>NZ_JAERQG010000002.1 GCF_016734805.1 Marivirga atlantica
ACAATTCACCTGATTCAACTTCCCAAACTACTTGAAGCTTTAAGGATAAACTGTAGTCCTTCTGGGTTCTTTTTACATATTCTTTCATTACACATTCTTTTGTGTAACGCTATTTCAGGACGAGACAAGGCTATAAAAAGAAAAACCCTCCTTTTTCAAAGAGGGCTTTCCGTGTTAAACAGGTGTATGAATAAAATTTGTGTGTTTGTATAAGTATATACCCTTCGCAGACAAAAGGTAACCCACTATTGATAAAATATTTTAAAATATTTTTTTACTAGTTGATTCGCTGTGTTAATAAACAGATTATCAGCTTCTTATGATTTTTCTGCGTTAAGGAATTTTATACATAAAAAAAGGATTAGCCACAGCTAATCCTTAAATCTTTGTACTTAATACTTAGTACTCTTTTCCTTTCTTTATTTACCTAGAGCCTTCTTCATAGTTTCACCAATATCAGCAGGTGATTTCACTACAAATATTCCGCACTCATCCATAATTTTCATTTTAGCTTCAGCAGTATCATCTTTACCACCAATGATGGCGCCAGCGTGCCCCATTCTTCTACCCGGAGGTGCAGTTTGACCAGCGATGAATCCTACCACAGGTTTTTTGTTACCTGTTTCTTTAATCCATTTAGCAGCTTCAGCTTCGTAATTACCACCAATTTCACCGATCATTACGATGGCCTCAGTTTCGTCATCTTCCATTAGCATTTGAACAGCAGCTTTAGTAGGAGTTCCAATTATTGGGTCACCACCAATACCGATTGCTGTAGAAATACCGAAACCAGCTTTCACGATTTGATCAGCAGCCTCATAAGTTAATGTACCAGACTTAGAAACAATACCGATTTTTCCTTTTTTGAAAACAAAGCCTGGCATAATACCAACTTTAGCTTCTTCAGGAGTGATAACTCCCGGACAGTTAGGGCCAATTAACGTAACATCTTTATCTTGAATGTAGGTTTTAGCTTTCATCATGTCTTTTACGGGAATACCCTCTGTAATGGTGATGATAACTTTAATACCTGCATCAGCAGCTTCCATAATAGCATCTGCTGCAAATGCCGGTGGTACAAAAATAATTGATACATTAGCTCCTGCTTCTTTTACAGCATCTTCTACTGTATTAAATACTGGTTTGCCAAGGTGTTTTTGTCCGCCTTTACCAGGAGTTACACCACCTACAAGATTGGTTCCGTACTCAATCATTTGTTCGGCATGGAATGATCCTTCTGAACCCGTAAATCCTTGTACAATTACTTTTGAATCTTTATTTACTAAAACGCTCATTTATACTCATTTTAAGTTTTGTGCAAAAATAGAATAAAAGCCTTCATTCCCAAAGTAAATAGTTAATGAGTTGAGAGTTGTTTCATATAAAATAAGAGATTTATTAGTGGGTATTATTTTCAAACCAATAAAAAAGCACTGTTTAGCTAAGCTTGCTATCAGTGCTTTTAGAATACTTATTATAACTACTAGATACTATTTAATGGCTTTCCTTATTTTCTTGTTTTTTAGCATAATGAGTTCCAGCTAGCAAGCCTATACCACCCATTATTAAAATCATTGCAGGGAATGCTGTGTCCTCATCCATTCCGCTATCTCTAAGAATAGTTGCAATAAATATTCCTAATCCTACTCCAATTGCAGTGAACGCAAAGCGAACTGCTCCCCAGCCACTGCTTTTTTTAACTTTCATAAAGTCTGTAGGATCCATACCTTTTTCAATCATCTGTTGTTTTTCCAGGTACTCATACCTTCTGATGAAAATGATCATGGTGATTCCACCAAGTATGGCAAAAATTGGTATTAGAAGTGCAATGTCGTTGTGCATTTTATTTGTAGTTTAGTTTCAAATGCTTTGATGCGTGCCCTTAAGGTTCGGTTACAGCAGCTCATATTTTTTATTGATAATTCTAAAAATAAAAAAGTTAAATATATCTGTAACTTGATGAATAAAATCAGCATCATATAAAAAGTGAATGCAGAGCAGATAAATAAAAGCATACAGCGAGTGTTGGCCGGAGAGGTAAGAGCCTATGAGCCGCTAGTAGATGCGCATAAGCAATTTATATATAATCTGGTGTTGAGCATTGTAAAAAATCAGCCAGAAGCCGAAGAACTAACAATGGATGTATTCATTAAAGCTTATGATAAACTGCATACATTTAAGGGGGAGGCTAAATTTTCAACATGGTTATATACCATAGCATACCGATTAGCCTTGATGCACCTACGAAAACATAAACCTTATAAGGAAGAGATTAATGACCAACATCATGTTAAGTCTGAAGACCAACTAAAAGAATCAGATGTTAATTATGTGATAGAAATAGCTCTAAAAGATTTAACCGAAATTGAGTCTGCATTAATTAATTTCTATTATCTGAAAGAGCTGAACTTAAGAGAAATTGAAGAAATAACCGGAATTAAGGCTGAAACTGCGAAGGTCAAGATTCATAGAATACGTAAAAAGCTAAGCACTATACTTGAGAAAAGATTTTCTTCAGATGAGCTTAAAACAATAATGACTTTTTAAAACTTTATTAAGTGATGAAAGACAATTTGGATAAAAATATTGAAGCAATCTTAAAAGCTAGGTCTTCTCAATATCAATTGAATGAAGACTTTAATAGTCGTCTATTCAGTAATTTAAAGTCAAAAGGATCACCAAAAGGAGTGTTCTTTCATGCAAGCGCACTTTGGAGCTTACTGGCTTTAGTTGCGCTCATCGCTATCATAAGTAGTGCCTACTTCTTTATTGACAGCGAGCTCTTATCCAGAACATTTGATTTTGACTTTCTTAAAAGCAATGGAGCTAAATATATGATTTATGCCTTATCTGCTTTATTATTATTTGCCATCACAGATAGGTTTATACAGCTCAAAACAAAAACAAACAGCTTTTCTTGATTCCTGAAACCATACAAATAAGACTTCAGAATTTCTTTAAGACTAGCAAACTTTCATTTCAGTCGGTTACAGGCGGTAGTATTAATAGTGCTTTTGCTTTTGAGATAAGCCATAGAAAATACTTTCTAAAGTTTAATCATCATAAGCATTATCCTGACATCATAACTTTTGAAGTAGAAGGATTAAAAGCTATTGCTGATACAAATCAGATTAATACTCCTAAAATAGTTTTATCTGAGATAGTTGATGATTATGAGATATTAGTACTGCCTTTTATTGCCAATGAACAGGTAGGTAAAGCCTTTTGGGAAAAATTTGGGAGCCAACTTGCTGCTATGCATAAAGAATCAACAGCTGATGCATTTGGGTGGTATCAAGATAATTATCTGGGTAGTCTAAAGCAGCATAACACGCAAGATGAAAGTTGGACAAACTTCTGGATTAATCAACGTATTAAGCCACAACTGAAATTAGCTATTGATAGCGGTAGCTTAAATAAAAACGATATAGCTTTATTCGAGAAGTTATTAAAAGAAGCTGATAATATCTTTCCTAAAGTTCGACCTTGTTTGGTTCACGGGGATTTATGGAGCGGTAACTTCATAGCAAACAATGCGTTCGGACCTACTTTAATTGATCCAGCTATTCATTACAGTCATTTTGAAACGGATCTGGCCTTTACATATTTGTTTGGAGGTTTTGATTCAACATTTTATAAGAGTTATGAAGAATCAAATGCTTTAGAGCATGGATTTATTAATAGAAAGGAAATTTATAATTTGTATCCACTTTTATTACATCTTAATCTTTTTGGTTCAGCATATTACACCCCTATCAAGCGAACTATTTCAAGGTTTAGCTAAAGCATGTTACTGCAAATAGTCTGTTAATGGTCGTTAGCAGACAACTAGCTGTTCATTTGTGAACACAAAATTCACCATGCATCCCGAAAATGTGCCTTTAAACCAATTTTAAGGCTATGTGCAACTATAATAAATTTGGCAGCGTCTTAGCTATACAAGATGTAAATATTAATTGTTAGTCAAATGAAAAATTTAAAAACTATCGGAAAAGCTGGAATCATCACATTGATTATGTGTGTGTTTTTTAGCGCAAATTTAATGGCAAATGGTACTTCTGGAGAAGAAGGTAAAAAAGAGAAAGTGAAAAAATCTGTGGAGGTTGAAAAACTTATAGCTGAGATACAAAAGAATGAAGAGTTTGAGCTTTTTGATGAGATGTTAAAGGAGGAAGGAATTATTGATTGTTCAAATGATACTAAGGTGACGATCCTTGATGCTAATGGAGAGCTTGTTTATGAAGGTAGCCAGGCAGGAATTAGCATTACTGATAAAAAACTTAAAAAGTATGTAGAGAGAGCTGATTTTCTAATCAATGTTGATAATACTGCTTATTATATGATATTCTAAGCAGTATTTATCAACCGTTTAAAGCACAAGCTGTTAATTCTGATTAGGAATTAACAAAGAAGGGCTACTGATTTCAGTAGCCCTTCTTTGTTGTTATAGGTATGACTTATCCTTATTTAAATTTCGGATGTTTCTCTCCAGGGAAGTTCTCCTCAAAGAAATCTCCGTATTCCGAAATGGTATTCTTCATGTCTTTTCTTAACCAGATAATACCTACCAGGTTAGGAAGCGTCATTAGGGCAATGGTAATTGCTGATAACGTCCATATAATAGTTGTATCTTGAAAAGAAGCAAAGAAAAATGCTACCACATATACAACTCTATAATATACTACTGACTTAGGGCCAAACAGATAAGTCATGGCTCTATCACCATAGTAAGACCAACTGATAGCCGTACTAAAGGCAAATAATAACAAACCAATTGATACAATATATTGACCCCATTCTCCGAAGAATCCTCGCTTAAAGGCTAATGCGGTTAATGGTGCACTATGTACAAGAGATTCACCAATGAACTTAACATCCTGATCCGGTGCAATATTACCACCAGCAACTTTAATAATTCCATCAAATAGCTCTTCCTCTATTAAACCCTCGTTCTTGTAAACTTTAATGTTATCAGCAAACGACCTTGAGTGTATGAAGGTAAAATCTTCAGTATTTGTTATGTTGCCATTTTCAACTACCAAATCACCATTGTAGCGTGGTAATTTTTCCTCATCGTTCAAGTGATTGTAAATTTTTTCCTTTGCCTCAACATTGGATTCAGCGTAGTTTTTATCCAGAATTTCAATTTCAGAATACTCAAATTGATTTACATGCTTCTCGTTCCATGCACCAGAAGAAAGTAAAACCAAACCAGTAATTGTACAAATGATGATGGTATCAATAAAAGGTTCCAAAATAGCAACCATACCTTCTGATAGCGGTTCGTTTGCCTTAGCTGAAGCGTGAGCAATTGGAGCAGAACCTTGACCTGCTTCGTTAGAGAAAAGACCTCTGTTAACTCCTCTGTTAAATGCAAAAGCTAAATTAGCACCAATAAAACCTCCTGTTGCAGCTGATCCAGTGAAGATGTCACCGAAAATAGCCATTAATGAAGGAATGATATTCTCATAATTATAAAATATAACTGCAAAGGCACCAATAAAATAAATGATCGCCATACCTGGCACTAACTTAGATGTTACAGCGGCAATTCTTTTAATACCTCCAATAATCACAAGGCCTAAGAAAACTGCTAAAACAGCACCAGTTATGATTTGATCGATACCAAAAGTAGCTAACATGGTACTTGAGATACTATTAATCTGCGGCAAAGAACCTGTTCCGAATGAGGAAAGCACTGTTGCAAAGGCAAAAATGGCAGCTAACCACTTTAGGTTAACCTTTTTACCGTTGAATTTAAAGTTGGCATTTCTCATATAATACATAGGGCCACCTGCCATAGTACCATCATCAAGCTTTGATCTGTATTTGTGTGAAAGAGAAACCTCTACAAACTTTGTACACATACCCAATACCGCTGTCACAAGCATCCAAAATAAAGCAGCCGGTCCACCTAAGTGAATAGCGAAAGCAACACCTGCAATATTACCGGTACCTACTGTGCCAGATAGTGCTGTAGCAAGCGCTTGAAAGTGAGAAGTATCACCCGGTAAATCATCCCTATCAAATTTACCACTTACAATACGTACTGCATGCTTGAAAAAACGTACCTGAGGGAATTTTAAGTAAATAGTAAAAAACAAGCCTGTGCCTAATAGTGCGTAAGGAAACCATGCTGCACTACCAATAAAGCTGTCTATTAGTATGAGGAAATTGTTAACTTCTTGCATATGAATAGTTGGTAATTATGTATATGTTGTTCGAATTGAATTTTTTGAATACCGACAAAACTAAGAAATATTATCAGAGATAATAGAAATTAAAGTCTTGTTTTCGTAATTATCGTAGCCTTCAAGGCTATAAAATACTACTTGATAGAATCTTTTTGGATTTTAGGGGTTTTCATTGTTAACAAAATTAGGCTAGCTTTACATAGTACATAAGTGCAAGTAATACTGTTATCAATCTTTCGAAATTAATTATTTAAATCAATGAGAATATTTATCTGTGTGCTTTTTCTGCTGTTTTCCGGAAGTGCTTATGCACAGTTTGAACTTGATTCGTTAAAAGCAAAATGGAATGAAGAAGGCCGTGAAGATATAGAAGGTGTTTACTCCTTGTCTTCTGGTTCAAATTCTTATACCGTGGTTTTGGCAAGGGAGAATGATGCTTACAAGCTGGTTTATATTGATGGGAAACAGCCTGAGTGGTTATATGGAGACTTAAAAGGCATTATTGCACCAAGTGAAGAAAAGATATATGAAGGCAGATGGAATGCTGGTTTACCATCATCACCTTTATTAGAAAATATTAAGATTGTATTTGGAGACAAAAAGTTTATCCTTTACTGGTCTGATTGGTCAATTGATGAGTTTAAAATGATTTATCCTGAAAAAGCTGATGATGTGACTAAGATTGATAAATCCTTTGATGAGGCACTATTTACCAGAAATCACATAAGTATTCCTATACAGCAAAATGATTCAGGAAATGTTGAATTGCCTATTTTGATTAATGATGTATTAAAAATTTATGTTGGTCTTGAAAAAACATCAGATGAAATTCTGATCTCAAAGGATATAGCCAAAACATTAATTCAAACAAAAACGCTCGGATATAAAGAGTGGTTAGAAGGTAACTATTATGAATTTATTGACCCAAAAAAGCCATTTAGAGCTCCTCATACTTTCAATATAAATAGCCTTAAGGTTGGTACTCGCGAATTAAAAAATGTGAAAGCAAAGGTGTCAGATGATTTAAACAGAGCAATGCTGATTAATATTGATGTATTGGAGCGACTAGGAAAAATTAATATTGACATAAATAATAATATTTTAACCATAACCCAGAACTGATGAAACGACTTGTACTTGTTTTTACTTTAATTTTTTGTGCGTCTTTTTTACCCGAAATAAAAGCGCAGGACCAGAATGGAAATATAACTGTACTAATAGGGCCATTGAGAAACTCAAAAGGTCACCTGTTAATTTCTCTTTTTAATAGTGCTGATAAATTTCCTGATGATGCAAGTGGAGCAGTTAAATCTAAAAAGGTAAAAGTTGATAAAACAAATCAGAAAATTATATTCGATAATGTGCCTTTTGGTGAATATGCTATAGTTTTTTTACATGATGAAAATGATAGCGGAGATATGGATACTAACATGATGGGTATACCACAGGAAGGCTATGGGGCAAGTAATAATGCCGTAAACACTTTTAGTGCTCCGAAGTATAAAGAAGCTAAATTCAGGTTAAGCAGTGCTAATACAACACAAAGCTTAAAAGTATATTATTAATTGTATAAAACTATGATGAAAGGAAGTGGTCTATTCTTCTTAGCAATAACAATTTTTCTGGTTGCATGTGATTCTGGTAAGTCACAAAATGAAAAAGAACTTAACAACGAATTGTGGTCATATGAAGAGGCAATTCAAGATAATGGTGAAAAGATAGAAGTTGCTCCATATAATGAGAGTATCCAAAAGGCTATGTCTGTTCGTTTACCATGGGCATACAGTCCGTTAAGCATAGCCTTACGAGTTGCTGGTCAGCAGATGATTGCGCCAAATGTCAATATGGTTGCTAAAAGCCTAAGCGGTAATGAATTAATTACTGATGCAGCAGTCATTATTGAAAAGCTTAATTTACCTGATGATTCATTGGATGATGAATATTACTGGATTCGATTAAAGCTTGGAGGCACCGTTTGGCAAGTGGCAGAAATCAAACATGCCTGGAAATGTAAAGATGGGAGAGGACATCAGAATTTGAGTGCTGAGAAGTGTAAATAAATAGCATATACTATTCTATTTCCTTAATTTTTTTAATTAAAGTGTCCAACACTTCATCTTTTTCATCCAGTAAGTGATCTTTGATGATGATGTCAGGAATAACACCTTGTTCTTTTTCACGACCGCTTACACGAATCATATGACCTTTGGGCACATGTACCTCCACTCCGGTGTTAGGCAGCGAGTAGGAAAAAATAGAAGCATATAAAGAAGCATATTCACCAGTCTCTTCACCCACAATGGTGCCAAAACCATAATCTTTTATTTGAGCTGCTGTTACAGTCGATTGTGAGTATGACTGGCGGTTCACCAACACATAAACCTTTCCTTTAAACCGTTTGGAAGCAGGTTGTGGTTCATATGCCCCGAAGTCATATGGATAAATTTCACCATCTTTATGAGTGAGTGCTGCTTTCCATATGGCTTGGGTAGTATCATAATTTTGCCTGATATGCTCTTTAAGAAATGCACTAGTTTTTAGCGTGTAAGTTGAATTCCACTTGAATGGTTTATCTGCGATGTATGAAACCAGGTAATCGCTGAAGGAATCATTTCCCCCATTATTGTTGCGTAAATCAATGATTAGCGTTTGGCTTTTCTTTTTACGGATTTCAGTAAAAGATGAGTCGATAAATGATTTAAATTCAGCTTCATCGCCTCCGAAACTGCCTATGGCCATGTATGCAGTCTTATCCAAAAATTTGAGTTCCTTATTTCCTGTAATAATCTCAGTCCTTTTCATTTCATATCCATTAATGAGATCAATGGCTTTTAATGAATAGGCTTTTGTGGTTCCATCTGTCTTAATTTTAACTTCAAAATGGTTTTGATCGCCAAATACTTGCCAGTATAATCGTGGAAAGGAAAATAGCTCTATTTTCGCCAGTTTGAAGTATTCACGCTCAGCTGAAATATACGGATAGATTTTCGTCAGAATCGATTCAATGGATTGGCCATTAATACTGATTATTTCAGAACCAATTTCAATATCTTCATAATCGGACCAGTTTTTTCGAATAAGTGATTTCCCATTTTCAAAGGCAATTTCTAAAGGGAAGATGGTTCCGCCTGCATAGGCATATGCACCATATGCCTGACCGGGGAATGAGATTTCTGTATGACCATTGTTAACTTTTGTGATGACGTGCTGAAAAAGAGAAGTTGCTTCCAAAAGACTTAAACTGTCTTTGGTGATCGAAGCGCAAACTTCTTCATAATTCTTTTCAAATGCCTCTTTTGAAGTATAGGCATATAGATTAATGTGCGTTTCTTCCAAAGACGATTTCAAAAAGGCTAAATCTTCGAGTACTACCTTTTTACTGAATTTGTCTTGAGCTTTTAATTGGCCCGCGATGAGCAAAAAGATGATTAAGTAAATACGCTTGTTCATAAAATTGGTATAAGTATTTTCCAACAAAAGTATGATGATCAAGCTTGTGAAGCGACCGACTGCTTCTTTTCGGACTCCTTTTTTAGTTGTTTAACGTAATCACTCGGGGTTTTTCCGCTTATTTTTTTGAATACATGGTTGAAAGTAGATTTGGACTTAAAACCACATTCAAAGGCATGACCGAGTAATGTGAGTTTGTCGCTATCTGCTTGTGTCATTCGTGCTTTGAAAGCCTCTACGCGGTAGCTGTTGATGTATTCGTAAAAGTTCTTTTCAAAGTGCTGATTGATGGCTGCTGAAACTTGCTTAGGGTTAGCTTCGAGTAGTTCAGAAAGTTTACTCAGGTCCAGGTCCGCATCAAGGTAAGGCTTTTGTTCACTCATTAGTTTGGTAATGTCTTTTGCTAAAGCCTGATGTTGAGAATTACTGTCAAACTTTGTTTTTTTAACAGTTGCATGAGTTGGTGGCGCCACTTGTGATTTTATATAACCCTTAAATCCTATCCAGCAGGTGACTATCGCCAGCCCAACAAAAGTAGGTAGAAAGTATGCTTCTTTATACGCTCTGTCAAAAGCAAAGCGGTCAATTTCTGTCAAAATATTCCAGCCAATCCAGAAACCAGAGTAAATAAGAAGTGGTGTTCTAAGCCATTTTAATGTCTTCTTCTCCAAATTGGAATAGTGTTTTTTGAGCCCTTTTTGATGCTGAAAGAATAGTTGCAAGGAAAGTAGCGTATAAACAGTGATGGAAATAATCCCCAGCCATTGTTCAATCAGGTATATTTTAGTGTAAGGATGTGGCGTTGCCTCATATAAGCCATCGGCACCCAGTCGGTAAAATGAGGTTCTGTAGAAAATAAATTCAAGTGTAACAGGAATAAAATGGATAAGCTCTTTCCTGGAAAATTTGAATGTGGGCTGAGTAATACTTTTGGTGTAGAAATATATTGCAGGACCTATGCCAAACATTAGCTCAAGCTGGACATAGCGGAATAAATGAAAGAGATCGTAACTACGGAGAACTGTTACTAAGGCAATATTTAGAGCCATTAAGGCAAAGAAAAACACCAGTAGTGCCAGAAATATGTTGGAAAGGTTACGCGGTTTTTTTCTCAACAGAAGAACACTTAACAGCAGAGCCTGTAAAGCAAATACAAAAATGATTGTGGTTAAAATGGGATTAGGTGAGACCAATAGGAAATAAGAATATTTTAAACTAAAGTACTACCTATTCCCTAAATCTTAAAATATAATTCTATACAGATTTTTTTTCTCTGGTACTGATAAGTGTAAGTAAATAATTAAGGCTTCCATCGAAGCCTTTTATTTTATTCCTGAAGTTTCCTTTTAACTGATTCAAAGCTAGATTTTAAGCCACTCCATGTACTTTCCATATCTGCTTTGATTGCTTCCCATTTATCTTCGCTGGAATTTTGCAGCTCTTCTAACTTGGTTTTGGCATCTTCCATCTTGCTTTGTAGCTCTTTGTATTCTGGTGACCCTTCAATTGCGCCTTCAGCATATTGCCCCTTAGTTTCTGCTGCAAGCTTATCATAATCAGCTTTCCATTCTTCTAATTGTGCCTCTAGTCTGGTTTTAAATGCTTCTTTAGTATCCATAAAAAATAGTTATTTAAAAAGTATGATTAGAAAACCCATTGAGTGGGAAAATGTTACGATTCAAATTTATAATCAGTTATAAGGAAATATCAGTGTGAATTCCGTTCCTTCGCCTATTTCACTTGATAGTTTTATGTCGCCATTTAAATAGGTTACCAGTCTTTTTAATAAAAACAGTCCTAATCCGTTACCTTTAGACTCGGCTGAGTTACGATGGAACATCTCAAAAATTTGTGAATATTCCGCCTGATGAATTCCATTCCCATTATCCTTTACTTTTATCACGAGTGATTTTTCGCTGATACTAATTTCTAAATCAATAACGGGAACGGGACTATTATTGAATGTAATGGCATTTTCCACCAATACTTCAATCATAATCTCAAGATGTTCCTGATAAAAAGAGATTTTATCTGTATTAGTTTTACAGTTAATTTCAATATTTGAACCTCTTGAAGTAGATTGAACATCCTTCTTAATCTTACTAAAAACTTCTTCAGTTTGTATGTCTTCTTTGCTAAGAGTATTAATATCTTGAGCATTTAAAAGACTAATGAATTGAAGCTTCCTGACCATCTTATCCAGCTTTTTAGCCGTTTTCTCCACGCGCTTAAAGAGTTCGAGTGCCTCAGTATTAGATATGCTCATTTTCGCTACTTGACTTATCCCCATGAATGTTGTTAAGGGGCCTCTAAAATCATGTGAAGCCTTATAAAAAAATAGGTCTAAATCTTTTTGAGCTTGAACCAATTCATTTGTTCGCTCTAGTACTTTTTGTTCAAGCTTAAGGTTAAATTGCTTTATTTGTTCATTAGCGGCTTGTAATTCTTCACTTTGGGATATTATTTCTTCTTGCTTTTCGCTTATCTCCTTATTTAATTTTGTAAGCTTTTTGTTGGTTTTAGACCTTATTTTAAGAAATCTTAAAGTTATGTAAAGTAACAGCACTAATAATATGAAAACTGCTATTGATATATAAATTAGCATTTGTTGATTGGCAATAGTGTTTTCCCTAAGGTTGAGCTCGTTTTGGGCATTTTCTTTTTCAAGGTTTAGGATTTTTATTTGTTGTTCATAACTGTCCAGTTTGTATTTTGCTTCTAATTTATCAATGGTACTTTTCTCTTCTTCAAGAAAGACTGCCTCTTTAAGTTTTAAATAAGATCTTAAATAGAAGTTGGCTTTTTTTAAATTGCCAGTTTCTTCATATATATCACTTGCTATAGAATAGGCTTCTAATTGCTCATTTTTAATTTTTAGTGCATCAAGTTTTTCAACAGCCTTATCAATATATTGTATTGCTTTATTAAGGCTATCATTCTCAAGATAAAACCGGGCTAAATAGTACTCTCCAATAGCCATCCCTAATTGATTATTAAGTTGTTTATCAATTAAATAAGTTTCCAGGTATATCTCGATTGCTTTTTCATCCATACCGATTTCATCATACACGATAGCTGCATTAAACTTACTTGCAGCATAACCGATCAGGTCTTTTGATTCACTTCGGAATTTGCTTGATTTTAGGTAGTTATTAAGTGACTCTTCGTAATCGTTTAATTCATAATAGACATTTCCTAAAGCATTATAAGCTTTTCCCAAGTAGTCCAGGTTTCCAATTTCCTCTGATATATTTATCGACTTCCTTAAATATTCTTCTGCCTTTTTATAAAGCTCACGCGAATAATAAATCCATCCCAATTCATAATAGACCTTCTGAACCTCATTTCTATTTTGATTTTTCTCAAACACCTGTAATGCTTTATAGAGAAATTCTGCTGCCGTCTGGAAGTCATTTAAATATGAATAAAGACTGCCTATTAATCTGTTGGTTTCAGCAATGCCATAGTTATATCCAATACTTTCATTTATTGATTTGGCTTCTTTAAGAAAGTAAAATGAAGTATCAAAGTTGCTGATTTCCATTGCATTACTGCCTAATTGGAGTAATACCGATGATTTATCAAGTTTGTTATTGGTAGAGTCAAATAAGCTTAATAATTTATTTGCCAAACTATCAGATTTTTTAAAATCAGAAATACGACCATAGTATTTCATTTTTATCATGTAATAATTAGTTAGCTCAGCAAAAGGGGCTTTGGAATTTAATTGCTCTATACTGTTGATTATTTCCTGTGCTTCATTTATTCTTCCGAGTTCAACATATAAGGATAAGAGCGTGCGGTTCAACTTTAAGTAATCTGGATCCTCATTGGTAAATTCTTTAATTTCATTTTGTAGAAAACCTATGGCTTGCTTGTAGTTTGATTGATTTCTTAAAGCTGTAGATTTCAGTAAAGAAAATTGTACATGTATTAGGTGGTTATTTTTAGCCAGCGCTAATGCACTGTCATAAAAAAGGATAGCTTTTTTATATTTTCCTTTCGTATAGGCCATAATACCCATGTTGGCTTTAGCTCTACAAACTTCTGCAATATCGTTGCTGCTTTTTGATAATTCATTGGCCCTTTCAGCGTAGTAGAAAGCAGAATCCAAATTTGAATGCCAGAATTTATCAGCTTTATTGTTAAATAATGAGAGCTCACTTCCCTGTGAAAAGCCTAAGTGGGAAGCTTGTGTGATTATCAGAAAAATGATTATTAATGAAATACCCCGCATCCATTTTAATTAATTACATCAAGTTATTCTTAAAATAGTAAAATTAAACTGAAATTCAGGGAGTTGGGTTCTATTTCAATGGTATTTCAACATAAATTAGCGTTCCCTTTTTAGGAGTGGAATCAATAATCATTTTACCGGATAAACTTTCAGCACGTTTTTGCATGTTAAATAAGCCGAAACTTGAGGTACTTTTTGAAGAAATGCTTCCATCATAATCAAAGCCTTTTCCATCATCCTCAATGGTGAGCTGTAATAAATTATCCTGTTTTATGAGTTGAATGAAAACCTCATGGGCCTCGGCATATTTAAGAATATTGTTGATTGACTCTTGAGTAATCCTAAATAGATTATACTCAATGCTCTGGCTTTCTATCCGATCTTTTAAATTTGTATAGAAGTTGAAGTTTATATCAAAACTATCATTTAATTCTTCAAGAAGGCTTTTTACTGTTTCAATATAGCCAAAGTCTTCTACAGCTTTAGGAATTAAACTGTATGCAATGTTTCTGGTGTCATGAAGGCCTTGTTCTAAATGTTGAAAAGCACGCATGTACTTTTCGGCTTTGTCTTTAGGCAGCAATTCAAATATGTTACCTACTGACTCAAAATTCATCAATGCTATTGTTAGTGTCTGTTGAAGTCCGTCATGTATATCTCTGGCTATTCTGCTTTTCTGACGATCTTCAGCTTCAATAACTGCAGACATTATTTTTTCCTCATTATTTACTCTTTCAGTAATATCTTCTGTTACCATAAGATAGCCCTTGGTATTATGGTTTTTTGAATGCAGCAGCCCAATTATCGTGCTGTGCCAGTTATAGTTTTCATAAAAGTTAAAGGCTCTGGTTACAATATGGAGGTATCTACCTGTTCTACCTACCTTTTGCATAGCTTCCTGAAAGCTTTTCGCCTCACTTTCAGGAATAAATTCAAGTATATTTCGGCCGATAGAGTCGGTTTTAATGGAGCCAAAATCTTTATTAACTTCTTGAATAGTACCGTTTAAGTCTGTTTGAATAATTTGAGCAGGTACATTCTCAGAAATGATTTTATATTTTTCACTAGCCTCAAGCATCTGTTTTTGATAGAATTCCTTCTCTCTGTAGGTTTCTATCATTTTAAAGGCATTGTCTATATCAAGTTTGAGGGCGTCAAAGTTGTCAGATTTCTCATGAAAGCGATAAATGTTAACTTTATTAATCGCTTTAAGCATAACTTCCTGATTTACAACTCCCGTAAGTAGTATTCTTGCAACCTGAGGCTGAATATCTTTGATGTTTTCCAGAAATTCTATCCCATCCATATAAGGCATAATCTGATCGGTTAAAATCACATCAACCTCATTTTCAGATAGGTATTTTATAGCTGCTTCTGGATCGGTTTCTCCAATTACGTCATAGTTATCCTCGAAATTTATCTTGACTAATTCAATGTTAATTTCATTGTCATCCAAATAAAAAAGTCGGGTTTTTTTGGTTGAAGTCTTTTCCATGGGCATATATTAATTTATCCTAATATATTATTATATTTCGATATGATAAATGTTTTATTAGTTGATGATCACAGACTGATACGTGATGGTATCAGATTCTATCTTGAAGCTGAGGATAATATCTCAATTGCCGGAGAGGCAGCCAACGGAAAGCAGGGATTCATATTTTTAGAGAATAATCCAGGGAAGGTTGATTTAGTAATGACTGATATAAGCATGCCTGAGATGAATGGTGTTGAGTTTTCAAAGGAGGTAAGTGAGAGATACCCTGAAATTAAAATATTGGCGCTCACCATGATAAAGGATAGTCAATATGTTAAACAAATGCTTCAGGCGGGTGCTTCAGGTTACCTACTTAAAAATGCTCGCGAAAAGGAAATTAAAGAGGCTGTAGTGAAGATTATGGAGGGTGAAACTTATTATACCCAAGAGGCTACTCAGGCCATCATGGATTATTACAGTAATAAAAAGAAGAGTGAAGAGCTCGTTGCTATCTCACCCAGAGAAAAAGAAGTACTTAGACTAGTAATAGATGAGTTTAGCAATCAAGAAATTGCGGACAAATTATTTATTAGTGTGCGTACTGTAGAGGCTCATAAAAGAAACTTGCTAGAAAAAACCGGTTCAAAGAATTTGGCGGGATTGGTAAAGTATACTTTAAACAATTTTCTTTTTGAAGATTTATAAGATTGTATAAATCACCTAAGTTATAAATCATGAGCCGAAAGCTGGAGAATATTTATAAGTCATTTCCGATCCAGCTATTACTATTACATTTTAAACAGAATCAGTTTTTATTATTATGCTGGCTAATTTTGTTTTTAACAATAAATGGAGGCTTCGCTAAAGGCTTAGGCATTCCTTTTCTATTCCTATCTCCTGAGTATTTAGATCAGGTTAGTTTGTTGAGTTTTTTCCTGGTTGGGCTCACACTCGGAGGCTTAATTATAGCATTTAATATTGCTTCTTACATTTTAGTAGGGCCTAATTTTCACTTTTTAGGGGCCATAGATAAACCTTTTGCTAGGTTTTCATTAAACAATGCCATTATTCCAATAGCTTTTCTGGTTAACTATCTGGCTCAGGTAGTAAATTATCAGGTGTATTTTGAGTTAAAGCCATTATCAGATGCACTCTTTTATGCTTTTGCTTTACCTTTTGGTGTAGCGATTTCTATGTTTAGCTTACAATCCTATTTTTGGTTTACCAATAAAGATTTACGAGAGGTACTTGCTGAACGTGTTGAAAGGAAGATTAGGAAGATTAAGATGGCCAGAATTGCTAATGTCAATAGATATAAGCAGTCAAAAGCTAAGCAAATAGAAGTTTCAGGATATTTCACACTCCGTTTAAAATGGGTAAAAGTTCACGAAAGGAGCAGTGAGTTCTTTGGAAGCCTGATATACGGTATTTTCAATCAAAATCACCTCAATACCGTAATTGCAGAAGCATTCATTTTTATTCTCATACTTGTATTAGGGGCATTCAGAGATCATCCAATATTTCAAATTCCTGCTGCTGCCAGTGCCGTATTGTTTCTTACTATTATACTGATGTTTATTGGGGCAGTAAGCTATTGGTTTAGAAGTTGGGCGCTAACAGTTTCAATAGTGTTATTTCTAATAATTAATAGTCTGGTAAAGACTGATATGTTTGCTAAGACTCATTATGCATACGGAATTAATTATAATGATGAACCAGCTTCTTATTCAGTTGAAGCCATTAAAAAAATTAACACCAAAGCTCATATTGAAGAGGATAAGGAAAGGACACTCCAAACATTGAATAACTGGCGCAATAAGTTTAGCTATAAACCAAAGCTGGTTTTATTATCAGTAAGTGGTGGTGGCCAGCGCTCATCTTACTGGACAATGCATGCATTACAGCATCTCGATAGTATTACGAAAGGTGAATTGTTTAAGCATACTGTAATGATTTCGGGTGCTTCAGGTGGTTTAATTGGTGCTGCTTATTTCAGGAGTTTAAAGTGGGAATCACAAACTGTTGACAGCCTTCGGGTTACCAATAAAAAATACCTTGATAATATTGGTAAAGAAGCTCTAAATCCAATTATTTTCAGCTTGTTAACAAATGATGTTTTCATAAGGTATCAAACTTATGATTATAATGGATACGCATATCCAAAGGATAGGGGCTATGCTTTTGAACAGAAGCTTAACAGAAATTTGGAGGGGATACTTAATAAACCGCTTAAAGCATTTCGAGAGCCTGAAATGAGGGCTGATATACCTCTGTTATTTCTCTCTCCAACAAGTGTAAATGATGGAAGAAAGATTTACGTAACACCTTCATCGGTGAGTTATATGAGCGAAAACCGCATGCTTGATTCTATTAGTAATGAAGATGCTTCTTACCGGAGTATTGACTTTTTACGCTTATTTAAAAACCAAGATGCTGAAAATTTGAGTTTTCTTACAGCATTACGGATGAGTGCCTCATTCCCTTACATCACCCCAAATATAAATTTGCCTAGCGAGCCTTCATTAGAAATTATGGATGCAGGTCTTGCAGATAATTTTGGTGTAAGTGATGCAGTTTTATTCTTAAATATTTTTAAAGATTGGATTGAGCAGAATACATCTGGAGTAATCATACTTTCGATCAGAGATTCAAAGAAAGTAAATGAGATTAAGCAAAAGGAAAACCTTTCCATTACCGAAAAGATTTTCACTCCTATTACTAGTGTATACAATAACTGGTCAAATGTTCAGGACATCAGGAATGACCTGCTTGTTGAGTATGCCGAACAATGGTTTAAAGGAGATCTGAATTATTACACGCTCACATATGATGCTAACCTCTATAAAGATTTGACCATTTCAAAAACCCAGAAACAAGAGGAAAGAGCATCGCTTAATTGGAGATTAACTGAGCGGGAAAAAACAAATATTCGTTCGGCTATAAAAGCGAAAGAAAATGTTGAAGTTATGAATACTTTAAAAAATATGTTAAAACCGAATTAACAGATAAAGTTACTCAATTGAACTTCGGCAAGTGTTTTTAATATATTGATCTTCAAGAATATATTTCTTATCGTAAGCCAGGGCTACGCGACTTGTGGTTAGTTCACACGAGAAATCCATAATGTCTCCATCTTTTATATGATGAAAGTCTTTTGAAGGTGCCTGAGCCATATTGCATGATATTGGCTTAGAAAAATCTTCCAATCTGTTATTGGCAATTCTGCTAATACTATTTTTTATTCTTTTAACCTTTGATTCATCATTTATTGAAGCTAATAGGTTTTTATCAGGTACAAGCTCCACATCTCGGCCTATCACTTTTCCAGTTCTTTTGATTAAGCTGTCTATTAAAGTAAATTCATTCCTGAAAAAAGTATGCACGTAAGCTACTAAAATAAAATTCTCGTTTTCATTCAACTTCATTTCACGATAGGTATTTTTGATATGGCCTTTTTCATCAATAAATGAATCAATTGGTAGTTCTCTTTTATCGTACCATATTTCATGTTTTTGATATTCATATCCTTCAAATCTATCACCAGTGGCTGATTCCTCACTCATACATCTGGCATACATGATCACTTCTTTTGCCAGGTAGTGATAGCCGTTTTGTTCTCTAAAGAAAGGTATTTTGTAAGATGCATCTAATGTCCATTTGCCTTGATATTTGTAGCAGGGGTAATTACAATCATTAGGTAGATCATCAAGATTGATATAAGGTTTCACATAAGACGTTTCGAAAGCCCATTTTAGCGTAGTAGCTCTATCTGCTTTGTTCTTAACCTCAATAATTTCTCTTTTTGGTGTTCTAAATATATATAAAGCACTCAAGGTTACTAGTAAAATTGCCAGTATGCCACTGATTATTGGTAATGCTTTTTTTAAATTGGATTCTTCCTTTCCTGATTTATACTTATCAATCTCCTTTGCTTGTTTATCAAGCAGTATGATCCTGTCTATATTCTGATTAGCTCTCTGATATTCACCTTCAGTTGCTGATCCATTTATCAATCTTGAAAATTGGGCATCACTATAGCCAAGTTCTCTGGCAATTTCGGAATTGCTAGCTTTTTCAAACCGATGATGATCTGCGTCATAATGACCAAAAATCTTTTTAAGCTTGTTTATAAAGTCAGAAAGTAGGTCTTCCATTGGGTAGATAAAAAAATATTAAGAAATGTTAATTATCTGATAATCAGTACAATTAACCGTTGAAAGTCGTTAAATTTCTTTAAATATTGATATAAATCATCAAACCACCAAGCTTTTATCTAATTCACTATATATTGAGATCAACATGCAAACGATTGCATCTTATAAGTACAAATTAAATGTTCAATTAAATGATCTTTTTATATGTCTAAGTTTACTAAAATACTATTTATTTTTTTACTGAGCTGCTGGCTTAGCATATCGAATGCTTTCAGTCAGGGTGAGGTAAGAGGTAAAGTGACCGATGAAAGTGGTGAGCCAATAGTTGGTGCAACCGTTTTGGAGAAAGGTACTGACAATGGTGCCGTAACAGACCTTGATGGTAACTATGCATTGCAGAATGTGCAGGATGATGCTGTCTTAAAAGTTAGTTTTATAGGTTTTATAACACAGAGTGTTGCTGTTAATGGAAGATCAACTATTGATATTTCAATGGAACCTAATGTTGAGGAACTTGATGAAGTGGTAGTAACAGCCTTAGGATTTAAGGTTGACAGAGATGAAGTAGGTTATGCGAACTCACAAGTAGATGATGAAGAAATAGTTAAGGCCGCTGAACCTAATTTAATTAATTCCCTATCAGGGAAAGCTACTGGTGTTAACATAACTCGTAATTCGGGTGATCCTGGAGCAGGTGCTTACATTCAAATTAGAGGGGCGTCAACGTTAGGAGGGGATGGCCAGCCTTTAATTATTGTTGACGGTGTACCCATAAATAGTAGCAGCAGCGGTACAAGTCAAATTGCCCAACAATCACGTTTGAATGATATAAATCCCAACGATATAGAGAATATTAGCGTGTTGAAAGGTGCTCCTGCCGCAGCTTTGTGGGGAACTTTAGCCTTAAATGGTGCAATTGTTATTACCACGAAATCTGGTAAGTACAATGAAAAATTAAAAGTAAGTGTGAAATCAACTTACTCTTTAGATCAAATTAATAGAAGATATCCTATTCAGGAAAGATTTGGTCAAGGTAGCAACGGTGTGTGGCAAAGTGGAGTGAGAAGTAGTTGGGGAGATAAGATATCCGAGCGATCAGGAGAAGCAGATGAATTTGATACTTCAGGAGAGTATTTTGTTGATCAAGACGGAAGAGTTTATTATCCTATTCTATCCAAAAATTCAAAAGAGACCTATGTAGATGATAATTTTGATCAGGTTTTCGGAAATGGGTATTTCTTTGAGAATAATGTTAGCTTAACAGCAGGAGACGAAACAGGAAATGTTTATTTTAATGTAAGTAACCTGGATCAGCAGGGTATCATTAAAAATAATTCTGATTATAATAGGACCAGTACACGGCTGAACGTTGAGAAACTATTAAGTGATAACTTCACTTTAAATGCCAATATTGGTTATACCAGAACTAATTCGAATAGAATTAGAAGAGGTGCACAATCTTCTGGTTTGTATTTAGGCTTATTAAGAACATCGCCTGATTTCAATAATATTGGTTATCGTGGATCATACTATCCAAATCAGGATGGTACTCCTACTCTCAATCGACATAGGTCTTATAGAAATCCATTAGGTAGTGGAAACGCTGGTTATAATAATCCCTTATGGACAATTAACGAGCAATCAGATTTAGCCCTGGTTGATAGATTCATTAATAATTTCAAATTTACCTACTCACCTGTGAAATGGTTCGAGTTAATTTCTAGAACTGGTTTGGACATTACCTCAGAAACCAGAAGTCAATTTTTTACACCAGGCTCAGCAGCCGGAGGATTTAGAACTGGACTTTATGAGAAGGAGCTGGGAAAAAATCTGGTTCTAAATACTGACTTGATAGGTCGCTTTAATAAGAAAATAATTGATGACATCAATGCTTCATTATTGGTTGGTTTCAATTACAGTCAGAGGAAGTCAGAAACTTCCAGAAGTGAGATAACCAATTTTATACAATTTGCAGATGTAGCTGGTCGTACAAGAGATATGGATAATGCACTGCCGGAAAATAGAAGTGTTACTTCTGTTGCAGGAGAAGAAAGAAGAGCTGCTTTTTATGGTGAGCTAACAATTGAAGCTTACAATAATATTTTTCTGACTGGTACTTTAAGAAATGAAGCATCTTCTACATACGGTGATAGGGCAGATCAAAATGTTCTTTTTCCCTCCGTTAGTGCGGCATGGCAATTTGATGATTTGCTAGATGTAGATTTATTATCCTTTGGTAAGTTGAGAGGATCTTATGGAGAAGTAGGTAATGCACCTGGAAGATATAATACGAACAGTGAAATTGTACAGCCAAACTATAGTGATGGTTTAGGTGGATCATTAAATGTTGGATTGTATGGTAATGGTGGTTTCACACAAAGTGTTCAAAGGGGTAATCCTTTTCTGGGACCTGAAAGAAAAAAGGAATTTGAAATCGGAACTGACTTAAGATTTGTTGATGATAGATTTTCGCTAAGTGCAACTTATTATAATAATACAACGGAAAATCTTATTATTTCATTGCCCTTAGCAAATACAAGAGGTTTTGATAGAACTGTTGCCAATGCAGCTACTATTAATAATGAAGGATATGAAGTGGATCTGGGCCTTAATATTTTAAGAACTAGTGATTTAAACCTGACAACTAATTTCCTTTATTCAAGAAATGAAAACCTTGTGCAGGACTTAGCAGGGGCTGAAAGATTTGGTCTGGGTGGATTGAGTGCTGTGCAATCAAGCGTTATCGAAGGGTATCCGTTAGGCGTTTTGTTTGGATCGAGAATCTTAAGAGATGACAATGGTAATATAGTATTCGATGAAAATGGCTTTCCTGAGCAAGACCAGGAGGATGGCGTAATTGGCGACCCAAATCCAGATTGGAGAGGTTCAATGATTACCAATTTAACCTACAAAAATT
This sequence comes from Marivirga atlantica, assembly GCF_016734805.1. Taxonomy (GTDB): domain Bacteria; phylum Bacteroidota; class Bacteroidia; order Cytophagales; family Cyclobacteriaceae; genus Marivirga; species Marivirga atlantica. The sequence continues at coordinate 22,430 of NZ_JAERQG010000002.1, forward strand.
TTGGTCTATCATTTTTAATAGAAACTTATCAGGGTGCAGATATTTATGCTGGTACTAAATCCGTATTGTATGACTTAGGTACGTGGGGAGCCTCAGGAATTGAGACCACAGCTTCTCAAAACCTATTAGATTATGATGGGAATGTAATTCCTGCAGGCACTACTTTTAGAGGAGTTGTAGAAGATTTCGGTGCTGGGCCAGTTGCTTTAACAGAGTCATGGTATACAGCTGATGGTGGATTCTTCGGTTCGGGTAATGATGAGCTTTATGTAGAAGATGGTTCTTGGACAAGGCTAAGAAGAATAGAGTTTTCCTATAGATTGTCGAATCCGTGGTTAAAAGATAAAGGTTTTCAATCTATCGAATTATCAGCAACAGGTAGAAACCTGCTATTATTTACAGGCTTTGAGGGTAATGATCCAGATACCAATCTTGAAGGTGTTAGTGCAGCAAGAGGTATTGATTATTTCAACAACCCAGCTACTAAATCATACATTTTCTCAGTTCAGCTTAACTTCTAAAATAAACTAAGATGAAAACGTATATAAACATATTATTTACATTTCTAATATTCATATCATTTTCATGTACCGATTTGGTAGATGGTGAAGATGGTAACATAAATATCGATCCTGATAGTCCTACGCAAACAGGTTATCAAAGTGTTTTAACTACTACTGGAGTAGGTCAGATAATTTTACAAAATGGTGAAACGGCCCGCCTTGCAGGAATATTTGGAGGTACACATACGGGCACAGCCAGACAATATGGGGGATACAATGAATACTCCATTACTACCGGTGATTTTGATGCTATCTGGGATGACCTTTTTATCCATAGTTACAGAAATGCTCGCTTAACAGAAGAATTGGCAACAGATGTTGGTATATCTGGAATTACCATTGGTATTGCTCAAGTTCATCAAGCACTTGCTTTAGGTAGTGGAACATCATTATATGGTGATATTCCTTTTGATGAATTAGCTGACATAGACATTGAGAATCCAGATTTTGAAAATCAGGTTGATGTTTATGCAAAGATTCAGCTTTTGTTAGATGATGCTATTGAAAACCTGGAAGCTGGTGGAGGAAGACCTGCGACAGGTTCGGATATCTATTTTAATGGAGAACCCATGGAATGGATTGAGGTTGCTTATACCTTAAAAGCTAGATTCTATATACATACAGGTGAATATGCTAATGCCTATGCAGCTGCTCAAAATGGTATTTCTTCTGCAACAAATAACATGAGTGCTCCATACGGTTCCGCATTGGAAGCTTCAAACCTAAATTGGCAATTATGGGAGAATGAGACTCAAGGTGATGACATTATAATATCCGATTTTATTGTGAGTTTTGTGGCACCAAGTAATTCTGTAAGTCCAAACTTTGCTAATTATAGAGGTAATGCAAAAACCAACGAAACAGCACGTTTTAATTATCTATTCTCGACTAATGATAATGGCTTTCAGCCCAACCCTGCTGATGGTGCTTTTGGTGGACAAACAACACCATCACCAATTGTTACTTATGAGGAGAACTTATTAATTCTTGCCGAAGCAGGTTTCAGATCGGAAGGTTTTAATACCGGTTTATCTCATCTTAATGACTTTAGAGCGTTTATGGATGCCGGAGGTTATCTATGGGATGATGCCAATCCAGATAACATACAGTACGATGCCTATACAGCAGCTGATTTCGCAGCAGGTGGCATGGAAAATCAAGATGGTTTAAGCGCTGATGATGCACTGTTAAGAGAAATTCTGGAAGAGCGATATATCACGCTTTTCACTCAAATTGAAATCTTCAATGATGTTAGAAGAACATTAAATGAAACCAATGTGCGCGTTAATGTACAGCCTAACACAGGTTCTGAATTACCGCAGAGATTCATTTATGCGCAATCTGAAATAGACAGAAACGAGAACATACCTCGTCCGCTGCCTAATTTGTTTGATGCTACACCCGTAAATCAATAATTATATGCAGAGACAGTTTAGAAAAAATATCTTAACACTTGTCTTTTGCTTGTTCGTTGGATCAGTATTCGGGCAAAAGTCTAATAATAAAGATACGCTCCGAGTGCTCTTTGTAGGAAATAGCTACACCTATTTCTGGAATTTGCCACAAATGGTAGAAACAATGGCAAGGTCTAATGACTATGCGATGATTGCCAGAAAGTCTACCGCAGGAGGAACCAACTGGAAGCAGCATTGGGAAGGCGATAAAGGTTTAAAATCTCGATCAATAATTGAAGATGGCAATTGGGACGTGGTAGTACTTCAAAACCATAGTAAGAGTACCATCAATGATCTTGAGCAATTCATGGAATATGGTGATAAGTTGATTGAACTGGTAAAGTCAACAGGCGCAAGGCCTGTACTTTATGAAACATGGGCAAGATCATTTAATCCATTGATGATTGATCAGATAAAGTCAGGCTATCATGAACTTGCTGAAAAGCATAAGCTTGATGTTGTTCATGTTGGTGAAATTTGGTCTATGGCTCTTGATCAGAGAGCTGATCTCAGACTTTATGATCCTGATGATAGTCACCCTTCTACCATTGGTACTTATTTAACGGCCTGCGCATTTTACAGCTATTTAACAGGTAAAAGTGCACACGGGTTAGAAGAGAGAATATCTAAAACGGATGGAGATGGAGAGCTACTTTATTTATCAATTATGAGTGGAAATGATGCGGAATTTATGCAAGATGTTGTTGATCACTTTCAAACCCGAGGTAAATAATGGATAGAATAAAACGAATTTTACCTCTTTATTTAGGTCCGATAGTTTTTATTATTCTTGAAGTTATTGGGAAACCAGAAAGCATGAATGTGCAAGCATTTCATGTATTAGCAACTACAATTTGGATTGCTATCTGGTGGGTTACAGAAGCGGTGCCAATTGCGGTTACTGCGCTTTTGCCGATCATACTATTTCCTTTAACCGGAGCTGTGCCATTGGCTGATACAACAGTAGCATACGGTCATCGATACATATTCCTGTATCTGGGTGGTTTTATGATTGCCATAGCCATCGAAAGATGGAATTTGCACAGAAGAATAGCCTTGAACATTATCAACATCATAGGCTCTGATATTTCTAAAATCATTTTGGGCTTTATGGTAGCTACTGCATTCTTGTCAATGTGGATTTCAAATACAGCTACTTCAGTGATGATGTTGCCTATTGGTATTGCAGTGGTGAAACAGTTTAAAGATGCCAGTAAAGATGAGGCTATGTCGAGCAATCTTGGGAAAGGTTTGATGTTGGCAATTGCTTACAGCGCATCCATTGGTGGATTGGCTACTCTTATCGGTACACCGCCAAACTTAGTTTTAGCGGGCATATTGGAAGAGATATATGGTTATGAATTAATGTTTGTTGATTGGATTAAGTTTGGTTTACCTATATCTATTGTATTGCTATTCATTTGCTGGAAATACTTGACTAAAGTCGCCTTCAAATTTAAAAATACAAGCTTGCCGGGTGGTAAGGCTGAAATAGCCAAAATGCTAAAGAGCCTTGGTAAAATTAGCTTTGAGGAAAAGCGTGTTTTAGCCGTTTTTATTTTCACAGCTATCGCCTGGATGAGTAGATCACTTATTGAAAAAGTATTACCAGCCATTGATGATACCATTATTGCTATGGTATCGGCCATTATTCTTTTTGTAATTCCATCAAAGGATAAAAAACGAAAGCTGATTACCTGGGAAGAAGCTACAGATTTACCTTGGGGTATTATTTTACTATTTGGTGGCGGCATGGCATTAGCTAAAGGTTTCACTTCAACTGGCTTGGCAGAATGGATTGCACAGCAAATGAGTCAGCTCAATAACCTGCATATCATTTTATTAATTCTGGTATTAGTGGCCTTAGTAAATTTCTTGACAGAGATAACTTCAAATCTGGCTACTACGGCAATGATATTACCAATATTAGCCCCAATGGCACTATCATTTAATGTGAATCCTCTTGTAATTATGGTGAGTGTAACTGTGGCAGCTTCATGTGCTTTTATGCTGCCGGTGGCCACTCCGCCAAATGCAGTAGTGTTCGGTTCGGGTTATTTAAGAATACCGGATATGGTGAAATCAGGAGTTGTACTAAATTTTATTTCCATCTTTCTGATTACCATCGCTACTTATTTATTACTCCCTATTTTATGGGATATAGATATGACAGGCTTCCCTGAGGCCTTTAAATCAACGAATATTTTAACAGACTAAATAATACAGCTATGTTTAAAAAATTATTAAACTCGTTATATTTTGTATTAGGTGCATTTTTATTGATCAGTGCCTGTACAGAAGAAGATGATTTTGCTGATGAAACATTCAGTTCAGATCAATTTAGTATACTAAAAGTAACCGCAATAGAAGGCAATGAGGAAACCCGCCTTGAAAGTGGGATTGAAGGCATTTCCGCTTATCAATTACAACTAAATGTGGTTTTCTCGCATGAGGTTAATACAGATGCAATCAATAACGGTCTATCAATTTCAGGTGGCCCAGATTTCGATATTAGCTATGACAGTACTAACTCAGTGGCAACAATTGAATTTGCCTTATTAGATTATCAAAGTGAATATAGTCTAAGCCTGCCTCTTGGTAGTTATGGTGCTTCTGGTGAAACACTGGAAAACGAATTCTCTCTCAATTTTACCACTAAGCCTTTTGTTACACCTAATGTGAGTCTGTCCACGAGCAATGCCAATCCTGAAGAGGGTGGTTCAACAGTTGTTACTGCCACCTTGAGTGAAATTACAACGGCAGATGTCTCTGTTAATATAGAGGTTACAGGTGAAGCTTCATCTGGTGAAGATTTTACTTTAGGTGCAACAACCATTGTAGTTCCAGTGGGTGAACTATCTGCCTCGGTAAGTTTGGATATCATTGATGATGAAATTGCTGAAGGAGCAGAAAATATTCAGGTGAGTATTGTCAGTGTAGAAAATGGTGTGGATAATACAACGGAGCCACTAAATTTCTCTATTGTAGATAACGATGTCTTTACTGACCTAACCCTTAAAGGTGTTATGGCTATTAGATGGGCTACAGAAACAGATAATAATTCAGGAAAGGCAGTCCACTTGAGAGCTATCGCAGATATTGCAGATCTTAGTGTTTATGGTATTGGGGTTGCTAATAATGGTGGAGGCTCAGACAGTATCGAATATAGATTCCCGGAAATGTCCGTAGCGGCTGGTGAAGATGTGCTTCTGGCTCGTGATGATGCGGCCTTATTGAATTATTTTGGAGATGGTGCTGCTGAGTTTGAGCATGTTATTTCAACTGATGCAATGACTCAAAATGGTGATGATGCCATAGAGTTATACAGTGGAACAGCTGTTATTGATACCTATGGTGATGTAAATATTGATGGAACGGATATGTCATGGGAGTATTCTGGCTCTTGGGCCTATAAATTAGGAGGTGAATGGAGAACTGGTGGTGTTGATTGTGCATCAGGCTCTACTATTTCTAAAAATTCTGCCTGTATTTATCCTTTAATTGCCTCTGATTTATTATTCAAAGGAGCAATGGAAATAGAAACAAGTCCTGAAACTTCTGACCTTAGAATAAGAGCTTATCATTTTGAAGCACTAGAGGATATAGATGACTTAAGTGATTGGGCGGTGGAGATTTACAATAATGGTACGGGAGCCCCACCTTTTAGAATTGTTGGACTACCGTCTGAATCAGCTGCTGAAGGTGATGATATTCTGGTAGTAAGAGATTCGGATTTTGAAGCTGGCAATGTGGGGGCATATTTCGGAACTTGTGATGATGGATTCACTATATACACAAGCGGAGATGTAACAAGTAATGGTGATGATGCTTTGGTATTTACAGAAAATGCAATTCCATTAGATACTTTAGGTGTTGTTGGTGTTGACGGCACAGGTGAGTCTTGGGAATATGCTGATGGCTTTGGATATAGAACTGTACCTGGGGCAGAATTTGAATTCTCTGGTGCAGGTTGTACCACTAATGCTAACACAAATTCAGATGCCTCATGCTTTTACCCATTCTGTGAATAATATTTAAATTTTAATTATTGGTTTGCCCATTTCTCATTTTAAAGGAATGGGCAAACTTTTTCATGTCTAATCCACTTTTAATAATAGCTATGATAAAAGATAAACTCTTATTCTTTTTTATACTGCTAGCATGTTTTAGCTGCTCAGATGATGATAATTCGGTTAGCCAACTAAACGTGCTATCAATTACCGCAGACGGATCTTCAATTGCTGATGGACAAAATGAGGTTGGACTCAATCCGAATATAACTATAACGTTTGATGCCGCAATAGCTACTAAAAAGTTCGAAAACAGCTTCAATATCTCTCCTTCAGCCAGTAGTTCTTCTTTTAGTTATGGAAATGCAAATACAAGAGTAACTATTAATCTTGAACTGGAGCCAAGTGAAACTTTCAATATTTCTATTGAAGAATCAGCGCTAGGTGCTAGGGGTGAAGTTTTATCTGAACCAATTAACTTTGAAGTAAAAACCAATGCAAATACTATTGCAGCATGTACATCAGCTAATAGTGATTGCTTAGGTCAGCTAATTTTCGAAGATGCCGGAGAAAGCTACAGTCTTGATTATTACGCTAACTATCCTATAGATGAAGAAGTTAACCTTGATCAAATTGAAAAAGCCATAATTCTGGTTCATGGTGCTAACAGAAATAATGATGAGTATTTTCAGTGGATGATAAACTCGCTTAATGAGGTTGGTGCGATGCAAAACACATTGCTTATTTCTCCAAAATTTAAAGATGATTCAGAGGCAGCACAAAATGAGCTTTACTGGAATAGTAATAATTGGAGAGAGGGTACTGATGCACAAAGCGGATTACGTATAAGTTCTTTTGAGGTAGTTGACTCACTTATAGCTAGAATTGCAAGAAAGGCTAATAATCTGTCAAAAGTGCTAGTTACGGGTCATTCATCTGGTGGTTTATTTACACATGTTTATGCTACCGCTAATAAAATTGAAAATCAATTAACCTCGACTTCATTCGATTATATAGTAGCCAATAGCCAGTATTTCTATTATCCAGGTTCTGAAAGAGTTAATGAAAACAGTAATGAACTTTATGAACCCACAGATTGCGGAAGTTATGATTTCTGGCCTTTCGGCTTTAACTCAATTCCTAATTACCTGGCAAATACAACGGAAGCAACTTTGAATAATCAGCTTACAAATCGTTCGGTTTATTATTTGTTAGGTAATGGAAATCAAAGTGATCCTTCTTTAAACACTTCAGATTGCGGAGCCGTACTCTTAGGTTCAACCCGCTATCAGAGAGGGGAGAATATGTTTTATTTTATCAATCAGAAGTTCCCTGATAATAACAGTAAGCAGGTTATTGTGGAGGGAATTGGTCATAATGGTCAGGCTATGTATCAATCTACTGAATTTAGAGACCTGCTTAACGATTTGTTAGACCAGTAAAATTAAAAGAGAGGTTTAAGTATTTTTACTTAAGCCTTTCTCTCTAATTCATCGAGTTTTTCAAGACTAACTCGAGATTTTGGAAGCGCCTCAGGATAATTTTCCTGAATATAAACTATCATTTTTTCACGTACATAACACCTTAAATCCCACGCTTGAGGTGCATTTCTTGCCGACATTAAAAGCCTGATGTTCATGGAGCGTTCAGTGCTATCTACAATTTGAAGCACCTGTGCTTCTTTATCCCATAATGGAGTGCTTTCTAAAATTTTTACAAACTGTTTTCGTACCTCGTCTATAGGAATAGTGTAATCCATATACAAGAATACAGTACCTAGAATGTCAGAGCTGTTACGAGTCCAGTTCTGGTAGGTTTGTTCAGTAAAATAAGTGATGGGCAAAATCAATCTTCTTTTATCCCAAATTTTTACCACTACATAGGTGAGGTTAATTTCTTCTATCCAGCCCCATTCACCCTCAACAACTACATTATCATCTATTTTAATAGGCTGGGTGAAAGCTATTTGTATACCTGCCAATAGATTTCCAATTGTTTTCTGAGCGGCAAGTCCCAGAATTACACCTGCTATACCAGCAGAGGTGAGTATCGTACTGCCGTATTTTCTCACGCCTTCGAATTGTAACAAAATAACGCACACAGCCAATAGTATTAAAACGAACATTGCCATCTTGCGCAAGAAGATGATTTGAGTAATTATCTGTCTTTCTCTTACATTATCTTCTTTTTTTATGTCAAACCTGAGGAAGAGTAAATCTTGCACAAAAAATAGAAGCCTGATAGTTACTACGGCTATTGATGCTATTATCAGAGAATTTAGAATAGGTTTGATCACCTGAATCCAGTCGTCAGGAATACCTGTTTTTCTGAGAAAAGCATGCATAAACAGCAATGGCACAAACATGAAAAGACTGCTGTTAAACCTGCTTTTTAAACTTTTAATGGTCTTCCTATTACTTCTTTTACTCACGAAAGATAGTACCCCAAAAAATATGAGACGAACAACTAATCCTATAATAGCGGATGCTATTAAAAGGATTAAAAAAAGAAGGATAGGAGAATCAACATATTCTTTTAATTGTTGAACCATATATTTTTTGCGTAAAGACTACTCTTTAGTTAATGTAAAAGCTCTTCCAGCTTGCTCTAATTTAAGTTCGTTTTTTGGGCTATCAAAAATCATTTTAATTCCAGCTGGTTTAAATACGAAGGTACTATCATCAGTTGCAGTAAGTGGAAAGGCTGATTGTCCGGTAGCTTGTGCTTGCAATAGGCCTTCAACAAGTTTTATTTCTATATCTAATGGGAAACTTTCAGAAGTGTAAAGACCAACGTATGCTTTTAAAGTTTCTTCTGGTACATTAACAGTAGCTTTAAAGTCAGGTATTTCATAGGGTTTATTGTAGTAAGCATTAAGTAGCCCTAATAGAATCTCATTTCTTGAGAAGCTTACAGCGTTACAAAGTACAGTTACCGAAAGGCCATCATCAGGGTTATAGCAACTAACCGCTTGAAAACCATCAATACCTCCAGTATGTCCAATAACAAAATCATTGTTGTAAGGCATGCTGAAAAGACCATATCCATAGTTATCAGTCATGGCAGTCATCTTTGCTAAAGAATTTTCTGATACGAGTTTTCCTGAAAATAAATGCTCAAAGAATTTACATGTTTCCGCAGCTGTAGATGATATTGCTCCTGCACCCATGGTGATACTCATATTGGTAACAGGGGCTTTGATCCACTCTGTTGTTTTAATGTAGGATAAAGCCTCATCATCATTTAAGTTAATCGTTTTTTCAAAAGCCGTTCTTTCTAAATTCAGCGGTTCAATTATTTTCTCATTAAGTAACTCTTCAAATGGTTGGTTGTAAACATCCTCCAGAATAAAGGACAATAAAACATAGCCGGTATTAGAGTATTCATACTTCTCACCGGGCTGAAATTGTATCTCCCCTGACTGTAAAATTGTGAGCATCTCTTCTTTTGTCTTCTCCTGAGTCATGTAAGTGGCGAAAAAGGGAGAATTGGTGAAGTTATATAACCCGCTTCTGTGTTGTAATAGGTGCGTTATAGTAATGCTGTCACTATTTTCGAAATCGGGATAGTAAGTTGAAAGTTTATTATTTAATTCCAGTTCGCCTTCTTCAACAGCCATCATTATTAAGGAGGCCGTAAAAGTTTTAGTTATTGAACCTATTCTAAACTGAGTGTTTACTGTAGGTCTTAAGCTATCTTCATAATTTTTAAAACCATACGTATTTTGATAGAGAAGCTTACCATCTTTCATAATAGCTACACTACCTGATCCCTCGTTATTCTCCTCTATTGCGCTGAAGAATTTATCGAGTTTGTCTCTATTGATTTCCTGGGCATTAAGAAATTGAGCAGAAAATAGCGTTAACAGTAAAACTATTTTTATAGATAAGTTATTCATTTTGATGTGGTTGATAGTTTATGAAGTCATAAAAAAGGCCGGTTTCCCGGCCTGTTATCTATTTTTCAAGTTTACTTTTGACATCGTCCACGCTCTTAGAAAAAGCATTGGCAGAGGCGGAGAATACATTGCTTAGTTCTTCGGCCGTTTCATCACCAAAGTGTTGTACTCTATTCCATTTTTCCTCCAGTTCGGCCTTTGCTTTATCAAGTTCTTCAATATGTCTTTTGAATTCTTCTTGTCTGTCGCTGGCTTTCTGCCGTGCAGTTACTCTTACTTCTTCGTACTTAGCTAAGAGTTCCTCTAATTTTTGTTTCGAAGATTTCTTAAATTCTTCATGTGTTGACATAAGCTAAATTTATTAGGTTAAAAAAATTAAACCTAAATCAATTATTCAAATGCAGGTATTCCGGTAATCTCCTTACCTAAAATAAGCAAGTGAATATCATGAGTACCTTCATAAGTAACAACCGACTCTAAGTTGGCCATGTGACGCATCATAGGATATTCTCCTGTAATACCCATACCACCATGAATCTGTCTTGCCTCTCTGGCAATATTTAGCGCAACCTCTACGGCATTGCGTTTTGCCATAGAAATTTGAGCGGTAGTTGCCTTGCCTTCATTAAATAATTGACCCAGTCTGTAGTTTAATAACTGTGATTTGGTGATTTCGGTTAGCATTTCAGACAATTTTTTCTGAGTTAATTGAAATGAACCGATAGGTTTGCCGAATTGATGACGCTCTAAAGAGTATCTTCTGGCTGAATCGTAACAGTCCATAGCAGCACCAATAGCACCCCAGGCAATACCAAATCTGGCTGAATCTAAGCACATCATAGGAGCTCCTAAGCCTGATTTACCTTCAAGCAGATTTTCTTTTGGTACTTTCACATTATCAAAAACAAGCTCTCCAGTAGTACTTGCTCTTAACGACCATTTACCATGAGTTTCAGGAGTTGAGAAACCTTCCATTCCTCTTTCTACAATTAATCCGTGAATTCTACCTTCTTCACTTTTCGCCCAAACAACAGCTACATCTGCTTTTGGAGAGTTAGAAATCCACATTTTAGCTCCATTTAAAACATAGTGATCACCTGCATCCTTAAAATTGGTTACCATGCCACTAGGGTTTGATCCATGATCAGGTTCAGTTAAACCGAAGCAACCTAACCATTCTCCTGATGCTAACTTTGGTAAATATTTATTGCGCTGCGCTTCATTTCCAAATTTATAGATAGGATACATCACCAATGATCCTTGTACAGAAGCTGTAGAACGCATGCCTGAATCACCACGTTCAATTTCCTGCATAATCAATCCGTAAGAAATATAATCAAGGCCACCACCGCCATAAGTTTCAGGAATTGTTGGTCCGAAAGCACCCACATCACCAAATTTCTTCACTATCTCATAAGGGAAATGAGCATTTTGAGCCCACTCCTCAATGTTTGGACTTATTTCCTTCTTCACAAAATCACGCACTGATTGTCTTATTAACTTGTGTTCTTCAGTCAATAATCCATCCAAAGCGTAAAAATCAGGCGATTCAAATTGGTCCTTTGAGGCTGTAATCATAATATATTGGTTTATAATTTTATATTTTTGTACTTAGATGTCGCAAATTTAAAAGGGATTTTGATTAATCCATTGGTATTGTTAATAATTGATTTTTTAAAGGTTAAATAGTGGACAAGCAGCAGATTCAGGAAAATATCGAAAAACTTAATGAGAAATATCAGGCCATGGGTCAGGACATTAGCTCCTACCTGGATGGCTTGCTACTTTCAAACTATCTCAATTATTGGGATTATGTAAATGTAGATACCTTATTAACACTTCAAAAGCCTAAGACTGATTTTCCTGATGAATTGATCTTTATTATCTACCATCAGATTACCGAATTATACTTCAAATTGAGTCTTCATGAGATTGAGCAGATTGCTAATAATGGAAGAGAAATTGCTGCAAATGGAGAAGATAAAGGGTGGAATGAGGAATTATCTGCACAATATTTTCTAGAGAGGGTTGAGCGAATCAATAGGTATTTTGAAGCGCTAACCAAGTCATTTGAAATTATGGTTCAAGGTATGGAGCCTGAGCAGTTTAAAAGATTTCGAATGGCCTTACTACCGGCAAGTGGCTTTCAATCCGGACAGTATAGGTTAATAGAGTTTGCTTCTACACCGCTTTACCATATTCTTCAAAAGGATGTACGAGATGATATTAAAGACAAAAGCATAGAAGAGCAATATCCTTATGTTTATTGGAAGAAAGGTGCTACTGAGGTTGAAACGGGTAAGAAAACGTTAACGCTAGAACAGTTCGAAGCTAAATATAAGAATGAATTTATTAGTTGGATTAAGCGTTTTGAGGACTGCAATCTTTGGAAAAAATATAAAAGCTTAGATGAGAATGATCCTTTACAGGAGAAAATTCAGAAAGCTTTAAGATCTTATGATTTGAATGTGAATGTGTTTTGGCCACTGGCTCATTATAAATCGGCTGTTAAATATTTACAACAGCAAGAAGGTGACGCACCTGCTACAGGTGGAACCAACTGGCAGAAATATTTACCACCACGTTTCCAAAAAAGAATTTTCTTTCCTGAATTATGGACAGAAGAAGAGCAGAATGAGTGGGGTAAAGGTTGGGTTGTGCAGCAAATCTTTGGTTCAGGAAAAGTAGATAATTGAAAAATATAGTCATCATATTAATGTTACTCCCTATACTCTCTTTAGCGCAAAGCAAAGAAGTGAGGAACTACTATGATGAGGATCGTGAGCAGTTAAAGGAACGCTACTTTGTAAGCGATTTAAAACCTACAGAGCTGTATGGTACTTATGAATCATACTACATTTCTGGTCAGCTTAAGAGCATAGGGGAGTATGTAGATAATGAGCCTATTGGTCAGTGGAAATATTACTTTGAGAATGGCCAGCTAAAAATGAAAGGTCATTTGAAAAATAACTCTAATCACGGCCTATGGACTTACTATTTTGAAAATGGAAATAAGAGGATGGAAGGCCATATCTATGATGGTTACCGAGAAGGTGAATGGATTTATTTTTATGAAACCGGAGAGCAGAAGAGCGAGGGGGAATATCTGAATGATAACAAAAATGGTCTTTGGAATTACTATTATGAAGATGGTAGTTTAAAAGGAAAGGCCATTTATAACCAGGGTGATGGTGTCTATAAAGAATTTTTCCCTGATGGTGAGGTGAAAATGGAAGGCTTTATTACTGATGGTAAGAGTGATAGCCTCTGGAGAAATTATTATGAAACTGGTGAGCTCAAATCCAAAGGTTTATATAAAGAAGGTGCGAAGGAAGGTAAGTGGACCTACTTTTATAAATCAGGCAATATTTCGGGTGTCGGGCATTTTAAGGATAATCTAAGCCATGGAAAATGGTCCTACTATTATCCTGACGGTTCGCTGGAGGCAGAAGGTGCCGAAAGAGCCGGTAAAAAAGAAGGTTACTGGAAGCTCTATTATGAAGATGGTTCAACCAAGGGGGAAAGTGTTTATGAGGCAGGCAGTGGAGATTACAAGGAATTTTACGAAAGCGGCAAGCTAAAATTAAAAGGAAGAATTGTAGATGAAAAATATGTTGACTCATGGATCTATTATTACGAAACTGGTGAGATTGAAGGCCGTGCAGAATATGATAATGGTTTGGGTGAATATATAGGCTTCTATAAAGATGGCACCCAAAAGATGAAAGGCACAGTCGATGGTCAAACCAAAACAGGTACATGGGAGCTGTATAATGAAAATGGAATACTTGCAGGCTTCTATAAGCCGGTTTATGATGAGTATGAGCCTCTTTTGAGACAAACACTAGCTAATGAAGAAAGCAAAGAAACACCTAAATACAATAAACCTGAATACAGATATAGGTCAAAAAGGATCTCTTATATGAAGCCAAGAAATAGCGACTTTCCTACAATTGTGGCGCAGGTAAATCCATTCAATATGCTTTTTGGTGATCTACAGATTTCATTGGAATATAATATACAACAGCGCATAGGCTATGAAGCCCTGCTTCACGTATATAGAAATCCATTTTTTGCTAATTCCTATAATTTAACTTCAGGAGACACCTTTTTTGAAGGATATGGATTTTCTTTTAGGCAACGTTTTTACCATAAGGATTCCCCCTTTGGTATGCCTTATTTTGGACATTCCTTAGGCTACCAAAATATTGATCACTTAAAATACTATACCAATTCATTTGATAATTCTGAGAGTAGAGCTACTGTAAAACAACAAGGTATCAGATATGGACTTCTTGTAGGAACCAGAATTTTGCAAAACCTTAATGATAATGGATTTACTTTTGATTTAAATGTGGGAGTCAATTTTGGCTATCATTTTTATGAAGACATTAGTAATACCGGTGATAATAATACTGTATTTGATGATCTGAAAAATAGAGAATTCCGGGTGAGCCCAATTGTTGGAGTTTCCATCGGTTATGTTTTTAGATTGAAAAAGGTTAGCACCTTAAATCCCTAATTAGAAATATATGCACACCCAAGAGGTAATTCTTACCCCTGAACAAGCTTTTGACGAGCAAAATGTACTCGGTCACATCAGACAAAAAATAGGACTTAAGGCTGCCGATAATATCAGAATTTATAAGCGTTCTATTGACGCCCGTTCTAAGGAAATTAAAGTTAGAATGCAGGTTCAGGTTTATGGTAAGGAAGCCATGCCTGATTTAATTTCTTATAATATTGATTCACTTCAGAGAGTATCAGATAAAAAGAAAGCTGTAATTATTGGAGCGGGTCCTGCCGGATTGTTTGCTGCTTTGAGGCTTATTGAGTTAGGTGTAAAGCCGATAATTCTGGAAAGGGGCAAGGATGTAAGGGCCAGGAGAAGAGATTTAGCGGCCATCAATAAAGAGCATCTCGTGAATCCAGAAAGCAATTATTGTTTCGGAGAAGGGGGAGCAGGTACTTACTCTGATGGAAAACTTTACACACGCTCAAAGAAACGTGGAGACGTAAAGCGCATACTTGAAATTCTAGTGGCCCATGGTGCTAAAGAGGATATACTTATTGATGCCCATCCGCACATTGGTACCAATAAATTACCTAAGCTTATTCAGGAAATGCGGGAAACTATTTTAGCCAAGGGAGGAGAAATACATTTCAATACCAAGGTTACTGAGTTTATTAAGGAAGAAGATGTTTTAAACGCAGTGAAAACTGCCGATGGTGCAACTTTTGAGGCTGATGGTTTTATTCTTGCAACAGGCCACTCTGCCCGAGATATATTTGAACAACTGCACAAAGCTGATATCCTTATAGAGGCAAAGCCTTTTGCTCTGGGGGTACGTGTGGAACATCCTCAAGCTATAATTGATAAAATTCAATACAGGCGAGACGATCGTGGTGAATACTTACCGGCTTCCTCATACGCATTGGTACATCAAACCTATTATAACGATCACCAAAGAGGAGTTTTCTCATTTTGTATGTGTCCTGGTGGATTTATAGTACCAGCCGCAACGGCAGAGGGTGAAGTGGTAGTTAATGGCATGAGTCCATCACGAAGAGATTCTAAATATGCCAACTCTGGAATCGTTGTAGCTATTGAACTGGAGGATATGAAAGACTATGAAAAGTTTGGCCCGTTGAAAGGACTGAAACTACAAGAAGCTATTGAAAAAAGCGCATGGGAAGCAGGTGGCAGAACGCAGGTAGCTCCAGCTCAAAGACTCATTGACTTCACAAAAGGAGTGGTAAGTAAAGATCTTCCTGATACTTCCTATCAACCAGGTTTAAAATCTGTTGACATGAATAAGGTGTTGCCTGACTTTATTACGGAGCGACTGAAGGCAGCCTTTAAGGCTTACGGAAAAAAGATGAAGGGCTATTTAACCAATGAAGCCCAAATTGTGGGTGTTGAGAGTCGCACTTCATCTCCTATTCGTATTCCGAGAGAAAAAGAAACCTTAGAGCACCCTACTACAAAAAGACTTTACCCTTGTGGAGAAGGAGCTGGCTATGCGGGCGGTATTGTTTCAGCCGCTATGGATGGCGAACGCTGTGCTGAAAAACTAGTTGAACAATTGTCAACTGGCAATTAACAATTAGCATTGATCAACTAACAATTGGTATACTTTGCTGTTTTAATTCATTAACATGCTAATCTTAATAACTTAACAACCTATGAGTAAAAAGACAGTCATCATCGGAGCCACTACTAATCCATCACGTTATGCCTATTTCGCAGCAGATAGGTTAACTAATGCTGGTCATGAGATTGTACCTGTAGGAATTAAAAAAGGAGAGGTGTTCGGAGAGGAAATACTGGATATTAAAAAGTCTCCTGAGGTGACTGATGTTGATACAGTAACCATGTACTTAGGGCCTCAAAACCAGCCTGAGTATTATGATTATATAGTAGGCTTAAATCCGAAACGCATCATCTTCAATCCAGGTACAGAAAATCCTGAGCTAGTAAAGAAAGCCCAAGAAGCTGGTATAGAAACAGAATACGCCTGCACCTTGGTGATGTTAGGCAGTGGGGTTTATTAAATAAATAATCTCTTCTTATTTCCGATTAGGCATAGTTTCTTTGTGCTTAAATCATTAATGTAATGTCTGACCATTCAAAAAAGAATCCCTGGCAAACGCTTGCCTCTAAAGAAATCTATGAAAACCCATGGATTAAGGTGGAGGAAGATCAGGTAATTAATCCTGGTGGAGGAAAAGGGATTTATGGTAAAGTGCATTTTAAAAATATTGCCATTGGCATCATCCCAATAGATGAACATGGCAATACCTGGCTGGTAGGTCAGCATCGCTATCCCTTAGATATCTACAGCTGGGAAATTCCGGAAGGTGGTTGCCCTGAAGGTGAGGATAAACTAGACGGTGCAAAAAGAGAACTGAAAGAGGAGACAGGTTTAAGTGCTGAAAACTGGCAAGAAGTACTCACCATGCATTTAAGCAATTCGGTTTCCGATGAAGTTGGTTTTGTTTACTTAGCTACTGAATTAACTCAAGGTGCTACTGAGTTTGAAGAGTCAGAGGATTTAGCTATTAAAAAACTTCCTGTAGTAGAAGCTATTCAGATGGTGATGGAATCAAAAATCACCGACTCACTAAGTGTAGCTGGTTTGCTTAAAGTTGACAAATTAATGAAAGAAGGTGCTTTAAAGTTTTAAGTTGCTTTAATTTGCAGCATGAAGCAAGAGCGACTTATTAATGGCCCTTTTATAGCACTTAGTTTAAGTGCTTTTTTATTTTTTGCCAGCTTCAACATGATCATTCCTATGTTACCTGATTTCCTTACCAGTCTTGGTGGAGGTGAGTACAAAGGTTTGATTATATCGCTTTTCACAATTACAGCAGGTTTGTCCAGACCTTTCAGTGGCAAATTAGCCGATAAAATTGGTAGAATACCTGTTATGATATTTGGAGCAGTTGTCTGTTTTATTGCAGGCTTATCATATCCTTTTGTAACAGGAGTGGTTGCTTTCTTTATACTCCGTTTGTTGCATGGTTTCTCAACAGGTTTCACACCAACGGGTAATGCAGCTTATGTGGCCGATATTGTTCCATTCAATAGAAGGGGAGAAGCGATGGGGATCATCGGAGTAGCTATCAGTATTGGAACAGCTACTGGCAATGCACTTGGTGGCCATATTGGAAGCATCTATCCGATCGATTATGTTTTTTACACCTCTGCCGCTACGGCTATTATGAGCGTAATCATTCTGGCAGGAATGAATGAAACCTTGGTAGATAAAGTACAATTCAATTTTGGGTTACTGAAGCTGAATAGAAATGAAATTATAGAGAAGAAAGTGCTTGTTCCCGCTATCTATATGGCTTTAAGTGTTTTTTCTTTCGGTTTGGTACTGACCATTATGCCGGATTATAGTGCGCATTTAGATATTAGCAATAAGGGACTTTTCTTTGCTGTATTTGTATTGGCTTCATTAGGCGTTAGGATCGTGGCTGGAAAGATTTCAGACAAAATTGGCAGAGTTAAAGTGCTTAAAGTATCTTCTTTTATGCTGGCTATAGCCATGGTGCTTATAGCTTTATCCAATTCGTTAATATCTCTTATTGGAGCTGGAATAGTTTTCGGATTAGCTGTTGGAATGAATTCACCCACGGTTTTTGCCTGGGCAATCGATTTGGCTGATGACAACAAGCGAGGGAAAGCTTTGGCAACCCTTTATATCTTCCTCGAAATAGGGATAGGGATGGGAGCCTTTATCTCCGGCTGGATTTATAGCAATGATTCAGCTTTCTTCCAGCGTACTTTCTATACGGGTGCCGGCTTTGCATTGGTGTCATTTATCTATTTAAATATAGCCACTTCAAGAAAGCAAATGCACTAAAGATGGATATTCTCTTAATTGTTTAACAGTTTGTAGACTATCAAAAGAAGTTGACAATAGATTTGTCATTTTGTTAAATGACAGAATTTCATGCTAACAAAGTCGTTAATTTGGTGCAGTCAAGGAATTTGATTTCCTCAATAAAACTCATTTTGTCTGAACATAAAGTATGTCTAATTGGTAATTATTACTCAAAATAAAAGGCAATTGATGGCATCAAATAGTAAATGGGATGATTTTAAAAATATAGTAAAAAACTATTTTGGTTGGTGGGTCGATATTTCACAAATAGAACCTGAGGATTCTACCTCCGAGAAAGTCAAAAAGATTTCCATCAAAGTACTGGGAGTACTTTCCTTAGTTGTTTTTAGCCCAATTTACATATTGGGATTAATACTAGCTTTTATCATAGCCTTATGAAGAAGATACTGTTTCATTATGGTTTTATTATACCTGTTTTGGCATTTACCATCCATCAAGTGCTGGAAATAATATTCGAAATTCATATCCCTTTTCTTGACAATTATTTAGATCCTTTCTGTGCAGGAGCTATTATGCTCCACGCACTGGCTATAGAGCGCAAAGTTATCTTGGATAATAAGCTTACTTATTTAGATGTGGTAATAGCAATTGTGCTGCTATCCATTATTGTTGAAGTCTTGTTTCCTTACCTGTCCTCACGCTTTACTGCTGATATTTACGATCTGCTTTCATTTATTACTGGAGGCATATGGTTTCTATTAACAAGAGGAGATTTACTAATTAGAACCTATAAAAGGGAATAGATACAATGGCAGATGTTTTGAAAGAAATAAAAAATCCCACACTTTATTTAAAATGTGGGATTGATTTAAAACTTCACTTTATTTTTTAAAACTCCGCATTATCTGGTGTTCTTGGGAAAGGGATTACATCTCTGATATTGCCCATTCCGGTAACAAACAGCATCAATCTTTCAAAACCGAGTCCAAAACCGCTATGAGGAGCGGATCCAAACCTACGGGTATCTAAATACCACCACATTTCTTCTTCTGGTATATTCATTTCACCCATACGCTTTTGCAACTTCTC
Organism: Marivirga atlantica; assembly: GCF_016734805.1. Classification (GTDB taxonomy): domain Bacteria; phylum Bacteroidota; class Bacteroidia; order Cytophagales; family Cyclobacteriaceae; genus Marivirga; species Marivirga atlantica. Next base: position 41,798 of record NZ_JAERQG010000002.1, read on the forward strand.
TAAACGTTCTTCTCTTTGAGACCCCCCAACAATTTCTCCAATACCAGGAAAAAGAATGTCCATGGCAGCTACAGTTTTATCATCATCGTTCTGGCGCATGTAGAAGGCCTTGATGTCTTTAGGGTAGTTATAAATTACTACTGGTTTCTTGAAATGCTTTTCTACCAAAAATCTTTCATGTTCCGACTGTAAATCAGCACCCCACTCTTCAATCAAGTAGTTGAATTTTTTCTTCTTATTTGGCTTAGAGTTTTTAAGAATATCGATTGCATCAGTATAGGTAATACGCTCGAAGTCATTTTCCAGAATGAACTGTAAACGTTCCATTAGCGTCATTTCAGATCGCTCAGTCTGAGGTTTGTTTTTCTCCTCATCTTGGGCACGCTGTGATAAAAATTGTAAGTCATCCTCACAGTTTTCCATTACATATTTTACTGTGTACTGAAGTAAATCCTGTGCCAGCTGGATATTTTCATCTAACTCATAAAAAGCCATTTCTGGCTCTATCATCCAGAATTCAGCTAGGTGCCGAGTGGTATTTGAGTTCTCAGCTCTAAATGTTGGTCCAAAAGTATATATCTCGCCCAAAGCCATGGCGCCTAATTCACCCTCAAGCTGACCAGACACAGTAAGGTTAGTTTCCTTCCCAAAGAAATCCTGCTTGTAGTCAACTTTGCCCTCATCAGTTTTAGGAATGTTATCCAAATCGAAATTAGTCACATGAAAAGTTTCACCAGCGCCTTCAGCATCACTAGCAGTAATGATTGGTGTGTGGAGGTTATAAAAGCCTTTCATATGGAAGAATTCATGTACAGCATAAGACAATGCATGCCTAACTCTGAATACGGCACTAAAAGTATTGGTACGCATTCTTAGATGAGCCACTTCTCTCATAAATTCCATAGAATGCTTCTTAGGCTGTAGCGGATACTTCTCAGGATCGGCTTTACCAAGCACCTCAATATTTTCAGCAACAATTTCTACTGACTGCCCACTTCCTTGTGATTCAACAAGTTTACCTACCACGCTAATGGCTGCTCCGGTTGTTACATGCTTCAATACTTCTTCAGTAATGATGGCAGGATCGGCAACTACTTGTATGTTATTGATGGTTGAACCATCATTCAATGCAATAAAATTTACATGCTTATTTCCTCTTTTAGTTCTTACCCACCCTTTGGCTAAGACATTTTCGCCAACCAGTTCTCCGGTTAATAACTTTTTGATTTTGTTTCTTACAGGAACAGTCATAAATTTTATGCGTTAATTAGTAATAATTTCAGTGGCGCAAAATTGGATATTTTACCCTTTTTATCAAAGATTTGAAGAATTTAAATAAATTTGAAGAATAAACTTTGGCACCATTTTTAGGTTGTAATTCAGTATGCAAAAACTCACTTTAACACAAAGCTTAGGTCAGCGCTTATCACCACAACAGATTCAGTTTATAAAACTGTTGCAGGTGCCTACTGCTGAGTTAGATAGCCGTATTGAAGAAGAACTTGAGATTAACCCCGCTCTGGAAGAAGGTAAAGACGAACCTGATACCCTTGAAGACGAATATGGAGAGGAAGAGTCATCTAAAGATGATGAAATAGACATTGATGATTACCTGCAGGATGATGATTATGCAGATTATAAAACAAGAGGTGATAGTGGAGGACAAGAGGAAGAGCGCGAAATGCCAATCGCTATGTCTACCACGCTTAATGATCAACTGATGACCCAATTGGGTTATTTGGGGCTCGATGAAAGACAAGAAAAAATAGGTAAACAGCTCATAGGTAGTATTGAGGGCGATGGCTACATCCGCAGAGAGCTTGATGCAATAGTGAATGATTTAGCATTCTCACAAAATGTAATGACTGATGTGGATGAGCTTGAAGACATCTTAATGAAGATTCAAGACTTTGATCCGGCTGGTATTGCTGCTCGAAATCTTCAGGAGTGTCTCTTACTTCAGCTTGAAAGAAAAATTGACCAAACAGATGCCGTTCAGCTTGCCACCAGAATTGTAGATGAATGTTTCGATGAGTTTACTAAAAAGCATTATGATAAAATAACTAAGAAGCTTGATGTGGAAGATGAAGAGCTTTTTAAGGAAGCTATTCAAACCATCACCAAACTAAACCCTAAGCCAGGTGGGGCAGGCAGTGGCTTGGTGCGCACTCAATATTTAATGCCTGATTTCATCATTAATGAGCAAAATGGTGAGTTGGTGCTAAGCCTTAATTCAAGAAATGCCCCAGACTTAAGAGTAAGCTCTTCTTATGCAGAAATGCTGAAGGCTTATGATAAAAGTGACAAGAAAGACAAGAAGCTTAAAGAAACTGTTGGTTTCGTTAAGCAAAAGCTTGATAGTGCAAAGTGGTTTATTGATGCCATTAAACAGCGTCAGTTAACCTTGTTAAATACCATGAATGCCATCATGGAATATCAATATGATTTCTTTCAGGAAGGAGATGAAAGTAAACTAAGGCCGATGATCCTTAAGGATATTGCTGAGAAAATTGACATGGATATTTCCACTGTTTCTCGTGTAGCCAACAGTAAAGCAGTACAAACGGATTTTGGTATTTATCCACTTAAATTCTTCTTTTCAGAAGGTATCGCTACCGAATCCGGAGAAGATGTAAGTAGCCGAGAAGTAAAGAATAGCTTAAGAGAAATTATAGAGAAAGAAGATAAAAGTAAGCCACTATCGGATGATAAACTAGAAAAACTGTTAAAGGAAAAGGGCTATCAAATAGCCAGAAGAACGGTAGCTAAATATCGTGAACAGCTGAATATACCTGTAGCGAGGTTACGAAAAGAATTATAGTGAACAACCTGCTCGCAAAAATTATATCGGTTGTTTTTCACCCACTATTAATCACTACTTATATTTTTGGCGGTGTGCTCATTTGTATGCCCCTTACTTTAAGCTTTAGTCCGAGCCTGTCATGGAAGTTTTTAAGCATGATTTTCATGACCACTTTTTTAATTCCATTTGCAGGTATCGTGGTACTTAAATTCACAAGAACCATAAGCAAGCTTGAAATGGATGATAAAAAGGAGCGCTTTTTTCCATTCCTATTCATCAGCATATTTTATGGAGTAACTACTTATCTCTTCTGGGATAAGTTTAGATTTCCTCCTTTGGTGATCAACATTCTTATTTCAGTCTCTATTTCTCTGGTGATTTTAACAGCTATTACGCTATTTTGGAAAATAAGTGCGCATGCTTTAGCCATAAGTGGAGCGGCAGGTATTTTTGTAGCCCTACTTTTTGGTGTTGAACCTACATTTGTTCACTATGCTGTGGTGGTGGCTTTTTTACTAATGGGTGTAGTAGGTTCAGCCAGACTAAGACTTAATGCCCATACCGATCAACAAGTATGGGTCGGCTACCTGATTGGTTTTTTAGTAAATTTTATCTCAATTTTAATTCTGAATTAAACAGATTAGTAATGTACAATAGTTTAAAGTATGATCTTTCTGATGGGGTTTGTACCATCACTTTTAATAGACCGGATTTTTACAATGCTTTCAATGATGAAATAAGCTACGAATTTCAGGATGCCTTGAAGTCTGCTGCTAAGGATAATGAGGTTAGAGTGGTTGTAATTACCGGTGAAGGCAAAGCATTTTGCTCCGGGCAAGATTTGAAATCAGCAAGAAATGAGGATGAACGCATGTTCTATAATTCATTGGAGAAGCGCTATAATCCAATTATAAGAGCTATGCGTAAACTGCCGAAGCCTATTATTGCCAAATTAAATGGTGTGGCGGCTGGTGCAGGTTGTTCATTAGCTTTGGCTGCAGATATGATAATTGCCAGAGAATCAGCGAAGTTAGTGGAAGTATTTATCAACATTGGTTTAGTGCCTGATTCAGGTTCATCTTTCTTTTTACCCAATTTGGTTGGTTACCAAAAGGCATTTGAGCTATGTGCCATGGGAACAAAGGTCTCAGCTCAAGAGGCCCTTGAAATGGGTATTGTCAATAAAGTTGTGCCAGATGATGAGTTGGATGAGGCCGTAAAACAATACACAGATTATTTCGCCAAGGCACCCACTAAATCAATTGGTATGATTAAGAAGATGCTTAACAAAGCGGCTACTTCATCATTAGATGATATGTTGGAATACGAAAAGTATAGTCAGCAAATTGCCGGATCTTCGGAAGATTATAAAGAAGGTAAACAGGCCTTTTTAGATAAAAGAAAGCCCGAATTTAAAGGAGCATAAATAGAAAGAGCCTCATTGCACTAAGTACTGAGGCTCTTTTTTTAGTTATTAATGCAGATATTCAATAGGAATTTCTATGCCAGTATTGATTCTATAGCTTTTAATTCTGCCTCCGTAAAATCAAGTTTTTCTAACCCATTAATGTTGTTTTCAAGCTGAGAAACTTTACTCACACCTACTAGAACGGAAGTCACTCTTTCATCTTTTAATAGCCAGACAATAGCCATTTGTGCCAGGCTCTGTTCACGATTCTTAGCAATTTCATTGAGTTGTTGTACTTTATTGATAAGCTCATCACTTATTTGCTCTTTGTTTAAGTAAGTACCTTCTTTAGCCGCCCTGGAGTCTTCAGGGATACCCTTTAAATATTTATCGGTCAATAAACCTTGCTCTAAAGGAGAAAACACAATGCTTCCCAAACCTTCAGCTGCTAAAGTATCTAATAAGCCACCTTCAACCCATCTATCCAGCATACTATATCTGGGTTGATGAATCAGGAATGGAGTTTTCATTTCTTTTAGGATAGCAGCGGCTTTTTGGGTGTCTTCAGCAGAATATTGCGATATGCCCACGTATAATGCTTTGCCTTGTCTTACTATCTGATCGAGGGCACCCATAGTCTCTTCTAAAGGTGTGTCGGGGTCAGGCCGGTGGTGATAAAAAATATCGACATAGTCTAATCCCATTCTTTGCAGTGACTGATCCAAACTAGCAATTAAGTACTTTCTGGAACCAAAGTTTCCGTAAGGTCCCGGCCACATATCCCAGCCGGCTTTAGTAGAAATGATTAATTCATCTCTGTAGTTTTTAAAATCCTCTTTAAAGATTGAGCCGAAATTTCTTTCAGCGGCACCATAGGGTGGTCCATAATTATTGGCTAAATCAAAATGAGTGATGCCGTTATCAAAAGCGGTTCTTAATATGTTTCTACTTTCTCTTAAATCGCTTTTGTCTCCAAAGTTATGCCATAGACCGAGCGAAAGTAAAGGGAGTTGAATACCGCTTCTTCCACATCTGCGGTATTGCATTTGTTCATATCTCGATGCTGATGCTTCGTACTGTGCCATTGAGTAAGATTTGTTTGAAGGAGAAGATATAAAAAAAGCCGGATAAACCGGCTTTCATGTATTAAGATGTTTTTGCTGCTATTTAAAATAAATTAAAGCTTAAGCCAAATCTAACTGGAGTAGCTCCTGTGTTTTGCGGACCTTTACCAGGGTTGAATAATTCTGAATAATCGTATTTGAAGAAAGCTCCGAAACCGGCAATACCAACACGCACGTGTGCACCATATCTGAACTGGTTTAACTCAAAGTTCTCTTTACGCTTGATCTTTTTGGTTTCTTCATTCTCAACATATTTAATTTTTGTTTTACCCGTAACTAAGTAACCAATACTGGCACCAGCAGCAATGAAGAATCCGCCATTACCTCTTTTGCTTTCGCTGAGGTAGTATCTGAATTCAATTGGTAGGTTGATATAATTAGTTTCAAACTTAGATTTTTCTACAAATCCATTTCCAATTATTTCAGAGTCTATTCCAACAATTTGAGTATTAGTGCTGAATTCATTACCGTCAAGTGTAGGCTCATAAACTAGTGTACGTGCTGAGTCATCGCTAAAGGCATATTTCTCATAAGATAAACTTAAACCAGCATTAAAAGTGAAGTTTGAGCTTCCAAGATTAATAGGGTATAAGTAGCCTACTGAAAATGAATTGCTTCCGAAAGGTCTTAAATCAAGTGCGTCAACATTATTTCTGTTGAGCATGTTGATACCAAAAGAGAAGGTTAAGTCTCCTCTGAGGTCAGGCCTTGCACCAAAAGTATTTTTTTCTTCCAGGTTTTGCGCTTGTATTTGAGAAACTGTGATAAGTAATAGGCTTACAATCAGTAATTTTTTCATAAAATGATAATCGGTTTTCAATTTCAGCGGACAAAGTTAAGATTTTATTTATAGCATAAATAAATAAAAGCCTTTTCTTATCCTGATTAATTATATAAATTTGCACACTCATTCAGAAACGAAGGTTTCGATGAGAAAGTATATGGCCTCGTAGCTCAATTGAATAGAGCACTTGATTACGGCTCAAGAGGTTACAGGTTTGACTCCTGTCGAGGTCACAAAAGCCCACCACTTGGTGGGCTTTTTTTATGTCTTCTTCTTTTTCTTCTTTGCAGCAGGGAAAAGGATATTATTTAAAATCAGCCTGTAGCCTGGCGAGTTGGGATGCAGGTTTAAGTCTGTTGGTGGCTCTCCCACATAATGCTGGTAATCTTCTGGGTCATGACCTCCATAAAATGTCCAGAAGCCCTTGCCGAAAATACCGTGAATGTAGCGAGCTTCATTTACTGATTCTGTTTCGCCCATAATCACCACATCAGGTTTGACCAAAGCTTTATCATAAGCTGTAGTCTGCCCCATAAAACCTTTAATCAGCTTTTCATGATTTTGTGTAAGCATGGTTGGGATTGGATCCCATTTAGCAGAAAATTCAAAGAGTGTGAAAAAATCATTGCCCTCCTTAATGCCGGGCCTGTCACTCTGGTTTTGATCAATATCTGAATATTCGTATTCCAAGGGATCCATTTTTAAGGTGAAGTCCTTAAATGCTAAAGTTTCTTCATAATCTAGTTTTTCCTGCGCATTAGGGTCTGGTGGGTCACCATCATAAACTCTTGAAACTATGTCAACACCTGCTGCGGCCAGGGCAATATCATAGGTGTCTGTGGCTGAGCACATAGCAAACAGAAAACCACCACCCATTAAAAAACTTCTGATTTGTTGCACAACGGCTAATTTAAGTTGTGATACCTTCTGGAAACCATGCTTTTTTGCCATTGCTTCCTGTTCCTGTTGCTGTTCAATATACCAGGGCTGATTTGCATAATTTCTGTAGAATTTACCAAACTGACCTGTAAAATCTTCGTGGTGTAGGTGAAGCCAGTCATATTCAGTAAGCTCACCATTCATTACTTCATCATCAAAAATCACGTCATAAGGGATTTCTGCATAGGTGAGTACAAGCGTTACGGCATCATCCCAGGGCTGTTTCGATTTAGGACTGTACACGGCAATTTTAGGCACCTTATCTAGGCGCATGGCATCCTTATTTGAAGAAGGACTGGCAATTTCATTTAATAACTGACTAGCGGATGCTTCTGAAATGATCTCATAGCTTACGCCTCTTATAATCAATTCGTTAATAATTGTTTGATTGCTTCTAACCAGAAAGCTTCCACCTCTATAGTTCAAAAGCCAATCCATTGAAACCTCATTTGATAAAATCCAATAGGAGATACCATAAGCCTTTAAATGATTGCTTTGGGTTTCATCCATCGGTATTAAAATTCGATTGGCCTTGAGCTGTTGTAAACTCAATAGGCTAAATAAAATAAAGACTGAAAGTCGCTTTATCATGATTATTATATTCTTTGCTGTTATATCACTCCCCCCTTAAATACTAATCAATTATCGGGCATTCAAATAATAGTACTTATATTTCGTACAAATTAAAGTTTAAAGTCTTACAAAATGTTAATTGTTTTTGAATGATTTAATTTGAGTCGATTCAAATAACTAAATCAGCATTTCGTGTAATATATCGTGAAATTTAGAGATTAATTGCTAAAATTTGACAAAACTTAGGCCTTGGAATATATAGAAAACATACGCGAAGGAATTCGTTCCATCAAAGGGAATACATTAAGAACCGTTCTTACTGCTACCATTATTGCCATCGGTATAACCTCTCTTGTAGGGATTTTAACAGCAATTGAAGGTATACAGAGCTCCGTAGGAGATAGTTTTGCCAGTTTAGGCGCAAATAATTTCGATATTGAAGCCAGGGGTGTTGACGGCAGGCGGGGCACTTCACAAGGAAAGGTAGAAAAAAGATACGAGCCTATCTCTTATAAACAAGCAGTTGATTTTAAGGACAAGTATAATTTTTCTGGTTCAGTATCAATTTATACACGCATTACGGGTAATGGCGAATTGAAGTATAAATCAGAGAAAACTACTCCCACTGTGAGAATATCCGCTACCGATGAAAATTGCTTCATTCAAAATGCTTATGATATTGCTAAAGGAAGAAATTTTTCACCTTTAGAAATTCAGAATAATAATAATGTGGTGATCCTGGGATCAAATGTGGTGAAAAAGCTTTTCAAGGAAAATGAAGAGCCATTGAACAAGAGCATATCATTTTTAGGAAGTAAATTCAAAGTTATTGGAGTGCTTGAGGAACAAGGAGGTTTCGGTGGTGGAGGCCCTGATCAGTCTATCTATATTCCGATAGGACTTTCTACTATTATTGCACAGCGGACGCTCCAGTACACTATAACTGTTTCTGTGGATGATCCTATTTTAATGGAGACTGCTATTGGTGAAGCGACAGGGGCAATGCGCACCGTTAGAGGTGACAGAATTGGCAATGAAAATTCATTTACCATTGAAAAAAGTGAGTCATTATCCGATAGAATGGATGAAGTGGCCGGTTACTTAAGAATAGGAGGCTTTACAATAGGGCTTATAACTTTACTTGGTGCATCAATTGGTTTAATGAATATTATGATGGTGTCTGTAACAGAAAGAACAAGGGAAATAGGTATCAGAAAAGCTATTGGGGCATCTCCTATCAAAATTAGACTTCAGTTTTTATGGGAAGCTATAGTTATTTGTCAGCTAGGGGGAATAGCAGGCGTTATTTTAGGCATTGTTATTGGTAATATTATTTCAGCAATTATAAGTGATGGTGGTTTTGTAGTACCATGGGTTTGGATGTTTACAGGACTGATAGTTTGTGTGGTAGTAGGTTTACTTTCAGGTTATTATCCGGCATATAAAGCATCAAAACTAGACCCTATAGAGTCATTACGTTACGAATAGCGGTTTATGTTTAGAGTAATTCTTTTATACATATTTATTATTCAGGCTTTCGGTTCATATGAGCTGATGGCTGAAGATACGTATATCAGAGGATTCTATCATGGACAAAATGTTTTTATCAGAAACTCCTTTCTTGAAGCCAATCAGAAATTTTGCATTCAACAGATATATGTAAATGGTGAGCTTTCAATCAGTGAGCCGGATGTTTCTGCTGTAGAAATAGATTTATCAGCTTTTAATTTAGAAGATAGAATTGTGCTAAGAATAATTCATCAGGATGGATGCAAGCCAGAGCTTATTAATCCTGAAGTTATTCAAAATGACATTAGCTTTTCATGGATAAATATTTACGTGAATGAGGAGGAAATATTATGGATTACCTCCAAAGAAAGCAGTGAAGGTTTCTATGTTATCGAGAAGGAAATTGGTAACATTTGGGAGCCTATTGATACTGCAAAAACAAAAGGAAATATATTTATTAACCAGCATAGTGTAGCTCTTGATCATATTCCGGGGAACAATAATTACAGAGTTGTTTACTATCCTCCAAAAGGCGATCCTTCGGTATCTTCACCATTCAAATACTTCTCAGATAAAAGAGAAATTAGCCATGCCATTGATACAGATAAGTGGTCGATTGAATTTACAGAAGAGGTTAGTTTCCAATTGTTAAATGCTAATTCTCGCGTTATTAAACGTGGTAAAGGCGTTTCCTATAACATCAGAAGGCTTCCAAAAGGCACTTATATTCTCAAGTATGAGGGCAAAGAATATACTTTCGAAAAAACAGTCCGTTAAGCTTTTAATAAGCTTTTTCCATTTCCTTTAAGGTTAAGTTATCTTTTCGATTAAACCATTATCTATTTCGGCAAACGTTTGCATTTCCGACTTATAATATAGAAATTACTCTGCATACAGAATAAAATATTATAACCAAACCTAAAAACAAAATGAAAAGATTACTCACCGCTGTTTTAGCAGCATCCATTTTATTCTCTTGTTCCAGAGATGAAGAAAACCTTACCTTAAAAGATGACGCACTTGTTGAAGAACAGGTGATTGAAGTAATGCCCAAATCGGAAATTGATGATTTTATTATTAGCTCTTTAAAAGAGAATAATGAATTTAATTGGTCAGAAGCAAATGATGTAATGCTTTGGAGTGCCCTAGTACATGCTGATAGTATTTTAACTGTTGGTTATACAGTATCTAGTGCCGGTAATATTAATGAAAGAATGACATCAATTAATGTTGCTGATCCAGAGTGGAAAGCTTCTAAGCAGCTAATACTTGATGAAACAACTGAAGTGCTTAGTAAGAAATATGATAAGACTATCACTGATGAAGAGCTTCCAAACTTCTCTCATGAAGTGCTTCCTTTTATGGAAATGAAGGTTTCACAGTTAGAGGTAATTAACAGATTACGCTCAATGGAAAATGTAAGATATGTGGAGCCTGTTGGCTACATAGTAGACTTTGAGACCTATGGTGATGGTGAACGCATGAGCGATTCAGGTTGTTCTAATGATCCTGACTACGGCTTATCCGGTGATTTGTATTCTACCATTTCACCTAATGCGAAAATGTCATGGAATTATCCAATGATGGGCATTAACCAAGCGTGGCAGTATAGCACTGGTTCAGGTGTTACTGTAGGTTTAATTGATACAGGTTTATCGCCAAATCAAACTAAACTAGGAAACGAATTTAATTCAGGCGCTTCTTCTGGCAGATCAGTTGAACGTTATGGATTCTATGCTACCGGCTGGTGGTGGTGGAAATCTATCGATGGACCAGATGATAAGTGTGGTCATGGAACAGCAATGGCTGGTGTTATAGCTGCTCCTAGAAGTAATTCAGGATCTTCCGTTGGTGTAGCTTACAATGCAAATTTAGTTGGAGTAAGAGGCACTAGCGATGTAATTATTAACGGTGGTAATGAGAAAGACGGTGTTGCTGATGCCCTTGTTTATCTAGGAAACAGAAGTGATGTGAAAATTATCAGCATGTCAATAGGTGATGTATTTACAAACTCAAAAGTGGCTGATGCTATTCGTTACGCTTATGGAAAAGGTAAATTAATATTTTCTGCAGCAGGTACTTCTACAAGCTTTACCAATTGGTTTGGCGTTATTTTCCCTGCTACTATGAACGAAACAGTAGCTGTTACAGGTGTAAAGGAAGGTCAGTATAAAAGATGCGACATCTGCCATTCAGGGGATAAAGTTGATTTCACGGTTATTATGGAAAAGGCAGGGTCAAATGCTCATCCACTTTCTTTAGCAATGAGCGGTTCTCAACCATCTACAGTAGGTGGTTCATCAGTAGCCACAGCAACAGCCGCAGGTATTGCGGCATTAGTTTGGTCTAAAAATCCTACCTGGAACAGAGATCAAATATTGAATAAGCTAAAGCAATCTTCCGATTTTTATCCTAGCAGAAGTTCAGAGTTCGGCTATGGTAATTTAAATGCTTTAGAAGCAGTACAATAACTCTCAGTTAGTTATCCATTTCTAAAAATTATAAGCCTGAGTATTTTACTCAGGCTTCTTTTTTAACCTGAGGTTTGAAATGGCTATGGCAGCCAATATTAATAATATTCCTGTCCATTGTAATAAAGTCACTTGCTCTGCCAATAACCAGCTCGAAAAGAATACGGCTACAGGAAGTTCCGCTGAACTGAGAATTGCACTCACACCAACACCAATTTTAGGGATCCCGTAAGCGAAAAATAATGGAGGAATTACTGTACCGAAAAGAGCAAATGCAAATCCCCAGGGGAACAAGCCGTTTATCAGGCTACCATTCACCAAAAATTCTGGAGGGAAAATCAAGAATATAAATATGCATGATCCTGTTATCATCATAGCACTTTTTTGAACAGGTACTAAGGCGTTTCCCACGCGTCCGTTAGCCCAAATAAATACTGCATAAAAGAAACCTGCTAGTAGGCCGTAACCCAATCCTTCCAAACTCCACGGTATATTACTAAAGTCATACACTTTACCTGCCAGGTAAGTGCCAAAGAGAATAAATAATACTGAAAGTAGCTGCCTACCTGAAGGGAATTTTCTGTGAATAATGACTTCTAATAGCATGCTAATCCACGTGAACTGCATCAATAACAGTATGGCTATTGAAGCTGGTAATTCCTGTACCGATTTGTAATAAGCTAAACTTACCAGTCCAGTACTGATGCCTGTTAACAATACACGCCAACTATTCTGCCAGGTGAAATGGAATTTTACTTTCTGGAATAGGGCTCTGCCAATTAAGATAAGCCATAGAACTATGGTGCCAAAAAATACTTGAACGCCTGTAACTTCTGCCAAAGTAAAGCCTTCGGCATAAGATAATTTTACCAATGTGGTTAGCACACCAAAACTGCAGGCTCCCAGAAACACAAGTATTCCTCCTCTTAACATAGTCTTTTAATTTTTTGGCCTGCAAAATTGAGGCTTTTTTCTTAAGTAGCCTTGTATTAAGCAAAAAAAGTCATCCACTTAGCGCAGATGACTTAGAAATAAAACAAACCGAATTAAACTATTGAATATTCAATGACCAATCGTAAGGATAGAAATCTACCTGATACGATGAAGGTATTTTTTGATTTCTGTAGTCATTGATGTAGGCTAAAACATCCGAAGCCTTCATGGTGAAATCTTTCTCGTACCACTTAAAAATCATCGAAAGCTTAACTGTATTTTCACCAGAATTGACTTTTATAAAATCTGGGTTATTAATTGAGTTCATTGTCCTTTCATTGAGCTTTGCGTCCAAATTTGCACCTGTGTAGGCAAAGTCACCGAGTTCAGGACAACCAATTGCCGCACATGAAAAAGCAAAATGTACTCTTGGATCTCTAAAAGGAATAATGACTTTTCCTTTTTCAATTTGATCTAGTGTTAGCATTTCACCACCAACTTTGTGTTTCACTTTGTCAAAAAAGCCATTTTTATCTAAAGCGGACTTTAGAGGGTAGTAGTCAGTAATCTGTCTGATAACAATAATATTATAAGCGTTAATGTAAAATGCCATTTTTTCATCCTTACTAAGGTTATTTACATTTACGCCTGCCAAAGATTGATAAAGCTGATCGATTTCAATAAAATTATTTTTCAAGGTCTTATAGTCGACCTTTCCGTTTTTTACGTGCTTTTTAAGAAAGGCATCGGCAGACTGATTAAAATTTGTAAGAGATTGGTTCCCTCCGAACAGCGTGCCAAAAGTTATTAGCCAAATGGCTAATGTGTTGATTAAAAATTTCATAATTTGTTAGAGCGTTTGATTTAGTTTAACTCAATATACGGCTAAAGTTTTAAACAGGATTTAACTAATTGTCAGTCATTCGACAAATGTTCATGTTTAATAACTTTAAAATTGATAACCTTTTAGTAAACTTCAATAGATGAGGAAAATAGTTATAGTAGGTAATGGGATTTCAGGAATTACTGCTGCGAGGCATATCAGAAAACTTAGCGATGACGAAATTCTAATTGTCTCATCAGAAACTGAATATTTTTTCTCCAGAACCGCGCTCATGTACATCTATATGGGGCACATGAAATTTGAACATACCAAACCCTATGAAGACTTCTTTTGGGGAAAAAATAAGATTGATTTACTGCAAGACTATGTGAATAAAATCGATTTTGAAGGTAAAAGTCTTAGCACTAGAAAAAGTGGAGAAATACAATATGATAAACTCATTTTAGCAGTGGGTTCTAAACCAAATAAATTTGGTTGGCCAGGTCAAGACTTAGAGGGTGTGCAGGGCTTATATAGCTATCAGGATTTAAAAACTATGGAAGCCTTATCATCTACTACTAAACATGCTGTAATTGTTGGTGGTGGATTGATTGGGATTGAAATGGGAGAGATGTTCCATTCGAGAGGAATAGAGGTAACTTTTTTGGTTCGTGAATCTGATTTCTGGAACAATGTACTTCCACCGGAAGAAGCTGCTATGGTTAGCAGGCATATCAAAAGTAGAGGCTTTAATCTGATTCTGGAAAGTGAACTTGAGCGTATAAATGATGATGGCAATGGACGTGTTGGGAGTGTTAAAACAAAAGAAGGGAAGACCATCGAATGTCAGTTCGTAGGCCTTACTGTTGGTGTTAGCCCCAATGTAGACTTTTTGATGAATTCATTTCTTGATATTAAAAGAGGTATTAAGGTGAATGAATTTTTTGAAACTAATATGCCCAATGTATATGCAATTGGTGATTGTGCAGAATTTGAAACTGCTCCCGCATCTGACAGAAAAAATATTGAGCAGGTTTGGTATACAGGTAGAATGCACGGAGAAACACTTGCTCAAACAATTTGTGGCAATAAAACAGCCTATAAACCAGGTATGTGGTTCAATTCTGCTAAATTTCTTGATATAGAGTATCAGGTATATGGCCAGGTTGGCAATCAACCAATGGATGAGGAAGAGCATATCTATTGGGAACACCCGAAAGGGGAGAAGTCGATAAGGTTGATTTTTAACGAGTCAGACGGAACGCTTAAAGGCATAAACCTAATGGGTATAAGGTATAGACATGAGGTGGTAGAAAAAATGATTCGTGATAAGTGGGATAAGAAAAAAGTGATGAGCAAGCTAAAACATGCCAATTTTGATCCTGAATTTTTCGAACGATACGAGGAAGAATTAATTAAAATTTACAATGAAAGATACCCTGATGACAAAGTGAAATCATCAAAATCCAAAATTTTCGGAATATTTAACCTGTGATTTGAGTAGTTAATAAAGCAGTTAACAGACATCATATGGTAACAGATATAAAATGATAATACATGAATAGCTTAAAAGCAGTACATAAATTAGGACTCATAATTTTCATCATAGGTTTCGCACTCTTTCTTTCCATGTTTTTTCTGGGAGAATATGAATTAAAAGAGGATCAACTGATCGAAAATATTGGAAAGGATAAATATGAGCTTATTCAAGAACCGATTCAAACTGTTTTAAGTACTACTTACAACAGTCAATTTACTTTTATTAGTGAACTCAAAAATGCATTTTCTGCTGCTAACGACAAACTAAAATCATACTACGAAATCTCTAGTGATAAAGCCTCAGAAATAGCTGCTTTGTCCGAAAACAATACGTATAAAGCTGATTATATAAATAAGTCCTTTAGTGAAAGCAGTGAAATTAGCGACTGGCAGTTAAACCAAATGAAAAGCTATACTTCCTGGATGGAAGGTAGGTCATATGAGTCCAAAGAAGCGCTTCAAAAGGAATTAGAGGGTGTTATAGCAAATGTTAATGCTAGTATTATTGGTAACAAAGGCTTCTCTAACGAAACTATTAAAAACACAACCTTTTCGCTTATTAAGAAAGCCGATGTTGGTACAGTTGCTACCAATCCATGGATGTGGTTGTTTCTCGCTATTCTGCTACCAATCATTGGTTCCGCCCTTTACCTACTGCCACGATTGAAACTACAAAAGCCCGGTATTAAAAATGACGGTACTTTTCATAATGCTTTAAAGTCAAGAGGTTGGTTAGGTATGCTCGTAGGAGCTTTCCTTATTACATTCTACATCTTCCTATATTTCTATCCATCTTACATGATTAGCTGGGTTCAGATGGTCGATCCTGTAAGTTTATTGTTAAGCGGAAACCCAGCAAGCCAATGGTTTCTATATGGCTTTCTTTATACACTGGCCATTTTGGTAATGGGAGTAAGAATGATACTAAAGTATCGTCATTCTAAATACCAAATGATAAGAACAGCTTCAGTTATGTTCTTCCAATTGGGTTTTGCCTTCCTTATTCCAGAAATTCTAGTTCGGCTCAATCAGCCTTCCATGGATTTCAAAAATATGTGGCCGCTGGACTATTCTTTCTTTTTTGAATACAGGTTAGATAATCTTCTCGAGAATGGAACACTCGGTATTTTCATGTTAGGCTGGGGCATAGCCTTATTTGTTTTAGGAGTGCCAATTTTCACCTATTTGTATGGGAAAAGATGGTATTGCAGCTGGGTTTGTGGCTGCGGAGGTTTAGCTGAAACTTTAGGTGATCCATACAGACAACTTTCTGATAAGTCATTAAAAGCATGGAAATTTGAGCGAATATCTATCCATTCAGTATTAGTTTTTGCTGTGGTGATGACGATCGGGGTACTTTACACCTACTTTTCAGGCTCTTCAACTTTGGCGGGATTAAATACCTATGATATTCGGGCGGCATATGGTTTTGGCATAGGAGCGGTTTTTTCAGGAGTTGTTGGCACTGGCTTTTATCCTTTTATGGGCAACCGAGTGTGGTGCAGATTTGGCTGCCCTTTGGCGGCTTATCTGGGCTTGGTTCAAAGATTTAAATCAAGGTTTAGAATCACTACTAATGGAGGTCAATGTATTTCTTGTGGTAATTGCTCTACCTATTGCGAGATGGGAATTGATGTACGCTGGTATGCGCAGAGAGGTCAAAATATAGTAAGATCATCATGCGTAGGCTGTGGTGTGTGCTCTTCTGTTTGTCCACGTGGGGTATTAAATCTAGAAAATAAAGATCCAAAGGGAAGATTAAATCAACCTTCACTTTTAGGAAATGACAGCTTTGGTGTAAATAATTAATTCTGAAATCAGGAATTTATAATATATAAATATGTTTTATATTTATATATTATAAATATACTTGATAAATGACCACTCTTACGACATCTATTCCAGATCAATTGGTAGAACTGCTCTCAGCTAAAGCTAAGGAGCTTAATATGCCGAAGAATAAACTGATTGAAAAGGCACTTTCTTTATACCTTGAACATTTAGAAAGGGCCGCGTATGCGAAATCTTATCAAAGAGCCTCGGAAGATGCAGATGTTATGTTAATGGCAGAGGAAGGCATGACAGAATACCTTAAGCAGCTCAAGGAAGATGAGGCAGGGTGAAATTTGGTACGTAAACCTTGATCCGATTAAAGGTAGCGAGCAGGCAGGATACGGACCCGTGGTTATTTTAAGCGGAAACTTGCTTAATGAGCATTTGAATGTAGTAATTGCCTGCCCGCTTACCACAAAGGTTAAGCGTTATAAAGGCAATCCAATTCTTACTCCCAATACTGAGAATGGTCTGAAAGTAGAATCAGAAGTCTTGGTTTTTCATGTTCGATCAATTGCTAAAGAACGATTTATTGAAAGGTTAGGTCGTATCAAGAAAACTGAGCTGAACCTAATGGTCAATACACTTAATGATATTATTAAATATTAGTTTTTTCTAAAGCACCTTTAACAAAATCAGTAACCAAATAGGAGAGTAGTTTTCCAATAGTTGCACTTTGCTGACCATTCTCAAGCTGGGTAGATGCTTCACACAGATGTAGATAGGCAGCATTCGCATGTTGACCACAGTGGTAGGCATATTGACGAGCTTCTGTTGCTGTGAAACCTGAAGGTCCCATAGCACTACTTAAAGTATTTTCAATACTATCAAGATCAAGTTCAATACCGCAATGGTTCTGAGATGTTTGTTGAATGTATTGATCAAGTATTTCGTTAAATCCAACAGCTTTTCTGAGATAGATGTCTTCCCAGCTGATGAATTCTACCCTGGCTTCATCCATGTGATCGAGCATCGATTGACTGTTATAGTTTTCATGCAAACCAATTATCCTATATTGATTTAAATATTGCTGATTATAGGCATAGGAAAAAGGGTTTCCACTATGTCGCCCTTCGAGTGCTCTGAAGTCAGCATGAGCATCCAAGTTAATGGCCGAAACGGGTTCATTAAAAGCTAAACTGCATCCTTTCAGAATAGGAAAAGCATTGGCATGGCTTCCTCCAATGATTATAGGGACATGTCCTTTTTCCACTAAATCCTGAATAAGCGGATAAACTTGGTCGTCTACTTTTTCTGTAGCTGTTCTATACTCTGCTATAGTTTTACAAGACTCAAATAAGCTATTGAAATTGAATGTGCCTAAGAGGTGTATTTGTTCTGCATTGAGCTTATGGGTATGCTGCACATTTAAAAATTTCGATAGAAATCCTTTCCAAGCTGTGTGGGTGCCTGCAACTCCTAAATTGCCCTTAACACCGATTGATTCTTCAATACCAAGTATTACAAACTGCTTACTAGAAACCTGATCTAAAACACCAAAGCTGATTTTTTGACCAATTTTGGTTTCTCCAGCTCTTATGGCTGTATGAGTTTTTATATGCTCCTCAGTTAGATATGCAAAGTTTGTTAAATCCATTCGCCTGCAAGCATTACCTTATCAATAGATTGCGAACCAAAAGCATAGGGCATAAAGGCCAGGGAAGGGATTTCCTTAGTAACAATAAGGTTAGCAAGTTTACCATTCATAATAGAGCCTGCCTCATTCTCTATTTCCATAGCAATTGCTCCATTAAGCGTAGCAGCATTAACCGCCTCTTCAGGAGTCATTTTCATTTGGATACATGCCAGAGAGATAAGTAATGGAATATTTCCACTTGGTGAAGAACCAGGATTATAATCTGTGGCCAGCGCCAAGGCTGCATTAGCTTCGATCAACTCTCTAGCAGGTGGATATTGCATTCTTAAGAAGAAAGCTGCGCTTGGTAGCATAGTGCTCATGATGTTACTTGAGCCTAATAATTTAATTTCTTTATCGCCAAGGGTTTCCAGGTGATCAACAGAGAGTGCTCCCAGTTTTACGCCAAGTTGTACTCCTCCACTATTATGCAATTGGTTAGCGTGTATTTTAGCTTTCAAACCATGCGAAGCGCCTGCTTCAAGTATTTTTTCACTACTTTCCTCATCAAAGAAACCTTTCTCACAGAATACATCTATGTAATCTGCCAGATTCTCGTCAGCTATGGCTGGCAGCATTTCACTGATGATTAGTTCATGATAGGCTTCATGATCATCTTTGAATTGCTTAGGATAAGCATGTGCACCAAGAAATGTCGCTTTAATTGGCATTTTCACACTTTCTTTAATTCTCTTGATGACCCTTAACATCTTCAGTTCGGCCTCAACACTTAAACCATAACCACTTTTAATTTCTAAAGCGCCTGTTCCTAGTTGCTGAACCTCAAGCACTCTTTGCATGGCAGATTCAAAAAGTTCGTCCTCAGATGTGTTAGCCAACCTTTCGGCAGAATTTAAGATACCACCTCCTTTAGCGGCTATCTCTGCATATCCTAATCCATTAATTTTATCAACAAATTCAGACTCGCGACTTCCGGCATAAACAATATGGGTGTGAGAATCGCAGAAAGAAGGTAATACATATTTGCCTTTTAAATCAATTACCTCATCTTTTTCATCAGCTAAATTTATAGCTTTCATGGAGCCGAAATCTTCAATATGCTCACCTTTGATGCGTATATAGGCATTTTCAATGGAAGGAAGTTTCCCAAGCTCTTTTCCACGAAGTGGGATATTGGATAAGTGGTTACCGAATAAAGCTTTGATGTTTGTTAATAGCATGAGTAATAGTTTGAAGTGTGAATTAAGATGTTGGAAGTACAAAGTTTGAAGAGTGAAGCTTGGCTTTGAGTCTCTAGTTATGAGTTTCGAGTAACTCTTACCTGAAACTCATAACTCAAAGCTCACAACTTACTTTAAAAAGATTATTTCAATCGTTCTTTAATATCCAATTTATGCTTTCTTGCAGTGTCTTGTGCAATGTCGTATCCAGCATCTGCATGACGAATAACTCCCATACCTGGGTCATTATACAACACTCTTTTTAATCTTTTTTCGGCATCATCAGAACCATCGGCCACAATTACCATTCCTGCGTGGATTGAATAGCCCATGCCAACTCCACCTCCATGATGCAGCGAAACCCAGCTTGCTCCTCCGGCAGTGTTTACCAAGGCATTTAATAAAGGCCAGTCCGCAACTGCATCAGAGCCATCTTTCATGGCTTCTGTTTCACGGTTAGGTGAAGCTACTGAGCCTGTATCTAGATGATCTCGCCCGATTACAATTGGTGCTTTTACTTTACCTTCTCTTACAAGTTTATTGAAAGCTAAGCCTGCTTTTTCTCTTTCTCCTTGCCCTAACCAGCAGATTCTTGACGGTAGTCCCTGAAAGGCTATCCTTTCCTGTGCCATTTCAATCCATCTTCTTAAAGATTCATTTTCTGGAAAAAGCTCTAAGATAACTTCATCTGTTTTTTTAATATCTTCAGGGTCACCTGATAAAGCAGCCCATCTGAAAGGACCTTTACCTTCGCAGAAAAGTGGTCTGATGTAAGCAGGAACAAAGCCCGGGAAATCAAAAGCATTTTTTAAACCCTTCTCTTGGGCTCTTGCTCTCAGGTTATTACCATAGTCAAAAGTAATGGCTCCATTCTTTTGTAATTGAAGCATCAGCTCAACATGTCTGTACATTGACTCATATGAAAGCTCTTCATATTTCTCCGGATTGGCTTCTCTTAAGGTATTTGATTCTTCCAAAGAAATCTGGTGAGGAACATAACCAACCAGAGGGTCATGTGCTGAAGTTTGATCTGTTAATACATCAGGAGTGATATTACGTTCAATTAAACGCTCAAGTAAATGCACTACGTTGCAATGAACACCTATGGAAACGCGCTCTTTATTAGCTTTCGCTTCAAGCGCTCTGTCTATAGCATCATCAATATCATCCATGCTCTCATCTAAATAGCGTGTCTGAATTCTTTTATCGATTCGCCACTTTTCAACTTCAGCTACCAAGCAAACACCATCATTCATAGTAACAGCTAATGGTTGTGCACCGCCCATACCACCTAAGCCAGCGGTCACTGTTAATGTTCCTTTTAAAGAGCCATCAAAATCTTTATTGGCAATTGCCGAGAAGGTTTCATATGTGCCTTGAACAATGCCTTGCGAGCCTATGTAAATCCAACTTCCGGCTGTCATTTGGCCATACATCATCAGCCCTTTTTTCTCCAGTTCATCAAAGTGTTTCCAGTTAGCCCAATTAGGCACTAACTGTGAATTGGAGATGAGCACGCGCGGTGCATCTTTATGTGTAGGAAGTATTCCTACCGGCTTACCGGATTGAACTACTAGCGTTTCATCTTCTTCAATATCTTTTAAAGCTTTTATGATTAGATCTAAAGATTCTATATTTCGGGCAGCTTTACCTCTTCCGCCATAAACGATCAAGTCTTCAGGTCTTTCTGCTACTTCAGGATCGAGGTTATTAAGCAGCATACGTAATGCAGCTTCTTGCACCCATCCTTTGCAGTTTAATTGAGAACCAGTTGGAGTTTTATATTTTTTGAAGTCGTATGTTGGCTTTACAGTTTCCACGATAATAATTGTTAGGGTGATAAATTAACGTGAAATAGGCCTTTTTTAGCCTAAAAAGCAAACGATTGCCGCTTTGTAATAAATGGAGAAATATAACTTAATCTGTTAGTTCGGATCGATTAATATCTAATTCAACAGCTGCGAAATCACATATGGCACCAATAGGAGGTTGGTTTTTTTTGATGGTAATATGAACAGATTCTGCCTCAGAAAATTCTTGAAAGACACTTTTGACTACTTTATAAGCAAGGGTTTCTAAAAGCTTGAAAGGTTCTTTCATCACCTTCTCGGTTAACTGATAAAGCACTTCATAGTTAATGGTGCCTTCCAGTTCATCCTTAACGTGTTCGAAATTGGTAGAAACTGATAAGTCAACTGTATAATGGTTTCCAAGCTTATTTTCTTCAGTGTAATAGCCATGATAGCCATAAAAGGCCATGCCTGAGAGCGTAACTTTACCTTTAGCCATTATTATATTTCGTCAAAAAATGAGGTGTCTTCACCTGAGTCATCAGCATTTGATGTTTGCTTTTCTTTTTTCTGAGGTGCCGTATCCGGTTGCTTAACCTCAGGCATTTCAGCAGGTTCCAGTTCAAACTCTATTTTGTCACTTTCTATCTCTTCAGGCAATTCGAAATCAGCATTTTTTATTTTGTTGACAGCATTTCGAGCTCTTTTAAGGTGCATTTCTACATCTACATGCTTTACTCTATCTTCCACCTTTTTAACTCTTTCTTGTAAGCCGTTACTCAAGTTTTTCAGCTCTTCAGAAATATTGTCTTTGAAACTTTCCAGTGTTTTTAAGCTTTCGGCCATCTCCTTAAGCTCTTCCTCCATTTCATGCATGATAGATTGCGCTCTCTTATTGGCTCCCTCAATAATATTGGTGGCTTTTTGATTCGCTTCCTGAATAAGCTTGTCAGCTTTAATTTGAGTTTCTTTTAAATGGAGTTCTGCGGTTTTATTGGCTTGATTGATAACATTAGCCCCGGTATCTTCAGCAGTTTTGAGTGTTTTATAAAGCGAATTTTCAACCTGACGTAACTTTTCTACTTCTTTCTCCGCAGACTCAAGCTTGATTTTTAACTCCTTTTGTGTGTCCATGGCGCGTTCCCATTCTTGCGACATAGAAGAAAGGAAAGCAGCTACTTCATCCTTATCATAACCTCTGAAGGCTTTCTCAAATTCTTTTTGTCTAATCTCTAAAGGAGTGATATTCATTTTAGTGCAATTTTCAAGCTTGTGACAGTTTAACGAAATAATAAGCTAATATTTCGTTTTTAGCAACCAAAGCGGCTTTTATAAAGACAAATATAAGGTGATATTGTTAATTTTCTGTTTGAATATTCCAAATTGAGGCAGTTCTGTCATCACTTACACTAACGAGCAAGTGATTATGATCAGTCCATAACAGCTTATTTACAGAGGTTCCGTGGCCGGCATGCCTTGCTTTGTCAATTACTTTAAGCAATTTAAAGCTCTTTGCATCCCACAATTTAATGCTTTTATCCATGCTGCAGGTGGCAAAAAATTCTCCTGAAGGGCTAAAGCTAATATTGTTAATGGCATACATATGTGCTACTATATCTTCTTCTAGATTATAATTAAGCGTATTCCATATTTTTAGATGAGCGTCTCTTCCAGCACTTAATAAATAGGGCAGATGTGGATGAAATTTAGTAGTAAACACAGAATTGGTGTGTGCATCAAGCTTTTGCTTAAGTTTTGGTTTTCCGGATATGTCTAATATGTAAATGGTATTGTCACTTGTTCCTATGGCCAATTCATTCGAAGTTTTGTTGAAATCGAGCGATCTTAAACTTGCATCACTAACTTTAAGCTTATTGATAAGCTGTAAACTTTGCTTATCGAGTATTACGAGTTGGCCATTTCCACAAGCACAGTATATTTGATTATCTACAATCTTAAGATCGAAAATATAGTTATCAGTAATTTTTGAAGAGTTTTTAGTCTCTTTAGTTAACAGGTCTAAAGCATGAACGCCTTCAAAGTTATGCCCTATATAAAGTTGTTGCGCTTGTTGATCAATTGCCAGCGCGTAAACAGAATTATGGACTTTGGCTACCATTTCTCCTAAGTCCGGCTGATCCAAATTCCACCTCACAACTAAACCATCTCCACCAGAAGTATAAATCAAATTGCTTTGTTCTCCTTCAATAATGGTATACAGGCAATCTTTATGACCCGTTAGGCTTTGAATTTTTTCTACATTAATTTTAGGCATATTGCAAAACTACATATGCCTTTATACAAAACAGTTACCATTAACGAAAATATTCATTTAGCTATATGGGAAATAGCTGAAAGTGAAGATGAATTTTTATCGCAGCTTTCATTGAGCGAAAAGGATTCATCTTTGTTGGCGGAAATTAGCCATGCAGAAAAGAGACTTGAATTTCTTGCTGGAAGAAAACTGATAAAGGAAGCTTTTGAAAGTTTTCAATTACCTGATAGCGCTGTCTTCAGGAATAAATATGGGAAGCCTGAATTAGCAGATAGTAATTATGAAATATCTCTTTCACACACTGCACATTATGTAACCTTACTTATTGGGAATCAAATAAATGTTGGCATAGATATTGAAAAACCACAAGAGAAAATGAAGATGATTGCGCAACGTCTATTCAATGAATACGAATTGCAGCTTTGTGGTACTGACCTGAAAAAGCTAAGTAAAATATGGTCAGCTAAGGAAGTGCTTTTTAAGCTTTACATGAAGGGTGGTATAGATTTTAAAGCTAACTTATTTATTGAAAGTGAAGACAGTCTGCAAAGTTGTGTTGGAAAAATTAAGAAAAATGACATTGAAATGAATTATCAACTGCGATTTCTTAATTTGGGTGAATACTTCATTTGTTACAACATAAATTAATGGTTATGAAAAAGTTTCTTCTAAGTATTTCATTATTGGTAATTGTTGTATTCGCAAATGCACAAAGCATTGAGGGTGTAAGCTTAAAGAATGTAAACACAGGTAAGAATGAAGCTGCTTCGGCAATTATTGGTAGTTCAACAACCGTGATCATTTTTATAGATAATGAGTGTCCTTATGTTAATTCATATCAAGCCAGAATTAAAAAATTCAGTGCTGAGGCTTTAGCATCCGGATATAATATGATTTTTATCAATCCTCATGAAGAAAAGAAGCCTAATGAGAATTCACTAGCTCTAATGAAGAAGTTTATGTCTACTTCATTATGGAAGGGAACCCTTTATTCCGACTCAAAGCAGCAACTTGTTGAAGTTTTGGGTGCTACTAAACTGCCCGAAGTTTTTATAGTAAAAAGTAATGGTAACTCTCTTAAAATTCTCTACAAAGGAGCTTTTGATGATAATCCACAAAATGCATCACAAGTTAAAACACAATATGCTACGGATGCTTTAAAGGCTATAGAGGAAAAATCTCAGCCTCAGAAATCACAAATGATGGCTATGGGCTGTAGAATTAAAAAATTCTAGCATTATAAGCCCAGGGCATCGAAGTCGATTCCACCTGAGAGGTGAACCAGTAATTCTTTGATTTCTTCAGCTTTACCATGTTCGTCCAATTTCTCATAAGCCATAATCAAGTTGCGTAAAACGCGCTTAATAATATCTTCATTACTACATGGTTGATAGTATATTTCTTTTGGCGTTAAGTTAAGATTTGCCAGGTAGTTATCGATATCCTTTTTTGAGAAAATAAGTCCTCTGTTGAATGCATTTACATAAAACTGTAAGTCGTCTGTTTTATAGGTGATGATAAAGAGGTTAGGCAGATTTACGCCATAAATAGGCAATCCAAGTTTTTCGGCAATTAGAATATATATTACAGAAAGAGATATTGGATTTCCTTTCTTACTCTCTAGTACAGATTTTATAAAAGAGTTATTGGGGGAGTGAAAGTTTTTGGTATTAGCTCTAAACTTTAACTTTTGGAAAAGGGCATTATTGATAATCTTAACAATATCGTAAGGATGTAAATCTTCTGTTAGCTCAGTCCAGATGTTATAATAAATCTGTTCTAATTCCTGATTTAGTTCGTCAAGTTCTGTATCAGGGTATTGATAGGTAGCAATAAGCCACATACCTTCCAGTAAATTATCAGCACCTTTTTCTTTCCATTGGGCTAAACGCTCCTTGAGCTGGTCAAATTGAAGCGTATGGATCATGTCTTCAATTTTACGCTGGATAACAGGATCGAAACTATTTTCCCATTGTTCCTCAAGAAAAGGAATTACTGACCCGCCTAAGGACATTATTTTTTCTTCAACATGGCGGCTTACTTCTGTATCCTCATCCTCTAAAAGAGATACTAAAGCTTTAAACTCTTTCTCGTCCATCTGCTCCATCAACTATCAGGTTTGAATTACGCCAACATTAAATTTCCTTTCAATAGGAGCATGGTTAGCTGCTTCTATACCCATAGAGATTACTTTTCTGGTTTCTAAAGGATCGATGATACCATCTGTCCATAACCTGGCTGCAGCATAATAAGGAGAAAGCTCTTCATTGTATTTGTCTTCAATATCTTTGAGCATTTTCTTTTCTTCCTCTTCAGTTATTTCTTCTCCTTTTGCCTTTAAGGTAGCGACCTTTATTTGTAGAAGTGTTTTGGCTGCAGCAGAACCACTCATTACTGCTAATTGTGCCGAAGGCCAGGCGTATATCAATCGAGGATCATAGGCCTTACCGCACATAGCATAATTACCTGCTCCATATGAATTACCCATAATGAAGGTGAACTTCGGTACAACAGAATTGGACATAGCATTTACCATTTTAGCACCATCTTTAATGATACCTCCATGTTCAGATTTGCTACCTACCATAAAGCCACTTACATCATGCAAAAATACCAAAGGGATTTTGCGTTGATTACAGTTCATAATAAAACGGGCAGCTTTATCTGCCGAATCGGAGTAGATTACTCCGCCCATTTGCATTTCACCTTTTTTGGTTTTTACAACCTGACGTTGATTAGCCACTATCCCTACTGCCCAGCCATCAATACGTGCAGTACCACATATTAAAGATTTTCCGTAAAGCTCTTTGTATTCATCAAATTCAGAATTATCCACCAAACGGTGAATTATTTCTTTTGTATCATATGGCTTTACTCTATCACTGGGTAGTATTCCATATATTTCTTTTTCATCAAGTTTTGGTTTTGCCGGTTCAGCTCTATCAAAACCTGCAGATTCAGGTGCTCCTATTTTATCAAATATTTTTCTGATAGCATCTAAGCACTCTTCGTCAGTTTCATATTTATTATCCGTAACTCCGGATATTTCACAATGAGTAGTAGCACCACCAAGGGTTTCATTATCTACTGACTCACCAATAGCAGCTTTTACAAGATAAGATCCTGCTAAAAATATAGATCCTGTTTTATTGACAATCATAGCTTCATCAGCCATGATAGGTAGATAAGCACCACCAGCAACGCAGCTACCCATTATGGCAGCAACCTGAATGATGCCCATTGATGACATTAGTGCGTTATTTCTGAACTGTCTTCCAAAGTGTTCTTTATCTGGAAATATTTCGTTTTGCATGGGAAGGAAAACACCTGCGCTGTCTACCAAATAGATGATAGGTAATTTGTTTTCCATTGCTACTTCCTGTGCACGAAGATTCTTTTTGGCCGTCATGGGAAACCAGGCTCCTGCTTTTACGGTAGCATCGTTTGCAACTACTACAACTTGTCTTCCTTGTACGTAGGTAATTCCTGTAACTACACCTGCAGATGGGCAACCACCTACTTCCTCGTACATTCCTTCGGCAGTAAAAGCCCCAATTTCAAGAAATTCGGCATTATCATCTTTTAAATAATCGATTCTTTCTCTTGCCGTAAGCTTTCCTTTTTCATGGTGTTTGGCGATCTTCTTTTCGCCTCCACCTTTATAAACTTCTTTTAGTTTATATTTTAGTTTATCTACTAATTGTTTGTTGGTGTCTTCGTTTTTATTGAATGCTATATCCATTGAATGGTTCTAATGTCTTTATAATCAATTATTTCTTTTTCTTGTCTTTGTCCTTTCTGCCAAATAATGAAAAATGAACGTATCGCTTAGGCTGCTCGCGGAAATCAATGAGAAGCTTATCAAGGTCTTCCATTGTTTTATTTAAATTATTGTAAAGTGAATCGCTGGAAAGTAGTTTATCAACTGTTCCTTCTCCATCGTTCATACTGGCTAAAACTTTGTTCATATTTTGAATGGTGCTGTCTAGGTTGTTTACCAGTTTTGACATTTCAATGTTGTTCACGGAATCAAGTATACCATTGGTTTTTGCCAGAGTAGCTTTTAACCCTTCTTTTTCGTTGGCAAGTGCAGATGATATTTTCTTAAAATCATCTAGCATTGATTTAATCTGAGCCTCTCTTTGAGAAATTCCTGCTATGGCATGTGTGGCTTCCTGAACATCTGCTAAAATAGCATTGATACGCTGCTCATTCTGATCAATATTTTCTAAAATACCATTAAGGTGATGGCCTACTGAATCTAATGTTTTAAGTACTGGATAGGCTTGTGCCTGAATTTGTGCAGTTAAGGATTGTTCCACATTGCCCTTCACTTGACTACCTTCTTTCAATACCTCAGATACCTTATTCCTTTGTATTACAATTTTTTGGGAGCCAAGCAGGTCGGTTGATAACAGTGCTACTGTTTCAGTGCCCAGTGTAATATCTTCTCTTACCTCGAAGTAAACTTTAACCTTGTTATTTTGCTCTTGCAAAATTTCTATTTCACTAACACGCCCTACAGAGAGGCCACTAAGTAAAACCGGATTGGATGTTGTTAAGCCATTTAGTTCATCATAAATAGCATAATACTCATTGGTAGGATCGAAAAACTCTACACCTTTTAAATAATTGAAGCCTATATAAAAAATTACTAGCGAGGTGATGGCTAGTACGGCAATTTTAATCTCTTTAGCTATCTTCAAAGTTTATGCATTTTAGTTCATTGATTCAATTTCAACCTTATAGTCACGGACTGCCCTAAAGATTCCTGAGGCGATATAGGTTTGACCTAGATCATCATTTAGGTATCTTTCTTCGGAAGGGTTACTTAAAAAACCTGTTTCAACCAATACGCTTGGCATTGAGCTTTTGTAAAGTACAACAAATCCTGCCTGTTTAACACCACGGCTATTCCGGCCTACTCTTTTCTTAAACTGGAACTCTATTTTTTCAGCAAGGTTTAAACTATTTGAAAGATATGCATTTTGATACAAAGAAAATAATATATGCGAGGCAGGATCATTAGGATCGAAACCCTCATATTTCTCTGAGTAGTTCTCTTCCATTAAAATAACAGAGTTTTCCCTTTTTGCTACGTTGAGATTGGTTTCTGATTTATGGAGCCCCATCACCCAGGTTTCCGTTCCCTTCACTTTGTTACTATATTCAACCGCGTTGCAATGAATTGAAATAAAGAGGTCGGCACCATTTTTGTTTGCGATATTGGCACGTTCATCAAGTTCTATGAAGTTATCATCAGCTCTTGTATAAATTACTTCAACGTCTGGTAAATACTCTTTTATGATAGTACCTAATTCGGTAGCAATTTGTAAGGCCACATCTTTTTCTTTGGAGATAGCTCCAAAGGTTCCACCATCTTTACCACCGTGTCCTGCATCAATCACAATACGGTCAACTTTGTATGAAGGCTTATTGAGATTTGTGAAAGAACCAAGGATCAGCAAACCGGTCAGTAGCGAAAGTATGGTAATATTTTTCACAATCTTTCGGTTGTTAAATTTGAATAGTATAATTTTACACAAAGTTGTAAAAAATTCGACAAATCGGAAAAATCCAAGAGAGAATTTGAGGCGTTTATTATTTAGTTTAATCATATTTTTAGTACCTTTTTTTGCCTACTCACAAGAGGTTTCCAACGATTCTACTAATACTAGTAATAACTCGGAACTTCTTCAGAATGAGCAAGTTTCTGATTCTACTTTATCAGCCAATGACAGTAGTAGTGTTACAGATTCAACCGCAGTGCCAGTTGGCGACATAAAAACTACAGTCAATTATAAGGCCAAAGACTCCATTAATTTTAATTTAAAAACGCAGGATATCATCATGTTTAAAACATCGCATGTTGATTATGGAGATATTGAATTAGATGCTGATAGAATAAAAGTTAACTATGCCACGAAGATTTTAGATGCCGAGGGTGTACAGGATTCAACAGGCAAAACAATAGGTGAACCGGTTTTCACTGATAAAGGACAGGTATATCAAACCGAGGCTATTACCTATAATTTTGATACCAGAAAAGCTGTGATCCGTGGGGTGGTAACACAGCAAGGAGAGGCATTCATGCACTCGGAGTGGATCAAGAAGAATGAAAAAGATGAGTTATATGGTGAGGATGCTCTGTATACAACTTGTAATTTGGAACACCCTCACTTTGGAATTGCCGCTAGTAAAATCAAGTTAATACCAAATGATAAAATACTGGCAGGTCCATTTCATTTGGAGTTAAATGAAATAGCTACGCCATTTTTATTTCCTTTTGGAATGTTCCCCATGCCGAATACTAAATCATCAGGTATACTTTTCCCTACTTATGGTGAGGAAAACAGGAGAGGTTTCTTCTTAAGAGATGGAGGTTACTATTGGGCTATTAATGAATACGTTGATATGGCCTTAAGAGGAGAGATATATTCTAAAGGTAGTTTTGGAGCATCCTTGGCATCTAATTATAGAAAGCGTTACAGCTATTCTGGTAGTTTTAATCTTAGATTTAATCAGCAACGTCTTGGTGAAAGTGAAACTGACTCAACTGTTTCCAGAGATTTCTGGGTTACATGGTCACATAGACCAGAGTCAAAAGGTACGGGTAGGTTCTCAGCTAGTGTTCAGGGTGGTACCAGCTCTTATAACAATAACAACCCTACTACTAATTTTAGTCAACAGGTCAGACAAACCTTTAACAGTAACATTTCATACTCTAACGTAATTCCTAAAACGCCATTTAACTATGCCATAAGTGCCAGGCATAACCAAAATGTAAGGACAAATGAAATAGATATTCTTCTTCCTGAATTTGCCTTGAATATGAACAGGCAATATCCTTTTAAGAATATAAATGCCAAGAATTTAACATTTATAGAAAAACTAAATTACTCCTATAATTTCACAGCTACTAATCAGGTGACAAATAACATAGGAAGGTTGGGTGATAGCGAAAGAGAATCAGACAGTATTACCAATTTTAATTTTGACAATATGCCTTACTTGCTAGAAAGAGCTCAGAATGGTGGTAAGCACAGAATACCTGTTTCAACTTCATTTAATTTGTTAAAATTTATCACTGCGGCACCCGTGTTTAATTATGAAGAGTTTTGGTATTTGAAAGAATTGAATCATAGATATGACCCGGAATTAAATGAAGTGGTGATCGATACACTTCGTCAATTTTCCAGGGCAAATGCTTACAATGCAGGGATAGGTTTTAATACGCGTTTGTATGGTATGGTATATCCTAAGGCAGGACCTGTAACAGCTATAAGGCACGTTATGACACCCTCTGTTAACTTTAGCTGGCGTCCAGATTTTAGTGAAGAGAAGTATGGAATTTATAAAGAAGTGCAAACAGATTCTTTAGGAAATACCCGCCTTTACTCAAAATATGATGGTTTTGTCTATGGTAGCCCTGGAAGTGGTAAATCGGCTAATATCGGATTCTCATTAAGTAATACTATTGAGATGAAAGTGAAGAAAAAGACAGATACCGCTGATGTAGTTGAAAAGGTTAAAATATTTGATAACCTATCATTAAGTTCTGGTTATAATCTTTTGGCTGATTCATTCAAGTTGGCTGATATTACACTAAATGCAAGAACAAATCTTTTCAATGGTAAATTAGATGTCAATTTTACTTCAACGCTAAATCCTTATCTTATTAAATTAGATAGTATTGTTACTCGAGATAATGGTACTAAAAGATATTACCAACGTGAAGTTGATCAATATGCGTGGGAGGCAGGAGAAGGCTTAGGACGACTCACCAGGTTTAATATTTCACTATCCACTAATTTAAACCCGAAAGGGAAGAAGAGTGATGATGAAAAGAAGAATGAGCTGGAAGATAGGGCTAGAAGTGCAGGAGCGAGTGAAGATCAGGTGCAACAATTGCTCAATAACCCTGATATGTATGTAGATTTTGAAGTGCCATGGAATTTAAGGGTGCGATATAATATAAATTGGTCCAGAGTTGGATTTGAAGAGCCTGAAATAAAACAGACTACCCAGTTTAGTGGTGATGTGAACTTTACTGAAAACTGGAAAATAGGTTTTACTTCTGGTTACGACATAGAGAAGAAGGAATTCACACAAACTTCATTTACTATTTTTAGAAATCTTCATTGTTGGCAAATTAATGCTAACTGGGTGCCATTTGGTAGGTTCCAGTCTTTCAGTGTAGATATTGGAGTTAAAGCTTCTATTTTACAAGATCTTAAACTCAACAGAAGAAGAAGCTGGTTTGATAATTGATTTTGGGGTATTAGGATTTAGTCCTTGGGAATACGGTATTGCAGTTGCTTATTAAGTTTTATCTCTCAAGCTCTTCCAATAGGTTTTCTGTAGTTCTATCTAGTATGTCATAAACGTTTTGAAAACCTTTTTCACCACCATAATAAGGATCAGGAACATCTGTGTTTTTTAAGGATTGATCACTTTCATAATGGCGCATGAGAATGACCTTTGCAGCATCATTTTTATTTCTGCATTGGCTAAGTACCTTTTCCAGATTTGATTGATCCATAGTCACTATGAGATCGAAGTGTCGGAAATCATCAATAGAAAATTGACGTCCTCTATGGTTAAGCTTTAATCCGTTCTGTTCAGCATTTTCACGCGTGCGTTCATCAGGAAGTTCACCTATATGATAATCAGAAGTACCAGCAGAATCTACTTTATATTTAGATTGAAGGCCCTTTTCAATTAGTTTCTGCGTAAACAAGCCTTCGGCAAGCGGTGAGCGACAAATATTTCCTAAACACACAAATAATACCCTCTTCATTTCTTTAATAATGTTTTCAATCCTAAGCCACAGAAGCTAACGAACAATGACCACCTAAAATGGATCAGTGCTTGTTTGCATTCATAAGCAATGCGACTCAGTAAAGCTTGTTTTTGGGGTTTGGTAATTATGAGGTTGAAAATTTTCCTGCACACTTTTAAAGTGGAGGCCAATTGTTTGTCCCCTAAGTTATATTGTTTTTGAGACATTGACGAATTTAAAACGCGTTTATGTACTAAAATTTTATCAGAGTAAGAGAATTTGTGTTTATGGGCAAGTCTTACTTTTATGTCAAAGTCTTCATATGCAAGTGATTCATCGTAGCCGCCAATGGCTTTGAGGAATGATGACCTATACATCATGGTTGGCGAACAGATATAGTAATTTTTTATGACGTACTCAAAAACATCACCGTCAGGCACAAAAATATCGGATCGCTTTAAAGGCCCTACCGGATAGTGTGTCTTGATGAAATTACCCGAAGCGTCAATGTAATTTGCATTCGAGAAGTTAATGGCCACATCAATATGCTCATCCATGTTCTTAACACCAGCTTCTAAGCGTTCTGGTAATAGAATATCATCAGCGGCAAGATCAATTATATAATCAGCTTTTGTTAAAACTAATGCTTTATTAAAAGCCCTGCAGTTACCAATGTTTTCTCCCAGAAAAATAGTTCTTAGTGGTAATTCAGGATGTTTAATTTTGTATTGCTCTATTTCCCAAAGACTGTTGTCTGTAGAGGCATCATCAACTACGATGAGTTCCCAATCTTTGAAGGTTTGATCAACCACGGATTGCATAGCCTCAACAACATGTGAGGCGTGATTGTAACAAAGACATATGACAGCGACTTTAGCCAAGTTTTAGTAGTTTTTTGCTGAATGAAGCGGTGCAGATGAGATAGATAAAGGAGCGAGCAATATAAGCGTAAATTATTTTTTCAATATCTTGATTCTTGAGCAGAAAGATAATCAAAATATAGCTGAGAACGCTTAATCCCTCTGCTAAGATATAGTTTTTGGTTTCCACTTTAGCCATTAACAATAGCGCAAAAGGAAAGCTGAATAGAGCAAATAAATCTCCTAATAGGTGTAGCCTAAATAGGGGTACAGCATCAGAAAATCCTTTGCTATATAAGAGTTGCAATACTAAAGGGCTTAGCCAGTATAGTATCAATAAGGCCAGCGGAATTATTAGCAACATATTGGTTAGCTGCTTTTTCATAAATGATTGAAGCTTGACTTTATTTTTGATAGCAGCAAATGCTGGGTATACGGTCATCATTAAGAAACTAATGAGTAAGCTTTTAAGGGCCTCGGAAATTCTTGCTGCGGACTGCCAATAGCCAGTTTCAGAAGTGCCAAAATTTGACAATGCGTAGTCCCGAACAAAATAATCGGTAAGCTTACTGCTTATCCATATTGTTAAACCAATGAGCAAAAACTGTTTAAAATGATGTAATAGTTTTGCATCTAAATTGAAAGTAAGCTTTCTGATTTCCGTATAGTCAATTACAATGACTATAAAGTAAACGATAGTAAACCCACCTTGAATAAGAGCATAGTAAAATAGAAGCTCAATTATACTTAGCCCTGGAACCGAAAGGAGTAAAATAATTAGAAACCATTGCGCCAGAAAAAGTAGAGAAAGTGTTTTTAGATTCCGCTTTGCGATGAGGTAGTTTGCAAGTAGCAACTGAATTGAAAATAAAAGAAGGCTCAGAAATAGCAAAAGCCACTGTGTGCTATTAAATGGAAAATAACTAAGAGCGGTGTGTTGGAAAATAACAATAAGCACACTAAGGCTCACTGTGATGTAGATACCTAAAATAAGAGCGTTTCCAATTAACCTAGGCTTGTTATCAAACTTATTTTTAGAATAAGCACTGATCAATCCCTGTCCTATAATATCCTGTAAGGGTTGAGTAAAAATTGACAGTAAATTTTGAAAATGACTAAAGAGTGCAGTCCCTGATGGACCAAATTTTATGGCAACAATTTTTTGCATGGCCAACCCAGCCATCATTCTCAGGCTGAGCAATACGCCAGCCCAAATTGAATTGGTTTTTATATTAAACCA
The DNA here is from genome assembly GCF_016734805.1 of Marivirga atlantica. GTDB lineage: Bacteria > Bacteroidota > Bacteroidia > Cytophagales > Cyclobacteriaceae > Marivirga > Marivirga atlantica. The sequence continues at coordinate 76,301 of NZ_JAERQG010000002.1, forward strand.
CTTCAGCATTTAAGTGTGTACTTTTTAGTTATTATACCGCCAATAGCTGATTTGTAGACGGCCAATCCCTTATTAATCTTGCCATTGGCTAGCATGGAAGTGCCCATTTCAATGATTGAAATATCTTCCTTTTGTGCTTTTTGATAGAGCGCATGCCAGAGCAATAAATTGATATCTTCTTTTATCTGAGCATCTTTTAATAAAATGTAGGTATAGTAAGTTTCCGGTTTTTCTTTAATAAAAATTGCCAAGCCAATAGTTTTAAAATACCTATTCACTTTTAACATATGGTACTGATCAGGAAAGCTTTGATACTGTTTTAGCATATGTTCATATGAAATAATGTTTCTATGATTTTGCTCTTTACGCCACTGTGCTAATATTTTATAATATTTGGCAAACTCGTGCCTCGCCACATGCTCAACCAGGTAGTCTTCTTCTAATAATTGCCTTAACTTCCTCCTTTTTCTGCTTGCACCTTTACCAAGCATTTGCTCCATAAAGGTTTGTTCTTTACTTACAGATAAATAATGACTTATAGCTACATCAGTTATTTGAAAGCTATTCTCAAGTAGTATTGGTTGAATATTAAAAGATGATGGAAAGGTAAATACTAGTTGCGCAGTTGTATAGTGTTTTTCTAAATACTCTTTAATTATTAAAAGACATTCGTATAAACTCGATTTATCAAAAAGATAAGGCTCAAAATAAGGAGCTTTAACAGGAGTTTGTAGTGTATTTTCATTGATTTGAAAACAAAAAAAGGCTTTTAGCTGACCATCTTGTTTCAGGGATAATGGTAATATTTGCTCTTCCTCAAGATGATTCTTCCAATACTGTTGTCTGGAAAATAGTGAGAATTGAAATTGATCTTCAATTTCAGTTTCAGGCCATTCTTCAAAAATTTGATACTTTTGCCTCATCAGGGTTCAAACTCGACTACATTTAAAAAAACCAAATTAAGAAAAATTGATGAAGGACTACTTCTTTACCATTACTGATAGACATGAAAGTTTATATAAAGAGAAGGGAAGTAAGTTTATCGGAATTTGTTTGCCAGCACAATCAGAAGAGGAGGTAAAAGAGTTGCTTGAAGAAATTAAAAAGCAATATTATGATGCCAGACACCATTGTTACGCTTACATTTTAGGAGCTGATAGTAGTCAATATAGGGCTAATGATGACGGTGAGCCAGGACATTCAGCAGGAGATCCCATTCTTGGTCAGATTAGATCTAAAGAGTTGACCAATACGCTTGTAGTGGTGGTACGTTACTTTGGTGGTACAAAATTAGGAGTGTCAGGGTTGATTAATGCCTATAAAACAGCGGCAGCTGATGCTCTTGATCAAGCCAAAATAAAAAAAGAGATTGTTCAAAACACTTATTTGCTCACTTACAGCTATGACATTACCAATGAAGTAATGAAGCTTATTAGTGATTTCGATTTAACTATTCTTGAACAGGATTTTACAGCGATTTGTAAGGCTAAAATAGGAGTAAGGTTAAATAATGAGTCAGCTTTTATTGCAGAAGCTGAGAAAATTCAAAAGCTCAAAGTCGAAAAGTTATAGTTTTCATTTTAATTAAAATAATCTGAAACATAATTAATGTATAAACAGTATATGTATCAACATATAAATTCAACAAACTCTAAATACATAAAATTATGGCACAAGTATGGAATATCGATCCAACCCACAGTGAGGTTCAGTTTAAGGTAAAACACCTAGTTATTTCAACTGTAACAGGTACTTTTAAAACATTCCAAGGTTCATTAGAAACAGATAATGATGATTTTGAAGGCGCTACAGCAAAATTCTCGTTGGATACCAATTCAGTAGATACCAATGTGGCGGATAGAGATGCGCACTTGAAAAGTGGTGATTTCTTCGATTCAGAAAAATTTCCAAAACTGATATTCGAAGGCAAGCTGGAGAAAAAAGGAGATGACGATTACAAATTAGTTGGTGACTTAACTATTAAGGACACTACTAAAGCCGTAGAATTATCAGCTGGTTTAGGTGGTACAATGGTAGATGGTTACGGACAAACCAAAGCTGGTTTTGAAGTAAATGGAAAAATCAATAGGAAAGAATTCGGTTTAACATGGAGCCAGGTGACAGAAGCAGGTGGAGTAGTAGTAGGTGATGATGTAAAGTTACATTTGAATGTGCAACTAGTTAAGACATAAGTAGAATACAAGCAACATTTTTTGAAAGCCTCGGTGTTTTAGCATCGGGGCTTTTTTTTGATCAATCATGAATCAGATGTTTCTAAAAACTAATCCTATTTGTATTTAAATATGGATTATTCTAAACAATCAGGTTTCCATTTAATTAATTATTAATAATATCAGATTTCCGTCAGCCCATAAGAGGGTAGTAATTAATTTAAAATTAGCTTAAAACCCTTATTTCATTTCTATGAGCAAAATTTTAAGATCAGCACTAATCATAACTTTAGTAGTTTTTACTATTTTCAACTTATCGGCTACAAGCCTTCAGCAAAGTGATACGCTCATTGTTGAAATAGAAACCATTAATCCTACTCCAACAATAAATGATGGACAAATCAAACTTACAGTAGGAGGAGGAACACCTCCCTACCAATTTAAATGGTCTAGCCAGAACACACCATTAACAGCATCTGAGGCCTCAGGATTGATTGAGGGTTATAATTATTCGGTTACAGTTAATGATTCAAAGAATCTTAAAGTAACTAAGAATATTACGATTGAAGCAGAATCAATTACCGAAAATTTCAACTCAGTATTTGAGCCTATTGTACAGGTAATGAGTGGTGTACTTTTCTGGGATCCATTTGCAGCTATAGGCCTATATGATCCGGTGGTTTATACAGATGAGGAGATGATCAAAACGCCAGAATGGACAGCTACTACCGAGAAAACCTTTATTCTTAAGAAAAAGCTGGTAAAAGATGGCACGCAGGTGAACGAAGGAGATGAAATAGCCATAGTGTCTATTAATAACAATGATGCGGACGTTGTTAAGTCTACAGCAAATGGAGAAATTAATTTTAATGTTAAAGAGGGTGAAGTAATTTTTAGTCCTAATAATACCAAGCACTTAATTGAACAGGGTGCACAATTCTTTGCCAGCATAAAATTTGATGAGAAAAAGCCTCTATTACACCCTAATGGAGATGTGCGTAAAAATAGTATTCCCTTCATTGTAGTATGGCTGATTTTAGGGGCGGTTTTCTTTACTGTTAGAATGGGCTTTATTAATGTTCGTGGATTTAAGCATGCCATCGATCTGGCCAGAGGTAAGCATAGTGATCCTAATGCACCCGGTAAAGTAACTCACTTTCAGGCATTGGCAACTGCCGTTTCTGCAACAGTGGGCTTAGGTAATATTGCGGGTGTAGCGGTTGCGGTTTCCATTGGTGGGGCAGGAGCAACTTTCTGGATGATATTAGCTGGTTTATTTGGTATGTCCTCGAAGTTTGTAGAGTGTACACTTGGTGTGAAATACCGTGAGATAAAGGAAGATGGTAAGATTTTCGGAGGTCCGATGAACTACCTGCGATTTGGATTAGAAAAGCGAAATATAAAAGGATTAGGAAAAGTGCTGGCAGGTATATTTGCTGTGTTATGTGTAGGAGCCTCTTTTGGAGCAGGAAACATGTTTCAATCCAATCAGTCATTTGAAATTATGGCTTCACAGTTTGCAGTACTTGAGGGCTGGGGTTTTTACTTCGGAATAGGTTTAGCCATTTTAGTAGGTATAGTGATTATCGGAGGTATTGAAAGCATTGCCAAAGTAACAGGAAAGGTGGTGCCTGTTATGGCAATTATTTATGTAGTAGCTGCCCTTATCATTATAGGAATTAATATTGAAAATATAGGGCCTGCTTTTTCTGCCATTTATAATGGTGCATTACACTCCAGCGCACTTAAAGGGGGCTTTATAGGTGTATTGATTATTGGTTTCCAACGTGCTGCTTTCTCTAATGAGGCTGGCGTTGGCTCAGCAGCTATTGCCCATAGTGCTACTAAAACGCACAATCCACCTTCTGAAGGTTTTGTAGGTTTAATGGAGCCTTTTATTGATACAGTTGTGGTTTGTACATTAACAGCCTTGGTATTAATCTTTACAGGTATGCACGAAGTGCCTGGTGTAACGGGAGTGAAGCTTACCGCCAATGCTTTTGGGTCAGTCATTTCATGGTTCCCTTATGTTTTGGCAATAGCTGTATTTCTCTTTGCATTCTCTACCATGATCTCTTGGTCGTATTATGGTATGCGCGGTTGGACTTATCTTTTCGGGAAGACCAACAAATCAGAATTGGCTTACAAAATAGTTTTTCTAATCTTTATTGTGATTGGTGCATCAGTAAGTTTGGGTGCCGTACTCGACTTTTCTGATATGATGATTCTGGCGATGTCAGTACCTAACATGATTGGCCTTTACATACTATCTAAAGAAGTACGCCTGGACCTTGCAGATTATATGAAGAGGCTTAAAAATGGAGAATTAGGGAAGCCAAAAGAAGAATAAGAGTTGAGCACTTCTTCAAAGGCAGTAATAGCCTTTCTGGCAAATTCTTTATGACTTGCATAGCCTTTAATGGCAATTGTTAAATATGTGGGTAGAACGCTTAATCGCTTTTTGATTTGAAAATTAAATATAGAATAGGGATGATAATAATAGCAGCAGAAATAATCAGAGAGGTGATAAATACAAATTTGAAAACATAAAATAGTAGCACAAAGAAAATAATCGCTGCAATTACGCCTATAATGACTTCTTTCATAGGATAGATATTTTTATTGAATGATGAAGATAGAGAATATTTTTGGATTGGAGCTAAGCTATTAACCTTAACCCTATAAAATTCAAGATAATGACTTTTTCATTTATATTTTCTAACATCTTTATCAAGTATTTTATAACGCCTAGCTATGATGAGTGGGGATTAGAAAGCACTAACCTTTCGTCTCGCACATAGCCACGCTTTGATTTAAATTTAAAACTTGCGGCTAACTTTCCAAACCCCACTAAAATTTCCTGACCGCTAAAACCCCATTCATTCATAGCATATGTTGTAGCCCGTTTTAACTTTTCAGGTAATTTAATCTTGATTTGATTATGCTGAATGTTTGCTTTGCACCCTTCATATTTTCTTCTGACCCATAATGATCTAAATACTTTTTGTATTTCTCTTCAGCTAATTCCAATGCCTCTTTCGGTTTATTACAAAAGATAAGTGCATCAATCTTAAGAAAGCTATTAATGTTCTCGTTATTAACTATATACTCCCAGGCGTCATGTAAGCCAAAGTATTTTTTAGCGTGATTTTTATAATTCTCCCAGATGTCATTCATGATGATAGAATGTTCTAGTTTCATGAAATCATATCCAAAAGTTGGTTGCAAGTCTCTATTCATGCCTTCAAATGCTGATAAATCAGTTTTGGGCAAATATCCACCACCAATGATTGGAATCTCTGGAAAATTGTCTTTCCACCATTTTTTGTACTTAGCAGAATAAGTGTTAAACCATACTTCAAAGTTTACAAGATAGTTTGCGGTATTCGTTTTTGATCCTCTAAACCCTATTTCATGAGTAAATCCACTGTCTGACTTTTTCTTGAATTTGAGTTGAGATTCACTGAAACTGAATCCTTCGGCTTCCAAGTTTGACCTTAAATGTTGGTCTATTGCGTTAGTTAGTACTTCCTTTGGAGTCATTTTTTATGGACTACAACATCCGGATATAGTAACTTTGGTTACTATATCTGCATTATATATTTTCATAACCGATTCTAAGCGTTTGTAAACGAATGTTGTCGTTTAGCGGAGGGGCTTTATATCGGTTTGGGTTAAACATGCAATGAAACTACACATTTTGGCTATATAAAGCAAGAGGACTTTTCATCCTTTAGGTCTCCTTACAGCTTGTCCATCATAAACCTATCTTTCACCTGCACCTTAAACACTTCATAGATATTCTCCTCCGTCAGCACTTCGGCTGTGGTTCCCTGTTTAAAGAGTTGAGAGGCTTTCATCAGAAAAGTGTGGTCAGCAAAATGAACGGCTATTTTGAGTGGAAATTAGAACCTGCAGACAGGTGGGCACGACTTGATTTAGATTTAAAGGTTTTAGTTGACTTTCCAATCAGAACTAAAATAACCTGACCGATGAATCCCATTCATTCATAGGTTTTGTTATGGATATTTTAGTCCAACCGAAATAACTATTTGAACATTCACATTACGATTTCTTTTCTTCCCTGGTATCCAAAGCGGCATTTCCTTTACAATTTCTAAAGCTGATTTTCCTATTAAATCATTTGAAGCTTTTAATAATTCTATGCTCGTAAGCTGTCCATGTTGGTCAACTATGGCCCTAACATAAGCTTTTCCTTCTATGCTGTCATAATTCAATAGTTGGTTTTGTATGTAGCATGATAGGGAGTCTTTACCTCCCGGATATGTAGGCATTTGTTCAACTATCAGATATACAGGTTCAGTTTTATTATTTAGAGCCTCTTCATTGGATTGTTCATAAAGTCGCTCCCAACTTATCTTACTGTACTTTTTGCCAAGTGTCCAAAGGGTACTATCTAGGATAATCAGGTGGCGATTTGGATTGCTAGCATCGTAATTTGGAGTCCTGTAGCTAATATTACCTTTCTTAACTTCAATATTGCTATACCAGTCTCCATCAATATCAGCATAATTTGTTGAGGAATTATAAAATTGTATGCTGTCTAACTTCATTAAATCAATGATTTCATTAAGTCGTTTCCAATCTCTTAATCTAAGTTTAGTCTTAGAACTATCGGAAATTGTCACAGCAGTTTTTTTCTCAAGAAAATGATCTTGATTAAAGGTGTATTGATACTCGCCTAACTCCCCAAAAGAAGTTATGTTAACTTCCAAAAGTTTATTTTCTTCTTGAGCGTGAAGTGTACCACAGAAGAAGCTGAAAAGCAATATGCAGTAATTAGTTGCTGACATTTAATTTCCCATAACGATTAGCATAAAACCCGTTTGCAAGTTGTATGCTTTGAACTACTAAACTAAGCAATTTATGCGGTTTCCAACAAGGCAGGCTGACAGTAAGAGGTGATGTCCACCTAGGGTAGGTAACAAACAGTCCGTCCGATGGAGCTGGCAAGCAACTAATAAACTTTTGTCTTCGTGTCCGTTCTTAGGCCCAGCTAATGTCCCGTCCCCATACAGCTAGCAAAAGATTTAAATGTAAGCCTAGCCTTAGATGCTTTTTAGTCCTACAATGCCTCGTCCTGCTATGATGAAGCCAGAAAAAAGCGGAAGCATAAATTGCGGGACACCTGCAGAAAACTTAGCTATGAAAAGAGAAAGCAAATGGGGTTTATGCGATGTTGGCATTTCGTTTTTTTAGATCATTAACGACTAAACGTTTTGAACTTAGAGATAACAAAATAGTCAATCAATTCTTCATAAGTATCGAAAAATTCAATGTGTACTATGCCACCGCGTTCTTGAACTTTTAATTTATATCCTGAAGCACCATTTTTTTCAACCCATTGACTATCTTCTTTTGGGAATACTTTGTGATTCTCATTTAGTCTTTCAATGTATCCACTAACTTTAAAATATTCTCTAAATGTTTCCTTAGATATTGAGATGTATTTTTTTGCTACTTCAGGAGGTATGAATTCAGCATTAAAACCTGGTGTTAGTTTGTTGATGATTTCTGGATTATGCCATATAAGCATATCCGCTTGATCCTGTTCGCTGATTTTAGGAAAGCCAATCTTTTCATGTTCTAAATAGATCTCCTTTGTCTGCTGCATAGTTGAAGTGAATGAAGGCTAACCCCCGAATATAGCAACCAAAGTCACTATATCAGTATTATATCTTTTAATAACCGTTTGTAAACGAATGTTGTCGTTTAGCGGAGGGGCTTTGTATCGGTTTGGGTTAAACATGCAATGAAACTACACATTTTGGTTACATAAAGCAAGAGGGCTTTTTATCCTGCTTGTCTCCTTACAGCTTGTCCATCATAAACCTATCTTTTACCCGTACCTTAAACACTTCATATATGTTTTCCTCCGTCAGTACTTTGGCTGTGATTCCCTGTTTAAAGAGCTGAGAGGCTTTCATCAGAAAGGTATGCTCGGCAAAATGAGCGGCTATGTTGAGGTCGTGTATCACCCCAATTACCGTGAGGTCAGGGTTGCTTTTCATAAAGTCTTTGATCTGCTGCATCAGCTCATATTGGTAGTAGATATCTAAGAAAGTGAGTGGCTCATCAAGCAATAATAAACGAGGCTTAAGGGCTGAAGCTTGCCAGATCTGGGCAAAAACACGGGCAAACTGTACTCGCTGCTTTTCTCCTCCACTCAAGGTGAGGTAATTTCTGTGGGCCATCTGCTGTAGATCGAAGCGATCCATGGCCTGATCACAAATTGCTTTATCCACTTCCTGAGGCTTACTCTCAAAATGAGGGTAACGCCCCATCATCACCACCTCATGCACTTTTAGCGGAAAACTTAGTTCCAGGTTCTGCGAGAGCACTGCTCTGAACTTTGCCTGCTGTGCCAAAGGAATCTGTACAAGCGGCTCATCCTCCACAAACACCTGGCCTGAAGAAGGTTTCAGCTCCCCGCTCATTAGCTTGATCAGGGTAGATTTTCCTGCACCATTTGGGCCCAGAATCAGATTTATCTTGCCCTCCTGAAAATTGGCAGAAACATCCTCTACCAGGGTTTTATCTTTAATTTGATAGGATATATTTTTTAAGGTAAGCATATCAGAAGAAATAATTTGTGCGTCTAAGCAATACAATAAAAATGGGAACACCCACCATGGAGGTAACTATCCCAATAGGCAACTCTGCCGGAGAGAGTAGCAGTCGGGCTACCAAATCGGAAGCCGTTAAAACTACAGCGCCCATTAAGGCTCCGGACCAAATTAAATAGCGGTTATCGGAGCCATGCAACATCCTCAACAGGTGAGGGACTATAAGGCCTACAAAGCCAATAACACCTACAAAGGCTGTGGCCACGGCCACCATAATCACATTTAATAACAACACTTTCATTTTAAGTGTATTCACATTCATACCCAGCAACTGGGCTTCCTGTTCCCCCAGCATCAGGGCGTTAAGGTTTTTGGCATAGCGCAAACTAAGGAGCAGACAGCTTACTGTAACGACCACCACAAAAAGTACTCCCTGCCAATACGCGCCTGATAAGGTCCCAAGGTTCCAGAAGGTGATGGAGCGTGCCTGAGGATCGCGTGCAATGTAGGATAAAAAGCCTACCCCACTTAAAAATAGTGCATTGATGGCAATACCGGTCAGCAATAAAGAAACCACAGAACTTTTACTGCTGTTGCGCGATCGGGAAAGGTAGAATACCAGGGCTGTAGAGCAAATCCCTCCTAAACAGGCTGCCACAGGTAAAGTCCACTCTCCAAGGTTCCACTGAAAAGTAGCCCCTAATACAAAGTAGAGTGCCGCACCGAAAGCTGCTCCGCTGGAGGTACCTACCAGCCCAGGCTCCACTATAGGGTTTCTGAATAAGGCCTGCATCAACACCCCTCCCACCGCTAATGCAGCTCCTACAAATATGCCCATAATTACCCTAGGTAAGCGAATTTGCATAAATATCCGCTCATTTAGGTCCATCAATTCCTGTCCCTTACTTATACGAACAAGCGCCTCCCAGATTTCCTGATTGCTGATTTCCACAGCTCCATATTTTGCTGAAATAAGTGCCAGCAAAATAAGTAAGAGTAGCAAGCTCAGGAATATTACTCCTATTCTACTCCTTTTCATTGTTATGTATTAATTGCTGGATGAGCAAAACATTCTCAGCTGTTCTTGGGCCCAGGTACACTAAGTCATGCTCTTCAATTCTGAAAACCCGCTTATTTTTAAAGGCATTGGTAGCACTGATGCCGGGCAGCTTCTCAATTTCATTTCCTTTATCCAAACGATCGTAACCAAAGTCTGTAAGCAGGATTACATCCGGGTTGGCTGCCGCCACCACTTCTGGAGATAATTGCTTCATCCCTCTTTCGGCATTTACGGCCATCTCTCCTCCTGCCCACTCCAGCATTCTGGCAGCCGTACTCTTTTGGGTCATCACCAGGTATACATTTGATGCCCTTCCGAAATGGATGATGAGCACCTTAGGTTTTTCAGTGTATTGCCGGGCTTGGGCTAAAGCTTGCTCCATATCAGCATGCAGCTTATTCACTAAAGAGTCAGCCGCTGCTTCCTTGCCGAAGTATTTTCCCATCTCCTGAATTAAGGAATCCGTGCCAGCGATGGTAGGCTCATACTGACCGAAGGTTTTCATAGGAATTTCCAGCTTTTCCAACTGATTTACTACATGCTCCGGGCCGATGTTGTTATCGTGGAGAATAAGCGTAGGCTTCATGGCCAAAATGGTTTCAGTGCTCAAAGCCCTGTGGTAACCAATGGTAGGGAGCTCCTTAATTTCAGGAGGATAGGTGCTGGAGAGGTCAACAGCTACTACATCTTCCTCAGCCCCCAGGGCATAAATAATTTCAGCATACTGCTTGGAGATGCATACAATTCTTTCCTGATGATCTTCCTTTTTGTCTTCATTGCTAAACCTCCCACAGCTCATAAAAAGCATGGATAGCCATAAGCAGGCGATTATATTTTTCATAGTTCAGAGAATTAATTAAGCCTGCTTTCTATAGTGCAGAAAGCAGGCTTAGATGTCTTAAAATGTATATTTGAGGTTGATACCACCAAAGAAATTGATCTCATTAGGGGCAGGTATGTAGGCATCGGGCAACTGATTCACAAATACCATTTGGTAATATTGCGTACCAGTGATATTGTTCGCTCCTACATAAACATCCAGATTGAAATCACTCAGCTGCTTTCTGAAACCTAGCTTTGCATTTAGCAAGCTGTAAGCATCCGTTTCATTCAGGCCATCGGAAGTATAAGGCATGCTGCTCCTGTAGTTGTAATATACATTACCATAGAATCCGGGATTGGTTACTATGTCCACTCCCGCATTGAATACCATAGGGGGTACGCCTGCCACTGCTTTACCTGAATAATCCTCTACTACTGAGATCTGCTCATTGGCAGCGTTCTCTCCTACCTTCTCAAATTGATAATCTTGGTAGGTATAATCAGCATAAGTAAAGTTGGCAAAAGGCTGCAGAAGTTTTATAAAACCAGTTTCTGAGCTCATGAGCTGGTAGCTTAGGTAGGCTTCCAGTCCATTATTATTGAGTCGGCCACCATTCACCAGATAAGAATAAAGAGTAGCTGTATTCTCCGGATTCTGTACCGTAATAGTAGTGAATTTATCTTCAAAAGTAGTATGGTACACTGCTAAAGTATAGAACAAATGGTTTTTGAAGAAGCTGCCTTTGGTTCCTACTTCAATTTGGGTCCCTTTTTCAGGTGTTAATCCTGTATTCAATTGCCCGGTTGTAGATATAAGGATATTACCGGTCACAGGTGCTTTATATCCTGTTGAAAAGGAGGCATAGACTGAAGCAAAGGGATTGATTTTTTTATTAATCGCCAGGCTTGGAGAAAGCAGGTTATTGTAGCTGTTTTCATATACTTTCAACCTATCATTATCTGGGCTGTTATTATCCAATCCCCAAAGCCTGTCTTCCAGGCGAATCTTCATATTACTCACACCCACACCTGCTGTGATATTAAACTTCCATGGTAGACTTAATGTCCACTGAGTGAAGTATGAATAGGTAGAAGTGCTGGTAGCCTCGTTGCTTTTAATATTGGTAATAATATTGTAGCCATCCAGATTGGTACTATCAGCTCCCATGCGATAGCCCACGGTTTGTGCATTCATTTTCTGAGCCTCAATACCGGTAAGGCCTGAAAGAGATATATTGTTGGATAAGCTAAAGTTTTTCTCGAATACAGAGCGCAAACCATAATTCAAAGGTAGCTTATCGTTCCACCCACCGGCTGAACTGTTGTCCTTATTCTGACCCGAGCCGAAAAAGCTGGTAGTATTGGAAAAATGCTGATTGAACTCGTAGGTATGGCCAATGCCTGCACGGAAAGTGCGAATTGCAGAATGTGCATTATTCTTAATATAGCGTTGGTTGCCGGAATAATCCAATGCTGCATATTGCTCCTTTGTTAATTCACCATTTCGCTCATCATAACTATCAGAATAGCCGAAGTAAGTAGTGATACTTTGCTTATCATTCAAGTTAAAATCGCCCATAAGATTCACAAAGTCCTTTTGAGATTTGGTATGGACCATGAAGCCGTCAAACTTCTGATGACCATAGTTTACCAAGAGAGAGGAATTTTCCCCTCCTATGCTTAAACGAGTGGTAGTTCTTAGCAGACCGTAACTCCCTGTCATCACCTCCTGAGCTACAGATGTCTGGTTTTTAGGTGCCCGCTCAGTTTCCATATTCACTACACCTGCTATTGCCAGACCGTATAATGTTCCCGATGGGCCTTTGAGGATCTCGGTTTTATTCACCGAGCCGAAGTCGATATCATCCATTTGGGTAATGCCTTCTGCATCGGTAACAGGAATCCCATTCAGGTACATTTTCACCCCTTGTCCGTCAAAGTTATTGCTAACTCCTCTAAAACCCATACCACTGCCATAGCCTCTTATGTTTAGTTGCTGGCCACCAGACTGTGTTCTGCGTTGCATAGTAACACCCGGAACATTGGTATTGATGGCATCGTCAAGAAACAAGCCTGTACTTCTGTTCAAGGCCTTTTTATCCATCTTAACGATAGATATAGGCTGTTCCAACTGTGATTTATTTAGGTTGGAGGTAGCTGTTACCTCTACCGTTCCTAATTGCTGAGAACTTGCAGTCATGGCAATAACAAGCCGCTTATTTTGACTACAACTCAGCTTTTTCGAGACTGGTGTATAGCCTACATAACTTATTTCTAAGTACACTGAATCGCTACAAGCTATGGTAAATTCACCTTTTACATCGGTGGTGATTATTCTGGAGTTATTGACAGAGATATTAGCTCCTATGAGCGGGCTTTGGGTATTTTCGTCAATAAGTTTTCCTTTGATTTGATTATTCTGTGCAAAGCTCACCAATGCACATAACATGCCCATTACGAGCAATAAAGATCGTTTCATATGATTGTTTAATTCGATTTTTTAAGTAATTAATAAATAGACATACTTCTCCCTGCCCTATTTAAAAGGTGGATAAAAGCATGATAAAAAAATTGAAATTAAACAGTATCCGGTGGAGGCGTAAGATGCTCCGGAAATGGAGAAATGTAGAGATTTTCCTTATTCCTACAATAAGGAGCATGATACATGCTTTCAGTAGGAAATGCATTGTCTGCCTCATTGTTGAGGTAGACCAATTTTAAAACTTTGATTACTTTACTTAGCGGACTGTCAGGCGCCTGAGACTCCTGTTCCATTTTTCTTTTAATGAGCAGGTCTAGCTGAGCAAAGAGCTTTTGTTCTTCCTCATCATTGACACAGCGTAGGCGGATGGAATCACCCACTTGTTCGGCATGAACGATATCATACATGCGTGCTCCCTTTCTAAATTCAATATCAGGTCTTTGCCAATCAAGTTGCTCATATTCTGACTGCGAAAGGGTAAATTCATGCAATTCCTCTTCTGGAATACCCGCTTTGATCTGATGCTTGATTTCCCTTCTGATTCTATACTGCTGTACCTTAAAGACACACAGCACCCCACTTATGCTAAACATAAGCAGAAATAGAAACAATATGGAATATAGTCTTTTCAAATAGCAGGAACTTGAAATAATATTATTTTAAGACCTATAAAAATCAAACCTAGCAATTTAAACCATTTCCGGCAAGCTAAGCAATTACAAAGAGTTGATGTTAGAGGGTAGGGTAGGTCTGCCTGATTAAAGGAAAATTTGATTTGGTTGATTCATTAAATCTTGGGATGTCTCATCCTGGGCTGATGAAGCTTGCCCGAGGAGTAAGATAAATTGCCTGCCTTTGTCGGCAGACGGGTGGGACAACTGCAGAAAACTTAACTATGAAATGAGTAAGCAAATGGGTTTTATGGCATGTTACCTTTTCGGCTTTTAAATTCCTTTAAGCTTTTTAGGGTTTCTTGAAGTATGAAACACTCTTGAAATTACAGCTTTATCTTTTGTAGTACGATAAATGATTTTATAACTCCAAACTACTAGAAATCGATATTCAAATTTTTTATGAGATAACAGAGGTTCTATTGTTCCAATGTTCGGAGAGTTTTCCAGTAGTGCTGTTGTGGAAAGTATTTTATTTAAAACTGTTTCTGAATATGTGATACCTTGTTCATCACGAATGTATTTAATGGCTCTCTCTAATTGACCAAAAGCCTTCTTGGTCCAAATTACCTTAACCATTCTCTAGACAATGTTTGAACTTCCTTTTGAGATAGAATTTCTCCATTCTTTTCTTGTTCTTCAGACTCATCAATATCTGCAAGCAAAGAAAGTTGTTCATAAACATCCTCTAAAGTTGACTCAGGAGTCAATTTTTCAGCGATTTGGATAAGATATTTTTTTAAGGCGACTTTTTTCATCTTATGAAGTTAACAAACATGCTTATAAAATAAATCCATTGTTAAATTTTTATTCTGAGATTTCGCTGAAAGGTAACACTCAACTAAAATGAATATGCGCCCCAGTGGCTAGAAGCACTGAAACTTCCTGTTCGCATTATCCTTTCAGATAGCTCAGTGCGCATATTCCTTTTAGTGTTTGTTATCAGCTTTATTTATTAGGTCTATTTTAGTCCTGTCCTTTTTTAAAATGTAACTCGATGAAAGTTTTCCATCAGCCGACCATTCCCAATATTTAAAGACTTTCGTTGAATCATCAGGGTAATATTCCCATTCTTTTTCCTTCGATCCCGATTCATAGTATTCTGTCGTTCGGATAGATTGATAATTTTCTGAGTTTGAAATAGCAACATATCGTATAGCTCCAGATTCATAATAACTTGTTTTTATATACTGATTTGTTTTGCTATCAACTATTGCAACTTCTTTTAGTACCCCGTCATGGTTGAAGCTTGAATTTTTAATCATGTTTCCTGCATCATCAAATATTCTCTCATGCTGAACTTGACCATTGAAAAACCAGTAGTAATAGCATGTATCGACAGGGTGTCCATTAGAAAATTTTAAATTTCTTTCAACTCGGCCCTTTCGATCATACCAGATTGAATTTCCTTCTCTTTGACCATTTTCATAGTTTTCATTTATCATGATTCGTCCATTCGGATAATAAACGGTTTTTTGACCATTGGGAAGGCCATTCTCAAAAGATTGTTCTATTTCAATTGTTTCATTTGGGTAGTATGTTTTTTTAATCCCATTTGGAACCTTCTCAACCGTGACATTATGATTGTAAATTTCCCGTAAAAGTGTGAGTTCCCTTATGCCTCTTTCATATTGCCAGTCCTTTTCACCTGTTGCACTAGCATACATTTTAGAGAAAGTGCAATAGCCAGTTCTGAAATTGTCATTTTTATCCTGATATGCGAAAACCAGCCATTTTTCATGCTTATCTATTCCAATATCACACGATGTGATCGTTCCTCCAAGAGTAGAATTACCTCCATTAACTAGAATAGAATTTATCGTATCCCCCTTAAATAGCTCAAGAATTGCTAAGTCCGCCTGATAGAAGATCTCATGTTCATAGGCTTTTGAAATATCTGAAATGTAAATGGTATCTATTGAAGCAAGGGCTATGAATTGATATTTTTCTAAATCCTCTTTTGTTTGGAATTCTAAGGGACCGGAACACTCACAAGAGAAAGCTTTGATGGACCATGATAAAGTTAAAATAACAGCTATTACTAATTGTTTCATATCATTGCAGCTAACGTTGAGTGTAAAATGCGTTTTAATGCTTTTTTACACAATGTTGTAGATAGTTTTAATATTCTTTTTCTAAGTACAGCATTCGTTTACCATCTTTCCATATATAGTATTTGATGCCGTCTAGTGAAACTTCTTCTTCAATTATATTATCGGGAGTGCTTTCATCTAGGTTAACAGGGTTATCTCGGTCAAGAACGCAGAAACCATCATTTGAGACAAATAAGTATTCACCTATTTTATCTGGAAGTTCTTGATAATAAATAACTCTTTTAAGAACATAATATGAAGTGTTCCCATTTTCCTCTTTTATTCTAGTTAGTTCTTCTTTGATTTTCCTGTTTTGATTATAAAATGTAACAAAATGAATATTAGAAGAATCAGAATAATCAATGGTTTTATATAATGCCCCTCCTAGATTATTGTATTTCCATAAACCCACTTTTTTCTGATTTTTGAATTGGCCTTCAGCATGTTTAGCTTTAAGATATCCATCTGTGTGGTAAGCTTCAAATTCTTTGATACTAAAGTCAAAAGGCTCTTTTCTTTCAGCTTTATGAGTGGAATAATATTTTAAAAGCACAGTGGCTGTCATTCCATATTTGTAAAAATTCTCCTCAGAATCTCCTAGGATTTTGTTAAGAAGGTCAAGTTTAAGTTCGTTTTCGGAAAGTGAAGTCGAATAGAATAAACCTTCATTAATTTCAATATTATTTGAGTCTAGCTGGTGTAGTTCTTCAAAGTGAATCTTGGATTTTTCAAATTCCTCAGCAAAAAAGTATTTCCATCCATCTTTTACATTTTCCTTCGATAAGGATTGAGAATTTGATTGACAGCTAAACGTAAAAATGAAGAGTATCGAAATTAAAAGTGATTTCATTTGCTTGTTCTTAATTATCTACAACATCAGAATATAGTAACCAAAGTTGTTATATCCGGCTTATATTTTTTTGATAACCGATTGTAAGCGTTTGTTGTCGTTTAGCAGAGAAGCAATGTATCGGTTTGGGTTAAACATGTGATGAAACTACACATTTTCACTATATGAAGCAAAGCAGATTGATTACTTAAGCTTCAATCCAATAGCAGTTAATATATTCATGCTGTTAATAAATGATTGATAACCATTACTCTGCTCTGCTTTATGGATATGGATCAATTTCTCCGGCTGGCAAATCAACATGATAGCTTTCCAATCTTCTTCAGCTAATTGCTGATGTTGAGCATCTACCAAACGCTTGCATTCATTTAGCAAAGCTTTTTGAAGTGGATTCGCTAAATAATTTGAGATAGGATACTCCCATTCAGGTGAACTTAATGGCATACTGGCAGAATAAGTGCTGGGATGCTCTTCTTCATACATCATCTTTTTTAGGCTTTCCAAAGAAGAATGGCTGATATGGTTGTTATCGTAAGCACTACCATAGCCATTAGCCAAACTAAGAAAGGTGTTACTGTTGCTATCACCATTAGAGAGCAATATCCTCATAGGTTTATCGCCTATCGATTGGAAGGTTTCTGCAGCATGCGTGCCTGATAAATGCCAGCTGTTGGCAGTAGCTATGAGTGTTTCAAAATTAAAATCATGTAGATATTCCACCAATTTGTCATCGAACAGGCAAGCCGTATTGATGAATATTTTAGCTTCTTTTTCGAAATATTTTTGATAGGCCTGTTGGTGAAAACTAACTTCTTTCTTGAATAATTCAGGATGGCATAAATAACTGAATGAATGATACGCACAAGAGGCCACCAACTCTATCTGGCCATTTTCCACATACTTCTGCAGTGTATTAAGTCTGGAAAGACTTTCTTTTTCAAGCATTTCGAGAAAAGAGCCACTAAAATAAACCAAGGCTTCATTCTTTGCTTTTAGGAAGTTGATCAAAGCATCCAGCTTTTCGCCAATCTCAGCTTTAAAGGTTTGATGAAATCTTTTGTTATTGAACTCCTCTGGTACGAGTTCATTTCCTTCACTTACCTCAAGAAAAGAGATGTCTTTTAAAGCCAGTGTAAAGTGATAATGTAGTATTTGATAGTTATTCATTCTCCTCAACTAAAATTTTCAAGATGTCATCTCCCACATGTTTCCAGCTTCTACTCGAAGCTGCTTCTTTGTTTTTTTCTATGGCTTTCTTAACAAGCTTTGGATTGGCTAAAACTTTCTCCACTTCCTCTACATAATCAGCTATAGCATCACTTTTAGGAATAAAACAATTTTTCAATACCTCAATTGCTCCACTATGTTGGCTAATCACAATAGGTAAGTCGTTTAGAGCTGCTTCCATGGCTACTAAACCGAAAGGTTCTGAAATAGATGGAACCACCAGCGCCTTGCTTTCTCTCATAAGGGCATGGAGCGCACGTCTTTCCAATAAGCCCGTAAAACTGAAATTACCGGAAAGACCTTTTTCGTTAATCTTGCTCACTACTTCCTGAGCCAGCTCACCATCACCGGCAATTACAAACTTGAGGTCTTTATGTTCTATTAGTAACTGAGCAGCTATTTCAATAAATGCAAACACCCCTTTTTGCTGGCTTAAACGCCCAGCAAACAAAATAATGTTTTCCTCAAAAGGAGAAGAATAGTCAACAGCTTTTAATGGGTCAATTCCTAGAGAGACCACTTTGATCTTCTGTTTATCAATGCCATATACTTTATGTATAATATCAGCATGGTACTGGCTAACAGCAATTATGACATCTGCCGCTTGCATGCCTTCTTTTTCCAGTTGGTAAATCCATGAGGAGGACTTTTTACCTACTCTGTCATAATCCAAAGCATGTATGTGCAAAACAAATGGCTTGTTATATTTGGTTTTGAGCTGCATGGCGGCTCCTATAGATAACCAGTCGTGCGCATAAATCAAATCATAATTTAAGGTAGCCACTTCCTCCATTACTGATTTATTATATTGATTCAGTGCTTCCTGTATTTCTATGGAGAAATCAATTACTTCCTCTTGATTAGTAGTGTCTTTTGAAGCATGATAAAAATAGGGTGTTAGCAGCGATTCCACATTAATCTGAACTGCTGTGGCATCAACAGACTTGGCATCTAACAAGCGCTCTTCTATAGTAACAGAAATATGTTTTTCATCACTTGATTGACTCAATTCAGTAGCAGCCGAAGGTGATATAATGGTTAAATCAAGCTCCTGACTGAGTGCTTTGGCAATATTTTCTGTTGCTAGTCCTAAACCATAGTTTTGGATTTCTGACTTAGATGGACCGATCATTAAGATTTTCATTGGTTGATATTTAAGGTTTTCCTAATATTCTATTTTAATCTCACTAAAGAGCTTATCAGCCATGAATTTTATGTTATTATTTTCCTGCTGAAAATTGACAGATTCCCCATCTATGCTGATGTTTTGCGGAGCTTGTTTTAAAGCATGTAGACTTATTTCAAACTGTTTAAACGCTGACTGATAGTCGCCCTCAGTTGTTTGGATAATGAGGTGTTTGTTGTCGGCATGTTCTTGAGTGAAGGTTCTAATGGTGCTTAAGCCTCTTTCAAAATCCTTGGTATGTCCATCGTCTTCATAAAGGGTTGAGGTGGTTTTGTCATCACCGACATAAACATGCAGGCTTAGTGCTTCAGGTTCAAACTCATCGGTATATTGCATTTTTGGCTGCATACATATGATGCCTCCGGCTTTAACAAACAGAGGAATTTGATCGAGAGGTGCTTGAACTTTTATTTCTTGTTTACCTTCAATAAGCTCATCAGTCCAGTAATTAATCCATTTGCCTTCCGGTAAATACATCAGCCTGCTTACAGCTTCTTTTTCCGAAATTGGGCACACTAACAAATGCTCTCCAAAAAGAAATTCTTCCTCTCTGTTCAGGGTCTCTTTATCATATTGGTAAGCCATTGAAATAGAACGGATCATTGGGTCTCCGAACTCGGCATATTGCCAGTAGGTAGTATACAAATAAGGCATGAGTTCATACCTTAATTCAATAAACCTCCTGACGATGCTGAGGTATTTATCTTCAAATTGCCAAGGCTCCTTATCGCCATGGTCACCTGATGAATGTGTTCTGAAAAAAGGATGAAATGTTGCTAATTGAATCCAGCGTGTGTAAAGTTCTCCATCAGGTGAACCTATAAACCCACCAACATCCGATCCTGCAAAGGAAACGCCAGATGCCGCTAGCCTCTGGCACTGTACATTGGCAATTTTCAGATGTTCCCAGCTAGCCATATTATCGCCCGTCCAAACAGAGCTGAATCGTTGAATTCCTGCAAAAGCAGAACGCGTAATAGTAAAGCTTCTTTCATTGCCGTTGAATTTCTCAAGCCCTTCATAAGTAGCCCGAGCCATTTGCATGCCGTATACATTATGGCCTTTTCGGTGACTACATGGATGCCCTTCATAATGATGTCTTACATCTCTGGGGAAGGTGCCTTCTTCAAAAACAGCAGGCTCGTTCATGTCATTCCAAACCCCGGCTACGCCATCACCAACCAATCCACCAAACAAACCTGACCACCACTGCCTGGCTTCAGGATTGGTGAAGTCAGGGAAATGGCATGGTCCGGGCCAAACGCTTCCCTTGAATCTGGCGCCATCCATCCTGGTACAAAA
Organism: Marivirga atlantica; assembly: GCF_016734805.1. Taxonomy (GTDB): domain Bacteria; phylum Bacteroidota; class Bacteroidia; order Cytophagales; family Cyclobacteriaceae; genus Marivirga; species Marivirga atlantica. The sequence continues at coordinate 96,752 of NZ_JAERQG010000002.1, forward strand.
GTAATTGTGGTATACACCTTGTTGGTAAACAGGGTAGTAAGGATCAATCTTAATCCCTGGATCTATGATGACAATAGTTTTGAAGCCTTGCTTTCGGAGGTCCGCTATCATCTTTTTAGGATCGGGAAAACGCTTATTATCCCATGTGAAGCATCGGTAACCATCCATGTAATCTATGTCAAGGTGGATAACATCACATGGTATTTTCTTTGAACGAAAGTTGTCAGCTAGTTCTCTTACTGTACTTTCAGGATAATAGCTCCATTTGCTTTGGTGATAACCCAAAGCCCATTTTGGAGGCATAGGTGAACGCCCTGTTAATTCAGTATACTCTTTTACAACATCCGTTAAATCCGGGCCATAGATGAAATAATAGCGCATTTCACCACCCTGTGCCCAGAAACTTAATGCTTCTTTTCGCTCTTTCCCAAAGTCAAAAAATGTTCTGAAGGAGTTGTCCAGAAAAATGCCATATCCTAATCCATCTTTTAAGCCTGTAAAAAATGGAATGTTTTTATAGACAGGATCAGTTTCATTTCCGTAGCCGTAGCAGTCGGTGCCCCATAATTCTCTTCTGGTTCCGTTCAGATTAAGTTTGCCGGTTTTATCACCCAGGCTGTAATATTTGTTTGCAGGGTCAGACTTGAGGGTGGTTATCACCACATCACCACCATACTTCTTTTCTTCCTTCCAATGGTAGCCTTTTTCATCTTCCATGATCACCTCATCCTTATCATTACATATTTTAATGGTAAGGTCTTTCTTAGCTATATAGCACTTGAGCAAGGCTGTTTTAATAAGAATGTGCTCCTGCTGATCTTCAAACTTATAGCGTGCATCACCCGTGTTGTATTCGGGATCAATGGCATAGGAGAAATCATCTTCAAAATAGCCATCATTTGCATACCTAAATTTTAGGATTCTTTGATCTATGATATTAAGCAGCAAAACTGAATTTTGAGCATAAACCTTCACTGACTGCTTTTTGAGCTTCCAGCTGATTAATTCACCAGGATAAAATTCTTGCTCCTTAGATTCTTTAAATTTTTCTATATAATTGCCTTCAAAATTCGCATCCTCTTGAACGCTGTCTTTTTGTTGTTCATCCATTATTGCACTCTTTAAAACAAGGCTTTGCATAACAAAACCTCACACAAATTAAGATACTTATTGTATATAATACACTAAGTATCAGATATATTTTAGTATAGGTATTAATATTTAACGATTTATTAAATACTGTTCAAATCATTTTTTAACTTAAACAGTAAATATTTGGATAGAGTAGGTTGGGGCAGGTGTAGTAGCCAAAGGCAATCGTTTTAAAATAGCTGAAAATTTAATCAATGGCGGATAATAATGCATTTAATACTGATGAGCATTTACTGGCGGAAATCGCCTGGGAGGTTTGCAATCAGGTCGGTGGAATTTATACAGTAATTCGATCGAAAGTCCCAACTATGGTAAATAAATGGGGAGAAAATTATGTATTACTGGGGCCATACGCTAAAAAGGAGGCTAATACTGATTTTGAGGAGTTTGATTTTGAGCATCCCATTTTAAAAGAAGCTGTAGAAAATTGTCGCAACAAGGGGCTTGATATTAAAAGTGGCCATTGGTTGGTATCCGGCAGGCCTAAAACATTATTATTCAATCATTTCTCTGTTTATCATGAGTTAGGTAATATCAAGTATTATTATTGGCAGAACCATACTATTGATTTTAACCAGCACGAACCTCTCTTAGATGAAGTACTTGCTTTCGGTTATATGGTACATCTATTTCTTTCCGAATTAACCAGAGTAGCCCTAAAGCATAAGGTAAAACCATTGGCTCATTTTCATGAATGGATGGCTGCATCAGCTTTACCAAATTTGCGGAGAGATCAGGTGCCGTTACAGACGGTATTTACCACACATGCTACACTGTTAGGCAGGTACCTCGCTATGAATGATCCTCGCTTTTATGATCATTTACCTTTTATGGATTGGTTGAAGGAAGCGCAATATTTTAACATTGAGGCTAATGTGAAACTTGAACGGGCTTGTGTTCATGGTGCACATGTTTTTACAACAGTCAGTGAAGTAACGGGCAAAGAATGCCTTCATCTGTTAGGAAGGAGTCCGGATTTGATACTTCCTAATGGACTAAATATTGAGCGATTTTCAGTGCTGCATGAAGTACAAAATCTCCATCATGAGTATAAGCAATTGTTGGAACAGTTTGTAATGGGACATTTCTTTCAGAGCTACTCTTTCGATCTTAACAAAACATTATACTTTTTTACTTCTGGTAGGTTTGAATATTCTAATAAAGGCTACGACCTCACTTTAGAAGCCTTGGCACGATTGAATCATCGGCTTAAGGAAATGAACTCACCACTTACGGTGGTTATGTTTTTTATTACCCGGCAGCCGGTACAATCCATCAATCCTGATGTGCTAAATGCACGTGCTATGCTCGATAAAATTCATACCAATAGTGAAGAAATTGTAGAGCAGATAAAACAGCGTTTGATCAGGCAGGCGGCAGCCAGCAAGGGTGATCATAAACTTCCAAACCTGAACGACATGGTGGATGATTACTGGAAGCTAAGGCATAGAAGAACTATTCAATCCTGGAAAACAGATCAATTACCACCAGTGGTAACGCATAATTTGGTTGACGACTCAAGTGATCAAATACTTAATTTCTTACGAACATCAAACCTGGTTAACAACAAAGAAGATAACGTTAAAATCGTATACCATCCGGATTTCATTTCTTCCACTAATCCTCTTTTTGGAATGGAATATGATGATTTTGTGCGAGCATGCCATCTGGGCGTATTCCCAAGTTATTATGAGCCATGGGGCTATACGCCCTTAGAATGTCTCGCAAGAGGGGTAGCTGCTATTACCTCTGATTTGTCGGGTTTTGGTGATTATATGAAAAATGTTGACATAGGTGATGAACAGCACGGCATGTTTATAGTTAAAAGAGCTAATAAGAGCTTTGATGAGTCCGCTGAGGAGCTTTGTAATACTATGTTGAAATTTATTCAGAATAGCAGTAGAGCGCGTATTGATATGCGGAATAAATCGGAGGATTTATCAGAATGCTTTGACTGGAAAAATTTATACAGTGCTTACGAAAAGAGCTACATCAAGGCGTCAGAAACACTTTTTTAATTCTAGATTTTTACAAAATGAACCAGGAACAAAAAAACGAGATACAGCAAATGGGTAAGTCTGTCGAAAGAGTTGAAGAGCAGCTTGATCGATTTAAAAATGGTTTCCCATATCTAAAGATTAAAAAGCCTGCTACTGTTGAGAGTGGCATTATAAAACTGTCAGAAAAGAGTTTAAATCAGTTTATTGCCTTTTATGAGCAGCGTTCTTACCAATATAACATTACTAAATTTGTTCCTGCAAGTGGGGCTGCCAGCCGTATGTTCAAAAGGCTTTTTGCCTTTTTGGAAGAGGATGAATCAGTGGCTGAATCAGATGAATTCTTGAAAAAGTTCTTCGGTGAATTGGAAAAATTTGCCTTTGTAAAGTCATTAAATAAGCAGTTAGAAGCTCAGGGCACCTCGGTAGAGGAAGCAAAAAATCATAAGCATTATCATCAGATAGTAAAGGCTTTATTATTACCTGAAGGGCTTAATTATGGTGAGCTGCCAAAAGGGTTATTGGAGTTTCACCGTTATGGTGATTATGCCAAAACTGCTACCTCTGAACATTTCACAGAAGGTGAAAATTATGCTAAAGGAATAGACGGAGTAGTACACCTTCATTTTACAGTTTCACCAGAACATCAGCAAGCTTTTGATAAGCATGTGCACGAATTAAGAAAGGGATTTAACGATTTTGAGGTGAGCTTCTCACAACAAGATCCTGCAACGGATACTATTGCAGTTACACCTGAAAATGAGCCTTTTAAAGAAGAAGATGGAAGCATCTTATTTCGACCTGCAGGGCATGGTGCTTTGATTGAGAATCTCAATAAAATTGATTCTGATATAGTTTTTATTAAAAATATCGATAATGTGGTGCCTGACCGATACAAGGAGGAAACCATTATGTACAAAAAGGCATTAGGTGGTTTACTAATGAGTGTACAGAATCAGTTATTTTCTCACTTAGAAAAACTCGAACGTAACATCAATGAACTTGAACTGATAGAAGTTGAGGAGTTTGCACGAGAAGAGTTGATGCTAAGCTTCAAATCTGATTATAACGAATTGCCTTTTGTTGAAAAGATTGGCTATTTACAATATTTACTTCACAGACCATTACGCGTTTGTGGCATGGTGAAGAATACGGGAGAACCTGGAGGTGGTCCTTTTTGGGTAGAGGAGAATGATGGTTCATATAGCTTGCAAATTGTGGAAACTTCTCAGTTTAATCCAAATGATAGTGAAGCACAGGAAGCTTTAAAGTCAGCCACGCATTTCAATCCTGTAGATTTGGTTTGTGCTTTTAAGGACTATGCAGGAAGAAAATTTGATTTGAGAAAATATGTTGACCCTGATACAGGCTTTATAACCGAAAAGTCAAAAAATGGAAAAGCATTGAAAGCACTTGAATTACCAGGGCTCTGGAATGGCGCTATGTCCAACTGGATTACTTTATTTGTTGAAGTCCCAATAGAAACATTTAATCCTGTAAAAACGGTGAATGATTTGCTAAGAAAGGAACACCAAGGTATTTAAATTGCTAATTAGAAAAGCGTATAAAATAAGAGAGCTGCTATTCTGAATAGCAGCTCTTTTTAAATGAAGTTGAAAGATTCTATTAAGAGATAATGCCTAGCTCTTTGCCCACTTTTGTAAAGGAAGCAATGGCTTTATCTAAATGTTCTTTTTCATGACCTGCCGAAAGCTGTACCCTGATTCTTGCCTGCTCTTTCGGTACAACAGGATAAAAGAAACCAATTACGTAAATGCCTTCTTCTAATAGTCTGTCAGCAAATTTTTGTGAAAGTGCTGCATCATAAACCATGATTGGTACAATGGCAGAATCTCCATCTTTAATATCAAAACCCGCTGACTTGATCTCCTTTTTGAAATAATTCACGTTGTCTTCGAGCTTATCTCTTAGCTCAGTAGAGCTACTCAATAAATCAAATACAGCAATTGAGGCTCCCACAATTGATGGCGCTAAAGAGTTGGAGAAAAGATACGGTCTTGACTTCTGACGCAACATATCTATAATCTCCTTTTTACCTGAAGTAAAACCACCCATGGCACCACCAAGCGCTTTGCCTAGTGTTCCAGTAATGATATCAACACGACCCATTACATTATTAAGTTCATGTGTCCCTCTGCCGGTTTTACCAATAAATCCTGTTGCATGGCAGTCGTCCACCATTACTAAGGCATCATATTTATCCGCCAGGTCACAAATTTTATCTAATTGAGCCACATAGCCATCCATAGAGAAAACACCGTCAGTTACAATGATTTTGCTTTTAGCATCTTTGGCTTTTTTTAATTGTTCCTCTAGGTCAGCCATATCATTGTTTTGATATCTGTATCTGGCTGCTTTACAAAGCCTAACACCATCAATGATAGAGGCGTGATTCAAAGAATCTGAAATAATAGCATCCTCCGGCCCAAGAATAGGTTCAAAAACACCACCATTAGCATCGAATGCCGCAGCATAAAGAATGGTGTCTTCCATCCCGAGGAAGTCAGCTATTTTCTGCTCAAGTTCTTTATGGATGTCTTGCGTTCCACAAATAAAGCGAACTGATGACATTCCGAAGCCATGGGTGTCTAATGCTTGCTTAGCAGCTTCCAATACCTTAGGATGTGATGATAATCCGAGGTAGTTATTTGAGCAAAAGTTTAGGACTTCTTTACCTGTGGTAGTTTTTATTTCTGCTCCTTGCGGAGTAGTAATGATACGTTCTCTCTTATATAATCCGTCTTTATCGAGCTGTTCAAGCTCATTCTGTAGTTTAACTTGTAATGCTCCGTACATAGCAATCTGTTTATATTGTAAGTTTTTTTAATAAGACAAAGATATCAAATGTTTGTTTGCTGTCATCCCTTTTAAAAAGGACATAAAAAAAGCTATTCCGTTTTAGAAATAGCTTTTCATGATTTGTTTCAGTAATTACCTGATGTTGATACCAAAGCCAACAGTAGTAGTATTATACTTTTGGAAAGTATAATCTGCATGAAGTGATAATACCCACAAAATTTTCAATCTGGCACCAATGGTGAATCTAGGACCTCCACTACCGTCAAAATCAATCCCAACAGGATCGGTAACAGTTACTTCTCCTCCTGTACCATCATCGAAAGTATAATCTCCTAATACATTGAATGACGAATTAACAATGTTAAAACCTAAGCCGGCATAAGGAGTGAAGAACAATAATTTCTTTGATATTATTGCCTGAACAGTGGTAGCACTAGAAGTGAATTCTGCGTATTGTCCTTTTTCTTGATCTATATAATATTCGCTTGTAATCTTATTAAAGCCAAAGAATCCTGATAAGTCAAAAGGAAGCAATTTCATGCCAGGAATCCATTGCTTTACATCATGCTTAATACCGAATCCAAATTGTTTGAAGCTAACATCATCAACATTTATCTCAGGAGTAAACCTTATTACTAACTCAGTTTTTTTAACTATACCAATACCTAATTGAACGCTTGGTACCGGAACAGCTAAGGGTCCAGGAAATTCATCAAGTCCTAGTCCATCAGGAACTCCAAATTGTTGTGTATCATTTACAGTTACACCTCCAGCTAGTTCTCTGGAACCAGAAACTTCTAAAACTCCTTCACCGCTATATTCTCCACCGGCAAAAGTAGGTAACATTTCTCCGCTAAGTGAAGCTCCCGTAGTTTCGTTAACTAAATCTATATTGTTATAATCTGCACCTATGAATTCAAACATTTTTTCTGAATCAGGAATAGCTGCTAAACTAACAGTTGTTGTTAAATCAAAACCTAAAGTTTTGTGAGGTCTTGCAGTATTATACCAACCATTCGCTAATCCATTGCCTAATGAGCCTGCAAATGGGTTCATGTAGTTCTTCAGGTAGGTGTTTGCATCCTGAGATGAAGAGTTTATTACTTCCTCAAAATTTTGAGCGTTTAAAGAATTTAACATTAACAAACTAGCTAATGCTAATCCTAATAAGTATTTGTAAGATTGTTTCATATTGATGATTTTAAATTGAAAAGTCGTTACGTTATTGATTAACAATATTTAATATTTAGACACTACTTCTTAAACAAATATAAGAATTTGGCTGTATTTGATGATACAGAGTAGTATTTTTTCACAAATGTTCTTCCTGAAGTACCTAGCTCTTTTCTAACTTTTTTGTCTTCAATGAGCTGCTGCAACTTTTCCTTCCATTCTATACTTTCATTCGCAAGAAAGCCGCCATAAGGAACTATATTATTATTTACTCCTACAGGAGAGGCTACAACAGGGATTTCAAGCGCCATAAATTGCAATGCTTTAAAGCCACACTTCCCTTTACTCCATTGATCATCAGTAAGCGGCATTAAGCCAACATCAATACCCTGCAAATCTTTTATTTCGGTTACCTTATCCCAGAAAATGAATTCTAATTCAGGAAAATCAAAATCAGGCTTTTTATTGGCAATTACCTTTAATGTAAATTGATGTTGCTCATATAGATCAAGTAGAACAGAAAGGATGCTTTTTAAATAGGGAAGAGTAGAATGGGTACCGGTCCATCCAATAACACGCTGATCGGTTTCAGTTTCTGACTCATCTGGAACATGCCTTTTAACTGTATCGATGGTAGTTGGATTTACAATAACATTATTGTTCCATTGTCTGGCAAATTCAGCCAGATATTCATTTCCGCAACTAACCTTATAACTCCATTTACAAATTTTAGCAACTTTAGATTTCCATTTAACTACTGCTTTTATACCTCTGGCTTCTGAATGATCTGTTAACCAAATGGCATCATCAAAATCATAAATAATTTTTTTTCTCCAGACATGCTTTACAACCCACTCAAAGAAGGGTGGACCAAGTGGTGTTGCTTCACGATGTATAAAAATGAAATCGTAAGATTTAAGCTTCAAAAGAAGTAATTTTCTTTTTGCAAACCCTATGATTACTGCCCATACCTTTAGCAATAAGGCTCCTTCTTTATATAAAATATTCCAGGCTTTTATACTTAAAAAAGGAGCCAAATCGTACTTAAATCCATTCTCCTTTAAGATGGTAAGATATTGTTCATACCTAAAGCGCTGACTTGGAGCTTCATCAAAAGGGTAGGGGCAAACAAAAAGTATTTTCTGACCTGATTTATTCAAAATGGTAGAGTGTTCCATTTCCCATTATTACACTTTTTCCACCAATGAATACTTTGTCTATTTTACCTTCCCTGGTAAGTATCTGTATATTGATATAGCTCGGTCTCCCCATTTCAAAGCCTTGCTCACACTGCTGAACTTTTGATACATCAGCTAATTGATAATTATGAAGGTAAGCTGCCAGTGGACCATGTGCACTACCTGTGGCAGGGTCTTCTTCAATGCCTAAATGAGGAGCAAACATTCTACTATGCACCAGGCTTTTCTCTTCTTCAGTTTCTAAGGTGAAAGCCATAACTCCTGTTAAATTCAATTCATCAATAATTGAATTCCATAAGTTGTGATTGAGATGCAATTTTTTAACCGTCTCAAGCGATGTTACAGGGACTATAAGAAATGGATTTCCACAATTCACTACTCTGCAAGGATAGTCTTCATATATTTCCTCTTCATCAATATTTAGTAAAGAGGCAACAAGCTCCTTTTCCTTAAAAGTTTGCTCAAACTTTGGAAAAGGCTGCTCCATCATGAGCTCTGTTATTTCTTCGCCATTCTTTTCAAAATTGATATGCATACAGCCAATGTTCTGTTCTAACAACAGCTCATTACCTTTTTTAGGCTCAAGCAATTTTGTAGCTAGAATTAAGAAAGCCGTTCCAATGGTGGGATGCCCCGCTGTTGGTAGCTCCATTCCGGGAGTGAATATCCGCATTTTTACATCAGCTTCTTTTGCTGTTGGGGCGCATAGGAAAACTGTTTCAGATAAGTTGAGCTCTCTCGCAATACATTGCATTTGTTGAGTACTGAGCTGATTAGCCTCGGTAAAAACGGCTAGGGGATTGCCTCCAAAAGGCACATCAGTAAAAACGTCCAGTAAGTAATAATCTAATTCTTGCTGCATAAAAGGGCTGTTTGTTCAAAAATACAGATTTATAACGACAAAAAAATAGCCCCGAATAACGGGGCCATTTAAACTAAGGATTATTTTTTATTATTCGTCTTTGTCTTTTTTTCCACCACTTGATTTTTTGCCTGAGCTTGTCCCTCTGTCATTACCAGAGATAGATTCTCTCATGTCAGTGTCTGCTTGAATATTTTGCATCCTGTAGTAATCCATAACACCAAGATTACCGCTTCTAAATGACTCGGCTATTGCTTGAGGTACTTGTGCTTCAGCTTCTATTACTTTAGCACGTGCTTCTTGTGCCTTAGCCTTCATCTCTTGTTCTTCTGCAACGGCCATGGCTCTTCTTTCTTCAGCTTTTGCTTCGGCTACTTTCAAGTCGGCAGAAGCTTGGTCGGTTTGTAGTTTGGCACCAATGTTAGCTCCTACATCAACATCAGCAATATCAATAGATAATATTTCAAAAGCAGTTCCTGCATCTAATCCACGTTGTAGTACTAGTTTTGATATTTTATCAGGATTTTCCAATACATTTTTGTGACTATTGGCTGAACCAATAGAGGTTACAATACCCTCACCTACACGAGCTAAAATAGTATCTTCACCAGCACCACCAACTAATTGTTGTATGTTGGCTCTTACTGTTACTCTTGCAATAGCAATTAGCTGAATGCCATCAGCAGCAACTGCGGCTACTTTTGGTGTAGTAATCACTTTTGGATTTACCGATATTTGAACTGCTTCAAATACATCTCTACCAGCAAGGTCAATTGCTGTAGCCTGTTTAAATCCTAGGGTGATATTGGCTTTATCAGCAGAAATCAATGCTTTAATAACAGTCGGAACGTTACCACCTGCCAGGTAATGCGTCTCCAACTCATTGGTTGTGACCTCCAGGCCTGCTTTCGTTGCTGTAATCATTGATTCCACAATAATACGAGGTGGTACTTTTCTGATTCTCATGAAAACCAGCTCAAACAAGCCAACTTTTACTCCTGAGAAAATTGCTGTAATCCAGAGGTTTACTGGAACAAAATAGAGAAATACGAAGAATAGAATTATTCCCGCAATGACGATGAATATAATAGATCCGTCCATTAGTTATTTATTGGTTCAACAAAAATTCGTTTATGATCAACTTTGGTGACTTGAATTTCCTGGCCTGCGCCAATCCAGTCACCTTTACTTCTTACTTCGTAAATTTTACCAAAAATTTCAGCTTTTCCTACAGGTTTAAGGTCAGAAACTGTTTTGCCCTTTTCACCAACTTGGAAATTGTAAATATCTTGATCGTTTACCCTGCTCCTGATAGCTGATTTAAGTGAAAACCTGTCCCATGATTTGGATTGGAAACTATAGATAATTGCAGCCACTGTAACAACAAGTGTTCCACCTACTGTCCAATAACCTGCAGTATTGCCATAATCTGCAAAGACCAGAAATATACCGATTATAGTACAGAGTAATCCAATTACCCCAACAAAAGTAGTTCCTGGAACGAAAATAAGCTCTGCGATAATGAGCAAGAGGCCTATTAAGATTAATACAATTATTCCTAACATAGATTATACGCTTCTACCAAAAGTAGTAAAAATCAATATGCTTTTGCGAAAAGTACTCTTTTATTTGAAGGCTTTCCACTATAGATACATTTTCCTGCTTCTTCTTTTGCATCTAGCGGTATGCAGCGAATAGTAGCTTTTGTTTCCTGTTTTATTTTCTCTTCAGTTTCAGGAGTTCCATCCCAATGGGCTGAAACAAATCCACCTTTTTCTTCGAGTACTTTTTTAAACTCCTCGTAAGAATCCACTTTTGTGGTTTTTTCATTTCTAAAGTTTAGTGCGTTGTTGTAAATACTCTCTTGAATTTCGTTGAGTTTAGTTTCAATTACAGACTCAATGCCTTCAATAGATACTGTTTCCTTTTCTTTAGTATCTCTCCTGGCAAGTTCAACAGTACCATTTTCAAGGTCTCTTGGCCCAATAGCTATTCTCAATGGTACGCCTTTTAATTCCCACTCGGCAAATTTAAAACCTGGTTTATGCGTGTCTCTATCGTCAAATCTAACGCTGATATGCTTGTTCTTAAGTGATTTCTTAAGTTTGTTAGCTACTTCAGCGATAGCATTTTTCTCTTCATCTTTTTTGAAAATAGGTACTATTACTACCTGAATAGGCGCCAATTTTGGAGGTAATACCAATCCTTCATCATCTGAGTGGGCCATTATTAAAGCACCCATAAGTCGTGTACTAACACCCCATGATGTTCCCCAAACATGTTCTAGTTTACCATCTTGAGAGGCAAACTTCACGTCAAATGCTTTAGCGAAATTTTGTCCTAAGAAATGAGAAGTACCAGCCTGTAGGGCTTTACCATCTTGCATTAAACCTTCAATACAATAAGTTTCCACAGCCCCCGCGAAACGTTCATTCTCAGACTTCAATCCTTTGATTACCGGCAAGGCCATAAAATCTTCTGCAAATTCAGCATATATATTGATCATCTGCTCAGTTTCTTTTATAGCTTCCTCTTTGGTTGCATGAGCTGTATGGCCTTCTTGCCATAGAAATTCAGCTGTCCTTAAAAATAGACGTGTACGCATTTCCCATCGAACTACGTTAGCCCATTGATTAACCAATACAGGTAAATCTCTGTATGACTGAATCCAGTTTTTGTAGGTGTTCCAGATGATTGTTTCTGAAGTAGGTCTAACTATAAGTTCTTCTTCCAATTTAGCCTCAGGATCAACCACTACCCCTTTACCATCTTCATCATTTTTAAGTCTGTAGTGAGTTACAACAGCACACTCTTTAGCGAATCCTTCGACATGAGCAGCTTCCTTGCTTAGGTACGATTTTGGTATGAACAATGGGAAATAAGCATTCTGATGACCTGTTTCTTTAAACATATCATCGAGCTGTCGCTGCATTTTCTCCCATATTGAGTAGCCGTATGGCTTAATAACCATACAGCCTCTTACATCAGAGTTTTCAGCTAAATCAGCTTTTTTTACTAATTCGTTGTACCACAGAGAGTAATCTTCACTTCTTTTCGGTAATCCTTTCGCCATTATAGTATTTCTGGTATGATGTTTGTAGCTTTATTAAACAAATTAAACCTATAAAAATCGGTTCACATCGAAATCAATTTTAAAGGTTTAACGTTGTAAAATTATAAACTTAAAATTAAGTAGCCATGAAAACCTTTAGCTTTATATTGTTATCATTAGCAATGAGCGCTGCGTCCCTTTCGGGCTTTGCTCAAACTAATGAAAAAGTTGAATATGATGATTTGTACTTTACTTCATCAGATCGGGAAGTATTGAATGAAAAGTTAGAGCAACAAGAAGAAGAGCGTTTGAAGGAAATCAAAAGTTCTGGCTATGCATATAATCAAACTGAAAATAATAATGGTTTAAGTCAGAACAACACTGATTTAAACTCTAAAATAACAGATACCCTTCAAACTGAAGATGGTTGGTATTATGACGAAGTAGCTGCCCGCAGAGGTCAGGGACAAAATGGTCAAAACGGACAAACTGTAATTAATAACTATTATGGTGGTGGTTATGCTTATAATAATTTCTACGATCCTTATTGGAACTCGCCATTCGGCTTTTATGATCCATATTGGGGTAGAAGATCTTTTATAAGTTTCAACTATAATCCTTATTGGGGAAGCTCATGGTCAGTAGGTTTTGGAAATCCTTACTGGGGTTGGAATGATCCTTTCTGGGGTCCAGGATGGGGGTATGATCCTTTTTGGGGACGAGGCTACGGTAATCGCTATGCTTGGGGTTACAGAAATGGATATAGAAATGGCTTCTATGATGGATATTACGCTGCTGGAGGTTATTATAATGAAGGTTACGGTCGAAACAGAAATGTTCGCTATACTAGAACATCAAGGATAAGTAGAAACTCAACTTCAGGAAGAAGAGTAGCTTCGAGTGCATCACCCAACAGAGAATCATATAGTCGTTCAAGAAATGTTGGGAATTCCCAGGTACGTTCAGCTAGAACATCTGGTTCTTCCGTAAGAGCTTCCAATAGTAGCAGAACGGCTTACAATGCTCGAACTGCCGTTTATGCTGGAGACAGAAGTAGTAGAACTTTGTCAAATAGTAGATCGGTTAGAAGTAGCGGTGCTTCAAGAAGTGTTGCTTCTTCATCCAGAACGGCTTCAAATAGTAGAAGTGTAAGTAGAAACTCTGCAGCTACAAGAAGTAGTCAATATTATAATAGTAGTAGAACATCAAGTTCAAGAAGTAGCTATGGAAACTCTAGTAGATCATCATCCACTAGTAGGAATTATGGTTCTTATGGAAGCAGTTCCAGAAATAGTTCTTCTTCTTACGGTAGGTCATCCTCTGGTAGAAACTCATCTTCTTCTTACGGAAGATCAAGTTCTTCAAGTAGCCGAAGTGGAAGTTATGGACGTTCCTCATCATCTTCTAGTAGAAGTTCTGTGGGAAGATCTTCAAGTAGTAGTAGATCAAGCTCTTCAAGTAGAAGTAGTAGCGGAAGGTCTTCTTCTAGCAGATCATCTTCTTCATCTTCAAGAGGTGGTGGAAGAGGAAATTAATATAACAAGCGCCTGAATATCCTTTCAGGTGCTTTTTTTAAGACAACTTTAAACTAATCAACAATGAAAATGCTTAAATACATTTTTGCAGGGATTTTGTGTGCTTTTTCTACAGGATTAATCGCTCAAAATACGTATTCATCCTTCGCTAATGAGGCTGTGTTATTTAGCCAGACTGGTCAGAGTGGTACAGCACGTTTTGTGGGACTTGGTAATGCTAATACATCCTTAGGTGGTGATATATCAAATATCTCAGGCAATCCTGCTGGTTTGGGTTTTTATAACAGGTCGGCTTGGTCGATTTCACCAGTTATCAGAATAGGAGCCTTTAATTCTAACTACAGAGTTTTGACGCAGACTAACCCTAATGGATTTGATAATAATGAACAATCCAATTTTGGACTTAATATTCAAATACCTAATGCTGGTGTAGTATTTCATAACCAATTTGATGAAGGTTCAGATTGGGTGTCAGGGACATTTGGTTTAGGATATAACCAAAAAAGCAGCTTTTACAACGTAAAAAATTATGCTGGTGAGGTAGGTATAGTTGATGGCCTATACAATGATTTTGTTGAATTTACTTTACAACCATTTTTAGACGAAAATGGCGATTTTATTGTTTACAATACTATTGATGACATAATCCCAGATTTTGAAAATAATCCATACTCTGACTTGGCAGAGAGAACAGGTGTTTTGGATATTGTAGAGCTCGAGGATGGTGGTTACATTGTTGATAGATATGATTATGATCCTGAAACAGAAGGTTATTTCACAACTTCATCCAGGCAAACTGAATCAGTAGAGACAAGTGGCGGACTAAGCACCCTTGATTTATCCTATGGTGCTAACTATAAGGATCGACTTTATTTAGGAGCATCTCTTAATATTAATTTTATAAGCTACAACCAGGAAAGAACGTTCAGAGAAACTCCTGATAATGGACTACTAAACTATCTAGAAATAAGAGATAATAGAATACTTTCGGGTGCCGGAGCAGGTGTAACGGTAGGAGCTATATACAAGCCCATCAACATGGTGAATATTGGAGTGTCTTATACAACACCGTCATTTTTGGTGATAGAGGAAATACAAAGAATTACAATGATCACAAGAGGAAGTGGAATAGACGGAGTTGGAGAATACGAGATTGTTAATGAAGTACCTAGCTATAGTTTTGTTATCCCTCAAAAGCTGAATGTTGGAGCTAGTTTTTTTATTAGCAAATATGGATTTGTTACGGCTGATATTGAATATATCGACTATGAAAATGCTCAATATAGTTCTAATCAAGGTGCTTTTGGAGGGGCAAATCCTGAAGTAGGTAATGAGTTGAAAAGTACCTATAATGTTAAAGTAGGCGCTGAAGGGCGTTTAGGAATATTAAGATTAAGGGCTGGATATAATTACTTAGATAACCCTTATAATCAGCTTAATTTAGCTGATGGACAATCCTTTAATCAAGGTCGATCTGTGGTGAGTGCAGGTTTAGGTATTAAGAAGCGTGATTTTTTTATGGATGCTACTTACAGTTTGGCAAGTCAGAATAACGCTACGTTCAAACCTTATAGTTTTGGAGAAGCCAGTTCAGCACCTGGTTTGGTGGAATCATCCACTACAATGAGTTCTGTCAGGTTTACTATTGGTAAAACATTCTAGACTTTTAAAATCCGGAGTATTTCGTTCAAAGGGTTTTCCAGCCGATCTATCTCAATGATGTGATCGGCTTTTTTATAGGTTGGTTCTCTTTCTTCAAGAAGATTTTTTAATATCTGCTCAGGGCTTTGAGATTTTTGGAATAAAGGACGTTTCTCGAATCCATTAGATGCTTTTAACTTTTGTATAATTGCGCTTAATGAAGCTTGTAGGTAGATAACTTTTCCCTGAGACTTCATAAGCTCCATATTATGATGGTATAGTGGAGTTCCACCCCCACAACTCAATATCAATTCTTCATTTGCATTGATATTGTACTTTAAGGCTTCATGCTCTAATTTACGAAATGCTTCTTCTCCATTTAGATCAAAAATTTCGGGAATACTTGTCTGTTCTTGAGCTTCAATAAATTTATCAAGATCGATGTAGGCAACAGATAAGGCAGAAGATAGCTGTCTTCCCCAGTATGATTTACCGACACCCGGCAAGCCAATTAAAAACACTTTCATTATAGAAGTGCGATAATATCTTCTACTTCAGGCACATCATTATGATGCCACTTACCTAAAACTTTTCCGTCTTTCAATAATACCAATCCTGGGTTAGATCTTATTATAGTTTTTAAAACAGTAGCGTCTCCGTAATAGAAGTCTGCTTTTAATCCTCTTCTGGCTTTAACCTTCAAAACATCTTCTGCTGAGCTGGAAGTTAGTATAACTGCTTGTATGTCATTTGGTAGTGCTGCATTTAAATTCTTAATGTCAATTAAACCTTCTTCATCAGCTTCTTCAATGTAATAGCTTATCATCAAAAGCTTAGTGCCTGTTAAAACCTCCTGTGTTTTATCACCTGATTCATTCCATAAGGCAAAATCGGTTATTTTAGGTGTAGAGGCTTCTTCGTTTGTTATTTCATACCCAACTAATTCATAGCCATCATCTTTGCTTAAATATTGAGTCGATTTTGTTTCTTTACCATCTTTTTTGAAAGTGTATTCAAAGTTTGGTGACTCAGCAGGCTTCATGGCTTCTTGAATGGTAGTACCAATTTTATAAGCCCTAAAATCAATAAAAGGCAAATGCTTTATAGCATAAATGCATAGTAGGGTTGTTAAAACTGTAGTTGAGCCAATTACAATATTTTTTGTAGCAAAAGTGCTTTCTTTAATTTTATTAATATTGGCATATAAAAATCCAATTAGAACTACCAGAATAACATCTTTAGTAAAAGACTCCCATGGAGTAAGTTTGATGGCATCACCGAAACACCCACAGTCTGTTACTTTATTGAAATAAGCTGTATAGAAGGTAAGGAAAGTGAAGAAAAGGATCATCAATGAAAGTAGATTCATTGTCAGCTTTACCCTCCATCGCATGATAAGTGCCAGCCCTAAAACTACTTCTAACACATTCATTATAACTGCAATAATAAGTGCATAGGGTTCGAAAACACTGAAAAAAGAAGCAATGTCACCAGCGAAGACAGCGAAATATTCTTCCATTTTAATAGCAGTGCCAATCGGATCATTCACTTTAATGATGCCGCTAAAAATGAATAATCCTCCTACTAAATATCTTACAATGGTAATTAGTGTCTTCATATTTTAAACTCCAATTTTTATTAAACAAAAAACCGCATAATTGATCATATCCTGGTAATTAGCCTTAATCGGTTCAGAAATGATCGTTTTACCTTCATTGTCTTCAATCTGTTTTACCCGATATAGCTTCATAAGAATGAGGTCGGTCATAGAGCTAATTCTCATGTCTCTCCAAGCCTCACCGTAGTCATGGTTTTTATCCATCAGCAGGTTTAAAGTTTCCTCAACAGTTTGATCATACAAAGGTTCAAGCTTATCGTATGGTATCTCTAAGGAATCTTTTTCTGTTAGAGTTTCCTGGATAATGGCTATAACTGAATAGTTTATGATGCCAATAAATTCGCCTTTTATATCGTCTTCAATTTTTTGAGATCCCTTTTCTTGAATGGAGCGGATACGCTGCGCTTTGATAAAAAGTTGATCCGTAATTGACGGAAGTCTTAAGATGCGCCAGGCCGTTCCATAATCTTTTGTTTTCTTTTCGAAAACATCTTTACAGAGCGCAATAACTTGCTTATATTCGCTTTCAGTTTGTTTACTCAAAAGAATAGTTTTTTATTAGATCAGTCTCATTTTTTGAATCCGAAAGATACATCATTTTATCAAAAAACAACATTGCAGATAAAGGGAAAGCTGTTTGATTTGTCTGAACCTAAGGTGATGGGGATTCTGAATATTACTCCTGATTCTTTTTACGATGGTGGTAAGCATAGTTCGATAGACAAAGCAGTTGCCACTGCTTCTCAAATGTTGGATGATGGTGCAGATATCATTGATGTAGGAGGCTATTCAACTCGTCCAAATGCTTCTGAGGTTAGTGAAACAGAAGAGGCTGAACGTGTGATTCCTACTATCAAAGCTATAAATGAAAAGCATCCTAATGCAATAATTTCTGTTGATACTTTTCGCTCATACGTTGCCAAGCAAGCTATAGAAGTAGGTGCTGCCATTGTGAATGATGTAAGTGGAGGTAATTTGGATGAGAATATGTTTGCCCTTATTGCCGAAAAGCAAGTGCCTTATGTACTAATGCACATGAGAGGCACACCAGAAAATATGCAACAGCAAACACAATATGATGATTTATTAGTTGATGTTGTTAATGAATTGTCAGGTAAACTCAGACAATTAAAGGCTTTGGGAGTGAATGATATAATAATTGATCCGGGTTTTGGCTTCGCTAAAAGCATTGATCAGAATTATGAAATACTACAAAATTTAGCCTATCTTGAAATTCTGGAAGCACCCCTTTTAGTTGGAGTTTCTCGAAAGTCAATGATATATAAAGTTTTAGGTGTGCTGGCTGATGAAGCTTTAAATGGAACGAGTGCCTTAAATATGGTGGCCTTAATGAATGGAGCTTCAATATTAAGAGTACATGATGTGAAAGAAGTCAAAGAAATAGTCGAATTATATAAGAAACTAAAAAATTGATATTAGCCTTTTCCATAGGATTTTTAGAAGTAAGCATTGTTGATTTACTGGACATTGCGCTAGTAAGTTTCTTGCTGTTTCAGGTATATAATCTGATGCGTGGAAGTGTGGCTGTAAGGATATTTGTTGGGTTCTTATCGCTCTATTTGATCTATTTGGTGGTAAGAGCTGCTGAAATGGAGCTTTTGTCAGCTATTTTGGGACAGTTTATGGGAGTAGGTGTTATAGCAGCCATTATTCTTTTCCAGCAGGAAATAAGAAAATTCTTGTTGTTATTAGGAAAAACTACCTCTTTCAATCGGGATAACAACTTCTTGTCAAACTTGCCATGGAGAAAACGTCAGGCGGGCTTTGAGTTAGACATAACACCACTCATTGAAGCTGCAAAATCTTTAGGAGGTACTAACACAGGAGCCTTAATCGTGATATCGAAAAGTTCTGAATTGCGATTTTACGCTGAATCAGGTGATAGGATAGATGCTTTAGTTTCCAAACGATTATTGATTTCTGTTTTTAATAAGACTAGCCCGTTGCATGATGGAGCCCTCATTATTCATAAGGGAAGGATAGTAGCAGCCCGCTGTGTTTTACCTGTGACCGAAAAGGATGTGCCTGCTCAGTTTGGATTAAGGCACAGAGCAGCAATAGGTATGTCTGAAACTACCGACACCATCATTTTAGTGGTGTCTGAAGAAACAGGTCAGCTATCATTGGCTAGAAATGGCACCATATATCATAACCTCTCAAATCAGGAAATCAGGTCGAAAATTAAGGAGTACCTGGTTGAGGATGACAAGAAGAAAGATAAGTCTAAACAAGAAAAGCCTGAGTCTGAAGAAGTAGTGCAGTAAGGTTTTAACGTTTTCTTAATGGAATAATTTCCTGCTTATAGCACCAATCACAAATGTATTTTCATACCTTTGCGTCCTGAAAGGGAGAGGTGACAATGTTTATCTCTAACTTATTGATAATCATTTATTTTATAGTTTTTAGATGACTGAAATTAGAAATGTGGCAATTATTGCCCACGTTGACCACGGAAAAACAACTTTGGTTGATAAAATTATTCACGCTTGTGAGGTATTTAGAGAAGGTAAGGATACGGGAGAGCTGATCCTTGATAATAACGACCTTGAGCGTGAAAGAGGTATAACTATCCTTAGTAAGAACGTTTCTGTTACATACAAGGATGTTAAAATCAATATCATTGATACTCCTGGTCACGCAGATTTCGGTGGTGAAGTGGAACGTGTATTAAAAATGGCTGATGGGGTACTACTTTTAGTAGATGCTTTTGAGGGAGCCATGCCGCAAACAAGATTTGTATTAGGTAAAGCATTAGGCTTAGGGCTAAAGCCAATTGTTGTAGTAAACAAGGTTGACAAAGAAAACTGCCGTCCTGATGAGGTGCATGAAGAAGTTTTCGACCTTATGTTTAACCTGGATGCTACTGAAGAGCAGTTGGATTTCGTTACTATGTACGGTTCCTCTAAGAATGGCTGGATGAGCCATGATTGGAAAGACCAGACAGACTCAGTATTTCCATTGCTTGATGAGATAATAAAAACAATCCCTGCACCTGAGCAGAAAGAAGGTATTCCGCAAATGCAGATTGTATCGCTTGATTATTCTTCTTTCGTAGGTCGTATTGCTATTGGAAGAGTTTATCAGGGTACCTTAAAAGAAGGTATGCAAGTAGGCCTTTGCAAAAAGGATGGCTCAGTTAAAAAGACAAGAATTAAGGAGCTTCAAGTGTTCGAAGGTTTAGGAAAGGCCAAAGTTAGCGAGGTACATTCTGGCGATATTTGTGCTTTGGTAGGTATTGAAGGTTTTGATATTGGTGATACCATTACAGATCCTGAAAATCCACAACCACTTCCTAGAATTGCTATTGATGAGCCTACTATGAGTATGCTTTTCACTATTAATAATTCTCCTTTCTTTGGTAAAGAAGGTAAATATGTTACTTCTCGCCACTTAAGAGATAGGTTGATGAAGGAAACAGAAAAAAATCTTGCTTTAAGGGTTCAACCTACTGATTCTGAAGACAAGTTTCTAGTATACGGTAGAGGTATTCTTCACTTGTCAGTTTTAATTGAAACGATGAGAAGAGAAGGTTATGAGCTTCAGGTAGGTCAGCCACAAGTACTTTATAAAGAAGTTGATGGCGTAAAACAAGAGCCTATAGAGCATTTAGTTATTGATGTACCTGATGAGGTTTCTGGTAAAGCTATTGAGTTAGTGACCATGAGAAAAGGAGAATTGAAGGTGATGCAGCCAAAAGGAGATGTGCAACATCTTGAGTTTGATATCCCCTCAAGAGGATTAATAGGATTAAGAAATAATATATTGACTGCAACTGCTGGTGAGGCTGTAATGACACACAGGTTGAAGGGGTATGAGCCTTATAAAGGCACTATTCCTGGAAGAATTAATGGTTCCATGATTTCTATGGAAGCAGGTTCTTCAACAGCCTATTCATTAGATAAACTCCAAGATAGGGGCGTGTTCTTTGTGGCCCCAGGTGATGATTTATATGTAGGCCAGGTAATAGGAGAGCATTCAAGAGATAATGATTTGGTGGTAAACGTGGTAAAAGGTAAAAAGCTTACTAACATGCGTGCATCCGGTACTGATCAGAACTCTTCACTGGCACCACCAAGAAAATTTTCGCTAGAAGAAGCTTTAGAGTATATTCAGAAAGATGAATACCTGGAGGTAACTCCTGAAAGCATGAGAATGCGTAAGATTTATCTTGATGAGAATGAGCGTAAGCGTATGGCTAACAAAATAGATTAATTACTAAAAGAGAGATACTTAAAAGCCATCCTGATTTGATCAGGATGGCTTTTTTATTTTAACACAAAGCACAGTTTTCCTCATCCAGCTCAGTTTCTACTGTGTAATGAGAAAACTTGTAGTCCTTTAGCAAATCTTTCACTTCCTTTTTTACCTGAAGTAATTGTTGAAATGAATCAATATTTTTCAATTTTAGGTGTGTAGTAAATACATGCTTTTCACCCTCTAAAGACCACATGTGGGTGTGATGTAAAGAATCTACATTGGCTATTGACAAAAGCTTTTCCTTGAGCTTATCTAAATCAATATCTTTTGGTGCGCCTTGCAGAAAGATGAAGAGGGTTTCCTTCAACCGCTTGATTACATTCCATAAAATATAAAATGTGATACCGAGCGATAGGGCAGGATCTAAATAATGAATGTCTTTAAATTTTAAAACGATAGCCACTATCAAAACGGCTACCCAGCCCAACACATCTTCTAACAAATGCCAGGAAACTACCTTTTCATTCATGGAACTCCCACCACTTAATTTATAGGCTGCAAACCCATTTACCGCTACCCCGATGATGGCAAATATGATCATGCCTTCTGCATTAGAATGCTCCGGTTCAATCAATCTTCCAATGGCTTCACTAATTACGTAAATAGATCCTGCTACGAGAACCAGGCTATTAATGAGTGCGCCAAGAAGTGAAAAGCGTTTGTACCCAAAGCTAAACTTATGATTAGCTCCTTGCTGCGATTTTTTATCGAGGTACCAGGACGTTCCAAGTGATAAACTATCTCCCAAATCATGGATGGCATCTGAGATAATGGCAATACTATTGACATAAAGGCCTCCAATTACCTCAAGAATGGTAAAACCAAGGTTCAGGAAAAAGGCAATTTTCAAGTTTTTACCAGAAGGATTATGGTGGGAGTGATCGTGTGCCATATCTTAGTAACTATCCTGAATTATTTTGTTTAAATCTTCTGGAATCGGTAATGACTTGAGAGGAGGTATATTGGCTCCTCCAGTGTTACCAACCGGAATGGTTCCTACAAAGGATTTTACCCCTCCAAAAATCAATCTAGGTAGTTGTCCAAGAATTTCTCTGCCATTTTTAATATGAAAACCGAACTTGAGCATTAACCAATGTACATAGGTATGCTCTATAGGGTAGGGTTGACCCAAAATATGTGCGCGTTCTAAATGCTTCCATGCGCTTGCCAGCTCACCCAACTTAAGGTTAGTATCAAAGGCTTTGAGCTCTTTTCGGTAATGTATATTGAGTTTTGTGGGGATGCTTGTATTAAATTTCACTTTCATTTTACACTAATTATTATTGATAGTGTAAAAGTAAAATTCAAAGCCTTGCAATGGAATTGCATTGTTTTATTGGCACTGATCGCAAACACCTTCCACGAGCAGTTTTACCTCGCTTTTTTGGAAATTTTTAGGAAGCTCTAAGCTTGGAATGTTGAATTTTGGTAAGCAATAAGTGTTTTCGCAGCTGGTGCAATAAAAATGGATGTGTGCATCATTGTGTTCATGCACATCACAATCAGCATGGCAAAGTGCATATTGTACGGTACCTTTCTTATCGGTGATACTGTGTACTAAGCCATTTTCTTCAAAGGATTTCAGGGTACGATAGAGTGTCGTTCTGTCTGCATTTTCAAAATCATCATATAAACCTGATAGGCTTATGGCTTTTTCCTGCTTCTGTAAATATGAAAGCACAAGCATTCTCATAGCTGTTGGCTGTAGCTTGTGCCGTGCTAGAATATCCTGTGCTTTCATATTGGATTTAAAAGTTAAGGTTTTAGTGAATTAATGGTCACGTATTATTCATTTCGAATCTCAGTATGTCTGATTTCTCCTCCGCTATTACCTGTTTCCGCACCAAAGTATAGGCATACCAGAGCAAACAACAGTACTATAATATAGCCTGCATTAGCCATCTGCTTTTTCTTGAGCTGAAGCCAAAAGGTAATGATAGAGAGCGCGCCTAAAACTAGACTTAGTGTGTAGAAAAGCTCAGCATGCTCCTCATGTTCATGGATGATCTTGTGGGAAACATCAAGTGTTTCTTCAACTACTTCTTCTGCACCCTCACCAGTATAAAATGCCGCAATAGAGAAAATAGCCGCTAAAACGAATATGCCCAGGGCTGTTAATTTAATATCATTTTTTTTGCTGATATAACCAGCTGCCAATACCAAAATACCAATGATTAAACTTACAATGGGTAAATGATTTACTAATAAGTGTTGATGTGCTTCGTTCATTTGATTAATGTGATGGTTTTAAGAAAGAAATTTACAAAGAAAATTTATCTTCAAAAGTAGGATTGTCTTGTAATCCCTATTCGGTACAAGACAATCCTTTATAAATTATTCGCTGATTAAACTGAAAGCTCCTTTGCTCAAAAATTGAGTATTTTCATCAAAACTATCTGAATTAAGAAGAGGCCTGTAATCATTTGACAGATTTCCTACATCTACCAGTTTTTTACTAAAGGTATAGCTGCTATCAGTCTGCTTCTCTAACTTCAATGCGTAATATTCTTTGTCAATATTGATAATTGCGCTTTCAGGCAATGCATGCATTTTATTCTTAGATGTTTTTAGTTGTGCTTCCAGATACATACCTGGTACCAACTCCTTATTTTTACTTTCATCTATTAAATGTCCATGCACTTTTACAATACGATGGTCATTTTCGATGTAGCGATTGATAAGATATACTTTAGCCGGATAATTAATATTAGGCTTGTTTTGTAATTGAAAAGTTAATTCTTGACCAATAGAAAGCTTGTCATAATCCTTTTCGTAAACATTCAATTCAACATGCATATGGTCAGGGTTAGTGATCATTACGGCTACATCTCTAGGTTCCAGGTATTTTCCTTTTTCCGCATGTACTGCATTGATGTATCCCCCGATGGGGGCAGTAATACGTACCACGCTTCTGATGTTTTCAGAAGAAAGGTTTCGTGTATTTATGTTTACCAAACCTAGTTGATTTTTTAGTGAAGCCACTCTGGCTTTTGCTGATTCATAGTCAGCCTTTGCTTTAAGATATTCTTTTTCAGAACTCACATTGTCCTTCCATAAGGCTTCTTTTCTTTCATAGTCATTTTTCAGAAAGGCCAGTTGCCCTGAGTTTTCTAAAAAAGCTTCTTGCATTTTTATGAATTCAGGATTTTCCAGCATGAAAAGAGTTTGGCCTTTTTTGATCTGCTGACCGGGTAAAATGCTAATACTTTTCACATATCCACCGAAATAAGCGCTCACCGCAGCTTTGTACTCGGGTGGCACATCTAGTTTTCCATTGATCAAAAGTTCATCTGAAAATGGCTGCATGCTCATTTGAGTAAGCTCCATATTTGAGTCCATAAATTGATCTTTGGTAACAACTATTTCATTGCTCTCTGATATAAGGGTCATTTGTTCCTCATTTGAACTTTTTTCTTCGGAACAAGCAGAAAGAATACCTACTATACCGATTATTATATATTTATTTAAGTATTTCATTTTTAATAAGTTAAATAATTTGCTTCAATCACTGCTTGGTTATATGCCAGCAGATTTTGATAATAAGTGATTTCAATTTCTATTGCCTGCTGCTGAAATGAGATGTATTTCATAAGGTCTATTTCTCCTTTTTTAAAGGCCAGCCTTGCGTTGGTTTTTAGTTCATTTGCCAGCGATTTACCTTCGTTTTGGTAATAGGATATCCCTTTTCTGTGTCGTGCGGCAGCTGTAGATACTTTTGAATATTTGGCCTCTAATTCTAGCTTAAATTGTTCCTTCTCGGTATCCAGAATTAACTGCTGAGTTTTGGCAGCTTTTACACGTGCCTTTTGCTGGCCGAACCATATAGGAATCCCTATACCGGCCTCGATGCCTTTATACCCTCCATCTCTTGAGATAGCATTAAAACCTTGATAAGCTGTAACCTGAATGTCCGGAAGAAACTTCTGCCTTTCAAGCTTCAATTGTTGATCAGCAAGGGATTGACTGGCACTAATAAAGTCAGCATAAGGTTTGTCAATTTCATTATATGACTTCAATTCTAAGGGATAATAATCCACAACTGATACTTCAAAAGCTGAATCTGTCTGCAACAGGTTTTTTAATGCCAACTCTGCCGAAATGATTTCAACTTTAGCCTGTTCAAATTGTAGATTTACCTGACGTGCTTCAGCTTTTACTGTAAGTTGATCCAGGTAATTAACTCCTCCTTGCTGATATTGCTGCTGAGCACCTTTGTCATAGGCTTGAAACAGACTATCAAGATGTTCATACTTTTTTAAAAATAGCTTTTGGTAAAGTAGCTGTTGGTAAGCTTTTGCCACCTTACTGCTGAGTTGCTGCTCTTGAATTTTCATATTGCTTTGACTAAGCTGAAATTTCTTATGCAGTACATCTTTCCTTGCACCATATATAGTTGGGAATTCCCAGTTTTGGCTTACACCTATTGTTCTCAAAGCTTCCCCTTCAGGTGCTATATTGGCTTCATCATAACCATAAAATGCTCTTAGTTTGCTGGGGTTATAAGCTGTTTTGATCAATTGCTTCTGCTGCTCAACTTTTTGCCGTTCCAGCTTCATGCCAGCATTATTCTCAAGGGCTATTTCAATGGCTTTTTCCATTGTTAAAACCGGTTGTTGTGCCTGTGTAGCTATTGTAGTGCCAAGCATCAATAAAACAAACATGGATGCTTTTTTCGAAAGCTTTATTTTCTTTAAAGCGCCAGACTCTACCGTTGCATAAAGTACAGGAAGTACCAAAAGGGTTAGTAAAGTTGCAGTTATTAATCCTCCAACAACTACTGTTGCTAAAGGTCTTTGTACTTCAGCACCTGCTGAGGTTGAAATAGCCATTGGTAAGAATCCTAAAGCTGCTGCAGAAGCCGTAAGCAATACAGGTCTCAATCGGTTTTTGGTACCTTTAATTATGAGCTTATGGATATCTGTCATGCCTTCCTCTTTTAAGCTTTTAAATTCTTCAATAAGTACTATACCATTTAATACAGCTATACCGAATAAGGCTATGAAGCCTACACCAGCTGAGATACTAAAAGGTAAGCCCCTTATGTAAAGAAGTAATACACCACCAACAGCTGCCAGTGGAATTGCAGAATATATCATTAGAGCTTCCTTAAAAGTGCCAAAAGCAAAATAGAGTAGTATAAATATTAGCAATAAAGCTACCGGAACAGCAATCATCAGGCGTTCTCTGGCTGAGCGCAGGTTTTCAAACTGCCCACCATAGGTAACGGTGTAGCCTACAGGTAACTCTATATTATTGTTTACTAACTTTTGTACATCTTGTACTACAGATTCCAAATCACGGTTCCTCACATTTACCCCCACTACAATTCTTCGCTTGGTGTTATCTCTTGATATTTTTGCGGGTCCCTTAGTGTAGTTTATTTCGGCAAATTCACTTAAGGGTAGGTTGCCACCATCAGGTAGCTGCACGGAAGCCTTTTTCAAATCCTCAATGTTGGTTCTGTGTGCTTTATCATAGCGGATTACTAAATCGAAGTGTTTTTCACCTTCGAAAACCATACCTGCCGGCAGGCCTGCAAAGCCCATGCTGATTAGCTGATTCAATCTTTCTATTGACAAGCCATATTTAGCAATCTTATTTCTGTTGTATGAAACAGTCATTTGAGGCAAGCCAGCTACTTTTTCGACTGTAATGTCAGCAGCTCCTTCTACGTTTTGAATCAGCCTTTCAACTTCCAAAGCCTTCTTATAAAGGATGTCTAAATCTTCACCAAATATTTTGATGGCCAGGTCAGCTCGTACACCTGTAATGAGCTCATTAAAGCGCATCTCAATAGGTTGGGTGAATTCATAGTCGACTCCAGGAATAATAGAAAGTGCGTCTTTGAAAGCATCTGCCAGTCCATCTTTAGAATCTGCAGTCTTCCATTCATCTTTTGGTTTAAGGGTGATGATCACGTCACTGTCTTCCATTGACATAGGATCGGTAGGTACTTCTGCAGCACCAATACGCGAGACAACTTGTTTCACTTCAGGAAATTTGAGCAATATCTGTTCAATTTTGGTGGTGATATCTACCGTATTACTTAAGGATGTTCCTGTTTTTAACACCGGCTGAATAACAAAATCACCTTCATCAAGCGTAGGAACAAATTCACCACCCATTCTACTGAAAATGACAGCAACAACTATTAAAAGAGCTGATGCGGATATGAGCACAAGCTTTTTAGACTTTAGCGCCCATTCAATGGTAGGCTGATAACGCCTTTGTAACCAGTTGATCAGCTTAGTAGAAACGTTGCTTTTACCAGGTGCCTTAGGTCTTATAGCGATGGAAGACATCATAGGTACATAGGTGAAGCAGAGAATCATAGCGCCTATTAATGCAAAGCAGAATACCAATGCCATTGGCGTAAACATTTTACCTTCTACACCTGTGAGCGATAAAATAGGAATGAAAACAATGATAATAATGAGTTGACCAAATATTGCCGACCGCATCATTTTGCTAGCACCTTTAATGCTTTCACCATCAATCTTTGACTGCTTCTCATCTTTTGGAAGGCTTTTCAATGTGTTGTATTCTGAGGTAATTCGAAAAGCGATAAACTCCACCACGATCACAGCTCCATCAATGATGATCCCAAAGTCTATGGCTCCTAAACTCATGAGGTTAGCATCAACACCAAATATGTACATCAATGATAGCGCAAAGAGTAAGCAAAGAGGTATAACAGACGCCACAACGAGCCCTGAACGGAAGCTGCCTAGAAGCAGCACGACCACAAATACCACAATAAGACAACCTAAAATAAGGTTTTCTGCAATGGTAGTTGTAGTTTTTTCTATGAGCTCACTTCTATCCAAAAAAGCATTTATCCTAATCCCTTCAGGAAG
This sequence comes from Marivirga atlantica, assembly GCF_016734805.1. GTDB lineage: Bacteria > Bacteroidota > Bacteroidia > Cytophagales > Cyclobacteriaceae > Marivirga > Marivirga atlantica. The sequence goes on from NZ_JAERQG010000002.1 coordinate 124,936, forward strand.
TGTTTTTTGAACTTCTTCAACGCGTTTGTGTACTGCATCAATAACTGCTTTCGAGTTCGCATCTTTCAACATCATGACTTGTCCCAGTACCTTTTCACCTTGACCATTACCTGTGATAGCACCAAACCTCGTAGCATGACCGAAGCCAACCTCAGCAACATCTCTTATCAATAGTGGACTACCATTTCTTTCATCTACCACTATCTTTTCAATGTCTTCCAAAGAACCTACCAAACCTTCTCCTCTAATGAAGTAGGCCTGGTTCGTTTTTTCAATATAACCTCCACCACGCACACTGTTGTTGTTTTCTAAGGCAGCATATATAGTAGCAATGTCTATATCAATTGCCCTCAACCTTTCAGGATCAATGGAAACCTCATATTGCTTGAGATAGCCTCCCCAGGTATTAATTTCCACAACCCCAGGGATACCGGAAAGCTGTCGTCTAACAATCCAGTCCTGAATGGTACGGAGTTCAGCAATACTGTACTTGTCTTTGTGTTCTTCGTCTACATCAATAATGTACTGATAGATTTCTCCAAGTCCTGTAGTTACAGGCCCCATAAATGGCTTACCAAAACCAGCAGGTATGTTCTCTTCAGCATTTTTGATCTTTTCCGCAATTAACTGCCTTGGCAGGTAAGTACCCATATCTTCATCGAAAACTATGGTTACCACAGAAAGGCCGAACTTCGAAATAGATCTTATTTCCTTTACTCCTGGTAAGTTGGCCATTTCAAGCTCTACCGGGTAGGTAATGAACTTCTCCACATCTTCAGTAGCTAAATTTCTGGAGGTAGTAATTACCTGTACCTGATTATTGGTTACATCTGGCACGGCCCCAATAGGAATATTCATTAATGAGTAGCCACCAAAAGCAATGATGGCTGCCGTAAATAGTAAGATGATCAGTTTATTATGAACTGAAAATCTTATGATTTTATCAAGCATAAAATATAAATTAAGTAATAAAGTAATGAGCCGAAATGCATTTGACTTCAGCCATAAATAATATTAAAGAAAAGATATAATGTGTATTAGGCCTTCGGAGGCTGAAAAGGTTGGTAGCTAAACTCAGAGTTAACTTGTTCCGAGTAATCCGGATAAACTAATGAAAAGGTAAGTTCTAATTCCTGAATTTCAATTTGCTCAACTGTAGGGATAAATATCGGAGCATGTGAACAAGAGTGATTGCCATGAAACGGCATGTTCTCATGTTCTTGTGTATCATGTTTACCAGCAAGGTCATGCCCCTCATTAAAGAAGTCCTCCTGCATAAATTGATAGAAAGAGTCCCCGTCAAATGCTTTGTGCTCTAAGTAATGATCGACCAGAATTGGAATTTTTTGAAGTTCGCAACATAAGTCCATATTGGGTGTAAAACCCTGAAGTAGGAATAAAAAACTGAACCATATGGCGATGAATGACTTCATATATTGCAAACTTACGCAAAATACAAATAAATTGTTTAAATAAGATTTATTTAGACTCTTGCTCTACATAAGCTCTTAAATCTTCGACTTGCTGATGACTCATTTTTTCCAGCGTATAAAGTGGCATATACTCTTTGTGACCCATCTCCGAATAAGTGCCTTTTCTAATTATTTCGTAGATGGATTTATGCGTATGCGTATCAATATTTTTCTCAAGCCATTTAAAGGTTAATTTGGAGTTATCAAGCACCAAATCACTTTCACCGTATGCATGATGGCAGTGTTGACAACCTAATTCATAAATGGCTTTTCCCATTTCAGGTCTTCCTTTTAAGTTATAACCCTTATTATAGTTCTTAGGTGTATCTGTGAAAGTGGCTGGAGACTTTGTCAAATAAAAGGATTTTAAGTAACTAATGGCACTATCCTTCTCATTTTTCTGAGATAGCTTGTTTAAATGATCTAGCTCCTCGAAAGACATTTCTAAATCTGTCACCTGCATCTGTAAAGACCATAAATAGGCCAGTATGCTCTTCATTTCCCAATCTTGTAGTTTTCGTCCCTGTGAACAAACCTGAGCACAAAGCTGTATGCTTTCTTTTAAGCTTTTCTCAGCCTTTTCCACCAAACTACCATATTTTAAAACGTAATCATCATTATACCATGTTTCCCGATTTACAGCCCCCCAGAAAGTGGTACCTTGTAAGTAGGGTAGGTCTTTGCTAATTGCATATTTCAATCGCTCGTCCTGATTAACTTCAGTAAGTGTTGGATCTTCCCTCACTGTATTATGGCAACTGGTGCAGGTATAAAACTTACTAATGTTGCTTGAGCTGAATCCTTTTGGAGGATTGGTTTTACCTACATGGATAAGGTCGTAACCTCTCTTGATATCAGTACTATCAAAATCTGAGATATAATGGTCAGGATATGGCTGTCCCAGATGATTGAGTACATCAGCCACATTATCTGAAGGAGTAAATTCAGAGATAGTTTTATGCTGATTACTGATTAGTAAAACGGTAATCGCCATAATGGAAAATACTGAAATTATTTTGAGTAGGTTCTTCATAGCTTATCTTCTTGGTCCTACCTTAAAATCTCTGGTAATATTAAATCCAAAATGAATATCACCATTGGCAATTACGCCTTCAGTCTCTGCAATGTATAATGGAGCGATTAATCCTTCAGAGTTGGTGAAACTCAGCTGGAATATATGTCCTTTAGTTTCAATTTCAATTCCTAAGCCTACTGAAGCCTGATAATCTTCCTGAATTTGACCTGATGGTACGTAATAGTATTCCAATAGAAAGGCGAGTTTTTTACTTGCCTGAATTCGCGCTGCGCTCCCAATGTTATAAACATCATTATTGCTTACTTCATCATTCACAAAATTTCTGTGCACCACTCCCGGAGAGAGTTGAAGGCTTAGATAATCATTAATTCTTCTGCCGAAAATAAGTTGATGTGTATATGATAACTTATTATTAAAAGTTAGGTCTTCTGTTTGAGGGGCTACCAATGCTTTAACAGCCATATTGGTATAGAAAACTATCGATAGAGGTCTGCTATTGGCTCCTGTTTTTTGCTGCATAATCCGATACTTCAAGTAACCATCATAGTGTACTTGTAATGAACTTCTGCCGATACCAATATTAATATTATCGGTCAAAGCGTAATCCAAACCTATTCGGATAGTTGAATTATCAAGTCCAAAAAAATCCCTTATGCCATTGTTTACTACCCCAAACCTATGTGAGATAATAAACTTCATGGTTCCTTTAGGAATTAATTCGGTCGACTGACCATTAACAATTCGTGTGTCACGAAATACTTTAACTCTGTCTTCCTGAGCAAAGGCAGTACTGACAATTAAAATACTAATGATTAAGGTTGATATTTTCTTCATAGTTGGTTTATTAATTATCAAGTGCGCCATCATCTACCCAGCAAGCAATTAAAGCAATTTCCTGCTCTGTTAAATCTTCTCGCCCTGAAGGTGGCATACTTCCAGCTGATGTTCTGCTCTTTATTCTTGAAGCATTGTTCAGTATATTTTGCTTATCTGTAAAATTCGGTGGTTGACTACCACTGTGACAGCCTGTAACAGCACAGTTGTTTTGAATGATAGGTTGTATATCTGCACTAAGACTTACACCAGTTGTAATTTCAATATTAGAAATGCTAGCTTCACATCCGTTAGCATCTCGCGCAACAATATCGTAAGAATCAGGTGATAAATTGTTAAACTCAGCGCTTGTCTGAAAACTGCTACCATTAAGACTATAGGTAACTGGTTCTGCACCGTTTGATTGAGAAATACTGATAGAACCATTTGAGCTACCGCAATCAGCATTTGAGCTTTGTGCCAAAGAAATAATCAAACCATTTTCGTTCACAATGTCGACAACTAGCGGCTCGCTTGTACAGCCATTGCTAGTTGTTCTGGCAATAATTGAGTAAGTACCTGCTCCTAAATTTACGAATGAAGCATTTGAAGTAAAATCACCCCCATTATTACTATATTCTAAGGCTTGATTGTCACTTTCAATTACTATTGTGCCATCTTCTGTGCCACATTCAATACTCAATTGTGAATTCGCCTGATCTAAGGAAATTAGAACCGGGGCTTCATCACAAACGTCAGGAGTAGTGACTCTTTCATATTCACAGGAAACTAGCGTTAATAAACAAATTATAACTGTTGAGAGGTGAAATTTGTATTTGAGCATTTTATAAGGTTTGTGATACATTAAATATAGTGTAAAGTTATTTCTTTACTTAATCTGACTAATCATCATTTCAGACCAAGTCAATAATCAAATGAACTCTCTAAACTAAGTTTATTTTAGGTAAATATATGATTTACAGAGGTATACAAAAGGTGTACATGTCCATATTTTGCAAAAAACACTCAGTTAAAAGTTATAACATTGTTCATGAACCTACGAACAATTATACAAATACAGATGTGGTGAATTAATGAATACTGAATTTATTAAGGGCAATAAGGAATTTTTTTTAAATAATTTTTTACAACACCATAGCTCTTAAAAAGAGGCTTTAAATAACATAAAGCTTGATACAGTGAAACAGATCAACAAGTTATTTAATCATTTTGACCTTTTCTTTTCTAAAGTATTCGACATTAATAAATCCACTTGGTCTTGTGACCCCGTAGGTATTTTTGTTCGATGAATAATCGATTTTATTAAACAAAAACCAAATATGATGAGACTAACAAAATTTAAAAATCTTTTAACCAAAGCATTGATGTTGCTTGCTGTCAGTACTTTTGTACTGTATAGTTGCGATAACGAGGATGAGGTAGATGTTACACCTGAGGAGCCCACCGGTTCTTTAACGGTAGCCGACCAAACTCTAATTAATAATATGATTACCGTAGAAAGTGTAACCCTTAACCAATCAGGCTGGGTAGTTGTACACGCTTCTAATGAGGCTGGTGACGGACCTCAAGTTCCCGAAATTATTTCAGAACCAGTTTTACTTCAAGAAGGAACTACTGAAGACGTAATGATCTCCCTATCTGAATCTGTTGAAATTGAAGATGGTGATCAGGTTTGGGTAATGTTGCATACTGACAATGGCGTAAGCGGAGAGTATGAGTTTGAAGGCGATCCTGAAGTGGATGGTCCTATACTTGATGCGAGCGGTAATGTTGTAGTAAAACCAATTACTTTGACGCTTGAAGCTACTGCTCCAACTGGTACATTATCAGTTTCTGATCAGGTATTATCTCAAGATATGATAAACGTTTCGAGTGTAAATCTATCCCAAAACGGATGGGTAGTAGTTCATGCAAGTAATGAGGCAGGTAATGGTCCTCAAGTACCTGAAATTATTTCAGAACCTTTATTTGTAGAGGCTGGAATGCAATCTGATTTAAAAATTAGTTTGGTTGATGGTGTAGACATTGCTGACGGTGACCAATTATGGGTTATGTTACATACAGATAATGGAACAGCTCAAGAATATGAGTTTGACGGAGCAAATGGTTTAGACGGCCCCATTTTAGATGGTGATAATAATATTGTGATGACTCCTATTACAATTACTGCTCCTTCTATTACTGCTTCAACTCAGACAGTGAGCGAAAATACGGTTACTATAGATGAAGTAGTTGCTGGTGTTGATGGCTGGTTAGTGATACATGCTGATAATGGTGAAGGCGCTCCTGGCGAGGTATTAGGTCAAACTATGGTAATGGCCGGCACTAATGCAGATGTAGTAGTTGATTTAGGTAGTACTGTTGTAACAAACGGTGAAAACCTTTTCCCAATGCTACACATTGATAGTCCTGCTGATGGCGAATATGGTTTCCCAGAGAATGGTGACGGACCAGAAATTTTTGCCGGTGAAGTAGTTGTAATAGGAATGGAAACAACTCCTCCTTCAGGTAGCATAACTGTGGCTGCTCAACCTGTTGATGCAAATACTATAACTGTTGAGAATTTAACTGTTGATGCCACTGCATGGGTAGTTGTACATGCTAGCAATGCAAACAATGATGGTCCGGAAGTACCAGATATTATTTCAGAACCAGTACAGTTAAGTGCTGGATCAAATGATAATGTTGAAATTACTTTAACTGAGCAAGTTGCCGGTGGTGATGTTTTATATGTGATGCTGCATACTGAAAATGGAACTGTTGGTGAATACGAGTTTGATGGCGCTAATGGTTTTGATGGACCTATAACGACAGAATCATTAACTGTAGAAGCTCCAACGGGATCTATTACAGCCAATAATCAAATTATACAGGGTAATACAATTACCGCTGCCGAATTAGTAGTTAATGCTACTGCATGGGTTGTTGTACATGCAAGTAATGCAAATAACGATGGTCCGCAAGTACCTGAAATTATTTCAGAACCAGTTCAGCTTAATGCTGGTACAAATACAAATGTTGAAATTACATTGACTGAAACTGTTGCAGCAGGTGTAACATTATATGTAATGTTACACACAGAAAATGGAACAATTGGTGAATACGAATTTGATGGTGCCAATGGTTTTGATGGCCCAATTACTACCCAGTCGATCACGATTGAAGCTCCAACTGGAACATTTACAGCTAATGACCAAGAGTTAGCTGGTGAAACGTTAAATGTAGCTGAAATTACTGTTGGTCAGCCTTCATGGGTGGTAGTTCATAGAGATGATGGAACAGGTACAAGCTTTGTAGCACCTGGGATAATTTCTGAACCAGTAGCACTTGAAGCAGGAACTACTACAGACGTTGAAGTAACATTAACTGAGTCGGTAACTGACGGAGAAAGATTATGGGTAATGCTTCATAACGACAATGGAGTAGTTGGTGAATATGAGTTTGATGGAGCAAATGGATTAGATCTTCCTATTACATTCTCTTCAATTGACATAACTGTGCCATCTGCAATTAATTATGATGTAGTTAATAATAGTACGTCTGCCTACTTATTCACAGGAAATGGATTAACTGATGCATCAAACCCTGATATTACCTTAACGAGAGGTGAGACTTACACATTCACTGTTAATGCATCAGGTCATCCTTTCTATATAAATGAAACACAAGGAACAGGAACTGGAAATGCTTATAATAATGGTGTAACAAATAATGGAACGCAGTCAGGTACAGTTACTTTTACAGTACCTCAAGATGCTCCAGCTACACTTTTTTATAATTGTGAATTCCATAGTGGAATGACAGGAACCTTTACCATAGTAGATTAAATAGTTTGGTTTAATAGGTTAAAAGCAACCTCTTTTGAGGTTGCTTTTTTATAGAGCGTGTCTATTCTTAATACTTCTAATTTTCCAATAGCCCATTTTATAATAGATAAAGGCGATAATAGCCGCAATTAGGTTAGAGATAGGGAAGGCCCACCAAATCCCTTCAAATGCCAGCGTGGTTTTATGCGATAAAACAAAAGCTGTAGGAAAACGAATCATCCATAAGCTGAAAACAGATATTAATAGCGAAGCGGATGTGAATCCCGCACCATTGAATACTCCATTTAACACTTGTTGAACACCTAATAAACCAAAACTTGGTGCCATTATTTTGATGAACAAAGCACCGTCTTGAATTACTTGCTCATCATTCGGTACAAAAAAACGAGTGATAGGCTCAGCAAATACAAATAGCAGCATCCCAATACCGGTTAATCCGAAAAAAGCTATTTTATTACTAAGGTCACCAATTTTGTTAGCTCTTTTTAGTTTGCCCGCTCCAATGTTTTGCCCAACTAATGTGGTGGTGGCCATCGCAAAACCCAGAGCTGGCACAACTATTAAACTTAATACTCTGGCACCGATTCCATAAGCAGCTACTACTTCACTTCCGAAACTTGTCACCAGCATAACCATTACCGTCATGGCCGCAGCTCTAGATGATTGTTCTAAACTAGAAGGAACACCCAATTTAAACATCCGCTTCACCCATGTAAAGTCAAAGCGCATGTGCTTCGATTTAATTTGTATTCCTTTTTTACCTCTTATCAGAATACCAATACCTATGAAAGCTGAAATACCTTGAGTAATGACACTTGCTACTGCCGCTCCTGCCACACCGTAACCGGGAATATTGCCCCAGCCAAAAATAAATAAAGGATCAAGCACCAAATTAAGTAGCACAGTACTCAAAACGATGTACATAGGTAGCATTACGTTGCCTATTCCACGCATTAATGACTGAAATACGAAGAACATAAATAGGAAGACAAAGCCGAAAGAGGAAAACTTAAAATACCGAACTGAGTCATTGAGTATTTCTGGGCCAGCACCTACTAACTTCATTAATGGTGCTGCCGAAAAATAGCCGATAACTGCCAATAAAATGGAAACAAAAAATATGACTAGTACAGTTTGTGAAGAGCTGTAATTTACCTCTACCTGATTTTCTGCACCTTTATGATTGGCAACAATCACAGTTCCTGCAAGTGTAAGTCCTGCTCCAATTGATAAGATCAGAAATAAAATAGGAAAACTGATACTCACAGCTGCCACGGCATTGGCCCCTAATCTACCAAGCCAAAAAGTATCAATTAGCTGATAGGCAGTGTGCAGTATATTGGCCATTATAATCGGTATAGCAAGGCTAACCAGCGATGATAATATTTTCCCTTCGGTGTATTTACTTTTCTTTGGAGCCTTATCTGTCATTTATTAATCTTTTCGGATTCAGTTCAGAAACGAATTTATTTAAATAAAGATAGTTTTAATTGTGAGACAATTAAGAGAGGTGAACGTTGTTTCGAATTATGAATTTGAAAAAAACTGCGAAATACCTTGCCATTTTAAAAGAGTTTTTCAAAGTATTTCTTGTTCATCTTATTATTAGTTAGTGAAAAAATGAGGTAGTATATTTCTAGTGATTATATTTCATTTAAAAAAAACACTATAGTAATTTATGATGTATTAAACTCAGTTTCTAGCTTGTTTGTAGGGTTATGTTCTTAGCCTTTCTTAACTTTAACTTTATATGTTTAACAGAGCCGTTTTTTCTCGTTATTTATTGATTTTTTTACTTTCCTGTTCTTTGATTTTAACAGTGGTCATAATAGCTCGCGTTCACAATTTTTCTGATAATCTAACCGCTTTTGAGAGCAAGCAAGTGTCAAAATTAGAAGCCATTAGATTAGAGGCAATGAAAGATATCCAGTTTAGGATGGGTCAGGAGGTTTATGTACCTGTTTATTCCTCGTTAAAATTAGATAATGAAAGTTATGAAATTGATTTCTCTATTACACTTAGCATAAGAAACACAGATACCAATCATCCACTAATTGTCAGATCAATCGATTACTACAATAGCGAAGGTGAAAAATTCAAGCGTTTTGTAAGTAAAAGGCTGACTCTACCACCTATGGGTACTACAGATATTGTAATTAATAGGTCAGATAATTTCGGTAAAAGCGGAGGTAATTTTTATGTTGTATGGACCTCAGATACTCTGATTTCTGAACCGATAGTGCAAGCCATTATGCTTGGTCCAGGACCAAACGGATATTCTTTCCTTAGTGAAGGGAGAGTTGTGAAAAGTAAGAAATAATATACTTTTAACTAACAGCTATTTTAACACAACAAAAAAATCTTTTAGGCCGCTCAAAATACTTTGAATAGCATATGCTGCTAAAATTAGGCCCATTACTTTACTAATTACTGTAATTCCGTATTCTCCTACTCGTTTTTGAACTAAGTTTGCGGCAAGCAGAATCAGCATGGTTAAAAGTATAACTAATAGTACAAGTGCTGTTGTTATTGATTGTTGTTGAATGGTATAAAGATTATTGTCAGTTAATAATACCACAGCCATGATAGCACCTGGGGAAGCAATTGATGGTATTGCCACCGGGAAAATGATAACATGTTTATAATCTTTTATCAGGTGTTTCTCGGATGCCGGCTTACCTTCTCCAAATATCATGGTTAAAGCAAATAGAAATAATATTACCCCTCCAGAAATTTGAAAGGCGTCTAGTGTTACATCCATTCCATCAAGAATAAGTTGGCCTACAACTATAAAAAATAACAAAATAAGAAAAGAAATGAGAGAAGCCCTTACTGCTACCTTTTTCTTGTGTTTATTATCAAGTTGTTTGGTTGCTTCCAAATAAACGGGCACGGAACCTAGAGGATCAATTACTGCTATTAAGAAAAATATTTTGGTGAGAATTTCAGTGATCATTCAAAGAAGTTAAAATAAGTTTTATTCAATAAAAAAAATAATAGTAAATGAGGGCTTTAAGAATTAATTAAATACGATTTTTATAAGCATTTGTTGTATTCTCAAACAATACAAATATTTACAGGTAGAGGTAGTATCAGTCTTTTTTAAACAATCTAAAATTTACTTAGTCAGGAGGGTATGACATTAAAAAATGTCAAACAAATGCTCTTCACGTTGCTATGAAGAGGTTAAAAAGTCGGGGTGGCAAGGTTGCTCATACCCTCAAGTCATGCGCTTCAAAGTCACTCGCGAAGCTTTACTTTCGAATCTCGGTCCACATCCTGCCACTTCAGAATTCCATGAATGATAAAATTAGAACATAAAAAAAGCCAGCAGAAAAATCTACTGGCTTTGTCGGGGTGGCAGGATTCGAACCTACGACCTCCTCGTCCCAAACGAGGCGCGATACCGGGCTACGCTACACCCCGATGAATATTTTACACCGGATGACTCTTTTAGGGAGAGTCCGATTTGCAATCCATGCTAAATCATCCCTTAAATCAAAAATTTTCTCTGCGGAGGAAGGGGGATTCGAACCCCCGGTACCCGATAAAAGGTACGGCAGTTTAGCAAACTACTGGTTTCAGCCACTCACCCACTCCTCCAAAATCGGTTGAGAAAGCGTTCCTTTCTCTGATTTGGATTGCAAATATAAGGGAAGTATTTTCTTTTTCACAAACTTAATACACTATTATTTTTAATCCTTTTTTAACTCTCTGTAAGTCAATAAAAAATGAAGACTATTTTTTTTAAAATTTCATTAAAAGAAAGTCAAAATTCTCTTAGATGAATATTCAACAATGAATTGAGCTTTACGTTTCCTTTTATATTTTTGTGCATAAATTGCAGTCTATGACTTGGGTACATTCCTTAGGAACTACAGAAATTATATTTATCCTCATTTTTTTAATCTTATACCTGGCTTATGGCTTTAGGTATTTTAAGGTGGCGAAGGCTTTAAATCAATCGCGACTTAACATCATCCCTAAATTCATTTTACGATCTATTGCCTTTATACTCATTATCATGTCGTTATTAGGTCCATCTTTTGGGGCTGATAAGAAAGAGGTGAAGTCGGTGGGGAAGGATATCATGATTGCCATCGATCTTTCCCAAAGCATGAATGCTTACGATATTGCTCCTACTCGTTTAGAAAAGGTGAAGTATGAGCTTAAAAACATTGTGGAATCTTTCAATTCGGATAGAATTGGCTTGCTTATTTTCTCGTCTGAAGCGTTTGTGCAGTGTCCGCTGACTTACGATCAAAATGCACTGAACTTGTTTATTGAAACATTGAATACCGGCTTGGTGCCAAGTACAGGAACAGATTTTGGTGCTGCATTAAGCATGGCTTATGATAAGCTAACTTCTGAAGAAGAGACTACTTCTGAACAACAGAAATCTAAAATTGTAATCTTAATTAGTGATGGGGAAGATTTTGGAGAAAATACTGATCAGGCCGTTGAAGATATAAAGGAGGGAGGCATCAGGTTATTTACATTAGGTGTAGGTACTGAAAAAGGTAGTAGAATTAATGTTAGAAATGGCTACAAAAGGAACAATCAAGGAGAAGTGGTCGTTTCTAAATTAAACTCAGAATCCTTACAGGATATAGCATATCAGGCGGATGGTGAGTATTTTGAAATCAATAACCTCATTAATGAAGTAGGCAAGCTTATCGCTACTATTAATACAATAGAAGGGGAACTAAAGGATACCAGGTTTATTGATACTTCAGCTAATAAATATGCTTACTTCCTGGGAGCAGCTTTATTACTGTTCTTTATAGATGTGTTGTGGGGTAAAAAAGTAATTAAATTATGAGAATACTCTTTTTAATATTTTTCATGTTTATCAATCTATCAGCTTTTGCTACTGATCCTGTAACCAAAATAGCTAAAGCCAATAAAGCTAAAGAAGAAGCCGAAAAGGCTTTTAGAGCAGGAGAGTATCAAAAAGCTATAGAGCATTACTCATACTTGTTAGATAGCCTTAATTATGATAATGATGCCGCTGTTCTTAATAGAGCGCATTCCTATTTTAATCTAAAAGACACATTAAATGCCTATGAGGCTTACAGAACGGCCAGTATGTCTACTAATAAGGAGATAAAGTCTACAGCCTTCAATCAGTTAGGTAATTTATCAGAACAACAAAAACAGAACAAGGAAGCCTTAGAATTCTACAAGGAAGCTTTGAAGGCGAATCCTACTAATAGCGAGGCACGCTACAATTATGAGTTATTAAAGAAAAAGTTAGAGGAGCAAGAGAAAAATAAAGACCAGCAGCAAAATAAGGATCAGCAGAATCAAGATCAAAACAAAGAGGATCAACAGAATAAGGACCAGCAGAACAAGCAGGATCAAAATAAAAATCAAGAGGATCAAAATTCTGAGGATCAACAAAATAAAGAAGATCAGGAAAAGTCTCAAGAAGGCGATGAATCCAAAGAACAGCAGGATAAAAAGAATGCTGATCAACAAGACAAATCAGAAGAGCAAAAGGACGGAGAGCAACAAGATCAGAAGTCTCAGGAAGACCAACAAAGTGCTGATGAACAGAAACAGCAAGAACAGGAGGCTAAAAAGGAGGGAGAACAAGAGCAAATGAAACCCTCTACCAAGGAAAAACTTGAAGCCATGAATGTTTCTGAGGAAAAAGCCAAAATGATTTTGGAGGCATTGCGAAATAAAGAAGCTCAATATTTACAGCAAACAAGAAAGAAAGCCACTAAAAGGCAGGATAGCGGTAAGCCCGACTGGTAATTAATTTATCGAGATAAGGCATCGACTATTGCTAAATCCAACTTGGCTAATAGCTTTTGATACTCTTCAAAAATCAGTACTTTCGCAACACAAAGTTAACTAATGTTTGTTAGGTAACTGAATCAAGTAAAAATCAACTAAAAAATTATACAGATGAAGGAAGTATATATCATTTCAGCAGTTCGTACACCAATTGGTAGCTTTGGAGGCAGCTTATCCAGCCTGACAGCTACCCAGTTAGGATCAGCTGCTATTAAAGGAGCACTTTCAAAAGCCAATGTAGATGCCAAAGAGGTAGAAGAAGTTTTCATGGGTAATGTGGTTTCTGCCGGTTTAGGTCAGGCACCTGCCAGACAAGCCGCTTTAGGTGCAGGAATTGGTACAAATGTTCCATGTACTACTGTAAATAAGGTATGTTCTTCAGGAATGAAATCTGTAATGTTTGGTGCTCAGGCTATCATGTTAGGGCAAGCCGATACAATCGTTGCGGGTGGTATGGAAAGCATGTCAAATGCTCCATATTATGTTCCGAAAGCGCGTTATGGCTATAAATATGGTCACGGACAGCTAATTGATGGTTTAATGCATGATGGTCTGTGGGAAGTTTACAATCAGTTTCCGATGGGTAACTGTGCTGACAACACTGCTAAAGAAATGAACATCAGCCGTGAAGAGCAGGATGAATATGCCATCAACTCTTACAAAAGAGTAGCTAAAGCAACAGAAGAAGGTTGGTTTAAAGATGAGATTGTACCAGTAGAGGTGCCACAAAGAAAAGGCGACCCTTTAGTAATCTCTGAAGATGAAGAATACAAAAATGTAAGATTCGATAAAATACCATCTTTACGCCCTGTGTTTGGTAAAGAAGGTACGGTAACTGCTGCTAATGCATCAACTATTAATGATGGTGCTTCAGCACTTATATTGATGAGCAAAGAAAAAGCAGACGCTTTAGGCCTTAAGCCAATCGCTAAAATCAAAGGTTTTGCTGATGCTGCTCAAGATCCAATGTGGTTTACTACGGCTCCATCATTGGCTATTCCTAAAGCAATGGAAAGAGCAGGAGTGAAAAAAGAAGAGGTTGACTTTTTCGAAATTAATGAAGCCTTTTCAGCAGTAGCACTAGCAAATAACAAAGAATTAGGTTTAGATGCAGCTAAAGTGAATGTATTCGGTGGTGCTGTAGCACTAGGTCACCCATTAGGTACATCAGGTGCCAGAATCATTGCCACTTTACATTCTGTAATGGCGAAAAATTCAGGTAAGATAGGCGTTGCAGGTATTTGCAATGGTGGAGGTGGGGCTTCTGCTATTGTTATTGAGAAAATGTGATAATAATATTATAATTACATAGTTATTAAAACCCCGATGGCTTCATTGGGGTTTTTTCTTGAATAAAGTATATTAACAACAAATGCATCATTATATAAAACTCACTTTTCTGGTACTTTTTTCTGTTCAATCATATACTGTTTTAGCACAGGATAGACAAAAGATTGCGACTTACTACGATAGTGCTCGAATAGTACCTAAAGAGGTGTTTTTTATTCTCAATGGTGATAGCAGCAACATTGAAGGAGCGTACAAGAAGTTCTATGACAATGGTAAACTCATGGCTAAGGGGCAGTTCAAGAGTGGGGAGGAAGAAGGTACTTTTGAAATGTACTATCCTAATGGAGATGTGATGCGCACTACCGATTTTGCTAATGGTTTAAGAACTGGCAAAACAGTAGTCTACTCAAAAGAAGGCCAAATATTACAGGAAGCTACATTTATTAGAGATACGCTCGAAGGTAAGCTAACACTGTACTATGAGGATGGTCAGCTTAAAAGTGAGAGCGATTTTGCTAAGGGTAAGCCGGACGGATTGGTAGTAGAATATTATCCTGATGGTACCGTAGCGCAAAAAATCAACTATAAAGATGGTAAGCCCAATGGATTGACTGAAAGATTCTTCAAAAATGGAAGTATCAAAACAAAAGAACACTATAAAAACGGTGACCTCAACGGAGCTTTCACTACTTATTATCCCAATGGGCAGGTTGAGACTATCTTCACCAATATTGATGGGAAGAAATCAGGTGAATTTAGAAACTACGATAAAGAAGGTAATCTCTTGCTTAAAGGGTTCTACAAAAATGGAAAGCTTGATGGAGAAAATTTAAGTTATTATCCTTCCGGCAAGGTTAAGACTACCAGAAATTACAAAGCTGGTTTCCTATCTGGCGAGGTACTTGAATATGACAAGGAGGGTAATCTGGTAAAGAAAACAGTTTATAGCGATGATGCACAGAACAAGGAAGTATATACATATTATACCGATGGCAATGTAAAATCTATTGAATACTTCGTGAATGACGAGCCGGAAGGTGAGCACTCTTTTTTTTATGCTAGCGGAAAACTCAAGCGAGTTGAAAATTATAGCAAAGGCACCTTACAAGGACAAGTAGTTACCTTCTTTGGTGATGACCAAATACAATCATCAACCTTATATCAGATGGGCAAAAAGACTGGTGTGGAAACTTTTTACTACGAAAGTGGTCAGGAAAAATCCACCCAGGTTTATAAATTCGGCAAGAAGCAAGGCGAATATACGGAGTTTCACCCGAATGGAAAGGTGGCAGTTAAAGGACTCTATTCAGGTAATATGAAAGTAGAAGACTGGAAGTATTACAATGAAAAAGGAGAACTGCTAAAGACTGAGAAATACTTTAGAGATAAACTGCAGGAGACAATTGATAATTAACAATAGCTCCGAGTTACCAGCTTTGAGCCACGAGTGTCTTACTCAAAACTTGAAGCTCGTAACTCGAAACCACCAATTCATCATTGTTAATTATTCCTTCACATACGCCTTGATAATAATATCCTTGGCTGGTGCAGTCGGATCGTTTGTGAATAAAGTTACTCGCTTTACCTGAGGGCCTCTTCTGCCTTCTGTGTCAAAAGCTACTTTGAGTAGAGCACTTTCACCTGATTTGATGTCTTCCTTTTCCAGAGAAGTAGATAAACAATCGCAACTGCTTTTTACCTGTCTTATGTTGAGGGTTTTCTTACCTGTATTTTCAAAGACAAAGGCATGTACAATACTATCTCCCTCTTGAACAGATTCAAAATCAAACTCCTCTTCTTCAAAATTGATTTTTGGCTGCTTGGCTAATTCCTTCTCACTCATTGGAGGGAAATATTCTAGTATGGTAGCAATGAGATTTAAGTTTTTATTAGGCTCATTTTCTTCATCAGTAAAAATAACCAGTTGGTCATTATGGAACCCCAAATCATTTTTCACTTCAGGCTTGTAGGTGATTTTTATAGCTCCACCACGCTTAGGGTAAAGCACTTTTGGTTCCACATTTACGCTTATAAAGTCTCCACTTACCACTTTATCAGAAAAGGTGATGGTGTCAGATGACTGGTTGAAAATTTCAAAAGTTTTGGTGACAGTCTTTTCGGTAGTAATGGTGCCGAAATTAAGAAATTTGCTTTTAAACCTGATTCCTCCCATTTCTGTAGGGTAGTTATCTTCTATGCTTACTGATTTTGGCTCCACATAACCGCTGATGCGTAACAACTTGGCGGTTGGTGGTAGGCTACTTTTCACAGTAATAGTCTTGTTGAATTTTCCGGGTCGGTTAAATGGATTATAGGCAACCACTATTTTAGCTGAATCACCTGGCAGCACACCTTCTTTTTCCCAGAAGGGAGTGGTGCATCCGCATGAGGCACGAACAGATTGCAGGAAAAGTGTATCCTCAGAAATATTCTCCACATAGAAAGTGTGTTTCACTTCTCCGTCTGCTTCTTTGATGCGCCCAAAGTCGTAATTATTTTCCGTAAATTTTATTTTCGGAGGAATGCTTTGTGCAAAAACCAGATTATTGATGATAAAGCATAAAACAAAAAACAAAGTGCTTTTACCTAATTCAATATTCTTCATAAATTCGTGATTCTTAACAGTTGCGAAGATACTAAAATCTCATCGTCTTCGCCTTTTACTAAAAATTAATAGCTTGAAAAATTCAAATTTTAGTTTGCTACTTTTAAGGCTTATGGGAGGAGGGTTGATGCTCTTGCATGGCTACCCTAAGCTGATGAAAATTATAAATGGAGATTTGGGCTTTGCTGATCCTTTAGGATTGGGCGAACCAATTTCTTTATACCTGGCGGTTTTTGCAGAATTTGTATGTTCTATTTTGCTCATCTTAGGCTTGTTTACACGTTGGGCTGTGTTGCCCTATATTTTTACAATGGCCATTGCAGTTTTTGTGATTCATGCCGGTGATGGCTTGCAAAAACAAGAGCTAGGATTACTATATTTAGGCATCGGAATTTTAATCATGATCAATGGGGCAGGCAAGTACAGCCTCGATTACAGAATTAAAAGAAGAAGCTACCTTTAGTCAATTATCAATGAACAATGATCAATTAACAATTGGTCCATTACTAATTACTCATTACTAATTAAAAAATATGTCTCGTATCTTAACAGGAATACAAAGCTCTGGAAAACCACATCTGGGCAATCTATTAGGAGCTATCATTCCGGCAATAAAGCTGTCAGAAGATCCTAAGAATGAATCTTTATTTTTCATTGCTGACCTGCACTCGCTTACCACCATTAAGGATGCTGAAGCCAGAAAGGATAATGTAAATGCCGTGGCTGCTGCATGGCTGGCCTTTGGTTTTGATACTGATAAAAATTTATTCTACCGCCAATCTAAGGTGCCACAGGTTACTGAACTGGCCTGGTATTTAAGCTGCTTCACACCTTTTCCTATGCTGGCCAATGCGCACAGCTTTAAAGATAAATCCGATAAACTGGCTGATGTAAATGCAGGCTTATTTACCTATCCTGTATTAATGGCTTGCGATATTCTCCTTTATGATGCTGATATTGTTCCTGTAGGAAAAGACCAGCAGCAACATCTGGAAATGACTCGCGATATAGCCAGCTCTTTCAACCATAAGTACGGAGAGGTTTTCGTGATGCCGGAAGTGAAGATTGATGATAACGTCATGACTATTCCGGGTACGGACGGACAAAAGATGAGTAAGTCTTATGGCAATACCATCGATATCTTCCAGACGGATAAGAAACTAAGAAAGAATGTAATGACTATAGTAACGGATTCTACTCCATTGGAAGAGCCTAAGAATCCAGATACTTGTAATGTGTTTGCCATCTATAAATTATTGGCCAATGAGGCGCAAATAAAGGAGATGCGTGCCAATTACGAAGGTGGTAATTACGGCTATGGGCATGCCAAGCAAGCTTTGTACGAATTAATCGTTGAGCGTTATGCAAAAGAGCGTGAGACCTATAATTATTATATCGAAAACCTTGACGAGCTACACGCTAAGCTGGAAAAAGGTGAAGCAAAAGCGGCTGAAATGGCGAATGCTACATTGGATAAAGTTAGAAAAGTTTTGGGATTTTAATGAAGGTTTCGAGCTGCTAGCTACGAGCCTCGAGAATGTTTGCAGAACAAATCTTGAAGCTCACAACTCATAACTCGCAGCTTTAAAAATAGAAAAATAAATGATTGAAGGTAGTGCACTGAGCTACCTATAAAAAATATACAATTACAATACATGACAAACCACTCAGAAATAATAGCCACCGAATTATCCATTAGACCTCAGCAGGTGGCAGCTGTAATGAAGTTGCTTGATGAAGGAGGAACGGTGCCCTTTATCTCTCGTTATCGGAAGGAAATGACAGGCAGCTTAGATGAGGTAGCCGTAGCGGCCATCCGTGATAGAAGTCAGCAACTGGCCGACCTTGACAAGAGAAGAGAAGCCATCTTGAAATCTATTAAAGAACAGGAGAAGTTAACGCCTGAGCTGGAGAAAGAGATCAATGCGGCAGAGACCATGGCTAAGCTGGAGGATATTTACCTTCCTTACAAACCAAAAAGAAGAACGAAAGCTACCATCGCTAGAGAGAAAGGATTGGAGCCTTTAGCCAAGCTTATTTTTGAGCAGGGCAATGCAGATGTGATGTTAGAGGCCGCTAAATATATTGATGCTGAGAAAGAGGTATCCGATGAAGAGGCAGCCCTGCAGGGTGCCAGAGATATTATAGCAGAGTGGGTAAATGAGAATGCAGAGCTGAGAGAAAAAATCAGAAAGCTGTTCCTCGATAAAGGGATGTTTATCTCGCGCGTGTTAGGTGGTAAAGAACAGGAAGGACAGAAGTACAAAGATTATTTCGAGTGGGAAGAGCCTGTAAAAACAGCTCCATCGCACCGCGTATTGGCCATGAGAAGAGGGGAGAAGGAAATGATCTTAATGCTGGACATCAAGCCGGATGAAGACGAAGCCATCTTCACCATGGAACGCCATTTCATAGAGGCAGAGAATGAAACTACGCCACATATGAAGCAGGCAATTGCCGATGCGTATAAGCGATTATTGAAGCCTAGCATGGAAACGGAAATCCGTATCCTTACCAAGAAAAAGGCCGATGAGGAAGCCATCAAAGTATTTGCAGAAAACTTACGCCAGCTATTATTGGCTGCTCCTTTAGGACAGAAAAATGTGATGGCTGTCGATCCGGGTTTCAGAACCGGTTGTAAGCTGGTATGCCTCGACAGACAAGGGCAGCTTCTGTTCAATGAAGCTATCTATCCGCACGAGCCACAGCGCCAGACACAAAAGGCAGGTGAGCTCATCAAACATTTGGTAGAGAAGTATGATGTGGAAGCCATTGCCATAGGTAATGGAACGGCAGGTAGAGAAACTGAGACCTTCATTAAAGGACTGGGCTTACCTAAAAATGTGTTGGTGGTGATGGTGAATGAAAGCGGAGCTTCGGTTTATTCGGCTTCAGAAAATGCCCGTGAAGAGTTTGCTGATTATGACTTAACAGTTAGGGGAGCCGTTTCTATCGGTAGAAGATTGATGGACCCATTGGCTGAGTTGGTGAAGATAGATGCTAAATCTATAGGGGTAGGGCAGTACCAGCATGATGTAGACCAGAACGCCTTGAAATCAGGTTTGGATGATACAGTTGTTAGCTGCGTGAATGCAGTGGGCGTGGAGCTCAATACGGCTTCTAAGCAGTTGTTGACTTATGTGTCAGGTTTAGGTCCACAGATAGCGCAAAATATTATTGAATACAGAACAGTAAATGGTCCGTTTAAGAGCAAGGCAGAATTGAAGAAAGTGCCTCGCTTAGGCGATAAAGCCTTTGAGCAGGCAGCAGGTTTCTTGCGTATTTCTGATGCCAAGAATCCGCTGGACAGCAGTGCAGTGCACCCTGAAAGCTATAAGATAGTGGAGACCATGGCTAAGGACAAGCAGGCTACGGTGAAGGACCTGATGACCAGCAAGGAGCTCCGCGACCAGCTGGACATGAAGCAATATGTAACCGAAAGCATTGGTATGCCAACGCTAACAGACATTATGCAGGAGCTGGCCAAGCCGGGCCGTGACCCACGTGAGCAGTTCGAAGCTTTTAGCTTTACCGATGGTGTGAATAGCATGGCCGACTTACGCGTAGGCATGAAGCTTCCGGGCATAGTGACTAATATTACTAATTTCGGTGCTTTTGTAGACATAGGCGTTCACCAGGACGGACTGGTTCATGTGAGCCATTTGGCGGATAAGTTTGTGAGCAATCCTGCAGAGGTAGTAAGCGTATCTCAGAAAGTAAATGTAACGGTAGTGGAGGTAGATGAATCTCGAAAACGTATTGCCCTTTCCATGAAAGCTGATCCTTTTGCCAAAGAAGGCCCAAGAGGAGGCGAAAGAAAGAAGCCAGGAGCTCATTCGGGCAACAGAAACGGTGGTGGACAGCAAAGACAAAACAGACAGCAGAGTAATGAGCCACAGGGCGACCTACAGGCTAAGCTAGCTGCACTGAAAGGGAAGTTTAAGTAACTTGACTTAAGTTATTGGAATAAAGAAAAGCACGAATGGGAGTTCGTGCTTTTTTGGTTATTAAAGTCATTAAGTCACTTACGGTATTACTAATTTTTGATCTAAATTCACTAAAGATTATCAGGAGGTTTGAGCCCTTTTATGAAATTTTGAATATTAGAATGGTTTCTATATTTGCCTACTAATGTTTTAACAGTAATACCGGAAAAAAGGAAAGTAAGTATTCCTAAAATACCACTGATGATAATATTTGACTTTAGTTTAATTAAGTTATCAGTCGCAACAGAAATATTCCATTCAGACATAAACATCAGGTAGGCAGAAGCCAGAAAAAAAATAATTAGGCAAATTGTAAATTCGATCCAAGATCGTCTTCTCCATTTTGCAATTTCATCTTTTTCCCATTTTTCAAGTTTTAATTTTCTGTTATTTTCTTTTTGTTTTTCGAGCTCCGTTTCCAAAGTTGAAACTCTTATATCTGCTTTCGCCTTTTCGCTTATTATTTCTTCTACTTTTGAGGCTTTTCTTTCAAAATCTTTTTTTATTTGGTCAAGTTCCTCAGACTTTACTGCAAAATCCTGAAAAGCATCTTCTATATTTTTAATTCGAGCCTCATCTAATTCTTTCTGTTTAGCAGCTTCTTCTTCTAGTCTTCTAACAAAACCCTCCTTATCTTTCTCAGCAAGTTCATTTAATGCTTCAATATCTTGAAGTTGTTTGTTTGTAATTCGAGTTGCAACCCTAATAATATCTCGATCGCTTATTTCTTCCTTAGCATACTTATGAATGTTATCATCAAGCTCTCTTAAAATTTGTGATTTAGGCAGGTTAGTTCCTAAAGTCATTGATATTGAAGATGTTAACCCTATTTCTGAAAGATCTTCACTTTTAATAGCCTTATTAACTTGAGGGTTACTCAACCATAATATGTTTAATAAATCATCTGCTTTAATTGTTTCTGGTTGAAATTCTCCGTCTGAAAAAAAGTTGTTTCCATCTACATTTGCTGAGTTGTTAACAAACCAAGAATTTACCTTTTCAAATTCACGAATTCTTTTTCCTCTTTTCTTTTTTACATGAAGTATTGCTACTGCATCATGCATTGCGGCACTTTTAGTATTTCTTATTTTTTCAAATAATTTATATTCATCTGTAAATTTTGCCTCTCCTTTTAGCTTATCCATTTGATAGATAACATTGATACCCATTTCAGTAACTGTTTCTTCCAAATTATCTGAAATACGTTCTAAATCTACTTTTTTAAGTTTTCTACGTTCGCAAGCATTATATACATCTTCTGGGTTAACTTTCTTCTGTAAAAATGACTTATCAAAGTATTTAGCTTTTACTTCTAATAAGTTCTTACTTTCTTCTAGAGTTGCTTGAAGCACACGTAATGTAAATTTTTGTTCTTGTGCTATTTTAAGAAGAGTTCTGCAGGTATGAGTAGACTCAGGAGTGTTTAAATCTAATAAGCCAATAATAAAGTTTGTGTCAAATAATAGTTCAATTTCACTAGTTGCCTCGTGCGAATCGTACTCTATGTAACCAGCGATAATAGACCCTAAATAAATACTCTTTATTCTTTCATAGATTGGAGGGATCTTTTTAAAAAAATCTACAAATTGTGCTTCGGCTGTATAATCATGTCCATTACTTTCGTGACTGTGAGAAAGATATCTTGAAAGATTATATTTATTCTTAGAAATAAAACTAAAAATTGATTCTGAATTTGATTTTTCCAATTCAGAAGTTTCACAAAACTGCTTGAAAAGACTTTCCAGTTCTAATGTTTCTTTTTTTTGCTTTTCATAAATCTCGTCAAATTCAGTAAATATATAATCAGCAATGCTGAAGGCACCGTCATTATAAAGAATAAAATTAGTTTTCTCCTCTGTATTTAATTCTTTACTAATTTCACCAAGGATTTTTCTTAAAACAGGAATTGGGAAATCTATAGAGTACATTTTGTCAGTTTCCTTTTTTATTTCCAAAATACTCTCTCCTTGAAATATACCCTGGTTATTTAGAGAAGATAGAGATTTTTTTACAAGAGGTATAAAAATATCGATAGGGCCCTTGGCCAAGGTTCCATTATTTCTAATATGGGAAAGCAAACTGTAGGTGATAGCACGTTCTCTATTCATTATTATATAGGTCTTTTTAATTTTGGTTCTCCTTTTCTAAAACCTTATTCCGAAAATATTGATAGTTAGAATTTACTACTTATGATTTTCTAGAAACTAATAGAATAAGTTATTAATCCACGACTTAAAAGGCTGGTTAATTAAGGCTTTGTTTGAAAAATCATACTAGTTTATGCAAACGGTGCCAATTAAACAATTGTGTAAAAGTAATTTGCTAAGAAAGCTTGTGACTAATCGATGAACGTAGGGTTATAGGCTGTGAATAAATGGAGTAAGTGTACGTTGAGAAAGCAATACCCGGCCTCTTTCACCAAGGATGAGAAAATAAAAGCCAATCCCCCAGCCCCCTTCGCCAAGGGGGAGGTTTGAGCCAAGACAATGTACCATGGCATCATAATTACGGAGATACTCTATTTATATGAGGTTACATCCTCTCCACGATCGAGTTCCCCCTTAGAAAAGGGGGTGAAGGGGGATTGAATTAGAAACGTTGTTAGTTATTAAACTGTATTAATCAGGCAATTAGGTTACAATAATTTGCTAAGAATACCTGTCGCTTCTCGATGAACCTAGGGCTATGGGCTGTGAATAGGGGAGGTAGGTGGGAGCTGGAGGTAAGACTTTATCATCTGTAACTGTACGTTCTCCCATTATTGTGGTCTTAACTATATCATCCTACACTTGTATACCGACAGGCAGCTTATCAATGACCATCAAAGTAATAAGATAGATGCCGTCAACTGAACTCAATAATTTTGTTTTATTATGAAAGCTATAAGGTAATTTACAATTTAGACCAGCAGTCCTGAGAGTGAATTTAAGTAAACGGTAATAACAGAGTCCAGATTAAAGTTTATGCATTTCTTTTGAACGCATAGTAATTCCAATGACATTAGCATGTAGTAATTGCTATTGAATTTTCAAGCTTTCAATTTTATTACTCTTACTTTCTAAGGATACATTGGGATCCATAATTGCATTACAGTATTCTAAATATGAACCTAGGCCTTCAATATTCTTAATCTCAGTGTTAGTGATTTTAAAATCGTTGACCGATTCAGGCATTGTTTCAGGACCCAAAATTTCTAGAAGCTTTGGATATCTGATTTTTACATTACCATTGGATGATTTTCCGTAGTGGTTCCAAATGATTTCATAGTTTTCCGCTTCATTCTTATAGTACATACTTATACTGTAATAGTCATAGTTGGTTGTAGGTGAAAACTCAAATGTTTCATTATTGCTGTTAATAATCTGAAAATCTAAATCAGGTATGGTAAAAACTGTATTTATAAGATTATCAATTTCCATTTTTTGATACTCTTTGTTGCCTATGTTTAAATAAGTTTTTTGCTTAAATTGAACAAATTCTTTTGTTGGGATATAATGAATACTGTAAGGCGGATTTAAAGATCCCCACTCACTGGATAGAAGGGCAAAGAAATTTTCTGGGTCCGATTGAACTGCACCCCATATTTCCACGCTCAATTCATCAGTCTGTGGATAGTTTATGACTATTTGATCATTGGCTAATGGGAGATCAGCCAACTCATAATCTGTGCTAAATCCATTTTCAATATCTTCAAGTAAGATATAGCGTGGAATGTCTTTTCCAGCAGGAAGAAAAGATAAGTATATATCTTCTTTTTGGTTAATTAAATATATTTCAAAGTTTGCTTCTGTTGATGTTATGTTTCGATTGTAGTAATTAGCAGTTACTATATCTCTTATATTTCCACCTGTATTAGCGATATTTAGGAAAGCTGAGGCCCCTGAATCAGCGTAAGCAATTTGAGGTTCTTTTATTTCAAAATTATATGGTTCAATTGAATTAAATGTTTTTAAACGATAACTAATAAATTCTTTATTTGATCTTTCAAATTCGTATCTATCTACTGTAGTAAGATCAAAATCTGAATTTGAGTCATAATCCATGATTAATTCAGAGGTAGCATTATTGACTAATTCAGCTTGATCAACAATTTCACCATTTTGGTTAGAAAGGTAAAGATTGCCACTATAATTTTCAGTATCGTAGTAATTATCAGAAGCTAAGCTTAAGGAAAGACGTCTAAAATCTTGTGGGCCTTGCTCTTTCTGCTCTTCCTCTTTAGAGGAACAACTATAAATAAACAATGTGATTAGTAGGTAGAATGAAACGCCCCTCATTTCTAAGTAATGATTTTATTAATAAATGAAATAATCCTGCAAGATTAGGTAAACCGTTTAATGTAAGCAATAGTATTCCAGTAATTTCCAAATGATGCCTCTCACTTATCGATGAACGCTAGGCTATGGGCTGTGAATGAATGGGGCAAGTGGGCGTTGAGAAAGCAATCCTCCCATCCTCCTTCACCAAGGGGGAGGTTTGAGGCAAGACAATTTTGGAGGTTTTATAATTACTTAAACATTTTATTTGTACTAGGTTTAGTTCTTACCGTAATCTCTTCCCCCTTAGAAAAGGTGAAGGGGGATTGATTATTCAAGCAATTATCGATTGACTTATTTTTTTATTCAATACTAATCTAGAAAAAGAGGTCTTTCAAACCACTATCACTAAATGCTCTATATGTATTAATGTAGGAAGTCATTCCGATTAATTCAGTTCATTACGGCTTGTTTAGTATATATTGTCTTTGACATTTCATTATTTAAATCATAAAATTTCAAATCAATTTCAGACATTCGATAAAACAACCCTAGACCTAGGAAATTACAAATTTGACTCTTTGTTAGATCTTCAAAACTGCCTATTCCATGAAATCCTGAGTTCCCAAATAAGATATAGAAGTACTTGTCCTTTCCAATGTTTGCATTAGCTTTCTTTACCAATTTATCGTAATCAACTGGGCCTGGGAATGTTGTGAATTCATCTTGAACTGATAAAGAGGCATCAATAAGAAAATCGTTTAATGTCTTATCATCAAATTCTCGATGATTGATGATTAAAGCATGTTTAGCTTCCTTCTTAAAAAGTGTTCTCAGATCAAGCTGAGGAATAAAACCTGCAGTTGTTTTAATTGAAGGATTATTAGAATGATAAGCGTTTTCTAATAGTTTTTCATAATACGTTTTTGTATTTAACAATGCGTCTAAGGATTTATCATTAAAAAGTTCATTTAGTGACGCAGCTATTTTAATGGGTTGCTTTAAACAAGCATAAGGGTTGTTTGAATATGCTAAATGATCACAATGATTGATAAATATCCCACATTCATTAATGCCTTCTGTAACTCCAATAAATAAGACATAAAGCTGATCACCATCATATGTTGTGTTATATGCAAAAGGCACGCCTTTTACATTTTTATAATCAGTGTGAATGAAATCATCTAAGTTATCAGTCAATTCGAAAATACCAAAATTGCCAAGATTAAAGTACTTTTTGTCATTATTAAAGTGATTAGATTGAATATATTCTTTTAATATAACAGCAGATTTATTACCCTTTTTGCTTTTCAGTTTTGTATTATTTTTCTTTTGTAATAAACCTATTTTCTTTTTAGCTTCTTTAATCATTAAGAATCCTACAGTGCCAAAGAATAAGATAATTAAGTATTTCCACCAACCTTTTTCTATTAAAGCCATTACTGCCAATAAGCCTTTTTGCTTTGTAGGTCCATTGGCTGTTTGCCCATCTTTGATAAATCGTTCTGTTAAATAGGTGAATCCGTTTAAGAGGACTGTAAAAGCTAATACAAATTGTATAGAACCTAGAAATATTAATTCTGAAATCGATAGTTCTTTCTTCTTTCTCATAATGCTAGGGGCTTATTTATATATTTCAATTATCATCAAGTATAAATTAACTTGAAATTTATATTACTACCCTTACTCATATTATGTAGATGATAATTTCTATTGGAGGAGAATCTGTTATTTAACTGAAGGTTCAAGGCTGGGGAAGCACCGAAGGTATTTGTCATTGCGAATCCTTTTATGAGTGAAGCAATCTCGCTATTGATTGCTAGATTGCCACATTTCGCTCGCTCTGCTGGCAATGACGGAAATTTTGTGAAGATTGCCACACTTCACCCCGATAGCTATCGGGATTTGGTTCGTAATTACCACAGAAAACAAAGATTGCTAGATGCTGTCATTTCGTAGCGCAGCGGAGAAATCTATTTTTCTGTTGGTTTAATACCAATCAGATTTGTTAAGCCTTGTATTTATTTTAACACGCAATTGCTCTACAATATATAGCGCATATTGCTCGTAGCTAATAACTATCAGAAAAATTCAGGCATAAAAAAACCAGCCATTTGGCTGGTTTTTTTTAATATATGATCTACTCTTAATTCCCAGTAGGAGTACCTGTAACAGTTACACTCATGTCAAAGTCAAAATCAAAATACACAGGCGTATTGTCCACTGTCATTTCGATAATCATTTTTGCGTTTTCGTTATTCAGTAAGAACTCTTCAAATTCAGCGATTCTGGCATCTGCTAAATCCTTTAAATCATATGATTGATTGTTATGTGCAGAAAGGTCATAATCTATAATATTAATACGTTCATTTTCTAGACCTTCGAAATAAAAAGTCATGTCCATTAAAACTAATTCTTCAGACTCAAAATTTCTAATCCCAAGGGTCA
This sequence comes from Marivirga atlantica, assembly GCF_016734805.1. Taxonomy (GTDB): domain Bacteria; phylum Bacteroidota; class Bacteroidia; order Cytophagales; family Cyclobacteriaceae; genus Marivirga; species Marivirga atlantica. The sequence continues at coordinate 152,495 of NZ_JAERQG010000002.1, forward strand.
TGCTGTTGATTTCTACATCAGTAATGTCTATACCATTATAAGACGTTTCGAACTCTTCAATTTTGGTAAACTCTGTTGGGTCACCATCTTGGATATCAACTGTATATGTTCTTGAAAAATCAATAGGACCATCAATTTCTAATAACTTATCTAAAGCATCGTCATCACAAGAGAATGACATGGCGAAAATGGCAATAACGGTTAAAAGTGCGAATCTAATTTTCATAGTATTATAATTATTTTTATTTGACAAATATAGGGATTGAATTAGCGTTTCTACAACTATTATTTACAGTGTATAACGGGCAAAATATCTCATTAATCGAATTTTATCATTGTCATTCTTAATACTACTATTGATATTTATTCAAGCTGGCCGTCAATCACTTTATGCTGAACACATTTTTCATTATAACCGTGCGAAGCAAGCATAAGTAGCAAAAAAAAATGATTTTTAACTACATTTCAGATTCAGGTAAGGCAAAAAACTGCCCATCTATAAATACTCACAAGATTTATATTCTAGCTGAATAACAGTCAACTCAGCATCGTCCACAGCCTCAACAGCTTGCTGATAATCCTGATAAGAATTGATAACTACACCGCTTCTATGTTCAGGCACATAAGAGAAGAAACGAACTTCGAACCATACTTTATCCAGCATAGCCTGTTCTTCTTCTGTTAATGCAGGGCTGCTTTCAGATATAAGAACATCCATTTTCTTATCTGCAATAGTCTTCAACTCGTCTGCTAGAAGCGGATCTGTCGGTAAGTTTCTGATGGCACCAATAAGAAGGGTACTCTTTCCATAACCTATTTTTTCAACATATTCGTCTCCGTATTTTAAGACATAATTAGCCGAATCATTTTCATAAACATTGGCAAGAGAATCTCTCAAATCGAATGGTAAGCTTATGTTGGTGTAGCCATCAATGTATCTGGTTCCGCCCACTAAAACTCCCTGTTCATTAAAAGGGTATTGTTCAATAATTGATTGGTATAGCTCAGTGCTTAAAGCAAAGCTCCTGATAAATTCACCGTCAGAAATGTAAGCTTGATCGAGCAGAATATAAGGTCTTACAAAATTATGCGCTTCTAAATATCGCTCCCAGGAAGGACTGGAGGAGGAAGATTGTAATAATCTAATATAGTTTCCTTCTACTTCTCCAAACGGATTTCCTACCTGTATTTCAAAGTCACTATACAGTCCATCACCTAATTTTGGTTCGGAGGTGCTTGTTTGCTCAAAGTAAGTGTTATCATTGACATAAACAGATACAGTTCTATTAGAGGCTGATGCATTCAATTTGTTTGAGGTTGTAATACTTTCATCCTGACTGGTGTATGTGCTGGAAGTAAGTATGCCATCTGCATATTGATGCGTAGTCACTCCCTTATCTCCATAGACTTTTTTCATATCTGGACGTCCATTCTCATAAATCGTTTCTATCCATAAGGAGCCATCAGACTTATAATACTTTGACCATTCAGGCTTATTGTCAATATTACGGGCAACTTCCATACTCAGGTGATAAGCACCGAGGGTGCTGTATATTTTGGCAGATTTTATATAGCCATTCTCATGATACTCAAACTCCTTCATAGGGTTACCGCTAGCAGGATATCTACCTTCTTTAATCCATCCATTTTCATATTGGCTAATTACCGCGAAGTCTGTTGTTGACTGTATACTGAAATCTGGTTCCTCAATTTCATTTTGAAGATCATCTTTTTTACAAGATGTAATGGCAATTATGAATAAACACAGCAATAGAAGCTGATTAGCTTTACACATTTTAGGTTCTTTTTAAGGTTAAAATTGGTTTTTTAAAGCAACGAAAATATTACTTCTATCTATTACATACAAAAGTATTTTGTTAAAATAACGTAGTCGTTTTTTTAAGGTGAAGTGGTAAGAATGTGAATATGCAGCTATTCAATTTGGTTAGCTTAAGTGTTAGAATAATTACAGTTTTGTGTGATCTTTTTCAGGGTGTCAGGTAATCTCATATTTAATTTCAGAAACAATCGTCCTCCCATATTCTTATTAACTTTAAGTTTTAGAAAAAATAAAAAGTAGCCTTTATGCGCATTACCAATGCCCATCAGAATAACCTCAAGCATATTGATCTTACACTTCCTGAGAATCAGCTCATTGTAGTTACCGGTTTATCAGGTTCCGGGAAATCATCCCTCGCGATGGGTGTAATTGCCAATGAGGGCTACCGTCATTTCCTGGAGAGTCTTCCTGCCTATACCCAACAGAATAGTCAGTTAATACCTACTGCGGAGGTCGATGATATCACGGATCTTCCTCCGGTTATCAAAGTGGAGCAATCTAAACGTTTTCAATCTACACATGCAACTTTCGGCACCTTGTCGGAGCTGGCGGCTGTATTCAGAATTCTTTTTGCGCGCTATTCGGCAGAGGAAACAATGAGTAAATCACTCTTCTCCTTTAATCATCCTAAAGGAGCTTGTGAGGTATGCAGGGGCATTGGTGAGGCGGAATATATTGATATCAATAAACTGATTGGCAATGAAAATAAGACTTTAAGAGAAGGTGCCATTACCACCACTTTGCCGAATGGTTATATTGTCTATTCGCAGATAACGGTAGATGAGCTTAACAAGGTTTGCCAGGCACACGGCTTTAGCGTTGATGTACCCTGGAAGGATTTGACAGATGAGCAAAGAGATGTTGTGCTGAATGGTAGCGAGCGTGTCAAAGTATTTTATGGGAAGCATAGCCTGGAGTCACGCCTGCGATGGGAAGGTATTAAAGCCAAGCCGCGCGAGGAAGGCTACTATAAGGGCATGATGCCGATTATGGAAGATATCCTTAGGCGCGATAGAAATCCCAATATTCTAAAATTTGCCAGTGCACACATCTGTCCGAGTTGTAAAGGAGCCCGCATCAAGGCCGAACACTTAAAATTTAAGTGGCAGTCATTGAATTTTGCCGAATGGATGGATTTGCCTTTAGAGGCACTTCACACTAAGCTGAAAGCCTTGAAATTGTCAGCAGGGGAGCAGGTTTTAGTAGAAAGGATAACTACTCAATTATTTGATTTGATCAAGCTCGGTATGGGCGAATACCAACTTAGCAGCCCTAGTGTTGATATTTCTTCGGGTGATGCGCAGCGCATCAAGCTGGTGAATCAGTTGAGTAGCAGGCTGCAAGGCATGCTTTATGTTTTTGATGAACCTTCCATAGGGCTGCCTGCCGACTACCAGATTTATTTACGCCATATGCTCAACCGCTTGATCAAGCGAGGTAATACAGTGATGGTGGTAGAACATGATTTGAATTTCATCCGCTCAGCTGATTGGATATTAGAGTTAGGCCCTGATGCGGGTATTCATGGTGGAGAAGTGGTTTTCAATGGTTCTATTCAGGAATTTCTTCAAGCCAAAAAAATAGATAGCCCCACTTTAAAAGCATTGGAGGCTGATCGATCAAAGGAAAATCAATCAGTTCAAGCGCTAAAAGTTGATATAGAAACCTTTCATCCTGAAGCTGGAAAGCTTACAGTAATCAGCAGAAAAACACCGGAATCAGTCAGCAGACTTTCTAAATTCTGTGAGGAGGCTGACTTAAACCTACTCACTGTCAATGACCAGCCTATTGGTAAAACACCGCGTAGTAATCCTGCTACCTACACAGGTTTAGCAGATAAAATCCGTGATTTATTGGCGAAGACCAAGGAAGCCAAAGCGCTAAAGTTAGCAAAGGGTGCCTTTTCTTTTAATAACAAAACAGGCAGATGCCCTACATGCGAAGGAGCAGGAGTTATCACCTTGTCTATGAGTATGATGGGTAGCGTAAACCAGGTATGCCCGAGTTGTAATGGTAAGCGATTTAAGCAGGAAGTTCTTAAAGTACATTGGCAAGAGAAGACGATCGCTGACATTTATAACCTCAGCGTTGAGGAGGCTTTTGATTTCTTTGAAGAAGAAAAACCGATCAGGCAGATAATTGATTTAATGCTTCAGCTGGGGCTGGGCTACCTCAAATTAGGACAACCATCTAATACCCTTTCAGGTGGAGAAGCACAGCGCATTAAACTGACGAAGCACTTTGCCAAAAAGTCGAAAAGTACTTTGCTGGTTTTGGAAGAACCCAGCATAGGCTTACACTATCAGAATGTAAGGCAGTTGCTCAAGGCTTTACATTTACTAAAAGATCAGACGGCAGGCATAGTTTGCTTTGAAAATCATCAGCTTTTTCAACAGGCTGCAAACTATTGGATCAACAATGCCAAGACATCTGCAAAGGAGCATTTGGAAGAAGAAGCTGAGCAGTCTCAGGAGGTGATCAGCATAAAAGGCGCTCGTACGCATAATTTGAAAAACCTGAATCTTGAGCTTCCAAAGCAACAGTTGACTGTGGTGAGCGGTATTTCCGGATCAGGTAAGTCATCTTTGGTTATTGATACGTTACATGGTTTTGGGCTGCAGGAAATGACCAGACAATTTTCAAGTTATCAGCAGTCGCGCGTAGGCGTGAATTTTCAGTTTGAGGTGGATGAAGTGATGGGGCTAACTCCTACCATTTGTGTCACCAGAAAGGAAAAGAGCTTCAGTTTGAGATCTGATATTGCCAAGCAAACAGGTATTGATAAATTGCTGCGTTTTGCTTTCTCACGTAAAGCCCAATTTGAAGGAGATGATTTATCAGCCAGCCATTTTTCTAATGAGCATGAATTAGGCAGATGTTCTGTTTGTGAGGGTGTAGGTGAGGAGATGATTCCTGATCTGAATAAAATCGTGCCGGATACTGATAAAAGCATAACGAGCGGTTTGCTAACGCATAATAAAACCCTTGCTGAATATGGTGATCCTGATAGTCAGTACATGGCGATTCTAAAAGCGGTTGGTTCTGAAAATGGTTTTGATCTTGATACAGCTTACAGCCAGTTGAATGAAGCGCAGAAACAAATCTTCCTTTATGGAACTGGAGAAAGAAAATGGCAGACTGAATGGCATTACAAGACAAAAACACGAACAGGTACACAGCAGCTCAATAAGAAATGGGAAGGTCTGTTGAATTATCTGTCCACAGAATATTATATGACTCGGAAGAATAAAAATATCGAGTCGCTAAAAGCCTTGTTCTCACCGGAAACCTGCAGCAATTGTAATGGAAGTGGACTACATCCTGAGAGACTGAAATATACATTGTCTGGTGAATCTATCCATGCTATAAAGTCGATGGATTTTAACGAGTTGTCCCACTGGCTTGAGCAAAATTATGATTCGGAAACTATTGAAGCACAATTGATTACTAAAATTAAGGAGCAGGTTCAGAGCACTGTAAGCCGCGCCAGAGAATTACATATTGATCATTTACAGCTCAATAGAAAGTCATCTACGCTTTCAGGAGGTGAGAATCAGCGAGTGGCTCTTATCAAGCAGTTAAATTCTCCGCTAAAAGGCATTACTTATTTGCTGGATGAACCCACAGCGGGTTTATCTCAGGAGAACATTCCTGATTTGCTCAATATCCTGCAAGAGTTAATCCGAAAAGGTAATTCAGTGATAGTAATTGAGCATAACAAAGAGCTAATAATGGCAGCAGATCATCTGGTGCAAATTGGACCTGTTGCAGGTAAGGAAGGTGGATATCTCATTTATGAAGGAAGTTCTAATGCATTCCTGGAACGTCCGGAATGCCATCCATTCTTAAAAACAGCTGCTGAAAAAGTGGAGCTGAATCAGCGTGGAGAAATGATTGCTATAGAAGGAATCGAGCGGCATACTTTGATTAAAAAGTCACTGAGCATCCCCGTTGGCGGAATTACTGCTATAAGCGGTAAGTCAGGTATCGGAAAAACCACGCTGGTAAAGGAAATACTAATACCAAGCATTAAAACCGGAAAAGCGAGCTATTGCGAACAAATAAGCTTTCCTAAGCAGTATACAGATGTACACTATTTTGAGCCTAAAAAACTGAGAAGCTATGCCAGTACTTTGTTGGTAGATTATTTGGGTTTATTGGGTGAAATTACCAGGCAATTTGCCGCTGAAACTAGCTTGAAAGCCAAAGATTTCTCCTACAAAACCAAGAGCAGTCAGTGCCCGAATTGTAACGGAAAAGGCTATATAGAAACCAGCTTAGATGTAGCAGCTAATGCCATTGAAAAGTGCGAGGTATGTGATGGTCAGCGTTATAAGCCATCCATATTGATACATCAGCTTGGCTCTCACAATATTGCCGAAGTACTGGCTATGAATTTAACAGCGCTTGATGGCTGGTTGCGAGAGAGGAAAAGTGGAAATAGGATTTTCGACCTACTTCATCAACTGACGGATGTAGGTTTAGGACATCTCAGGTTAGATCAGCCGGTACAATCTCTCTCTTCAGGTGAAAGACAGCGCTTATTATTATTGAAATGGATTGAAGAACAAGCATCGGGTGAGTTGTTCATTTTGGACGAACCCAGCATAGGCCTTCACTATGCTGATATCGACCTGATGTTTGCCATGCTCGAGCGACTAAGTGCTCAAAATGATGTGCTGGTGATAGATCACAATCCTTATTTGTTGAAAAAGATTGGCGTAGGGCTGAAGCTTGAGTGATGAATTTTTAATCGTTGAGTGCCGCTTCTTCCGTTTCATTGATGCCGCTAATGTCAATCGATAGCCGGCCATTGTCATGGCTTATCAAATATTTGAATTTTCTACCCCATTGCAATTCATCAAATTTGTAAGACGAGCGTGAATAAACTGATTGTGAGAAAGATTCATCAAAAGCCTTGATTACAACTATTACTTCCATATCTCTGCGCATGAGTTCTTCAGCTGTTAGGTTTTTGAAAGGGCTTTCATCTGTTATAGGATGTACCAAAGTCCATGAGGCAGGCAGAAATACCACTTTGGAGCGCTCTAATTCCAAAGAATAATAATCGCGCATGGCGGAATTTTCCCTAAGCACAGATAAAGAAACATTAGCCTCTACTTCCAGCAGTTGATTACCGCGCGGATTTACCACCCTAAACATGAAGCCATTAATATTCTTATAGGGTGCAATGATGGCATTTTCACTGTATTTCAAGTGGGCTGATGGCTTTGAGAAACGGCCATAAACCAAACCAGTAGCGAGTGCAAAACCCAAAAGCCCAAGCATGGATTCAGTAGCGGCCACAATATTGGTTACCAGTCCGGTGGGAGCTACCTGTCCGTAGCCAAGGGTGGTAATGGTTTGCGCACTAAAGAAGAAGGCTTCCATAAATTGGTGCGTGGCTGTACTTCCTCTAATGCCTGTTAAATGTTCAATGCCTACGAGCATATAAAGCGAAGCAAAAAGCAGGTTGACGCAGAAATATGTGCTCAGCACTACCACCAGGAACTTGGTCCATGACATTGATACCAGGCTGTGGAAGAAATTGAATTTCTCGAAAAGCGGTACATTTTCCTTGCGGATGTTAAAGGATCCGTCTTTATTGAGAACACGGTAATGGCCTGATGTAGCTTTACCGCCTAACCCGAAGTCGTTGAACTCTTCTTTCTGATAGGATTTACGGGTTTCTTTAAAAGCCATTTTCTGCGAGTTTGGATTTTTGCATCAATAATAAATCTACTGATTTTATTTTTACTGAAGTCGTTGGATATTGTTAAAAATACTTGATCATGTAGTCATTTCGTAGCGCAGTGGAGAAATAATATAAATCTTACAGTAATTGAAACTAGATTATGATTTAGATTCCTCCATTGCATTACGGAATGATATTCTGAGCCAACAGATACTGTCATTTCGTAGCGCAGCGGAGAAATCTTTCTTATTTAGAAAGGAGATTATCCATTTTTTTAGGTTTTCCAAAAGATAAATGATGCTTTGGACGTTTAGCTATTACACCTATGAATTTAAACTACTAAACTTCAATTATTTAGATTCCTCCATTGCATTACGGAATGACATTCTGAGCTAACAGATACCGTCATTTCGTAGCATGGCAGAAAAATCTTAGTTACTTACAATAGAGATTCTCCATTTTCATAGGTTTTAAAAGATCAATAATGCTTTGAACGTCTGGCTATCACACTTATGAATTTAAATTGCTAATATTCAATTATATAGATTCCTCCATTGCATTACGGAATGACATTCTGAGCTAACAAGTATCGTCATTTCGTAGCGCAGCGAAGAAATCTTACTTATTTAAAACAGAGATTATCCATTTTTATAGGTTTTAGAAGATAAATAATGATTAGGACATTTGGCTATTACACGTATGAATTTAAATTGCTAATATTTAATTATATAGATTCCTTCATTGCATTACGGAATGACATTCTGAGCTAACAAGTACCGTCATTTCGTAGCGTAGCGAAGAAATCTAATGCTTTTTGGCTCAATTAATGGATGAAAGATTAAAATAGTCTGCTTCACCTAGAAGTAACATCAGGATGAGGAGGCCACTCCATTATTGTTGAGTTAAGAAAATTCCATTCGGAGTTTTGTCTATTTATCAAGGTCTCTTTCTTTTTTCTATTCCAATCTTTGATCTCCTTTTCTCTTGAAATAGCTTCTTCAGCTGTATAATACCTTTCAAAGTATAAGAGATTATAACAAAAGTATTTTCCTGCAAATGATTTCGGATTTCCTCTGTTAAGATAGTGCTCAATTAATCTTTGCTCAAGATTATTTGTCATGCCTGTGTATAGCACTGTTCTTTTAGGATTTGTTGTTATATAAAAAAAGAAATTGCTCATTAATTAAATCATATGATTTTAGTTTCCTTCACTGTATTATGGAATTACCTTCTAAATTAACAGATACCGTCATTTCGTAGCGCAGCGGAGAAATCTTTTTGGCAAACCAAATAGTTCAATATCCAGACTTGCAAAGCTAATTGCACAAATCTCATCTCATTTATTACATATAAACGCTACTTTTTTGTCGATGAATAGCTTGTTTTCTTCTTTTTGTTAAAATTGCGTTAAATTTTACCTCATGAAGAAAGTCCTTACCCTACTATTGTTATGTGCTACTATGGCTCAGGCTCAAGATGAGCAGGTGCTCTATAAGTTGGTTCAACTAGGTCGTAATGTCAACAGTCGATACCATGAAAGTGCTCCTTTGGTAACACCTGACAATCAAAGATTATACTTTACGGTTTCCAACCATCCGGAAAACAATGATGGAGTAGATAACTCTCAAGATATCTGGTATAGTGACAAACAGCCAGACGGCAGTTGGGGAGATGCCATCCATATGGAATCACCTGTGAATAATAGAAAGTTTAATCAGGTACTTACTATACTTGATGGAGGCAATACATTGCTGATAAGAGGAGGTAACCGCAAAAAGGAAGAGGGATTTTCGTTAATCTATAAAGATGGGGATAAATGGAAAGGACCTGATGAGCTGGAGATCGAAGGCTTTGAAGAGATGAACAATGGTCGTTTTTCAGGGGCTGCCATCAGCCAGGATAGAAGTGCTATAGTGATCTATATGAATGAACGAACAGCTAAGCCGTATTCTGATTTATACGTGAGCAAGCAAATAGAAGAAGGTAAATATAGTCGTCCGAAAAAGATCGAGGCGCTAAGTACTTATAAAGATGAATTTGGTCCTTATTTAGCTGAAAATGATAAGGTGATGTACTATGCCAGTAACAGAGAAGGTAGTATGGGCGGAGTAGATGTTTGGAAAGTACGAAGATTAGATGATAGCTGGCATAAATGGAGTGAGCCTCAAAATATAGGATCACCAATTAACACGGGGGGATTTGATTCTTATTTCTCTGTTGATTCAAGCGGCCAAAATGCCTTCACTACCAGAACTTACGTAAGTGCCGATGGTAGCAATATGAATATTTATGGTTTAGTGCCTAAGGCCAAAATAACTGTAAAAGGCCAGGTATTTGATGCTGAAACAAAAGAACCTCTCGATATTTTATTAGGAATTTCTGCACAAGAGGAAAAAAATAAAAGCATACAAACGGGTGCATCTGGTGAGTACAGTTTTACTACTTATCAAGAAAAGACTTATCAGTTCGGTGGTACTAAAATTGGTTACGAACAACTAACAGATGCCATTGATTTAACTGCTGGTTTTGATAAGGACACGGTTATTACGAAAGATATTTATTTACAGCCTGTAAAAGCGGAATTAGTGCTGTATGGATATATCACCGAAGCCGAAACACTTGTTCCTGCTAATGCCTATTTAAAGGTGATTAAGGGTGGTTTTAAAGATTCGGTGCAAACAGCTTATCAGGATGGAGGCTATAAATTAAAACTTGCTGATAAAGGTAATTACCTGATTCAGGTGATCTCGAAGGATTATGAGCTTGTACAGGATACATTAAATGCACAAGTAGAAGAAGGTACCTACTTCAAAGAATTCAGAAAAGATTATCAACTGAAGAAGATTGTGAGGCCTTACAAAATTTCAGGCTATGTATATGATGAAAAAACACAAGAGCCGCTTTCAGTAAAGCTCAATTTTGATGTGGGCGATAGCACCATTTTTAACGTAACTTCAAAAGCAGATGGCTATTATGAAGCCTTGGTAAAAGTACCTGATACAATTACCATTAGAGGACAAAAGCAAAATTACCTGAACCTGGAAGATAAAATCATGATCTCTGATGATCAGCGCTTTTTAGAGTATAATAAAGATTTATACATCAGCCCGATTGAAGTGGGTAAAACGGTGATTATCAATAATATTTATTTCAATTTCGATAAAACTTCCCTTAAAGAGGAATCCTTTCCGGAGCTGAATAGGCTTACTGAGCTTATGCAGCAAAACCCGGGTATCAAAATTGAAATTGGCGGCCATACGGATGATAAAGGAAGTGACGATTATAACCTCACTCTAAGTGAAGGCAGAGCTCAATCGGTTAAAGATTATTTAATTGAAAAAGGTATTGCTGCTGATAGAATGACTGCTAAAGGTTATGGAGAAACTGAGCCGATTAGTTCTAATGCCACGGATCAAGGCAGAGCCGAAAACAGGAGGGTAGAGTTTACTATATTGGCTATTGAATAATTTTGTATAATAAATAGGCACTGAAAAGAACTATAGTTGCACAACTTGCCGTTTATTGATAAATGGTTATTGCCAGACCAATTGATCCTGTAAATTCGCATTTATGATAAAAAATAATGCATGGTTTTTACTACTCTTGCTTAGCCTGATGGCATGTAAACAAAGAGAAACTATTGACCCTGTCGCTGAGACTTTCGAACTAAATGTGCCTGCCTATTTTGGCCCTTACAATGATAGGATACCGGAAGATAATCCTATCACCGAAGAAGGTTTTCAGCTTGGGCGAAAATTATTTTATGAGCCCAGGTTGAGTAAGGATAATACCATGACGTGTTCTTTCTGTCATCAACAAGAAAAAGCTTTTACTGACAGACGAGCTGTTAGCATTGGGGTAGATGGCTTACCGGGAAAAGTAAGTGCCATGTCATTAGTCAACCTGATGTGGTCCGATAATTTCACCTGGAATGGCAAAGATCCTTCTATAGAAGAGCAGGCTCTTGAACCCATTCAAAATCCTATTGAACTACATCAGTCATTAGAAGCGGCCATTGAGAAATTGGAGCAGGCTAATTATCAAGATGACTTCGAAGCTGCTTTTGGTGATCCTGAGATTACATCCGAGAAAATAGGTAAAGCCCTGGCACAATTTGAGCGTGCCTTAATATCAGCTAACTCTAAATATGATCAGTACTTAAGGGGAGAATATCAGCCTACAGCCTCTGAACGAAGGGGAATAGAGTTGTTTTATACACATCCTATTCCTGGACAGCTAAGAGGCGGAAATTGTGGAGATTGCCACTTAGGGCCCAGAACAAGTGGTGCTTTAGAAGGTTTTAGGGGTTTTCATAATAATGGAATAGATAGTGAGGAAACTATGGATGCAGGTTTATATGAGGTAACTGGTAATCCGGCAGACAGCGGCAAGTTCAAGGCTCCTAGTTTACGAAATATAGCGATTACCCCACCTTACATGCACGATGGGAGATTTAAAAGTTTAGAAGAAGTCCTGGATCACTACAATACTGGTATTAAAAGAAGCCCTACGCTTGATATACTTTTGAAAGAAGGAAGTAATGAGATTGTAAATCCTAACGAACCGGTAGATCTTGGCTTAACCGATCAGGAAAAAGAAGATATTATCGCTTTTCTTCATATGCTTACTGATGAGGATTTTGTGAGCAATCCGCGCTTTTCAAACCCTTTTACTAATGCTGAATAATTCGATCAAGCAATTGTTTGTACTCATTCAAAAGGATTGTACAAAAGTATTGTTTTAGTAAAGATCAACACTCTATATTTGCAACATCAGAAAGGTAGTATCCACATTGCTCTTGTGCTTATTCTTAAGCAACGTTTTCGTTTTCACGATCATTCAACTCAATTATGAGGTGAACAAGGAAAGGATTACTGAGCTGTTTTGTGTAAATAAAGATAAGCCTATCACTATGTGTTATGGTAAATGTTACCTCAAAAAACAACTTAATCAAACCAAAGAGGATAAGGAAGAAAACAGCTTTCAGCTGCATGAGATACCTGTATTTGTAGCCAATCAGATCGGTTATGATCTAGTGAATAAACCCAGAGTTTATAAAACGGACTTTAATTCTTTGTATAAAGAAGATTACCAATATCTGATCTCCCAAGATATTTTTCACCCGCCACAAACTTTTGCTTAAATATATTTTGTTACTGGTAAATACGTTGTTTACCAAGAGTTGTCACGTTTAAAAATAACTAATGATATGAAGACAAAGGTGTGCTTCTATCAATGTTAGTAAACAAGAAACCGTGAACAATTCTAAAACTTAAAAACACAATTAATTAAGCATTATAAGATGAAAAATATACTATACAGTTTATTAATTACCAGTCTGTTATTGAGCAGCTGTGATGAAGAAGAAAACCTAAAGCAGGCAGGTGATATTGAAATGAATTTCAATTTAAAGGCAGGCACTGAGGATTTAGTTTTCGAAGATGAGACTTATACCAATTCTGCTGGCAATCAGTTTTCCGTAAGTTCTTTTTGGATGTATATCAGCAATATCACTTTAATAGGCGCTGAAGGAACAGCCGACTATATTTTAGAAAATGATTACCATTTAATTGAAGGCAGTAAGTCTATTTCAGACTTAGTAATTGGATTAGATTCGGTGCCAGCTGGTAGCTATAACGCCATTCGGTTTTCAATAGGAGTTGATGCGCCAACAAATACAGATATTTCAGCTATTGTCGGAGAGCTCGATCCTGCAAGGGCATGGAACTGGAATACAGGCTATAAATTTGTTTCGCTGGAAGGGAATTTCTTTCCTGAAGGACAAGAAGCAAGAGGTTTAATCATGCATATCGGATTAGATCAGAACTATAAAACGCTCACCGTTGATTTTTCTAATAATCTGAATATTAATGGCGGAATGTCCAATATTGACTTTAGCGTTGATATCTTGAAGATGTTTGAAGGTGTTCATACCATCGATTTTTCTGTGACTAATACTATCAAAGCTCAGCCTGTTGAATCAGGCCAGGTAGCTGATAACTATGCCGCAGGTATGATTCAGTTAATGAATTAAATTGAGAGTTTTTGGCATCATATTGATTTTTCTATCAGCCTGTGCTGAGCCAGACTTAACACCCGAAACGAACTACTTCCCAAATGATTTTCCAACTTTAGCGGAGAATCAGACAGCTTTAAATAAAGAGATTATTGATTTAGGAAAACAACTTTTCTTTGATCAGCATCTTTCAGCAAACGGTGAAGTTAGTTGTGCCAGTTGTCATTTACCGGAAATGAGTTTTACTGATGGTGAGGCTTTGGCAAGTAATGGTGTGAGTGGAAATCAGCTGGAAAGACATAGCCCGGCATTGGTCAATTTAGCCTATATGGATAATGGTCTTTTCTGGGATGGTGGTGCCAAAAATCTTGAATCTTTAGTGTTTGCTCCCTTAACTCATCCTGATGAGATGGGAGCCGATTTAGAAGAGGTAAATAATTATTTGGCCAAGGGTTTTTATGAATCGGCTATAAAAAGCGCTTTTAAAGTAGATGAGGTAAAAGTTCAGTATGCTGCGAAGGCAATTGCTCAATATTTAAAGACACTTGTTTCCGATCAATCCAAATACGATAGTATGAGAAGAGGATTAGTGAATTTTAATAATGAGGAACAAAAGGGTTATGAGCTTTTCAAAGCAAATTGTAGCAGCTGCCACACTGAGCCATTGCTTACTGATAATTCATTTCATAATAATGGTTTGGATGCTAGTTTCGATACGGCTGATGAATCATTACATTCAGGGAGGTACAGAATTAGCCATAAAGTTGAAGATATAGGAAAGTTCAAAACACCTACATTGAGAAATGTGGTGATAACAGCTCCTTATATGCATGATGGCCGGTTTAAATCGCTTGATCAGGTTTTAAATCACTATCAAAATGGAATAAATAATTCAGCTACTTTAGATCCGCTTTTAATAAATGATAACTCCCTTGGAATTGCTTTTACTACTGATGAAAAAGCAAGTCTTATGGCATTTCTTCAAACACTAACAGATTCATCTTTTACAAAACAACATTAAATTTTACTAATACTACTTGTTTAAAGTATTGAGATGAAGAAATTTCTAGTAATAAGCTTACTGGCTTTTGGTGTTTTTAAACCTAAAGTACAGGCTTGTGATGTTTGCAATATATTTGAATACAGACCCTTAAATACCAACAACTATATTGGCCTTTTCTATCATTACAGAAAGTTTAATGGCTATAATGATTTAAATCAATCTAACAGTTTTTTTGGCAGTAGAGGACCACAAATGCATGAATTGGATGGAAGTAATCTGTTTTTTGAGAAAAGAAAGCAAGACTATGAGCGCTATCAGACTTTGGCTGTAAGGTTCAATTACAGACTTTTTGATCATTGGAATTTGTTAGTCATAGCTCCTTATGAAACCGTAGAAGTTCATTACAGTAGGGTTTGGAGTGTGATTGAGCCCGTATCGGATACTACCATGCAGCTTTCCGGCTTAGGTGATATTACAACCGCCATAGATAGAGTATTTACTTATACCAGTGGCAACAGAAAGCATATAGTAAGGCCTGGGATTGCCTTTAAATGGGCAACAGGAAATGCCAACAGAAGAGATGAAAATCGGGTACTTTACGATCCTGAGATTCAAACAGGTTCCGGTTCAAATGATTTTATGGTGAGGTTGAACTATCTGAATCTGGCTACTCAACAAGGGTTAGGTTATGCAGTAGCCGCTAATTACAAATGGAACTCAGTAGGAGCCCAAGACTATAAATTTGGCAATAGCTGGAATGCACAATTTAACTTGATGCATGTTTTCCAAAATACAAAGAACCAAACCAGCTATATTCCTAAACTGGGTTTATATGCGGAAGGAGCCTTG
The DNA here is from genome assembly GCF_016734805.1 of Marivirga atlantica. Taxonomy (GTDB): domain Bacteria; phylum Bacteroidota; class Bacteroidia; order Cytophagales; family Cyclobacteriaceae; genus Marivirga; species Marivirga atlantica. The sequence continues at coordinate 167,898 of NZ_JAERQG010000002.1, forward strand.
AAAAATAGCCGAAATGGCGAGCTCGTAAATTATACTGGAGGACAGGCCACTTTCTTAAATGTAGGAATGGACTTTCAACACAAAAGCTGGTCGGCACAGGTACTGTATCAACAGCCTGTATACCAGTCCAGAAATGGAAACCAGATTGGGAATGCAGGCAGGTTGAATTTGGTATTGTTGAGGAGTTTTTAGAATTAGATCAGGTAATCCTCAGGAATTGCAAGCTATGCTCTGGTAATTTCTTTTATTCTATACATTAACGCCAAAAATATAGCCTACCAATGCGGATAAGCCTAGCGCCAGGGTTCCCCATATGGTAATTCGAATTACCGCTTTTATAATATTTGAGCCTCCTGTTTTTGCAGCGGTTGCTCCTAGAATAGCGAGAAAAACTATCGTGAAACCATAAAGCCAATACTCCATATCCTGTACAGTTGCAAAGAGAACAATGAGTAGAGGTAATACACCACCAACAGTGAAAGATGCTCCAGACGCAATGGCAGCTTGTATTGGGTTAGCCTGACATATACTTTAGCTTTTTTCATCTCTTTCTGATTGTATTGGACCAAGTTCATGACCAAATAATGACAATACTTGATTCACTTTATCCATTTGCAAACTTTGCTTTCCTTGTTCAAGGTCTCTCACAAACCTTAGACCCACACCAGCTTTGAACGATAGGTCCTCTTGAGTTAATCCAAGAGATTTCCTTCTTTGTTTTACAAATTGACTTAGTTTGTTCATTTCAGTTATACCTTTTCGGGTATAAATATATGAATTTATAGTAGAATTATACCGGTACGGGTATAAATTCTTTTCAGGTAATCTTTTTATACCATAACGGGTCTAGTTAAAGGGTTGCTAGGCGACAATATACCTGATTGAGTATAATTGAATTAGCTACAACGCCTAGCTATGATGAGTGGGGATTAGAAAGCACTAACCTCTCGTCTCGCACATAGCCACGCCTTGATTTAAAATTAAAACTTGTGGCGGATTTTCCAATCCCCACGATAATATCCTGACCGATGAAACCCCATTCATTCATAGCATTTGTTACCTCTCGTCTTTTCTATTCGCTTCGGAGTTAACCCAGTTGACAAGTTTCGATTCTTTGCACATTTGTTCTAATTCAGAGCTGTCGCATTTAATCTGCCAGTTAGTTCGTGCTCTATATTTTCCGTACGTAAAATCAAAGCAATTCCTGATGAACGAGACGGTTTCTATGAAAGAGTTAAGATTCCATTGGATTCCGTAGTAATCTCCTCCGTAGATTTCAAAGTGTTCAGTTTCAAAGTAGATTAAACCTTCTCTTAATGTTACACCTGGGGGTGGAGGGGGAGGTAGAATTGGAATTGAAAAACCATGAATGTAAACTGTGTTATCAATAATTGGATTTTCACCTTCATTCCCACCGCTCATGCTTACCAGTTCACCATTCCAAGTTGTTAGAAAAAGGAACAGCTGTTGACCAACTTTATATTTTGTCCATCTCGCTGCGCATGGCCAATCTTGGAACCTCGCAATTTTTAATGTCCCCGAGTCAGCAGTTAAGCTACCTTCAACGTTCAGGGTGAAGTAGTTGGAATCCAATTCTACAATAGTTCCATAGACGATTTTTTCAGCCTTGATTATCATCTCATACAGTTCCAATGGCCTGTAGTCGGCTCGACTTGTTAGTCCGCTGAGCAAAAGAGTCGATATGATTAGAATGCATTTCAATGGGTTATGCTTATGAGAGGTAACACCCGAATATAGTCACTTTAGGTAACTATATCTACTTTATATGCATTTATAACTTTTACGGCTAGTTAATTAATGTGCCCCAGTCGGTATGCATTTCATCAAAACGGGTCATTACCTTGGTGATAAATTCATCCGTAATCAATGCTTTTAAGGCTTCTTCATCAGCTACTTCATATTCATCAATTTTGTAGGTTTGCTCGTACATGCCTATCTCAAATTTCACCAGGTATTTTTCATTCCAATTGAAAAGGGTGATTTTACAGTTGGGGTTGGGTAATTCGCCTATAACTCTCATTTGATGTTTTTATAACTATTCAGAAAATGTGCTGTTAATAAGCTATATTTTTTAATGATGGCAAAACTTTCAGCAGAATTCTACGACTTTTTAACAGAAGAAGATGAACCCAGAGCGTGCAGCGCAATTCCCGATGAGGCCTGTACGAATGTACCCAAAAATTTCACCCTCAACGTATTAAACGGAACGGCTTCAAAACTGGCGGAGAAGATCATCAGCCCTAACCTTACTCTGGCCTGGATCATGCATTTTTTTGGTGCTTCATCAGCCATAATAGGTGCATTGGTACCAATTAAAGATGCGGGCTCATTGTTGCCGCAGCTTTTTGTTTCCGGTAGAATAAGGTCTTTTGCCATCAGGAAATACTTCTGGGCAGTAAGTGCTTTGGTGCAGGCTGTTTGTTGGTTAGCGGCAGCAATTGCCATATACCTGCTTTCCGGACCAATTGTAACCTATATCATACTCGCATTGTTAGCACTTTTTAGCATTGCCAGCGGTGTTGCTTCAGTGAGTTATAAAGATGTAATTGGTAAAACAGTCCCTAAAGAAGTGCGAGGGCAGATGCTTAGTTACCGCTCTACTTTTGGTGGTTTGTTAGGCTTAATTGCCGGTGTGCTGTTAATTTTTGTGTTGAAAGATGTAGCAGATAAAAGCTTATATGCTGGTTTGTTTCTGGTGGCTTCAGTCTTATGGTTTATTGCTTCTACGCTCTTTTTTATGATAGAAGAAAAGGCCGGAGCAACTTCAGGAGGGAGGAGCCCTGTAGGTGAATTAAAAGAGGGGTTAAAACTGATCAAAACAGAAAGTAATTTTAGAAATTTTCTGATCACCAGAGGTCTCTTAATGTCCATACCATTATTACAGCCATTTTATGTGATAATAGCAAAAGATATTACTGATTCAAGTTGGAACCTTCTGGGTTACCTAATCATCGCCAATGGCCTTGCTCAGGTACTTAGTTCTCCGCTTTGGGGAAGGATTGCTGATAGATCATCGGTAAGTTTGATGCGCATAAGCTCGGTAGTAGCTATCATAGGGTTGCTATATGCACTTACTTTCTACTATTTTGAAGATTGGGGATTGGGTTTTTATGCTTTCTTACCCATCATATTCATCAACGGAATTGCTTATAGTGGAGCGCGCCTGAGCCGTAAAACTTATTTAGTTAATTATGCACCAGAAGAAGATAGGCCTACATATGTTTCCGTAGCTAATACAGCGATAGGAGTGTTTACCCTTGTAGCAGCAACTTTTGGTGTTGTAGCGGAGCTATTCGGTTTACCCGCTCAGTTAATTTTCTTCTTAATACTATTGCTAGCAGCAATTCTGCTCAGTTTCAGTTTGAAGAAGGTAGGCAATGCCGATTAATGATTCAAAACCTTAGGAATAGTAAAATGAAAGGTGCTGCCTTCACCTAAAGAGGAATCAATACTAATTTCGCCTCCATATTTTTCCACTATCTTTTTACAAATGGCCAATCCAATACCAGTGCCCTTATATTCAGTTTTACCATGCAATCTTTTGAATATGGTAAATACTTGTTCATGATGGGCCTCATCTATTCCAATGCCATTGTCTTTCACGGAAATTCTATGAAAATGCTCATCTTCCGAATGACTTACCTTAATTTCAGGCTTTTGATCTTTTAGCGTATACTTAATGCCATTGCCAATTAAATTCATAAGCACCTGCCGTAATGCTGTGAAATTGTAGTCTATAGTAGGTAGCTTATCATAACTGATCTTGGCATTTTTTGAATTGATTGTGTCATCAAGTAATCCCAATACTTGATCCATTATAAGGCTACAATCAACTTTTTCTATTTTGGCATTAGCATCCCCGGCCCTAGAGTATTCAAGCAAGTCGATTATAATCTGCTTCATTCTATGGCTGCCTTCTATTGCATAATTGATGTACTTTAAGGCATTTTCATCAAGCTGCTCGCCATAGTGTTGCTTTAACAACTCCATAAAACTTGATATAATGCGAAGAGGCTCTTGTAAATCATGAGAGGCAACAAAGGCAAACTGCTCTAATTCTTGATTTTTCTGTTTGAGGGTATTATTAAGGTTCTTAAGTTCAAACTCTGAAGCTTTGTTTTTAGATATATTTCTAAAATATACCGAAAGTCCACTTTCTGACGGGTAGCAATTCACCATAAACCATATCTTGGTTGGCGGATAATAATACTCAAATGAGTTGGACTTGTTTTCTCGTATACTTTCTTCAAATTTGTTATAAACCTTGGTGCCATGGGCTAAAGGGAAAATATCCCAAAGGTTTTTGCCTATCAGTTTTTCTGTCTCTACTTCAAATATGCGGACAGCTTCCTTATTTACGTAGGTGAAATTAAAGTCTTTATCTAAAGCTAAAAAGGCATCAGTGATGCTTTGTAGAATCTCATTCTGCTTTTGGTAGGCTTTTTCTAATTCTAGTAAAAAGTTTTTAGTAATGGTTATATCAACAAAGAAAACAGAAAAACCCTTTTCAGTTTTATAAATACGTTCATCAAACCATAAGTCATAATGCTCATAATAGAACTCGAACTTAGCGGGCTCTCCGGTTTTACGAACACTCTCTAAATGCTTATAGAATATGGTATTTTTAAGTTCTGGAAATACATCAAATAAATTACGGCCTACTAAATCGGGTAGTGAATTCCCCATAATTTCAAGCCCATGCTTGTTCATATGGGTGAAATTGTAATCATTGTCGAGCGTATAAAAGGAGTCAGAAATACTTTCTATAAAATCATCCTTTTCTGAAAAGGCTGCTTCCAGCTTAATTTTGTTGAGATGAGGAAGCGTATTATCCTGTGCGGTGGAAATCATTAAATCCTGATCGAAAAGAGGGATATTCTTCGCATTAATAAAGCGTCTTTTATTATCCTTACCCCTAACTGGTATATTAGTCCAGTTCATTCTTTCAGGATCACCACTTGTAATATCAGCAATAATCATTTTTTTGTATGATTGTGCCTCAGCATCATCTTCCGGATAAATCTTTGAAAGGAAATTTTCAACGTCTTCGAGTTCTTCTACCGGCCAATTATAAACTTCTGCAAATTGATTGTTTGCAAAAAGCTTTTTTCCGGTGCTGATGTAATTTACAGCCACGCCCATCGGTATTTCAGCTAATACTTTCTCGATTAACTCATTTCTTTCTTGAAGCTCTTTGGCGGTTTCCTTGGTAGAAGTAATATCTATTGAGTTAGCCACAATCCCTATAATTTCACCATTAACCTCAATAGGCTTTAAGAAGACTTTTTGCCATGTAGTCTTTTTTGTAGTGGTATCTATGTTTTCTGTATGGCTTTCAAAATCGATTTGCTCACCTGCTAAAACGCGCTGATACATGCTCTTCCAGAAATCTATTACTTCTTCAGGAAAGAAATTTTCGTCAAGCACTTTTTGACCTTGTTCTACCTGCACTTTATATTCTTGAAATATGCTATTCGCAAAGGCTTTATTGAATCCAGTTAATTTCAAGTTTCTATCAACACTCCAGATAAGGCTTTCAGAACTATTGATTAGGGAATCGTTAATCTGATGCTGAATTTCCTCTTTTTGTCTCTTGAGTGTTTGAGAAGTTATATCCCTGGCTATTGCATAGGTTTTTTGATTGGCAAAATCTACTTTCAATGTCCAGTTCAAGTAAACAATATCTCCTGCTTTAGATAAATACCTGTTAGTGAAATCATGGATAGTTTTGCCTTTGATAATTTCTTCAGCTTCTCTGTTCGATTTTTCAATATCGTCCGGATGAATAAACTCCTGCATGTGTTTCCCTTCAAGATCTTGAGAAGAATAGCCTAAGATGTTCTCTACAGCCTGACTCACCTTAAGGAAATAGCCACCCGAAGAAACAATACATATCATGTCAGGAGACAATTGCATGAACTGTTGTAGTTCAAATCCTAAGTCTACCGGCTGTTGATCCCCCATATAGTATTTTCAGTGAAAAAGTTTATTCTTTAAGATACTGGAAGCACCTTAAGATGAAGACAATATAAGTTTTTTTATTTTTTTTATGCAAGGTTTAAGAACTCCTATTCGTACTCCGTTAGTTTGTTTTTTAATTGATGGCTGTAGCATTCATTTTTCTATAGCGGGAGGGTGTGTTGCCTGTTTCTTTCAAAAAAGTGGTAGTAAAATGCGAAAGATTTTCGAAACCTGAAGTAAAGCAGATTGATGAAATTGGCATCTGAGAATTAGTCAATAAACCTTTAGCTATTTTAAGACGCTCTTTAACCACATATTTTGATGGAGTAATCCCAAATTGCTCTTTAAATTTTTTGTAGAAATTAGCTCTGCTCATACAGGCGGCTTTTGCTAATTGGTCAAAGTCTATCTTTTCATGCAGCTTACTCTTTATAATATCAATAACATATGCAAAAGGATGGCTGTTTGACAATTTTTTGTAACCACCATCAAATAGGTGTCGAGCCTGGGTTTGCATTAAGCGAACAAGCATTTCTTTTAATGCAAGCTCAATAAAAATATCCTTATTGGTTTCCTTTTCATTTTTGGAAAGGTTGATGATTCGATTAACTGTACTGTTAAGTTGCTCATTATTGATGATGTGGTGAATATCCTGATCAATTTGCCATTTCTCTTCCGGTAAAAGCTTTTCGTGATGCTCATTGAGTAAATCCAATGTGTTTTGAATAATGTTACTGGATATGCCCAAAGCCAGGCATTGTGTTGGTTGCTCTTTGTTAGCCTCAGGAAAATCAATCTCCATTAATTCATTTGGCCTTACTATTACAGATTCTCCAGGCAGATAGTCAAAAGCATTTCTATCCTTCAAATGCATTACCTTTTTGCCTCTCAACATAGCGGTATACACAAAATCATTAAATAACAAGCCTACATTTTCAGCTGCCTGATGTGTTTCAAAAACATGAAGCTCGCATTGATTGAAAGTATAGGTAGTTTGATTTTCCACCAGTTTTGATAGAGAATGTTCATTTTTTAAGGCAATCGATTGCAGGCGCTGGTTATTAATCATCTCGTATGTAGCTTCATATGGCTTATAAGTTACAACTTTTTTGAAAAGATTGAAATGTAGACTGGTACCAAAATATTGTATACTATCGGAAAAGAGTTTCTTTATTTTCTTCGGCAAATTTGACTATTCACAAAACAAAACAGAATAATGGAAACTATAGAAAAAAAACACAATGCTGTTGATCGCCCGTTGATTAAAAGTCAGTATGAGAACTTCATTGGAGGTGAATTTGTAAAGCCGAAAAGTGGAGAATATTTTGATAATATTAGCCCTGTTGATGGTCAAGTGTTGGCCAAAGCTGCGAGAAGCAATAAAGATGATATTGAGAACGCATTAGATGCTGCTCATAAGGCTTTTCCTGTTTGGTCTAAAACCTCAGCAGCAGGAAGAGCAGCGGTGCTTTTAAAAATTGCCGATATTATTGAGGATAACCTTGAAATGCTGGCCCGTGTAGAAACACTAGACAATGGAAAAGCTCTAAGAGAGACTCGTGCTGCAGATTTACCACTATGCGTAGATCATTTCCGCTACTTTGCAGCAGCCATTCGTGCTGATGAAAGTACCATGTCTGAACATGATGAAAATACGGTCAGTATAAATCTGCAAGAACCTCTTGGTGTGGTAGGCCAAATCATTCCTTGGAATTTTCCCTTATTGATGGCTACCTGGAAGATAGCCCCGGCTTTGGCTGCAGGCTGCTGTACGGTGGTGAAGCCGGCAGAACAAACACCAACTTCTATCATGGTGTTAATGGAGCTTATTCAAGATGTAGTGCCTGCTGGTGTAATTAATGTTGTAACAGGTTTTGGACCTGAAGCAGGTAAACCTTTAGCACAATCATCAAGAGTAGCTAAAGTGGCCTTTACAGGTGAAACCACAACAGGTAGATTAATAATGCAGTACGCTTCCGAGAATCTAATCCCTGTAACTATGGAACTTGGGGGTAAATCACCTAATATTTTTATGAAGAGCGTGATGGATGAGGATGACGCTTTCCTTGATAAATGTATTGAAGGAGCGGTAATGTTTGCTTTAAATCAAGGGGAGGTTTGCACCTGTCCGTCCAGAATATTGGTGCATGAGGATATAGCAGACGAATTTCTGAAAAGAGTTGTAGAAAGAACCAAAGCCATCAAAATGGGACATCCGCTTGCGGAAGATACTATGATGGGTGCACAGGCTTCTAACGATCAGTATGAGAAAATTCTTTCTTATTTGGACATAGGCAAAAAGGAAGGAGCAGAAGTACTTTGTGGTGGCGAACCAGCCAACTTAAACTCAGGTTTAGAAAATGGTTATTACATCCAACCAACTATTTTTAAAGGGCATAATAAAATGCGTGTTTTTCAGGAGGAGATTTTCGGACCAGTAACTTCGGTGACTACTTTTAAAACCGTTGAAGAAGCCATTGAAATTGCTAATGATACACTTTATGGTTTAGGAGCAGGCTTATGGAGTAGAGATGCCCATGAGCTTTATCAGGTACCACGTGCAATCAAAGCAGGTAGAGTTTGGGTAAACAATTACCACGCGTATCCGGCTCATGCACCTTTTGGTGGCTATAAAAAATCAGGTTTCGGAAGAGAAAATCATAAGATGATGCTAGATCATTATCGCCAAACCAAGAATATGCTTATTTCATATAGCAAGGATAAACTTGGTTTCTTTTAGTAGTAGTTTAATAGATGGTTAAATTAAACTTGCCTGTAAAACAGGCAAGTTTTTATTGTTCTCAACATGGAAGTCAATAAAATAGATATTACAGAAGAAGCAAAAAAAGTAATTGACCAACTGAAAGATCGGTTTGGGCCTCTAATGTTTCATCAAAGTGGAGGCTGTTGCGATGGTTCTTCACCTATGTGTTTTGAAGATGGAGATTTCAAAATAGGGGAGAGTGATATCAAATTAGGCACTATCCATGGCTGTGATTTTTACATGTCTAAAGACCAATATGAATATTGGAAATATACACACCTAACCTTAGATGTTACACCCGGCAGAGGTTCTAGCTTCTCTTTAGAAATACCCATGGGTGTTCGTTTTATGATCAGATCACGGATGTTTACACCTCAAGAGTTAGAAGTGCTCGATATTTCTTAGGCTTTTACGACCTTTCATAAACAACAAAATCAAAAGCGTATTTATGCTTTTCATCTTTAGGATGTTTTTTTCTGCTCACTTCTTTCCATTCCGAAAGGTCAACATCAGGGAAATAAGCATCTGCATCAGGGAATTCAGCATATACTTCTGTTATGTATAATCTATCGGCATGGGGTAAACACTGCTTATAAATTTCTCCACCGCCTATTACAAATAACTCCTCTTCATTATTGGTACGAGCATAGTCAATTCCTGATGCTACATCATGAAAAACCTGGGTACCATCAAACGACCAATCTTTGTTTCTGGTGATTACAATGTTTACCCTGTTTTTTAAAGGTCTGAAGCTATCAGGGAGCGAATCAAAATTCTTTCTGCCCATTAATACATGATGGTTTCTGGTAGTGTCTTTAAAGTACTTCATGTCATCGGGCAGGCTCCAAATCATGTCATTGTCCTTTCCGATGGCTCCATTTTGAGCACGTGCCACTATCATTGAAATTGTCATCTTACAGCTGGTTTCCTCTTAAAAAATCTTCCACAAACATACGCTTTTTTCCTTCCTGCTGAAGTTCTTTTAAAGCAACTTTGCCTTTTCCGCATTGAACGTGAATATAGGTTTTGTTATCAGTGTCTATACTACCTGGCTCAGCTGTTGAACTTTCATCAACAACTTCTACGAAATGAAGCTTGAATTTTTTATCATTTAGTATGGTCCAGGCTGAAGGAAAAGGATTGAGTCCTCGCACAAAATTGTAAACCTCTTCAGCCGGTTTGTTCCAGTCAATTTCTGTGTTTTCTTTAAAGAGCTTCGGTGCGTGTTTCAACTCTTGATTGGTATCTTGCTCAATTAAAGTATAATCTTCGTTTTCAATGGCTTTTACAGTTTTCAATACTAAGCCTGCACCCATTTGCATAAGTCGCTGATACAAAGTCCCTGTGGTATCCTTTCTAAGAATTTCTTCTTTTTCCTGCATGATGATGTTGCCAGTATCAATCTCATGTTTCAGAAAGAAAGTGGTTAGTCCAGTTTCCTTTTCTCCATTGATCACTGCCCAGTGAATAGGTGCCGCTCCTCTGTATTGAGGTAAAAGTGAACCGTGTAAATTGAAAGTTCCAATTTCCGGCATGCGCCAAACCACTTCAGGCAGCATTCTGAATGCCACTACAATTTGCAGGTTGGCGTTAAGTTTTCTTAGCTCTTCAATAAAAGTCTCGTCTTTCAAGTTGGTTGGCTGCATAATGTGTAAGCCTGCCTCTAATGCATAGTCTTTCACGGCAGAAACAGCCATTTTCTGGCCACGACCTTTTGGTTTATCAGGCGCTGTAATTACTGCGGCTATGTCATAACCACTTTCAACTAATATTTTTAAGGGAGGAACTGCAAAATCAGGAGTTCCCATATAAACGATTCTCAATTGCTGCATTTTGCAAAGTTAATGGAATGCCCTTATTTGAAAACATCTTATACCAAGAAGATGGATATACCCCAATATGGGGGAAAGTGAATTTAATAGTTTTTGAGATATTGCTGCCACTTAACCTACTAACCTAAATCATGCTATAATGACAAGATTCTTACTTTTTTTAACTCTGATGAATATGCTGATGAGCTTGAGCTTTGCTCAGGATTATGTTACTGCATACAATAATGGTAAAGAAGCATTCGAAGCTAAAAACTATAAAGCTTACTTAAGAGAAATGCAGACGGCCAATCAAATCAGGCCTAACCACCAGACCATTATGTATCATTTGGCCCTGGCGCAAAGCTTGAACGATAATAGCGACTCGGCTTGCTACTGGTTGAGAAAGGTAATCAATATAGATGCATACAATTATCCGCTTGACAAAGAGCAGTTAAAAGGGTTAAAGGAAAGCTCATGCTATCAGCAATTGGTTAACCGACAGGAGTTTTTGCAAAATGAATTACTAAGTTCTGCTACGCTGTTATCAATTGCCGATTCAAGTTTACACATTGAAGGTGTAGCCTATGATGCTAACAACAGAAGGTTTTTGGTAAGCAGTATTAACAAAAGAAATATTTTCGCCATTGATCAGAATGGAAATGCTATGGCTATTTTGAAGGAGGCTTTGCCACTTTCTCAAACAGGAATGGCTATTGATGCTGCTGGTTTCCTTTGGGTAGCTGCTATGGGCATAAAGGAGGGCGGTTTATCAGAAGATAGTCCCCAAATAGATCGATCTTCACTGTTTAAAATTGATTTAATAAAAGGTGAAGTTATTGAAAAGTATGAATTAAGTGATGATGAACCGCATTTGTTCGGTGACTTAATTATCAATCAGAAAGGAGAAATTTTAATTTCTGACAGTAGGCAAAACATAGTTTATCTGTTAGATGGAGAAGGTCTTAAAACGTATTTGAAACATGATGATTTTATTTCGCTTCAAGGCTTGGTTCAAATAGATCAGTATCTTTTTATAGCTGATTATGTAAATGGAATATACGCCTATAATACCCACAGTAAGCAACTTCAAAAACTTGAAAATAAGCTTGATATCAGTTTGAAAGGCATAGATGGTTTATATGCTGATGAAGAAAGGTTAATAGCTATTCAGAATGGTACAAAGCCTTTTAGGGTAATCTCTTTATCGCTTGATGAGTGCAACGAAACGATCACTTCTTTTAAAGTCCTGGACAGATTTTATTCAGAAAAAGCAGAGCCTACTTTAGGTATATCTCGCAATCATGTATTGTATTATGTTTCCAAAAGCTTCTGGCCATTGAATAAAAATGGTGTGATTGAGAACCCTGAAAATATAAAACCTGAGATTAGGTTACTGAGATTGGAAGAAACTATCTCTACTACTGCATATGATAGGGAAGAGTATGTGAAGGTTCTTAATAACCATGAGGATGAAGCACTCTTTTTCTATGAGAACAATTGGCTGGTTTTCAGGAAGTATGCTAAGAAACATGGCTTTATTGAAGGTTATGAAATAAAGCAGGTCGCTGATTCGGATTATGATATCATCTTGACAACTACTTATAAAGATGAGCAGCAGGAAGATTCTATTGAGGCGCATTTTAAGAAGTGGATGAGTACTCAAAGTGGCGCCAACTTATTAAATGAATTAACACCTAAAGATTTCAGAAAGTCTATAAAAGTAGAAAAACAAGCCATTTTGACAAGCAATGAACTAAAAGGAAGTCGTATTTCTGCAGGTTGTACAGATTCTGTTCATCGTGTCTTTGACTTTTGGCTGGGCGACTGGGAAGTGCATAATCCGCAAGGAAATTATGTAGGTCATAATCATATAAGTTTGGTGGAGAACGGCTGCGGACTAAAAGAGCAATGGTCAGGTGCCGGAGGAGGCTATTCGGGAACCAGTTACAATTTTTATGATGCTAATACTGGTAAGTGGCACCAAAGCTGGATTGATAACCAGGGCGGTATTTTGCAACTCAAAGGTGGAATGGAAAATGGTGTAATGGTGATGAAAACTGAGCCAAGCCTTAATGCGAATAATCAAACAGTGATCAACAAAGTAAGCTGGACGCCTAAGAGCGAAAACGAAGTAGTGCAGCTATGGCAAGTTTCAACAGACAATGGCGAAAACTGGCAAACGGTTTTTCACGGAATTTATAGGAAGTAGTCTATTAATTATTTGGTTCATCTTCCTTATTTTTCTGAATAGGGATAGTGAAAAATATGGTTGTACCTTTTTTAAATACTGACTCAGCCCAAATTTCACCTCCATGAAGGCTTACAATTTTTTTGCAGTGGGCAAGCCCTATGCCTGTTCCCTCAACTTTGCTAGAGTTTTGCAGTCTGCTAAATATTTTAAATATTTTATCGATGTTCTCTTTGCGAATACCTATGCCGTTATCTTCAACAGAGAATTGATAGAAATTACCGGTTTCAACGGAATTTATTTTAATTGAAGGAGTAGCATTTTGCCGTTTAAATTTAATAGCATTTTGAATTAAATTCTGGAGCAGAAGTCTGAATTCAGTTTTATACCCATATATTTTTGGAAGGCTTGAGTGATGTATTTGAACGTTATTCTTATCTATTAGCAAAGATAAATCTTCAATCACGGCTTCTAAAGTAGCCTCTGAATCAATAGATTCAATTTCATTTTTAGTTCCTAAAACCGACAGATCAAGCAAACCTTTGATAAGGTTACTCATCCTATCTGTCGCTTTTAAAATATAAGCCAGTATTTCATTTCCTTTTTCACCTAACTTATAGGAATGCTTCATTTGTAAGATATGTGTCATACCTTCTAAAGTCCTAATTGGCTCTTTTAAATCATGAGAAACAACGTAAGCAAACTGCTCAATTTCTTTGTTTTTTAATTGCAAGGCTTCATTATCCTTCTCCAGATTTACCTTTGCTGTGATATCCTGACTAATATTTAAAAATTCGATTACTTCACTTTGCTCATTTTTTAATGGTAGTATTACTGCCTCAATCCAGTAGAAACTTCCATCTTTTGCTTTATTTCGAATAGTCCCTTTCCAGGTTTCTCCGCTCTTTATTGTATTCCATAAATCAGTAAAAAATTCATCAGAATGATGGTTAGAATTAACAATGTTATGATTTCCTCCTAGTAACTGTTCTTCAGTGTATTTACTGGCATTTATAAAGAGTTCATTAACGTAAGTAATATTTCCTTTTATATCAGTTTTACTAATAAGTGCAGTTTTATCAAGTGCTGTATATAGCTGGCTTAAATTATGAGTTGCTATATTCAATTGATTATTTGTCGTCATTTGTCTTGATTGTAGATTGAATAAAATTTAATAGAACTGCTTTTTAACACTTATATAAAATCAGAATTAGAAAGTTAACTAGAAGGATAAATAAAGCAAGATAAGCGCTAAGTTTTTTCTCTAAAACATATTTCTATTTGAACGCAATTAAGATAGATAATAGGTAATTTCTTCTAAAGATTTGAATTTTTACTCTTTCCATAAGCGTAAGTTTTGTGTAGTTAAAGGGTAATTTATGTTCGATGAAATGATAGTCGGCATTTTTATCATCTACCCATAAAGGTGATTATTACAACTAATGACTGCTTATAAAATATTTGAAGCGAAATAGTTTTTAACCAAAAATAGGTCTGTAAATATCGCTCAGCTAAGTTTTGTAAAACTATGAGCAGTGGATGTAGCTGCATTAATTGAGAAGCAGTTCAAGTTTTATTACGAAAAAGGCACAGATTATTACATTGATACTGTTTAATCTTATTGTTGTCTGTACGGTTTGCTTATTTAGCCGGCAAATGCAATGATTTAGTATAGATGGATGCATATTGAATAAGATGCAGTAAAGCTTTATTCTTCTGATTAGGGTAGGGATCAGGCGCTCATGCTTTATTTAACTTAAGCCAGACTCATTTGTCAAAAAAATCATTTTTCTGTTCAATAATTTTTTAATTTTAAAATTCACTCAATATAGAAATGGTAGAAGAAAAAGTTAGATGCCTGAATTGTGCTGAGTTATTAACAAAGGATCAGAACTATTGTCCAAACTGTGGTCAGGAAAATACAATTAAGAAGCTTCCTATTGGAGCGTTTATCCAGGATTTCCTTTCTAATTATTTAAGCTTTGATACGGTTTTATCAAAAACCCTATATCCTTTTATTTTCAAGCCTGGCAAGCTGACTAAGGATTTCAATGAAGGTAAAAGAAAGAGATATATCAATCCCATAAGGCTTTATTTGCTGTTTTCACTCTTCTTTTTCTTTATGGTAGGTCTTTTGGTACCCAATGACTTTACAAAAGGAAAAGGGAAACTTACGGATAAGGAATTAGTCACAGCTGATTCAGTTAGCAATATTTATATCGATAGCTTAAGTAAAGATCTAGATTTTAAGAATGTTGTAAATCCGAAAGAAATTAAGAAGGACGCTGAGGCTGGTTGGTTAAACTTAAAGCAATGGGCTAAAGATGATACCTTAAGTGATCAGGGGTTTCAAGAAAATCTTCAATCGATCAACATTAATGTTAATGATTTTAACGCTAAGGCTTTTCGAAATTTCCTTGCCGAGCCGGCACTTTTTACCTATAAGGCTACCAGAAACTTACCTGTTCTAATGTTTTTTCTGTTGCCTCTGTTTGCGCTTATACTAAAACTATTCTACTTCAGAAGGTTTTATTATATAGAGCATGTGATACATGGTTTGCATCTTCACGCCTTTGCCTACTTCATTTACGGATTGGGTATTTTATTAATGAGTACTTTCGATTCATCTGAGAATTGGATTTTATTTGCCGGCTTTTCGTGGGTGAGCTTATATACACTTTTCTCCATGAAGAGGTTATACCCGGGTAGTTGGGGAAAAACCTTTATTAAATTCCTTACACTAGGATTCTTTTATTTTATCTTTTTGCTATTCGGGTTTGTGCTTGAATTGTATGTTTCGCTAGCCTTCATATAAATTCTTCATCCGTATTTGGTGTAGGTTGGTAACTTTCAAAATATAAACAGTATTTGCCTCTAACTCTTGTAATATGATGTTAAAAGAAAATTGGTCTAAATTATTGGCAGCTAGCTTTTGCTATCTAATCTCCCTATCAACTAATGCTCAAATTAATCCTCAAAAGATTGACATTGTAAGAGACAAATGGGGTGTTGCCCACATTTATGCACCAACTGATGCTGAAACCGCTTTTGGGTTAGCTTGGGCACATGCCGAGGATGACTTCAAAACCATTCAGGGTACACTGGCAGCTGGAAAGTTGATGGCAGGAAAAGTATTTGGTCCAAGTGGAGCCGCCATAGATTTCTTTACGCAGTTTATTGGTGCTCCGGAACTGGTAGAGGCTAAGAGGAATACGCTTTCTCCCGAATTTCAAAAACTTGTTGCCGGCTACATAGAGGGTATAAATGCTTATGCAGCAGCTCATCCTAAAGAAGTGCTGCACAGAAAGCTTTTTCCGGCTTCAGAAGACGATATGTATAGAGCCTTTGTGTTGTCACTCTCAGCCATGAGTGGGGTAGATGATATTTTGGGGAAATTGGTAAATGATAAGATTGCAGATAATCCTTATGAAAGTATTGGATCTAATGCCATTGCTATTAGCAGTTCTAAAACCACTAGTGGGGAAAGCTTTTTGGCTATCAATTCACACCAGCCATTTGAAGGGCCAGCCAGCTGGTATGAGGTGCATTTAAATAGTGAAGAAGGATTAAATATACTGGGTGCTTTATTCCCTGGCAGTCCGACTATTTTTCATGGGGTGAATGAACACCTGGGCTGGGCACATACGGTGAATCATCCTGATAAAATTGATGTGTATAAATTAAGAATGGATGCTGAGCAAAAGCTTCATTATTTCATAAATGGGGAATCAATCCCACTGGAAAAAAAGAAGGCTAAACTAAAGGTGAAAATGCTTGGGTTGAACATCCCGATTAGCAAGAAATATTATGTGAGTGAATACGGATCAGTTATTGAAAACAAACATGGTTTTTATGCAGTGGCTTTTGCTGCAAATAGAGGATTAAAAGCTATTCAGCAATGGTATGAAATGACCAAGACAACAAACCTCAATGAGTTTAAGCAGGTACTTGAGCCTATTGACTTACCTGGTTTTAATATAGTTTATGCGGACAATGACCATCATATTTTTTATGTTAGTAATGCCAAATTGCCTGTGCGTAATCCTAATTTTAATTGGAAGGCCGTTTTACCAGGAGACACAACTGCAACTCTTTGGAAAAGCTATCACACATTTAACGAATTACCTCAATATACAGATCCAAGTTCCGGCTATTTATTCAATATGAATAATACGCCTTTTAATGCTACTGCACTAAGTGAAAATTTGAAAGCGGATGGCTTTCCTGCCGCAATGGGGTTTGGACTGAAAGATAATAACCGAAGTAAAAGATTTCAGCAATTAATGGCTCAGGAAGAGAAATTAAGCTACGCTGATTTCAAAAGACTTAAATATGATATTCAATATCCTGATACTTTCTATTTTGATCAGGACATCAATTTGATTTTCAGGATGAATCCTGCTGATTACCCTGAAGTAGCAGACTATCTAAGTATTTTGCAACAATGGGATAGAAGAGCTGAGAAGGAAAGCATAGGGGCAGGAGCCATGAAAATTCTTCTAAATAATGCCAAGGAGTCTATTGAAACTGAAATGCAGGCAGTTGAACTCCTTAAAAAAAGTAAAGAGTTGCTTTTGTCCAATTATGGAACAATTGAGGTGCCGCTCTCAAGATTGCAAGTGCATAAAAGGGGTACAGTAGAAATGCCAATTGATGGCTTACCGGATGTAATAGCACCTATGTACACAAAACCGACAGAGGATAAGCTCAAGCAAAGAGCCTATGTGGGAGAGTCCTATATTTTACTTGCGAGATTTAAAAAAGATGGCCTTCCTGAACTTGAGTCAGTGGCACCTTATGGTACTTCCTCAAAAACTGAAAGCCAGCATTATACCGACCAGATGGAAATGTTTGTGAATAAGGAATTAAAGCCTATGACTCTGGATAAGGTGAAGGTGTATAAGGAAGCTGTGAAAGTTTATCATCCGGAATAGGCTTACATTAACACACCATTTCTGGCTACAATGTCTTCAGGTAGCTTAGTTTCACCGAGCATTTCTCGTAAATCATTTTCGATAACTCTACATAGCGATAGCATAGGTATATCATTAGACATTCCCGAAAAAGGGTTTTCAGTATAATCACCAATAATTTCCATGACAACGAACACCCAGCCTACTAGTACGGTGAATGGAATAGATAACCAAATTGCCCAGTCTCCCAACTTGGCAAATTCTGATACCATGCCGAATGGAAGAAGAAATATAAATAGAGCTACAAAAATAAAGCTCATGCTTCCGTATTGACGGGGTAATGGGAACTTCTTAATGCGTTCACACTTGCCTTGATGCTCATAAAAATCATTGAGAATTTTTTGCAGTTCCATGTGTCTGAAATCATCAATAAGTTCTTTCTCTCTGAGCTTTGCCAAATCTTCACTTTGACGGTCAATAATTTGTGTGGCTGTATTCTTAAAATTGATTAACTCTTCATATTCATGTTCTTCAAGAAAATTCTTCAAATTAATCTTAGTCACTTCATCATCTACTAAACCAGTACCAAATTTTCTAATATATCGTTTTGCAGCATGACCTATTAACCCTTTTTGGTTGGCATGTTCCCAATTGGTCACCACAAGTAATTGACTCCTTAGTGCGTACAGCCAGCCAATATGCCGATAAATCATCTTTACTTTGATTGACTTTAATTCCTCATCAGAAAAATGTTGAGCGGTAAATTGATTGCTTACAAAATGCTTGATGCAGGTGCCCCAGCTTCTACTACTATTAACAATTGCACCCCATATTTTTCGGGCCTCCCACATACGATCATAAGCACTATTATTTTTAAAGCCTACATAAAATGCAACTGCTGTACCTATTAATGACAAAGGAAGCCATGGTATGTGTAACCACTGTAAATTAGTGTAATAATATAGCAGTGTAACTGAAGACATCCATGCGGTAAGCCATATAATGTGATGACCGCTGAATTCCATGGCACGCTTAAGGCTGAAGTTTTTAGTAACTAGCATGATAATGGCATTTGTGAGCCATCAATTTAGTTTGATCTAGTTTAATAAAAAAGAGATTATTGTAAAGTCAATCTTGGAATATCTCAATCAAATAAGAAGTGATTTTACTCACTTTCTTAGCCTTCACATTTTCAAATTGATAGAAATCAGCAAAGGCATAGCGTTTACCATCAGACATAGTGAACTCGCCATTCACTGCACCTTCCTTACCGTGTGTTATAATATTGTGTAGGCTAATTGCTTCCATTACAATTTCCTGCTGTTGCTGGAACATGGCTTTTAGCGCTGCCTTTCCTTTTATTAGCTGGTTGCCTACCATCTTTAATTCAAAATCATCAGTTACAACATCCATCACTTGATCGACAGCTGCACGAGCAAAAGCAATATTTAGTTCTTTTAAGAATTCATTTTTTGGAGAGTTACCGCAATTTGCTCTTATGTCTATGTCCATTGTTTTAAATTTATTTATCAAGTTGCTTCTTAACCCACTGAATCAATTCAATTTCATCTACTATTGACCATGAGTGCGGATGTCTTAATCCTGAGCTTCTGTAGCCCTCATTTTTTGCTATCATGAATTCAGCTTTGTTATTTCCATATTGTTTTAGTCGGTTAATCAGCTCAGACGCTGGCAAAGCATTGGTATCCATCAAACTTCTATGTCTTTCGTTAATTAACCAATTAACGTCTATATCATGATAGACTCTTATAGCTATACTCTCTAAATGTTGCTCGTTTCCTTTAGCATCACTTTCCATATTAAAAGGGGTGAATGCATTCCAGACATCTCTATTGTCTTCAGGACTTCCAATTTCTTTGAGCATTAATCCTTGTACATATTTGGCTTCATTTACTCCGGCTTCCGAGAAGTTTTTCTTTAACTCGCGATCAAAGTAATTCCAGATATGAAATAGATCTACTGGTGAGTCTACTGTAAAAACTGCCTGAGGTTTAATTGATGCTTCATCTGGTTTTTGGTAACAGTATTCGGCATATCTCAGGCTAATTGTTCCGCCAGCGGAGAAGCCACCTAATACAAAATCTTCTGCTGAAACATTATACTTAGTTTTCACATGATTGAGTGTTTTGTTCAGTTTCTCTATCACAATAGAATCAGCATATAATTTAGGCTGGCAAGGTATGGCGATAGATAGGATGCTATTAGCAAATGCCACATTCTGTATTTTACTTTCAGGGAAAATAGATTCAGCTGGTTGAGCAAATCCGGGCATTAAAACCAGTACACCCTTAATGTTTTCAGAGGAAGGGGCTAACGCGATGTAGTACTCATCAGGCTCATCGCCAATACTTATTCTTTCAAAATTTTGAGCGCTTATTGAAAGTTGAATGCTGGTTAATAGAATTAGAATGTAAATTAATCTTCTCATCCTTTAAGATAAGCAGAGCGATTCATTATTGCTGGTCATTACACTAAATTTTTATAAACGGCCAATAGTTTAAATGATAACTATTCAAATTGATTTGGAGAAATGTGATCCCTGTTATTTACTGTAATGTTTTGTTATTGAGCTCATTAACTTTTCATTGTTTATATTTTATTTAAAAGTGTATAAAGTCAAATAATGAAACATGAATTATACTAATCTAATTTTTTATAAAATTTTTAAGTAAATACTTTGCTTTTGAAATTTGCTGACATACTTTTGACCGTTTAAATAAATTTTCAACATAAACCTTACAAAAGTGATTAAAAAAATTAATCGTAAAAGTTTACTTATTCTTTTAACAGCTGTTTTTGCCAGTTGTAGTCAAGATGAACTAAATGAAGTTTCAAAAACTGCTGAAAGCTCATCAATTCAAAATTTACAATCTGTTAGTCAGGCACCTTCTAAATGGAATGGTTCATTTGGATACAATGCTGGTTCATGGAGAGTGGAAAAACATCCTAGAGTTTTAGCCGATGTAAACGGTGATGGAAGAGAAGATGTAGTAGGATTTGCTAATGATGGCGTATATGTGGCGCTATCAACGGGAACGGGTTTTAGCTACAGGCAGCCATGGTACAATACACCACAAAAAACTTTTTGTTACAATGGTGGATGGGATGTGAATAAGCATCCCAGAGCAGTAGCTGATGTGAATGGCGATGGTAAAGCTGATATAGTAGGATTCGGTAATGATGGTGTATATGTGGCTTTATCAACGGGGTCTGGATTTAGTTATAGACAGCCTTGGTATACTTCACCGCAGAGTACGTTTTGCTATAACGGAGGTTGGGATGTTAATAAACACCCAAGAACGGTTGCAGATGTAAATGGTGATGGTAAGGCTGATATAGTAGGGTTCGGTGATGATGGTGTTTACGTAGCGTTATCAACGGGAACTGGTTTTAGTTTCAGACAGCCTTGGTATACTTCACCACAGAGTACTTTCTGCTACAATGGTGGATGGTCAGTAGATAAGCATCCAAGAACAGTTGCTGATGTAAATGGTGACGGTAAAGCTGATATAGTAGGGTTCGGTAACGATGGCGTATATGTAGCCTTATCAACTGGTTCAGGTTTTAGTTATAGACAAGCTTGGTATACTTCTCCTCAGAGCACTTTCTGTTATAATGGAGGATGGTATGTTAGTAAACATCCAAGAACTGTTGCTGATGTAAATGCTGATGGAAAAGCGGATATTATAGGCTTTGGTAACGATGGCGTTTTTGTTGCCTTGTCAAATGGTAATGGATTTGATTATAGAACTCAAACGTCAACTTATTTTGGATATAACGATGGATGGGATGTTGCATTCCAACCACGTAGAGCTGGGGATGTCAATGGTGATGGTAAAGCAGATATCGTAGGCTTCGACCTTGATGGCGTTTATGTACAATTGTAAAACCATCTTCTAATAAAAGAGACTTGCTACTGGCAAGTCTCTTTTATTTAATTTGTTTGACTCTATTAGCTATTATGCACATGCACATCCATTTGAGGGAACGGAATGCTGAGTCCTTCTTTGGCGAATGTTTTGTAGATCTTTTCATTCATGTCAAACTTAACTGCCCAATAATCAGCCGCATTTACCCAACAACGAACCGCTAAGTTTACTGAGCTATCGGCTAATTCCGCTAAAGCAATGAAGGGCTCTGAAGGATCATTGATAATACGATCATCTTGTTTGATTAAGTCCATTAAAACGGCTTTAGCTTTATCATAATCATCGCCATAGCCTATACCAACAGTCCAGTCTACTCTTCTTTTTGGTTCTGTACTATAATTGGTAAGAGAGCCATTAAAGAGCCCACCGTTTGGAATAATGATGGTTTTATTATCACCAGTTTTAAGCACAGTGTTAATAATGTGTATGGCCTTAACGCTTCCGGAATGGCCTTGAGCGTCAATCCAATCACCCACTGTAAAAGGTTTAAAGATCAAAATCATCACACCACCGGCAAAATTCTGTAGTGTGCCTGAAAGTGCTAAACCTACAGCCAAACCTGCTGCACCAAGAATTGCAACAAAGGATGTCATTTCGATTCCAATCATCCCAAAAACGCTGATTACTAGCATTGCCTTTAGCAGGATGTTCAGAATACTTTTAAGAAATGATTTTAGTGATGGGTCGTAGTCTCTTTTATCCAGCGCTTTTGACAGACCGTTTGTCATTGCTTTTATTACCCAAAGACCAATGATGAGTACAAGAATAGCACCTATCACTTTTGGTCCCCATTCGATAGCTAATGCAGCCATCTGATCCATAATTTCATTAATATCCATATTTTAGCTTGGTTTAGTTTAGCTAAAAATAAGTTAAAATTATTGGAATTGGAATAAGTGGTATTGCAAAAGAAAAGGGCCTCGTAAAAGGCCCTTTCAAAATTATTGAGGACAATTAATTGAAGTAAATACTGGATTTCCAGTATCATTAACAGTCATTCTCCAACAATTTCCATTAGGTGAAGTCATAATTACACCCTTAGATGCATTTTCGATATAAATATCACCGTCAGTAACTTGTAATTTAGATTTAGGGGTAGAAGTACCTATTCCTACATTTCCATTTTCAGCAATTCTCATTCTTTCTTGGCGTTGAATGGAGCCTATATTAGTAGTGCCAAATTTGATATAGCTTGACATGCCGTTACTACCTGATTGCTCACCAGCGATTAGCTCTACTGCCGCATTACCAAAGTAATTACCATTACCATATGCATAACCATAAATACCGGTAATTCTATCTTCGGCTTGAATGTTGGCAGGGGTATTTATTGATCCTCTGGCTTTATAGCCTACGAAAGGAGCGTTTTGCTCAGCATTATCACTAATAGAATAAGAGGCAACACGGCTATAGTTCTCATTTTTTAGAGTAATAAGATCGATGTCTTGACCATTCCCGGTTATTTCAATTTTATTACCTAAATCAGTATTACTTTGAATCATACTTTGAATTGAAGTTCCTTCAATTAGGATATCTGTTGCATTTATCCCTCCGCTAACATCGAGTTTATATTGAGGATTTTCAGTTCCAATACCAATATTACCATTTTCAGCAATTCTCATTCTTTCTTGACGTTGAATGGATCCGATATTAGTAGTACCAAATTTGATATAGCTTGACATGCCGTTACTACCCGATTGTTCACCAGCGATTAACTCTACTGCCGCATTACCACAGTAATTACCATTACCATATGCATAACCATAAATACCGGTAATTCTGTCTTCGGCTTGAATGTTGGCAGGGGTATTTATTGATCCTCTGGCTTTATAGCCTACGAAAGGAGCGTTTTGCTCAGCATTATCACTAATAGAATAAGAGGCAACACGGCTATAGTTCTCATTTTTTAGAGTAATAAGATCAATGTCTTGACCATTCCCGGTTATTTCAATTTTATTACCTAAATCAGTATTACTTTGAATCATACTTTGAATTGAAGTTCCTTCAATAAAGATATCTGTTGCATTTATCTCACCGCTAACATCGAGTTTATATTGAGGATTTTCAGTTCCAATACCAATATTACCATTTTCAGCAATTCTCATTCTTTCTTGACGTTGATTGGATCCGATATTAGTAGTACCAAATTTGATATAACTTGACAAGCCGTTACTACCCGATTGTTCACCAGCGATTAGCTCTACTGCCGCATTACCAAAGTAATTACCATTACCATATGCATAACCATAAATACCGGTAATTCTATCCTCTGCCTGAATGTTTGTAGGAGAGCTTAATGTGCCACGAGACTTGTAACCTACAAAAGGTGCGTTCTGATCAGAGTTATTGCTCGCAGAGTAAGATGCAAACCTGCTATAATTATTGTTTTTTATAGTAAGAACTGATTCGTCTTGTCCATTTCCTATTAATATGGTAGGTGTTTGAAGCGTGTTTGCTTTTTTAGCATTAAGTGCATATGGAACAGATACCATCTGGTTTATTCCTATCAGTTCATAATTAGTACCGCCCTCTAAATCAATACTTGTTTTTATAAATGTTTTATAGCCATTCCAGTCAATCATACTAAATTGTCCTGAAGGGTTCTCTCCGGCCCCAACATGAAGACTTATCATTGAATTAATATCAGTTTCAATTGAGTGACTTTCAGAGTATATTATTTCTCCATTAACCTGTTCGGTGATAATTTCAATTAACAAACTGATTTCAGTATTAGGAATGGCATTTCCTTCGCCATCTTGAATGTATGCTTGATAATTAAAAAGATCTGGACTTTGAGATTTTGCTACAGTGATAAATGCTGTAAATACAAATAAAAAAAGATAGAATTTTCTCATTACTTCTTAAGTATTTTAAAGGTTTTAAGTTGGTTTTCGCTTTCTAGTGATATTAGGTAAATACCTTCTTGTAATTTACTTAGATCAATTGTTTTACTGTTTGATGACATTGTATCATGAATGATGTTTTGACCATCTAAATTACTTACTGAAATGTTTATGGTCTTATAAGCTAAATCATGAGTAATATTAAGTGTACCTTTTGTTGGGTTTGGAAAGAATGATATATTAATGTTCCATTCTTTTTGGATACTGGTGACAGTTGCTTTGTCAAGAAATTGATATCGATTTTCACCCCCCTCAGAAACATTTGAATTAGAAGGATATGCTATGTTTCCCAAGCTCCAGCTAATCTGAATGCCTTCATTTTGAACTGTTTCACCTGCATTATTAATTGATTGAGCCAGTGATGTACTTAAGCTTATTAAAATTATAATTGGAACTATATAATATCTCATAAATTAGATTGTTAAACGGCAAAAATATATAATATTAATTTACCAACTATGAAGTATCTTCATTTTTCGATTAGCTCATAAAATGTCACGATCTATTATCGGTAACCCATATGCTGAAATCATTTATTTAAGGTTGTTATTGAAATTTTAAAGGTATTGAAAGAGAATTTCTAAAGAGACTGGGTTGCTAGATATCCTCTGATTAACTTTAATCGATTTTTCAATCACACAAGTGACTTAATACATGAGAGATTTTAACAATAAAAATATTGTAGTTACTGGGGGAGCAGGCTTTATTGGTCATCATTTAATACGTACTCTTTGTAATTTTTATCCAAAACAACTCATTATAATTGATAATCTTTGTACTGGTTATGAAGATAACATTTCATTTTGCTTGAATGATGCCAATGTGGTATTCTTAAAAAAGGATGTACAAGAAGTTGTTTCATCTGATTTACCAGATCAAGTTGATTACCTTTTTCACCTTGCTGCAATGGTAAGTGTGCCTTTGTCAATGAAAGAACCATATGCAGCACATTTGGCCAACGAAGTAGGTTTTATCAAAGTTCTAGAAGCTATTAAAAATAAAGGATGTCAGAAAGTTATATTTGCTTCCTCATGTGCTGTTTATGGGGAGGCAGATAATGTACCAATAAATGAAAAAGCTGAGGTAAAACCACAATCTCCGTATGCTTATTCAAAATTAATTAATGAGTTACATGCCAAGTCCTATTCTCAGCTTAATAAAGTAGACTTTCTAGGATTTCGTTTTTTTAATGTTTACGGAAAAGGGCAAAGAGCTGATTCACCGTATTCTGGAGTCATCTCTATTTTTATTGACAGACTAATCCACAATAAGGAGGTTTATATATACGGTGATGGTAATCAGGTTAGGGACTTCATTCATGTTTCAGATATTGTAGATGTCTTGATAAGGGGGGCAGTAAGTACTGTAAATAATCAGATATTTAATCTTGGGACTTCAGTTCCTACTTCTATTAACCAGCTGTTTTCAATAATTAAAAAATCATTAAAATCTGATCAATTGGCTAATTATAAAGATCAAAGGGCTGGAGATATAAAGAAGAGCTTCAGCGATAATACCAAACTTAGAAGACATTTTAAAAAGAATAAGTTTATTAAGCTTGATCAAGGACTTGAGTATATAATTAAGGAATTTTAATCCATGAATATATTAGTTATTATTCCAGCAAGAGGAGGTTCAAAAGGTATACCAAGAAAGAATTTAAGACCGCTTAGAGGGAAGCCGTTAATATCATATAGTATTCAGACAGCCTTAGGTTCGGCTTATAAACCTGATGTTTATGTGTCAACAGATGATGATGAGATAGCCTTCATTGCTAAAAAATTTCAGGCTAAAATTCATAAAAGAAATCCTGATTTGGCAAAAGATGCCACTACTCTGGATCCAGTTATCTACTATGCCTGGCAAGAAATTGCGGCTATTGAAAATAAACAATATGACTATGTAATAACATTACAGCCTACTTCTCCTCTTTTAGTAACAAGTTCATTGGATAAGGCAATTCAAAAGGCCATAGATAATTCACAAATTGAGACCATTATAGCGGCCGTAAATGATACCCACCTTACCTGGAGAAAGGAAAAAAATGGCTTCTTTCTGCCAAACTATAAAGCCAGGCTTAACAGGCAACAGTTACCACAGGTCTATAAGGAAACGGGTAGTTTTTTTATTAGTAGAACTGATATCATACGAGAGAATTCAAGAATAGGTAAAGAGGTAGACCTTTACATTTTACCCGAGGAGCAGGCTATTGATATTGATAGTTTTCAAGATTGGTCCGTTTGCGAATACTTGCTTAGTAGAAAACGCATAGTTTTTAGTGTATCTGGATATCCTGAAATAGGATTAGGCCATGTTTATAATTGTCTCATACTTGCCAGCGAACTTGTTGATCACGAATTAATCTTCCTTGTTGACGAAAAAAGTGAGTTGGCATTCAATAAAATTTCCGCTTACAATTATAAAGTATTGAAGCAACAGGCTGAGAATTTGGTTGATGATGTCATTGGATTAAAACCTGATGCTGTAATTAATGATCGTTTGGATACTTCTATATCATATATAAGAAAAATAAATAAGGCCGGTATTTTGACCATTAATTTTGAAGATTTGGGAGCCGGAGCTTTGGAGGCGGATCTTGTAATTAATGCAATTTATCCTGAGCAAACTAGTCCTGAAAATCACTACTTTGGTCCTCAATATTTTTGTGCAAGAGAGGAGTTCTATCTACACGAGGAGAAGACTCTTTCTGATAAAGTAGAGAGAGTTCTTATTTCTTTTGGAGGAACTGATCCTAATAACTATACTCAAAAAGTTCTTAATGCCATATATGATAAATGCATAACCAGCGATATTCAGATTGATGTAGTATTGGGACTAGGATACCAACATAAAATAGAGGAAAGGGAATACAATAAGGCTATTTTTCATTATAACGTAAATAATATCTCTGATTTTATGTTTGCGGCTGATATTGCTTTTTCATCTGCAGGTAGAACAGTTTACGAATTAGCCTTAGCGGGTACTCCCTCAATAATTATGGCTCAGAACGAGCGTGAATTAACACACTTCTTTGCTTCAGAAGAAAATGGATTTATCAATCTGGGTTTAGGAATTGAAGTGGAGCAAGCTAACTTAGTTGCTGCATTTGAAAACCTGCTTGAGCATTCTGCCATCAGAATAAGCATGCATGAAAAAATGAAGAAAAACCGGATTGAAAAGGGGAGAAGTCTGGTTATAAAATTGATAAGAAAAACTTTAAATAAAGAGACATGAAATATTCGGAGTTCTTAAAAACTACGAGCCCTTATAACTATGCTATAGAAAAACCTTTTATGATAGCTGAAGCAGGCGTGAACCATGAAGGTGATATGGAATTGGCCAAAAGGCTAATACACGAAGCACAAGAAGCAGGAGCTGATGCCATAAAATTTCAGACCTATAAGGCTGACACCATAGCTTCAAAAGACTCGCCATCTTATTGGGATTTAAATCAGGAATCAACAACTTCTCAACATGCACTTTTCCAAAAGTATGATAAATTTTGGAAGAGTGAATATGAAAAGCTGAAAGAGGAATGTGATAAGCACGGTATAGAATTTATGAGCACTCCTTTTGATACAAGCTCAGCTACATTTCTTAATGATTTAATGAGTGTTTTTAAAATATCTTCCTCGGATATTACTAATAAACCATTTGTTGAATTTATGGCTAGATTTAATAAACCCATCATATTATCTACCGGTGCAAGCGAACTATATGAAATACAAGAGGCTGTTGGATGGATTAAGCCGTATGATGTAGATGTAACGCTGCTGCATTGTGTTTTGAATTATCCAACACCCGATGATCAAGCCAATCTGGGTATGATCAGTGGTTTAAAGCATCATTTTCCAGATTTATTGATTGGTTATTCTGACCATACTCTACCAAAGGAAATGGATACACTTATATCTGCAACACTTTTAGGTGCAAAAGTGATTGAGAAGCATTTTACGCATGATAAAAGCCTACCAGGAAATGACCATTACCATGCTATGAATAAGGAAGATTTGAAGCACTTTTATGGTAAGCTTGAAAATCAACTTACACTTTTAGGTGACAACGAAGTGAGAAGATTACCATCAGAGAAGTTAGCGGTGGAAAATGCAAGAAGAAGTCTAGTAGCTACTCAAACTATTAAGAAAGGTGATATTGTTACAGTCAAGCATCTTACCTGGAAACGCCCTGCTCATGGCATCAGTCCAAAATTTATTGATCAAATAATCGGTAAAGAGGCTTTACAAGATATTCAGGAAGATCAGGTGCTTAAATGGAACTACTTCAAATTTGATTAAAGGGTTTTTAAATAATCAAGAAATGTCTTCATACTTGTGAAGGCATTTTTCATTTTTTCGAATGTAGACCTGAAACTTTCAAAGTTTGAAGATTTGTCCTCGTTAACCTGCTCCAATACTTTATGAACTACATTTTTATCATCATAATTAAAGATAGGTAGTTCAAGACTTTTAACCATTCCTAAACCTCTTCCATCTTCATTTATCAAATATGAAGGCTTCCTTCTACTTAAGAAGTCAAGATGCGCATGTACTCTGTAGCCAATGTGTAAATCACAATTTTCGTAGAAAGCAATTTTTTGCAAATCACTTGATACATCTTTCGCTTCCAAACCTAAGACTTTTGCATAAATAGCTATTAGAGTATAAGATAGACCTTTACGCAGTGGGGTTTGTTTGCCAGGGAAGATACCCCGATGGTAGCTCACGGTAATTTTAGCCTCTGGAAATTCTTTCTTTATCTCTCTCAATAGTTGAATGCTTTGTTTCCATAAAACCTGCTTCGCACCAGTAGAAAATATGATGTGGTCAACATTTTTAAGGCTTGTAAAATTCTTTTCCAAGTCTGGCATATGATACCAAACGGGACAGCCGGTCATCACCACATTTTCAACTCCTTTATCTTTTAGAATCGATTCTGTTAGTACATCTCTACAACTTGAGAATTTGATTGTTTGATGAATGTCCTTAATAAAATTGCTAGCTTCCTCGGTGAATTCAAATGCCAGTGGATTATGAAATGGACTACCAGACCAGCCAAGCCCAAAAGGAATAATAGGCACTTTTATTTCTTTTATTATATTGTTAAGCTTATAAATATTAGGATATATATCCTTGGTATAGGCAGGTCCACCACATAGGATGAGAGCTCTTGACTGATTAATCTTTTTCAGGTGTGGTCTAATATCCTGAAAGCGATCAATTTCATAGATATCTTCATCTACATATTTTTCTAACAATGCTTTTGCCCTACTTCCAATTAAATAATCACCTATATTTTTCTTGGCACCTGTTAAAATTGATATCATAAATTATTTTTTTATGCTTCTATATGTTTTGCTCTGTCAAAAGCATCTATGAAGGAACCTTCTGTTAGATTAATAATTGAAATTTGCTTTTTTTTCGCGTATCTATTAAGTAGGAAGTAACATGAAAAGGCATAAGTAAATTTCTCAAGAACCTCATGTAGTTTTCTACTTCCTTTTCCCAGCTTATCCATTGTTCTAGCTTCTGCCTTTTTCTCATCGTAGAAATGTTTCTGAGTAAGAAAAACTTCATTGTCCTCAGAAACAAAAATTTCCTTTAACCATGAATGATCAGCGCCTGCCAGATAAATCTTTTTAAAACCCATCCTCATAGACAATATTATAGAAGGAATTAGGACATTGTGAGGTCGAGGCATACCCCAACCATTCTCCATCATTTTAAAGATAAACTTCTCAAAGCCTTCTAAAGGGGTAGTGTTGAAATAATTAATTGTGATGAACTTGTTTTCACTTAACACTTTTTGCCACCCTCTTACTTTTTTGGCTTGAGCAGGAATAAATAATTGTAAAGACCAGGAAGTATTGTCAGCTATTGATTTAAAAAGTTTCTGACCTTTTTCTCTATGAAAGCTTTCAACATCTTCCATCCACATTTCCGGTGCATTGAGCACATAAAAATTTGGTTTTATTTGCTTGTAGTATTCACTCTCTGCAAAATGATTCACACATAATGTTTCATAGTTTTGCTTCATGGAAAGAATCTCGGTAATGGTGGCTTTTAAAGAAGGACCATTGCCAAGTATTACAATTTTATTAGCATTATTTTTATAGTCTTTGATTCTTTTTGCCGCATATCTCTTGCTAAGTATAATTAGCTTTGGTAAAGTTAAAAGTGTATAAAATGCACTTTCTAAAAAAATATGCGCTTTTGATTTCATCCGATATTTATTTAGTTATTAATCCTTTCCACACCCAAATCCTGAATTGAATTAGCATTTTGGCAGCAGCCCATTTACCATTTAGCATGTAAATTAAGAACAAAATGATACTGCCTATACTCTTTATAATCTCTGAGAAGTATTTTTTTAATTTCTCTGGTAAAGTTGCACTTTTCAGTCTCTTCATCTCACTGCTACCCACGCCTATTCCTAGTCCTTTAATGTATTCTTTTCGAGTTCTCTTTTCAGGAATGATGTGCTCTACTTCTATTGAAGGAACATAATGAATAAGCTCATTATTTCCTCTCAATCTAATAAATACCTCTTTTTCATCACCACCTTCGAGCCCATCGGCTCTTCTACCTAGTTCTACATTAAATAGTCCATACTTATCAAATACAGTTGCTCTAAAAGCCATGTTAGCACCAATTGGAAATTTAGAGCTGGGAAATCCCTTAACATTATCTCCCATGTCTAATGCTGAAACTAAGGTCAGCAGATACTTTGACATCCATTTAGGCTCTTGGGTCTCATATACAGGTACTATTTTACCACCAACTGCTTGTACATCAGGATGCTTAGAAAAATATTCTATAAGGGTTTCTACATAATCATCTTTAACAAAAGCATCATCATCCAAAAAACTAATGATATTCCCTTTTGATTCTTTAATGCCTCTGTTTCTTGCATATGTATGTCCCTGATTTTCCTCTAAATAATATTTTAAAGGTGCTTCAGGGTATTTACTTATTACGGCATCAATTATTTCTTTGCTATTGTCCGTACTCTTATTGTCAACAATGAGCACTTCATAGTCCTTTTTATTACAATTTTGGTTAGCCAGCTTCTCAATACAAGTTCCAATATATTTAGCCCTATTATAGGTACATACAACTACAGACAACATGACGACTTACTTTCTAGTAATGATATAGGCAATTCCTCCTACCGATAATAGAATTAATATAATTGAGCAAACCATCATCACATTATTGCCAATATAATAGGCAGCTGGTTCAAACCTGAACTCAATTTTGTGTTCACCTTTAGGGATTTCCAATGCTCTGAGGACATAATTAGCTTGAAGAATATCTACTTCATTTCCATCGATAAATGCCTTCCAGCCTTTTGGATAATATATTTCAGAGAACACAGCTAAACCGTCATTATCACGTTTAGAAGTGTAATCCAATTTGTTTGGGCTGTAGTTATTGAGGGAGATCATACCTGCTCCGGAAGTATTAGCTTCAAACTTGAATTTGGCTGTATTAATAATTGCTGTAGTTTTTGTATCTATTTCACCCAGCTTCTCAATAGTTTCATCTGGCGAACTACTCTCAACAACCGTATCTACAAACCAAGCATTTCCATTTGCTGATTGATTGTTGATTACCTGAGAAGCTTCATTTCCAAATTTAATATATTTGGTATTAAGCATATTGATAACTCCGAAGCTTGAAAGATCTGTGTTTCCAGCTCGTAGTTCTTCGATTAAAGCTGTCATTTCAGGTTGTAAATGATATTCTATCAAATCCTGATATCTTCTCATTTTAGCACCATGATAACCGCCAAGGGAAGCGTGATAATAAGAGGTTCTAGCTTCATTAAAAGGATTGTTCAAATTGAGTACTCTGTAATGGCTGTTGTCCTGATCTATTCGTTCATCTACAGCACTTTTGCTAAAAAATGATTTTTTAGGATTTTCTACAAAATTATCTCCATTGAGATACCTTTTAGATATGGGTAAGTAGTCTATAGCAATAACTCCTATAAAAAGAAAGAATGCTAAGTTGGCTTTTATCTTTTCTTTTGACCAAAGCCATATAATACCAAATGCTAGACCTATCATTAATAATGACCTTAATACATCGGCTCGGGCCATAGAAGCTCTTTGTTCCCTTATTAATTCAACTAACCATGCCTGATCACCTAAACGTTCATCTACGGCTCCTCTAAATCTCAACATATAGGTTGAGATAAGCAGTAAAAGTAGAATAGCTCCAATACTAATAACTGCTGAATAAAATTGCTTTTTATTTTTCTCAAATCCTTCATCTATTAATTTCTGTAGGCCAATAAAACCAAGTAAAGGCATACACAGAAATGGAATAGCCACAGTCATGGAAACTGATCGGAATTTGTTATAACCGGGTAAATAGTCAAAAATCAAATAATTGAAAGCTTCAAAGTTGTCTCCCCATGATAAGATGATACCAAAAACTGAAGCGGAAACCAGCCACCATTTTATTG
Organism: Marivirga atlantica; assembly: GCF_016734805.1. Taxonomy (GTDB): domain Bacteria; phylum Bacteroidota; class Bacteroidia; order Cytophagales; family Cyclobacteriaceae; genus Marivirga; species Marivirga atlantica. Next base: position 200,878 of record NZ_JAERQG010000002.1, read on the forward strand.
GACCTTTAATCAGGAATGCTCCAATAAAGAAAAGGAAAATGGCTACAGCACCAAGATAATAGGGACCGCTGGTAAATGGTTGATCTCCCCAGTAGGTTGGTACAGATTTAACGAAATTCCTGATCTGACCTTGACCTGCTCCTCTGCTTTTAAGACCATTAGCAAGGTCAGAATTCATAGAGACTACCTCCTGAGTAGCGCCTCCATAATAATTAGGTACTAGAAATGTTAATGGTTCCCAAATGCCATTGCTCCAGGCAAAAGCATAATCTCTATCAAGGCCACCACTTGTTGACTGTGTATTTGTGCTTAATTCAGAAGGACCTCTAATTGAAAATTTTCCATACTCATAAGCTGTCCATATTTTCCCTAAATTGGCGCCAATACCTAAAATAACAGCAATAGATAAAATACCAATTGTTTTAGCAAAGTCAGGAATTCCCCCATTTCTTATGGCTTCAATTAGCTTGAATAAACCATAAATCAATACAACTAATAGTAAATAATAGGTAATCTGGTAATGATTTGATCTTATTTCTAATGCCATGGATATGGCAGTTAAAATAAAGCCTAAAATATACTTTTTTCTGAACGTCAGAACTATTCCTCCTAATACTGCTGGCATCCAACTTATGGCAGCAACTTTCCAAATATGTCCGGCTTCTACTGAAATTATAAAAAAGGTATTGAGTCCATACGCAATTCCACCAGCGATTGCCAAATATGGATTAACCCTGAAAATTAAAAGCAAAAGGTAAAAGGCCAACATTGCCACTAATGTATGACTGGCTGGAGACGGTAATCCTAAACTGACTACTTTTTGAATGTATTTAGTAAGTTCACCAGACCACTGAACATTAATTAGGTATGCTGGCATTCCGCTAAACATGCCATTAGTCCATAAAGCCTCTTCGCCAGTTTTATCACGATATCCAATAATCTCCTGATTGGCTCCGGCACCTTGTAGAATATCATTCTGATTGAGTTTTTCTCCTTCAAAAAACATAGGAGAATACATTACGAGATTAATGATTACAAAAATTGCAACAGCAATAATATGTGGTAAGGCCTTATTGAAACTTAGTTTTTCTGACATGTTTTTTTATTGGTATAAATAGCGATACAAGTATAATCAAATTAAAAGTGGCTGACAAAGGAACGTAGCAGGCTTTAATTACTTATTCATTTCTTAATCAGTTAATCTTTATTAGTTTTATAATCATCATAAAACTGCCGATCATATGAAGTTAATCTCGCTTGTTGTACTAGGTTACTTTCTTAGTATTTCTACACTCTTCTCTCAGGATTTAAATAAAATGGCCATTAATAAGGCCGAAAAGATTGAAAAGAAAGTAATTGAATGGAGAAGATACTTTCATGAACACCCTGAATTATCGAACAGAGAGTTTAACACCGCTGAAAAAATAGCTGAACACCTGAAAGGTTTAGGGTTAGAAGTTAAGGCAGGAGTAGCTCATACAGGAGTGATTGGCCTATTAAAGGGGGATGAAGATGGCCCAGTTGTGGCCTTAAGGGCTGATATTGATGGACTGCCTGTAACAGAAAGAAATGACTTGCCTTATAAATCAGAAGTTGTTGCCGAATATAATGGGCAAAAAACAGGCGTAATGCATGCCTGTGGTCATGATACACACATCGCAATCTTGATGGGAGTGGCTGAAGTGTTGAGCAGCATGCGTGATGAACTTAATGGAACTGTGAAATTTATATTTCAACCTGCTGAAGAAGGACCACCACCAAGTGAAAAAGGTGGTGCCAGTTTAATGGTAGAGGAAGGAGCTTTAACTAATCCCAATGTAGATGTGATCTTTGGACTTCATATCGCAGCAGGCACACTTCTAGGCCAGATTAGTTACAAATCAGGAGGTTTTATGGCTGCATCTGATCGCTTTGAAGTAAAAGTTAAGGGAAAACAGGCACATGGTTCAACACCTTGGGCATCAATTGATCCGATAGCGGTATCAACACAAATCATCAATAGCCTTCAATATATAATTTCCAGAAATGCAGAGTTAACTAAGGAAGCAGCTGTAATTACTGTAGGGATGATTCAAGCGGGCGTTCGCTATAATATTATTCCTGAAGAAGCAAGGTTCGTTGGTACAATCAGAACGCTTGACATGGAAATGCAAAAGATGATTCATGAGAAGATAAAAACTACAGCTAAAAATATAGGAGAGATTGCTGGCGCTGAAGTAACAGTAGAAATTGTTAACAACGCACCGCTAACTTATAACAGTCCAGAGTTAACACAGCAAATGATTCCGAGCCTTAAGAAAGCCAGCACAAATGTTCAGTCGGTAAAAGCAGTTACTGGAGCAGAGGATTTCTCTTATTTTCAGGAAAAGGTGCCAGGTCTGTATTTTTTTGTAGGCGCTAAACCTGAAAGCGAACCTTATATTCAACCGCTAAACGGCCATCATACTCCTGATTTTATATTGGATGAAGCAGCAATGCTTACAGGTGTAAAAGCTATGCTCAATCTAACATTAGATTTTATGGAAATGAACAAATAATTAAATGCCAGCATTATACCTGAACATTGAAATATGCTTTCCTTCGGTAGTAAGGTAGGCACTCATTAAATTGGTAGTAAGGCAAGAATGAATCGGAAGACAATACAAAATGTCTCCAATTTTCACTTCATCAATAAATTGTTGCGGAGCATGTATAGTACCATGCTCTTGAGATAACTTCTTCAAGTAAACTCCATCAATAGGAGTACCCCACTTATTTTGTTTTTCATTGCTAGCCACCAGACCAAATATTTTCTGTTCGGTAGCGTCAATTATTGAGTCTTTTGAGAAATGTATGGCGCCACCGTAAATAATAATTTCATTTCTTTCAGGATGTTTAGCTACTACGGGGCAAGCAAGTGCAACAGCTATATCCTCATAACTACATGAACCAATGTTGGCTTGCATTACGTCATAAAAAACGAAATTTCCGGGTCTTATTTCATCTACTTCTTCGAAATCCTGACAGATGCTACAAGTTGGCGTATCTCCATTTGAGATGATTAAATCTGGATATTCATTAATAAAATGAGCTTTAAGTTTTCTCATCTGACTTGAGGTATATTGATGAATTTCTTCTACCTCAGCTTTACTTTTGGCTTGGTAAGTATGTCCTGCATGTTGAAGAAATCCTTTAAAAGAGAGCTTATTGCCGTTAGTAATAACCTTAAGAATTTCTTCAATCAAATCATAATTAGAGGCATCTAAGCCGGTTCTGTGATAGCCGGCATCAATTTTTAAGAAAACACCTACTTTAGAATTAATATTCTTTAACAGAAATGAAGCCACTTCTTTCGATTCAATACAAAGGTTTAAATCAATTTTTTCAGCCAACTTATTGACAGCTTCTATCTCTAATATGTTGAAGGGAAAAGCAATGGTTATATCATTCCATCCTGCATTGGCAAAATACTGAGCCATCTGAACAGATGAAACAGCACATTTGGTGACACCTTCTTCTTTAAACCATTCAGCTATTTCTGCAGATTGATGCGTTTTAAAATGTGGTCTAAGATGAGCTTGATGTTTCCGAGCCTTGGTAAGCATTTTAAGAATATTCTTTTTGGCTGTTTCAGGGTTAATAAATAGTGTCGGTCCTTTAATCTGCATATATTCTTGAATTACTTTGCCAATCGCTAAAATGCTTCTACATAAACTAACTTTCCGCCATTGCTAACCTGCTGCTGTAAATCGGGCGCTCCAGTATAGTATACTATCCCAGCATTTTCCACCCTAACTTCTAATGTTTCCACAGCATTTACCCACATATTGTTATAACCCCTTTGTAAAATATCAGCTTCTCTGCAAACTAGATTTTTACCATCATATTGGCCATCGCCAAAGTAAGAAATCATTTGTAATTTATCGGTAAAGCCCGTTAAAGTGAAATTAGTTGCTGAATTACTAATTAGTCGAGTGTAGTTGTTGTTTACTGTTAGGTTGACCTCAGAAATAGCATTTTCTGTTCTAACTTGAAGATTGTTTCTTAAAGTATCTTTGTTTCTTATTTTACCGATGCTTAATGAAATAATGGTGTTGGTTGCTTTAGAAGTATACCACTTTAATTCTGGTTTATTGAAGTTCCTGACCCAACCACATCGGTTGTTATTATACACTAATAAGGAATCGTTGATACTTTCGAAATCAACTTTAGATAAGAGATTTTTTCCATAGCTAAGTTCAAAATAATCGTCATTTTCTGTTTCAATAATTTCAACACTAATGTCATCATGAATAACCAAAGTCTCAAACGAATCAAATGTTGTAATGGTGACAGTTTCTAATTTACCTGACTCTTTAAAACAGTCTGGAGCATTTTCATTATTACAGCCAGATACGAGAAAGATGCTGAATAGAGGTGCTAAATATATTAATCTTCTTAAAATCTCCATCCCAATCCAAATTCTACTTGCTCAGCTGTAGCAGCATGTGTTTTAAAAGATAGTTGTCCTAAAATGTGCTCATGAAAATGATACTTCAAACCATAGCGTTGATAAGTGAAAAGATTTTTCTTACTAGGATCATAAACATAAAATCCAATTTGCGTAGTGAGGTATAGCGAGCCGAATTTAAGATCATGCCCTGCCACTAAAGCTACTCTTCGAAAATCTGGAATAGGGTCAGTCGAATTAACTAAGAACCAATCTGTTGCAATTTGCTCTTTTAATCCGAGACTATGGAAATACTCTATTCCCAAACCAATGTCACTTTTTTTATTTAAGTATTTCTGGCCATATGCTATCAAGTTATAAAAAGGTTTTGGTTGTCTTACTTGCAAAGTGCGGGTATTTCTACCCCAGCTTCCAATTAAATATAATTTGTAATCATAAACGGATGTTCTTATCTCTTCTTCAATCACTTCATCTTTTCTAGAAATGATTTTGTAAGAAGCCCCTAAATTTGCAGTGACAATATTAATACCTCTATTCGGAGCTCTTTGAGCTCCATTACTGGCATGGGTAATATTTAAACTTGGTGTAATTGTGAACTTGTCACTTAATTGGTAGGAGAAAATGAGCCTTGGTTGTAGAAGCACACTATACCTACTAGTAACCATATTGTTTTGGTTATTAGTTTCTCTATTGTAGGGGTTGGTAGCAAATACTATCCCAGTTCCGACCCTAAAATAAAAAGAAGCTTTTTCTTTTTTAAAAAGCGGTATATCCATGGCTGCAGAGCCAATAATAAGCTTACCCAACTTAGGGTTATGCAAGTCATAGTATGACAAACCATAATTCACAATAGGTTTGTTATATAAACTTTCCCAATCTCTACTACCATTAAGTTGTTGCTGCATGCTTATCTCAAAACCTGAAGGATTTGATACAGCCAGATGTGCAACATATTCATTATGCTTTAAGATGAACCCCTTAATTACCTGAGCATTGAGGTTCCAGTCATAATGTTGAGTAGAACCAGAAAAAGCAAAGAGCAGCCAATATAATATGACCAAAAACAGTCGTTTTGTTAGAAACTTCATTTATTAAACCGCTACTGGTGCTTTAATATGTGGGTGATACTGGTAATCCTGCAATTCGAAGTCTTCAAACTTAAATTCGAAAATATCTTTTACATCAGGATTGATTTTCATAGTTGGCAACGGATAAGGCTCGCGACTAAGCTGTAGCTCAGTTTGTTCCATGTGATTAGAATATAAATGAGCATCACCAAGTGTGTGAACAAAGTCGCCTGGTTCCAGATCACAAACCTGTGCCATCATCATGGTTAATAAGGCATAAGAAGCAATATTGAAAGGAACCCCTAAAAACACATCGGCAGATCGCTGATACAACTGGCATGAAAGTTTACCATCGGCTACGTAAAACTGGAAAAAAGCATGACAAGGAGGTAGCGCCATATTAGGAATATCGGCTACATTCCAGGCACTAACAATCATTCTACGAGAATTTGGTGTGTTTTTAATCTGATTTATAACCTCTTTAATTTGGTCTATGTGTTTGCCATCTGGCGTTGGCCAGTTTCTCCATTGGCTTCCATAAACAGGGCCCAGATTCCCATCTTCATCGGCCCATTCATCCCAAATCGAAACTCCATTCTCCTTTAAATATTTTATGTTAGTATCACCTTGTAAAAACCATAGCAACTCGTGAATAATAGACCTCAAGTGGCACTTTTTTGTAGTTACTAGTGGAAACCCTTCCTGTAAATCAAAGCGCATTTGGTAGCCGAATACACTTTTTGTTCCCGTCCCGGTTCTATCTCCTTTCTGAACGCCATGATCCAGAATGTGCTGCATTAATTCGTGATACTGCTTCATGATTTTTCTAGTTTGACCTCAAAATTATAAAATTACTGGGAGCTCTTACCCTTTTACCCAATAAAAATATACCTAAAGCTAAAGCTGTTTTTCTAAACAATTTTAACTAGTCAATTATTCTTACCTTAACATAGGTATAGCATATGAATGGAGTGAAAAAGGAACATCTTCCCAGTAAGATATGTCCTGTCTGCAGATTGCCATTTAGCTGGCGTAAGAAGTGGGAAAGAAACTGGGAACGTGTAAAGTATTGTAGTGAAAGGTGCAGGAGGGAGGCTAAATTAAAAAGAAGTACATCATGAAGATTTTTACAGTTGATAAAATACGAGAGGCTGATCAATTTACGATTGAGAATGAGCCGATCAGTTCTCTTAACTTAATGGAAAGAGCCAGTACCCAAGTAGCTCAGTGGATTTTAAAGTATTTTCCTAAATATTACAGGCCGATTATTGTTGCAGGTAAGGGAAATAATGGAGGTGATGGATTAGCTATCGCAAGAATGCTCGCTACTTTTGGTTATCAAACAAAGGTGTATTTAGCAATGGGCACTGATGGTTCAGATGATTTTAACGCCAACCTTGAAAGGCTTGATAATGGAAGAGTTGATATCATAGAAGGATATCAAAGTTTAAAAGAAAGGGCAATTGATAAAAATATACTATGGATAGATGCACTCTTTGGTTCTGGCTTATCAAGACCTATCGAAGGAGGTCTGGCTGAATTAATCGATTATATTAATAAAGCCGAAGGTAAAAAAATAGCTATAGATATTCCCTCAGGATTATTTGCTGATCAACCGACTGAAGGTAAGTCCATTTTTCAGGCGGACACAACTTTAAGCTTTCAGTTTCCGAAGCTGGCTTTTCTTATTCCCGAAAATGAAGCATATGTTGGTGATTGGACTATTTTGGATATAGGTTTGAGTCGAGAATACATTGATCAAACTGAAAGTTCGTTTGAATTAACAAAGCATATTAAGCTTACTAAAGCTTCAAAATTTGCGCATAAAGGTGATCGAGGAAGATGCACTATTATAGCCGGAGGTTATACAAGAATGGGAGCAGCTGTTCTTGCTGCTCGAGCAGCTCTCCATAGTGGAATAGGTTTAATTACAGTGCAAAGTTGTCAGAAAACAATCAATGTGGTGCAGCAAAGTATTCCTGAAGCATTAATTCTTAAAGACTGCAATGAATATAGTTTAGGAGATTTTTTGGAATATGGAAATCAGGATGTTCTTGTTGTTGGCCCCGCCTTAGGTTTTGCAGAGAAAACTAAGAAACTATTCGTTGAGATTCTGAAAAATTATAAAGGACAACTAGTTCTTGATGCTGATGCACTAACCTATCTATCGGAAAATACCGAACTTTTACAACTCTTACCCAAAGGAACAATTTTGACTCCTCATATTGGTGAGTTTGATAGGTTGTTCGGAAAACATGATAATCACTTCGATAGATTGAAGAAGCTTCAGCAGAAAGCTAAAAAGCACCAAATTATTATTTTATTAAAGGGTAAGTATTCAGCTATTGCCAGCCCAGAGGGACAGATTTATTTTAATTCAACTGGTAATAATAGCATGGCAAAAGGTGGAAGTGGCGATGTACTTGCTGGAATGATTGGAGGAATGTTTCCTTTAACCAAAAATCCACTTCAAACAGCTATAAATGCTGCATTCTTACATGGTCTCTCAGGCGATATTGCTACAGATACATATGACGAAGATTATGTAACTCCATCTATTTTAATAGAAAACTTACATTTGGCACAAAAAATGTGCACTCAAACACAATAAATCGGAAAACATATATTACTTTCAACCGTACAATTTATCTAATGCGAAAGCTGTTTATAACATATTGTCTATTTATTACCGGAATCATTGGTATTCACAATGTGGGTATTTCTAAACCACATGTTTTGAATGTTACTGATTCTAATACTGATAGCGAAGTTGTTGAACCTTTCGATGTCTATCCCAATCCTGCTACAGACTATGTGTTTGTCAAATTTGATGAGCATATTGCTAACGATGCTTCAATAGAAGTTAGAAGCTTTATAGGCAATAAAATGACTGTAGAATCGGAACTACAAAGCACAGATCTGATTAAATTGAATATTGCAGATATCCCTGCAGGCCACTATTACATAGTAATCACTATTGATGGTGCCAGCTCATTGAAGAAGTTTGTGAAGCACAAATAATCCTTTTACTCCTCTTTTATCATTCTTCCTAATTTCTATAAGCCACAATATTTGTGTACTTTTCAATGATGAATATTGATATTTCAGCATAGATTTATCGACTTTTTTAGTTGAACCCTAGTTTGGATATAACATGAATATTAAGAAAAACTTATACTGGCTGGCGGCTATAGGTGAAATTGTAGCTATTTATTTTGAGATTAACTGGCTACATCAAATAAGCAAACCTTTATTAATGATCACTCTCCTAATCTTTTTTTGGAGTGAATCTGACCATCGAAAGGATGAAAAATGGGTAAGGCACGTTACGCTGGCTTTGGCATTCTCATGGATAGGAGATATTATGTTGATGTTTACACATCTTAACTTCCTTCTTTTCTTTGCTGGGCTTGCGGCATTTTTGGTTGCACATATTGTTTACATCATTGCTTACATCAGGGCGACTTACAAGAATTCATTAAACATTAAGTTTTCTGTTATGCCAATTTTATTTCTTGGCTATTTTATTTTACTGGCCTATTTAATTATTCCATATGTGGATACAATTATTCAGGTACCTATAACGGTTTATGCAGTTATACTTTTCTTGATGATTTCAGCGGCTTATTTTAGAAAAGGCAATACCAACCCTCTCAGTTTTCAGTGGGTATTTGTTGGAGCCATCCTGTTCATTGTGTCCGATTCACTTTTGGCAATAAATCGTTTTTCGCAGACTATTCCATTCGCAAATATTGCAGTAATGGTTACTTATATAGCTGCACAATGGCTAATTGTTAAGGGTTTGCTTAAACATGATCCAAAATAATTATTGTTAAATAGTTGTTTTGACAGAATAAAAATGTGTTTATGTGAAAAATACAGAATCAGTATTTATTTTTCACTAATTGTTTTGAGATTCCAAAAAATGTTTTGATACATTTGAATCATATAATCGGAATCAATTTATAAAGAAGAGGCGAGAGACAGGCTTGTTGACCCTCTGGCAACCTGAGTGAACAAGGTGCCAAATCCTGCTCCGAATTTGGGAACTATAAATTGCAAAACAATGAACAATCACAATCTCGGTGCGCTGAGCACAACACTCCAAAATCTTTCAGAATTACATTTTGTTAATCATCAAATAGTTTCTCCGCAAATTATTTGTTGTTGTCGCTGTATGCGAATGTGTAAGTAAGCTTACTATCAATCTTTTTGGGTTATAGCTTTTGGTGCCAGTGGTACGCTTTGGCTATATCTCACTTCTTTTAATTTTCACATTTTTATTTATTTATCATGTCACACTCATTAAAATTTAGTGTGGCGTCTCATAGTGATTCGCCCACTAAGTCAACAATAAATGTGAGGGGCTTCCAATTCAATGTTGATGCACCTCAAGCCTTTGAAGGAACTAACAAAGCGCCTACACCTTTTGAATATATTTTAGCTGGTTATGCTGGTTGCATCAATGTGGTAGCACACTTAACTGCTAAAGAATTTGGTATTCAACTCAACGATTTATCAATAAATATTTCGGGAGATTTAAATACAGATAAGCTTTTGGGAAAATCTGTAAAGGAAAGAGCTGGTTACAAAACAGTTTATGTGGCCATCATCACCTCAACGGAAATAGAACCACTACAGAAATCCAAATGGCTTAAGGCTATAGAAACAAGATGTCCCGTTAGCGATAATCTTGCTAACCATACCCCAATAATTTTTCAATTGTCACACTCATAAATTCTAAAGAAATGTCACAAAATTTAAAATTCGAAACGTTACAGCTACATGCTGGTCAGGAACCTGATGGTACTACTAATTCTCGAGCAGTTCCTATTTATCAAACATCAAGTTATGTGTTTAATAACTCTGAACATGGAGCTAATTTATTTGCCCTGAAAGAGTTTGGAAACATCTATACAAGGATCATGAATCCGACTACAGATGTTTTTGAAAAGCGCATCGCTGCCCTTGAAGGAGGTGTTGCGGCTGTTGCAGTGGGCTCTGGCCAGGCAGCACAATTTATAGCACTTAATAATATACTGGAAGCTGGCGATAATTTCGTCTCTTCTAAACATCTCTATGGAGGGACTTACAATCAGTTCAAAGTAGCTTTTAAAAGGTTGGGTATTGAAGTGCGTTTTGCAGAAAACGAAGAGATAAACAGTTACGAAACGCTTATTGATGAAAATACCAAAGCTATTTATACGGAAACAATAGGTAACCCAACATTTAACATCGCTGATTTTGAAGCTTTGGCTGGTTTGGCAAGAAAGAACGGAATTCCTCTAGTGGTTGATAATACATTTGGAGCAGGCGGATACTTGGCACAACCCATAAAATATGGAGCCAATGTGGTAACAGCTTCGGCAACTAAATGGATAGGTGGTCATGGTACTTCCATTGGTGGGGTAATTGTTGATGGCGGTAATTTTAACTGGGGTAACGGGAAGTTTCCTGCTTTCTCTGAACCCTCAGAAGGTTACCATGGATTAAACTTCTGGGAAACTTTTGGAGATGATAATCCTCTGGGTTTACCAAATGTAGCTTTTGCTATTAGAGCTAGGGTGGAGGGTCTACGTGATTTTGGTCCTGCATTAAGTCCATTCAACAGTTTTCTGTTACTTCAAGGTCTGGAAACTTTGTCATTAAGAGTACAGCGAACTGTAGATAATGCCTTAAAACTGGCTTACTGGTTAGAGAAGCACCCTTTAGTAGATAAGGTTAATTACCCTGGTTTAGAATCAAGTAATAGCTACCATTTGGCTAAAAAGTATCTTACTAATGGTTACGGAGGAGTATTGTCATTTACTTTAAATGGTGATAAGGAAGAGACTACTGCGGTTGTTGACAATTTAAAATTGGTAAGTCACTTAGCTAATGTGGGAGATGCCAAAACGCTAATAATTCAACCATCAGCCACTACTCACCAGCAATTAAGCAATGAAGAGCAACTTTCAGCAGGAGTTTACCCTAATCTGTTAAGGGTTTCTTTAGGTATTGAACATATCGATGATATCATAGCTGATTTTACTCAAGCATTCCAGAAAGTTCACGAAAATACCTATGCCACAGTTTAATTTACCTGCTGAGTTTGAATTAGAAAGTGGAGAACAGCTCGTTAACGGCTTTCTTCATTATGAAGTGTTGGGAAATCCATCCAATGAGCCGGTTTGGATTTGCCATGCTTTAACAGGTAGTGCCACCGCGAAAGATTGGTGGCCTACCTTATTCAGGAAGCATGGAGGTTTCCTTGATGAAGATAAGCACTTTATTATTTGTGCCAACAGCCTGGGTTCATGTTATGGTAGTTCTAATCCTGAAAATTATGAAGGAGAGTTTCCTTCAATTACTCACAGGGATGTAGTTAAATCTTTTCATCTACTGAAAGAGCATTTAGCAATTGATAAAATTGACACCTTGATAGGTGGCTCTTTGGGCGGTCAGCAAGCTTTAGAGTGGTCTATCATCTATCCTGAAGAAATTCAGAATTTGGTAGTGATAGGTAGTAATGCCAGACACTCCGCCTGGGGGATTGCCTGGAATCATATTCAGCGGTTGGCTATCGATAATTCACAAGATGACAAGGGTTTAGCACTAGCGCGAGAAATAGCTATGTTGAGCTATAGAAGCGCTGCCGATTTTGATGAAAAGGAAAGTCACTGGAAAGAGAGTTCAAGTAGTAATGTAACCTCCTACCTTAATCATCAGGGCGATAAATTTATAAATAGATTCAATAAGCAAGCTTACTATCTACTGACAGAGCTGATGGATGAGCACGATGTTGGCCGTGGCAGATCAGCTGACTTAACAAAAATTTTGGGAAGCATTAAGGCTAATAGTCTCATTATTGGAATTAATAGTGACGTTTTATTCCCCATTAAGGAACAAGAGTTTTTAGCAGCCCACATCCCTCATGCACAACTTGAAATCATCAACTCTACAAAAGGGCATGATGCCTTTTTACTGGAGGGTAATCTTATTTCAAAATTTATTACTAATCATTCTCAGAAGGAATTTATATGCAATTAACAAAGGTGGCTATTTTTGGTCTCGGCACTGTAGGACAAGGAGTTTTCGAAAAGTTAAATTCTACAGCATCCAGTACTATACAGGTAGAAGCAGTTGTAGTTAAAAATGAACAAAAAGAGAGAGATGTAAATGGCTATTGTCATCTTTTGAAATCAGAGAATGATGTTTTTTCTAACGATGATATTCAAGTTATTATAGAACTCATCAACGACTATGAGCAGGCATACCACATTGTCAAGAAGGCTCTGAGTGAGGGTAGAACAGTTATAACTGCCAATAAAAAGATGCTTTCCTTCTATCTGGAAGAACTTCTGCAAATTGCTGAAGTAAACGGTTCACACTTGTATTATGAAGCGGCAGTTTGCGGCAGTATTCCTATAATTAATTTGTTAAATGGATTCTATACGGGTAATAGACCTGTAGGTCTAAAAGCAATTGCTAATGGTACCAGCAATTACATTTTAAGTAAACTTAATAATGGTGAAACTAATTTTGACATGGTTTTGAAAAAAGCCCAAGATGCTGGTTTTGCTGAAGTTGATCCATCAGATGATGTAAAGGGTTTTGATGCCAGGGCCAAATTACAACTAATGATGCTTCATGCTTTTGGAGTATTAGTAGACCCATTACAAATACCTTCATTTGCTATTAGTGTGGTGAATGAAGAGATTATTCTTTTTGCCAAGAAGTACAATTTGAGTGTTAAGCTGATAGCCTCAGGGGAGGTGTTTGATAATAAGATTAATGCTAGCGTAATCCCTCATTTCATTAATGATAAAAACTCTTTTAATGATGTTGAGGAAGAACAAAATCAGGTAGTTGTAACTAATCAGTTATCTGGTGAGCAGATTTTTAGAGGGAAAGGTGCTGGGAAATATCCGACTACACAATCTGTTTTAGCTGATTTAGAATTAATAAAAAAGGGTATTTCTTATAATTCGGAATATTTAAAAGCAGAAATTTCTAATAGAGATGATGATTACTTTTACCTCTTTAACAAAGGTGGCAATAATGAGATACTGCATGATTTTGAAATTCTTTTTAGTGAGAGATCACATTATATAGTAAAAACTAATATTCGTAAACTGGATAAATTGGTAAAAGTCAATCAAGAAATTTTTGTAGCCCAAGTTGACATTTCAGACTTCGACTTTCTCTCGCTTTAGCTTTGTTAATTTTAGGAGACTACGATAATTTTTGTGAACTTCCAGCATCAATTAAACACTAGTAAATGAAGATTGCCGTATTATCAAGAAATCCTAAACTATATTCAACAAGAAGACTCATTGAAGCAACTACCGAAAAAGGTCATGAAGCTTTGATTTTAGACCATATGCACTGTGATATCATCATGGATGAGGATGGTCCTTCAATTTATTATCATGGTAAAAGGTTAGAGAAAATTGATGCTATTATACCAAGAATTGGTGCATCTGTTACTTTCTATGGCACAGCTGTAGTTCGTCAGTTTGAGATGATGAAAACATTCAGCGCGGTAGATTCACTTGCTATTACGCGCTCAAGAGATAAGCTGAGAAGTTTGCAAATACTATCAAGAAGTGGATTAGGTATGCCAAGAACGGCTTTTACAAATCGTTCTGAGAATGCTGGAGATTACATTCTGGAGCATTTGGGTAAAGCGCCTGTAGTGCTTAAACTTTTAGAAGGAACTCAAGGGTTAGGAGTAGTACTTGCTGAAACAAGAAAGGCTGCCGAGTCGGTAATAGAAGCTTTTGAAGGCTTAAAAGCCAGGGTAATAATGCAGGAGTTTATTAAGGAAGCAGGTGGAGCAGATATACGAGTTTTTGTTGTCGATGGTGAAGTAGTTGGAGCTATGAAGCGTCAGGGTAAAGAGGGTGAATTTAGAAGTAATTTACATAGAGGAGGTTCCGCTAATGTTATTAAGCTATCAAGAGCTGAAAAATCTGCTGCACTAACAGCAGCAAAGGCCATGGGATTGGCTATTGCCGGTGTTGATATGCTTCAATCTAGCAGAGGGCCACTGATTTTGGAAGTAAACTCATCACCAGGTTTAGAGGGTATTGAGAAAGCCACAAACGTAGATATTGCTGGGAAAATTATAGAGTATATAGAAAGAGGCAAGCAGAAAAAGAGGCTACCAAAGGATAAGGTTAAAGCTTAACAATCTTTAGGGTGGCTAATAAGTTTGTAGTAAGTATCTTTTAATATTTCTGGTTCAACGCCTTTCATAAACATTCGAAATACCTTCAGGTTGGCCATGTTAACCTGAAAATAGGTGTTTGAATCATACTTTCTTGCAGAGACTAAAGTGCTTTTGGGCATAACTACAAACTTATTTTTCTTCCAAAGTCTTTTAATTAATTCAAAATCTTCCATTACAACATAGCGTTCATCAAAGCCGTCAGCTTCAAGAAATAAAGATTTTTTTATAAAAAGGGTTTGATCTCCCCCACGGCACCATAAGAACTTGAATCGGGTAAATAATGAGTTGACAAACAGCAATGGATGTCTTGATTTGAACTTAAAGCGGAAGCATCCGAAATCATAGCCTTTTTTGATGTGCTTGTTTATGTCTTTAAAAAATGTTTTCGGAGGCTCAACATCTGCATGTACAAAATATAGCGTATTAGCTTTAGCTAATTTAGCTCCTTCATTCATTTGGTGAGCCCTTGAAGCCTGTTTAGTTGAAATAACTTTTATGTTTAACTGCTCTGCAAGATCAGCCGTGTTGTCAGTACTGTTTGCATCAGCTACAATAATTTCAATATGATTACTATCAGGGCTGCTTTTCAAGAGAGTAATAAGGTTTTGAATGTTAGCAGCTTCGTTTAATGTCGGAATAATGACAGATAATCGTATATTATTTGCTTGCGGCATCTAAATCTTGAGTGTTTCCGTAAATGGTTAAAGTCAAACTTACGAATAATTCATTATGAAGAGATTTTTCAGTACCACAGTCTTAGTAGTTTTTTTGCTTACTAATTCTTTTTATGCTCATTCTCAGGGGAATATAGCTAACGAAAAAAATGAGTATGTAAAATTGAGCATGCGCCTTTTAGGTGCCGTTAAAAACGGGGAAGATGTATCCAAATATACTCAAGAAATGAAAGCCCTGTCACTCGATGAGTTAGGCGAAGCTTTAAAGTCAGATCAGGAAATAAAAGCATTCTGGATCAATACTTATAATGCTTACGTACAGATTCTACTAACTGAAGATCCTTCTTTATTTGAGGATAGAGGTGCTTTCTTCAAGAAAGATAGAGTTGAAATTGGCGGTGAGTTATTTAGCTTTGACTTTATTGAACACGGGGTTATTAGAGGCTCAAAAGTGAAGCTTTCCATGGGATTCTTAAAAGATCCGTTTGCAGGAGAGCTGGAGAAAAAATTCAGGGTTGAAGAAACAGATGGAAGAGTCCACTTTGCCTTAAACTGCGGAGCCAAAAGTTGCCCATATGTTGCTGTATTTAGTGCAGTTAATTTAGATAATGAACTTGATGCTATTGCTGAGCAGTTCCTAAAAAGAACAACCGATTATAAGCCTGGTCAAGAGGAAGCATACGTAACCACTTTATTCAGCTGGTTCAAAGGTGATTTCAGCGATGAAGGCGGAGCAGTTGGATTCTTAAGAAAGTATGGGGTAATCCCACAAGAGGCTGATCCTGATATTGAATATAAAGATTACGACTGGACCTTAGCTACGGGTAATTTCACGGAATTGAGCATTTATCAATAAACATTAAAAAGCCTCATTGAAAGAGATGTAGAATCCGCTACTCTCTTTCCCTAGGGCATAATCCAAACGAACATTGATATGCTTTTTGGTGTCAAAGGTGAATCGTAATCCGCCACCACCAGCATAATGCCATCTGTTCATGCCATAGTCAGAAAAACTTTCTGCAACCTGGCCCGTAGAACCAAAAGCGACTAAGCCAATTCTCCAGAACAGTTCTTGTCTCCATTCCAGCTGAAGCAACGCAAGTTTTTTATCTTGAAAATATCCCTGAAAATAACCACGCATCTTTTTATTACCACCTAGCTGAGCCAATCTGTTAAAAGGGATACTTCCAAAACCAGCCATGGTAAAAGCATTGGCAGCAAGCACTGTTTTGTCAAAAAGTGAATAATAATACGCGTAATCAATTGAAAGCATTGAATAATTATGCGTACTACCTGTATAAGTATTATTCCATTCCAGATAACTCTCTAAGTAATGTCCTTCTCTTGGATAATAAATCGCATCTCTCGTATCATATATAAGTGCAGGCCCTATACCACTAGTTCTATTGTAATCTGCACCATTAAAATCTTCTCGCTGAAAAATACCGGCACTATCCCACTCAATAATGTCGTAGTTCTCAAACCAATATCTTAATCCTACAAATAGGTTAGGTTTAATTTGCTTCATGTAAAAGGCCCTTACTCTAGGGAAAATGGCTCTGTAAGTAGTGAATTCTTCAGGATCACCATTATTGCCAATCCCATACATGGGGTATGCATAATTATAGAAGCCAAGTTCCCCGGTACTTCGCCAATTGTTTTTATCCCAGTACAATTGAAATGGTATAAAGATGAGTGTCTGGTTCTTAGTAGTGTAGCCAGCGGCCAATTGTATTTGACTTGGATTAATAGGCTTTTCTCTACTAATAAAGAAGTTGTACAAGATACTTGCTCCATAGAATAGGCCGGACTCCGGTGTATAATAAACCACAGGCAATGGAAATAATGAGTTTTTATCAGTTTCGTATAGTGCTGTATCTAATTGCTGAAGGGTACTATCCTGAGCAGAAATGTTAGTAGATACTGAAGAAAGACAAATGATAAATATGAGTGACTTTGAAAGATAAAGTCTGCTTAAAAAGGTTTTCAATTATTTAATTTAAGTCTGTGGCTACTTTGATAGAAACTAATTATGTGGTTAATTTAACTGAGATATTTTGCCGTTGCAAATAGGTATCAACTATTATTCATGCGCTACTATTTACTGTTAATTTTTTTTATTGGATTTACACATACGCTCAGTGCTCAAAAAAGAAACGAGGTTGATAGTCTTCTGCGAATGGCAGAAACAGCATCGGATAGCAGCAAAGCTGATATTTACCTTAATTTAGCTGTAGCCTACAGAACTTTGCAGATAGATAAAGCCTATCAATATGCTCGCTTATCTTTAAAACTTGCTGAACTTAATAAGTTAAATAAGCTCGAAGCTGATGCTCATAATATCTTAGGATCAATTTATAGGGTGCTGGGTGATTTTGACAAAGCCAGTGAGGAACTTCATGAGGCATTAAAACTTAATGAGCTCTTAGGTAATTCTAAAGGGATAGCCAATACAGCCAATAGTCTGGGTATCCTTTACTTTAATCAAGAGGATTATCAAAATGCATTGAGCTTTTATCAAAAGGCGTTGAATTTGGTAGATACTACTCAATATAAAGGTGGGTACGCTACTTTTTGTCTCAACATAGGCGAGGTTTATCAGGTGATGGGGAAATATGATGAAGCAGTAAGGTTGTTAAATGAAGCTTTAGAAGTATTTGTTAAAATAAATGATTTGGAAGGCTTGGCTTATACATACGGGGTGTTGGCTAAAATTCAGCTGGAAGAAAACCAATTTGAAATAGCCTATACTAATTGTGAAAAGGCCTTAGCGTATTTTAAAGAAGATCAGAATGATCTGGGCAAGGTAGAGTACCAATTGCTTTTATCTGCTATATTTTTAGAATCAGGAAAATTTCAAGCGGCAGAAGATATTGCTTTTCAGTCGTTAGAATTAGCTAAACAAATGAATGCCTCCCATTGGATGATGAATGCACACATTAAGTTAGCTGAGATTTATAAAAGGATGAAGCAGTTTGATAAGGCATTTATCCATACTGATTCCGCTTTAGTATTAAAAACAAAAATTCTTGATGAAGAAAAACAAAGGCAGATTGCCAACCTCCGTATAATTTATGAAACTGATAAGTATATTCAGGAGAATGAGCTGTTAAAAATTGATACTGAACTAAAGGAAAAAAGAATCTCTCAGCAGCAGGTCATTACAGCAGCTATAGCCATTTGTCTTTTAGCTATTATCATTTTTGCTTTCTTCATTTACAGAGCAAATATTGCCAAACAAAGAATTAACCGACTTCTAAGGATACAGAATGAAGAGATTCGTCAACAGCGGGAAGAAATACAAACTCAGGCTGAAGGTTTAAAAGACATTAACAGGGAGGTTGTACTGAAAAATGAACTAATAGAAGGGAAAAACAAAAGTATAACCGATAGTTTAAATTATGCTAAAAGGATACAAACAGCGCTTCTTCCCTTTCAAGAAAGAATAACTAAAAGTTTACCAGAGAATTTTATTCTTTATAAGCCAAAGGATATTGTAAGTGGAGATTTCTATTGGTTTAGAGAACTTGGTGATAAGGTTATAATTGTAGTAGCTGACTGTACCGGTCACGGCATCCCAGGGGCATTTATGAGTTTAATCGGGCATGATATGCTAAATTATATTTGCAACATAAAGCATATTATTGAACCCAATGAAATCCTCAGTGAAATGAAATCCACTGTAATACACTTGCTTAGACAAGATGAAGGCAAAAACAGGGATGGTATGGAAGTATCAATTTGTGTGTGGGATAAGAAAAGACATATAGTAGAATTTGCAGGAGCTAACCATTCACTAATTTACATACAAAATAATGAGCTTCATCAGATAAAGGGAGATAGAGCAACAATAGGAAAAGATGAATTTAAGCACTTTAATAGCTTTACAAAACATGAAATAGCCGTCACTTCTGACTCTGAGTTCTATTTATTTACTGATGGTTATATGGATCAATTCGGAGGTTCTGAGAACAAAAAATTTATGTTTGGTTCATTTAAGGAACTTATATTTAAGAACCACCTAAAACAGATGAACACCCAAAAGCAGATTTTAGAAGAAACTTTACAAGACTGGCAAGGTGAAGAGGAGCAAGTCGATGATATCCTAATATTTGGCTTCAGGCTGATGGATTAATCCCCAATAAAATTATAAAATCCGTTTAAAAATAAAGTATTTAAGGTTTTAATTGTTTGATAATCAATTGAATAAAAGGTTGGTGTAAAATTCTTATGCTATAAGCCTACTTCCTGTTATTTTTGCAGCATGGCTGAGCAAATTATTATCCTCGATTTTGGTTCTCAATATACCCAGTTAATAGCAAGAAGGGTGAGAGAGTTGAACGTTTACTGCGAAATTTTCCCGTTTTATGATGCACCTGATTTAACTCCTGACATAAAGGGAGTAATTCTTTCAGGTAGTCCTTGTTCTGTGCGAGATGAAGAATGTCCTCAAATTGATTTATCTAAATACAGAGGCAAAGTTCCATTGTTAGGTGTATGTTATGGTGCTCAGTATTTAGCTCAAAAGAATGGTGGAGAGGTGGCACCCTCAGAGATAAGAGAATATGGTAGAGCCAAACTATCATCTTTCAATGAGCAGCATCCATTAATGAAGGGTATCAGCCATAATTCACATGTATGGATGTCGCACGGTGATACCATTAAGAAGCTACCCGAAAATTTTGAAGTGATTGCCAGCACGCCTTCAGTAGAAGTTGCTGCTTTTACAGTAACCGATGAATATACTTATGGTATTCAATTTCACCCAGAAGTTACACATAGTACAGAGGGTAAACAGCTTCTAAAAAACTTTTTAGTTGAAATATGTAATTGTGCTCAAGACTGGACACCAAGTGTTTTTGTGGATGCCAGCATTGCAGAATTAAAAGAACAATTAGGTAATGACAAAGTTGTCTTAGGCTTATCAGGAGGTGTTGATTCATCTGTGGCTGCCATGCTTATTCATCATGCCATTGGTAAAAACCTTTATTGTATTTTCGTAGACAATGGACTACTTCGAAAAAATGAGTTCGAAGAAGTATTAGCTTCTTATAAACATATGGGCTTGAATGTAAAAGGGGTCGATGCAAAGAACCAGTTTTACACTGCTCTTAAGGGTATATCAGATCCGGAGGCAAAAAGAAAAGCCATTGGTAAGACATTTATTGAAGTATTTGATCAGGAAGCTAAGGCCATAAAGGATGTGAAATGGCTAGCTCAAGGCACCATTTATCCTGATATTATCGAGTCTGTTTCAGTGAAAGGTCCATCTGCTACAATCAAATCTCACCATAATGTGGGAGGATTACCTGAAAAGATGAATCTAAAAGTGGTTGAACCTTTGAAAACACTATTTAAAGATGGTGTGCGTTTGGTAGGCAAGGCATTGGAAATTGATCAAAAAATATTAGGCAGACACCCTTTCCCTGGTCCTGGTTTGGCTATTAGAATTTTAGGAGACATCACTCCTGAGAAGGTAGCCATATTGCAAGAAGTGGATAGTATATTCATCAACATGTTGAAAGAACGTGGACTGTATGATGATGTGTGGCAGGCAGGAGCTATATTGCTACCTATTCAGTCAGTAGGTGTGATGGGCGATGAAAGAACTTATGAGCGGGTAGTAGCACTTAGGGCGGTTGGTAGTGTTGATGGCATGACAGCTGACTGGATGCATTTACCATATGATTTCCTGAGTGATGTTTCTAATGACATCATTAATAAAGTAAAGGGCGTTAACAGAGTAGTGTATGACATAAGCTCTAAACCGCCAGCAACCATTGAGTGGGAATAATCTTTAGTAGAATAGTCTGTTTGAAATAATACAAAACATGAGAAAAGTACTCTTACTTACCACATTTACCTTACTATGGTTGGCAGCTCAGGCGCAACAACAGCCAGATTACCAAGCTACTTATTTAAAGGCTAAGGCATATTTTAGATTGGGTAACTACAGTCAGGCCAGAGATGGCTTTAAGCAGTTGCTTGAGATAAACGAAAAAAATGCGTTTGCGCTCTATGCCAATTACTTCTATGGTATTTCCGCTTATCAGCTAGGAGATACTACTAATGCGCTAGAGCGATTCAGAAGGGTGAGCATTACCCATGATCAGTGGGATAAGAGTGATGAATTAAACGTTTGGTATGGTAAGTTACTATTAGAAAAAGGAGATTTACTTAAAGGATTAAAGGCATTAAATGGAATTGAAAATAAAGAAATTCGAGAAATAGCTAATCGAGTTGAAGCAAATGCCCTATTGAGTTATGATAGCCTTGCACTATTACAAAAGGGGATTGAGCTTAACCCTTATGATTCAGTTTTAGCTTTAAGGCTAGCTCAAGTAATAAATAAGCAAGATTTGGTTGAAAGGCCTGTGGAGCTTCAAGAGTTTTTAATTGAATCTTTTCAGTTAAATAAAGAGGATCTAGATGTAATTGATCAAGAAGTTTCTCAAATGAAGGAGACTTATAATGTTGGGGTCATGATGCCGTTTCTGGCTGAGGAGCTTTCTACAGCTAAAGGTAACAAAGCCAACCAATTCATATTAGACCTTTACCAGGGTATTCAAGTTGCTGCTGCTGAATTAAATAAGAATGGCGAAAGAATAAGACTCTTTGCTTTTGATACTAAAAGAGATAGTGCTACCACACAAAGAATTATTGATTCAGGTGATTTGTTAGAAATGGATTTAGTTATAGGTCCATTGTATCCTGAGCCTGCAAAATTGATGAAAGCTTATTCTGAAGAGAAAAAGATCAATCTTGTAAATCCGATGTCAACTAATTCGGAAGTAATAGGAAGCAATAAGTACTCTTTTCTACTTAACTCTACACCTGAAACCAGAGCAAGAATTGCAGCAACATATGCATCAAGTAACTTTGATAACAAGACGGCCACAATTTTTTATGGAAGCGGATCTCAGGATAGCATTTTTGCCTATTCCTATAAGAAGTATCTAGAGGCAGACTCATTTAAGATAAACTGGATTACTCCTGTAAAGTCAGCTTTAGCTTCTACCGAAGTACTTAGAACCTTGACTGGGGTGTTTGATACTGATACAATTAATACAGGAAAAGTATACATAGCCAACACAAAGAAGGTAAGAGTGAATGAAGGGGACTCATTGCTTTATGCCAGAGATAGCATAGGCCATATAATGGTAGCTACAGAAAACGACAAATTGTTAGTATTCAATATATTAAGTGCGGTTGAAACTAGAAGAGATAGCGTGCCTGTGCTTGGTATGGAGAGTTGGATTGATTTTAATCAAATCTCTTTTGAACAATTAGAAAGGTTAGGAGTGTCTCTAATCGGGCAAAATTTCTTCGATTTCAGTTCAGAAAATGTAGCCAATTTTAAATCAACCTATAAAAGTAAGTTCAATACACTCCCCAGCCAGACAAGTTATAGTGGATATGAAAGCATGCGTTTCTTTGGTGAGCAACTTATAAATTTTGGTAACTACTTCCAGTACGGATTATATAACAGTGGTTATCAGTCAGGCTATCTTTACAAAGGCTTTAACTACAGTAATGCGAATGACAATCAATATGTGCCTATACTAAAGTTGGTGAATCTCGATTTAGTCATTTTACCGGAGGAACAAGTATTAAACTTAGAAACACAAGAATAGAAATAATATCGTTATATGCGTACACTAAAAAACAGCAAGCTTTTATTTGAACAAGCACAAAAGTCTATCCCTGGAGGTGTTAATTCACCAGTTAGAGCTTTTAAGGCGGTAGGAGGTGATCCTATTTTTGTAAAGCGTGCAAAAGGAGCTTATATGTATGATGAAGATGATAACCGCTATATAGAACTAATTAATTCATGGGGTCCAATGATTCTTGGTCATGGCAATGAGTTAATCGAAAAAGCAGTTGCTGATGCGCTTTCTAATTCTCTTTCTTTCGGTGCACCTACCGCTAAAGAAATTGAAATGGCTGAGTTAATCTGCGAAATGGTACCTTCAATAGAAAAGGTAAGAATGGTTAATTCAGGTACTGAAGCCACCATGTCTGCTATCAGGTTGGCCAGAGGTTACACTGGTAGAGATAAAGTAATCAAGTTTGAAGGGTGCTACCATGGCCATGGTGATAGCTTTTTAATTGCTGCCGGAAGTGGTGCTGCTACTATGGGAACACCTAACTCACCTGGTGTAACAAAAGGCACTGCAAAAGATACGCTTACTGCACCTTTCAATGATTTTGAAGCAGTCGAGCAATTGGTAGCTCAGAATGAAAATGAAATTGCGGCCATCATTCTTGAGCCAGTAGCAGGCAATATGGGGTGTGTAATGCCTAAAGAAGGATATCTTCAATCCCTAAGAAAGTTATGTGATAAGCATGGCATTATACTGATCTTTGATGAAGTGATGACGGGTTTCAGACTTTCCAAAGCTGGCGCTCAAGGTGTTTACAATGTGCAGCCTGATATGACTACTCTGGGTAAGATTATAGGAGGAGGTATGCCTGTGGGTGCTTATGGTGGTAAAAAGGAAATCATGGATTATGTATCACCTCAGGGGCCGGTTTATCAGGCTGGTACCTTGTCAGGTAATCCTATTGCTATGTCTGCTGGTATTGAAATGTTAAAATACCTTAATGAGAATGAAGAGGTGTATACTCAATTAGAACAGTCAACTAAATATTTGGCTAAAGAAATTGAAAAGGTAAATGCCTCATTGGGTTATAATTACACAATTAATCAGATTGGTTCAATGATTAGCCTCTTCTTTACTGAAGAGCCTGTAGAGAATTTTGAATCGGCCAAAAACTGTGATACAGCTCGTTTTGGTAAATATTTTCAGGCCATGTTAGATGAGGGAGTTTATTTACCACCGGCACAATTCGAATCCTGGTTTATATCTACTGCGCTTTCTACAGAAGATTTAGAACAGATAGTTGAAGCACATAAAAAAGTTTTAACTTCCATGAGCTAAGCTATTTAAGGGTAAAATCTTAAACTAAAGCTTCTAATTAGCTTTAGAAATTATTTTATTGTTATATTTACCTTTGAAAAAAAATATATTCGTGTGAAAAACATCAGGTTTGCTTTCATTTTAATCATTTTATCAGGGCTGGGTCACTTGGCAGAAGCGCAGTTTCGTAGAGGTAGTGCTAATAAAACGGTTACCTATGAAGAGATGTATAATGATCCGTATGATATCAATAAGCTCTTTGTAGGGATTACTCCTATGTATGGTGACATCAATGTTGGTAACATAACTTCTGGCTTTGGACTTGATGCTATTTATTATTTAAATGATTTCATGCACTTCAAAGGCAATGTAAGAACACCATATTTTACGGGAAGTGACTTTGCCAGAAGTGCCGCATTAAATAGTGAAAACTTTGATGGCAGAGCACGAAATTATATTTATGCTGAAGCAAGCATCTCTTATCATATTTGGGATAAAGAACAGGAGTCAGAAAGTATGATTTCACTTTATTCAAAGAATTATGAAGGTGCTCAATGGGCCGCGAAGGTTCCAAAGCGAGCAGAGATTCCAAACAAGAGAAGAGAGATACTTTTTGCAAGATTAGGCGGAGTTTATTACGAAACAACATCAGAGTTATCGAGAGCGATAAAAGCACAGGGCGTAAATGTACGAGGCTATGGAGTGGAAGGTGGATCAGACACTCTGAATGCAGCCAATATAGGTAGCGAGTCAATCTTCGGAAATGTATTAGGTTATGGGCTTAGCGTTGGTGGAGGTATCACCTGGATGAAAAATTTCGCTGCTAAGCCTGATAAAACTTATGAAGAGCTGGTTGACGACCATATTTTCACCACATTTCTGGATTTGTTTATATTACCTGTAATTACGGTTGAAGAATTTCTACATAAGCCAAGTGATGCTACGCAGTTTTTCAGATACAGAGGTAGAGACATTAATACATTTATGTTTGGAGGTAGATTAGGTATTGATGGACATTTCAACAGAACATTAGGCTGGGGGTATGCAGCAGAGATAGGCGTGAGGCCCGGATTGCAAAAGAGGGGCTTTTACGGTTTAATTAAGATAACCTTCCCAATGTATGGTACTAAGCTTGACTACAAAGTGGAAGCTTTCGGTAGATAAAATATAAGTTCTTATTCAATAATATATGATGGGTAGTCTTTTCGACTACCTTTTTTTATGCCTTTTAATTCAGGGGCTTTGGTGTTCACCATTTTATAGAATATAAGACAAAAGAATACTTTATGATAGACCTAGAGCTTTTTAAAACAAAAAACCCTGACATTTGTCAGGGTCTTTAAACTATCTATTAAACAACAAAACAACTAATTCTTTTCTAATTCTACCTTTTCAGTTTCTTCTACTTCTTTCTCAACTTTCTCTTTATCCATTTTCTTATGATTGGCTTTCATCATTTTAGCGTGTACTTTTTCATGATGTAATTCCATCTTTTCTCTGGCTGCTGCTATCTTTTCTTCAGCCATCCTGATTTTATTTTCCTTTTCCGCAATTTCTTCTTCAGTCATGCTACCATTCTTTTGAGCCTGATATACTTTTTCCTTTGCAGCAGCAATCTTAGCTTCAGACCTTTTGAGTGCTTCTTTAGCAGCCATCATGTTGCTGTGCGCATCCATCATTTTCTTTTTGGCTTCTTCTGATTTGAGCTGAGCAAATTCTTCTGAGCCTTGTCCTTTATGATGCATTTCATGTTTTTTCATGCTCGCATCTTTATGATGGTGCACATTTTTCATACTATCACCTTCTTTTCGATGCATGGCTTTGTGTTCTTTATCCATTTCCTTATGGATGTCAAGCTCTTTCTCAACCTCAGATTTTATTTTCTTTTTTTCCTGTGATTTACCTTGAGCCAAGACATTAACACTTCCCAAAAGAAAGATGAGTAGCAATAGACCAGCAATGCTTGTGTATTTTTGAATATTCATGTTCAAATAGTTTTTGGTTAAATATCTTCTAGCAATTTATCTACTTCCTGCTCTACTTCTTCAGCCTCTTGCTTGGCGCTTTGACTTTCATCTTTGGCTTCTTTGGCTAATTCTTCTTCCATTTCCACAGTTATAGAATCATTGTTCATTTGTTCTTTTTGCTTATCTGAACTGCATGATGTGATAAAAAGAAGACCAAAAAAGGCTACTAAAAGAATGTTTAATTTCATAGGTTAATTGGTTATAGTGTCTCATTAAGTTAACCATTTGAAATTTGAAAAGAAATATTTTTCGCAGAATTATGCAATCGTTTGAATAAGATTAGCAATAACTCTATTGAGTTATTTTTTTTACTTCTAAAAGGTCTTTGCACTCATTTAAAAGCGAGGAGGTGGTTTTATTAAAAACAGGATGAACAAAGTTCGGAGCTATTTCATGAAGAGGTTCAAGAGTAAATCTTCTTTCATGTAGATAGGTGTGAGGTATCACTAACCTTTGGCTTTTAATTACCTCATTAGCATAATATAAAATGTCAATATCAATAATTCGCTCTCCCCACATTTCCTTTCTAATACGACCAATTTGTTTTTCAATGGCCAGTATTTTCTCAAGTAAAGCTGTGGACGATAAGTTTGTTGAAATTTCTATTACTTGATTGAGAAAGTTTTGTTGGTCTGTTTTACCCCAGGCAGCAGTTTCATAAATAGATGATGTTTGCTCCACTTCTATTTCATCACCTGCAATATATTGCATGGCACTCAATAGGTTTTTGTTTCTGTCACCTAAATTTGTTCCCAATAGTAAAAAAGCCTGCTTCATCATTTCCAAATAATAGTTTAATTTATGTTTTTATGTGCAATCAATTTTGTGTTTTCCATCCAAAGGCTGATCAGACCAAAAATAGAATTATGCTTTCATAAGCCATTCTTTTATAGCAGTTTTGTTAATTGAAATCATTAAAAATGATAAAATTATTTAATTAGTACTTTATTTATCAACTTATACTTTATGAAAAGCTTCTTTAAAATATTTTTTGCCTCGCTTCTGGCCTTCATGGTATTCTGCATCGGAGGGTTCTTTTTATTAGTTGGCATAGCAGCCTCAGGTGATGAGGTAAAAGTTCCTAAAAATGCATATTTAAAAATTGATCTTAACAGACCTATCCTGGAAATGACTGCTGATGATCCATTTGCAGAACTTAGTCAAGCATTAGGTGACGGTCCCGCACCGGTTAGTCTCAAGGCTATTCTGGAATCTATTGAACATGCTGCAACAGATGATAATATCAAAGGCATTTATCTTGAGGCCTCAATGCCAATGGCTGGTTTTGCTCAGCTTGAAGAAATAAGAGTTGCCTTAAATGAATTTAAAGTTTCAGAAAAACCAATCATAAGTTATAGCGAGATATTTTCAGAAGGCGGTTATTATGTGGCTTCTGTAGCGGATCATTTGTTACTTAATCCGGTAGGAATGTTGGAATTCAATGGTCTGGCTTCGGAAGTAACCTTCTTTAAAGGAACTTTCGAAAAACTAAATATTCAGCCTCAGATTTTCAGAGTAGGTAATTTTAAAAGTGCCGTAGAACCTTTTATCCGCAAGGATATGAGTGCTGCAAATAAGGAGCAGATAAGCGTTCTTTTGGACAATGTTTATGGGCACTTCTTGAGTCAGGTTGCTGAATCAAGAGGCCTCAAATTGGAGGATCTTAAAAATGTTTCTTCCAAAATGTTGGTACGCGAACCAAAGGATGCCGTAAAATATGGCTTAATAGATAATGTTGTTTACTATGATGAGGTACTTGCCCTATTAAGGGAGAATGCCGGCCTTGGTGAAAATCAGGATATTCCGATGATTGGCATTACCAACTACGAGAAAACATTTGTTGCGGAGAAGTATAAAGCTAATAGAATTGCTGTTATAGTGGCTGAAGGTACAATTGTAAGTGGAAAAGGTGATGGCACTACTATCGGTTCTGATAAATTTGCTCGAGAGATTAGAAAAGCGAGATTAGATGATAAAATCAAGGCTATAGTATTAAGAATAAATAGTCCTGGTGGAAGTGCCTTAGCCTCTGATGTGATGTGGAGAGAAGTGCAGTTGGCAAAACAGGTGAAACCCGTTATTGCTTCTATGTCGAGTGTTGCAGCATCTGGTGGGTATTATATGGCTATGGGTTGTGATACTATTGTTGCGCATCCTAATACAATTACTGGTTCGATTGGTGTTTTTTCAATAATTCCTGATTTATCAAAATTCATGGATACTAAGTTGGGGATCACTTTTGATGGAGTTCAAACCGGAGAATATTCAAATCTTTACACAGTAACAAGAAGCTTAAATGAAGCAGAGCAGCAAATAATCCAAAACGGAGTAAACCAGATTTACGAAGATTTCACAACTAAGGCGGCTAATGGCAGAAATATGTCTCATGAAGCACTTCTTGAGGTAGCTTCCGGAAGAGTTTGGTCTGGTATTGAAGCCAAAGAAAAAGGTCTTGTAGATGTTTTAGGCAATATGGATAAAGCTGTAGAAATTGCAGCAAATGCCGCTGGTTTAGCAGAGGACGATTACATGCGTGTTTACTATCCTGAGAAATTACCATTTATCCAGCAATTGGCTAAAAGCCTTGAAGGAAATACCAAAGTGTTAATTGATGCTTACACTTTAGGAGAGATGGCTCCATATATGAAAGACTTTAAACATGTAATGGAAAACAGAGGATTGCAAACTCGCATGCCTTTTGATTTGGAAATCAAATAAATTGCCCGTTTTTTTACCAATCAATTCAACAACTAAAACTGAATGACTGAAATTAGAAATAACTGGACCAAAGAAGAGATTAGTGAGATATATAATCAGCCTATTTTAGAGCTGATTTATAGGGCTGCTACAGTTCACAGAGAGTTTAATGATCCTCAAGAGGTGCAAGTTTGTACACTTTTAAGTGTGAAAACAGGTGGTTGTCCTGAAGATTGTGCTTATTGCCCGCAGGCTGCCAGGTATCATACAGATGTTAAAGTACATAAGTTACTTCCTACCGAAGAGGTAATAGAAAGTGCACGCATTGCAAAGGAAAATGGAAGTACTCGTTTCTGTATGGGGGCCGCCTGGAGAGAAGTGAGAGATAATAGAGATTTCGATAGAGTGTTAGATATGGTAAAAGGTATCAACTCTATGGATATGGAAGTTTGCTGCACATTGGGTATGCTTACCGAAGAACAAGCGCAGAAGCTAAAAGATGCCGGCTTATATGCTTATAACCACAACTTAGATACTTCCGAAGAACATTATGATGATATCATTTCTACCAGAACTTATGATGACAGGTTGGATACTATCGGAAATGTAAGAAAGGCTAAAATATCGGTTTGTTCAGGAGGTATAATAGGACTTGGTGAGCAGCACACTGATAGAGTTGGTATGCTACATACATTGGCTACTATGGAAGAGCACCCTGAATCAGTTCCTGTAAATGCATTGGTTCCTGTAGAAGGCACTCCATTAGAGAAGCAGCCAAAGGTTTCTGTTTGGGAAATGGTTAGAATGATTGCCACAGCAAGAATTACAATGCCTGAGGCGATGGTGAGGCTTTCAGCTGGTAGAGTAAGGATGAGTAAGGAAGAGCAGGCCTTATGTTTTATGGCGGGTGCTAATTCAATTTTCGCTGGAGATAAATTATTAACTACACCTAATCCAGAAGTTAATGAAGATGCGGAATTATTCCAGACACTAAATTTGAAGCCAAGAAAAGCCTTTAAAGATAAAGAAAAGGGAGTTGAATTTCAGCAAATTCCTAGCGCTGTAAACGCTGAATAAGATATAATGAATCATTTTAAAAAGGGCATTCTGCTATTAGTGGAATGCCTTTTTTTAATTATTTAGTTTCATTATTTGATTGATTATAATCAAAATTAAAATTGCTAGACCGGATGAGACTAAAGCCAATAATAACATTAAATAAGAATTTGGGCTAAAGCTATTGTAAGGTAGGAAGAGCATAAATAGACTAGTAATTAATATAATTAGAAGAATAGAAATCGATGTTTTGAAGAAGGAGAAATGTTTTAATTTAAAGTTCATATATAATTTATTGATAATTTGCGCATGGATTCCAAAATACACATTTTGTGTTATCTTTTCCATTTTACTCGATCGAAATTGCTCATGAAAAAATTAAACCAACTTGTTTTACTACTTTTAACAATTCTATTTGCATGCCAACAAACAAATGAGAAGTCAGATTTTTCTCAGGAAAAAACAGAATTGAAAGCCCCTTTCCTATGGGAGAATGCCACTGTATATTTCATGCTAACAGATCGCTTCAATAATGCCGATTCAACCAATGAACAGAATTATGGACGTAAAGCTGATGGTGCTCCACTCAGAAGCTTTATGGGGGGAGATATCAAAGGAGTAACTGAAAAAATTAAAGATGGATACTTTGATAGGCTAGGAGTAAATGCTATCTGGATGACGCCTGTTGTAGAGCAAATTCATGGTTATGTGGATGAAGGTACGGGTAAGAGTTATGGTTTTCATGGTTACTGGGCAAAAGATTGGACTGCTCTAGACAAGAATTTTGGTGATATGGAAACCTATTCTGAGTTTGTTAAAACAGCTCATGAACACGGTATTCGTGTAATTATGGATGTGGTGCTTAATCATACAGGACCTGTTACTCCAGATGATCCCCAATGGCCAGAGAGTTGGGTGAGAACCTCTCCTTCATGCAACTATCAAAACTATGAAAGTACAGTGAGCTGTACATTAGTGGAAAATCTTCCTGATATCCTCACAGCAAAGGAAGAGGAGGTAGCACTTCCTCAACAGCTCATCAACAAATGGAAGGCAGAGGGTAGATATGAAAAGGAAGTAGCAGAATTAGATGCTTTCTTTAAACGAACAGGTTACCCACGTGCTCCAAAATATTATCTTATTAAATGGTTGGCAGACTATGTGCGCGAGTTTGGTATAGATGGTTTCAGGATTGATACAGCCAAACATGTTGAAGCCGGAGTTTGGGGCGAGTTATACAAGGAGTTATTACAAGCCTTAAAAGACTGGAAAGCTGAACATCCGGAAGAGAAGTTAGATGACAAAGATTTTTATATGCTAGGTGAAGTGTATGGCTATTCTATACATAATGGATTAAACTATGGTTATGATGGAGATACTTTAGTTAACTTTTATGATCAGGGTTTTAAAAGCATTATTAATTTTTCTCTTAAGTATGAAGTTAAAGAAAAAACAGCTGATAAGTTATTTAGTGAATATGCTGCCATTCTGAATAATGGTGAACTAAAAGGAAATACAGTGTTGAATTATTTAGCATCACATGATGATCACCACCCTTTTGATGCTGATAGGACCAATGTTTTTGAAACGGCTAATTATCTAATGTTAACACCTGGCTCAGCACAAATATATTATGGAGATGAATCAGCGCGTAAGCTCAATGCAGAAGCTGAAGGCGATGCAAAACTGCGTTCATTTATGAATTGGAATGAAATTGAGGACAATGCCCAGAGAGAGGGCTATACTATTAAGGAAGTACTCGCTCACTACCAGAAACTTGGTCAGTTCAGAAAAAATCATCCATCAGTTGGAGCAGGTGAACATCAAATGCTGAATGAGAGCCCTTATGTCTTTAAAAGGAGTTTTTCTAAAGGAAATTATACCGATGTAGTTGTTGTTTCAATGGAGCCCAATCTTAATGAGCTATCTGTAGAGAATGTTTTTACTGAGGGCACAAAAGTGCGTAACTACTATACAGGTGAGGAAACCGTAGTTGAGGATGGAAAGGTCAATTTGGAAAGAAAAGGGAGATTAATTTTGTTGGAAAAAATATAAATTGTGGCTTCTAAAAGCAATGAACTTTTAGAATAAATTTATTTGGAAATAGTTTCATATGAAGCTATTTCCAAAGTTGTTGAAATATAAATTGAGTATTTTTCTTGTAATTATTTGAAAGTAACTTTATTGGCTCGACATATCTCGACTTAATCTAAGTACCACCAGTCAAAATAGATCAAGTGCAGATGGAGCATAAAAGGGTTCTTCTCTCCAGATATGCGTAATTGTGGCACCTGCCATTACTAATGCAGCCAATGGCAGTAGTCTTCTTAATGACTTTACAAACATAGGATAATTAAACCCAAACCATCCAAAACTTCTAGTATTCCAATTATTAAGAGGCTAATAGGGGAGAAATCAGTTGCCATTCTATATTAGGGGCTACTATTAATTCTTCTTAAGGTGTAAGAATCTTCATTGCTCCTGCTCCTAAAAGGAGATCGCTAAAAGAATTTATAGAATCCATGCTACTACTTTCATAGCTATTCTGATAGGTCTGGTATTTAATTTAACCAATTTCGAGGCATAAAAAAAGAGGTGCCTTTTGAGCACCTCCTTTCAACAAGATTTATATTGATGTTAGTTCTTCAATATTCTTCTTACAACAACATTCTCACCATCATTGATAGTTAGGATGTATAGACCTCTATCTAATTCAGATACATCAATTGATGATTCCTGATTAGAAAGAGCACCTTTCATCCAAACTCTACCAGTAGTAGAAGTAATTGTAAAGTTTGAAGCCTCCATTTTACCAGTAAATACATTCAGCTTAGATGAAACTGGATTAGGATAAGTACTGAATCCTGCCGGAGCAACACCTCTTGAAACTGAAGGGCTGGCAGTTCTTGAACCACTACCTACGCAGAAGTTTGTTGATTCAGAACTAGCGAAATCACCACCTGAAGCTAATACTGTGCTACCTGCTGAAACAGTGTAAGAACCATTTCCATATGAACAGCAGATACCATCACCATAAGCATCAGTAATAACGAAATCGTAGCATCCTGAAGCTAAATCAACTGGAACATTGATAGTTGATCCATCAGCTTGAGAACCATAAGTTCCACCAGAGGCAACAACAGAAGAACCGCTTCTTATTTCCCAGGCAGTTTCCTCAGGGTAGTTGTCAAAAGTGATTGAAACCGTTACAGAAGTGGTTCCTCCACCGCCACCACCAGAAGTAGTGCTTAAACCAATGTTATCGATGGCCATATCTGATCTGTATCCATTACCTGTGGTACCAACGAATCTTAATTTAACATCATCACCTAAATAAGATGATAAATCAACAGAAGCTGATTTCCATGAGTTATTTTGGTTACCTGATTTTGACCATACGTTAGTCCAGCTTCCACCAGCAGCTTGTGCCTGAAGTACTAAACTTCCCATGTTTGAGCCATACATATGGTAGCTGAATGTAAAGTTAGCCGCAGAAGCAGAACCTAAATCAAAGCAAGGGCTATTTAAGTAAGTTACTTTGCTTGGGTAGTTAGGGCTAGATGCCTCAACATACATATAATAAGATCCTTGATCAGCGCTAGAAGGACCTGTGCTGCTTGATGGAGTACCATTGGCATCTCTTGTCCAGTTTAAATCATCTCCTGAACCTTGTGACCATGCACCTAAACCAGATTCAAAGCCTTCGCTGTAAGGGAAGCTAGAAACTGTTGAAGTACAAGATAGCGAACCGCCACCACCTGACTGAGTAGTAACTGAGATAGATCCTGAATAAGAACTTTCATTTGAAGAGCAGATAGTTTTTACTCTACAAGTATAAGTTGTACCTGCAGTAGCACCAGTAACATTGATGCTGTTATTGCTACTTGTTAAAACAGAACCATTAACATCTACTTCGTAAGAAGCAGCACCAGAAACAGCATTCCAAGATAATGTGAAGCTTGTTTGAGCTACGTTAGATGAAGATAGTCCTGAAGGAGTATCGCATGGGTCTGGAGTTGTGCTACCAATGGTGAAGTTTGTGCTTTCAGAATTAGTGAACTGACCACCTGAAGCTAAAGTAGTAGATCCATCAGTTAATGAATAAGATCCGTTTCCATACTGACAGCAGATACCGTCACCATATTGATCGTTGATAGTGAAAGTATAATCACCATCAGGTAAACATATATTTTCAGTGTAAGATTGGTTGTTGCCATAGCCACTTCCAGATGCTACAGTAGTAGAACCTTGAGTGATTGACCAAGAAGTCTCAGAACCGTAGTTGTCAGTTGTTAGGGCAAATGTAACTTCAGTATCGTTACAAGTACCGCCACCAGGGTTTCCAGGGTTGTAAACTGGGTCTAACAAGAAACCTGAACGGCCTCCTCCTGAAGAGAAAGTAGCTTGCATTCTAGCATCTTGTCCAGCAGAGAACATAAACATACAGGCATCATTTACATAATCCATGTAGTTCATAAACATATCGCTTAAGCCGCCTGAACAACTGTTAGTTCCAGCAGACGGACAACCATTGTTTGGACCACCTGCGACAGGAGTGTCGTTAACAAAGTCATCAACACCACAACCACCATCACCCCAGATGTGACGAAGGTTTAACCAGTGACCAACTTCGTGAGTAGCAGTTCTTCCTCTATCAAAAGGAGCTGATAGGTAGAAGCTTCCTCCACCTGATGCAGTAGCATCACCAAAATATTGAGGAGACATTACAACTCCGTCAGTAGATGGGCTACCACCAGGGAACTGAGCATATCCTAAGATACCACCACCTATGTCAGCTACCCACATGTTAAGGATTCTAGCAGGTTCAATTGGAGGGTAGGCAGACTTAACTGCATCATTTGTTCCCCAAGTTGATCTGCTGTTTGAGAATCTTTTGATCTCAATCAATTCGAATCTAATATCAGTATCACCTGATCTTACATTGGTGAAAATTGATGGCACCTGATTGTAGTCGCTATTAGTTGCAGCGAAATCTTTGTTCAATCTATCAATTTGTGATTGAACTTGTGCATCAGAGATGTTCTCTTGAGAGTTTGCATAAACTACATGAACCACACATGGAATAATAATTTGACCATTCTCTGTACGCTGAGCTGCTCCATTTTTAATGAAGTCATTTGTAAGGTTTTCAATTTGCGCTTGACGCTGCGCATAAGATGGGTCTTCTTTTAACAAGCGTTCATGAACCTCTTGTGAGGCGCATTCGCGTTGTTGGGCTTGGCTGAAATGAAAACAGCACACTGCTGTTAGCATTAATAGTAAACGTTTCATCATAATTAATAAAGGTTTATTGGTTATAAATTGTACTATTCTTATTTAATGTTTCATTTAATAATACTTGTTTAGTCCTTTTCGACCAATTCAGCGCTTACTTTAGATAGTGTAAGAAGAACACCATGTGTAAGATTTTTCGTCCATTACTTTTGGCCAAGGACTTCGCTATTTACAAAAAATTAATGACAGAATAAAAAATTATTTAAGAATATTTTTTCAGTATAATCTATCATATATACCGATTGACACGGTATAAAACCGTCTGTATTTAGCTTTAAAACAGTTTAAAGTAAATTTTGAACTTCAATTACTCATTAATTGAATGTTAAATATTTTTCGATAAAACTTATGTAAGAAATGATTAAAAAAATGATTATTTATTGGCAGCGTTGAATTTTTAGCTTTGATGAATTAACAAAATAGTATCTGTCTTAAATTGAATTTTGTAAAGAACTAATTGTTTAATACTCTTAAGAATCATAAATAATTAAACCAGACGTTTAGTTTCGAATCATCATTGTTGTTTTTTATAAATCAAAATTATGCGGACTTCATTTTTTCTACCTCTAATAGTGGCTATGTGGTTATGCCCCTTTGTGACTTATGGTCAGTCATCCAATTACTTAACAATTCAGGGTAAAGTATTCGACAGTGTAAAAGAATTGCCAGTTCCATTTGCTCATATTCAATTAAACAATAGCACTTTAGGCGTAGTGGCAAATAAAGAAGGTGAATTTATTTTGAAATACCCAGCTAACTCAAGGGCTGATTCAATTACAATTTCTAGTGTAGGCTATCAATCAGTAAGAATGCCGATAACTGATAAGCTTTTAGCTATTGAATTAGAGCCGGACATACTGTATTTAAAAATAGTTGAAGTGAAGGGAAATAAAGAGTCTATTTTCGAAACAGTTAGTCGTGTGCTTGATACTTATACTGAACAAATAGGTGATCGGACTTATCAGTTAGATGCTTATTATTACAGCTACAGAGTAAAAGATAATTCAATAGATACAGCTGTTAGTGAGGCAGTAACTACTATGCTTTTTG
This sequence comes from Marivirga atlantica, assembly GCF_016734805.1. Classification (GTDB taxonomy): domain Bacteria; phylum Bacteroidota; class Bacteroidia; order Cytophagales; family Cyclobacteriaceae; genus Marivirga; species Marivirga atlantica. The sequence continues at coordinate 237,308 of NZ_JAERQG010000002.1, forward strand.
AGAATGGCTATTCAAAGAGGCGAAAAATGAAAGCTGCTGTATTACAAAAAAGAAACTATAGTGACCGATTGTCGTCATTGCCATGGCCCTCTCACTCTTTTGCTATGGCGGACATTAGGCCAAATATTCGTTTGCTTCATCGGAAAATTTCACGTGATTTTAAGGTTGATAGTGTACAATCAGATGGCAGGCTGACTACAGTTTATTACCATATTGATAATCCTACAATTAATAAAATTATCTATGAAAACACCAAATCTTGTTCAGGGGCAATTCAGTTTTATGAAAGCGGTTATCGATTAAAAAGTCATCGTATAAAATATAGTATAGAAACTGATGGGGATGGACTTAAGGATGTGTTGTTAGAGATGAATTATGATGAAGTTAAAGGAGTGAATTTGCCAATTTTTTGCATAATGGATTATACAGGTATATCAGAAGGAGACCCTTTTCATGGAAAAGAAATTACTAAAGTTAATGAAATTAAATTTGAAGACTTTGATTTCCCTGCTCATCCTATTATTGAAATTCAAGACGCTCGTTATGATTCTACTTTCTGGGTGCACTATAATAGAATAAAGTAGATGCTTAATTTAAACACTCATCCCATGACTCGAAGTCATAGGATGAGTTGATCATATTTAATTACTTACTCTTTTAAATTTCTTAAAGTCTGGTTTACGTTTTTCCAGAAATGCATTTCGGCCTTCTTTGGCTTCCTCTGTTATATAGGCCAATCTAGTAGCTTCACCTGCAAATACCTGTTGACCAACCATGCCATCATCTGTTGCATTGAAAGCGAATTTCAACATTCTGATTGAAGTAGGAGACTTCGCTAATATTTCCTGTGCCCATTCAAAAGCCGTGTCTTCTAATTCTTCATGTGGAATGACAGCATTTACCATTCCCATTTCATAAGCTTCCTGTGCGGAGTAGTTTCTACCGAGGAAGAAAATCTCTCTGGCTCTTTTCTGGCCAACCATTTTAGCGAGATAAGCAGAACCATATCCGCCATCAAAGCTTGTTACGTCAGCATCAGTTTGTTTGAAAATAGCATGCTCTTTACTGGCAAGTGTTAAGTCACATACAACATGTAGACTGTGGCCTCCGCCAACTGCCCAACCAGGTACCACAGCAATAACCGCTTTTGGCATAAAACGAATCAGCCGTTGTACCTCAAGTATATTTAATCTGGCAACACCGCCTTCATCAACATAACCTTGTTCACCACGTGCATTTTGATCTCCACCGCTGCAAAAGCTGTAAATACCATCCTTGGTAGAAGGACCTTCTGCTGATAATAATACCACACCCACTTCAGGGTCTTCACGGGCATCTAGCATGGCTTCAAATAATTCACCAGTAGTTTTTGGTCTAAAAGCATTACGTACGTTTGGTCTGTTAAACGCTATTCTGGCTACGCCATCTGCTTTTTTATACGTTATATCACTGTATTCTTTTACAGTTTTCCAGTTGATTGTTGCCATATCAATTTTGTATGTGTTTTTTAAATAATTCGAATATTTGTTGGTTGTTTTTACTATCTGATTTTATTTCAAGCAGGCTACAGTTTTTGCTTTCCAACCACTTAGACAGGTTTTGTGCTAAGCTATCACTGTCGTTTGTAGGATAATAGTCAATATCAAATTCCTGAGACAATGAAGCAGCATCTAACTTTTGTTCGGTTTCAAAGAACTCCTCTAACTCCGGCTGGTCTCTTGGCCCGTTAATCATCCTAAAAATGCTTCCTCCATTATTATTTAGGAGTACAATTTTTAAATTATGATAGAGGTATTTATGCCAAAATGCATTTCTATCATAAAAGAAAGCAACATCACCTGTTATGAGTACATGCTGCTTATCAGAGGCTGCTATGGCATGCCCAATGGCTGTACTGTTTGATCCATCAATTCCGCTTGTTCCCCTGTTGCACCAAACATGATTGGCTGATTCCAGACCAATAAAGTTCACGTATCGGACAGATAAGCTGTTTGCCAGGTGGATATCTGCATTTTGAGGTAGTGCGTCTATTACAGTCTTCAAGCTGCTAAACTCATTAAAAGATGATTGATCTATTAAAAATTCATTTTTCTTTTTATCAAGCTGCTCATTTAGTTGTTTCCACTTTGTCAAAAAGCCTTTATCTTTTTTGAGACTGTCTTTAAGCATGGAGAGAAAGTTGAATGGATTTACCGTGATACTTGTAGTTAATGACTGAAAAGGATCAGAAATATCAGACTTAAATTCATTCACATGCCACTGTTCAATAGAGTTGTTTCTAAGTAAGAGCTTTAGATTTTTTGATATAATGCTCCTTCCAAAACTGATGACTAAATCAGGAATAAACTCAAGATGAGCTTGTTTAGCTAAATACATACCTGCTGAATCAGTATGTTTTATAGCATTTTTTAGTTGATGTCCATTACTGATAACATCTGCCAAAATAGGGATTTGTAAGCTGGCGGAAACCTGATCTAAGGAGGTTAAAAATTCCTGTGTATAATTATCCTGCCCCAGGAGAAAAGCAACTTTATCTTTACCATCAAAAGTAGCTTTCAATTCTTCAATCTGTTCAGTTTGTAATTCTTTTCGTCCGGCAACTTTGCTAATTACCCGAGCGCTTTTATCAACTTCCCAACTATGATCTTTTGTTGGATAGAAAGGCTCACGAAAAGGAATATTAACATGTACTGGTCCTTTTTCATCAAACTGTGACTGCAGACAAGCCTCATTAACAATCCTATAAGCTTGCCATGCTTCATTAGGATGTTCGCCAATAAGCGGTAAATGAAAACTAGCCTTAACATGCCTGCCATAAATATTTTGCTGCCTGATGGTTTGTCCATCCCATTGGTCAATCCATTCGGGAGGGCGATCTGCGGTCAAAACTAAAAGAGGCACTTGCTGGAAATAAGCTTCTGCAATAGCAGGAGCATAATTAAGAGCAGCAGATCCGGAAGTACAAATAAGAGCAATAGTTTTACCTGAGCTTTGAGCCATGCCCAAGGCAATAAAGGCGGCACTTCGCTCATCAGAAATGGAATAGCATTTAATGTCAGGATGTCTGTTAAATGCAATGGTTAAAGGAGCGTTTCTGCTACCTGGTGAAATGATTGCACGCTCAACACCTTGTTTCGCGCATATATCAGCTACGGTATTTACATGAATTTGTGCCATTCGGCCGGCAATTTAATCAGCTAAAGGTTGAATGTCATTATATTTCAAGCCTTTTGTATCAACTAAATATGCTTTTATCCAGCCTACTTTAATTTTAGCTTCTACTTTTAAAGGTATTTTATTTTCATCATCAGATACCCATACAGTCATATCTTCACCACCATCGAATATGGTACCATCAACCAATAAGGCGCTGAATTTTATGGTACTATACTTTTTCTCAGAAGGCATTTCCATCACTTCTTTGCCAAGGAAACGAATGAATAAATAGTTGACTTTGCCGTCAATCACCATATTAAAAGGAATTTTATCCCCAGCTCTGTACTGACTGTAATCTAAATTACGTGCATAATAAACAGCACTCAGCAAATCCCAAACACATTCGTCATACCGAAATCCTACTGATTTAGTTTTCTCAATATCAGAGTTCCAAACTGAACCTTTGATGAAGTTATTTTCTGGATAGTACCAATAAGAATTGTCTACTTTATAACTGCCTTCACTGGTTTTTCTATTAAAGTAAAGAGGAGATAAGGTGCCTTTTGTTCCTATTGCATCAAAAGTATCTCGAACAGTATAAACCCAATCCCACTTGGGTTTTGATCTGCCGTAGCCTTTGAACCAATAGGAGGGTCTATCATTAAAAACAGTGTCTTCAACAGCAAAAACCACTTCACCGGCATCTACCCATAACAATCCCCAATTGTATTTTACATCATATTGTATACGCTCTCCGCTTATGAAAGCTTTTGTTTGAGGCATGCAATCTGGTTGAGCAAATAATGCCGAAGCACTAAAGGCGAAAATAAGGCTGAGAAAAAGTTTAATCATATAGCTGATAGAATACTGAAACGCTTAAACAAATATTGAAGTTATTAATCTTTCAACTGTATTATTGTTCATAATTATATAATTGGTACTGAGGTCAACTTATTCTTTATTAGATTAGCAGTTTAAGAATTTCAAATGACATTAAAAGATATATTAATTGGCTTCGGAAATGCCATGTGGGGAACACCTTTACTAGTGCTACTCATGGGCGGTGGGTTATTCTTCCTCCTTTATTCAAGGTTCTTACCTTTTCGTTATTTCGGTCATGCTATCAATATTTTAAGAGGTAAATATGATGGTGATAAAAGTGAAGGTGACATCAGTCATTACCAGGCTTTGTCCACGGCACTTGCTGCAACTGTAGGTATGGGTAACATCAGTGGAGTAGCGGTTGCCATTACCATGGGCGGCCCAGGTGCTATTTTTTGGATGTGGGTGAGTGCTTTTGTAGGTATGGCTACGAAATTCTTCACATGCACGCTAGCTGTAATGTTTAGAGGTAAAGATTCCTTAGGCAGATTGCAGGGAGGCCCAATGTATGTGATACGAGAAGGACTTGGGAAAAAGTGGTATCCTTTAGCGGTTCTATTTTGTGTGGCAGGAGTTTTCGGAACCGTACCTAGTTTCCAGGCCAATCAATTAACTGCTGCTATAGGAGAGGGACTATTGATACCAATGGGAGTAGAAATGACCTTTGCCGTAAAACTTGTAATAGGAGTTATTTTAGCTGGAATTGTTGCTATGGTAATGTTTGGCGGGATTAAAAGAATAGGTACTGTGGCCGGAAGTATGGTGCCTTTTATGGTGCTGATATATGTAATAGCAGTAGTTGCTATTCTAATTATTAATAGAGAGCTGGTTCCTGAATATTTCGTCTTAATCATTACTGATGCCTTCACTGCTAAGTCGGTTCTTGGTGGAGCAGTAGGAGCTATCATAATAGCCGGTGCGAGAAGAGCTGCTTTCTCAAATGAAGCAGGAATAGGTACTGCACCTATGGCACATGGAGCAGCAAAAACTAATGAACCCATTCGCGAAGGTTTGGTAGCCATGTTAGGACCAGCAATTGATACTATCGTGGTTTGTACGATGACGGCTTTAGCCATTCTACTTACTGGCATTTGGCAAGAACATACGGAAGGTATAAGTGGCGTAACCTTAACAATCAAAGCATTTGATGACACTTTAATAGGAGGTAGGTTTATTTTAATGATTGCCTTAGTCGTATTTGCAATCACTTCCTTATTCAGTTATAGCTATTATGGTGGCAAGTGTTTCTCTTTCCTTTTTGGGGCGCAATACGAAAGATATTATCAGTACTTCTATGTATTGATGGTAGTTTGGGGAGCGGTAACTTCCTTGGGTGCGGTAATTGGTTTGATAGATGGGATGTATGCTGTCATGGCTTTTCCAACCATGATTTCAGCCTTGATCTTAGCGCCTAAAGTGATGAAGGCTGCGAAGGTCTATTTTGCTAAGAAGGATTTGTAGAGTATTTATAGATTAGTTACTATCAATTGACTTTTTAAGCATTTCCAATAATTTAAATTCATCGACAGGTTTGATGAGGTAATCATCAAATTCCGATTTCTTCAATTCTTGTATTTCAGCTTCCATGGCGTGACCTGTTTGAGCGATAACAGTGATATCGCTGTTATATTCTTTGATAAGCTTAACAGCCTCATAGCCGTCCATAATAGGCATATTAATATCCATTAGAACCACATCAATATCATTATGAGATTTGACAAGTTCAATGGCTTCCTGGCCATTATAGGCTTCTATTATTTTACCTATATGGTCCTTCAAATAAGCTTCCAATAGGAATCGATTAACTTCATTATCTTCAACTACCAAAACAACTGCATCTTGGAGGGCTTTGAATTTTTTATTTAATGGAGTCTTTGAAGCAATATTTTTTGTTGGTGTGTCCGTAGGATTATGAGGTATTGAGAAGTAAAAACAGCTGCCCTTTCCTAATTCAGATTCTACCCATATTTCGCCTTCCATAAGTTTCAATAAGCCTTTCACTATTGAAAGTCCTAAGCCTGATCCTTCTTTTACATTTCGTCCACTCTGATCTGTTTGTGAAAATCTTTTAAAAATATTTTCTTGTTGGTCTGCTGGAATACCGATGCCAGTATCTCTTACATAAAATTGTAATGTATCTTCTTTCTGTTCATAAGCTATGGTGATAGCACCTTCTTTTGTGAACTTTAAAGCATTTGTCAATAAATTAATTAATATCTGAGTAAGACGATGACAGTCTGTTATAATATGAGACTCTTCATCAGCTAATCCTTTAATACTTTTGATCTCAGCTTTAGAATTTCTCTGTGAAAGCGAACATTGTTGAATTACATCATCTATCAATATATTTAAATTACAATTCTCCTTAATAATTGAAATTTGATTAGATTCAATTTTAGAGGTATCTATAATATCAGAAATTAACCTGAGTAATCTTTCTCCAGATTGCTTGATATTTCTTAGGTAATCATCTTGGCTAGACTCACTTAAATTTTTGTTTCTTAGTAAACTTGAAAATCCTAAAATGGCATTTAGGGGCGTTCTTATTTCATGACTCATGTTAGAGAGAAAAGCTGATTTTAACTCATTGCTCTCTTGAGCTTTTTTCTGTGCTTTTATTAAATCTGTAACGTCTGTAATGGCTAAGTTATGACTAGATTTATCAAGTCTGCTGGCATCAATGTTGACGTAAATCACATCATCTTTAGTATTAAGCCTAATTTGACTACATCTATTCACTTGTTCATTGCGAAAGTGAACCATGAATAAATAAAAAGCATCCTTATCATCCCAGTGAATAAAATCAGTAAATGGTCTATCCAGAATATCAGACTTTGGGCGGCTAAGCATTTCAGCCATCAGTTCATTCACTCTAATAATTTTGTGATCTTCATCCAGGCTTAAATAACCAATTGGAGCATGGTTGAATAAGTCACTGTATTTTTGTTTTTCTGCCTCTAATTCTTCCTGAAATCTGAGCAATTCATCATTTTGCATTTTAAGCTCAATCTGATGAACATTCAATTCGTGAATTAACTCAGAGGTTTCTTTTTCAGATAAAGTTGAAATGTCTTTTTCTTGCCTTTCGGCTAATTGTTCTGCTTCTTTCCTTAATTTTTTGAAATCTATATTACGGTCCATTTAAATACTGATTTATTTTGTAAAGTAAGGATGCAAACTTTCTAAAGTTAATAATTTGATTGAAAGCTATCAACTATCCATGGTGATGCTATCATCATTTGATAAATTTTTAATAATTACCTGAATAATGTCTTTACCTAGATAAGTGCATTTTATTGGCTGAGCCTCTGCTGTGAATATGCTTTTATCCTTGCGCTGAAATTTACCAATTACTTTTAAGGGGTCTTCCGAATCAGATTTTTTGACTTGTTCTAATACTTCTTCTGAATGAGGCTGCTCAATTTTAGGGTGTAAATCAAACACACTAAGCTCTAAAATCTCCGGCTTACTATAACCAAACTCATCAATGGCTTTAGCATTAGCATCAATTATGTCCATTTTTAAATCGTGAAGAATAATGGAGTCAGGAGAGTTATCGAATAGGTTATGATATTTCAATTCGCTTTCCTTTAATCTAGCTAAATTCTCTTCGCTTTCAGTTTTATCTAGCACAAAAGCATGAACAGAGATCAGTTCGTTGGATTCATTAAATAAAGCTGAGGAGTACCATTCACAAAAAATGATAGAGCCATCTTTTTTGTAATTTTTAGTACTGACATGCACGTTGTCTTTTTTTCTTTCCTGAAGTTCTTTATTGAGTTTTTCAGAAAGTTCTAGATCATCATTGTGTAACCAGGAGAAATCATCGCTGGTTTTACCCAAAACTTCTTCTTTGCTCCATCCGAATAGGTCTTTGGCTTTTTCTGACCAATAAGTTATTTCAAAACTACTGTTAAATTCAATTACTGCCAGCGGAGTGTTTTCTGTATGAAATTTTAACTTTTGTAAAGTTTTGTTAAGATCATTCTGTACGCTTTTAATTTTCGTTATATCTATAAAGGTTAGTACTAAACCGGTTACTACATTGTCAAGTGTTCTATAGGGTTTAATCTTCGATAAATAGTGTTTGTCTTTGCTATCAATATCTTTTTCTACCGTATTAAGTGTATTGATTACATGCTTCATGTCTTCAATGAAATCAGGATAATTTAGCTTGGTCACAAAGTTTTCAATAGGCCTATTAATATCACCCTCAATTAAACCAATGATTTCGGTCGTTTTAGGTGTGAATTTCTTGATGCGTAGGTTCAGGTCTAAAAATATAATAGCTATTTCTGTGTTGGCTAATATATTGCTGATGTCATTGTTAGTTTCAGAAAGCTCTTCAATTTTATTTTGATATTCGGTGTTTAAAGTAGTTAGCTCTTCATTTATTGATTGTAGCTCTTCTTTCGAAGTTTCCAACTCTTCATTAGTACTTTGGAGCTCTTCGTTAGATGATTGTAGTTCTTCGTTGGTAGCTTTTATTTCTTCATTTGCAGTTTCTGCTTCCTCAATCACGGCCTGCAAATACTCCTTATTTTGTCTTAATTCATTTTCCAGTGTTTTAATGTAATCTATATCCTCATGTCGTGAAGCTTTTTTGTCATCGGATTTTATTTCGACTTCCTTAACATCTTCAAATACAACCAGAAATAGATTAGGGTCTTTTTTTTCTTTTTCAAGATTAAGGACATGTAAGTTAATTATGCTGTAACTCTTATCCTTTTTTAACTGAATCGTTTCTTCGTAAGCTTGTAATTTATCGCCTTTTACTTTGCTAATGGCCAAACGCAGCTTCACCTTTAGATCGGGCTTTGCCATTTCTACAATATTCATATTGGCAACCCCTTGAACAGGAGATAAGTATTTGGAAGTGTCACCTTTTAAATAAAGTATTTCCAACTCTTTATTAATCAGTACCGCTGCAGGAGTAAAGTGTTCTAAAATTTGATGCTGAATAATGTCTCCTAAAGAAGATTCTGCTTTAGGTGTGTAAGATCTGGATTTGGACTGTACCTGCTCTATTATTGGCGATCTGTTTGTAAACAAATTAGAATGAGCATGTAAGCTCTTCTGAGGTTTCTTCTGGTAAAACTTATTTTTCTTGTCAATAACCTCAAATGATTCACTTTTTTTACCTAATGTTTCTGAAGCACCTAATAGTAAAAATCCATCTTCTTTAAGGCTGTAGTGAAAACTCGTAATCACTTCCTCCTGAAGCTGGCTATTCATATAAATCAATAAATTTCTACAGCTAATGAAATCTACTTTCGAAAAAGGTGGATCCTTAATTAAGCTTTGCTCAGCAAATACTATCATATCCCTTATGGATTTGTTAACCGTAATAGTTTTTTCATGAGCCGTGAAGTATTTTTTTAATAAATGTGGAGATAGATCAGTAGTAATATTATCGGGATAAGTACCCTGTCTTGCTTTTTCCACTGCCCTTTTATCTAAATCCGTGGCAAAAATCTGAACAGAATACTCGTTAAGATTATATTTCTGGATATGCTCTTTTAATAGTATGGCTATAGAATATGCTTCTTCTCCGGTTGAACAAGCTGTAATCCAAAGTCGAATATGTTTATCTTCCTGGGCCTGCTCAAATAGTTGAGGTATTATTTCTTTAGATAAGAAACTAAAAACCTCCTGATCTCTAAAGAAGCTTGTTACCCCGATTAAAAGATCTTCAAAAAGCACTTTTACTTCGTCATTATTCTTCTTTAATTTTTCAAGGTACTCTTCAATCTTCAGCGTTTTTAAAATATTCATTCTCCGCTCTATTCTGCGGACAATGGTGTTAGCCTTATAATTAGAGAAGTCATGGCCTGTTTTTTCATACAGGAGACTAAAAATCTTATTAAATGTATTGAAGCTATAAATATCCGATAGGTCCTGATTACTATTTAAATCAGTTAAATATTTTAAATAATTTTTTAATTCTATTAAGATTTTATCGGCATCCAATATGAAATCTACCATGCCTGAGGATATAGCACTATTCGGCATTCCATCGAATTTGGCATCTTCAGGTGACTGAGCGAATACTACACCATTTGCAGACTTTATTTCTCTGATTCCTAAGGTTCCGTCTGTGCCGGTACCGGATAAGATTACAGCTATGGCATGATCCTTCTTATCCTTCGCGAGGGACCTGAAGAAATCATCAATAGGTAAGCGTATACTTCTAGGCTCTTGCTGTGCTTTAAGATGAAGTACATTATTTCTTAACTCTAATACTTTCGCGGGAGGAATGATATATACGTGGTCAGGTTCAATTTCCGTTTTATCCACTATTTGGATTACCTCCATCTTGGTATATTTACCGATCAGCTCAGATAAAATGCTTTCATGATCCGGATCAAGATGTTGCACTATTACAAAAGCAGCACCTAAATCTGTAGGCATACTTCGGAAAAACTTCTCTAGTGCCTGAAGACCGCCTGCCGAAGCACCAATGCCAATTACAGGTATAGGTCTGGATTGCGTATTATCAATATTTGTTTCTTTATTTTCGTTTTTCTCTTTGTGGTCCATTCTTTTCAGAGCTAAAAATTAACTTGTTGATCGTTAGGGTCGATAATACTTATACTGTTCTCTTTTGAAACTCAATATTTCGCTGGCTTACCTTTCGGAAGGCTATTTATGATGAAATCTCTTAAATCTTCATTAGCTGTTTTGAGGTCATCTTTTCGTAGGTACATCATGTGCCCACTTCTATAGCCTTTAAAGCTCAAGCGGCTCTGCATTTTGCCGCTCGGATCAATCTGCCACATGGTATACTTTGAATTAAAGTAGGTGGTACCTCCATCATAATAGCCAGTTTGAAACATTACGTTTAAATAAGGATTTTCAGCCATGGCTTGTCTTAAATCTTCTCTTGTATTGTTGTTCTCAAAGCTCCAAGGTCGTACCGGGCCAAACATATTGTATTTGATATCGGTCTGGAAGTTCAATTCCTCGCGAATGTAAGAATTGATAGCTGGGGTAAAAGCGTGTAACCATGAAGTCAGTTCCGGGCTGTAGTCAGGAGAACTTCCCGCTTCAATGCGGTCAATACCTAAATAACGAGAATCAAGCCTGCCAATGGTATATCCTTTTTTGTCTCTTAAAAGTTCTTTCCAGAAGAAGCTAGTTGGCACATCAAGGTTATGCTGTAAAATAGAACTTGTTGATAATCCGGAATAGTAAGCCATTTTTTCAGCTAGCTTTTCTTTGTCCTCTTGTGAAAAAAATCCTCCTTTAGCTAATGCAGGCATTAAAGTATTAATAGCAAACTCCTCTGATTCAGGAAGTATTTCTAACAAATCTTTATTTTGAAGTGCCTCTGGCAATACACCATGGTGCCAGGCAGCAGCTGTAAAATAGGGGAAGTTTATAGCCGTTGATAAAGGACTATCAGAGTTCATGGCTTTATAGTCAGCTGGTGAAACCAAAATCACCCCGTTAAGATACATCCATTGTTTTTCCTGAAGTGCTAAAGCTAAGCCCGAAACCCTGGTGCCACCATAGCTTTCCCCAATCAAAAATTTAGGGGAATTCCATCTTTGCGTTCTCGTTACAAAAGTGTTTAACCATTCAGCCAGGTAGTCAATATCAGCATTTACGCCAAAGAATTTTTCTTTTTCAACTTCTTTACCCGTGGCAGGGATAGTTCTTGAATAGGCAGTGTTTACGGGGTTTACGAAAACTATATCGGCTACATCTAAAACTGAATAAGGATTTTCTTTAGTACCATAAGGTTGTATGGGATAGCCCTCGTCATCAATATTTAGAATTTTAGGCCCCGTGTAAGCTACATGCATCCAAACTGAAGCAGAGCCCGGCCCACCATTAAAAGATATCAATAAGGGCCGATTAGCGGTGTTTTCTACATCAGTTCTTTTATAATAAGTATAGAAAAGCGTGGCAGTTGGTTCGCCCTTTTCATCCCAAACAGGTTGTGTGCCCGTAGTTGCACTATACGTTATTTTACTGCCATTGATGGTAGTGCTGTGGGAGGTGACCACTGTAGTGTCCACTGCAATTTCTCTGTTTTGACTGAGTGCATTAAATGTTGAAAGAAATGTAACTAAAACTACTAATCCGATATTTTTCATCATATTTTGATTATCTGAGTGTGGATTTCTAAGTTACAAACTTTATTGATTTTTAATGAAGGGATAGGGGGTTGAGAAGGAGGTTATAAGATAAAACTTCTTTTGTCTGGTTAAGATATTACTAATCAATCATGGGCTTGCTGCCTAACCCATTCTATATAGTCAGTTTGCGGAATATCTGTAATGCCGAGCTGACGAAGCATCATAACTAATTGTCCGCGGTGGTAATTACCGTGGGTAAAAACCGTTTGAGCTATTTCTCTGAAGGGAATTTCATAATGCTTTCCTTTATGATCGAACTGTAACAATTGTTCCAGATCATTTTTGATAACGAATTCTTTAAAACTTTGAGAGGTTTGTTGCCAGCCAATAAACATATCCTGAGTACTTCCTGAGAAATTCTTGATAACATCTGTATTCCAGCCATTGCTTTGCATTCTGTTGAGCCAGCCCATTTCAGCAGACCACAGGTGCGCGACTGTTTTCATGATGGAAGGAAAACTCGCTTCAATGGTTTGATTGAGCTGTTCATCAGCTAATGAGGACAGTTTTTCAATGATTCTGTTATTTGCCCAGATATTGTACTGAGCAAAGTCGATATAGTTTTGATTCGAAGAGTTCATCTTCCAAGTATAAGAGAAAATGTTTTGTTAGTTGAAGTTTAGAGGTGAGAATTTGAAACATTCTATATCAACCTTCTAAAAGGGTTGTGATTTTGACCAATTTTGATAGCTTTTTAAAAAAAAGCGTACCACCAATATAGGCAGTACGCTCTTGTAATTATTTCTGTACTTTCAAATCAAATGTAATAGAACCTGAAGGCCCACTAACTATATCAGTTATTTTAATTGCTCCTTTTTTACCTTGAGCGTTTTCAAATAGTACGATTCTTGGTAAACCACCTGTTGGGAAACTTTCGTTATCAGCCTCAATTGTTAAATCTCTTAATGAAGAATCATCAGTCATAGCGTCAAAAGTCTCAACAGTAAAGTTTATTGAGCTGCTTTCCATATAGTTGATGAATTTAGTTTCTGTGGCATTTGGGATTTCAGTTAAACCCCAGCCGCTAACATCTTGCGGGGTTTCAAAAAACCTTAGTCCAGAAATTTGAATAAATGGAATGTCAATACTTGCGCCATTCTCTGCAGTGATGTTTCCACTTTTTATAACTGTACCACTTGTTGTTGAGAAGACTGAACCTACTGTAGATTCAACATCAACTCCTCCCAATGTAATATTTTGATAAGTTGTAATTTCAGTTGTTTGTAAAGTAAAAACTTTAGTATTGCTGATAGTTTCGGTTCCATTTGAAACAGCTAGTTCAATAGTATACTCTCCGTTTTCTGCATAATTTACTACTGAAGGGTTTTCATTCGTTGAGCTGGCCGGATCACCTCCGGTAAATGTCCAGTTATATGAGGTTGCACCAGTAGAGTTATTAGTAATAGTTACTTCTGCAGGTGCTTGGTCACTATTAACGCTTATTTCAAAATCAGCTGTTAATTGCTCACTTAAGCTAAAAGTTTTGCTTAGTGTTTCTGTATCAGTTCCGTTTGAAACTTCTAGATTTATAGTGTACTCACCTTTGTTGGCATAGTAAATAGCAGCCGGAGTTTCTTCTGTAGAATTAGCTGGGTCAGCGCCTTCAAATGTCCAGTTATAAGTACTTGCGCCTGTAGAATTATTAGTGATATTCACTTCTGCAGGTGCAGACTCACTGCTTAAAGATATCTCGAAGTCAGCGGTTAATGCAGCAGACAAGCTGAAATTTTTTGACACTTTTTTACTTCCTGAGCCATTAGATGCGTCTAATATAATGGTATAATCACCAGCTTCTGAATAAGTGATTGTCTCAGGATTTTGCTTTGTAGAGCTTACAGGATCACCACCGGTAAAATCCCACTCATAAGAAGTTGCTCCAGTAGTGTTATTTGTAATAGTTACTTGGGCTGGAGCAGTTTCTTTGTCTAGAGTGATCTCAAAATCAACTTCTAGTTCTTCAGGGTTTGGATCTTCTTCCGAGCAAGAGAGGAAAAATACTGAACTAAATAAGATAGCTAAATAGTAAATGGATTTTTTAAACATGTAAAAGATTTTTTCGGATTTAAAATTTGTTGTATTCGGCCGCGAAGGTAACCAGAGAAAGAAGAAATATAAACTGTTAGAGTAATTATTGATATTAAATTTCTAAAAGTAGCTGGTAACCACCAGCTACTTTTATTCAATAGGAATATGAAAATCTACAATAGCTTTCTTTTCAGGATGATCGTTGAAGTTGTTGTGGTATAATTCGAATGGATTTCCTTCAGCTTTCTTAAAACCATTTTCATTCATCCAGAGGAAAAGCCCTGTCCACGATTTCTCATATTCATCTAAGCCAATTTCAAAACTGCCAACAATAAACTTTCCTGCTTCAATGGTTAGAAGCCCAACTTCCCCTGAGGTTTCAATAGATTTATTTAACAAAATGGAAGCACTCATTCTAACTTTATCAGCTTCGGTAATTTTAAAGCTGTCATGATAAACGGTTACCATTTTGGTTTGCTCATTAATTAAGCCTTTAGGAGTGGCCCACTTGATCAAATTTTGGTAGGCATTCGGCATATTTTGAGGGCCAAAACATGTTACATAAGCCAAATCCATTTTTGGCATTTCTTTGATTTCAATTTTTGCATTCATTGCTATCCAGTTTTTGAGATTAGTAATGAGGCAAAGGTATTTTTCCTGATCAGGGTAGGCTTGTCCATTCTTGCTCTCCAGTTGACGAATCTTGCTAAACTTGTTTGGGTTCTCTTCTTTAAAGGCAGTAGGACTTAATCCATAGAATTTCTTAAAAGCCCTGGAGTAGGAAGAAATATCGCTGAATCCGTATTTGTGGGCAACGCTAGTGGTCGATATGTTTTTGTGCAATAAGTCAATGGCTGATTGTTCTATTTTTCTCCTGTTTATGTACTCATTCAAGGTTTCTTTAGTGATGAACTTGAAGATTCTGTGAAAGTGAAAAGGAGAGAAGTAGGCAACTTCAGCCACTTTGTTTAATGATAAGTCTCCATCCAGGTTTTCATCAATAAACTGAAAAACTCTGTTTATTCTGCTTTTGTAATCGGTTTCGAGTGAGTTGTTGGATGAGGGCATGATTTCGTACATTACAGGAAAAAGCAGATAGATATCTAGTGGATGACCTTAAATTATGAAATTATCAGGTACAGAATGGTTATCCCGCAGGGATCTTTTTCCATATTTTGGTTATTTATTATGTTATTTTCATGTAGATGCTTCCGGCACGACTATTTTACTTAGTAATATCCTTGTCTGACCTCTTCGAGGTACTTACAATGTAAAGGTCAGTATGCTAAAAGCGTCAGACCTTTAGTAACTTCAACTTTTGAAGCTGCTAGATTATGTCATCCCGAAGGGATCTGATGTGAAACTACGAAATGGCTTTAGTAGAAATAAGATCCTTCCTGGGTGATGGTGAAAAAGGGAATTACCGATAGAAGTTTAATCTTTATTTAAGATTTAGACCTTTTTAAGTTTTATTTTCTGGTCAAAAAGTGATAATGAAAAGCTAAGTGGAGTGATTCATAAGTGGCCAATATACTATGGGAAGTTTCAATTATTTACCTGAACATGAATATGATCATCATGCCTTACAGCCCTACAACCATGAAACCTGATTTTATCGCTTCTTAAATTCATTCGTTTTACCAAATGAGGCTCAATAAAGACTTTTTCAACTGAATTATAGCCAACAATTTCTCTAATTAGGTTTGCGGTGCCCTCTTTTGAAAATGTCAAATACTTATTCTTTGTTCCAAAGGTGAGGTATTTAGGGTAATCGTATTGGAAATAGCCATTTTCTTTACAGAAGTTTGTTTGGTTGAACTCATCATCATCTGGATTTTCAAATACACCATACCCACTGACAGATTTTGTAGCAGCAATGAGTTCTCCGTTCTCATTTTTATAAATAAAGCTAAGATCAACCTTGCGGCCATCATTATGACTTAAATGCGGTAACAATGGGAAGCCATCGAAAAAAGGAAAGTTTGCATCAAGAAAGACAATTGGTGTGTTTATGGAGATTTGTTTGAGCAAAGTATTTAACTCGGGATTCACATAGTTTCTATTCATTAATACAGTCATAAAGCTACCCGACTTTAGATTATCGGAAGCTTCAATTTTTTCTCTGTCAAAATAAGGTGCTAAAAATGGAACGACAGCGAAAGTGGAGACCACGTAAATGCTTAAGAAGATGATAAGTTTTTTAAACCTGAAAGTTTGCTTCCATCTCTTGCTTATCCATAAACTCAGTAATAGTATAATCCCTCCAACCTGAGTTGTTATTGTTAAGGTTAAAACAAGAAGAAAAATAAGAAAGTAATTTATAAACTTGATCAAAAGCTTATTCTAATATTTTTAAAGGTATGTATTAATTAAGAGTTTTTTTGTTAATTTATCTTAGAAATCCTACAGGAAAAAACATCTCAGAACTCACTGTTTCTCCATTTAGTTCTCCTGGAATGAATTCAACTCCACAATTTTTAAGAATATCTTTTGCAACTTCTACTAGAGCTTCATCATACTTATCAACAGGATGAATATATTGAATAGCACCATTTTTATCTAATACAAAATCCAAGTAAATTATGTAGCTTTCACCTCCATTTTTAGAAGCTTCCGCGACTTTTTGTTGATAGCAGTTAATGGATTCCTTCGATGGATTTTTTAATTCTACTTCTTTATCGAGGGTTGAAAACGCTACCGTTATTGGTTTTTCCGGTAAATTAAACGTTGAATCTGAGAACTCCAGTTCTTCAATCTTTACTGCCTCTCGAATTTCAATGTAATCATCATGTTCGGTGATGGTTTTTATTGCTATTGCACCATTTACTTCTTTGAGTTTTTTATACCAATTGCCTACCTCGTGTCCTTGGAAATCTTGAGAATTAACCTTGATATCATCAGAATAATAGGTTTTGCTATTCCCGTAGTCCGAAGAATATTTAACTAAATAGCAGGGATGCCCTAAAATATTGAGTGTGCTGTCTTTGTAAACAGCGGAGCTATAAAATGTAGTATTTCCTTTTCTTGAGTCTCTAAAAGTTATATATGGCTTATCCGCATAATCATCATACATACGATAGGTGTCGTCATTATAAGTATATGAATAGGTATACTGACCATTATTGTAATATGAAGATTTGTAATGTTTTTCAGTAATTTGATAGATAGCTGAGTCTCCATTGATAAATGCAATAATATCTTCTATCTCCATGCTATCATTCTTGAGTTTAATAGTAGTTTTATAGGTTATTTGTCCACTAAAGTATTGAGCTTGTAAAAGGAAGGGACTAAAAATTAAAACGAATAGTAGTTTTTTCATTTTTAAGGCTTTTAAGTGATGCCCTCTTAGGGCAATCATTAATTACTTATAAGTAATACTAAAATTAATATATTTATTATATAATCAATTACCCCTAAAGTTAACCATTCCTCCCAAACCTCAAAGCTTCCTTCTGCCGCCTCCTTTGTAGTCAATCTCAACTACTTTCAGTCGGGCCACATCATCGGTATAGCGAGGGTCATCTATAAAGGCACATTTTTCCATCATTGCTACTTCCATAGAGTAGAAACCGAATTCTTCCACCACCTTGCCAGTCAGTTTGTAAATGCCTTTGCCCCTGAAAGGGTAGCGCATAGCAGAAGGAGGGAAATGCACGGTATCAATAAAGTAGCCGTCAATATCAATGAAGGTA
The DNA here is from genome assembly GCF_016734805.1 of Marivirga atlantica. Lineage (GTDB taxonomy): Bacteria > Bacteroidota > Bacteroidia > Cytophagales > Cyclobacteriaceae > Marivirga > Marivirga atlantica. The sequence continues at coordinate 255,207 of NZ_JAERQG010000002.1, forward strand.
CCGAAATTCATGCGCCCGCCATTGCTGGTCCCCGTATTCTTAATAGCCACCAGGTAACCATAAATGGTCATCTGTTGGTTTAAGAAGCGAGAGAAATCGGCAGTCTTCAGATAGTGTTGAGGAGGTTCCTTAAGCAACTCAAAAGGGTTGCATAGTGGAAAGCCAATCAATTCTATTTCCTCAAAGGAATCCTCATGAGCGAAGATATTCAGGTCGGGCAGCTTAAAGCGTTTGGCTTCTACCTCAAAGAGTCCGCGTGTAGGCTTGCTCTTTTTGGAATGACCCAGCAGAAAATGGGCTTCCCACAACAAAGCCTTTTTATTCTCTCCTGTAAAACGAAAAGCACCTATACGAATGAGAATCAGCAGTTGTTCTAAAGATACGGCTACCCGATTCACAAAATCCTGCAATCCTTTAAAGTCGCCAAATTTGCGAGCTTGTAGCAATTCAAAAATCACCCGGTCTTCTAAGTCTTTTACCATGCCCAGCGCCAGATAGATGGTATTGCCTTCAATCACACAAAGGGCTTCACTTTTATTCACACAAGGAGCTTCTATCTGTGCGCCATGCATGCGTGCCTCATGCACATAAAGCTCTTTTCTGTAAAAACCTCCGCCATTATTGAGCACTGCTACCATGTATTCCAGCGGATAATAAGCTTTCAAATACAGGCTCTGATAACTTTCTACCGCATAAGAGGCGGAGTGACCTTTGGCAAAGGCATAGCCGGCAAAGCTTTCTATCTGTCGCCATACTTCAGCTGCCAGCGCATCATCATGGCCTTTCTTTTTACAGTTCTCGAAATAGCGCATCTTCACCCGCTCAAACTCCGCCTTGGAGCGGAATTTGCCGGACATTCCCCTGCGGAGCGCATCGGCTTCGCCTAAATCGAGCCCTGCAAAATAGTGCGCTACTTTAATTACATCTTCCTGGTAAACCATCACTCCGAAAGTATCTGGCATAATATTCCACAATACAGGATGAGCATCTTTGCGTCTTTCAGGCTGCCTGAAACGGAGAATATATTCACGCATCATACCTGATTTAGCCACTCCGGGTCTGATGATGGAGCTGGCTGCTACCAGACTTAGGTAATCTTCAGCTTCCAACTTGCGCAACAACATCCGCATAGCGGGCGACTCCACATAAAAACAACCAATGGCATTGGCCTCACGCAGTAGCTTTTTAATGTGTGGGTCCTGCTTCAGCATATGAAAGTTGTGTATGTCGATGGGGGGCTCGGCTGGCTGATTTTTACGTACCAAAGTGAGTGTGTCTTTGATTTTTCCCAGTCCACGTTGCCCTAAAATATCGAATTTGTAGAGCCCTACATCTTCGGCCTCATGCATATCAAAGTGAGTGGTAGGAAAACCTTTGGGCGGCAGACTGGTAGCTGTAAAATAGTGAATTGGCTTGTCAGCCATCAAAATGCCACCCGCATGAACAGAGAGATGGCTCGGAAAACCTGCAATGTAGCTGCTATAATGTAGCACCATAGCAGAAAGCTTATCGCTTGGCGCACCCCCTTCGGCAATTTTATCAATTTCATGAGGAGGTAATCCAAACACTTTACCGAGTTCGCGCACGGCCGCTCTGTATTTAAAAGTACTGTAGCTGGCCAGTAGTGAGATCCCGCCAGGAGATTTTTTACTGAAGTATTCGAAGATGAATCGGGTAATGTCCTCACGCTCATACGATGAAAAGTCGATGTCAAAATCAGGTGGGTTTTCTCTGTATAAGTTGATAAAACGCTCGAAGTAGAGATCAAGGTCTACCGGGTCTACATCGGTAATACGGATGAGGTAAGCCACCATGCTGTTGGCGCCACTGCCACGGCCCACATAGAAATAACCTTTGTAGCGCGCATAGCTCACAATTTTACAGTTGATGAGGAAGTAGGCTACAAATTTCTTTTGCCTGATGATTTGCAACTCCTTCACCAGCCTACGCAATATGCTGAAATCGTAATCGGGATAGCGATATTTGAGTCCTCGTAGGCAGAGTCTGCGCAGTAGGTAATAATCGCGAAATTCGGAACCCGTATAAGTGCTCAGGTTTTGGATGGATTTTCCGCTAAAGTCGAAATAGATGCTGCATTGTTGTAATAGCTTTTCGGTGTTCTCCAGCAGGAATATGTGATTTTTGAACTTCTTCTCGAGCTGCCTTGGTAAACGATAGGTGTCTTCAGGGTTGCCTTCTTCATTCTTTGGTAACTTACTGAGCAATGTGTTTTTATCAATAGCACGCAGCAAGCGGTGCGCGTTGAAGTCGCGCTTGGTGCGGAAAGTGGCGGTAGCCAAAACGACTAACTTTTTTGGTTGCTGTTTCCATGGTGAGCGTATCAGCTTGTTTAGCTCTTTCGGATGTACACCGATAAATTCATGTTTGTAGAGTTTGCGTTCAGGAGCTTTCTGAAGCGGATAGATGATGAAAGTATTTTTAAACTTTGGAGCCTCCGTTGGAAGATCAAGTTTGTCATGCAGGTGTATGGAGAGAAAGTCATTTAGTTCTTTGAAGCCTTCATTATTCTTGGCAATGCCCACATAAAGCTGCTCATTTCCATTCCTGAAATCTATACCTACTGCAGGTGTGATGTTGGCTTCCTGCGCCAGCCGAATAAACTTCAGGCAGCCAGCCGTTGAGTTGATGTCAGTCAGTGCTAACTTGGTAATATGGTGCTCCTTCGCCCAGTTGATCAGGTCTTCTGGGTTCACCGTGCCGTACTTAAAGCTATAATATGAGTGACAGTTGAGGAACAATTAGCAATTGTGTAATTAGTAATGAACAATGAGTAATTAGGAAAGAGCTGTGAGTTTCGAGCTACTAGCTACGGGCTTTGATCTTCCATGATTAGCTCGAGGCTCGCAGCTCATGGCCTTCAAAGTCTACAGCTTTGAAATGAAACTCATCAACATCTTTTGCTCTTCATTGATCAATTTTTTCAACTGTTCAAGTATTACCTTTTCTCCAAGTTTAAGTTCTTCAGCTATTAATACTTGTGTTTCTAACTCAAAACAAGAACCTAATGCTATTTGGAGAAAATACTTATGCTCTTTTGAACTATCACGACTGCTTCCTTCTGATATGTTGGAAGGAATAGATACAGCGGCTCTATTCATTTGGCTGGTTAGTCCGAATTTTTCTTCAGATGGAAAAAGTTTAGTAAGCTTATACATTGTAAATACAATCTGCATCCCATTCTGCCATACTTTTAATTTCTTGAAATTCTTCATTGATTTTATTTTAGGTGTTTCTTACTCGTAACCAGAAGCTCACAACTTACAGCTATGCTGAAAGCTAGCTGCGTCTGTTGGCTAACAATGGTGGAGGCTCGCCTCGGAAAGGGTTAAATCTGCTGATGGTTCTGGCTTCTATGCCTGCTGCGCGCAATACGGCTCTATCTCCATGTTTATCTCTTATTTTATCCATTGCCTGGTAGAGATTGATTACTTCTTCTGAATCTTCGAATAGGTTGATCTGATAACCACCGCTTACCAAATGACTAAAACGCACACCTATTAAGCGTACCAATAGTCGCTTTTGGTAAATTCTGTTGAAAAGCTCCAATACCTTCGGAATCAGAATATGATCGGCAGAGGTGTAAGGAAGCCTCGATTGTAAAGTGTAAGTGTTGAAATCTGAGTAGCGTACTTTCACGGTGACGCAGGCAGTAAGCTTTTCGCCTCTGCGCAGCTGAAAAGCCAGGTTTTCTGCCATTGCTAATAAGATAGCCTTGAGCTTTTCTACATCAATGGTATCCTTATCGAAGGTGCGTTCTGTGGAGATAGACTTCCGCTCTGAATAGGGGATGACAGGCGTGTTGTCTATGCCGTTGGCTTTCTGCCAGATGGTACGCCCGTTCTTACCAAAAGCTTTTTTCAACATCTCTACGGGCATCTCCTGTATGGTTTGCACCTTACGGATGCCGAGGTTGTTGAGCATCTGGAAGGTTTTTTCACCTATCATGGGGATTTTCTTTACTGATAGAGGTGCCAGGAAAGGCTTTTCTGTTCCATAATCAACGAAGATTTGATTATTTGGCTTGGCTTCGCCCGTAGCTACTTTTGAGACTGTCTTATTTTTTGACATCCCGAAGGAGATAGGAAGCCCTGTTTCGTTGATAATTTTCTGCCTGATTTCCGAAGCTAACTTTAGACTGTTCATAAAGCGATCCATACCGGAGAAGTCGGCATAAAACTCATCAATAGAAGTCTTTTCATAAAGCGGCACATGTTCTTTGATGATGTTGGTTACCTCTTCCGACTTTTGGGTGTAGTTGGCTGAATTTCCCCTTATGATGATGGCTTCAGGGCATAGCTGCCGAGCCAGTTTCATGGGCATGGCTGAGTGAATCCCGAAGGTGCGTGCTTCATAGCTGCATGAAGCTACTACACCTCTGTCGGTAGTGCCGCCAATGAGGATCGGTTTACCCTCCAGCTTGCTATCGAGTAAGCGTTCGCACGACACGAAAAAGGTGTCTAAATCCAGGTGAAGTATAGTTCGTTCTGCCACAATACAAAGCTAGTATCTAATTACTAATAATAATAGTATAAACTAAAAATATTAGTAAATAGTTTTTTATCATAAGGTTTACTAAAAAAAAGATTGTATCGGCTGGTTTTTTAATTACAAACGTATTTATATTTATGAACCTTTAAAATAAACTATCATCCAAATGAAGAAGCTTCTTATCTTAGTTTTTACTTTTATCACTTTATTCCAACTACAGGCACAGATTAATAGTACCGATAGTACTACAGGTTCAGTGCGTGATAAATTCTGGGGTATTCAAACTAATGGACTTGAATTACTTTATTATCAGGAACACAAGTTGACACCATCTATAGCGATTAGAGGTGAGGCAGGCTTTACCAACGCTTTCTTCAGCTCGGGAGGTGCAACAAGAGAAAATACAAGTGACTTCTTTACCTTATTAAACTTCTCGGCAGAGCCCAAGTGGTATTATAATTTAAAAAAGCGCAGTGCTAAAGGTAAAAGTATTGCCTTTAATGCAGGTAATTACATCGGTTTAAGAACTTCCTATAGTCCGAAGTGGGTTGTGTTGAGTAGTATGAATAAGAATTTAATAGATGCCGATCATACTATTACTATTGTGCCCACTTTTGGAATGCGCAGAAATTTAGGTAAACTTTTCGATTTCGAATTAGGGCTAGGGGTTGGTTATGGCTTCTATTTCGATGGTTCGGAAAATTATTTTGATCATAGCTTGTTCATTATACCTCATCTGAGGTTTGGTTTCAAAAAATAACCTCTCACTATAAATATTAGCGACATTAAGGTTGTAATACTAAATAAATTAGTATTCTGCTTGTGGTTTTTAGTTTAAATTACTATTTTTATCAGTATAAACACTATTTTAATTAGTGTATTACTAAAATTAGTAGAAATGAAAATTAAACTATCAAGTAAACGATTAAACTCAGGAAGATGCCAGGTGCGCTTTCAGGTAGCTGAAGAAACTACAGGCCATAGCTGGTATGGTTATACGTTGGTAGATCCGAAGGATACGTTAAAAAGTGTTGTGAGTAGGATTGAAAATACTTTCACTCATGCCGATAACACGATGCTGGGTAGAGCTTCCATCTACAACTTGATCAGCAGTAATTACCGAAAAGAGAACATGATGATTTTTAGAGATAATTAAATCTAGCTATTATCTTTAACCCTTGTATCAACCCTATGGATTCAGTGCACCTCGTTAGTAGCAATATCAAATTCCTCAGAAAGCAAAAAGGCTGGACTCAGCAAGATTTGGCCGACCAGTTAGAAATTAAAAGACCACTTATTGGCTCTTATGAAGAGGGTAGAGCAGATCCGCGACTTAACACATTGCTTAAATTAGCAGACCTCTTTGAAGTAACTGCTGATGAAATGCTTACCACAGATTTGAGCACCAATAAATCTATCAAAAAGAAGCCAGCTAAGATTCTTGCTATCACGGTGGATGAGCAAGACAATGAAAACATTGAATTAGTGCCTCAAAAAGCATCAGCCGGTTATACAAACGGCTATGCTGACCCTGAATACATTCAGGAACTACCCAAATTCCGTTTGCCCATGTTGCCTACAAGTGGTACTTACAGGGCATTTGAGATTTCAGGTGATTCTATGCTACCAATTTTGCCCGGCACTGTCATCATCGGCCAGTATGTGGAAGATGTAAAAGACATTAAAAACGGACAATCCTACATTGTAGTAAGTGAGCAAGAAGGTGTTGTATATAAGCGTGTATTCAACTATGTGGAGGAAAAAGGCTTACTCTATTTAGTGAGTGACAATACCGTTTATTCTCCCTATGAAATTCCTGCTGATAGTGTGATGGAAGTGTGGGAAGCAAAGGCTTTTATTAGCACGCAATTTCCTGAAGGTAACAGCCGTATCCAGAGTACATTGAGCATGCAAGAACTCACAGATATGGTGTTGAGTATTAAAGAAGAGATTACTAAATTAAGAAAATAGTTTAAGAGCCTCGAGCTGCGAGTAACTAGCCTCGAGTAAGTTTCATTCTCTCAAATCCAAAAAATTTACTCTACAGTTAATTAATTTATTATTAAAGGAAGTCCGAGGCTCAAGGCTCGAGACTCGAAGCTATCAACTATTTTTTCTTTTTAGGAGCAGCTTTTTTCTTAGCTCCGCCTCTTCCTTTTTTATCAGGAGTGGCTTCAGCAAGCGCAACACATTCTTCGTATGTTAAATCTTTAGGCTCCTTATCTTTAGGGATTTTTACATTCTTCTTACCCGCTTTGATGTATGGTCCCCAACGGCCATTTAGTATTTGCATATCAGGGTCTTCATCAAATCCTTTAATGAATTTCTCTGCATCAGCTTTACGCTTTGCCTCAATCAGTTCAATTGCTCTGGCTTCATTAATTTCAAGCGGATCTTCACCTTTAGGAATAGAGACAAACTTGCCGTCATGCCTTATGTAAGGCCCGAATCTACCAATAGCAGCCACTACTTTTTTATCTTCAAACATACCAACGTCACGTGGTAATTTGAAAAGTTCTAATGCTTCTTCTAAGGTAATACTCTCAATAAACTGCCCTTTTCTTAAACTGGCGAATTGAGGTTTTTCAGCGTTCTCGTCATCTTCAGTAGGCGTTTCTCCAATTTGTGCCAACGGTCCAAATTTACCTAAACGCACAATTACAGGCTTGCCCGTTTTAGGGTCAGTACCTAGTTCTCTCGATGATTTAATTTCTTTTCTTTCAAGGCTCTCCGCTTCATCCACTTTAGAATGGAAATCACCATAAAACTGGTCGATCATATTATTCCACTCTTTTAGTCCTTTGGCTATTTCATCAAATTCCTTCTCAACGCGAGCAGTGAAATTGAAATCAGTAACATTAGGAAAATGTTCAACCAAAAAGTCATTTACTACCATAGCAATATTACTAGGGAATAGCTTATTCTTCTCAGTACCGGTTATTTCTGTTTTGTTGTGCTTCTCTATTTTACCCTTCTCAAGTACAAGCTCCGTATAATTTCTTTCTTTACCTTCTCTGAACTCTTTGATTACATAACCTCTTTTCTGGATAGTTGAAATGGTTGGTGCATAGGTAGAAGGTCTACCGATACCCATCTCTTCCAATTTTTTTACAAGCGTTGCCTCATTATAGCGGGCAGGTGCTCTTGTGAAACCTTCACGGGCATGCATTTCATTTAGGCCAAGGCTCTGTCCCATTTGCAATGGAGGTAGCATTCCTTTGGTTACACTACTGTCCTGTTCTTCGTCTTCATCAACAGATTCAATATATACCTTAAGGAATCCTTCGAACTTGATTACTTCACCACTGGCGCTAAAAGTTTCATCAGCGGTGGATATATTAATGCTTACATTGGTTTTTTCAATTTGCGCATCTGACATCTGCGAGGCAATAGCCCTTTTCCAAATCAACTCATAAAGTCGTGTTTCATTATAATCAGAACCAGCTTCTTTGGTAGCAAAATTTGTAGGCCTAATGGCTTCGTGAGCTTCCTGAGCACCAGCCGATTTAGTTTTAAATTTTCTGGTTTGTACAAAGTCATCACCGAAGTCGGAGCTGATGGTTGATGTAGCACTTTTGATAGCATCATCAGAAAGATTCAACGAATCTGTTCTCATATAAGAGATTTTACCAGCTTCGTACAAGCGTTGCGCTAAACTCATGGTTTGGGCTACTGAAAACCCTAATTTTCTTGAAGCCTCCTGCTGTAACGTTGAAGTAGTAAATGGTGGTGCGGGTGATTTTTTCCCCGGCTTTTTCTCTAATTTACCGATAGTATATTCGGCATCGAGACATTTTTCCAGAAATGCCTGAGCTTCTTCTTCGGTATTAAATCGGCCTGGTAATTCAGCTTTTAGGGTTTTGCCGCCTTCAACCTCGAAGATAGCCTGAACTTTATAAAAAGACTTGGCCTCAAAACTTTCTATCTCTCTTTCTCTGTCAACAATTATTCTAACGGCAACAGATTGCACTCTACCAGCTGAAAGGCCGGTTTTAATTTTTTTCCAAAGGATAGGGGAGAGTTCAAAACCAACTAATCTATCTAATATTCTTCTTGCTTGCTGTGCATTTACCAGGTCATTGTCTATTCCACGGGGATTATTGATGGCATTCTGAATAGCACTTTTAGTGATTTCACGAAATACAATTCTTTTTATTTTAGAATCATCAAGCTTTAAGGCTTCTTTTAAATGCCATGAAATGGCTTCTCCCTCACGGTCATCATCCGTTGCGAGGTAGATCATTTCTGCCGCCTTTGATTCCTTATTTAATGCCTTAACCACATCTTTCTTGTCCTTAGTAATTTCATAGATCGGCTTAAAGCCATTTTTCACATCTATCGCATTGTTTCCTTTTTGCAGGTCGCGCACGTGGCCGTAGCTGGAAAGCACTTTATAATCTTTTCCGAGATAACCTTCAATGGTTTTGGCTTTGGCTGGTGACTCTACAATTACTAAATTTTTAGACATAGTGTGTTATGGGTTTTACTAAGGAAGTTTCAAATATCATTAAAAATTTTTAGAAAAAAAGAATTTAGGTTTTTACTAATTTCTTTAAATAGTTGATCTAATAGTTTTAGCTTTACTTTAAACTGCTCAAAATTCAAATGGTTAAAAATCTTTATTTGATCCGACATGCGCAGGCCGAAGAGCACACTGCCGATAAGAAAGATGTAGAACGACAACTCACCTCTAAGGGTTATCAAGACGCTTCCAAAATTGGTGTTTGGTTTAAGGAAAAAGGGATACATCCTGATATTATTGTACACAGCTTTTCTAAAAGAACAACAGAGACTGTTGAGCGCTTGAATGAACAATTAGGGGTAGATCCTGATCATATTGAGTCATCGGAGGAGATATATGAAGCGTCAGCCAGAATTTTATTAAAGGTAATTACTGAAATACCTGCGGAAATGCGTTCTGCTTTTATAGTAGGACATAATCCATCAATTAGTTACCTTTCGGAATATGTAACAGGTGCTGAAATAGGGCATGTGCAAACTGCCGGAATAGTTCATATTCAAGTGCCTTTTACCTCATGGCAGGAGGTGTCCGAAAAGAACTGCGATTTTATAGACTACATCGCACCAAAAGACATTAGTTAAATTTTATGAGTAACAAAGAAAAGTTAATAGCCGATTTTGATCCTAATGGGCTGGGAACAAGTGGAAATATTTTTGCCCTTCCTTTTGATGAAGAAACAGCTGATTTAGTACTAATTCCGGTACCCTGGGAAGTTACTGTTTCTTATGCTGCCGGTACTGCTAAAGGTCCGGAGCATATTTTAGAAGCTTCAAGCCAGGTTGATTTATTTCAAAAGGATGTTAAGGATGCTTGGAAAATGGGTATTGCCTATCTGGATACTGCAAAGGGTTTAGAGGAAAAGAGTGAGGAATATAGAACCCTTGCTGAGCAATACATTCAGTTGTTGGAGAAAGAGGAAGCAGAAAGCAGTATGGCCAAAGATATTTTGAAGAAAATTAATAAGGCCTGCGCAGAGATGGTTCAAGTAGTAAAGAGCGAGGCTAGCGCCCAACTGAAAAAAGGTAAGTTGGTAGGTCTTGTAGGTGGAGACCATAGTACGCCTTTAGGATTTATTCAAGCACTTGCTGAGAAATACGACTCCTTCGGGGTACTTCAAATTGATGCTCATATGGATTTGCGAAAGGCCTATGAAGATTTTGAATATTCACACGCTTCAATTAGCTATAATTTTATGAAGCTACCACAGATTGAGAAGTTGGTTCAGGTGGGTATAAGAGATTTCTGTGAGGAAGAATATAAATATGCGGAGCGTCATAGTGATAGAGTGACTGTCTTTTATGATGAAGATGTTAAGCACGGCATATTTGATGGGGAATCGTGGAATATTATTACAGATAGGATTATAAGTGAATTACCTCAAAAAGTTTATATCAGTTTTGATATTGATGGCTTAAATCCTGAGTTATGTCCTAATACGGGTACGCCAGTACCAGGCGGGTTGAAATTTGCTGAGGCTACTTACCTACTTCAAAAACTAGTAAAGAGCGGAAGAGAAATTATAGGTTTCGATTTAAATGAAGTAGCACCCGGTGAAAGTGATTGGAATGGTAATGTGGGCGCAAGGATGCTTTACAAACTTTGCAATTTAATGGGGGTTTCTAACGATAAGTTAGAGTGGAGTGAATACTAGAAGATAGAGTAAAAGTATAGGCCACTAATTTTAGAAATTATAGCCTAATCCCAGATATGTTCGTATCCTGGCTGAATCAAAATAGCGATTTATATAAGGAGAAATTTCAAATTGGATAAAAGCTTTTGGTAGCTTCTCAAAAGCTTTTATTTGACTTCCTATTTTAATATTGTAACCATTTATAATGCCCGTGTTTTGGTAACCATTGAATGGATTATAGTTAACACCAAGGCCGCCATAAAAATTAGCTTTGTCTGTTTTTTTGAAATTATAGGCCAGGTTAGTTCCTAAATTAGTATTGGCTATAAAGGAGTTAGTTTCAGCTCGTACATCAAGCCAAATGTTATTCTCTCTGTTTGAGCTTATGGAAAACACCGACTGAAAAGGCATGTAACTTACTGCTACTTGCGCCTTAAGTTGGCTTATGAAAACTACAATTATTAAGGTTAATAGTATTTGCTTCATGTTAATTATTTATAAGTGCACAATAGGCAGGTTTTGGGCTGAATGTTTCATCAAAAAGTAGGGGGTAGTCCTCTCTGTTAAAATAACCAGGAATCCATGATTCCCCATCATTTATTCCCCAGATGGTAATACCATATTGGTATTGCTTTTCCAGTTTTGAATAATTTTCAAAAACGAATTTATATCGTTTTGCTTGCCTTTGAAGAAGCTCTGAATTGAGCTTAAAGCTACTTGAACTATTACCATTTACGGCCACATCCAATTCTGATATATGAAGTTTAAAGCCTGCATCTGTTATCTCCTTCATGGCCAATGCTAAATCCAACTCCGATGGATAACTAATGGCAATATGACTTTGCATACCAATTCCGTGTATCGGTAAACCTTTAAATTTAAGCTGCTTCATTAAATCTAATGCGGCTTTACGTTTAGCAGGTCTTAAGGCGAGGTTAAAGTCATTATAAAACAATAGAGCACCCGGATCAGCTTCGTGTGCATATTGAAAGGCTTTTTCTATGTAGCTGCTTCCCATATTTTTATACCAGATGTTGGGTCTTAAAGTGCCATCCTCCAGAAAAGCTTCATTTACCACGTCCCAGGCCTTTACTTTGCCCTTATATCTACTTGCAATGGTAGTAATGTGTTTTTTCATCATTTCTTCCCATTCATTTCTATTTCCTTTAAAATTCTCCATCCAAGTAGGAAGTTGCTCATGCCAAATCAGGGTGTGGCCGTGCACCGACTTATTATTAGCTTCTGCATATTCAATAATTAAATCAGCCTGTGTCCAAAAGAATGTATTTTCTTCTGGATGGATGAAATCAGCTTTAAATCTATTTGATGCAGTTAAACGATCGAATTGAGTTCGTATAATAGGTTCATTTTCGTTGAAAAAAGCGGTTTGATAAGGCTCAATAGCAACGCCAACAGGAAAATCATAATGCTGATAGAGTGACTGGTTTTCAATAGCGCAGACTTCAACAGGTTCTGGTTGGCAGCTAATGAAAAGGAAGCTAAAGAGAATAAAAAGTAAACTTTTAAAGTTCTTATTCAAAATGATTAGATAACTGAAGAGGCAATTCTAATAAATTATTTATCGAGTTCATAATCTTGTGGTCAACTAATACCTGGTATCTATCGAAGAACTTTTGGAATATATACAAGATAGCTTACTTTTGCCATTTATTGGGTATGCTGTATAGCATAGCTTTTTCAATTTTGACCACTTTATATGAGAAATTGTTTACTACAAATTAAAAGTTTTTTATTCATTACCAGTTTTCTAGTTATTGCTACAGTAGCTAATGCGCAAGACCGTCCTTTCATTACGGTTTGGCAAACTGATAACCCTGGTACAAGCGAGGACAACCAGATTACCATACCTGGTACAGGTACAGATTATTTAATAGAATGGGAGGAAGTTGGCAATGAAGCTAGTAATAGTGGCAGCGAGACTGGTACTGATGAGCATACTGTTACTTTCCCTAGTGCGGGTACTTATCGGGTGATGATTAGTGGAGCCTTTCATAGAATTGAGTTTTATAAGTTCGAAGAAACTACTGATGCAGCTAAACTTATTGAAATTGAGCAATGGGGAGATATTGAGTGGGCTACATTCTCCAAAGCTTTCTTCGGTTGTAAAAACTTAGAGTATTCAGCTATTGATGCTCCAGTTTTAACAAATGTAACGGATATAGGTGGCATGTTCCGTGGAGCTAGCATGTTTAACGGAGACCTAAGCACTTGGGATGTTTCTAATATAGAATTCATGGATGATCTGTTTTATGGTGCAGTGCTTTACAACCAAGACATTAGTTCATGGGATGTTTCTAATGTTAAAAGTATGTCTGGTATGTTTCATTTAGCAAGAAGTTTTAACCAAGATATTGGTCTCTGGGATGTATCTAGTGTTACCTCCATGAGAGACATGTTTTTTAGGGCCGAGAGTTTTAATCAGTATTTAGGAAACTGGAACGTATCGAATGTTGAAAACATGTCAGGAATGTTTTGGGGAGCTGACTCCTTTAACCAGTATATTCAAATCTGGGATGTATCTAAAGTGAGGGATATGAGCGAGATGTTCTTTAGTGCTAGCAATTTCGATCAGCAATTGGGTGCCTGGGAATTGTCCAACATTGAGAATATGATGGATATATTTCGATCTAGTAATATAAGTAATATCAATTATGATAATACGCTGTTGGGATGGGCAAATAATGACTTTATCCCTGAAAATATTGATTTAGGTGAAGTATCAGTAAATTTAACCTTTTGTGAAGCAATAGATGCGCGATCAAAATTGGTTAATGATTTTGGCTGGTCAATAACTGGAGATCGTTATTGTTTGAATCAGTATTTTGTTACCAGATGGAAAACTGATTTAGCTGGAGTGAGTAATTCAAATCAAATCACAATTCCTGGAGTAGGTACAGATTACCTGATAGAGTGGGAGCAGATTGGAAATCTGAGCAATAATGGAAGTGAAATTGGAAATGATGATCATACCTTAACCTTTCCAAACCCTGGAGATTACAGAGTTAAAATTTCTGGTGATTTTAAAAGTATTCGATTTGCAAATAGTGGCGATAAAAACAAAATAATTTCTATAGAAAGTTGGGGTAATTTAAATTGGCAGTCTTTGGAAAGTGCCTTCTATGGCTGCCAAAACCTAGAGGTGACTGCAGTTAATAAGCCAAACCTAAACTCAGTAACTAATTTGAATTTTGCTTTTAGAGACACACCAATAAAAGGGAAATCTTTATCACTTTGGAGCACGGGAGAAGTTTCAACAATGGAAGGCATATTTGCAGGTGCGACTCAATTTAATGCAAATCTAGAGAATTGGGATGTTTCTAGCGTTGCAACCTTTACAAATATGTTTAATGGAGCGACAAATTTTAATCGAAATTTAGCTGCATGGAATCTTGTATCAGCAACAAATATGGAGGGAATGCTAGATAATTCAGGTCTTTCGATTATAAAGTATGTTTTAATGTTAAATGAATGGAGTCAAAATGCTGGACTACCATCAAATATTACTTTAGGGGTTGAAGGTCTTAGGTATTGTTATAAAAAGGGGCGTGAAACACTTATTAACAATAAGAACTGGGATTTTACAGGTGATGTTAAAGATTGTTCAAATCAGTTTGTAAGCATTTGGAAAACAGATAATGTAGGTATCTCCAATGATAATCAAATTGAAATACCTGGAGTCTATAATGGACATGATGCAAATTATCTTATTGAGTGGGAAGAAGTTGGGAATGAAGTTGAAAATAACGGAACAGGAAGTGCTGTACAATTCGGAACCATTACATTTCCGAGTATAGGTACTTACAGAGTTAAAATAAGTGGCGATTTTGCTGGTATCGCATTTAATAACTCAAGAGATAAAAACAAAATTGTAGAAATATCTAAATGGGGTGATATAGCTTGGAAGAGTTATAAATCAGCATTTTATGGTTGTAAAAATTTACAAATAACTGCTACTGACGAACCTAACTTTAGCAGAGTGAATAGCTTGTATCAAATGTTTCGAGACGTGTCTTTGAATGGGGAGATAGAAAACTGGGATGTCTCAAATATCACTGATATGGGGCGAATGTTTTATGATGCGGTAAGTTTTAACAAAGATATATCGAAATGGGATGTTTCTAATGTTACCAATATGAGTGGGATGTTTGCAGGAGCCACTTCATTTAATATTGACATAAGTGATTGGAACGTAAGCAAGGTAGCTTATATGAATGCCATGTTCTCAGGCGCTTCATCATTTAATCAAAATCTTAACAGCTGGGATGTATCAAATGTATCAAACATGTATGCAATGTTTAGAGATGCGTCATCTTTTAATGGAAGTATTGGGAATTGGGATGTTTCGAATGTAACTAATATCCGAAATATGTTTGAGGATGCTATTTCATTTAATCAAGACTTAAATTCTTGGAATCTTCAAAATGCTCATGACCTTAATTCTATGTTTGAAGGAGCTACTGCTTTCAATGGAGAAATTGGAAATTGGAATGTCTCTAATGTAATAAATATGTCCAGAATGTTCGCTGATGCTTCCTCATTTGATCAAAATTTGAATAACTGGGATGTATCCAATGTTACTGATATGACTTCAATGTTTAATAGTGCTTCTTCCTTCAATAGCGAAATTGGAAATTGGAATGTCTCAAATATCACTGATATGGGGCGAATGTTTTACAATGCGGTAAGCTTTAACAAAGACATATCAGAATGGAATGTTTCTAATGTCATCTCTATGATTGCAATGTTTGAAAGAGCCAATTCATTTAATCAAGAACTCAATAGCTGGGATGTTTCTAATGTGACGGATATGAAAAGAATGTTCTATAGGGCAAGGTCATTCAATGGTGACATCAGTAATTGGAATGTATCTGCGACTAATGATTTTAGCAGTATGTTTATCGGTTGTGGTAATTTCAATCGTGATATCAGCAATTGGGATGTATCTTCGGCAAATAGTTTGGCAGGTATGTTTGCTGGAGCCACCTCATTCAATCAGGACCTAGGCAGTTGGGATGTTTCTAAAGTCGAAAATTTCAATAGCATGTTTTATGGTTCAGGCTATAACCATCCGTTGTCTGATTGGTCAATCGATAGCGCCAAAACGATGAACCGAATTTTTCCAACTTCATATCTAAGATCCAATTATCAAGAAACCTTAAACGCATGGGCTCAACAAACCAATGTGCCTAATGATGTCGAGATGAGTGCAGAGGGAATGAAATATTGCATCACCGAAGGAAGAGACTTCTTAATAAATAATAAAGGTTGGTCTATTACCAATGATGAATATTTCTGCGGAGAACCTTTTACAGCAGTTTTTAATACTGAAAGCCCTGGAGTTAGTGCCGATAATCAATTACAACTACCTACTTCAGGGGGACCTTTCATTTTAGAATGGGAAGATGTCAATGATCCTAATATGAAAGGCATAGACACCACTAGCAATGCCGTTTTGCTAGATTTACCTTATCCAGGAAGTTTCAGAGTAAAGATTACCGGTGATATTGAGAGAATCAATTTTGCTGATAAAGGTGATAAGCTGAAATTAACAGCTTTGGAGAGTTGGGGTGACATTTACTGGCTAAATTTAGATTCTGCCTTTATGGGATGTTCAAATATGACTTATAAAGCAACTGATTATCCTAATTTAGATTACATAAATAGCTTAAATTACACATTTGCTGGAGCCACCGAGTTTGATGCAAACATGGCTAGATGGGATATTCGTACCATAAATGATATGCACGGCATGTTAGATGGTACTGCAGTATCTGAAGAAAATTATGAAGAAACATTGTTTAGATGGTTCGATGATTACTGGACTAAAAGCAATATTACCATAGGCGTTGAAGGACTAGAGTTTTGTATTGCACCAGCAAGAGATAGTTTAATTAGTAGTAAAAATTGGACTTTTATAGGTGATCAGGAAACATGTGGAAGACCTTTTATTACTACCTGGGATACGCGAAATGCAAATAATGAAGCTGACACAACTATAATTTTACCAATCGCTAGTCCTATTTATAATGAACTTTATAGAATCACATGGGAAGAGATTGGAAACAGTGATAATAAAGGGGACAGTATATTGAGTGAAGGTTATCCACTCTTAACCTTCGACTCTCCAGGAATCTACCAAATTAAAATTTCAGGGAAGATTGATCAAATACGGTACTCAAATGGAGCGATTGAGGATAAAAATAAATTGATTTCAGTTGATCAATGGGGTGACATTCAGTGGACTTCTTTGATAAAAGCCTTCAAAGATTGTGATAGTTTACAATATAATGCCACAGATATTCCAAATTTGGATGAGATTACTTCATTGTATGGTATGTTTGAAGATACTTACCTATTTAATGGAGACATAAGTAATTGGGATGTTTCTACGGTGAAAAATTTCAACCAAATGTTCCGCAACGCTAGCTCTTTCAATCAGAATTTAAATAATTGGGATGTCTCTAGTGCTACACAAATGAATGGTATGTTTGAAGGAGCGGTGAAATTTAATGGGAATATTTCAGACTGGAATGTTTCACAGGTTGCTAACTTCCATGATTTTTGTTTAGGAGCTGAGGCTTTTAATAGACCTTTGAATAATTGGAATATAGCTAGTGCTTCGGATATGTTTGATATGCTTTCCTATACTGGATTGAGTAAAGAAAATTATGATTTAACCTTAGTCGGGTGGGCAGCATTAGAAACAGCACCCGACTCTATTATGTTGGGAGTACAAAACTTAGGATTTTGCAATGACAGTGCAAGAAATTTTTTAAAGGAATCTAAAGCTTGGAGTTTTATAGGAGATGCCTACCTATGTTCTGAGCCTTTCATCACAATTTGGAAAACGGATAACCCAGGTGATTCAGAAGATAACCAAATCATTTTTCCTGGATACCATGCAGGTCGGTACAGCATTCAATGGATGGAGGTCGATAACCCCACTAATACTGGTCTCATCAATGCAAGAGGTTTTGAACAGATTACTTTTCCACATCCAGGAATATATGAATTACAAGTTAGAGGAGATTTAAGAGGGTTTAAGTTTTATAATAATGTAAATGGAAATTACGATAGAAATAAGCTTTTAGCGATTAAACAATGGGGAGAAATCCAGTGGGAATCTTTGGAATATGCTTTCTATAGATGTGATAGCTTAACATATAGTGCAACAGATACTCCTGATTTAAGCTTAATTAATTCTATTGCATACATGTTCTATGATGCGGATAAATTTAATGCTAACATAAATAACTGGGATGTTTCAAACATTTCAGATTTTTCCTATGTGTTTCGCAGTGCTTCTAGTTTCAATAATGATCTAGGTAATTGGGATGTTTCGAATGCTACAAGTATGATTAGTATGCTATCTGGGAGTGGACTAAGTAGTAAGGCATATGATCAAACCTTAATGGCTTGGGCTCAATTAGATAGTCTTCAAACTAATGTGGAGCTAGGAGCTTCGGGATTGGAATATTGTTTCAGTAAAAGAGCAAGAGATTATTTGATTAACCAGAAAGGGTGGACTATTTCTTACGATTCGGAAAACTGTGAATCAGCTTTTACATCAAAATGGAATTCCGTTAATGAAGGCCAAAGCCAATCAGATCAAATTATTATTCCTATTAGTGGGGGAGAGAGTTTAATTTATTGGGAAGATATTAATGATATTGATCTTTATGGTTTGGAGATTTCGGATGGATCTTATCATACGCTCAATCTTCCTCAATCTGGTGAATACAGAATAAAAATAATCGATGGTGTTAATAGAATTCATTTCTCTGATCTAGGCGATAAATTAAAAATCACTGAAATACAAAACTGGGGTGATATCCAGTGGACTAACTTCAATGGAGCTTTTGCAGGATGCGAAAACCTCTCAATTACCGCTACTGATGCACCTGACTTATCTCAGGTGACCGATATGTCACGCATGTTTTATAATGCAAAATCTATGAATCAAGACATTAGCCATTGGAATGTGAGCAGTGTCTTAAATATATCAGATCTTTTCCATGGAGCTTCTTCTTTCAATCAAGACTTAAGCACTTGGGATGTGAGCAATGCTACTAAAATGAGCCGCATGTTCGCCAGTGCTACAGCCTTTAATCAAGACCTTACGGACTGGAATACAGCTAATGTAACAGATATGGATTTTATGTTCTGGGATGCTGACTCCTTTCAAGAAGATATTAGCAGTTGGGACGTTTCGAATGTGAATAATATGTGGGGGATGTTCTACAGTGCTGACTCAGTCAATTCGGATATTTCCAATTGGGATGTAAGCAGTGTGACCAATATGACAGAAATGTTCCGTGAAGCGAAAGCTTTCAATCAGGATATTAGCTCTTGGAATACCGCAAATGTTACAGACATCTCAGGCATGTTTTATGAGGCTACATCATTTGATCAAGATCTAGGTGACTGGAATTTATCCAATGCGGGCAGCTTGTTTGAATTCTTAACTAATTCAGGTTTATCAGTACAAAACTATGATGCCAGTCTGGAAGGCTGGGCCACTAATGCTAATGTTCCTTCTGATATAGCTTTGAGTGCTGAAGGTCTCATTTATTGTGCCTCTGACGAATACAGACAACAACTGATTGATGACTTTGGCTGGGGAATTATAGATGATGTTCAATGCAGTTTAGTATTAGAAGAAACTTTCCCTGTGGCTGAGGCAACTCATGTTGAAAAGGATACTGAAATCTACCTGACTTTTGATCAAACCTTTGAAGAGATTGATTTTGGTAATATCGAATTAAGCGATGTTTCAGGTAATTCACATACCATAAATGACGTAGTGGCTGATAGCTTAACACTGCGCATCATTCATAATGGATTAGGCTTTAACACTTATGAAGTCACTATTCCTGAAAACACCTTAGTGAGCGCATCAGGTAAAGTGAACGATGAAATAAAATGGTCTTTTGCTACTCAATCCATATTGGCAGCGAAAGATAAACAGTTGGCGACTAATCTGGCTAACTATCCTAATCCATTTTCTGAATATACTACTTTAAGCTTTAGTCTTACCGAAGGTAATTCGTTCGATCTATTGGTTTATGATGTGAAAGGTCAGTTAGTAAGGCAACAGTCTTTTGATAACCGAGCTTCAGGTGAGCAATCTATAAAATTTGAAAGAAAGGGATTACCTACTGGTCTTTACCATTATCAAATACAAGCTACTCAGGGAGCAGTAAGTGGTAAAATGATGATTAAGTAGCAAAACGAATAGTTTTTTACTTAAGAGCAAAGAAGTAAGTGAGTTTATCGCTTGCTTCTTTGCTTTTTTCTTTTCTCTTAACCCACACCAAAGCCAACCACCAACATATCATCGGTTTGTTCCATTTCGCCTTGCCAGCGTTGCATTTCTAGTACCAGACTTTTATGCTGCTCTATCATACTTTTATCTGCTATGGTTACTAATAGGTTTTTAAAGCGCTTGGTCATGTATTTCTTCTGCGTTTCAAAGCCAAACTGATCAGGATAACCATCGGAGGTAAGGTAAAAGGTTTGTCTTGGTTTTAAAGGTATTTCGGTAGACTCAAATGCTTTGTAAGGAGTATTGAAGTATTCTCCAATAGTGAATTTATCCCCTTTTATTTCTGTTAACCCACCATTTTCAACGATGTATAGTGGCCTCCTGGCACCCGCATAGGTAACGAGTTGCTTTTTATAATCAATCTTGCAAAGGGCAATGTCCATACTGTGATTTTTGGTAGTCACTTCCTTCTGCTTAAGGATTTCCATTACTTTTAAATCCATTATTTTAAGGATTTCTGAAGGGTGGGTGATGCCCTGTTCATTCACAATTTGGTTCATGGCGGAGTTGGCAATAACAGTCATAAACGCACCGGCTACACCATGACCTGTGCAATCAATTAATGCCAGAATATCACAGTTCTCTTTTCTGGAATACCAGTAAAAGTCACCACTGACAATATCTTTTGGTTTAAATAAAACGAATGAACGTTCAATATTCTCCTGAAAGGAGTTTTTACTCATAATCCCTTCCTGGATACTTTTGGCGTACTCTATGGAATCAGTAATGTTTTGGTTCCAGCTTTCGAGTTTTTGCTTCTGAATTTCCAGCGTTCTTTTACTATTGAGTATTTCCTTATTTTGGGCTTCCAGTAATCTTTTTGCTTTTCTGCTTTGTACAAAGCGGGAATAAACAACTACCGCCAAAGCAGTCAACAAAATAGACAGAATTACAGAGCCGTAACCGTAGAGTTGACCATTTTTATATTCCAAAACGCGAATTTCAGCTTCTTTTTTTAGGAGCGATATTTCCTTTTCCTTCTGTTCTATCTCAATGTTTTTCTCCAACTCAGCAATAGCTCTTCTACTATTTTCATTGAAAAGGCTGTCCTTTAGCAGGTGGTATTGATTCATGTAGAGGTATGAATTTCTGATATCATCCAGTCTTAAATAAACTTCTGCCAGTGTAGCATAAGATTCCATCAGGATGGGTTTGGAATCTACTGTTTCGGCAATTTCTGCAGCTTTCAAACTGGCCTCTAAGGCTTGTTGATAATAACCTCTGGCATTTTGCAATCGGGCGATTCGAACAAGGGCGCTGGCAGTGCCAAATTTGTTATCGGCAGTTTGTTCTTTCTTGAGGGATTTGCTGAAGTAATAGAGTGCACTATCATAACGCTGTCGATTGAAATAAATCTTTCCAATGTTGCTGTATGGGTCCATAGGTATAGTTTCATCATCAAATACCTTATACCTTTCCAATACCTTCAGGTAATAGTCAAGGGCAATGAGTTCTTGTCCTTTTTCCAAATACACATTGCCAATATTGTTCATGATTTGCATGGTGCGGTATGGCTGTTGTATCTCCTCAAAAATAGCCTGAGCTCTTAAGTAATAGGAGAGGGCATTCTCAAAATCGGAATTGATGGAATAGATGTTGCCGATATTACTTAATGCCTTGGCAGTACCCTCTCGCTCATTGATGGAGTCACACAAATTGAGCGCTAATTTGAAATAGTTGAGCGCCTCATCATAATCTCCTTTCTGCCTGTAATAAACTCCTAAGTTATTGTAAGCAGTTGCTTCGCCCTTTGCATAATTCAATTGCTGAGCTAATTCAAGAGCATTTTTGGCAAAACTAAATGCTTGAATAGGACTTTGTGTACGCTGAATTTTAAAAAGCTCATTTAACCTGATTACTTCATTTGTGTCTTTACCGAGTGGTTGTTGTTGTCCTAGTGCACCACTAATTGAAATAGTAAAGAAGAGGAGAAAAGTAAGGAAGGTTCTTGAACTCATAAATCTTATTCTTGATGCTAATATGCTATAATATTTTGAATTCAGACATTTGTTGAGAGAAAAACTCATATCAGATAATTGAATAGTACTAGAATTAACTCCATGCATTACAACCTTTTTTTATAGATTGGTGTCAATTGAGCAGTACATTAAACCACCTGAAAAACTTAACCTTATGAAGAAGTTAAACCGCTCGCGACACCTGTTCTCGCATTACTTCGCCCTGGCTGCTATCTTTCTCTTATTTGCCTGTGATGACTGGAACAACGTACCTGACTTTGATGTAGAGGAAACTACAGGCTATAGACCTGTTTATGCAACTGAGGCGGAAGCCGAAGTAAAAACACTGCCTGCTCAAGAGGTGGAAAATGCAGGTAAAATATATGTAATAGGTGATTATCTGTTAATAGTTGAACAGCTGAGAGGTGTTCACATATTCGATAATTCTGACCCAAGCAATCCTGATAATATCGGCTTTTTGCAAATTGCCGGAAATGGAGATGTTGCTGTACGAGACAATTTACTTTATGCTGACCAGGGAGCTAATTTATTGGCAATTGATATCAGTGATTTGAACAATATAAAGGTAGCATCTACTATCAAAGATGTTTTTCCTTTTGGAAGCAAATATCCGCCTAGCGAAGGTAGCTATTTTGAATGTCCTGATCCCAGCAAAGGGCTGGTTGTAGGTTGGGAATTGACCACTTTACAGAATCCTAAATGCTATCGTTAATCAACTTTAAATTGCTATTTATGAAATCTTTATATAAAATATTCTCTATTTGCTTTCTCTTTAGTCTTGTACTTATTACCTCATGCGGTGAATCTTTTGATGATATCTCAGATGACTTTGGAGGTGAAGGAAAAGGAGGCTCTACCGCCAGGTTTACCTTCTTGAAAGGATACTTATACATAGTAGATGAAACCTCTCTAAAAACCATTGATATCAGCCAGCCTGACAATCCGCAAGTGCTGTCAACAGTTAATGTAGGGCCGGGTATTGAAACCATTTTCCCTTATGAAAATTTCCTTTTTCTAGGTTCTCAAACAGGCATGTACATCTATTCTTTAGAGAATGGACCAACACCTACTTATTTGTCATTATTTGAGCATAGCTATGCGTGCGACCCTGTAGTTGTGGCAAATAACATTGCCTATGTAACGCTACGTTCAGGAACAGCCTGTGCCACGGGTCCTGATAGAATGGAAGTGGTGGATGTAACCAATCTTTCTAACCCAAGTCTCATTACGACCATCGAAATGATTAACCCACATGGGTTGGCTGTGAATGATACACTCTTGTTTGTAGGAGAAGGTGAATTTGGCTTCAAAGTTTTTAATATAAAGAACAGAAGGGATCCTGTGGAAATCGCTTATTACGATAGCATTCCTGCCAATGATATGATCAGCATTAACGGAAGAAGAGAGTTAATCATTACAGGTGAAAAAGGTATTTTCCAGTATAACTATGCAGATATTGATAGCATTTATCAAATGAGTCAAATTGTTGCTACCAATGAAAATTAAGAAAGTAGCTTTTGCAACCATTCTTTTCTTTTTCTATTTAGTGTCTTCTCATGCACAAGAAGGTTTAGAGCTGATGGATATGGACAGCCTGCAAAATAGGGAAGAGGCCTATATAGGTAATGACTATATCAATGCTTCTCTTACCTCTCCGCTGGAGAATTACAATTCCGTTCAGTTTGGCTATTCTTATCATCCCACGAAGAACCGACTTTGGCAGGCCAGATTAGGATACATCTATGGATTGGATAACCTGTTTTCAATTGGCAGAATTGTGAACCGAGATGAAGAGGTTACTAATACGCGCGGTTTGCAACTCTTTTATGAATATCGCCTCTTCCTGAATTTGCCGAATTTCCCTTCAAATTCCAGAACTTATGTGGGCTTTGAGCCCTACCTATATTATGCACAATTCAATTCTGAAGTTATCGCGGGTTATTCTTGTCAAGATGATTTCGGGAATTGTGTCTATTATAGATTGTTCGGTGTTAAGAACCAGCGTTTGGTTACGGGGGCATACTTTAAACTGGGTAAAGTTTTTTACTTAGATGATTTGATGATCAGTGTATTTGGTGGAATTGGCTTTAGGCATACCAGTAACTTTAATGATATACCTGGCTCACCGGAGCCTGATCGTTTCTATAACAGAGAGGGTGATCAAAGAGAAATACCTGATGGATTAACACCCAATGCTAAAATAGGCTTTGAAGTAGGCTATAGAATTAAGTAAAGGAGTTTGTACTGTTCAATTATTTTTCGTGATTCGTTATTCTTGAAAAAAGGGATCGCCTTCTGGTGGAAAGGCACGTTCCAATATTTGATTATAAGCAATTTCATTGGTAATAAAAGCTCCATAGTTGATGGCCGGAGCCTGTACTATTCTGGTAGCAATAAAGGCATCACTCATGAATTGCGGTGCACGATCTTTCATCAAACAAGCCTGAACAATTAAGATCAGTTTTTCAGTTAAAGTACGCGCTAATGCTTCTAGTTTAGATGGATCAGTCTGGAATAATTTAGTCAATGCATCCAGCGCAACTAAAATAGCTTGATCACCAGCAGCTAGTTTGCTAAGCTCACCCATTAATGTTTTTACCAAATCAGGTTCTTTGCCTACCGCTCTTAGCACATCTAAACACATCACGTTTCCTGATCCTTCCCAAATGGAATTAACAGGTGCCTCACGGAATAAGCGAGACATAATGCCTTCTTCCACATAGCCATTGCCACCAAATACTTCCATGGCTTCGGCTGTGAGGCTTTCAGCTCGCTTGCATACCCAATATTTGGCTGCAGGCGTTACTAATCGCTTCCAGGCTTTGGCCAGCTGATCATCTTCTTTGGCTTCAAAAGCTTCGCACAGCTTTAGCGAAAGGTGCTGGGCCGCTTCACTTTCCAAAGCAAAATCAGCAAGCACATTGCGCATTAATGGCTGATGATAAAGTTTTTTACCAAAAGCTTCTCGCTTACGTGTGTAGGCAATGGCTTGAACAGTGGCCTGGCGAATAATTCCTGTGCTTCCCAAAACGCAAGCTAAGCGGGTATAATTGGCCATTTCTATGATTGTCGGGATACCTCTGCCTTCATCACCCATCAGAATACCCCAGGCATCTTTGAATTCTACTTCACTGCTGGAGTTACTCTTGTTTCCCACTTTATCTTTCAATCGCTGGATGTGGATTTCATTTTTCGTGCCATCAAATTTCCAGCGTGGCACAAAGAAGCAACCTAAAGCATCTGAATCACTGGTGCGGGCAATTACCAAATGCGCATCGCACATAGGAGCAGAGTAAAACCATTTATGACCGCGCAAAAGGTAAGCTTCTCCACGGCCCGATTTGCCCACAGGTGTTGCAGTGGTTGTATTGGAGCGCACATCAGAACCGCCTTGCTTTTCTGTCATGCCCATGCCTATCCAGAGTGATTTCTTCTCAGCGATTGGCACATCTCTTTCATCATAGCTATGGCTGAGTAATTTCTTAGAAAGTTTCTCCCAAAGTGCAGGCTCTCGGGCAATTAGCGGAATAGCTCCCTGCGTCATAGTTGTGGGGCACATAGAGCCTGCTTCAATTTGAGACATCAGCATAAAGCTGGCGCCAAAATAAGCCCATCGGTGTGGCTGTTTATTCTCAAAAGGTAGTGAGATCATGCCTGTACCCTTCGCATATTTCATAAACCAGTGCCAGGCAGGATGAAATTCTACTACATCCTGTCGGTTGCCTCTGTTGTCAAAAGCTTTCAGGATAGGCGTAAATTGATTGGCCAATGTAGCTTTATGATAGGCTTCTTCGGTGCCAATGTCAGCACCTGTGTAGCTTAATTCTTCAGAAGCCCAATCAGCTTGTTTGCTTTCGAAATATTCACGCAATACCGTATCAGTGGTGAATAAATTATAATTGCTTAGTTCTGTATATTGGTTGGTTACCTGATGTGTTTGCCAGTCTTTATTCATGGTGCTTCTTATTGAAACATTGAATATACTGAAAGGGTAAATCTTTAGAAAGTGTTGAAGTGAAAGAATTAAGCGGGTTTTGAATAAATCTTAGGATTTCGTTTTAAGCGAAATATTCAATAAAATATCTACTCTTAAACATCAGCAGTAAGATTACTGTGTAAGTAACTAGTTCAGTTGCCATTGCTAAATATTTTGTTGAGCTTGTCATAAACCCAAAAGTTTCAATCACACAAATGGTGAATAACATGGTGTAGGCCGCTAGCATAAATTCAGGTGTTCCGCTCCATTTAAAGAAATAGCCTATCAAAAACCCGATTGAGGTGATAATTACTGAACCCCAATGAATAGGCAGCAACCAAGTTGGAAAGTCAAGATTGGTGTATGGGGTCCACGGAACTTTGATAGATGTCATTTCAACCAGCCCACCTGTTGACCATGCAAGCAGTATCACGTGAATGATTACCAGTATGTATCCTAAATATTGCATAAGCTATTTAATTATTAGTTGAGAACGAATACCAGACTAATATAACTATTTCATTAGCTAGTTGCTAGACGGGAAAACCAATTATAATATAATAACTCTGGCTTTTATCAATTGATGGCAATTGTTGTACTTCCTTTTAGTTTCAATTTCTTAATTGAGTTCTTTTATAAAACTCTACGGAAGTGGTGCACGTTGACTATTTTTCTATTAAGCCATTTTTCAGAAGCAGGAGCGAACAAGTAGTTACTTAATTGCCATTGATGTAGTGTGTTTTTATTTTGTTTCTCTAATAATAACATTCTGATAGTTATAAGGTATTTCTATATTTTCTTTGTCAAATCGCTCTTTTATTGAGCGTAGTAAATCGCAATACATTACAAACCCATTCGATGCATTGTCTGAATAGGCCCAAACTTTTAATGTAACGGATGAATTTCCTAATGCAATAACCCTTGAAATAACTTCAGGTACATCGTTTTCTAAATCTTCTGCTGTTCTGTTATCTACATGTAAAGGATGCTTTATAACTTCCTCTTCCATTATTTTTAAAGCCCGTCCAATGTCAGAATTATAGCCAATGCCTATTTCAATCATTTTACAAACCCTTGTATCATTTAAGTTTGTGTTGACAATAACATTGGAGCTTATTACTGAATTTGGCACCACAATCCTATTATTTTCAAAATCTCGAAGCACAACTTGTCTCAAATTGATTTCTTCTACAGTTCCGGTATAAGTTTGGTTAAAAGTGATTCTATCGTTGATTTTGAATGGTTTGAATATAACAATTAGAAACCCACTCATGATATTGCTCAAAGCCTGCTGAGATGCCAATCCTGCCACTAGTGATAAAATTCCCGCACCTGCTAATAATGAATGGCCCAAAGTTTTCATTTCAGGAATTTGAATTAAGGCAAAAGAAATACCTATTATAAAAATAATGGCTGTTATGAGTTTTGTGGCAAAAACATAGCTTGTTGGGTCAATATGCTTTGTTTGCACCAGGGTATTTATTTTCTTCCTGGATAAGTATTTAAAAACCAAAGCAAAACAAATTGTTAGAGCAATTATAATTCCGATGATTATAAGGGTTTCAAAGTCTGAAAAAAGAGAGTTTGTCATAACTTTTGTTCGAGTTTTTTTAGAATTTTCAATTGTAATTCTTGGCTTTCAAATAGAGTTTGAAATTGCTCCTGGATGAGAAGTTCGATTTTCTGATTCAGAGCTTTTATTTCCATTTCGGCTTTTAAGTTAATCAAATAGTCATTTTCAGCTCTTTTCCTGTCTTTTTCCTCTTGTCGATTTTGACTCATCATTATAACCGGAGCTTGTAATGCTGCAATACAAGAAAGAATAAGGTTCATTAATATAAAAGGGTACGGGTCAAAATTTTCTTTTGTGGGAGTTAATGTGTTAAACAGAACCCATGCAACTAGAATGATAAAAAATGAAATGATAAAAGCCCAACTACCTCCAAATTTGGCTACTTTATCAGATATTGATTGTCCTCTAGTGAGTATTTCTTTTGGAGGATTTAAAAGGCTGTTGGTAATTAAAGTTTCTTCCTCAATCGCTTTTTTAACAATTTCCTGGAGTTTTTTTACTTGCTCAGATTTAGCAGTTAAAAGTTTGTCTATGTCTTTGTCCATTTTCTGTTATTAATCCAGTTTATTTAAATACAGCGAAACGGTCTATTAATAAGGATATTAGCTGATTTAAACACACCAATTTTTTAGTTAAACATAGACTTTTTTATAATTATATACTTTCTTTTTAGCGATTAAACTGCTATTATTTTTAACATGATTGTGTGTAGTTTTTATTCGACATTCACATTGAACAAGTAACCAACCAGAGTTGTCAGTCCCATTGCGACAGTTCCTCAGAATGTATTCAGATAATTGCTCATGTTATGCTTTACACCTGTTTTGACTGCTAATGCCTCTGACATAAAACTACAGGTTCACATATATCAGTTACAACAGCAACTCCAATTGCGATACTTGCAGTTGATAAAATTATCCATAATGGTCGAGTATAGGCGTAGCGCGGGATTCGATGCAATTTACCGTCCTCAGAACTCAAAGTATAATGGAGGCAAAATGCTCAACTTAACTAATTAACCCACATTATGCTTATATGATGTTGTGTGCAGGTTTTTTTAATTTATTCAGTTATTGACTCCTTTTAATTCTGGATCTTTATTTCGTAAATCGTATCCTGTTTCATAAAATGATTTTAAGTTTAGCAGATAGAAAGTCCACCCTTGTAAACATCCAATTCTGATATTAAATTTTGATTTTTCGTCCGTTGGAATATTATGTTGTTTAAGGGTTACAAGAATATTTTCTCCAATTTCTTTAAGTTGAATATCTACTAAACAATCTCCTGCAAAAGTGAACTGAAAAAAATCTTTACCATTTGCTTGAGTGATTTTTCCTTTCTCCAAAATCTCAAACAAATACCAAGTCCACTCATAGACATAGTCAGAAGTTACATTTTCGTTGCTATTTAAAATATTATTTTGCCTGTCTTTATATGTGCAAGTCTCTAAAAACCATTTTTCAATTTCAGACGATTTTGTCCAAGCGTTATAAACGGTATTCAAGCTTGATTTAACGGCAATTTTTGTTGTAAATGAAGTCCAGTCTTGTGTCATACAAATATTTATTTTTAGGAGTTTGTAGGCTATTGTTGTATCAATTCTATCTTAATTTCATCATTCCAACTCCTTTGTTCAACTTGCGCACAACAACCGGATATAATCACTTTAGGTAACTATATCTGCCTAATATCATTTAGTGATTAAGTTAATAAAATATGCTGAAATGCCACCACACACTATGTTAGTAAATGTTTATTCAAAGAATAACCGTTAAAAACGGCTAAGGCTTTTAAGCCTTATTTTTCTAGCAATGCTGCTTACTTATTTGCTCCTAATCTTTTAATTGAATTTCTTAAGAAAATAATGCTGTAGCCTAGTAAGGTCAAGGCATAGCCAATGATTAACCTAAATGGTAAAGGTATAATATGCCACAGTACGAGCGTAGCTAATACAATACTGGCAACCGCCAGCTTTTCATTCTTGATGTAGTTCAGGCTTAAAATTAGGAGCCCTGTATTAAAGACTTTCGAACTTGGGCCTATAGAAAGAAATGGTTTCCAAATGGAAGGTGCCTGGTAGATATGCTTGCTAAATTCTATACGTAATTCTTCATTCGGTAAGCTCCACCAGATGAAATCTAATACACACATGCCAATTGTGGCGGTAATACCTATTAAGGCTATCGGAAAGCCTATATAGGTGATAATTGTTTTTGGAAAGGACACCACCTGCGGAATTAGTAAAACTACCCCTAATAACAAAAACCAATGTGCGAAATCGATAGGTTCTTGGCTGTAAACAAAGTCGTTTCCCTGAGCCAATAAAATTTGACCTACTAAAAACAGCAGGAGGCCTATCAGAAATAATATTTTATAGGTCATGTTTTTTCTATTAGCTCATTTTAAAACTTGTCTACCACATAATGTGATGGAGGACCTCCGGAAGTTAGTGAATTATAACTTTATTTGTTGTAGGTAATTGTCGGATTGATCTTTTGTAAGTCCTTTATAAACTGTGCTTTATCTCTAGGTGAAACTATAACCTCACTATATTTCTCATAGTTAATCCGTATTCTATCGAAAGATGGGGCAGGGGAAGAATAGATACTTTTAGTTTCCTCAATGCTTTTAATGGAAGCAATGGCAATGGTAGGGTATTTAATGAATCCGCTTTTGATGTATAATTTATCTTTAGTGATGGTGTAGGAGGTACCGAGGAACATATGAAGTATAAAAAACAAAAATAGGAGCCATATGCCAATCATAAGGAAATTCCATTCCGACAAATCAAAATTCACCAAATAGATTCCTAATGGAATCAGAAGTGCAATCATTAAGGTACTTAAAAGCACAAATGAGATCTTCGCTTGATGTTTGATGGGCATATCAAATACTATTATGTGATGAATATACTGAAAGCCTGATCCTTTCAAAAGAGCTTGAAGCTGATTTTTTTAACCCTTTTATTTGCGTTTTGGGTCATATTCAATCATCCACTCTATACCGAACTGATCTCTGAACATACCGAAATAAGAACCCCAGGGGCTATCTTCCAATGGCATTTCAACATTTCCACCTTTAGAGAGTCCGTTAAATATGTGGGTGGGTTCTTCCTTACTTTCGGCATTTACGGAAATCTTGCTTCTTGTTTCCATCTCATTGTGTTTCCCTAATTGTTCAGGAGTATCACTGCCCATTAATATGCTGTGTTTGCCTATTGGTAAAGCGATATGCATAATTTTCTCTGCTTCTTTTTCGAAGTTGGGAGCACCATCAAAATTCATGTCTTTAAACCTAACGATTGAAGAAAAATCACTGCCAAATACGGACTTGTAAAATGAAAATGCCTCTTCAGCATTACCATTAAAATGGATGTAGGGATTAATTGACGCCATAGCTTTTTTTGATAATCAATTTACCTCATTGTAAGCATATTTTTTTGAAGTGGCTGCAAGTTTTTTCCTACTTAATTTTCAGTAAAGGCTGCTATTAGCCTTATGCCTGTTGTAGACTTAGTTGTGCTATGAAATGAGAAAATTAGTAATTTATGTGCTTTTCAACAAGATGGACTCGTAAAAAGGGAGCGTTTCTTTTTATGAATAATTAGTTTTCTTCTTAGGTAGTAGTATAATACCAATAAGGGGTACTCCTATTAATGAAATCATGTAGCCGAAGAAAGTAAAAACAACAACACCCGTATAACACCTGAAATCACTTGATTCATAGTTGAATGAAAGTCCTTTTATGGAAGTAACAGTAGCTAAATATGGTGTGAAAAGGCCTATCAGGAAACATAATGTAAGAAGATAGAAGAATTGCTTTCTGTTGATTTTTGCTCCAAATGGATATCTAACCATAATGATTAAAGCAATCGGTAAAAGAATTATTAAGGTAGGTGCTATGAGTCCGAGAATTAAGGCCATTTTAGACTTGAAATGTATTTAGTTGAAAGAGTAATAAAATGTGTTTTCATCGAATTTTTATTCTTGCCTTAAGCTTATGGACAGTTGGGTGAGTGGCATAATACAGAAATAGATGAGTCTTTCCGAAAAAGATAATCCATTTACCAAACTTAGATTTTTTACTTAATCTCAATATTATTAAATGTGGATAGCTTGGGATATAATAAACATTTTTTAGATCAATGAAATAAATCTTGTCCTCCTTGAAAAAATTGTCAATATAAAGGCATTCATCGTCTATAGAAATGTTTTTTGCACTTAGAAGAATTAAGGTAGCAGGAACTGCGAAAAGAATGATGATAACAAGAGTAGGAAAGACTGCTGCGTTTGAATAATCGATTTCGAATATCGTTGCATATGTTAACAAACCTAGACTAAGCGCAGGAAAAACAAATTTCCATACTACTGTTAATGAACTAGAAAGTCTGACTTTATGCATTTTAGCCATTGTTGGCAGCAGTGTTTTTTATTCCTGTTCCATTATTGCAATATCTTCTCCACGCCCAAGTCCAATATACTGTTTGTTGTCAACTGTAAAGTCATATGTTTCGTAACCTGTGGAGGCGGTGAATATTTCTATTTCATACCCTTCTGTCAAAGTTAGTGTTAAGTCACCAGTGTCTTTGTCCACTTTTATTCTTGTCAGTTTTTTACCTGTCAGTTCTTCTCTTATTCTTTTTGTTAGGTCTAAAGGTTTTGTTAGTCCGAATTGATGTCCATGGTCTAAAGAGACTTCCTGTATTACTTTGCTTTTTAAAAGACGCCAAAAACCTGTCGAGCTTGCATAAATGTTGTCGGTAAATAGAAATGTCCAACTACCTGCATTCTTGTCATAAGTCAAGTTATCGAAATCTGCGTCTGTCTCGAATATTAGTTCAGTTGTCATCGTTTTTTTCCATTGCTGCCAACCACCAGATATAACAGCCAAAGTTGTTATATCCCGCTTACATCATTTAATCCTCAAGTTAAATAAAAAAGCCACATACTATGAATAATATGTGGCTATTAAAATATACAGGAACTGTGTTGTACTATTCCTTTATCATATGCACATCTCTCTGTGGAAATGGTACTTCTATACCTACTTCATTGAATTTGTTGTTAATCGCTTCCAGGTTATCCCAGTAGACAGGCCATACATTATCAGTTGCTGTCCAGCATCGAATAGTTAAGTCCAGCGAGCTATCGCCAAAATTGATAAATTTCACCACTGGTTCAGGATCAGCATTAATGCGTTCATCCTGCTTCAAAACTGCCAGCACTGTGCTTCTTACTTTTGTCAGGTCTGAGCCATAAGCTACACCAACTTTCATTTCCACCCTTCTGGTATCTTTTGCGGTTACGTTAATCACATTAGAGTTGGCTAGAGCGCCATTAGGCATTACTACCAATCTATTATCGAAAGTTCTGAGGTGGGTGTGGAGTATGTCGATTTTTTCCACTGTCCCCATTTGTCCTTGTGCCTCAATGATGCTATCAACTTTAAAAGGTTTAAAGATGAGGATAAGAATACCCCCGGCAAAATTGGATAAGCTGCCTTGCAAAGCCAGACCGATAGCCAAACCTGCGGCTCCTAAAATACCTAGTAAAGCTGCGATTTCTACATTCAAACTTTGCAGAATTACCAATACCAGTCCGATGTACAGCACAAAGCGTGTGAAGCTGGAAAGGAAGCTGGTAAGGGAGGCTTCTATGTCCCATTTCACGAACAACTTTTTGATACCTTTCATTAGGTAGCTGATGATGAGTCTACCGACAATGAATATCAGCACCACTTTAATAAGCGATAGGCCTATTTCAATGCCGTAGCTTTGTATTTTGTCTAATAGTTGTGGATCAAGGTTTTCAAACATAATTAATGACAAATTTTTGGTTTAAGTTAAGGAACGAAGTTTAGGAGGGTTCAGGATTTCTCCCATTCAAGTTTCCTGAGAAATCAAATAAAAAAGGCCAAACAATTGTTTGGCCTTTTTAAGTATTTTTAAAGCTATTGCTTAGTGAGCGTTGCCTAAATATTTCTCGAAAGGTACGTGTGGTAAATCAAATGCTTCAGCAACAGCATCGTATACTACATCTCCTTTAATGATATTTAAACCTAAAGCTAAGTCTCTGTTATCCTGACAAGCCTTTACCCAACCTTTGTTAGCTAACTGTATAGCAAAAGGGAGAGTTGCATTGGTAAGTGCCAGGGTAGAAGTGTAAGGCACAGCACCCGGCATATTGGCTACGCAATAATGCAATACATCATCAATAATGTAAGTAGGATCTTGGTGCGTAGTAGGCTTACAGGTTTCAATACATCCTCCTTGATCTACGGCAACATCTACTAATACAGTACCAGGACGCATGTCTTTCAACATATCTCTGGTAATCAGATGAGGCGCTTTAGCACCTGGTATCAATACAGCACCTACAATTAAATCGTGTGTGCTAATTAATTCTCTAATATTGTATTCATTTGACATGAAAGTATTCACGTTGGCAGGCATAATGTCATCAAGGTATCTTAAACGCTGAAGGTTTAAATCCATAATGGTAACATCAGCACCCATACCGGCTGCCATTTTAGCTGCATTAGTACCAACAACTCCGCCACCAAGAATTAACACCTTGGCAGGACGAACACCTGGTACACCACCTAACAAAATACCACGACCTTTTAAAGGCTTCTCTAAATATTTTGCACCTTCTTGAATTGACATTCTTCCTGCCACCTCTGACATTGGTACCAAAAGAGGAAGAGATTTATCAGGACGCTCAACAGTTTCATAAGCTAGGCAAACCGATTTGTTGTCAATCATTGCACGGGTAAGAGGCTCATAAGAAGCAAAATGGAAATAGGTAAATACCAACTGATCTTCTCTAATCAATTTATACTCAGGCTCAATAGGCTCTTTCACCTTCATAATCATTTCAGCCTTCGCATAAACACTTTCAATATCAGGCAAAATTTGAGCACCGGCCTCTACATATTCTTCATCCATGAAGCCACTACCTTCTCCGGCAGTAGTTTGTATATATACTTCATGACCATGCTTCGAAAGCTCTTGAGCTCCACCTGGGGTAAGTGCGACACGATTTTCGTTGTTTTTAATCTCCTTTGGTACACCAATAATCATAATGCAGTCTTTTTAATTTTCGGCAAATATAAAGAAGTAAGTATTAATTAAAGGTTTTGTTTTGACTTTTTTCGGTTAACATTTTTACCCTTTTGTCTGTTATTTTTTATGTTCTTCACTTATTCTTATTGAAGAAATAAAATTCCGTGAAAATACATTTATTCAAAATAAAACATCTATTTAATGTATTTTAAAAGATTAATATCGAAATAATCGACTTAAAACAGAAGAAAGTTGGATTTGAATAGCTCACGTTTTTAATTAAATTTGTTGGGCTTGCGAAAGCAGCAAGCGGTTTTTGTACTAAAAAGGAGGTCCGTTTATGGCAACTACTAAAAAAGCGAAGAGTAAAGCTAAAACTATAAATACTGAAGAAATTCTTAACGATTATAAACTAGGATGGGAGAGCCGTCATGCTAGTTTAATGGGTAGGAAAGAAGTGTTCATGGGCAAGGCTAAATTTGGCATTTTTGGAGATGGAAAAGAATTAGCGCAGCTAGCAATGGCCAAAGCTTTTAAAGCTGGCGATTTCAGATCAGGTTATTATCGTGATCAAACTTTTATGTTTGCCATTGGTGAACTTACAGTACAACAATATTTCGCACAGTTATACGCGCACGCAAACGTTGAGGCTGATCCTGCTTCTGCCGGTAGGTTGATGAATGGACACTTCGCTACAAGAATGCTTGATGAAGCCGGTCAATATGTAGAGCTTTCAAAAAGTAAAAATAGCACGGCTGATGTTTCTCCTACAGCAGCGCAAATGCCACGATTATTAGGACTTGCTTTTGCCTCTAAGCTATTCAGAAATAATGATGCCTTACAAGAAGAAGAATTTCAGAAATATTCAATAAAAGGAAATGAAGTAGCTTTTGGTACCATAGGGAATGCCTCAACAAGTGAGGGTATGTTTTATGAAACCATCAATGCTGCCGGGGTTTTACAAGTACCAATGCTTATCTCAGTTTGGGATGATGCCTATGGTATTTCTGTACCGCAGGAATACCATACCACCAAAGGAAGCATATCTGAGGTGCTGGCTGGTTTCCAAAGAGATAAAAATAAGGATGGTTATGAAATTTTTGTAGTGAAAGGGTGGGACTATAATGCCTTGCTTGATACCTATAAAAAGGCGTCCGAAGTTTCAAGAAATGAGCATGTGCCAACCATGGTGCATGTTGTAGAAATGACGCAACCTCAAGGCCATTCAACCAGTGGTTCTCATGAGCGCTATAAATCAAAAGAGAGATTAGAATGGGAAGCAGAGTATGATTGTCTTCTCCAATTCAGAAAATACATTTTATCAGAAGGTATTGCTAAAGAAGCTGAGCTCGATGAAATAGAAGAGAATGCTAAAAAGAATGCCAAAGAGGCCAAAGATGCAGCATGGAAGGCATTCATTGGTGAAATTAAGGATGAGCAACAAGAATCCCTTGACTTGCTTAAAGCCTTTCAGGAAGAATCATCAAATCCTGATGCAATAGCAGAAATTATTAAGGAGCTAAAGGCTGAAATGAATCCTTTAAAGCTGCATACTATTAAAGCGGCTAAAAAAGCTTTAAGATATGATAGAGGAAGTGAGCTTGATAGTAGAAACAAATTAAAGAGTTGGTTGCAAGCCTCTATGCAAGAGCATGAGGATGAATACAGCTCACATTTATATAGTCAATCCGATAAGGCTGCCCTAAATGTTGACGTTGTGCCTGTTGTCTATGATGAGGATGCTGATAAAGTTGATGGCAGAGAAGTGCTACAAGCATGTTTTGATGCAGCCCTTACCCGCGACCCGCGTGTTTTTGCCCTTGGTGAAGATGTAGGTAAAATTGGAGATGTGAATCAGGCATTTGCAGGGCTTCAGGAAAAATATGGCGAAATACGTGTAATGGATACAGGTATTCGTGAAACTACTATTATTGGGCAAGGCATTGGTGCTGCACTACGCGGGTTGAGACCAATTGCTGAGATTCAATATTTGGATTATTTACTGTATGCTTTACAGACTTTATCGGATGATTTGGCTTGTTTGCAATACAGAACCAGAGGAGGACAAAAAGCTCCACTTATTATAAGAACGAGAGGACATAGATTAGAAGGGGTTTGGCACTCAGGCTCACCAATGGGCATGATTCTACATAGCCTTAGAGGTATTAACGTGCTGGTTCCTAGAAATATGACGCAGGCGGCTGGCTTTTACAATACAATGCTTCAATCAGACGAACCCGCATTAATAATAGAGTGCTTAAATGGTTACCGACTTAAAGAAAGTATGCCGTCAAACATTGGTGAATTCACCGTGCCTTTAGGTCAACCAGAAACGATAAGAGAGGGTGATGATATAACAGTGGTGACTTATGGCTCCATGTGCCGAGTTGTTGGTGAAGCCGCCAGACAATTAGAGGAAGTAGGAGTATCTGTTGAAATAATTGATGTACAAACCTTATTACCTTTTGATGTTGATCATCAAATAGTTGAATCGGTGAAGAAAACCAATAAGATAGTGTTTGCTGATGAAGATGTGCCTGGTGGAGCCTCTGCATTTATGATGCAGAAAGTACTGGAAGAGCAGAAAGCCTATCGTTATTTAGATGCACAGCCTTTGACTATAAGTTCCAAAGAACATAGGCCGGCTTATGGTTCTGATGGTGATTATTTCTCCAAACCAAATCCGGAAGTGATATTTGAAAAGTTATATGGAATGATGCATGAGTATGCACCGGATAATTTTCCTGAAATTTAAGAAAGAAAAGCCCTCAAGTTGAGGGCTTTTTTGTTATAAACTCGGTTAGTTTCCATTAAAATGGCCTTTTTACTATTTATAATTATTCTAAATTGACCTGTATTTGTAACCAAATAATAATAGTAAAGGGCTTATATACAGTTTATTATAGTTCAACTCTTGCATTCCTAGGCAAAGTACTGCAAATTGTGCTGAAAATGTATTTGAAATAAAAAGCGCGGGTAGTAGATTTGTACCGTCTTAAAAATTAGTGTTCTTAAATGCTAAATGAACAATTAAATATGTCCTTAAAAACGTATATCACTCGCTTATCTCTCATAGCATTCCTTTTGGTGAATATCCTTTCCTTGACTTCTATCAATTCAGCATACAGTCAAGCTGCGGAATTACCTACTGAAGAGGCAGCCATTTCTGAGGGTCAGACTCTATTCAAAAATAACTGTATGCAGTGCCATGCAGTGCATGAAGTAGTGGTTGGCCCTGCATTGAAAAATGTTTACGAAAGAAGAGAAATCCCTTGGTTAATTAATTTTATTAAGAATTCACAAAAGGTTATTGCCAGTGGTGATGAGTACGCGGTGAATTTATACAATGAGTATGGTAAAGCAGTGATGCCTGCTCACGACTTCTTAGAGGATAAGCAAATACTTAACATATTAGGTTACATCAAACAGCAGACTGATAATCCACCAGTTGAGGAAACTGCTACAACTGCTGGAGGCGAAGGAGCTCCTGCTGGCGGAGGCGGAATACCTCAGGAATATCTTTACTTAATCATTGCTGGTTTTGTAATAGTGTTAGTATTGATCTTGGTAGTATTATCAATGATTATTACGGTGCTTACAAAGTTTGTGAACAATAAAGAGGATTTAGAGGAGGCTGATAAGGAATATGTTAACCAGACATTTAACCTTAATAAGTTTGTAAGAAGTAATGGATTCTTATTTTTCATCATCTTCCTTTTTACAATCATAGTTGTTAAAAATGTGGTAGACGGTCTTTACACTGTAGGTGTTCAGCAAGGTTATCAGCCAACTCAGCCAATTGCATTCTCTCACGAATTGCATGCCGGTCAATATGAGATTGAGTGTCAGTATTGTCACACAGGCGTAATGATTTCAAAGAGTGCAAACATACCTTCTGCTAACATCTGTATGAACTGTCACTCAGCAATTAAGACAGAGTCAAAGCAAATTGCTAAAATATATGCGGCTATTGATTACGATCCTGAAACAGGAGAGTATGGCGATAATACGAAGCCGATTGAGTGGATCAGGGTACATAACTTGCCTGATTTGGCTTATTTCAATCACTCACAACACGTGAATGTAGGGCAGATTGAGTGTCAGACATGTCACGGACCTATAGAGGAAATGGCTGTTGTAAAACAGTGGAATACCTTAACAATGGGCTGGTGTATCAATTGTCATAGAGAAACACAAGTTCAAACAAAAGGAAATGATTACTATAATGACTTGGTGAAAGCACATGATGGTGGCGAACTAAAAGTAGTTGACATCGGTGGTTTAGAGTGTTCTAAATGTCATTATTAATTTAAAACTAATTTACTTCATTAATCATAGATATGAGTAATCAGCAAAAAACATATTGGAAAGGCACAGAGCAATTAACAAATGAACCTTCATTTGTTGCAAATGCTGAAAAAGAATTTCCAGAGTATTTACCTATAAATGAGGATAAGGAAGCCAAAAATGGTAGCACTTCAAGAAGAGATTTCTTGAAGATGATGGGTTTTGGTGTAGCAGCAGCTTCTTTAGCCGCTTGTGAAGCACCCGTTAGAAAAGCCATTCCTTATTTAAATAAACCTGTTTCTGTTGATCCGGGTATTGCTAATTATTATGCTTCAACCTATACGGAAGGTGGAAACTACGCTAGTATTGTAGTTAAAACCAGAGAAGGTAGGCCTATCAAAATAGAAGGTAATAAAATGTCTTCTATCACTCAAGGTGGTGTGAATGCTCAGGTGGAAGCTTCAGTACTTTCTTTATATGATCAGGAGAGACTAAAAGGTCCTTTGAAAAATGGAGTAAGTGCAAACTGGGCTGATATAGACAAAGAAATAATGGATCAGCTTAACGCCATTAGTGCAGCAGGTGGATCTATCAAAATAATATCTTCTACAATCAATAGCCCTTCTACTCTAAAGGCTATCGAAGATTTCTCTAATAAATTCGGAAACACTGAGCACATCATGTATGATGCTATTTCAGCTCACGGATTATTAGAAGCTAATAAAGAGATGTTTGGTGTTAGAGGTATTCCTTCTTACGACTTCAGTAAGGCGGAAGCTATTGTTAGTATCAACAATGATTTCTTAGGTACTTGGATTTCTCCAATCGAACATACTAAACAATATAGTAAAACGAGAAAGGTTTCTGATAAGAAGAAGAAAATGTCTCGTCATTATCAGTTTGAGACTAACTTATCTTTGACTGGTTCTAATGCTGATTATAGAACACCAATTAAACCAAGTCAGGAAGGTTTGGTTGTGGCGGCTCTATATAACGAAGTAGCTAAAATGACTGGCAATGCTGGTATCAGTGCTTCAAAAGTAAATGTAGCCAATGTAAGCAAAGCAGCTAAAGATTTAGTAGCAGCTAAAGGTAAATCATTGGTAGTGGCTGGTTCAAATGATAAAGACATCCAATTATTGGTTAATGGAATCAATAATATGTTGGGCAACTACGGTACTACACTTGATTTAGGTAAGCATGTACACTACAGAAAAGGTGACGAAGCAGCTTTTAATAAGTTTATGTCTGATGCGAAAGCAGGTAGCGTAGATGCAGTAATTGTATATAATGCTAACCCTGTTTATCATTCATCAAAAGGTGCTGAGCTTGCA
Organism: Marivirga atlantica; assembly: GCF_016734805.1. Lineage (GTDB taxonomy): Bacteria > Bacteroidota > Bacteroidia > Cytophagales > Cyclobacteriaceae > Marivirga > Marivirga atlantica. The sequence goes on from NZ_JAERQG010000002.1 coordinate 295,426, forward strand.
AAGGCATTGAAAAATGTTAAGTTGACTGTTTCTACATCTGACAGAAAGGATGAAACGGCAAATGCAGTTACATACGTAGTACCTGATCATCATTTCCTTGAATCATGGAATGATGCCATGCCTAAAGATGGTGAGTTAAGTTTGGCGCAGCCTACCATTTCACCATTGTTTAAAACAAGACAAGCACAAGAGTCATTCTTAAAGTGGAGTGGTAATAACACTTCATATTATGACTATTTAAGAAATAACTGGCAAAGCAGTTTCTACGCCAGCCAGGAGCCTACTTTTGATATCTTTTGGGATAGAACATTATTCAATGGTGTTTTAACTATGAAGAAAGAATCAGCCGGAGTTTCAGCTCAGTCAGTTGATTTTTCAGGAGTAGCAAATAGAATTAACAGTAACTACAAAGCCAATAATTCAGGTTTGGAAGTTGCTTTCTATCAAAAGGTTTCAATTGGTGATGGTAGCCAGGCTAACAACCCTTGGTTACAGGAATTACCAGATCCGATTTCAAAAGCAGCTTGGGATAACTATGCTACCATTTCGCAGAAAATGGCCAATGAGCTTGGGATCAAAGTTGTTGAAGGAAAAACCTCATTAATTACTTTAGAAATTGATGGTAAGTCAATGGAAGTTCCGGCATTGGTTCAACCAGGGCAGGCAATTGGTACCATCGGTTTAGCAGTAGGTTATGGTCGTCAAATGGCTGGTAAAGTAGGAAACGGCATCGGTTTCGATGTGTATCCTTACATCGGTACGTTGAACGGATCACAGTCAATGGCTAAAACTTCAAAAGTGAATGTTGCAGGAGTTGCTGGTGATTATCAGTTAGCTCAAACTCAAACGCAGCAGACTTTCATGGGTAGAGAAACAGTTATCCAGGAGACACTTCTTTCTGAATACAAGAAGAAGAACTGGAAGCGTGATTTCCAACCTCATGTTGAAACGAGCAAAGGTGCTGTATCTCCATCTAAATTAACACTTTGGAATGGTCATAAATACAATAATCACCATTGGGGATTAGCAATCGATCTTAACTCTTGTACTGGTTGTGCTGCTTGTACAGTAGCATGTCAGTCAGAGAATAATATCCCTGTAGTTGGTAAGCAAGAAGTTATCAACAGAAGAGATATGCAGTGGATGCGTGTTGATAGATACTATAGCTCACAAAAAGGTGCTGAATCTTATGCTGAGTTAGAAGAAGCGGCAGAGAATCCTGAAGTTACATTCCAGCCGATGATGTGTCAGCATTGTAATAATGCACCGTGTGAAACTGTTTGTCCTGTTGCAGCTACAACACATAGCTCTGAAGGACTTAATCAAATGACTTATAACAGATGTGTGGGTACAAGATATTGTGCGAACAACTGTCCATATAAAGTAAGAAGATTTAACTGGTTTAAATACCATGACAATAGCAAGTTCGATAAGAACTCAGCTATGAATAATACATTAGGTAAAATGGTATTGAACCCTGATGTTACCGTACGTTCTCGTGGGGTAATGGAGAAATGTTCAATGTGTATCCAGAGAATTCAGGCTGGTAAGTTGAAGGCTAAGAAGGAGAAGAGAGAGCTTGAAGATAAAGATGTTAATACAGCATGTGCTACGGCTTGTCCTTCAGATGCGATCATCTTCGGAGATTTGAATAATCCTAATTCAAATATTTCTAAATACTTAGAATTGAAGCAACATGATGAGGAGCCTATTAAAGAGGTGAATAATGAAAGAGCTTACCATGTATTGGAAGAGCTTAGAGTTGCGCCAAATGTTTGGTACATGACTAAGGTTAGAAATAAAGATAAAGAAAGTAACGAGGCTTAATTATTTAATTGATATAATATGGAAGTCACTTCACCAGTAAGAGAAGTATTAGTAACTGGAAATAAAAGCTACCACGATGTTTCGCATGACATATGCAGGCATGTGGAAGCCAAACCAAATCCGAAATGGATGGCTGCAATGGCCATATCATTAGGAGCCCTTTTCACAGGTGGTTATGCACTGGCTATCACTCTTTGGGATGGTATCGGTGTTTGGGGTCTTAATAAAACTGTCGGTTGGGCATGGGATATTACCAACTTCGTATGGTGGGTTGGTATTGGTCACGCAGGAACACTGATTTCTGCCGTACTATTATTATTCCGTCAGAAGTGGAGAACGTCAATTAACAGAGCTGCAGAGGCGATGACTATCTTCGCTGTAATCTGTGCCTTGTTATTCCCTTTAATACACACAGGTAGACCTTGGTTGAGTTTTTATTGGTTCGTTCCAATACCAAATACATGGGGTTCATTATGGGTTAACTTCCATTCTCCTCTACTTTGGGATTTCTTTGCGATATCAACTTACTTCTCTGTATCGCTTGTATTCTGGTATATCGGTTTGATCCCTGATTTCGCCACTATTAGAGACAGGGCACAAAATAAAATTTCAAGAGCTATTTATGGAGCACTAAGCTTTGGCTGGGATGGAGCTGCTAAAACGTGGCAGAGATACGAAACCGTTTCTCTGGTATTAGCAGGTTTAGCTACTCCACTTGTACTTTCTGTACACACCATTGTATCTTTTGACTTTGCCACTTCAGTAATACCTGGTTGGCATACAACAATCTTCCCGCCATACTTCGTGGCAGGTGCGATCTTCTCTGGATTTGCCATGGTATTAACGTTAATGTTAATAACAAGAAAGGTTTATAAGTTAGAAGACTATATCACCATCAATCACATTGAGCTCATGAACATCATTATTATGATTACAGGTTCAATTGTGGGTGTTGCTTATATTACTGAGCTTTTCATGGCTTGGTATTCAGGTGTGCAGTATGAGCAATATGCTTTCTTAAACAGAGCTACAGGACCTTACTGGTGGGCATATGCATCAATGATGACATGTAACGTAATATCACCACAGCTTTTCTGGTTCAAGAAGATCCGAACAAGTTTATGGGCTACTTTCGCACTCTCAATAGTTGTGAATATAGGTATGTGGTTTGAGCGTTTCGTAATTATCGTTACCTCATTGCATAGAGATTATGTACCATCAAGTTGGGCAATGTTCCACCCAACAATTTATGATATGGGTATCTACCTATTCAGTTTCGGTTTATTCTTTACTTTATTCTTCTCATTCGCTAAGTTCTTCCCAGTGATTAACATGGCCGAGGTGAAATCAGTATTGAAATCTAGTTCAGGTGAAATTGCTAATAAGAAATAACAATGGAAAGCGGTAAAAACTACGTATACGGTGTTTTTGATCAGGAAGAAGCTTTGTTAAGCGCTGTTCAAAAAGTACGAGAAAGCGATGTGAAAATTGATGAGTGCTATACGCCTTATCCAGTTCACGGTTTAGATGACGCTTTAGGTTATAAAAGATCAAGAATATCTGTAGCTGCATTTATGTTTGGCTTAACAGGTACCATTTTGGCCTTTACCATGATGATTTATATGATGGGGATTGACTGGCCAATGATTATTGGTGGTAAAGATCATATCGCAATTCCATCTTTTGTACCCGTAGGTTTTGAGGTAACAGTACTATTAGCTGCATTTGGAATGGTAGGTACTTTCTTTGTAATCAGTAACCTGAAGCCTTACGGAAAACCAAAAACTTTTGATATCAGAAGTACTGATGATAAACACATTATGGCTATTGATTTAGCCAATAATAAAAAGAGTGTTGCAGAGCTTAACGAGATTCTAAAAAGCTCAGGTGCTTCAGAAGTAAATGAAAAGAAATTTTAAGTTGAAATCATTTAAGATGTTGAAAACTACTTATAAAATCCTCTCTATCCCTGCTATTATCCTAGTGTTAGGTTCATGTGGGGCTGGAAAAGACGATACGGGAACAGAGTATGCTCCAAATATGTACCATGCCGTTTCATATGAGCCATTAATCCAAATAACTGAGAAGGATGCTGGTGCATGGGTATCATCAGATGATGATGAATATGGTGAGTATTATAGCTCTAATCCAAACAATCCTCATTCAATGAACATGAGAGTTCCTGCAGAGAATACAGTGGCTCGTTCAGAAAATGGCATGTTACCTTACAGATTACCTGCTGATAGTTTAGAGTTGGCTGCGAAGATTCTTAAGAATCCATTTCCGGCTAACGAACAAATAATTGAAGAAGGTAAAGTGCTGTATACGAAATATTGTACACACTGCCACGGTGAAAAAGGTGGTGGTTCAATGGATGAAACGGCAAAAGTAGGAGGGGTATTCAAAGGTGTACCAGCTTACAATGTTGGCCGGGTGGCAGAAGTATCTGGTGGTCATATATTTCATGTAATCACGCATGGAAAAGGAAGAATGGGATCCCATGCTTCACAGGTACAACAAGCGGACAGATGGAAAATCGTTCGTTATGTACAAACCTTACAAAATCAAGAATAATAGAAACAGTTTTAAGATAATTTATCATGGCTGAAGAAAAATTTGAATTTACCTCGAAAGCGAAAAGAACCCTTTCTATTGTAGCGATTGTAGGTGTTGTATTATTAGGATTAGGAACATACTTTGCAAGTAATTCAGGACATCATGAAGGTGGTGAACATGCTGAAGAAATGCATGATGGCGCTATCATGGCACAAGATGCTGAGGGTGCTCACGTAACAGAAGACGCTGATCAGGATCATTTTGAGGGTCCTGCACATGCGGAAGAGGCTCATGCCGAAGATGGACATGGTGAAGGCCATGGCGAGCATGCAGGAAACCCTAGCTGGCTTAAGAGAATTTATGCCAGTTTATGGATTAACAACATGTATTTTGTTGGGTTGGCACTTCTGGGAGTCTTCTTTGTAGCTATTCAATATGTATCACAAGCTGGTTGGTCTGCTGCCTTAATCAGAATACCAATGTCTTTCAGTAGTTGGTTACCAATTGGTGGTGTACTTACACTTATTATTTTCTTGGTAGGTGGTCACGATATTTTTCATTGGACTCATGAGTATTTATACGATACATCGAGTCCAATGTATGATCCTATTATTGCTGGTAAAGAGGGTTATTTGAATACACCTTTCTTTATAGGTAGAATGGTAGTTTACTTTGTAGTATGGTATTTAATGTTCCGTTGGATTCGTTCAAAATCTTTAGAGGAAGATATGAATGGCGGTACTGCCTATTTCAAAAAATTGAGAAATATATCAGCAGGTTTCATTGTATTCTTTGCTGTTACTTCTTCTACATCAGCTTGGGATTGGATACTTTCAATTGATACACACTGGTTCTCAACCATGTTTGGATGGTATGTATTTGCTAGCTGGTGGGTTACTGCTTTAGCGGCTATTACCTTAGTAACAGTGCTATTAAAAGAAGCGGGTTACTTGAAAGTGGTGAATACAGGTGTACTGCATGACTTAGGGAAATTTGTTTTTGCATTCTCTATTTTCTGGACTTATATCTGGTTCTCTCAGTTCATGTTGATCTATTATTCTAACATTCCTGAGGAAACAGTTTACTTCATAGAAAGAATGACAAGTGATCATTACAGCATTGTGTTCTTTGTTAATCTGATACTAAACTTTTTCTTTCCATTCTTGGTTTTCATGCCAAGAGATTCAAAACGTCATACAGTGTTCTTAAAGATTGTAACAATAGTGGTTTTAATCGGTCACTGGTTCGATTTTTACTTAATGGTTACACCTGGCGTAATGAAGGAAGATGGTGGTTTCGGATTCTTAGAAATAGGGATGGCGATGCTGTTTGGAGTAGCCTTCTTATTTGTGGCGTTGAGAAGCCTTGCTAAGTTGCCATTGGTCGCTAAGAATCACCCAATGTTGGAAGAAGCAAAGCATCATCACGTATTTTAAATTAATATTTAATAGAAAATTATATGTTCAATTTAGCTATTGGTTTAGGTGTAGTTCTTTTATTGGCTATTCTATTTCTAATATTTAGAATTTCATCTTTAATAGGTGTAGCCAAAGGAAACTCCAAGAAAGTTGCCACTGGATCAAACAGATTTAATGGAGCCTTCTTCATGGTATTCCTTATTGGCGCTGGTATATTATTCTTTTGGTATTCATTTAAGGAATACAATAATTATCAGTTACCAGTTGCTTCAGCACATGGATCAGAATATGAATTCATGTTTTGGTTAACAATGGGAGTAACAGGAGTTGTATTTATACTTACTCAAATCTTACTGTTTTACTTTGCCTGGAAATACCAGTATAAGTCTGATTCAAAGGCTTTATTCTATCCTGAAAATAACAAACTGGAAGTAGCATGGACATTTATTCCGGCAGTTGTGCTTGCGGTTTTGGTTTTTACTGGATGGAGAGTGTGGTCTGACATTACTTCTCCGGCACCAGAAAATACCAATAACATTGAAATTATGGGTTATCAGTTTGCATGGGATGTACGTTACCCTGGTCTTGATGGTGAGTTAGGTAATTATGATTACATGAAAATTGATGCGGTTAATTCTTTTGGAATTGATTTCACAGATAAGGCAGCATATGATGATTTCACTTACAGGGAAATGGTAATTCCAAAGGGAGAACCGGTTACATTTAATATTAGAGCAAAGGATGTACTACACAGTGTTTTTGCTCCTCATTTCAGATTGAAAATGGATGCTGTACCAGGTATGCCAACTTCTTTTACTTTCACAGCTACTAAAACAACTGAAGAAATGAGAGAAGAATTGAATGATCCTGAATTTAATTATGAGATAGCATGTACTGAAGTATGTGGTAAAGGTCACTTTTCTATGAAAAAGAATCTGGTTGTATTGGAGCCGGAAGCGTATAGAGAGTGGTATAAGGAACAGGAGTCATTCTTAAAGAGAAACCCTGATTACCTATCAGAAGTGCCTTCAGAATTAAAAGAGATGGCACTTTTAAAAACAGGAATTGATAACAACGAGTTAGCGAAATAAATAACTAAAAATAAAAGTTATGTCAACAGCGGCAGCAGAAGTAAAAATAGGTCAGGATACTCATCACGATGAGCATCACGATCACGAGCAAAGCTTTATATCAAAATATATTTTCACTACCGATCATAAAATGATTGGTAAGCAGTTCTTAATAACTGGTATTCTTTGGGGATTAATTGGTGTAGGTATGTCTGTTATATTCAGACTCCAGCTAGGTTTCCCGGAAATGCAACTTGAGTGGTTACGTCCTTTATTAGGCGGATGGATTACAGAAGCAGGAAAATTGGATGCTGAATTTTACTTGGCACTAGTTACTATGCATGGTACTATTATGGTATTCTTTGTGTTGACTGCTGGTTTAAGTGGTACATTCAGTAATTACCTAATTCCATTGCAGATTGGTGCCCGAGATATGGCATCGGGATTCATGAATATGTTATCATACTGGTTCTTTTTCTTGTCTAGTGTGGTAATGATGTCTTCAATCTTTATTGAGACAGGTCCTGCTGCTGGTGGTTGGGTTGTATATCCACCATTAAGTGCTTTACCACAGGCTATTCAAGGTTCTCAATTAGGTATGACCTTGTGGCTTGTTGCCATGGTGTTCTTTATCGTATCTATGTTATTAGGAGGTATTAACTATATTACTACCGTTATTAACTTAAGAACGCAGGGAATGTCATTCACTAGATTGCCTTTAACAATCTGGGCATTCTTTTTAACTGCTGTAATTGGACTTTTATCTTTCCCTGTATTATTTGCTGCTGCTTTATTATTAGTTTTTGATAGAAGTTTTGGAACATCATTCTACTTATCAGAAATCTATATTGGTGGTGAGGCTTTACCTAATATGGGTGGTAGTCCGATACTTTACCAGCATTTATTCTGGTTCTTAGGTCACCCTGAAGTATATATTGTATTGTTACCAGCCTTGGGTATTACTTCTGAAATTATCGCAACTAATTCTAGAAAGCCAATATTTGGTTATAGAGCGATGATCGGTTCTATGTTAGGAATTACAGTACTGTCATTCGTTGTCTGGGCTCACCATATGTTTGTGTCAGGATTAAACCCTTTCTTAGGATCTGTATTCATGTTCTTAACTTTAATTATTGCAATTCCTTCTGCTGTTAAAGTATTTAACTACCTGACTACACTTTGGAAAGGTAATATCATATTTACTCCTGCCACTTTGTTCTCAATTGGTTTGGTGTCTTTCTTTATCTCAGGTGGTCTAACAGGTATCTTCCTTGGTAACTCGGTTATCGATATCCAATTACACGATACTTACTTCGTAGTAGCTCACTTTCACCTAGTAATGGGTAGTTTATCAATATTTGGGTTATTAGCTGGTGTTTATCACTGGTTCCCTAAGATGTTTGGTAGAATGATGGATGAGAAACTAGGATATATTCACTTCTGGTTCACCTTCATTGGTGTTTACATGATATTCTTCCCAATGCATTATATTGGTATTGCAGGTTTCCCAAGAAGATATTATTCATGGACTAATTTTGATGCCTTTAGCTCTTATACGGACTTAAATATGTTTGTAAGTATTGCAGCTATTGTTACTGTAACAGCTCAGTTTATATTCCTTTTTAACTTCTTCTATAGCATGTTTAGAGGTAGAAAAGCACCTCAAAACCCTTGGAGATCTAACACATTAGAATGGACTGCGCCAATTGAGCCTGGACACGGAAACTGGCCTGGTGAAATTCCTACGGTTTACAGATGGCCTTACGATTATAGTAAGCCAGGTGCCGAAGAGGATTTTATTCCACAGCATATTCCATTATCTGAAACACCTGAATCTAACTTGCCACATGAGCAAGAGCTTGCTAAGAAGGAAGTAGTAAGCAAAAAAGATAATGCAGGAGCAGAGGCCTAATTCTAAATATTTAGTAAGCAGCTATTATCGTAAACTAACCACAGTTACGGTAATAGCTGTTTTCCTTTTAATACTTGCCGGAGGTATTGTAAGAAGCACTGGGTCAGGTATGGGTTGTCCAGACTGGCCAAAATGTTTTGGAAACTGGGTACCACCAACAAGTGTTACAGAGTTACCATCCGATTATCAGCAATTTTATTCTAACTACAGACATGAGAAGAATGTCAGGTTTGCTAAATACCTAGATTTGTTTGGCTATGGTGAAATAGGGCAGATGATTCTAGCTGATGAAAGTATCAGAGAAGAAGCTGAGTTTAATGCCTCCAAGACCTGGACAGAATATATCAATAGATTGATTGGTGTAGTGGTCGGTTTTTTAATTGTACTATTGTTAGTGGGCTCATTTAAATATGTAAAATCAAAGCGCGTAATCTTTTGGTTAGCTTTAGTGAGTTTCATAACTGTGCTAATTCAAGGTTGGCTAGGCTCAGTAGTAGTGTCAACAAACCTATTGCAATGGCTGATTACATTGCACATGATTTTAGCACTTGTAATAGTATGCTTATTAATTGCGCTTTATTATTATAGCCATCAGAAATCAGTAGTAGTCGCTACAGTAAATAGAAGAGGAACAATTAGTGCTTTGCTTATAGTAGGTATTGCTTTACTATTAATCCAAATTGTATTTGGGACGCAGGTGAGAGAATCATTAGATATTGTTGCTGAGCAATTAGGAAACTCACAGAGAGATAATTGGATAGACAATTTAGGCCTTATATTCATAGTGCACAGATCGTTCTCATTACTACTTTTAGCTATTTCAATTCTGTTATTTTATTTTCTGCGGAAAGCGAACTCAGAATCAAATCTATTGGTTGGTTATACGAAAATCTTAGTAACCTTATTTATAGTTGAAATATTAAGTGGAGCAATAATGGCATATTTTGCTATTCCTTTTTGGATTCAACCCTTACATTTGTTGCTCGGAACGCTCCTTATAGGTTGGCAGTTTTATATGTTATTATTAGTGACAAATATTAAACGTAGAGTTAAAGAAAATGTCTATGCAGTATCATAAAGCGCATAGTTTAGATAATAATATAGCTTTCAATGTTAAGTTGAAAGCTATTTGGACTATGTTAAAGCCAAGGCTAAGTTTTTTAGTAGCTTTTAGTTCTGCCTTTGGTTATGTTTTAGGTTTTAGTGGTAGTACCATTGATTGGATGGTATTGACTATGCTTTCATTAGGAGGGTTTTTTGTATCTGGTTCTGCTGTTACAATTAATCAAATTCTTGAGGTATCCTATGATAAACTAATGGACAGGACCAAGAATAGACCGCTACCTACCAATGTGCTTTCAAAAAATGACGCAATATATATTGCGGCAATTTCAGGAATGGGAGGCTTGTCGCTACTTTATATTTATACAAATCCTGCTACTGTTATTCTATCGTTAGCTTCACTTATTCTATATAGTTTTGTTTACACACCTCTGAAAAGAGTGGGCCCGATTGCCGTTTTTGTAGGAGCAATTCCAGGTGCTTTACCTCCATTATTGGGGTGGGTAGCAGCTACTAATAGTTTCGGAATAGAGGCTTGGATCATCTTTGGTATTCAGTTTATTTGGCAATTTCCACATTTTTGGGCCATAGCGTGGGTGGCTGATGAAGATTATAAGAAAGCTGGATTTAAATTACTTCCTTCAGGAGGAAAGAAAGATTTAAACACTGCTATACAGATAATGATTTATACATTATTCCTTATACCTCTGGGGCTTTTGCCAAGTCAATTTGGGATAACCGGAATACACTCTGCTTTTGTTGTGACCATTTGCGGTGTGTTATTTTTGAGTCAGACATTCTACTTAATGAAAGAATGTACAAAGGAAGCAGCTTTGAAAATTATGTTTGGCTCCTTTCTTTATTTACCAATAGTTCAAATCGCTTATTTACTTGATAAATTATAAAATGGATAAGTCAATTAATTTAAAACAGAGAATGGCTCAGTCCAATACTAAAACCTTGTCGATGCATCCTTTAAAGTTTGCATTGTGGTTATTTATAGTGAGCATAGTGATGATATTTGCCGCTTTAACTAGTGCCTATATAGTTAGACAGGCCGAAGGAGACTGGCTTATTTATGATTTACCCGTAAGCTTTTTACGCAATACTATTTTACTTGTGCTCAGTAGTATAAGCATGCAATTGGCTTACAGAGCAGCTAAAAAAGACAATTTTAAGAGTTTAAAGGTCTATATGGTGATTACCGCTGTATTTGCTATATCGTTCTTGGTGGGTCAATATTTATCTTGGGGTGATCTTGTAGCCATCGATGTTTATTTTGTTGGTAATCCTGCTGGGTCATTTCTATATGTCCTTACAGGTATGCATGCTTTTCACCTTATAACAGGGGTGATTTTTATTTTAATTATGTTATTTTCGGCTTTTAAATTTAATGTACATTCTAAAAATATGGTCAAAATGGAAATGTGTACTACATATTGGCATTTTTTAGATGGACTTTGGCTATATTTATATATATTTTTGTTACTAAATCATTAATCAAAATCGAACGCTAAATTTATGGCAACTACTGCTACTATTGATTCGGCTAAAAATGCATGGAAAGGGGGAATAGCTCCCATGAAAGCAAGTTATGGAAAGCTAATGATGTGGTTTTTCCTATTATCAGATGCTTTTTCATTTTCAGCCCTCCTAATTACTTACGGTTTAATACGTTACGCACATCCGGCATATGCAGGTGCAGTTGAAGACTTTACTTTCAGCCAAGAATATTGGCCAATACCAGAAAAGGTATTTGAAGCAGTTCCATTCTTACATGGTGTTCACGCTCCACTAGTATTTGTGGGAATTATGACATTTATTCTAATTCTTAGTAGTGTAACTATGGTGCTTGCAGTAGAGGCTGGCCATAGAATGGATAGAAAAAATGTTATTAAATGGATGCTTTGGACAATCATTGGTGGTTTAACATTTTTAGCTTGTCAGGCTTGGGAATGGAGTCACTTTATCCATGGTGCAATGTCAGGTGATGCAGTAGCTGAAGGAACTTCTTTCTTTGGGGCAAACCTAACTCAAAACCAATATGGTCCACCACTTTTTGCTGATCTCTTTTTCTTTATAACAGGCTTCCATGGCTTCCACGTATTTAGTGGTGTTGTTATAAACTTTATCATTTTCTTTAATGTGGTAGTAGGTACTTACGATAAAAGAGGTCATTATGAAATGGTAGAGAAAACTGGTCTTTATTGGCACTTTGTAGACCTTGTTTGGGTATTCGTATTTACACTTTTTTACTTGATTTAAATATTCTAAAGATATGCAAAACGAAGAAACTAATAACGTACAGGTACAGCCTGTAGATAAGGAGAAGATCAATAAGATTTGGAGAGTTGCGGGTATTTTAGGAGCAGTGACTTTAGTTGAATTTATCTTTGCTTTTACAATGCCAAGAGGAGTATTGCTTACAAGTATTTTCTTTGGTTTAACAATTGTTAAAGCTTTTTATATAGTTGCTGAGTTCATGCACTTAAAGCATGAGCAGAAATCATTGATCTGGTCAATCTTAATTCCGTTAATTTTGATTATGTGGCTTATAGTAGCACTTATGGTTGAAGGAGAAGCAATTTTCACTACCAGATTCGGCTACTAATTATAAACAAATTTTAAAGTTAAAATCAGGTCTTTAGGACCTGATTTTTTTATGTATGGGTAGTAAGAAGTTTTTTATATTATTAATCACTATAAGCTTTCCTGTTTTGCTCTACCTTTTTTTAAGGTTTTATGGGCAGAATGAGTATGACCTTCCTTATTTTTTTAAGGATAATGTAGAAGGCTGCGCTACTTCATATGCTAATAATAGGGGTTCATATAATTTCTTAAACTACTCGAACGGTGATTCAATTAATCTGGCAGATATATTTGATGATCAGCTCAACTTGATTTTATTTCCAGATTTTAGTAGGGATAATCAGCCACTAAAAAATGAGCTTAATAGAACTTTAATAGCTTTAAAAAACAAGGTAGATATTAATGTGCATGCATTTAATAATTATGATTCAATTCAACAACCTCAAGAATTGTCATTAACAAACTACCAAATTGCTAATTATAGTATCTTATATACCACAGCTTCTGATTTAAAAGATTGTATTTTTGTTTTACCCACTCCATCATACAAGGGAACTCATCCCAGCGAGGAAATAATTAATACATCTGAAACACTTGTACTGCTTGATGATTCATTGAATATACGAGGCTATTATAATGCCTTTGAAACAAAAGATGTAGACAGGTTGATTCTAGAAGTGAATGTGCTATTAAGTAATAGATAATGGAAAATACCAAACAACAATTAGACTCTAAAAAATCCTATAAAACCTTAATATGGGTGCTTTCAATTGCAATTCCTGCGGTGGTTGCCGTTTTGTTGTATCTCCCCCAAAAATTAGAAATAGGTAGTTGGGTTTACTTGCTCCCGGATTTAAATGCTGTTTTAAATTCAGCGACAGCTTTGGCTCTTCTCTTAGGTTTCTATTTTATTAAACAAAAAAATATTAAAGCCCACAGGTTGATGATGTCAACCGCTTTCACAATGGGAAGTATTTTTCTGGTGTCCTATGTCCTTTACCACTCTTCAGCTGATTCTACAGTCTTTGGTGATATCAATGGAGACGGCATTCTACAAGATTCAGAAATGGAGTCTATCGGCAGTTGGATAAGACAGCTTTATGTAGTCATATTATTATCACATATATTGTTAGCAGCTGTTGTGGTGCCTTTTGTTCTGTTTGCCATGTATTTCGCACTGACTAATAAAATTGAGAAACATAAAAAAGTGGTGAAATGGACTTTCCCTATATGGCTCTATGTTTCAATTACCGGGGTGATAGTTTACTTAATGATTAGTCCATACTATCTCCATTGAAAGGGAACTTTAGGTTATTCACGGAAGTTTATTCTTAAAGCACTGTAAAATGAAAAAACTTTTAAGCTTACTTATTTTATTCCTATTTACACTAACCCAAGAGTTGATGGCTCAATGTGCCATGTGTAGGGCTACAGTTGAAAATAATGTAAGTAATGGAGAGGCCGGAATAGCCAATGGGTTAAATATTGGAATCTTATATCTTTTCGCCACCCCCTATTTAGTGATTGCTATAATTGGGTATTTGTGGTATCGCCAAAGTAAAAAGCAGAAAGTTAAAATTAATATTAAGGACAGAATTGTGAGCTAGTTACTTATATTAATCCGTCCAACTTCGTTATTGATCTAAATCATCACTCAAATTAACTCCAGTATGATTATTGTTGGATAAATTCATATTTTAGGAATTAATGTTGAGACACAATAGACTATACCTTCTTGCCCTCGTCATATTAATCCTTTCAATCATTGGGTTGAGGAGTTTTTATCATCATCTAGAGTCAGATTATCAGGATTTTATAGAAGATACTCAGAACTCTCTAAATAAGGGGATGAAGCAAATGCAGGCCGATGAACTCAAGGTTCTGGGCTATTTAAAAGATAATAAGGATTTTGATTTCAATGCATTAACCAATATTAAAACTGATTTTCCATTTTATGTTTATAAATCAGGAAGATTGGTTTTTTGGAAAGATGAGGTAGTACTACAGGAAATTGAAGATAATTTCACTGAAGGTTGGCATTTTTATAATAATCAGGCAGGGCAGTATCTAATACTTGCCCGTAAATCCGATCAAACGGATGTTGTTCTTTTATTCGTGTGTAAGCTTTTTACTAATTATACTGTCAACAATGATTATGTGCAACCTCATTATAATAATGATATTTTCAGTCAAGAGAATATTAAGCTAAGAGCAAGTTCGGCTAAAGATGCATATGAAATAAAGAGCAAATCAGGAGAAATATTATTTTATATTCAGTTAGGCAATGATTTTACCAATCATAATGAAGTTTTACACATTTTAATAATTGTGCTGGAAGTAATATCGTACTTCCTCTTATTATTGCTTATATGGAGAAATTGTAAAAGTTTGCTAAAGCGTAAGCCAACCTTTGCCTTGCTACAATTCATTTTTGCAATGATTTTTTTGCGTCTGCTGATGTGGCCTTTATCTTTTCCTTTCAAGTCTGAGGAAGTAGCTTTGTTTAATCCAAGGTTTTTTGCTTCCTCTATTCTAAATCCCTCGTTCGGAGCACTTTTAATTAATAGTATCTTATTGTTCATTACAGGAACTTTTGTGCTAGATTATCTTCAGCGATTAGTGAGTATAAAGAAGCTCAACTATAATTTTAAGCTTTCGCTATTCTTGTCTTTTGCCTCTTACACTATTTTCCTTTTTATTTATGGGTTTATAGAGCTTATATATAAGCACTCTCAGTGGGGTTTGGATATTGGTAATACCATCAACCCTGATATGTTTCAGGTGTTAAGTATACTTACTTTTTTACTTTTTGGCCTGTTTGTTTTTTATATAGTTCAATGGATTCATAAGTGGCAGGAACAAAATGTGCCATCTGCTAGTGTATTTCTTAGAGATCAATCCTTGGGCTTAGGTCTTTTCATTGTTTTTGCCGTTTCCATTAAAGCACCCTTTTTATGGATTGGCATCATAGTACTGCTATTAAACTTTTTGGTGCATTTTCTAAGACTTAACAGACAGTTAAAGAGGTTAAGCTTTATCAGCTTCATTTATCTATTTTTAATAGTATCAGCCATTTCTACAACAGCTGCCTGGTCAACTTACTATCTGGAAGGTTTTCAGAAACGTAATGACATGTCGAGCTATGCTAACAGACTTTTTAATGATAATGATGTTCTGGCGGAATATCTGATAACTCAAATGGATGAAAGTTTAAGAGCTGATAGGCAAATTAAGAATCAATTTCTGTTACCAATAACACCGTACAGCTCAGTTATTAACAAAATAGAGAAGTATTATTTGAGTGATTACTTCGATAAGTATGATAAGGTCGTTTCCGTTTATGATGCTGAAGGTAACGCGCTTTATCCGTCAAAATCGATTGATTTTTCATCAAAATTTTCAAGCAACCAGTTAAGTAGTAAAAATTTAAGAGGAGGAATAAAGCTTTATTTAATCGGTGGAAATGATGAAACACGTGTTACTAAAAAGTATGTGTATTTGTATGAAGTAAAATTAGCGAACTATACGCTAGCTACTATTTCTATTGAGTTAATACCAAAGAAAATACAACCTGATAATGTTTTTCCTGAACTGCTGGTTGATAAACGCTTTGTACCTAATGTACAAGAGGTTCCTTATAACTACGCTTTATATCAAAATGATAGTTTGAATTATAAAGTTGGTACTGTTGACTTTCCCAATGTTCTTCAAACTAATCAGGAAAAACAGATTGAATTAAATTTGGAAGGTGTAAAGACAACCAGTTTTATTAATGGTAATCAAACGATAATTTTTGGTGAACAAAGGGAAAATGTACTTTCCATTTTCTCAAAATTCTCGTACTTCTTTATTCTTTGTTTTACCGTAATACTACTTTTCTCTATTTACTATTTTGCAAGGGCTATTGCGGAAGAGCGGAAAATAGGCCTGAGCGCCAAGATTCAACTTTTTTTCTCTTTGGCATTTTTAATTCCTTTGTTATCCATCAGTATCAGCACCATAAGTTTTGTTAATGTCACCTTCCTTCAGGACATTGTAAAATCTTATCAGGAAAGAATAAACAGAGTAGGTGACCATCTTACTTCAACTATTATAGATTATAAAAATGGAAGTATTAGCAGAGAGGATTTAAACAACGAACTGCTGAATACTACCAAAATGGTGAATAGTGACTTGAACCTATTTAACCTGAATGGTAAGTTGCTGATTACTAGTCAACCGCAAATATTTGAGAAGAATTTGCTTTCTCCATATATCAATCATAAAGCATATGCCGACATAAGTTTTAATGATCAAAAGCTTTTTACATTAGATGAACAAATTGGAGAACTTAATTACAAAACAGCTTATTCAGCCATTTATTCGTATAACTCGGGTGAGTTAATAGCGATTTTGTCCAGCCCTTTCTTCAAATCAAGCAAAGAGTACGACAGCTTGTTAGCAAACTTGCTAACAAATGTATTTAACATCTTTGTAGCCAGTTTTATCATCTTTATTATGTTGGCTTATACAGCTACCAAAATACTTACTCAGCCGCTCGTTTTACTGAAAAATAAATTAGCGAAAGTGAATTTATCGGAAGGTAACGAACCGCTCAATTGGCCTGTTGAGGATGAAATTGGTTTATTAATTAGTGAGTATAACCAAATGCTTCTAAAGCTTGAGAAAAGTAAACTGGCTTTAGCAAAAACGGAAAAAGAGTCTGCATGGCGTGAAATGGCACAACAAGTGGCCCATGAAATTAAGAATCCTTTAACACCTATGAAGCTTTCATTGCAGCATTTGCTAATGAGACTTGAAGGAGAGGACAACAAGAATACGCAGGCAGAAGATAAGATTAGAAGTATTTTATCCCAGGTTGATAACCTTAGTGACATTGCTACTTCATTTTCGTCTTTCGCCAAAATGCCAATCCCGGATAATGACAGAACCAATATTTCAGAAATACTTAATAAAGTAGTTAGTCTTTTTAAAGCCGATAATAACGATTTGAAGCTTAAAATGCCTAATCAGGAGGTTTATGCATTAGTAGATAAAAAGATAGTTGAAAGAATTTTCAACAATATGTTAATCAACGCCTTACAGAGTGCTAAATCAGAGGGACCATTATCTATAGAAGTAGAGTTAACAGTTAGTAAAAATAAAGTAATTGTTAGTTTTAAAGATAATGGGGTAGGCATTCCTAATGATCTACTGCATAAAATTTTCTTACCTAATTTTACAACAAAGGAAGAAGGCTCAGGAATAGGTCTAGCTATAGCCAAAAGAGGAATAGAATATGCAGGTGGCAAAATTTGGGTTGAAAGTGAAGAAGGTATGGGAACTACCTTCTTTATAGAATTACAAAAAATGGATTAGTTTGAAGTGGTGCATAACATATATAGTTGTTGTAGGGCTCATTAGCATTCTTCTGACGAATAACCTATATGCACAACAAATGTGCTTAGAGGTTGAATCTTCTTCGGTTCAAATTCCTGACTCCATAATTGTTATTCCTAATAGCATCACGATTAATAACTCTCTGGCATCTAAGGAAGACTTTCAGTTCAACAATGGTCTTCTCATCTTAAAAGAAGATAATAGGTTGAAAAGAGTGTGCTTTGATTACCTAAAAAAGAGAACTGAATTTGTTAAGCCGGTATTATCAGCAAACCTTTACGATAGTACAGTGCTTTTTAAACCTCAATTTATAAATGAACAAGAGCACAAAAATACACAAGAGTTATTGGGACTTGATGGTATTGAAATAGAAGGAGCTTTTCTCAGGAGTGTTTCTGGTGGACAAAATAGAGGAGCGTATATGCATTCGGCAATGGACCTTAAATTAACAGGTCAGCTATCAGATGATTTATACCTAAATGCCACTTTAACAGATCAACAACTTCCATTTGAACCAGAAGGTAACACCCAACGACTTCAGGATTTTGACAGAGTAAACATTCAGTTAATTCATGATAATTGGACTTTGCAGGGAGGAGATATTGGTATTCGTTCTGCGAAGGATTTTAATTTCCTCCGATATGATAGGCTGGTACAGGGAGTAGGTATTTCAACGCCAAGGTTGACTTTAGATTCTACTGGTTCTTCATCTACTTCAGTTGTTAGTTCAATCTCCAGAAGTAAAGTGGGCACTCAAACGCTAAAGCCCATTGAAGGTGTGCTTGGACCTTACAGAATTGAAGGCCCGCAGAATGAGCCTTTCATTTTTCTGATTGCAGGTTCTGAAAGGGTGTATCTAAACGGAGAGCTTCTGAAGCGAGGATTGGAGCATGATTATATCATTGATTACAATGCTGCTGAAATTACTTTTAATGCATCATTATATATTTCAAAATTCAGTCAGATATTAATTGAGTTTGAATATTCCGACCAGCAATTTGGTAGAAATGTAACAGCATTAGACCATCATCAAACCATAGGAAACCTAAAAGTCCGAGTAGGTTACTTTCAAGAAAATGATAATATAAATAATCCTTTAACTGATTTGAGTCAAGCCGAAATGGAGTCTTTGGCCAATGCAGAAACATCACTTGGCTATGGCTATATTGAAGCTATCGATAGTGCTACTTTCGTTGAAAATAAGGTGCTTTATGAAAAAAATGATACGCTCATCAATTCTGAGCAGATTACCTATTACAGGTATTCTAGAAATAAGGATGCAACGCTGTATAATATAAATTTTTCGTTTGTAGGTGAGGGTAATGGTAATTATATAATAAGCTCATCCAATACCAATCAGAAAATATATGAATGGATTGCACCTTCAGATGGTAAGTCAGTGGGTAATTATGCACCTGTTCGTAAAATAGCTTTACCTCAACAAAGAAAATTACTGAATATTGGAGCAAGCTATCAGTTTAAAAATCAAGATGAACTAAGTTTTGATTATGCCAAATCTGAGCAAACTCGAAACCGGTTTAATCCGGAACATACTCAAATTGACGGTAATGCTTTTATTATAGGTTATGAAAGTGGAGAAAAGAAAATTGGGAATGACAATCCTCTAAGTATCAAATATGGTATTTCGTATGAATATTTAGATTCGGCATTTCAACCCATTCAAAACTTTAGAGCACTTGATTTTAATAGAGAATGGGGTGTAAATCAATCCGGACAATATCAGGCAGGAGAAGAACAATTGCTTTCGGGAAACTTAAATGTCACGTTCCACAATAACAGAATTGAATATACTAACAGCTTAAGAGAAAAGCTGGGGGAGATAAATCTTAACGGAACTCAACAAAGTATTTCTTATGCTCATACAGGAGACTTTGCTGTTCAGTCAAGTTTATACAGTATGAGTAGCAAGAGCAAGGTTTTAAATAATGATTGGAAAAAGGCATTTGCCCAAATTACTTATAACAAATGGGCTATAAGCCCTGGTTACATTTTCGATTTTCAAAGACACTCACAAGTCAAAGAGGATTCTATTCAGCTAAGTTTTCAAAACTATTACAGTCAAGAGGCATTTTTACAGAAGCAGGATAGCGGTAATTGGAATTTTAGGTTATCACATCAAATAAGATCTGATTTTATTCCTGAGGAGGGCAAGTTTAAACCTTTTGAACTTTCTCAAACTACACAAATGAAGCAATCTTTAAGGTATGATGGTTCGAATAATATAGAGCTGAATATTTTAAGAAGAGCTATTGAACAAAAGCATGAGTCTGCCGATTCCGAAGACTTTTATCAAGGATCAATTAACTGGAACGCTTACTTCTGGCAGGGCAATATTACACAACAATTCTTTTACCAGACAGGTTCTGGCAGAGTGCTACAAAGGAGTTACTTTTTTCAAGAGGTTGCATTAGGCTTGGGTACGCACTCCTGGTCTGATTTAAATGCGAATGGGGAGAAGGAGTTAGAAGAGTTCTTTGAAGATGAAACCACTTACGGAGACAGAAACTATATAAAGGTTTTTAATTTTAGTAATTCTTATCAAACAGCTTATAACAATCAGTTGAGGTATTTACTGAGTTTAAAACTGCCAAATAGCTGGAGAAAGAGCAGTTTACTCCTGAACATGCTCTCTAGGGTCTCAGGTCAGTTTCAAGCCAATCTTGAGAATAAAAATACCTTTGATGCATGGCATGATAAGGTAAACCCATTTGATGCAATAGAGAAAAGCGAATCCTTATTGTCATCAAGAGATTTTGTTAAGAGTAGTGTTTTTTTAAATAGAGGTGGAAAACTGAATACTTCTTTTAACTGGACAAAAAGTGAGAGAAAGCAACTGCTTTTAAACGGTTTTGATCAGAATAAGAAAGATGTTTTTAATTGGCAAAGCAGCTTAAATATCACCAATGATTGGGATCTTTTATTTACTTACCATGAAGCTCAAAACTCATCAAGTTCAGAATTATTGGAGTCACGGAATTATGCCTATGGTAGCAATGGAGTAACTCCTAAAGTACAATGGCAGCATTATAAGAATTGGAGGGTGACATTTGGTTATGAGTATACTTCAAAATTAAAAGACAATAGCTCTGAGGAAAAGCAGGAGGGAGTAATCATTCAAAAAATAGATTTAAACACAAAATGGATAAAGACCACAGCTACCATGCTTGAAGCCAGCTTAGGTTTTATTCAACTAAATAGTAGCCTTGAAGACAAGCAAAGCCCGCTAGCCTATGAGATGTTTGAAGGACTCAGAGCAGGTGATAATGTGGTTTGGAATGTTAACCTGCGGAAAAAGATAATAGGAGATTTAAACTTAAATGTTTCTTATAATGGCCGAAAAACACCGGATAACAGAGCTGTACAGTTTGGTTCTGTACAGCTTTCAGCTTTGTTTTAAAGGGTTTTCCTTAACTTCTTCATGAACTTACTGGCGAAGATAAAATCTTCTAAATCCTCCTGACCGGAGTCTAAAATATTGTCAGAGTTTCCTTCCCAAAGTTTTTTACCTTTTGATAAGTAGATGATATGTTCTCCGATACCCATTACCGAATTCATGTCATGAGTAACCACAATGGTAGTCACATTAAGCTCATGGGTTATTTCATAAATAAGCTCATCAATTAGTAGTGAGGTCCGTGGATCTAATCCTGAATTTGGCTCATCACAAAATAAATAGTTGATGTCATTAACAATCGCTCTTGCAATACCCACTCTTTTCTTCATCCCTCCACTTACTTCTGAAGGCATTTTGTCATTCGTGTTTTCTAAACCAACCCTGCTCAATACATTATTTACCCTGTCAATCTTCTCTTCTTTTGACATATCAGTGAGCAGATCTAGCGGAAACTGAACATTTTCTTCAATAGTTTTGGAATCAAATAAAGCACCTCCTTGAAATAACATGCCTATTTCTCTCCTAATTTGTGCTTTTTCTTCTTTATCAGATTCCAAGAATTTACGACCATCGTAAAGCACTTTTCCTTCTTCAGGCATCACTAAACCAACAATGCTTTTTAGCAATACACTTTTTCCAGTACCACTTGCTCCAATTATAAGATTGGATTTTCCTCGCTCAAACTTGGCAGAAATATCATATAGAATCTGTGTATCACCGAATGTCTTCGAAATATTTTCTACTTCAATCATAAATTAGTTTAGTAAAAGTTCAGCTAATATATAATCGGCTAAAAGAACTGCAATACAGCTTTTGGTAACCGCACTTGTACTTGAAATACCTACTTCCAGTGCTCCACCTGTAGTGTAATAGCCTTGAAAAGAAGAGATAGATGAAATTAAAAATGCAAATACAGCTGACTTAATAAGTGCAAATTGAACTGTGTATGGGTTAAAGCTTATTCTTATACCATAAATGTATTCTGTAGGTGTCAGTATGTCTGTCAACGTACCAGCAAGATAACCCCCATACAAGGCCAATGCTCCACCTATTATAACTAGTAGAGGATACATGATTACTGCCGCTAGAATCTTAGGAAGCACCAGATAGGAAATCGAATTTACTCCCATTACTTCTAAGGCATCTATTTGTTCCGTTATTCGCATTGTACCGAGCCCACTGGCAATGCTTGAACCTACTTTACCGGCAATTACAATGGCTGTAATGGTTGGTGCCAATTCCAGTACTATCATTTCTCTGGCTACCTGAGCTACCACATAATTTTTAATCAGCGGACTAACCAGGTTGTACGCTGTTTGTACAGTAGTTACCGCACCCATAAAAGTGGATGTAATAGCCACCAAAAATAAAGAGTTTACACCAATCTGGTTACACTCTGTCATAACAAGCTTGAAGTAGGATCTGAAGTTCTCCCTTCTTACAAACATGTTTCCTAAAAAAATGAAATAGGCGCCTATTGACTTCATAAAATATATAAAGATGAAAATTTAGGTTGAAAGTAATGAAATGAAAAGCTTTTGTGTAAGTTTTGGCTAAAAACTTCTTGTGAATACTCTATCAATTCAGTTTAATTTACAAATGACTATTTATAGCTAATATTTAGCAGTTCCATAATGTTTAAGTTTGTTTAACTAGCATTTTAATCATTAGTTTCGCTTTTGGTTTAATTTTAAACTTAACAAAGTGTGTTTGTATGAGTAAAAGTAAATTTGTTGTTATTACAGGAGGTACAAAGGGAATAGGCAAAGCTCTAGTTCAAAAGTTTGCTCAAAATGGCTATAGTGTAATTACTTGTGCCAGAAATGAGGAGGATCTCAATAAACTAAAAACTGATATTGAGCAGAACCATGGTGCTGAAATTCATACGAAGTCTTCTGATTTGTCCCAAAAAGAGGAAGTTTTAGCTTTCGCTGACTTTGTTCAGTCAATTACTGATACTGTAGATGTACTCATTAACAATACAGGAGTATTCCTTCCAGGAAGTATTTCTGAAGAACCTGAAGGCAATCTTGAAAAAATGATGGATACCAACCTGTATTCAGCTTATCATTTGACCAGACAGCTCTTACCTGCCATGCTAAAGCAGAAGAGTGGACATATTTTCTCTATAAGTAGTATTGCCGGTATAACCGCCTACGCAAGCGGAGGCTCGTATAGCATCACTAAATATGCTATGCAGGGCTTTACTAAGTGCCTAAGAGAGGAACT
This sequence comes from Marivirga atlantica, assembly GCF_016734805.1. GTDB lineage: Bacteria > Bacteroidota > Bacteroidia > Cytophagales > Cyclobacteriaceae > Marivirga > Marivirga atlantica. The sequence goes on from NZ_JAERQG010000002.1 coordinate 318,883, forward strand.
TAAAGAACATAATATAAGGGTGACTGCTGTTTTACCAGGAGCCACTTATACTGCCAGCTGGGAAGGGGTGGATCTTCCTGAAGAACGCTTTATGAAATCTGAAGATATTGCTAATGCCGTATATTCAGCCTATGAGCTTTCAAGCCAGACAGTTGTAGAAGAAATTGTACTAAGACCCCAATTGGGAGATATCTAAAATGAATAAAAGAATATACCTATCTGCTCCACACATGGGGGGTAAAGAATTAGAATTTATACATCAGGCCTTTGATGAAAATTGGATAGCTCCTTTAGGTCCTAATGTAAATGGTTTTGAACAGGATTTGGCAAGTTATAGCGGTGCATTACATGCAGCAGCTTTAAGCTCTGGCACCGCAGCAATACACCTGGCTTTGATTCTTGCAGGAGTAACAACTGATGATATTGTAATGGCCTCAAGTTTTACCTTTTCAGCCACAATTAATCCTATAGCCTATCAAAAGGCAAAGCCGGTTTTAATTGATAGTGAAGAGCAAACCTGGAATATGGATCCCGTTTTACTTGAGGAGGCTATCAAGAAATATATTGAAAAAGGAAAAAAGCCTAAGGCCGTCATTTTTGTGCACTTGTATGGAATGCCCGGAATGATTGATGAGGTGGCTGATATCTGTAAAAAATATGAGATAACGTTAATTGAAGATGCTGCCGAGGCCTTAGGTGCCAGTTTGCACGGTAAAAAGCTTGGTACTTATGGTGATTATGGCATATTCTCTTTTAATGGAAATAAGATAATTACAACCTCAGGAGGAGGCGCTTTGGTAGCAAATGATGAAAATAAGATTGCCAAAGCCAGGTTTTTAGCTACTCAGGCCAGAGATGTTGCACCTCATTATCAACATAGCGAAATAGGATTTAACTACAGAATGAGCAATATAGCTGCGGGAATAGGTAGAGGACAAATGCTTGTATTAGATGAATGGGTTGAAAAGAGAAGAGCTAATTTTGAATTCTATAAAAATGCTTTTGAAAACAAAGGATTTACTTTTCTGGAGGAAAGAGAGGGTGCCTTTAGTAACAGGTGGTTAACTACTGCTGTTTTATCGAGTGATCTTTCGTTCAATCGTGAAGAATTGAGAAAACGTCTAGAGGAGCAAAATATTGAAACTCGACCTTTGTGGAAACCAATGCACCTTCAACCTGTTTTTAAAGAATGTGGTAGTTATTTAAATGGCGTTTCGGAAAGGCTTTTTGAACATGGAATTTGCCTTCCATCCGGTTCATCTCTATCTGATGAAGAAAAAGACTTCATAAAAAATGAGATTATTAAAATGTTAAATTAGTACAGGAAATATATAATTAATTATATAAATGTTTATATTTGAGTTCGAATGGTGAATAAATTAAATGATATCAGTTTTTTACCTAGGTGGATAATTCTTCTTATCGATTTAGGAATTTTATTGGCTGCTATCGTATTCGCCTATCTTCTCCGATTCAACTTCAATGTTGAAGATGTACTTAATTTTAAGTTTCAGGAAGGTTTAATACTCTTTACCATATGCCATTTATTGGCGATTTTAATTACCCAGTCTTATGCCGGTATCATTCGTTATACATCTATCCAAGACGGATTTAGGATAAGCTATACAACCTTAATTGGAACTGTACTGGCAGGGATCGTAAGTTATGTGCATTATTTCTATAGAGGTAGCATAATAATTCCACTCTCTGTATTGATTATTTCATTTACCGTTGCCATTTTATTTCTTTTCACCTACAGGGTAATGGTGAAAAATCTATTCTCTTATTACCGTGATGCTGTACGCAAAAGAAGAAACATCCTGATTTTTGGTGCAGGCCAATATGGTATTATCACCAAGCATATGATTGACGTTGATGATAATGCAAGGATGAGAGTGATCGGATTTATTGACGATGATCTTAAAAAATTAGGTAAGGTGATTAATGGTGCTCCCATTTATAGTGCATCGGACAAATTGGGTGAATTGCTTAAAAAACATAGCATCAACGAAGTTGTAATTGCTATTGCAGGTTTATCAGTTGAGCGAAAGAATGAACTTGTAGATGAGTGTCTAAAGCATCATGTAAAGGTTAGAACTGTGCCAGCACCTGATAAATGGGTTAATGGTGAACTAAGCATGAACCAAATTAAGGAAATCAGAATAGAAGATTTACTTGGTAGGGAATCCATAAAGTTAAATAACCCAAAAGTGAATGAAAGCCTTGTTAAGCAAACTGTGCTAATTACGGGAGCTGCTGGTTCAATAGGATCTGAAATAGCTAAGCAAGTTCTTAAAGCAGGGCCTAAACAGCTTATATTAATTGATCAGGCTGAATCATTTCTTTATGAAATTGACATTCAACTTCAAAATTTGAATGATACGCTTACTGAGATCATCCCTGTTGTATTGGATATTACTAACAGACGCAGGTTAAATAATATTTTTGAGCAATATAAACCTACGATTGTTTATCATGCGGCAGCTTATAAGCATGTGCCTCTTATGGAAATGAATCCTTTTGAGGCTGTTTCCTGTAATGTTTTTGGCACTAAAAACCTGTCTGATCTTTCTGTGAAATATCAAGTAGAAAAATTTGTAATGGTTTCTACTGACAAAGCTGTGAATCCTACTAATGTGATGGGGGCTACTAAGCGTATATCAGAAATATATGTACAGTCTCTGAATGATAGTAAACAAACCGATACTACAAATATCACTAAATTTATAACAACCAGGTTTGGAAATGTTTTAGGCTCGAATGGATCAGTTATTCCATTGTTTAAATCCCAAATCGAAAACGGAGGCCCTATTACTGTTACTCATCCTGAAGTTACACGATACTTCATGACTATTCCAGAGGCCTGTCAGCTAGTGATTGAAGCAGGTGTTATGGGCTATGGAGGGGAGATATTCGTATTTGATATGGGTAAATCTATCAGAATTATTGATCTAGCCAGAAAAATGATTCAACTGTCAGGTTTTGAGGTTGATAAAGATATTAAAATCAAATTCTCAGGTCTTAGAGAAGGGGAGAAGTTATACGAAGAACTATTAAGTGATAAAGAAACTACTCTTCCAACACATCACCAAAAGATTATGATCGCCAAAACGGAACGTATGGATCATAAAACTGTTAAACAGGCCTTGGTTGAACTTTATAATTTATTAGAAGAGGAGAACGAATTGGGCATGATCCTTCAGATGAAAAATATATTACCAGAGTTTGTTAGTAACTCATCAAGATTCGAGAAGCTTGATGAGCAATTGAAAGAGCAAAGAGCTGAACACTGGAAAATCTCTAGAAAGATTTCATAATCAGTCATAAATTTAACCAACTACCTTTTTAAGAAGTTCTAATAGTTCTTCTTGAGTGCTTTCTCCTTTATCTTTATTATACCAATTCTGTAGTTCTATCTTTTTTTCTTCTTTACTCATATTTTCATCATTCATTTGCCGTAAATGAATGTTTTGAGCCTCTTTGGGCCGAGGTCCCCAGGTAAATAGGTCATTACCATTGGCGTCCCTAACAATTAATTTAGGAATAGAGCGGCCTCCATTGGTTAAATAGTTATCTATTTCACTGGCGGGTGCATCTCTATTTTGAACTAATAAACTAATTAGAGGATTAACATCAGCTAATTTAGCAATGAAAGCTTGGGCATGAGCTGCATCACCACACCAAGGTTCAGTAATCAATAACCAGTGTTGTGGGTTTTCTATTTTCTTAATTAATGCTACTAACTCAGTATTTAGTTTACCTATTTTATACCAACGCTTTAGTCGACTTGCATTAAGTTTTACATAGTTAAAGTAATCCTCATTGTCGTAGGGAGGCAGGTGGTTATTGCCTTCTAATATTGTATTAAACTGTTTTTCGTAAGTAGATATATCCATAAAATTTTTGCTTACTCCAAAGAACGCTACATCGTTATTAGGGTTTGATTAAAGAAGTATGATGTCGGCAGTCTTACTTAAAATTTATTTTATCGGTTGACTTCAAAGTTAAATAAGTCAGGTCTGCTATAATGTCCATTTACATCGAAATCTAGCTTCGCTTGTGTTATTTCATCTGTGTCAATTTCTGCTACTACTGCACCTGATGTATCGAATAAAGGGCCTGCTATCACCTTTCCCAGTGGTGATATGATTACACTTCCTCCTTTGCAAAAGTCTTCATTCTGGCTGGAAACATATTTTTGATATGTTTCAGGATACATAGATTTGGTTGCATATTGGTTACATGCCAATACAAAGCATCTGCCTTCTAAAGCAATGTGTTTCATACTTGCCTGCCATTCTTCTCTGGCATCGGCAGTTGGTGCAATATATATCTGAACACCCTGTTGATACATAGCCATTCTTGCAAAAGGCATATAGTTTTCCCAGCAAATAAGCCCTCCAAGTTTACCGAATGAACTACTTACCGCCTCAAGATCACTGGCATCACCTTCGGCCCAAATCAATCTTTCAGTTCCTGTTGGCTTTATTTTACGATGTAAACCAATCATGCCTTTTGCAGGGTCGATGTATAGCATAGCACAATATAAACTACCATTAGCTTTTCCTTTAATGGTGGCCCCTGCTACAATAAAAACATTGTGCTCTTTAGCCATTCGCTCAAGTCGATCCATTTGAGCACTTTTGAGGTCCAGGCCATTGTCATAAAATTTTTGAAATAGTCTTCTTCCCTCTGTTGTTCTGCTACCAACTACTGCTCCAAAATCGAAGCCTCTTGGATAGGCAGGAATAAAAGACTCAGGAAATACAATAAGCTGGCAGCCCTCAGAGGAATACTTCTTGACTAATTCCTCCATTTTATCAACAGTTTTATTCAGTTCGAAGAAAATGGGGAAATCCTGAATTAGGCCAACTTTTATCTTCATAAGCTTATTTGGGTTCAATGATTAAAAAGATCGCAGTATCGGTTCCAATATTAAGTACTTCATGCCATTCAATAAAGCCGTTCTTAAAAGTGTAGCCGGTAGGTACGTTTACTTCTCTGGTACCTGATGAGTCAGTCATTCGGAACTTGCTTCCTTTTACAGTGTAACCAACATGTTTTGGGTGATAATGGCGTTCATGCCCAACACCTGGAGGGAAAGTACATCTCAATACCCTAAGTTCACTGTCTTCACTGAGTACCTCACAAACTGAAGCACCATTCCATCCGGCAGCTAATGGATCAGGAAGTTGATTCGATTCTCTTTTTTGACAACTACATAGTAGAAGTACCAGGCAAAGAGTAATTAGTGGAAGACCAGAAAACTTATAATGAATCATCAGCTATCCATTTATGTACTTTTGGCGCTTTATAGTTTTTCATTTTATGTAATAAATCATCAATGGTATCAGCCACTAGCAGCATATCTTGATTTACTTGTTTAGTCAGTCCATTGTCTACCATTTTATGAATCATTTTAAGCAAATCATCATAATAACCATTCACATTAAGCAGCCCTATTGGTTTTTGATGGTGTCCTAATTGTGCCCAGGTGAGTACTTCAAAGAGTTCCTCAAAAGTACCAAACCCTCCTGGTAGGGCAATTATACCTTCACAGCGATCATGCATAATCGTTTTTCTTTCATGCATGCTGCTAACAACAATGAGTTCGGTTACTTCAGTATGGGCAATTTCTTTGTGCTTCAGAAAATTGGGGATAACGCCTATCACTTCTCCACCTTTACTCAAGGCACCGTTAGCTACGGCTCCCATTAGCCCGGCTTTAGAACCACCGTACACAATGGCAATATGCTGCAGTGCTAAAGTTTCGCCAAGCTTGGTGGCAATGGTTTTAAATCTTTTATCGTTGCCTTCACTTGAGGCACAAAATACGGCTATGCTTTGCATATGGTCTTCTTGGAAGTTTATATTTAAGTGGTACGGAAAGATTGAATAATCTTAAGTGAATCTTTATTCTAATCTATTATTGTGGGTTCCACCAACAAGGAGCCTCACCCACGGTTTCACCTCTTGTATAGTACAAACAATTGTAACATTCTTGTGCTGGTCCGTCAACACCGGCATATTTTATACAATTTTCGGCTAACTTGTTTTCGATATTGTATGAAAGTTGATCCTTATCAAAATACCAACGTGTTGCCTTCTCTCTTACTACATCGAAATAGCCTGAAACTTTCTTGTTTCCGCCAACATGGTAGATGTTAGAGGAAAGGTTATATGGTAATTTATCAAATAACGTACCTGCCGCTGCATTTTCTTTTAACTCTTGCCAATAATGAAAATATTTTTTGTTCAGTTGCTGCTGGATGATAAGCACTGAAAGTTTTAAATATATCCTTTCATTCCCTAAGGTTTCGATAAAGAACAATTTATGTTTGTATCCACCCTTTAAATCATCTAATAAGGTATAATCATTTAGAAATAGCTTATTCTTGGCCCAGCATAATTGTGGAGCATCCTGTGCTAAATATGAATTGATACCGCCAATAGAACCACTAGTAACGGATGGAAATATCCAGGTTGGATCATAAATATATTTAAAATATGCCTTTTGCGCAGAGTTATTCTGCGCTATATTAAGCTGAACATTAATCCCTTGAATTGATACAATTTCTTCTTCGTTAGCAACATACTTATATGTTAGTTTCTCATCTTCTGTAAAACTTATTTCGCCAATTGGTCTGTCATCTCGCTCAGGCATACTGACCCATTCTGATTCATAGATTTCATCATTTGGTAAAATAATTCTTAGTTGATATTTTCTATCGGACTTAGCGTTAAAATCACTATCGTTTAAGATGTATTTTACTTCATTTCCATTATCCAATTCGTTATAGTTCCAGGTATTTCCTTGATCGTCTATAAGTGTAACAGATGCACCGGAAATACTACGGCCAGAGATATTAATCACATCACTTGTATAACTAAGTTTTATCGTGAAAAATCTTCCATCACTCGGGAAATCTAATGTTTTATTAAAGGAAATATTTGAGATAAAGCCTTCTACAACTAAACTCCTTTCTCCATTCTCTATAAGAAACTCATAAGGCTCAACGCATCCAGTAAACATTATTAATGTAAACACTAAGTAGGAATAGTATATATTGAAACTCAAGGGAAGGGTTTGAATTGTTTTGAGTAAATTTTCTTTCATTAAAAATTAAAATTATAGGTGATAGAAGGAAAAGTACTACCTAGAATGGAGAGTTTTTTAGCTTTTCCATACTTATTGAATGTTATAGAATAGGCATTTTTTCTTCCATAAACATTATATATTGAAAAAACCCACTCTCCGCTATAGCGACCATTTTTTGAAGGATTATCTTTTACTGTTAAGGAAAGATCAAGTCTATGGTAATCTGGTATTCTATACTCATTTCGTTCTGAATAATTCAGGATTGAAAGGTAGGGGCCATAAGAAAATTTGTTTATTGGAATGGTGATGGGTCTACCTGTTTTATAATTGAAATTTGCAGAAAAGGTGGTTTTTGGTCCCAGCTCAAAATTTGTCACCAATGATAAAATATGTGGTTGATCATAGGTGGCCGGATAATAAGCTCCATCGTTTATGCTAACTCTGCTACCCGTATTTTGAGAAAATTGTCTTAAACTCCGCGCAAAAGTGTAAGCTATCCATCCATTAAAAATACCCGTTTTCTTTTTTAGAAGGAATTCGATCCCGTAAGCTTTTGCATGTCCCTGTACCAAACCGGCCTCTAAGCGAGGGTTTAAGGTTATATCAGCTCCATCAATATAATCTACTGCCTGATCAGTTATTTTATAAAATCCTTCAACTGATGTTTCCCATTTATTTTTAGAAAAGTTCTTGAAAAGCCCCAATGAAAATTGATCTCCTCTTGCTGGCTTCAAGTATGGTCCGCTTACCACATAGTAATCTTGAGGTGTAGCAGAGGTTGTATTTGATATGAGATGTAAGTACTGATATGTTCTAAAATAGCTAGCCTTTAACGAAACTTCTTCTGAAATCAGGTACCGAAACGACAGTCTTGGCTCAAAGCCAATATAATGATTAATTAAATCTCCATTTTTATAATTGATAGTATCAGTAACTACAGGATACCTTTGCTCAATATTATTAAAATCGTATTTCAGAATTTCTTCTCCGCCTAATCTAAAGAAGTTTGATAGACGTATACCTACCATTGCAGATAGTTTTGATGATATGTCAATATCAGCTTGAACAAAGGCTGCTGCTTCAATACCTTTTTGATTTTGCATGTTAGAAGCGGATATATTGCTATCGTCCTTTGTAGGGGTGAGTTTTCCAGGCTCGATAATTAAGCCTTCTGCTTCTATACCTCCTGAAAATACGTATTTCTCACTTTTATCAAAATTCATTAGGTACTTCAACCTTAGGCTGTTTATTTCATTGTAGTAGGTGAAACCAGTAATTTCATCTATGTTATCTAGGTTACTTGAATAGTTACTATTTGCAATAGATAATGAAGAGTTAAGCTTGTCATTGAAGGTATGATCCCATAAGAAGGATCCATTTAAAGTATTCCAACTAAATATTGAATCACCAGCAAACTTGAAGTCATCATGGCTGTTGTACACAGAGAAACTGATAAAATTATCAGAGTTTATTTTTTGAAAAATCTTTGCTGTGATATCATGAAACTTTGCTGAACTTTGTGTTAACTCAATGTTTTTTGTAGCATTTAAGAGCCAGTCAGCATATGAAATTCTTCCTCCAATAATGAAAGAGGAACGACCTTTTTTAATAGGACCTTCCGCGGTGAGTCTACTTGAAACCAAGCCTAAGCCTCCAGATATTTTATATCGTCCAACATCTCCGTTTCTCAAAGAAATATCTAATACTGAAGCAACTCTGCTTCCATATGAGGCAGGTCCACCTCCTTTATAAAGTGTCACATTATCTACTAAATCAGGATTAAATGCTGAGAAAAAGCCAAATAAATGTGAAGGGTTGTAAATTGTGCCATTATCCTGAAGAATTAAATTCTGTCCAGTTTCTCCTCCTCTTACATTAAATCCTGAACTTAGCTCACCCGCTGTACTTACACCCGGTAGTGTTGTCATACTCTTGATAGGGTCTATTTCTCCTAGAAAAGTGGGTAATTTCTTAATTGATTCGATTCCCATTCTTTCAACACCTGTAAGCTGACTTCGTACATTCTCATCTAATCTTTTAGCTGTTACTGTTACAACATCAAGCTGTTGAGATTCGGGATAAAGATTGCTTTGCAATTTTTTCTCTGCTACTTCGGGGTCAAAACCTAAAAGCAATGTTTTTTTATCAAAGCCAATAAAATTAATCGTTAGTTCCTGGAATTTAGCTTCCGTTTTAATAGAAAACTGACCATTAATATCTGTTATTGCTCCCCTTCCAGTTGCTGGAAGTAGAATTTGAGCTCCAACTACTGTTTCACCAGTTGATTTATCATAAATAGTTCCATTTATAGTAACCATCTGACCCGGCTTACCCTGAGTAATCCAATAATTATCTGGTTTTTTTCCAAGATCAGGAATAAAATCTTTTTTCATTAAAACAACGGTTTTGTCATTTAAAGAAACTACATTAAACTCAATGAGGTAATCTTCAATATAATTTAACAATCTTGTTTTATTCTGAATTAGGTAAGCAGAAATGCCCTGCATGTCTTCTTCATTGTATATGAAATTGACATCATTTTTAGACTCAATATCTTTTAGTAAAAGGTTAAAGTCTTTACCATTAGTTTTTGGATCAATTATTATATCATTAACTCTTTGTGCTATTGAGATAGCAGGAAATATCATGACGGAAAAGAGGAATAAAGTTTTATTTAACAAAATGATTTAGTTTAAGGTGCCAAGAATTTTTATAAGTTAGTTTAATTGCTGAAGATTAATGCAATTATTTTATGAGAGGTTCTATACCTTGAATATCGGATTTAATTAGGATTCCACCATGCTGGAGGCTCCGATTGAGCCTGACCTCTGGAATAATTTAGGCAATTATAACATTCTGGCGCTGGTGGATTACCATATTTTATACAATTCTCTGCCAAATCATTCACTACATTATATGATAGCTCCTTTTTATCAAAATACCATCTTGAAGCTTGCTCACTTACAGCAGCAAAATAGCCTGAAACATTTTTGTTATTATTAACAGGATGTATATTTCCTTGAAGATTATAAGGTAACTTATCAAACAAAGTTCCAGTTGATGCATTTTCTTGAAGCTCTTTACAATAGAGGAAATAATCTTTATTAAGTAGTTGCTGAGTTATAAGTACGGATAGTTTTACATATATTTTTTCATTTCCAATTGTTTCCAAAAAAAATAAGTCCTTCTTATAATCCCCTAAAATGTCTTCTTGCAAGTCATAATCAGTAAGGAAGTATTTATTAACTGCCCAACAAAGAGGAGGAGCCCCACCAGGAAAGCCGCTAATAGGTGTTGGGAATATCCATATAGGATCATAAGTCCATTTATAGTATCGCTTTTCTCCAGATGTATTTTTTGGGAGATGAATAGTTGAATTGAAGCCTTTAACAGATCTTATTTCTTCTTCTCCAGCTATGTAAACATATTTTTCCTTTTCAATCTCCTGAAAACCAATTTCTCCCATTTCATCAGTTTCAGTTTCTAAAGTTGGCATAGAAACCCAATCTGATTCATACACCTCCTCATTTTGAAGTGTGATGTAAAGTTTATATTTCCTATCAGGCGAAATTTTAAAATCTTCTTCCAATAAATAATATAATACCTCCTCGTCATTATTTACTTCAGTATAATTCCATTCATTCCCCAAATCATTCTGCAATGTTACAATTGCATTGGTAACAGCTTCACCATAAGTATTAATTACGTCACTTGTATATCCCAGTTTAATAGAAAAATATCGGCCATTGCTTGGGTAATCAAGTGTTTTGTGGTAAGAAACATTTGATATAAATCCTTCAACAACTAAATGGGGTTCATTATTTTCTATTCTAAATTTATAAGGTTCAATACAGCCGTTTATAAAGACTAATGTTAGCAACAAAAAATAATCTTTCTTAAGCTGGTACCACTTACAGTATATAGCGAAAATAAATTTTTTAAACATCATTAAGTTTATTCAAAAGTAATTATTCCTGACATTCAGGATAAGATGGTAAATCAATAAACACTAAATTTATGAAATTTGAAAATGGAGTAGGTTTACACTGAAACTAACAATTAATTAGAAATCTCTTTTCTTAAAAATTATTCTTGCAATTTAAACTTCTTGGTGAAAGAAATAGTAGGAACTGCCGTGAAATTCATGCTACTGGATGAAGTGTTGTTATTCGATGTTTCATACTCGTAGTCCAGCACATGGGTAAGGCCTATCTGAAAACTGTTTAAGGCGTTCTTTTTTGTAACCAGTCTGAGGCCTGTAATTCCGAACCAAAGAACCTTTTGATAATTAGCCTCATAAAACTGGGTATAAGCATATGAGCCATCAGGGTTAAAGAAGTCTCGACTTCTCTGTTCAGTTTTTCTAAAGGGGTTGATATAATTCTCAGTTATGAGGTAGAAATATTTACCTATTGATTTAATTCCGCTTACATTAGCTACAAAACTAGGTCTACCACCAAATAAATCATCAGTATTGGAGGTAAGCAAACCTCCACCTATTGTAAAATTACTTTTACTGCTGCCATAGGTGTAATTGGCGAACAGAAGGTTACCGTTAAAGTCTGACCCATATGTACCGAGTATTAATAAGTCGCCAATGGCAAAATATGATTTTTCTCCAGCGGGAATGGAAAATTTTGTCGTAAAGTAAAATGGAAAACCTATTATAGTAGTTCCCATTCCAAATGATAGTCTATCAGTGATGCCAAATTGTGCATCATGCAGAAGAAAATATACAGTATTATAGTAAAGCTCACTCTTTTTTAAGGGCCTTGCTGTTGGTGCAAAGAAATATCTTGAGTCATGTTCTGAAACATTTGGGTCAAATTCAATAGAGCCCTTCTCAGGATCATCCGATGACAATTGCTTATTGGTTGATGACTCTTCATTCTGACTAACAGTAGTTTGAGGATTCTTGATCATATCCAGAAGAGCATAATAAATAAGTGTGGCTTGGTCTTCTTTTGAAGCTACTCTTAAAGAGTTTCCCAGATTTTTCCTTCCTAATATCTGGTTTTTACAATCATGTAAAGATGCTTTTATTTGACCTTCTTCAAGATAAAGATTTGCAAAAAGGTAATCGCATTTCTTTTTGAAGTCAACTATTAAAGTATACTCAACCCCATTATTCTTGAATTTCTCTACTAAGAGACTATCAACTGCATCAGAAAGTATATCGGCATTGTCTTCAATTACTAATTTTTGTCCTTTAACATTTAAAGATAGCAATAGAAACAGGCTAAATAATGAAATAGTGAAGGTTCTAGTTTTCATGATAGTTTAGTTAGGCCGTTAAGATAGGAAGAAAAAGTAGAATTTACTCTTTCCCGCTTTTATTGTTCATAGACCTAACACCTCTTTCAATGCCAGCAGGTGTCAGCGGAAACATAGGAACAAGCTCCTTCATAACTTGAATGGTATACGTATAAGGCCAGTACTTGAGTGGTTCAGGGTTGAGCCATACATTCTTCTTGAACTTCTGACCAATTGCCTTAATACTTTCAATACTGTAAGAGTTAAGCTCATAAGGTGCCATAGCGGCATCACCAATAAAGAATACTCTGTAGTCTTTGTTATGACTTAATAATTTTTCTAGTGTAATGGATTTTGTTCTTCTGGCATCTTCATAAACTCTATCGTAAATAGTATTATGAAAATAATAGACTTCCAAATCATGAGCAAAGCGCGTTTTCATCTTTCTGAAAAGATTTTGTACACTTTTCACATAAGGAGCCATGGAGTATCCTCCATTGTCAATTAACACAATTACCTGAAGTTTTTCATTCTTTTCGCTATCCATTTCAGGAATGAATAAGCCACCTCTTTTAATACCTGATTTAATGGTTTTGGGTACATCCAGCTTTTCAACAGCACTTTCTTCAATTACACCTTTTATGGATGCCAGTGCGGCATCTACATTGTCATCGTTTAGTAAAGAGTCTTTATCAATAGGAAAATAATTCTTATCACCCATTACCTTACGAGCCATTTTACCACCACCTTGTCCTCCAACACGAATGCCATTTTTTGCTGCCCCTCCATGACCATAAGGTGAAATACCTCCAGTGCCTATCCAATGACTTCCGCCACCATGTTTGCTGCGCTGCTGTTCTCGAACTTTTTCCATACGCTCAAGCAGCTCTTCCAATGAGAGATCAGAGTAATCAGCCATTTTTTCCAGCTTTCTTTCTACCTGCTCTGCTTCCTCATCATCCATAGCATCTTTATCCTCTAAATCTGGATTATCTTTATCCCATATTTCTTTGCCGGATACTACTTCCTTAATGTCATAGCTAGTGAGGTGCAGCTCATCTAAAAAGGTATTGACTAAATCAGCTTCATTCACATCATGATCTGCTTCATCCAGAAACTGTGTTTTCCATTGAGCAAAAGTTTCTGAACGGAGGATTGCATCTTCTAAAGTTTGTCCTGGCTGAACAAGGATGTGAAGAAAATATTCATAATAGGCTTTGGTAAAAGGCCCCATGTCAGAAGGTTCTTTAACTACTATGCCTTTCAATACATTATAAATATCTCCTAATGTCTTTACCAGCCCTTTTTGCATGGCTTTCCTGAGTAGCAGCAAAGTGCGAACATCTGCTTTTAATCCTTGAGCTCTGAATTTTTCCGGTAAAGAACTAAACATACTAGTTTAAATTATGGCTTCCGAAGAATGAATCGTCTGCACCAATTAGACGGCTTACTTTTTCCATATCAGCCTGGGTTTTTATGAGTGCGCCTATACCTGCCAAGCCTTTAATATTTTCGATGGCTTCTTTTGGTGTCATGCTGTGCATGTATTTTAACCAGTTTAAAATTTCGCGTGTGGTAGGGGCACGTTCTAATCCAATTCTTCTCAAATGATAGAATACATCTAAGGCAACACTAACTACTTTCTCATCTAAATTAGGATGGTGCTTGTCAATGATTTTTGTCATTGTTTCCTGGTCAGGAAAATCGATATAATGGTAAATACATCTACCTTTAAAAGCGGTTGGTAATTCCTGCTCTCTGTTAGAAGTAATGATAATAGCCGGCATATCTTCTTCAGACACTTCGATAACTTCATCAGACTCAGGCATGATGAATTTTCTGTGGCTTAATGCATAAAGCAGATCGTTAGGGAATTCCCTTGGTGCCTTATCAATTTCATCAATCAATAAAACAGAATTTGGCTTGCTGTAGGCTTTAGCCGCAGGGCCTTTCACAACGTAATCACCAAGTGCTTCAGGATTTCTACCGCCTGTAGTTAGCTTGCTTTCCAATCCTTTTTCTTCACGTTGTGCATTTAAGATTTCTATTTGCGAATCGCGTAAATACTTTACATGATCGAAACGAGCAACGAATTGCTCAACTGTACTTTTAGAACCTACAGGATAAACTTCTAAATCAAGACCTCTGTCCTTCGCGTAGTGTATTGGTAACTCAGTTTTGCCAGTGCCAGGCTCACCTTCAATTAATAAAGGCATCCCTAAAGTACGAGCCATATGAAATGCCTGAGCCAATGCCGGGTCACATAAGTATTTATTGGATCCTGTCCAGTGTGATGTTTCTGCCATAGTTATAAAACTGCGTTTTGCCTATTTAGTTATCTATCTGTTCAAAGGTAATGTTAGCTTAGCGAAATTCAATATGAGAAAGTTCAATCTTCCTGATCAGCTGTTATGGGTTGGTTTACTTTGCAAATGAAAATTGTATCAATTGGTTGAGTTGATAAATTCCAGGCAGGCTTATCGCCAAAGGTGGTGTACATGCTGGCATAAGATTTCCCTGAGAAGAAGGTGAGGAGGTTCGGTTTTTCTGTATAAAAATCAATTGTGTCTAATTTTAGCGCTTTATCGATGTGCTGTTTGGAAGCATTTTTAGGAATTAAAATAATATCATCTTTTCGAATTTTGTGATCGCCATTAGTGGCATAAATCTCCCATCCATTTTGATAGGCATACCATTGCCAGCCCCAGTGGCCTGCAGCATATACTTTCTGATCAGGCTGTTTTTTCACACTGATTTCTTCAGCTGCGTTTCTGTAAAAATCGGCATATAACCAATCAGAAACACCTAAAGCAACACCTAAAAAGATGGTAACTGCTAAAGTGATATTCAGAATTGGCCCAACAGAAGCATCTATTTCCTTATGAAAAAGAATAATAAAAAAAGGTATTAAAAGTAAGCTGTGACGAGTGGCATTAATAGGAGCGAAGAGCACAATAAATGCTGCTAGGCCGAAAATGATTAAGGTAATAATAAGCATATGATGCCTAATGAAATTTAACTGATAGCTAAACTTTAACTTAGCAGTTTGCCACATAAAGAGTAGGAGTACCAGACTGCCAGAAGCAATAAAAATATAATTGAGGAAAGCACTGAATTTCTGCTGATTGATTATATCAAAATAGACCGGTGGCAGACAAATTATTAAAATTGCTAAAACGTCAACAATCAACCACTTTGTGAACTGGCTTTTAAAGCAAGTATAAAATGGAATCACAACAAAAGTTGAAATGGCCCCAGTTGTACCTAAGAAACCTAGCAATTTATTGGTGCTAAATCCAAAATTGGTTTTAATACCTAAGTGAGAAACACCATACTGAAGCTCACTCCAAGAGGACCAGCCAATCATGATTGCTAAGGGAATTATCAAACTAATCAAGGCTTTGTAATGTCCGGAAAGAATAGCTGTTAAACCAATTACTACAAGAAAAGGCAACAAAGTAAACTTCATCATAAGTCCGAAAGTGAGGAAAAGAGTAGCCGATAAATAGTTGCTGAGTTTGCCACTTTGCTGAGCTATGATCAAATAAAAAGTACAGCCTAGTGCCATACTTAGAATGGGAATATCAATCATCAGGTTTTGATTAACTATTAAGGCGGGACAGAAAGCAAAGAGTGTAAGCAGCACTTTAGGCTGTTTAACATTTATTTCTCTTAATATTTTAGCGTAAAAATATAGAACAAGGAAAAGAAAAATAGCTGTAAGCAAATGAAGTCCTATTTCTCCTGTTCCAAATATCTTGATGAAAAAGGCTATAAGGTAGAAATATAGTGGAGGTTGACTACCCAGAAAAATTGCCTCAGGCTGATCTGACCAATTGATCTTAGCCGCCATAGGATCTGTTGGTTTTTCAGCGACCCATTCAGCTGCTAGAAGGTGAAAAGTGTCATCAATATGAAATGCTTTATTGATATTGATGGCCGTCAATATGATCCAAAGTATGATTACAAATTGGTTTACTGAGATTTGCGCATTTAACCAGTCAAGCCTAAACATACTGCAATAGTAATAATTTCAAGAGCTCACATGTGAGTAATTTTCAATTTTGTTAGTTTTCCTTTTGAATGAATTCTTTTGAAAAATTAATTAAGTCAGGAAAGAAAGTCATAAACTCATCTTCGAATTCATCATGATATTGTCTGAGTTCTACTACTGACTCATCCATGCGTGAATTAAATTTGGTTCTTCTGCTCATGCCATGCATCACTTGTTGAATGCCTTCAAAGAATTGATAATTATATAACCAATCATGTTTAATCATAAAAGGTAACATTTGCTTTGTTTTAGCCGGAAATCGACTGCTCTCAGAATTTAACAGCTGATAAGTTTCGTCAACGAATTTTCTTAGAGGTGTTTTATGAAATTCTTGCCAGTGCAGTGCTAAAAAATGGTCATAATAAATATCCACTATAACACCAGAATAGTGTCTGTACTTATCTCTTAAGCGCTCTTTACTTTTTTGAACAACCTCATGCGAATCAGTATAACTATCGATGGCTCTGTGTAATTGTATACCTTTTTTGATGGAATCAGAATAATTATCTAGCTCGTTACCTTTAACAAAATCACCAATAAAATTGCCAATTGTTAAATCAGTGTCCTCAAAGGATAGATATATATGTGCTAAAAAATTCATGAATTGATAAGTTAATCACTTAAAAAACGGAAAGCTAGAAATGCCGAGATGCTCTTTTGCTTTTTATTCAAAATCAATTTAATACCCTTATAAAGGCACATTTCTAGATTCAGCTTTGTATATTAAAGGATCATACCAGCCTGACTATGATTGTATTTGATAGAAAACTTGATGCTCAAAGTGTGAAGTCGCACATTATACATCTTCACCAACTTGCCAAAATTGACGATTTCTTTGTAAAAGAAGAGAAGCGATTCTTATACGAATTAGGAAGGAAGAATGGCATAGATGAAGCAACTGTAGACATATACCTAAAGGATGTAGAAGACCATCCTTTTATTCTTCCGAAAAGCAAGAAAGACAGAATAGTGCTGCTTTATGAATACATTAGGATGATGCTTGTTGATAATAAATTAGATGAGCGAGAGGCTAAGATGTGTATGATTATAGCACAGAAAATGGGATTCGACAAAGGTTTGGTAAATGGTATTACAAAAGCCATTGTCACAGCAGAGGCTGATAATGCAACTCCATCGCTTACAAAAGATCAGTTGGAAAAATATATTGATAACCCCGAAATGCTCTAATAATAAATAAACCAAGAATTATGAAAAATATACTTTTAGCCTGCCTAATCTTTTTCAGCAGTAGTGTTTTGGCTCAGCAAACCTATATTCATTGTGGAAAGCTTATTGATGTTGAAGATGGCAAAGTACTCAATGATATGACGATTGTTGTGGAAAACAATTTGATTAAGTCAGTTAAAAAGGGACTAAAAACAACTCCTGAAGGAGCCACCTTGATAGATTTATCATCCAAAACGGTGATGCCTGGGCTTTTTGATATGCACGTACATATTGAGGGACAAACCTCAAAAACCAAGTATATGGATAAGTTTGTGAAAAATGATGCAGATGTCGCTTTCGAATCAACAGTTTATGCGAAGAGAACATTAATGGCGGGCTTCACTTCGGTGCGTGATTTAGGAGGTAGTGGTGTTAACACCAGCTTGAGAGATGCTATAAAGAAGGGTTATGTTGTTGGACCAACCATCTACTCTGCAGGTAAGTCTATAGCAACCACTGGTGGCCATGCCGATCCCACCAATGGCTATAAAGATGATTTAATGGGCAATCCCGGCCCTAAAGAAGGAGTAATTAATGGCGAAGCTGAAGCCAGACAGGCAGTTCGCCAGCGCTATAAAAATGGTGCAGATGTAATAAAGATTACAGCAACTGGCGGTGTGCTTAGTGTAGCCAAGAGCGGACAAAATCCTCAGTTTTTTGAAGATGAGCTTAGAGCCATTGTTGAAACGGCCAACGATTATGGTATGCTTACCGCTGCACATGCTCATGGTGATGAAGGAATGCAGCGTGCTATAAGAGCAGGAATAAAAACAATTGAGCACGGTACACTTATGTCTGAAGAGACTATGGAGCTCATGAAGCAATATGATACTTACTATGTGCCAACCATAACTGCTGGTAAAACAGTGGCAGAACTAGCAGAAATTCCAGGCTATTATCCTGAATTAGTAGTTCCTAAAGCCAAAGAAATTGGGCCTAAAATCCAGAATACCTTCAGCAAAGCATATAAAAAGGGAGTAAAAATAGCTTTCGGAACAGATGCAGGAGTATTTTATCATGGAGAAAATGGGAGAGAGTTTGCCTATATGGTTGAAGCGGGTATGCCAGCAATCGAAACCATTCAATCGGCAACGCTCGTACCAGCAAGTCTTTTAAAAGTTGATAACCTATACGGATCAATTAAAGCTGGAAAAATCGCTGATATTATTGCTGTTGATGACAATCCATTAGAAGATATTAAAACTATGGAAAGTGTATCATTTGTAATGAAGGGTGGTGAAGTATATAAAAACGAGTAATAAATATCCTTAAAAAAAGATTTCAAAACCATTAGCTTTGTAATTGATTACAATTAGAAACAATCATTTTTTATGGATAATAAAGCAGAAGATTTTCTTTTCAAATATCTTAACAATGCCGCACCTACAGGTTTTGAAACTAGCGGACAGAAACTTTGGCTAGATTATATCAAACCTTATTCAGATTCATACATTCAAGATAATTATGGTTCAGTAGCAGCCATAATAAATCCTGATGCACCGTATAAGGTGGTTATTGAAGCCCATGCTGATGAAATAAGCTGGTTTGTAAATTATATTTCAGATGATGGCTACATTTATGTTGTCAGAAACGGAGGATCTGATCATCAGATAGCACCATCTAAAAGAGTTAATATCCATACAGATAAGGGAATAGTAAAAGGTATATTCGGCTGGCCGGCTATTCACGTTCGAAATAAAGAGAATGATATTAAACCCGAACTCAAGAATATATTTATTGATATTGGAGCCGAATCAAAAAAGGAAGCTGAGGAAATGGGAGTTACTGTAGGTTCAGTGATTACTTTTGAAGATGACCTCATGTATCTGAAAGATAAACAGTATTTGGTAGGTAGAGCACTTGATAATCGTATAGGTGGTTTTATGATTGCTGAGGTTGCCAGAAAAATTCATGAAAATAAGGATCAAATTCCTTTTGGCTTATACATAGTAAATGCTGTGCAAGAAGAAGTTGGTCTAAAAGGAGCTCAAATGATAGCTCATAAAATCAAACCTGACGTAGCTGTAATAACAGATGTTTGTCATGATACGCAGTCTCCTCTGTATAATAAGATAGAAAGTGGTGATCAGAAGGCTGGTGATGGGCCTGTTCTTACATTTGGTCCTGCGGTGCAGAATAATTTACTTAAAATGCTGATTAAGAATGCAGAAGATAAAAAAATCAAGTATCAAAGAGCCGCAGCAAGCCGTGCAACAGGCACTGATACTGATGCCTTTGCATATTCCAATGAGGGAGTTCCTTCAGCTTTAGTATCACTTCCACTCAAATATATGCATACCACTGTAGAAATGGTACATATGAATGATGTACAGGCTGTTATAGATTTACTTTATCAGTTTGTGGTTTCGTTAAACAATGAGCATGATTTCCGCTATAATCTAACATAACTTAGAAAAATCTTACTTCTGAAAGCTTATTGCATTTATTCTATTTACTGCTCATAATCAGTGCGTTACCTTTGTAGCATAAATTATCAATAATGCGAAAGAATTTGAATCAAATGAAAAGAATTGGAAAGGTAGTTGCACTAATCGGATTGCTGTTGTTAGGTTTTACAGTAAAATCTGCTGATAGACCAATGCATGAAATCCATTCTATGTTAATGTTTAATTTCATTAAATATGTAGAATGGCCTGAAACTTCTAAATCAGGTAACTTTGTAATCGGTGTCTACGGTGACGATGAAGTATTAAATACTTTAAAAACCTTTTATACTAACAGGTCTGTGAAAGGACAGAATGTGCAAATTGTAAAGATTACAGATGTGAATAGTATCAACAGTGCGCATGTAGTTTACTTGGCTGATGATATGAACAGTCAATTCGATGAAGTAAAAGCTAAATTTAGTGGTAAGCCTACACTTATCATTACTGACGGTAATAATCTTGGTAAAAAAGGTAGCTGCATCAATTTTAAGGAAATTGGCGGGAAGTTAAAGTTCGAAATTAATCAAGCTTCAATACAACAAAATAACTTAAAGGTATCCAATCAACTAGCAAGCATGGGTATCATGATATAAAGTTTCATTTAGTAATGGTTTAGTTTTTTAACCCTGTCATTGTATAAAAATACAAGGCAGGGTTTTTAATTTTTATAAGATAAAATATAATTATAGCATAACATCCTGATTATCTTTATTTTTAGGTACAGTATTTGAATTAATAATTCACAAAAAAATTATAGATTTAAAGGTTGAATTACATAAAATTTTGGGGGAAATGAAGAAAGTTTTACAAACACTTATTTTAATACCATTTTTAATTGTTGGACTTCAAACGAATGAAATCCAGGCTCAAAGACCAATGCATGAAATTCACTCGATGCTTATTTTTAACTTTATCAAGTATGTTGAGTGGCCTGAAGAGTCAAAAACGGGAGATTTTGTAATTGCTGTTTATGGAGATGATGGCGTATATGACCAGTTAGCTAAGTTTTATGGAGCAAAACCGATCAAGGGTCAGAATGTAAAAGTAATAAATGTTAATAGTGTTGGAGAAATTAATAACGCACACATAATTTATTTAGCAGATAGTAAAAGTGGTAATTTTGACGAGGTGATAGCCAAAGTAGCCGGAAAGCCTACAATGGTTATTACAGATAAAAATGGTTTGGGTGAGAAAGGCTCTAACATCAATTTTAAAACAGTTGGTGGTAAATTGAAGTTTGAACTTAACCAAGCTGCATTTGATAAAAATAAATTGAAAGTATCGAGCCAATTGGTAAGTATGGCAATTGTAATCTGATTGCTTAAAAACTTGCAACTAACATAAGTAAATGCTTCTTTGGTGGAACTAAAGAAGCATTTTTTATGAAAACGGTTAGAGATCAACTCAATGAAATAGTACAATGCAAATCTGATACAGTTAGAATAGTTAGTCTGGTGCCCTCATTAACTGAGGTTTTGTCTGACTTAGATTTGGAACAGGAAACAGTTGGTGTAACTAAGTTTTGCGTTCACCCTAAACATTGGAAGTCAGAAAAAGTCATAGTTGGTGGTACAAAGAAATTTCATCATGACAGAATAGATGAACTGAAACCAACTCTTATAATTGCCAATAAAGAAGAGAATACTTCTGAAGATATAAGTCAATTAAAAAGGAAGTATCCTGTTTATGTGAGTAATATTAAGAGTGTAAACGACTGTTTGCATTTCATTGCTGATATTGGACTTCTCTGTAACAAACCTACTCAAGCTCAGAATTTAATTGTTGAGATTAGTGAAGCAGCAAGTAAGATTCAATCAGTTGAAAGAGGTTTGTCAGTAGCATATTGTATCTGGAAATCTCCTTATATGTTTGCAGGGACTGATACTTTTATCAGCCATATGTTACATAGAGCGGGTTTAAAAAATGTAATCGAGGATGAAAGATATCCAGAAATTGACATTGAGCTTTTAAAAGTATATAAACCAGATATTGTTATGCTTTCTTCAGAACCTTATCCTTTTCAGCAAGAAGATGCAGACTACATTGAAAGTAAACTGTCAGGTACTAAGGTATTATTGGTAGATGGCGAAATCTTTAGCTGGTATGGCAGCAGAATTCTTAAAGCACCTGAATACATTAATTCATTGCTCAGTCAATTCAAAACCGACTGATTTAAGGTCTGTCCAGAAACTTGGGTAAGACTTATTAACTACATCAATTTCATCAATTAATAAAGGTCCTTTTAGTGCCAAAGGAGCAAAGCTCATAGCCATTCTATGGTCTTCATAAGTATGAATGTTAATAAGCTCGGTAAATGAGAATTCTTTTGCCTTCATTTCCCAAACGCCTTTTGATGATTCTGTAAGGCTGCAGTTAAATTTGCTTATTTCATTATGAAGGGCTTTTATTCTGTCAGTTTCCTTAATTCTAAGACTTTCCAGTCCTGTCATTTTTAAATTTACCTTGAGAGCGGCACAGCACGCCACTACTGTTTGAGCTAAGTCAGGAAACTCTTTGAAATCAATTTCCAGCCATTCTGGTAATTCATTATTATTTTTTATCAAAATAATTCCTTCTTGATCATAAGTGCTTTGTACTCCTAATTTTTGCATGATTGGCCTAATGGCTTGATCGCCTTGGAGACTATCCTCTTTAAGGCCCAATAATTTAATGCTTCTTCCTATCTTACTCAGAGCAATAAACGAAAACCAATAACTGGCGCCTGACCAATCGGATTCAATTGTATGCTCAATGGCTTTATACTCTTGATTTTCAATACGTAATGCCGAACCTAGTTTTTCTACTTTAATACCTGCTTTAGCCATTAAACCAATGGTCATATCAATGTAGGGCTGACTATAAATAGGAGCTAAGATGTTAATAGCAAGTCCTTTCGGCAATAGAGGAGCAACCATTAAAAGGGCAGAAATATATTGGCTACTTACATTTCCTGGGATGCTAATTTCTTGATTGGTTTGTTCTTTAAAAGGATTGATCGATAGAGGAGGGTAACCTTCTTTTTCCAAATAATTAATTTGACAACCAATTGATCGAAGTGCTTCTACCAAAATACCAATTGGGCGTTGTTTCATGCGCTGTGTTCCTGTTATTACAATTTGCTTTTGTGTGGTAATTGCTAAAAAAGCGGTTAAAAAGCGCATAGTTGTACCGGCATCTAAAACATCAAGTTCTGTATTTGATTGATCTATACTGCCAAGCAAACGAGAAAGTGTTTGTGTGTCACGTGCCGAGGATAGGTTGTTGATTGTGGTGGAACCATTGGTAGTTAATGCTTTAATAATTAGCATTCGGTTGGCTTCACTTTTTGAACTTGGCAGATTTATCTTCTGATTTTGTTCATTCGTAGAATTTTGTCGGTAATTAACTAAATAATTCAAATTATTCTTAATTTATTTAAAACGAATTTTATAAATTAAACGTTATAACGCTATCAATTTTTAATCTTAAAGAACCATGAGTACAGCAAGTAAATCATTTGTTACTTTTCTAGCTGGAGCTGCAGCCGCTACTGCTGCTGCTATTTTCTTAAAAAGTGAAAACGGAAGAAAAGTAAAAGATACTGTTTCAGACAGATTTCGAAAAAATGTTCGTGGCATAAGAGATGTGAAATCACCAGATTGGATGGATGAATTGGGTGATTCAGCTCGGACAACCACAAAGAAATTTAAAGAAAGAATCGGTCTATAAGCAGTTATCAAGCGCATTTAATATAGTGTTTTCGGATACTGCAATGTCATAATTAGCTTCTCCTATTTTATTTAGGAGGCTCATTCTTATATCGCCATTCTGATTTTTCTTATCTTGTTTACAAAGCCTTAGGATGTTTTCTCTTAAGGCTTTTTTGATTTTTAATGGCCCATAGATTTTTAACAAGCTTTCATTAATTTGATTCAACTCCTCTTGAGGGATATACTCAAGCTCATATGCAATGGATGCCTCGCATCTCATGCCATGAGCAATTGCTTCACCGTGTAAGAGTGGCTCGTTGCTATTTAATAAAGCTGATTCCAATGCGTGCCCAATGGTATGCCCAAAGTTTAAAATTTTTCTCAATCCTTTTTCATTAGGATCTTTCTCGACCACCTTTTGCTTTATGCTCACAGAGTTTTCCAAGAGTTGATTGCTAATTAGGTTGAAGTCACAACCGACTAAATCTTTCCAGTGTTGAGCATCAGCAATTAGTCCATGTTTTAGCATCTCCGCAAAACCCGACCTTAGCTCTCTTTCCGGCAGTGTTTGATGAAAACTAGTATCTATAAGAACAAACTCGGGCTCATTAAATACACCAATTTGATTTTTATAGCCATTAAAATCAATTCCTGTTTTACCACCAACACTTGCATCAACTTGTGATAAAAGCGTGGTAGGCAAATTGATAAATCTGATTCCTCGTTTATAAGTACTCGCACAAAAGCCTCCTATGTCCGTAATTACGCCACCTCCTAAATTGATAAGTAGTGCATTTCTGTCAGCGTTTTGTTGGCTGAGACTATTCCATATCAGTTGACAACTGTTGATATCCTTATGCTGCTCGCCAGCTTCTATCTGAATAAGCGTATGGTCTGGTAGCATTCCCCTTACTAAGGGGTAACAGTGTTTAAATGTATTTTCATCGACTAAGATGAATATACTGCTGTAGCTCAATGCACTAAGTAATTTTTCTATTGATTGTGCTTTTTGGAAATAGAGTTTACTCATAGAATTTTTGCGGTCGCATCTTTTGATGCAATTTGCTTCTCTTGTCTTTTTACTGATTCATCATGAATGGCCACAAGGAGACTCTTCATGAATTTTTCACTCATATCTTTTTTAACACCTAAGGCTATTCTATCTGCCAAAACTGATTGCCAGCGTGCGCCTTGATATACGGATAATTTGTGAACCTTCTTGTAAGCACCTATTTGGTCTATCAGGTGAAATCTATCAGACAATAAATCTATTAATTTCTGGTCGATATGATCTACAGACTCTCTTAATTCTTTTAGGTTAGCCGGGATTTCTGTTTCCATATCAATTTTTTCACGGAAAGAAATCTCTTTTAACATGCTCAATAGCTCATTTGGTGTAATTTGCTGCTTGGCATCGCTCCATGCCTCTTTTGGATTTGGGTGAGTTTCAATCATGAGTCCGTCCATTCCGAAATTGAGTGCTCGCTGTGATATATCTTTAATCATGCTGGCTTTGCCACCAATATGGCTAGGGTCATTAATTATCTCTATATTAGGCAATTCTAATTTCAGCTGCATAGCAAGATTCCAGTTAGGTTTATTCCTGTATATTTTATCATAAGGATCTGCGAAGCCTCTGTGTATGGCGGCTAATTTTCTAATACCAACTGCATGCAGTCTTTCAATGGCACCCATCCATAAAGCCATATCAGGATTAATCGGGTTTTTAACCATAACGGGTATGTCTACACCTTTAAGAGAATCGGCAATTTCTTGAACAGAAAATGGATTTACGGTTGTTCTGGCACCTATCCATAATACGTCAATATCATGTTTTAGAGCTGCTTCAACGTGAGCGGTATTAGCAACTTCAATACAAATTGGAATACCTAGACTTTCTTTTGCTTTTTGCAATAGGGGTAAGGCCTCTTCACCCAAACCTTCAAAGTTACCCGGGCGTGTTCTGGGCTTCCATACACCACCGCGAAACATGTTTATTTCAGACTTTCCTTTAAAACTTTCGCAAAGGCTGTCTATTTGCTGTTCGGTTTCTACACTGCATGGTCCGGCAATCACAACCTGTTCTCCTAGTCCGAGGCCCCAATCTTTCATTTTTAATGTTTCCATCTTCTGTTTTTGTTAAAGTTTTGAGCAAAAAAAAGCCCGACTCTTATCGAATCGGGCTTGTGCTTATTATTAATTAGTTTTTACATACTAGAACAAGGACCGATTCGCTGAAGCGGATAGTAAAAAAAGTAAAAATAAAATTGTCCTTGTGTGTTATTCATGTATCAAATGTAAGTGACTGATTTTTAAAACCAAATAAAATTTTATCTTTTTCACTCAGTTCAAGATTTGTTCTAAAACTACTAAAGTATTGAAAGGTTACTTTTTGTTGAAAATATCTGTTTGTATTCTAATTGATTCGTCATGTATTTCCTGATACAGCGATTTTACAAAGTCAGGAGATAGATTTAGTTTCTTACCCCATTCAGGTCTTTCTGCTAATATTTTTTGCCATCTCTCCAATTGGAAAATGGCGACATTTTTATCTTTTTTATAATTACCTACTTGCTTAACTAAATCGAACCTTCTGGCTATTACTTCTAGTAGCTCCTTATCCGTTTCATCTATTTCATCTCTTATTTGATCCAGTTGATTTTGAAATGATGAATTTGGAAAGCCAGGATTTCTTATCTCAAGGTTTTTGATGAAATCATCCAGAGCATCAGGGGTAAGCTGCTGTGCAGCATCACTCCAGGCTTCATCAGGATTTCTATGAGATTCTATGATTAGTCCGTCAAATTGAAGATTCATAGCTTTCTGTGCTATTTCGAAAAGTAATGATCGTTTGCCAGCAATGTGACTTGGGTCATTAATGAGTAACAGTTCAGGGAATCTCGACTTTAAATCTAGTGGGATTTGCCATAAGGGGATATTTCTATAAAGACTTTCCTGATAGGTGGAGAAGCCTCTGTGGATGGCGCCAATCTTTTCAATTCCCACATCATGTAAACGCTCCAGAGCACCAATCCATAAGTTTAAATCAGGATTGATGGGGTTTTTTACCAGTATGGGCACATCTTTAACACCTCTTAGTGCCTCAGCTATTTCTTGAACATTAAAAGGATTTACAGTTGTACGAGCTCCTATCCAAAGAATATCAATTTCGTTCTTAAGCGCTAATTCTACATGCTCAGCAGAGGCAACTTCTATGGCAAAATCTACATTATATTTTTTCTTAGCTGCTTTTATCCAGGGGAAGGCCACTTCACCAACGCCTTCAAAGCTATTAGGTCTGGTTCTCGGTTTCCATACGCCCCCTCTAATTGTTTTAATTCCATTCTTAACCAACTGACCCACGGTATCATCAAATTGAGCTTCAGTTTCAATACTGCACGGTCCGGCAATTATCCATGGTTTTTTATCAGTATGCCAGCTTTTAATGTTCATATTATCTTTCAAATCAGGCTGCAAGTTAATTGTCAATTCATATTATTGAGTAAAAATTTGAGGTTATATAACAATTAATAGTCTGAGCTGTTTGTCAAGTGTGATTTTGAAGTATTTATTAATGGATTATTCCAAGTAATTTTTTAATACAATATTCATTTCAATTTTTAGATTGAGGATGAAATTCCTCAAAGTCGTTTCATATATTTGCATTTTTAATTTTAACTATGGAAGTAACTACTAATCCTATATTTGAAGATTTTTCGATAGCATTCAGATCTAAATCGAACTGGCAGCTAAAGAAGGCCTACTGGCTATTCTCAGTAATGAATAGAAGATGGTTGGTGGCAATTGGTAAATTTTTCACCAAACTTGGTTTCGCTCTAAAGTTACCTATTAAAGGTATAATCAAAAATACCATATACGATCAGTTTTGCGGGGGTGAAACAATTGAAGATAGTCAGGATACTATTAATGAGTTAAGTAAGTATAACATAGGAACCATTTTGGATTATTCCGTGGAGGGAGCTTCTACTGAGAAAGGATTTGAAGCTACTACTAAAGAAATTTTACGAACAATAGAGCGTGCAGCTAATGATGATGCTTTGCCATTCTGTGTATTCAAAGCAACAGGTATAGCTGTAAATAAGGTGTTCGAAAAGAAACAAAAGGGTGATAAACTAACTGAAAAAGAGCAAAAAAGCTATGATGATTCTGTTGCCCGAATCGATAGTATTTGCAAGGCTGCTTATGAAGGTAATGTGAAATTATTTGTTGATGCTGAAGAAAGTTGGTTGCAAGGTGCTGTTGATGAAATTGCCTATAACATGATGCGCAAATACAATAAGGAAACTGCCACAGTTTATATTACCTATCAAATGTACAGGGCTGACATGTTAGATCAGCTAAAGCAAGGTCATGCATTGGCTAAAAAGGAGGGGTTCTATTTAGGAGCTAAATTGGTAAGAGGAGCTTACATGGAAAAGGAAGCTGAAAGAGCTGAAGAAATGGGTTACCCTAATCCAATCCAAATCTCCAAAGAAGCCACAGATCTTGACTACAATACGGCATTAGTTTACTGCATTCAGAATTTAAATGAGATTTATTTCTGCTCCGGTACCCATAACCAGTATAGTAACTTCTTCCTTACAGCCTTAATGGAAGAAAACAATATTGCTCCAAATGATGATAGGGTTTGGTCGGCACAGTTATACGGAATGAGTGATAACATTTCTTTTAACCTTGCTTCAAAAGGTTATAATGTTGCCAAATATGTTCCTTATGGTCCTGTAAAGGCCGTAATGCCATATTTATTTAGAAGAGCTGAGGAAAATACAGCAGTTGCCGGACAAAGTAGTCGCGAATTCACCATGATTAAAGAAGAAATGGCAAGAAGAAAGCAGGCGAAAAAGGCTTAAATCAATTAATTCATTAATTTTACATTTTTTAAAATAAATGCCTTTAACAGGCCGCTGTAAGACTATAACTTATACAAAATGCAATTAAGCGAACAGGAATTAGAAAGAAGGAAAAGCAGGGAAGAGTTATTAAAAGAAGGTATAAATCCATATCCCTCTGAAACTTTTAAAATTAATGTAACAGCCAAGGATATTCATCAAAACTACGAAAGCAGAAAAACTGATTACAAAGATATCAGTATAGCAGGTAGGTTGATGAGTAAGAGGATAATGGGGAAAGCTTCATTTGCAGAAATCCAGGATAGCACGGGCAAAATTCAGATATATGTTAGCAGAGATGAAATCTGCCCTGATGAGGACAAATCATTCTATAATGATGTTTTCAAGAAGAAGCTAGATAGGGGAGATATTATTGGTGTTAAAGGATATGTGTTTACTACTCAGGTTGGTGAAATATCTATTCACGTAACAGAGTTGAAGATTCTTACTAAATCATTAAGACCTTTGCCTATTACTAAAGAGGTGAAAGACGAAGAGGGTAATGTAAAAAGATATGATGCTTTTACTGATGCCGAGCAGAGATACAGACAGCGTTATGTAGATTTAATTGTTAATCCTGAAGTGCGTGAAACTTTCAAAAAACGCTCTCAGCTGGTACGCTCTATGCGTAACTTCTTGGATGATAAAGGTTATCTGGAAGTTGAAACACCTATTCTTCAGCCTTTATATGGAGGTGCAGCTGCTCGTCCATTTAAAACACATCACAATACGCTTGATATGACATTATACTTGCGTATTGCCAATGAGCTTTATCTGAAAAGACTGATTGTTGGTGGTTATGATGGTGTATTTGAATTCGCTAAAGACTTCCGTAATGAGGGTATGAGTCGTTTCCATAATCCTGAATTTACGCAGGTTGAGCTTTATGTTGCCTATAAGGATTATCAGTGGATGATGAATCTGGTAGAGGAAATGGTTGAAAAGGTAGCTTTAGATATTCATGGCACTACCGAAGTTCAGGTGGGTCAAAATGTAATTAATTTCCAAAGGCCTTGGAAACGCTATACTATGTATGAGGCCATTGAGCATTTCACAGGTATTGATATATCAGAAATGGATGAGGAACAATTGAGAGCAACGGCTAAGAAACTGGATGTTGAAATTGATGACTCAATGGGTAAAGGTAAGTTGATTGATGAAATATTCGGAGAGAAGTGTGAAGGTCAGCTAATCCAACCAACATTTATTACTGATTACCCTATAGAAATGTCCCCATTAGCTAAGAAACATCCTACAAAAGAAGGATTGGTAGAGCGTTTCGAGGCCATTTGCAATGGTAAGGAAATATGTAATGCATTCTCTGAGTTGAATGATCCTATTGATCAGCGTCAGCGTTTTGAAGAGCAATTAGAGCTTGGTAAGCGAGGAGATGATGAAGCTATGATGCTCGATGAAGATTTCCTAAGAGCACTAGAATATGGTATGCCGCCAACAGCAGGTCTTGGTATTGGTATAGATCGCTTGAGCATGATCATGACTAATAGCAATTCTATTCAGGATGTGCTATTCTTCCCACAAATGAAGCCCGAAAAGAAAGCTAAAGTAACTACCGATGCTGATTTTGCGGCAGAAGGCATTCCGGAAGCATGGATTCCTGTAGTAAGAGAAGCTGGGATACAAAACATTGAGCAACTGAAAGAAATAAAGCATACCAAGCTACATCATCAGATTAGCGGACTTAAAAAGAAGATGAAGCTAGATATACCAAGTGTTTCGCCAGATGATGTGAAGGAATGGGTGAGTTGATATAATCAATTAGGATTTTAGATTTACGAATGAAGCCGGCAATTGCCGGCTTTTTTATTTCTACATTAATACGGTTATACCTATCTTTTTTAATTGTAACTTAAGTAGTATATCTGAACCACTATTTAAAGCGATGAAAAAAATACCTAACCTTTCATGTATACTTTTCTTAAGTATTGCAGTTTCTTCTTGCTATACACTAAGTTTAAACCAAACAGGAAAAACTGTTGGTAACGGAAATACCTCTGTTCAGGCGGCAGCTGGCTTATTGGGAATTTCTGAAATTGGTGATGAAAATGAAAGTGAAGATCATGGTTATGATATGCCTAAAGTTCAGGTTTATCAAGGCATAACTGATAGATTAGATGTAGGATTCATATTAGGAACTAATAAAAATGGTTTTGTGAGTAAGTACCAATTTGCTGGAAATCAGGAAAGCAAATTTGCTATGGCGGGTGGATTGAATGCTTTTTTAGGCCTGAAAGACTTTGGTTCGAGTGTTGACGCTGAAGGAATGTTAGGAGTAGAAATTCCCCTTTTTATAAGTTTTCATCCTCACGAACTTGTAAGTATTTATAGTAATCCAACTTTCATATTTCTAAGTGTGGATGATGAGGTAGATATTCTTAAAGAGAGATTTTATGCTTCAGGGCCTTACAAGGGCTTAGCGTCAGGTATTCAATTGAATTTTCCGATTAATGATAAAGGTGCCACAATTATTCCTAATATGGAGATTTCTTGGTCTTCACCGCTATACTCCAATAAATATATCTTTAATTTAGGTTTTGGTGTTGGAGTGAAATTTTAAATATGCTTGTAATGCAAAGACTTCATTTATCTAATGCTGTTTTAGTCGTTCTTCTACTATTCCTCAGTTCATGCTACTCCCTTAATTTGCATGAAAGTGCTAGAGTATTGGAGAAAGGCGATAAAACTGTTCAGTTTTCAGGCAGTTTAGTTGGGGTACCAAAGCTATTTATCAAAGGTGAAGCTGACGCGATTGAAGGTGTTAATTTACCAAAAGTAGCCTTGAATTATGGTTTTGGTGGAGGTTGGCAACTAGGTTTCTCTGCCGGCCTTTTAAATGCAGGGATAAATGCCAAGTATCAGTGGTTAGGTGACTTTAAAAGTAAATTCGCCATAGCAAATGGGTTAAACCTGTTTGCTAATGCAATAGTAGAAAAAAGGTTCGATCTTTTATTTAATAATAGGGGTGATGCTATATACGGAATAGAACTGCCACTATATACAAGTTATCACCCAGCAGAGCACCTGTCAGTTTATTTGCATTCCGTTATAACTTATGTGAGGTATTCACCTACTGACGAATTTAGTGAACCACAATTCTTTGATACTGGCTGGTATAAAGGAGTTGTTATAGGAGTAAGACTTGATAAAACCGTCCATATGCTAGGACGTGATGTTCCATTGATAAGGAGTTTCGAGCTTAGTAGCAATTCACCACTAATTGGTGATGCGGTTAATATTTGTATAGGAGGTAGTATAGGTTGGAGATTTTGAAAAAGTAATTACACTAATTCAATTTTTCATTATCCTTATGTCTATTATTATCCCTTGAAGTTTTCTTTTCAAAATTCTTTTCGAGTGCTTCAGTAAGGTTTATTCCAGTTTGATTGGCGAGACAGATCAATACCCAAAGCACATCTGCCATCTCATCCCCGAGGTCTTTTGACTTGTCATTTTCTTTGAAGGACTGCTCTCCATACTTTCTGGAGATAAGTCTGGCCACCTCACCCACTTCTTCAGTGAGGATAGCCATATTGGTTAGTTCGTTAAAATAACGAACGCCATATTCCTTTATCCAGTCATCAACACGCTTCTGAGCTTCTTCAATAGTCATCTTCTTTCAATTAAGAATTAACAATTAGCAATATATACTTATGATTTACAATCAAGTGATACTGAGACTTATCGGCTTAATAGCTCAACTTAAATACTCTTTCTCCACCCACCCAAGTTTCAAGCACTTTAGTTGCTCTTAATTTTTCTGGTGCTACTGTCATAATATCCTGATCAAGAATTACAAAATCAGCTAATTTACCAGCTTCAATACTTCCTTTCTCTTCTTCTTCAAATTGACCGTATGCTGCCCAAATGGTCATTCCTTTTAAAGCTGCCTCTCTGCTAATAGAGTTTTCCATTTGAAAACCATCTTCAGGATAATTGTCAGCATCCTTTCTAGCTACAGCAGAATGAAACCCATAGATTGGATTTATATCTTCTACGGGGAAATCAGAGCCTAAAACCAACATATCATTTTCTTCTAACAAATCTTTGTAAGCATAGGCCGTTTCAAGACGTTCTTCACCTAAACGTTCATCAGCCCAATACATATCAGAAGTTGCATGCGTTGGTTGTACAGAAGGTAAGATATTATAATCACCAAACTTATTCATATCACGCGGATGAACAATTTGGGCATGCTCTATCCTCCAACGTTTATCATTCTTACCTTTTAAATACTTAGCATAAATATCGGTGATCAGTCTATTGGTAGAGTCACCAATGGCATGAGTATTCATTTGGAAATTCTTCAGGGCGAAATCTTTAGCGAGGCTATCGAAAACTTCTGGTTCACTCAATAAGAATCCAGTTGCATTATGTATATCATGATAGGGCTCAATTAAGCAGGCACCTCTTGAACCTAGTGCGCCATCACCATAAATTTTGAATGAGCGAACATGCATATGGTCAGTTTTATAATGGCCGTTGCTGAAATAATGTTGAATATTCTCATCCGATGGAGCAAGCATAGCATATACCCTCATTTTTAGGATACTGTCTTTTTGTAGCGCATCCATAAAGTCGATTTCAACTTTTTGAAGACCAGCATCTGCTAAAGAGGTAAGACCTACCGAAAAGCAGTTCTCCTGCCCTAACTTAAGCAGATCAACTTTTCTTTCGTCTGAAATATCAGGAGCTTTACTGCTTAGTAAATCGATGGCATTATCAACTAATACGCCACTTGGTTTCCCGTTTACTAAAATGATCTCACCACCCGAAACTTTTGTATTGGCATTGATACCGGCTAAATCCAGCCCTTTTTGGTTGGTAAGCAAGGCATGACCATCAATACGTCTGAGTGCTACCACCTTATCTGGAAATAATATGTCTAAGGTGTCTTTTGTTGGGAATTCGGTATTATCACCCCAGTCATTTTGATCCCAACCTCTACCAACTATCCATGGTAAATCAGGGTATTGTTTAACATGCTCCTGAATTTTCTGGATTATTTCATCAAATGAAGAAGTTCCGATTAGGTCAACGTTTTGTAAACCCAAACTGTATCTATAAAAATGAGCATGACCATCAATAAGACCTGGATAAACTGCTAAACCCGCTAAATCTGTAATGTTTTCAGATTCATACTGGTTTCTTATTTCATCATCAGAACCGACAGCCACAAATTTATTGTCTTTAACGGCAAATGCAGTTGCTTTAGAAAAGCCATCA
This sequence comes from Marivirga atlantica, assembly GCF_016734805.1. Classification (GTDB taxonomy): domain Bacteria; phylum Bacteroidota; class Bacteroidia; order Cytophagales; family Cyclobacteriaceae; genus Marivirga; species Marivirga atlantica. The sequence continues at coordinate 352,803 of NZ_JAERQG010000002.1, forward strand.
TTTACAGTATAAACATTGGCATTGAAAAATATAGCATCAGCCTGCTTTTTTGATTGACAGGCTGTAAATAGCAGGATAGTAATAACCAGGCAAAGTGATTGGAATTTATTCATTGTCAAAAAGGGTTTCGGTGAATTTTAGGTGCTTAACGGATTCTCCAGAATCTTTCAATTCTTTCAGAGCATCGATACCAATTTCCAAATGATGGTTTACAAAACTTGTTGTTACTTTTTTATCGCTTTCTTCGGTTTTTACTCCATCGGGCGTCATAGGATTATCAGATACCAATAACAGAGCTCCTCTTGGAATACTGTTGACGAATCCTACTGAGAATATTGTGGCAGTTTCCATATCAACAGCCATTGCTCTAATTTTTCTTAGGTAATCTTTAAATTCATCATCATGCTCCCAAACTCTTCTATTTGTAGTGAACACGGTACCTGTATAATAGTCAAGTTCATGCTTTTTAATCATTGAAGAAACAGCTCTTTGCAAGCGGAAAGATGGCAAAGCAGGTACTTCAGGTGGCATGTAGTCATTAGATGTTCCTTCACCTCTGATGCCCGCTAACGGAAGAATTAAATCGCCAATCTTAGATTTCTTTTTAATACCACCGCATTTTCCTAAAAATAGAACTGCCTTTGGCATAATAGCAGTAAGTATGTCCATTATAGTAGCGGCCATTGAACTTCCCATACCGAAATTAATAATGGTAATTCCTTGAGCAGTGGCCGTTTGCATAGGTCTGTCTTTACCTTTTACCTCTACCTCAAATTTGTCGGCAAACATTTGTACATAGTTGATGAAGTTTGTTAATAATATGTATTCGCCAAATTCATCAAGGTTGGTTCCGGTATATCTTGGTAGCCAGTTGTCTACAATTTCTTTCTTAGTTTTCATATGAATATGTTAAGTTTTGTCGAAGTTTGTCAGGGAAATACTCCCCGGAATAAGTAAAAATTTATGGTTCAATTAAATCTTCCACCTTACGAAGTAAAGCTCCAGAAAATGGATGGCAAGATACATATTTTTGATTCGATCAGGAAAAAGTATTTGGTATTAACTTCGGAAGAATGGGTAAGGCAGCATTTTCTGCACTTCTTAATAAAGCATAAGTCTTATCCTCAAGGACTTATCAGTATGGAGAGTGGAATTAAATATAACCAACTCCAAAAAAGAACAGATATGGTGGTAAGAAACAGGGATTTATCCCCCTTATTATTAGTGGAGTGTAAGGCACCCGAAGTGAAATTGAATGACCAGGTTTTTAGACAAATAACTACCTATTTTAAAGAATTTAAGGCTAAGTACATGATTGTTACAAATGGTCTTGAGCATTATTGCTTCAGTATAGAAAATGGAGCAATTTCTTTTAAAGATGAGATTCCAACTTACGATGCTATTGCCTAATGCACCTCATTAAAAAGTTGATCAAGCTTAGTAAGAGCTTCACTGTCTTTATTTAATAGAGTTTCATCTACTTGATAAATTTGCTTTGCACCTGTAACATTTGAACTGAAAAGTGCATAATTTTCATCGAGTTCAGCTAAGGATAAATTTTGCTCTTCAATAAACTCGCCAGTTGCCTCTAATTGGTTTAATAAATGTCTTCGGCTAACACCTGATATACAACCTGCACTAAGAGGAGGAGTAGTCCACTTTCGTGTAAGTACATTATAAAAGAATAGGTTAGAGGATGAGGCCTCTGCAATCTCGCTTTTATGATTTAGAAGAATTAATTCCTCAATGTTTCTCTCTTTTTTCTCAATTGCGGCCAGCACGTAAGAAAGTGCTGAGATAGTTTTTAAATGGCTGAATGCATGATGATGAAGTGTGACCTTCTGTGAAACAAATGCCTGATTAATTATTTGATTTTCAGGTGGATGAAATAGTTCGTTTTCTATTAAATAAGAAGCTGAATTTTCAATGGGCGTATATTTGCCTTTACCATCTCGCCATATAGTGATTTTGATGCGCTGTGCATTATTTTCATTATTTCTTTTTACAAGCTGCAACAGATGAGCTTTCAGTGCGTCTTTTCCAAAGGGAAGCTCAATATGCAAGGTTTTTAATCCTTCATTCAGGCGATTCCAGTGAAGATTAAAAAACTGGATTTCAGAATTTTTATAGATAATTGTCTCGAAGATTCCATCCCCAAAATGTAAACCTCTATTAGGAAGGTTTACGGGTGATTTATCATCAGTTAATAGAATACCATTGTAATTAATCATGGATATTAGGCTTTTAAAACTTCATCACTCCATTCATCAATTTTGCTTTTCAGCATCAATATATTTAGCTAATATTGAACTTTAATTCGAATAAATGGCAGAAAGAAGTAGTGTTTTCGATATGATTGGACCAGTGATGATTGGTCCTTCTAGCTCCCATACCGCTGGCGTTGTGCGTATTGCGCGTGCTGCTATTAAGGTTTTGGGAGGTACTCCTGATTCAGCTATAATTACTTTTTACAACTCTTTTGCTCGTACCTATGAAGGCCATGGTAGCGATAAAGCTATTGTTGCCGGTTTATTGAATTTTAAAACAGATGATGTACGCATCAAGCAGTCATTTGATTTTGCTGAAGAGAAAGGTTTAGAGTATACTTTTAAATCTATTGGTAATGCCGCAACCTATCATCCTAATACTATTAAGTTAAATCTTAAAAAAGGTGATAATGAAGTGGAAGTAATTGGTGAAAGCAAAGGTGGCGGTGTAATTAATATTGCCAAAGTAAATGGTTTTACTGCTAACTTTTCTGCAGCGCTACATACCTTGATTATTTTTGCAGGAGATACTAAGGGAAGCATCGCATTTATTTCAAATATTCTTAATAACGATAAGATTAATATTGCCACAATGAGCGTTTCCAGAAAGGGGAAAAATGATGTGGCGTGCCTGGTAATTGAAATGGACTCAGGTTTAAAAGACATTTCGCTTGCCTATTTAAAGAGCCTAGATTGGGTTAAAAACGTAATTTATATTCCAGATATCGACTTATAAAGCTTAGTAATATGATTAAAAAAGGACTTCTAATTTTATTAATAATGGCAGGGATGCTGCATGTATCTCAAGCGCAGGAAACATGGTCATTACAAAAATGTGTTGATTATGCGCTGGAAAACAATATTCAAATAAAACAGGCTGAGCTTGATAATAAAACAGCGGAGGTTAATTTGTTTGGAAGTAGGATGAGTAGCCTACCAAACTTGAATGCTAATTTGGGATATAACTATTCAGTTGGTCGTTCAATAGATCCATTTACAAACACTATAATTGATCAAGATGTAACATCTCAAAATGGAGGTATCAATGCAAGTGTTCCAATCTTTAATGGTTTTCAAATTAGAAATGCAAAGAAGCGTGATGAGCAAAGCTTGTTGGCAGCTAATTACAATTTAGAAGATACTAAAAATACCGTAACACTTAATGTGGTTACTTTTTACACCAATATACTTTTTAATAGAGAATTATTGGAAGTAGCACAACTAAGACTACAAACAACGCAGACACAAGAAAATAGGGTAAGTAAGCAGGTTGAACTTGGAGCTCTTCCTCAGGCCAACCTCTTGCAAATTAGGCAGCAACTGGCCAATGATGAATTAGAAGTGATAAGGGCAGAAAACAATGTAGAACTTTCAACACTGCAGTTAAAGCAAGCGTTGCAGATTGCGGCAGATGTCGATTTTCAAATCGAAGTACCTGAATTGAATGATCCTGAACAAGGGGGCGTATTAGAAAGCTCACAGCAGATATATGAATATGCGCTGCAGAATCAACCCGTTATAAAAGCAGCTAAGGCTAATACCAAATCTGCTGAGTATGGTATTGGTGTAGCTAAGAGTGGTTACTATCCATCAATTAGTGCCAGCGCTGGATTTTCAACAGCCTATTCTAGTGCAGCACCAGATCAGTTACCTGCTATTGGTGCAGAGCAAGTTGTAGAACAAGTACCTATTGGTATTGTAGAGGGCACTAATCAAGTTGTTGTTACTCAAACAACGAGGCCAGCCGAGTTTAGAGATAATACTTTTATGAATCAGTTAGATGTCAATCAACGAAAGTTTGCTGGTATCTCTGTTAATATCCCTATCTTTAACAGATTTCAGGTAAAGAACAACGTGCAAAGAGCCGTAATCAATCATGAAAGAAATGAGTATCAGTTAATAGCTACAAAAAATCAACTTCAACAAACTATTGAGCAAGCGTACCTTGATGTTAAAACTGCTTCCAAAGCCTATAGTGCTCTTGAGAATAGTTTAGAAGCAGCCGAGCTTTCTTTTGAAAATGCAAAGCAGAGATTAGAACTTGGAGCGACAGACGCGGTAGAATACACACAAATAAAAAATGATTACGAAAGAGTGAAGTCAGATTTGGTTCGTGCCAAATATGATTTTATTTTTAAATCCAAAGTATTGGATTTTTATCAGGGTAAACCCTTAAACTTTTAATAATGGCTAAGAAGAAGTCTTCAAACAAAATTATTTATATCCTTTTAGGGGTAGTTGTAGTATTAATTGCCGTAGTAATTATTGCAAAAAAATCTGGAGCAGGTATAGGGCAGGCACCTTCTGTGAAAGTAGAATTGGCTCAGGCCGAAAAAAGGACAATCGTTGAGAAAGTTAATGCCAGCGGTACAGTTCAACCAGTAGTTGAAGTTAAGTTAAGCCCAGATGTGGCTGGTGAAATTATTGAATTGAATGTCGAAGAAGGTGATCCGGTAAAAAAGGATGAGTTATTGGTTAAAATACGACCTGATAACTTCATTAGTGCACTTGAAAGAGCGAAGGCAAATTTAAGTCAGCAAAAGGCCAACCTTGAACAATCACGAGCAGCACTTGAAAGAGCAAAAGCTTCTGCAGTGAGGGCTGATCAGGATTTCAAAAGACAGCAAAAGTTGTATGATGAGAAAGTGATTTCACAATCAGACTTTGAGCAGGCGCAAGCTAATTATTCAATTGCCATGAATGATAAAAAGGCTGCAGAGAAGAATGTGTTAGCCGCGCAATACATTGTTGAAAGTGGTCAGGCAACTGTTGATGAAGCACAGGAGAATTTGAGAAGAACAACTATCTATGCCCCTGTTGATGGAACTGTATCTAAATTAAGTGTTGAGCTTGGTGAGCGCGTAGTAGGTACTCAGCAAATGGCAGGTACCGAAATGATGCGTATTGCTAATTTAAATAATATGGAGGTTCGTGTTGATGTGAACGAGAATGATATCATCCGAATTAATATAGGTGACACTGCAATTATTGAAGTGGATTCATACACTTTCATGGAGAAGAAGTTTAAGGGAGTTGTTACTGCTATTGCTAATACAGCTAAAGACAAAGCTTCACCAGATGCCGTTACAGAGTTTGAGGTAAAAGTTAAGATTCTCAATTCTTCTTATGAAGATTTATTAGAGAAACAAGGATCTTCACCTTTCCGTCCGGGTATGACAGCAAGTGTTGAAATCATTACTGAAACTAAGGAGAATGTATTAGCTGTACCGCTTTCAGCCGTAACCATTAGAGATATCACTCAGAAGAAGGATTCTACCGGAGCTAAACCTAAAATGGTAAAAGCAGAGAACAATAAAGAAAATGAGAAAGAGGTAGTATTCATGGTAAAGGATGATAATATTGTGGAGATGAAAGAGGTGGTAACTGGCATAAGCGACTTTGAATACATCATGATAGAAAAAGGTCTTTCAGCAGATGATCAGGTTGTGAAAGGACCGTTCTTAGTGGTTTCTAAAACGCTGGAAGATGGTGACAGAATCGAGAAGAAAGAAGAGAGAAAAAGAGGTGAGGATTCGGAAGAATAATTCATAAAGAAATAATAGAAAAGCCCTTGATTAATCATCAAGGGCTTTTTTTATGAGTGTTCGGGTTTGCTCATTATCATAATTAGCCATGCCTTCATGCTGCATTAGTACTTTTCCATCTTTTGATAGCAGAAATGTTGTGGGCAATGTGCCCTTATATATTGCTGGTAAATTCAATGATTCAACATGATAAATCTGAAAATCAAATCCTTTTCTTTTAACTAGCGCTTTAGATTTTTCGAAATTATCCTCAACTGATATCATCAAAAAGACTACTTCATCATTGTCTGCATAATCCTGATAGAGCTGATTGATATTGGGCATTTCTGCCAGACATGGTGGACACCAGGATGCCCAGAAGTTGACAAAAACCACTTTACCACTTTTATCGCTTAAGCTGAAAATCTTTCCTTTTGTATTTGAGAAAATTAGCTCACCTTCAATTGGCTTTTGAAGCACTTCAGATTCTGGAGAAATGATCCCTGTTGCCAACACAAGCTGTTGAAGCTTTGCTGCCACAGGTACATACCAGCCGGTTAAATAAAGGATAGCAAAGGCTGCTATTAAAATAATCCACTCAATGATATTTCGTCTCAAACTAGGCACTTATGATGAATTTGAGGTAAAGGTATAAAAGTGACCAGAATCAATAAGTAAACATTGTTACAATTGTATAAATAATTAACGCTTAGTTTTTCAATGATTAAAGAGGTGTTTCTTTTAAGAAGAATTACTTTAGCTATTTGCATCTAATCAAATAATAAAATTGAGCGACCTTATCTCCATAGTGATGCCTGTTAAGAATGCTGGAGCGTATTTGGAAGAAGGCCTGGACAGTATTTTAAATCAATCTGAAACTAATTGGGAATTGATTGCTGTGAACGATCACTCAATAGATAAAAGTGAGCACATATTGCAGACCTATGCAAATAGCGATCAGCGAATAAGTTATTTTAATAATGCAGGTGATGGTATTATCCCTGCTTTGCAAACAGCTTACAGCCATGCTTCAGGTAATATGATTCATCGCATGGATGCCGATGATGTAATGCCTCCGCATAAGTTGAAGCTGCTAAAAACGAAACTTCAAGAAGTTGGGACAGGACATGTGGTAACCGGAAAAGTTGAATACTTTGCGGAAAGTGAAGTTAGTAATGGCTATAGAAAGTATGAGCATTGGTTGAATCAGCTTTGTGAAGCCGATAGTCATTGGCTGAGCATTTATAAAGAGTGTGTGATTGCTTCACCTGCCTGGCTTATCTTCAGAGATGATTTTGAGAAATGTGGAGGTTTTGATTCAACTATTTATCCGGAAGATTATGACCTGGTATTTAGGTTTTATAAAGCAGGATATAAGGTCGAGTCAGTAGATGAGGTAGTGCATCTTTGGAGAGATCATTCCTCAAGAACAAGCAGGAACCATCCCAATTATCAGCAGAATGCTTTTTTCAGTATCAAGCTTCATTATTTTTTTGAATTGGATAGAGATTTTTCCAGGCCACTGGTGGTATGGGGCGCAGGGCCAAAAGGAAAGATTATGGCTAAACTTTTAAAAAAGAGAAATGAAAAGTTCGTCTGGGCCTGCAACAATCCAAACAAAAAGGGACATGATATTTATGATAAAACCATGCAATCTATTGGTGAAATCATGAAGCTGCCTGAGCCACAAATACTGATTACAGTGGCTCAACGCAATGCGCAAAAGGAAATTAGAAAGTATTTAACAACACATGGATTAGAGGAATACAAAGACTATTATTTCTTCAGGTAATATATTTATCGAAAAGCATTTTATTTTACTTCAATTATTGCTTTACTTAGCATCACTTATCCAGAAAGACTGAGGGACAGGGCCCTTTGAAGTCTTAGCAACCTTCTACAATGAAAGGTGCTAATTCCCTTTAGCTGATCGAAACATCAGTTATGAAGATAAGCAAGCCTCTCAAGTGCTCTTTCTGGAAAATGACAAAACAGAATGAGCAAATTCAACAAAGACCTACTTAAAGAAAGAATATTAGTGCTGGATGGCGCTATGGGCACCATGATTCAGCAGTATAAACTGAATGAGTCGGACTATAGAGGAGAAAGGTTCAAAGACTATTCTTCTGATTTAAAGGGAAATAATGATTTGTTATCCCTCACCCAGCCTGAAATCATTAAATCGATTCACAGGAAATACTTTGAGGCGGGTGCTGATATAGTTGAAACCAATACATTCAGTGGTACAACCATAGCCATGGCAGATTATGGCATGGAAGAGCTAGTGTATGAGTTAAACTTTGAATCGGCCAAAATAGCCAGAGATGTAGCTGATGAATTTACTGATAAACCTCGATTTGTAGCAGGTTCAATAGGTCCAACCAATAGAACGGCCTCACTTTCTCCTGATGTAAACAGACCTGGCTTCAGAGCTATCTCTTTTGATGAACTCAAAATAGCCTACAAACAACAGGCAGAAGCTTTAGCAGCTGGCGGGGTAGATATTTTTCTGGTTGAAACAGTATTCGATACCCTTAATTGTAAAGCAGCGCTGCTGGCCATTACTGAATTGAAGGAAGAACAAGGTATCGACATTCCCGTGATGGTGTCCGGTACTATCACTGATGCCAGTGGGAGAACTTTATCTGGTCAAACAGTGGAGGCTTTTTGGAATAGTATAAGGCATTTTCCTCTACTGAGCATAGGATTTAATTGCGCTTTAGGGGCAGACCAGCTGAAAGTATATCTACAACAACTAGCAAGAATTTCAGATGTAGCCATCTCGTGCCATCCAAATGCCGGATTGCCAAATGAATTTGGTGAATACGATGAAACACCTGGCCAGATGAGTAACATCATTAAAAGCTATCTGGATGAAGGTTTGGTGAACATCATTGGTGGTTGTTGTGGTACACAACCGGAGCATATTGCCGCAATTGCACAATACGCTATTGAAAGTAAGCCGCGAGTAACGCCAAAGAAAGAGCAATTAATGCGCTTAAGTGGTTTAGAGCCTTTGAATGTGACTAAAGAATTAAACTTCGTGAATATTGGGGAGCGTACCAATGTGGCCGGCTCAAAAAAGTTTGCTCGGCTTATTCGTGAAGAAAAGTTTGAGGAGGCAATAGCCATTGCCTTAGATCAGGTTGAAGGCGGAGCGCAAATCATAGATGTCAATATGGATGATGGCATGCTCGATGCAGAGCGTGTGATGCCTGAATTTCTCAATTTGTTGGCTTCCGAACCTGATATCGCCAAACTTCCTTTTATGATTGACTCCTCTAAATGGCAAGTGATAGAAGCAGGCTTAAAGTGTACACAAGGGAAAAGTATTGTGAACTCAATAAGTTTGAAGGAAGGCGAAGAACAGTTTAAGGAGCATGCTCAGAAAATCCTTCACTATGGAGCAGCAGTTGTGGTGATGGCTTTCGATGAGAAAGGTCAAGCTGATACTTATGAGAGAAAAATTGAAGTCTGTAAGCGTTGCTATGATATTCTCGTTGATGAAGTGGGCTTTCCAGCTGAGGACATTATTTTTGATCCTAATATACTCACCATTGGAACTGGCATTGAGGAGCATGATAATTATGCCGTGGACTTTATTGAGGCAGTTCGATGGATCAAAACACATCTTCCTCACGCTAAAACTTCTGGTGGTGTAAGTAACATTTCTTTCTCTTTCAGGGGCAATAATGTTGTGCGAGAAGCCATGCATTCAGCTTTCTTGTTTCATGCTATCAAAGCAGGTCTGGATATGGGAATTGTTAATCCCGGGATGATTGAAGTGTATGATGAAATAGATAAAGAGCTCTTACAGCATGTAGAAGATCTCATCTTTAATAGAAGAGAGGATGCTACAGAACGCCTGATGGCTTATGCTGAGAACTTAAAGCCGGAAGAGAAAGCTGCCAAGGAAATTTCTGAATGGAGAAATGAATCGGTCAATAGGCGTTTGGAACATGCACTCATAAAAGGTATTACTGAATTCATAGAAGCCGATGTGGAAGAGGCCCGGCAAGCCGCAACTCGTCCATTAGATGTTATAGAAGGCCCTTTGATGGATGGGATGAATGTGGTAGGAGATTTGTTTGGATCAGGAAAGATGTTTTTGCCCCAGGTGGTAAAAAGCGCGCGAGTAATGAAGAAGGCGGTTGCTTATTTACTGCCTTATATTGAAGAAGAGAAAAAATCAGCCCCTAAATCCCCAAGTGCCCCTATATCCCCAAAGGGGACTAATAGTGGGACTTATGGATGGCAAACAGCAGATTCAAATCTTTACAAGCTCACAAAGGAGTATGCGAAAGAGATGAGAAGAAACCCTACCAAAGCTGAGGAGTTGCTTTGGGATGTTCTAAAAGGTAAAAAATTAGAAGGTTTTAAGTTTAGAAGGCAACATATAATAGGCGGTTACATCGCTGATTTTATTTGCTTAAGAGAAAACCTTATTATCGAGGTAGATGGCCTTATTCATCAATTACCTGAAAATAAGATAAATGATGAAATAAGAACTGAATGGCTAGAAGCACAAGGGTTTAAGGTCATTAGGTTTACAAATGATGAGGTAATATCTCAATTGGATATTGTTCAGGAGAGAATTTTAAAGGCGCTGCATTCCCCCTCTGGGGGCCAGGGGGCTGTGGGGGATGCTGCAGCCAAGAAAATTCTCATGGCCACTGTAAAAGGTGATGTACACGATATCGGCAAAAACATCGTCTCTGTTGTATTGGCCTGCAATAACTACGAAATCATTGATTTGGGCGTGATGGTACCTTTACAGAAGATTCTCGAAGAGGCAGAAAAGCACCAGGTGGATATTATTGGACTGAGCGGCTTAATCACACCTTCACTGGATGAGATGATTTATGTAGTAGAGGAGATGGAAAAGCGAGGCTTGAAAACTCCTGTGATGATAGGAGGTGCGACCACTTCAAGGATTCACACGGCCGTAAAAATTAAGCCACATTATAGCGGTCCAGTGATTCACGTGAATGATGCCTCAAGAAGTGTTACGGTGGCCGGGAAACTTTTAGGTAAAGACAAGGAAAATTTCTTTGAAGAAATAACCGCGGAATATACCGAGCTAAGAGAAGGACATGCCAGACGTTCTACTGACAAGAAATATATTGCTATTGAGGAAGCTCGTAAAAATAAATACTCCATCGATTGGACGGCCTATCAACCAAAGGAGCCTAACCAAACAGGTGTGACTGTATTAGATGATTACAATTTAGAAGAGATTGCCTCTTACATTGATTGGACACCATTTTTTCATACATGGGAATTAAAAGGGCGTTATCCTAAGATTCTGGCTGATCCGGAGAAAGGCGAAGAAGCACGCAAACTATTTGATGATGCACAGGAGATGCTAAATGATTTCATTAAAAATAAGAAGTTAACAGCTAAGGCAGTCTTTGGTCTGTTTCCTGCGCATACGGTTGGAGACGATAGCATAGAGGTATTTGCCGATCAACAGAAAAGCAAGAAGCTGGCAGAATTCCATACTTTACGACAACAGCAGGAAAAGGCTAGTGGTCAGCCGAATTTCTCTTTTGCTGATTTTCTGGCTCCGCAAGAAGCCGAGCTCAACGACTACTTCGGTGCCTTTGCAGTGACTACAGGCATTGGCCTGGAAGAAATCGTAAAGGCTTATGAAGCGGATCATGATGATTACAATGCCATCATGGCGAAAGCCTTAGCTGATAGACTGGCAGAGGCCTTTGCCGAATTATTGCACCTAAAAGTCCGAAAGGAATATTGGGGTTATGCGGCCGATGAAAGCCTTGAAAATGAGGATTTAATCAAAGAAGCATACAAGGGAATTAGGCCTGCACCGGGTTATCCTGGCTGCCCAGATCACACGGAAAAGATCACGCTTTTTAATTTATTGGAAGTAGAAAAGCATGCCGGAATAAGTTTGACTGAAAATCTAGCCATGTGGCCTACTGCCTCGGTTAGCGGCTTTTATTTTGCGCATCCTGAAAGCAGGTATTTTGGTCTTGGAAAAATTGGTAAAGACCAGGTAGCAGATATTGCAAAAAGGAAAAATCAATCATTTGAAGAAATAGAACGTTGGCTAAAGCCGAATTTGAATTATGATGCTTAATACTTAATACATAGTACTTTGTACAAGGTATTAAGTATCAAGATTGATTTCTTGAATAAATGAAATTCTCGTTTAATATTAAAATTCGATAATGAAAGTAACAGAACATATAAACAACGCGTCAAAAGCACTCTTTTCATTTGAAGTATTGCCGCCTTTGAAAGGGCAAAACATACAGACACTCTTTTCAAATATTGAACCTTTAATGGAGTTCAATCCGCCTTTTATAGATGTGACTTATCATAGAGAGGAATACGTCTACCGTGATAAAGGAAATGGCCTATTAGAAAAGCGGACGACCAGAAAACGACCGGGAACAGTAGGGATTTGTGCGGCCATTAAAAACAGGTTTGATGTAGATACAGTCCCTCATATAATTTGTGGAGGCTTTTCCAAAGAGGAGACAGAAAATGCTTTGATAGATCTGGACTTTCTAGGTATTGATTCTGTGTTGATTTTAAGAGGTGACCCTATCAAATCGGAAGGCAAGTTTGTGCCAGATGACAATGGACATGCTTATGCCAGCGAGTTACTGGAGCAAGTTGGCAATATGAATCAGGGGAAGTACATCGATGAAGAATTGCAAAACGCCTCAGCTACGGATTTCTGCATGGGCGTGGCAGGCTATCCTGAAAAGCACTTTGAAGCACCTAGCATGAAATCAGACCTGAAGTATTTAAAAAAGAAGGTAGAGCTTGGTGCTGAATATGTAGTGACGCAGATGTTTTTTGACAATCAGAAGTATTTCGAATTTGTGGATGCCTGTAGAGCTGAGGGCATTAATGTTCCTATCATTCCCGGTTTAAAGCCGATCACTTCCATCAAACAAATGACGGCTTTACCGAGAACATTCTACCTCGATTTGCCGGATGCTTTGGTTGATGAATTAGATAAGTGTAAGGATAACGCAGCAGCTAAAGAAGTAGGAGTGGAGTGGTGTATTAACCAGTCTAAAGAACTAATTAAGAAGGGAGCGCCTTGTTTACATTACTACTCAATGGGTAAGTCTGATTCCATTTATGCTATAGCAAAGGCTGTTTTTTAATGGAAAGCTTATAAAGAATGCCAAAAGCCGGCCCTGCTGCTAACAGCATAAAAAGATACGTTAAACTTATTTCATTTTTGAGATGAGTGAGTAGCTGTATGCTGATAATGGTAATCGCAAAGCCAATACAGTTCACGATTGTCAAGGCTGTACCCTTTAAAGTTGGTATGGCGCTTTGTGCTACCATAGTGGAGAACATAGGTGAGTCGGCCACAACGGCCAGTCCCCAAATCATCATGAACACAAAAAATAAAGCAGGGTTGCCGGATAGGAAAATAAGAGGTACCAGTAAACAACTCAATCCTGAAAGGCTTAGGGCACTAAATGCTACTTTGCTGCTCCCTATTTTTCTGGAAATGTAACCTGCTAAAATACAGCCGATTGCTCCTACAGCAATTATGTAAAAACTGTACAAATAAACATTCCAGTCTAAGTTATAGGTATCACTGAAGTGACCGAGTAATACGGGCATAAATACCCAGAAAGTGTACAGCTCCCACATATGACCGAAATAACCGAATGCAGCTTTTCGGAAAGCAATAGGTTTAAATACCTGGAAGACATTATTCAGCCTAATACTTTGAGCCGCTTTTCGGTAAGGACCATCAGGTACTAGAAGTAAAACTATTAAGCCACCAAAGGCAGCAAAGCCTGAAACCGTATAAATAACACTTTGCCAGTCCAGCTCTGCTTTGAAAATGCTTAGGAGGTAAGGAAAGGATTTGCCTAAAACCAATGCACCTACCAAAAAGCCTAATGAAGTTCCAAGACCTTTTTCAAAATGATCTGCAGCTAACTTCATCCCTACAGGATAGATGCCGGCTAAGGTTATTCCTGTCAGAAATCTCAAGCCGATCAAGCTAGTATAGTTGTTGAAATCAAATGCGATACAGAGGTTGGATAAAGCACCAAGGATTGCACAGATGAAGAAAACTCTTGAAGGCGAGAACCTGTCAGCAATGGATAGCAGGGCAAAAATTAGGGTGCCCGAAATAAAACCAAATTGCACGGCAGAAGTGAGATTCCCAAGTGCATCATTATCTAGTTGAAATACGGCTATCAGGTCTTTTATCACTCCATTGCTGGCGAACCAAATGGACGTACCACAGAACTGGGCAAATACTATAATGGGAAGGATATGTCTTTTAGACTCCATGCTTCTCAAAAGTGAAAAGATTAATCAGGATTTGCAAAGTCTGCAGTGCAATCTATCAATTCAGAAATTATCATTTTTTATGTGAATGATCAGCTGAACTTTTTCTATCATAAGGCAACTTTTATTAATTTCGAAAAGTATTTCGCACAGCATTTCTGATTACCTATGTATTTAATTTACGATACCGAGACCACAGGCTTACCAAAGAATTATAACGCACCTTTAACGGATGCCGATAACTGGCCAAGGTGTGTGCAGATTGCGTGGCAGTTGCACGATGCTTCGGGTAAATTACTGGATGCGCAAAATCATATTGTGATTCCTGAGGGCTATGAAATTCCCTACAATGCGGAGAAGGTGCATGGTATTTCTACCGAGCGAGCCAAGAAAGAAGGTAAGCCTTTAATTGAAGTGCTTGAGGCTTTTAAAGAGGTACTAAGCAAAACAGAAATAGTAGTAGGCCATAATATTGAGTTCGATATCAATATTATGGGTGCAGAAATGCTTAGGAAGGAGCTTTCCGAAAAGCCACTAACGGAGAAAGCCATCATTGATACGAAAAATGAAGGTACCGATTACTGTGCTATTCCCGGAGGAAGAGGAGGTAAATACAAATGGCCAACATTAACAGAGCTGCATCAAAAGTTATTCGGAACTGACTTTGCTGATGCCCATGATGCGGCTTATGATGTAGATGCCACCGCCAAATGTTTCTTTGGTCTGATTACTGAAAAGGTGATTCCTACCAGTGGAGGGATTCCTATTGAAGCTGTTAATTATGAACCGCCAAAGCTTGATGCAGCCAACTTTGCTCAAAGCACTAAGGATGAAGAAAAAGCAGCCGAAGCAGCACTGAAGCAAGCCAAAAAGGCTGATATCTCCTCTATGGATGATACACCTTTCGTCCATTTGCATTGCCATACGCAGTTCTCTGTATTACAGGCTACAGCAGAAATTCCTGCTATGATCAATAAAGCAAAGGAGTTGGGCATGCCTGCCATCGCCATGACGGATCATGGGAACATGATGGGTGCTTACAATTTTGTGAAAGAGGCTCATAGTGCTGGCGTAAAACCCATCATAGGTTGTGAATTCTACCTTTGCCAGGATAGAAACAATAAGAAAAATAAAGATGATGGCTTTCAAACTGTGCTGATTGCCAAGAACAAAGCAGGTTATCATAACCTTGCTAAATTATCATCTATCGCCTTTGTGGAAGGCTTTTACTATGTGCCTCGAATTGATAGAGAAGTACTGGTTAAGTACAAAGAGGACTTAATTGCTACAACAGGCGCTGTGTGGGGTGAAATTCCTTACCTGATTTTGAATGCTGGTGAAGCACAGGCAGAAGAAGCCTTTTTGTGGTGGAAGGAACAATTCGGAGAGGATTTCTACGTAGAACTCAACCAACATGGTATCCCTGAAGAACAGAAAATCAATGAAGTATTATTGAAGTTTGCCAGGAAGCATAATGTAAAATACTTCGCAGCCAACAACACTTATTACCTAGATAAAAAAGATGCTGAAGCACACGATATCCTGATCTGTGTAAAGGATGGTGACTTCGTGAGCAAACCAAAGAAATACATTGGTAAGCGAGGCAGAGAATATCGATTCGGTTTACCGAATGATGAATTCTACATCAAGTCACCGGAAGAGATGAAGGCGCTTTTTGTGGATTACCCTGAAGCCATTGCCTGCACGGCAGAAATTGCAGAGAAAATTGAAGGCTTTGAGTTAGCGCGTGATGTGCTGCTTCCTAAATACGATATTCCGCAAGAATTTGTTGATCCGAAGGATGCGGAAGATGGCGGTAACAGAGGAGAGAATGCTTACCTCAAGCATATCACTTTTGAAGGTGCCAAGAAGCGGTACGATATCATCACGCCTGAAATAGAAGAGCGACTCAACTTTGAGCTGCAAACCATTGAGAATACTGGTTACCCGGGTTACTTCCTCATTGTGCAGGATTTTACCACTGCCGCCCGTGAGATGGGTGTTTCTGTGGGTCCCGGCAGGGGATCAGCAGCAGGTTCTGCCGTAGCTTACTGCATCGGGATTACCAATATTGATCCTATCCAGTACGATCTCCTTTTTGAGCGTTTTCTAAATCCTGATAGGGTGTCATTACCCGATATTGATATCGACTTTGATGACCATGGTCGCCAAAAGGTAATCGACTATGTGATTAAGAAGTATGGTGCTAATCAGGTGGCGCAAATCATCACTTATGGTACCATGGCGGCTAAATCGGCCATCCGTGATACAGCTCGTGTAATGGAACTTCCATTATCCGATGCCGATAGAATTGCCAAGCTGGTGCCTGATATCAAGCTTAAAAAGTTATTCGATCTTGCACCTAATAAAAAGGAGCTTGCTGCGAAGCTGAAAAATAATGGAGAGGCAATCGCCATGGCAGAGGAATTGCTCAACCTAGCTAATGCCAATGATGCTTCTGCCAAGGTAATTAACCAGGCAAGAATTCTGGAAGGCTCTGTAAGAAATACGGGTATCCATGCCTGCGGAGTTATCATCACACCGGATGACATTACCAAGTTTGTACCTGTAGCGTTAGCGAAGGATTCCGACATGTACTGCACGCAGTTTGATAATGCGGTGGTGGAAAGTGCAGGACTCCTAAAGATGGACTTCTTAGGACTGAAAACACTGACGCTCATCAAAGACGCGGTGCGCATTGTGGAGGAGAAGCATGGTATCAAGCTCGATCCTGAAGCTTTCCCAATAGATGATCAAAAGACTTATGAGCTTTTCCAGCGAGGTGAAACGGTAGGGATCTTCCAGTATGAATCACCCGGAATGCAGAAATACCTTCGGGAACTGAAGCCTACGGAGTTTTCTGACCTGATTGCGATGAACGCTCTCTACAGACCGGGGCCATTGGAATACATTCCGAACTTCGTGAAGCGTAAAAACGGCCAGGAAGAAATCGTCTACGACCTGGATGATATGGAAGAATACCTCAAGGAAACTTATGGTATTACCGTGTACCAGGAGCAGGTGATGTTGCTTTCGCAGAAGCTGGCAGGCTTTACCAAGGGTGAGGCCGATGTGTTGCGTAAGGCGATGGGTAAGAAGATATTCTCCCTGCTGGAGCAGCTGAAGCCTAAATTTATTAACCAGGGAGCGGAGAGAGGTCATGCCAAAGACAAGCTGGAGAAAATATGGAAGGACTGGGAAGCATTTGCAGCCTATGCCTTTAACAAATCGCACTCTACCTGTTATGCCTGGGTAGCCTATCAAACGGCCTACCTCAAAGCGCATTATCCTGCCGAATACATGGCTTCTGTGTTGAGTAATAACATGAACAACATCACCGATGTCACCTTTTTTATGGAAGAGTGCAAGCGGATGGAGTTGCAGGTGTTAGGGCCTGATGTGAATGAATCGAAAAGTGGCTTTACGGTAAATGATGCCGGGCAGATTCGTTTCGGTTTAGGGGCCATTAAAGGTGCCGGAGGTGCAGCCGTGGAAAGCATTATTGATGAACGACAGGCAAACGGTACTTACAAAGATATTTTCGACTTTGCAGAACGCATTTCTGCAAAGAGTGTGAATAAAAAGACTTTTGAAGCCCTTGCCATGGGTGGAGGCTTTGATTGCTTCTCTGAAGTGCATAGAAGACAGTTTCTGGAAGCGGCTTCCGATGGGAGCAACCTGATTGAGAAAGTTGTTAAATATGCGCAGAAAGTAACGCAGGAGAAAAATAGTTCACAAACCTCACTCTTCGGAGGTGATGGAGGCGTAGCCATTCCGCCACCAAAAGTGGAGGATATGGAGCCTTATTCTGAGCTGCATAAGTTGAACATTGAAAAGGAAGTAGTAGGACTTTACATTTCCGGCCATCCATTGGATGAGTTCCGTTTTGAAATGGATAGCTTCTGTAATTCAGCTGTTGCTGACCTTAATGATCTGGAAACGCTGGCAGCCAAGAACGAAGTAAAGGTGGGAGGCATCATTACGGCCATTGCGCATAGAACCACTAAAAATGGAAAACCTTTTGGCACCATTACGCTGGAAGATTATGCAGGTTCTTTTACCTTCTTCCTCTTTGGTGATGACTACCTGGCGCATAAACAGTTTATGGAAAATGGCTGGTTTATCTTTGTTTCAGGCAGAGTAACCAGAAGAAAATGGGGTAACCAGGAATTAGAATTTAAGATCAGCAATATTGAATTGCTTTCCGAGCTGCGTGGTAAAAGGAGCAAAGGCCTGCGCATTAGTGTAGACTTAAACGACATTAACGAAGCCATGATTATGGAGCTGGACAACCTCTGCCAGACTTTTAAAGGCGAGTGTAGTGTGCAGCTACAAATTACCAATAAAAATGATGGCTACCTGATTGATACCATGAGCAGGAAATACAAGGTTGATCCTACCAATGAGTTAATAGCCGGCTTACAAAGACTGCCAGAGTTGAGTTATAAGATTTTGACTTGATTGAAGTCTAACGTTTGGCTATGCGCAGTGTCCCGGAGGGCATTGCGTATAGGTGTTGTTGTGGTGTCGTATTAATTATTTATCATAGCTTCAACAATTGATTTGGAACACATTGAGTAAGGTTTGTCATCTGCTATTTCGAGATTTATTTCTGCCAATAGCGCATCTTTTAGAGCTCCATCATTCATGCTGTGATACCTTTCGATTAACCTAATAATTGACTCTATTCTTTCTTTTCGTTTTTCAATAAGTTCCGGTCTATTCAGTTCAATAGTCCTATTTGTTAATTCTGCCCTTGGTTTATTGGGTCTGTTGTAAATAAAATGTCCCATTGCAATAAAATTATCAGTTGGGTTATCAACATATGGGTTGATAAAAGGAGTATTATTATCATAATCAGCTCCTTTGTTCATGTTACAGACTGGGCAGGCTAGCCCTAAGTTAGTCCATTCAAATGTAAGCTCAGGGAATTTATTTTGTGCCTTAGGTTTAATATGTTCAATGTGTTCATGTGCTACGTGAGATACATTACTTTCACAGTACATACATTTGTTCTTGGACTCGGTTTTAAGAGCTTCTTTAACCTCTGTTTGATTATAATTACTGGCGAGAGATTTTGGTATTCTCTCACCTTTAGCGATATGACCAAGTAGAGCATTAGTCCAGGTCACTTTGTTATTTTTCAATATGTTCGGCTCAATACCTTTATTCAAGTTAACCATTGTTCTTCTCAATTGATTTTTCTAGAGCCAACGGCATTAAATTATCTAACCCTAATTCTTTAAGTTCAATTCTCATTTGTTGGAATGAATCTTTAGTCAATTCTTGATTTGAATATTTTTCTGTTATTTCATTCAAGCTATTTTCGACCCAAATAGGCATTGTAAATGGGACCCCTAAAACTTCATTCAAAATTTCTGTTGCTGATTTAGCTTTGTTGATTAAATCTAGTTGTTCATTATAAATTTTTCTTTCTTCATTGTATCTGAAAGCATAAACATTGGAATCTTTTACAGAGCCAATTATCAATGGGCTATGCGTGGAAATAATAAACTGAAGATTAGGAAAGGCTGAAATCAAATCAGGCAAGATTGATCGTTGCATGTTTGCATGAAGGTGGTTTTCAACTTCGTCTATTAATACTGTAACTGCTTCATTTTCGTCTTTTACATAGTTGAAAATTTGCCAGGCTAGATCTATTATGGCGCTGACACCACCAGAGACAGCATCTAACATGAAGTCGCCAGATTCCGTTTCTAAAACTATTTCATAATTTCTAATTGAGATTTTATTGAATCCTAGTGTTTTGGGAAGAATAGCGGTGAGTACACTCTCAAATCCTTTATAGTAGTCATATAACTCTTTATCAGCCTGCATAAACTCATTTCCACTGCCGCCAATTGCCCAGTTTAATAATGTTTCTTTGATAAAAAAATTAGTTGGTTTAGATGGCTGAGAATGGCCAATATGGTATTTACTCATATGATTCTGAAACGTGAGCTGATAAGCTGTTTCCTTTGTTCTTTTTTTTGTTGAAATATTTGGTATTTGCTGATAATAAAATACTGGACGATGTGAAGGTATATTTAATCCTCTAATAGCATAAGCTGGGTTTATTTGAGGTTGGTATTGTGCTTTATTGCTGTCTGGAATTTGAATGTTTGCAACAGTATTGTTAGAATAATATATCTTGCCAATTAAACTCGAATTGGAGTTAATCTTCTTTTTAAACCATCTTGAAAAAAATCTAATAATTCCTGATTCTTCATCTTTTGCAGGAGTTGCTAATTCATTCAATGACCATCCAAAATGTCTGGCTAGCATGTTAAGTATGGTTGTTTTACCTGAACCATTTGCTCCAGTCAAGACAGTTAATTTGTCGTGAAACTGAATATTAAGATTATGAAACTGTTTCCAGTCGGATATTTCAAGTGATTTAAATTTCATGTTCATATTTTATGTACACAACGACCCTGTATAAATTCGTGGTTGATTAAAAGTATAAAAATTTGTGTTTATTATAGAGGCAATCCGTAGGATTGACGAGCAATCTTCAATAAACCAAAGCCACGTTTCACCACTAACTAGCATCATTTCATGCAGCTTGTTGTGCTGCGTTTATTCCGTTTCAAATTCATATTCAATTTCATAAATACCTGGAGCCAGAGGAACATTGAATTCATGTGATTTAATCCCAATATGAAAGTCATGTACTGTCCCAGTCTTTGCAAATACATTAATGTTTTGTTGTCCAGTAGGCGAGCTTACAAGCTTATAGTTATTTTTAGTTGGAGGTTTGGAAAATACAGTGTCAAATTTAGCAACACTGTGTCCTTTGTAACTTTCTTCGGAAAGTAACACATTAATTTTACCTGTCTTCTTATCAGTTCCATCAAGGGTAATTTCGTGGCTAATGATTTTAGCATTATTCCCTTTCAGATTTGATTTTGGGATTAAATGAGAAGGAAGTTTCTGAGAATTTTGTTCAATTTGCTCTTCCAGTTTTTCTCTCTTTTCAGGAGTCGAGTGGGTAATCAAATCAATGTCTTCAAATAGTTGAGATTGAGCATTGCTCTGTTCCGTTAACTGTTTTCGAATATCTTCGGAAACAACTCCTGCCCAATCGCTTAAAAAAGTATTATTTGCAGACCTAATAATCCGAATCATGTTTCTTGTTGATTCCAAATATATCATGCCAAACGAACTTGATTCTTCTGAAGCCAATTTTTCCTGTTTATCATCTAAATACTGCTCAATTGAGTATAATTGTTTTGATTGATTCAATATTTTTTCACTTGACTGCTCTCCGATGCGATCAATCAATTTTGTATTTTCAGCTTTAAGCGATGCCTTTGAATAATGGGATGAAATTATCCATGAAAATGCACCTGATGCAATTGCCAAAATAATCGAGATTAAAAGTCCTTCTCTCGTTTCAATTGAAGTAAGTTGACTTGTCCAGACTAAACAAATAATTATGATAAATACTGCTCCACTTGCGATTATATTTTTAAGATTCATATCTGCGTTTTTTATGCAACACAACATCCAAATAAAGTCATCTCAGGTAACTATATCTGTATTATGTTTTGTCATAACCGATTGTGAGCTTTTCTAAACTAACACTGTCGTCCAGTTGGGGGGCTTTGTATCGGTTTTGGTTAAACATGTAATTAAATTACACATTCCGGCTATATAAAGCAAGGGTGTGCTATACTTCTTAGCTAAGCTTTTTAATCACTTTCTCCACCCGCTTTCTTTTGGAGTCCTTTTCTATATCAGGGAGGCGCGTTTGAAGCGTATTTATGAAAGTAGCTTTGTTGGTTTTATCAATGATTTCCAAAGCTAGCTCTGCATACATGGGTAATTGGTTGGTAGCACTTTTTAGTAACTGCTCATTAAGCAGTGGAAAAGCTTCATCCTTGTACTGCTCGAATTTGCAGAGGCTTATCAGTATTTTAACAGCCTGATCTTTGGTGATGACTGAGCCGGAGTCGGCCGTGCTGAGTAGGGTAGGTAGAGCTTCTATGATCTCTTTCGGCTTTTCTTCTACGAGCGTGCTAATGGCCGTCATAAGTCCCCATTGCAGCCTATTGTTCTTAGTGGGGAGCAAGGCGATGAAAGTATCCAGCTGGTTGGCAATCAGTTGAGGCTTTAAGGCACCAATCTCATACAAAACCTTAATGCTGTCATTCTGCAAGTCCTTTTTAGCGCTGAGGTTGTCTACCAGTTCGTTAATATGTGCTTGATTCTCAGATTCGGCAATTTCCTGCGCCAATTCAATATTCGGTGCTTCGTCCTTTCTGTTTTGTGCTGATGCCAGTTTGTTTGAAATGCTCATGGGTGGTTTTTTTATGCATTAAGTACGAAGTATAAAGTATCAAGTATTAAGATGGAAACATCTCATCCTAATACTTAATACAAATGGTTTTAATTCAATTTTATTCTACAAACCCAACTCCCAAATCCTAATTCCCAATACCTATTCACACAATATCTTCCTTCACCAACACCTCAAAGCTATCTTCCATGGTCTGCTTCATCGGCTTAAAGTCAATGCCCAGCTCTTTCTTTATTTTAGAATTATCAGCCTTAAAAGTATGGTTTACATTTTTCTTGATATAGGGTCTGGTAAAGCGCTTATCAGCCATCGGCCCAATCAGCATCAATAACCATTTAGGGATAGCCTTTTTAGGTAGTGGATATTTCTCTCCATATTTAGGCAATAGTGTTTCAGCCATTTCCAGAAAGTTGGTATTGTGCCCGGAAGTAATGTACCTGCCATGCGCTTCAGGCGTATAGGCTGCTTTGAAATGTGCTTCCGCTACATCACGAACATCTACCAGGCCTAAGCCCATTTTAGGAACGCCCATTTTCATGGTACCGTCACCTATACTTTTGAGGATGCTAAAGCTTTCAGAAGTAGTAGCTCCTCCTGCTAACATAGGGCCCATTACCAAACTCGGGTTGATGGTTACCAAATCCCATTGGTCCTGACTTTCAGCAATTTCCCAGGCTTTTTTCTCAGCTTCCACTTTGGAGTAGGAGTAAGGCTGGTAGTCTAAGGAGGCTGTGGTGTTCCAGATGTCCTCGGTCAGGATTCCACCCGGTGCATTTTCAGCGTCTACGGCATCCGTATAAATGGCGGCACAACTACTGGTGACCACTACTCTTTTGATGCCCTCAGTAGCCTTTGCTGAGTTCAGCACATTGGCTGTTCCTTTTACAGCCGGATCAACCAGATCTTTCTGCGGGTCTTTGAAATCAGAAGTAAAAGGTGAGGCGGTATGGAAAACCACTTCGCAGCCTTCCATGGCTTCTTTATAAGAACCTTCTTCCAGTAAGTCGGCTTTGAAGTATTTGATTTCCGCATTGCTTGCTGAAGCAATTTCGTCTAAATGAGCAGTCTTCTCTCTGTTGTCAGGATTACGCACTGCTGCATGCACTGTAATGCCTTCTTCTAATAATTTTTTCACTAACCAGCCAGCCACATAGCCTGTAGCGCCTGTCACCATTACCGGTTTTGATTTATCGATAGTTTTCATCTTTTCTTTTTTGCTTGTATAGCAAAGCTCAACGGGATTAAATTGTTTTTGATACAGCTATCTAATAAATGCAAGCTTTCGCAACCAGAAGAGCTGGTTAATAACTGAAATTTAAACTAAGCCCTCAATATTCCCTTTAAAGGTTCCACCTATCGGGATTTCCTGTTCATTGATAAAGAGCCTGTTTTTTTCAATAGCAGTTATATGCTGTATGTTGATGATATAGGAATTATGAACACGGATAAATACAGATGAGGGCAGTTCTTTGAGTAATTCCTTAAAGGTGTATAGCACAATATGCTCTTCGGTTTTAGTAACAACACGTACATAATCTTTTAGTCCTTTTATGTACAAAATGATATCAAAATTTAATTTGATGAGTCCATTACCTTCTTTCAGGAAAATATAGGTTTTGTTCTCCTTTTCAATAGATGTCTTGGGTTGCAGCAGCTTTTTGGCTTTCTCCGCAGCCTTAAAGAAGCGTGCAAAATCAAAGGGTTTTAAGAGGTAATCGATCACATTGAGTTCATAACCTTCCAGTGCATACTCGGCATAAGCAGTGGTAAAAATCACTTGTGGCGTGTGGTCAATGGCTTTTAGGAATTCCACTCCTGTGATTTCAGGCATCTGTATGTCCAGAAACAATAAGTCTATTTGCTGTTCATTGATCACATTTAATGCATCAAGCGCGCTAGAGAATTGCCCTACTATTTCCAGGTAAGGCACTTTTTCGGCATAATCTGACAGCAGCTTTCTTGCCAATGGTTCATCATCAATGATTAAACATCTTATCATGTCAACTCAATAGTCAGATCTATGTTAAATTGCTCTTTATCATCATTAAGCAATAATTTATGTTTATCAGGATACTGCAAGTTAAGTCTCTTTTTTAGATTATTTAGTCCGAAGCCTGAGGGTACTTGTTGTTGTCCTTTGGGCACTTTCGAATTGGAAACTTTGTAATGCACATGCTTTTCTGAAGCTGATAATTCTACTTTTATCCAGCAGTTATTTATCCTATCGGAAACGCCATGTTTAAAGGCATTCTCCAGAAAGGTAATGAGTAGCAAGGGAGCAATCTGTATGTTTTCATTCAATCCTTTTATATCAAAATCTAGCTCAAATTGATTATTCAGCCGAATTTGCTCCAGCGCTATATAGTCGCGCATATAGCTGATTTCATTGGCAATGGGCACACTATGCTTGTTGGCTTCATAAATCATATAGCGCATGATATTAGAAAGCTTGATGATTACAGCCGATGCTTCATCGCTCTTCTGCATGGTCAGGTAGTTGAGGTTGTGCAAAGTATTGAATAAGAAATGAGGATTTATCTGAGACTTCAGGTGATTGAGCTCTGCGGTTAGCTTTTCATTCTCCAATTGCTTGCGCTTATTTTCTAGATCGTACCAATTGGCAGTAAGCTTGATCATACTTGTAAAAACCATAATGGATATAAAGCCCCATAATATGCTGAGCATGCGAGCCATATGAACTGATTCATAATAGCTCGGATCTGGTGAGGCTTTAGCCAGCGTAAATTGATCCAGGTAAACTCTGATTACCACAAATACAGCCATAGCTAGCAGTGTGATGAAAAGGTAAACTATTGGCTTTCGCTTATTTAAAATGAATGGGAGAAATAAGAAATAGTGCAGATAGCCAATGGCCATGTTTAATGACATAGGATACAGGAAAAATAGCATCACCTGCTCGAAAGATAAATACCGCGTATAGTCGTAGAGCTGGTAGGAGATAAACAGACTCCAAAAGATGAGGTGCAGCAATAACACTCTGTATTTCGCAATTCCTGAAAGCATGCTGCAAAATAAGGCTTTTGTAGGTTTTAACAGCCAGTTGCCTACTGTCATTAGACGCTTTGTTAAATTCACTCTACGGATTACTCAGCTCAGTCTACGCATGTATCGATGGTGTGAAACCTTAAAAGAGTAGATTGAAATGTAGAGTCGGTCTAATAAATTTTCATCCAAGTGAAATATTCCAGAGCATTGCTGAAAACAATTAAACATACGCTCATGAAATACTTATCTCTCATTTTAATAGTGGCCTTTGCTACAAGCAGCTTTGCCCAAAAAGTAGACTCTATAAGGGTAGGGGAGCCCTTCAAAGCTTTTGATCAATTGAATTTTGAAACCTATGAATTTGAGGTTTTTACTGTGCGAAATGGTAAAAAGAGTGTTCCTATCAGGATGAAAAGCAGCACGAAAGCAATTGAAATTGATGGACAAGAGTATGTAAACATCAGCCATGAATGGAACAACCCTCAAATGTCTGGCAGTTTTTCGGCTTTAGTTGAACCCCATACTTTAAAACCTGTTAGCCAGATCAGGCATTCGAAAAAAGGCAAGGAGGCCTATCGTTTTTATGACGACAAAATTGTAGGTCTCGATTCGGCAATAGATAATGTAGCCACAGACTATATTCAAGCCCTGTCAGAGCCTGTTTTCAACTTCGAAATTGATTTAGAAACCTATTCTATTTTACCATTTGAAGAAGGTAAAACCATTTACATGCCTTTTCACCATGCAGGTAGCCAATACACAGAGCCGGGTTGGTATAAATATACAGTAAGCTCAGAGCAAATAAATGTTGATGGCCTGGGAGAAGTAGCCACTTGGGTACTCCACACCGACTATAAGCGCACCCAGCCTACCAAATTCTGGTACACCAAAAAGGATAGAAAGTTCATTAAAATGGAAGCTGAGTATAAGGGCATGAAGATTTATAAAGTGAGGAGGTTTTAATCATAGAACGAGCTGTTTGGCACCTCACTTGGCCGATTACTCATTAGAGGTATGTGCTATATCGTTTGTTAGATTTTTAGCTGTGGCCAATTCTGTATTAGTAAGTTTATTTTGTTTTACATAACTCTTGTGGAAAATCACTTGGCTAAGTCGTCATTTATCCATTTCAAATACTCTTTTGGTTTTACGTCAAAATGTCCATATAAAACGATTACCAAATACATTTTTAATTGAGCATACATATTTCAGTTAAGTCAATCATTTCCCACAATGATGTCATTTGTCTTCAATTTCAGTTTAGAGAAAAACTCTTTGGGAGGATAACCAGTAAATTTTCGACACTCTTTTATGAAATGGGATTGATCATAATATCCGAATGCGAGTGAATCAACGAACCGCCTGTCACTTTTATTTTTCATATCACTACTGACATTTTCAAAGCGCAGCACCTGCAATAGATCCTTTGGAGACATATTGAATTGCTTACGGATCATGCGCTCAAATGTCTTACCTGAGCAATTCGCTTGATTGGCCAATTCAGATACATTCAACTTTTCTGAAATACTACTTTCGATTAGGTTGACTACTTTTTCAGCTTCTTTGTTTATTCTCATTTTGCTTAGGCTGCTAGCCAGCACCTTATCAAGTATGGATACATTGATTTTTGGTTTTTCTAAGTCTATGCAGCTACCGAGTTTTCCTTCCTCCCTTGTAGAAACCAAAGCACTGACAGGAAATTTTTGCCATTTCTTCAGGAAGTCATCGAACGAAGACAGGCTGAGAATTGAAAGATTCAATTTCACATTGAGACAAATCAGTTTAGTTGGAATTTGAATTAGTGAGGCATGGTTGGTAGCGGGCAGATAGCCTGATAAACCACTTGTTACAAAGGAATTTGCCTCATTATCCCACCTCAAGAATTCGCCCTCTTCAACGAAATAGCATTCTATTTTACCATTTGGTATAGTTTTGAAATATGCTGGCTCATTGATAATGAATAGCTGGTAACGATCAACGTATTTGGTCACAACAGGATCCTTTGGCTGATCTTCGATTAGTATCAAACTGTCTGATTTTTACAATGATTGAAGAAATCTATTTTCTTCCTTTGTAAAGAAAATTAACAAACTCATCATGAAAAAGCAAGTATCGTTCCTGGTAATCAGCTTCTTAGCAGTTGTCGCCTATTCTCAGGAACCAATCGAAATTATGGGCGCAAAGGGTAATAGTTACTTTCTCGAAAGGGACTGGGGTAAGCTATATTATGAGATATATGGGGAGGGAGATCCTTTGTTGATTCTGCATGGCAATGGTGGTTCTTCAAAAGGAAAGCATCATTTGATCCCCAAATTGTTGGATCAGTATCAGGTAATAACTGTGGATAGTAGATGTCACGGAAACAGTAGTTGCTCAGATGAAGATTTGGACTATTTCGAAATGGCCGATGATGTGTATGCATTGATGCAAGCACTAGGTCATGACAATTATACTATCTGGGGACATAGTGACGGAGGTATTCTTGGACTTATATTAGGTTATAAAAATACCGATAACATTGAACGAATGTTGATCTCAGGTGCGAACACCAGGGTCTCAGGACTGAAGCCTGAATTACTAGAAATGATGAAAAACTACGCTCAGTTTCCTGACCCAATGATGAGGAAGCATTTTGAATTGATGGTTAATCAGAAAGAAATCCCGATGGACAGCATTAAGCGAATTGATATACCAGTGATGTTAATGGTTGGGGATAGGGACGCGGTTCTCTTACAACATACAATGGAAATATTCGAGTCTTTACCCAATTCAAGCTTATGCATATTGCCTTCTTCATCTCATTTTTTTAGCTATGAAAAGGCTGATCAAATTGTTTATTGGTTAAAAGAATTCAAGAAGCCTTTTGCAAACCCTTCGACAATTGAAATCGCAAAAAAGATTTTAAACAACATCCTAAAAGATAACTAGAAACAAGTGAGTGCTTAGAAGGAATCATGTACGTGATTTCAGTTCAGACAATATTTCTAAAAATTATTGATCCCTTAGAAACGTAAAACTAGTAACAACATGAAAAATTTAATTCTATTATTTGTTATAGCTGCAGTGGCTACATTATTCTCTTGTAATAAGGACACCATAGCACCTGAATCAGAAGTATTTGTTGGCTTTCAATATGACGGTGTTAGTTATTTAACGCCACAACTAAAGATTGAAGCATTAGGGGAAGTATCACCGGGACTTTATGAATATGATATCATATTGCTCTCTGAGGGTATCACTATAGAGCAATCAGTGGAGGGCGAAAAAGGGTATTTTCTACAAATGAAAGTGAATTCTACACATGCTGAAATTTTAAACACAGGTGTTTATGAGTTTTCAGAAACTGATCAGGATGGTGCTTTCAAAGAAGGTCTGGCTGTATTGGATTTTGAAACTCCTGCTACTTTCGGACAGGTAATTCAAATTGTTGAAGGAGGGCTTAGTGTTACAGAAATGCATGGCAAAATAGAGGTAATGTATACGCTGGAGACCGTTGATGGAAAGCAAATCACGGGTTTATACACTGACTTTTTGGATCGATGGAGAGTTTATTGAATGCTCAAAAAATGAGTATACGATCTTACCAGCAAACTTAAGGAGTGTCAGTACTTTTTCAACTAAAAATTAAAATAATGAATAAAATATTAATCTTATCTACAGTCTTTTTTATGATGACACAATTATGCCAGGCACAGCAATCTATTGCTCAGGTGGAGTTTCTTGTAGGAACCTGGAAAATGGGAGGAAAAGAAATGTATGAACAATGGGAAAATACCGAAGGAATACTAAAAGGGCATTCATACAAGATGGTAGAAGGCGAAAAACTAACTACTGAAACACTTACCATTAAAATTCAGGAAGGAAGGATAGTTTATGAAGCATTGGTCCCGAATCAAAACAATGGTCAGTCTATTCACTTTATTTTGAATGCTGAAGTGAAAGACCAGCTCTCTTTTGAGAATTCGAATCACGACTTTCCTAAGAAAATACAGTACAAAAAAATAGATGATAATAAACTATTGGTTAATGTGTTGGGTAAGAATGATCAGGGATTTTCATATTATCTATACAAACAATAACATATGTAATGAGGTATGACCAGATCCATCCTTACCTTTTCTATAGTAGTCTTATTACTGGGTTGTGAAACCAAGAAAACCAATCTGATCCTTATTGGGACGGTGCATGAGCCTATGGAGAATTTTAATCCAGATAGCCTGTATGCAATTTTGGAGCATGTCAAACCTGATGTCATTCTATACGAATTAGATTCCTCTTTTTTTGATGAGGATTTTAGTTTCAACAGAGAACTATCCAGCAATGAGTTTATAGCTACCACCCGATATGTGGAGAATCATGGTATTACTGTAAGACCTTATGATTTTACAGGAAGAAATGAACATCGCATTAAAATTGGCTCAAGACCTACGGATGGAAACGTGCATAGGCTATTGGATAGTTTGCTCTCAAATGGCTTGATGCCTGCTAATCATCACAGCACTTATAGCAGTTTTAATCAGATAAATGATTCATTGATTGCGAGAGCCTATGGTACGGCTGAATCGTTTAACAATGTTAAAACAGATAGTATTTCACAATTGCGACAACAGCTTCAATATGAGGCTCTCAATGATGTAGTAAGAGCAATCCCGTTGTTTTCTGAAATGTACCATCTTCTGCCTAGTGGGGATAGTATAACCTATTTAGAGGGATACGAACGTGCTGCTGATTTTTGGCATTTACGTAACCAAACAATGGCAACTAACATTTTAAAATTTATTGATGTGTACAATGGCAAAACAATTGTAGTACTTAATGGATTTTTTCATCGCTATTATTTGAATCTAGAACTACGACCTTTGCAGGAAAGTATGCGCTTTCAAATACATGAATTTTACAATTACAAGAAATAGAAACACATATAGCGCAAATAAAAATATTCTTAGCACTTGACCTAATCAGCAATTTGGAATTACTGTCTCAGTTGCGTGGCAAGCGCAGCAAAGGGTTGCTCATCAGTGTGGACTTTCCTGCCATCAACGAAGCCATGGTTGCTGAGTTGGATAACTTATGCCAGACCTTTAAAGGCGATTGCAGCGTGAAGCTACAGATCACAGATAAAAATGGCGGCTATTTGAAACACCATTAGTAGAAAATACAAGGTAGAGCCGGCAGTGTAATGACAAGGTAAACTATTGGCTTTCGCTTATTTAAAATGAAAGGGAGAAATAAGAAATAATGCAGATAGCCAATGACCATGTTCAATGACATAGGATACAGGAAAAATAGCATCACCTGCTCGAAAGATAAATACCGCGTATAGTCGTACAGCTGGTAGGAGATAAACAGACTCCAAAAGATAAGGTGCAGCAATAGCACCCTGTATTTCGCAATTCCTGAAAGCATGCTGCAAAATAAGACTTTTGTAGGTTTTAACAGCCAGTTGCCCACTGTCATTAGACGCTTTGCTCAATTCACTCTACGGATTACTCAGCTCAGTCTACGCATGTATCGATGGTGTGAAACCTTAAACGGCTAGATTGAAATGTAGAGTCGGTCTAATAAATTTTCATCCAAGTGAAATATTCCAGAGCATTGCTGAAAACAATTAAACATACGCTCATGAAATACTTATCTCTCATTTTAATAGTTGCCTTTGCTACAAGCAGCTTTGCCCAAAAAGTAGACTCTATAAGGGTAGGAGCGCCCTTCAAAGCTTTTGATCAATTGAATTTTGAAACCTATGAATTTGAGGTTTTTACTGTGCGAAATGGTAAAAAGAGTGTTCCTATCAGGATGAAAAGCAGCACGAAACCAATTGAAATTGATGGACAAGAGTATGTAAACATCAGCCATGAATGGAACAACCCTCAAATGTCTGGCAGTTTTTCGGCTTTAGTTGAACCCCATACTTTAAAACCTATTAGCCAGATCAGGCATTCCCAAAAAGGCAAAGAGGCTTATCGTTTTTATGACGACAAAATTATAGGTCTCGATTCGGCAGCTGATAATGTAGCCGCAGACTATATTCAAGCCCTGTCAGAGCCGGTTTTCAACTTCGAAATTGATTTGGAAACCTATTCCATTTTACCATTTGAGGCTGGTAAAACCATTTACATGCCTTTTCACCATGCAGGTAGCCATTACACAGAGCCAGGTTGGTATAAATATACAGTAAGCTCAGAGCAAATAAATGTTGATGGCCTAGGAGAAGTAGCCACTTGGGTACTCCACACCGACTATAAAGGCACCCAGCCTACGAAATTCTGGTACACCAAAAAGGATAGGAAGTTCATTAAAATGGAAGCCGATTATAAGGGCATGAAGATTTATTAAGTGAGAAATTTTTAGGAGGATGATAAGCGCATTCTAATTCATTTTTGATGATTAGAATCCGCTATCTTTAATATTAGTCTGCCTGTTTCCAGGTCCATGCATACCATATAATAAACAGGGTAGTAGCTATTTCAATAGTGGCGAAAAACATGTAGTGAAGACTTGGTACTCCCATGAGCAAAGTTCCGACCATGATAAGTGTTTTAAGAATGCCTGCTATAATGTTTGTGATACGGTTGCTCTTATATTTCAACACTCTTGATAAAAGCACCATGGCAATGGAGACTTCCATAATGATGCCTGCTGCTAATAAGGTTTGTTCATTCATCTCAATGCCACCAGCTACTCCTGTAAGAAGCGCATTTAGTAATTCAGCAGACATCAATGAGATGACATCACAGTAGAGGTAATTAAGCGAGACAAATATCCATAGTGTTGATAAAATTATTCTTCGGTCGTAGGTCAATTCTTTTGCGGTCATAGGCTCAGTTTTTTGGAAGACGACCGACTTGGTGATTTGTTGCAGGCTGGTTGTTGAGAAATGAGAAAGCTAATGAAGGTGATGCTGTGTTAGAAACTGATTCATTTAATTAATTAGGTTTGGTTCAGTTCAGACAATTTAGAAGTAGAAATTGCTAGGATCCAAAATAATAACACAAAGCAATAAAAAGAATTGTTATCAAGCCATAGATCAAACATCCCTTAAAATCTACGTTTTTCGGAGTGTTATTGAACTTTGAAGAGGTACGTCTATATTTATAGTCTGAAAGCATGATTTTTTTGTTGCTAACGATCACGGCTATGCGTAGTTTAGTAATTACTTATAACCATTGTTAACGATATTTTTTAATTCATCATATAGAAAAAGCAATAAGTCATACCCAAATTGAATGCTGAGTGACATAATACCGCACCTAAAATTGATTTTGATTTCCTTCTGCATATATAAAATAGAACGCTAACGACAAACATACTTAAAACCCAAATCATAGTCGGAAATGCAAAAAAATGCCACTCATTGTTTATAAAAACTAATCCAAAATGAGAAATGTGAGTCAAAGCAAATGCAGAACTATCAACAATTGAGGCTTTAAAATCCCCAATGGATTTTGCAAAACTTGAATGAATTATTCCTCTGAAGAGAAATTCCTCTCCAATTGGGCTAAAAATCATTCCAGTCATTGCCGTAATCGCAAACAATATTAATTTATCATTGAGATTTATTTCATTCGGAATATTATATGATTTCTCAATATAAACATACCAATTTTCGAATGAACTTTGATAAATTAAATCGCCCAAAAAGTACAGTATAAAACTAAAAGTTAGTCCAATTATAAAAGCGTAAAATAACCACTTATAATTCTTCGGTTTTGTTAGTCCAATTATTTTTCTTCCATGTTTGGTCAAAAATATAAATGGTGTAAACCCATAAATCGTCATTATAAGACCAATGAACTTATAATTTGAAGTTTCATTTGCGTTCAGAACCAAAATAAATCGAGGAATACAGAATAATAAAATTAGAAAAAGTCCAAACTTCCAATTAAAATTGAAGAACTTACTCCAAAATGGTTTTAATTCACTTTCCATCTATTTTCGCGTTCTATTTTGAAATTACTGTCAATATCCCAATTTAGTAACCAAAGTTGTTATATCCGTCTTATATTTTTATGATAACCGATTGTAAACGTTTGTAAACGTTTGTTGTCGTTTACTTGAGTGGCTCTTTGTCGGTTTCGGTGAAACATGTATTCATTAAATATATAGTCAAACTACACATTTTAACTATATGAAACAAAGCAGTAAGATTACTTAAGCTTCAACCGAATAGGGGTAAAGATATTCATGCTGAACATAAACGTGAGATAGATTTAAGAAACCAACAATTCCTCAGCACTTTTCATGGCCGATTCACTTGGCTGCTCACCGCCAATCATCTTGGCAATCTCTATCACGCGCTCTTCTTTACTTAATAGTTTTATTTTACTAACTGATTTCTCAGCAGAATTATCTTTATAGACAAAATAGTGTTTATGTCCTTTAGCGGCTATCTGAGGTAAATGGCTGATGGTAATCACTTGATGGCTTTTAGCCATTTTTAGCATCATATTGACCATTTTAAGAGCTATCTCTCCGGAGATACCTGTGTCAATTTCATCAAAAATGATGGTTGGCATGGCTACCTTATCAGCCATTACAAACTTAAGGGCGAACATCAATCGCGAAAATTCACCTCCTGAAGCTACACTCTTAAGTGGTTGAGGTGCAATGCCTTTGTTGGCACTAAATAATATGGAAATATCATCAAAGCCACTTTTATCCGGTGCTTGCTTTTGATGGTTTACCTTAATGCTGGCATCGGCCATACCTAAATCGGAAAGCAACTGTATTAGCTCTTTCTCAAGTGCTCCAAAACCTGCTTGTCTGGTCTCAGTAAGCTGTTCGCCAAGCTTATTTAATTGTTCTGTTTTCTCTGCAAGTGCATCTTCAAGCTGTTTTAAATGATCTTCAGCATTTTGGGTAGTATCAAGCTTTTCATCTAAGGCATCTTTGATTGATAATAGCTCTGTAACACTTTCAACATGGTGTTTCTGCTGAAGCTGATAAATAAGACTTAAGCGCTCCTGGGTTTGTATCAATTCATTCGGATCATGCTCGAAACCACTATTTTCTCTTTCTACAGCTCTGGCTATATCTTGCACCTCAATAAAGGCACTATTTAACCTTTCGAATAAATCCTGATATTCCTTATTATATTCCTGAATGCTTCTTAAAGCTTCCACTGCATCATGTAAAGAGTTGTTAGCAGAATACTCTGATTGTTCTAATATGGTATCTGCTTCAGACAATTTCTGCTGAATGTACTCACCATTCTCAAGTACTTTTAGACGCTCTTCCAGCTCTTCTTGCTCACCCTCTCTTAAAGCTGCTTTTTCAAGCTCGTCAAATTGAAATTGATTAAAGTCGTGTTCCTGCTGTAGTTGTTGAGCATTTTGCTGATAGCTATTGAGTGTTTTCTCAGCTCTTTTGTATTCCTTATAAGTTTGCTGATACTTTGAAAGAAGTTCATTGGTAGCGGTAAAAGCATCAATAATTTGTAGTTGAAAATCTTGATCGCCCAATAGCAAAGTTTGGTGTTGTGAATGCACATCCATCAGGTAGGCTCCCAGACTTTTTAGGATGTCTAATGTTACAGGAGTATCATTGATGAAGGCACGTGATTTCCCACTCGCACTTATTTCTCTCCTCACAATGCATTCATCTTCATAATCTAGATCTTCAGCTTCAAAAAAACCTTTAAGTTGGTAGTGTTTGATGCTAAAGGTGCCCTCTACTACACATTTTTCATCTTCCTGATAGAGTACTTTTGTATCCGCTCTTTTACCCAAAAGCAGCCCTACAGCTCCAAGCATAATAGATTTACCAGCCCCGGTTTCACCTGTAATGGTGTTTAATCCGGCATCAGGCTCAATGTGAAGTTCTTTTATAAGCGCATAATTTTTAATAATGAGCTTTTGTAGCATACCAAAGAAGAATTTTTCTCTTGCTGTCTAAATTAGATTAATCTTGAAGGAAGCAAAGATAGCCAATCTAATTTAACATAGCTTCATATCGCTCCGAATTTGCAGGAGCAACATCTCGCATAATGTTATAGGCTTTTCTACGAAGTGAAATATCGCCTTCTTTAAAAATACTGATGATTTCATCCACCTTTGTCTGCATTAAGATGGTTACGAATGGTTCGTTAGGATTGATTTTATTTGCCTTTTGTATGTTCTCCAGTGCCTTAATAATATTGGCTCTTGCCTCTTCAGGCTTTTCATGCATCAAATCGAGCCCTTCTCTATGGTAGAGGTATAGTGCTTGTCTCACTGGTTCCAGCTGAGAATTAAGAATTGATTGAATCAATGCAAACCTGCTATTAATATTGCCAAACTGATCCCAGCCCGAACCAATTCTTTGTTGGTTGGCAGAACGAGCAATGTCTAAAGCTTCATCGTAATAAGCTTGCCCGCCTAATTCGGAGTAGCTATCCATATCTAGTCCTGTTATAAGGTTTGCATAGAAAGCAAGAACACTCACCAACTGTTCATTAAAGCCATTAGGTGAGTAGTCCATAGGTTGTGATTCTACATAGTCAAAAGTGAAGTTAAGATCAGCGGAGTTAAGCATCACAGATTCATAGGTTGAGTTATAGACAGGCCTAACCGATTGCACCTGCATCTTAGTCTCAAATTGTCCTGTTTTGGGAATTGAAATAATTGAAATAGCCATTACTCCCTTGATGCGTTCAAAAGGCTCTAATTCCTGCTCAACCCAGTTTCTGTCATTCATAAACTGCTTGAAAGAATTCTCCATGCTGGTAAAAACTCTCGTTTCTGAAGTATTGGCAGCTGTAGCATCCACTTTAACTTCAAAAAATAAGTCCTGAGCAGAAAGCACCTTTATTTGTAAAAGCAGTAATGAAAGGAGAAATAGTTTTTTTTGCATCACTCTTGTGTAATCTGTTCTAATATAATTTGAGCTATTTCCGATTTAGGAAGCAATGCTGATTCGTATTTCAGACCATTTTTATCGAAAATCTTCACCTGATTTGTGTCGTAACCAAAAGCTGATTTTTCATTTCTCAGGCTATTGAGAACGATCAGGTCAAAGTTTTTATTTTGAAGTTTCTTTTTGGCGTTGCTTTCTTCATTCTCCGTTTCCAACGCAAAGCCAATTATTTGCTGATGAGCTTTCTTCTTTGCTCCAAGGCTTTTGGCAATATCTGGCGTTTTAACCAACTTAAGCATCATTTCATTAGAGTCATCAGTCTTTTTGATTTTCTCCGTGGCTTGGGTAGCTGCTTTGTAATCAGCAACGGCAGCCGAGAGCACAGCAATATCGGTCTTTGAAAAATACTTGTCGGCAGCAGCATGCATTTCTTCGGCAGAAGTAACTTCAATGATATTTGCCAATCCAATAGGCTTATCAATGTTGGTAGGCCCAGTGATGAGCGTAACTTCAGCACCAGCATTTTTAAAGGCAGAGGCAATAGCATACCCCATTTTACCTGACGAGTGATTTCCTATAAACCTTACAGGATCTATTGCCTCATATGTTGGCCCTGCGGTGATAAGTACTTTCTTACCTTTAAATTTTTGATCCTTATTAAAGAATTTCTCAAGCGCTATCAATAAATCTTCTGGCTCCTGCATTCTTCCCTGACCTGACAGGCCACTGGCCAATTCACCAGATGCTGATTCGAAAATTATGTTACCATAACTTTTGAGCTTGTCTAGATTATCTTTAGTGCTCTGGTGCTGGTACATATCTAAATCCATTGCAGGGGCGAAGGCAACAGGGCACTTTGCAGATAAGTAAGTAGCTATTAATAGATTGTCGCAAATACCGTGAGCGCATTTAGCAATGGTATTGGCTGATGCAGGAGCAATCAATATTAAATCAGCCCACAGGCCTAATTCAACATGATTATTCCATTCACCGGTTTCATCTTTTTGGAAGCTTGATAAAACAGGCTTTTTGGAGAGGGTACTTAGCGTTAAAGGCGTAATGAATTCATTGGCTGCATCGGTACTAATGATTTGTACTTCAGCACCGCTTTTAACCAACAAACGGGTAAGTATTGCTGATTTATATGCAGCAATGCTACCCGTTATGCCTAAAACTATTTTTTTATCCTTAAGCAAGGATGATTATTTTTCAGTTTCCTCTTCTCTTTTACGAGAATAAACTTTTCCTTCTAAAAATTCTTCAGTAGCCAAGATAGTTGGTTTCGGCATTCTTTCGTAGAATTTTGAAATTTCTATTTGCTCTCTGTTTTCAAAGATTTCTTCAAGGTTATCAACAGTAGAGGCAAATTCAGCAAGTTTAGAGCTAAGCTCTTCTTTCATTGTGCTAGAAATTTGTCTGGCTCTTTTAGAAACGATAGCTACAGTTTCGTAAATGTTTTCAGTGTCTTTTACCAACTCTTGAATATCTCTGGTAACAATTGATGGATTTGCCATTATATTAAATATTTAATTTTCGTAATTTATTTAATGCGTCTTCGTAGATGTCTTCAGCTTTACGAAGATATTCTCCACTAGGGTAATCTTCAATATAGTCTTGATAATAATCTAGCGCTTCGGTAAAACGCTCTTTCTTTTTGCTTTGAATACTCACATCGGCCAGCTTATACATGGCCTCAATTTCAAGATACCTTATTTCTTCAATATATTCTGAGTCAGGATAATTATTCTGGAAGTTATCAAAAGCTACCAAAGCGGCTTTTAAGTACTCGCCAGTCATGAACTTCCTTAATTTATAGTAGAGTAAAGCATTTTCGTAGGCTTTTTTCTCTAATTTCTGCTGAAGTTCATTCAACGCATCTTCTGCTTTAGGAACAAACTCAGAAGAAGGGTATCTGTTTATAAATCCTTGAAGCGCTACAATAGCTTCTTTGGTACTTGTTTGCTCTAAATTATACCTTGGTGAATCTTTGAATAATGAATATCCATACATAAAGCGCGCTTCTTCGGCAAAATCACTTCTACCGTAGGTTTCATAAAAGGTTTTGAAGTAATGGGACGCTAAAAGATAAGATTCTTCATAATAATAGGTATAGGCATAAATAAAATTCGCCTTTTCAGCTTTTGCTGAACCTTTTATAATAGGTAGAATTTGCTCTAATAATACGCTTGATCTATAGTAATCTTTGCTTTCATAATACTTGATGGCTGCGTCATATTTCTTTTCCCAGTCATCGCTTTTTTGAAGCTTTCTGAAATCACTGCAGCTAGCAAGTAGCACTGAAATAAGTACTGTAAATAATATGTTTTTTGACGAAATACGCATAAGGGTGCAAAGATACATTTGTTTTATGTATTGAACAATTTTAATTCAAACGTATTGCCTTAGAAAAGATTGGATTGGTACTTATTTCTTTACAATTAATTTTCTAGTGGCTAGTCCTTCATCATTGATGAGCAGGGTATAGAAATAAACACCAGGCTTTAATTGCTCAGTATCTAATTGCAGTTCATTCTCTCTTGGATCAAGCTTATATTCCTTTATAATGCTGCCAAGAACATTTTGCAGCACAATTTTGGTTTGGCTACCATCATTACTTAATGAATAATGCATAATAGCCTGATCAATAGCAGGATTAGGGTAGAAGTTATTTACAGTGAAATTATCATTCTTAAAGAAAATTTCATCCTGAATTTTATTAGAAACAGCGATATTTAAATCTAGTATTAAATCTTTTCTGTAGTTTAAATCTTTTATCTCAAGTGGTATACTACTTTTAAACTCAGTAAGACCACCTCTTAGGATCAGCTCAATGTCATCTGAAGTACTGTTGCCGTCTAACTTAATAATAATACTTGAAGAATTACAGTTACCATTATAACATAAAACAGCATTGCTACCGCCTAAAAGTAATTTCTGATCCAATGAAACGGATAATTCCTTATTAAAGCTTGAAATATTCTTAATTGTAAATTTGCTGCTTTTGATGGACTGAAGATTTGTTTCTAACTCTTTATTCAAACCTATTACTTCAAAATCCTGGGCCTTAAGTGCGCCCATTGTAATAGTGAAAAGCAATATGGTTATTAAAAATCTCAAACGAGTAAAGAAGTATTGTAATTTTCTTTAGTAAAAATATAATAAAAAAATTAGAAATGCCTAGAAATCACCTAATTAATTAACCAACTATGTAATAATCCTTGAAATACTTCGTTTGGATTGGCTTTGCTAATCTTTTTCTAAACTAACCGGGTCTGGGTTAATTTGTTTATCAGGTGCGGGAAGTGCCTCTTTTACAGGTGCTTGCTCATAAAAATACTTACCAAGCACTTGTTTTTTAGTAGGTTGTCTTTCAATGAGCCATTGAAAATCCTTCAGGCGTGTTTCGGGTTCTTCAATTTCATGAGGTGGTATAAACTTACCTTCAGGATCTTTGTAAAAGGTAATATTATTCATTTCACCATCTACAAAATATAACTTCATATCGCTACAAAGAATTTTGTTTAAGCCTATGAGGGAATTATCTTTTTCATCAAGTGCAAAATAGAGTGCTTCACCATTGCCATAAACGTAGATTTTGTCCATTTGGTCGTTTTTAAGATGGGCAACCATATCTCTTCCTTTGATTTGATTAAAATTGCCAACAGTATCTTTACTTATGGTAAAAGCTTTTGTTTTTACATTGAGACGGTCCATTTTACCATTAAGGATGGTAATATCTATAGTGTCACCTGTAATTTGATTTTGATCACTCCATAGAATGGGAGATTCATAAAAGAAGATCATGGAGTCTTGCATTTTATAGGCCATGGAATCGGCAACACCTTGTAAATCAGATTTGAAGATTTTAACATTGTTATAGGCTAGCAATCTACTTAAAGAATCAAATTCCGAATCTATAGAGATAAGAGTATCTGCAGTTAGGTACAAAGTATCATTTTCAACCATTTGCTTCAATACCGGATTTCCCCAAATTTTGGTTATGCCACTTTCTTTCTTGGTAGAAGCTTCTTCACCCAATATGATGATGTTATTTTCTTCAGAAATAACTTTAACATTGCCTTTGGCTTGCGATTCATTTTTGATTTCATCGAAGAACAGATCATCACCAAAAATTTCGTAACTCTCAGTGGTGATTTTACCTTCCTGATACTTCACTCTTTTGCTAGCAGTGTAGAATTGTCCTCCTTCTTTGGCATCAACAACTTCCCCATCTTCAAGAATGGTTTGTGTTGGCCCATAAGTGGTAGCTATTTTGGTAGTACGATCGTAAAAGAGTGTGTCAGTTTTTAGGTTGTATTCGGGACTTTTTAAGTCTACATCCTTATAAAATTTAATGAGGTCTTCTGCATTTACCACATAAGCATCTTCAGCGGTTAAGGTAGTTTCACCATCTACAATTTTACCACCATTGTAAAAGCGTGCATCTTCAGTATCAGTAAAGTAATCTAAATAGTTAGTGGTCAATACAATTCTACCATCTGTATATCGGACATTTTTTCTTAACTCAGTTTTGTTGTCCTTCATTAAGTAATGCAACTCACCTGCTGTAATTGTGGTTGAGTCACCCTCTTTAATAACCACATCACCGTATACAATCATGATTCCTTGCTTGTCGTAATAGAGTGAAGAGTCTCCTGTTATTCGAGTGTCTTTTTCTTTTATGTCAAACCAAACATCATCCACTAAGCGTGTAAATCTATCTTTTCCACGGTTTACTGTTTCTGAGTAGCCACTAGAACCGTATTTAACACCGTTGCGCTGTGCCAATGCAGAAAATGATAAGATTAAGCCTAAGCCCAGGAATAATATTCGTTGGAAGTTCATACTTTTACTTTTGCATGCTCTAAGAGCAAAATTTGTGCAAAACTACAATTTTTAAAAAAGAATAATGCTTGCATCACGCTTTTTAGCATTTATTACGGAAGAAAAGCTATTTAATCGGAATCACAAACTATTGCTTGCCATTAGTGGTGGAGTAGATTCTGTTGTGCTTGCGCACCTTTTAAAAAAATCGGGTTATGATTTTTCTTTAGCCCACATGAATTTTCAGTTGAGAGGAGATGATTCTAAAAAAGATCAATTCTTTGTAGAGGAGTTGGCTAACAGCCTTGGTGTAAAATGTTTCATTAAAAAGGTGGATATCAAAAAGGGGAAGGCATCCGAATCTACTCAAATGCAGGCGAGAGATCTTCGCTATCAATGGTTTGAAGAAATAATTGAAGAAGGAGATTTTGATTATTTGCTAACTGCTCATCATGCTGAAGATTCATTGGAAACCATTCTGCTCAACCTGACTAGAGGAACTGGTGTACATGGTGCTAAAGGGATTCTTCCAAAGCACGGGAATGTAATTAGGCCACTATTGTTTGCTGAAAAGAGATCTATTACAAATTATGCAATTGAGCATGAAATTGAGTGGCGTGAAGATAGCTCAAATGCATCTGATGATTACAAACGAAATGAAATTAGGCATCATGTAACTCCCATTCTAAAAGGACAAAATCCTTCATTGCTCAAAAATTTCAATCATACAGCACGTAGGTTACAGGCTGCGGCTTATGCTTTTGATGAGATGGTTGAAAACCTTAGAAGACAATATTTTCACAAAGAGAAAGGTATCCATCACATTAATAAAGAACTTTTAAGTCATCCTTACGCAGTAGAAGTACTAGCTGAATTCTTAGTAGAATTTGGTTTTAGTTATCCGCAATTAAAGAGCATTGAGTGGTCAACTACTGGAGCTATCCTCAGTAATGCGGATTATAAAATCAATATTGATCGTGATGAGATTCTTATCACCAGCTTATCCATTGGATGGGAAACTTTTGAGGGTTTAACTTTTAGTTCTGAAGAAAAGACAGTGGCCAAGCAATTATTTGAATTAAAGCTTACTAAGCTTGAGAAGGAGAAATTTACCATAGATAAGAATCCAAAAGTAGCTCTTTTAGATTTGGACAAACTCAATAAGGAACTGCAAGTGAGAAAATGGCAGAAAGGAGATAAATTCCAGCCTTTAGGGATGCAAGGTCAAAAAAAGGTGAGCGATTATTTAATTGATGTTAAAGTACCCTTATCTTTAAAGGATAGACAATTGGTGCTTTGTTCAGATAATGAAATAGTTTGGCTAATTGGATATAGAGTAGCTGATCCTTTCAAGGTAACAGAACAAACTCGTCATATTTTACGAATAGAATATAGTTCTCATGAAGATTCTTAATCCCTTTAAAAAGACTTTTACCAACAGAGAGTTAGTACTTTTCAGGTTTCTGAAAAGTATGCCGCTTTTTGAGAGTTTAAGTTTTACGCAGTTGGCCCATTTTATACCCTTTATGCATATGCGTACCTACCGGGAAAATGAAGTTGTATTTTTTAGAGGAGATCCGAGCCAGGCATTATACTTATTGCATAAAGGTGAGCTGGCTTTATCAATTGATATGAAAGAGCGATTTGAAACTATTGGCCACTTGAGTAGTGGTACATCTTTCGGTGATGATGCACTTCTGGAGGAAAGTACCAGAATCTATAATGCCATCATTACCTCTGAAAAGGCTCAGATTTATGTAATTCCCCAAATTAACCTTTTCGAAATATTTAATCATTATCCTAAAATCAAAGCGAAAGTATTGGAGTCGTACATGAAGCAGCAGAATAATTACATGCACAGATTATTTTCAGCTTATAAAACAAATTTCGGCTTTTTCGATTTAGGAGATGTGTATGGGAAAAGAAAATAATTGTAGGCATGCATAACAATCGTTTGCAAAGAAATTTTATCTACTTAGTTCTTTTCGTAATTTCGGGCACAGAAACAATTAATTAACTATAAACCACTATAAAAATGAAAGTTACCGTAGTAGGAGCTGGTGCAGTAGGAGCAAGCTGCGCTGAATATATTGCCATAAAAGACTTTGCAGCTGAAGTTGTTTTAGTTGACATTAAAGAAGGTTTTGCCGAAGGTAAAGCGATGGATTTAATGCAAACTGCTTCATTAAACAGCTTTGATACTAAAATAACGGGAGTTACTAATGACTATTCAGCAACTGCTAATAGTGATGTTGCAGTAATTACCTCAGGTATACCTAGAAAGCCAGGTATGACCAGAGAAGAATTAATCTCTACAAATGCAGGTATTGTGAAGTCTGTTGCTGAAAACCTAATCAAGCATTCTCCTGATGTTACCATCATCGTTGTATCTAACCCAATGGATACCATGACTTATTTGGCACATCAAGCTACTGGCTTACCGAAAAATAGAATCATCGGTATGGGTGGTGCATTGGATTCTGCTCGTTTTAAATACAGACTGGCTGAAGCTTTAGAATGCCCAGCATCTGATGTAGATGGTATGGTGATAGGTGGACACTCCGATACTGGTATGTTACCACTAACCAGACTAGCTACCAGAAATTCGGTTCCTGTTTCTGAGTTCTTAAGCCAAGAGCAAATGGACTATGTGAGAGAAGAAACTAAAGTTGGCGGTGCTACACTTACTAAATTATTAGGAACTTCCGCATGGTATGCACCAGGAGCAGCTGTATCGGCTATGGTACAGGCTATCGCGAATGATGCTAATAAAATGTTCCCATGCTCTTGCTTGCTAGATGGTGAGTACGGATTAAAGGATATTTGTATTGGAGTTCCAGCATTAATCGGTAAGAATGGTATCAACAAAATTGTTGAAATCGATTTAGATGATGCTGAGAAAGCAAAGTTACAAGAAAGTGCTGAAGCTGTAAGAAAAACTAACGGCTTGCTGTAAACAAAAGCATTTTAAAGAAATGATAAACCCAGACAGTAATGTCTGGGTTTTTTTATGGCTCGCTATTATTTTCCGGCTTTGTGCTTATTAATTCCTTTAGCCTTCTAAGCTGAGTTTGACTATATCGATAATCAACCATTAATGGGCCTAAATAAAACCTTATCAAAAGTTGTTCTGTCTTTAATATCTCAGTTTGCAATTCATATGATATATCGTAATTAGTAGAGATATATCTCGAACGCTCAATGTTGTAATCAGTAATTATTTCAATTTCAGTTGAATCTGCTGTTAATACCTCTTCTGTATTAGATTCGATATTTTGCAAATTCTGATAATCAATGTTTTGTAAGGATAGCTTGAATGGTCGCTCATCTAATATTACATAAGCTGTAGATTCTAAATTATAATTACCTATTACATTATTTAATTGCAATATGTCATAGGCTTTTAGTTTTCCTATTGTATCAGCTGATGAAGTTTTAATAAATAGCTGCTTTGCCTTATCATATGAATCTTCGGAGAAGGTTGATG
This sequence comes from Marivirga atlantica, assembly GCF_016734805.1. GTDB lineage: Bacteria > Bacteroidota > Bacteroidia > Cytophagales > Cyclobacteriaceae > Marivirga > Marivirga atlantica. The sequence continues at coordinate 397,347 of NZ_JAERQG010000002.1, forward strand.
GATAATGTGTGAGTTCCAGCCGTTGTCTATATTCATCTTTTGCAGGATCAAATTGTGTATTAAATCTGTCAAAGCGGTTTATAGCAGATTGCATACTTATACAGCCTGAAAGAAGAACAGAGGATATTATAAAAAGAGTTAAAGGGGTAAAGGCAGTTTTCATTAGGTTGTTTATTAACCACCATACCAACAACTGTACCAATAGGCTTATTGGTATGTTATTTAATATAACCTTAAAGTTTTAAACTTGTAATACTACACCAAAGACTCTTCGTGCTCGTGGAATTTCTTCATCACATAGCGGATGCTTCTGTAGGTTTTAAGTAATACTGCTCGCATTTCGTCTTTCCCTACCCAAATAAGTTTTTCAATACCTTCGCTTTTTTGTGGCTTCATTTTGGAGTCGCTGAGTAATGACATCTTATACCACATGGTTTTCTTGAGGTGATTTTTGCCATTTCTGGTGTAGGTGTGCCAGGTTTTGCAGATATGCTTTCCTAAAATAACTTTTACGTTACATTCCTCTTCCACTTCACGAACTGCTGCCACTTCGAAATCTTCTTTTTTCTCAAGTTTCCCTTTAGGTAAATCCCACTTTTTAAGTCTATAGATGAATAGTATTTTGTTAGATTTTGTAACTATACCCCCAGCAGCTTTCACAATTTTAAATTCCTTTTTGAAAGCCTTTACCACCTCATCATAATTATGCACCTTAAAAGTGAGTGAGTCAAGGCGTTTGTTATTGTCCTGACATTGAAAATTATAGAAATCCATAATCAGGCTGATATCAGCCTTTCTGATTAAAACATCATCGATTAGTTCATCAAAACGCACTTTTTCTTTAGAGGCGTCAATAATAAGGTCATAATGTTCTCTATCAATTGTTTGCTCCATTGGTACCAGGTACACAGGAACATCATCTATAAAAATCTTCATGCACTTTAATTTTCTGCAAATAAAGTAATATAAATAGGTTCGCAAATTCAATGGTACAATTAATAAAGAAATTATTTCCTTTAACTTTGCTTCATATCCTAAATCGAAAAAAACTTTTATATGATTAAGCTTGCTTCTGCAGATACTGCACACGCTGTTGCCGAACAATTATTGAATGTTGGAGCTATTAAAATTCAACCTGAAAAGCCGTTTACATGGGCGTCAGGGTGGAAGTCACCCATTTATTGCGATAATAGGTTGTCACTATCGTTTCCTGAAACCAGAAGTATTATCAAGGATTTTTTAGTGAAGCAAGTAAAGGCGAATTATCCAGATGTAGAAGCTATTGCTGGAGTAGCTACGGCTGGTATTCCGCAAGGAGCTTTAGTGGCTGATGCACTTGATTTACCTTTTCTTTATGTGCGTTCCAAACCAAAGGGACACGGAATGGAAAATATGATTGAAGGTAAAGTAGATAAAGGACAAAAGGTGGTGCTTGTGGAAGATTTGGTTTCTACAGGTGGCAGCTCCCTGAAGGCTGCAAAAGCGGTGGAAGAAGCTGGAGGTAAAGTATTAGGTATGGCTGCCATTTTTACTTATGGATTTGATCTTGCAGAAGATAACTTCCAAAAGGCAAATGTTGAATTAGTTTGCCTTAGCAATTATGAATACTTGCTTGAAAAGGCTTTGAAGATGAACGTAATTGAGCAAAAAGATGAAACCACTTTAAAAGAGTGGAGAGCTAACCCTGCTGATTGGGGTAAATAGTAGTGTGGTACCTTCTTGTCTTAATCGAATAGCTCAATACTGCTGAACCGCTTGATAAGAGCGAGCTGAATGCTTAAAATATTGTCGTTATTATCTGCATTTCCGAAGGTGGAGATATTGTCTAAATAATCGTTTTGCGTGTTCATAAGACCGAAGCGTGCTTTAATGCCAAAGTTGTTCTCAAAAAGATAATGAGCCGAAATGCTGGTAGGAAGCATTACACTGAAACCTGTATAGCTTTCTCCTGCTGCTCTTGAATCGAGCTGATCTATCAGAGGATTATTAAGCCTATCATACACATTAAAACGCATGAAGCCGAATCCTTGAGCTATTGAAATGGCCCAGTTTTCTTTACGGATGATATGGTATATAGCTTCAAAATGCAAGCTTTGAAAGTTGGTAAGCGCAAAGCTGTTGATATTGAATTCACTACGGTCGATGAATTTACCTTCTGGATTTTCCGAGACTATCTGCCCAATATTCAGATGTATGGCTCCTGTCAATTTCTTTTCGTTTTTGTCAAACTGAAGAAATAGATTAAAAGTCTGTGAAGGTTTTTCATAACCATCTGACAGGTCAGTTTTAGCGAGGCTAGCTCCAAACCCCAGACCTATTAATTTGTAGGCGGTGCTATCTTGCTGAGCGAAGAGCTGTACTGTAAAGAGAGACACTAATATGATGGTGAGTATAATCCTCATGTTTTGAATTTAAACATATTCTTGTGAGAATATTGAATCAATTAAGAACAAAATTTAATTCTTTCTTTTCACATTTTTAATAATCAGGTTTTTAGCCCAATTTTCTACAACCTTGCTTCCCGATATAATAAATTCTTGCCCTTTAGCAGCTGACTGGAAATAATGCGCTTTAAAGGAATTCTTAGAATGATAAGTGATGCGTGCGTCTTCAAAAATATCGGGTAGTTGCCATCTGCTTTTTGAGTATCCCTGCTTGGTCAATACTAAATCTTTAGAGAAAGTGAATGAACTTGATCCGCTGAAGGCTGGTGCAAAGCTTAGGTTCTCATTAGCTTCAAAAATGCCATTTAAGTTTTTAGCTAAATACCGAGGTGCCGCATGAGGATGATCAGCAAAATGTTTCTTTAGAGACTCATTGTCTGTATGAAGCTTACTTACTTGGAAGTAAGCATAAATCAAATGTTGATCAGGTGCATCTTTTACATAGCTTAACTTTCCATTTATATAGGCTGTTTGCCGAAAAGTACCAAAGAAAAGGAATAGATCATCTTTTCTAATATCATTATTAATTAAATGGCCAAGCGCACCATCAGCTTGTCCAAAAGTTGGTTGCCAGGATTGCTTTCTGGGAAGTGCTTCTTTTCTTAAATCAGGATCTAAATGACATGTACTTTCAGCTTTAAGATGGGTGTTAGGTTTCAAGCTTTTAATGATGTTGTAATAGCTTTGATCCTTATGTATTAAATCAGTTAACTGAACAGCTTCTTCAGCTAAAGGAATAGGTAAAGACAATAAAGTACCATCTGGCAAAATAGGACTGGCTTGCTTTCCGTACTGGTTGTCAAATCCTTTTCTGCTTAGAATGATTTTCATGAATAACTCAGTATGGTAAGAAAAATCATCCCGACAAGGGCTAGAATGGCGTATAGTGGTAACAGAAACTTTAGATATTTATCATAACTGATTTTTACCAAACCAAGAGAAGCCAAGACCAATCCGGTAGGACTCACACTATTGAATAAACCATTACCAAGTTGGTAGGCATTTACAATTACTTCTCGTCCTATATTGGCACTGTCAGCCAAAGGAGAAATGATAGGCATGGTTAAAACGGCCATCCCCGAACTTGAAGGAATAAAGAATGTTAAGCCTTGATAGATGAAAAACAGTACGTTTACAAACACGCCTTTATTCATTCCTGAAGTAAGCTCACTTGCGTAGAAGAGGATGCTGTCACTTATCAAGCCATCATTCATTAAAATGGTAATACCTCTTGCCAGGCCAATGATAAATGTAACGCCTAGTAAATCTCCAGCACCTTGCATGAATGATTGAATAAAATTGTTTTCCTTCATCTTAGATATGAAGCCAATCATAATAGCTCCGGTAAAAAAGACAGTGGTCATTTCTATGTACCACCAACCCCATCGGGAAACACCTAAAATCATAATGACGAAGCAGGTTGTAAAAATGAGTAGAATGAATCTTAGCCTTACAGTAAGCGCTATATTGTTTGCCTTTCCAGCCTCTTTTACATAGGCTAAAGTGTTGGTAGCTTCTCTATCGGTTAAAGACTTCTCAGGATTGTTTTTAACTCGCCTGGCATAAATGAGTATGTAAATAATAGTTATTGATATGCATATTACATACACCAAAAGCCTCCCTTCCAGGCCACTTGTCCAGCTTATACCAGCGGCATCTGATGCAATAATGGTAGCAAAAGGATTTACTGTACTGCACATTACCCCAATGGCCGATCCCAGAAAGATGCTGGCAAGGCCTACCATGGTATCATAGCCTGCTGCCACAAAAATAGGAATCAGAATAGGGTAGAAGGCGAGTGTTTCTTCAGCTAAGCCGAAGGTACTTCCTCCCAAAGAAATCAATAAAGTGGTAAAAATAATCAACAGGAATTCTTTTCCTTTTAGTACTTTAGAAAGCCATCCCATGCCAGCATTGAAGGCTCCAGTGGCATTCATGATGCCAATAATTCCGCCAATGATTAAAACTAAAAAGATGATGTCAGCAGCTTCTATAATCCCTTTCATCGGTGCTGATAAAAATTCGAAAACACCCTGAGGTTTACTGGCAAGCTCTTGATAGGTACCTGGTATGCTAATAGGTTTATAAATGGCTCCACTGGTAAATTTCTCCAATGGAATCTTGATATTAAGCTGCTCCAGGCTGGCTTGAGAGGCAGGTATAGAGTAGCTGGAATCTGCAGTTTGCACGCTAAACATTTCAGTAGAAGCCTCATAGCTTAGGCTATTATAACTTCCTGCAGGAATAAGCCAGGTTAACAAAGCTACTAGCCCTGCGATGATTAAAAGGATACTTTGTGCTGCTGGGAATTTCATTTCTGCTATTTGCTTTAAGATAATCGAGAAATTCAAATATAGAAAAATAGGTTAAGCTAAGTATAACTTACAGAGATAATCAAAGTAGTTGGCTTTTATTCCAAGCAGCATTTCATAAATTGTCTTTAAAATTAAAATAGATGGATTTAGGCGTTAATATTATCGGTGCATATCACTCAGCTTTTGGTAAACTAGAGCAAGAGACTTTATATTCTTTGTATGAGCAAGCAGCTAAAGGTGCATTGGAAGATGCTCAAACTGAGGCTGGGGCCATCGATGGTATTTTTGTTGGTAACTACAGTGGAGGAGCCTTTAATAATCAGGAGAATATTGCTTCTTATGGAGTGAATGCTATTCCTGAACTGCGCCATAAACCGATGTACAGAACAGAAACAGCTTGTTCTTCTGGTTCTTCTGCTATTCACATGGCGATTATGGCTATTAAGTCTGGTATGATGAAACGTGCTTTGGTAGTAGGAGTGGAGAAGATGACTGCGCTTGATATCAAAGGCGTTACTGAAGCATTGGCTATGGCTACCTATTGGCCAGAAGAGGGTAATAAGGCAGTAAATGCGCCCTGTATGTTTGCTGATTTGGCTAAAGGCTGGATGAGGCAATATAATTTCACCGAAGAACAACTAAGATCGTGGTTGGCTCAAATTTCAGCCAAAGCTTATAGTAATGCGGCTGAAAATCCCTTGGCGCAGTTGCAAAAACCAAGAACTGCTGAAGAGATATTATCCATACCAGATGAGAAAAATCCGATGATTAATTTCCCATTGCGACTGCATGACTGCTCTTTGGTTTCTGATGGTGCTGCTGCACTGGTGCTTGAGGCGGCTGATTTGCAAAATGATGAGGCAGTTACTTTTAAAAGCTTCTACAGCGCAGCTGATTATCTCGATAGCTTTGGGAAAAATAAGTCTGATCATTTTCTGGAAGGGGCTTCTTATGCTGTGAAGCAATGCCTGCAAGATGCAGGCATGAAGATAGATCATATGGATGTAGCTGAGATACACGATTGCTTCACTATTACCGAAATGGTTTTATACAGTGCTATGGGGTTAACTCCGGCAGGCAGAGAATTTGAAGCTATTGAAAGTGGAATGGTTGGACCAAAAGGTAAATTACCTGTTAATTTATCAGGAGGATTGAAAGCCAAAGGTCACCCGATTGGAGCTACAGGTGTTGCTATGCATGCAGCCATTTATAAACAATTGATGGGACAGGCCTGGGGCATTCAAAAGGAAAATGCTCAAAGAGGAATGGTAGTGAATATAGGTGGTTCAGGAACTTCCAATGCGGTGAGTATTTTAGAGAGGAAGTAGTGCTCGTATAGCTACCTCTCTCTAGGATCAGTGTCTTTATATTGATCTAAAAAAGGGTTTTTAATTACAGGTTTATATACAAGTGCTTTTTTGACAGGATGCTTTTTCAGTTCTGCTTTTGGCCGTGTTGGTCTCTTTTCAAATCCGCCACCACAATTAGGGCAGACGTTGAATAAAATATTATCTACACAATCTTTACAAAATGTGCACTCATAAGTGCAGATCATAGCTTCAATGCTATCATTTGGAAGTGGCTTTTCACAATTCTCACAGGTGGTTCTTATTTCAAGCATACTTTTTTATCAGTAAATATGAATTAAAATTAACAGGTTACTCATGGTCCTCAAAGAATTGTCGTTGAAACTGCATGGCTTATTACTGCCTACGAAAATACATAGCCCATTTGAAACAGCAAAGGTATTGTTGGGGTGAATTTTTGGGGATAATACGGGAAAGGTAACGACCAGCTAAAATCCGTAGGCTGGACACTTGTAATTATCGGCAAAGTATCCTGTCCCGCAAAACTTTGCAAGTACCTCACTAAGCCTATGGATTTTAGCATATGTTACTAGCTTTTTTCATGATTCTTTCCTTTTGACCTTTTCATTGTGCTGTAATTACATGTCCCGTTTTCTATGTACTCGATTTTATGTTCGGACAAAAGCTTCATAATAATTAGCCTTGTTTCTTCCTCATTAAATCCAAGTTTTTCTCCTAAATCAATTTCATTCAATTGACCATTATCTTCTTTCAGGGCAATGTAATACTGATTTTTATTTTTCATAATTCGGTTGTTTTCGTGTAGCAATCATCATATGTGGACTAAATGGTAAGAGAGTCCTGTCATTTTCTGTGATTCGGAGAAGGTTCTTAAGTGTTTCTCTTTTTTTACCATTCATCATATTTCCAAAAAAATCTTTATCTAACCAAATCATACCTTCAATAGCATAAGTGTTGAGGTGTATTAGATTTTGTCCAAGAAATTCGTCTTTTAATTCCTCCGGTTTATGGTAATATGCTTCTGCCAAGAGCCATGGGAAATCATCAGGAGGGTTATGAATTCCACTTGTTAATTCTTTCTCGCAGAGGCTAAAAAATGGTTTTTTATGGATCATACCGTTTAAAAGACCCACGAGAGTTGAAGCAGTATAGTTTATTGCAAACCCTAGTATAACACCACCTTTTTTCGCAACCCTTTGTGCTTCACTAATGGTTCGCTCTCTATCTTCTTTTCTTTGGAGGTGGTATAGAGGACCATGTAAAATAACCATATCTGCAAATTGGTCAGGTAAATCAAGATTACGGGATTCACCTAACTGAACAGTAAATTTGTTTTTCAATTTGTTCGCTCGGTTTCTGGCCAGGTGAACATGCTTGAGTACTGGTTCTACTAAGTGAACGTTGTGCCCTTTTTTTGCCAGCCATTCGGAATATTTACCTGTCCCACCACCCACATCAATTATGGTGGAAGATGGGGAGTTTATATATTTTTCAATTAGTGACTTAATTCTTTCAAACTCGAATACTCCCATTCCTTTGTCGAGTCTGGTTTCTTCGGATGCTCTGCTATAAAAAAGCTCTATATCTCTACTTATTAACTGCTTACTATTCATCTTATGATTATTCAATCTCAACAGACTGCTAGAAGTGTCACATTTAGCAATATGATGAAGCAATTGGTACGATGACCAATTGGTTGTTACTGTAAATTTTTGATTACAAGGAAGGGTATTATTATCCAGTCATTAAGAATTAGACAACTCCAATGTCTTGTTTACTCTTTTTGAAGAGTTTGCCTTTTGTGCAAGGCTTCAGATAATATTTGATGTTAGTAAAACAGATGGCTAAGATAAGAATTATTGGCTAGTTGTTTCGCCTTTTTCACGAACAAATAAATGCACATAAGCTAGGATAATAAGGGGAACAATAACCAATCCACTCAGGAAGTTTAATAAGGAAGCCCAATCTCCCAATTCACTTCCACCATGAGAGATCAGAAGCATTTCCCCCAAAGGCCCTTTAGAGAATATTGTGTTGTACGTAAAGTTCCAGCCGAGGTGAAGTCCAAATGGCAGCATGATAGATTTTGTTTTAGCAAACGCCCATGCCCATCCGTAACCCATTAATCCAGTCCCAATAAAAACGAAGATCATAGGCATCACATTTCCTATAACTCCGTAAGAGAACCAATGGTACACTCCGAACGCAATTGCAGATATCATGACTCCCTTTCGGCTGCCTACCTTTCCAATCAGAATATATAGCAGAACTCCTCGAAAAATCAACTCTTCTGTAGATACTGACTTTACATCCCACAATGAGGATTGCAAGATGCTATGAAGGTTAATATTGTCAGCTACTTCCCAGCTAGATGATTTTAGAAATGCCTCTAGAAACTGTGTTAGCAAACAGAGTAAGGCCGAGAGTAAAAAACCATTTAAAAATTGTGTGACCCGTTTTTTAAAAGGCAGTAACCCTAAGGCTAATACACTTTTCTTTTCAAGAAGGTAAAAAAGTAACCAAGAGATCAGAACAGCTATTAATATTCCTATCATAATATTATCAATATATAAGCGTCTTCTTTAGTACTATTTGATCCCTAAGCTGTATTCCATTTTCAATAATGGCCTGATCATAGTTGGCCAGAAAATAGTCCTTTCTTATAGCGTCTTGTTCAAAACCATTTCGCTTATAGAACCTCAATGCATCTAAAGAGCTATCTCCAGTGCCAACAAGTATATATTTTCTTTTATAAATCTTCTCGATTTCCTGAAGACACCAGCTCCCAATTCCCTTATTTTGATAATCGTTGATTATAGCCAGATTTTTTATTTCAATCGTTTGGCTGTCAATTTCTTGAATGGCACAAACGCCAATTGTCTTCAGATGATATTTTACAAGGTGACTTTTGCAGTCATGAACGTACTTGTCAATAGCATTTGTTGATTCATCGGCTAGTAATAAAAGTTCATATGGAATAGGAGCACTATTAGGTATTTTATAAAGACTTAATCCTGCTAGATTCATAGCCCTTCAACAGTGTATAATTTATTCATTTGCTTACTCATTACCTTTTCAGGAGTCAATTTCATAATACCTCTGAGAGCCAGTTGTCCTAATGTACTATGTGCCATTTTTCCAAAAGTCCACGAATTGTTTACCACATAGTCAACTTTTTTTCTTCGCTGATTTTCGAAGGCTTTGAAAGCAGCTAACGAAGTGTTAGTGTTTTTCAGAATGTTGCTTATGTAATATGCATCTTCAATACCTTGACAAGCTCCCTGCCCCATATTTGGTGTGGTGGCGTGAGCCGCATCACCTATTAGGCAGGTGTTTGAATCATGCCATGTGCTCAGTCTTTTTAAATCCATAAGCTCAGCTACGTGCATGTCACCTGATGCCTCGATTATGTCTTTCACTATTAAGTCAAAATCTTTAAATAGTGTCGATAGTGATTTTTTGGTAATGTCCTTTGGAGCTATTTCTTTGTTAACCACAGCAAAAAAGTATACGGAATCTGAAGATAATTGAGAAAATCCAAATCGGACTTTATTCCCCCATACTTCTTTTCCTTCATTTCTAAGGTAAGTAGGTAGTTCTATATTGGCTATCCCTCTGCAACAGATTTGTCCGGAAGTATGAAAATCAGAAGGTAGGCCCATTGACTTCCTCACATTTGATTTGATCCCATCTGCACCCATAAGCAAATCTGCCTGAATGGTTGTATGCTTAAAATGGATTTCAATTTTACCATTATTTGTTTCGTGTTTTGTATATGGCATTCCGAGTTTTACAATCCCCAAATGGTCACATTTATTGTAGAGAAGTTGCTGGAGCTTCCATCGATGAATCGCTATGGTTTGATTCCCATAACGATCCGCCACCACTTGATTTTTGATTCTTTTGATGGGTTTTAAATTAGGGTATGTAATTTCCATTTTGTTCAGCAAACACCCTTCTTTTAGTATATCCCGATAGATCCCTAACCATTGTAAAACTTGAATAGCATTGGGTTGTAACCATACACCTGCTCCAATTTCATTCAAGTTTTCAGCTTGTTCGTAAACTGTTGAAGGAATGCCAACTTTATTTAAGGCCAAAGCAGTTGACAGGCCTGTAATTCCACCTCCTATGATTACTATTTCCATTATTTATCGTATTTTAGGTCAAATATACTAAAATAGGTCAAGTATACTAATTTTATGAAAACAAAGAATAGAATTCTTCAAACAGCTTTGGAGTTATTTAATGAAAAAGGGATCAATGAAGTCACATTAAGAGGGATAGCACTTAATGTTGGGATGAGTCAAGGAAACTTGAATTATCATTTCAGAACCAAATCAGAAATTGTATCGGAGTTATACTACAACCTAGTGGAGGAAATGGACGAAGCAATGAAGAAAATCACACTGGATCAGCCTGTTTTTTCATTACTATATGAAAGTTCTCTGGTTTCCATGAATATTCTATACAAATACAAATTCATTGCTCAAGATTTACATAGTGTTTTGGAAAGTAATAGTGAATTGAAGGTGCATTATTTAGCATTACAAAAAATGCGTAAGCAACAATTTCTATTTCTTTTTCAAAACATGATCGCTGAAGACCTAATGAGAAAAGAGGAATTGAAAAATGAATATGAACGACTTTACGAGCGCATGAACATTCTCGGTGATAATTGGATTAATTCTGCAAACCTATTTTTCCAAGAGCGTTCGTCAAAAGTAGCTCATTATCATTCTTTATTATTTGAGGTGATTTTTCCATACTTGACACAAAAAGGGAAAGAGCAGTATCTTAAATCGTTGTAATTATCCACATTGATGATAATTCTTGGAGGATTTTAGGGTGTATTTAATTTAAAGTTTGTTGCTCATTTTTCGTGCCCTATTGCTGGTAGCACCCGAATATATAAACTATTAGTTACTATATCCAGCAGATATAGCAACTTTAGGTTGTTATATTCCTTTTATAAGTTTCCTCTAAAACAAAAAAGCATCCCATTCTCACAGGATGCTTTTCTTATATCAATTTTACTTGGTTTTATTTCTTCAGACTTGAAAAGTCGAAATCTTCTAAAAACTTAGTGGTGAACATACCTGATTGAAATTGCTTGTCATCCATCAGTTTAATATGGAAAGGTATAGTAGTTTTTACACCTTCAATCACAAACTCTTCCAAAGCACGCTTCATCCTAACTATCACTTCTTCCCTTGATTGACCTGAAACTATTAGTTTAGCGATCATTGAATCGTAGAAAGGAGGAATCACATAACCGGCATACACATGGCTATCGACACGTACACCATGTCCGCCTGGTAAGTGCAGGTTAGTAATTTTACCCGGACTTGGTCTAAAGCCATTAGCTGGATCTTCCGCATTGATACGGCACTCCATTGCATACAAATGTGGCTTGTAGTTTTGCCCTGAAATAGTTTGACCAGCAGCTACTTTAATTTGCTCTTTTATTAAATCAAAGTCTGTTACTTCTTCCGTAATAGGGTGCTCCACCTGAATACGCGTATTCATTTCCATGAAGTAGAAATTGTTATGCTTATCCAAAAGGAACTCAATGGTACCGGCACCTTCGTAACCTACGGCTTCCGCACCTTTGATAGCAGCTTCACCCATTTTCTCACGAAGCTCATCGGTCATTACCGGGCAAGGAGTTTCCTCAACCAATTTCTGGTGTCTTCGCTGGATAGAGCAATCTCTTTCAGACAGGTGACAAGCTCTTCCTGTTTTATCACCTACAATTTGCACTTCTACGTGACGAGGCTCTTCCACGAATTTTTCTAAATAGAGGCCTGCATTACCGAATGAAGCACTTGCTTCCTGGCGGGCATCATCCCACGCTTTTTTGAAACCATTATCGTCCTTCACGATTCGCATTCCTTTACCACCACCACCGGCAGTAGCTTTTAGAATTACCGGGTAACCCATTTCATTAGAAAGTTTTAAACCTTCCTCAATAGATTCCAATAGTCCTTCAGAACCGGGAATTACAGGCACGCCAGCTTCTTTCATGGTCGCTTTAGCAGTAGCCTTATCACCCATTTTGCTGATCATCTCCGGAGCAGCACCGATAAATTTGATACCATATTCACCGCAAACTTTCGAAAATTCGGCATTTTCAGATAAGAATCCGTAACCCGGGTGAATGGCATCTGCATTCGTAATTTCTGCTGCAGAAATAATATTCGGAATATTTAAATAACTGTCCTTACTTTGGGCGGGGCCTATACATACAGCCTCATCAGCAAAGCGAACGTGTAAACTGTCTTTGTCAGCAGTAGAGTACACTGCTACTGTAGAAATGCCCATTTCCTTACAGGTTCTAATAACCCTAAGGGCAATTTCTCCTCTATTGGCAATTAATATTTTCTTAAACACGACTTTCTATTTTTGTGAAAATTAATTGAATAAAATCTCCTTGCTTAATTAAGCAGGATCCACTAAAAATAATGGCTGATCGTACTCAACAGGGGTCGCGTTTTCAACAAGTACTTTTACAATTTTACCTGAAACTTCTGATTCAATTTCATTGAAAAGCTTCATGGCTTCAACAATGCAAACGGTATCACCAGCTTTTACGCTATCACCTACATTCACAAATGACGGAGACTCAGGATTTGGTGTTCTGTAGAAAGTACCAATCATTGGTGACTTGATTTCTACATATTTAGAATCATCACCACCTGAAGCAGCTTCTTTGCTTTCAGCAGGCTTGCTTTCGCTTTGTGCCGGAGCAGCCGCAGGTGCAGGAGCAGGGCTTGGTGCAGCAGGAGCTGCCTGAACCACTTGCTTAACTTCTGATTGTTTTTTTACCTTGATTTTAAACTCTTCTGTTTCAATGTTTACCTCGTCTAAACCTGACTTTGAGATAAAGTTTATTAAGTCCTGAATTTCTTTTGCTTTCATTTGTGTATTGTTTAAATGTGTGAGGCACAAATGGAATTTATCCCTCCGATTGCTATCGGGTTTTTGGGATTCATTTCATAGCCTTATGGTTTATTGTCGGTTTTTAATCGTTAAAAAATTATTTCTTTATACGCTCAGCGTATGATCTGGTACGGGTGTCTACTTTTATCCACTCATCCTGATCAATAAATAAAGGTACCTTTATTTCAGCACCTGTTTCTACTGTTGCAGGTTTAGTAGCGTTTGTAGCTGTATCACCTTTTAAGCCTGGCTCGGTATAAGTTACCTGCATTTCAACAAAGGGAGGTAGCTCACAGCTTAAAGGCTTTTCTGTTTCCGCATGGAATAAAATCTCAACTTCTTGTCCTTCCTTGAAAAGATCAACATTGTCAATCATCTCTTCAGGGATAGAAATTTGTTCAAAGGTGTTGGTATCCATAAAGTGCATACCAATATCATCCTTATATAAGAACTGTTGAGGTCTTCTTTCCACACGCGCTGTGGTTACTTTATGACCGGCAGTAAAAGTGTTATCGAGCACTTTTCCTGTTGTTAAACTTTTCAATTTTGTTCTCACGAAAGCAGGACCTTTGCCTGGTTTCACGTGCTGAAATTCTGTAATGACGAATAGGTCATTATTATATTCGATACAAAGTCCGTTTCTGAAATCTGAAGTATCTGCCATTTTATTTTATAGAATAATTAAGAATCATAAGCCCATTTGATGTATATAGAACCCCATGTGAAGCCCCCACCAAATGCAGCTAAAACAATATTATCACCTTTTTTCATTTGCTTTTCATACTCCCACAAGCAAAGAGGAATAGTACCACTGGTGGTATTTCCATACTTATGGATGTTAAGCATAACTTTATCAGAACTAACGCCCATTCTATTGGCCGTAGCATCAATAATTCTCTTATTGGCCTGATGCGGAACTAACCAAGCAACATCATCAGCTACCAAGTTGTTTTTCTCCATTATCTCAGCAGCCACTTCTGCCATATTAGTAACGGCAAATTTAAACACCTGGCTACCTTCCTGGTAAACATAGTGCTCTCTTGCTGCTAAAGTTTCAGGAGAAGCGGGCCTTCTGCTACCGCCTGCCTTCATATGAAGAAAAGGCTCACCTGAACCATCAGAACGTAAAATACTATCAACTACACCATAACCTTCTTCATTTGGCTCAAGCATTATGGCGCCACCACCATCACCAAAAATAATACAGGTTTGTCTATCTTGATAATCTATTATTGATGACATCTTATCTGCACCAACTACAATTACCTTCTTGTATTTACCAGTTTCAATAAATTGTGATCCTGTAGCTACAGCATATAAAAAACCTGAGCAGGCCGCTTGTAAATCATAACTAAAGGCATTGGTAGCCCCTACATTATTTGATATGATATTTGCTGTTGCCGGGAAAAGCATATCAGCCGTTGTGGTAGCGCAAATAATTAAATCTACTTCTTTAGGATCGGTATTGGTTTTCTCTAACAAGCCTTTAACAGCCTGAGTACCAATTACTGAAGTTCCCTGATCTTCTCCCTTTAAAATTCTTCTTTCTTTTATACCGGTTCTCGAGGTGATCCATTCGTCATTGGTATCAACCATCGTTTCCAGCTCTTTGTTGGTGAGCACGTAATCAGGAACCCATCCGTGTACTCCTGTTATAGCGGCTGTGATTTTATTCATAGTGTATTTAATGGCTATTCAATCTTTTCAGATGCTAATATATGTATTATTGCACTTTTGCCCGACAAAATCAATAGAATTTGCAAGCTGATGATTAGTTGTGCCGATTAGCAGATCATGAAATTAGTAGGTATGCCGAGTATTAAATGTTATAAACAAAAAAAGCTTTGCTAAGAGCAAAGCTTTATATCTGATTTGGTATTAATTAAACCAATACTTCTTTTTCCATTACTACATTACCTTTGTAGTAAAGTTTACCCTCATGCCAATGAGCTCTGTGTGGTAAATGCTGCTCGCCAGTTGTTGGGCAAGTTGCCAATAATTTTGCAGTTCCTTTTTTGTGTGTTCTTCTTTTATCTCTTCTGCTTTTCGAGATTTTTCTTTTAGGATGCGCCATTGTATTTCTATTTAATTCTTATTTCTCGTTTTTTAAATTCTTTAAAGCAGCCCATCTCGGATCTACTTCGTCTTCTTCTATATTATCTTCTTCGCTTTCAAACTCCTCATCAATATAATAATACTGATTGTGTTCTTCATCTTCCTGCAACTCTTCAGGATGAATCCTCTTCAAAGGAATCTCTAAAGCGATGGTTTCATATATAAAATGTGATACATTGATCACTTGTGTGTTTTTGGTGATTATAAAAACGTTGTCTTCTAACTCTGCTTCTTCCTCACCATATTTATAGAGAACTTTTTTCTCTACATCAACAGTATGTTTAAAATCTCTTAAACTTCTGTCACAAACTAAATCAATATAGCCTTTGAACTCAATGTTAGCCTCAATAAGGTTTTCTCTTTTGTCAAGATTAATTGTTACATCAATCTTTCCATGCTCGACTATATCGCCTTCGAAATGTTCGAAAAACGCATCTGAAACCTCATATTCATAAACATGTAGCTTATTACTGAGCTTGTATATTTGAATATCAAATTCCTTCAACATATCAATCCCTTCCGAATTAAGACCGCAAAGATAAATAATTTATTTTAATCTGCTAAACTGAATTAAGAATATTCTTTACGGTTTTTAATGATGTCCAGCGCCAGAAACAAGGCCTGTCGCATAGAAGTTTCATCTGCCTCGTTTTTTCCGCAAAGATCGTAGGCTGTTCCATGGTCAGGAGAAGTTCTTACAAAGGGTAAACCTGCAGTGTAATTCACTCCATTAGCAAAAGCCAGTGTTTTGAAAGGGATCAAACCCTGATCGTGATACATGGCTAGTATACCATCAAACTTTTTGAAAGTACCATTTCCGAAGAAACCATCAGAAGGGAAGGGGCCATACACCAGCTTGCCTTTTTCTTTCCACTCATTTACAAGTGGTTTGATAATTTCATCATCTTCATTGCCTATAACACCATTATCACCTGCATGAGGGTTTAGGCCTAACAAGGCAATTTTTGGTTTGGAAATGCCAAAGTCAACTCTTAACGAGCGCTCCATAATGGCTAGCTTGCTTTCAATCTTTTCCTTAGTAATCTGCTGACTTACTTCCTTTATAGGAATGTGGCCTGTTACTACTCCAACTCTCAAACTACCATCAACTAATAGCATGAGGCTGTCTTTGGCTTTTGCAGTTTGTGCTAAATATTCAGTATGACCCGCAAACTTAAATTCATCAGATTGTATAGTGTGTTTATTAATAGGAGCCGTCACAATAGCATCTACCCTTTTCTCAATAGCATCTTCAGTAGCTTGTTTGATGCTCTGGAAGGCATATTTACCTACTTCTTTATCCGCTTCACCCATTGTAATGTTAACCGTTTCATCCCAAAGGTTAAGCACATTGAGTTTACGTTGATCTAAGTCTTCAAGCTTTTTTAATTGGAAGTAATTAAAATCCCTTATGTTCAGCGCTTTTCTATAGTACGAGAGAACTTTTCCGGAACCATAAACCACAGGTGTCATCATCTTAAGCACCCTGCTATCTTCTAATGATTTAATGATAACTTCAGGGGCAATGCTATTAACATCTCCTATGGTGATGGCTACTACTGGTTTTTTTTCTTCTTCCATAATTGAAAACTAAAGAAATATTAGGGCTATTAGTGAAATTAAAATACTTAAATTCTGTGCAATTTAGTTTTTTTTTATCTGCTTTGAAAAATGAATCAAGTAAGGGCCAAAAAACATCTGGGACAACACTTTTTGAAAGATCAGCAAATTGCTGACAAAATTGTAAAAGCTTTAACTGGTCATAACAATTACAAAAAGTTAATTGAGATTGGGCCTGGTACAGGTGTTTTAACAGATATCTTAATAGAAGATAATCAGTATGATGCGTTATTCTGGGATGTTGATAGAGATTCCATAGCTTATTTAAATGAGAAGCACCCATCCCAAACAGATAGGTTTATTTTAGCTGACTTTTTACATCAACGTTTAGAAGAATATTTTAAAGAGCCTTTCGGTGTAATCGGTAATTTTCCTTACAATATTTCATCTCAAATTTTCTTTAAGGTACTCGATTATCGGCATCAAATACCTGAGGTAGTCGGTATGATACAGAAAGAGGTGGCTGAAAGAATTGCTGCGCCTCCGGGAAGCAAAACATATGGTATTTTAAGCGTGTTGTTACAAGCCTATTATAAGGTTGAGTATTTATTCTCAGTGCCACCCAATGTTTTCAACCCACCACCTAAGGTGACCTCGGGTGTAATAAGATTAATAAGGAATGATGTGCAGCAATTGGACTGTGACGAGAAGTTATTTTTTAGGGTTGTAAAGCAAGGTTTTAATAATAGGCGAAAGACCTTACGAAATGCACTTAAACCTTTGGGTTTAGCAGATGAGGTAAAGGAATTACCTATTTTAAACCAAAGAGCAGAACAGTTAGGTGTTGATGATTTTGTTGAATTAACTAAAGCAATTAGTAGTGGAAACAATTAACCAGTTTGAACTTTCCAGAGAATATGTTGATAGACTTCAGCAGGCTATAGATGAGCACGATAAACGTTTTATCGTTTCCACTTTGCAAGGAGTAAATCCTGCCGATATATCTACTCTTTTACTTGAGTTCTCTACAGAAGATTCAAAATATGTGCTGGATATTTTGGATAATGAAACCAGTGCAGAAGTAATCAATGACCTTGATGAGGATATTCGTGCAAAATTTCTGAAGAATTTTGAGAGCGCTGAAATTGCTACTATGCTCAATGAGCTAGATTCTGATGATGCAGTGGATATTATCAATGAGCTTCCTCTGAAGGATAGGGAAGAGGTAATCGCCTCGCTCGATAATAGGGAGAAAGCAGATAATATTCTTGACCTGTTGAGGTATGAAGAAGATGTAGCAGGTGGTTTGATGGCCAAGGAGCTGATCAAGGTAAATGAAAATTGGTCGGTAAAGCAGTGCATTGAAGAGATCAGGCGACAAGCTGAAAATGTTGAAAAGATTTACTCAGTTTACGTTGTAAGTGACACGAATAAGCTGATAGGTAGAGTGTCATTAAAGCGCATCATTCTGGCAGATGACCATATACAGGTAAAGGAGCTTTATGAAGATGATGTAATTGCTGTTGAAACTTATATGGATGAGGTGGATGTAGCCGAAATTATGCGTAAGTATGACTTGGAATCCGTGCCTGTGGTGAATGTGCAAGGTAAGCTGATGGGTCGAATTACCATTGATGATATCGTAGATGTAATTACAGAATTAGCCGAAGAAGAACGTCAAATGATGGCTGGTATCTCAGAAGATGTAGAGGAAGATGACAGCGTATGGATGCTAACAAGAGCTCGTTTGCCTTGGCTAATCATTGGTATGTTTGGTGGCTTGCTAGGCGCCCAGTTTATTGGAGTATTTGAGAAGGATATTTTGTTGGTTCCTGCCATGGCTTTCTTTATTCCACTGATTACAGCAACAGGAGGAAACGTTGGTATACAATCATCATCGATTGTGCTACAAAGTTTAGCAAGCAAATCAGTTTTTGATAACTCATTTGTTAAAAGGATGACTAAAGTAATTCTTGTAGCACTACTGAATGGTATAGTTATAGCTGGTATTGTAATGGGAATGAATCTTATTTTAGGTCAGGATTTAACTTTAGCGCTTGTTGTATCTATCGCATTATTCGGAGTAGTATTAATAGCTTCATTAATGGGAACTATCACCCCCCTTATTCTTGATAGATTTGGTATTAATCCGGCAATAGCGTCTGGTCCATTTATTACTACAGCCAATGACTTGTTAGGTCTTTTGGTATACTTCTCTGTAGCCCATTTGTTGTATTCAAATCTGTAAGTACCAAATTAAATGAAGATTCTAATCATTGATAAAATGCATGATTCCATCCTTCCATTATTGGAAGCGATTGGGTGCCGCGCAGATTACAAACCTGAGATAGATCGCAACCTTATTCTTAGCATCATCTCATCGTACGATGGGATTATCGTTAGAAGCAAAACACCTATGGATGCTGAATTTTTGGAGCGTGCTCAACATTTGAAATTTGTTGCTCGGGCCGGGGCAGGTATTGATAATGTGGATATGGAGGCTATGAGTAAATATGGTATTCAATTACTCAATGCTCCGGAGGGTAACAGAGATGCTGTTGCCGAGCATACCCTGGCCATGTTACTTTCTTTGATGAATAAACTTCACTTGGCAAATCAGCAGGTAAGAAACAGAGTATGGGATAGAGAAGGTAATAGAGGATATGAGTTGATGGGCAAAACTGTGGGACTATTAGGTTTCGGTTATATGGGACAGGCTGTGGCAAAAAGGCTTAGCAGTTTCGGATGTCGCATATTAGCTTTTGATATTTTTCCACAAAAACATGCTTATGAGGATGTAGAGATTGTCGATTTTGATGTTTTTAAGAGAGACACTGAAATTTTAAGTATTCATATTCCTTTAAACACTGAAAACAAATTGCTTATCAATACAGATTATTTATCACAGTTTCCTAAATTACAATATGTGGTAAATACCTCGAGAGGAGAAGTGCTTAAACTATCAGATATGGTAGCAATGCTGAAAGATGGAAGGCTTAAGGGGGCAGCTTTAGATGTTTTGGAGAACGAAAAATTAGCGCAGCTTAATAACGATGAAGACAAGGTGTTCGGTGAATTGATTTCATTAGATAATGTTATTTTAAGTCCTCATGTTGCTGGCTGGACTTTCGAGTCCTACGAAAAGATAAATCAGGTATTGGTAGAAAAAATTAAAAATATTGTGTGAATTTTAATGTAATTTAAGGTCAAAGTGCTAAACTCGTCCTCCGATAGCACAGTATTTTAATTGTAATTTTTTGAAATTTTATGAAAGAGTGGAGAGCTAAAATTGAAGAGCGTTTTAAAAGGATAATCGAGAAGCCGATTTTAACTTCTTTTATGGTGCTTATTTTGCTTTCTGTATTAGTGCTAGGCTTAAGCGCACCCTACTATTTGGCAAACTTTAAGGATTTCTTCAAAGAGGTGTTGGCGGAAGCGCATGGTATGCTTTTCGATATTGCTATCATCGGTATTTTAATCTTCTGGTTAAATGCCAACGGTGAAAAGCAGCTACGTATTAAAATGTACAAAGATGAAATTGATGATTTCCGTCAGTGGGAATCTGAGGAGGCAGCCTTTAGAACAGTTGGTAATATTAAAAGATTAAACAGGCATAATATATCTAATATTAACCTGGTTAATTGCCATTTAACAAAAACTAACCTTAATCAGGTAATGCTTAATGGCTCGAATCTTAACTCAGCCAATTTAAGTCATTGTAACGCAATAGAGTGTGACTTTTCAGACGCACGGGCCAATCAAACTAATTTTGAAAATGCCAAGATGAACCAGGCGATTTTCAACACGGCCTATGCCAGTGGTGCCAATTTTAAAGATGCGTTTTTGATTAAGGCTCAGTTTAATAAAGCATTCTTAATTAAGGCTAATTTCACGAACGCTTATTTAATGGAAGCAGATTTAAGAGATTGCCATTTGACAGGTGCTATTTTTGATGAGGCCAGTCTTTACAAAGCAGATTTACGAGGAGTAGAGGGGCTTACCGCGGAGCAACTTAAGAACGTTAAAACCTTATACCTCGCTAAGCTTGACGATGATATTTTAAGGGAAATTCAAGAAAATTATCCAGATATTTTAGGCAAGTAGCGTAACCTTAATTGCTTGCTTTCGATTACTGAATGCAGTATATTTGTATTCGAAATAAGAAAAATCGGATAAAACGGCTCATGCGAATTGTGCCGTTTTTTATTTATAAATAATTCAACTTTTTAGATAATGAGTAAGGTATCATATTACACAGAAGAAGGTTTGCAAAAAATGAAGGATGAGCTTCATGAATTAAAAACCAAAGGAAGAGCTCAGGCATCGGCTGATATCGCTGAAGCGAGAGACAAAGGAGATTTAAGTGAAAATGCAGAATATGATGCTGCAAAGGATGCTCAAGGATTACTTGAGATGAAAATAGCCAAACTTGAGACGGTTGTGGCTAACGCCAGAGTGATTAAAGAATCAGATGTTGATACTTCTAAAGTAGGTTTATTAACCAAGGTGAAAATTAAAAACCTTAAAAACAGCATGGAAGTAACTTACACAATGGTTTCAGAAGAGGAGGCTAATTTGAAGGAAGGAAAGGTATCAATCAAATCACCAATTGGCAAAGGCTTATTAGGAAAGAAAGTAGGTGAGAAAGCAGAAGTGGAAGCACCTGTTGGCAAAATGGAGTTTGAAGTATTAGACATCAGTTTATAAAAAAGCATTATGGCAAGCATATTCACCAAAATTATTAATAGAGAGATTCCAGGGCATATAGTGGCAGAAAATGACGATTATATCGCCTTTTTGGATATTAATCCGTTAGTAATGGGGCATGTGCTTGTTGTACCAAAGCAAGAAGTAGATTATATTTTTGACTTGTCCGATGAGGTTTATTCAGGTCTGCATCTTTTCGCTAAGCAAGTGGCAATTGCACTTAAAGCAAGTATTAACTGCGTAAGAATAGGGACAGCGGTAATTGGCCTTGAAGTGCCTCATGTTCATATTCATTTAGTACCCATGAATAGCATGAACGACATCAATTTCAGCAAGCCAAAGCTTAACCCTTCGCAAGATGAGTTAGCCTCTATGGCCGAAAAAATCAAATCTAATATTTAAGATTAATTATTAACGAGTTTTATTCCGTCATCTGACTGAGTAAAGCTTGCTTTAGACATAGTTTTTAATTCTAACAGAAGCATCCAATAATAAGGGATGCTTCTGTGTTTATACTGCAACAGACGATTCTTCCCTGTCAATTTCTTCCAGAAAAGAGCTGACCCTGTAAACGGATTTCCCTTAAACCAGGCATAGGTTTTTATATCATTTTCGAAATCCTCTAAGTCGATTTCAAATGCTATTTGCTCATTTAGTCTTATGAGAGAGGTCAGCAGGATAATTTGATCTACAGACGATTCGGCAATTTTTAGCTGAAAGTAGAGGTCATCGATTATAATTTCTCGTAATTGACTGATTTCTTGGTAATATCCTGCCTCCAGTAACCTTGCTAAATGATATAGAATAACAGTAGTGCTCTGGTAATGTGGTGAAACCAAATGTGGTTTCGTATCATGTAGTTCCTCTTGAATCACAGAATTGATAAAACTTAAAGAGGCTTTCGCAATACTATCTGGCTTTCTTTCAAGCTTTGCACCTAACAGCATTACGTTTGAAATTACACAGATGTCTAAATCCTGCTTCATTTTATTGGCAAACCAGGTTCTGTAGGCTTTACTATTCTGATACTGTTTTAGCGTTGACTTAACATGCTGATGCTTTAAACTTTGTTCATTTATCAACTTGAAAAGGTGATTAAAGAGATCAAATTCATCTAATAGACTCAGATAGATGATGGCCGTATCGTCTAAATCATCTGGTAACAGGTTGTTGGAAAATAGGGGGGCTGCCGGAAAAGGCATTTCCGGATTTGTTTGGTAGAAATTATAGGTTACGCCTCCATTTCTGTTACTATAAAATGGATATGCTTGCTTAGCTTTTAGAATAATGTTCTCTGCCTTTTGTTTGTCCTTTGCATTGAAGTAGGGTATAAGCTCTTGTAAACTGTATGCAATTAGTGCGGTAAAGAAAACATTGTTGTCTTCAGGAAAGTACTTGCCATTCTTCCTGATTAGTTGTGTTCTAAAAAGCCCATTTTTGTAAAGTTCATCTTCTTCAACTTGATGTTTCTGCAATGTATCTAGAATGGATATATCTTGAGCTTTCCCCATTTGCGAGGCAAGACAAAATGAAGCTATAAGAAAAAGAATTTTTACTTTAGTTTTAACCATATTGCGGTTTTGAAGTGCTACCTAACTCACAAAACATATTGTGCTAATAATTGCTGTACTTCATATACATTTACTGATTTATTAAACTTCTTTGTAATACTAGGGTGCTGCTCGCTGCTTATCCAAATTTTCAGTTCTGCATCCAAGTCAAATGTACCTGCTGTTTCGATGCTAAATCGAGAAATGCTTTTATAACCCACACTCTTATATTCAGTTTTTTTACCTGAAAACCCCTGTTTGTCTACAAGTATGAGTCGCTTATTGGTGAAAATGAATGTATCTCGAAACAATTTGAAACCCAGCTCTATTTTTTCTTCTTGTATTAACAACTGAGCATATTCTTTAGCTAATTGTTCTGATGTTACTGTTCCGGCATTGCCCAGAAGTGATGATAAAAGTCCCATAGTTTAGTTGAAATTTAAGTTTCATTAAAGCATGAATATACAAACCGTAAACAGAATACATACACTAGAAGCTAATATTAAACTGTCATATCTGCACAGTTTTGCCGATATGGCGCAAAAGCTACCTATTTGACAGTAGCCAATAATCACTCAATATATTTTTTAAATTTTTTGAAATAAGCATATAGGGCAAAATAGTAGTTAATAAAGGGTGTATGAAATCAATTGAGCTACTTTTTTTAAACAAAACTGCATCAATCTTGCTTTTTAATAAGTAAGATTTATTGAATTAAACTAGAACAGATAGACTGTTTATTTAAGTAAAACCAAACAATTAAACATGAAAGTATTAGTAATTGGCGCAGGAAATATGGGGTTAGCATATGCTAAAGCACTCATTAAATCTGAATACCTGAAAAGTGAAAACTTGATGATTTCAGATACTGATGCCAAAAAAACTGAAGAGTTAAAAAAGATTAGTCGTTTTGACGTATTTACAAATTTAGAGGATTGTTTGCCTCACGCAGATATTATTTTCTTTGCGGTAAAACCTTATCACACAGAGGATTTATTTAAAGAAATTAGACACCTCATGCAGCCTGATCAAATTGTTATCTCAATTATGGCAGGTGTAACTATTCAAACAATGCAAGATGGTTTGGGAATCAGAAAGGTAGTAAGAGCCATGCCTAACTTACCGGCTCAGGTAGGTAAAGGATTAACATCTTTTACAGCCTCTGACGAAGTATCCAGATTAGAGTTGTCAACAGTTGAGAACTTATTGAGCACTACCGGTAAATCAGTAAGGCTTGATACTGAAAATGATATTGATGCCTCAACTGGTATTTCTGGTAGTGGACCAGCTTATGTATTCTATTTTATGCAGTCAATGATGGACGCAGCTAAAAAAATGGGCTTCTCCGATCATGACTCAAAAGTATTGGTTAGTCAGACGTTTGAAGGGGCAATTGAATTGTTCAATAAGTCTGATTTATCTCCAGAATCATGGATGAAACGAGTAGCATCTAAAGGTGGTACTACACGTGCAGCGCTTGATTCAATGGATGACAATAATGTGAAGGATCAAATTGAAGAAGCTGCCTACGCTGCTTTTAACAGAGCAGTTGAGTTAGGTGGTAATGACTCTGACTCAGACAATGAATAACATGGAAAGTAAGCAATACGAGAAAGTAGTAGTTGTTAAGGTTGGTACCAATGTAATGACCAATAAGGATAACCGCATTGTGGTGCCTATTTTGAAAAGATTGGTAGACCAAATTGCACGACTGTATGAAGATGACGTAATGACTGTACTTATTTCTTCAGGTTCAGTGATTGCCGGTATGGAAGTGCTTGATGAAAATACCATTACTGATAAAACTGTAAGAAGACAGGTTTATTCTGCAGTGGGTCAGCCAAGGATGATGCGCCATTATTATAGCATTTTCCATGATTATGGAATGCGTTGTGCGCAAGTTCTTGCAACTAAGAGAGATTTTGACCCAGGGCCTCACAGAGATAATATGGTAAACTGTTACACTGGTTTATTGAGCCAAGGTATAGTGCCAATCGCTAATGAGGATGATGCAGTTTCTTTATCAATGTCAATGTTTACTGATAATGATCAGTTGGCTAGCTTGGTAGCGGAATTGGTAAATGCAGATACCCTAATCCTTTTAACAGATACAGATGGAATTTATGATGGTCATCCAGATCATGATGAATCTGAAGTGATTAGAACTGTAACAACCGATCAGGAGGTTGAGCAGTTTGTACAATCATCTGATAAAAAAGAAGGTGAAGGTAGAGGAGGAATGGAGTCCAAAATAGGTGTAGCTAAGGCAGCTGCTCAAAAGGATATCACCACATTTATTGCCAATGGTAAGCGCGAAAATGTCATTGTAGACATCGTTAATGGTAAAGATGTAGGTACCAGAATATACAAGGAGGATTAATTTAAATCTTCCTGCATAAGTTAAAAGCTTGTGTTTTTAATAAACATTAACTCAAAATTGAAATATTAGAAACTATATGAAGCTATTAAATACAGAAATAAAAAACGCTGTTCTTGAAAGTATGATTAAGTACTTGGATCAAGACAGAGATGCCATCATCGCAGCTAACAAAAAAGATTTGGAAGCTTTTGATCGTGATGATCAGGCATTATATGATCGACTAGTAGTTGATAATGCTAAAGTTGATGATATGATTCGTGCTGTTCGTGAAGTGAAAGATCAGAAAGATCCTGTAGGAGGTGTAATTAGTGATGATACCTTAGCCAATGGCCTGCGCATCATTAATAAAACGGCTCCATTTGGTACGATCATGATTATTTATGAGTCAAGGCCAGATGTGACTATTGAAGCGGCCGTACTTGCCTTTAAGGCAAATAACAAGATTTTATTAAAAGGTGGTAAAGAAGCCCATGCTAGTAATGAAGAATTAGTGAAATGCTGGCATAAAGCTTTGGCTGATCATGGCTTGGGTGAAGAGTGGATTCAATACCTTAAAATGGATCGACCAACTACGCAGGAGTTTTTAAGAAACCCTGACCAACCATTAGATTTGATTGTACCACGCGGTGGCGAAAGATTAATTCAGTTTGTTAAGGAGCATGCCAAGTGTGCTGTATTGGTAAGTGGTAGAGGTAACAACTTTGCCTACATCGCACCTGATGCTGATATGGAAAAAGTGATTCCGGTAATCGTTAATGCCAAAACCGATAAAATATCTGGATGCAACGCACTAGATAAAATTCTTGTCGATAAAAACCATCCAAATTACAGTCAGGTTATCACAACAGTTGAATCTATACTTAGTGAAAAAGGGGTTGAAATTTTAGGAACTGATGATACGCTGAAAGATTTAAATACATCAGAGAAAATTGATTCTGAAGATGTATGGTATGAGGAGTTCCTAGCTATGAAAGCTGTTATTGGAGCAGTAGATGGATTAGATGGGGCGATTGAGTTTATTAACAAATACTCGGGTGGTCACTCTAATATTATCTTAACAGAGACAAAAGATGATGCTGATGCTTTTATGCAGCAAATAGATAGTGCTGCTGTTTATCATAATGCCTCAACCAGATTTACTGATGGTGGTCAAATGGGTGTAGGAGCAGAGCTAGCTATTAGTACAGATAAACTACACCATAGAGGTCCTTTAGGATTGAAGCAGTTAGTAACTAACAAATATTACGTACATGGCGAAGGCCAAATAAGAAAATAATTATTTACTAACTATAATAAAAAAACCTCAACAGTGAGAACTGTTGAGGTTTTTTTGTGCTTTCTATGGCATATCTTAAGACCTTCTTCTTCCTGATTTAGCTTTCACACGGGAACGTCCCCCTGTTCTAGAGCCGCCACCTTTTATGCCGCCACTTCTTCTAGGGCTTTTGCCGGAATCACTTTTACGTTTTCTTGAACCGCCACCACTTCTTGGGCCACCACCTGCTTTAGGCTCGGCTGAAACTGTGCGTCCATCAAAATTACTTCCGTTAAGCGCATCTAATACAGTTTGCTCATGCTTGGCTTCTACCTCTAAAAAGCTAAAGCTTCTTTGCACATCAATCTTGCCGAAGATTACACCTTTTGACATTTCAGGAAGGTTATTCATGAAACCTAATAAAGTCCCCGATGTCAAATGATCTTTCTCTCCAATGTTTAAGAATAGCTTTTTGAAGTCACCATCTTTTCTGCCTCTTCCGCTGTCATCTCGTCCGGCCTTAGCAGAAGCATTGATATCATCGGAGTTTTTATAGTAGCTCAGAATTTTGTTGAATTCCATAGAAACAAACTTCATAATTAAAGCTTCTCTATCTAAGTCATCAAGTTGCTCTGAAATACTTGGTAAATATTTAGCAAGCTGCTGCGTGTCAATTTCAGTAGATTTTACCTTATTGATGTATGCTTCAAGCTGTATTTTGGTAACATCCTCACCAGAAGGTATTTCACTTTTAGTAAATGATTTGCCTAATACTTTCTCTAGTTGCTTTATTTTATTAGTATCTCTCGGGCCTATGATGGCAATTGAGATACCTGCTCTTCCTGCTCTACCAGTTCTACCACTACGGTGAGTGTAAGTCTCCAATTCATCAGGAATGTTATAGTTAATAACGTGAGTAATGTCATTTACATCTAAGCCTCTTGCTGCCACATCTGTAGCTACCAACATTTGAAGATGTCTTTTTCTATACCTGCCCATTACAGCATCACGTTGTGCCTGAGATAAATCACCATGCAAACAATCTGCATTATAACCATCAGAAACGAGCTGATCAGAAATCTCTTGAGTTTCTCTACGGGTACGACAAAAAATGATAGCATAAATGTTTGGGTTCATGTCAGCTATACGCTTCAATGCCAAGTATTTATTTTTACCATTCACTACATAATAGAAATGTTCTACTTTGTCAGCTCCCTGGTTTTTCTTTCCTGATGAAATTTCCTCAGGATCGTTCATGTAATTGTTAGAGATTCTCAGTACCTCTTTTGACATGGTTGCTGAGAATAATAAGGTTTGTCTCTCGTCTGGCGTATGAGATAAGATGAAATCTAAATCATCTTTAAAGCCCATGTTAAGCATCTCATCAGCTTCATCAAGCACTACCCACTCAATATCTTCAAGCTTAAGTTTCTTACGCTTGATCAAATCAACTACTCTACCAGGAGTACCTACTACAATTTGGGCACCTCTATTAAGTTGCTTAATCTGTGTTTCAATACTTGCTCCACCATAAACAGGCACTACATCTAGTTTAGTAGTGTATTTAGTGAAAGCGTCAAAATCATTAGCAATCTGAATGGCCAATTCTCTTGTAGGACACAAAATTAAAGCTTGTGTCTTTTTAGAGTCGCTATCAATCTGATTGATAACCGGTAGACCAAAAGCAGCAGTTTTACCTGATCCTGTTTGAGCCAAAGCAATAAGATCTTGCTTGGTGTTTAATAAATGAGGGATTGTTTTTTCTTGAATTGCCGTAGGCGCTTCAAAACCAATTTCGGCAATAGCACGGAGTATCTCCGGCTTAAGCCCAGTTTCTTCGAATGTAAGCATTTGTATGTTTATAAATTTATAAACCCAAAGCTTAACTCACGAACTTTTCGACTAGCCTCGGGCCTATTTCCGATGCAAAGGTACGTTAAGTATTTGGATATATTGCAAGTCCTGAAAAATAAGGTGAATATTCTGCATAAATATGTATTCCCTTATTTTTCAGGAGCTTATATGAGGGTAAGTATTAGAAATTGATTACAATTCCTATAGATGGCAGAACGGAGCCGTCAGCATTAGTATCAACGCGAACTAAGTTTTTAGGACTTACCACCTCGCCCTGATCGTTTCTTTCTAATCCGAATTGTGGTTCTGAAGGTTGCTGTTGCGCCAGTACATTTTGAATATCTAGAAACAGATCAAGACTGAAATTCTTAAAACTCCATTTCTTGTCTATTCGGATATCCAATTGACTAAAACCACCTAATCTGACATCACCTAATCGTGAATAATCTCTTATGATAGCTGGATAGTTATTAAGAGTTGCCTGTTGATCAACAGGAGGATAGGGAGAACCACCTAAATAACGATAGCGTCCACTTACTTCCCAGTTGTTTCCAAATTTGTAGCCTCCCAGTAAAGAAACCAATACGCCATTGTCCCATACGGCAGGCGCATAATTTGCATCATCTCCGGCTGAGAATTCACTTTTGTATAAAGTTAATGCGGCAATACTGTAAAAGTTTCCGGTAAATTTTTGCTGATAGAGAAGTTCAGCACCATATGTTCTTCCAAGACCGTTGCTCACCACAGGTTCACTACCCAGCACTTCGAAACCTCCACCTTTATTAGCTAAAGAAACACTGTCAATAGTAGAAACAGGATAGTCAGAATAATATTTAAAGAAGCCTTCTAATGTTAGGCGCGAAGATTTTGTCAACAGATATTCAAGTCCTGCCACTAAATGCTCACTTCTGATGTACTCTGTATTTTCATTAATGTACTCACCAGCATTGTTTTTATAGCCCAAAGTGGTGTAGGGTAATATTTTATAATACCTACCTGCTGAAGCATTTGCTGTAAGCTTTTTGTCTGCAGTAAGATCATAGGTTATAGAAGCTCGGGGGCTAATAGTTTTATATATTTCATTGCCATTTTTAGTAAAGCTATTTCCATCAGCTCGAAGCCCTACAGTTAGCCCCATTCTGTTATTGAGTAATCGAGTAGAGGTTTGGGCAAATAAGCCATACCTGAACAAATTTAGATCGGTTCCGAAAGTAACATTATTAACAAGATCCTCGGTGGTGTTTTGGTAATCTGCGTTGATTAAATCTAAACCATAAGTTGTGGTCCAGTCGCCATTAAATTTGGTTAGATTATAACGTAATCTGGTTTCCATTTCTTCAGAATCATTCTTGAAGATCAGACCGGTTTCATTTACGTTATCTTCAAATCTCTGAAATTGGTTATTCAGATAGTTGTTGCTCAAAACAGTGAGCATGTATCCTGAATTATCTTTAAATCGGCTTTTCCAACCTATTCCAAGGGTGTTACTTCTTTGACGAATGACAGGTATTTGATCTTGTACGGCTTGCTGCTCTGCATCAAACTCGTCTAACTCATTAATAGCTAAATCATCTATCGATCCAACTCCAGTGACGTAGATATCATTGTACTTATCAATTTTATGGTTCACTTTGTATTGATAGTCCCAGTAATCAGGCAGAAAAGGTAGACCAATTACACCAAACAAGAGTTGTAGGTATGATCTTCTAACTGATGCGATATAAGTTGTATTGGCACTTTCTTTACTGCCTTTGAAAAGCGGTCCTTCTACCGTAAGGGCAGCCTCACTGGAACTCAAGCGAAAATTACCTGCAAAATTCTGATCATCTCCCGTGCGCTGGTCAAATTGTAAAACTCCTGAGAGAACGTTGCCATACTGGGCTCCAAAGGAACTGGCAGAAAGCGTAACTCCTTCAAAGAATGAAACATTTAATAACCCTACGGGCCCGCCTGCACTTCCTTGTGTAGAAAAGTGATTGATGTTTGGGATTTCAACACCATCAAGAAAATAAACATTTTCATTAGGTGCTCCACCACGGATAATAACATCATTTCTGAAGCCACCTACTGAGCCAGATACACCTGGTAAGGTTTGCACTACCTTTGCTATGTCGTTATTTCCGCCTGGGTAAGATACAATTTCTTCTTGGCTGAGTTTTTGACGTGAAAGAGGGGTTATTTCTGATTGTCTGAAAGGATTAGCCGTTACAACAACTTCACCCATTTGTTCTACATCTTCTTGCAATTCAAAATTTATATCAATGTTACCGGTGGAGCGGATTACAACATTGTATTTTGTTTGAGTTACATAACCAATAAAGGAACATTGAATATTATAAGACCCTACTTCAATGTCTTTTATAGTGTAATTTCCTTCTAAATTAGTGGAGGCACCTGTGGAAGTACCTTCTAATACAACTGTAGCTCCTATTAAAGGCTCTCCGGTTTTTGAATCTGTTACGGTTCCTTTAAGAGTACCAGTATTTTGAGCCGAAAGCCTGCTTGATAAACTAATTAGCAATATGCTTAAAACAAACAATGATAGTTTTTTCATTTCTTTGTTACATTATGTTTAGGGTTGACTCAACAAAAATAAAATATTATTGTTATATATTTATAACAAAATTGTTATTTTAATAAAAAAATTGGAATGGATAATATCATTCAGCTACTTAGGGACTATCAAGAATTCACAAATAAGCATGGAACTGATGATTTTGTTTTGTTCGGAGAAACTTTAAAACAAAAATACAGTCAACCTGATACTTATGAAACAAATGAGCCTACCGTAAATGAGGCAGGGCTTAATGTGATTGCTTCACATATTCTTGGTGGTTTAACAAGCTTTGTAGAAACCTGGATTAAATTATCTTATGAAGATTTACCCTTACTTTCATTAGGAGATTTTGGCATTATTAAAACCATAGAGATGATGCAGACTCCAAGTAAAAAGGAAGTAGCTGATAAACAAATAATGGAAAGAACCACCTGCATTGAATCAATGAAGCGTTTAATGAAGGCAGGTCTGCTGGAGGAATTAACCGATGATAAAGATAAAAGGATAAAAAGAGTAAAGCTTAGTAAGAATGGAAAGGCCTTAGTCCCTAAGATTGATCAACGGATGATGGCACTGAGTAATTTGCTAATGGGTAATCTTAGTGATATGGAAAAGAAATCGATGATCCCAATTCTGAAGAAATTAAGTAATTTTCATCATGACTTATATGCCAATAAAGATAAAGTGGATATTAAGGAATTGTATAATCTCCAGAACTAAGTAGAAATTGCCTCTTATGCGCATTTGTTTATTGCTTATCATCTTTATTATCCTGTATATTCCTGCAAGGGCACAAACGCTTGATTCTGTGAATTATCAAGAATTGCAAAAGAAGGTTGAACATGCCAGCCAGATGGCGATTAATTATCTCAAAACCTCTCAAAAACAGGAGAGCGACTCGCCAAGATATTTTAAAGGGGAGTGGGGTAGCATCATGGAAATGAATTTTTGGTTTCCTATTCTTGGTGGCTATCAACGGGCTTATGACTCTAATTGCTTTGCGGTGGCGGGTACTTATAATATTCTTGCACAGCTATATTTAGAGCATCCTGAGTATGAAGAAATTCCTGAAATGCTGAATTTGGCGTTTCCCAGAATAATGGCCTATGAGAGTGATGGTAGTTTTAATTTCTGGAATGCGTTGCCTCCCACCCATAAAATGAGAGTTATTTTTGAGCCAGACAATCCATTAGTTCGAAGACCTAACAATTTTAAACTTTCATTGAACTTCATCAGCAAAGCTGCTAATGTACCGAACGACAATGATGATACGGCTGCGGGCTATATGGCACTTTATTACCACAACAAAATATTCAAGAGTTCTATTCCTGATAGCTTGACTCAGTTTGGACAAATGGTTACCCAATACAGAGACCTTGACAGAAGAAACAGACATTGGTATAACGTTTTTCGATCTCACGGGTATGATATTGGTGCTTATCTTACTTGGCTGGCAGATGAACATGAATATTTAGGTAACTGGAATTTATTAAAGGATTATATACATGCACAGCTTTTTTATCTTCCGATTAGCAAGATGTATCCACATGCTTACAAACCTTATATCCCTTACGGGACCAATGATTTAGACCCTATTGTAAATACCAATGTGTTGAGTGCTTTCGAGTTGTTGAATATCGAAAATCCTAAAGGATTTAATGATGCCCTGGATTTTATTGAGAAGTGTGTAGCAAGAGAGGATTATGACTTTGCTGCTACCTATTATCCTAACAGATATCACATGCCCTACTATATCAGTAAATCATGGCAGTTGGGCGTAAAGGAGCTTGAGCGTGTAAAGCAGCCTATAGTAGATTTCTTATTGGAGAATCAACATGAGAATGGAAGCTGGTCTTCAAGAGATTTGATAAACGATCATGATACCTTGCAGTCAACCATTTATGCGCTCAATACTTATTTACATTTTGACATGTTAGATAATGAAAGGGTTAGAACATCCGCTTTTAAAGCACTCGAATATATTTTAAGTCATAAAATAAAAACCCTAAACGGTTACTATTGGAAGGGGGGCGTTTTCTTTGCAGGCGGAACAGTTGTGCGCCATATTTTACATTGGAAATCAGATGCTTTTACTACTGCGCTTACCTTGGAGGCATTGTTAGGGATGAAAGGTTATTTGGAGGAGAAAGACTCATTAAAGCACTTTAGTGAAGCTCAATTAATAGAATAAAATTTAGACCATAAAAGATAATTCATCTTATGACTTGAAGTCATAGGATGAATATAATGTTGACAAAAGCTAGTTATTGAGAGGAATAAGCAATTATTCTATTGTTGAATGACCACAATAAAAAAGCCGATGAATTACTACATCGGCTTTAAAAATTGTCAATTACTCTTTTAACCTTCAACAGGTTCTCTAAAGCCTACCCAGGTAAATCTTTTAATTACATATTCAGGGTTTGTTAAGGAAGCATTGCCTGAAGGATTGCCACCTGTAACATGGAAATCAGAGAAACCGGCATTTTGGTTTACATAAATACCACCTGTTAAGTTGAAGCTTACAGGAGTAGCTGATAAAGCCATTTTATCCATAATCATATTTTTGGTAGTGGCATCAGTAGTATAAGCACCGCAAGAAATTGCACCATGATTCTCTGCTAGTTCAGCAGCCATATTTACTGATTCTTCAGTATTCTTAGTCTTAATCAGTAAAACTATTGGACCGAATAATTCCTGTGTGAACTTATCCTTATCCTTAGTACTCATTTCTACAATTATTGGTGTTGCTGTTCTGGCTTCTTTAAACATTGGGTTGTCAATGCTTCTGCTTTCCAGCCAGATTTTGCCACCTAATTTCTTGGCTTCTTCAATGTGCCCAGTTGTATTTGGGTTCTGAATGGCACCCAACACAAAAGGACCTGCTTTAGGATTATCAACTAAGCCGTTAATGTTATCAGCTAGTTTTTGTGCAAAATCTTCGAAGCTCACTTTACCGTTAGGTGTGTTAATGCCCTCTTCAGGAATAAAGAAGTTCTGAGGACAGGTACACATCTGTCCGGAGTAAAGACAAACAGAGAAAGCAAGGTTTTGTGCTACCTTATCAATATTTTCAGCAGAATCAAGAATGATAGAATTTACTCCTGTCTTCTCAGTGAATACTGTTTTGTCAGCTAGTCCTTCAAGGTAACTTCCAAATTTAGAGCCACCTGTGTAGTCAATAAGTTTTACCGCCTTATGCTCAGCTAAATCTTTAGTGATCATTTTGCTGTAAGTATCTGGTGCCAGTTGACATACATTAGGATCGATGCCATTAGCTTTAAGTACTTTTTGAATTTCGGCTACTACAATCGCCATTGGAAGAATAGCTCCTGGATGTGGCTTTACGATACAAGTATTACCAGTTACCAAAGAAGAATAAAGTCCTGGTACTGAATTCCATGTAGGGAAGGTGCTACAACCAACTACCAGACTGATTCCTTTTGGTACAGCTCGCCAGCTTTTATTAAGCTTAATTTCGTATTTGCCCATCGGCTTGGTCCATGATTGATGCTCAGGGAAACGCTTTTGCTCTTCATAGCCCATCGCCAGAGATTCTAATGCCCTATCTGCCGCATGAGGGCCGGAAGCTTGAAATGCCATCATATAACCCTGACCAGTTGTATGCATTGTAGCGTAAGCATTTTCGAAAAAACGCTCTTTAAAACCATCAAGACTTTCTACCAAAACAGCAGCTCTTTCATCGACTGATAGGTTTCTCCACTGGCTCCATGCTTTTTGGCTTCTTTCTATAAGCGTGTCAGCACTGAAAGATGGATACAAGATTCCTAAAGCTTTGTTCAAGTATGGTGATTGCTCTTCACCAACCCATGCTTCAGGGTTTTCCTGTAAAAGGTCTTCAAATTTTTTATCTAAGCTGGCCTGAAATTTTTCTCTGCCATCCTTATCTGCATCTTCGCCATAAATTTTCGGAGAAGGATGTTCAGGGTAAGCCGCAAAAAAAGAACGGTCATGGATGGCTTCAACAGCCTTGTCAATAGTTTCTTTGTGTTTTTCGAATAAACTCATCAATGTTAAATTTTTGATCCTTTTAGAATGTTTGTTAGTAACAAGCTCTAAATGATGTAAGTTATCAACTAAAGTGTTTAATTTTTGATATTTTTGCAGCTTGTAAAATATGGCCTTTGCAATCGTTTGACTAAAAAGGCGCTTTAAAGCTTCATAAATATCTAATCTGCTGCTTTTAGCAGATTTAAGGTAAAGATACATTTAAGTTTTAAAGCATAAAAAGAAGGACTAAGCTTTTATAGATATGGCTGAACATAGGTTCTCCAGCTTTGTTCTGATGTAAGTTGATTATTATTTATGAGGAAAATTCTACTATTCAGTATATCAATCTTATTCTCACTTCAGGTTTTCGCACAGTCAGATGACTATGTACCACATACAGTTATAATAAAGTTGGATGAATCCACAACTGCTAAAGGTGCCAACGAAAAGCTGTTAAGCGGTGCTGATCTAGCCTCATTAACATCAGTCAGAAAAATAGAGAACATTGCACAGTATAAAACACAGCAGGAGCGAGGGGTTAATACAAAAAGCGTTTTGGATGGCATCTATAAAATCAGGCTTAATACTGAAGTTGATGAACTAACATTCATAAATAATCTAAGTAGCTTTTCAAATGTCATTTATGCTGAAAGATATCCTAATGTAAAGCCTTTTTTGGTACCTAACGATCCACAGGCAAGGAGAAATGGACCGCAGTATCATTTAGATCAGGTGGGGGCTTATGATGCCTGGAATATTACACAAGGCGATGAAGATTTGGTAATTGCCATCGTGGATACGGGTGTTGACCTGGATCATGAGGATCTGCAAGGCAATTTGTACATAAACGCTGATGAAATACCTGATGATGGAATTGATAATGATGGAGACGGATTTATTGATAACTATAGGGGTTGGGATTTTGCAGACAATGATAACGCTCCTGAAGCCGATGGCGACCAGCACGGCACATTGGTAACAGGAGTTGCAGCGGCAGCGACTAACAATGCCCTTGGTATAGCTGGTATGGGGTACAGATGTAAATTCTTACCTATAAAAATATTTCAGACGGAAAATAATTTCTCTAGCAACAGTTATGAAGGAGTGATTTATGCAGCCAATCAAGGAGCTGATGTGATCAATTTATCATGGGGAGGTGTGTCAGGTTTTTCTCAATATGCACAAGATGTGATCAATTATGCAGTTTTAGAGAAAGATGCTGCGGTGGTTGCTGCAGCCGGTAATACAAATGCTAATTTGGATTTCTATCCTGCTTCATACGATAATGTGCTATCGGTAGGTTTTGTAAATAATGCTGATCAGCGCGATCCTAATTCAACTTACAGTAACTTTATTGACCTAGTTGCTCCTGGTGTTAATATTTATACCACTTTTAATAATGACAGCTATGGTACTGAAGGCGGGTCTTCATTAGCAGCACCAATTGTTGCAGGAGCGGCTGCTTTACTGCGGGAGCGATACCCTGATTATTCAGCAGTTGAAATTATGGAGCAGCTAAGGGTAAATGCTGATGATATATATGATATTTCCTCTAATACGCAATTCGAATATTTATTTGGAAAAGGAAGACTAAATATTTCAAGAGCTGTAAGTAACGATGAAAATCCTTCTGTAAGAATGCAGTCTTTTGAATATTCCAATGGCTTTGAAGAAGCGGCTTATTATGGAGATACACTTACAATATACGCTGAATTTCAAACTTACTTGAATGATGTAGAAGATTTATCAATTACATTGAGTTCTGACAATCCATATGTGACATTGGTCGACAATGTATTGCAAATAGGGTCTGTTGCAAGAAATAACACTTTTGATAATAATTCAGTCCCTTTTAGAGTAATTCTTTCCGACAATTTACCAGAAAATGAGAAACTATATTTTAGGTTGAATTATGAAGGAGCTTTTTATGAGGACTACCAAAATTTTGTCATTTTCTCCAGTCCCAGAACGGAGATATTCAGTTTTGCAAATTGGAGGTTCGGCTTAAACTCTACCGGAGTTTTGGGCCGTAATAAGCAATATCCCTTCAGCACTTTCTCGACAAATTACAACGGCTCAACTCTGGTAGGACATTCAGGAATCATTCTGGCTGCTTCTGCAGATAGTATCAGTAAAAACACCTTAATAAACCCACTTGAGTTTGCTTTTGAGGAGGATTTTGAAAGCATGCAAAAACTAAAGCGCTTCGATGACATAACTGCAGATTTCGATGTAAGAAGTACTTTTAAGGAACAAGCTACTTTGGATACCACTTTAGGTTTAGAAATAAGACAAAGGATTTTAGGCTGGGAGGCTTCTGGTGAGAATGAATTTATTTTGTTTGAATACGAGCTTGAAAATAGGGGAGATGTAAATTATGACAGTCTTTTCTTTGAGCTTTTTACAGAGTGGGCAGTAATTGATGACGATGCCAATACACTTAAATACGATTCTGTAAATGAAATGGTGTATGCATATGACAATAATCAAAGCTTATATGGAGGCCTAGCCCTTATTGCGGATCAGGATTCTGTATTTTATCCTTTTGACCTGGATAATCTCAATGGCAATACTTCAGATTTAGCAAATGATACCTTAACCAATTCATTGATTTGGGAGTCTAGTATTAATGCATTTTCTGAAAAAGAGGCTGGTATTAATAATGAAGGAAACAGTGTAGGTTCTTTACTTGGTGTATTGT
Source organism: Marivirga atlantica (assembly GCF_016734805.1). Lineage (GTDB taxonomy): Bacteria > Bacteroidota > Bacteroidia > Cytophagales > Cyclobacteriaceae > Marivirga > Marivirga atlantica. Next base: position 435,066 of record NZ_JAERQG010000002.1, read on the forward strand.
TGAAAGATTTCCAACCTGGACAAAGCCAAATGATAAACTTTGCACTTTTAGCTGCCAATGATTTAAGCCAATTGCAAAATGTGTTAAACACAGCTAAAGAAAAGTTGACCACAACTAAGCAAAACAGACCTTTTGGGGCTCAATTGTTTATATGCGAAAATGAAACACCATCATTTCAGACAGCAAGTACAGATTCGCTTCATATTTATTTGACGCCAACAGCTGATTCCGTTGCCTATAAAGGAAGAACTTTTGATGTTAGCCCTTTACAATCTGATTCCGTTTTCTATTATGAAGTAATTGATGGCCAGGGTTTTGCCTCAATAAGAAAGAGGTTAATTGTATCGGTTGTTAAACCTACTGCAAATTTTGAGGTAACATCAACTCCTTATTTAATCACACCAAATAGCAATACCCTAATCTCCTTTAATGACTCAAGTAAAGAAGCTGTTGAATGGAATTGGACTTTTAGCAACGGTTATCAATCCACTCAACAAAATCCGAGAATCCCCTTTAGTCAGGAGGGAACAATTGATATACAATTGGTTGCTACCAATGCCATTGGTTGTACTGATACCATTATGAAGGGCATTGAAATTGCGTTTAGAGGAATTACACCTGATTTAGCAACCAATCAGCTGGTTTGTAGTGGCAGTGATGTGGTTATTACTGATCCGGCTATCAGTGAAATCTCTGTCTATGAAGATGCCGAGGCTACTTCTTTAATCTACAGAGGAGCTACTTTTACCATAGAGAATATTCAAACTGACAGCACTTTTTACGTGCGAAATGAGCAGCAAACCTATCCTTCAGAGATGGTAAAGGTGGAATTAACTATAGCAGAAATAAAAGCAGACTTTCAAGTATATGATGATTTATCAACGACTAATGCTGAAATGCGTGCTTTGGCAGTTAATAATAGCATAGCAACAGACATCACCTGGCTCGTACGTGGCGAAAATGTTGGTACTAGTGATTCTCTTTATTTCAACTTACAGGGTTTTACTTCAGGTGATTTGCAATTGGTGGCTGTAAACGATTTTGGCTGTACCGATACTTTAACTTTTAATCAGACCCAAAGTGAGAGCCCTGTTTTTGATGATTATTTTCTCTGCCAGGGGCAATCTGTTACTTTTAAAGCTTCTAATACAAGTGCTTTGTACTTTTTTGCTGATGAGGCACTCAGTCAATTTTTAGGAAAGGGTAGTCAATTATTTATGACTGAAGTGGAAGCTTCTACCGAAATTTGGGCGGTTAATGTAGCCAACATAGTTCCTTCACAGGCAGTAAAAATACCTTTGCAAATATCTCACGTAGTGGCAAATTTTGAACTGCCATCGGATACTTTAAACCTTGCTTATGATGAAGCAATCAGTGTGACAGCGGATTCTTCTTCTGCCATTTCATGGAAATGGGATTTGGGTAATGGAGTGGAGAAAACGGGTAGAATAATTACTTTAGACTATCAGGAAGCAGGAATCTATTACCTGGTTTTAAGTGTGGAAGATTCACTAAAGTGTGTAGAAAGTATGGAGCGCAGAATCGTTGTTTATGATGACCCTGTTTTGGGTAACAGAGAGCAACTAAGGGAATATTTCACTTTATTTCCTAACCCTGCCAATCAGTTTATCCACTTAGAAGCTATCGATAATTTTAATTATGATAGTTATACCATTCTCAACATAGATGGCAAAGAAGTACTAAAAAAGGTAAATGATAAACCAAAGCAGCGTGCTGAAGTTATTTCGGTAAGTTCATTGCCGGAAGGAGTCTATTACTTGGTGATACATAAGAAAAAGCACAAGGCATCTTTCCTTTTCTTAATCAGAAGATAAACATGAAGAATATATTTGCTGAACTTATTTCCATAGGGGATGAGATTTTGTACGGTCAAACTTTAGATACTAATTCACATTGGATAAGTGCTGAATTAGATAAAATAGGAGTAAAAGTAAAACGCAAAGTAACCATAGCCGACACAGAAGAGGCTATTCTGGAAGCTTTTGAGGAGGCAGAGAAAAATGCTGATATTATTCTTATAACAGGCGGTCTGGGCCCTACCAAGGATGATCTGACTAAACCCTGTTTGGCAAAATATTTCGATTCAGAAATGTACCTGAATGAGGAAATCCTTCAAACACTGAAAGAACGATTTGCCAAGCGTGGAAGAACGCTTAACAAACTCAATAAGGGGCAGGCTGAGTTGCCTAAAAAATGTGAGGTTGTTTTTAATCAATATGGAACAGCCCCGGGTATGTGGTTCAATAAAGGCAGAAAAGTATTTGTTTCCATGCCTGGTGTTCCGAAGGAGATGAAATATATGATGCAGGATACTGTACTTCCTAAATTGAAGGAGCAGTTCCAGATGCCTGTTATCATCCACCAAATGGTGAAAACCAGTGGAGTTCCAGAAAGTGAATTAGCGGAAAAGCTTGAAGACTGGGAGAATAACCTTCCCAAAGAAATTAAACTGGCTTATCTGCCTGGGCTTAAGCAAGTAAAACTGAGACTGACAGCTATCGGTGCTGATGAAAATCGTTTAAAGAAACTGATCTCTGCAGAAGTTGAAAAGCTGGACGAGCTGATAGGTAAATATGTTTTCGCGACTGAGGATATCAATCACGCAGAAGCTGTTGGTGAACTGCTTAAATCTAAAGGATTAACAATAGCATGTGCTGAAAGTTGTACAGGAGGATATTTGTCAAAATTGATTACTGAAAATGCTGGTAGCTCAGCTTATTATCAGGGTACGGTTATTCCATATCATAACGAGTTAAAAATAAAAGTGCTTGGTGTGCAGCAAGAAACCATCGAAAAGTTTGGTGCTGTTAGCGAACAAACTGTTATTGAAATGGCAGAAAATGTACGCCAATTGATGCATGCTGATATTGGAGTGGCTACAAGTGGTATAGCAGGACCTTCAGGTGGTACAGAAGAGAAGCCGGTAGGTACAGTTTGGGTAGCTTTGGCAGATGGTGAAAATACCCAAACTAAATTGTTCAATTTCCCTTTTGATAGAGAGGGTAATATTGATATTACAGCTAATTCAGTATTAAATTTGGTTCGACAAACTTTAAGTGCAAAATAATTGAGAAAAAGGCGATAAATCGTAATTTTGTACAAATAATATTCGCATTTACCATAGAAATATCTGTTGGTGAATGAGTAAAATTCAAGAGTGGAAAGCGCTACTTGTATCAATCTTATTTAAAAGCATATAAATTAAAAATACATGGCAACTGTAGAAATGGTTATGCCCAAAATGGGCGAAAGTATAATGGAGGCAACGGTACTGACCTGGCTCAAAAAAGAAGGCGATACCATAGAACAAGATGAATCTGTTTTAGAAGTAGCAACTGATAAAGTAGATACAGAAGTTCCTGCATTAGAAGGCGGTGTATTAAAACAAATATTAGCACAAGAGGGTGATATTGTAGCGGTTGGTAAGCCGATAGCCATCATCGAAACGGAAGGCGAAGCTTCTGGTGATAGCGCACCTAGTAATGATGCTCCTAAAGCTGAAGCTCAAAAGGAAGCTGCTCCTGCAGCAACGCAAAGCAGTAATGGTCAATCTACAAACGGTCATGAAATTCCTGCCCGATCTGATTCAGGTAGATTTTATTCTCCGCTAGTGAGAAATATCGCTAAAGAAGAGAATGTAAGCATGGACCAGCTTGAAAGCATTGATGGAAGCGGTAAAGATGGTAGAGTAACTAAAAAAGACATCTTAGCTTTTGTTGAAAATAAAGATAGTCAACCGGCTCAAACTACTCAGCAAACTTCTGCTGCTCCTGCCAGCACTCCTGCACCTGCGGCATCTCCTGCTCCTCAGGGTGTACCTGTTAGCATCAGCGCTGAAGATGAGATCATCGAGATGGACAGAATGCGTAAGATGATTGCCGGAAGAATGGTTGATTCTAAACGTATTTCTCCACATGTAACTTCTTTTGTGGAAGCTGATTTAACCAGTGTTGTGCAATGGAGAAACAAGCATAAAAATGCTTTTAAAGAGAAAGAAGGTGGTAACCTGACTTTCACTCCAATCTTTATAGAAGCTGTTGTAAAAGCCATCAAAGATTACCCAATGATCAACGTTCAGGTAGATGGTGATAGAATTATCAAGAAGAAGCGTATCAATATTGGTATGGCAGTAGCTTTACCATCAGGTAATTTGATTGTTCCTGTTATTAAAGATGCGGATCAACTAAATATCACAGGATTGGCTAACAAAGTAAACGACTTAGCAAAAAGAGCCCGTGATAATAAATTAAAAGCAGAAGAGCTAGAAGGTGGAACATTCACTATCTCAAATGTTGGTTCTTTCGGTAATGTGATGGGTACACCAATCATTATGCAGCCGCAAGTAGGTATCCTTGCTTTAGGCGCTATAGTGAAAAAGCCTGCAGTTTTAGAAACACCACAAGGTGATGTAATTGCTATTAGACACAAAATGTTCCTATCTCATTCTTATGATCACAGAGTGGTTGACGGCTCATTAGGAGGTATGGTGGTTCGCAGAGTGGCCGATTACCTTGAAAAATGGGATCCTAAAAGAGATTTATAATTTTATATAGTTTACGGTTTTAAGAAGCGAGTCGAAAGACTCGCTTTTTTTATATCTTCAGGTTTTTGTTGGTGATAACACCAACGAAAGGGAGAAAACATGTGAGCTTATGTACGGTGTAATAATATTTATTTTTATCCTCTTGTTTAATATTTGTTCAATTATTGGATTATTTCGCTATTGGGGTGGATTTAGATATTCGAGTGAAACAGAACAGGAATATCATGAATTTCTAAACGAATCTAAATCAAGAAAAATCCGAGTAAGACTAATTTTTGTTCTTATTTTTGGTATTTACTTCCTATTTAAAGCTAGTGAAATTTCCTTCTTTAATTAGTAATAACCCTCCCGCTGGCGCGAGCTTGTAGCTCGTGACATTTTAAACTTACAATAGTTAACATTGAAAGCATTTGTTTTTAACGAGTCCTTTTTTGTTTTGGGCTAATGGAGCTAAAGGGCTAGATGCTTCCAGCATGACTGTGCCAACCCAGTGTGTTAGTTCAGTCATTCCGTAGGAATCTTTGTACATATCTCAGCGATTATGTTACATCCAAATAGATGCTTCCAGCATGACTATACCAACCAATAGTGTGGGTGTGGGTTCTGTCATCCCGGAGAGATCTATCAACATACTTCTGAAATTATAATTCAAAAGAAGTTTCTTAAATACCTCACATTACAAGATCATTTACAAAACCGTATTTCCTATGCTACTGTATGGCAATTCTAGTATTAAATATGGCTCTACAGTATTTTTTGCTAACAACTGTAAGCTATCCATTGCCAAAAAGGAATAAACTAATATCTTTACAGCCTTTTAAATTTTAAGTTAGATATGGCATCAAGAGGAGGATTCTCTAGTAAAATCGGTTTTATTTTAGCTGCAGCAGGTTCCGCTGTGGGTTTAGGAAATATATGGAAATTCCCATTTGAAGTGGGTGAAGGTGGTGGTGCTGCCTTTGTGTTCGTTTACCTTATATTTTGTTTTATCCTGTGCTTTCCCGTAATGATTACGGAAATTGCGATGGGTAGAAAAACCTCAAAAAATCCGGTGGGAGCCTTCAACTCTTTAGGTTATAAAAAGTGGAATTTCATTGGTAAAATAGGCATTATTAGTGGTTTCCTCATATTATCTTTTTACAATGTAGTAGCTGGTTGGGCCTTTGGATATTTTCTTGAAATGCTTAGCGGTAATTTTGATATTGGTAATCAGTTTGGTGATTACATCAAAGATGTTTACAAAGTAGGAGGGTACGCCATAGTATTTATGCTAACTACAGCCTTTATCGTATCAAAAGGTGTTTCTGGAGGTATAGAAAAAGCTTCGAAAATATTGATGCCTACACTTTTAATCATGATTATAGGCTTGGTGATTTATTCATTAACGCTTCCTCATGCATTGGAAGGTTTATCGTTTTATCTGGTTCCTGATTTCTCAAAGCTTACTACTAAGGTGATTGGTAGCGCAATGGGGCAGGCATTTTTCTCTTTGTCATTAGGAATGGGCGCTCTAATTACCTATGGATCATATGTGGGTAAAAAGGATAATATCGTTTCTTCAGCGGCTTTTATCACTCTTACTGATGTCGGTATCGCAGTTATTGCAGGTATGATGATGTTCCCTCTAGTAGCTTACCTAACAGATGGTACTATGGAAGGAGCAGGACAAGGAGCAGGTTTAATATTCGCAGTATTACCGGGAGCATTTGAAACATTAGGCCCAGTACTTGGCGTAGTGATAGGGTCAGCTTTCTTCTTATTATTATCTTTTGCAGCCTTAACTTCTACAGTTTCTTTATTGGAAGTTCCGGTGGCTTATACGGTAGATGAATTGAACATGAAAAGAGGAAAGGCTGTATGGTTAGTAGCTGGAGTTATTTTCCTCATTGGTTTACCATCATTAGTAGGTAATGGCTACTCAGAATTCTTCTCTAATTTCATTACTTATTTTGGTGCTGAAAATCCTACTGATTTCATGACGTTCATTGGCCATGTAGCAAATGATACCTTCCTGCCTTTAGGAGGATGTTTAATAGTAATATTTGCTGCTTATGTATGGAAAAAGGAGAATCTTAGTGATGAAATTAGCAATGGATTTGATGGCTACAAAGGTTCATTTCTTGAGAAATACATCAATTTTGCTATTACCGTATTTTGTCCTATAGTTTTAGGAATCATGTTTATTACTACTGTACTGTCTAAGTTTTTTAACATTAATTTAGGTGAGTTGCTGTTTTAAGTAAGTCACGCATAGACATAAAAAAAGGAACTGATTTTTCAGTTCCTTTTTTGTTTGGTATAAACTTGCCTGATAGAACTATTTCTGCTCTCTCATCTCTCTTTCCACATGAGCAACCAGCTTATCACATAGGTCATTCATTTCCTGAGACATAAACTCATCTCCTGTAGCGTTAAGTACACTCTGAGCCATACCGCCTAAGCAATCTATATAAAAACGCTTCATTTCGTCAACAGGCATGTCTTTAGTCCAAAGATCTATGCGCATTGAATTCTTCTCTATATGATCCCATAAAGAGATGCTTATACTTTTAGTTTCTTTTAATTCTTCGCTTGCATCAGTAGCGTTCCACTCAATTTTTTCAGGTACGCTATCCTTATCTAATTCAATCTCAAAATTGATTTTTGATTTCTTCATTCTCTCTTCTATCTATTCAATTATTGTGGTAACATGTTTTTAAAATCCTCATAAGTAGTAGGATTTAAAGGTGTGGTAGAACAGCCAATTTCGTCTGCTTTTTTATTGATATCTTCTACACGGTTATCAGGACTAGGGTGGGTGCTTAAAAACTCTGGAGTTCCCCCAGCCTGTCCTTGATCAACAAGTTTCTGAAAGAAACCTGCAGTTCCATTACAGGCGTATCTGGTTTCAGCTAGATATTCAACCGATCTGTCATCAGCTTCTGACTCAAACTCTCTTGAGAATGCAAGGCCAGAGGCTGTTCCAGCTATCTGTGCAGCAATAGTTTCTAGCTGTGAGGGATTTTCTCCAACTAGTAGAGACAGTAGAATTTGTAAACCATAAATCCTTTGAAGGTTTCTACTGGTATGTCTAAGATCTGCATGAGCAATTTCGTGACCAAGTACACCCATCAAGTCATCTTCCTGATCAAGGTATTTAATGAGTCCTGTGTATACATAGATATAACCACCAGGAGTAGCGAAAGCATTTAGAACAGAATCATCGGCAATTATTTTAAACTCCCATGCAAACTCATCTCTGTATTCAACTTCACCTGACTCTAGAATGGCATCAACTAAATTACCAAAATAAGCATAGGCATCAGCATATTCCGAATCATCTAAGATAGGGTAGGTCGCAGGGTCACTTTCTATTTCATTTGATACTTGTTGCCCCAGTTCTAAATCTTGTTCTAATGAAAACGCAACAAAATTATCGTTCTTATCTCTACAAGACGAGATGGCTATTGTTAAAAATAGGCCTAGTATGTAGATACTAAATTTTCTCATAATCAATTAATTTTCATTTCAGGAACGTCACCATTCACAATAAGCTTGCCAGCAGTAGCTTCTTTAATTTCATCAACCGTAACGCCTGGAGCTCTTTCTAATAATAAAAAACCTCCTTCTTCCTGAACTTCCAGAACTGCCAAATTAGTAACAATCTTTCTTACACAGTTTATACCTGTAATAGGTAGCGAACACTCTTTCAGCAACTTAGAATCACCACTTCTACTGGTATGTTGCATGGCTACAATGATGTTTTTTGCTGATGCAACTAAATCCATAGCACCGCCCATACCTTTTACCATTTTGCCCGGTATCTTCCAATTGGCAATATCACCATTTTCTGAAACCTCCATGGCACCTAAAATGGTTAAATCCACATGACCACCTCTGATCATTCCGAAGCTCTCTGAGGAGTCAAACAGCACCGAGCCATCGCGCATAGTGATAGTTTGCTTACCTGCGTTGATAAGATCTGCATCTACTTCTTCTTCAGTAGGGAAACGGCCAATACCTAACAAACCATTCTCTGACTGCAATACTACATTTAGCTCTTCAGGAATATAGTTGGCAACCAGTGTGGGGATACCTATTCCTAAATTAATGTACATTCCATCTTGCACTTCCTGCGCTATTCTCTTAGCAATTCCAATTTTGTCTAAAGCCATAATTATGAAGTTACAGTTCTTTGCTCAATTCTTTTCTCGTAATCAACTCCTTTGAATATTCTTTGTACATAAATACCCGGAGTATGTATTTCATTTGGGTCTAACTCACCAGCAGGTACCAATTCTTCTACCTCTGCAATCGTGATTTTCCCCGCTGCGGCCATCATTGGATTGAAATTACGCGCTGTACCTTTAAAAATAAGATTACCAGCAGTATCTCCTTTCCAGGCTTTCACCAGTGAAAAGTCAGCACGAAGCCAACTTTCTAACAAATACATTTTGCCATCAAATTCTCTGGTTTCTTTACCTTCGGCAACCTCAGTACCGTAACCAGCAGGTGTGTAAAAGGCAGGAATACCTGCACCACCGGCTCTTACTCTCTCAGCAAGTGTACCTTGAGGGATAAGATCTACTTCAAGTTCTCCTGATAATAATTGTCTTTCAAACTCGGCATTTTCACCCACATAGGAAGAGATCATTTTTTTCACCTGATGTGTTTTTAACATCAAACCAATACCAAAGTCGTCTACCCCGGCATTATTTGAAATACAGGTGAGGTTTTTTACTCCGGTTTTTAGCAAAGCTGAAATGGAATTTTCCGGAATTCCACATAAGCCAAATCCTCCTAGCATAAGCACAGCGCCACTAGGAATGTCTTTTACAGCTTCATCCGCATTTTTTACAACTTTATTAATCATTTTTATTGACTTAATTAGTGTTTAATATCTTTTGGGCCTGTTGCTTATCTCTAGCTAATTGATCGGCAAGTGCCTCTTTTGAATCAAATTTTTGTTCCGCTCTAAGTCTTTCTACAAACTGAATTTGCAATCTCTCATGGTAAATATCTTTGTTGAAATTGAAAATATTTACCTCCATTCGTTTCTCTTTACCATTAACTGTCGGCCGGCTACCGATGTTTAGCATACCTTGATACTGCGTGTCATGTAAATTCACTTGTACCGCATAAGTGCCGTCAGCAGGTATGAGCTTATAATTAGCATCAATAGCTATATTGGCGGTAGGATAACCTATTGTTCTACCAATTTTGTCTCCCTCTTGCACAACACCACTTAGTCTGTAATTTCGACCTAGAAAGGTGGCTGCTTCTTTTACGTCTCCTGATAAAAGTGCATTTCTTATTTTGGTAGAGCTTATACCTACATCATCAACATCTTGTCTTGAAATTTCTTCTACAGTAAAGCCATAGCGTGAAGCGTTCTTTTGTAGATATTCAAAACCACCTTCTCTATTTTTACCAAAGTGGTGATCATAGCCTATCACTAATTTCTGAGTACCCAAAGCCTTGATTAGTACCTCTTGAACAAATTTTTCAGAGCTCCAGGTGGAAAACTCCTTAGTAAATTCAATCTTTAAAAGATGGTCAAGGCCTATTTGCCTTAAGGTCTCTGCCTTTTCTTCGAAAGTAGAAAGTAACTTAAGCTTATCATCATCTGGCTTCAATACAAATCTTGGGTGTGGCCAAAATGTTACCAGGCAGGTCTCCCCATTATTCTTTCTTGATAATTCAATAATTCTCTTCAGAATTTCTTGATGACCTAAATGCACACCATCGAAGGTACCAATTGTTACCACGGCATTTTTGATGGGTTCTATAGAGGCGGTACCATTATGTATGATCATGTGCGTTCTACTTTATTAGCTTCTACAAATTGGGCTAAGTCAGATGCATCATTCACATCGAAATCTCCAATTTTAGTTCTTCTCAGGCTCGATAGATAGCCACCAACCTGCAATTTTTCACCAAAATCATTGGCTATACTTCTAATATAAGTACCTTTTGAGCATGAGATTCTGAAGTCTACTTCAGGAAGCTCAAAGCGCGTAATGTCAAAGGCTAATATTTCAATTTCTTTCGATTTAAGCTTGACCTCTTTTCCAGCTCTGGCTAATTCGTACGCTCTTTTTCCTTCTTTTTTAACGGCAGAAAAGATCGGTGGTGTTTGCTGAATTACTCCTAAAAATGATTTTGCTACTTCTTCGCACGCTTCTTCATTGATATGATCATAATCTTTAAAATCTTCTGGATCTGTTTCTAAATCGTATGATGGCGTGGTGGCTCCTAAAGTTATGGTGCCGGTATATTCTTTTAGCTGGGCTTGATAGCTTTCAATAGACTTAGTCTTTTTGCCGGTGCAAAGAATTAATAAGCCAGTAGCTAATGGATCTAAAGTGCCGGCATGACCAATCTTTTTTGCCTTTAAGGTATATTTCAATTTTTTAACCACATCAAAAGAAGTCCAATTCAGAGGTTTATCTATAAGGATAACCTGACCTTCCTGAACTGTATTTTCCGAGTTGATGATCATATAAGCTGACTAATTATCGCTATTAACCCAACTATGCCACAATACATGGCAAAATAGATGAGCTTACCTTTTTTTACCAGGCTAATCATGAGTCTACATGCAACTAAGCCTGCAACAAACGCCATGAGAAAACCTACAATAAGAACGCTTCCGCTAACAGCTTGTTCAGCAACAGGTGCATCAAGGTAATCCAGAAGCTTAAGAAAAGAAGCACCTAGGATTGGGACCAATACCATTAAAAATGAGAATCTGGCCGCTTTTTCTTTTTCAACGCCTAACAGTAGGGCAGTGGCAATAGTTGAACCTGATCTGGAAATACCAGGTAGTATGGCTATGGATTGAGCTATACCGATTATCAGAGCTTGAAGGTAGCCAACTTTTCCACCTTCTTTATTTCTTACTAAATAGGTAAAGGCCAGCAGTACAGCTGTTACTAAAAGCATGCTGCCTACCAATAACAGATTACCTGTAAAAAATTGTTCTATCTGCTTTTCGAATAACATCCCAATTACAAAAATAGGAATCATGGAGATGATAATCTTCAAGACAAACTCCACTGATTCATTCCATTGAAATTTGAAAAGGTCTGTTATAATTGCCCAGATATCTTTCCTGAAAATTATAATTGTTGATAAAGCAGTAGCTGCGTGTACTACTACTGAAAACAATAAGTTGTTGCTTGCCTGAACATTGAGCAGTACATTACCAATTTCAAGATGACCACTACTACTTACAGGCAGAAACTCCGTTAAACCTTGAATAATCCCAAGGATTATAGCTTCAAGTAGACCCATTTATTTTTTTGGTTTAACCAGAATAGCGAATATTTCAACAATAAAACCAAGAACCACGATAATAGGACCAAGTGTAAGTCCTAAAAATCCGAAACCGTATTGTTCTTTATCAAGGGTCATAATAATAAAGCCAATTGCAAGAGTAATCATTCCTGCAATCATCAATCTATAGTTGTTTTTACCGAATGCTAGTTTGTTGTCTGACATATTTAATAGAGTTCTTCTAATGACATGGCTAAGTACTTTTGTATAGCCCTAAATGTTCCAAAAATTGCAATAGTAATTCCTACAATTACTAATGCCCCAAAGATAATATATAAGATATTGTCCTGCTCCAGCTGAGCTATTCCATCTATTTCTTGTGAAGCATAAAAGTATAATCCATAAAGACCACCAGATGCAATTAGACCTGCAATAATACCGTGAGCCGCTGATCTATAAAGAAATGGACTTCTGATAAAGCTATTTGTTGCGCCCACCAATTGCATGCTTCTGATTAAAAACCTTTGAGAGAATAAAGCGAGTTTGATGGTATTATTGATAAGTATTATGATAACTATTAAAAGTATTGCTGCTACTGCCAACAATACAAGACTTATTTTAGTGATATTTTCGTTTATACTCTGGATCATATTTTCCACATAAACTACTTCAAAAATCCCTCCCGTTTTCTCTAAATTATTCTTAATGGCGAGCATTTGCTCATTTGAATGATACTCCGGAGCTATTTTAATAGTGAAGGCATCCTTTAAAGGATTTTCACCCAAAAACTGCATAAAATCCTCACCTGTTTTGTCAATGAATTCTTTAGCGGCTTCCTCCTTTGGTATAAAGACCACGCTGGTATTATTTTCTGTTCTTAATGTGAATTCTTTTTCAGCCAATGATTTATTTAATCTGGCAATTTCTGTATCAGATAGATTACCATTTAGGTAAACCTGCATTTCTACATTATTTCGAATAATACCGGTGAGTGAATTAGTAGCAGATAGGAGCAAGGCAAATAAGCCTAACACGAAGAGCGCCAGCGACATACTAAAAATGACACTAACGAATGGATAACTTCCAAGCTTCTTTTTCTTCCTATATTTCTTCTCTTTGCTCATGCTGAGCTCAAAAATAGTAATTTAAATCACTGAAAAAAACTATGATTCCATGCTAACGACTCAATAATTAATTATTGCCAATTGCTTAAAAACAAAAAAGGCTCACTTTTATGAAAGTGAGCCTTTTTTAAATGACAGAGATTTACTCATTAATTATAAGCATAAGCTCTTTAGTAAGCATTTTATCATTAAGCTTTTTAAGTTGAGCCGTTTCAGTAACATTTTGTTCAATTACATAAGTGTTGTTCTTGTAACTCAAGAAAAGTTGTCTGTCCCCCTTATTGTTTAATTCAACAATTTCATAAGGCTCTTGATCAAAATTGCCGTATAAGTAAAGTTTGTTGTTGAAATATCTGTAATGATATTTTTCTTCTATTACAGGTGCGAAAATTTCTATTTCGGTATCTGTTGTTGTTTCTTTTAAAATAGCAAGAGTATTAAGCCTTTCAATTCCTTCAGATTGTTGTTGCTGGAACAAAGCATCATCTTCAAAAGATAGTAAAGATTGAGGCTTTACCTTGGCACTTTCTTTAGCATCTACTGCTTTAATTTCAGCATTTTCAACCACTACCGTTAAATCAGCATCTGATTTCTTTCGTTCAAGTGGAGCAGGTTGCTCTTTACTAATTTGAGTCTCAATTGATTTGGCTTCTGAAATGTCCAGATTATCAATGGTCTTCCAGGTGACAGCATCTTGATATTTAAGATCAAGAGGTATGATTGAACTATAATGGTTAATATTCCAGTAAAGGAGACCTCCGATAAGTGACACGGCTATTAAAGAACCAGTAATCCATTTTACTGCTGCGGTGGAAGCTATACCTACCGGTGCGCTCACATCTATTGCAGAAAGCCTTTGTTTTAATTCTGCTTTTCTGGCGTCACCTAAGCCATTTACTATATTTTGTTGTAGATCGAATTCAGCCTTTAATAGAGGGTCTGTTTGAATTTTATTTTCAAGCATAACTCTCTCAGAAGGCCTTATAGTCCCATCAAAATACGCATCAATTAAGCGAAAGAAATTTATTTCACTCATAATATTCTAGTCTAAAAAATCACTGGCAGTATATCTTGATCTAATCAAGCTGTCCAACTTTTTTTTACATTTGTATCTTTTTGTTTTAGCAGTATCGCTATTGGCAAGACCCATTTTTTCAGCAATTTTATCCATCGACAATCCATCGAAATAATAGAGTGTTAACACCTCTTTACATGAATCACCTAAAAGGTCAATACAATCATGTACTATCTGGATCATCTCTTGTTGCTCAAGATTATTCTCTTCGCTATCCTCATGGTCACTTTCTTCAAATTTTTTCTTACGTTCTAATTCCTTTCTCCACAGGTTTTGACAAACGCTGTATAGATAAGTACTAATTTTAGAAGTAAGCTCAAAATCCGGAGAAACAGCTTTCTGCCAGAAAACAATCAAAGCATCCTGAAAAATATCACGAGCCTCTTGCTCAGTGCCATTGTTTCGCAATACCAAACCAATCATAGCCCTGTAATTCTTTTTATACAGGTAATCCAAAGCAGATTCATCACCGCTTTGTATCCTATTAAGAATTGATTGGTCGCTAACTTTCATTTATTAATACGAGTTACATCAAAATAGTAACCCAAAGTTTACTTTGTTGTTAAAAATAGTGAAAAAATCGGACTTAAGTTCATTAAACTGTTTGACTGTAAGATATTTAGTCTTTTTAAGCTAATTGAGTGTGTCTTACCTCATGCCTGCCAACCGCTGATTCTAGCGCTATTTGCGATGATCAATTTATTATTTTGTGGGCTTGAGTAGCATTACTTTTTGGGTTGTAATAGCATAATGTTTGGTTAAGCTCGAGTCACCCTTTTGTATAACTAATCCTGTAAATCTGCCAAAAGCAGGAAGAATCATTTGCCGTTCTGTTTTGAAATAGCAAGGAAGTTTGAGGCTGGTTTTACCTTTTCCTTTTACACTGATTCCCGGGTGAATATGGCCTGATAAATTGAATTGGGGAGCTATAGCAACTAACTCTTCTTTAGCTAACGGATGATGGGAAAGCGTAAATGCCCCATAGTTAAATGGCTCATCAACTAGTTCAATAAGCTTTTTATTATAAAGTTCATCAGGAAGTATATCATGATTACCCCTTACCAGCGTGAATTGGATATCATTATATTTTAAAAGAAAATCTTCAAATAGTTGCCACTCATTATTTAAGTCGCTGTGAAATAAGTCACCAAGAAAGAAAACTTTTTGCAGCTCGTATTTCAATATGATGGCTTCTAATCTATCAAGCTCATCATGAATTATATTTGAAGGAACCGGAATACCTGATTTACGAAAATGAGCAGACTTACCTAAATGTAAGTCTGCCATGAATGCGGTTTTAGTATTTAATTGAACGAGTGCTTTTTCAGGAGTTAGTAGAAAATCTTCTCCTTGTAACTGTATAATCAAATATTAGTCTGCTTTTAACCAGGTTTGAGTTCTGTAAAGAAAGGCTATATAACCTCTTACTTTTAGTTCTTCACCATCTCTCCAAATTTCACAATCATAAATTTTTCCACTTTTAGGGTCTAGGATCGTACCATCTTCCCATTCATCACCATCCTTCTCCATTTCTCTTATGATTTCCATGCCGATGATTTTCTTGTTTTTTCTATCATCTTCACATTCGTCACAAATAGGGTCTTGCTCTTCGTTAGGTGAGCGGAATAGTTTAACAATTTTGCCATAGGCTTTACCATCTTTTTCATAGATTTCAACTATGCTTTTGGCTTTACCGGTTTCATCATCAATGGTTTTCCATTTACCAAAAATGTTGTCTTGAGCTTTAACCCCAAAGGTAAAAGCAATAAGTAATGCTATTAATAATACTCTTTTCATATTTTTTGTTTTAAATGCTAGTAAAGCAATGTTATCAAATATTTGGCCAATAAAACTATAAGATTTTTCACGATTTCTCTAATTGTGCCTGAATTTTTGCAACTCTTTCTTCCAGTGTTTCAGTAGAAAAAGTCTGTCTGTTAAGTCTATCAACCATAATTGGGAATGATAGTGGTGTTGGTTTGCTTATTTTTTTATAGACAATTTCTTGTCGGTTGATGTTGTCAAGAGCTTTTAGTAATCTTTCTTGTTCCAGTTGCTGTTGAATAACTTCTCTGTGTGCTTGTTTTAGTAACAGGTTGTCAGGCTCGTACTCCTCAAAAACTCCGTACATAATACTCGCAGATGATTGCAGGTGTTTTTCTTTGATTGGCTTGCCGGGGAATCCTTTAAAAGTGAGGCCAGCAATTGCAGCAATATCTCTGAATTTCCTTTTTGACATTTCGGTTTCGTTTATTGCTTTGATCATGTCTTCTTCAAGATTATGAGCATTCAGTAAATCTAAGGAGAGCATTTCTTCGACATCGAAAGCTTCATCTGTTAACAACTCAAAACCATAATCATTCACTGCAATGTTAAAGGTAATGGGTTGAGAAATGCTGATTCGGTATGCTATTAAGCCAGCCAGCACTTCGTGAATAAATCTGCCTTCAAAAGGATAGAAGTAAATGTGAAATCCCTCTTTAGATATAAATGACTCTACTAATAACTGATTTCTTTTTGGTAATATAGAAAGTTGTTGTTGCCGTTTTAGCAGTGGTGTTATCGTTTCAATCTCGATATCTTCAATCTTTCCTTCGCTGAAATCTTCTAGCTTTTTGCGAATATGATAGGCGAGCTGTGATGATAGTGGCATTCTTCCTCCCATCCATTGAGGTACGAGGCTATTCTTCTTCTTGCTCTTTCTCACTTGTACGGTCATGTCTTTTAATCTGACAAACTCAAGGTTTCTGCCAGAAAACCAGAATGCATCACCTGGTTTAAGCTTGCTGATAAAATATTCTTCAATGGTGCCGAGGTAACCACCCTTAATGTATCGAACATTTAAGATTTGATCGCCTACTATGGTTCCAATAGAAAGCCTATGTCTCATGGCGATCTTTCTACTTGTCACTTTAAGTACACCATTTTCTTCTACAACTTTTTGATATTCGTCATAAGCCCCCAAGCTTTTTCCTCCAAATTGAATGAAGTTTATACACCAATCCCACTCATCATCAGTCATATTTTTAAAACAAAAAGTAGACTTTACGAGTGGCTTTATTTCTTCTGGTTGAAGACCATCACTAACAGCTAAGGTTACCAAAAATTGAATGAGTACATCAAAGGCAAGCGTAATGGGAATTCTGGCTTCAAAATCTTTTTGGATTACCGCTTCTCTTAGAGCTGCACCTTCAATCAACTCTAAAGAGTGTGTGGGTAGAAAATAAATTTTACTTAAAGCTCCAGGCCTATGGCCACTTCTTCCGGCACGTTGGGCAAATCTTGAAACGCCTTTAGGGCCACCTACCTGAATGATGGTATCAACTGGTCTGAAATCAACACCCAAATCGAGACTTGAGGTACATACCACTACTTTGATAGCACCAGAATGCAAGGCTTCTTCCACCCATATTCTAATTTGGTTATTGAGTGAACCATGATGCATAGCCATTGCACCTGCTAATTCCGGTGCTTTTTCCAGTATTTGTTGATACCAGATTTCTGTTTGCGACCGTGTGTTGGTAAATATTAAAGTTGTTTTGTTACTGTTGATGATAGGTAAAACCTTGTCAATGAGTTTAATACCTAAATGACCTGCCCATGGATATTTTTCCACTTCATCTGGTAAAATGGATTCTATTTGTATAGACTTATCCATATTGGCAGTGACAAAAACACCTTCATTTTCTACTCCTAGCAGTACATCCTGAGCTTCTTCTAAATTTCCAATTGTGGCTGATATTCCCCAGACTTTTAATCTATTCTGAGCATATTCTTTTAGAACAGTTAATCCAAGTTCTACTTGTATGGCCCGTTTGCTTCCAAGTAATTCGTGCCATTCATCTACCACAAAAGCTTCAAGCTTACTAAAGTATTTGTGAGCATTCTTCTGGCTTAGTAATAGGTGAAGACTCTCGGGAGTTGTGATAAGTACATCAGGCGGGGAATTTTTCTGTTTTTGTCTGTCTTTGGTAGATGTATCACCAGTCCTCAAAGCGATCTCTAAGTCTAAATTGAAATCGTGAGTGGCGGCTTGCATGGCTTGCTGGATATCTTTAGCCAATGCTCTAAGAGGTAATATCCAGAGTAGTTTTAAGCCTTTATTAATTTTCTTCTTTCTCTCTTGCTCCATTAGGAAGGCTAAAAAAAGTGCGTAGGTTTTACCGCTTCCTGTAGGGGCGTTGAGCAGGCCTGATTTATTATTTAGGTAATGTTGCCAGGTTTCCTGTTGGAAGTCAAAGGCTTTCCAATTTTTTTGATTAAACCATTGCAGTGCTGGATCTATTACTTTAGCCATACTTCTCTAATAATTCTTGAAGGTCTGAAAGTTTGTTGGCTTCTTGCATGGGTTTATCCTGTCTCCATCTGCTTATTCTCGGGAAACGCAAAGCTATACCTGATTTGTGTCTTTTAGACTCTTGTATACCTTCAAATGCTATTTCAAAGACCAATTCTGGTTTTACAGTTCTTACAGGTCCAAATTTTTCTTTTGTATTTCGTTTTACGAAAGTATCTACTTTTCTCATCTCGGCATCGGTTAATCCGGAATAGGCCTTCGCAAAAGGTACTAATTCATTATTATTCCAAATGCCAAATGTGTAATCTGAATATAAATCGGCTCGTCTACCATGTCCTTTCTGTGCATAAATCATGACACCATCAATGGTGAGAGGAGCAATTTTCCACTTCCACCAATTTCCTCTTTTTCTACCTACTTCATATGGTGAATCTTTCTTTTTAAGCATAAATCCTTCAGCCTTGCGGTTGCGAGATTCCTTTCTAAGAGCTTCAAGCTCATTCCATGTATTAAAAGCTACAGGAGCAGAATAGTGAAGGTTATTATGGTCTGTTTCTTCTATTATTTTCTTAAGTTGATTATGTCGTTTTGTTAAAGAAATATTTCTGAAATCTTTTCTGTTCAGTTCCAGCAAATCATATGCTTTGAATATTATTGGCGCTTTATCAAGGATGTTTTTAGTTAGATTTTTTCTACCTATACGCGTTTGTAACAAGGCAAAGGGCAGGGGCTCATCATTCTTAAAGGGTAGAATCTCCCCATCTAATACTGTTCCCTGTGGTAACTGTTTAGCCATTTCTACAAGCTCTGGAAATTTCTCAGTTACTAATTCTTCACCTCTACTCCATATGGAAATTTCACCTTCTCTATTGATTAATTGCCCTCTAATACCATCCCATTTCCATTCTGCCTGCCAATCCTTTGGTTGACCAAGTGCTTTTACTTCCTCATTTTCAATGGGGTGCGCTAAATAAAACGGGTATGGTTTGGCAAGGTCGTCTGATTTATCTTCCTCAATTATTAATCTATTAAATGTGGTGGAGTCAGGAGTCCAATCGCCCATTAACCTATGAGCCAATATGGACTTGTCTATATCATAGGTTTCACTCAAAGCCCTTGTTACTAGGTTTTGTGAAACACCTAATCGCCATCCTCCTGTCATCAGTTTGGTGAAAACAAAGCACTCCTGCCTATTAAGTGAGCGGTAAATGTCTTTTAGTCGAGCTTCTTTTTCATCATTTTCTAATTCACCAATGGCTACAAGCTGATCTATGTAATAGGTTAATGATTTGTCTTTAGCAACTGTATTTAAATTGTCTGGCAGCAAAAGTGAAATGGTTTCAGCCACGTCACCTACTACTTGATAGGATTCTTGAAAAAGCCAATCAGGAATTCCAGCCCAATTGGTAACCCATTCTTTTAATAAGGTACTGTTTACTTTTCGCTTAGGTCTGCGGTGAGTGAATAACGCTAAAGCCCAAAGTTTATCGCTATCTCGAGCGGTTTGAAAATACTCCTTTAAGGCTTTTACCTTTAGATTGGTCTTATTGGTTTGATCAAGTGCTGTGATTAAAGCTGCAAAGTCTTTCAAGAGAATTTTTAGACCCTAACTTGTATGAAAAGTCTTTTGTTTTAGCCTGGTAATTTAATGTTAAATGTAGTATGCTTGAGATAGGTACTCTCAACCTGAATAGATCCTTTCATCTTTTCAACTGCTATTTTTACAAGGTAGAGACCTAGACCGCTACCTTTTGATCTATCCGAAGCACGATAAAACATGTCGAAAATAGCGTCTAACAAATCACTTTTTATACCTATGCCATTGTCCTTTATTTTGATGTTTATTTGTCCACCTTCCTTAGAAATGGAGACCTTTATTTGATGAGGCTCTTGTGCATCAGGATTTTTATAGATCAGACTATTTTCAATTAGGTTAAATAGAACAGTGTAAAGTAACTGATGATCCGCATAAATAGGCTCATTTACTGTAGAGTTGAAAACGAACTCAGACTCCTCTGATGAATATAAATAATTAAGCTTTAATTTTATTTCTTCTATAATTTCTTCTACAAGTAGCGGAACAATTTTAGGATGTTGATTGAATATTTCATGTACCTGGGTCAATTTGGACAGCAATAGATCCATGTCTTTTGAGGTATGTTCAATCATGTCTAGATACTGTATATTCTTAACAGAAGGCGTTTCAATTTTAGCAAGACTAGCCAAGCCTAATATCCTACTTAGTGGTCCTTTTAAATCGTGTGAGGCTTTGTAAATGAATGTGTCGAGCTCTTTGTTAGTTTGCTTTAGTTTTTCCAGCGTCAACTTAATCTTAGCCGTCCGTTTTTCAACTTTCTTCTCTAGCTGTTTGTTGAGTTCTTCGAGAGTATCGTTAATTTGAAGCACTTCTTCCTGACTCTCTTCAAGTTCTCGATTTTTTAATTCTATTTGTTCACTTTGAAGTTTTAGCTCCTCAGTTTGCTCGGAGAGCTTCTTGTATTGAAGTTCAATTTCTTTTTTCTGCGATAATACTTCAAAAGTTCTGTCTGCAACCAATAGTTTCAGGTGTTTTCTATGTTTCCTTAACCTGTAATTATATAGCATCACAATTACCCAGATACCTAGGAGACCTGCAACTATAAAGAAAATTTTAGCCCAAGTCGTAAGATACCATGGAGCTTCAATAATAAAAGTATAGGAAGTCGGTTTGCCTTCTGTTCCATACAAGTTCTTTGACTTAAGTTGGAAAATGTATTTACCGGGAGCGAGGTTGCTGTACTCTTTTTGGGTTCTTCTGTTCCAGTTTGACCAGCTTTCATCAACTCCTTTTAAATAGTAGGAATAAGTGTTTTTTTCTTCATAAGTGTAGGCGCTGCTGGAAAATTCGAATTTAATATTATTGTTGGAATAGCTTAAAGTTGGGATGTAGGCATCGGGTTGATAATCTACAAAAGAGGGTGCACCGGTTTCATTCTCTACACTATAAAATCCATGAAAAATGATCGAATCACCAGTTGAAACTCTGTTCATGATTGTTTTGAACGGAAGGGTAAAGTCTACATCAATATTTTCATCATATTTATAAAGGCCTTTAGTTCCTGCTATCCATATAACACCAACTTCATCAGGGTCAGGATATATGTGATTCACAATTTGATTAGGAAACCGTTGAAGTCCTTGGCTGTCATCCTCATATTTATTAGGTGCAAGGTGTTTTAGTTTTTTGATCACTTGTTCATTATAGCTGTTGGTAGTAGCGTACCATATGTTTTGTTGGTTGTCTACAGCAGCCTTTAGAATAGGTTTTTTAATATTCAGATAAGGAACGGGGATAAAAAAATCTGTTGAGTCTTTATTAGGGTGAGGGTTTAACTGATAGAAGCCTTTAGAAGTGGCAAATACTGCCAAGTTATTTTCAAGCTTTATAATATCTATTTCGCTTGTCTTTGGGATTCCATGCTTTTCATTAAAGAACTCTAATGTCGCTGTATCTTGTTTTAAATTTATTTTGTAAAGTCCTTCCCATTTGATGGATAGCCAGGCTGTGGAATCATTTATGTATTTAACGGTATAAGGCGTTCCTATTTTAGTGTTATTTATTAACTTTGTTTTAAGATTCTTATCCAAGACGTAAACACCATTGTCCTCTGAAGGGATTATGGTTTTACCATTTTCATAAGAGTCTGTAGTCCAGGGATTGTTAATGTCGGTAACCTTTACCGCTACTGAATCTTTGATTTGAAATAAACCTTGGTCAGGAGCTGCAGCCAAAAATATTGAGTCTAATACTCCAAGTCCAAAAACTCTTCCCTTTAGGTTATCAACTTTAACCCATTTATCATTTTTCTTTAGAAACATATCTTCCATACTAGATATATAAGTATTACCATTAGCTTTGATGACGCGGTTAATAAAAAGAGGGAGATTATTAGACGTATTCCAATGTTGCCATCTAGATATAATTTCACTTATGGCTATACCATTTTGCGTAGATATCCATAAATTATCCTGAGTATCCTTTGTAATACCGGCAGTAATATTTGAAATTAATCTATTAGATTCATTAAGGAAATAGTAGGTGCTATCTTCTTCAAGTATTAAAACACCTTCTTTTCTAGTACTAATTGCCAGGGTTGAGTCTATTTGTAATGCATTGTATGGGATGCTTTTCTTTATTTGGTTTCTTAATAACCGGTCTAGAAAAATATTTTTAATAGTTAATTGGGAGTCATTCAAGACGAATAACTCATAATCTGGATGGGAAAAGAAATATGACTTACCACCAAATGAAAAGGGGACAGCCAATAAGTATTCTGGTTTGAAAAGAGTGTCTTTTGTAAGTATTAATTTATCATTATATATGTATTTGATAGGTTCATTTACTTCTTTAACATAAATCTTGTTTTCAGAAACAAGAATATTCTGATTATGCCTTGAGTAAGACTTTAATTCTTTTAAATTACCTTTATGATATATATAAAGAGCTTCTCTTGATAAAAAAACTATTGAATCATTTAAACCTTGAATTCTTCTAATTCGTGTTTCAGCATTTGTCTCAATAAATTGAGTTTTAAGCTGACCTCTTAAGTTTGATTTGAAATAACCAAATGATTTGTTAGAAGCGAAATAAATTTGGTTTAAAGAAGTACAGAATAATCCATTAATGACCGAGTTTTGATTTATATTGAATGGTTCATAGTTTTTACCTGATTTCACAATCAAACCTTCAATATTGCCTATAAATATTTTACCTGTTGATTCTTGCTGGAGATCAATATTTGATGGGGATAGATTTAATTGATCTGTACTGAGGTTTGTAGTAAAGGGTGCTTTAAACGACTGACTAAAACAACTGTTAATAATAAATAACGCTATTACTAAAGTTATAAATATCCGCATTGTATAAATCTCACTTACGTATTTGATAAACCCTTTTAAAGAATTTTAAATCGTAATCTAAGGATAAAATTGGTAGGATTTAACTCTTAGCTTGCAAAAAAATAAATCGAATACTTTGGGAAGAATAATAAAAAAAGAGACCCTAAGATCTCTTTTTTAATGTTTCTAAGTATGTTGGATTATATTTTGAAGGTAACTCTTCATACCATTTAACTACAGTTTCAGCTCCTAAATTATCATAAATGTAGGCTAGCTGTTTTTGATAGCGATCTTTCCAAGCTTTAATTTCTGCTGTAGGGTTTTCGCTAACTTTTTCCTGATAGGCTAATTTAGCCTTTGTAGAGGTTGGCTCATGATGTATGAATTTTCTAAATTTCTCCATACAATATTTATGGTATGACCTAGTATGTAGAATAAAATTATGCCACATCTCATCGATGATCGCCAAAGGCTTATCAATCGATAGTGAAAATTTTTCTTCTTCACTAGCTTTTGCAGCTAACCAGAGCCACTTTTTTGTTTCTTCAAAAATCGCTTCAGCCTCTGCTTCACTAACATTGTACCTGTTCATAAAGCCAGCAATAACATCAGAACTATTATCAAAATCCAAAGCTTCCTCTAAAGAACAAGTTCTGTTAACGGTTTCTGTTAAAAACATAGCTTTAAAGCTTTATGCTGTACATACTGGCATACAAACTGGTGCCTGATTTGGCTGTGCTTTTTTAGTTAATCTGTCGATTAATTCTTCTTTTGAAAGTTTAACCTCTTGTGCTCCCTTTGATGTAATGTTGTTCATTTTAAGTTAATTTTATTGGTTTGTGTTGTTTCGGGTGCAAAAGTAGCTATCACTTTTTTAAATACAAATAAGTTGTTGAAAATCAGTTTTTTATGATATTTATTTTGATTTATTTAATTCTGATATTTTTAATTTTGGCAAAATTAAAACAGATAGATATTAAATTATACATGTAATTATTTCTGCTGAATTGAAAAATACAGAACTGTATATTTTTTTTGAAAAATAACTTCAATCTTTGATTAGTTATAAAAGGATTATTTCAAGATTTGAACTTGGCCTAAATAAAATAATATGTATAAAAAAGGGCAGTCATCCTGTGATGCTGCCCTTTATTTTGATGGTTCTTTAAGATAGTAGTTAAGGCAACTCTAATGCCATACACATAATTTTTTTCATTTGCTGGTTTTCGTCTACAATAGGCATATAGTCAAAATAAGCTTCAAATGTAGTCCCATCCTTTCTGGATATTTTATCGATCTTCTTAAATGATTCGTTTGCCTGAAGTGCTGGAAGTACTTTTTCCGGTAAATCAGTGATGAAATTACTATCAAGTAAACTGAACTGTTTATTTATGAGGTCGTCACTTGTGAATTTGGTTTTACTTTCAGCCACCGGATTGGCAGAAGTAATCGATCCGTCTTGCTCCATTTCAAAAATCATTGCTGATTGAGAAATAGCATTTTTGAATGCACCAATTTCACGCCCTTGTCGTTCCATTTCTTCTTGAGTAGCTTCTAGCTCTTCGGCATTCTGCCTCATTTCTTCTTCCTGAGCCTGTAGCTGTTCAGCCTTCATTTGTGACTCCTCTAACAGGCTCTTTGTTTCTAAGGAAACTTGAAGACCTTGAATAGTTGAGGCTATACTTTCACCTACTTTTTCAATAAACTCAATGTGATATGGCTCAAAAGGCTTAAAAGAAGCGAGTTCTATTATACCAAATATTTCATCATTTAGCTTCATTGGGCTGATCAATAAATGAGTAGGAGGTGCTTCTCCTAAACCGGAACGAATTGAAATATATTCCTCCGGAATCTCAGAAAGATATATGTGATCTCTTTCTAAGTAAGCTTGCCCAACTAATCCCTGACCTGGTGCTAATTCTTTCTCAACATATTTCTGTCTCTGATAGGCGTAAGCGCCCTTTAGCACTAACTTAATATTTCTTTCGTCTTGGTTATCAACGATAAAAATAGAACCTTGATTAGAATTGGTATAATTTACAAGCTCGCTTATCAATTTAGCTGAAAGGTCTTCAATATTATCATTGTTTTTCCTGAGGATATCGCCAAACTTAGCTACTCCTTCATTAAACCAAACACGCCTTTTATCTTGCTCAGCAACATTTTGTAGTTTGGTTCTCATTTCAGCCAATGATTCACCTAAGTGTCCCTGATTTTCAAAAACAGTAATTTCAGTATCAAACTGACCTTTGCCTACTTCTTCAGCAAAGTGTGTTATTCCCTTTAAGTTTCTTACTAATTCGTTTAGTGCTTTGATGATAGAGTTCAATTCGTCTTGAGAGTGAGGCAATTCTTCCGGTAAATTACCTTCCGACATTTCACGAATTTTGACTTTAAGGTATTTAATTCTGCGAAGTACTGTTTGTATGATGAAAAGTGCAATCAGGGTACTAACGATCAATGAAATAATGAATTCAACACCCAGAATGTAGGGTATCCGGTCTTTTGTTGCCTCTATTTCTGCTAGTACTTGGGCTTCAAGTTGGTTGAGTTTGTCTTTTAAACTAGTGGAAAGGAATGTGAGATGAATGATGTCATTAATCGTCTCTTCACTATTTAACACTTCAGTAGACTGTTGCTCAAGAGCTTCTTGCTGTGTAGCTCTGATCTTTGGTAGGTGTTCTGTAAGTTTGGTTACATAAAGAATAACCTCATCATTACCGAGTTTTTGAGTTAAGCTGTCTAACTCATCCAGTTTGGCATTTATATCTTTATTCCATCTTTTTTCGATATCCTTCGGAAAGAAATCGTCTTGTGTAGAAATATATCTAAAGGTCAATATGGTGGTCAAATCAACTAGTTGCTGAATTTCTGCAGATCTGGTAGCACTATTCTTATTTAAGGCTATTAGATTCCGACTTTTTTTAAGTTGATTTTTCCAAATGAAGTGACTGCTAAGAAGCATAATAATGGCAAAAAAACCAATCAAAAGGAAGCCGATAGTTATTCTTCCTTGTAACGTCTTGAAATCGGCTCTGATGTATCTATGAATTTTTCTTCTATTAAATTCTTTGTTAGTACCTGTAGCTTGCTGCTCTTTCTTGCTCATAAAGAATGTTTAAAACAAATAGGATTTGTAAATATTAGACTTCTTTTAAAAATAAGATAATACCTATGAAAATACAATAAAAATAAAAAAGGCTGATTCCTATTAGTCGGAATCAGCCTTTAAGTTTTAATAAACTTTTTCGAGTTTTAAAACTGAGCTGTTTTTTCAGTTTCTGAATTTGGTTTTACAATCTCAACTTCAGCTTTATCTTCTTTCGAAGCCTGAGCTGAATGATCAATAGTTGTAATATGAGGTGCAATTACTAAGGCAACAATGGACATTAACTTGATTAAAATGTTCATTGAAGGTCCTGAAGTATCTTTGAAAGGGTCACCAACAGTATCACCAGTTACTGAGGCTTTATGTGCATCAGATCCTTTGTATTCCATTTTACCATTGATTTCAACACCTTTCTCAAATGATTTTTTTGCATTATCCCATGCACCACCAGCATTGTTTTGGAAGATACCCATCAAAACACCTGAAACAGTAACACCTGCTAGTAATCCACCTAAAATTTCTGCTGAAGAGGTATCTTCAAACACTCCTTTAAAACCAAAGCCAACTGCAATAGGAACTATTAAAGCGATGGCGCCTGGTAAAATCATCTCCCTAATAGAGGCTTTTGTAGAGATATCTACACATTTCTCATACTCAGGCTGAGTAGTACCTTCCATAATACCAGGAAGTTCCTTGAATTGTCTTCTTACTTCTTCAACCATATCCATCGCAGCTCTACCTACAGCAGCAATAGCGAGTGATGAGAAGATAAATGGAATCATTCCACCAATGAATAAAGCAGCTAAAACAGGTGCTTTATAAATATCAATTGAGTCAATTCCAGAAAGCCCTACAAATGCTGCAAATAAAGCAAGTGCAGTTAAGGCTGCAGAAGCTATGGCAAATCCTTTTCCTGTTGCTGCAGTTGTATTACCAACAGCGTCCAAATTATCTGTTCTACCTCTTACTTCTTCTGGTAAACCGCTCATTTCGGCAATACCACCGGCATTATCAGCTATTGGTCCGAAAGCATCAATTGCTAATTGCATGGCCGTAGTAGCCATCATACCTGCTGCAGCAATTGCCACTCCATATAGGCCAGCAAAAGTGTAAGATACTACGATACCTGCAGCTAGAACTAAAATAGGCAAAACAGTTGACTGCATACCAACGGCTAATCCGCCAATTATATTAGTTGCGGCACCTGTGCTAGATTGTTTAACTATTGAAAGAACAGGTTTTTTACCCATAGCAGTATAGTATTCTGTTATGATACTCATGAGTGCTCCCACAATTAAACCTGTGAAGATAGCCCAGAATACATCCATCGCTGAAAACTCATAACCTCTTATTGATAGTGTTTCTGGTAGCATCCAGGTAACAAGAAAATAGGAAGCGGCTATTGTTAAGATAATGGATGACCAGTTACCTAAGTTTAGTGCTTTTTGTACACTGTCAGTTTCTTTGCTTATTCTTACAAAGAAAGTTCCTATAATAGAGAATACTAATCCTAAACCAGCTATAATCATCGGAAGTAGGATTGGAGCTATTCCACCAAATTCATCGGCAGAAGAAATTTCCCTACCTAAAACCATAGTAGCCAATATTGTTGCTACATAAGATCCGAATAAATCAGCACCCATACCTGCAACATCTCCTACATTGTCACCAACATTATCTGCAATCGTAGCAGGGTTTCTTGGATCATCTTCCGGAATCCCAGCTTCAACTTTACCAACAAGGTCGGCTCCAACATCGGCAGCTTTTGTATAAATACCACCACCAACTCGAGCAAATAGCGCAATTGACTCAGCACCTAAAGAGAAACCAGCTAAAACTTCTAGCGCTTTTTCCATGGCAACACCATTAACATCACCACCGGTTTGAAGCACATAGAGGTTATAAAAGAAAATGAATAATGAACCTAAACCGAATACAGCAAGACCAGCCACGCCAAGTCCCATAACAGTGCCGCCCGAAAATGAGACACTTAATGCCTTCTTTAAGCTTGTTTTCGCAGCTTCAGTAGTTCTTACATTGGCCTTGGTAGCTATGTTCATTCCTATCCATCCTGCAAATGCAGAAAATACGGCTCCTATTAAGAATGAGATAGAGATTGTCCATGAAGAAGTTTCTACCAAAGTACCTGAATAGGCTAATAACAATCCTGCTATGATAGCAAAATAAGTCATCACCTTCCATTCTGCTCGAAGAAATGCCATGGCTCCTTTTGCAATAAAACCAGCTAATTCCTGCATTCTTTCGTCACCAGCAGCTTGTTTACTTACCCATGAAGATTTAATAGCCATTACGATAAGGCCTACAATACCAAGGATAGGTATTGTCCAAATAATATTACTCATAATTCTTACAATTTTTCAAAACCCTGCAAATATAGGAGTATGAATATTAAATGGAAATGAAATATGGTTAAAGATGATTATTCTGCTAAAGTCATTTACAAAAGATTGCTTTTGTAAATTTTTATATTGCCAATGAAATATAAAATAATGACTGATTGTAAATAAGCTTTTTTCATCTGGCAAAGTTTTATCTATTTTTGATTTCAATTTAACAGCAGATGAAGAAAAGAATACTTTTTATTGATAGAGATGGCACTATTATACACGAACCACCAACTGATTATCAGGTTGATTCACTGGAAAAGCTGGAATTTCTTCCTTATGCCATAAGTGCACTACAGTTTGTTGTGCAAAATAGTGACTATCATTTAGTTATGGTTACTAATCAAGATGGTTTAGGTACTGATTCTTTTCCTGAAGATACTTTCTGGCCAGCACAAAATAAAATGCTTAAGCAGTTAGAAATTGAAGGAGTTAAATTTGATGAAATCATTATTGATAAAACCTTTGAGCATGAGGGTAAGAATACACGAAAACCAGGAATAGGTCTTTTAAAACACTTTCTTTCTGAAGAATATGACTTAGAAAATAGCTACGTTATTGGTGATAGAAAAACCGATGTGCAGCTAGCAGAGAATCTTGGTGCTCAATCAATCTTTATAGGAGAAGATTATGAAAAGGCTACTCTTTCGTCAAAAGATTGGCGTGAAATAGCCAGATATTTAGTGTTACCGGCAAGAGAGGCTTCAATAAACAGGAAGACTAATGAAACGGATATTTCGATTGCTTTGAACTTGGATGGCCAGGGTAGGGCAGAAGTTGATACTGGTCTTAAGTTTTTTGATCATATGCTTGATCAGTTGGGTAAACATGGAGGTTTAGATCTATCCATTACTGTAAAAGGAGATTTGGAAGTAGATGAGCATCACACAATAGAAGATACGGCTCTTGCGCTAGGAGAAGCTTTTAAGAAAGCTTTAGGTAACAAGAAAGGTGTTTACCGCTATGGATTTTTATTACCTATGGATGATTCTTTAGCTCAGGTGGCTATAGATTTTGGAGGAAGACCGTGGATCAATTGGAATGCCGAGTTTAAAAGAGAAAAAGTGGGAGATATGCCAACTGAAATGTTTTTTCACTTCTTTAAATCATTTAGTGATGCTGCTCAATGTAATCTTGATATTAAAGTAGAGGGTGATAATGAGCATCACAAAATTGAAGCTATTTTTAAAGGTTGGGCAAGAGCTATTAAGATGGCGGTTAAGCGAGACGAAAGTCGTCTTCAGGATTTACCATCAACAAAAGGCACTTTATAAAAGGAAAGGACTTCTAGTAAGTCCTTTCAATACTACCACTACCATAAATTTTCTTACTTAATTCTTTTGTAGCTCCTTTTACATCTATACTCCCACTGCCATAAATGGTAGCATCTAGTTTATCTGTTACATTAATATTGGCTGATGAAGAGCCATAACTTAATACTTCGGCAGAACTTACCTCAAAGTCATAGGCTTCTACATCACCTGAGCCTGATAAATCCAGTCTTAAATTATTGGCATAACCTGAAAGCTTCAAACGACCTGGCCCTGCAACCTTGGCATCCACAGTTTTGCCTTTTATATCAGCTTCTAACGAACCTGATCCGGCAACCAGAAGTTTTAGATCATCGGCCGCGATGGAGTTTTCTGTAATTATCTTGCCTGTTCCGTTAACACTAAGTGCTTTAACATCTTTTATAGACACATATACTTTAAGAGTAGGTAGTATTTTTATATCATCTATCTGACGTAGCACACTTTTATCGTTACTTTCCTCTTTATTGATATTAATGTGTAACACGCCTTCCTTAACTACAAATTCTGAAATTTCATAAATTTCTTTTACCGCCTCTACCTTAACCTCCACCTTGTTTGACTGCTTCACATATACAGTATATTTAGAGTTACAGCTAATACTATGGAAATCAACAATATTAAGGTTATGACTATTTACTTGGGCAGTCAATTGAAAAATAACTGCGAAAATGAACAATAAACTAAGCGTTAATTTTTTCATATGAGTTGTGTTTTTGATAAGATGAATCTATTAAATAATTCGATGAATGAATAATGTAACTGCTTAAGGCCAAGTAAGTTTTTACCTTTAATCGATTCTTTTTATTGTTTATACCCTAATTTATTATAAAAAAATTGCTATTTATGTGGGGCTAACATAACCAAAAAACTCAACCATATTAATAATTCATGAGTCATCCACACTTACTTACCCAAACAAGAAAAGCATTAGATGTTGAATTAAAAGTTAAAGAAGGCGAAATACCTCAGGATTTATCTGGATTTGTTTTTATAAACTCAGGTGCTGGTACTGTAAATTCCGGAGGTTTGCCTTATCCAAAAACGCTACCTAATGGGGAGTCTAACAAAGAATTTGGTAGTCCTGTAATAAATGGGGATGGATACATGTACCGGTTTGATTTAACTGATGCAGGTAAGGTAAAGCTTAAAACAAGTATTTTAAAAACGCCTTGTTATTATGCTGATCGTGCTTCTAGTCCTGAATTGAGTGGTGCTGATAATCCCTGGGCAGATATAGCATTTAAAAACAAAGGAATTGCCCGGATGTCTAATAAATTAGGAACAAGAAACCAGCTTAATACCGCCATTACGCCCTTCAGACGGCCAGGTGATAAGCAAAGTAGGTTATTGGCTACTTTTGACGCTGGCAGGCCTTTTGAATTTGATCCTGATTCATTAAAACTAATCACACCGATTGGTGAAAATAAGTTTTGGAGAGCTGGAACACCTCCATTCTTGACTAATCCTTTCCCGATGGTGCTAACAAGTGCTCATCCGGTTTATGACCCCGAGACTCAAGAGGTTTTTAGTGTAAACTTTACTAAAACAACAAAAGCCTTATTGAGTGCTACAGAGATTTTCCATTTAATTTTTGATGAAGAAGCCGATATTGAAAGACGATTAGAAGAGCGTATTGAAGAGTGGAAGGAACTCGAAAGTAAAGAGCAGGTAGTTCAGGAGGTGAATGATTTCTTTTATACACATAAGGCAGCACCTAAAAAGAACGGTTTCTGGGCATGGCTGAAAAGAATTTACTGGAATTTAATTGGTAGTAAGTTTTCTAATGAGAATGCGGTTTATTTGGTAAAATGGAAGGGAGAGAAAACACCGGAAACTTTCAAAATTGTTAATGAAGATGGTTCGGCCATAGAAATTGAGCATAATATGCATCAAATTGGCTTTAGTAAAGATTACGTCTTACTAGCTGATACAAACTTCAAGTTTACACTTGATGTGATGCAAAATAATCCTTTTCCTAATAATCAAAAGATTGATGAGTTTCTAAGAGACTTGTTGGATGGTGAGCAAAATGATTATTCATCCTTATATATTATCCATAGAAAGGATTTGGTTGACCCTAAAAAGGAAGTAAAAGCCCATAAAGTCGTACTACCGGTTGAAACCGTTCACTTTTCTGCTAATTATGATAATCCTGATGGTGTTTTAACAGTGCATACTGCTCATAACTGTAGTGCATGTCCTGCTGAGTGGATCAGATATTACGATACCCGAAAATGTGATGATCAACCTATTGACCTCCAGAAAGTCGGTTTAATAGCTGTCGGTGAAATGGATATTAGTAAGATTGGTAAAGTGATTATTGATGTTCCTAATAGAGACGTTTGGGAAAATAAATCTAAATTTCTTCATTTAACTGGTGATTTGGATCATCCTACCGATCCAGGCCCACATACCTGGGCTATAGGTTTGTATACGTATCGTGACATGTTATCTCCTGATAAGAATGTTGGGGAAATAAAACACATCTTCTGGCAGGCATATGGTTTGCAAGATGATATGCTTACAAATTTCATGTATAACCTTTATAAAGATCCGAAGAGAAACCGTACTTATCAGGCAGAACAAATCTTAGAGTTCACGAGTAAGGGAGCACCATTTATTTTACAAACTGTTGATACCGATTCGATGAATGTGACAGATCACTACTCTTTTCCGAAAGATACCTATATGTGGTCATTACAATTCGTGCCGTCTCGAAATGAGAATAGTGATATTCCAGAATCTCTTAATGGATATGTTTTAACTACAGTAATAGGTAAGGATAATTCTGATAATCATACAGATAGTTATTTTTCCGAGATATGGCTTTTTGATGCTAATAATTTGAAAAAAGGGCCCGTAGTAAAGCTAGAGCATGAAGAGCTACAATTTGCTTTCACTATACATTCAGTATGGGTAGCTGAGGCTCAGGAAGTTGATGAGCCTCCATATAAATTAGATATTAGGAAAGATTATAATGAACAAATAAAACACATCAGAAGAAGGCGGATACGTAGAAAAGTGCAATCATTAATGAATCAGCATGTTTATCCACACTTTCGATAAAAAGTTTTTAAAAGCCTTTAAATGATTAGAAATTTGTACAGATTTTAGTAATCTTGGATTAAATGAAGTTAAACCTCACTGATAGTTTCGGAATAAACCTTGTTGATGCCTGGAAGCAGGAGTATATAAGAATTGGCTCTATTTATGCCAAGTGGGGGGCTTTATTGGTTATATTTTTATTTCCATTAAGTGTTATTCCCGAATTACCAGTTCCAAAACCAAATATCAATATTTGGTATTTATTTCGATTTGGGCCATCCGTTATAATGGCGGTTGTATTCTTAATACATCAAAAATTCAAATTTAGTCACGAACTACTTTTTGAAATAATTGCCTTCTGTCTATTCACTTCAGGTGCTTATATGGTAGATTGTAGTGACTGGATGGGTTATATCATTTCAGTTTCTACTATATTTTTTACAAGTGCTGTTCTTGTAATCCTCAGGCCTTTTTACTTCATCATTAATTTTATTTTTGTAATGGCCATCCAAGTCATGGTGCATTCATACTTCTGCGATGCTTCAGTAGCTGATTATTTTTTAATGAGAGGTGTTAACATCCTCATAGTAATCGGAGTCGCTTGCTTTTCGATTGCCGCATTTAGGTATTATATTCTAAAGAATAACTTTATGCATCGTGTAGCCTTGCAGGAGGCACACTTTGAGCTACAAGAAAGAAATCAAAGCTTAATAAAAGCACAACAGGATTTGAGGTTTAAGAGTAATCAAATATCTGAGCAGAATGAGGAGCTTCAAATGCAAAAGGAGGAAATTCAGTCGCAGCGTGATGCTATGGAGCAGCAGAAGGATTACATTGAACGCCAGAATCGGGATATTATAGGTAGTATAAGATATGCTAAGAGGATACAGAATGCTATGCTACCTAGCGAAAAATATTTTAAATCTATCCTTCCTAATTCTTTCATTTACTATGTACCTAGAGATATTGTTTCTGGGGACTTTTATTATGCTGCTGAAGTAAATGGTAAGAAAGTGATTGCTGCGGTTGATTGCACAGGACATGGTGTGCCTGGAGCTTTCATGTCCTTAATAGGAGAAACCAACCTTAATGAAATTGTAATAGGTAATCAAATAACATCACCAGAGTATATTTTAGAAGCCTTACATGAAGGAGTATACAATATGTTGCGCCAATCGGAAAGTGAAAATCAAGATGGTATGGATGTGGCTCTGGTTGTTATTGATGAAGAAAACCAGCAGATTGAATTTGCCGGAGCTAAAAGTCCTTTAGTAACCATTGATGTCAATGGAAAACTTAATGTTTACAAGGGTGATAAAGTAACGATAGGTGGCCAACGCG
This sequence comes from Marivirga atlantica, assembly GCF_016734805.1. GTDB lineage: Bacteria > Bacteroidota > Bacteroidia > Cytophagales > Cyclobacteriaceae > Marivirga > Marivirga atlantica. The sequence continues at coordinate 469,474 of NZ_JAERQG010000002.1, forward strand.
AAGACGGGAATTTGTTATCTTTTAAAAAGCAATCTGTACCTTTCCAAAAAGGTATGCATTATTACCTGTTCTCTGATGGATACGCGGATCAATTTGGCGGAACTAAGGATAAGAAGTTTATGCTTAGTAGCTTTAAACAGCTACTTGTAGAAGTCAGTAAGCTGCCTATCATTGAACAATATAATGTTTTGGACCGGTCATTTATACAATGGAAAAATGGTTTTGCTCAAACAGATGATGTAATGGTAATAGGTTTTAAGCTTTAATCGTCAATCTATTATTATTTAAAGAAGCAAATTGCTACTTTTAATCCATTATGGAAGACTATAAATTTCTCATTTATATTGTAGGCTTTATTCTTTATTCGCTCTTTAAAGCGTTTAACAAAAAGAATAAACCTGTCACAAGAAAGAAAAGGCCATCATCGAATCAAGATGAACAGTCTAGCCCTAAAACATTTGAAGAGATACTTGCAGAGCTAAGTGGGGAAAATAAAGAAGCAGGTAAAAGTGTGTTAGAAGAAACCGATAGGATAGAAACAGAAGAGCGCCCTTTAGATCAGGAAATTAGCCGAGCTGAATATGAAAATGCTGATAGTACATTAAAGGAGCTTTATGAAAAAGGAGAAAAACTAAAGACCCTTAATGAACTTGTTGATATAGAGAAAATGGAAACGAAAAGTCGCTTTTCAGCTTATAGTCAAGCTTCGTCTGATAATTCTTTAGCGGCAGAGATACGCGAAGATTTTGAAAATCCTGATACTGTTAAAAAGGCTTTTATTTACTCAGAGATATTTAATAGGAAATATTAACCTTATCTAATTTATAAGTTTTCACCTCCCATTTGTTACCGTTTCTTTCTAACTGTGCCTCAAGTCTAACATTCTTCTTTTCCTCATATAATAGAGCCGCATTTTGAATTTTCAACTCTAAAAAGGCCTCTTTTTCTGTTAGGTTAAATTCTGTTAGATGCAGAAATACAGTTAATGCTTTATCTGTTTTGGCATCTTCATTAGCAATTAGAAGAGGGATTTGATTGATCTTATGTTCTTTGGCTAACTCAATTTCTTTGCTCTTTAAAAGCAGTACCTGACGATCACTGCTTGAACTAAATCTGGGAGCTTTAGAGAAAAACGATTCAACTTCATCTAGCTCAAGAACCTTTTGCAAAGCATCATCGGCTAAATTCTTTTTACTATCTAAAGTGATGTTGAAAAGAAATGTTGTGAGTAGTAATAGCCTGATTATCATAAAATTAAAATTTCAAATAATATAGATAATTTTTTAATTAGATGTAAATGTAGGCTAATTTATTCTTTTAATCTGTCTGGTTATTCGACTAATATTCGAATCTAATCGTTTGTAGCATCTATTTAAAGGAATACTGAGTATGTAAGCTTTAATTAACTAGCTTTCAGCATTTATTCACTTTTCTTTTCATTCAGTAGCTTCATCAATTCATCTATTTCATGAGTGCTTAAGTCTTCTTCTTTTGCAAAGAACGAGGCCATTTTACTAAAGGATCCATCAAAGTAGCCTGTAATAAGTTCTTTTAAGCTCTGCTTTTTATAATCCTCTTGTTTTAACAAAGGGAAATAGGTGAAAGTCTTGCCTGATCCTTCATGATCTACAATTCCTTTCTTTTCAAGTATTCTAATGATTGTGCTTACGGTATTGTATGCAGGTTTTGGTTCTGGTAATTCTGAAAGAACTTCACGAACAGTAGCTTTTTTCAAGCTCCACAGTTTTCGCATGATTTGTTCTTCAGCTTTTGTTAATTGTGACACGGGTATTTTTATTTTTAACTTTTGGTAGTGTTTTCAACAATTTAGCTAGTTGGAAACCTCATCCATACTATAGTTTTTATTTTTCAGAAAAATTAAACGATCATCTTTGTTTACCTCATGAGGATAGCCAGAAATAATATGTAACTTTTTATCAGCATCAATAATAAATAGCGGTATTATTGTTTTCCCTTTTTCTTCAATGAATTCTTCATATTCAGCTTCTCCATAGAATTTGACTTCAGAAATATCCTCATTGCTACGCATAAGCTGATTGAGGCTTAAATAATCTAACCTGGATTTGAAGAGCACATTTTTCGGTAATGGGATATTTTCATTTTCAGCCTCTTCTTTACTTACAAGTCTGTAGGTGTTTTGTTCTCCAAGCTCAGAATCGAACCAGTTCATAGCCAATGTATTAAGGCCTGAGTTGCTGGTTACGGCCATCAATTTACCAATTTGAGATAGGTCCACTTCCTCAAAAATTTCTTCAGAAAGCACATTACCTTCATAAACAGGTAGGTTAAGCTTGCGAGCTTCTTTTACATTATGTTTGGCTGTATCAGCCAGAAGCACATAGAATCCTTCTTTTTTTAGAAAACTAGCCAATTTTTTAGATAGCTCGTTGGCTCCTACAAATAGTACACCCTGAGGCTCCTTTCTTAATACACCTAAAAGTTTACCAATCCATTTAGCACTTGTGCCTTGTATAACTACAGTTCCCACAATTACTAAGAATACCAATGGTAGCAGTAATTCGGCATCTGATCTTATCTCTGCTGAATTAGTTGTTGAATTTATCAAATCAAGAGAAAATAGAGAAGCAACAGCGGCTGCTACTATTCCTCGAGGACCAATCCAGGCAATAAACAAGGTTTCTCGCCATCTCAAATTTGAACCTACTGAGCTTAACCAAACACCTAAAGGTCTTATGATAAAAATAACTACGGCAAATAATAAAAGGCTTCTTGTACCAAGCTTTTCTATCTGAACAATTTCTATTCTGGATGACAGCAGAATGAATAATAAGGTTACTAGAATAAGACTTATATCTTCCTTAAAGGAGAGTATTTTTTTGAAATCATCGAGTTTTAGATTGGCCAATACAATACCCATAATGGTTGCTGCTAAAAGACCGGCTTCTTTTTGAAGGATATCAGCAACGGTAAATACTAATATTACCATGCCTAAAGTGAAGACATTTTTTAAGTAATCAGGGATTTTATTTTTACCGATTAAATACCATATAAACACAGCACCAATTCCACCAATAAAGAATCCTATTGAAATGGTGATGAAGAAGTCTTTGAGAGCTTCAACGGTGTAGTAATTACCATCTGATGAGCTTTTGATAAATTCATAAACTAATACAGCAATTAAGGCACCGAGAGGATCGATTAAAATACCTTCCCATTTAAGGATGGTGTTTATTTTTGCGTTGGGTTTAACATTTCTTAAAATTGGGAGCACAACCGTTGGCCCACTTACAATTATGAGTGCACCAAATAATAAAGCTATAGAAACACTAAGGTCAAGTATTAAGTAAGCTGCTAGTCCACCTCCAATAAAAGTGATAAGCACACCTATAATTAATAAATTCCTAACAGTTGAAGCTACCGTTTTTACTTCTTTAAGGTTAAGGGTTAAGCCTCCTTCAAATAGTATTACACCAACTGATAGTGAAACAAAGCTGAACAACAAATCTCCCGAAAAGATTTGATCACCATCAAGCAACTTACTGCCATCAGGCGTGAAAAAGGTTGAAATAGGTCCTATTAACAAGCCTATAATAATTAGAGGTAAAATGGCAGGTTGCTTGATTTTCCATGCAAGCCACTGTGCAACTACTCCTAATACTAAAATGCCCGCTAGTTCTAACATTCTTATTGATTTTTGTAAAAAGTAAATCCTAAAATAAGTAAAATTCTGTAACTATTGATTATTGTTTTGAAATCAAAGTAGGAGAACTGAATCAATAAGAATGTATAAGGAGGCTAATTGTTATATAGTATTTTAAAAAGAAACATATCTTAAAATTAGTTTTCCTCTGATTACTTGACAAAATAGAAATCTGTAAAAGTACTTTATTCGTAGATAATTATGGTTTTGGATAAACTATTATAGATATTTTGCTATTTTTCGATAAGATGTAAGGTTTATTAGCTTATTATTTACGGCTTGGGTAAGATTTATTTTACCTTTACGGATTAAGCTATTATTTAGCCTTTGTTAATTATATAAAATATTATGAAGAAGGGGAGCATTCTCATTTTTTTACTTTTTATTTTAACTAGTAATCTAAAAGCAGCAACTTTTTTTGCTGTTGCAAACGGTGATTGGGGTAATCCTAATACGTGGGCTTCTAGTCCTGGTGGTACTCCGGGTGCAGGAATACCTGGTTCGGGGGATGTAGCGATAACTAGTGGGTTTCAAATTGGTTTAAATCCAATAGATGGGGATATAATTGTGGATCGACTGACTGTAACCAATTCAGTGGCCAATTCAATTTATTACAATGACCCTTTTTTTACCTTTATTCCGGTCAGCCTTACAATTAATTTAAGTCTTTCAAGCACAGGTAGTCCTTCAGCTCAAATAATAGAGAATACGCCAAATCTTTCTGTAATAATTGCTGGAACTGGGTCTGCTGTTATAAACAACTGGTCATCAGCGTCACCTTTTAATAATTTGACTTTCGATACTGGAGGCTCTACGACAATTAATTCTAATATTGCGGTTGATGGAGGAGATTTAACAATTGCCAGTGGAACAAATTTAACTTTAGGAGCATCAAATATATTTTCAAACCCAAATGCAAATTCTAATTTAGTAGTAGAAAGTGGAGCAACTTTAACAGTTAATGGAGCAATAAATGGAGATGGTTCTAATAGCTCTCGGTTTGGTAATGTTACAATTAATGGTACAGTCAGTACTGGTGTTTCTGGTTATATAAATTCTGTTGATTTTGACTTAAGCAGTTCGGGTTTATTTAACGTTAATTTTAACGGCTCAAATCAAACACAAGGATGGTGGTATCAATCTACTTTCCCAACAGGGTCTTTTAATATAGATGCCGCTTCAACTGTCAATTACAGAGCAAGTGCTGATCAAGTAGTAGGAGCTACTACCTATGGAAATTTAACTTTAAGCTCTCCGGCATCATCATCTATTAAAACTTTACAGTCTGGAAATACATTTGTTGTTTCGGGAGCATTCAGGATTAATTCAGCCAATGTAACTTTCAACTCTTCGTCAAACAGTAATCCTATAAGTTTATCAGGAAGCTACGTGAATAATGGTACTTGGAATGCTACACAGTTAGTTATATTTAACGGCACAAGTGCCCAATCTATAAATGGTAATAATTTAACAACTTTCGGAGCTGGTTTAAGGGTAAGTAATACGTTAGGTCTGAGCTTAAGCAATATTGGAGTTGACATTAATGGTGAGTTAGATGTTGATCCGAGCTGTTCATTCGATCCAAGTGATCAAGATATTAATGTTTCTGGCAATATGAGGATCGATGGCACTTTGATTGCAGGTAGTGATCCAGGAATATTCGAATTTGATGGTATAACAGAATTTCTTGGATCTGGATCTAGAGAGTTTAGGAATTTGACTGTGACAAATACGTTAACAGCTCCGAATCCTGTTTCTGGTGATTTAAATATTTCTGGCGTATTTATTAATAATGGTACTTTTAATAATAATAGCGGTATTGTTAATATGACAGGAACTGGCACAAGAAGCATTGGTGGTTCTAGTGCACTTTCATTGTTCAATTTAAATGTAAGTGGAGGTACTGTAAATGTTAATAACGCCTCAGTAGCTGTTGAAGACGGAATTACTGTTGATGCTAATACAATATTAGATTTAGATGGTAGTGGCTCAGGTCAAGTGATCTTAATTTCTACATCTAGTAAAGATGCTTATATAGGCCAAATTCCAGGTACCTCTTCACTAACAGGAGAATTAACTGTTCAAAGAGCGCTATATGCCACGGATGCTGGTGATAATGCTTATCATGTGATCGGTTTCCCGATGACTGGGGTAACAGTTTCTGACGTTCAAGCTGAGATGCCTATTACGGGTACATTTACAGGTAGAAGTACTGGTACTGGTTTTGACAATAATCCATCACTTTATGCATATAACGAATCAGCTGGTGCTGGTTTAAATCTCAATGAACGTTATGTGGCATTTCCAAACTCGAACAACTCAGAATCATTTAGTGTAGGAGAAGGATATTACTTATATACGTATCCAGGAATAATTCCAGTGACCATTGATGGTTCCGGTTCAGTATTTTCAGGGGACTTTTCAAGATCACTTTCCTTTACAGGAACTGACCCTGATGCAGGTTGGCATATAGTGGCAAATCCTTATCCAGCCCCATCTGATTGGCAAAATTGGGGAAAGACTGATATTGAAGGGTCTACTGCTTATGTCTATAACTCAAATAATGGGAACTTCATAGCGTATGATGCTAGTAGCGAACAATTAATTCCTCAGGGACAAGGCTTTTGGGTAAGAGCAACAAGTGGTTCAGCTGAAGTTACTGCTAGTGAATCGACAAAAGTGGTAGGTACTACTCCAACCTTTTATAGAGAAGAATCTCTTGAGAGATTTGAAATAATTTTGAAGACTCCAAATTATGATGATATTTCAATAGTTCATTTTACAGAAGGTGCAACAGATAATTATGAGCCAGCTTTTGATGCAACGCGTTTGTTAAATACTTATGAAACAATCTCTACGCTGTCTAATGATGGAAAGTCTTTGAAGGTAAATAGAATGGCGGCTATAAATTCATCTGACAGCTGCAGAAGATCTTTATTTATTGATTTAGAACAATTAAAAGTTGGAGTGAATTATCAAATTGACTTTAACGGATTAGCAAATATTGAAGAATATCAGTTTGAGCTTATTGATCACAAAACGGGAAACTCTCAGTTCATTGATGATGAAAGCTTGGTTAGTTTTGAAATTGAGGATTCAGGTGAAACCGCAAATAAAGATAGATTTGAGTTAGTTTTTGTAAAAAATGCACCTACTTCCTTCAATATTTCGGATGTAACTAGCTGTTTTGACGAATCAATTAATATTGATTTACCAACTTTAGAGAATAATACAAATTATTATGTTTTCAACGAATCAGGTCAATTAGTTGAGTCATTTGATTCAGGACAAACGGAATTAAGCTTATTAGCTGATGAATTAAATGAAGGTTTAAACCAATACACTCTTAAAGCTTCTAATGCTCTTTGTGATACTGTTGAAATTGATTCATTTACTGTTGAAGTATCTTCCCCAATTGATAAGAGTAGAGCTGTTTCTGGATCAAATATTTGTTATAGTGCAGATAATGCAGATTATTCTATAAATACGCAGAATGGTATTAGTTATTACCTAATTCAAGGTTCCGACACCATAGATACAGTTAATGGCAATGGAGAAATGTTTGAAGGGCGACTAAATGTTAACTTATTACAATCAGGAGATAATAGTATTGATGTTTTGGCTGTTCAAGAAAACTGTAATGCTGTGTATTTGGATCAAACGGTTGACATTTTTTATGATACTTTCCAAATAGATGAATCTATTTCAATAAAAGGGAGTGAGAGCTGTGATATCACTGCTGCAAATATATCATTACGTACACAAGCTCAAGTTTCATACTTATTCAAAATAGGTAGTGTTGAAATTCAAACAGTTCAGGGAAATGGTGGTGAGTTAGTTGTTTCTTTGCCTGATTCATTATTAGACATAGGAGAAAACAAGATTGAAATAATTGCTAAATATGGAGATTGTCAGAGTTTTAATTATCAGCCAATTAGCGTAATGGTCCATGAGCAAATGACGATCAATGGAGTAGATGATATCAGTATCTGTAAAGGTGAAGAGATAGTGTTAGATGTACAATATAACGTATCCGCAGCGTCATTCGAGTTGAGTAATGAAAATCAGACAATTTTAACAAGCACAAATGGGCTTATGGAGTTTGTTCCTGAAGTAAGTGGTACATATTCTGTTAATGCAGTTTCGGAGAATGGTTGTATTTCAAATGAGCTGACCTTTAATGTTACCTTAGACTCAATAAATAAACCTGAGGTTATTGTTTCTGATAACATTCTGGAAGCCTCGATAAATGCAGAAGCCTATCAATGGTTCAAAGATGATGTTTTGCTGGAAGGTGAAACATCCAAAATCTTAATAGTAGAAAATTCGGGAGAATACAAAGTTGAGGTCTTTAGTAAGTTATGTAGTCATGTGAGTGACGCAATTACATTTGATGAAAGTGTCTTGTCTGTTAATAAAGAACTAAGTAATAAATTATCAATCTATCCGAATCCGGTAGAAAATAATATGACGGTAGATTTCGAGGATAGTGAAATTGATTCTATGGAAATTACTATATTTGATCTTTCAGGGAAGTTTATTTCATCTAACAAAAAGTTAAGCAATCACTCTGAGTTAGATATGAGTTATTTAGAATCAGGAATATATTTAATTGAAATTGCCACAAAAAAAGGTGTAGTAACCAAGCGAATTGTGAAGCAATAGTTAAGAACAATGAATAGGATACTAATAAATATAATTTTAGGATATTTAATAACATTAGTCGTTAATATATCAGTAGCTAGTGCTCAACCTGGTCCACCGGATCCACCAGATGATAATCCGGTTCCTATTACCGGAATAGAGTATTTAATTGCTGCAGGTGCTGCATTTGGTGCGAAGAAGATTTATGATAAAAAGAAATCTAAATAATTTAGATATAGAAGTGTAAGAATTAAAAAGCCAGCTATTGCTGGCTTTTGTGTTTAATAGAAAAAGAGGTAGCTAATAAGTATTGCCGCTACAATTCCTGTTAAATCAGCAATTAACCCACAGCTAACTGCATAACGTGTGTTTTTCACTCCAACAGCTCCAAAGTAAACAGCCAATACATAAAAAGTAGTTTCTGTGGAGCCTTGCATTACGCTTACTACTCTACCAACAAATGAATCTACACCATAATTTTCCATTGCTTCAAGCATTAGCCCACGAGCTCCACTACCACTTAGCGGTTTCATTGTGGCAGTGGGAATAGCTGGTACAAAATCAGCGTTAACACCCATTTGTACAAAAAGCCATGCCATTCCATCTTCAACCAAATCTAAGGCACCACTAGCCCTGAACACACCTATGGCAACTAGCATGGCTACTAAATAAGGTATGATCATAATGGCATAATTGAAGCCCTCTTTAGCACCGTCAATAAATGTCTCATATACATTTACTTTTCTTCGGAAAGCCATAATGATGAATGATACTATTACTCCAAAAATAATGAAGTTGGCAATTGCCGATGATATGGTACCAATCTCTGATTGACTAAGTGTAGTAAAGTACCAAATAACAAAAGCTATAAAACCACTTACCAAGCCTAAAGAGATTAATATTTGCTTATTAAAGAAGTTGATTTTCTGAACGATACCAACAGCCAGAAGGCCAGCCAGCGTAGAGAAAAAAGTTGTTAGCAAAATAGGTATGAAAATATCTGCGGGATTAGCAGCACCCATTTGTGCCCTATAAACCATAATACTAATAGGAATAATTGTTAGGCCAGATGTGTTGAGTACTAAAAACATAATCTGAGCATTGCTAGCCCTATTTTTATCGGGGTTCAGTTCCTGAAGCCCGTGCATAGCTTTTATTCCTAATGGAGTAGCCGCATTATCAAGCCCAAGCATATTAGCAGATATATTCATCAACATAGCACCCATGGCAGGATGATTCTTGGGTATTTCCGGAAAAAGTCTTGAAAATAAGGGAGAAGTAACCCTGGAAAGTAAGCCAACCATTCCACCTTTTTCGCCAACTTTCATAATACCTAACCATAATGTCATTACTCCGGTAAGTCCTAGTGATATCTCAAATCCAGTTTTTGCCATTTCAAAAGTGGCATTGGTCATTGCCGGGAATATTTCCATATCACCCATGAAAATCCATTTGACTAAACCAAAGACGAAAGCAATTACGAAGAATGCTACCCAGATGTAATTCAAAACCATAAGCGCAAATAAGAGAGAATAAAAATATAAATCAAAATTTAAAGTCCGTACGATTACTCCTTCCTAAAGGCTAAACGATTTATTCATTTTCGAATTGAAAATTAGTATAGGCATTTTGAAGTTCTCTTAATGCATGATGATCCCCCTGTGCTTTTGCGACTTCTATTCCCTTAGTATAAATTGCTTCAGCTTTATTGATGTCGAACTCTTCTGCATAAAGCGCTGCGGCATGGTAATATGTACCAACATAATCCGGATGCTCTGCTAACAACATATCAAAATAATGTTTTGATTTTTGCTTGTTGTCTTCTTTATATTCTGTTGCCAGCGCATAGATCAAGAAAGGATCGTCAGGAGTTTCTTCTAAAAACTTGAGAAGTTGTTGTATTCTCGCTTCATTCATCAATTAATACAAATTTGAATGGTGGAACAAATTTTTATTTTTTTCAATATTACTTAACTTCGAGCCCTAATTCTAGTTAACTATCAAAGGTTAGTTAAATATGGCTAACCTTCTAGCTTAAAATTAATTGTTTTTAATAATGCTCTAAAAAATAGAGCGTAAATCTATAATATAACTTTTAAAATATATGAAAATATTAGTTTGTATTACACACGTACCTGATACTACGGCTAAAATTTCTTTCACGGATAATGATACAAAATTTGACGCAAATGGTGTTCAATTTATCATTGGTCCTTACGATGATTATGCTTTAGCAAGAGCAGTAGAGTTAAAAGAAGCCAGTGGCGGAAGTGTAACTGTTCTTAATGTAGGAACAGCTGAAACAGAACCAACTATCAGAAAGGCATTGGCTATAGGAGCTGATGATGCCATTAGAATTAATGCAGAGCCAACTGATTCTATGTTTGTTGCACAGCAAATTGCTAATCATGCAAAAGACGGTGGTTATGATTTAATCATGATGGGAAGAGAATCTATTGATTTTAATGGTGGCATGGTGCACGGTATGGTAGGTGAATTACTTGGTATGCCTGCAATATCACCTGTAATGCAACTTGATATCGAAGGTGAAACAGCTAAGTTAGCTCGCGAGATTGAAGGTGGTAAAGAATACTTAGAATTATCACTTCCATTTGTTGCCGGATGTCAGGAACCAATTGCTGAATGGAAAATCCCTAACATGAGAGGAATTATGTCGGCAAGAAGTAAAAAGCTAGAGGTGATAGAACCTACCGATGCCACAGAAGCTGCAACCTTAGAGAAATATGAGATGCCTCCTGCAAAAGGTGAGGTGAAAATGATTGATGCTGATAATGTTGAAGAGCTTGTTCAGTTATTGAAGAATGAAGCCAAAGTATTATAAGTAACATTCTTATTTCGATCACATATTTATAATTCAACTTTAAAAAAATTAAAATGGCAATATTAGTATTTATAGAACACGCAGAAGGCGTGGTAAAAAAATCTTCTTTAGAAGCTGTTTCTTACGCAGCTGCAATGGGTGATGAGGTTATCGGACTTGCTGTTGGAAGTATTGATGAGGGTGCTTTAAAAGCAGCCGGAAATGCTGGAGCTTCTAAAGTTTTACACGTAACCGATGAGAAATTAGAAAAAGGAATTATACAGGCGTATGCGCAGGTAATAAACCAGGCAATGGAAAGCACTGGAGCTGAGATTTTAGTGTTGGCTAAATCATCTTTGGGTGATCCTGTAGCAGCTAGGGTAGCAGCCAAGCAAGGAGCAGGCTTTGTTTCTAATGTAAGTGATTTACCTGATACTTCAAATGGCTTCAAAGTAAAGAGAAGTATTTATACAGGGAAAGCTTTTGCTAACGTAGAAATCAAAACAGATAAAAAGATATTAGGTCTAAAGAAGAACGCAGTTGAGCTTAAAACTGATGGAAGTGAAGCTACGGTTGAGAAATTTGATGTATTATTATCTGATGATTCCTTCAAAGTAACAATTACATCTCAAGACAAGGCAACGGGTGAAATTCTTCTTCCTGAAGCAGAACTAGTAGTTTCTGGAGGTAGAGGAATGAAAGGACCAGAAAACTGGGGAATGATAGAAGAGCTTGCTAAAACTCTTGGTGCAGCTACAGGTTGCTCTAAGCCAGTATCTGATATGGGATGGAGACCTCACCATGAGCACGTAGGACAGACAGGAGTTAAGGTTTCTCCTCAGTTATATGTTGCAATAGGTATTTCTGGTGCTATTCAGCATTTAGCAGGTGTAAACTCTTCTAAAAATATAGTGGTAATTAATAAGGATCCTGAAGCACCTTTCTTCGCAGCTGCCGATTACGGTATAGTTGGAGATGCTTTTGAAGTAGTACCAAAATTAACTGAGGCGCTTAAAGCCGCTCAAAATTAATTTTTGTATTTGTGGAAAAACTTAAACTTGAAATATTAGGACTTTCATCGAGTCAATCGCAATCAGGTTCCTTTGCTCTAGTTTTGGGGCAGTCTGAGGGTAACAGAAGACTACCTATTATAATAGGTATGTTTGAGGCGCAGGCTATTGCTATCGAGATTGAGAAAATTGTTCCTAATAGGCCTATGACGCATGATTTGTTTAAATCATTTGCTCATGGCTTTAATTTCACGGTTAAAGAAATCATCATATCCGATCTTAAGGAAGGTGTATTTTATGCCAAAATTGTGTGCGATAATGGCGTGGACACCATAGAGGTTGATTCTCGTCCTTCGGATGCTATAGCTATTGGTATAAGGTTCGATGCACCAATATACACTTATGAGAAGATTATGTCAGAAGCTGGAATAGTATTATCTGATGATTCACCGGAAGGCGATATTTCTGAGCTTAAAAAGCCAATCGCCAGAAGTGAAGAATCTAGTGACAAAGGCACTGACAAAAATGAACAGTTAAAAAACATGTCTATGGATAAATTAAATGACATGCTTGATAAGACTCTGAAAGATGAGGATTATGAATTGGCTGCTAAAATCAGGGATGAAATTAACCGTAGAAATTAAGAGTTAAAATTTTGCCTTAAGGCTGGTTTTGATTATTTCAAAATCAGCCTTTTTTTATTTCTCAACAAAAGTATTTTAGAAATCATAGTCTTTTAAATAAGGCTTCTTCAAAGAATATACTAAATTTGACATCTCTTAAGTAAAGCCTTGAGTCAGTTCCATAAATAATGAATTTCCGATCAGTTCTTGATAGTTCGCCCATTTTTGAGAAAGTAAAATCTACCGCTGCTAAGTTAGGCGTTGAAACTTATGTGGTGGGAGGCTTTGTGCGTGACTTAATCTTAAAAAGACCTTCCAAAGACATTGACTTTGTTTGTGTTGGAAGTGGCATAGAACTAGCCAAATCGGTGGCAAGTGCTATACACGCAGAAAAGAAAATTCAGGTATTTAAGAATTTCGGGACTGCAAGTATTCAATATAAGTCATATGATCTTGAGTTTGTTGGTGCAAGAAAAGAGTCCTATCAGCGTGACAGCCGCAAACCCATAGTTGAAGACGGTACTCTGGCTGATGACCAAAACAGAAGGGATTTTACAATTAATGCATTAGCTATAAGCTTAAATGAGGAGACCTATGGAGATTTAGTTGATCCTTTCGATGGAGTTAAAGATCTAAAAAGGAAGACCATTAGAACACCTCTTGATCCGGATGTGACCTTTTCTGATGATCCCCTAAGGATGATGAGAGCGGTACGTTTTGCTTCTCAACTCAAATTCGATATTGAACCAGATACCTTTGATAGTATTATCAAAAATGCTGATAGACTTCAAATTATTTCTCAGGAACGTATAACTGATGAATTCAATAAAATTATTTCATCAGATACACCTTCTTATGGTTTTAAGTTGCTGTACCATGCTAATTTGTTGGATAAATTCTTTCCTGAATTTCAAAATCTACTGGGTGTTGATGAAAAGAATGGTTTAAAACATAAAGACAATTTCTATCACACACTTCAGGTTCTGGATAATACCGCTAAATATGGTGGTGATTTATGGTTGAGATGGGCCGCTATATTGCATGATATTGCTAAACCAGCAACAAAACGCTTTCATCCTAAACAAGGGTGGACATTTCATGGGCATGAGGACAAAGGAGCTCGTATGGTTCCGAAAATTTTCAAGCGATTTAAATTACCCATGAACGAGAAAATGAAGTATGTACAGAAATTGGTTTTACTTCATTTAAGGCCTATTCCTCTTGTAAGGGACAATATTACTGATACAGCTGTTAGGAGGTTGTTGTTCGATGCGGGTGATGATATTGAGGATTTAATGACGCTTTGCAGAGCTGATGTTACTTCAAAAAATCCTAACAAAGTTCAGAAGTATTTAAAGAACTTTGATATAGTTGAGCAGAAAATGAAAGAGGTGGAGGCTAAAGACCATGTTCGTAACTTCCAACCACCTATAAAAGGTGAGGAAATTATGGATACCTTTGAGCTTCCTCCAGGCAGAGAGGTAGGAATAATCAAGAATGACATAAAAGAGGCCATATTAGATGGCGTGATTCAAAATAATTATAAAGAGGCACATGCCTATATGCTGACCCTCGGTGAAAAACTTAATTTAAAAAGTGTGAAATGAAGAATTTATTAAGAGTATCAGTTTTAGTACTGGGTTTATTTTTATTGAATAGTAATGTCAATGCACAAGACGCTAAGTCAGAATCAATTGATAGAGCCAAAATAAAGTATAGAATGGCTCTTCAGTTTAATGACTATGCTCAGGCTAAAAGTGCTATTTATGATCTAATGGTACTTGAGCCAACTAACCATTCATACCTCGATTCGCTAGCTTTTATGTATTTCGAGTTTAGACAATATGCTTCAGCAGCATTGACTAGTAAGGAAGCGCTAAAATACAACTCCCAAAATCAGGTGCTTTTACAAGTTGCTGCTCAAAGTTTTGATCAATTAGGTGCTATCGATCAGTCATTAAAAATGTATCAACGTTTGTATAACTTATCTGATGATGCATTTGTGTTATTCGAGATTGCTAATCAACAGTATGAATTAAAAAATTATGATGAAGCCATGATAAATACAGAACTTCTTTTAGGTAAGTCTGTCGTTAATAATAACATGGTAGTCGTTAAAAATGCAGAGAATAAAGAAATTCAGGTGCCGTTTAAAGCAGTGGTATACAATTTGCAAGGTTTAATAGCAAGAGCTCAGGGTAATGAGGAGAGTGCAAAAAAATATTTCAATAGTGCACTTGAATTAGCTCCTGATTATGCTTTAGTTAAAGAAAATTTGAATACATCAAAGTAATTATTTTCTTTACATGTTTAGTTTCAAACTAATTAACAACTAATAGAATGATGAGATTACTATTTAGAGCGGCAATTTTAGTACTGATTATCGGTACTTCTGCTACAGGACAAAACTTATCTGGTGATAATTTCGCTACCGCTAATCAAGCTAAAAAAGCAACGGTTACTTTTGCTTATGTTGAAACACCGGGCTTCGTTTATAAAGATGCTAGTGGTAAGTTAACAGGTATATGTGTTGATATCATGGACGATTTCTTGACTTACGTGAAATCAACTTATGGTATTAATGTTAATGCCAGATTTGTTGGTAATGGAAGCAGTTTCCGTGCCATGTATAATGGGGTTAAAAATGGCTCTAAAGGTGTTTTCGGTTTAGGAAATATTACTATGACCGAAGCTAGAAAATCTGAGATCAAGTTTAGTCCGGCATTTATAAAGAACTTTGCAATTCTGGTAACACACAATAGTGTTCCTACACTAAACTCAAAGTCAGAAATACCTCAAAAGTTTAATGGTTTTACAGCTTACACCGCTAAAGGAACATTAAATGAGAAAAGAATTAATGCAATTAAGGATCAGTACTACCCAGGTTTAAAAATAGAGTACGTTAACTCAAGTCCTGAAGTACTTGATAAAATACTTGCAGATAAGCAGTCATTCTCATTTCTGGATTTAGCCTTTTATTTTGATGCTGTAAAGGATAGAGACCCTATTAAAAGGCACCAGGTAGGAGATGAAGGTTCTGAAGAGTTTGCCTTCATTATGCCTTTATCAAGTGATTGGCAACCGATAATGGATGAGTTTTTTGCAGCAAACGGTGGGTATAAGAATACTACTGAATACAAAAAAATATTGGTTAATCATTTAGGTTTAAGTGCAGTGAAATTACTGGATACTACCTCTGAATGATCTCATTAAGTCATTAAAGAGATGCGCACATTATGGTGCGCATTTTTTTTGTCTTAGCTTTTACAATTCTTAATTTACTAATATGGAAGACAATAAAGACATCAAATACTGGGAAAGGTTTTTTCAGTCATTACAAATGACATACTACAGTTTACTTGCTGCTCCATTATTTCTATTTGCGATTGCCTTTCTTAGGGCTGAAAATGGGAATAACAAAATAGTAAATCTTGGACTGGACGAAGAAACATACTTAGTTGTTTCCGTATCAGTTGTGTCAGTTGTAATTGCGCTCATACTGTTGTTATACATCAGGCAAAAGTATAAGTTGATAGCCCGCATAGAAGAAATAAGACCTAAAATGAATGCGTACAGACAAGCTACTATGACGAAGTATATTGTTTTATGTGTGTTACAGTTGATAGTTGTTATAGCTTATGCAGCTACTTATCATAATGGGCTGATGGGGCTTTTTACAGGTTTATTACTTTATGCTTCCTTCTTTAGGCCTGAGCTACAGACGGCAAAACGTTCATTAAGAATGAGTGAAAAGACATTTAGGCAAATTGATTATAAGACTAATATTTTACCGTAGTCAATAAAAAAGGGAAGCATTTGCTTCCCTTTTTTATGTTGGTTTGATATGTATTAGAAAATTAATCCGAATGAGACTGCATTTAACTCAGGGCCTCTATTCTCAATATAAAGTGAGTTAAGATCATAAGTAGCGAATAAGTCTACACCTTTCCAGCCTATTTGAGCTTTGACTCCATAGCGTACACTGTTTAGGTGGAAATTATTTTTGTCAACATCTTTTCCATCATCCTCATATTTAAATTTTGACTTACTTCCAATTCTATAACCTCCGTATACTCCAGCTCCAAATCTGAAGGCAGAATTTTTCTTGCCAAGTTTAAACATAGGCACTACTGCCGCATTTAAGTAAGTAATATTCAATTTGCTTCTGGTGGCACTTAAGTCTGCGCTTCGGTCTACAAATTCTACTTCTTCAGCACCTTTTACAATTTGGTATTTCGAATCAGCCAGAGCAAAGTTATACCACTGTAAACCAAACTGGAATAGCGATTTAAAGTAAGGCGAAAACTCTACTTCATGTACTGAATTTAAACCGTAAGTCCATGAGGTAATTGGATCAAGACTATACACTGCGTTATCGTTATCCGGTAGTTGATTATCTGAATTTAGATAGTTGTTTAAGCCAATCATAAATTCAAAGTCGTGATTGTAATCAATACCTTTTTTCTTGTCATCTCGGGTTACGCTGCTTTCTTTATTAAAGGCTTCAGAATAATCGTCATCATTACTTAGCCAGTTGTATGAGTCATCATTTGCATCAAAAACTTTGCCTATTACAAAAGGTGCATCTGCATCTGCTGAGTAATCCCTTATAAAACCTACCCCTGATTCAGGTATATTTGTTACGGATAGGTTTCCAGAAAAACCATCGTTGCAGTCAACCTCCATACTGATAGCGTCTATTTTACCATCAACAATTTGTAAATTGGTGTATTTAACGTTTATACCCTCTTCTTCAGCGTCTTCTTTAAAAGCCTCTAGTTGCTTTCTAGTGGTGTTTTCAAAGATTCTCACAGTAAAACTATCATTACTTTTATTGCTTAAGGCAGAGAGGTAATAATAGTCGCCATTTGCTTTAAGGTTGTAACTTTTATTAGAACCATGTACTACAACAGCATCTTCACCAATTTTATCCTTATTTTTTTCTATTCCTGATATGATTTTACTCAGGTCCATTGATTTTACATCAGCCTTATTGCTAATATTCTTAAGTATTAAGAAAACCATTTCACCATCTTGCTTGATTACTTTTAAAGTATCAGACTGCCAGTTTTTGGCTTGTGCCGACTGGCCAATTAACATACATAATGCTAAAGCGAGTATTGTACTTATCTTTTTCATCTTTTTGTTCATTTAGAATTAATTAACACGCTTCTTTTCAAATTGAAGAGCTGAAGCGAAAAGCTCATTTTTTGCAGATCTTAAATCTGCTAAAGAAATCTCACTGGCCAGTGATTTTAATTTGTTTGTCTTTTGTTTGAACTCATTAAATTTATCACCTTCCACAGGCTTGTAGTTCATTTCTACTACAATCTCAGATTCTATTTTTCTGAAATCTGGCTGAAAATTATCATCAATAACAGCGAAAAGTGTTGTTGATTTTGCTTCCAGTTTTTTGAAGGTAATGTTATTGGTAGCCAACATTATTTCGTTTTTATTGGGCACCATATTTTTCAAGGTTGTTGTATTCGGTTGTGTGTTAACCTTTGCTGATTGCTTTGTTTTATTATCAACAGTTTCTGTTTTTGTGGCAGGTATCAGAAGCTGATTATCAGTATTTTGTGCCATGTTTAAGCTGTTGTTTAACTCAATTGGCTGTACAGCTACTGCTTTCTCTGTATTTCCGGATTGATAAGATGTATAGCCTATACCTAAAGTAAATAGTAGGGCTACACTAGCTGCCGCATACCACACTAAAGGTTTTTTATTTTTTTTATTATTACCGAGCTGAGCTTGTAACTGAGCCCAGGCATCAGCTGAAACCTGTTCACTATGTCGGTCAAGCTTATTCTTAAATAGGGTATCTAATTTATTTGATTCCATGGCTAAGCTGTATATTTTGTTCCATTTCAGCCAGTCTTTTTTGAAGCAATGTTCTCGCTCTACTTAACTGCGATTTGGAAGTGTTTTCACTAATTTCTAATTGTTCTCCTATTTCCTTATGTGAGTAGCCTTCAATGGCATAGAGGTTGAAAACCGTTCTATAACCTACAGGCAGCTCACTAATAAGTTTTAATAAATCATTGGCTTCAAGGTGGTCTTCAAGTCTTTCAAAGTTTGGATTATCATATGCCTCTTCAATGTCAATACTTAAAGCCATATTTTTGTTTCTCCTCAAATACATTAATGACTCATTCACCATTATCCTTTTCATCCAGCCTTCAAAATTTCCTTCACCACTATATTGATCAATGCGTTCAAAAATTTTAACGAAGGCTGTAACCATTGTTCCTTCTGCCTCAAGTCTATCTTTTATATACCTGCAGCAAATGCTAAGCATTCTTCCGGAGTATTTGTCAAATAGTGCTTTTTGTGCACTTGCCTTCTGACGTTTACACCCGGCAATTAAGCTTTCTTCGGTGGTGGATTTTTGGATAAACACTTTCATTTTTATGGTTACATAAGGAAGATGCACGAGCTATTGAAAGCGTTGCGTCAGTATTTAAGATTTTTTAAATATTATTGAATCTATTTTTATAAAGATAGTTAAATGTCAGAAAAACAGCTGTTTAGGTAATTTTTAAGTTTGTATGGAAAACCAAAAATTTGGCAATAAAAAAGCACCAGCTTAAAGACTGGTGCTCAAAAATAGTTTATTTAGGTTTTAATCCCTGCTTACTCTTCCACCGCTGCCACTGTTTGCATTAACATTTGCGTTCCCTTTATATCTTACTCTTCCTGCACTTGAAGCGTCTGCATTAAGTGTTCTAACAGGATTTACTTCAATACGGGCTGCGCTGGAAGCATCAGCATCGATGGTATTGCTACTAAGTTCAAATGCTCTTATAGAAGCGGAACTACTTGCTTTTGCTTCAAGCTTTTCTGCACTACCTTTTAAATATGCACTTGCCGCACTGGAAGCATCTACATCGAGGTTCTTATACCTTCCTTCTGCATAAACTTTTGCGGCAGAGCTTATATCTATGTCAAAAGATTCTTCTTCAAAACCAAATAGGTGAACAGTTGCAGCCGAAGAAGCACTTATCACATCTATATTTGGCATTGTTATTACTGCT
Source organism: Marivirga atlantica (assembly GCF_016734805.1). Lineage (GTDB taxonomy): Bacteria > Bacteroidota > Bacteroidia > Cytophagales > Cyclobacteriaceae > Marivirga > Marivirga atlantica. The sequence goes on from NZ_JAERQG010000002.1 coordinate 489,288, forward strand.
TTGATTTTATGGTTATCACCATCCCAGAAACCGTTATGCTCTTGATACATTTTTAATGTGCTTCCTGATTGTTCTAGTCCAAGATTTTCAAAATCATCCTCTTCGCTGTATATAGTGATTGAATAGTTACTTCCTTCACTTACTTCAACAAAAATGCCTGTAGTTATATTTAACTTGCTAAAGTTACTATTACTGTATCTTCTTATATAAGCATCATCAATTGAAAATGGAGCTTTATAGAAATCGCCATTATAGCTATAGTCATTATTTAGTGCATTATCATTAGAATTTGGCTTATCAAAGGCATTTTCTTCACATGTCAAACACTCTAGCCCCTCTTCTGTAAATACCCAGGTGTTATTTGGTATCTGATAAGCAGAATATCCATTTCTATAAATAGTGTTTCTTAAAATATCCCTCAGCGAGTTATCCATTTCAAATTTCTGGTTAAAAGGGATGTAAAGGTTCATTTCAAGATCCTGTGCTCTAAAAATGGCATTTTCTTTGAATCTCAAGTCAGAATCGAATACTAATATTGAATCATCTTTCTGGATTACTTCATGCATAATCATTCCAGCATTTTCAATTGCGTTTTCCCTTGAAAATCCTCTTGCGTCAAAATTTTGCTCAAGTTTTATAGTATTGCCATCGTATCCAAAAATTGTTAGGGATGGCTCATCATAATCGTCATAGCCTATTTGTCTTACATCAAGCACCAATGTTTCTTTGCCATTAAGGTTAAATTCTGTTGTTTCAGTCAATACTCCTTTTTTGTTAAAATTCATGGCAGTGTTAAAAATCATGAACCCCGCAACTATTAACGAAACTATATAGAGACCCAATAATGAGAAACCGAATGTTTTATTAAGTACCCATTTTTTTGCTAATACACTAATCCCAGCTATTGTAATGAATACAGCAGGAATTACCAATAGTAAAAACATAACGATATTCTGCTCGACACTTACTGTATTAGCGAATATGTGTAAAGGAGCATCTAGCTCTCTCATAAATCTTTCAGGTATCAACCATCCTTCGTTGAATAGTACAAGGCTAAATGCGCTAGTTGCAAATGACAGACCCAGCACTATAAATACAAGACCAACTATTACTCTTATTATATCAACCACTACGTTTAGAATAGGACCTAGTACTTTGGCAAGACCTGTTAATATGATCGCAATTAATCTGAATGGAAATAGTAAAATCTTTGCCCAAACGCTTTCTTCACCATCTTTATCTTTAAAATTAGATTTTATGCTTTTCTCAATATTTGATAAAGTAATAGGAGTACCCTCCATTTGCATTTTTTCTGTTAAAGAGTTGGCTTTAGGTGTAATTAACCATAAAACCAGATAGATGAAGAAACCCGCAAATCCAGGGATAAGTAGTAATACAAATAGTAATCTTATTATGGCTACTTCAACACCAAGGTAGATTGCCAGACCTTTAGCAACACCAGCTATTACAACTCCATCTTTTCCTCTATATAGCTTCTTAACCTTTTCTGTTTCCGGTAAAAATGGATCGGCAGGCAGGAAAATCCAGCTAAGAATGTAGGCAACCACCACGATTAGGCCAACACCATTCCAGAAAGTAAGAGCTCCCAGAAGTATTAAAACTAACCTGATCCAAAGTACATCTACCTTAAAATAATGTGCTAAGCCAGCAGCTACACCGCCAATTATTTTGCGCTTAGTATCCCTGAATAATTTTTTTGAACCTTCCGTTTCGTAAAATTCTTTCTCTTCTGTTGTATATTCCTCTTGACCCGGCTCGCTTTCCTTTTCTGCCTTCTTAAAGTCTTCTATACTACCTAATGTAGCAATTAGGGCTTCAACGTCTTCCAGGTTGATAACTTGTTTGTCGTCTTTAAGCTTACTTAAAAAGATCTCGGCTATTCTATTTTCAATATCTGTTATGATTTCCTGACTTTCTTGAAAATCAGCGAAATAGCTATTAATTGTATCGAGGTAATTCTTTAGCTTTTCATAGCCATCTTCTTCAACATGAAAAATGATGCCTCCTATATTTATACTTACGTTCTTCTTCATTGCTTTAAAATTAAGTTTTTTGAATGAATGCTGCCATTAATTAGCAGATGTGTCTTTATTTTTCTTGGTTTGTTTCAGGTTTATCGTTTACAGACTTTGCTTCAAATGCTTTTGTAGTATTGAGCAGAGCATGTAATTCATCAGCTAATAGATTGGCTGTTTGCTTACCTTCATCCGTTAATTGATAGTGTTTTTTCGGTAAGCCACTTTCTGAATTCACCCATTCATATGTAAGAAGTCCCTCATGTTTAAATTTGAGCAGAAGTGGATATATGATCCCTTCAACAGCCAATAGATTGGCTTGTTGTAACTCCTCAATTAAATCAGATGCATAAACCTCTCCTCGAAGTAGTATCTGCATCACACAATATTCGAGAATTCCTTTTCTCATTTGTGATTTTATTTGTTCTGCTATCATAGAATTTAAATTAAATACAACCTTGGTGTTGCCACCGTTCTCATCATTGCTTCTATGCCAAGATGTGTACCAAGTCTTTTTACCGATTTTTTAAAATGAATTTTTTCAAGCGTAATACCCATTTGAAGCCTCTATTGCATGATTTATTTATAAGATGAAGGTGTTGGCCTTGTGGAAATGGAATGATGAGGTGTTCGTAATTGCCAAGCATAAGGATGAAAATTGTACGCCTACGTACACAATTGAAATTAATTATGCATGCTGTTGGTTTATTTATGATTATGCATTCTCTAAAATCAATAGATATTTATTAGTTTTAATTCAGGATGAAAATCAAAGTTCAACATATTTTAATTTGCTTTATCACAGTGCTCGGTGGTATCAATTCTACCAGGGCTCAGGTGAGCAAACCCAAATATGCCAATGAGTTCTTAGCCATTGGGGTAGGTGCTCGAGGATTAGCAATGGGTAATGCAGTGGTTGCTACAACAGTTGATGCTTCTGCCACTTATTGGAATCCGGCTAATTTGGTAAGGGTTAAAGCAGATAATAATCTTACCATACAACATGCGGAGTACTTTGCTGGAATTGCTGCTTATGATTATGTGGGTTATGCTACTCCAATAGATGAAAAAGGAGTAATGGGCATCTCATTTATTCGATTTGGTGTTGACGACATACCGGATACAAGGTATTTGTATGATGCCAATGGAGCTATTAACTATGATAATATAAGGTTCTTTTCAGCGGCAGATTATGCTTTTCAATTTTCTTATGCTCGTCCGCTGAGCTTGCTAGAAGGACTGAACTTTGGTGCAAATGCTAAAGTGGTGCATCGGTCGGTTGGTAAATTTGCCAATGCCTGGGGTTTTGGGCTAGATGCAGCCTTAGCCTACCAATTGAATAATTTTGATTTTGCCTTAGTCGGTAAAGATATATTTGGAACTTTCACTACCTGGTATCATAATACCAGCCTTATAGAGGATGTTTATTTACAAACGGGAAACGAAATTCCGGAGAACACTACTGAGATGACACTGCCTCGTCTAGTTCTTGGTGCAGCTTATACCCAACAATTACCTTATAACTTATCTATATTAGGTGAGATTAATCTGGAAACTACATTTGATGGGCCTAGAAATACTTATATATCAGAAGATATGTATTCGATTGATCCAAAATTCGGTATTGAAATAGCCTACAAGAACTTAGCTTTTTTAAGGTTTGGAGGTAATAATTTACAGAAGATAAGGAATTTTAACGGGAGCGAGCGTTGGAATGGACAATCCAATATTGGCATGGGATTTAAGTACAAAATACTACAGATAGATTATGCCTATACTGATTTAGGAGATGCTTCCGAATCTCTTTACTCTCATATTTTTACCATCATACTTAATTGGGATGCTAAAGAATAGATTATTTTACTTCATTTTTATCATCACCCCACTGTTTTCATTAAAAGCCCAATATGGAAACGAGTGGATCAATTTCAATCAGACTTATTACAAAATTGAAGTTGCACAGGAAGGTGTTTATCAACTAGACTTCAATTCGCTTAATGCTGCTCAAATTAACTTAAACAGTATTGATGCCCGTACATTTAAAATGTATCATCGGGGAGAGGAAATTGCACTCAATGTTACCGGTCAAAGTGATGGAAGGATAAACCAAGGTGATGTGATACAGTTTTTAGGCAAACCAAACGATGGAGAAAGTGATACACCGCTTTATGTAGAGCCTGACGCGCAGCCTCATACATACTACAATCTTTTTAATGATACCACATCCTATTTTTTAACATGGTCGTTAGATGGCAGTTTTGGTAAACGCATGGAGCGAATCAACCCTATTAGTAATAGCGGTGGTTTACCAATTCAGAGTTCTTATTTAAAAACTGTTAGAAATCTTTATGTAGGGGCGGATGTAGCAGGCAGTACTTACCCACCAGCTAATGAAGTACTAAAATCTGCTTTTGATTATGGTGAAGGATGGACCGGAGGTTTTTTCATTGGAGAAAGAAATATAGTGCTTAACAATATAAGTAAGCAAGTTAGAACCGATGATAATCTCAATTTTGAAATACTGGTTCAAGGAAGGAATAACTTGCTTCATGAGGTAGAAGTATTTGTTGGACCAAATTCGACAAATCTTAGAAGCATAGGGAACACAAACTTTCAAAAGTTTGAATTTGATAGAATTAGTGCGGAGCTTGACTGGTCGGATATTAACTCCAATGGTGACTTATATGTTAGAATAGTTAGCAGTGCCAGCGGCAACGATCGCGTTTCAGTTTCTTTTCTTCAATTGACTTATAATAAGTCTTTTGATATGAACAATGAGCTAAATAGCAGACTTGAATTAATAGGTAATTCCCAGGGTTCAGTCTATACTGAGTTTACTAACACAAATAGTACCGCTAGATTATTTAGAATAGATAATTTTAATGACCCTCAGATTCTGGAAACTAATCGTATAGGAAGCACTATTTCTACTGTTGTTCAAAATGCAGCTAATAATGTTCCAATTTATGTGCAGAATCAAAGTACAATTTCAGCCAATCTAAAAAAGGTCAGTTTTAGAAACCTCAATAGTGCTAATCCTGATTACATCATCATTAGCAATAAACTTTTAGACCGACCATTTGGTGAGTATAATAACCCTGTTAAGGCTTACAGTTCTTACCGAGCTACCATGGCAGGAGGAGGTTATGATACTTTGACAGTGTTTATGGATCAGCTTTTTAACCAATTTAATTATGGAGAAACTTCGCCTTTAGCCATTTACAGATTTAGTAGGTTTTTAGTAGAAAATACCAAGGCGGAATATGTCTTTTTAATTGGAAAGGGGTTGAACTGGTTTCATAAACCCTACCGAGTAATTAATGATACTACTGGTTACCGCGAGTATGTACCAAGTGCAGGTTATCCTGGGGCAGATAATCTTTATGGCTATAATATTCTAGAAAATAATCGACCTACTTTGGCTTACGGAAGATTAAATGCTCATTCACCTGAAATAGTAGCTAATTATTTGGATAAGATAATAGAAATGGAGACTCAACCGATTGATAATTTGAGAAGAAAGGCTTTTCTCCACTTATCTGGTGGTTTAAGTGAGAATGAAATTAACGAGTTTAGTGGATATATTGATGATTTCTCAAGTTTTGCAAGAGCTCCATATATAGGTGGTAGTGCCGAGGAAATAACCAAAGAAAGTACTCAAGTTATCGAAAGTTTAAACGTATCAGAACAAGTTAATCAAGGAGTGAATATGATTACTTTCTTCGGTCATTCTGAAACAAGTTCTTCTGATATCGATATTGGGTTCGTAAGTAACGATGATTTAGGGTACCAAAATCAAGGGAAGTATCCATTGATATACATTAATGGTTGCAATGCCGGCTCCATATATCAAATTGAAAGAAATGCTATAACTTTTGGAGAAGATTGGGTAAATACTCCGAACAAAGGTGCATTACATGTAATGGCTCATACTGCCTTAGGCTTACAAAACGAGCTAAAAAGGTATTCAGATATTTTTTATGCCAAGGCTTTTGGTGACTCAGCTCTTATTGATGAACCAATTGGTAAAGTACATTTAGAAACTTCTAAAGCTTATTTGGAGGTTTTTGGTAATAATCCTGCTGAATTATTTATAGCCCAGGCACAGCAATTTAACTTAATGGGAGATCCTGGTTATAGGCTTTTTCCTACAAATCAACCTGATTTTGAAATAACCAATAATGCTATTGACCTAGTTTCTTTAAATGGACTGCCAATTGATGCAACAACGGCAGAATTTGCTTTTGATCTCATTATAAAGAATTATGGTATTACAACAGATGATTCATTAGCAATAACTGTAAACAGAAGGCTTCCTGACAACTCTCTAATTCCACTTGATACCCAATACTATGACTCACCTTATAATCAGGACACTATTAGGTTTTTTGTAGAAAATACCTCTTTAGGTCAATTCGGAGAAAGTACTTTTGAGTTTCAGCTAGATCCTTTAGATAGCATTTCAGAAATGAGAGAGGACAATAATATGGCTAGTTTTAACTACTTCTTTAGTCTGGGAACTACATTAAACTTATATCCTTATCCATTTTCTATTGTTAATGAAGCCGATGTTACTTTAACTGCTCAGTCTATTGATTTGCTTTCAAAAGAACGTAATTATTTATTTGAAATTGACACTACACCAACCTTCGATTCTCCTTTCTTAAAGCAAGAAACAGTTACTGCTAAAGTTATTGCTAAGTGGAGTACTTCTTTATTGAATAATAGCAATCAGTCATACTATTGGCGAAGTAAGTTTGCTGCTATTGAGGAAGGAGAGGTCGATCAATGGAGCACTTCAAGTTTTATATTTAATTCAGCATTAGAAAAAGGTTGGGCGCAAAATAAAACTGATCAGTTTAATGCCGGTGAGGTTAGTGGCTTGGTCATAGAGAATTCAGATTGGTCATATGAAGAAAATACTATTGATCTTAATGTGATTAGTCCAGCTGATTCAGGAGCTCAAAGAATGAGTATCAGGATTAATTCAGAGGAATTTTCACCATATGGTTTTGCGGTAGACCAATGCGCACCTCAGGCCGTACACTTAGTAGCTTTTGATCAATTCTCAGGTGAGCCGTATAGAATTCTTAATAATGGAGGTTTTGATAGGACCGATCCGTTTTCATGTGGAAGAAGTCCGCAGGTTATTAACGAAATACCCAACAGCCAGTTAAATAACCCGACTACTTATTTTCAGAGTTATTATGATCAATTGCCTGCAGGCGATTATGTGTTGATGCTCTCTTTTGATAGTGCGGCATGGAATGTTTTAAGAGCTAATAATCGGGAAGAAGTACTAGACCTGGGTGCTAGCTCTGCTGTTTTTGATAATATTGAAAACGGGAACCCTTATATTTTATTTGGAAGAAAGGGAATAGGAGAGGGACAGGGAATTGAATCATATTCTTTTGATCAACCTGATAATGATCCCAGTAAGCAATTAACAATAAGTTTGAATCAAACAATTGATATTAGTTTTCAATCAGGCTCCGTTACTTCTACGGTAGTTGGGCCGGCAAGAAGCTGGAAAAGTGTAGATGCTAATTTTGATGGTGTTGAAGCAAGTGATGATATAAGAGTAGATGTTTTTGGAATTGATACACTCAATAATCAAACCCTTTTATTTTCCGATGTGAGTTTACCTGCTTCAATTGAAAGTGTAGATGCTTCTATATATCCTCAATTAAGATTAAGAACTGTTTTGACTGATAGTGTTGAACTAACACCTCCAAGATTGGTACAATGGCAAGTGACTTACGAGGAATTGCCAGATGCTGTTCTATTATTAAACGATGAGGTACCTACCACCCAACCTGTTTTAGCAGAGGGAGAAGATTATGAGCGTACTTATTCAGCAGTTAATGTTACACCGAATAGTTTTACCGATAGTATTACCTACAGTCAACGAATTTTTAACCAAACTACCAGAACTGAAGAAATAAACAATTTTAAACTTAAAGCTTTAGAGGCTGAAGAAACCGTTAATTTTTCAGTAGGTATTAATACTCGTGGGAAAGTAGGGGTAAATAATGCTGCGGTTATTTTAAATAGTAATAATCAAAGTTCGGAGTATAGATCAGTTAATAATCAAATAAGTCTTAACGATTTAATTGATGTTAAAAGAGATTCACTACCACCATTTATTGATGTTACTTTCGATGGAATTAATATTCTGGATGGAGATATTGTTTCACCATCACCAATCATAAAGATGGTGTTAAAAGATGAGAACGATTTTATTCTTAGAACAGACACCAGCGGCCTTTCACTCAGCATAGAACAGCAATGTGAGAGCTGTCAGCGTCAACCTATTTATTTTTCAAATCCACGGGTTTCCTTTGAAGCCGCTACTGATGAAAGACCTTTTACAGTTACTTATAATCCGGAAAAATTTGATGATGGAACCTATACTTTGAGGGCATCAGCGGAAGATGCAAGTGGTAATAGTGCCGGAGAAGAGCCTTTTCAGGTGAGCTTTGAGGTGGTTAATGCTTCAACTATTACTAATTTTTATCCTTATCCTAATCCATTTTCAACACAGACTAGATTTGTATTTACCTTAACTGGTTCTGAAATTCCTAATGAAATCAAAATTCAGATTTTAACAGTAAGCGGAAGAGTAGTTAGAGAAATACTTCAAGATGAAATTGGTATGATTCATATAGGTAATAATATCACTGAATATGCCTGGGATGGTCGTGATCAATTCGGAGATAAGCTGGCCAATGGTGTTTACTTATATAGAGTATTAGTCAGAAATAATGGCAACTTTATGGAACAGCGAGCTACTAGTGCTGATAAGGCTTTCAAGAAAGGATATGGTAAGCTTTATATCCTCAGATAGACTTACCAAGCCAATATCCAGCTGTTATCAGTAACAATGCTACTAATAGGCTAATTAATGTATAGGAGATGAAGTACAAATAATCCCCATTTTGTAAGTAGCTAAAATTCTCAAAAGTAAAGGTTGAGAAGGTAGTAAAACCGCCACAAAATCCTGTTACTAAAAGTAAAGCCCAAAACGAATTAGGTTCATTAGTTTTTATTAAATAGGCAATTAAGAAACCAAATAGAAAAGAGCCTAGCAGGTTAGCCAGCAAAGTGCCTATTGGCAGAAATATAGTTTTGCTACCATTGAGATAATAAGACAGAAGATAGCGGAATCCGCTACCAAAAAAGCCTCCTAAGCCAACAAGAATAAATGATTTCAGCATGTCATTTTAATTAGAAGAAAATTTTCTTTCCCAACGACTTCTGTCATACACCAGCTTACCACCGGCATTCCATTCCTGTTTTATGTAAGGCCTGAAATCTTTAGCGAATGGATCGTTGCCGTATTCAATAGTTTTCTTTCTTCTTCTACGATTATCGTAATATTCAACCCAAAGACCTACCTTATTGTCAAACCTGTATTCACCTTGCACTGCTATTTCTCCATTTTCATGAAAGAATAAGTAAGTACCTTCTTTCTCTCCATACTCAATAGGGGTAACTTCTTTTACTTTAGTTCGCTCGGCATCATAATAGATGATTTCAGATTCGATAGGCCATCCTTTAAAGTAAACCTGCTTATTAAGTAGAATTCCATTTTTATCATGTCGCATCCATCGGCCATGTTTTAGGCCGTTCCAATACATGCCAGATTCAACCACTACATCATCAACTATTTTTTCGTAAGGGCCATGTAAAATAGCTGAGAATTTCTTGTCAGGATTTCTATTATTTCTGATGGCTTTTCTGCGGTAATCGTACCAATAAAAATCTCTTACAAAAGGATCAGGTTTAGCCCACTCTTTTTTAAGTGTATTAAATAATTCCCTTGTTCCACCTCCAATTCCTGAAATGCTAAAGCCTTTTCTGGTTTTCTTGCCATAATAGAAGTTCCTTTTTGGTTTTTTCTCTTTCTTATCCTTGTCATCTTCCTCTTCTTCCTCTTCGGGAGTTTCAAGGTCGATATTTACAGGAGCACCATCTAAGAACTGGAAGGTTGTTCTTACACTGTCGCTAGCTGTTTTGGTTGTGTCAGCCGGTTTATTCTCTTGAGTAAAGCCATAAAAGAGTAATCCTGTAAAGCAGAAAAGAAATAGTATTAATTTGCGCATGGTTCAGAAACGAAAACAGCCCGAAGATATTGAAATCTTCAGGCTGTTCAAAATTAAAGAATTGATCTTATAAATGTTATTTCATCATATCAACACTTCTGCTGATGAATGAGGTTAAATCTTTACCATTTAACATATTTTGCGACAATAGCGCTAAGTCATAAGCTTGCTTTGCCATTGCCTTCTGTTTGTTTTCATCAGTTTCTTTTAAGATTTTACTGGCTACGGAGTGATTACCGTTTACCGTCATATTAAACTGATCAGGCATAGTACCCATAAAGGGCATACCGCCACCGCCTGTTTGCGCCATATCCTTCATTCTTCTCATAAACTCAGGAAGCGTTATGGTTACAGGTAATTCATCAGGTGATAATGCTTCAATAGTCACATTCATTGACTGATTGTCAGCAGCACTCTCAAAAATACCTTTTAACTTTTCCTTTTCTTCGTCAGATAAAACTAATTCAGCTTTTTCATCTTTATCGATAAGCTTGTCAACAATATCAGCATCTACACGCTTCATGCTGGTTTTCTCAAGCTTTTGTTCCAACATATTAATGAAGTGGCTATCTATAGGGCTATCCAATAAAACTACATCATAACCTTTTTTCTCAGCTGATGTGATAAATGCATCTTGCTTATCAGGATTGGTCGCGTAAATGATGTTTACATTATCATCCTTATCAGTCTGATTGGTTTTTACCTGCTCTTTGTATTCATCAATAGTGAAGTACTTATCTTCATTTATACTCTTTAGTAAGCAGAATTTTTGAGCTTTGTCATAGAATTTATCATCGCTCATCATGCCATATTTGATGAATAAGCCGATGCTGTCCCATTTCTCTTCGAAGCCTTTCCTGTCCTTTTTAAATAAGTCAGAAAGTTTGTCAGCTACTTTTTTAGTAATGTGGTTGTTGATTTTCTTCACATTACTATCAGCTTGCAAGTAACTTCTCGATACGTTTAGAGGAATATCAGGTGAATCAATAACACCATGTAAAAGCATCAGGAATTCAGGAACTACATCCTTCACTTCATCAGTAATAAATACCTGACGAGAATAAAGCTGTATCTTATTTTTCTGAATCTCTAACTCATTCTTGATTTTAGGGAAGTAAAGGATACCTGTCAGATTAAAAGGGTAATCCACATTTAGGTGTATCCAGAATAAAGGCTCTTCGCTGAATGGATAAAGTTCTTTATAGAATTCTTTATAATCTTCATCTTTTAAATCTGCCGGAGATTTGGTCCAAAGTGGCTCAGGGTTATTAATTACATCTGGCTTCTTGATAGTTTTTTCCTTAGCATCATCGCCTTCACCTTCCTTAATGGTTTCTTCTTTCTCACCAAAAACAATTGGTACTGGTAAGAATTTACAATACTTATTAAGAATTTCTCTAACTCTGGCTTCTTCTAAAAATTCTTCAGAATCCTTATTGATGTGTAGGATTACTTCAGAACCTCTTTCTTTCTTTTCACCCTCGTTAATTTCAAATTCAGTACTTCCATCGCAAATCCAATGTGCAGGATTGGCACCTTCTTCCCTCGAGAGAGATTTAATTTCCACTTTATCAGCCACCATGAAAGCTGAGTAGAAGCCTAAACCAAAATGACCTATAATACCAGCTCCTTCACCTTTCTCTTTATACTTCTCTACAAACTCAGTAGCACCAGAGAAGGCGATTTGGTTAATGTATTTTTTGATCTCTTCAGCGGTCATCCCAATACCTCGGTCGATCACATGAAGAGTTTTCTTCTTTTTGTTGATTTTGATTTCGATGTTGGTATTACCTAAATCACCTTTGTATTCACCTAATGCTGATAAGCTTTTGATTTTTTGAGTGGCATCAACAGCATTAGAAACTAATTCTCTAAGAAAAACCTCATGATCTGAATAAAGGAATTTCTTAATAATCGGGAATATATTTTCCGAATGTATTGAAATGGTACCTTTCTCTTGCATAATATATTTTCAGTTTAATTTTAAGTCTGCCTGCCATATATCAAAGCCTATTCCATTTCTCAAACTGTCTTGATTAATGGTAATTTTCTGTCAGGCTGACAGCAATTAGCACATATTGACAAATCAGTCTGTAAAGTTTGCAGCCTATATCTGCCAGAGATTAAGGAACAAAAAAAGGGTTGAATAGCCATTCAACCCTTTTTAGGTATATGATTCTTTATAATTAGCTTATCGTAATCTATCCATTGATCGTACCAATTTCTCATCTTTTCTTATAAAGCGTATTGCCAAGGAGTTGAATATTAAGGCGATGGCCGGTAAAAATAATCCGTATTGATAACCACTATCGGCACCGGCCAGTATACTCGACTCTGCTTTTGAGGCCCACCAGGCTGAAAGAATTAAGGTAGTACCCATCAGCAATGAATTAACACTTGAAATCATAATCTGTCGATTTCTCTTTTTGTACATTCCTATAGAGAAAAGAGCCAGGCAAGCTGCTATTAAGGCTAACGCACCCGGAATAAAATATGGAACAAAAACGTATTGAATTTCTGACTCTATGTTCGCTACTTTTTCAACATAGAAAGCTGTTTGGGAATAAGACTGTCCAGAATTAACATCTTGTTTCTCCCAGATAGGTGCAAAAAGAAAGATGATAAGACAGAGGCCTACAACTAATAAAAAAATGCTTTGTATTCTTTGAATCATTGCTTTTTGGTTTAGCGGCAAAGATAATTATAAAACTGAGTTTTAATGAAATTAGAGTCTTATTATAAAGTTTCAAATGGACAATACCTCTGTAATGTTAAAATGATTAAGCAAATTATGCAATTTGAAAATTATTTTAAATCTACTGCTATTAAGCCTAAACCATGAGCTTGCTTTTGCTCTTCATCATTTAAGCCAGGACCAATTGAAAATTGAATGCTTTCAACCCTGTTTATATCGAATGAATCACTTAATTCATGATCAAAATAGTATGGTAAAAAACTAGGGTAGGGTCTTGGTAGTGTTACTGTCTTTACTAGCTTCAAGCTGCTAAGCTCTATGCTGTAAATATCAGTTTTATCTGCGATTTCAACCAAACCACCAAATGATATTCCATTATCCATGACCAATGCTACTTGCAACTTTAAGGGGGTATTGGTTAATGACCTAGCTTTAATGTTGATTCTTGTAAAATGTGCTAAGTTGTCTTCTCTACTATCTATATTGTCTTTAATGAAATGCTTGAAGGTATAATCATATATAGGTTCGGCATTCAGGTTTTCATTATCTATTATAAAGAGTTTCTCAATATACATTTGAGCCTCGTATTCATTTTCTTCAGTAGTTGGAACCAGCTGAAAGCCTTTTCTCCATTGTCTCACTAAATCGTTTGTATCATCTTTAGCATTGAATAAATGCAATGGAAAGTGTTTAGGAATTACTTTTACATTATAAGTTGCTCTTTCATAGAAATCCCACTGAAAGGGGAGTCCTTCTTTTTGAGCAGGATAGGTTATATGCTTACCATTTTGCGTGGCTATTACATAATAATTAAGAAAGCCTGCATGATCTAACTCAACAGGAATATATCCTGTATATATGTATGGTGTAGTTTCAGTTAGTGTTATGGCTTGAGGTCTCCATCCCTTAAAATAAGAAACATAAATGGAGTCAGGCTTGTCGGGAGCAATGTACTGAACTTCAACTTTTATTGAGTCTCCAATAATTACTTCTTCATAAGGCTTATGGCTAAAGTATACTTTGTCAACATTATCCTTAGGGGCAATAAAACTGCTTATGTAGCCTCCTTTAAATGGAGTACCAGTTTGTATTTTCGTATCCTTTGCAGATGATAGGATATACGTGCCTGGAGAAATTTGAATGACTCCTTCTTTAGCTTGAGTTTGGTATGTATTGTTTTTATTGATGCCTTGAACAAAATAATCATTTCCTAAATTGGGAAGGATTATTTTTAAATCGTGCTTCACTGAATTGATTACGCCAATAGTTTTGCTGAGGCTATTTCTACCAAATGGATTGTTAACCCAAACAGCATCTGGCATTAATTCTAATCTCCAGCTATTTTTATCAAGTTTATCTAGAAAGTATGCGCCTTTCCCTTTGTATTCAATAATGCTTGAGTTGCCAAAGCCTGCTATTTCATTTAAGCTTTTTATACTCTTTGGCAAAATATCATTGTTATTCGTATATATAAAAGTGCTTTCAGAATTATAGACAGCTAAATCATTTTGATAATTTACCTGAAAGTTTTGAAAAGTCTTATTATCAGGATAGGAACCGAAAGATTTATACATAGGCACCTCTTCAAAAACTTTAGCTGCAATCATTAAACCTAGTGCTTTTGAAGGAGTATAGGCTAAATTCATATAATGTGTATTGTATTCAGTATTGTAGCGAGCCATAAAAGTTGGATCGTATGCAAAATGAGTGGCTATTTGGATGCCAGCCGATCGGAAGCTTCTGGCCATTGCTGGATATATGTATGATCGGCCTACATCAGCTGCGTCAAATTCATAAACTAATTTTGCTGCTCCATATGATTTAAAAGATGAATCAAATGGAATTTTGTAGTCATTCACATTAGGAAGTAAGTTTCCTGTAAGCTCTTTGCCATAGCCTAAACCTGTTGGATACCACTGAAAGGTACCGCCATCAATGCCACCATCAAGGTAATTATCGGCAAAATGTACAGCATGACTCATATTGTAAAATATAGGTTTCTCACATCCTGACTTTTTAATGGCTTGTACCATTCCTTTTACAAATTTTGTTACCTCTTGAGCTTCGCCTCTATGGTGGGGCTCATTGCTCACTTCAATAGCAATCAAATTGGGATCTTCTTTGTAGGAAATGCCATTATAGCTGTTCACATGATTCATGAATTGGGTAAGATAATTTTGCTGGGCACTTATGCATTTTGGATCAGTAAGGCAATCTCCTTTTCCGTATTTATTAGAAAACCCTGAGGTGTTCTGATCAGGTTCCGGCCAACCATTGCCCCAAAAAGCTATTGGTGTTATAACATAATTTATGTTATTCTGCTTGAGCTTGTGTAGGAGGTAGTCAAAATGATCTAGGTGTTCATTGTTAATAAGGTTGCCAAGTGTATCACTTATTTCTGTGTCCCAAACGTGTATACGGTAGAGATTAAAACCAAGCCTTTTGAAATGGTAAATGTCCTTTTCAATAGCTTCTTTTTGGTTGATTCCTAATTTTTCAGCAGTTCGATAGGCATGGGCAAAAGGGACGGTATAGTTAATTCCAAAACCTTTAACCTCCTCCTCAGAATTACTCCATCTAATAACTCCTTGGTTATCTACATAAGTACTAGCTCTTTCCTGGGCAAGTGAATTAAAATGAATGAATAATAGGGATATTAAGATGTATCGCATGATTATATGTTTAAGAAATAGTTGTTCTCTGCAACCTTAAATAGGTTCGAAATTCACAGACTTATGAAGCCCTCATTAATTTATTTTTTAAATAACGTAAAAAAAACGTTTATTTTTATAAACGTATAAAATACATTTATTATATTCAAGCTAATTATGGTAATAAGATGTGGTCATCTCTCCATTGTTTGGTTGAAAATCATGCAAGATCTGAGTGTGATAATTGATTAGAAAGCCATGTCAATTAGTAATTAAAATAATAAACTATGAGGAAAATTTTTACGATATGCTTGATGCTTGCTGTAAGCTTTCAACTTAGTGCTCAAAAATTGGTGGTGAGCGGAAAGGTTACTGATGCTGAAGCAGGAGAGGGACTCCCTAGTGTTACAGTAAGAGAAAAAGGTACAGGCAATGGAGTTGTAACTGATTTAGATGGTAATTTCAAAATAGCTATTTCTGATAGTGATGCTATTTTGATTTTTAGTTTTATCGGTATGCAAACGATTGAAATTCCTGTTAATGGTAGGAGTACCATAGATGTACAAATGCAAACTGATATAACCCAGCTAGGTGAGGTGGTAGTAATCGGATACGGTACAACTACTACCAAAGATGCAACCGGTTCATTAACTGCTATTGATGAATCTGACTTTAATAAAGGTAATATCGTTACACCTGAAAACCTTCTATCAGGAAGGGTAGCAGGTGTTAATGTAAGTACTGGAGGTGCTCCAGGTTCGGGATCAACTATTAGAATTAGAGGAGGCTCATCTCTATCAGCATCTAACAATCCCTTAATTGTTATCAATGGTTTGCCTATCGATGAGAATTCTGTTGGTGGCAGTAGGTCAGTACTAAGTACTATAAACCCTAATGACATTGAATCATTTACCATTTTAAAGGATGCCTCAGCAACAGCTATATATGGCTCTAGGGCAGCTAATGGTGTGATAATGATTACAACTAAACAGGGAACTGACGACTTAAAGGTATCTCTTGACTTACAAGGGGGTATGAGCGAATTACCCAATAAAATAGATGTTTTTTCAGCTGAAGAATTCCGCTCTTTAATTGAAGAAAGATTGCCGGATAGAGTTGAGGACTTAGGAGGCGCCAATACAGATTGGCAAGATGAGATATATAGACAGGCTTATATGTACAACGCCAATGCTTCCGTACAAGGAACATTCTTTGATTTTTTGCCGGCAAGAATCTCAGTGGGTCGATCAGACCAAGAGGGTATTCGGTTAACATCTCGCTTCGAGCGGAATACGGTTAATCTTAATATGACACCATCTTTACTGAATGATAATTTAAAAGTGAATTTAAATGCTAATTACGCGAACGAGCAAAATAGATTTGCTAGTGGACAAGAGGGTAATGCATTAATTTATGATCCAACTCAACCTGTATATGATCCTAATTCCCCATTTGGAGGGTTTTTCCAATATCTCTCTGATACTTATGATCCTAATGACGATGAGTTAAATGAAAGCGATTTTTTAAGCTTGGCGCCTTTTAATCCTGTTGCTGAATTGCTTCAAAGGAGAGATGTTTCAGATGTTAATAGATTCTATGGAAACCTAAAGCTTGATTATACCATGCCCTTCTTTCCAAGTTTATCAGCAACTATTAATACAGGAATAGATTATCAACGTGGAGAAGGTTCTATTAAGGTCTCAAACCAGAATCCGTTAGCTCAAAATGATGGTTCTATTATTGGTTCTGAGAGCGATTATTATAATATAAGAGAAAATAGACTATTTGATTTTTACCTCAATTATAAAGAAGGCTTTGGTAATTTAAATGTTGATGCAACAGCTGGTTATTCATATCAGATTTTTGAGTTGGAGAATTATACTTCTGGTGAGAAATTATTAGACACTGAAGATACTGAGCCAGTAACTACTATCCCTACAGATGTTGTATTGATTGGTTTATTTGGGAGAGCTAATTTCTCATATGATGGTAAATATTTATTAACGCTTTCTTTTAGAAATGATGCTTCATCGCGATTTTTAGATGAATACCGATGGGGTTTCTTTCCTGCAGCAGCATTTGCCTGGCAAATTAAGGAGGAATTCTTGAAAGAAGTTAATCAAATAAGCTCGTTGAAGTTAAGACTAGGCTATGGTGTTACCGGTCAGCAGCAGATACCTGGTGACGAGGAGGTTTATCTACCTATTTACAGAACGTCACTACCAAGTTCACAATATCAGTTTGGCAATCAGGCTTATACCATTGGAGTGCCGGCTTTCAGGAATTCTAATTTGAAATGGGAAGAAACCACAAGTTATAATATCGGACTTGACTATGGATTGTTTAATGAAAGATTTACAGGGACCGTAGATTATTTTATAAAGGAAACCCAGGACCTTTTTTATAATGCTACTATTGCCGAAGGCTCAAATTTTAGTAATGCAGGTATTCAGAATCTAGGTGACTTCACCGTAAAGGGCTTAGAATTAGCAATTAATACAGTTGTGTTCAGTAATAGTGAAGGTTTTAACTGGGATTTTAATCTAAACGCAACAACATTAAATACTGAAATTACCAGATTAGCTTTTGATCAAGATGCTTTCGTAGGTGGTATTGGGGGTGGTACAGGTGGTACTGTTCAGATATACCGTCCTGGTTATGATCCTTATAGTTTTTACGTTTATAAGCAGCTATACGATACAAACGGTGATCCAATTGAGGGTGCATATGCTGATTTAAATGGTGATAATATTATCAACAATGATGATAAGTATATTTATCATAACGCTACACCTAAATGGAATTTTGGTTTCCTATCAAATATGAGCTACGGACCACTAGACTTCACCTTTAATATCAGGGCTAATACAGGGAACTATATGTACAACAATGTCAATTCAGCAAGAGCTCAGTATGACTTAATTACGTTGAATTCTAATCTTTCTAACATTCCTACTTCTGTTCAAAATACAGGTTTTGTTCAAACTGAGGATGTGATACTCTCAGACTATTACATAGAAGACGCTTCTTTCTTAAGAATGGATAACATTACGTTAGGTTATACTTTTGAGAATTTACTTGTGAAAAATAGTAGTTTAAGAGTATCAGCTGGTGTTCAAAATGTATTTACCATTACAAATTATTCAGGACTAGACCCTGAAGTATTTGGAGGGATAGATAACACAATATATCCAAGAGCGAGAACCTATTTCCTGGGAGCAAACATTAGATTTTAAAATTTCGAAATATGAAGACTCTTAATTATATAATATTACTCTTTATAGGCATCTTTTTATCAGCCTGTTTCAACGATTTGAATGTGGAACCGGAGGATCCTAACCTATTTTTAGATGAAGATTTTTATGATAGTCCTGAATCCTATAAAGAAGGTTTAGCTTCTGTTTATGCTAACCTTAGCATAACCGGTACCGATGGGCCCGGCAGCTCTTTTATTGCAGGTCTTGATGCTGGAACTAGTCAATACGGACGTGGCCTATGGAACTTACAAACACTTGTTTCAGATGAAGCGATTTGGAAATGGGAAAATGACCCTGGTTTGAGAGAACTTAATCGAACAACATGGGCAGCAGATAATGTTGTGATCAGAGGTGTTTTTGGGAGGGTAATGCTTTCAGTTGCTTTTGCAAATGAGTATTTGAGACAAACAGAAGCTTCGGTTCTCAGTGAAAGGGGAGTCGCTTCTGATGTAGTAGCCGACATTCAGGTGTATCGTGCTGAAGCCCGATTTTTGCGAGCACTTTCCTACTATCATATGATGGACCTTTTTGGAAAGTCTCCTTTCATTTTGGAGACAGATCCTGTAGGTGCTTATCAATCTCCTGAATATTCAAGAACTCAGTTATTTGAATTTATTGAATCTGAACTAGTAGCTATAGAGGAAGAGTTACTCGATCCTTTACAAAATGAATATGGACGTATTGATAAAGCGGCAGCCTGGATGTTACTGGCTAAGCTATACTTAAATGCTGAAGTTTTTATTGGAGAGGATAAATATACTGAATGCGTGAACTATTGCGAACAGATAATAAATTCAGTATATGATTTAAGTCCTAATTATCTTG
Organism: Marivirga atlantica; assembly: GCF_016734805.1. Classification (GTDB taxonomy): domain Bacteria; phylum Bacteroidota; class Bacteroidia; order Cytophagales; family Cyclobacteriaceae; genus Marivirga; species Marivirga atlantica. The sequence continues at coordinate 508,857 of NZ_JAERQG010000002.1, forward strand.
ATCTGTTCAGAGCGGACAATAATACCAATAGCGGCCGACAAGAAATCATTTTCCCGATTATTTCTGATGGAACTGTAGTGCAAAACTATGGGCCAACAACGGTTGCTGTTAACGGGCAGATAGGTGCAATAGAGTCAAACGGAGCTCAATTTGGTGTAAGTTCTGGTGGTTGGGGAGGCGCTTTGAGGGTCACTCAACAATTTTCTGAAACGTTTATCAACGGACCATATAGTACAGACGACAGAAATACACTCCTCACCGCGGAAAGAAACATAGAGGTTTCAACTATTTCAGATGATGACGCTGGTTATGTCATTCAAAAGTGGTCAAATGTTCCATCCACCGATCCAGATAATACAGCTGGAAAGAATCAGGAGTTTGCTGACATAGATTTCCCAATGTTCAGACTGGCAGATGTTTATCTGATGTATGCTGAAGCACATCTTAGAGGTGGAGGGGGTACTGCAGCAGAAGCAGCGAGTTTAATAAATGCATTAAGAGCCAGAGCCAACAATCCTGAACTCATCACAACTGCTGACTTAACACTTGATCTTATCCTTGATGAGCGCTTAGTAGAGCTCTACTGGGAAGCACACAGAAGACAAGACTTAATTCGATTTGAAAGCTTTACAGGAGCCAGGTATAATTGGGCATGGAAGGGTAATTCACCTGATGGGGCTGCCATTGATAATTATAGAGGGTTGTACCCTATACCAACTCAAAGTTTAGGAGCAAATCAAAATTTAACCCAAAACGAAGGGTATTAATAAAAAGGAAATTAAAATTCAGAAAAATGAAAAAGTTAATATACGTTTTATTTATTGGGGCATTCATAACGTTTTCAGCCTGTGAGGATGAGAATATAAGTCCCGAGTTTATGGTTGATATAAACGCTGATTCTTTAATGTTTCAGAACGATTTTCAATCTACCTATTATTTGAGTGATCAAACAGAAGATAATGTAGCAGAACGTTTTGTATGGAACGAACTTGATTTAGGAGTTGCTACTAACCTGACTTACGAATTATACGCTTCCGTGAATGAAGATATGTCGGCAAGCGTAAATGTGGCTACTACAGCTAACAACAATGCAGCCGTTACCGTGGCCCAAATGTTGGTTTTTGCAGATTCTCTTGGTTTAGATGATGATCCTACCACTACAGTTAATGATGAGCCAAACAATACAGGCACAGTTTATTTTAGAGCTAGAGGTTTTGTAGGTACACAAGGAACAACTGAAAATGAGAAGTGGACAAATACTGCAAGCCTGGAAATAGAGGTAATTGAGAAGGTTAATGATGGTGCGTGTCCTTCATTATGGGCAGTTGGTGATGGTGTTCCGGCAGCAGGATGGAATTGGAATTCACCAATTGAGCTTACCTGCGAAAATAACGTTTACTCAGTAAGAGTAGAGTTAGTAAATGATATCTTTAGGTTTTTCGAAAATGAAGGCGATTGGGATTCGGGTTTGAATTATCAGTATTTTGTTGATCAAGGCTATACAATTGATGAAAATTTTGAATTGAATGCCGATGATGCAGATAATAACTTCCGTTTTGTAGGAACCCCTGGTATTTATGAATTAATAATTGATGAAGGAAATAAAACCATTACACTTACAGATGCTAGTGGATCTTATTTTCTTGTAGGTGATGGTACTCAGGCTGGCTGGAACTGGGATAACCCTGTAGAATTAGTTCAGGAAGCTCCCTATATTTATAGTGGATCGGTGACTTTAAGTGGAACAGGTGCCTTCAGAGTTTTTACAGAAGAGGGTAACTGGGATTCAGGTAGAAATTATCCTTATTATAATGATGAAGGCTACACCATTAATTCTGATTTGACTAATGCTGAAGATGGAGATTCCAATTTCTCATTCACAGGTGCTGCAGGAACTTATACCTTCAGACTTGACGAAGTAAATAAAACAATTGAACTAGAATAATTCATTTAGATTGTGTGGGTTGAAAGGGCTGGAAACGGCCCTTTCTTTTTAAAAGAATGTTATTATGAAAAATATATTTTATTCACTTTTCTTTATAGGTTTATTTTCATGTGCTTGTTCATCTGAAGATGATGATATCCAAACAGGTCCTCGTGAGAATGAGGAAGAGCTGATATTGGATGATAGTTTCTATTTAGGTGCTGATCTTTCTTATGTCAATGAGATGGAAGATTGTGGCGCTATCTATAAAAATAGGGAAGGAGTTGAGGAAGATCCATACAAAATATTTGCTGATGCAGGTACAGGGTTAGTAAGGCTTAGGTTATGGTATGATCCGGATTGGACAGATTATTCGACTCTTCAAGATGTTAAAAAATCTATAAGAAGAGCGAAAGAATTAAACATGAAAATAATGCTCGACTTCCATTATTCGGATACCTGGGCGGACCCAAGTCGGCAATTAATACCGGCTGAGTGGAGGCCTCATATTAACGATACTCAGAAGCTCGGTGAACTGTTGTATGATTATACCTATCAAACCTTAAATGATTTAAAATCAAGTCAATTATTACCTGATTTTGTTCAAGTTGGTAATGAAATCAATCCCATGATTCTTCAGGAAGAGGAACTTGAATGGCCGATAGACTGGGAAAGAAATGCATTTCTAATTAATAAAGGAATTCAAGCTGTAAGAAAAGTTTCCAATGAAGCAGATGCTGACATACAGCTCATGTTACACATCGCTCAACCTGAGAATGCCTTATGGTGGTTTGAACAAGCTACAGCGAATGGAGTCACAGATTTTGATTGGATTGGATTGTCATATTATCCTATCTGGTCTGAATATGAGTTGGAAAATGTTAATGAACCAATCAAAACTCTGGTTGATACTTACAATAAAAAGCTTATGGTTGTAGAAACAGCTTATCCCTTCACTTTTGAAAATGCTGATGCTGCAAACAACATTCTTAATAATGATGCACTTGTGCAAGGCATTCCCGCTAGCCCTGAAGGTCAGTTGGAGTATTTAAATACGCTAAGCGAGAAAATCCAAGCTGGTGGAGGTTCAGGCCTTATATATTGGGAGCCTGCCTGGGTATCAACAACCTGCAGTACGCAATGGGGACAAGGCTCACACTGGGATAATGCCACCATGTTTGATCATAATAACCAAGCTACAATTGCCCTGGATTTTTATAATAGCCAAAATGATTAAAGCCCTATGATCAAGCAAATTATATTTCTGTTTTTTTGTGTATCACTCTCATACAATTTGGTGGCACAAGAACGAGATTACATCAACCTGCAAAGAGACTGGAAATTTAAACTTGGCGAGACTGCATCTGCAGCGTTACCTGAATTTGATGATTCAGCTTGGGAAGAAGTTGACATTCCTCATGACTGGGCTATCTCGGGTCCATTTGAACTGGAAGGTAACGGAAGTACCGCAAAATTACCTTGGAAGGGTATAGGTTGGTACAGGAAGGAGTTTAATATTGTAGAAGAAGCCAAAGGAAAAAGAGTCCATATCATTTTTGATGGCGTAATGGCATTTCCTGAAGTATATATCAATGGGCAATTGGTTGGTAAATGGGATTATGGTTATAACTCCTTCTACTTTGACATAACAGATTTTTTGAATGTAGATGGTAGTAACCTCTTAGCTGTAAAGGCTGATACCAGACAGCACGATAGTCGTTGGTACCCTGGTGCAGGTATTTACAGAAAAGTTCGATTATTAGTGACAAATCCTGTGTATGTAGAAATATGGGGTAATCATGTGCATACACCTATTATTAAACCACACTATGCTGAAGTAACTATTAGTTCATCTGTTAAGAACAGCTCAAATAGTGATCAAAAGGTTACGGTAATTCAATCTGTTTACAGCCCGAATAATAACAAGCTATCGGAGGATACAATTTCTTATGAGCTCGCGGCCAATACTGCAAAGAAATTTGAAAGAACACTTGCAGTTCATGCCCCGTCCTTGTGGAGTATTGAAAGTCCTACTTTGTATTCAGCTAAAAGTACAGTTTATGTGAATGGAGAGGTGTCTGATGAATTAAATACATCCTTTGGGATTAGATCGATACGGTTTACTGCTGATGATGGCTTTTACCTGAACGATAAAAGAGTACAACTCAAAGGTGTTAATTTACATCATGGGCACGGACCATTAGGTGCCGCGTTTTACCCTCGTGCAATGGAAAGACAGCTTCAGATCATGAAAGATATGGGTGTGAATGCAATTAGGAATAGCCATAATGTGGCTGCACCTGAATTACTGGAAATGTGTGATAAAATGGGCCTGCTGTTCTTTAATGAGGTTTTTGATAAGTATGATGCTAAAGCCGATATTCTTGACACAACCAACTTTGAGAATTTTGCCCATCGAAATATTCGGAATTTTGTCATGCGTGACAGAAACCATCCATCGGTATTTTTATGGAGCGTGGGTAATGAGATAGGAGATGTTCAATGGAATATTAATAATGGCTTTGATCGCTTACATACTATGGTGAATTATGTAAAAAAGTATGATCCTTTCAGGCCGGTAACACTGGTTAACGACCAAATGGAAAGTGCCAAATTACGCCATTTTAGATATTATGATGTGCATAGCTGGAATTATGGTCAGCGCTATAGAATAGCCCGTAAATTAGAGCCTGACATGTCTGTAGTTATTAGCGAATCAGCTTCTACACTTAGTACCAGAGGTTTTTATGAATTTCCTCTACCTGATAAAAAAACCGATTTCACAAAGTCTCTGCAGGTCAGTAGTTACGACTTAAATGCCCCGTGGTGGGCCGAAATTGCCGATGACGATTTTATGTGGCAGCAAGATGAAGCTTACATAGCAGGTGAATTTGTGTGGACTGGTTTCGACTATCTTGGTGAGCCCACACCTTATGATAATCAATCAGTTAAAGAAATGGGCATGACAGATAAAGAGGCATCTCGTAGTTCTTATTTTGGAGCGGTTGATTTAGTCGGTTTACCAAAGGATAGATTTTACTTGTATAAAAGTTATTGGGTTCCGAATGTTAATACAATTCATATTCTACCACATTGGAACTGGCCTGAGAGAGTAGGTAAAAATGTACCTGTATTTGTTTACACAAATGGAGATGAAGCAGAGTTGTTCCTTAACGATAAATCTTTGGGTAAACGAGCTAAAAACCCAATGTCTGAGAATTCCACTGAGCGGTTTAGGTTAATGTGGAAGAATGTTACTTATGAGCCTGGCACATTAAAAGTGATTGCCTATAAAAATGGTGTCAAAATAGGGGAAGAAACCCTTTCAACAACTAAAGAGGTCAGCCAATTAAAGTTGACTGTTGACAGAAAGACTATAACAGCAGATGGTTTAGATTTAGCTTATGTTACAGTTGAAGGCTTAGATGAAAACGGTAATACCCATCCTCTAGCTATGAATAGAGTGAAACTTAAACTGACAGGCAATGCTGAAATTGCAGGTGTTGGAAATGGAAATCCACAATCATTTGAACCTTTTCAAGCAAATTATGTGGATCTGTTTTATGGTAAGGCGGTAGTTATCATTAAATCAAGATATAAAAGCGGTAAGGCTAAATTAACTGCCTCAGCAGAAGGGCTTAAACTAGATTCAGTGACTATCCAAATAGAGTAATTTTAAAAATCGAAATAGTATCCTTCCTTTTGAAGTTTTTTATAGGTTTCATTATTAAACTTGTAAAGGAAGGATCCTTTCTTAGATGTGCTTTTATCTTTCTTTTCTAACCTATCCAATAGCTCGGATTTAAGAATCTTTTTTCTAAAATTCCTGTCATCTATTTTTCTATTGTAAATAGCTTCGTAAACCATCAACAATTGTGGAATAGTAAATTCTGCAGGTAGAAGTTCAAACCCAATGGGGTGGAAGCGGGCTTTTTCTCTTAAAGTTTGTATGGCCATATTAACCATTTCGTTGTGATCGAGTACCAAATCGGGAATTTTATTAAATGATACCCATTTCGATTCGTGGTTTCTAGCCTTAAAACTTTGATGTACCTGATCAATTCTTATTAAGCTCCAATAAGCAACAGATAGTACCCTATCACCTGGATCCCTATTTAATTCTCCAAATAAATGGAGTTGTTTCATGTAAATATCATTAAAGCCAGTTACTTCCTCTAAAACCCTTCTGGCTGCCACAGCAACAGATTCATCCTTTTTGATAAAATCACCTATTAAAGACCACTGTCCTGATAATGGTTCAACCTCTCTTTTAAATACAAGAAGCTGTAATTCATTTTCTTGTACACCAAAAATAATGCAGTCCACTGCGGCCAAAATAGGGGCTGCATTAGTATACTGTATGTTTGATTTAATTTTATCGTTCATAAGATCTTACCACAAACTTAAAGCTTAAGTTAATTAAAATGGAACAACATTTTAAATTTATCAATATAAACGTTATTATTACGTTTATAAAATTATAAGTTTGACTTCGACTACAACGCATAACCTGACAAATACCCAATTGCGACCAACCTTTAAGGAAGCGGTTATAGGAAAACACTTGGGTAAAGAGATAAAAAGGTTGGAGGTTATCTTTGGTAATGGCCTTCGCTCTTCTCTTCTGAATTATGGAGGTATTTTAGAATTTATTGAGGTACCCGATAAAGATATGAAGGCCACTAATGTATTGCTTGGCTTACCTAATGTTAAGGATTATATGCTAGATGATACTTATATGGGTGCTATAGTTGGCAGGTACGCTAATAGAATAAATAATGGTGCATTTGAAATCAACGGGAAGCGATTTCAACTGGATTTAAATGAAAAACCAAACCATCTGCATGGTGGGGCTTACGGTTTTAATAAAGCAGTTTGGGATATTGATAATATTGAGACGCTTAAAGATGAAGTTAAAATATCACTTTATCATTTTAGTAAAGCTGGCGAATCTGGTTATCCGGGTAATTTAAAGGTTTGGGCGTATTTCACTTTTTATAAGAATAAAATCAATATACTTATGGAAGCCGAAACAGATCAAGATACACCGGTTAATTTAACGCATCATGGTTATTTTAATTTGAACGGATCTGAAAATACCAGTATTGAGAATCATAATCTGATGATAAATGCAGATAGTTTTTTACCAGTCAATACAAGTATGATTCCCACAGCGGAGTTTCGTTCAGTGAAAAACTCAGTTTTTGATTACACGGATTTCCGAAAAATAGGAGAACAGTTAAAAGGAGAGCATGAACAGCTAGATATATGTGCTGGCTTTGATCATTGCTTTAATTTAAATACTAAGAAGAAACCAGCTGCCGTACTGAACTCTCCACTTACCGGTATTCAAATGTCAATTGAAACTGATCAGGAAGGTCTACAATTTTACACAGCATGTAAAAATGAAGCTCAGCCAAACATGTTTAATGCTGTATGTCTTGAACCCCAATATTTCCCCAATGGACCAAATTTAAAGGGGGCAGAAAAAGCAATTTTAAAACCTGGAAAGAAATATAAATTTAATACATCTTACACTTTTAGCATAGCTTAATATATGGAGCTTTCAACTATTGATATCATCGTTTTTATAGCCTACGTGCTGCTGATTGTCGGTTTCGGCTTTTGGATTTCAAGAGAGAAGAAAGGACATGAGAAGAATTCTTCCGATTATTTCCTTGCTGGTAATACTCTCCCATGGTGGGCAATTGGAGCTTCTCTTATCGCATCAAATATTTCTGCAGAGCAATTTATAGGTATGTCTGGTTCTGGTTATGCCTTGGGACTTGGCATTGCTACCTATGAGTGGATGGCCGCATTAACCTTAATAATTGTTGCTAAATATTTTCTGCCAATATTTATAAACAAAGGTATTTTCACTTTACCTCAGTTTCTTGAAATCAGATATGATAGTAGAATTAGAACCATATTGGCCGTATTCTGGATACTGTTATACACTTTCGTTAACCTTACAACCGTACTTTATCTATCCTCTTTAGCACTTTCCGTGGTGCTGGGTATTAGTATTTCACAATCTATTATTGGATTAGCAGTGGTAGCAGTTGCTTATTCACTTTATGGAGGATTAAAAGCTGTTGCATGGACTGATGTTATTCAAGTTATTTTCCTCGTTTTTGGAGGGCTTATTACAACTTATTTGGCATTAGACGCAGTTAGTGACGGTGAAGGCGTGCTGGCAGGATTATCTACTTTATGGGAGAGAGCCCCTGAGAAGTTTGATATGATATTGAGTAAAGATAATCCTTTTTACAATGACCTGCCTGGCATAAGTGTTTTGGTTGGTGGTATGTGGATTGCCAATTTAAGCTATTGGGGCTGTAACCAATACATCATTCAAAGGGCTTTAGCTGCTAAAAATATACAAGAAGCGCAAAAGGGATTAGCTTTTGCTGGTTACTTAAAACTGATTATTCCGCTGGTTGTAGTTATTCCGGGTATAGCGGCTTATGTTTTACAAGCTGATATTGGCAAATATGATGAAGCATATCCCTGGCTACTGAGTACTTTGGTTCCTACAGGTATTAAAGGATTAGCTTTTGCAGCACTTATTGCTGCAGCACTTTCTTCTTTAAGTTCCATGATGAATAGTACAGCGACCATATTTACCATGGATATCTACAAACCATTTATCAATAAAAATGCTAGCGAGAAGGGTTTGGTAACAACCGGAAGAATCATTGGTTTTAGTGCCATGCTCATAGCAGTATTGGTAGCTCAACCATTGTTGGGAGGTCAGGATCAAGTATTTCAGTTCATTCAGAAATATACCGGATATGTAAGTCCGGGAATAGTAGTGTTATTCTTATTTGGCCTGTTTTGGAAGAAAACTACTGGAACAGCAGCTCTTTGGACAGCCATTGCTTCCGTTCCCTTTAGCATTACGGTAGATTTGGTTTTTCCTAACATGCCTTTTTTAGATCAAATGGGTATTGTATTTATTGCTCTTACCATTCTAATAGTCGCTCTATCAAAGGCTACATTAAAGGGAGATAAATCACCGAAGGCTATCAGTATCAATAAAGATAGCTTTAAAACCACAGCTATTTTTAATGGATTGGCCATGGGTATTATACTGATATTGGCCGCACTTTATGCAATTTTTTGGTAATGGATTACGGAGCACTAAAAAAAATATATCAAGAAAAGTACGATAAGGAAGCTCGGGTGTTTCGTTCTCCAGGGCGAATTAATTTAATAGGTGAGCATACTGATTATAATAATGGTTTTGTTTTACCTGCAGCTGTTGATAAGGAAATTTGTATGCTAGCGGCACCAAATGGATTGAATGAAACCCGCATATTTTCTATTGATGAAAATTCTGAAGTGATATTCAATTTAGAAAATTATAAATCTATTAGAATCAATTGGGCATTATACATTATTGGGGTAATTGATGAGTTACTCAAGGCTAGCTATAAGCTGAATAATTTAGATATTGTATTTACTGGAAATATTCCCATGGGCGCTGGTATGTCATCTTCTGCAGCTTTAGAGTGTGTTACCACATTCACTTATAATGCATTATTTGATTTGAAGCTTTCTAAATGGGATATAGTAAGGATTTCTCAAGCGGCTGAGAATAACTATGTGGGAGTAATGTGCGGTATAATGGATCAGTTTGCCAGTGTATTTGGGCAGGAAAATGCTGCACTAAAGTTGGATTGCCGAAGTCTGGAATTTAAAGCATATCCAGTAAATGTTTCATCTCATGTATTTGTATTAGTTGATACTATGGTTAAGCATTCTCTAGCTTCTTCAGAATACAATACAAGAAGAATTGAATGTGAGGAAGCTGTAAGTGCTATGAAAAAAGTGAATAGTGAAATCAATTCTTTAAGAGATGCAGATCATGAGAGTCTTAACGATGTAAAAGATGATATCTCAAGAGAGGCTTACAAAAGAGGCGCCTACATTATTAATGAAATTGAACGAGTTGAAAAGGCTACTAAAGAGCTTTCAAATAATAATGTAGATTGTTTTGGAGAGTTATTGTATGAAACTCATCGTGGTCTTCAACATAATTTTGAAGTGAGTTGTACAGAACTTGACTTTCTTGTAGAGCAAACCAAGAAAATGTCCTATGTGGTTGGTTCAAGAATGATGGGAGGTGGATTTGGAGGTTGTACTATTAACTTAGTCAAGTCTGAACATGTTGAAGAATTTAAAGAGGAAATTTCTAGAAAGTACCTAGAGAAATTCGAAATACAACCTTCTATCTATTCAGTTAAAACAGCCAATGGAACATCTGAAATAAATTAAATGGAACTAATTGAAACACCACATAGACGATATAATCCTCTAACTGGCGAATGGGTTTTGGTATCACCACAGCGAACTAAAAGGCCCTGGCAGGGCAAACAAGAGGAGAAGCAGAATGAAAGCCGTCTTTCTTATGACTCTACTTGTTATTTATGTCCTGGCAATGAAAGAGTAGGTGGTGAAAAGAATGATAACTATTCGGATACATTCGTATTTACAAATGACTTTGCAGCTCTTAAGCCGGATATAAAGAAAGCTGAAATTTTGTCTAATGATGAATTATTTCAGCAAGAATCAGTAAAAGGAAAGTGTCGTGTGATATGCTTTTCTCCTGATCATAGCCTTACGCTTGCTTCCATGACTACTGAACAGATTGTTAAAGTGATTAAAACATGGCAGAGTGAATATGAGAATCTTGGGAAGCTAGATTATGTCAATTACGTTCAAATTTTTGAAAATAAAGGAGAGGTGATGGGTTGTAGTAATCCGCATCCTCATGGACAAATTTGGGCCTCTGACGTGATACCTGATGAACCAAAGAAGGAACATATTCAGCAGAAATTATACTACGACAAGCATGATAGAACTCTGTTATCAGACTACCTTAAAAAGGAATTAATTTATAAAAAGCGCATCTTACTGGAAAATGAAGAGTTTGTGGCACTTATTCCCTTTTGGGCAGTTTGGCCTTTTGAGGTAATGATTTTACCTAAGCAGTCATACCAACACATTAATCAGCTAGATGCGAAGGGAGTGAATTTGTATGCTGATATCATCAGGCAATTATGTGCTGGTTATGATAAACTATTTGATGTTTCATTTCCATATTCTGCAGGTATACATCAACAACCAACAGATGGAAATGATTATCCTGAAATTCATTTTCACATGCATTTTTATCCACCACTGCTACGTTCTGCAACAGTAAAGAAATTTATGGTAGGCTATGAAATGCTTGCCAATCCTCAACGAGATATTACAGCGGAACAAAGCGCTGAAATTTTTAAAGACAAGATCAAGAATATTTAGTTAATCAAATATATACTTCCGTGAATCAGTCCACCACTGCGGAATGTCTATTTTAGGATTTCTGCAGAGGTAGAGCGGAATATTGTTTTCCTCTTCTATAGCATAAGGATGTTTGATCGTTTTTATTAAAGTTACACTATCGAAGACATAGTTAACAGCTCCTGCCTCATTCCCTAGGCTTATCCATACTTCTGCTTCAGGATTTCCATAACCCCAGCTCCAAAAACTTCCGTGCCTACAAATCGGATCTGGTAAACCATATTTATCACCAATTATCTGAACAGCACCGGCCTCTCCATAATTTTCAGCCCAGATTACACAATTATTTCTCTCTTGCTCACTTAAACTGTTATATACACTATCAACAAGAGCAACTTGTTCTTCCCAGCCGAACATATCGGCATAGTCACCTGTGAGTTCATATCTTCCATTCTCTTGTTTTAATTCCTTGTAAGCTAAATACTGTTCAATTGGCAAGATTGGAGTGAGTTGAGGAATAAAATATAGCGGTAATAAAAATACTATGCCGGCAATTGTATATAACCAAACTGGTTTTTTATTAAACCACTTTTCAATTTGAGTTGATCCTGCTGCAAACAGTGCCGGATAAATGCCAAATACATAATAGGCTTTTGCATCAACAATCCACATAGTAATAAAGATGACTAAAATGCTTATACCCAAACTCCTGTATTTTTTTAGCGTTTTCAGGGCTAATAATGCTATAAGTCCTATTAAGCTTATTATCAGAGTGTTGAATAATTCTAGCTGTTCAGTTATGAAGTTCAGTTTATCTGCCTTATCAAGTTGACTATCTTTTAGTGCTTGCAAATGTTGTAGCAGTGGGAAGTCATTTTGCAGCTGCCATATCAAATTAGGTAGAAAGATTAGCAATGCTAATAAACCCGAAAGATAGAACCATTTATTGCTTAAAATTTTCCCTCTATAAGCAACTAATAAACCTGTAAAAACTCCAAAAGCCCACACCAATATAGTATACTTAGTAAGTAGGCCAAGACCTAAAATTATACCAGTAATGATTAAATATTTATTCTTTGAGGTATTGGCATATCGTACTATAGAATAGAAGCCAATTGTCCAGATAAGCTGGTTAAATGCAACAGGTTGAAACAATGTGTGATTTCTGTAAAAGGGAAGAAACGCTAAAATACATATCCCTGTTAATAAAATACCTTTCCATTTTGCACCCATTTCTTTGGCTATGGTACAGCTCAGTAATAATATGGATATTCCTGCCAGTGTAGAGAAAAGTCTTATTCCACCCAATGAATAACCGAATACAGCACTAGCAATTTTGCCAATAAAGGCAATCATTGGAGGGAATTCAAAATAACCCCAGGCAAGATGTTCACTTACTGAGAGATGGAGCAATTCATCTCTATGGAATCCATAATTAATATTGCCAAATAAATGTAAAATAAGCTTTACGCTTACCAGAACAGTTAGGAGTAGCCAATACTTTTTCAAGCTGATAAATTAAGGTAGATAGAAGTTTTACAATTTTATTAGAGATAAACTATCAAGAAAGTTCCTGCCAGTTGGAATCGATAAGAAGTTGTGCTGTGGCAGGATTTGTTGCTAATGGAATATTATGTACATCACAAATACGCATAAGCATTTGTACATCTGGTTCATGTGGGTGTTTGCCTGCCGGGTCTCTGAAAAAGAAAACCATAACGAGTTTCTTTTCTGCCGCCATAGCAGCAATTTGAGCATCACCACCAAGTGGGCCTGACAGTAACTTTTCTACCTTAAGTCCGGTATTCTGTACATATCCACCCGTTGTACCTGTTGCCACTAGATCAATATCCTTTAATTTTTCTTTATTCTTCATAAGAAAGGCTACCATTTCTGGTTTTTTTCCATCATGAGCAATTATGGCAATTTTTTTCATCTGATTTTTATCAATTTATATTAATCCTTCTTAGCGTTAATTATACCTATTATTTTTAAAGATAAAGATTAATTTGCTAAACAGGTTTAAGTATGGTAAAGAAGCATATGATATAATTCTCTAATTTTTGCGCTTGCTTGATCGAAGATGTCTCCGGTTTTCTGAGTGATTTTTTTGTGCTTAGCTTTTGAGCTTGCAAGTATCATCATTACCTCGTTAACATTAGATTTTTTTTGTGTGGAATCATCATTAAAAGCTATGTCATTGAGGATATCCTGTAGTATTTGACCCTCTATATTTAAATCAGTTAAAATCACTTTGACAATTGTGCCAATGGGTATTTTTTGATTAGTTATATGTTGTGCTATAGCTCCAAATCTGATAACTTCCTTATCCAACATCATTTGTGCTGAATATCCTTTTATACTTATACCATCATCTGCTAAAGCTCTAGCTGTAGTATCGCTACTTTCACTGGTGCTTTTTAATTGTCCCATCGCAAAACTAATTCCGTTCAACACTTCTGTTATAGGGAAATTTTCTTTTATGGCTCCAGTATTCAATGCTGCTACATGCGCTTCATTTGCCTGAAAAGTCAATGCCGCTCGTTGAATCTCTTTGTGGACACTCTGAGTGCCTAGTTCTCCCGTGTTTGTGTTAGAATTACTAGAATTGATGACCACTGTTTGAATTTTATGATTTTCAAATTGCCTTTCAACTATTTCTAATGGCTCTGAATTTTTAATCTTCTTAACTAAACATGCTGCCTCACTAGGATGATCGGAATGAATGATTACCAAATCCAATTGATGATCTTCTTTCAGTCCTGAAGAGAAACCATGATATGAGAATCCTTTAATATGCAGTAAGTCTGTTATCATGAATTTTTTTAACTAAACCAGTTAATAGCTATTTAGGAAAGGTTCATAAATGAAAACCGAAATACTGACTAGATGTTACAAGTTAGTGTCTAAAGATTCTCCTTCATACATGGAATCTACACTTTGGGCATCCCAGCCTAGTTCATTTAGGTATTTACTAAAAACATCTGAGTAGCCATGGGTTACATATACTTTTTCAGCCTCTGTATTTTTTACTGCAGTCAATAAACCATTCCAGTCGGCATGGTCGGATAATACAAAGCCTCTGTCAGCGGCTTTTCTTCTTCTTGTACCTCGAAGCATCATCCAACCTGAGGTAATGCCTGTGCTGTATGGAGCAAATTTCTTCATCCACGCGCTACCAATTGATGCTGGTGTGGCTATTACAATATTTCCTTTGAAATCTTTTTTAGGAATATCCTTGGTGACAAGCGTAGTTTCAGGAAGTTTAAGACCATTTTCACGAAGTACTTCAGTGGCATTTTCAACCGCTCCATGCGTATAGATTTTACCTATTGAAGTATCAAGATGAGCCATAAGTCTTTGGGCTTTACCAAGAGCATAAGCAAAAAGCACAGAGGTTTTACCTTCTTCCTTATTTTGCTTCCACCAGCTGTTTATTTCATTAAAAACTGTTGTTTGAGGTTGCCATTGGTAAATTGGTAATCCAAAGGTTGATTCAGTCACAAATTCATTGCATTTTACAGGCTCAAAAGGAGAGCTAATGCCATCCTCTTCTAATTTATAGTCTCCACTAACCACGCATCTTTGTCCTTTGTAAGAAAGCTTTATTTGGGAAGATCCAGGGATATGTCCTGCAGGATGAAAAGTAACAGTGATGCCATTCATATGAATTGGCTGGTTGTATGTTGTTGTTTCGAGATTAATGTCTTGGCCTAACCGCTGCTTCATGATAGGAGCAGATTGCTTATGTGCCAAATAGTAAGCCGATCCAAAGCGTGCATGGTCAGCATGGGCATGCGTGATCAGTGCCTTTTTCACACCTTTCCAGGGATCTATGTAGAAATCACCTTTAGGGCAAAATATACCTGAATCAGTGAATTGGATGAGAGATTGCATGAAATGTGAACTTGCAATCAAAAGAATTGTTAAAAAAAAGAGGGCTTGCTAGCCCTCTATAAGTTTTTAGAAAGTTGAATAGTAAATATCAGAAATTTCTTGGTCAGATAGACTTCTGTCAAATATCTTAACCTCATCTATTTTACCATCAAAGTAATTGGTTCCTGCTGAGTCATTTCCCAACTTATCAATAGAGCCAATAGTAAATGGAATATCAGTGTTAACATTTGCATTTTGAGGTATAGCAGTTTCTGATACCTTATTACCATTAACAAATAACTCTATCAATCCATCTGTTTTTCTACCTACCACGGAATACCATTGATAACTGTTAAAACTGCCAGATCTTGCAAAATAAACATTGTCACCAGTACCTAAAAAGAATCCGAAAACATTCTCTCCATTTAGTTCTTGAGCTTTTAGACCATATCCAGCTCTAGAAGGAGAGCCATATTTAGTAAGTCCTTTATTTATTATTTCAGCACCGCGAGTACTTGTTCCACCAATCAATCCGTCAAAATTATACACTTGAACCCATGCTGTAACAGTAAAACTATTGGTGTCAAGGTCGTACACATCACCATAATTAATTACGTCATCCACTCCGTCAAAAAGATATGCCTCATTAGCAGTTGTTGAGCTGTCAGAGCTTAAGACTGCGCCTGTATTTGTAAAGTTGTCATTATTGGTAAGAACTTCATTCGCATTTCCACTAAAAGGAAAATATGCCATTAATCCCCCTATAGGCAGCAGTTCTATGTCTAATGGTTTTGTTCTGTACTGGTCAAGACTTGAAGTAGAAAGAACAACCTCATTTGTCTGATAACCGGTAGATCTAGCCAATATTTTAATTGTATTATAATCAGTTCTCAACCTAACTACATTAATTGAATCACCAATATTTTGAGTAAATAGGGAATCAGAATCTCCAAACACAGTAATATTACCTTCTAAAAGGTTCACTTGTCCTTCGGATGCTACATAACCTAGCATGCTTAGCAAAATATCTTGCGTTGGTATAATGGAAAATGCAAAAGTTGAGTACCCTAAATCTTCTGGGTCTATTTCATTTGTAGCAATTACTTCAAGTCCAACTTCGGCAGCTTGATCACTTGAAACGGAAAAGCTAAACGGCAAAGGATTGTTAACAAACGATTCAAATAGAGAACCTGCTTTTGGAGTTGCATAAATAACTTCGCTTGAGTCATTTAATACTAAAAATTTATCCACTTCATAGCCTCCTACTTCCATTAGTACAGGGTCTGAAATATATTCACCACTAAATTCTGTTATTTCAATGATTTCGTTTTCCAGGATAAAAGTTCCGGATTCATCTTTTACTGAAATCAATATTTGTGAAGGAATATCTTCATTGGCTGAAGCTACTCTTTCATTAGAAGTTGTTTTCTCGGTGATGGTAAAACTAACTTCACTTTTAAAATTTGTTTCTTTTTCTTCACAGCTCCATAATAAAACTGCTAATGTTACTAAGGTTAATAATTTTCTCATCTTTAAAGTTTTAATGAACCGCAAAAGTATAGAATTATAACTACTTGAAAAGACGAGTTTAATAAAATTATATTTTTTTCGATCAGAAGCCTATTTACTCGATGAATGTAATCATAAGATTACGCTGGCCAAAACATCACACTTCATCTCTGTTTCTTCCCATTCTTTTTCAGGATTTGAATCTTCCGTTATTCCGGCTCCAGCATAAAAAGCAACGGCTCCTTCAAAGAATTGGCAGCATCTTAAGTTAACAAACAGGTTGGTTTTACCAGCTTTATGAATAGGTCCAAGAAATCCACTAAAATAGCTGCGCTCATGAGCTTCTGTTTCATTAATAAACTGAAGTGCAGCATCTTTAGGCATGCCACAAACTGCAGAAGTAGGATGCAATAATTTGAGCATAACAGAGGCAAGTTCAGGAAAGTTGACGGCTTGTTTATCAACCTTATAAGTGGTTTTCAAATGTAGTAAATGGCCGGCTTCTATGGTCTTTGGACCTATCTCCTCATACTCGCGCAACCTGATCTTTTTAAAGCAATTGATTATATAGCGAGATACATAAGCCTGCTCTTCTATTTCCTTTTGCGTCCAGGCAGTTTCTGCAATAGGTCTTTCAGTTTTTCTCTGTGTGCCTGCGAGTGCTACCGTTTTGAAATGGCCATTATGAACATCTTCTATTAAAATCTCAGGCGTTGCTCCTAACCAAATGCCTGAATCAGGACTTACTGTAAGGCTAACAAATGCATTAGGATATTTATTAGCCGTATTTAAGTAAGCTTGCCCAATATTTGGTGTTTTTTGGCTTTCAATTACTTTAATTTTAGAAGGAACCACCTTGTAGAATTGCTCGGCTTTTATGGCCTCAACTCCTTTTTCTACATTGTTTACATAAGCCTCTTTAGTAGTTGAGGAAACATTTGAAGTTAGTGGCTTAAGTTTAACACTTGTCTTCTGTTGTTTGATGAACGACCTGAATTTCTCAACGTTCACTTCGTTTTCCGCATTCCATTCAATCTCGATTGTATCATTTGAATCGGCAAACTCAGGCATATTAATAGTAGCCTGTAAATCGGGCTTGAAATGTAAATAATGTGCTTCTGAAACATCAAATGGAGCCATTAAGAAGCCTTCGGATAATTCATCAAGTTCAAGCTCACTTAACTGATCTCCTCCCTTTAAATCAGCTAAAAGGTTAATGGTATTGTCATTAGGGAGCTTCCAAACGGCACAAGCTCCTCCAACAGATTGAGTGAACTGAATAAGTTTATTTACCCATTCAGCAGCTGTCAATTTTTTTATAGTAGAGGTTTCCTGAATTCTATTTTCCAAGCTTATTTGTTTATTACTGCCATTGTAATACGGCTTGTGCAAACCAATTGTTCACGCTCATTGGTGATATTTATTTGCCAAACCTGTGTGGTTTTTCCGATATGGATAGGAGTTGTTTTTCCATACACCCAACCTGATTTTACTCCACGAATATGGTTCGCGTTAATGTCTAATCCTACACATGCATATTTTGAATCATCAACCATCAACATAGCGCCAACACTTCCCAATGTTTCTGCTAATACAACTGAGGCACCACCATGAAGCAAACCGTAGGGCTGATGCGTTCTATGGTCAACAGGCATTTTAGCGATAAGGTAGTTATCGCCAATTTCAGTAAACTCCATTCCAATTACCTCACTAATGGTATTTTTTCCCATTTGATTGAGTGTTTCCAGAGATGGCTTATTGAAAAATTTTCTATCCATGCTTCTTTGCTTAATTTTGCTTTTTCAAATTCAAAAATAGTTATAATAAATTAAAGCAGCTATCTACTCATAAAAAGCACTCATGGTGAAGGAATTATATATTGTCAGGCACGGACAAACTGATTACAATCTTAAGAAAATTGTTCAAGGTTCAGGGGTAGATGCTTCCTTAAATGAAAATGGTAGAGCGCAGGCAGCGGCTTTTTATGAAGCCTACAAAAATGAAGGGTTTGATAAAATTTATGTATCCGATTTAAGAAGAACTTTGGAATCGGTTCAGCAATTTATTGACGATGGCATTCATTACGAGCGCCTATCGGGATTAAACGAAATCAGTTGGGGAGCCAGAGAAGGCGTTCCTTTTAATGAGGAGACCAATAAATATTACTACAGTGTTTTGGAAAAGTGGCAGCAAGGACATACAACTTTACCTGTGGAAGGAGGGGAGTCTCCGGAGGAAGTGGCAAGCAGGCAGAAGGAAGCCATGCAATACATAATGAGCCAAATACATGAAAAAAAAGTGCTTATCTGTATGCATGGCAGAGCAATGAGAATTCTCTTAGCCCATTTATTTAATTATCCCTTAAGTGTAATGGATGTTTTTGAACATCAGAACCTTGGCTTATATAAACTGAAAGCCACTGGTGATCAATATCAACTACTTGACTATAACGAAGCTTCACATTTGGTAGATTTTACTCCAGCCTAAACTTCTCTGCGCAACCCTCTATACATAAATAGTAGATGATGAGTTCTTGAGGCTTGAGTTCTATTTGAAGTGTATCAAAATAAAAGTCTTCGGAGCAAACATCCGGTACAACCAGAATCTGTTCTTCACGATTAAACTTCCCATTCATTGATACCTTAGTTTCTGTCCCGAAGAAATTGCAAAAATCATAGTTAGTGGAGTAGGTGTTATCTTCCTTTAAGGTAATTCTTCTATCACTTTCTACCGGTTGAAAAGTGCCACTGCCATCACCCGGATCACTGTACCTTTCTGTTAATATATAGGTGCCAATAGCTTCAGCATTAACGAGTTCTTCTTCATTACATGAAAGTAGTATACAAGAAAAAAGAATTAGTATGGGAATAATGTTTCTCATCAGCTTTTTACGTTAAAAATTCACCATATAGACCCCAAAAAGCTATTTTTAGTTGTAATGAGTTATGTTTTTAACAGGAGTTGTTCGTTAAAATATGATCAAGACACTTCCATATACTACGAGGCCTAATATGAAAAGTACTGAAGTATAAGGTATAATATCTTTCGCTTTTAGCCCCGTCAATCCTAATAAAGGTAGCGCCCAAAACGGCTGTAACATATTACTTAATTGGTCACCATATGATAAGGCCATAACCACTTTTGGAATTGCAATATTGAGGTTGGTAGCTGCCTCGGCAATTATAGGTCCTTGAACAGCCCATTGCCCACCACCGGAAGGAACAAAGAAATTGACCACCGCAGCACTTATAAAGGTGAAAATTGGAAAAGTTTGAACGGTGCTAATTGAAACAAAAGTATCGGAAATAACCACAACCAATCCTGAGTATTTCATAATACCCATAATGCCGGCATAAAGTGGAAACTGTATAATAATGCCGCTTACTCCTTTAATAGCATCATCAACCGCATGTAGAAAAGCTCTTAAGTTTTTGTGCAAACTGATACTCAATGCAAAGAGCAATAGGTTGATGAAGTTCAAATCTATAATATTGGCTCCCTGATGATACTGCCTGAAACCATAAAGAATTGCTGAAACAAGCATAATGATACCTAAGAGTTTGGCAATCCAAACCTTATCTTCAGCTTCTTTATCGGTTGACTTTTCTTCACTACTTGTTTCAGATGATGCTTGCAGCTTGATGTTTTTGCCTGGTAGTTTCTGGCCAATCAATAAAAGTACAAGAGGTATGGCTATTATAATGACGACTGATACCGCTACATTCATGGTGGAGAAGATGGTCTCGTCAATGGAGATGCTACCTATTTTATCCACCAAAAAGTGATTAGCTTCAGCCACCTTCAAAGGAGCAGAACCTGAAAAACCTCCATGCCAGGTCATCATGCCACTGTAGCCGGCAGCTCCAATTAATCCATAATTAATAATTCTACCTTTTTGACTAAATCGTTCTGCAAGCTTTCGACTTAAAATCGCTCCAAAAATCACACACAAGCCCCAATTGAAAAAGCTCAACAGAATAGCAAAGAAACTTACCATTGCAGCAGCCTGGGCTGTATTTTTAGCTGAATCAGCTAATAGGTTTATAAATTTACTGAATGCAGCAGTTAGCGCAAGCGTATGACCCAAAAGCAGAATAAGAACCATCTGCATAGTAAAGGCCAATAGCTCCCAAAGGCCTTGTTGCCAAAAGCCTAAAATATCAATTCCATTGTTTACAATAGAAGCTTCTTTTCCAGTAAAGAATAGCGCAAAAATAAAAGTGATTAATGTTAGTAATAGTGCAATTACAAAAGGACTGGGTAAGTACTTCTCAACAAAGCCAATATATGCTTCTGTAATGCGCTTCACTTTATAATTCAGTTAAGAATTTCATGGTATCCACTCCATCAGCATAGTCCCACAGTTCTGGTTTTTGGGCTTCTCCTGGCATAATGAAGCGAACATCTTTACCAACAACACATTGGATTAATGCTTGATTTGACTCCAGTTTTGTATTCAGGTCTTCTTCATTTTTATAAAATTCATAGAAGATAACCGAAATAGGAGAGACCCACTGTTTACTCTCTTTCAGTAAAAAAGCACCGGAATCAAAGTGCTCATCACCATTTACTAAAAAAATGGATTTGTTATAATCGTAATTGTTAACCCACTTATGGTGATCTCTCAATTGATCGAAGGATTCCATCGTTTGAATGAAAGGATTGAAATCATAACCTTCCGGGAAGAATACTTTGCTCACATTTCTGCAGCCAAGTCCATAGTATTGGAACATATCCTGACCGATTGCTTTTATTTCTTCTTCGGTTTCATTTCCTGTTACTACAGCAACTGAAGTTCTGTTTTTTCTGATGATGTGTGGGTATTTGCCGAAGTATTGATGAAAGTATCTGGCTGAATTGTCACTGCCAGTAGCTATAACTGCGTCAAAACCTCTGATCTGTTCTTTGGTTAATGTGATGCGTTCATCAAAAGCTGGCGCTATTTCAACAAGCATATTACTCACTTGCTGAATAAGAAATGGATCTTGAGAGCTAATTTTAGCCATCACTTTATGTCCAGAAATCAGAACGCTTAAGAAATCATGAAATCCCACCAAAGGAATGTTTCCGGCCATCACTAAGCCAACAACTTTGTGGGTATCGTCTTGCTTGGGGTAGTGGTCTGTCCACTTTATAAGTTTTTCAGCTTCAAGCATTTGACCTATAGCATCAACAGATTGTTTTACACTTTCACGGGTAAACCAGTTATTAAAACTTGTCGCTCTGAAGTACCATTCGTCCATTTGGCTTTCAGAGATATTTCGAAGTTCTTCACCAAGTTTAATAAAGGCATTTAAACGCTCATCAAAAGTCATAAAGTAGGTTTGAATTTGTAATTATTTTCAGATGGCAAAAGTAAGAATAAGCTTTTACCCAACCTAAAAAAGACAAGCTTTGTACTATTTTGGTCTTACCGAAATAGTGATTTGGCTTCTTACAAAGTCATTTCCATTGAATCCCCAATGGTAATTAACTCTTAAGGGTATAAAGGATGAGCTCAGACCAAAGCCTATTTCGGTATAAGGATCGGGTAGATTTGTTTGCAGATAGTTGGCCATTACATATGATTTGACCCCCATCTTCTTGAGTAAGGGTATCCAACTAAAAAGAAGTGCATTAAAATCGTGCTCAAAATTAGCGCCCAAAAAGTAGTCGGAAGTACTTCTGTTATAATAACTTAAAGTTTGATAAGACAAACCATACTGTTCCTGGTTTTGGTAGACAAAAGTTTGGTTTCCCATGAAGTGAAAATAGTCTATTGCCGTAAGATTATTTTTTGATAGGTAGTCTCCATAACTAACGCCCATTTTACTTTGTCCTAACTTACCTAGTGACCAATTATCACTTATGTTGACTACATAGCGTAGATAGGAAACATCCAGCTGACCGTAATCAACTTTCATTCTTAGTAATGGAAACCCTGAAGATAGAGGTACTTTCCTTCCCTTGATTAAATTAAAAGCTCTTTTGTGTTTATAACTAATTAGCACACTTGTCTCTACTAAATCCGTTTTATCAAAATCTACATATTCTCCATTAATTAAAGCCTGATTGGGAGTGTATGTGTATTCATCTTCTTTGGCCCAGTTATAGGTCGAGTTATTCTGCAGCGGATACCTAACTTCATAGGAGCTTTTCAAGACAACATCTAATCCATTAAATAATTCAGTTTGAAAAGCGCCTTCAACAAAGTTGTTTTTATAGAGCTTGATGAGATTTTCGCTTTCCAGGCTATATGCCATATTCCAATATTCTGAAATAGATTGATTATCTGAAATCTGCTCCACATAACTACCTGCACTTAAACTAGCTTTTGACAGTTTTGCTGGGTTAATTTCAAAATCAATACCTGCCTTCGCGTAGAAGGTGTTACTGGCAAAACCATAGCGCGATGAGAAACTTAATTCATATTTTTTTCTGTTGAGTTCATTTCTGTAAATAAGCCCGGGTTTGATGACCCCACCTTCAATAGTATTGAAACTGAAAAAGTTTGATTGTAGAAAAAGATGATCGTTTAAAGGAAATTCACCAGTGTTTATCGCATACATGAGCTTGCGTCCAAGTTGATTTGATTTCTCTGATACTAGTGAATCTGATGAGTTGGTAGAAATACTGTCAGTTTTTGTACCAACAGATTGACCTTTATTATTGTCAGAATGAGCTGCATAGGCTCTCTTTTCTTCATCTGTTAAGGCTATTGGCCTTATTTGATGCCACCAGGCACTATCTTTTTCGAGTACTTCTTCACTTACAATGCGCCTGGCTTCTTTGCTGTAGGGAGGTACTGTTTTATCAAAATCGAATTCGTAGTAAATATTGTGATAGTAGATGATGAGCTCATCATCTTCCTCTTTCAGGCTAACACTACAGGCAAAAGGTAACCAAATGGAATGGGCTTTATCCTCTATATAACTGCTGCTAAGCTCAAACTTTCCTAATAAAGGGTTATCCAGCGTTAATTGTGATTCATACAACCTCCAGCTTTTATCTATGATATAAATATCACCTTCAAAGGTTATTCCATTCTCAGCTTTAGGATAAACACCGATTTTATAAACAATTTTATCATCTACTTCAAAATTGCCTTTCAATTCGTATTCATAAAAGCTAAAAGCTTCTTTTGAAATGGGAGATATGATTCGGTTAGTTACTGCACCAGCATTGATAGACATTGGGTGGTCTTGGTAGAGCTCAATAAAATTGGAGTAATTCTGGCTATAGCTATCATCCCTATCTAAAGTTAGAGAGGCCATTAGTTCTTCAGTTTTTTCTGATCTACTATACTGATAAATGTCTGATACACTTTCGGATAGATAAAAGATGCCTTTCATAGGCTCTAAAAGCGTACCCAGAAAACGTACAGAGCCGGTTCTGTTTTCTACACATTTACCAAAGAGTTTGGTGTAAGCTTTAAAGCCTACACCTTTAATTTCCTTCAAATACTTTTCTTTATTGGCTTGCGCTCCTCTTATTATTCTGTGGGCAGGGTTTTCTCCATTAGGTCTAACCTCTACAGCATCAAGTAGTAGTTTTTCTACCTTTAAGCTAACATCTAATCTTTCAAAAGTATCAGGCACAATTTCAACATCCACCACTTCTTTTCTATAACCAACAAACTGGAAACTAATCTGGTACTTTCCAGGAGGTAGCGGTAGCGTAAACTCACCATCAAAGTTTGTTGAAGTGCCTATTGATTTGCCTAGAACGATTACATTAGCATAAGGTAAAGTTGCTGCATCCTCGGCACTAACGGTACCTTTAATTCCACTTGTTTGGGCAATACTTTGAAAAGTAATAGCCAGTAGCACTAATAAAAGGAATGATGATTTACTTTTAAATGAATGGTAATTAGACATGTGGTGATAGACAGCTTGATAGTTGAAAAGGTTCTTTTGCTAAAAGCAATTTCTGCGAAGTTATTGTAGCAATTGCGAAAAAAGAAGTGAGCTAATGAAGAATTATAAATAAAATGAGCCAAATTCTTTCAATAAATATTTTAAATAAGCCTAATTATTTTCTGCGGAAACATAATGTTTCTAAATTTGTTGCTATAACAACTGTTTTGAAAATTAAACCAATCTATTTGCTATGGCAATAATGATTACTGATGAATGTATCAATTGTGGTGCATGCGAGCCTGAATGTCCTAATACGGCTATCTATGAAGGTGGTGTAGAGTGGAACTGGGCAGGTGGAACTTCTCTGGAAGAGGTTAAATTAGAAGATGGCTCTGTGGTTGATGCCAACGAAATGCAAGAGCCAATTTCCGATGAGTTTTATTATATCGTTTCAGGAAAGTGCACAGAATGTACAGGTTTTCACGAGGAGCCACAATGTGCTGCTGTTTGTCCTGTTGATTGCTGTGTGGATGATCCTGATGTGAGAGAAACTGAGGAGGAATTAGCGAAGAAGAAAGAAATGCTTCACCTGGAATAAGGAAAGCATAAACTTGATAAATGATGAACCCTGCATACTTGTAGGGTTTTTTTATGTCAAAAATTCGATAGTTCAACTCTGGTTTCCCACAGCAACTTGATTAGATTTGTAAACCACAACATTCACCGAAACATGAACGCAGCGGAGGCGCAAAAAAGAATTCAGGAATTAAGCGAGAAGCTACATTATTATAATCATCAATACTATCAGGAAAGTGTTTCTGAAGTAAGTGATTACGAGTTCGACAAAATGCTGGAAGAGCTAATTAAGCTGGAGGATGAATTTCCGCAGTTCAAATCTGATGACTCACCCTCGCAGCGAGTTGGTGGTGATATTACCAAAAGCTTTGAAACCTTTGAGCATATCATCCCAATGCTATCGTTAGGGAATACCTACTCTAAAGAAGAACTTGAGGATTGGGACAAAAGAGTGGCTAAAGGTCTGGATGGTGAAGCATATGAATATTTCTGTGAACTTAAGTTCGATGGAGTGGCTATCAGTTTACATTATGAAGATGGTAAATTAGTAAGAGGGGTTACCCGGGGTGATGGTACTCGAGGTGATGTAATTACCACCAATGCAAAAACCATAAGAACCATTCCACTTAAAGTGAGGACAGAAGATTTCCCTGCCTATTTTGAGGCAAGAGGAGAAGTATTCTTGCCGAGAGAAAATTTTAATGCTATTAACAAAGAGCGTGAGGCCAATGGTGAGGAGTTGCTAGCAAATCCCAGAAATACAGCTTCGGGTACTTTAAAAATGCAGGATTCATCGGTGGTGGCTAAAAGAAAGCTTGATTGCTATTTATACTCATACAATGGTGAAAATCTTTCGATTACATCTCATGAAGAGGGTATCAAGCAATTGGAAAAGATGGGGTTTAATGTGTCGCCCACTTATAAAAAATGTGGTGATATCAATCAGGTGTTGGCCTATATCAACGAATGGGAAGAAAAAAGACACACATTACCGCTTGATACAGACGGTATAGTTATAAAAGTAAATAGCAAAGACCAACAGCAAACATTGGGCTTCACTGCTAAGAGTCCGCGCTGGGCAATTGCTTACAAATACAAAACAGAAAGTGCGGTTACTGAACTGAAAGAGATTACCTATCAGGTAGGAAGAACAGGTGCAGTAACCCCTGTAGCTAATTTAGTTCCTGTACAATTGGCGGGAACCACAGTAAAAAGAGCTTCTCTTCATAATGCGAATGAAATTGCCCGATTGGATTTACGAATTGGCGATATGGTGCATGTGGAAAAAGGAGGTGAAATTATCCCTAAAATTACAGGTGTTGACTTGAATGCACGGAAAGCAGGCAGTAAACCTGTTGAGTATCTGACTCAATGCCCTGAATGTGGAACAGAATTGGTGCGTGCCGAAGGGGAAGCAGTGCATTATTGCCCTAATGACAAAGGTTGTCCACCACAGATAAAAGGAAGTATTGCCCATTTTATTCAGCGAAAAGCAGCTGATATCGACTCACTAGGTGATAGAACCATCGAATTGTTATATGATAAAGGATTGGTTAAAAATGTAGCCGATCTTTATGACCTTTCTTTCGAAGATGTGTATCAACTAGAAGGATTTAAGGAACTTAGCACTGAAAACCTATTGAAAGGTATTGAAGCTTCTAAAGAGATTCCTTTTGAAAATATACTCTTTGGGCTGGGCATTCGTTTTGTGGGTCGTACTGTGGCTGAAAAGTTGGCGCAGCACTTTAAAACTATAGATCGATTATCAGAAGCGACTTATGAAGAATTGGTAGAGGTGCCTGAAATTGGTGGGCGAATTGCGGAAAGTGTGGTGAATTATTTCAATGATCCTGATAAAAGAGAGTTGATCGAGCGATTGAAGGCTAAGGGACTTCAATTTGAAGTTGTGGAGGAAGAAAACCAGCAATTGAGTAATGCGCTGGAGGGTAAGTCTTTAGTGGTTTCAGGAGTTTTCACAAATTATGGTCGCGATGAAATTAAGGAAGTGATCAAGCAGCATGGTGGAAAAGTAGTCTCGGCAATCTCAGGAAAAGTAGATATCTTAGTGGCTGGTGAAAATATGGGGCCTGCCAAAAAGGAAAAGGCTGAGAAGCTGGGAGTACAAATCATCAGCGAAGAAGAATTCACAAAAATGATATCATAAAAGTTGTTAAGCATCAAAAAGAAACTCTTAGCATATAAAGTAGAGCGAGGGCTCAAAAAGAACAGGTATTTACCAAAGGCCTTTTCTTATAAGGAACTGCGTAAAGTAGGCGTCATCTTTACTTTTGACGATTTAAAAAAACACGAGGCAGTAAAGAGTTTCATCAAAACATTAGAGGCTGATGGTATAGAAGTAAAATCCCTCGGGTATAAACCTAAAGAGACTCAAAATTTTGAATTCTATTTTGATTTCTTTGAGGATAAGGATGTGAATTTTTTCGCTCAGATGAAATCGCCTTACATGTTGGGTTTTCTAAATCAGAAGTTCGATTATATCTTCTGCCTGGATGATGACCTAAACCTCTACATGCAGTATTTGCTCGTCAATGCGAAATCTTCCATAAGAATTGGTGCCTTACAGGATACCGAAGCGGAGAATCGTTTTTTCGAGTTAATGGTAAAACCAAAGAACACGCAAGACACGAAGCAGTTAACAACAGAAATCATACAAAATATCAGAAAAATTTCAGGGAATGAACAGTAAATTCAGAGGTGTTGGACCCGCATTAATAACCCCATTTAAGAAAGATTTAAGCATAGATTTTGAGGCGCTCAAAGGTTTATTAGAACATACAGCAAAAGGCTCAGATTATTTCGTTGTGCAGGGTACTACTGGTGAGTCAGCCACGACTACTTTCGAAGAAAAGCAGGAGATACTCAACTTTGTTAAAGCGAATAATCCCAAACAATTACCAATAGTCTTTGGAGTAGGAGGTAACAACACTGCTGCTGTTTTGGACTTTCTAGATAAAATTGATTTATCAGGTGTAGATGCCATATTATCGGCAAGCCCTCATTACAATAAACCTTCACAGGAAGGTATTTATCAGCATTATGTTGCTATTGCCGACAAGTCACCTGTGCCTGTTATTTTATATAATGTACCAGGCAGAACAGCTTCCAATTTAACGGCTGCTACTACGCTTAGATTGGCAGCTCATCCTAATATCATCGGTATAAAAGAAGCATCTGGTAACTTGGAGCAATGTATGCATATCGCTTCAAAAAAGCCTGATGATTTCCTCTTGATTTCTGGTGATGACTTACTGACAAATAGCTTGATAGCAATGGGAGCCGTGGGCGTAATCTCTGTATTAGCCAATCCTTTTCCAGAGACTTTTGCCGCCATGGTGCAAAAAGCTTTAAATGGTGACTTTGCAGGATCAAGCAAAGAGCTATTCAAACTGATTGAAATAAATCCTACCATGTATGAAGAAAGCAATCCTGTGGGTGCCAAAGAAGCCTTAAAGCAACAAGGCGTTTGCGATAATTATGTTCGCATGCCTTTGTTACCAGCCACGGAGCAATTGAGTGGAAAAATAGCTGTTGGCATTAAAGCTTTTGATTTAAAATAGGATTTATAAATGTTTTGGAGATAACTCCAACAACGGGATATAGTGGTGATTCAGCTCCTCCTTGGAGAAGGAGGAGAAAGGACCGAATAGTGAAGAATTCCAAATTCCCCTTTTTTACTAAGAAGGAATCTCATCATAGCTAGAAATTACGATTTCTCATTGATTGAACTCCTCCTTGGAGAAGGAGGTTGGGAGGATTGATTTAATTATAATGTTGGTGTTATCACCAATGAATAGCTCAATTAATTAGGCTAATTCTAAGCGTCATTCCCCTGCAAAGGGGAATCCTTTAGTTTAACCACAGCTTGAATCTAATTATTAGAGAAAGCTTACTTTCTAAGAATAGATTCCCGATGTCTCGGGAATGACGCTTTAAGAAACATTATAGGAGAAAACTAATAGTTGTAACTTAAAGAATGTGTTTCACCAACATTGTTGTTAGTTGAATCTCTCACAACAACCCCTTCTCACCTAATTCCTTCTCTAGTTCTTCATGCTTAGCCCAGAAATTGGCTTTGATTTTCTGAATGGTTGCTTGAAAGTCAGGGTGTGATTGCATTTGGAGGATTACAGGATCTTTATCCAAAAATAACACAAACCAGTATTGAAAGCTGTCGTATTGGGTGAAGGCTTTTAAATACTCCATACCTTTCTCAATAGCTCCTTTCGAAGCATAATAGGCCGATAAGCTCAAAGTTTTATAAATAGATTGGTCGTTTTCAGCATAGGCTAAATAGCTGTCATAAAAGCTTTGTGCCTCAGCTGTTTTACCTACTTGTTCCAGTACATAAGCAATTTTTATATCCTCACTATGGTAAATGTCTAGATGCAGGCTTTCTCGTATGTCAACAAGTTTCTGGTAATACTGCCATGCTTCCTCATAATCTTCCAGAGTGTAACAGACTTTGGCAACTTCCTGAATGACATCAAGTTTATTAGTATCCTGCTCATAAATTTTAATAAGTGATGCTTTGGTTTCCTCAAGGTCAAAATCCTGCCCCAGCTTGATATATACTTTCAGGTATTGTGAGTAATGATTCTTTGGGTTATAAGCCAATGATTTTTTCACATACTTTTCAGCTTCATCCAGGAAACCCGTTTGTACCAAAGCATTGCTCAGGTGGAGGTAAGTAATGCTTGTTGCAATAGAGTCATTACCTGCTGCAGCCACTTGAATGCCCTGTAAAGCATGTTTTAGATATTTCTCAGTATCAGGCATAACGTAAGCGTAGATGTCCGACATAAAATTGTGTATCCAGGCAATGTTGGGATAATAGGCTAATACCTTTTCGAATGCTTCAACGGCTTTTTGGTATTCTTTTATTTGCATAAAATACAAGGCGTGCGCAATCAGACTTTCACCCATCTCTGGTTCCAATTCCATTGCTTTGTCGGCATACTGTTTAAGCAATTCTGTATGTTGTTTTTGCTGCTGAAAAACATCCAGGTAATAATAAGAGACAGCGATGTAAGCATAGGCATTGGCAAATTGAGCATCTTCTTGAATAGCTTTCTTAAACTGTATAATTCCTTCTTCCAGCCCTTCACCGGTTTCATCATTCAGCAGACTTAGCCCTTTTAAGTAATAATCATAAGCGACTAAGTTATTGGTAGGAATTTTTTCTATTCTTTCCTGTTCTTCAGGGGTAATGATGGCATTGATTTCTGCGGCAATGCTTTTGGCTACATCGGCTTGTAATTCAAATATATCTTTGAGTTCTCTCTTGTATCTCTTTGACCAAAGGTGCTTGTCAGAAGGAGCTTCTATCAGTTGTATGGTGAGTACAATTTCATTTCCCATTTTCTGCCCACTGCCTTCTATAAAATAGCTCACGCCTAGTTCTTCAGAAAGCTCAGGGATAGATTTAGATATGTTCCTATACTGCTCAACAGTGGTTCGGCTGGTTACTTTTAAGTCCTCAATTTTCTGGAAGTTATCGAGTATAGCTTCCATGAGTCCATTCATAAAGTAGATGTTGCTGCTGTCGGGACTGTCGTTTTTAAAAGGTAATACAGCTAATGACTTACTGAGTTGTATTTCTGTTCTTGAAGTTGGCTTATAAAAAAAATAAATGGCAAGTGCAGCGGCTGGTATTATAAGAAGGAAACCGAAAAAGGCATAATACTTAAAGGAGTTTTTCTTTTCAGGATTCTTTACATGTGCTTCTGATGACTTTTCTTCAGTTTGCTCGCTTTCATTAAGAAGTTCGCCTGGTGTTTTTCCGTAGAGTTCTCTAAAGCATTTGGTAAAATAAGAAGTGCTTCCAAAACCAACTTTATAGGAGATTTCTGAAACAGTAAGCTCCTTTTCTTTTAGTAACTCATTAGCTTGCTGCAGTTTTACATTTCTGATAAAAACACTTACAGACACGCCTGTTTCCTGCTTTATTTTTCTTAGCAGATTGGAACGACTCATATGTACAGCCTCGGCTAATTCAGTCACTCCAAAGGCTTCATCGGAGATGTTTTCTTGAATTACCGCTACAACTTTTTGTAGAAAGGGGCTCTTAGGATGTAAGTAGTCAGTCATATAATACCACAAGGCGAGTCACAATATTCGGAAATAAAAATACCACTTACAACAGCTTATTTAAGCCTTTTGCATCATAGTTTATAGTACATCATCATAGTTTTTACACAAAACGCATAGCTTATAAGCATTGCTTCATGCTTATTAAGTGCAGCTTTACATTCCTGCTGACCTTTGTATCAATCAAATAATTCTAAACGATTAAACACAAAAAAATGAAAACGTTAAAAATGAAGAGTACTCGTAATTTAATAATGCTTGGTTTGGTGGTTGTCTTATCTACTACCACATCTTGCCAACAAAAAGCAGAAAAAGCAACTTCGGAAAATAACTCTGTAAGCGCTGAAGTTCCAAGCACACCTATTCAGGAGGCTACCTTTTTCGGTAACATTAAAGTGATTAAAGCACATGTGGCAGCTAAATCTGATTTAAATGCGAAAGATGCCTATGGCTCTACACCATTACATATTGCCGCTACTTTTGGTAGAACTGATGCCGCTAAATTATTAATAGAAAGCGGTGCGAATATCAATGCTACTAGTGCAGATGGTTCAACTCCTTTACATACTGCTGCCTTTTATGGAAGGGTTGAGCTTGTTAAGGCCCTCTTAGCAAAAAATGCAGATACTACGGTGAGAAATTCATATAATTCCACTGCTTTGGAATCTGTGACGGCCCCTTTTGAAGCTGTAAAGCCAATTTATGATCAGTTGAGTAAAGATTTGGGACCTTTGGGCTTAAAGCTGGATTACAAAGAGTTAAAACAGAATCGTGTGATTATAGCGGACTTAATCAAAAATCATCAATAATTGATCATGCTGTCTGTGAATAGAAGATACGATATAGATTGGTTGAGAGTCATTGCTATTGGTTTATTGTTAATTTACCATATAGCAATTGGCTTTCAGCCATGGGGTGTGTTCATTGGATTTATTCAGAATAATGAACCGCAAGAATGGATTTGGACACCAATGGCGCTTTTAAACATTTGGCGCATTCCGTTACTATTCTTTGTATCGGGCATGGGAGTATATTTTGCGATCCAAAGGCGTAATTGGAAAGCGCTTTTGTTGGAGCGCACCAAGCGAATTTTGCTGCCCTTTTTATTTGGTATGTTTGCTATTGTCCCCTTGCATATGTGGCTTTGGCAAAACTACTACCATCAGGATTTCTCCTTTATACCGAACCCAGCTCATTTGTGGTTTTTAGGCAATATATTCATCTACGTACTGATTTTTACCCCTCTTTTCTTTTATCTGAAATCAAAGTCATCAGGGAAATTACATAACATCATACAACGCTTAATGGGGAATCCTCTGAGCTTGCTACTTTTGATGATTCCATTTATTGCAGAAGCTAACTTAGTGCAGCCAGAACAATTTGAACTCTATGCCATGACACCTCATGGTTTCTGGCTAGGAATGATAGCCTTTATCACTGGTTTCATGTGCGTTTATTTTGGTAAATCCTTCTGGCAACTGGTGATGCGCTGGAAATGGGTCCTATTAACCATTTCTTTTGCCTTGTATGTCTTTAGAATACAAGACTTATCATATAATAGTAGTTATACGTTGATGGCCATAGAATCAAATTTGTGGATTTTTGCAGTATTTGGTTTAGGCTATAGTTATTTAAACAAACCTAGTAAACTACTGACTTACTTAAGCCAGGCAGCTTATCCAATTTATATTATCCATATGGCATTACTTTATTTAGCATCCTGGATTATATTTCCATTGTCCATAGCTCCCTTTTTCAAGCTCACCTTGGTAACCTTATTCACTTTTGTTGGATGTTTTATATTGTATGAGTTTGTGATCAGAAGGCTAAATTTTATCAGGCCACTTTTTGGTTTAAAGGTGCTTGAAAAGAAAGTGAAAACAACTGCGGATGTGCCAATAATGACTTCAAGAGTTGAAAAATCGGTTTAATATGGACAGAAATCACTATTTTGAGGAAATTGATTAAGAAATGAAAGCTGCCATCAGAAAAATATACGGACCACCTTCCACAATAGCCGTTGAAGAAGTTAAAACCCCTGTGCTTAAAGCAGGAGAGGTTTTGGTGAAAGTTCATGCTACAACTGTTAACAGAACCGATTGTGCTAACCTTACAGGGAAACCTTTTATCATGCACTTTGTATTAGGCTTATTCAAACCTTCTAAATCCATTTTGGGAACAGATTTCGCAGGAGAAGTGGCGGTAGTAGCTGATGACGTAAAAACATTCAGCAAGGGCGATGGCGTTTTTGGATTTATTGATACAGGTGCTGAATCTCAGGCCAACTATACTAAAGTGAAAGCTGATCAATTGTTTCTGATTCCTGAAAATGTAGGTTTCAAAGAGGCCGCAGCTAGCTTAGAAGGAGCGCATTATGCTTATTCGTTTGTTCATAAAGTGCAGATCAAAACAGGGCAGAAGGTTTTGATTAATGGTGCTACGGGAGGAATTGGCTCAGCACTATTGCAGTTTGTAAGACAATACGATGTACATATCACTGTCACCTGCAATGATAAAAATAGAGAACTCATGAAGTCTCTGGGAGCAGATCAGCTGATCGATTTCAATCAGCAAGATTTTACTGAGCTAGATGAGACCTATGATTATGTATTTGATGCAGTTGGGAAGAGTACCTATGGTAAAAGCAAGAAAGTGTTGACATCAGATGGAACCTATATCTCATCGGAATTAGGGCCTTATGCACAAAATGTTTTTTATGCTATGTTCAGTTTTCTCTTCAGGAGAAAAGTGATTTTTCCTATTCCTTTTAGCACTAAGCAAACCATACCTTTTATCAGTAAGACTTTAGCCAATAATACCTTCAAACCAGTAATCGAGAAGGAATATGATATAACAGAAATTTCAGCAGCCTATCAATATGTGATTTCAGGACAAAAGACTGGGAATGTGCTGATTACTTATAATTGACTTCTAAAAGATTCTAAATCAAATATACCTAAAACGAAGTAATTACGTATTGAAATATTATATTTGTACGTATAACTATATTGAGAATGGATTCAAAATTAACTTTAAAACTAAATCAAGAGGTTATTGAAAAGGCGAAGGCTTATGCATCAGAGAAGAAATTAAGTCTTTCCCGATTAATAGAAGCCTATTTACAGACTTTGACATCGGAAGATAAATCCTCAGAATTTGAAATTTCACCTTTTGTAAAGAGCATGTCAACGGGTGTAGAAATTCCTCTTGATCTTGACATAAAGGAGGCTTATTCTGCTCATTTAACTGACAAGTATAAATGAGCAAGAGAATATTCTTAGATACTAATGTAATGCTTGATCTCTTGGGGGAGAGAAAACCCTTTTATGACGCTATGGCTAAAATAGCCACATTAGCAGAAAGAGGTCAATTTAACATGGTGGTTTCACCTATCTCTTTTGCAACAGTGAACTATTTCCTTTCAAAATATGAAAACCACAAAATAGCGCGAGAGAAACTGCGCAAGTTTAAGATTATTTGTGAAGTCTGCTTATTAAGTGAGTCTACCGTTGAAAAAAGTCTTAACAGTGCTTTTAATGATTTTGAAGATGCACTTCAATATTTTAGTGCAACAGAATCCGCTTGCGAGATAATCATTACTAGAAATGCCAAGGATTTTAAAAAGTCTCTGCTTCCAATTATGTCAGCAGAAGAGTTTTTGAAGAGCATAAGCAAAAAACCTTAAAATGACTAAAAAGAAACGAACCTTGATTATAAGAATACTGTTGGCAGTCGGCACCGCCATATCACTCTATTTTGTTCCATGGACCATACTTTGGGCATGGATGAAACCCTTACCGGATACTGTACAGGAGCAGGCCGAAGAAGCTATCAGTCACGGTTTTGATGGTATTATTGTTTATATAGATCAAACTGGTAAAGCACCTGCTTATTATACTGCCGGATGGCATAACAAGGAAGCTAAGATTGCTGCCAAACCAGATGCCTTATTTAAAATCGCCAGCATCAGCAAATTATATGATGCCGTGGCTGTGGCTAAGTTGGTCAATGCAGGCCATCTTTCATTGGATAAAACCTTAACCGATTATTTACCTGAACTTAAAGGCAGAATTGAATATGCAGAGCAGATTACCTTAAGGCAGATGATCCAACACAGAAGTGGTATTCCTAATTTTACTGATGCATTCAATTTTTGGGCTGCTCCCACGCAGACATATGAAGAAAGCATTGCCTTAATTCTTGATAAGCCTGCCAACTTTAAGCCGGGCAAGAAATATGAATATTGTAATACCAACTACCTCTTAATCAATAAAATAATGGATGACGAGCTAGGGTATCCGAACTTCCGTTTCATAAAAGAAGAAATATTGGAGCCATTAAATCTACAGCATACCTATCCTTCACTTAGTGAAGTAAACATGGATGATGTGATGAGTGGCTATCACGTTGGGCACCCTTACGATTTAAAGGCAGATGAACACGGTATGTTGGCTATAGCACAAGATGTAGGCACTTTCATAAGAGCCTTAAATGATGGCTCCGTGTTTGAACCAGGAGAAAAAGAAATATATGATGCCATTTACAAATATGAGCATGCAGGATGGGTTCCTGGGTATCAGAGCTTTGCAAAATATGATGAAGATCTGGATGCCGTATTTATTGAATTTTACAGCACAACTGATCCTAAATTATACAATTGGAACCTATCAGAAGTCATCAACAAAAGAATCGTAAAAATTGTAGAACGAAATTCAAACTAGAATCTGCCATTACCTGCTTGTTGGTGATAACACCAACAAGAAAAGTTAGCAAAGCACGTCATTCCCCTGCAAAGGGGAATCTGTCAATTCAACTGAAGGTTGAATCTCTCCGAGAAGGAATAAATCTTTCGTTTTTTAATCTATAGAAAGCCAGCTTTCATATAAAAGATTCCCGATTACTCGGGAATGACGATCAAAAAAAATATGGCGGCAAAAGCAAAAGTTTTCAATTTGCTGATATGGTTTACTTTTGAATTACTTGTTTACTATTAACTTTCCTAGTTCTTTATGATGAATAGAACATTATTGATAGTAATAATTGTATTCCTCTTTTTTTGTGAAAAAAATAAACTGTTTTAACGAGCTTATATTACCATTCCATAAGAATCTATTTTATAAGGTTTAGTAGCTCACATTGGTGATGACACCAACAACAAAATTGTAAAAATTGTAAAATGTAATACGAAATAGCATTTCGCTGAGCCTCTTTGCTGAAGATAAAACTATTGAGAGGAGTTAGCAAAAGACGTCATTCCCCTGCAAAGGGGAATCTGTCAATTCAACCTAAGGTTGAATAATAGTAGTTTAGAAAACTAATTTTCTAACTTAAGATTCCCAATTACTCGGGAATGACGCTTGCATGTAAATTATAATGTTAGTCCGACACGTTAATTACCTCAAAAACTCACTACTCTTCTCCACTATATCCTTAAACAAATCAGGTAATTCATCTTTCTCCCAGGGATGAGCAGCGCCAAATACATGATTAGCCCCTTCATAAATAATCAATTCTGTTTCAGGTTTCCAGCTTTTGATATCATGCGCCATATTAACTGGCAAAGTTTCATCTTCAGTACCGTGAAAAGCTAAAAGCGGCTGTTTCATTTGCTTTACCGAATCAGGAATAGACAGCCTTTCCATATTATTTAATACATCATCATAAAGCTGAACATATAAAGGCATCTGTTGGCCTGTTCTGCTATTAGGTATATGCTGCACACCTTTTTCTCTCCATTCATCTAAAAAGCTTTGGGGCCAGCGCTGTGTTAAATCACTAATAGCAGCTAATGTTACCACTTTGCTGATGCGCTCATCCTCTCTGGCTTTTAAAAGCACTAATCCACCACCACGGCTATGGCCCATCAAATGGATTTGATTAGTATCTATTGCTTTACTCAGGGTTTCGTCTGAACCATTGCTACAATAGTCGATAACGTCTTTTAAGTCATTGAGCTCAATGCTGAAATTGTTATTACCGAAAGCTTCCAGGTCATCATGGTAGGTAGGAGAGTCTAGGGTGGTACCATTATGGCTCAGATTGAGCTTCAGAAAAACGAATCCTTTATTGGCGAAGGCATCGGCCATTAGGTTAAAAACACCCCAGTCCTTAAATCCTTTAAAACCGTGAACAAAAATGATCAACGGTTTCTTTTGATTATCAGAATTGTTAAATCTATAATCCGCTGAAATAGGCTTTTGGTGGTAACTGCTTGGTATAACGATATTTTTTGAAATCATTTTTCTAGATGAATTGCTTAAACTTTAGATTGGTAGTAATATTGCGCACGAATGAGTAGCAAAATTAAAGAAATACAGCTTCCTATCTCAAAAGAAATGACGGAATTTGAGGTAAAGTTCCGTCAGTTTATGAAAAGCAAGGTGTATCTGCTTGATAAAATCATGGGATACATTGTGAAGCGCAAGGGAAAGCAGATGCGTCCCATGTTTGTATTTCTTTCTGCCGGCCTTAACGGACAAATCAATGAAGCTACTTACAGAGGAGCCGCGCTTATAGAATTATTACACACAGCCACTTTAGTGCATGATGACGTAGTAGATGATGCTAACTACCGTAGGGGCTTCTTTTCCATCAATGCATTATGGAAAAATAAGATTGCAGTATTAGTAGGTGATTATTTACTTTCTCGCGGTCTTTTGCTCTCAATCGATCATGGTGACTTCTCTTTACTGAAAATTGTCTCAGAAGCCGTTCGTGAGATGAGCGAAGGAGAATTGTTACAAATTGAGAAGGCCAGAAAGCTCGATATCACTGAAGAGGTATATTATGATATCATTCGTCAAAAAACAGCTTCACTTATAGCCTCTTGTTGTGCAGTGGGAAGTATGTCTGTTCAGGAAGATGATAAGCTGAGTCAAAAAATGAAGCTTTTTGGTGAAAAGGTGGGCATGGCTTTCCAGATTAAGGATGATTTGTTTGACTATGGTAGCAAGCAAATTGGCAAACCTTTAGGAATAGATATTAAAGAGAAGAAAATGACGCTTCCTTTAATTTATGCCTTGAACAATTCTGAAAAAGGGGAGAAGAAGCGTATCCTTAAGTTGATCAAAAATAAGAGTGAGGAGGATAGCACTGTTAGAGAGGTGGTTAGCTTTGTGAAGGCCCATAAAGGAATAGATTATGCGGTTGAAGTGATGAACCGATATCATTCAGAAGCTATTGAAATCCTCAATGAATTCCCTGATTCTGATTATAAAAACTCCCTTCAAGAGCTGGTTCGATACACCATCGAGAGAAATAAGTAGCATACAATTAGTAATTATCAATGAACAATTGTTTATGCTGTCTAACCTCTGCGAGGTGATTCTAAGATCATACTTTGAAAACGTTAGATTCTCTTATAATAATTGGTTGAGTAAAGCAGCAGTACTTATAAAAGGCTTATAAGTCAAATATTAGCCGTTTCTAAGTCATCCCGGAGGGATCATTATTCTGCTTAAACAGAAATTACAGCTTTTCTCTTAGTTTATATAACTTC
This sequence comes from Marivirga atlantica, assembly GCF_016734805.1. Classification (GTDB taxonomy): domain Bacteria; phylum Bacteroidota; class Bacteroidia; order Cytophagales; family Cyclobacteriaceae; genus Marivirga; species Marivirga atlantica. The sequence continues at coordinate 547,474 of NZ_JAERQG010000002.1, forward strand.
TCTTTGTGAGCTTTTAAATCAGCGTAACTAATCTCAAAAGTATTGACATTACTTAAATTGGGGAAGCTTAATCTTTTATCCACCATTGATTTTGCGATTGTAAGAGGGGCAAAATTGAGTATAAGAATTATATACTGAAAGCCATCTACCGATTGAGTTTCAAAGCCAAATCTTCTTAAGGTTTTGGCATTTAGGATGTAGCTGCTTCCTCTAAAAACGATTTGCTTTTCATCACTTTCAAGTTTTTTGAGCAGTTCAATCAAGCCAGAAATCATTTCTCGCATCACAAATTTTCTTCTTTTATTGGTGGGCCAGTCCTTTTGAAATAGAAAAGTATAATCCAACAAAGTACCACCATGCAGTTTTACCACACCATGCTTTTCTTTTTCCATTAAAAGCATAGGAGATAGATAGCCTAATTTACCAGACTTTACCAAGCTTGGAGTATCTATAAATGGAGCAAGGCATGATAAACTGATGGCTATAAACAGAAAGCCCAAGGGCAATATAAGAGGACTTACTAGATAAAATAAAAGACTTAAAAGTGCATTAGCTAATATGGCAAAGAATACAAGCTTGAAATAAAAAGCTCTTTTCTCTTTTGAAGATTTTTGGTAAAAGGGATGCTCAGTAACTTGATAGCTCAATTTTCCTCATTTATGAGTAAATCATAATAATTCAATAGTGAAGAAATGTGTGCCGGTGAACTTAAGTAAAGATTATTCTCCTTTTTAAAAGTCTTCAATTCGTCTTCCTTTTGATATACTAAATTCCAGAAGACTTTTCTTGAGAAGCGCATATACTCACCGCCCATTTTAAAAAACATGTAGAACTTATTACTACTGAAGGACCATCTTGAGCCATTATCGATATAATATGTATAAGCTGTTTGAACTGATTCAATTCCATGCAGTTCAAAATCTTCATTTCGATAGATGATTTCAACTAGTGCCTGTTGATCATCACTAACATCTAATGATTCAAAATATCTTCTTCTATCTTGTTCTTTGTCAATAAAAGAGAAATTCTCTATGTCATAAGGCGTAAGTGTGATGAGCTTTTTGCCGTCTTTTACTTTTAAAAGCCCACCTTCAACCATAGGATTTATGGCAAAAGCTGCCTCAATTGCTGTTCCACCAACTAAGGTAATTTCGCCCTCATGCCATTGATCTAATTTTTTATTTAACCTTTGTGGCGATTCAGAATAATGTACCCTTGTTTGGGAAAGGCAATCTATAGATAAGAAAGTTAATAAGAAGAGTAAAACAACTCTCATAAAATCAAGTATGATTAGTCTATCCTTTCAATCTTTGCTCCGAGGGCATTTAATCTTTTATCGATATGCTGATAACCTCTGTCAATTTGCTCTACATTATGAATGGTACTTTCACCATCGGCAGAAAGAGCCGCTATTAAGAGAGAAACCCCAGCCCTGATATCAGGTGATGTCATCGAAATACCTCTTAGGTTAATTTGTCTGTCCAAACCGATCACTGTAGCTCTATGCGGATCACATAAAATAATCTGAGCACCCATATCAATTAGTTTATCAACAAAGAATAGGCGGCTCTCAAACATTTTTTGGTGAACTAAAACAGTACCTTTTGCCTGTGTAGCAACTACTAAAACAATACTCAGTAAATCTGGTGTAAAACCAGGCCATATGGCATCAGCAATGGTCATGATAGAGCCATCAATAAAGCTCTCTATCTCGTAATTTTCTTGGCTAGGAATATAAATGTCATCCCCTCTAAATTCCATTTTGATCCCTAAGCGCTTAAAAGTATCAGGAATAATTCCCAGATGCTCTAAACCAACGTTTTTGATAGTGATTTCTGATTTGGTCATAGCAGCCAAACCGATGAAGCTACCTATCTCGATCATATCTGGAAGCATAGTGTGCTCACAACCGGAAAGAGCTTCTACTCCTTCAATGTAAAGTAGGTTTGAGCCTACACCGGTGATTTTAGCGCCCATGCTATTCAGCATTTTGCAGAGCTGCTGTATATAAGGCTCGCAAGCAGCATTGTAGATGGTAGTTTTACCTTCTGCCATGCAGGCAGCCATAATTACATTGGCAGTGCCTGTAACTGAAGCTTCATCTAAGTGGATGTAAGCACCTTTTAACTCGGATGCATCAATGTGGTAATAATTACTTTTTTGCTCAAAAAGGAATTTAGCGCCTAATTTTTCGAAACCAATAAAGTGCGTATCTAAACGTCTTCTTCCAATTTTATCACCTCCTGGCTTCGGTATCATGGCCTTTCCAAAACGAGCCAATAATGGGCCTAAAAGCATGATAGAACCTCGTAAAGAAGCAGCTTTTTTAGTATACTCTTCCGTACCAAAGAAATCAAGTTTGATGTCCTTGGCTGTAAACTCATAGCTTTCGGCAGAAAGTTTTTTTACAATTACACCTAAATCACCTAATAGCTCAATCAATTTGTTTACATCCCTTATATCAGGAACTTTATTGATTGTTACTTTCTCAGGTGTTAATAGTACTGCACAAAGTATCTGTAAAGCCTCGTTTTTTGCGCCTTGAGGGGTTATTTCACCAGAGAGTTTAGTCCCTCCGGTAATTCTGAAAGATGCCATTAATTAATTTCTTCTTTTTTTGTAGTTAGAGCGCTTGCCCTTGTTGTTATTTGAGCGTGATCCTCCTCTATTATTACTATTATTGTCTTTATAGATTACATCAAAGCCATTTGTAGCTTTTACTTTTTCAATATCTACTGATAATTTACCTTTTGAAAGTTGTCTTAAGTTATCAGCAATCGCTTCTTCAGTAACGTTATCTCTGTTCCATGTAGAGTAAAAAGTTTTCATCAAACGACCGATATAAAGTACAGCCTTTTCTTGCTCATCTTTATCTTCCATTTCGATAGCTTTTTCTACTAGAATCTCAATATTTCTACCATAGTGCTTAAATTTAACCTCATCAGAGAGATAACCGATATGCTCTGGCTTTTTACCTAATACTTCCTTTTCAGGCATAGGGAAGGGGCTGTCAACATCCAGGTCAAAGTCTGACATGATATAAAGATCATCCCAATACTTTTGCATGGTTTCCTGATTATAGTCTTTTGGCCCATTGCTTAGTTGTTTAATAAGGTCCACAAGCGTATTCGCCATTTCATTGCGCTTCTCTTTATCTTCAATGGTACGCAGGTGTTTTACAAGCATCTGAACATTACGTCCATATTCTTTCAATTTCATGTCCGGTCTTTGGGTGTTATATTCTAACATATTAATAGGGCCTATGCTTCAATTAATTTATGGGAAAGATAATCTGTAGGATTATTCCCCTTCAACAAAGTTAGAAAAATAGGGATAATAATTAGCCTTTAAAAATAGCTTCTTACAAAGCGTGCGTTTTTCTACTATTATTTCTGTAATAATTACTATTGAAAGATCAGTCAAACTGAAAATAGAGCGCTTATATAATAGTTTTGGCTTATTAACAATATTTAGCGATTTTAGGGATTAGAATTAAACTAATGACTATATGATAAGACTTAAACAAACTTTATTATTCGCAGCAGGCATGCTAATGGCATTTTCTGCTTTGGCTCAACCCGATAGGTGGCAGCAGGCCATAAAGTACGAGATGGAAATTGATATGAATGTTGAGACCAATCAGTTTACAGGTGTACAGAAAGTTAAGTATACCAACAATTCACCTGATACACTTACAAAGGTTTTTTATCATTTATACTTTAATGCCTTTCAGCCTAATAGTATGATGGATGTGAGAAGTAGAAGTATTATGGATCCTGATAGAAGAGTGGGTAGCAGAATAAATGCTTTGAGCGAGGATGAAATAGGATACCAAAAAGTGAAGTCACTTAAGCATAATGGTAAAAAGGTAGAGTTTGAGACAGTAGGTACTATTTTAGAAGTAACGCTTGATCAACCAATAATGCCTAATACTACTGTTTCTTTTGATATGGAGTTTGAAGCTCAAGTTCCTCTACAAATCAGAAGAACTGGAAGGGATAACGAAGAGGGTATTGAATATTCAATGGCACAATGGTATCCTAAAATGGCAGAATATGATTATCAAGGATGGCATTCTAACCCTTACATCGGAAGAGAATTCCATGGTATTTGGGGAGATTTTGATGTGAAGATTACAATTGATGAGAATTATGTATTGGGTGGAACAGGTTATGTGCAAAATCCTGCCGAAGTTGGTCATGGCTATCAGCTAGAAAACCAAAAGACTATGAAACCTAAGAAAGGTAAAATCACATGGCATTTTAAAGCGCCACAAGTAATCGACTTTATGTGGGCTGCAGATCCTGACTTTAAGCATATAAAAGCTCAGGTGCCTAATGGTGCAGAGCTACATTTCTTATTCCAACCTGGTGAAAACACTAGCGAAAATTGGGAGAAGCTTCCAGAATATACCATTAAAGCAATGGAGTATGCGAACAAAACATTTGGTAAATATCCTTATAAGCAGTTTAGTGTAATTCAAGGTGGTGATGGTGGTATGGAATACCCAATGTCAACTTTAATTACTGGAGAAAGAAGTTTTCCTAGCCTGGTAGGTGTAACTGTACATGAAATGTTCCATAGCTGGTATCAGGGAGTTTTAGCTACAAACGAATCTTTATATCCGTGGATGGATGAAGGCTTCACAACATTTGCTTCTGCAGAAACTATGAATGTAATAATGGAAGAAGGAGATGATAATCCGCAAGCAGGAAATATTAGAGGATACTTATCATTAGCGCAGAGTCAGTATGAAGAGCCAATGACTACGCATTCAGATCATTATAATACCAACTTTGCCTATGGTAGAGCAGCCTATTCTAAAGGTTCTGTGTTCTTAACTCAATTGAGGTATATTCTTGGTGAAGAGACTTTCTGCAAAGGTATGCGCAGATACTTCAATACCTGGAAATTCAAGCATCCTAACGCTAATGACTTCATAAGAATTATGGAGAAGCAATCAGGTCTTGAGTTAGACTGGTACAAAGAGTATTGGGTAAACTCTACTAAAACTATCGACTATGCAGTAGGATCTGTTTTAGGTGCTGATGGAAATTATTACGTAACGCTAAAGAAGATAGGGGATATGCCAATGCCTGTTGAAGTTACTGTAAAATATGCCGATGGTAGTTCTCAGCTTTATTATATACCACTTAGGATTATGCGAGGAGAAAAGAATTTTGCTGATAATGACGTAATTACCTTAGCGGATTGGCCATGGGTTAATTCAGATTATACGTTTGAAGTAGCAACAGATGGTAAAAAAATATCAGAAGTAGTTATTGATAATAATGAGCAAACTGCTGATATGGAGCGATCTAATAACGTTTTTGATGTTGCTGCTAAAATGAAAGTTTCTTTCGAATAGATAAAATATAAATTTCCTAAAAAAGTCTTTATCTTGAAATCTAAGCTATAACCTATTTACGTAGCTTGATTTGGGATAAAGACTTTTTTTATGGAAAACTCTACAAATAATAGTATTAAGTGGAAGCAAATGGCAAGCTTAATTGCCTTATATGCTTCGGTGATCATAGGTTGGATTGCCTATCACAGGTACCAACCGGCACTTCTGGAAACTTTTGATCTTAAGGAATATGCCCCATTACTAATTTGGGCGCAGGCCATTATTTTAGTTATTACACCGCCAATAGCAGGTAAGCTGGGTGATAGATACCGCGACAAATTGGGCAACCGCTTACGCATAATCACCTTAGGGGTAAGCTTCGCAGCTATGATTTTCATGACGGTAGCCTTTACCTTATTAATAAATCCACCGAAATTATTTGTGTTTTATGCATTGCCTGTATTGGTAGTCCTATGGTTATTTGCCATGAGTCTGTTTACAAGTCCTGCTATTTCTATGGTCGAGCTATTTTCGCCAAGTAAACAGCTTCCTATCACTGTTGCTGCATTAACCATTACATCAGATTTACTTTATTCGTTAGAGCCGGTAATTGTTGATATTATCGATTATTTAGGTGGCGCATTAACTTTTGCCACTGGTGGTATAATTGTATCCCTGTCAGGTTATTTTCTTAATAAGTATTCATTGAATACATTTAAAGGTACCGCTGAGAACAGACCTGATGAGAAAAAGCCTGAATCTAAACTAGGTGTTGTTTTAGTAATAGGCGCAGCAATTGGTCTTGTTTCAGGAATTGTTATTGAAATCTTCCCGGAATATCTTAATGTATTGAAAGATACTGTAGGTATTGAAGGAAAATGGTTGGTTTCTATCCTGTTGGTAATTACGGCAATATTCTCTGTGCCTGCAAGTAGATTTGTAACAGGTAAAAACCTTGGAAATCAGTTATTAATTTTTCTTTTATTAGCAGGTGCTGCCTTATCAGGTGTTTTCCTTATTAATAACAAAATAGTTATGATAGGTTTATTGGTAGCCTTTGCCGTGTTTTATGCTTTCATCAATGTTTGCTCATTACCATTGGCACTGAAGAATACGAGCATTCAAAATAAGGTGTTAGGTGTAGGTGTATTCTTTTGCGGATTTGAAATACCTAATGGCCTTATAGATATCATGATGATTAATTGATTCAGCTCAGTTTAAAATAAAAAGGGAGACCAATTGATCTCCCTTTTTATTTATATTGGTTTGAAACTTTCAAAGGCCTCCCCACAATTATTACAATGATGTAATGATCGGCAAAGTGTCGGTCCGAAAGGTGATTTCAAAGTTGTGTTTGTGCTGTCACAATTCGGGCATTCAGCATGTTCAATAATATCTAAGTCCTCAATCAGGTTGTTATGAACTGGGGGAGGAGCAAGTCCAAATTCTTTTAAAGCTTTTCTCCCTTTTTCAGTTACTTTATCTGAATTCCATGAATCTTTAAGACTAACAGTTACGGTATTATTGGTGATGCCATGTTTATTTAGGGTATCAGCAATGTCGTTCTTCATATAATCAATTGCGGGGCAACCTAAAAAGGTAGGTGTCATTGTAACTGAAACATGCTCTCCTACAATTGTGATATCGGTTATAACTCCCAAGTCTACAAGAGATATTACCGGTATTTCAGGATCTTTAACCTCGTCTAATAAAAGTAATATGTCTTCTTTCGTATAACTCATAAATTATTTTACCAATCTGCTGTGGGGTCTTCTTTAAATACTTCTGTCATTTCATCTAATAGTGGTTGCAAGTGATCGGTGTGTTTACCTTTTCTACCACCATATACAGGTTTAATAGTATTCCATGAAGGAAGGCTTAAGCCGGATTCTTCAAGCACCATGGTGATATTATCTTTCCACTTTAATTCGATGGCAGCTTCGCCAGCATAAATACCTGCTTCTATTAAGTCATTTTCAAACTCAGAAGTTTCAAACATACCTAAAGCATAAGGAAGTGCTTCGTTTAAGGCACTTTGCATTTTATTATGTGACTCTTCTGTAGCTTTTCCCAGCTGTTTCATCCATGTATTGGCATGCATTACATGATATTTTATTTCACCCTTTAACTTTTTAGCAACATCAGCAATCTCATCAATCGGGCATTCAGCTAACATGTTGAAACGGATCAATTCGGCATGGTCATATAGAAAATGTCTGACAAGGCTAAAACTGTAATCACCAATTGGAAGCTCAACAAACTGACTGTTGTGAAACTGATCAGCATTTCGCGTAAAAGCAACTATATCTGGTTCCTGCTCCCCTAATTCATGTAATAGGTTATAAAAAGCTAAACTGTGTCCTACTTTATCCTGTGCCATAGAAGAAAAGGCAATATCCTCTTCTAACAAAGGGCCAACTCCAGTCCACTCTGAATTTCTGTGACCAAGTATGAGTTGGTCATCAGCAATTTTATATAATAATTCTTTTAATGCTTCTTCAGTCATGCCTATGAATTTTGTTCAGCTTTGAACTTCTTAATTTTTTCGGTTGCCTTATAATCAATCGCGTCTCTGTATTTTTTTTGAGGTAAAGTATCCCAAATATCAGCGAAATCTTCGCCTTCAATTTTTAGGAAATCTTCGGCTTTAGCTATCCAAAGATTCATAACAGGCTTTTCACCTGCATATTCATTTTTGGCATTCCATAAGGCTTCTTCATATGATCGAGCTTCTAGTTGGCCTTCGTGCTTATGCTGCTTACCTCTTTTCATCAAATGGAAAACTTCATAGCTCACTTTATCATTAAGATTAGCTTCTTCAATGATTTCCTGATGAATGTAATCATAGATGTCTTCCTGATTTTCAGTAAAAGGAGAAACCTTTACATTGCTAGTATTGATTACCCAAACACCTGAACAGCTGATGCCTCTTCTGCTAAACTGTTCTTTAGCAAAAAGAAATGCCATCTCTTCTGACGGAGCATGTACTATACCTTCGTGTTGATAGGGTTTATCTACCTTAGGTTGTACAAACACCTCATATGTTATGAACTGATCTTTCTCTGTTTTGGAAAATGATGTTCCAAATTCAGCAGGAATATTCAGCCTGTTTATTCTCGGATCTAAAGATTTTAAAGTACTCATAAGTTAAGCTAAAGGGGCCGTATATTCCTGATCTTCAGAGTTCTTAGCAAGGGCTCTTCTTACCCAGGCACCTCTTTCTTCTGCCGTTCTTCTTACGGCTAGTCTTTCTTTATTTAGTGGGCCGTCACCGTTAATTACTCTTTTGAATTCTTCCCAATCGGGCTCAGTAAATTCCCACTCTCCCGTTTCATCGTTCTTTTTGAGCTTATCATCAGGAATAGTTAAACCTAATTCCCAAATTTTTGGGACATACATATCTAAGAATTGCTGACGGCACTCATCATTGGTGGCCATCTTCACTTTCCACTTGGTGAGTATTTCAGTATGAGTAGATATTTTATCTGATGGACCGAAGAAGTGCATCATTGGTGCCCACCATCTATCTACTGCCTCTTGCATCATTTTTCTTTGCTTAGGAGTTCCTGTAGCTAAATGAATAACACAATGGTGACCATATTTAAGGTGGAATGATTCCTCTGCACAAATTCTGTCTAAAGCTCTACAGTAAGGGCCGTAGCTACCTCTTGCGTTAGCTAACTGATTTACAATGGCACCTGCATCTACTAACCACGAAATGAAGCATGAATCAGCCCAGGTGAAAGTAGGGTAGTTGAAGATGTTTGAATATTTTGATTTGCCTGAAATAAGGTCTTCGATCATTTGTTCTCTGGATTTACCCAAAGTTTCAGCAGCTCCATATAATAGCTGAGCATGACCTACCTCATCTTGTACTTTAGCCATTAAGGCAAGTTTTCTCTTGAACCCCGGAGCTCTGGTAATCCAGGTGCCTTCTGGTAAAGCACCGATAATTTCAGAATGACCGTGCTGCTCAATCATTCTAATGAGTTGTTTTCTGTAAAGCTTAGGCATCCAATCGCTAGGCTCAATCTTTTCTCCACGTGCAATACGTGCTTCAAATTCAGCTAATTTAATTGGATCTTCATCTTTAAGAAGCTCATTGTTTACTGATGATGATTCGAAAACTTGTCCTCCTCCGTACATAATAATTATGTTTAGGTTTAAATTTAATTTCTAACTTTTAAGCCGTTAATGAATACGTCTGTTACATTTTCGGCAATTTCTTCAGGGCTTAGCTGTCCATCTTTCTTGTACCAACTAGGTAACCAATTAATTGATGAAAGTAAAGCCAAAACGGTAAACTTGGCATCAAGAAACTTGAAAATACCAGTTCTATTACCTTCTATCAAAACTTTTATGAATATGCCTTCATATTGATCTCTCATTTTGAGGAAATCAGATAAATAGGGTTCACTCAAATGCCTCCATTCAGAGAAAAAAACTGCGCTTGAGGCAGTATCATTGGTTAATACTTTTACGTGTGACAAAACAAACTTTCTTAGTTTTTCATCGGCACTTAAATTTTCTGAGGCAATATTTTTTACAGGTTCAAAAAGCTTATCTGCCATGTTAAAGCAGATGATCTGTAATAGCTCTTCTTTAGATTTTATATGAGAATAAAGGCTTGCCGCTTCCATTCCTATAAAGCTTGCTAAATCTCTCATTGAAGTAGCTGAATAACCTTGCTTTTGGAAAAGCGCTGTGGCCTTTTCAATGATTTCCTGCTTTCTATTACTGATAACCTCTGTTGTTGGCATACGCAAATATAACTAACTAACGCTTGTTAGGAAATAAAAGTTCTAATACTTTCATAAAGATACTTAATAATAGGGAAGGATTTAATTATGAGATAGAGCTAATGAGTGAATCAAATAAAAAAAGCTAAAGCAATTATTGCTTTAGCTTTTAAGATCATGAGTTAATATACCTACTGTGCTAATTCTTCTTTAACACTCTTAATATTATCTTTAAATACTCTATCAATTAACAGGTGCCTAGGGTCAATAGCTGCTTTAGCCGGAATGGTATCTACCACAAATGTGAATTCCATATTTTCCTGATCAATTTTAACTCGCCTTTGAAATAGTAGTTCAGATTCATCTGCGTCAACAAATAAACCTATGTCTATCCAATCATTAATGGGAACAAAGGTTTCATTACCTAAGCTATCGGCTTTGATCTTTTTACTTTCTATTTTTAAGTTAACCTCATAAATTCCTTCTTCTACTTTCTTGTAAGTAGCGTCCATCATTCGGTTATCATACAAAGTGATTTCCTTAAACCAATCATCAATTAAATACTTCATTGAATCCGGCACTTGAGGCTCTAAAAATGTCAAGAAATCAAGAGACGTAGGATATGGAGGGCCTTTATAACGATATTCCTCCAAAAAGCCTCTCATAGCTTTGTTCACGTTTTCCTCACCAATGTAGTCCTGTAATGCAAACAGAATGACACTACCTTTTCCATAATGGATATAACCTTGATTTTCTACTTTATAAAGAGGCATTTCCTTTTCAATTTCATTACTTCTTCCTCTCAGATATCGGCTATGATCATACTTGGTAAATTCTCTCATTTTCATAGGATCGTTGGATGCATTTTTCATAGTCATTAATGAGGAATACTCCGAGAAGCCTTCACTAAACATGGTGCTTCCTTGCATTTCAGCTCCTATCACTTGGTGTGCCCAGTATTGATGTGCAATTTCATGGGCAATTACAGCGTCTATTACATTATTCTCACTTTCATCTTCCAGATTAATTATAAAACCAAAAGATTCAGAGTAAGGCATAGTACCCGGGAACGCCTGGGCAAAAGTTGAATATCTCGGAAACTCAATAATTCGACATTGCTTGTGATAATATGGGCCAAAATTTTCAGTATAGTAGCTCAGTGATTTCTTAACAGCATCTGTCATTTTAGGAATATTGACATTATGTTTTTCATCATAGTAAATCTCAATATCAACACCATTCCATTTCTCTCTGGCAACTTCAAAGCGAGCAGAAATAAAAGAATAGAAATTCATTGAAGGATGATCTACTTTATAATGGAAATATTTCCTGCCGTCTTCTTCCCACTCTTTAATCAATGCACCTGGAGCTATGGCTATTTGGTCGCTTGCAGTAGAGATCACAGTTTCCACATCAATAAAATCGGAAAGGCCTCCCGTTAAATAATTTTTGTCGCAAGCTGGACCACAATTTTCTTCCAAAGCTGGCATTCTTTCCTTCTCAGGTAAATCATACTTTTTACGTGTATTGTTATCACTAATTTCTACATTCTCGTTATACCCAAGTGATGGTAATACCTGGAAATTATTGAGGAAGGTTCCGTTCTCAACTATTGAAGTATTACTAACCTGATTTTCAAAACCTTTTGTGATATAGCTGGTATTGATAGTTGCCTGAATAGTATCTCCTGGCATGAAAGGTTTTGCTAGCTTGTAAATTCTGTAATCAAAATCCTCATCTTCAAAAACCAATTCTGCACCAGTAATTGTGATTTCAGTATCCCAGCTTGAATTGCAGTCAAAGTGTAGAGAATCAATTGCTGTTTCATTTGAATTTATAAGTGTTACCTCTGCTTTAACGATTGCATCTCGTTTATAAGGAAATATATCAATGAAATAATCTATTGCAGCTACCTTTGGTAAGTCAACATTCTCGTACTTCTTAAAGGTTTTTTCATATTCTACTGATAGCAACTCGCGTTCATCAGAGGTATCATATTCATTTAAGAGTTGTGTATTGTAAAATACAAAACTTGATAAGCCTAACCATATTACTATCACGAAGAAAAAGCTAATTTTAAATGATTTAGGCATTCCTTTCCTCATCAGCTGAAGCTTTTCTTTGAAATTGGCTTGAGTACCTCTTTTCCACATCATTGTGGCTAAAAATAAACATATAAGGGAAAAGCTGATCCAGTAAAAATTAAACCATATACTGCTTACAAGTGCCGGTCCAAAGGAATTCATATCAGAATATATGATTCGAGGTGTGGCACCCAGTGAAATCATATTACTTTGAATATCCGCAATTAACAACAGAATATCTAAGGCGAAAATCAGGGCTATTGATATGAAATAGCCTATATATTTATTACTAACCATCGCATGGATTAATACTAAAACCATGCTGTAAATAATGTAATAGCCCAAATAACTTACGAAGAAGTCACTAAAGTATAGGCCTAATTCGATACGTGTATAACCAGTTCCTAATTGATATATTACTGCACTTAATACAAAGAATGCATACAATACAATTGTAACAGCTACTAAACTAGTCACCTTAGCAATTAAAGAAATGAAAGATTGGTGAGGTGTAGCATCAATTACTTCATTAATATTATTGTCCTTGTCTCTCCATATCAGTTCTCCACTAAAGAAAACCACAATAATGATGGTGAATAAACCAGAAACGTTCGAAATAATATCGAGCATTTTGTAAGTAACAGGATAAGATTGTAATCCAAAGTATTCAAATCCGCCAGCGAGATTTGAGATAAACATTAACAGACTAAATATTATGAGGATTTTAAAAGTGGTACTTTTAATAATGCTCAGAAAATTGATATAGAAGAAGCTTCTGAATTGTCTCCATGATGTTGCTGAAGAAAAATTAATACTGACTTTGGGTAAAATAAATGGGGTTCTACTAACTGCCTTCTCGTTCTTCTCTGCTTTTACTTTTTTGTTCTTTTGTTTAAAACTAAAACTAAAATATGAACTAAGCAGAATGATTAATCCTAAACCAAACCAAATTAACCTATTGTAGATTAAAATAGGAGTGATTTGTAATCCAAGGGTATTCTTCTCAACAGGTGTATAGTATTTTGACATGAAGGAATAGGTTCTTATGCCAAAAGAATCTAATAATGCTGCCATGGACTCGTTTTCAATATCTGACATTAACGTACCCGATATGATATAAGCCACAATTACAGCCAAAGCACCTACAAAAGAAATAACAGTATTTTTCCAAATATTGGCAAAGGCAAAAATAATGGCTCCGGCAAAAAACATATTCGGAAGAATCATTAAGAAATAATTATTAACAAAAGAGGATAAATAGAACTCTCCGAATCTATCTGCTTCAATCCATCCGAAAGCAGGAGCTAATGCAGAGCCGATCAATATTCCTAAGAAGACTCCTAATAATGGTATAGTAGCCAAAATTAATGCACCGAAAAAACGGCCAAAAAAGTAGCCTGACTTTTTAATAGGTGTACTAAATAGGATTTCATTGAATTGATTCTGATGATCCCTTAGTGCTGCATTATTGAAAAATGCAGTTGCGATAATTAAACCGAAAATGGTCATTACCCCCGTATAAACAGCAATGATATGGGGTGCGTTTCTAAATACATTTCCTACTGAGCCACCAATAGTAACGTTGTCACTGACTACTGCGAAAAAGACTAATAAGCCAAGCAGTAGTGTGAAAATGTAAATCATCGGCTGCTTAAATGTATATTTTAGTTCTGTTGTAAAGAAGTGTTTAAACATGGTCGATAGCTTTATACTAAGATGTTAGAAGTGTTGATTTTTGAGAAGAATACATCTTCCAAATTGGGTTGAACCTGTTCAAATCCATCCCCAGGGTTGCTTTCACTAAAAACATGAATTAATGGTTTTCCTCCCACCATTTTATTGGAGATGATTGAATACTCCTTGGCATAGTTATCTAACTCTTCACGTTTTACTATTTTTTGGTAAACTTTACCTGAAAGATCTTCAATAGCGGTTTGAGGTGCTCCTTTGAATACAATTTCTCCCAGGTTCATAATAGCCATATTGGTACAGAGCTCTCTTACATCGTCCACTATATGGGTTGACAAAATAACTACTACTTTTTCGCCAACATCTGCCAGTAGGTTATAGAATCTGTTTCGCTCGCTTGGATCCAAACCTGCAGTAGGTTCATCAACTATGATTAGTTTCGGACTTCCTATTAAGGCTTGAGCAATTCCAACTCTTTGTTTCATCCCTCCGGAAAAACCTTTAATGGCTTTTTTTCTTTTATCATATAGGTTCACTTTATCTAGTAGATATTTCACCATTTCCTTACGTTCTGATTTCTTAGTGATACCTTTTAGTATTGCCATATGGTCAAGTAACTGCTCGGCTGTTACTCTGGGATACACACCAAATTCTTGTGGCAAATAGCCTAGTACTTTACGTAATTCATCTGGTTGGTTCAAAATGTCAATCCCATCTAAATGAGCACTGCCAGTATCTGCTTCTTGCAAAGTGGCCAGCGTTCGCATTAATGAAGATTTACCAGCTCCGTTTGGACCTAAAAGCCCAAACATGCCATTATCAATTTCTATGTTGATATTGTCTAATGCTTTTACGCCATTTGGATAAGTTTTCGAAAGTTGGCTGATAGTAAGTTTACTCATGTCCTTTGTGTTAAATTTTAATTCTCAATAAATAGATGCGCTATGGTATAAGTTTGTAACCAGAAAAATAGTGTTTATTACCAAACTTACACCTACCCTTTATATAAAAGATCAGAGGAAATTATACAGGATAAATGGTAAAGTCATTTGGCGAGTTGCTTTGCTGGAATAAGTTTTATTATCCTACTATAACTTCAACAAAAAAAGCCCTGATTATAGATCAGAGCTTTGAATTGTATATTCTTATTATTCTACTTAATTGATATCTAAATCGGCATCTCCATAGCTTGTTGAAACATACACTTTAGCTGTTCCACTGCTGCTACCTACATAACCTTTGTATTCAGCAGAGAAATCTTCTTCATCGCTCATGGTCAGTTTGAAATTACTTTTATCAATTCTCAGCTTACCAAATTTATGCTCAGTGTGGAAGTTAAAGCTACTACCAGCATCAAAGTTCAGGTCCAGTTGTGAGAATTTGGATTCAATAGTTACTTCATCGAATGTCGAAGCGATATGGTCAACTCTTAGCTTACCACTCACGTATTTCACCTCTACATCTAACTTTTTCTTTAAGGTACCTATTTCCAACGAAGAGAAGGAACTTGAACCTGAAAGTGAATTAATTTCATCGATTTCCAACTCTCCATATTTACCTTCTAGCTCTATATCATCTGCCTTTTGAATAGTTACTTTTGAGAAACCGGTTTCAAATTCAACTGTACCTAAATAATTGATGTCTAGTTCATCAGCGTATTTTACTTCTAATTTACCACTTGCCAATTCTTCAATAGTACCACTTCCGAATGATAACTCAATATCACCACTTTTAAGCTTACCGGCATTTAAGTTGCCATATTCAACATCAAGTTTAACGTTTCCTGAATAGTCTGGTAATGAAAGGTTGCCAAAACTATTCTCGATGTCCAGGGGATGACCATTGGGTATTTTAACCATGTAATTCAATTCGAAAGACCTCTTGCCATTTGTAGAGATATTATCATCCCAATCGGTGCTCACCTTTACTGCACTGCTACTACCTTCACCATCTATTGATACTTTTGATAGGAATTTTTCTGTTTCTTTGGCATTAAAACCATCAAGTTTTAATTCTACTATTACTTCAAATTCCTGCTTGTTCCATAAGGAGACTGTTATGTTTCCGAAGGAGTTATCTAATTCAAGTGATGCATTGGACGATACCTTATACGTCTTGTTAAACAGCTCCTTAGTTTGTTCTTGGGCAACTGACCAGCTTGTTATAAATAACAGGCCAATCACGTAAATCATTTTATATCTGTGTTTCATTATTTTTATTGTTTTCAGTGTTCATGTAATTGTTTATATGTTCAATTATCGACAATTGCTCGTTTAGTAATTCTATTTGTGTTCTTAGGTTGAGTATCATGGCATTAATGATTTGTTCATTTGGACCTTTCTCTTTTAACTTCACTTTCAAAGTTTCGTACTTTGCTTGTAGTGTTTTGACATCCTTTGCAAGTGGATAATCAATATTATCGCCTTTCTTTTTTACCTCAGCGGATTTTAAAGATATCTGCTGGGTGTAGTAATTTTCTATTTCTGAATAGCTTCTACCTTCAACTGCTACTTGTTCAAGTGCTGTTACTTTCTGGTTTAAACTAATTCTATCTATCACAAGCCAGCCTACGGCTAATAATAGTACTATAGATGCTGCTGCAAACCAGTTAAAGCTTCTGGTTTTAGTTGGCTGATTAATTTTATCATTAATGCCTTGCCAGCCTTTGTCTGCATTAAAAGATTCATCAAACTGCGGCTTATTTTGGTTCACAAATTCTTCAAATCTATCTTTCATTGCTCTTCAGTATTTCTTTAATCTTAATTTTAGCGCGGTGATATTGAGATTTTGAGGTGCTTTCACTTATGCCCATTATTTCCGCAATTTCTTTATGCTCGTATCCTTCAAAAAGGAATAAAGAAGTAACCACTCTAAAGCCAGTAGGTAATTCCTGCATGGCCTGCTTTATTTTATCTACAGTGAAGTCCACCTCATCCCAATCTACCTCTTCATTGGTATCAGCTACATCCTGATAGTTCATATCGTTTACATCATCTGCATATTGCAATTTCTGTTTTCTTATAAAATCCAGCGCCTGATTTATTACTATTCGCTTGAGCCATGCTCCAAAGGTTGCTTGATACTCAAACTGATGAAGTTTGCGATACGCCTTTACAAAAGCCTCCTGCAATATATCCTCCGCTTCTTGCTGCTGCTTTATTATCCTCAACGCCACGTTGTACATAGCTTTTGCATATAAAGTATAAAGCTGATTAAATGCTGACTGATCTCCAGCTTTACAGCGTTCTATCAAATTCTGGTGTATGTCTACCGCTATAGTTGCTTCCAATTTTCTTAATTCTGATCTAATGACTGAGCTCGATTGCAGAGGTTGCATCCTTTATTAAAAATACATAAAAAAACCCTGACAAAATTTGCCAGGGTTTCTTAATAATGATTTTTAAGTAGGTGTTAATCCAAATACATTACGCTTCTTAAAGCCTTAATAGTACGTTCGGCATTAGGTATAACAGCTTCCAATAGGGTAGGAGCATATGATACAGGTACATCTAAACTATTAACTCTCAGTATTGGTGCATCTAGGTAATCGAACACACTTTTTTGTATGTTAAAGGCTAAATCAGTAGCTATTGAAGATAATGGCCAGGCTTCCTCAACTATTACACATCTGTTAGTTTTCTTAACAGACTCAAACAGTGTAGCATAATCAATTGGTCTTACTGTTCTTAAATCGATTACTTCTATAGAATGACCATCTTTAGCCATTTCGTCAGCAGCAGCTTGAGCCACTTTCATCATTTTACCAAATGAGATTAGCGTAGCATCAGTACCTTCCTGTACAATTTTAGCTTTGCCGATTTCCTCTAAATATTCTGATTCAGGTACTTCACCTTTATCGCCATACATTAACTCCGATTCCATAAAAATAACAGGATCATCATCTCTAATGGCTGACTTCAAAAGACCTTTCGCATCATATGGATTAGAAGGAATAACTACTTTCAGGCCTGGTGTGTTGGCATACCAGTTTTCAAAATTCTGAGAATGTTGAGAAGCAAGCTGGCCGGCATTACCTGTAGGTCCTCTGAAAACCATCGGAATATTAAACTGGCCACCTGACATATTCATCATTTTAGCAGCTGAATTAATAACCTGATCAATTGCTACTAAAGAAAAGTTAAAGGTCATGAATTCAATGATAGGCCTGATTCCATTCATAGCTGCACCAACACCAATTCCTGCAAAGCCAAGCTCAGCAATAGGAGTGTCAAGTACTCTTTCAGGTCCAAATTCATCTAACATGCCTTGTGATACTTTATAAGCACCATTGTATTCAGCTACCTCTTCACCCATTAAAAATACGTTTTTATCTCTACGCATTTCTTCTGACATGGCCTCCTGAAGTGCTTCTCTAAATTGAATTTCTCTCATCTATGTTCAAATTTTCTTTGAAATTGCTTGTAAAAATAATTATTCAACTGGCAATAACCAAGCTTGTTTCGGCTTAACAAAAAAAAAGCGCCCCGATGTTTCGGGACGCTTTCAAGAATGTTTGTTAATGCTTATTTAAGCGCATTTCTGAATGATTCGTTTGCCTGATAGTTTGCAAACTGTAAATCATTTAATGCTTTTGATTTTAATGAAGCATCAGCCGCAACAGCATCTTTTAAGTGGCTAATAACATCACCTTCTTTACCTAAATTAGCGCTAGCTACAGCAGCAAGATAATGTGCATTAGCGTGAACACCTTTACCTGAAGTTTTACCAGCAAGTTCTTCTAATGTGTTTACAGCACCTTCGTTATCACCTTTAAGTATCTGAGCTAAACCTTTGTTATACATGTTCACTTCAGAATCTTTAGCATTGTTTAATGAAGAAGCTGCTTTACTGTATTCAGCCATCATGATTTCTAAAGAACCTTTAACACCCATTAAACCTCTTTCATTATCAGAGCTTAATGACATGCCTTGTGCTTTCTTAGCATTATCATATGCTTTCTCATAGTTACCTTGCATTGCATAAGCAGTAGCTAGGTTAGCATATGATTCAGCATTTTCTTTTTTCTTATTTGCAATATCAAATTGAGTAATCGCCTGATTTACTAGCTCATTCATTTTAGCACCTTCAGCCTGCATAGCTAATTCTAAATGAACTGCGCCATAGTTGTTATGTGCAACTGGGCTATTGTCATTTTTCTTAGTAGCTGCTTTATAGATAGCTGCTTTTTCTTCTAAAGAAGGAGTTAAGCTAGCTGCATATAATAATTCTTCCATTGATAAAGTATCAGCAGAAGCTTCGCTCTTAGTGATTTGCTTAGCTAAAACAGATATCTCAGCATCAGATTTTTTCTGCTTAACTGTTAACACTTCAGTTTTAGCAGCTCTTAAATCTGGATAGATGTTTTTGAAAACTTTATCGTAAGAAGAAAGCTTGTGTAATTTATCTTCTTTTTCAACAAAAGAACCTGATCCATTAACGATTTCCATATAACGAGTTTTCTCTGCTTCGTCAATACCATCGTACTCGGCAATTGCCTTTTTGAACATACTCCAATCTTCAACTACTGGCTTTAAGATGAATTTAATTGAATCCGCCATGCCTTTGTAGTCATAACGTCTCATTTGTCTTCTGTAGTAGTCTTCAATTGCTTTTGCTCTATCTTCAGATAGGTTTTTGTTAATTCTTTCTGGACCTTCAGGAGAGTGAGTACCTGTAATAGTCACAGTTCTTGTTACATTTTTATCAGCAATGAAAGCATTGAATTTCTGTCCTCTATCACTTCTGATTTCAGACGTTTTAAGAACAGATCTTCCCTGATCAAAATAGAAGTTAACATTAGTTGGTAACAACTCTTCCTTATTATTGTAGCCATGGTTCGCATAAGCTGCATAATAAGCAGGTTCAACCATTTGTGAAGTAGTTATAATACCTGTTGCGTATTGCTTTCTATCAGTAGAAGCTGTTTTACCATTCTTCTCGATAGTAGCAGTACCCTGCATCAATAACTCACCATTGGTTGTCATTCCATCTTCGAACTCAAAAGAAAACTCTTGAGAAGATTTAACTGGCTCTGTATCACTATTTGGATAATCAGCTTTTTTGAAATCAACTGCATCAAGAGCAATTTCTTTATCTCCATAAACGTAATAAGGATTTACTGTATAAGTAATTCCATCTTTTAACATTTTAGCAGGAAGCTGAAAATCAACTGTGAATGCAACCTCTCCACCGTGAAGCTCAAGTGGATTAGGAGTAACATCAATCGCTTGCTCCTCAGCAGCTTGCATCATCTTGTTAAGTGCACAACCTGTGAATGTTAATGAAGATAACATCAAGGCCGCATAAAATAATTTTCTCATGTGATTCATTCTTTGATTAATTTTGGAAGTTAATGCGAAATTATATTTATATTGTTACTAATGCAACGCAATGTACGTTATTTGCATAAATAAATTTAATTTCATCGAAATATTCAACCGTATATACGACTAATTGTTTTAAATTAGATGCTATTATGAAGAAAGTTCAGCAGTTCATCGAAAATCAAGCCTTTGGAGTTTGCACCAGACTAGGTGAAATATTAGAGATACCTACTTCTCATATAAGGTTGTTTTTTGTCTATACTTCCTTCTTAACCTTTGGTTCTCCGATACTTATATATTTAGGTCTTGCTTTTATTAGAGATTTCAGGAAGCTTTTGAGAAGGGGAAGTTCAAAATGGTATTATTAAATTTCCTAGTTCATCTATTGAATTAGTTACCATCAACTATTGACTTTTACCTCTAGGAAAACATACACTAAAAATAGATTAGCAATAAGTGCGATTTTTTTTAGCTATGGACTAACTTTTGCAAGTTGGGCTGCAAGAATACCATCTATACAATCAAAATTCGATTTAAGTGAGGCAGGGTTAGGTTCTCTGTTAATCGCTTTGCCTGTAGGTTCTTTCATTTCCTTGCCTATTGCTGGCTATCTGGTGGCAAAATACGGAAGTAAGAAAATCACCCAAATTAACGTTTTAGCTTATTCTCTTAGCTTATTTTTAATTGCTTTTATTCCTTCAGTTTATGCAGTAGGAGCTATGCTATTTTTATTTGGCTTCACAGGTAATTCCATTAATGTAGCTATAAATACTCAGGCAGTTGATCTTGGGAAGTTGATGAAAAAGCCTATTATGGCCAGTTTTCATGGCATGTGGAGTTTAGCAGGATTTGGTGGAGCTGCTTTAGGTGCTGTAATGATTGCTTATAACTTAAACCTTGAATTACATTACGGTTTGGTTCTCGCTATTAATCTAATTGTTTCGTTATGGGCATTTTCATCATTGCTTCATATTAAACCTACGGAAGAAGAAAAGAATGCACCTACTTTTGTATGGCCGGATAAATCACTTTTATTACTTGGAATTATTGCCCTTTGCTCTATGCTAATTGAAGGGACTATGTTTGATTGGAGTGGTGTATACTTTAAGAAGGTGGTTCATGCTCCTACTCAATGGGTAGGTTTGGGCTATGTCGCTTTTATGATAAGTATGGCAGGTGTCAGGTTTGTTGCGGACAAGGTAACAGCTGTGTATGGTTCAAAAAGAATTATTATGCTAAGTGGTATCTGTTCATTAGTAGGGCTCCTTTTGGTAATATTATTGCCTCACTTTTATATAACGATAATAGGCTTTTTTATAATTGGTATTGGTGTTTCAGCCGTTATACCATTGGTTTTTGATATGGCAGGAAATACCCAAAGAATGCTTCCTAGTATTGCTTTGGCCTCGGTTTCAACTATGGGCTTTTTTGGCTTTTTAGTTGGCCCACCAATTATTGGTTTTCTTGCCGAAGCTTTAGGTCTTCAAATATCTTTCAGTTTTATAGCATTTATGGCACTGTTGGTCATAATACTAGCCAGTAGGTTGAAAAGGCCTTAAGCCACCATTTCGGATTTTATATTATTCCATTTTTGTAAGCGAGGATTCATCACTTTGAACCATAATGGCGGGAAGTGAGCCAATACTACCATTGCAGGGTATCCGGCAGGTAGTTGCGGAGCTTCGTCATAATGATCTAACACCTGATATCTTTTAATAGCATTAAAATGATGATCTGAATGACGTTGCAATTGAAACAGGAAAAAATTACTGGCCATTTGGCTAGCATTCCATGAGTGATGTGGTGCCACACGCTCATAACGCTTTTCGTCTATTTTTCTTCTTACCAATCCATAATGCTCAATGTAATTTACAGCTTCTAATAAAGAGAAAGCTAAAAAGCTTTGTGCAAAAAAGAATACCAGTGGTTGCCAAACGAAGTATCCTAATATCAAACTAATGCCTAAAGTTAGAACAGCTGCAAAAAGAAAAGGCAGAAGGGTAAACCAGATCATATTGTTTTGAAATGAGAATTTACTAAATCCTTTTCTTTCTAATCGCTTATTTTCGATTTCCCAGGCACTTAAATATCCTTTTGTTAGCGACCTAAACCAAAATGCATAAAAGCTTTCATTTTCTCGTGAAGTAGCAGGATCTTCAGGTGTTGATACCCTTACGTGGTGACCTTTATTATGCTCAATATAAAAATGCATATATCCCACTGTCATCAATAAAACTTTACTGTAAAACTTTTCTATTGCTTCTTTCTTATGGCCTAACTCATGAGCAACTGTAATACCTATGCCACCAGTTGAGAGTGAAACTGCTATTATAAAAGTAATCCATTCAAAAATGGTTAACTCATTAGTACTAACCACCCAGGCACCCCATATCACAAAAGCAAGCTGAAAATATGTCCAGCAATAGGTGACAAAACGATAATAGAAATCATTAGCTACCTTACTGACTGCATTCTTTTCAACATTGTTAGTATCTCTACCAATGGCAAGATCAACCAAAGGAATGAGGAAGTAAACAAATATAAGAGGTAGTAAATTGAAAATTCCACCCAAATTAAAACCAATAATGGTAAGTGCAGGAATGATAAAAGCACTAAAGAAAGCAATTTTGCGTAGCCAGCTCATAATGTGAATTTTAGCAATGAAATATAAGGTGTATTATTTCAATAATCAATAGCTCAGAAGTTTAGTTCCACACTAACATTGAGCTTTAAGCAGGGTCAACATCGAAATAGATTCGCACCTTATTAAACTGTTTGTCTTCTTTAAGCTTATTTGTTACTTCACTAATTTTTTGCTTTGCCTGATCTAAAGGATGTCCTTTTTCAAGTTTGATCCAGATTTCTTGATGGAAAATATTCTTTATTTTAGCGATAACTGGTTCATGAGGAGCCAAAACTCTTTTTGTTCCGAATATTTGAGTGAGGCCATTGTACATCAGCTGAGCACTTTTTTGTGTTTGTACAGCTTCCTTGCTCTTTAGTATCACTTTTATTAGCCTGTAAAATGGAGGATAAGCGAATTGATAACGCTCTTCTAATTGCTTTTCGTAAAAGCCTTTTATATCGTAGTTTTTTAAATAATAGAATAGAGGATTATCGTGCTGATAGGTCTGTACAAATACCTGCCCCTGTTCCTTGTCTCTTCCTGCGCGACCGCTTACCTGAAGCATCATTTGAAAGGCTCTTTCATGTGCTCTAAAGTCAGGGTAAAACATCATTCTATCAGCATCCACTATGGCAACTAAGCTTACGTTTTTGAAATCGAGACCTTTGCTCACCATCTGAGTACCAACCAATAATTGCGTTTCATTATTTTCGAATGCTTCAATGATTTGCTGATAGCTATACTTTTTCCGTGTAGTATCTTTGTCCATTCTCTGGATTTTCACTTCCGGGAACATCAGGTGTAAGTCATCCTCAATTTTTTCCGTGCCAAAGCCCTTCATCTGCAGATTGGAAGATTCGCAATTCAGACAAACGGCAGGACTCTTCTGTCTGAATCCGCAATAATGACATTTTAACTGATGCTGATGCATGTGGTATGTAAGACTAACGGAACAGTTTTCACATTCAGCAATCCATCCGCAAGTTTCACATTGGATGTAAGGTGCGTAGCCACGTCTGTTTTGAAAAATAATGGCTTGCTTTTTCTTTTCAACTTCAACTTTTAGCTGCTCGATCAGCGAATGACTATAATCACCATTAGTTTGCTTTTTAGCCTTCTCCTTTTTCATATTAATGATTTCAATATGAGGTAGCTTTACTTCTTTATAACGCTGAGTTAGCTCGTAATAGCCATACTTATTATTTTTAGCATTAAAGTAACTCTCTAAAGATGGTGTGGCTGAACCCAACAATACCTTGGCCTGATGTATTTTGCCTAAAACAATGGCCGCATCTCTGGCATGGTAACGGGGGGCAGGATCAAACTGCTTGTAACTTTGCTCATGTTCTTCATCTACCACTATGAAAGAAAGGTTGTTAAAAGGTAGAAAGATAGAAGAGCGGACTCCTATAATAAAGTTTATTGAACCTTCGGCAACGCCTCTATAAATTTCAACTCTTTCAGCATCGGAGAATTTTGAATGATAAACACCTACTTGCTTCCCAAATATTTTCCTCACACGCTGTATCATCTGCGTAGTAATGGCTATTTCAGGAAGTAGGAATAAGGCCTGAGAACCGCTGTCGATCACTTCCTTAATAAATGAGAGGTAAATTTCCGTTTTACCGCTTCCTGTAACGCCTTGTAATAGGTTTACATCATGTTTCGCAAACTGTTCTTCCAAAGAGCTTTTTGCTTCTTCCTGGAAATCTGTGAGGTTGATATCTGCCGTATATTGATGATTACTATCAATATCTAAGCGAGATATTTCCTTGTCGAATACCTCAAGAATATCATTTTTGATAAGCGTATTTACCGAAGAATCTGATAATCCACTATTAGCGAACTGAGCTTTAGCGAAACCATTTTCGTTTAGTTCAGCATCCTGAAAGACCGGGACTTGTTGAAGGTATTTCAATAGGATGTCCAGTTGCCTAGGCTTTTTTTCGAGCAACTCCATCAGTTGCTCTAGTTTATCTTTTTGTAGGTAGCTTTTATTGAGTTTTACATACTTCTCAGTTTTAGGTTTATACTTCTCCTTGACCTGTTCAATCAGAAGAATCACCTGTTTTCTTAAAAGCTCCTTTATAAGTAAACTGATTTCCTTTGTACTCGCTAATTCAGCGATTTGCTGGTAGGAGAGAAGCCCTTCTTTCTTTAAAAGATTGATAACAATATCTTCCAGGTTACTGAATATGTATGGAGAATCATCTCTATTAAATTGTGGATGAAGCTGTAATTTGGATTCACTGCTCAACTTTAAACCGGAAGGAATGCCCACGTTGAAGGTTTCGCCCTCTGTAGCCATGTAGTATGAAGCAATCCATTCGAAAAGTTTGAATTGCTGCGGCATGATCATTGGGTAATCATCCAGAACCTCAAAAAGGTAGCGTGCTTCATAATCTGCAGGTGCCTGATTGGTGATTTCTTTTATAACTCCCGTGATAATCTTTTTCTTCCCGAAAGGAACTATTACCCTTACTCCATGCTGAACTTTTTCAGCTTGTTTATCCGGTACCCGATAAGTAAAAGTTTTGGGCAGCGGTAGTGGCAGCAAAACCTGAACAAACAAGGTTTCTTTAAGAGGTTCAGGGGTGTTAGACTGTAGGCTTAGCTGACTCAAAGATTAATTTGTGCTAGTGTATCATCAATAGTAAAAACAGGTTGTTGGCATGCGTGCTTTTGACAAACATATACAGTGGTTTTATCTGAAATTTCCGGTTTATGATTGAAAATTTCAAGTTTAGAGTGCTCAGGATTAACTAAAAATAAGGTGTTAGCGACTGCTTTCTGCCATAAGTCTTTTTGCATTTGATGAGCTTTTTTTCCTGTCAATACAACTTCATAGCTATTATATGCCTTTAAAGAATACACTTGCAACCATTTTGATAAATATTTTGGTTCATTAGGAAGTATATCTTTGAGCTGATGCACCATTTTATCTGATAAGGCTAGCCAGTCAGATTTTTGAATTAATATGCCCAGCCAATGCAAGTTTTCGGCCATTACTGCATTGGAAGAAGGAATTACATTGTCAAATAATTCTTTCTTTCTTGCTATCAGTGAGTCTCCTTGCTTATCAGTATAGTAAAACAGGCTTTCACTATCGTCATAGAAGTTTTCTATTACGTAACTGCATAAGGCTTCTGCTTTGGTTAATGCTTCTTCATCTGACGAAATTTCAAAGTGTTTGATAAGAGCCTGGATTATCAAGGCATAATCTTCCAGGTAAGCGGTGATGCCTGATTTACCGTTTTTATGATTCCTGAAAAGCTGATTGTTTTTCATGAATTTATTAGTAACAAACTCAAAGGAGGCCTTTGCCTGATCTAAATAATCCTTTGTAGGGTTCATTTTGTAGGCATCACACAAAGCATTTAACTGCAGCGCATTCCATCCGCAGAGCATTTTATCATCAAGAGCTGGTTTAATCCTCTTTTCGCGAGTTTTTAGTAAGGTTTCCTTAGCGTTTTTCAGAAGCTCTTGGAAGTCAGAAACATCTATTTTTTGTAGCCTGGCGAAATCATCGGTTGCTACCTGTCTAACAAGTATATTTCTACCATCTTCCCAGTTTCCATCCTCTTTTACAGAATAAAAGTTTGAGATTATTTCAGAGTTTTTCTTTAAAGCGTCTTTAACCTCGTTATGAGGCCATGTATAATATTTCCCTTCAACTCCTTCTGAATCGGCATCCAGAGCTGAATAGAAACCATGATCCTGGCTTTTTAGCTCTCTATTCACAAAATTAATTGACTCTTCAACTACTTCTTTGAAGCGTATATTCCCTGTGGCTAATGTAGCTTTTGCATAAAGACTGATCAATTGACCATTGTCATAAAGCATTTTCTCAAAATGAGGAGCAAACCACTCTGCATCAACTGAATACCTGGCGAATCCACCACCAATTTGGTCGTAAATACCTCCATTAGCCATTTCAGTTAATGTAAGTTCTAAAACTTCTAAGGCTTTTTCACTTTTGGTGATGTTATAATAGGAGAGCAGAAATTCCCAAATGACAGGCATAGGGAATTTGGGTGCGCCTAAAGTGCCTCCGTTGTCCCAATCAATAAATTTAAGTAGTTTCTGATAAGCCTGCTCAATTACATTTTTGTCAAATGAAAAATCATTGGACAGGTTAAAATTCAACCGGTCCGATTCCTTAGTATTTAATGCATTGGCAAAGTTTTTAGCACTTTCGGCAAGTTTATCTTTACTGGTTTGGTAGGCAACAGCTACCTTGTCCAGCAACTCCATCCAATTATTTTTAGGGAAGTATGTACCTCCATAAAAGGGAGTTTGATCTGGCATTAGGAAAACATTCAAAGGCCATCCACCATTTAACCCCATGGCTTGAATGGCATCCATGTATACCTGGTCGACATCTGGTCTTTCTTCACGGTCAACCTTGATGCAGACATAATTCTCATTCATGATTTGAGCTACTTGCTCATCCTCAAAAGATTCATGTTCCATTACATGACACCAGTGGCAGGCTGCATAACCAATGCTCAGTATGATGGGTTTGTCTTCTCTTTTAGCTTCGTTTAATGCCTCTTGATTCCAGGCTTGCCAGTGCACCGGGTTGTTGGCATGTTGTAATAGGTAAGGACTGCTTTCTGCGTTAAGCTTATTGCTGCTTGGCATGTTCTAATTCTTCTTCTACATGAGCTTTTTCATCCTCAACATTTCCTATAACAGAGAATTTGTTGAGTTTTTTAAGCAATGATTCTAAAAATTGGATGTGTTCTTGTGAGCCTGGGTTCATCACTCTATGGTCGAGGTCATTTTTGATAGACTGCCATTTGTCACAATAGGTGAAAAGTGGTTCAGAAAAATAAGTTTCTCTAAATTTCTGCCAGATGTAATTCTGCGCCATGTTGTTAGGGTGGATCATATCTTCCGCATAGAATCTATAATCGCGTAAATCATCCATCATAAGTTCATAAGCTGGGAAGTAATGAACGTTATCCATTCGCCCTATAATCTTTTCAACCGACACTCTTAAGATAGATTTGCTTAACATATTTTCCGGAATGCCATCTTTGACATGCCTTACCGGACTTACAGTCATAATGATCTTGAGGTCAGGATTAAATTCACGCACTAAGCCCAAAGTTTCCTCTGTCTTATTACAGATGTCCTCAATAGATAATATTTCTTTTGTGAAATTTTGACTTGGTAGTTTGTGACAGTTGGCCACAATCTCACCAGTTTTTTCATATCGGTATACCCATGCAGTGCCAAAGGTTAGGATCAGCACTTTTGCTTCTTTAAGATATTGCTTAAAGCTTTCAGCTGCATCATTGAGTCCTTCACGCAGTTTGGTTAGCTCCTTTTTACCAAATTGTGAATGTGCATCTAAATGGTTGAAAATGTCATGATTTTCAACAATATGATCGGCATTAAAAGACTCGTTCCTCAAACTGTGTTGGATGAGCTTCATCTGAGAAAGTGGATTGTAAATAACCCCAAATGGATTACCTAATACATCCATCTTCATTTCTTTAAAGCGGTTGCCGATGTGATCAGCGAAACATGAACCTATAGATGTAATTTTAAAGTGAGGGTGAATTTTATCAGCCGATGGCTTAATATTTAATGTGGTTTTTAATTCCATGTTATTTTAAATGGCGTTTGGGCCACTTATGTTATGTGAATTTAATTATCGTTTTAATTTTGGGTGGATTGTAAACAAGCTACCTCCTAAATTAATTCAATTTTATGTTATGCTTAATAACGAAAGTTATGAGACTAAAGATTAAACACTTAATATTTTTACCATTCTAATTAAATTCTGGTTGAGCTCTTTTGTTTTACTGATACAGTCTTCAAAAGATGTATAAACAATTTCATTGTTCACAATACCTACCATTACGTTTTTCTGGCCTTCTAATAATCCTTCTAAAGCCGCTAATCCGAGCTGGCTCGCAAGAATTCTGTCTTGTGCGCTAGGGGTTCCACCGCGCTGAATATGACCTAAGATGGACACTTTAATATCCTTCATATGTACTTGCTTCTTCACTTTTTCGGCAATTTCCATTGCATTACCTTCTTCATCACCTTCGGCAACTACTACAATCGATGATGTTTTTTTTCTATTCCAGCCTTCTTGCAAAGTGCTAATGACTTCATTAATAGATGTTTCCGTTTCTGGTACCATCACCAATTCAGCACCCCCGCCAATGCCAGAGCGGATAGCAATATAGCCGCTATCACGCCCCATTACCTCTATGAAGAACAATCGGTTATGTGAATCGGCTGTATCTCTGATTTTATCTATAGCTTCCAGAGCTGTATTTACTGCGGTATCAAAGCCAATTGTGTAGTCAGTTCCATAGAGGTCGTTATCAATAGTACCGGGAGCACCAACTGTAGGAATTCCATATTCCTCAAAGAAAATTTTTGCCCCAGTAAAAGTGCCATCACCACCTATGGCAATAATACCTTCAATGCCTTCTTTGCTCAACTGCTCATAGGCTTTCTTTCTGCCTTCAGGAGTCTTAAACTCCATACTTCTGGCAGATTTAAGTATGGTACCACCTTTTTGTATAATGTTGCTTACAGAACGTGATTCCAGCTTTTCAAAATCTCCTTCAATCATTCCATCATACCCGCGGTAAATGCCATATATTTCTACATTGTGATAAATGGCGCCTCTAACAGCAGCTCTTATACAGGCGTTCATTCCCGGGGCATCACCTCCTGAGGTGAAAATTGCGACTTTTTTCATAAAGTGTAGTCTGAGTGTTTCTAAATGCTAAAAACAATTTGAAATATTATTTTAAAATTGAGAAAGGATTCTCCTTTATACAAGTATTATATCACATATCTTTAAAGCATAATTGAAAGTTAGCCAAGTCGAGAAATATAGTATGAATACAGGTAAAGTGCCTTTTTTGAAATTTGATGAGCCTAGTGAAGCTATTAAATCTGCTATAGCTGAGGTTTTATCATCAGGTCAATATTTTAATGGTGCTTTTACTAAGCAGTTGGTTGCTGATTTTTCTGAATATATTGGTATACCCTATATGGTTCCTACGGCAAATTGTACTGATGCTATCGAGCTGATATTAAGTGCACTGGAGCTAAAATCAAACGATGAGGTGATTGTTCCAGCATTCACCTGGTTTTCAGATGCATCAATGGTTTATTGGGTAAATGCCAAATTGGTGTTTGCCGATATTGATCTAAGCTTTTTTAGCCTTGGTTTAGAGGCCATCAAATCCGTGGTAACTGCAAATACGAAGGTGGTTATTTTGCCTCATCTTTTTGGAATGGTAAACCCTGAAATTCAAGAGATAGTTGACTTTTGCAAACGAAGCAATATCAAACTGATAGAAGATTGTGCACAGGCTCATGGTGCTACACTGAACCATAAAAAGGCGGGTAGCTTTGCTGATGTTTCAGTTTTCAGCTTTTATCCTACTAAAAACCTTGGTGCTTTAGGTGATGCGGGTTGCATCATGACTAAAGATGAAACACTATTTGACCGATGCAGTTTGTTGGCAAATCATGGACAAGTAGCTAGAAATAAGCATTTATCCTTAGGGAAAAATAGTAGACTTGATGAATTGCAGGCAGCAGTGTTGGCTAAAAAACTACCGGACCTCGATTATCAGAATAAGAAAAGAATAGCTCTGGCTGAAATTTATTTTAAGCAGCTTGCTGGACTGCCCATTAGCTTACCAAAAAACAATACCGGACATATCTATCATCAGTTTGTTATCCTGTATGAAAAAAGGGAAGAACTAAGAGACTATCTGACAAGTAAGGGAGTTGCAACGGATATCCATTACCCCACTGCACTGAGTGATATGCCGGTTTTAAGTAATTCTATTGGCCAATGCCCAAATGCAACAAAAGCTAGTAATGAGGTACTTTCCTTACCTGTTTTCCCCAATCATTCGGTAGAAGAAATACTGTATGTTTGCGAGCAGGTGAACCTATTTTTCTCAGCCTCTGATTCTTGATTTCAATTGATTTACTATGCTGTTAATCTCTCTTGAGGGCTTAAATAGCAGCATAAGCACTACAAACAACAAGCTAATAATTGCTGATAGCCATAGCGCATTTAAGTAAGGATTTTCAAGTTTTGGTAAGTAAAACACCAACAAATAAATTCCTGCGGTTATTCCTAAAACGCTTAGTGTATGCCAGCTGAATGGCTGAAACTTCAATCTTTTCCAGATAAATATCATCTTGATCAGGTTAAAGGTGAATACTGCTGAAAGCGATGCTAAAGCAGCTCCTGCCAGTCCTAACATAGGTATCAATAGCGTATTTAATAAAATAGTAAGTATGGCTAATATTACTACAAAATAGATATTGGCTTTATACAATTTGGAAGAAACGATGATCTCTGAATTTACGCCAAACCCCATGTCAACCAGTTTACTTAAGCCAATAAAGAGTACTACAATTGCTCCGGTTTCATATATTTCTCCCTTTGGCATAATACCATAAATATTATCCAGGTTTAGAACGACCAAGAGAAATACAAAGCAGCCTAAAATCAGTTGGTTGATGCTTGATTGCTTGTAAACTTTTTTTACTTCATCGAGCCTTTCATATTCAAATGATCGAGCTATCAAAGAATCAGACATAGGCGCTATGGCTCTTCTAGGTATTTCAATAACTGTAGCCATAAAAAAAGCTACTACGTAAACTGCATTTTGCTCGAAGCCCAGATAAGAAGTAATCATCAATTGATCTACCTGAACTACTATTACTCCACCAACTGCTCCAGCCATGATAAACAACATGTATTTCAACAACTCTTTCAGAAAGGGTTTTTTAAAATGAAAAACTGAGAAGTTGATAAAAAACTGCTCTCTGTAAATGAGAATGGCTATCAAGATGCATAGACTTAAAGCGTAAGTCATGACAGATAAGTACAGAAACTCACCGAAACTTATCCATTGTTTGAAATAGATGAAAGTGACAACTGTGCTGCTGATTCTTAAGAAGAATTCGCGCATAAAAGTAGGTATAACCACATTAAGCAAAGCACGGTAGTAAGATTCTATTATGGCAATGTAAACCATAATAAAGGCCAATACTAAAATGAGCCAGTAATGGTGTATGAGTTCTGGAGCTTTTTCTTCAAAGAAAGAGAAAAGCCAATCATCAATCAACTGAAAGAAGATTAAAAAAACAGTAATAGCAAATGCACCCAAAATAAGGATGAGGGTGAGAAACCGTCCTTTGGTTTTATTACTTGCGCTGAAGCGTGGTAAATACCTTAAAGTACTTCTTCCCAGGCCTAGCTGTGCAAATGGAGCCAGAATCAGGGCCATAGCAAAAATAGCTTTGAACAGGCCAAGTTCTGTTTGTGTTAAAAAAATAGGATAGAGGAAAATGGTATTAATAGCACCAATGGCTACACCAAGGTAATTTACTGCCGAAGCATAAGCACTTTGTTTAATGACTATTCCCAAGTTGACTACTTAATACACAGTTTTCCAAATTGGAATTTACGCACAGCTTTCTCACTAATTCAAATAATCAGTCAACTAAATCTGCTGATGAAAGCTTTTTTTCAGTGCTTACATTAATTAGTTTTGGATATGGAAAATAAGCGCATCAAAATTATTGAGTGTCCACGTGACGCCATGCAAGGACTGCATGACTTTATACCCACGGAAACAAAAGTTAATTATCTCAATCAACTCCTAAAAGTAGGTTTTGATACAATAGATGCCGGTAGTTTTGTGTCACCAAAGGCTATTCCTCAAATGCGCGATACTGCCGAGGTTTTTGATCGGCTTGATATGAGTAGCACACATTCAAAGCTGCTAGCCATAGTAGCAAATAAAAGAGGAGCCGATAATGCTGTTACATTTGATCAGGTGACTTATTTAGGATATCCGCTTTCACTTTCAGAAACTTTTCAGCAGCGTAATACCAATCGCTCAATTGAAACAGCACTTACTGATTTGTCAGAAATTCAGAATTTATCATTAAAGCATGGTAAAACCTTAGTAGTTTATTTATCTATGGGTTTTGGCAATCCTTACGGTGACCCTTACAATGCTGATTACCTTGATGAATTTACAGCTAAGCTTGATGATATTGATGTTAAAATAGTGTCTTTGGCGGACACAATTGGTGTCTCAAATGCAGATAATATATCGCTGGCCTTTGAAACTTTGATTCCCAAATATCAACATATTGAGTTTGGTGCGCATTTACACAGCACTCCTAATGAAATAAAAGCTAAAGTAGATGCAGCCTTTACTGCGGGCTGCGAAAGATTTGATGGTGCCATTAAAGGTTTTGGTGGTTGCCCTATGGCTAAAGATGATTTAACAGGTAATATGGCTACTGAGCAAATGCTTGCTTACTTCAATGAAAACAATGTTGACCTAGGTTTAAATCAACATGCTTTTGATGAAGCTATTCAGATGAGTGGGGGAGTGTTTGGGTAATCAATTCTAAGGAACAATTAAAAATATCTTGTCGAAAGGTATGCATGCATAATATCTTTGTATGTTATCTAAATGTAATATTTTTAAGGATTCATCGAATTAATTTAATTATTTCTTGGAATATATATGCTAGTAGAAGTAGTTTTGTAGCTTGATTTTCAGGGAGGAGCTATATCTATCTATTAAAAAAGCACTTTTAATTTCCGTGCTTTTAGTCGCTGCGCTTTCAATTAAGGCTCAGGTTGCTAATGAGTTAGGTGGGTTTGTTTCAAAATCAGATTCAGTTTTAGTAAATGATTCCATTGAAAAGCTGACTGCTAAGCAGTTGAATTTTTCTAAAAGCCAGCTTTATGATTCTTTAAGTTTATTAAGGATTGACAGTGTAAGATTTGAGTCATTGAGTGATAGCTTTCGTGATGTAATAAGTGATTCTTCTAATATACAGTTACTAGATTCAGCAACTATAAATTCTCGTGGCAACAAAATTATTGAAGACAATTCAAAGGCTTTGTTAAAGGAAAGTAATATTGATATTTCTAATGATGATGTTGAAAATGTCGTTCAGGAGTCTAAAAACCTCAAGGAAATAGACAGTAGTTATATAAGCGATAAGGCGCAGCAAGTCTTAGAAAGTAATGCCCCAAAAGAGATTCAGCAAATCAAGAATAAAGAGCTAGAGGAGTTTAAAGATGTTAAGGCCCAGTTGGATAGTGGGAATACTGAAATGCTGGAAAGTAAGATAGAAGATTTTGCTAAAAACAATCTGGAAGAAGCTGAAGCTCTGGAACAAGTAGAACAATTTAATACCTTCAGGAATGATTTCCCTTTCCAGAGCCAGGAAGACTTTCAGTGGGATAAAGGCAAAATAGCCAGTGCTGCAAAGGTTGGTAGTTTACTTACGGAGCAACAATCCAAAATATCAGAAGCTACAGATAAAGTAGGCAAGCTAAAAAAGAAGTATAGTCATTATAGCCTGGGAGATGACTCAAAGGAGTTAAAGAAGCGGAATGTTCCTCAAAAGCGATGGCAGCTTCACATGAATTTAGAAAGCTCTATTAGACCCCATTTGGTAATAAAGGCCGCTCCAGGTTTATCATTCAACACTACGAGCAAGCACAACATTGGCATAGCCACTTCATTTGATTACCAATACCACTATAAGGATAGCAGCTACCAACAGTTTAGCAAACAGCTATCGGTAAGACTTTTTAGCCAATATAAGTTTTATAAGCAGCTGTTTGTACAGGCAGAGTATGAGCAACCTTACCTAAATACTACAGCTGCCCATGAGGGCACACTACTTTATTTAAAGAGACAGTCAGCCAAGGTGTGGCTAGGCGGAGGTTTTGAGTATAAGGTATATAAAAAACTAAGGGCACAGACCCAAATACTATACAATTTATCACCACCCAAACGCTTGGAAGAAGCCGCCAGCCGCTGGGCCATTAGAATTAATTTGATTTACTGATACGACATAATAATGAGAGAAGCTTCAATTCCGTTACTTAAAAGATTTTCATATTTCCTTTTTGGTGTGCTGTTTATGTGCAACAACAGCTTTGCTGAAATTAATAAAACAGATGAGCAAGGAGTAAACGCCTTATCTGCCAGCAATATCACACCTACTGGTTTTACCTGTAATTGGGAAGCTTATGAAGGTGCTTTTTATTATCATGTTGAAATTGCTGAGGATGCCGAATTTATTAATATCGTTGCTCAGCTTGGCTATGATGGTACTATTACAGCAACTCAGGTTGACTTTACTGAAGCAGACCCGAATACAACTTACTACTACAGGGTGCAGCCATTTATACTTGGTGAAGAATTTCCGTATAGTAATGCTGTCAGTGTTTTAACCAGTTCTTTTGATAATCCAACAGCCTTACCAGCTACCGAAATATCATCTATGAGTTTTACATGTAACTGGAATGAATTTTCAGGTGCAGATTATTATCAAATAGATATTTCAGATAATTCGAATTTTGATAATATTGTTGGTCAGTATGGCTATAATGGCAGTGTTACTTCAACTAGTCTTATATTTTCTGCAGAACCAAATACGAATTATTATTATAGGGTAAAACCTATAGTTGAGGGTTTTATTTTTAATTATAGTAATACTGTTGAAGTATTGACATCACCTCCTGCTCCTCAGAATGTTCAGGTAAGTCAAGAAACTTTGGATGGATTTACAATAAATTGGGATCAGATTAATGGTATAACAGACTACCGTCTAAGTATATATGAAGGAGATCCTAAAAATGGTATTCAAGTCATCAATAATGAATTAATAACAGGTTTATCTTATTCGGCTTATGGATTAAAAGCTGGTTATGAATATGTCTTTGAAATTCATGCTGAGAATGCCTCTGGTTTGTCAGAAGCAATATCTGATAACGCTATTTTAAAAGTTAATGCTCCCATTATAAATGAGGCTTTACCTATTGAGCATAATGGTTTTACCGCAAATTGGGAATTAGTAACTGGAGCAGATTACTATGAAGTTGAATGGGCTACAAATGCTAATTTTGATCCTATTTATATAGAGGGTACTAATGATAGGATTTATACTAATCAATTACTTATTGAGGATCTTATTAAAAATACAAATTACTTTTACAGGGTTAGAGCTTACAATGTACAGGGTTGGTCTGAATATTCAGCTGTACAGTCCGTCACAACACTTGCTGAAGCCTCAAATTATTTTAGTCTATCAGAGGCTACTACCAGTTCATTTAAGGTAAGCAATTATGAAGTAAGTGGTGTTTCTCAATATCAAATTAATGTTTATCAAAATAATAACATCTCTGAAGGTGAGAAAGGTGACGAATTCTTCTTTGAAGTAAATAATACCGAGTTTACTATAAATAGTTTAAATCCAGGAACGGAATACGCGGTAAGAATAGCTTCTTGGAATGGCACTAAATATTCAGCTTATTCTGAAGTCCGATATATTTATACTGTGGCTTCTCCACCAGTTTTAGAACAATCTACTAATATTGAGCATACAAAAGACGATGAATATTCATTTGATCTTTATTGGTCAGATGTAAACTTAGCGGAAGGTTACGTAATCGAGATATCTGATAATCCAACTTTTGATCAGAATGGTTATATAAGAGAGTATGGAGCTTCTGGTGGTTCAGGTGCATTTGGCAGAACCATAAGAGATGCAAAAGCAGGAACTTTATATTATTGTAGAATTAAAGTTTCTCAAGGAGTTAGTTCGGATTGGTCAGAAACAATTTCAGTATTGATGCCGCCAAAACGTATAGATAAAATAGAGGTTAATAATATTACTCCTTTCTCCGCAGAAGTAAACTTTAGCACTTATAATTCACCATCGGCAACTAATTTTAGGCTTAAGTTATCCAAGTCGGAATCAAATGAATATGAATATTTATATGTTACAAAGAACGGTGATGAATATTCAGTTATTGTTAATGATTTAGAGGAAAACACGAATTATCATGTTGCCATAGCTGGAGAGAATAGTGGTGGTCAAGGTAGGTTTAGATCTAAAAACTTTAAGACATGGACTACTCAACCTCACATATGGGGCATAGGTGGTAATGATGACAATTATATTATGTACTGGCAAGCAACCTATAATGCTTCTGAATACCTACTAGATGTAGCTTATGATGCCGAATTTACAAACTTTGTTAATGCCGAGGGAGTAACGTATAATGATTTTTCAATTGCTGCTGAAGCAGTAAATGCTGGCCATCAACAATCCTATATATTTGATTTTATTCAACCAGTTGTAACATATTATTTTAGGATAAGAGCTAAGAGCGATCAGGGCACATCAGCCTATTCCAATACTTCAAGATTAACAGGTCCCCCATCACCACCAACCAATGTTATTTATAGTAATGTGACTACTGATGGTTTTGATTTAGCTTGGGATTTCTCACCAAATGCTGATCAATATGTAGTAAAAATTAAAGACCAAAACGATAATGAAGTAACAGGCTGGTCAATCAAAAATTCTAATGGAACAGCTTTTTCTGGGGAAGGGAATAGTGTAAATATTTCAGGTCTAATATCAGGCTTAACCTATGAAGTTAAGGTTCTCTCTTATGTGAGTGCAACTAATACATATTCTTATGGATATCGTGGCGAATCGAATATTATCACTTTAAAGATGAATCCTCCTACTAATTTAACAGCCTCATTTATTGATGCTTATAAATTTTCTTTTAATTGGAGTCCTCCCAGTGGAGCAATAGCGTATGAATTAGAGGTGGCTAAAGATGATAGTTTTAGCAATATTATTTTAGAAGAAACACTAGGTGTAGAGTATAATACAAAAGAAGTTGATGAGCTTGAGCCTGACACGAAATACTATGTTCGTATGAGAGCCAAGAATGAGCTCTATACATCAGAGAATTCAGAAGTACTACAATTAAGAACAGCCTCATTTCCACCTCAGAATCTAGTTGTATCGGCTGTAGGTACTAATTCCTTCTTAGCTTCTTGGGATCCTTTAACTTTTGCTGATGGTTATTTAGTAGATGTGGCAACTGATAAAGATTTTACGAACTATGTAGGGAATTATGAAGCATTTGACCTAAGTACTACTCAACTTCAGATCAATTCTTTGGAGCCCAATAAGCAATATTTCATAAGAGTGCGGGCTTATTCTGAAGGTGGTGAAACAGGTAATTCTAGAATTAAGCAAACACTAACTTTGCCAGTAAAACCGCAAGCCTTGGCAGCCAAAAAAGTTACATATAGTTCTTTCAAAGCTAATTGGTTAGCTATAGAAGGCATCAACATATATGAAATTCAGGTAGCTTCTGATGAGGAGTTTAATAATATTTTAAATGGTTATGATAATGTAGGTGTTTCTGATAATAACTTATTGGTAGAACCAGGTGAATTTAACACGGACTTGTTCTACAGGGTTAGAGCCGTAAATGCTACAGGCTTTTCTAACTATTCAAATGTGATTACTGTAGAGAATCTAAACAGATGGATTTTGGCACCAGGAGCAAATCATAGCTACAGAGAAGGTGAGGTTGTTACACTTGGTTTTGCAAGTGAAATGCCTGCAGTAACTCTATATCTCTACAATAATGGTTCTTTATTAAAAGAAATTGATCAACTAACTGCTGCTACAACTTCTTATAATTATACAGTTGATATTCCAAAAGGAGTAGGTTACACCTTTAGGGCTGTTGCCGCAGATGGTGAAGAAGCCAGAAGTGAATATGCATTTGCCGTAATCGGGGAGGAAAATTATGTAAGGACAACCAGGGTAAAGAAGGAAGGAGTTTTGTTGGAGACTGACCTTGAAAACCTTGCCGTAGATGAAGCGTCTATTTCAACTGAATTTTATGACGGTTTGGGTAGACTCAAGCAAAAAGTAATGCAAAATTATACCCCAGAACAGAGAGATTTAGTAGAGACTTATGGATATGATGCGGTTGGCAGAAGAAATAAAAGCTATTTACCAATGCCAGTAGAAGAGGCTGAAGGATGGTTTAAGTCAGCTTTGATTGATCCAAACAATGGCGATTATACCAATGATTTACTTGATAGATATGCTGAACTTCCTGCAGTCGCACAAGATGAATTTTTGTATTCAGAAACTACTTTTGAGGCTTCACCCTTAAATAGACCAGTAGCAGAAAATGCTCCTGGTACTGCCTGGGCTAAAGATGGAAACAATCGTCCTGTTTTTACAGAATATCTCATAAATGGAGATGATGAAGTTTTAAAGTTTGTTATTGATGGATCATCATTATCAGTGGTAGACTATTTTGCTGCTGGTAGCTTCGAAAAGATATTAATAACAGATGAGGATGGTAATCAATCGGCTACTTATACAGATGCTTTTGGCAAAACTATCTTGAAGAGAAATTACCTGACAACAACTGAATACGCAGATACTTATTATGTATATGATATAAGAGACAATTTAGCTTTTGTTTTACCTCCAGAGTTAATTAAGAACCTGAACACAGAAAATGGTGATATCGATGCTAATCTTTTGAATAATTATGGGTTTTACTATCAGTATGACGGCCGCAATAGAATGGTGGTTAAAAAAGTACCCGGAGCCGAAGAAGTATTCATGGTATATGATGACAGAGATAGACTGGTTTTAACACAGGATGGAAACCAGCGCATAAATGATCAATGGCTATTTACTAAATATGATGTCTTAAACAGGCCAGTCATGACCGGAATCTTTGAAATGGAAGAGCATAGAAATTCTATTCAAGATTTTCTGAAGGATTATGCCAAGAGTACTTTTAAGTGGAGTTTCACAAGTGGTCTGTCATTGGAAGCTAATAAAATAGAGAGAATAGAAGGACAAGGATGGGGTGAAGAAACCGCTATTTCAACTAATTATCTAGAGAAAAATGTAGATGGTGAAATAGCTATGAAAATAACCTCTTTGGCCTATAATGGCTCCTTTGGCTTATCTGATAATATTGAAGAAAGACATAAGAACTCAATAGATTACTCTTTCTTTATAGATGATAATGAAATACTTAGAATTTATGAAAATGGTTCTTATGCGGGCTCAGTGTCCTATGGAAATTATGAGATTGGTGATGTACTAACCATAAGAAGAATAGGTGATGAAATTAATTATTATCATAATGATAAGTTGCTACACACCACTACATCGGCAAACACTCAAAACCTGCATGCTATTGTAGATATTTATAAGGCGGGTGGATCATTTGAATATTTAACTAATAAAGAGACTGAAGGTACAGATAATAAAAGCTTTGGTTATTCAAATACAGCCTTCCCACATATTACTGGCGGAACTACTGTATTAAATACAACCTATTATGATAATTACAACTTCAAGAATTATGTTGGTTTAAATACTGGTATGTATGATTTTCAAGCTGAATATGTACATGGCAATGCTTTTGAACAAACCGTACAAGTTACTGGACAGGTAACTGGTGGCTTAACCAATATACTCGGAACAAATGAGATGCTGGCAACAGTTAATTATTATGACGATAGGTATAGGCTGATTCAGTCAATATCCGATTTATCAATTAA
Source organism: Marivirga atlantica (assembly GCF_016734805.1). Lineage (GTDB taxonomy): Bacteria > Bacteroidota > Bacteroidia > Cytophagales > Cyclobacteriaceae > Marivirga > Marivirga atlantica. Next base: position 587,750 of record NZ_JAERQG010000002.1, read on the forward strand.
TAAAATAGCAACTACTTCAAGTGTCTATGATTTTTCAGGTAAAGTGCTTGATGAAACCACTCATTACCGAATCAAAAGTATTCCTATTAAGTGGACTAATTTGAATAATGTAACCCTAAATGATTACACTCAAGGTTTAGTTAAAAATACTTATAACTCATTTAACGGGGGAGCAAACTCTCTAAATACTTTAGCTGCCGGAGAAGATGGATGGGTGAGTGTAACCATCGATAAGAAAAGAAGTCAATATGCATTTGGTTTAAATGAATTGAATACTACTGCTAGTTATTCTGATATTGATTATGGCTTTTACTTTTTTGAAGAAGATAAATATAAAATAATTGAGCAAAGTGGCTCTGATATGAATATCTATGAAGCTTACAACATAGGTGATGAGTTCAGGGTTGAGCGAAACGATGGTAATATCTATTACTATCATAATGATCAATTAGTGCATGAATCTGAAGAATTCAGTTCTAGTGATCTGGTGATAGATGTCAGTATTTGGAAATCTGGTTATGAATTAAAAACCATTAGCGCCTCATTCGGACTAGATAATAATGTCAAGGATGAACTCGATTTAAACATTCACTATACCTACGACCATGCCGATAGACTCATGGAAGTAACGCATGAAGTAGCGGAACCAGTAAAATGGGAAGGCTTAGTGGGCTATGAAATTGATAAAGATGGAGGGTTAAAACAAGCTGGTACTTCCAGTTACGACAATACCAATGCATACTCTACTATTCCAATTAAATTAGAAAGTGATGGTAGCTATGGTGTAAAGATTGAAACCTTAGGCAGATTTCTAATTGGTTTGAATAACGATCCAACAGGAACTTCTTATAAGGACATGGATTATGCTTTATATGTAGCATCAAATGGTCAATTGTATGCTTATGAAAATGGTGGAAGAAAAACAAATGCAGGTCTGGCTTATTTTGAAATAGGTGATCGAGTGGCAATAATAAAGAAAGGTAATCAAATTTATTATACCCATAATGGAGAAGTATTTTACCCTTCTAATAAACCGGTAACAACTGACCTATATGCCGATGTAACCTCATATAATGTGGGAGATAGAATAGTAGATGCACAACTATCCACCACCGGCCCGCAACTCATGGTGTCTAACGAATACAATGAACTGGGGCAGTTGATCAAGAAGAATTTACATGAGGATGATGAGCAGTTTACACAATCAGTAGACTACCGCTACAACATCAGGGGTTGGTTGACCAGAATCAATAATGCGGATTTAAGTCCTGATGGTACGGAGCAACCTGACCTGTTTGGTATGGAAATGGGCTATACCGATAACCTAAGCTTAACAGGAGCCGATGCCCAATATAATGGTAATATTGCGGGCATTAAATGGGCTAGTAAACGAAATATTTTAGACGATATGGCAGATCCTATCAAACGAAGTGCTTATGGTTACAACTATGACGCGCTGAATAGAATTAGAAATGCAAATTTCTTTGAAGGAGCCAATTATGATCCTAACCAGAAGTATCAATTAGAAATCCCTGCTGACGGCTATGATATGAATGGTAACATCATGTATCTGAATAGAAAAGATGAAAATGGAGCTGCTATGGATCAGTTGCGTTATCATTACACAGGTAATCAATTGGATTATGTATCGGATGCTTCTAGTAATGAAGCTGGTTTCAAAGATGGTAATACCAACTCTGATGATTATGCCTATGATGGGAATGGTAACATGATGCAAGACCTTAATAAAGGTATAACGGCCATTACCTATAACCATTTGAACCTGCCACATAAAGTGACTTTTGATAATGGAGATTATATAAATTACCTGTACGATGCTGCCGGCACCAAATTAAGACAAGAAGTATTTAAGAATGGTACATTTGAGAAGGCTACCGACTATGTAGGTGCTATGATCTTCGAAAACGATGAGTTGCAATTTGTGCAAACGTCAGAAGGTAGACTAGTACCTCGCGCGGTGGAGCACAGTAATGATTTTGAATACCAGTACCATTTAAAAGATCATTTGGGTAATGTGCGTAGTACTTTTGCCGTAAGAGAGGATGATTACAATACCAGTTTTGAAACGCCAACTAACGACTATTTCGATAATTATGATGAAATTGATATAGTAGCCAACAACATGGCCAAAACAGGTGGCAGTAGCAATAGAATTGCTTCGTTTGGTGAAACTGCCCAGAGAGTAGGGATTACCAAAACTTTATTAGTGAGTGAAGGAGATGTAGTAAATGCTTCTATTTATGGTAAATATGTAGACTTACAAGAAGGCAATGAAGAAGTAAATGCACTGCCTTTTATTACCGCTTTAGCGAATATGTTATCGGGTGGTATTTTAGGAGGTGAAAATCCTATGGATGTAAGTGGTATTCAGGATGGCTTTGTACCTGCCGGAGCTTTGGCTGCCTCTAATGAAACCGGACCGCAAGCTTATTTTAATTATATTTTATTAGATAAAAGCTTTAATTATGTAGATGCTGGTTTTAAACAGTTAACAACTGCTGCAGCAGATAATGGTACAGGTAGTGGCTCACATGAATTATTACAATTTGAAGATATGACCATACCACATGACGGCTTTTTAATGTTTTTTGTGAGTAATGAAAGTGAGGAACTCACAGAAGTTTACTTCGATGATTTAATGATCAACCACCATAAAACAGAGTTGATACAAGCGGATGATTACTATCCATTCGGGCTGACTTTTAATTCCTACAAAAAAGTATACGACAAGAAAAACTTTATGAACACCTTCCAAGACCAAGAGTATGAGCAAGAGACAGGTTGGGTGAAGTTTAAATGGAGAAACCACCAACCAGAGTTGGGCAGGTTCTTTAATGTTGATCCATTGGCCGAGGATTATTATTATAACTCAACTTACGCTTTTAGCGAAAATAAAGTAACCGCTCATATTGAGTTGGAAGGTTTAGAATCATACAGCATTAATAATGGCGAAAATAGTTTTGAGTCAGCTTATAATTCTTTTTCTAATTGGCTTTCGAACTTGGTAAACGTTACATTTAATTTATCTCAAACTAATTTTTCAAATGAAGAAGAAGTAGAGGATTTTGAAAATTCAATGCAACAAGCTTCTACCATAAATCAGGTCAGTAAGGTAGGTCAGAATTTTTCATCTGGTGATATTCAACCTTATGTTACAATATCTTATGGAAAAGAGGCAACGAATGTTATTGATGCAGTTAACGGAAATGGTTCTATTACATTAAGCCCATCAGGAGTTTTATTAGGTGGTGGGGTAGATTATTCAACCCCTTCCGCTCTTCCATCATTGAGTGTCTCTGGTGGTATTACAATAGGTAATTCCAGTAATACTGAAGGATATTTTGGTGGTACAACTGGATATAATGGAATCGGTGTTGAAACTTCATCTACATATTCACTTAGGCAACAACAAATAGGAATAGTTATTTCTACAGCTTGGATTTGGAGTGGTGTTTACACTGGAATAAGTAAGGAGGTTTATAGTTTTGACAAATGAGACATAAACTGCATGCAATAAGTATATATATAATTTTATATCTAACTATAAGATTTAGTATCGCGGACATCTCTATAGGTAGAATAAATAATTATTTTCTGAATGGTATTATGTTCATTTTAATAATTTTAATTATTGTTGGTCAAACCAATCTAAAGAAAAAAATTAGAATGAAAGATTATCTCTTAAAATTAGAAGTAATCCTAATCGGTATAATTAGCATACTATTAATTGAATATTTCATATTTTGGTTCTAAAAATTTACAATAATTCTTGAAAAGAAGATGAATAAAATTAAGCAGCAATTACTTTTACTAATATTTCTACTATTCCATTTAGGTAATGCCTTATATGCACAGGAAGAACCTCGTATAAAGAATACATTCAGAGAGTTTATTCTTAATCCTGATATTCTGGTTCCAGAAAGTTCTAGTTTAAAGCAATTTGCACTAGAAGATAAAATGGTAGACTTATATACTGGTAAAATAAATTTTAATATTCCTTTAGCATCAACTTCAGTAAAAGAATTTAGTTTACCAATTACGTTGAAATACTACAGTGGTGGAATTAAAGTAAAGGATATAGCTTCCTCGGTAGGACTAGGTTGGCAACTTGACTATAGTGGAGCCACCTTGACAAGAGAACTGAAGGGTAATCCAGATGAACACCATACTTGTGGCCGATTCATCAATTTAGTAACAAATATGGGTGAAAGAAACGGAGAAGTTAAAGAAGTTTACTATAAAGGTTTAACAATAGATGATTGGATCAGGTTATTGCGAAATGACGAAATTTATAATGATGAAAATTCTCAGTTTTATCCTGATGAGGATAAATATAATATTGAAGAACATTTTGCCAAAAATCTTATAAGCAATAATGAAGATAATATTTATTGTGTTTGGGGAAATGCTGATACCGAACCAGATATTTTTCATTTTACTTTGCCTTCAGGACATGGTCGATTCATCTTGGATTCTTCAGGACAGCCAAAAGTTATCTCTGGAATGGCAGATGCTAAGATAGTACCAGCGATTGGTCCTAAAGCTAATACAACTAATGAATGGAAAATAACGGATACCGATGGAAATGTATATGTATTTCCAAACCAAGAAGACTATTATGACATTACGAATTTAAGAACGCCTTCATTTTATGCAAGCGTAGCAAATGCAGCATATACAAAAGAGGAATTCTTAGATCAACCCTATAATCCCGGAGGATTTTACTATGAAAATGCCAATTTAGAATATGTCAATGCATGGTATTGCAAAGATATCAAGATTAATGGTAACTCTAATAATTTGATAACTTACGAATATACACAAAATGATAAAATAGAAACTTTTTACAATGCAGAAGAACGTAGGTTTTATTATTCCACCGAATATAGGCAATGGGATGGATCAGATTATTCTGAATATCATTTAGAAAATAATTACACGGTATTTGATCAGCCATTAGAGGATATATATGACTTCGTTAATCCAGCTGACTATCAAAATGATATTTGGTATAACCCGATTTATCGAAAAGTGGTTAAACCCAATAGAATAAAAACAATAATATTGCCATATGGTAGAATAAACTTTGGATATTCTGAAATAGAAAGACTGGATTTAGAATCTAACTATGCACTGAACGAAATAACAATTCAAGATTATAGTGAAAATGTATTTCAGCGAATCTTATTTAATTATGACTATTTTCAGAATGATGATTATAGTAGGTTGAAATTGGTAAGTGTTAATTTAAATGGCGAATTATATAATTTTCAATATGATGACTTATTACTGCCTTCTTATGACTCAAAATCTATTGACTTCTGGGGATTTTTTAATCAAAAGGAGAATTCGGAATTGGCTCCTTCCATTAACTACAGGGGAGTTTTGAAAACCTGGGCTAATAGGAATCCTGATGAGATAGCCACAAAAGCTAATTTGTTGAAAAGTGTGGTTCTGCCAACGGGAGGTAAATATGAATTCTATTTTGAACAAAATGATTTTGTAAATGACCAAGGTTTAGAATTACCAATTGGAGGAGTTAGAGTAAATCAAATAGACCTACGGGGTACTAATAATGAGCTGATAGAATCAAAAAGTTTCAATTATGATATTACAGGAAAAAGCTCTGGTCGTATTGCTAATTTAACTGATAATTGGTCGCAATTTTTTAAAAGAACACATTCATTCATTGATTTGCGAGACGGTTCTCGTACGTATGGAAAATTTAATTATGTCCATGTTAATTCAGAGAGTTTTTATGAATTACATCAAACAAAAAGTGGGACAGTTGGCTACGGGAAAGTTTCAGTAATACATAATGATAACTCTAAAAAAGAATATAGCTTTTCAACATCGGATGATTTTAAAGATATTGAATCTAATAGAATAATTACTTCTTTAAGAGAAGAAATAACCAGAAGTAGACCTCCTGAGTTTCTTAGTACTTCTTTAGATGAAAAAAGAGGTAAGCTAAAGCTGGTGAATGAATACAATAACCAAGGATACTTAGTGAAATCTACAGAATTGACCTATAGCTATGAACCTAAATCTTATACTCAACCTACTGAGTTCGGTTTAAGGTTTACTTATATTCCAGATTTTTATTTTTGGACAACTAGTCAATATACCAGTGGTTGGATAGTACCTTATGAAGAAAGTACTTATGGCTTTGAAACGTATAGTATTAGAGCTTTTTTTCCTAAAATCTCGAAGAAAACTGAAACATATTATAATAATAATGTGAAACACAAATTGACGAAGAATTATCTCTATGATAGTGAGAATCATTTTCAATTAACCTCAAACGAGATATTAGTAAATGATGAATTAAAAGTAAAAGAGGAGTTTGTTTATTCTTCTGACTTATTTTTTCTAGAAGACATAGATTTGGGAGGGAATACTATTCAAGTAAAAAGATATTATATCCCGAAAGATAAGAATAGGATTGGACGTCCTGTACAATATTTAAAAATAAAGAATAATCAAGTTGTTGCCGCAAACTTCAATAAGTGGGAGTCAATCGAAGGCTATTATGCACCAACAAAGAATTACCGTTTAAATGGGACAATTGCTTACAATGACTTTGTAAAACCAGTTTATAATGATAACCAATTGCAAATAGATAATAGGTTTGAGTTAAAGGAGGAAAAAACTCTCAATGAATATTTTTCTGTGACAGAGTCTATAGATGGTCATGGAATAAAATATCAATATAGTTGGGGATATAAAGAATCTGAAATAATTGCGAAGGTAAGTAATACTGAAAATGGATTTTTCTTTACAAGTTTCGAAGATGTCAATGATTCATGGAATGCTCCACAAAGTGAAATGAGTGATTTAGCTAAAACTGGTTCAAAAAGTATTAAACCTTTAAATGTATTAGAAGTTCTTGAACCTCTATCTGCAGGTCAATATTATGTTGAAGTTTACTTAAAGAGTACCAATGGGTCTACTTCTGAAACCGTTACTATTGATAATATTAATGGCGAGACTCCGATTAATGTTGACGATGAGATTGAAGTGGACAGTGAATGGACTTATAATAAAATACCTATTACCGTAGATGAGGCGACTCAATTGGTGTTTAATTCAACGGGAAATATTTTGTTTGATGAACTACGCATTTACCCTGTTGATGCGCAAATGGAATCATACACCTATGAGCCTTTAGTGGGTATGACTTCTATGAATGATGCCAATGGAAGAATCACCTATTTTGAATATGATGAGGCCGGCAGACTTAAACTCAAGCGTGACCATGAAGGTAATATACTTGAAGCTTTTGAGTATAATTACGTAAATAAGTAAGATTTGAAAATGCCACCTCGTTCAAGGTGGCATTTTTAGTTTTATATGAATATAAAAAAGTAGATGCTTCCAGCATGAGTTTCCTACTTGTGGTTATTTCGTAGGGATCTTATTGTATGTTGATATGGATTAAAAAGATGCTTCCAGCATGACAGTAGAGATTTGTTAACCAACAATGCAATCAGATGCTTCTAGCATGACATGACACCACAAAAAAATCCAGACTAATTAGTCTGGATTTTCATTTAAAAGTTATCAAAGTCAGGGTCTTCTTCACCTGAATCATAGTCGTCTTCGTCTAAATCATCGAAGTTCTGGTATTTGATGTCGTCCTCATCCTCTTCATCGTAGTCGTCCTCATAGTCATCTTCATTATCTGAGTCAAAATCATCTTCTTCTTCAAATTCATCATCAAGAGATACTTCATCATCCCAGCCGTTGTCGTCTTCATCATATTCGCTAAAACTGTCGAAATCTGATGCAAAATTAAGTGCCATGTTATTTACATAAAAACGTTATGAATACGCTGTAAATATAGTTGAGTTTTTAAAAATCAATAATATGTTATAATTATTTTTTATTAAGTTTTTATGAACTTCTAATTTGCTGGATACCAGTTCCTTAATCGTACATCTATGTCGGTATTTTTTTCATTTACAAGGGCCTTAAACTTATCAATATCTGATAGACCTCCTTTGCCTCTATAATGATAAGGGTAAACTACCTTCGGGGCAAAATCCAAGACACCATCTGCTGCTTGATCAACATCCATAGTGTAAGGTAAATTCATGCATACAAAGGCTACATCAATATTTTTCAAAGTGCGCATTTCAGGTATAGCCTCTGTATCTCCCGAAATGTAAATGCGTTTACCACCAATGGTTAAAACATAGCCATTTCCTCTGCCTTTTGTATGTCGGTTATCTGGTGATTCAGGTAGGTTATACATAGGAATGGTTTCTATCTGTATGTTCATTATTTGATTAGATTCACCATTATTGATAACCTCAATTGAACTATTATCAATATCCTGCATTTGATCAGCTACGGCTGATGGCACTACAAATATAGCCTGTGAAGTCTCTAGTGCTTGGAGCGTTTTCTTGTTGAGGTGATCACCATGGATATCAGTAATGAAGATCAGGTCCGGCTTGTTGAAATTTTGAAATGCTTCAGCACCCCCATAAGGATCAAAGTAAATGGTTTTGTCATTCCATTCCATCACCAGAGTGGCATGCTGTATAGGATAGATTTTTAACACACCTTGCTCAGTTTGAATTATCTCTTGGGCGGTGGCTTGAAAAGAAAAAGTTATAGCGAGTAATAATAGTAATTGCTTCATAGGACACATTTTTTTTATGCAAACCCAAAAGAACTGAAACTGTTAAAACAAAAATGGCTTCCAACAAATTGTCAGAAGCCATTTAAATGGAGTTGTCAAAGATTTATTTAATCAATATCTGCGCTTTATAATGTTGATTACCACTTTGGATGCTAAGTATATACATGCCGGCTTCAAATTGGCTTAAGTTTAAAGTGTTTTGGTTAACTGGTAATTCTGCTACCTGCTTACCTGAAACATCTATCAAACTAATTTTCGAAATTTTGATATGATTGCTGTTAACTATGTTCAACTCATTCTCCACCGGATTCGGGTATAAGCTTATACCTGCCTCTGACAGATTTTTGTTTGAAAGTATATCTATTGAGGCATTAACTACATTTGAATAATCAGAGCTACCTCCTTGATTAGCCGCATTAACTCTATAGTTATAGGTGTTTGAGTAATCAGGTAAGCTAGTGGTAAATGTGGTTATATCTGCTGCAACAGAATCTATGAGTTCAAACATAGTTTGATTATTAATTTTTCTCTCTATGTAGAAGAACTCCTCATTATCTGAATTATCTATCCAAATTAACTGAATTTGAGCATTTTCTAAATATTCAGTAGTAAGGTCGGAAGGGTCTTTTGGAGCAAATAAAGTATTACTAGCACAAATATTTAATTCCCAGTTTGTAATCGAACCTCCGTCCTCATCATATCCATCAATTACTATTAATTTCCAACTTCCAGAAATACTTTCACCGATAAATTGTCCGAGAGACTCTTTTGCTGTATAAGTATTGCCATCAGAAGGAGGACAAGGGATATCAGAAGCATCTTCTCCGCTGATATCACTAAAGGAAATATTAAGGTTGTTTTCACTACCGCATATTTCAGATAACAAAGTAACTTGGGTGCCACTTGGACTCTCTAAAATTAACGTTAGATCTGAAATGTAGCTATGTGTTATGTTAATATTAGAAACTTCAATACTCTCAATTGTACCATTTGCCTCAATATTTACTGAAGAAATTATTGTTTGCGGAGTTGTACCTATAGATTTTGGTAAATCAGTGGCAGATAAAACGATACAGTCTATTTCTGCCGTTGTAAAACTAATGGTCTCAAAATCACTCGTTCCACAACTATTTTTGGCTGATAATCTGGCAAAGTATGTAGTTGTAGATTCCAATTGATTAGAAAGTTGAACAGTTTTCTCGGCAATATCGGTAATTGATTCAACAATGTTTGAAAAAGCCTCATCAGTGGCAATATCCAAATCATAGGTTGTAAGTAAATTACTATCTGTCCATTCAAAAATAGGTTGTAAACTAGTACTTTCACTCACGTTAGGAAGAATGAAGTCTGGTGCTACAGGGTTGTTGGTAATAGTAAAGTTGACCTTATAAGACTTCTCTTCGTTGTTGGTAGTTCCTACTATATCAAATTCAAATGTACCTGAAATAGCCTGTGCATTGGTTAATGTTAAGGTTGTTTCTTCTCCGGGATTAATCGTTGAACTGGCGAAACTAGCACTTAAATCAGATGCTAAATTAGCAGTGCTCAAAGTAATTTGCTCTGTAAAACCTAAGATAGATTGTGTTGACAGGTCGATTACAACTTCGTCTTCAGGGCAAAAGCTGTTAGTAGTTAATGAAGCTGTAATCGTAAATGTTGGCTCAGTTGCCTCTGAAATTGTAATGCTGCCAGGTGCTATGTTGAAAAATATATTTTGTGCAGCAGCAACTTTTACTTTTACTTCATCAGAATTAATGTTAGGTAACTCAATAACTTCAGATCCATCATTGGCCGTATTTTCTTTTACCAAATACTCGAACGTTTGGCCATTATCATCTGACACATAAATGTTAACATTGGCGCAGTTAATTGGGCTTTGGTTAGTGTTCGCTACATCCCAGTTTACAGTTATATTCTCGTAACCAGCGTATGATCCACTTACTTCGTCAACGGTGAAAGGGCCACCTGCATCACTCACAGAAAATGAAATTAAGTCATTGTTTACTCCTCCAACAGCCTGATCATCTCTAACAGTTAAAATAAAACTCAAATCACGAGCATAATCAGGAAGAATTTCACCTTTCGTTTGTGTTTCATTGATAATGTCTGATAGTTGAGGAAATATCCTAAAGCTATCAGTAGTAGGAACAAAACTTCTGAATAATGGAGCGTTACCCTCTGGAGTATTTGGTTCACCAGCGGGGCCTAAATCAAATTGTTCCCAGCTGTAGGTTAAATTATCACCATCGGGGTCTGTGGCTGATCCATTTAATTGAAAAGGAGTACTTACAGGAATTGTAAAACCGCCTGCTCCAGCTTCTACTTCAGGAATGTTATTTCCTGTATTAGAAGTTTCTGCACAACTATTTCCATTGGCATCTTGACTATAAATAGTAATATATTCTAAGCTGCTTGCATGAAAGAATGGTATACTGTTATTAGCAATGTTATCATTACCACAAATTCCTGCATAGGCCATGATAGTAACACCACTACCAGGCTCATAAGCTGTACTTCCTGATCTGTTTCCACCTGAACAAGATCCATTAACACCGTTGAATGTGTGTGGTCCTCCGAACTGGTGACCAATTTCATGGGCCACATAATCCACATCATAAGGATCACCAATAGGAGAGTTAGTTCCCGTTACACCACTTCCTTTTCTTCCAGTCTGACATACAACACCAAGTCCAGCTAGGCCTCCAGCACCAGTAGAAAAACCATGACCAATATCATAATTATCATTACCTATTGTGGCATCTATCTCTGCTTGTACCTCATCGATATACTCTCCTGCACTTCCGTTTGTAAATGGATCACTATTAGCATCGGTGTAGATCAATTGATCGTTATCGTCAACTAATAGCATGGTTATGGCTAATTCTCTTTCATAAATACCATTCACTCTGGCCATAGTAGTTACTATGGCGGCCATAGCGTCTGTTACAGTTCCACCATGGAATTGTGTGTATTCTCCTGTAGCTGCGATCGCAATTCTGTAAGTCCTTAGTTCAGGACCTGAAGGAGGTAATCTGAATTGCTTTGATTCAACTTGTTGTTTAACACGATTAAACTTCTCCTTATTATAAATGATGGGCTCATTTTCAGGAAAATAAGTTTTATCATTATTGAGATCTAAATCTTTTTTAAAGTAAGACTGGTAATTGTTCTTATCAGCTAGGCTAATAGGGTCAATGAAGTAGACACCTTCTTTGTTGAACACCATTGCACGAACCCCTTTGTGTGTAACAGTAATTCTTGCAGTTTCACCATCTTTTGTTTTTCCTATATAGGTTTTAATAGATGGGAATTTAGCTGCCAATTTATCGGACATCACTTTTGTATGTGATAAATTGAAAGTGACATTTTTACCTGTTGGATCAGGCAAATTAATACTCTTCAAAGCTGTGGCTTGCAGTTGTTTTAAATTAGCATTGTCAATACTGAAATCGTATTGTCTTAAAGTTGGGATAATCCGATTTGAAATTTTTTTACTTACCGGTGACCATTGTTGAGCAGAGGCTAAAAAGCCTGACATACTCATTAAAGCGATTAGCAAGAATTGAAAGAAGTTTTTCATTAAAAATAGTATAAGATAGTTTAATCGAGTTTCTAAAAGTAGTAATTATTTATTTAAAACTGAATTGAATAATTGGTAATAAAAAAAGCCAATGACTATCATTGGCTTTCTCTTTGCAGTAATAATTGCATTAATCTGCTACGCTTACCTCATCCTTGTCATTCACAAAAAGACTTAACAAACCAGCCAAAAGGAAAGATATACCTCCAACTATCATAGCGTAAATGGCATCATTCCAGAAGAAATTTTTAAGAATAAATCCTAGAATACCTGCAGCCACTATCTGCGGAATAACAATAAAGAAGTTAAATACACCCATATAATATCCCATTTTATTCGAAGGAAGCGCACTAGATAACATGGCATATGGTATAGATAATATACTTGCCCAGGCGATACCTATTCCTATCATAGAAAAGGCTAGCATATCAGGGTTTGAAATAAAGAAAATAGAAATTAAACCTGCCCCACCACAAGCTAATGCAAACAAATGAGTCCATCTTCTACCGATTCTTTTGGCCAGCAGGGGAAGCAGGAATGCAGCAATGGCGGCCACTCCATTATAGATGGCAAAGCACACACCCACCCAATCGGCACCTTCATTATATAATACTGATTTTGGATCAGTAACGCCATAAACATGTTCAGTTACTGCTGATGTTGTATAAATCCACATAGCAAATAAGGAAAACCAGCTAAAGAATTGTACAAAGGCTAGCTGCACCATGGTTTTAGGCATCTTAAAGATTCCTAAAAATGATTCTGCTAATCCACCAAAAATTCCTTTTTCACTATTTTCTTTTTTTAAGGCTTCAATATCTTCTGGTGGATATTCTTTTGTATTGAAAACTGTCCACATCACAGCAGATACATATGCTAAACCGCCTACATAAAATGACCATTTTACAGAATCAGGTATTTCACCTTCTGGGGCTGTATTACTAACACCAAATACATTAGTAAACAAATAGGGTAGAAGTGATGCTACAACAGCTCCAATACCTATAAAAAAACTCTGCATTGCAAAGCCACTTGTACGTTGCTCGTTTGGAAGCATATCACCTACAAAAGCTCTGAAGGGCTCCATGCTAATGTTAATGGAAGCATCCATGAGCCATAACATACCTGCTGCAATCCATAAGGTTGGTGAATTAGGCATAATGAATAAAGCAATAGAGGCTAGAATAGCGCCAACAGCAAAAAATGGTCTTCTTCGACCCCATTTGTTGCTCCATGTTCTATCAGAATAATAACCAATGATGGGTTGAACCAATAAACCTGTTACAGGTGCTGCTAACCATAATATGGGAAGATTGTCTTTTGAAGCCCCCAAGGTTTCGAAAATTCTACTAACGTTTGCATTCTGTAAGGCAAAACCAAACTGAATACCCATAAAGCCGAAACTCATATTCCAGATTTGCCAGAAACTTAATCTAGGCTTTTCTGAATTTATTGAAATATTGCTCATTACATATTATCTGTTTGCTGAAGCACATAGTATGACCATGGCTCCATGGAAAATTCGTTTGAATCAAATGATACATCAAAGTTTGTTAGCAAGTCTTTAAAGGTTTTTTGATATGCTTCATCCATAATGAATCTTTGAAAGTCATTCGATAGGTTAATGATTATGACTAATTCATCATTTCCTTTTTTACGGCTGAACGCAAAAATATTTTCAGCATTTGATGTCGAAATCCGATTGAAATCTCCTCCGTAGTTTGCATTCCATAACTCAGGATTTTCTTTCTTTAAAGAAATTAATTTATTGAACCAGTCTTGATAGGGTAGTTTATCCCAAGCAATTGTATCCTTGTCAAAAAATGCCAGACTTTTGTTCAAGCCGGCCTCCTGACCACTGTAAACCAGCGGCATGCCATCCAGCGTGAAGGTTAATAAGGAGATAGCGTTATAAGCAGAATCCAATCTTTCAAACACAGTACCACTCCATGAGTTTTCATCGTGGTTAGTGGTAAAATACATTTTAATATCTTCAGGGTCATACAAGCTATCTTCCTTATTCAGGTATGCTTCGAGGTCATTGGCATTCTTTTCACCTTTGGCGATAGCATGTGTCAAGTGTAAGAATTCCCAACCATAGCTCATATCAAAACCAGCATCATGAATTTCAGGTGTATCATCTTCAGCTAACATAAATATGTTTTTCACCTCCCTTAATTCTTTAATGGTATTCTCCCAGAAATAAGCCGGAACCATCCCAGCTACATCACATCTAAATCCATCAATGTCAGCTTCTGTTAACCAGAAGTTCATAGCTTCTTTCATGTCTGTCCTTAGGGAGTCATTTTCGTAGTTAAGATCGGCAACATCGGACCAATCTTGAACAGGCGGGATCATATTCCCTAACGAATCTTTTGTGTAGTAATCTGGATGTTCAGTTGTCCAGTGGTGGTCAAAGGCTGTGTGATTGGCTACCCAGTCTAACAGAACCACCATGTTATGCTCATGAGCTGTATTGACTAGCTCTTTAAAATCAGCCAGGTTACCGAATTCAGGATTTACAGCGGTGTAGTCCTTAATTGAATAATAACTTCCTAAACTGCCTTTTCTTTCTTTTTCTCCAATTGGTTGAATCGGCATAATCCAGAGCATTTCAACTCCCATTTCATTTAACCGCTTAATGTGAGGAATAAATGCTTTAATTGTTCCTTCAGCGGTGTATTGTCTGATATTGACTTCATAAATAGTCATATCTTTTGCCTTCTCAGGAAATGTTTCATCGCTTTGCTGAGTCTGTTCCTTTGCATGGTCTTTTTGTTCGCATGCTATAAAAAGGCTTACTAGTGCTACGAATAAGAGTTTTTTCATGATTTTAGTTTGTTATGACCAGTTAAATGTTATTTCCTCGTCATCATTTTCAACCTGCACAAAAGGTAAGTTATCAATTTTCAGACAAATTCTTTCTGACATCGGTAAAGGATCAAAGTTTGAAATCTGATCGATAAACATAAAGTCGCAATACTGGATAGGAGCTGTTGAATTATTAGCTTTAATTTTACTATTCAACTTCCCTTCAAAACCATGGAAATAAACTCTGATTTGCTTATACCTGGAGTCAAAACTTCCTTCTTTTTTATTAAGAACAAGCTGTTTGTTTTGTGGATCAAATTGGATTAAACGTTTGTAATAAGAGCCATCCAGATGGTTGAAACTGCTACCATCATCTTCATAATATAAAAACTCATTGGTGTTTTTACCTGCGTAAATATGTAAGTCGAGGATGTCGTTCGTATTCTGTGTTAAGTTCATGGTTTTGTCTTGCATAGGAACAATCCCTGAAGCCTTAACAAATACAGGAAGCCTTTCAATAGGGCACTCTACAATTACTTCTTGGTTGCCACTGTAATGGGTGTCATTGAACAAGTCGTACCATTCTCCTTCAGGGAAATAAACCTTTGCCAGGTTCACTTTACTAGGTACTGGAGCTACCAGAATATTATCTCCGAAAAGGTATTGATTTTCATATCGGTTATCATATACCAAATCATCGTGCGGGTAAGCGATAGCAAGACTTCTGGCTACAGGTATACCTGTTTCATGCGCAGCAAAGAATGATGTATAAATATAAGGCATCATTTTATAGCGCAAGTTGATGTAGTTTCTACTAATTTCTTCAACCTCTTCACCGTAGGCCCAAGGTTCAGAATCGCGACTATTAATCATTGAATGACCTCTAAAGAATGGAGCAAAGGCACCAATAGAAATCCATCTTGCAAAAAGCTGACTATCAGCTTCTCCGGCAAAGCCTCCAATATCATAACCTGCAAAGGCAACACCTGCCATGCCAAGACTATTTACAAGCCTTACACCAAGCAACATATGTTCATCATCAGCTACATTGTCTCCAGTCCAGACTGCTGCGTACCGTTGAATACCTGAGAAACCTGCTCTTGTTAAGTTAAAAACTCTTTTGTTAGGGAGATTTTGCTTGGCACCTTCATAAGCACTTCTGGCCATTTGCATACCATAGACATTTCTTCCTTCTCGGGCAGTTGATTTTCTACCTTCAAAGTCAAATTCTATCAGTTCTGGTAAGGTTTGTCCCCAAGTGGCTATTTCATTCATGTCATTCCAGAAACCTTCAATGCCCATTTCGGTATAGGTTTTGAGTTTTTCAGTCCACCACTCACGTGCATTGGCTTTGGTGAAGTCAGGGAAGTGACACCATCCGGGCCAAACCTCACCTTCATAATAACTACCGTCAGGATATTTCAAGAAAACATCTTCCTCCTTGCCACTTTCATAAGCTTCATAACCATCTTCTACTTTGATACCAGGATCACAAATTACTACTACTTTAAAGCCCTGATCTTCCAGTTTTTTAATCATGCCCTGTGGGTCTGGAAAATCATTTTTATCCCATGTGAATATTTTGTATTGCTCCATGTAATGTATGTCAAGTACAATTACATCAGCAGGTATTTCCTTTTCTCTGAATGTTTTTGCAACGCTTAACACTTCTTTATCAGGTCTGTAGCTGTATCTGCATTGTTGGTATCCTAAAGACCATAAAGGAGGTAATTCCATTCTACCTGTTAAATCAGTATAGGTACTAATTATTTCTGCAACAGTAGATTCATATATAAAATAATATGCCATATCGCCTTTATCGGCAGAAAAGCTTGAGAACCGTCTGTTAGAAGCTCCGAAATTAAAATGCGTTTTATGGGAATTGTCAAAATATATCCCATAAGCCAATTGATTATGTATACCTATATAAAAGGGTGTCGTACAATAGAGTGGATCAGAATCAGGCGGGTAACCAAAATGATCAGTGTTCCAGTTCTGATAACCATGACCTCTTCTGTCTAAAGGACCTGTTTTTTCTCCTAAACCAATAAAACGCTCCTTCTCCTGAAGTTTCTTATAAGTAGTTACCTGTTCTCCAATCCAACTAGTTCCAAATGCGTGGTCATCTTCGTTGATGATGTTTCCTTTTAAGTCTTTGAAGATAACAGTAAAAGGGTTTTTTAGAATGCATACAATAAGTTTGGATGTTTTTATTTCCAGCGCATCTGATTTTTCAGAAAGTGTAAAATCTACACCAATAGGCTTGGCAATGATGGCATAGGAGTGTTCATCAAACTCTTCTTTTTTAGATAAATGCACCTTGATCATTCCTTCCTGTAGGATTAGGATTTTGAAATTTGCATTTTCTGTGGTGCCGCTCAAGCCGAAAGGTCTTCTAGAGTAATTAATGATGGCTCCACAATGTTGAGATATATTTGACTCGCTGGTTGCGTTCTGAGGAATCATAGCAAAAAACTTATAGTTGTAATTGCTAATCTATTTATAATACTAAGTGAATTGACGTGAAAGTATGCCTAAAATAATGCAAACGTTTTCGCAAACGTTTGCGGAAAACTTTCAGACACTTACAAATAAGCTCATTTGATGCTTAAACTTGCTCCGAAGGTCTTTTTAAAGAGGATTCTCTCACCACCAAATTGGTTTTTAGGGAAATCGTTTCTGTAATGGCCTCTTCATCTTTGCCCAAGTTGATTTGTTTCATGAGTAGTCGAGTGGCTTCTTGGCCCATTTTAAAACCGGGCTGTGTAACAGAAGATAATGCAGGTTGAATTAAACTTGAAAATCTCCAATTACTAAAGCCGACAATAGCAATGTCTTCAGGTATTTTCATTCCTCTTTTCTTAATCGCTGTCATAGCACCATATGCTGCCACATCGTTGTTGGCAAAAATGGCATCAGGCGGAAAACGATAATCTAATAATTCGTTGGTGATGGCTTCGGCTTCCTCATAAGTTCCTAAACCGCATATTTTTATGAGGTTATCATCAATCATATACTTATTGTCTGCCAATGCGGCTTTAAAGCCATTTAACCTATTATTACTGATAGTCAAGTTCTGTGGGCCTGCTAAATGTGCTATTCTATAATAACCTTGTTCAATCAAATGCGTGGTTGCTTCGTAAGCTCCTTGCTCATCATTTACTATTACTTTGCATGCGTTGATTGATTCAACCACCCTGTCAAAGAAAACAACAGGTGTTCCTGCATCAATTAACTGCTGTAAATGATTGAATTGGTTGGTTTCCCTTGAGATAGAAATTAAAATACCATCGACCCTTGAATTAAATAGGGCTTTTGTATTCATCATTTCTCTATCAATAGATTCATTCGATTGCGTAATGATAACATGATAACCAGCATTATGAGCAATATCTTCTATACCACTTATAACAGCTGAGAAGAAGAAGTGGGCTATTTCCGGAATAATAACACCTATTGTGTTCGTTTTGCTCTGTCTTAATGAGAGTGCAACTGAATTAGGTTGATAATTTAATTTTTCTGAGAGTTCTTTAACAGCCTTTTTTGTCTCAGGGCTAATATCAGGATGATCTTTAAGGGCACGGGAAATAGTAGAGGGCGAGACATTCAATTCTCGGGCTAAATCTTTTATAGTGATATTTCCTTTTTTCATTTCCTTAAGGCTGTTAATAAGTCGAAATATAACAATTGACTTGAGTAAGCGCCTAACGAAACTAAAGATTAACATCAATTTAATCTAAAATATTTGTCAGACTAAAAATTAAGTTTCGAAAAGTGGTGTTATGCAAACGTGTTCGCAATCGTTTGCGGTGAAAATTATAGGTTTATCTTATTTAAACCGCCTTTATGATTTTATTATTGATATGTGAATTGGAGTTGCGAAGGATTGATGAGCACTTCATTTAATAACACATTAATCTAAACAATTAAAAATTATGAAAAACTTTAAAAAATTATGGGCCGTTGCTTTGATGCTTGCAGCTTCATTCGCAATGGTGTCATGTGACGAAGACGAGCCAATAGTTGAAGTTCAGGAAGGTCTGAATGTTGCTGACGGCTATTATTTTGTAGTTGAAGGTGAAGACCCTGTAGCTGAAAGATCATTAACTCCAGAGCAAGTTGAAGGAGATGGTTTCGCAGCTGTGGACAGAGATGGTTTCTATGGTAATTATGTTTTTTTAGAAGCTGGTGATTATCAATTGCAGAAGGTTGAAGCCAAAGAAGTGTCGTTAACTTTAGGAGGAGCTTTATCAACTGTTCCGTTAGATTCTTTAAGTGATGAAGAGCCATTTAATAGTTATGATTTGGCCTTGTTAACAGAAGATGGCGCTGCTATTAATATTGCTAATGATGGTTTCTATAAAGTGTCGTATGATGAAACTACTTCTGAACTTATTGTAATGGAGGTTGAGAAAGTTTCTTTCATCGGTGCACCCTCAGGTTGGTCAGATGTTGAGATGACAACAGTTAGTTCTAACCCTGATGACGGGTTTGTATTTAATGCGCAAGGTGTAACTATCAGAGAAGGTGATAATTACAAAATAAGAATAAACAATGCTTGGAAAATCATTAGAAATAATGATGCGGGAGATGGTTATGTTGCCTTTACAAATTACGGAGGATCTGCTGATAATCTTGTTGCTGGTGGAGGTGATATTCCTTTTGCACAAGAAGATGGGGTATATACTGTAGAAGTAGAATTGCAGAATGACGGTGGAGCTTTCCTAAACTTTAACAGGACTGGTGATGCTGAAGAAATAACATTTGATCCAGATGATTATAACTGGGGTGTAATTGGCAGCGTAACTGCTAATGGTTACGATGCTGATAGAAACTTGGTATATGCAGGCGTTGATGGCGATGTTTATTCATGGGTTGGTGTTGTATGGTTTGCAGATGCAAACTTAGATCCAAATGATACAGGTGATCGAAGGTTCAAGTTTAGAAATAATGACGATTGGACAGTTAACTTAGGTGGAGCTATAACTCCTGATGGCACTCAAGCAACATTAGCTGTTGGTGGAGGTGATATTGTTGCTCCTGCTTCAGGCGCTTATTATATTGTATTATCAACGGCTGATGAAGGTGAAACTTGGAACGCAACCATGATTGATACAGGATGGTCATTGATTGGTGCAGGATCGCCATCTGGCGACTGGAATGTTGATACAGCGTTAGAGGTTGTCGGTAATGATAATGGCACTGTATCTTTCAGCTACACTGGAGCCTTCGTTGGAGGTGAGTTTAAAGTAAGAGCGGGAGGAGATTGGAAACTGAATTATGGTGGCTCAATAGATGCGTTAGAATATAATAGTGGTACAAATCTTACGCTAGATGCAGGAACTTATGAGTTTGTATTATCTTTTGATGGAGAAACTTATACCGCTTCGGCAACAGCTCAATAATTTTTAATTATAAGGCAAGAGGGAACCCTCTTGCCTTTTTCACTTTAAAACAAACTTTATGCGATTATTATTAACCATATCGCTTTTATTCCTTTCTTTTTTATCTTTTGCTCAGGATGTTCCAGGCATCTCACCTCAATTCTTTGATGCAGAAGATGAAATAACAATTTCCTATAATGTAACAGGTTCAGATTTGTCAAGTCTTTCTGATGCCTACATTTGGATGTGGTTGCCTGATGAAGGTGCCGATGCCCCAAGTAATATTAATCCTGCAAGTAGTGATGCAGACGCTACAGCCCCAGCCAAATTCACTAAAAGAAATGAAAATGGTAATACTTATTTTGATATTACCTTAGTACTGACTGACTTTTTAAATCAGGATGCTTCATCAATACAGAAAGTCGGGATGTTACTTA
The DNA here is from genome assembly GCF_016734805.1 of Marivirga atlantica. Lineage (GTDB taxonomy): Bacteria > Bacteroidota > Bacteroidia > Cytophagales > Cyclobacteriaceae > Marivirga > Marivirga atlantica. Next base: position 608,633 of record NZ_JAERQG010000002.1, read on the forward strand.
AAGGAAATGATTGGTCTGATGGACAAACAAGTGATTACATAACAGAAATATCCAGCGGCTTTGCTGCCAATTTAATCAGCCCGTCTGGTAATTTCGGATTTTATGAAGCTGGCCAATCCATTGATATTAATTTTGCCGTATCCGAGTCGGCTACTATTAACTTTCTAGTAGATGGTGAGCTAGTTAGCTCTGAGGTTAATACAACTTCATTCAATACAACTCATAATGTTATAGATGACGGTGCAGCTCATACCCTAACTATTGAAGCTGACAACGGATCAGAAACTGTAACAAGAAATTATAGCTATATTACTACACCAATAGTAGAAGAATTAGCCGCACCAACTTCAGCCTCGCTGGGCATCAATTACAACTCCAATACAAGTGCAACTTTATTACTAGAGGCTCCTAATAAGAAAAATGTATTTGTTATCGGTGATTTTAATAATTGGAGTCTTAATAACAATTACCTAATGAAAAAAGATGGTGAGCGCTTTTGGTTAACAATTGAAGACTTAATGCCAGGCGAAGAATATAGATTTCAATACTTAGTTGATGGCGAAATAAAAATTGCTGACCCCTACACAACCAAAATAGGATCTGAGTTTGACGATCCTCAAATTATTGAAGAGAACAGGTATCCCGAATTACAGTCATATCCTTCAGGTCAAACTTCTGAGGCAGTCTCTTATTTGCAAACAGCCAAACCAAATTTTGAATGGACTGATTCGGAATTTACAAAGCCTGAAAAGGAAGACTTGGTCATTTATGAATTGCTCATTAGAGATTTTACTGAAATGAGAACCCTGGAAGCAGTTCGCGATAGATTAGATTATCTGGAAGATTTGGGAATTAATGCCATTGAATTGATGCCTGTAATGGAATTCGAGGGTAACTTAAGTTGGGGTTATAATCCATTTTCTATGCTAGCTTTTGACAAGTTCTATGGTACAGAAGAAAACTTAAAAAACTTTGTTAATGAATGTCACAATAGGGGGATAGCAATCATTTTGGATATAGCACTAAACCATCAATTTGGAAGAAGTTCATTGGCCAGATTGTATAATGATGGTTTGTATGGAAATCCAACTGCCGATAACCCATGGTTCAATACCTCTGCACGTCATGATTTCAATGTAGGCTACGATATGAATCATGAGAGTGAATACACTCAGAAATTTGTAGATAAAGTCGTTTCATTTTGGTTAGAGGAATATCATGTAGATGGTTACAGATATGACTTATCTAAAGGTTTTACTCAAAAAAACACATTGGGTAACGTTGGTCTTTGGGGTCAATATGATGCATCAAGAATAGCTATACTAAAGAGACTTGCAGATCATCAATGGTCAGTAGATCCTGAATCCTATGTCATCTTGGAGCATTTTGCGGATAATGCCGAAGAAAAGGAGCTAGCTAATTATGGCATGATGCTTTGGGGTAATCACAACCATGATTTTTCAAGCCTTGCCAAGGCCAATAATAGAAACATAACCAATATGTTTTATGAAAGCAGAGGTTGGGAAAACCCACATTTAATTAACTACATGGAGAGCCATGACGAAGAGCGAGTGGCTTTCGAATTGGGTAAGAATAACAGCAGTTCATTGGCTTATCAAATGCAACGTTTAAAACTTAATGCGGCCTTTTTCTTTATGGTTCCTGGCCCTAAAATGTTGTGGCAGTTTGGTGAATTTGGTTACGATTTAGAGCTTAACAATGACAGATTGGGTGTTAAACCAACGCGTTGGGAGTATTTGGAAGATGAGGAAAGACAGAGTCTTTTTCAGGTATATCAATCCCTGATTAAACTAAAAACACAGACAGACTATCTTAATAGAGAAAACTTTGGTTGGTCGGCTGGTAGTACTGTTAAGTGGATAAGATATAATGATCAGGAAACAGAGTTTGTACTTGTAGGTAATTTTGGGAACCAAAAAGATGAGCTTGACCAGCAAATTATAGCTGAAGGTACTTGGTACGATTACTTTTTAGGTAAAGAGATTAACATAGTATCCTCTGAAGATTTCAGCTTTCCTTTGGCCGCAGGTGAATTCAGGTTATTGGTTAATCGACCTATTGAAAACTTTATAGATGATACAATTGAGAAAGATATTGTACTCACTAATAGCTCGAAAAAGAATCTGGATATAAATGTATCTATCTTCCCAAATCCTGCAAAAGGATACGTTAAACTCATCTCAGCATCTCAATTACGATCAGTTAAAGTATTCGATTTAGCTGGAAAGCAGCAAAATTTGGACATTGTCCAATTTGATCCATTTCAGTATGAATTGAATATGACTGACCTGCCTAATGGTCTTTATATTATTAAGGCACAGGCTGGTGAGCAAATAGTAAACGAGAAATTATTAATTCAACATTGACCCGACAATCTAAATAAATTAGTATGAAACAGATTAATACCAAATTAATGAATCGATGGAAGCCTCTGATGGGAGCTCTCTCAATTCGGAAGATTGCAAGCTTATTTACCCTGATTTTGCTATTAGGAATAAACGCTTCGTTTGCACAGCAACGTACTATTTCAGGTACTGTAACCGATGGCACAACAGGCGAAACCTTACCTGGTGCTAGTGTCAAGGTAAAAGGTACTTCAAGAGGCGCAACAACAGATTTGGACGGTAATTTTAAAGTAGAGGCTACAGCTAATGATGTATTAGTAGTTTCATTCATTGGTTATGCTACACAAGAAATTGAAATAGGTAATAAAACTTCCTTTGATATTCAAATGGGGCTGGACGTTTCGCAATTAAGCGAAGTTGTAGTAGTGGGTTACGGTACGCAAGAAGAGAAAGACGTAACTGGTGTAGTCTCAACCGTAAATGAAAAGGAGTTTAATCAAGGTCAAATAGCATCACCAGAAAGATTAATCACTGGTAAAATTGCAGGAGTAAACGTAAATCCTGGTAATACTAGATCAGGCGGTGCATCTATCACGATTCGTGGTCGTGGATCACTTCAAGCACAAAGAGAACCTTTGGTGGTTGTAGATGGGGTGCCTATTGATACTGACGGATCTTCTGGTACAAGAAATGCCAACAATTTTATAAATCCTTCAGATATTGAGAGTGTAACTGTGCTTAAGGATGCGTCTGCTACAGCAATCTACGGTTCTAGAGCGGCAGCCGGTGTGATTATGTATACCACTAAAAGTGGAAAAGCAGGTAAAACCCAAGTTGCCTATGATGGTTCGGTAGTTTATTCCCAGATTTTTAGAGAACCTGAATTCCTAAATCCAGCAAACTTTAGAGCAGTAGTAGCCAATAAGGCACCACAACGAAGTGATGATTTAGGTGAAGCTAGTACAGATTGGTTTAATGCCGTTACTCAGCCTACATTTAGTCAAAATCATAATGTTTCATTTTCAGGGGGTAATGAGACCATTAATTTCAGGGGGTCAATAAACCGAATGAATAATCGTGAGGTAATCGTTGGCGATGAAAACACAGTAACTCGTTTGTCATTGTTACTGTCGGCAAAATTCTGGAATGATAATTTAAAGGTTACATTTAATACCAAAAATGCTTTAAATCAAGATACTTATAAACCAAATGTAGCTGGCTTGGCAGCATCATTTGATCCTTCTCAACCAATATATGTTGAAGGTAACGATGAGTTTGGTGGTTATTATGAATGGGAGGATCAAGGTCTAGCACCAACTAACCCCGTATCACAGCTTGAGCAACAGGTAAACAAAGGAGAAAACAGAAGATCATTTAATTCATTAAACTTCGACCTTAAGATACCTTATGTTGATGGTTTAAGCCTAAATTCATCTACCACTTTTGATACTAAGGATGGAAGTAATAATTATTTCGAACCATTTACATTAAGAAATACTAATAGAGATGGCTTTATCAGTAACTCAGTAAACAAGGCTTATACTTTTACTCACTTTAGTTACGCCAATTATAAAAAGACCTTTGGTTCGAGCGACATCGACTTTATGCTAGGCTATGAATTCAATGAGCAGTACAGAGAAACATATGGCTATTTTGGAGAAAATCTCCGTGATGATATAACAGCTTATTTTCAGCCTAGTCAAATACCGCAAGATGAAATTCAAATCAATGCATTGTCTCCTGTAAGAAATAGACTGCAGTCATATTTTGGTAGAATTAATTATTCACTTCAAGATAAATATATAGCTACTTTTACTTACCGAGCTGACGGTTCTACCAAATTTGGCCCTGGAAATCGTTATGCATTCTTTCCATCAGCTGCACTTGGTTGGAGAATCATTGAAGAAGATTTCTTTCAAGATTTAACGGATGCCTTCACTAACTTAAAATTAAGGGTAGGTTATGGGGTAACAGGTAACCAGTTTATTCCGGATTATTTATATGAGAAGAATTATTTTGTTGGTACTCAAACTGCATCATATCAATTTGGAGACAATTATTACCAGGTAATTAGGCCTACAGCGGTTGACCCCAATATACAGTGGGAGCGATTAGTCTCAACAAACATAGGAATCGACTTCGGTATTTTAAATGGTCGAATGTCAGGTACAATAGACGTTTATACTAAAGATACCGATCAACTACTCTTCAATGCACCAGTAGCCGCTGGAACTAATGTTGGGGATAGAGTTGTAACTAACATTGGTTCAATGAATAATTCAGGAATTGAAGTTGCCGTAAATAACGTAGTTTATGATAATACTGATTTTACCTGGAACCTGAATTATAATTTTACCTATAACAGAAATAGAATTACTGCTTTAAATAATGAACAAGATGAAAATAGTTTTGGTATTGAGATTGGCGGAATTGCTGGTGATGTAGGTCAAAATATTCAAATCATAAGAGTTGGTGAGGCTTACGGTTCTTTCTTAGCCTTTAACCAATTGTATGATGATAATGGTCTTCCAGTTAAAGGACCTCAACCAGTTACTTATGAAGATGTAAATGGCGATGGTTCAGTAAATGAAAATGATTTGGTGGTACAAGGGGTGGCCGATTCGCCAATTCTTGTAGGTATAACGTCAAATATGACCTATAAGAACTTCGATTTGTCATTTACATTGAGAGGCAAATTTGGAGGAACAGTATACAATAACACCGCTTCTGCAAATGGTTATTACAATAGATTAACCGAAGGTAATATCCTAAATAATGTTCATGAATCAGCTTTAACTAGTGATTTTAATATTCGTCACTTAAAGTCTAATTATTATTTAGAGAATAGCGATTTCGTAAAATTAGATAATTTGACAATCGGGTATAATTTCAATCAACTGAACAATATGAACTTAAGAGCATATACCACTGTTCAAAATATGATTCCGATTACCGGATATAGTGGACTAGATCCGGAGGCAGGAATTGATAATAATATTTTCCCACCGTCAACTGCCTTCATTTTTGGTATAAGTGCTAAATTTTAAATTTAAAGAGCGATGAAAAGATTATTAATATTAACATTAGCTATTTCTTTCCTTTTCGGTTCTTGTGCTGATCTGGAACTTAAACCACAAGATGGTGCTACTGCAAATAATACCTTTGGTCAATTTACCAATGTTAGAAGTTATCTAGCAAAAATATATGGCGCTTACAGTTTAACGGGTAATCAAGGCCCAGCTGGACAAGCTGATTTACAATTAGTGAATGATGAAGGTTTCACCTCATACATCAGAGCTTATTGGAAAGCACAAGAATTAACAACTGATGAAGCAGTAATCGCCTGGACGGATGCTGGTATTCAAGATTTAAATACCCATACATGGTCGTCAGATAACCAGTTTGTCAAGGTGCTTTACTATAGATTATTTTTAATTATTTCTTATTCTAACGACTTTCTGGAACAGACATCGGCATCAAATGTTGAGAACTTCAGTTATTCTGATTCGGAAAAGGAAACACTAGAAGATTACCGAGCAGAGGTGAGGTTTTTGAGAGCTTTAGCCTATTGGCATGCGCTGGATCTTTTTAGAAATATTCCATTAGTTACAGAGATTACAGCAAATCCTCCCGCTCAGTCAACTCCTGAAGCTGTTTTTAGTTTTATTGAGACTGAATTGAACGATATTGAATCATTAATGCTACCTCCTCAGCAAAACGAATACGGAAGAGCAGATCAAGCAGCTTTATGGATGTTACAAGCTAAGTTGTACTTAAATGCTCCTGTTTATATTGGAGAAGATCGAAATACAGAGGCACTTGCATCTTTAAATAAAGTTTTAAATGGTCCGTACACACTCGAACCGGAGTATAATAATTTGTTTAATGCAGATAACCATAATAGTAATGAGTTAATATTTACGCTTCCTTCTGATGGAATGAGAACACAAAGCTATGGCAGTACAACTTTCCTTACACATGCTTCCATAGGAGGAACAATGACAGCGACAGATTTTGGTGTTGGTGACGGATGGGCAGGTCTGCGTACAACAGCTTCGCTGGTAAGCAAGTTTCCTGATGCAGATGGTTCATCGGATGGTAGAGCTATGTTTTATACCGATGGGCAAACACTAGAAATAAATGATCTTTTGGAATTTACTAACGGTTATGCAGTTACTAAATATTCTAATGTTACTTCTACAGGAGAGGACGGTTCAGACGTGACTTTTGTTGATACAGATTATCCATTATTTAGATTAGGCGATGCTTATTTGATGTATGCAGAAGCAGTTCTTCGTGGTGGTTCTGGCGGAGATGCAGCAACGGCACTCTCTTTTATAAATGCATTACGCGAAAGAGCTTATGGAGATACAAGCGGTAATATCAATACTGCCGATTTAACATTAGATTTTATCCTTGATGAAAGGGCAAGAGAATTATACTATGAAGGTTCAAGAAGAGTGGATTTAATTAGGTTTAATAAATACACAGGAAATGAATATGTTTGGCCTTGGAAGGGCGGTAATATTGATGGTGCATCGATCGATGCCTTTAGAGAAATATTTCCTATACCAGCTAATGATTTAGTAGCAAATCCTAATCTAGATCAGAATGATGGTTACGGTGGATAAGCGTTTTCTTCATATACAACCATAAAACCATATCGGTAAAGGCACGAAAGCTAATTTTCGTGCCTTTCTTTTTTTTATTAAGTCATTATTGTCATTTTTGGGTTCAACTTTAAAACACTCACACAAAATATACAAATATGAAAGCAGGAGTACTCTCAGGTAAGGATATGATGGATCTTTTGAAAGATGCAAAAGACAATAAATATGCTTTGCCGGCTGTCAACGTAATAGGCTCAGACTCTATTAATGCAGTTTTAGAAACGGCTCGTGAGGTAAACTCACCAGTAATGATTCAATTTTCAAATGGTGGAGCAGCTTTTAATGCAGGTAAAGGTTTATCAAATGATGGGCAGAAAGCCGCTATAGCTGGTGCTGTGGCGGGGGCGCATCATGTTCACATGATGGCTGAGCACTATGGAGTTCCTGTTATTCTACATACAGACCATGCAGCTAAGAAGTTATTGCCATGGATCGATGGGTTGTTAGATGCAGGCGAAGAGTATTTCAAAACTCATGGGAAACCACTTTTTAGCTCTCATATGCTTGATTTATCAGAGGAGCCGATTGAAGAAAATATTGAAATCAGCAAGAAATATCTCGAGCGTATGGCGAAAATGGACATGCTTATTGAGATTGAGCTTGGTATTACTGGTGGTGAAGAAGATGGAGTAGATAATTCCGATGTTGATAACAGCAAACTGTATACGCAACCTGAAGAGGTTAATTATGCATACGAGGAATTAAGTAAGGTTAGCAATATGTTTACGGTTGCTGCTGCTTTTGGTAATGTGCATGGCGTATATAAACCAGGTAATGTTGAACTAAGGCCTGATATCCTTAAAAAATCTCAAGATTATATTCAGGAAAAACATGGAACTGCAGAGAAGCCGGTTTACTTTGTTTTCCATGGAGGATCTGGTTCAGAGCCGGAAAAAATAGAGGAGGCTATTGGTTATGGTGCTATCAAAATGAATATTGATACTGATATGCAATGGGCATTCTGGAAAGGTGTTCATACCTATTATAATGCTAACCAAGACAGACTTCAGCATCAGATTGGTACATCAACAGATCCTGATGCTCCAAATAAGAAATTCTATGACCCGCGTGTTTGGTTGAGAGAAGCAGAAAAAAGCATGATTGAGCGTTTGAAAGTAGCTTTTAAAGACTTAAATTGTATGAACAGAATAGCATAAACCAAGCTTAAAATGTTCCAAAGAATTAATATGTTGATAGGGCTGTTCACAGCCCTATTTTTTTTGTCCTGTATTGAGCAAAGTAAAGAACAACAATCACAACAATCCACGGCCATGAAGCCAGTGAAAACATCGGACTTTCCAAATGCAGTAGCTTATGAAATTTTCATACAATCCTTCGCAGATAGCAATGGAGATGGCATAGGCGATTTTAACGGAGCCACTCAAAAGCTTAGTTACCTGGAAGATTTAGGAGTCCAGGCAGTTTGGCTTATGCCTATTATGAAATCACCGAGCTATCATAAATATGATGTAACTGATTACAAAAGCGTACATCCTGATTATGGGACTATGGATGACTTTAAGCATTTCGTAAAAGAAGCTCATCGCAGAGGAATTAAGGTGATTATTGATATGATTATTAATCACACTGGATCTGAACATCCATGGTTTTTAGAGGCTAAAAAAGGAAAAGACAATCCATACCGTGAATATTATGTATGGGCTGACAAAGACTCTATAGCCGACCAAATTGCTAAAAAGGAAGTCACCCAGGATTCAGATAATATCAGGCAATGGCATGCTGTTGACGGTGACGAGTCCAAAGAACATTATTATGGCTTTTTCTGGGGAGGCATGCCAGATTTGAATTTCGATTCCCCAAAAGTAAGGAAGGAAATAGTAGATATAAGTCGTTTTTGGTTGGAAGAAGTTGATGTAGATGGCTTCCGCTTAGATGCTGCCAAGCACATTTATCCCGATGATAGAGTAAAAGACTCTTACCAATGGTGGCAATATTATAGCAATGAAATGAAAAAAATTAAGTCGGATGTCTACCTGGTAGGGGAGGTTTGGGCTCCGGCTGAACTGGTTAAAGAATTTGCCAAAGGTTTGCCAGCATTATTTAATTTTGACCTGGCGGGTAGTATCCAACAAGCTGTGATTAATGAGAAAAATGTAGCCGCTACCATAGAAGGACCTAAATGGGTAATGTTGGAAAATGAGAGTTTGATTGATCGATTAATGGAACAAAGAGAACTTTTTAAATCGGCCAATAAGGATTACCATGATGCTATATTTCTAAGCAATCATGATCAGAATAGAGTGCTGAGTAACTTTGATGGAGACATTGAGAAAGGGAAATTAGCCGCCTCAATATTATTAACGCTTCCAGGCTCACCTTATATTTATTATGGTGAAGAAATTGGCATGCTGGGAATGAAGCCTGATCCTAATATCAGAGAGCCCATGCTCTGGAATAATGAGGGCGATAGTATGAGAACAAGCTGGATGAAGTCGAAATATGCTACTGATGAGACTGTGACACCAGTAGCAAAACAGCAGAAAAATTCAACTTCGATGTTAAACCATTATAAAGAACTGATTAGCTTAAGAAATGAACATGAAGTTTTAGCAAAAGGTGAGTTAATTAAATACCCTTTAGAGAATCAACAGCTTTTATCTTTTGGAAGAAAACTTAATGATACCACTTATTATGTGATCCATAATCTGTCTGCTGAGCCAATAGAAATCAAAAGCACTAAAATCAATCAGATTATCTTTGGTAAGTCTGATTTTGTTGATGGTAAATTGAATGGTAGGAAATCAATAGTTTTTAAATAGAATCGAGATTCCCGATTCCTCGGGAATGACGCTACTAAAAATTCTAAAGTCATGGATGAACGTCATTCCCCTGAAAAGGGGAATCTTTTATTAAAATTTTACTCCTTCCTTAAAAACACAAAATCTCCACCTTCATCACCGGCTTGTGAAATAGGGCCATATTGTGGCACTTGTCCGTTCGGACTATTATTGATTACGGCAGTTTTAAACTGTCTGAACAATTGGTCGGCAGACATAAGCGGAGATTTATTCTGAATTAAGTTTTTGAGCAGATATTCAATGAATACACTTTGATCGGGAACTGTTTTCAAAGTACCGCTTGTCATGGCTTTTCTGCTTGGTAATCGATAAACCTCCAAAATGGCACGACTATTCTCAAAAACGGCTCTTTCTTTCAATATGCCACCACTAAAGCAGGCATCAGAAATCAATAAGGTGTGTTTGGAATTAATACCTCTCAAATAATCACGAATGGTACTGTTCGAAAGCCAATCTGCTTTAGAGCTCAAAGCAGCATTACTTGGTAGCCAATAACCCTGATTCAGCTGTTCATTCCAAATGCCATGCCCAGCATAGAAAATTAACAGGTTGTCTCTATCAGTTACTTTAGTACTAAGTGCATCCATAGCATCTATAATCTCAGCTCTATTTGGGTTGCTCAAAACGAGTACATCTTCCTTTTCAAAGGAATAATAGGTTTTTAACACTTGGGCCAGTGACTGCGCATCTTTCACTGGATTATCGAGCGTTTGAATATTAACATCTGTATAGTCATTAATACCAATGATTAAGGCGTAATACTTCCTTTTAGAAAGTTCATTAATAAGGGCTTGTCCAATTTTATCTTCATCACCAATAGTATGTAATGAATTAGTACTAGTGGTGTTTTTGATCTCTGGTTGGCTTGTACTTACGATTTGAATAGGCTGAGATTTAACGAGTGAAATATTACCGGAAGTAAGAGGAGCGCAGGTTTTTAAAGACATATCACCAAACCATGTACCTGTTAAAGAGGCTGAATTTCCTTCTTCCGAAAGTGTCATTTTCATCTGTGCGAGGCAACTGAGTCCAAAGGTATATTCGAAACGAATTGGCTTTAAATGAACTAAACCATCTTTAATAGTCCCTTCGTAAATTGCCTTTGCAGAATCTTTTTTGTCTAATGTTTTAAAATATTCAATGGCTTCTAATTTATTGCCAGCTTGTTTAAACTCGAATTGAACATGGTACTGGGTCTTTAGGAAATTAGAGCTACCATTCCATACTCCGGTGATATCTTGTGCTTGTGCAGATAAGGAAAAAATAAATGTAAATAAAATTATAATATATTTCACTTTACTAATTTATACGAAAGTCTGCTAAGATCAAAGAAAAACCATCATAACAATATTGGCATAAAAAAGCCAGCACTCTTGTGCTGGCTTAGTGTTTAAAAGCTTAGGCTATTTTTATATGCTTTCTATTTCTTCCTTAAGCTGCTCTTTGGTCTTTCCCGTCTTCTGTTGCAGCTTTCCTAACATTTCGTCTGCCTTACCTTCAGTGTAATCTAAATCATCATCGGTAAGCTCGCCATATTTTTGCTTTAGTTTACCTTTTACTTCGTTCCAGTTTCCTTTTACTTGTAAATCCATAATTATGTTGTTTTTGTTTTGGTTTGTACTATTAACAACATACAACTGTAGATAATGTTTGATCCTTTAGCTTATTTCTTTTCTTTTTGAAATTTATAGTGAGCCAATGCCACTTTAATATCATCGTAAGTAAACTCATCGCCTAACTTACTTTTAATGTCTGTTAGCGTGCCTCCACCTATAGTTTCTATGACAATACTGATTTGGCTGAGTTTTGTATGGTCAACAAATTTAGTGGCATCTAGCTCACCGCTTTGAATATATTTGGTGAGGTGCCCTAAAATAGTGCCTTCAGTTAAGGCTCTTTCAGAAGCAATATGAGAGATGCTTTTGCCTTGTTTATAAAGGTTATAGGTGATTTCCGCAGTAGGTGTTTTATCGCCTTTCTTTTCTGTTTTTTTGTGAGCCTTTTTGTAGATGGCATGTTGGTCTAAAGTTGCCTTATCTAATGTCTCACCCTTGGCTTTAGCCGAGACAAATAGTTGATTAGTGTTGATCAGGATAACTTTTGCCCTCAGCATTTCCTTAAAATCTTCTAATGATTTCAGAAATGGTTTAGGTACTTTGTCGTAGCCTATGGTACTCAGTTTAGTTCTAAAACTATCTTCGGCTTCTTTTAATTTCGGAATGAAATAGCCACTCGCCTTTGTAATCCTTTCATTCATTGTTGCTAGATACTTATCTTCTTGCATGTAACCATGAATGGCATACTGGAAATTCTTAGCAACCTTTTCCAATTCCTGAATTGCTGCATGTTGCTCTCTGATCCATGTTTCAAATGCTTTTAAAGGAGATTTCTCGCCACTATTATGGACATCCTTCAGCAGATAGGAGGCTTTCCGATAGAGAGGTTCCAGCTCATAGGTTTCTTTACTGAACTCAAGCAAATATTGCTTTTCATCACTTCTCAAATGCTGATCAAGTGCTTGTTTGTCTGGCGCAGATGCAGAAAACTGATTGAGGATATCATCTTTACCAAAGCTTCTCTGAGGGATGGGCTCCGATAAAATAAGTCCTTCCAGGCTGGTTAATCGGCTAAGTGCCACATACATCTGCCCAGCAGCAAAGCTGTCTGATAAATCCAATATGGCTTTTTCGAAAGTAAGTCCCTGGCTTTTGTGTACTGTTATGGCCCAGGCCAGTTTCAGTGGGAATTGCTCAAAAGTTCCAACTTCCTTTTCTTTCAACTCATTATTTGATTTATCAAGGCTATACTTTTTATTCACCCACTCATATCGTTCAACTGTTATCAGCTGCTGAGGATTCTCAGTTTTTACAGTGATAGTATCACTGTCTATGGTTTCAATCGTACCAATTTTACCATTATAGTATAAGCCATCACCACTCGGGTCATTTTTGATAAACATGACCTGAGCACCTTCTTTAAAAGAGAGCTGCTCAGCAACAGGGTAGGAGTTCTCCGGGAAGTCTCCATCTATTACAGCATCAAATGCTTTTTCTTTGTTGGCTATTTTGTCAAGCTCCTTTTTATTGATCTGATCAGCCTTTCTGTTGTGTGTTGTTATATAGATGTAGCCATCAGTGTTTGTTTTGGAGAGATCATTAATATAATGGCTATTCAGTTGTTCTATTTGAGTATCATTTAAATTGTCGTTCCTGAGTGAATTCAGAATTTCGAGGAAATCTTTATCCTCCTGACGGTAAATCTTATCTAATGCGATATAAACTAACGGACTATGCTCCAAAGCTTTGGCTTCGAAGAAATAGGCGTTTTGGTAAAACTGATTTAGATAAGCCTTCTCATTTTCCTTAATAACAGGCGGTAGCTGATTCATGTCACCAATGAAAAGCAGCTGCGTACCACCGAACGGTCTTGGATCTTTTTTTACAGTGCGTAAAATCAGATCGGCACAGTCCAATATGTCGGCCCTTAGCATACTTACTTCATCAATCACTAGTAGCTCAATTTGCTGAATAATGGCACGTTTGTTTGCGTACATCTTGAATTGTGAGAGAAAGCTTTTAGGTGTATGCAGTTGCTGTTGATTGTAATTGTCAACGGGCAAATCAGCCGGTAAAAATGTACCGAATGGTAACTGTAATAGCGAATGTAATGTAACACCTTGCGCATTAATAGCTGCAATTCCCGTTGGTGCAGTTATCGCAACATTTTTAAAGGTATGCTGAATAATATGTCTGAGTAAGGTTGTTTTCCCACTACCTGCTTTTCCTGTTAAGAATATATGTCTGTTAGTATTATTAACATATTTAATGGCTAGCTCAGCTGTTTCGGTAATTTCTATTGACATGCACTCCGTTTTTAAAGATTACAAAGGTAAGGATTGAGCCTTGAATAAAAACTGACTTAAAAACTGGTTTTCAAGAATTTAATTTAGCTAACGAATGATAGTTTGTGAACAATCTTTATTCTTACTCATTATTGTTGTAAATTCGTAGCCCAATTTAAAACTGATAAAACAATGTCTGCACATCAAACTGTAGCTCCTTATAAACCTAAAAATAATGTTAGAATAGTAACCGCAGCCTCGCTTTTCGATGGGCATGATGCGGCTATCAACATTATGCGAAGAATCATTCAGTCAACAGGCTGTGAGGTAATTCACCTAGGCCATGACAGAAGTGTTGAAGAAGTGGTAAATACAGCCATTCAGGAAGATGCTCATGCTATTGCCATGACTTCCTACCAGGGAGGTCATACTGAATACTTCAAGTATATGCATGATTTGCTGAAGGAGAAAGGTGCAGGCCATATCAAAATATTTGGTGGTGGCGGAGGAGTAATTCTTCCTGAGGAGATTAAAGAATTACACGATTACGGCATTACAAGAATATATTCACCAGATGACGGTCGTGAGCTAGGTTTACAAGGCATGATCAACGATTTGGTGAAGCAAAGTGATTATGAAATTGGTAAAAACCTGAATGGAGAGGTAAGCCATTTGACAAAAGATAATGTGAATGCTATTGCCAGATTAATTTCGGCAGCTGAAAACTTCCCTGATGAAACTGCAGATGAATTGCAGAGCATCCGTAAAAAAGCTGAGGAACTTGACGTGCCTGTTTTAGGTATTACAGGTACAGGTGGTGCCGGTAAATCATCTTTGGTAGATGAATTGGTAAGAAGGTTCCTCATAGATTTCAAGGATAAAAGAATTGCCATTATCTCTGTGGACCCTTCCAAGAGAAAGACGGGTGGTGCTTTATTAGGAGATAGAATCCGTATGAACGCCATTAACAATGAGCGTGTATATATGCGTTCTCTGGCTACTCGTCAGAGTAATCTTTCCGTTTCTAAATATGTGAAAGATGCCCTTAGTGTAGTAAAGGCAGCTGAATTTGACCTGATCATTTTAGAAACTTCAGGTATTGGTCAGTCTGACACTCAAATATTAGATTTCTCTGATGCTTCATTATATGTTATGACTCCGGAATATGGAGCAGCTACACAGCTGGAGAAAATAGATATGCTTGATTTCGCAGACTTAATAGCGCTGAATAAGTTTGATAAAAGAGGAGCTTTGGATGCCTTAAGAGATGTTAAAAAGCAGTATCAGCGAAATCATGGTTTATGGGAAGCGAAAGTAGATGATATGCCGGTATATGGAACGATTGCTTCTCAGTTTAACGATCCTGGAACCAATGCGCTCTATAAGGCCATTATGGATAAGTTAGTGGAGAAAACGGCTAAAGATTTAAAATCTACTTTTGAGATTACTGATGAAATGTCTGAGAAGATTTTCATCATTCCACCTAATAGAACCCGCTATCTTTCGGAGATATCGGAGAACAACCGCTCTTACGATGAATGGGTAGATCAGCAATGTGAAGTGGCTGACAAATTATATGGTTATCAAAAGTCTATAGACACTTTAAAAGAGTCAGACCTGGAGGATAAGGATCGATTAATTAAGGGGCTGCAAGAAGCCTATGCTAAAGAAGAACTTAATTTTGACCCGAAAAACAAATTATTAATTGAGGAGTGGAAGGATAAGGTGAAAAGATACACTGATCCTGTTTATTCCTTTAAAGTGCGTGATAAAGAGATTAAGATCAAGACTCATACTGAGTCTTTGTCTCATACACAAATACCCAAAGTTTCTTTACCTAAATACTCTAACTGGGGTGATTTGCTCAGATGGAGCTTACAGGAGAACGTTCCTGGTGAATATCCTTACACAGCAGGGATTTATCCTTTCAAGAGAGAAGGAGAAGATCCTACCAGAATGTTTGCCGGTGAAGGTGGACCAGAAAGAACTAACAAAAGATTTCATTACCTGAGTAAAGATATGCCTGCTAAGAGGCTTTCAACGGCTTTTGATTCAGTAACGCTTTATGGTAATGATCCTGACCACAGGCCTGATATTTATGGTAAAGTAGGAAACTCAGGTGTGAGCATTTGCTGTTTGGATGATGCTAAGAAACTGTATTCCGGCTTCGATTTAGCCAATGCTATGACTTCTGTTTCCATGACCATTAATGGACCTGCTCCAATGCTGTTAGGTTTCTTTATGAATGCCGCTATCGATCAGCAGTGTGAGATGTACATCAAAGAAAATGGCTTAGAAAAAGAGGTTCAGGCAAAAATTGATAAAATCTTCAAAGAAAAAGGAGAGCAAAGACCTGCTTACCGTGGTGAATTGCCTGAAGGGCATGATGGTTTAGGGCTTATGCTTTTAGGCGTAACGGGTGATCAGGTATTGCCGAAAGAAATCTATGAGGAAATTAAGAAAAAGACCATTTCTATCGTTAGAGGTACCGTTCAGGCTGATATATTAAAAGAAGACCAGGCGCAAAACACCTGTATTTTCTCAACCGAGTTTGCACTCAGACTTATGGGAGATGTTCAGGAGTACTTCATTGAGAACAATGTGCGTAATTTCTATTCGGTTTCTATTTCAGGATATCATATTGCTGAAGCAGGAGCTAATCCAATTACGCAGCTTGCCTTTACTTTGGCAAACGGCTTTACTTATGTAGAGTATTACCTAAGCAGAGGAATGGACATTAATAAGTTTGGGCCAAACCTGTCATTTTTCTTCTCCAATGGTATCGATCCTGAGTATGCTGTTATAGGTAGAGTTGCCAGAAGAATCTGGTCGAAAGCGATGAAGCAGAAGTATGGAGCTAATGCCAGAGCACAAATGCTGAAATACCATATCCAAACTTCCGGTAGGTCATTACACGCTCAGGAGATTGATTTCAATGATATCAGAACTACTTTACAGGCATTATATGCAATTTATGATAATTGTAACTCATTGCATACAAATGCTTATGATGAGGCGATTACTACTCCTACAGAAAACTCTGTAAGAAGAGCCATGGCGATACAACTGATTATTAACAAGGAGCTTGGATTGGCAAAAAATGAGAATCCTATCCAAGGATCATTCATTATTGAAGAGCTTACTGACTTAGTTGAAGAAGCCGTATTGACCGAATTCGATAGAATTACAGAGCGTGGAGGCGTGCTAGGCGCAATGGAAACTATGTACCAACGTGGTAAAATACAGGAAGAAAGCTTGTATTATGAGACCTTGAAGCACACGGGAGAATTCCCTATCATAGGCGTAAATACTTTCTTAAATTCTAAAGGATCGCCTACAGTGATTCCTGGTGAGGTAATCAGAGCTACAGAAGAAGAGAAGGAATACCAGATCGAAACGCTCAAATTACTCAATGGTAGATTTGAGAAAGAAGCCAAGGAAAGCATAGATAAAATACAAAGGGCAGCTATCCAGAATGATAACCTATTTGAAGAGCTTATGGAAGCTACTAAATACTGTTCTTTAGGTCAGATTACAAATGCGCTATTTGAAGTAGGTGGTCAGTACAGAAGGAATATGTAATAGCGTATTAAGTATAGAGTACGAAGTATTAAGATTGAAGGAGCTGCGAGGCTCCTTTTTTATTATATTCAAATCGTGGCATGTTAATTGAACCTTAGCGTAAATATTTTTAAACATAAAAACCAAAATAATGAGAATTAAATTATTAGTACTTCTATGCATAATCACAATGCAGCAATCATTTGCCCAAACGCTAAATTCTAACAACAAAAGACAGGAAATTGGGGTAGCCTTTAGAAGTTTGAATAATTTTGGAGCTTATTACAGAATTGGAAATGATAGAGGTTTATGGCGATTGGGTATTGATGGAAGTATCTATAGTAATGTAGATGAAATGAAACGAGACACCGTTTTTACTAATCAGGAAAGAGTCGCCAATTCATTTTCAATAAGGGTAGGTAGAGAGCAGAGGATTACACTTGCCGAAAAATTACAATTAAGACTTGGTGGAGATCTGGGTTATAGAAGGTTTAATGACAATGTGAAACGTGAATTTTCGAACAATAATATCACTGATAGCAAAACAGATGGTAATGGATTTGAAGTTTTAGGTCTTATAGGTATAAACTATCAAGTGAATGATTATTTTCATGTAGGCTTTGAATTAAGACCTACCTATACCGTTTCAAAGTTGGAAACAAAATATTTTGATAATACAGGAAGTCAGGAAGTCAATACTAAACAGAATAATAATCTCAATAGGTTTGATTTTAATGCCAGTTCAGTCCAACTCAATATTGGATTTAATTTTTAAAAGATAAGGAGCCGAAAGGCTCCTTCATTTAATTCATTTGAACTATTTTATAGATTAGTCTAGTTTTTAATTGATCGTCACTTTCTGCATCGCAATTTTCTAAAAAATCTACTAAAGACTTAGTGTAAATATTTTTAATTGGACGATGTTTTTCAGATTTTACGATTTCAATTGAGCATATTTGGTCTGAAAGGTTCTGTTCTGGCATTTGAGGATCACGAGTATAAATCATATTAATGTTTAATCCTTCAATATCATAAAACGAGAAGCATATTTCAATTCCATTGTTTATGTTACCGTTGTGAGGGAAGTATATAAATGGCCCATTATATAAATGATAGTATATATTAGCTTCATTAGACATTCTTATAAAATCCAAAATAGGTTTCTTAATGCTAAGCATAATCTTCATATTAGATGGGTTACTTGATTGTCCAAGAATAAATTTTCTTACTTCATCCGACACAAAAAATCCTTCCTCTCTTACTTTACAACCCATATGTTTGCAGAAATATCTATATAGATTAAGTTTTGTCTGATGCCAATCCAAACCATATACTTTTTTAAAATCTATGAATCCATTTTTTATAATTTCACTCTTATTTTCTAAGTAAAATATAATAAACTGATCATAAGCTAAGTCATGAGGTTTTGTTGTCGAATTATTACAGTTTTTACAAATAGTTTTCCTAAATGTAAGATTGCGGTCATTTGAACTTTGAAGTTTCTGAACTTTGTTATTTTTAACTAAGAATGGAGCTTGATTATTTTTATATTCAAAACGTTTTTTTCCGTATGCTCTTGCAATATCTGACCTTTTAAACTTATGTTCATCAGTTAAGTCTTTGCTTTTTAAGCCGCAAATCCAACATTCGTTTTTGTAATCATATTTTTATATATAGGCCATTTTAAGGTTAATTTAAACTAGACAAAAAGTTATATAATTATTTTATAAAGGTTATTTAAATTTTTATCTAAAGATTTCTCCGCTGTGCTACGAAATGACGCCTTGTTCTATCAATTATTTAGTATTAACTAATTGCTGGTCATAGCCATCTTTCATCTTTATTCTTGACCCTAATATTCAATCTCTAACTTCCTATTTCTAAAAAAACAATTATCTTTCATCTTGATTCTAGACGCTAGCATCTAACTTCTAATACATGACAATCTCTCTAACTACACCCGCTTTATTATTTCCGGCAATTTCACTTTTACTACTAGCCTACACCAATAGGTTTTTAGCCATTGCTGCACTGATTAGGAACTTGCATACTAAATACAATGAGGATCATGATAGAAAGATAAAAGCGCAAATATCTAATCTCAAAAAACGCTTAGTGCTTATCAGGAATATGCAGCTGTTAGGTATTTTATCCTTGTTTTTCTGCGTGGGTAGTATGTTTACTATCTATCAGGAGTTTCAGTTGGTTGGAAGCTATATTTTTGGTTTCTCTTTACTGCTGCTCATGATTTCTTTAGCCCTATCTATTCGTGAAATTCAAATCAGTGTAAATGCCTTAAATATTCAATTGGGAGATATGGAAAAATAGCTTGTGAATTAATAATTAACAATGAGTAATTGGTAAATAAAGCCAGATTAATAATTTAGCCTTAAGCAGCTAGTTTTGAGCTTCGAGCTACAAGGGTTCACTCATTTATAATAACTTGCAACTCAAAGCTAGTGGCTCATAACTACTTGTAAAGATTAGCACTCAGAAGCTCACTAACTTTTTCAACCTGCCAAACCTATCCAACTTAATTCTGTTAATGGCTTGTGTCGAAAGAATTATTATATCCGAAAGAACAATTAGCTCATTTTAAGCAGATAGGTGATGCTTATGCTGATAAGGTGGTAGTTGAATTATTTGAGCAAGGTTTTAATCCTTTAAGAGATGAAGCATATAGCAAGTTGCAATTCAATCATCAGTTGATTCCTGATAGTTTTCCTCCAGTATTAAAAGAGTACTTTCAGCACATTAAATCCATTGAATTAGATGAGAAAACATTAGAAGAAGGAAGTCATTTCTTTCAGCGATATGCACAGCCTATCATGCTTTGTCTTGGTTTACTTTCTTTACCTTATGATTATTGTGCTGCTGATGGTGCGAAAGTACTAACTTCATCAAAACGTATCATCGAAAATCCTCAAAAAAGACTGCAGGAAACAGCCGAATTTGTGATTGATGTTACTGCGCCCAACGCATTTGAGCCATCTGGAAAAGGCTTTATAAGTATTGCAAAGGTAAGATTGATGCATGCGGCTATACGCTATCATATTGTGAAATCAGGCACCTGGGATATGAAATTCGGCTATCCTATTAACCAAAAGGATATGGCTGGTACTAATTATTCTTTTAGCTTAATAGTAATTAGAGGGCTGCGAAAACTAGGTTATACCTTAAATAATAAGGAAGCTGAGGCTTATATAAATTTCTGGAACCAACTCGGAAAGCTGTTAGGACTCGATAATGATTTAATGCCTTCAAATAGTAAAGAGGCTTTTGTGCTGGAGAATAAAATAAGTTCATCAGAATTTAAAGCTTCTGCAGATGGCAAGCAATTAACAAAGTCCCTTTTAGATTTTATTGATGGGCAGGAGAATCCTTTACCAGTAAAAGGATCGGACATTGCTGCTTACTTACTTGGTGAGAAGCTTTCGAAGATTTTAGGAATTAGCTCTAACGCCTCTCAGCTGGAAGTTAAAACATTATTAAGGCTACAATCTTTTCTAAATATATCTAACTACCAGCAATTTCTCCTGAATTTTAAAAAGCAGTTTAAAAATGAAGCTGAAAAGACGAATTTTGGCTTTATCACTTCCCTGACCGATTAATTTATCCGCTGTTTTGTAATAGCAACATCCTTTTAATTAACTTTGGACGTTTTTTGACTATCAATTTAAGCACTAAAGAAAATAATTATTGATGGATTATCAGGTGATCATAACCTTAGTAGTTATAGTAGGGGCAATTTTCCTTTTTATTAGCGAGAAATTCTCCGTTGATATTATTGCCTTACTCATCATTATTTCTTTAGTAGTCAGTGGAGTGATATCCCCTGAAGAGGGAATAGCGGGTTTTAGTAATAAAGCCACCATCACTGTGGCTTTCATGTTTGTAATGAGTGCAGCTTTGCTCAAAACAGGTGCTTTACAATATGTTGCCTATAAACTATCAGCATTATTTCAGCATAATTTCAAGCTAGGTCTAGGCCTTATGATGCTTTTGATAGCTCTAATAAGTGCTTTTATTAATAATACACCAGTAGTTGCCGTATTTATACCGGTAGTAATTCAAATTGCTAAAAGTACCGGTAGAAGTGCTTCAAAAATGCTTATTCCCCTTTCCTTTGCTTCCATTTTTGGCGGTACCTGTACCTATATAGGCACTTCCACAAACGTTTTGGTAAGTGGAATAGCTGCTCAAAATGGACTGCCTGAATTTACTATGTTTCAACTATTGCCTTTTGGTGGTATTCTGGTAGTTGTTGGTATTGTTTATATGATGCTGATTGGTACGCGCTTGCTTCCTAATAAGAGAAATAATGGAGATTTAGAGTCCAAATTTGGGATGCGTGAATACCTGACTGAAGTAGAGTTAATGGAGGGTACCGGATCAGTAGGTAAAACTATTATGGAAAGTCCTTTGGTTAAGGATTTGAAAATTGATGTGCTTGAGGTTCAGCGTAATGGCACCAGATACAACCTGCCTCCGGGAGACTTTGTGCTATATGCGGATGATATTTTAAAGGTTCGATGTAATCTTTCAAATATTAAGGAATTA
The DNA here is from genome assembly GCF_016734805.1 of Marivirga atlantica. GTDB lineage: Bacteria > Bacteroidota > Bacteroidia > Cytophagales > Cyclobacteriaceae > Marivirga > Marivirga atlantica. Next base: position 630,450 of record NZ_JAERQG010000002.1, read on the forward strand.
AAGAGCAGGGCTAAGGTGCTTGATTCTTCCTCTGTAAAGATGGCTGGTGATAACCTCAAAGGGAAGTCATCATCTCTGGTAGAAATGGTTATTTCTGCCAACTCAGAGTTTGATGGTAAGACACTTAAAGACCTCGATTTCCGAAGAAGATTTAGGGCATCTCCACTAGCGATTAAACATAGAGAAGAGGTACTTCATGATAATATTTACGATGTGAAATTAAAGGCTGGTGATGTGCTTCTGGCAGATGTAAAAAATCACTATATAAAGGAGTTGAAAAGACTAGAAATGTCCCAGAACGCGCCATTTGCCTTACTTTCATCGGATCCTATTGTTGATTTTCAGCGCAAGAAGTTTGCTGCTGTATTATTGCTTTTGGCTGCTGTAATAGGGGTTGCTACTATAGGTTTAATGGATATAGTGATGTCCGTAATGGTGGGTGTAGTCATATTGGTAGTTACCAATATTATGAGTATGAAGGAGGTGTACAAAGCAATTAACTGGAAAATAGTATTCTTACTTGCTGGTGTATTGAGCTTTGGTGTAGCCCTGAAAAATACAGGTTTGGATGTAAGCATTGCTACAGGATTGATAAGTCAATTAGGGGATTTTGGCCCGGTTATTCTATTAAGTGGGCTTTATTTATGTACCTCTATTTTAACAGATTTAATGTCCAATAATGCTACTGCAGCACTAATGGCACCTATTGCTATTGCAGTCAGCACCCAGTTGGGGTTAAGTCCTACACCATTTTTAATGGCTGTTACATTTGCTGCTTCGGCTAGTTTTATAACACCTATCGGTTACCAAACCAATACCATGGTTTATTCAGCAGGTAATTATAAGTTTGGAGATTTTATCAAGGTTGGCTTATTGTTGAATATTATTTTCTGGCTACTTGCTACTTTTCTGCTGCCAGTATTATTTCCTTTTTGAGGCTATTAAAGCATACAATCGAGCCAATCTGTAAACATATGGAAGAGTAATCCTATAGCTACCAATCTCGTTTTCTTAGGGAAAAGCAAGAGTAAATATGCTAAAATTGCCCATGCTGAATGAAGTGGATGAAATCCAATGCTGCATCTGTTGGGGTCAAATATTGGAGTCGCTAATAAGTGATCTAAATCTACAAGCATAGTCAGAACCAGTATTAGGTAGGGACTTTTCCAGTTCTTACCAGCATACCAGTAAGCAATAACTAGTGGAAAAAGAAAGTGCAATCCATAGTGTAATATGCTAGTCCACATGGCTGTTATTTTGGAATAATTCAATCATTTCTGCATATAGCTTATCGTGCATAAGAGTTTCTTTATGACCAATAATAACAAGCTTTCTTTTAGCCCTGGTAAGCGCTACATTGAGCCTCCTGTAATCTTTTAGGAAGCCGATTTTACCGCTATTATTGGCTCTCACCAAGCTTATAATGATCACTTCTTTCTCTCTTCCCTGGAAACCATCAATGGATTTAATTTCAATATGATAATCTCTTAATTTAGACTTTAACCTGCTTACTTGTTGGTCATAAGGAGAGATAATTCCTATATCCTCTGGAAATAATTTACTGGACAAAAGTTCATCAGCCACTTGCTGTACAAGACTGATTTCTGCTTCATTATAGTAAGAAAAGCTATCTTCAAGCGATGATTCTACTCCATCAGCGCAGTCCATAAAAACGATAGGTTTGTCAGCATTACTGACATCTTTAGGTATAAATGGATTCATATTGAAGGCAGAATAGCCTGTTAAATCTTTTAGTGTATGCTGAGCTATTGAAGGATGCGCTCTTAACTCATTGGCGTAAAACTGTTCGTTAGAAAAGCTCATAATCTGTTGGTGCATACGGTACTGAATGCTCAGCATATGGTTAAGCCTTTCATCATTCTGATGCATCAATCGCTCGAATAAGCTTACTTTTAATGGGGCAGCTTTTTCAGATTTCACTGTAGGAGGGAGCTGCTTATGATCTCCTGCTAGTATCCATTTCTTACCTTTAATGAGCGGTATTAGTGTTTCTGGTTCTGTTGATTGGGTAGCCTCATCCACACAAACTATATCAAATGTAAAGTCTTTTAATAACTCACTACCTGCTGTAGAATTAGTTGTACAGACCACTGAAGCTTCATCTAAGAGTGCATGAATCGCCTTTTGTTGTAGTTGATTGGCTTCTTCATACAAGGCATTAATCTCTCGTTGTAGACTAATCCATTTGGCCATTTTCCTTAATTTACTCTGTGGAATTCCTCTATAAGGCTTCTTAGATTTAGCTTGTCTTATAATTGCGTCATCCTTTAAACCTCTCGTATTTTGTCCCGTTGCTGGGAGATAATCCTGTTGTTCTTTTTGTAGAATCTGCGTTTTATTCCATAGGCTGTTGGCCAATTGGAAGTCTGATGAATCCTGTAAAAGTACATCTAAACTGTGTGATAAAAGTGCTTCATTCATCCTCACAGGATTACCAATCCTGATACATTTTAGTCCTGATTTAGTGAGCTTTTCTAGTAAATTATCTACCGCTGTGTTGGAGGGGGCAGTAACTAAAACCTTATTTTTTAAGTGCGAAAGTTGATGAATACATTCCGACAAAGTGGTTGTTTTTCCAGTGCCAGGAGGACCATGTATTAAGAATAAATCATCAGAATTTATGGCTTTTTTAATCGCATCTTTCTGGCTTTGGTTTAGGTCTCTATTTAGAAAATCAAAATTATGCTGCTCTACCTCATCTTTAAAAAAGTCAATTTTGTTGAGAAGTAATTTTATCGAATTTGACTGATTACTTACCTGATCTAAAGAAGAGAGCATTCTTTGAAAAGTAATATCGTTAGCGTATAAGTCAAGTCTCAGATTTTTCTGATATAATAGATAAGGTGGGGAACTATTGTAGGCAATTGTTATACTTCTTTTAGTCTTTTCGACAACGGTTGCAAAAGGTTCCTGTCCACTTGGTTTTTCTTTGCTTACTATCACAATATCACCAACTGATATTTCATTATCTGGAAGGCCGGATGCTCGTACCAATTTTACTAAATATGTACCGCCAATTCCGGTACCTGCATCCTTGCCGGAAAGCAACAAAATGGCCCTTCCTTTTTTCTCCCTTTGTTTAGGTGATAGAAGGGATATTTCGTTTTGGTGAAACTCCATTTCAGCTTTTCGTTCCTCTTGAATTAGAGACTCAAAATATGTTTTGTATTTCTGGTAAGACTCGAATTTCATAGGTGGTAAAGTTCAAATTATAATCCAGAAATGTTGCAAAATGTTAGACCATCTTTTTCACTTTTCTGAATAGGGTAGGATTACAACTTAATCCATTGCTATCCTGCCATATTAATATAATGCAATTTTTTAATTAATCAGATGGTCTCATTTTTTAGGTAGAATCCACCTCTTTTAGGTAGTTGCTCACAATCTCGCTAGCTATTTATTAATATGAGGGTACTATCATAAATATGAATATACCTATATGTCGATATAAATTTTTATAAATATCCTTGGATTATATGAAAATGACCGATTTTCATTCTATAAAGCGATACAAAATAATATTTGGCATACTGACAAGTGTTAATGTTGATTCTAATTAAGTGATCATAACTAATTTCAAATCAATTGAAAATAGGAAATTAATTGATCTATTAGTTAAATATATTTTTCACCATGATGTCAGCTTTTATTTATATTATAATCTGATATGTCAAATTTATAAATGGGTCGTTCCAGCCTTAATTTTGACCTTAAATGTAAGGTTCCTCGAATTAAGTAAAGAGTTATAATCAGAGGGTGATTTTGTATTTAGGGAATATTTCTTTTCTAAATTATAAGGCAGTGTTAATTGTACTTGATTCCTTATTGAGAGATTTAATAAAAGAAAAGCGTACTAATTTATAATCTGGTTGAATGAGTGTGTATTAGAAAAGTATAATATGAGTTTTTAACTCTTTTTTAATTTTTATCAATCTTAATATAGAATCTGGCTATTAATCTATTTATACTTAGTTTTATGAAATGAAGAAAATATTACTTTATACGGTCTTAATTATTGTCACCTCATTTATCACTTTTTATTTCTGGGCTGGTTCTGGTTTCTCCGATGTTGATAGTTATTATCAAATCGAAACTTATCATGATGACTTCACAAATGATGGAGATACGCTTAAAATCATGACTTACAATATTGGCTATCTTTCGGGGATGACTAATAATTTGGCAGTTGAAAGAACTCCTGATTTGACCTACGAAAATCTTCATAAAAGCTATAGCTTTTTAAGTAATCAAAACCCTGACATTATAGGTTTTCAGGAGATCGATTTTAATTCGGATCGAAGCTTTAATTTCAATCAATTGGATAGCCTGGCGATTCGCCATAATTATCCTAATGCTGCTAAAGCCATTAACTGGGATAAATCATATGTGCCATTTCCCTATTGGCCAATCAAATATCAATTTGGTAAGATATTAAGTGGTCAGGCAATTCTTAGTAAATTACAAATTGTTTCCGATTCTGTAGTAGTGTTAGATAAGCCTCAATCTGCTCCTTTCTATTATAAAAAATTCTATTTAGATAGATTAGTTCAGGTTACAAAAATTACTCATACTTCAGGAGAATTTGTTGTGATGAATGTGCACCTTGAAGCCTTTGATAAGGAGACTAGGGAGAGTCAAGCTGAGCAAGTGCTGCAACTATTTAATAAATATGAAAAAGAGTATCCGGTATTTTTAATTGGTGACTTTAATAGTCGTCCACCATTTGCAACTGAGATCACCGAAATTGAAAAAACGATATCTATTTTTTTAGAACATCCTGGTATGGGTGAGGCAATAGATAAATCTCGTTACCTTGAAAATGAATCAAGCTTCTTTACCTTTGATACAGGAAATCCTTATGAGAGACTTGACTACATTTTTTATACCAAAAATAGGATAACCAAAGTAGCCAGTGATGTGGCACGTGAAGCTGGTGATATATCTGACCATTTACCTGTTTGGATGACCTTTACTTTAAATTAATGATATGCATAAGAGTTTAGAAAAACATTGGGTGAGACTTGAAGAAAATAAGGAATATTATGATGCACTTTTAAAAGTTTTTAATGAAGTGCAATTAAACTTCAAGCCTGATGAAAATTCATGGTCGATGATTGAAGTAATGCATCATCTATTTACTTCTGAAAAATTATCAATTGAGTTTGTAAAGAATTTCGACTTTAATCGAAAGAATGTAAAACTGGGGCTTAAGTCACAACTTAAAACTATTCTGTTAGTTAACAGACTCAATTCAAAGAAGAAATTCAAAGCGCCCAAGATTCTGGCAAAAAAAGGTGCTGATTTAAATCTTTCAATGGATGCGCATACTTTTCAACATCAGTGGGATGATCTTAGAGCTGACATGAAAAATGTATTGGATAATTTTCCTGAAGAGAAATTGAACTACTTTGTTTTTAATCAGCCTGTTACTGGTAAAATGAAAATAGGGCAGACCTTACAATTCTTCAATGCACACCTGAATCACCACAAACATCAAATTGAAAATATAAATCATCATCCAAATTTTCCGGTTTAAAAAATCATTTAAGTCTGGATAAAAAAAAGCTTCTTTGATTATATTGCCAAAGAATTAAAAAACCGAACATGATACCAGAATTTGAAAAGCTACAACCAGAAGAAGTTGAATTACTAAACAAAGTTCCGGCAATGGTAACCATTTTAATTGCTGGGGCCGATGAGGAAATTAGCAAAAGTGAATTGCAAAAAGCCGTTAGCCTGACAAAGACAAAGCAGAGTAAAGCCAGAAGAGAATTATTATCATACTATCAACAGGTTGGACCTGATTTTGAAGAAATTCTTAATGATCTTTTGAAATCGTATCCCGAAGATCCTGAAACAAGGAGTAAAATGGTAATTGAAGATTTAGAGAGGCTGAATGAAATTCTACCAAAGCTCGATAAAGCATGGGCGGTGCAATTTGTTGAGTCAATGAAAGAAATTGCTAAGAAGGTTGCTGAAGCTGCAGGTGGTGTTTTTGGCTATCTGGCTATCGGATACGAAGAGTCAAAGTTAATTGATCTAAAAATGATAAAGAAGCCGGCTTAAAGTCGGTTTTCCTTTTTTATACTTAAAGAGATTTAATCGACTTTATCTAAATCTTATCTTTTTGATATATTTGCCGCATGAAATAGGCCCCGAATCTTCGGTACTAGTTTCATGGCATACCCCAAGTTTTTTCGGGGTGACCATACAAAATAAATTTGCACACATGAATCATTTAATTGCTCCCTCAATATTAGCCGCTGACTTTGCTAACCTTCAACGTGATGTTGAAATGCTCAACGCCAGCGAGGCTGACTACATCCATGTAGATATTATGGACGGAATATTCGTTCCAAACATCTCATTTGGCTTACCTGTGTGCGAAGCCATCTATAAGCATGCTAAAAAACCATTGGATGTTCATTTAATGATTGAGAAGCCGGAGAATTACATTCAGGCTTTTCATGATGCTGGTGCAGCAACCATTTCAGTGCACTATGAAGCTACCAATCATTTGCATAGAGTTTTGCAACAAATAAGAGATTTCGGCCTACGAGCTGGTGTAGCTATTAACCCACATACCAATGTTCAGCTGCTTGAAGATGTAATTACTGATATAGATTTGGTGTGCATGATGTCTGTAAACCCTGGTTTCGGTGGTCAGAAGTTTATTGAACAAACTTATACCAAAGTAAGACGACTTAAGGAAATTATTGTAGATGCTGAAGCTTCTACTTTGATCGAAATAGATGGTGGTGTAAATATTGACAATGCACCAAAGCTTTTGGAGGCAGGCGCAGATGTTTTGGTTGCTGGAAGTTTTGTTTTTAAATCAGACAGCCCCATTGATACTATTAAGGAATTGAAGAACGTTGGTTCATAAATTTCCTTCATGCAAATTTTGAAGTACTTTTCAATTTACATTCTTTTTCTTCTTACCGCAGCTACATCTGTTGCACAACAGTTGAGTGGGAAAGTACTAGCTGACGATAGCGAAATACCAATTTCAGAAGCAGTCATTCAAATTAAAGGAACTAAGAAAAGTGCTGTTTCTAATGAGCAAGGGGAGTTTAGCTTAATGCTCAATGCTGATAAGTCAATCACGCTACTTGTAAGTCATGTGGCATATGTCAATAAAGAAGTTGTATTAAAGCCACCTTTTGAGCAAGATATACTCATTAGGATGGAGAGAGAGCAGCTGGTACTTAATCAGGTGGATGTAAAAGGAAATACCGATGATGCTTTGCCACAAGGTAATTTGCAACCGCTCACTCCATTAAGTGTAAATGAGGTAGCTACTCCTTTTAACGAATTTAGCCAGCTGATTAATACTTTACCCGGAGTTGTATCAAATAACGAGTTGAGCAGCTCTTATGCCGTAAGGGGAGGGAATTTTGATGAAAACCTCATCTATGTAAACGGAATGGAAATTTACCGACCTTTTCTGATAAGGGCAGGACAGCAGGAAGGTCTTAGCTTTATCAACCCTGATATGGTAAACAATATTAAATTTTCAGCTGGTGGATGGGAAAATAAGTATGGCGACAAGCTTTCAAGTAACTTGATAGTTGACTATAAAGAACCAGAAGAAACTCAGGGAAATATAAATGTGGGTTTGCTGGGTGCTTCAGCCTATGTAGGTGCTTCTTTGTCTGATGGTAGTAGTTTGCTTTTAGGTGCTCGTTATAAGAATGCACGTTACTTATTCAATACATTTGACACCAATGGAGAGTACTTACCCTTGTTTGTTGATGCCCAGGCTTTCTACAGTAAAAGCTTTAATAGCAAAACGTCCATTGACGTTCTTATCTCACTAGCTCAGAATGACTATCAAGTGGTTCCTTCAACTCAAGAAACTGATTTTGGCAATTTCCAACAGAAGTTCAGGTTCTTAGTGGTTTATGATGGAGCTGAATCTTTGAAATATAGAACTGCCCAGGGAGGTATTAGGTTGAAACATCTATTTTCTGAACGTTTTAGGTCTTCGGTAATAGTTTCAGCTTTTCAAACCTCTGAATTTGAATATAATAACACCGAAGGCTTCTACCGCTTATGTGATGTTGATCGTGATATCAATTCGGATACTTTTGATCAATGCATAAGTCAAAGGGGAGCAGGTAGTAACTTCCTTTATGCACGAAATATCTTAGACGCAGGAGTATTTCAAATAATCAACAGAAATGACTGGCAGCTAAGTAAAAGGCATTTGCTTTCTTTTGGGATAGAATATAAGTACCAGACTGTTGATGATCTGTTAGATGAATACGAATTCATTGATTCTGCTGATTTCGTTCAAATTAACAGAGTGGTTAATCAGGAAAATCAATTATATGTGAATTTTGCCAATGCATACGTACAACATGAGTGGGAAATCAATAACAGAACGTTTCTGAATTATGGGTTTAGAGTTAACTATGGAAGTAATACAGAAGAATTATTATTTAGTCCTAGAGTTAGTTTACAGAAAAAATTACATCCTGATAAGTCTGGGCAGCTAACATTCGCTGCAGGCATGTATAGACAATATCCGTTTTACAGAGAGTTAAGAGATCAGGATGGACAAGTAAATAATGAGGTAAAGGCGCAAAGCTCTTTACATCTGGTAACAAATTACACCAAGAATCTGGAATTGTGGTACAGGCCCTTTCAACTCACCACAGCAGCATATTACAAGTATTACTTTAGTCTAATTCCTTATGATGTTGACAATATTAGAATTAGGTATAGACCTGAATTAGATGCCGTGGGTTATGCTACAGGTGCTGATATTAGACTGAGTGGTGAGTTTATTCCTGATACCCAATCTTGGTTAAGTTTAAGTGTGTTGTCAGCGAAAGAGGATGTAGAAGGTGATGGTCAGGGTTTTATAAGAAGGCCATCAGATCAAAGAGTTACTGCCACTATTTTCTTTCAGGATTATTTTATCAACAACCCGAGTTTACGAGTAAACCTTAAATTACAAGTAGGATCAGGCTTACCCTTTAGTGCTCCCAATAGTTTGAAAGGTAGAAATTCTTTTAGTGGTGAATGGTACAGGCGAATGGATGTAGGTTTCTCTAAAGAGTTTGATTTGGAAAACATGAATAGCTTTAAATTTATTGAGTCATTTTGGCTAGGAGTAGACGTGCTCAATGTTTTAGGTGTTTCCAACACTATATCATATTCCTGGATTGAAGATTTTAACGGTCAGAACTTTGCCATCCCCAATTCGTTATCGGCAAGATTTTTGAATGTAAAGGGTATTGTCAAATTTTAAAAGTCATTTTACTAATGAAACTTCAACTTTATTTTTTAGCACTATTTCTTTTACTTTCATCATGTAAAACTACCACCAAACTACCTACAGATAATAATCAAACGATTGATATTAGCGGGAATTTTAATGCCACCGATGCAGAAATCGCTATAAATGACATCTATTTAGCTTTTCAAGAATCAGAATGGTATTTATCTGAAATAGCCGATGCAGCTATAGCTTCTAAAGCTTATGTTCAAAACTTTGAAGTAAATCTGGACAATAAGAGTTACATCAATAAACTATTAAAGTCTGCTTTAAATCAGCAACTTAATGATGATGACCAAATGGAGCAGTTGAAAGCTCAGAATAAATCAATGGCCAGCTATGTTTTCCGTGGGAAATTATCAGTTTCTGAAAGGAACGAAGACCAGAATAGTGTAACCTACCAATTGAATATAGTTCTGACTAACCCAGCCAATGAAACCGTTTGGGAAAAAACAGACTTTATCAAAAAGTACCTTAATAATTAATTAGCTTTTTCTACACCAATCCTCTTTTTGAGTCGCTCAACGGTAGCTTTTGAGTTGCCAACAAATATTTCTCCATTAATTAGGAATACAGGTCTTTTTAGAAAAGTATATTCTTGTAGGATGAGCGTTTTATAATCGTTCTCGGTTAGGTTTTTGTTTTTTAAATCCAGTTCTTTATACTTTCTGGCTCGTTTATTGAAAAGCTCTTCGTATGATTCTGTAATTACATAAAGTTCAAGTAATTGAGCTTCTGTTAGGGGAGCATTTTTAATATCAATAGTTTCAAAACCTTCAAGGTTCATTTGGCTCATTATTTTTTTACAAGTGTCGCAAGTGCTTAAATAATAAACTGCTTTCCTCATTTATTCTGTTTTTTAATGATAAAGTAGGTAAAATATTTGCCTTAAGCCAACAAAAACCATTAATTCGGGGTTTAGTTTTTAAAAATAAAATATAAATAAGTACAATATCATGAAGAAAATGTTGAGAAATGGGTTGATTGCCTTTATAGCAATCCTAGGTTTAAATGTTCAGTCTGCGTTTGCACAAGATGCGGAAATATCAGACAATACGCTTTACAATTATGCCTTGTTAATGCAAGTTGTAGAACAAATGAAAGCTGAAATAAGTACTGCTGTTCAGGCAAGAATTGATGCCCAAGATGGTTTTGATGGGAAAAGATATTCAGAATTAGCTAGTGCTGGTGATAATGAAGCTAAATTGAAAGAATTAGGTGCTAATGAATTTGAAATTAAGTTTATGGGTATCCTAGTTGAGGAGCAAGAGGAAAGAAAAGCAGCAATCAAGGAAGTGCTAAATACACTTGCTCAGAAAATGGTAGGCGTAGCTAATTATAAAGCGGTGAAGTCTGCTTTATCAAGTGATGCTGATGTAAAGGCGAGATATCAGGAAATTGAAAGCAGAATTGCTGCTCCATCTGATGATGCTTAATTGATAAAAATATTATTCTGGTAAAGCCCCTTATTCATAGAATAAGGGGCTTTTTTATTCTATACTTTTGTATAAATATTGTATCTTGACGGACGATGCAGATAGGAAAAAATAAAATTGATGATCAATCTTTATTGTGGGGCAGATTCTTCAAAAAGGCCTTTTTGTTTGGGACAGGCTCATTCTTTTTAGTGGCTATCCTATGCTACTTTGCCATATCTATAAGCTTTAAGGTTTACAAACAGCAAGAGCATGAAAATATGGATGCTCAATTAGATATCGTGAAATCACGCATAAGCAGGGTTATGCGTATTACAAATTTAGAAGCTTTTAATGTGGCACTTCAGATATCTGATGCAGGCACCATTATGAAAATTGATTCCGTAGGGGAAGCCATCATTCAAAGAAATCCTTTTATATCAGGCATTGAAATAGTACCTGATGGCATTATTACAGAAGTGTATCCTTATGAGCGACATAAAGAAGCACTCAATTTAAATATCCTGCAGCTACCTAGTGCGCGTGCCTCAGCCATGAAAGCAGTTGAAACAAAAAAGATTTTTTATGCCGGTCCTTTAGAGTTAAAGCAAGGAGGGGAAGCTCTTATTGCCAGATTACCCATTTTTAGAAGAGGGAAATTTTGGGGGTTTTCTGCCATTATAATCGACTTTGATGCTTTTATTGAAGAAGCAGGGATGAGGAAAACCAATGATGATAATGTTCACGTTAAATTCTCAAGGATGGATCCATCCACAGGTAATGAAGAGGTGTTTCTGGATTTTGATGGAAACTATTCGCAAAAAAAGACTTACGAATTTGAAGATTCTAATTGGGTGGTGAGCGTTTATTCTGCCATTAATGATAGTGTATACTTCGTGCTGGTCTTTTTCATCCTTACCTCATTTATGATTTCAATTGGCGCAGGCTATTTTATTTATGAACGATTCAAAAAGCCTATCATACTTGAAAATCAACTAGATGAAAAGTCCAAAGAACTACTAAGACAGAACGATTATTTTTCTTCTTTAATTAATGCCATTCCAGATTTTGTCTTCATTGTGGATAAAGATTGTGTACTCTTAAATTTTCATTCATCTTCTCTGGAGGGCTTAGTTGATAAGACGTTAAACTTTATAGGTAAGTCAGTTGATGACTACCTTGGCAAAGAAACTTCTCAAAAACTAAGACGAAAAGTAAGATATACTTTAATTAACAATGAGGATACCAGCCATAATTATCATTTAATATTAGACGGTAAAAAAGAGTATTTTGAAGCCAGAATTGTGAGAATAAATGAAAATGAGGCGTTAGTTCTGGTAAGAAACATCTCTAAAATTGTGCAGGCCAATACAAGGTTGTATGAAAGTGAAAACAAGTACAGGCATTTGGTACAACAGGCACCTGATTGTATTTTTCATACTGATACCGATGGTCTTATTCTTAGTGTGAATAAAGCTGGCTTGGCCATGACAGGCTATTCCCGAAAGGATTTAGAAAACAAAAATATTGACGTTTGCATTAAGCTTGATAATGCTGAAGAGAACCTGAGTTCTTATTTGAAAAAAACGAGTTTAACCTCTCATAGCGCCATCATTTATACAGCTAATGGAGAAGAGATAGCTGCCGAAGTCAGTGCTTCAGTGGCTCCTGATGGTACCATTTTAGGAATTGCCAGAGATATTACTGAGCGTAAGAAGTATATTGATTCTATTGAACAACAAAATGATAAGTTAAAAGAAATTGCCTGGATTCAATCACATGAAGTAAGGGCGCCCTTGTCTAAGATACTTTCACTAATTGATTATTTCAAGCACAGTTATTCTCATGCCACATTAACTACGGAAGAGATTCTGGCACATGTTGAGTCGGCCTCTCACGAATTGGATAAAAAGATAAGGGAGATAGTAAAAAAAGCCGAAGAAGCTGAAAAATAAGCTTACACTTTAAAAAATATTAACAGTTATTCTGATTATCTGTTAAGATTCTCTTAGATTAAACAGGAACTTCTAAACAAGATAAAATAGTTTGCAATCTGTAGCCTCTATATGGAAACGAATCGATTATTTCGGCAAGGCATCCTTCTTTTTTAGATTGCTTGGCTATCTGTTTTATGGCCTTTATCTGTATTTATTTGTTAGAGAGTATCAAATCCCACTTAATATCGGTCATGTTTTAATTTACATGGTTGGCTTTTTTATACCTTGGCTGTATTTATATGATTATGCAAGGCACAATAACAGTAATAGAACTTTAATTAAACACCTGACGGTTGATTTTTTCTTGATGGGTTTTTATGTTGGTTTTATACACTTGAGCTATATACCTTCTGTGTTATTTATTGTTTGTACTATAACCAGCTATGTGGCTTCTAAAGGTTATAAAGGAGCTGTAAGATTCTTACTATTTCCATTAGGGTACCTGTTTTATTTAGTATTTTTTGATTTTACCCTAAATACTGATTTACCAACTTATCTTGATTTATTCGCTATTGTATATGTATTTATTCACCTGAATATACTGGCCTTCATTAGCTACAGATATTCAAGAAATTTGCATCGTACAAAAAGTGTTGTTTTAAAGCAGCAAGATGAAATTCTCGCACAATCTGATGAATTGAAAGCGGTGAATGATTCCTTGGTTCAATCAAATACTAATTTGGAAAAAATTGTGGGTTCCAGAACTAAAGAACTTGAAGCAAAAAAAGCAAAATTGGCGGAATATGCTTTTATCAATGGCCACCAACTTCGGGCACCGGTTGCCACTATGTTGGGACTAATCAATTTAATTGCTCATGCTGAAAATGAAGAGGAGCGAAAGGAAATTACTGAAAAACTAAAATACGAAGTAGACCTTTTAAATTTAACTATTAAAGACATACGGTTAAGGCTGGAAACCGATGAATTAATTCACGATGAGATGGAAGCCCTTGAAGAAAGTCTTTCACGTTATCGAAAAAACCTAAATTTGGATGATACCCTTTAATAATTATTAAGTGTACCATCCAAAAATAAGTATTTGGTTAATAGCTCATTTCAACAATTTCTTTTGCTAACTGAGGTCCAACCTTCTGTCTTTCGCCAAGCCCCATCCAATTACGCTCTTTAAATCTGTTAAATACTTCATCTGCAGTATGCTCATAGTTTTGAGCGTACTCTGAAAGTTTTGTGTCTATCTCCAAAGAGTGAAAGAAGCTTACAGTCTTCTCAATTGCTTTGTCTGCAATTTCTTCTTTACTACCTTCTGTAATACCCCAAATTCTTCTTCCGTACTGAACAAGCTTTTCAATTTTATCTTCTTTTAACTTCCTGTAAAGGTTTGGTGCTATAATAGCCAGCGTTCTGGCGTGATCAATTCCATGTAAAGCAGTTAATTCATGGGCGATCATATGAGTTGCCCAATCTGTTGGTACACCTAGTCTTAATATGCCGTTTAAAGCCATAGTAGCACTCCACATAAATTCACCGGCAAGATGCTTGTCTGCAGGGTTTTCCATTACTTTGGGAGCTATTTCTATAAGTGTATGAAGTATACTTTCAGCTATTCTATCTTGCAGATAGGCACCATGATCATAAGTAAGGTATTGCTCCATTGTATGGGTAAATGCATCTACAATACCATTGGCAATTTGTCGCTTAGGTAGTGAGGCAACAACTGCAGGATCTAGTATAGAAAATTGAGGGAAATATTGAGGACCTCCAAAGGTTCTTTTTTGCTGAGTAGCCGCTTTAGTAACCACGGCACCAGAATTCATTTCTGAACCTGTAGCAGGTAAGGTAAGTACGGTACCAAAAGGAACAACTTTCTCCTGTTTGCGCGCTTTCATCTGTTCCACCAATTCCCACTCATCACCTTCATAGTGAACAGCCGCAGATAAAAACTTACAGCCATCAATTACAGAACCACCACCTACAGCTAAAATAAAATCAATGTCTTTTTCGCGGATAATTTCAACGGCTTTCATTAAAGTTTCAAAGTGGGGATTAGGCTCTATTCCACCAAATTCTGTTATCTCGAAGCTTTTGGTTGCTTCAATAACTTGGTCGTAGATACCATTTTTCTTAATGCTGCCACCTCCATAAGCCATCAATACTTTTGATCCATGGGGGATATTTTCTGCAAGTTTAGCTATTTGCCCTTCGCCAAAAATGATTTTTGTGGGGTTTTTAAATTCAAAATTATTCATATTGATATGTTTCTTTTCTCATTGTTTGACAGACTAACGAATGAGACTTTTTATGGTTATTGATAATATAACTATCTTGGAAGGAGTTTTTTAACTTTTTATTGCAATGTATATGTCTTTCAAGAACTTAATCTTAACTCTATTTGTAGGGTCAATTATATTCTTATCCTCTTGTGAGCCACCTGCTACTGATGAGCTTCTAATAGATGAACTCTTAACTTCTTTGGAGCGAGCTGATGCACGGTATTTTGATTTTACCTATGAAAGAAAGGATAAACATAACGGGCAAATTGAAAGACTATCTGGCTTATCTTTCTTGAAAAGGAATAAAGACACTTACATAAACAATGCTTATTTTAACTTAAATGAGTCAGAACAAATCAACTATCTTCAGTTGCTTGAAGATGGTGAGGTGGGTGTTAATAGACTAGTTAGTCAATTGCTTGATGAAAATGCTTTATACAACCTGCGCGATTCAATCAATAGCCCTGTATTGATTAATCCTCAGTGGTTATCAAAATTAATTAATGATGCTAATGATTTATCAATAACGCATGATCAAGATAAGGCTGAGGTAGCTTTGCATTTGCGTACTGATAAACAGGAAATTCAGCTGCTTTGGTTAAAGGATAGAAAAGTGCTTAGTTCTCTAAGAATTAATGAACTTGAAGATGGTCAACCGCTAATAGAGCATAAGTGGCATTTCAATTATCTGTCAAAAAATCAGTTTGAATTATTGGCTGCTCAGCATGAAGAAATATTGAAAACTCAAAGATCAATGATGCTGTAGTAGTTTTAAAGCTTTATTGAGTTTAAAGTGTTGGAATATGAATTTGAAAAATGTATTTTTCAATACTAAAAATTGAAATATTATGTTTAGCGAAGCAGAAATTGCCGTAATAAATGAAAATGAGGAAGTTCAGAAAATAGTTGAAAGCTTGAAAACTGACTTTCTTGAAAAGGAAGCTAAATATTTTGAGATAAGCGCTCATGATTTCCTTTCTTTAATTTTCCTGAGCACCGCGGTAGGGAAGGCAATGGCCAATGATCACATCAGCTTTGCCGAAGAAATGTCTTTACAAAAAAAAGCACGAAAGCTTTCTAAGGGTGGTTTCTTTATTTCGAAAGACCCTGTGGCCGATGGAATGAAATACCTCATCAAAAGCTTTAAGGATTGGGAGGAGAAATTTTACAAAGCTATTTTCGATATCTTTCATATTTTGTTTTCTGATGAAACTATCAAACGAGCCAACAATCCTGACTATCATTATGAGGACAGAATTATGAATGCTCCATATCTGCTGATTCGCTTTCTTTCATCACTTTTTCTTGAGCGCGATGAGGATATTTTGAACCCAGGAAAAATCAGAAAAGTGGAGTTTGATAAAATTTCTGAAATAGGCAAAAAGATAGGTTTTGCTGAACTACTTATTTTTACAGAATTTTTAGATAAATACGAACTTAAATAGCCTTGTTTCGGCCTTTAGCATAATTATTGTATCTTTACGGATTCGGAATCTTTCGAGGTGGACCGTACCGTTTTTTATGAAGAAACTATTACCTTTTCTAGTCATAATTTTGTGCTTACATAGCTTCAGCTATGCGCAGGTATTTAATCCCTGGGGACCGCCTCCTAATCATAAGGATTTAAAGCCCAATCTAATCCGGCAATTGCTTTCTCATGTTTCCGGAGAAGTAGCCCTTGGCTATGGAAGCACCCGTTACCTCCAAAATCTGGACAATTATTCGTTATACAGTGGTAATAATCAACTTTTACTTTTAGGTCAGGATTCTACAGGTCAGTCTGTTGGTATTGGTAACTGGCTTAATAAACCATTTGTAACGGATACATTCAGCGCCTATAATGCTACTACGTTTGAGCTAAACAGTAGCAATGAATTTGATCCAAATGGTGAGTATATCATTGAAGATGGCAAGCGAAGGCTGAGAGGAGGAGGTAGTGCTATTCCTATATCAGTCAAAGGAACAATTAACTGGAGAAGATTTAGAATAGGTGGTGGAGCTACTTTTGTGTTAAACACAAAAGCCAAACTAAGTTTAAAGGGATATCCGGATTATATCAACTCCTATGAATCTGATTTCGGAACCTTCTTTACTCAGAAATACTATTTCACTGCTGGTTACAGGTATTTCGACTTTTGGAGTACATCCTATTATGTCGATCTGGAATATGGAAGCTTCAAACTATCACAAAATGCTTTTCCTGCCAGTAATGTGGCTTTAAGCAAATACTGGAATATCAGTTTACCTATTGAAAAGCACTTGTCAAAGTATTTTAGCCTGGTATTACGACCTTCGTTGGATTTGAAATCAATTCAAACAGCTATCCCAACAGGAGAGTCAATTAAAACAAAAATGTGGAATGTTCAGCTTCAGGCAGGTATAAGAGTGAGCTTTCCGCTTTATAAAAAATGTCCAATTAGTAATTGTGAAGCACAAAAGGAGCATCTTCATGTAGATAAGCAGTTTAGAGGACAACCGCTATATAAGATTCAGAATCCTAAAGTAGGTGAAAATCATAGAAAAATGGATAGAGGCAAAAGAGGCTTTTTTAGCTTTTTGAAACCTCAATGAAATGCTTATTTTTGTCACCGCTTTAAAGCAAACATAAATTGTAGTTAAGTAAGATATAGTTCAAATAAATAGAATGGCTGAAGGAGAAAATGAGAATATAACCCCGATTTTTATCGAGGAGGAAATGAGAGTAGCCTACATTGATTATTCAATGTCGGTAATTGTTTCCAGAGCCCTACCCGATGTAAGGGATGGTCTTAAACCAGTACACAGACGTATCCTCTATGGAATGCAGGAACTTGGGCTTGCTTACAACAGACCGTATAAGAAGTCTGCCAGAATTGTAGGAGAAGTGCTAGGTAAGTATCACCCGCACGGTGATTCAGCTGTTTACGATACCATGGTACGTATGGCTCAACCTTGGTCTTTACGTTATCAAATGGTTGATGGACAGGGTAACTTCGGTTCAATTGATGGAGATTCTCCTGCAGCGATGCGTTATACAGAAGCACGTCTGAAGCGAATTGCCGAAGAGATGTTGTCTGATATCAACAAAAACACTGTTGATTTTCAACCGAACTTTGATGACTCATTAAATGAACCTTCAGTATTGCCTGCTAAAGTACCGAATCTCCTTTTAAACGGTGCATCAGGTATTGCCGTAGGTATGGCAACGAATATGGCTCCGCACAACTTAACAGAAGTTGTTGATGGTATTACTGCCTATATCGATAATAATGAGATTGAAATTGCTGAGCTGATGGAGCATATATCAGCTCCTGATTTCCCAACCGGAGGTATTATTTATGGCTATCAGGGAGTAAGGTCAGCTTTTGAAACAGGCCGCGGTAGAATTGTCATGCGTGCCAAAGCAGAAATTGAAGTGCTCAAGTCTGGTAGGGAACAAATCATTGTTACTGAAATCCCTTATTTGGTGAATAAGGCTTCGATGATTGAGAAAACTGCCGGCCTTGTTAATGAAAAGAGAATTGAAGGCATCTCGGACATTAGAGATGAATCAGATAGAGACGGACTAAGAATTGTTTATGATATCAAAAAGGATGCTATTCCTAATGTTGTCTTAAATAATCTTTATAAATATACTCAGCTGCAAACTTCATTTAGTGTTAACAATGTGGCTCTTGTTAAGGGCAGACCTGAAACACTAAACCTCAAAGATATGATCAAACACTATGTTGATCATAGGCATAATGTAGTAGTGCGTAGAACGCAGTATGAGTTAGATGAGGCACAGAAAAGAGCACATATCCTAGAAGGATACTTAATTGCGCTGGATAATCTTGATGCAGTAATTAAACTTATTAGAGAATCGAGAGATCCTGAAACTGCTAAGACTGGCTTGATGGAAAACTTTGAGCTATCTGAGATTCAGGCGAAAGCTATTCTAGATATGCGTCTTCAAAGGCTTACAGGTCTAGAAAGAGAAAAGATCATTGCTGAGTATGAAGAAATCAAGCAGTTGATAGAAAAATTAGAGGCTATTCTGGCGAACGAAGGTCTGAGAATGCAAATCATAAAAGATGAGCTGCAGGAAATGAAAGATCGTTATGGTGATGAAAGAAGAACTGAAATAGTTCACAGCGCTGAAGAGTTCACCGATGAGGACATGATTCCTAATGAAGAGGTAGTAATTACCATTTCGCATCAAGGTTATATTAAACGAACACTACTCACTGAGTACAAAACTCAGGGTAGAGGTGGTGTTGGATCAAGAGGTGCTGGCTCTAAAGATGATGATTTTACCGAACTTCTTTTTGTTGCCAAAACTCATAATTACCTGCTTATTTTCACTGAAAATGGTAAGGTATACTGGATTAAGGTTTACAGACTTCCTGAAGGATCAAAAACTTCTAAAGGTCGAGCTATCCAGAACCTCATCAACATTGAACCGGATGATTCTGTAAGAGCAGTTATCAATGTTGATAATTTGACTGATGAGGATTACATCAACAATAACTTCCTGGTAATGTGTACACAAAATGGTACCATTAAGAAAACCACCTTGGAAGCATATTCTCGCCCTCGAGCTAATGGTATCAATGCCATTACCATTAATGAAGGAGATAGACTCTTGAACGTGAAATTAACTAATGGCGATAATGATATTATTATAGCTGCACGCTCAGGTAGAGCTATCCGATTCCACGAGAGCAATGTGCGCCCTATGGGTAGAACGGCTGCTGGTGTAAGAGGTATTAGTCTGGCGAGTGACAAGGACTACGTAGTAGAAATGGTGGCTATTACTCGTGAGAATGCAAACCTATTAGTAGTTTCTGAGAAAGGCTATGGTAAGCGTTCTGATATTGAAGACTACAGAATTACCAAAAGAGGTGGTAAAGGTGTTAAAACCCTAAATGTTACTGAAAAAACAGGTGAGCTTGTTTCCATTAAAGAGGTAATTGATACTGATGACTTAATGATTATTAACAAGTCAGGTATTACCATCAGGCTTGAGGTAGACTCATTAAGGGTAATGGGAAGAGCTACTCAAGGTGTTAAGTTGATTAAAGTGGGAGACAATGACAGTATTTCTTCAGTAGAGAAAATTGAGAAGTTGGAAGGCGAAGATGAAGAAATAATTGATGGAGAAGAGTCAACTGACAATGATGCAGGTGAGAAAACTCAGGAACAATAGGCAAGGTAATTGTTTATACTTTTTAAAAACAGAAAAATAGATAGATTAAAATAAACTGAAAATGAGAAAACTAACTTTATTTTTTGCGCTATTATTAACCGCTGGTTTTTTATATGCGCAGAATTCAAATGTCAGAAAAGCTGAAAACGCCTTAGAAGATGGTGATCTTCAGGAAGCTAAGGAGCTTATAGATGCAGCAGCTAAACATGAAAAAACCTTTGACGATGGTAAAACTTGGTATGTTAGAGGTACTGTTTATCAGGCAATAGTGAATGAAAACTATTCAAAGGAAGCTTTACAGGAAGCTGTGAAGAGTTTTGAAAAAGTGATGGAGTTGGAGAAAGAAGGTTCTAACTACTACACTTTGACTGATCTTAAAATTCAGGAAATCTGGGGTAATTATATCAACAAAGGTTCTGAAGCTTACGGTGCAGCCAATTATGAAGAGGCAGTAGATGCTTTTGCTAAAGCACTTATTGTACTTCCTGAAGATACAACTGCTACATTATATGCGGGTATTGCTTCACAACAAGCTCAGGACAATGAGTCCGCTTTAAAATATTACTACAGATTGATAGATTTAGATTATCAGGCAGAAGATATATATGGAAGTATAATTTCTATTGAGAGGTATCAGAATGAAGACCTTGATAAAGCTATCGAGGTTACAAGAATGGCTAAAGAGCAGTTTCCGGAAAGTGATGCTTTCGCTAAGCAAGAAATCAACCTATTAATCGCAGCAGAAAGAACTGATGAAGCAAAGGATAAGCTGAATGAGGCGATCGAAAAGGAGCCAGACAATGCCAACTTATATTTCAATCTTGGTTATTTATATGAAGAATTAGAGCAGCCTGAAAAAGCAGAAGAGGCTTATACTAAAGCAGTTGAGATTGATCCTGATTACTTAGACGCTAATTACAATCTGGCAGTTTTCTATTACAACATTGCTGCTGATATGTTTACAAAAGCTGCTAATATGGATTTAAAAACTTACCAAAAAGAAGGTAAGAAGTTAGAGAAAGAAGCAGAAGTTTACTTGAAGAAGGCACTTCCTTACTTTGAGAAAGCAAGATCAATTGCTCCTGAAGAATTAGCCATCTTAGAAACACTAGAAATCATTTATTCAAGAATGAAAATGAATGATAAAGCGATGGATGTGATGGATAAAATTGATGAGGTAAAAGCTAAGCAAGAAGCTGCTGCTGCAGAAGGCGCAGCTGATGGCGAATAATTTACAACATTAGCATATAAGAAAGGTTACTAGCAATAGTAACCTTTTTTTGTTTATGACTAAAAATAACAATTTACAACAAGCCACTTTTGGAGCAGGGTGTTTCTGGTGTATTGATACCGTTTTACGCAAATTAAATGGCGTGCATAAAGTAGAATCAGGCTTTTCAGGTGGGCATATTAAAAATCCTCCTTACAGGGAAGTGGTGCAAGGCCGAACAGGACATGCAGAAGTAGCCCACATTGAGTTTGACCCCGAAGTGATTACTTATCAAGAATTGTTGGAAGTATTCTGGCAGGTGCATGACCCAACCACCTTAAACAGGCAGGGAGCCGATGTGGGAACACATTACAGATCAATCATTCTCACGCATGACAAAGAGCAGGAAGAGATCGCTAACAATATGTTGGCCAAGTTGGATCAGTCGGATATATTTAAAGATCCAATAGTGACGGAGATTAAACCTTTTGAAGCTTTTTATCCTGCTGAATCATATCATCAGGACTTCTATGCCAATAACGAAAATATGCCTTATTGCACTTTTGTGATTAAACCCAAGGTAGATAAGCTGAAGCGGCTTTTTGCTGATAAATTGAAGTAAATAAATGGTTATTGCGAATCCCTTTAGGGTGAAGCAATCTTAATCTCAATCCAAACAATAAGATTGCTTCATTACATTCGCAGTAACTATCCCGTTTAAAATAGTTTTTACGCCATTTGCGCTTCATTTTCTTTATCAAAAATGCTACTGTCTTGGGCGAACTTTTTAATCAATTCCATATCAAGTCTGTCGGTAAGGCTTTTTGAATAATGCACCTTCTTAATTTCCAGTCCTTTATCTACCAAGAATTCAGCAGGAATGGTGTTGATGGACTCACCATCCTTCATAGGGTGCATGGGCACACCGGCTTTTTTAGCTTTAAAAGCTGTTTGTACAAAAGTAGTTATGTGGCTCTTAGCAGATTTACCTGCTGAGCTTTCTATTCCATATTGATCATATATTTCTTTCTGAGGATCAGAGATGAGCGGAATAGGAGATACCTCTTTATGGAAAGTACTTCTTAACAGTACTTGCTCTTTTGATTCAAAGAAGAAAATCATTTCTAGTCCCTGCGCTTTGAGTTCTTCATGTACTTTGGTAAGGGCATGAACCCTTAAATTACAGAAAGGACAACCTGCATGTCTGAAGAAGGCTATCAGAAGTTTCTTATCGGCATAATCTTCCAGTTTTATGGGTCTGCCAAAAATATCGGTTCTATCAAATAATGGAGCTTTAACTGCTTGAGTAAGTATCATTAAAAAAATGTGGGTTTAAATTCAGTTCATATACTAACTAAAACCTGTTTTGGTTTGCGAGCAGGGATACTTTTCGATGAAAGGAGCAAAGGAGTAGATGGAGGTTTGAAACTATGAGTAATAAATATTGCGAACTCGACTGTAAAACCGTTATTAAGAATTGAACACAGAGTAACGAAGCAGTTACATCTTCTTATTTATTCCCTTGCTAATTTACGATTGCTTAAATTTGGTGATAGTAATCAAAACTATTTCTTAATAAAAATAAACTCACCGCCTTCATCACCGGTAGATTGTATGGTGCCGTATTGAGGAACTGTTACAGAATTATTTAAGATTGCGTTACGCATATCGTAAAATAATTGACTCACTGGTAAATATGCCAACTCATTTTCTTGAAGTCGTTTGATCAAGTATTTCATGAAAACAGATTCATCGGGAACAATTGTTAAAGTACCACTCGTCATAGCCTTTCTACTAGGTAATTTGTAGAGCTTAGATACTGCATAGGCATTAACCGAATTAGCAGAACGTGTCTTCATAATAGAACCACTAAAACAGGCATCTGTAATCAATAAAGTGTGCTTGCTAGGAATGGCATTAATGTAATCTTTAATAGTACTATTAGATATCCAGGTAGATTTATTATTGAAGTTGGCATCGGAGGGAAGCCAATAACCTAGCTTTAAAAACTCATCCCAATGACCATGCCCTGCATAGAAAATCAGTAAATTATCCTTATTGCTAATTTTTCTGGCAATAGCTTCAACGGACTGTAGTGTTTGTGACTTATCTGCATTTTGCAAAAAGGTGATGTTTTCTTCTTGAAACTGGTATTTGTTAGTTAATACTTCTTTCAAAGATTGAGCATCTATTATCGGTTTATCTAGATCGCCTAAACCTGCAGTATTGAATTGATAATCTGCGTTTGCAATAAAAAGGGCATAATTTACTCCAAGCGAAGATTCAATTGATGTATTATCCTTTTCAGTAATCAAGGAAGGTTTAATTTCAGGCTGATCACTCTGCAAATTTGAACCTTTGTTCTGAAATTGAGTATCAAATAATAGTATTCGTGTATCACTGAACCCTACTATTTGGTTGCCAGAAAAAATCAATGATTTTGGGGAAGATTGTCTTTCAAGTACTATATCAGTTGAGAGTAATTTGAATTTCCCACTTGTCCCATGAAAAGGTTGAAGTTGTGGCGTAAAATAAGTAGGATTGAATGAAAGTTGATTAGCTCCACTTTCATTAATAACTTGGGCTCTGATTGAAATTGATATAAGTAGAAATATAATAATTAGGCGACTCATCTCTCTATTGGAATGTTCACAACCTTATAATCGACAGGATTGTCCCAGTTCTTTTTAAATGAAATTAATAAGGCTGGAATAACTGATTCCTGATCTGTCATTTTAAATTTAATAAGGCCTTTAACATCTATCCCATTCATTAAAGGAACTTTCGCTACATACTTGCTGCTCTCGTAAAACTCTCCTAAACCAAAGCTGATGAATTCAGGTAATAGTTGTTCTCCACTTTGTGTGGTCAAATAAGGCGATGGTGCCATTGAAATAGTCATTGTTTCATTTTCTAAGCTAGGTAGTAGTGAAAATTCAATTACCAATATATTGTTGACATAGCTTGCTTTAATTATTGATAAATCACCAAACGCACCAGATATAGCCTTTGCCTTTCTCAAATTAGGAATAGCCTCTACTTTAAATTGGATAGGTTCATTTTGATAATTCAACTCCTTAAAAATATCCCATTGAGCTTTTTTACCAGCACCAGATTGCACACCACTTGCCACCTCGCCACTCACATGCCTCAAAGGACCTATATAATTCATTCCTCCATCAATCGAATAGTAGATATTTACATAATAATTGGCTCCTGTTGTTCCATTTAAATCGTAATTGATAATCACTTTATCTTGAACAGTATTAGCCACAATATTTTCTACACTCTGGGCTTGAACCGAAAGGCTAAGCATGATGTATAAAGTAATAAAAATTAGTCTCATTAGTATATATGTTAAGAGTTGCAAGTATATTTTATTACTTTTAATTCTGAAAGTAATTCATAACTAAGCTTGATGTAACCTTTATTTTTGAATATAGGAAGCCTTAAATGGCTGAAAGGATGATCTTATTTGCTCTTTTTCCATTACATTAGTTACCTCATTTAAATACCCAAGTAATAGTACACCGACCACTATATGACCAAAGAAAAACTTACTCTCTCACAACTCGAACAATACCTATCCAAAGCAGCCTGGATTTTGAAAGGACCTGTAGATGCTTCTGATTTTAAAGTCTATATATTTCCAATGCTATTTTTTAAGAGATTATCCGATGTTTTTGATGAGGAATATAAAAACGCTCTTGAAGAGTCAGGAGGAGATGAAGAGTATGCGGCCTTACCGGAGTTTCATCGCTTCATTATACCCAAAGGCTGTCATTGGCAAGATATTAGAGAAACCACAACGAATGTTGGCTTAGCTATTGAGCAAGCCTTAAGAGGAATAGAACAAGCCAATCAAGAGTACCTATATGGCATTTTCGGTGATGCGCAATGGAGTAATAAAAACAAGCTTCCTGATCGTTTATTAATTGATTTAGTGGAGCATTTTTCTCAATACAATTTATCCAACTCCAATGTTGATTCTGATCTTCTAGGGAATGCTTATGAGTATTTGATCAAGCACTTTGCTGATTTGACCAATAAAAAAGCTGGTGAATTTTACACCCCTCGTTCAGTAGTGCATTTGATGGGCTTGATTTTAGATCCTGAAGAGGGTGAAAGTATCTACGATCCTGCTTGTGGTACCGGAGGA
Source organism: Marivirga atlantica (assembly GCF_016734805.1). Lineage (GTDB taxonomy): Bacteria > Bacteroidota > Bacteroidia > Cytophagales > Cyclobacteriaceae > Marivirga > Marivirga atlantica. Next base: position 655,936 of record NZ_JAERQG010000002.1, read on the forward strand.
ATGTTGTTGGAATGTGTAGATCATTTAAAGGACGATAATAAAGATTATCGAACTTTACGGCTATACGGACAGGAAAAGAACCTTACTTCCAGCTCTATCGCTCGAATGAATATGTTTTTGCATGGGATTGAGGATTTCCAAATTGTGAGAGGAGATACCTTAAGAGAACCCGCTTTCTTCGAAGCCGATGGTTTAAAGACATTTGATTGTGTAATCGCTAATCCACCTTTTTCTTTAAAGCAGTGGGGAGCTGATAATTGGGCGAATGATCCTTTCGGCAGAAATATAGCAGGTGTTCCACCCGATGGCAATGCGGATATGGCCTGGGTGCAGCATATGATCAAATCTATGAATACTTCTGGAAGGATGGCGGTGGTCTTACCACATGGTGCACTGTTTAGGAAAGGGGCAGAAGGCAGAATACGAGAAGCTTTGATTAAGGATGATTTACTAGAAGCAGTAGTAGGTTTAGGTCCCAACATCTTCTATGGAACGCAATTAGCGGCCTGTGTGATGATCTTTAAAAAGCAGAAAGCAGCTAATCAAAAAGAGAAGGTGCTATTTATAGATGCTTCAGAACAGGTAAGAGTAGGACGCGCCCAGAACTTCCTAGAGCGCGAGCATGTCGATCAAATCTTCCTGTGGTACAAAGAATATCAGGATGTTGAAAATCATGTAAAACTGGCCAATTTAGATGAGTTGGCGGAGAATGATTTCAACTTGAATATTCCCTTATATGTAGAAAAGATCATTGAAGACAACTTGCCTTCAGTGGAAGAAGCTTTAGAAGAGTTAAAGCAGGCCTGGGATCAAAGTTTACGAGCTGAGAAAAAATTTAAAAATATTTTAAAAAAATTTATTAATGAATAGTCATCTAAATATTTTCAAGGCATACTCAAAAGAGTATAGTGAATATCAGCTAGAAAATGATTTGACCAGGGCATTAGCAATTTGTCTACAAGAGGATAGTCTCTTTTTTAATGATGTATTAAAATCAATTATCCATAACAATTATGATGGCGTATTTTTCGGTGATTTAGAATCAAAAAACACCATTCAAATCAGTATTCAAAAGAAAACGAGCGAAATTAGTAATGAAAATGATGATTTCGAAAAAATATATGCGGTTTCATTAAGCGACAATGTAATGACTGCCGATCATTTTTGGCAACAAAATCACGATAAAATTTATGACCCTATTTGCGATATAGTTATTAAAATCAATAATGTTTTGATAATTATAGAGGCGAAACGAGATAATGTAGACTGTACAGCCCAACTGTATAATCAGGCTTTTAATATTTGTTCGAATTCAAAGATTTCAAAGGATGAATTGGCTGATTATATAATTCCTGTAGATTTAGAATGGACAAAACTAATGAGCATTGCAGTTAATGTTGGCAGTTTCGAATTGGCAACTGGATCACCTAATAGATTTCTAAATGATTTTATCGAATTAATTAGAGGCCATAATTTCAAGTGGCTGCCTGAACCACCTATTGGCTCGGTATCTCAGGAAAATCAAAGAGCTATTGAAAGAAGAATCGATTCTGCAGTCAGTGAATTAAATAAAGTTGGACATATTAGTAAATTAGATTATTCAGGGAGGCTGGGAGTGTCCTTTTCAGAACCTTGGGCCAATGAATTATTATTTAAAGTAAAAGAAAATGGAGATTTAATTGGTGCTATTTATCCTGGCAATACAAAGGCTCAGGGGGTATTCATATTTGATAATGATCCAGAACTCAAACAGAGTATTAGGATAGGAGATAAGAACTATGAGCTAGAAATAGCTTATCATATTAAATTTGCTAATCAAGGTTTTATCACCGGAATGTGGTTTAATGAAAAGGATCTTGAAAAGAAACTGTACACGCAGAATAATTTCAAAAAGTACTGTGGAAGGAATAAAAGAGAAAAAGGAGATTGGAAAAAGATTGAAGATTTATTTGATGATTGCTTTAAGACTAATTTTGATTGGAAAAAGAATTGCAAGTGGAATTCGAAAATAATTAATACTGGCAGAACACAATTTAATATGTCTTTTGGATATGAAATATGTGTTACAATACCCTTTGCAGAATTAAGAGATTTAGATCAAACCAGGACAGATTTATCAGGACTAACAAACCTTATTGAATCTATTTATACACAGTATAAGACGCTTTATAAAAAATGACCCAACGCGAATTAGAAAAATATTTATGGGGTGCGGCTACCCAATTGAGGGGCACCATTGATGCTGGGGATTATAAGCAATACATCTTCCCTTTACTTTTCTTTAAGCGCATCTGTGATGTGTATGATGAGGAATATGAAAAAGCCCTGGAAGAAAGTGATGGCGATATGGAATATGCTGCCTTTGCAGAGCATCATCATTTCATAGTACCTGAAGGCGCTCACTGGAATGATGTGCGTGAAACCACTACCAATGTAGGTTTAGCCATTCAAGATAGTATGCGGGCTATTGAAAAGGCCAATCCGGATACCCTTTACGGTATTTTTGGAGATGCTAGCTGGACCAATAAAAACCGACTAAGTGATGAAACGCTGATTAATTTGATTGAGCATTACTCCCAACATAAATTGAGTATGAGCAATATACCCGATGACCAATTGGGTAATGCTTACGAATATTTAATCAAAGAGTTTGCCGATGACAGTGGCCATACAGCTGCGGAGTTTTATACCAATAGAACCGTAGTAAAACTTATGACCATGATCATGGACCCTCAACCGGGAGAAAGTGTATATGACCCTACCTGCGGTTCCGGTGGACTCTTATTGAACTGTGCCTTGCATTTGAAAGAAGAAGGCAAGGAATACCGTACCTTAAAGCTTTACGGACAAGAAATTAATCTGATAACCTCTGCGATAGCCCGTATGAATATGTTTATGCACGGTATAGAGGAATTTAGCATTGTGAGAGGTGACACCTTAGCCCGACCAGCTTTCCTGCATCAAGATGAACTGAAGAAATTCAATGTGATTTTAGCCAATCCTCCTTATTCCATTAAATCATGGGATCAAAAGAATTTTGCCAACGATCCTTATGGTAGAAATTTATGGGGTGTTCCTCCGCAAGGCTGCGCTGATTATGCCTTTCAGCAACATATCCAAAAGAGTTTGGACGATGAAAATGGCCGTTCTATTTCCCTTTGGCCACATGGGGTACTGTTTAGAGATAGCGAAGCAGCCATGCGCAGAAAAATGATAGAAGATGATTTGGTGGAATGTGTGATAGGCTTAGGACCCAATTTATTCTATAATTCTTCTATGGTTTCCTGTCTATTAATTACAAATAACAACAAACCGGCTAGCAAAAAGGGTAAGATTCAATTTATACAAGCTGTTGACGAGGTTCGAAAAGAAAAAACGATGAGTTATCTGGATGATAAACATATTCATAGAATCCATGAATCGTTTAAGGATTTTTCGGATATCAATGGGTTTAGTGCGATTGTTTCGAATGAAAAAGTTTTAGAGGATAAGTATGCTAGATTAAGCATACAATTTTATGTAAAAACAAAGACAGAAAACGAATATGAATTTAGTGAGATTTATAAGGATTGGAAGAAATCTTCTAGGAATCTAAAAGAATCCATGGAACAGCTTTTTAAAACTCTGGAAAATGAATGAAATCAAGGATATAGCAAATAAGCTGAATATTGATAAATCTAATTGGATTACGGTTAAACTCGGAGATTTACTTGAGGATATAAATGACAGAGTAAAAAGCCCTGAGGAGTCCGAATATGATCGATTTGTGGGCCTAGAGCATTTTGTTTCTGGAGACATAAAAATTAAAGATTGGAAATCAACAGAGGGACTTGCCTCATCTGCAAAAGCTTTTAAAAAAGGGGACATACTTTTTGCCAGGAGAAATGCCTATTTAAGAAGAGCATCACAAGTTGATTTTGAAGGTTGTTGTTCAGGAGATGCATTCGTTTTGAGAGAAAAGAAAGATGAAATTATACCAGGGTTTTTATGTTTCTTAATGAATTCTGATGCTTTATGGGATTACGCAAATGATAATGCTGCGGGGACAATGTCTAAGCGAGTTAAATGGCGTGACCTTGCCAACTACGAATTCCTCCTTCCTCCAAAAGAACAGCAAGCCGAATTAGCCGAACTGCTTTGGGCAATGGATGAGGTGATTGAGAGGAAGAAAGGAACAATTAACACTTTGACTGAAGCGCAAAGCTCATTTAGAAATGAAATATTTAGTGGAACCTACTATAATCTTGAAAAAAGAAAAGATTCTAAACTTGGAGAGGTACCCTCTAATTGGGATGTAAAACCACTAAATGAACTTGTTGATGAATCAATCTGCTATGGAATTGTTCAACCTGGAGAAAATACACCTGGAGGGATACCGGTTGTTCAAATAAAGAATTTAATTGAGTTCAAGCAAGATGCAATGCACTTTGTAGATCCAGATATAGAAAAACCTTACTCTAGAAGTAGAATATCTGATAAGGACATATTGCTAGCAATTAAGGGTACATTAGGAATCTGTAACACAGTGCCTAGAGGGTTTAAGGGTAATATTGGTAGAGATACTGCAAAGATTAATATTACTAATCGACTTATGCGGGAGTATGTTTTGTATCTTTTTAGGAGTTCAAAATACCAATTATTATTTGATAGGATAAAGGTAGGCTCTACTCGATATGAAATTTCAATTGCTACTTTGAGAGATCTCCCAATATTGATTCCCCCAGTAGAAATTATCGAGGAGATTATCAGAATTTTCAATTCCATAGATGATTCATTTATGATGATTAGAAAGTCATTATTACTGTCCCAATCCCTTCAAAAGAGTTTAATCAATCAGATTTTTTAGGGTATGAAAGCAAAAGATGTCCTATGGTTAATGGTTATTGCACTAAGTTTATTAGTGGCTTGGCTTTTCATAGATCGGGCTGATAGAGCAAAAAAGATGGATCGTATTATCAAGCTCCTCAGGAAGGAGAAGCATGAGATTCATATTACGTATCTTAATTTGCTGAAAAAGCATCTTGAGTCTCAGCAAAATATAGATATTGGTATTATTCAAGAGTTTGAAAAGCTTAAAACCAAGCTAGATCGTTTGGATTTCGAAACTCATATTGAGTTAGAAACAATTGTAAAAGATCTTAAAGTTGGTAGAGGTACGGAGGCAATCAGACGTTTATCAAAAATCGTTGAACAGAAACTCAAGAAAAGAATATCTAAAGTAACTGATTACAAAGGACCTAAAATGTTAGGTCAAATGTTAGAGTATGCTAAAAAATCAAACTGGATATCAGAAGGGCAATATCATAATTCGCAGCTGCTAAAGGAAATTAGAAATAAGGAGAGCCATGAATTGATGGTTATCGAAGATTCCAAACAGGTAGGAATGTGTATTTATTTCGGAATTGATCTTTTGTATAGCTTGAAGACATGAAACTACACGAAGCCATAGTGCAAATATTGAAACAAAGGGGCACATCTATGTCAACCACTGAGATAGCATATGCTCTAAACAAAAATAGATGGTATTCAAAAAAAGATGGTTCAGATATAACAGCCTTTCAAATTCACGGAAGGACCAGAAATTATGATCACCTTTTTAAACGTGATGGCGCTCAAGTATCACTGAAGAGTCATACTGGGATGGTAAAGATGACAACAAAGAAGGAAAAACCTCAAACCAGTGTAAAAGAAATCGCTAGTAATGCGAAGTTAGCTTTAAAGGTTTTAATGAATGAAAAGAATTTCAAAGCTGCATCTGAGATTGATAGTTTAGTGCCAGACCAACCTGGTCTATATTGCCTACGAATTAAAGACATCAAAAATTTAAATGGAATTTTCCTACAGACGTTAAAAGAACGAAAGCATAATATAATTTATATCGGAATAGCCTCAAAAAGTCTTCAAAAGAGAATGCTTGGCCAAGAATTAAGGGCAAGAGGCCATGGTACCTTTTTTAGAAGCTTGGGAGCCGTTTTAGGATTTAGACCTCAAACAGGGTCCCTTAAGGACAAAGTGAACAAGAATAATTACGTTTTCTCAAAGGATGACAACGATCAAATTATTGAGTGGATCAATCAAAATCTCTTGGTGAATTGGGTGGCAATGGATGAGGGTATACAAACTGCTGAGAAGCATTTGATTAGAAAACATTCACCTTTACTCAATATTGCTGATAATACCATGCCTTTGACGGAATTAGTACTATTAAGAGAGACCTGTAGGAAAATAGCGAGCTAATAAAAAATCATTTCATATTATGAGTGAATTGAATTTAAAAGAAGATTCTGAATTTATAAGAGTTAAAAACTCATTGAATTTAAGTGATGAACAAGTAAAGCACTATAAGGGTGAAGCAAGAAATATTCTTGATAAAACATACACCAAATATAAGGAGGCTATTGAAAGTCCAAATACAGGACGAAGATGGTTTTGGGAGCTAGTTCAGAATGCTGTTGATACACTAGATGATGTAAATCAGAAAGTGGATGTCATTTTAGAAATCGTAAGAAATGACCCTGATCCTTATATTAAATTTAGTCACAATGGAGGTCCATTCAGGTTATCTGAAAAGATAGATGATGTAGATGATTTTGAGAATTTTTTAAATCCTGGATCTGGAAAATCATTTAATGATACTAATAAGGGGGGGAAATTTGGAACAGGTTTTCTTTCTACTCATTGCCTTTCACCAAAAATTAGAGTTGAAGGTAAGGTCAAAAATAATGAAGGGACATTTCACTACAATTCAGTATTATTAGATAGGACAGAAATAATCAAAACTGATGAATTATCGAGAAGAGTTGCGAAGTTAAAAATCACAAAACAATTAATAGAATATCAAAACAATAAGGAGGATTCTAAAAAGGAGATTAATAATGTTTCGGCCTCATTTACGTATTTAGATCCATTGAATCTTGAGAAATTAAGTGAAGGGATCAAAGAGATATATTATTCAATCCCATATGTTTTTGCATTTAATCCACAATTAAATTCTATTACGATTTCGAATGAAGGAGACCAACATATATATACTAATAATCAATCTCCATTAGTAAATAATGGATTGAAAATTTTTCAATCATCTTATAAAAATGAGGAGAATGAAACTATGTTTTATGTTGCAGTTTTAAAAGGAGAAAAAACGGAAATTGCTTGGAGAGTAGAACTGGATAATTCTAGATGGTTTTTTAGCAATTTTGCAACTGAATATAAAGAGGATTTTAAAGATGATTATTCTTCTCTGTTTTGTAGATATCCTTTAATTGGCAGTGCAAGCTTTAAGTTCCCAGTAATAGTTAATTCGGTAAAATTTCGTCCGGAGGAGAAAAGAAATGGTATAAACCTGATCGAGGAAGATAATACAAACAAGAGTTTGATAGAAGAAGCTTTAAAGCTTTTTGAGCAGTTTTTAATAAATATAAAAGAATTTAAAGCTCAATATAATATAGCAGACATTTTTATAATTGGAGGTACTAATTCATTACCGGCATGGATAGATAAAGAATGGTATAAAAACATCGTAGTTAAACTAAAGGAATTACTTCTAAATAATATTCAATTAGCCATTTCAGATCATGAAAGCATTAATTTACGAGAATCTAAAATTCCTTTCTTACCTAAGAATGATTTCGATAAAGATGTCAGAATGAATTTTTACAACCTTTGTAAGCAACTATTTCCTGCTGATGTTCCTGCAAGTCACGAATATAATTATTGGTATAATCAATTAGACCTTCAGAGCTTTTCGTCAATAAAATTTGATCTGAAAAAGCTTATTGAATTCATAGAAAACGACATTCAATCATTGAGCAACTTGAAATCCTATGTAAATGATCCTATAAATTGGCAAAAGAAATTTCTACGTTTAATTAGTGATTTCGATAATAAACTATTTGATCATCATAAAGTAATTCCAAATCAGATTGGCGAATTTAAATCAAGAACCGAATCGATATTTATAAATAATGATATTGAGTTAGAAGATAAGTCCAATAATAGGAATATTCTATTAGAAATATATTATCAGATTTTTAAGAGTGATTTCGAAGCAATTCTTCTTCACAGGGATTTCCATGACATCCCTAATATTTTAAAGGAAGAGAGAAATAGAGATACCAAATCCTTGATAAAGGAAATTGATGATGGAATCTCTGAAATTGAAAATACTGAAGACAAAGATTTTAGAAAAACTTTACAGTACCTATTCAATTGGCTTGATCAAAACGAAGACGAGGAATTATATAAGGAATTTAAATATTTAAATGAACACCAATCTGATCTTTACTTCAAATCATTTACAGATGTAGATAGAGACCTATCATTATCATTAATGCAAACCTATGACCATAATTCTTTAACTGCTCTGTCAAATGCAGGTTTTAATGAAACAGAGGTGGCTTGCTTTGTTGAACTTAAGGATACCGGTGTCAATTTCGAGGACTTATCTGAATTGAGTCAATTATCTGGCAAGGCTGGAATTGAAGAGGCAAAAAAAACCCTTAAAGAAATCGTTAATGAAAAAGAAGAAAAACTCTTTAAAAAAGAATTAGGTGAAAAGATAGAAATAATACTAAACAACTTATTTGAAAGAGAATTCAAAGAATTCAAGGCAGAGGTCAAACCTGTAAATGAGTACGATATAGTAATTTTTAATGAGCGCTCCCCAGAGAAAAAATTTTACATAGAATTAAAATCTTTAAATGTAGATAATCCTGAACCAGTGAAAATGGGGATTCACCAAGCTAAATTTGCTAGTAAATGCCCTGAAAGATATGCCTTAATATATATTTCTAAACAGAGAGGTATAGAGATTACAGAAGAATATCTTAAGGCGAATATAATATGTGATCTGAAGATTGGTATCAATGTTCAACCTGAAGTAGAGAAATCACTGGCAATTGATGAGATAAAAGCATCTCATAATGAATTCAGACTAAGCATTAAAGATCCTAGCATGAAAGTCCATATAAGAAAGAATCACTTTTTTCAGTTAAAAGATGGATTTTCCGAACTTCAAAATAAAATTAACGAACTTCTAAAATAATGTCATTCAACGAACTAAATAGTGTTGAGAATTATATAATGAATCGGCAATTGGATCGATGAGATTTTGATCTATCCTTCTGGAAATGGGATTATATAATCCACAATTCGCGAATCGCGAATTATTTTTTATATTTACTGAGTAAAAGATAGTTAGGTATGAAAAAACATAGTGGAATGAGGCCTCATGATATTGCAGTTTTGCTAAAGATTGCTGCAAAAGGTGATGCTCCCTGGCTAATGAAAGAATTAGCAATTGAACTCGGTATTAGTGCCAGTGAGGTGAGTGAAAGTCTGAACCGCTCTGCAATCGCGGGTTTACTATCCAAGGATAAAAAACGCTTGATGAAATCGGCTATACTCGATTTTTTAGAATCTGGTCTGCGCTATGTATATCCTCAAAAGCCAGGGGCCAAAGCGCGTGGTATTCCTACAGCTCATGCCGCTCCGCCTCTAGTGCATGAAATTGAAAGCAGTGAGCCTTATGTATGGCCTTATGCTAAAGGCACAGTGAGAGGAGAATCAATAGAGCCACTATACTCCAATTTGCCAGAGGCCTGCTTAAAAGATCCTTTATTCTATGAGTATATGGCCTTATGTGATGCACTAAGAGTGGGTCGTGCCAGAGAACGGAAATTGGCCATTCAAATCCTAAGAAAAGGACTGCTGGATGAATAATACACAAATCAATAGGATAGCAACGCTTCAAGTAGCCAAGGCTTTAGGTGAGCTAAATGAAGAGGTGGTTTATGTAGGGGGTGCGGTAGTCAGTCTTTATATAGACGACCTGGCAGCTGATGATGTACGTCCTACTAAAGATGTGGATATTACCTTCGAGATCTTAAGCCTTACAGAATTAGAAGAATTGAGAGGTGAGCTCAGACAAAAAGGTTTTACACAACATTATGAAGATGAGGTGATCTGCCGCTTTAGGTTAGATGATAAAAAAGTAGATGTGATGTCCACTCAGGAAGTAGGCTGGGCACCAGCAAATAGATGGTTTAAAGATGGCTTTGAAAAATCATTTTCTATACCTTTAGAAGATATGCAAATTCGCTTAATGCCATTTCCTTATTTTCTCGCTTCTAAATTTGAGGCTTTTAAATTAAGGGGTGGTACCGACAGCAGAATGAGTCATGACTTTGAAGACATTGTTTATTTATTGAATTATACTTCCAATTTTGCTGCACAAATTCAGTCTTCCGATAAGGAAGTGAGAGAATTCTTAATAGCCTGCCTTCAGGAAATTCAAGAAAAGCCAGCCCTTCAAGAGGGCGTGATGTCTCATATGTACTATGAGGAACAAGAAGAGCGATTAGCAATTATTATGGACCAAATTAAAGTGCTTACAGATGGGGTTTAACGAACTAAATAGTGTAGAGAATTATATAGTTCATCAGCTCAGTGGAGTCAATTTAAATAATCCAGATGCCGCTGAACCCAAAGATGGTTATGGAGCGCATTGGCAATTTAAATCCGCAGAACAGCTGAATAGGAGCGTGAATGAGGTGATGCTTGAAGCTGAAGTTAAAGAAGCATTAGTTCGTTTGAATCCTGAGATTTCTGCAAATCCGAATTTAGCGGATGAGGTCATCTATAAATTAAGAGCAGTTTTATTGGCAGTCAATCAAGTCGGCCTGGTAAAAGCCAATGAAGAATTCTTTAAATGGCTGACCGGAGAGAAAACGATGCCTTTCGGAGAAAATAATCGTCATGTCCCGGTTCGCTTGATAGATTTCGAAAAACTGACTAATAACCAATACATCATTACCAACCAATTTAGAATACATCATAGGGAAACAAAAATTCCGGACATTGTGATGATGATCAATGGAATTCCTGTTGTTGTAGGTGAGGCCAAAACACCCATACGGCCTTCTGTAAGTTGGTTAGATGGTGCGCATGAAGTGCATGAAATCTATGAAAACAGTGTGCCGCAATTATTCGTGCCTAATATTCTCTCCTTTGCCACTGAAGGCAAGGAGTTGTATTATGGAGCTATTCGCTGTCCATTAGAATTCTGGGCTCCTTGGCGCTTAGAAAATGATGAAGAAGCCATTGCTAAAAGATTAGGTCTAGGTGAAGTGGGTAAGGAATTAAATGACTTATTACATCCAGCCCGCTTACTAGATATTATGCGTAATTTCTCTTTGTTCTCTACAGATAAGAAGAAAAGAAGAATTAAGATCATTCCACGATTTCAGCAGTATGAAGGTGCCAATAAAATCGTAGACCGCGTAAAAGAAGGCCGATTGAAAAAGGGACTAATTTGGCATTTTCAGGGATCAGGAAAATCTTTCTTGATGGTCTTTGCTGCTCAGAAGCTAAGGAGAATGCCGGAACTGAAAAGTCCAACAGTGATCATATTAGTAGATCGTACCGATTTAGATACACAAATCAGTGGTACTTTTAATGCCGCTGATGTAGCCAATGTAGAAACTACAGATAGCATCAAAGAACTGCAGTCCATGCTGGAAAAGGATACCAGGAAGATCATAGTATCCATGATCCATAAGTTCCGTGATGCCAAGCCTAATATGAATACAAGGGATAATGTCATTGTATTAGTAGATGAGGCGCATAGAACACAAGAAGGCGATTTAGGTCGTCAGATGCGAGCTGCCTTGCCCAATGCCTTCTTATTTGGTTTGACTGGTACTCCAGTGAATAAGGCTGATAAGAATACCTTCTGGGCTTTCGGTTCGGAGGAAGATGAAGGTGGATATTTATCCCGCTACACCTTCCATGATTCTATCCGTGATGATGCTACCTTGCCTTTACATTTTGAGCCTCGCTTAGTGGATGTGCATGTCGATAAAGAAACCATTGATAAAGCATTCAAAGAATTTCAAGATCAAGTAGCCTTAACGGACGAAGAAGCTGACGCACTCAATCAGAAGTCAGCTAAAATGGCGGCTTTCTTAAAGTCGCCTGAACGCGTATCTAAAATTGTGGAAGATATTGCTACTCACTTTAAGGAGAAGGTGCAACCCCACGGTTTTAAAGCTATGATCGTTACACCAGATCGTTTTGCTTGTGTTCAGTATAAGGAAGAACTTGATAAATATTTCCCGGAAGAGGCTAGTAAGGTAGTGATTTCTACCTCTGCAAATGACAAACATGCCTTTAAACAGAAATGGGCCGTTGACAAAGGCCAACAAGAAAAGATTGTAGATCAATTCAATGATGCCAATGATCCGCTTCAATTTATCATAGTTACTGCAAAGCTACTCACAGGTTTTGATGCGCCTATCTTGCAAACCATGTACTTGGATAAATCCTTAAAAGATCACACTTTATTGCAAGCTATCTGTAGAACCAACCGATTATTCTCTAATAAATCATTCGGTAGAATTGTAGATTACTTTGGTGTTTTCGATGATGCAGCTAATGCTTTACAGTTTGATGAGGAAAGTGTTAAAGCAGTCATTTCAAATTTATCAGAGCTAAGAGCTAAGCTTCCTGAAGCGATGAAAGCAGCCTTGAGTCATTTCGAAGGAGTAGATAGAAGAATTGAGGGTTTTGAAGGACTAGAAGCAGCGCAAAATGCTATAAAGACGGATGAGCAGAAAGATGCTTTTGCGAAAGATTATAAGTACCTGTCTAAATTATGGGAGTCTTTGTCGCCAGACAACATTTTAGATGTGTACAACCAAGATTATAAATGGCTGAGTAATGTATATGAATCGGTAAAACCTGCAGTAAATAATTTGGGTAAATTATTGTGGTTTTCCTTAGGTGCTCAAACGACCAAATTGATACATGAAAATATCCATGTAGGGGATGTTCATCAATTGGAGGAGTTTGTTCTAGATGCAGATGTGATTGAAGAGATCTTCAACAATCCTGATCCTAAGAAAGCCAAAAAACTTGAAAAAGTTTTAATTAAACGCTTTAAAAAGCATGCTGGAAATCCAAAATTTAAATCCTTAAGTGAACGATTAGAAGCCTTAAGAGATAAGGCCGAACAAGGACTGATTACTTCCATAGAATTCGTTAAGGAGCTATGCAAAATAGCAAAAGAAACTGTTCAGGCTGAAAAAGAAATGGAAGCCATGGTAGAAGAGAAGACACCGCAAGCAGCTTTGACAGAATTATTTCTCGAGCTCAAAACAGACCAAACCCCTGCTGTGGTTGAGCGAATTGTCACTGACATTGATTCTATCGTCCGCATGGTTCGCTTTCCAGGCTGGCAGCAATCCAATCAGGGTGAAAGAGAAGTACAGAGTTCTTTAAGGAAAATACTTTGGGCCAAATATAAGATCAAAGACCAATTACTTTTTGATAGGGCATATGGGTATATAAAGGAGTATTATTAATCAATTTAAATTTCAACAAAATCTATGAAGTTATATTTTTATGAAGATGCTAAAAATGCTGATAAAGAATTAAGAAAAGAGTTCAAAAATATTACTTGGAATGGTCCACATAAATGGGTTACTATTTTAATTATTTTATGGTCAATTCTTTTAATTTTTTCAATAGCTTCAGTTAATAAGCAAATCATTATTCCACTTTGGATATTGATAGGAGTTCTTGTATTTAGACTATTGTATGTTTTTTGGCTTAAAGAATATTGGCTTCAAAAATGGAACGATAAAATCAGCGAGGATAGCAAGAATCATAAGGAGAGTATTCTAGAGGCCAGAATGGAGATATTTGAAAATACCTTCTTTAAAAATCAAGATTTTTCAAATGATAAATGCCAAACAATTATTGATAAAAAGTTAATGATTGTTGATAGAGCCATTCATGAAACAAATATATCTAAGCCAAAATTTAAAAATTGGTCGTACCTAATTCAGATTCTTTCATTGGGAGGTGTTGTTGGTTTTTCTTTAATTACCTCAATCAAAATAGATTTAAGTTTAGAAGAAATTACTGCAAGTTTAAAAAATCCTGAAGAGGTCAAATTATTGGTGGCTATATTATTTCATTATTTAATATTTGTCGGTTTTTTCTATGTGTTTAGGCAGGTGATTTTGGAAATATCGAATAATCAATTTAGCAAGGTGAATAGAATCATTCTGATGCTAGAATCGATTAAATCAAAATTTTTGAAGGAAAACATTAACGAATAGTCATTTAGGACTAGGTGTTATCAGAATAAAATTATTTCAAGTTATTTATGGCGTACTTAGATAAAATGAAAAATAGTTTCAATACTAAATGGGAGCTATTTTTATTCGACTGTGTTTTGAATGAAAAGGATGCTAATCCAAATGCATTTGAGAATTTTGAAATTAGTAATGAGCTAATTGATATCCATACAACTAAGTATAAACAAGATTACCTAGACGATCGCATTTTAAAAACTGACGAAAGGGAAGTTGACCAAATTTATCATACAATTGAAAAGCTTCGATCAGAATTAGACGAAGTTAAATATCTCAATCTGTATAGGGAATCGTTCGGGAAAATTCTATCGGAAGAACAATACAATAAGTTAATCAAGAATGAGAAATGCTTTTATTGTGAATTAGAGAAGAAAGATTTTGGAGAATTATATGAGAATCATCTAATTCGAAAAAAGGCAAATCGAGGATTTAATTTTGAAATTGATCGTAAAAATCCGAACGAAGAATACCATTATGATAATTTAGTAATGGCCTGCTACTGGTGCAACAACGCCAAAACTGATGAATTTACTGCTGAAGAGTTTAAGCCTATTGGAGAGGCAATAGGAGCAGCCTTAATGGCTAGGATAAATAGATAGAAAATGCCTAATAAATTTCCAGGTTTTATTTACTTCCTATTCGGCACCTTATTTTTAATCATTGGCATTATCATGCTGGTTTTCGACATCCAAAAAGTAGGGCAGCATTATTTGACTACCCAGCAGACTGAAGTAGGAGGTGGCTTTGTGATTTTTGTTAGTATGGTTTGTTTTGTTGTAGGGTGTTTTGCTTTATCGCCATTTAGTAAGATCAGAGAGTTTATTGAGGGTACAAAGAGAAAGTAATAAATATGATTATCAATTTAACAAAGTCTTGAGGTTAAGAAGTCAAAGCATGCAATTTCCTTGCGGACCTTTGTAGTGAAGCAATCTCTTAATCAAGTCGAAAATTGCTTTTTTAGTCGCACAATTTCAATCCTCCCAGCCTCCTTCTCCAAGGAGGAGATTCAATCACCTGCGTTTTTCTATCTTAAAAACAGAAATGTTATGCTAAGGAAAAACGTGTTTAAATATCAGTGGCTGGTCGCCAAAACAGCGTCCCGAGCTATCGGGAGGTGCTGAAATGCAGGGTGGAAGGATCATTTTTTCATGTCTTTTGGTTCCTTTGTGACTAGACAAAGGAACATCCCCTAATACCTTTCCTTCTTCACCAACTCACCTTCGCCATCATAAAACTTCCAGGTGCCGGATTTTTCATCATCACGGTAGCGGCCTTTTACAATTACATTGCCCAGACTGTCATATTCGAAATAGCGACCATGCTTGAGGCCATCTTTTAAGTCCACTTCGAATTTGATCTGCTCATTGCCGTAATACTCAATGAAAGTCTTGCTGTTCAGGTCTTCCGGTAAAATTTGCTCTGCAGCAATCAGGTCTTCCTCTTCCATAGCTTCGGCACCGACAAATGCTACTTCATCTTGTTGTATCTCCTTGATCAGCGCATTCCAGCTGCTGATTTCGGCATGGTTGAGGTAGTTGGCTTGCAGTTGGTGTTTGAGTAGGTCACCCTCAGCAGAGAGCTGCATACCCATCATCGGGAAGCTCTTGAAATAGGGACTATGCACTTTAAGCTCCTGCCGTGATTCCCTGTCGAGCAGTCTTTGTGCATCACTGAGTAATTCATTGGCACTTAAGTAGACGAAGAGGTTCGATTCATAGGCAAAGTTTTCCATGAACACTGCATACTCTTTGGTATTGTCCAGCGTACGATTTTCCTGCACAGCCATAATGATTTTACCCAAGGTGCGAGGCGAGTTACTAAACACCACATAATCTTCCATAATGGTGTAATAGGGCTTGTCGATTCCTTCGAAAGCCTTGCCGAACATCATCTTGAAAAAACCTTTGATAGACAAGAAATGGATTTGCTGTCCTTTGTAATCAATGCCTTTGAACTTTACAGGTGTCTTCTTACGAATTTGCTGCTCAATATAGGCCAGTCTTTCTTTGGTGTCATCCAGGTCATTGTGTTTGATAGCTACGGCCAACTCCACCTTATTTCGATTGCTGTTAGAGTTGAGCTGAATGAGGGCTATTTCATCATCCATCCAACTGAGAAAGTCATCTTCGATAGAAATTTTCAGATAGCCTTCAATCTTTTCCTTACTCTTCATATACTCCTCGCCATCTTCTTCAGCTTGCAGTACTGCTATCATGTTCTCATAAAAATCTTTTGAGTTGTCAAAGCCCAGGCTCATAAAGTAGGAAGCGTTATCAGGCACTATGGTACCCACGTTAATTTCGCCAGTTCCCGCATTCATCAAAGCAGTTAACAGATTAGGTTGTTCTTTATTAACGATGGAGTAACCCGATACGGAGAATCTTTGATCAGTGGCTTCCAGTGCCATGCCGCTATATTTCAACATTGGGAAGAAGTCTGTGCTTGCTTCAGGATCATCAGCCATCCATATTTTTAGGTAGTTGGCTAGCTGCCGATAATTGATGTACATATTGATATCGTTTGTTCCCAACTCGCTGCTTAGGTCAATAAAGTCTAAGTCACGCGCAATTATGGGTTCTTTGATCTGGTCGATTGACTGCTCCAG
This sequence comes from Marivirga atlantica, assembly GCF_016734805.1. GTDB lineage: Bacteria > Bacteroidota > Bacteroidia > Cytophagales > Cyclobacteriaceae > Marivirga > Marivirga atlantica. The sequence goes on from NZ_JAERQG010000002.1 coordinate 672,700, forward strand.
TATGGTGTGGGTAGAGGAGAGGCTTAAGAGATTTTCATAGATGTAGAGGTAATAACGGGTAGGATCATCCTTAAAGCTGATTTCGATGATTTCCTGCTCTTTGTAGTTTCGTGTATACACCTTTTCAATATCCTCACTAAAGTTTTTGATATAGTTTTTAATAAAATTGAACTGCGTGGCACGCTGCAGGTCTATCACATAGAGGAAGTCATAATCATCAGGTCTCGTTTTATGAATGGACATGACCATCGGACGGTTGATGATCAACTCATAAAGTGCTTCATTGGCACGCATATCTTCTGTGAGTTCATCCATTTCCTGTCCTAATTCTGCAAAATAAGGGTCTTTTTTGAGGTAGTTCCAGATATCATTATCGCTGAGCTCTTGCCACTGTTCAAAAGGGTTTTCTAGCTGAAAAATGATGCTGGCATCTGCTGGTACGGCAATTAACGGATTATTTTTCTTTACGGGTTGCAGGTATAGAAAGTAAATAATTACACAAGCCAGTAGCACGAAAGTGCTTGTTAAAATAATGATCAGTGATTTTCTCATAATGTAGTGAAGCTAACGATATCAAAAATAAATAAAGTATGATGGATAGCAAGGAATGATAAAGAAACAGAAAATCATATTATACAATCCTTCCAGCCTTCCCGAAGTAAATTCTGGACAGGCACTTCACCATGGAGGAGTTTGCCAATATGAGCAATCAAAATCTCTCAAATGGGCTTTCAGCATTGAATAAGGTATAAGGTGATTTTTTTTATTTCAGAACTCTCGTAACTCGAAACTTGCAACTCTGAACTTAAATACCTTAATTTTCAAATATCTACTCAAAATTTAATTATTTTTTCCCTTTGGGTTTTTTAAATTTTCCTAATTCCCAATCCCTAATTCCCAATTGTCTCCCACACTTCAGGATGCCCTTTCCAGACATATAAACCATAAAAAGCAAAAAGTACCATGATGATGATAACCATCATCAATAGATAGAAATAACTTTTGAGCCTTAGGCTATGGTCTCCCTTTAAACTTATGAGCAGTTTTTCAATATAGTTGGACTGGCTATAGTCGGCAGTCAATAATTTGATTTGGTGAGTATGGGTTGAGTCAACCATTTCCTGCCAGTCTGTTTCGTCTAATGCAAATTCCTTTGAGTGTCTTGCATGCCTGTTTTCTTTATGATTTAAAATGTGATGAGGAGTGTCTGACGTGCTGAGTTTATTCATGATGCCATAACAGTATACATATTGTCCTTTCGGGATGTATTGCTCTTCTACCCAAAAAGTGTTTTTATCATTTAGCTCATCCAAGTCGAAGTTAGGCAGCGGATGTTTTTTCAGGAGTTTTAATAAATCATCTTTTTTAAGCCGCTTCTTTTTCTTCTTAAGGTGCATGGTGGTTTCATGTAGACTTAGCCAGGCATCTGCAGAGCCATCAGTTATTTGCAACTTTTTAATGCTTGTTCGATGCTCGTAGAAACTGACTATGCTATTCTTATTACGCGAATTTTTAACCCATTTAAGCAAACGTATTTCAACAAAATCTGCAGCAATGCCCTCTAACCAGGTGGAGGTATTTTCAATGCCTTTTATTTTGGCAACGAGTTCTACGAAGCCTTCCTGCGCGGCTGCTATGGTTGATTTATTTGTGAGTTTTCTTTGCCTGATTTTCTTAATCTCCCTGTTCATTTCAGGGATTATAAACCCAAGAACAGCACAAACAACAGTAAAACCTATGGCCACCCCGACTGGGAAAAAGAAGTAGGGAGGCACTACGATCAGTAGAAAAACCAAACAGCCAATAGCACCTGTTTTCTTTTTATCTGGCATGAGGAAAATTTTATTTTTCGTAAACAAATTAGTGAATCATTGCCAATTGACAGGAGCATATAGATAATAAATAGAAAAAAGGTTAAGGTTATACTATTTAAATGTAATTTTCATCGAATAATTTAAATGTTTTATAGCTATCTTTTGGAGTATACATAAAACCTCTGCTACTTTTGTGTCTGACTATACTTTATTGATACCAAAAGCTTACAAAATATTTATCTCCCTTCTCCTGATTATTTCTGGTTTCAAAGTTGTTAATGCACAGGGGGTTAACGAAGAATTATTGACTCGTAGCGCAATAGAGGTAGTCGATAGCGCTCAAAATCTTTCAATAATAGATAGCCTGAAGTTTACGGATCCTGATTCATCACGAATTATGAATCAGATTACTCGAGACCTGCAAGAGGATGTAAGGTTTAAAAGGTTAGCATCAGTAAGGTATACTTTAGATTCAAGCTCTTTACTGGTTTCAAGACCAGATTCAAATTCATTAAAAGACCTTCGTAAGCCAATTAGAAGAAAGATTGAAGAACATGAAGTCATTCCTTCTCATCTCAAGAATTTAAGCAAGCTTGAAGAGCTAGACAGTAGTTATATAAGCAATAAGGCGCAGCAAGTCTTAGAAAGTAATGCCCCAAAAGAGATTCAGCAAATCAAGAATAAAGAGCTAGAGGAGTTTAAAGATGTTAAGGCCCAGTTGGATAGTGGGAATACTGAAATGCTGGAAAGTAAGATAGAAGATTTTGCTAAAAACAATCTGGAAGAAGCTGAAGCTCTGGAACAAGTAGAACAATTTAATGCCTTTAAGAATGATTTCCCTTTCCAGAGCCAGGAAGAATTTCAGTGGGATAAGGGTAAGATAGCCAGTGCCGCAAAAGTTGGTAGTTTACTTACAGAACAACAATCCAAAATATCTAAAGCTACTGATAAAGTAGGCAAACTTAAAAATAAGTATAGTCATTATAGTCTGGGAGATGACTCAAGAGAGTTAAAGAAGCGAAATGTACCCAAAAGGCGCTGGCAACTACACATGAATTTAGAAAGCTCTATTAGACCTCATTTGGTAATAAAGGCCGCTCCGGGTTTATCATTCAACACTACCAGCAAGCACAACACTGGCATAGCCACCTCATTTGATTACCAGTATCACTATAAAGACAGTAGCTACCAACAGTTTAGCAAACAGCTATCGGTAAGACTTTTCAGTCAATATAAATTTTATAAGCAGCTGTTTGTACAGGCAGAGTATGAGCAACCTTACCTTAATACTGCGGCCGCTCATGAGGAAACATTACTTTATTTAAAGAGACAGTCAGCCAAGGTGTGGCTAGGCGGAGGCTTTGAGTATAAGGTCTACAAGAAGTTAAGGGCTCAGACCCAAATACTATACAATTTATCACCACCCAAGCGCTTGGAAGAAGCCGCCAGCCGCTGGGCCATTAGAATTAATTTGATTTATTAAATATGAGGAAATTATTATTTACGCTGATTATTATGCCTTTGATCATAAAAGTCAATGGTCAAGGTATTAATCAAGAAGATCTACTGCCTACAAACATTATTCAAGCCTCACCTAATGCAGCTTCATTAGGGGAATATGGACAATATCCGGTTAGTAAGTTTACTGGTATACCAAATATTAGCATTCCACTTTATACTATCAAAGATGGTGATATAGAAGTGCCCATTTCAATATCTTATCATGCTGGTGGATATAAACCAGGAGAGGACGCAAGTTTAGTTGGTTATGGATGGGCTTTAAACGCTGGTGGAGCTATTACACGATCAGTTAATGGGGAACCAGACGAAAACGAATATTTCAAGAATATGGCGCAACTAAGAGAATGGGAAGAACAAGGATATCTATGGACGATAGGACAAGTTAATTGCCCAGAAAATGAAGACTCACACGCTCAGATATGTGTTCCTGAAGCAGTAAGTGACGCCCGGTATAATTTTCTACTAAGAAATCCGGATACTCAAGCAGATTTATTCTTGTATAATTTTCCTGGTGGAATTGGAAAATTTCAGTTTAATGAAAACAAGGAAATTTTGAAATTTCCATATACAGATATTAAAATAGAAGCAGATATGACTGTTTCCGATGCTTTAAATGGTGGAATTATAAAATATTTTGACATAAAAAATGAGTATGGATTAAATTATCATTTCTTTACCCCAGAAGAGACGAGCGTTTATAACTTGACTTCTGACGAAGTAATTACAGAGCCCTATGTTTCAGCGTGGTATCTAAATCGCATCTATTCAAAAATTAGTAACAATTATGTAGACTTTGCTTATAGCTCTATAAATGGATTAAATAAATATCCACTGGAATCAGAATCATACAGTCATTATTATTCTATAGCTAATTATGAAACAAATTCATCATGGTCTACAACAGCCACTAGAGTTCATCTTCAAGAAAGACTTTTACAAAGAATAACTTGGGGTAAAGGATATGTAGAGTTTGTACATTCGGGAAGGAATGACATCGCAGGAGGCGAAAAACTAGATGAAATATTAATTTATAACAATCAAGATCAATTAATAAAAAGTTATCGGTTCACCTATGGTTATTACACAGGATCAGGTAATCTCCGATTAGATAAGGTAGAGGAAGTTGATCCCTCAGGTAAATTAAATGAGCCTTATATTTTTACTTATAATGCTGATACGCCTGATAATAACACTAAAGCGATAGATCATTATGGCTATTACAATGGTGTAAATAATAACACTACCACTATTCCTTATGTATATAATTTTTGGCGTATAAAAACGGTATATGCTGATCGGGAAATTAAACCTGACTATCCTATGGTAGGTATGCTAACTAGTATTATTTATCCTACAAAGGGGAAGACAGAGTTTGAATATGAAAATAATACCAGTTTTGGGGCAATCTACGAGAAAAAGGAAAATATGGTTATTTCTGAAAATTGTGATGAAAACGGAGGTGTATATGTTGACGAATCAGGTAATACAGTCCAAGGTTTAATTTGTCAGTCCGATAATGAAATTGAATTTACCATTCCAGATCCAATCACTGTAAACAATGGCTTCACAATTGAGATTTCCGGAAGAACAATATTAGGGACTCAAATCTCGCATGGTGATATGTACGTGTTGCTGATAGAAAAGAATCAGGAGAATGGCTCTGAGGAAATACTAAAAAGATTTGATATACATAATGGGAATCTTTACAAATATAGAAGTACGAAAAATGATTTTGATATTCTACCAGGAAGAACTTATATACTTAATACAATAACTAACATTGAAGGGTCAACGTTAATTGCAAAATTCAGCTATAATCAACATTTTAGAAAGAATTATTTAGCTCCAGGGATAAGAATTAAAGAGATAAAGAATTATGATATGGCTGTTAATTCTTTTCCTATTCAGACTAAAACATATAGTTATGATATTTATGGAGAGAACGGTATATCAAGTGGTATTTTTAACCATAGAAAGCCAAAATATCATTATGAGTATGATCATCAACCTGAAATAGGTTACTTCAACGTATCCGAAAACTGGCCTAGAAATACTAATGGCCAATTTGCAGCCCCATTGGTTCACTATAAACAAGTTGAAGAGAGCCAGATAGGCAATGGTAGTGTTAGGGATTATTTTTCTTTTGTTCCACAGGTTTTAGAAGAATTCTCCAATACATCTCCAGATAGAGCTTCACAGTCTTCTGATTATTGGAAAGTTGGTCAACTTGATAAGCAAATAATTTTTAAACAAAGTGGGGACTTACTAAAAAAAGTAAAAAATGAATATTCTTATATAAAACTGGACAGTAATAGAAGTTTTGTATATCAAAAGTGGTTTGAAAGTAGTGATCCAGATACTCATATAATAAATTGGGCATTCAATTATCATTTATCTGGTTTTGAGAGACTCAATAGCACCAGAACAGTGTCTTATGTGGGTCAAGATTCATTGGTAAGCCAACAGAATTATTTCTATGAAAATGATAATGAATTGTTATTGCCTATTGCACAAGAGACTATTGATACAAAGGGTAATAAGAAACGTTTAGAAACGCAATATTTAAATGATAGAGCTGAGCATGTTATTGCTCCCATTCTTAATCAAAAATCATATTATAATGGTTCCTTTCAGCAAGAGCTAAATCAAACACTTACCGATTATAAGCCTACTCGAAAATTATTAACTAATGCGAATGGTGAAACGATTCAGGATGTTGAAATCCGTTATCAGAATGGCTTAAATATTTCACAGCTTTCAGATAAAACAAGCATCCCGAAAAGCTACACATGGGGATATAACGAAACATTGCCCATCATTGAAAAAACTGGTGCTATAATTTCTGTTAACACTATTAACAATTCCTCCACTATTTTACCGGAAGGCTATGAAACTGTAGATGAATTATTGACTTCTATGGAGAATATAGCAAATGATACTAATGCCCAGAACGATTGGAAAGTATTTAATGATAATCTAAGATCGAACTATAACGGATTTATAAAGACCTATACTTATAAATCCTTAGTTGGAATCACTTCATTTACTGATGAAAATGGACTTACCACGTTTTATGAATACGATGGTTTTGGTCGTTTGATTAGAGTTAAGGACCATCATAATAACGTGCTTAAGTCAATGACTTATTCCATTAAAAAATAACACTCAGTAGCATTCATATTTATACAGGATTTTATGAAAAAAGATATATCACTTAATTATGTAGTAAGGGTGTTTTTTACCGTTGTATTTTTAAGCCCGGCAATTGGCAGTGCACAACAAATCAATGGAGAGCAAGAAGCACTTGAAGGTCAAGTTGAAAACTACACTTATACAGGCACCTTACCGCAAGCTCGTACCAAATGGATTGTCAATGGGAGTGGTTCCCAAATTATACAAGAGATTAATAGAACCGAAGTGCAGGTGCAATGGGGAACAAGCGGAACAGCTGATATCGGAATTTACCAATATGGATATCATGAATTGTTGGGTGTCTATGGTTGGCTTGAAATAGAAAGACTATATGTAAATGTTTTAAAAACAGTGCCCACACCTCCCAAACCCATCATAGTATCATCAAATAGTTGCGGAGATCAAATTATAAGCAAGTCATCAACGCCTCCTGCTGGCATAAGTTGGTATTGGAGAAAGGAATTGATTGTTCCAGTATTCGAATTATTTGATTATCCTGCCACAAGCAATTTAACGGTTGATGAAACAGGTACCTACTATCTTTTCGCCTATGAATCTGCTACAAACAGGTGGAGTACAGGATATAGTAGTATTAATGTACAGGTATCACATATAACACCAGGCTCCATTAGCGGAAGCCAAACCATCTGTAAAGGCGATGTACTAGAGTCAATAGTTAGTAAAGTAAATGCATCTGACGATTATGAGCCTATTAATTATTTATGGAAATGGAGAGATTACGGTAGCAGTACATGGACAGTTGCACCCGGTGTAAATAATCAGTCAAATTATTCACCTTCTCAATTTATTGGCAGCAAGCAATTTATAAGAACCGTATCCAATGCAGTTTGTGGTGAGCTCACATCTAATCCTGTTACTATAACTGTTAATGAAAAACCATCGGCTCCTTCTATAAGCAAAGATCTTAAAAAGAGCAGATGCGGTGCAGGAACCCTTCGAATGAGCCCAACTGCAAGTAGCAACAGTACAGGACTAAGATGGTATTATAATGATGATGATGCTCAACATTTCAGTATTGCACAATATCTGGATGTTAATCTAAGCAATTCTAAGAAGAGCGTTACTTATTATGTGAGTAGTTACAATTCTTCAACGAACTGTGAAAGTGGTAAGATTGCTTATAATGTTTTGATGAATGATATACCTGCTGAACCATCAGTTTCGTCTAGCAGCAGATGCGGTAGTGGTTTAGTGAATTTTTCGGCCTCACCAGGTGCTAACGGTGATATAGTAAAATGGTACAATTATGATGATTCCAGTTCACCACTTTTTGAAGGAACAAGTTTTTCACCAAACTTAACTCAAAGTAGGTCATATTATGTAAGCACTTATAATAGTACTACGGGCTGCGAGAGTTCAAGAAAAAGAATACAGGCAACTATTAACGCAGTACCTGCAAAACCAGTCATGTCTGACGTTTTTAGTTGTGGAGCAGGAGATCAAACTGTTGAACTGGCTCCGTCTTCAGGAGCGGATATGTTAAGGTTTTATTCTAGTATGACTGATAATACCTACAATTATCAACGCACTAGTTTATCAAAGCCTATCACACAGAACGAAAATTTCTTCGTAACAAATTTTAATTCATCAACAGGCTGCGAAAGTGAAAAAACTTCATTCTCTACCATCATTAATCCCTTACCTGCCCAGCCTAATGTAACTGATGGAGAAGCCTGTGCCAATGAAAGTGCTTATTTAAATGCAGGGTTAGTACTTCCAACTTCTGCAAATTCCTCAGATTACGAGATTATTTGGTACAATGCTCTAGAAGGAGGTAGTATTGTTGATAATACGAATTCAAGTACTTATGAACATAGCCTTTCTTATTCAAAGGATTACTTTGTAACGGTGAGAAATAAGCTTACAGGATGTGAAAGTTATCCTCGAAAGAAAGTGCGTGCTATAGTACATCCTTCAGTTGCTGCACCTGTTGTTGAAGATGTTGCTCTATGTGCGAGTGCATATGATATTCCAGTACTTAGTCCAGGAGTTGGTGGAGATATTGTTAAGTGGTATAGTTCAAATTCAAAAAGTGATCTGCTATATACAAACAATAAATTTCCTGATCCCATTACATCATCGCGTACGCTTTTCGTGAGCACCTATAATACCACAACTGAATGTGAAAGTAATTTAGTACCCTATGCCATAACCTTAAATGAAGTACCTGTTGTGGATGCAGGTGAAACATTAGTCATTTATGAGTTTGAAGGGAATACTTCATTAATGGGTTCTGGCGAAAGTCCTGCTAATGGTACATTTTCACATACCTATATAGGTAATAACAATTTTGATGCTACTCAAAGCGGTCCTGGTACTTTTACGGTGACCTACAGTTACAGTAATGGAGTATGTGACGCTAATGACACCAAACAAATTACTGTACTAAATAACCCAGAGATTGTAATAAACGGTACAAACGATATTGTTTGGGGTGAGGGCAGGACATTGAGTGCTCCTTCAGGCTTCGCTAGCTATCAGTGGTATAAAGACAATGAAGCGATAGCTGCCGCTACCAGTAATGAATTTTTGGTTGAAGAACCAGGAGCATATCATTTGGTAGTTACGGCAGACTCAGAGAAAAGCTTTACTTTGGCACCAGCTGAGATTATTAATGCTGCCTCTCAACAAAATGAGAATTTTGTTCAAACCATTATTTATAAAGCTCCAAGAAAAGTAGGTGAAGCCGTAAGAAGCATAGAAGAAGTAAATGAAAGCTTTACCTATTATGATGGGCTAGGAAGACCTGTACAAGAACTGAGTACACAGGCTTCTCCCAGTAAAAATGACTTGATCAAGCCTATTGAATATGATGATTTTGGGAGAGTTGAAAAAGAGTATTTGCCTTATACGGCTTCTAAAAAAGATGGCGTTTTTGATGCCAGAGCTTTAAATGACGAAAATAATCTTTATGAGAGTTCATCTCAATATCAATTTTATGCAGGGACAGAAGCGGTATCAGAAACTACCAAGCCTTTCAGTAAGGTTGATTACGAAGCTTCACCTTTAAACAGACCGATAGCGCAATATGCACCAGGAGAAGCGTGGGCAAAAGATGTCGGAAATAAACCATTAACTACACAATATCTTTTCAATGGAGAGGAAGATGCCCTGGATATTCAACTCTTTGAGGGAAGCCCCGCATTATATGGTTACAATACCAAAGCCACTTTAAATAAAACCTTGGTTACCGATGAAAACGGCAACCAATCAGCCACTTATACGGATGCATTTGGTAAAACCATTTTAAAGCGAAATTACATAGCTGGTGAGACAGCCGATACCTACTATGTATATGATGAGCTGGATAATTTGGTGGCCGTATTGCCACCTGAACTAATGGATAGAATGATTGTAACCAGTGGTGCTATTCCTACACAACTCATTACCGATTTTGCTTTTCAATACAAATACGATGACCGCAACCGCATGGTGGAAAAGAAAGTGCCAGGCGCGGACTGGGTGCATATGGTGTATGACGATAGAGACAGGTTGGTACTAACCCAAGATGCCAATCAAAGACTGAATGATGAATGGCTCTTTACCAAATATGATGCATTGAATAGGCCAGTGGCTACTGGTAAGTTTAAAAGTGCTTTGCCACGTGAAGAAATAGAGGAATTGGTTAGTAACTTTTATGAGTCACAACTTAATTGGACTGGAAGTTCAAATATTGATTTTAGTGAAGGTAAAGTAATTAAAACAAGCGGCTCAAATAGCTGGGGAAATGCAGGGGCACATCAGGTTGATTTCTTCAAAGCAGGTGAAAATGCTAAAGTAAGTATCCTGGCAGGTAAAGGGGTACACCATAGGGCATTTGGGCTATCACATAGTCATACCAGCTATAATTTTAATGGTATAGCTTATAATATTCTATTGCGTTCAAACTCAGAATTAGAAATTTATGAGAATGGTATAAGTAGGGGGACATTTGGAGATTATCTTCCTGAAGATGTGCTTAGCATCGAGAGAATAGGAACTACGCTTAATTATTATAAAAATGACATACTTTTGCATAGTACTTCTGCCACATCTGGGCCATTAACATTAGAAGGAGCAATTGTTCAAACAGGAGACCAACTGCAATTTTTTGATCATATCCCTTATGAACAATTAGGAGGAGCCTATTTAGATTATACCAATAATAGCTTTCCTCAGAATATAAAAAGTATTGATTTACTCACTGCTACCTACTATGATAATTATGACTTTTTTCATGGAGAACAAACTGACTATCAGTTTGAGCATAATGAATTAAATAAATCATATAATTCTAATGTTAGAGGTCAGGTAACGGGCAGTATCACTAGAGTACTTCGCGATGAAGAGCAATGGCTAAGAAGTATCAATTATTATGATGATAAATATAGACTGATACAATCATTGACAGATAATCATACAGGAGGTATAGATCGAATATCGAACAAGTATGACTTTGTTGGTAATATTCTTAGTAGTAAGACTCAGCAGGTGAGGCCTGCACCAATTGTATATATCAATCAAGTAAATGCTAAATCTTTATTAAATGGATTTGTGTCAACAGGTGCTGGCTGGGATTCTCACGTAGCTACACTTAATCAACTAAGCGCCTCTTCTAATGGCTTTATTACAACTATTTATGAAAATGTTACTGCCAGGTTCTTTTTTGGATTTACAGCCGATCCTATGATTTCGCAACATCAGGATATTACTTATAAAAGTTACGTGAATAATGGTAACCTTTATGCATATTATGGGGGTAAAAATAATTATGTAACCAATTTGAATATTGGTGATACTATAAGCTTAACAAGAACAGATGGAATAGTAAATCTTGAACTAAATAGTGAAATAGTATATAGCTGGACTAATGCCTCTAGCATACCACTTCATATGATAGGCTTTATATATGGAGGAAATAGTTTAAATAATATTAGCACCAATTTACAGATACCAGAATCGAGAGAGGCTCCTTATAATATCTACTGGAACTCATTTAAGGATATGAATTATAAAGATGGTATTCTAAGTAAAGTAGGTAACGGATGGGACACAAATGCATCATCTTACAATATCTTGGCTCCTGGAAAAAGTGGTTATTTCGAATTTGTTGCTAATGAAGGAGATATAAATGGAACTGTTGGTTTATCCGATAAAGATATGGGATTAGGACAAGATTTGATCGATTTTGCCTTTAGACTTAAACCAGACGGTCAGTTAGCCATTATAGAGAATGGTACAGAGGTTCAGAGCATTGGGACTTATCAGGCAGGAGATAAATTTAGGATTAGCAGAAACGGAAAAACAGTTTATTATGAGAAAAATGATAATTGGCTATATACTTCTGCGGAAACGGCTGATAGTAAGTTATTGGTAGATCTGGCAGTTCTTTCAGCAGCTAGTAGTTTAAGTGCGCTAAAAACCTCTTTTTTTATATATCCGCCTAAAAAGGAACAATATACCATCACCGAAAACTTTACTTACGACCATGCCGATAGACTGATGGAAGTAACCCATGCAATAGAACAAAACCCTTTATGGTCAGAGGGTAGAAATATTGTAATTGATAATCATGGAGAAATCTCCTTACGTGATACTAATGTAAGTGGTGAAGTTATCTCAGATGTTGTTTTACACGATGATGAAGATGGCTATATTTTCTACGAAGTAGAAGATATCAATAATGCCAAACATATAGGTTTTAACATTCCGGGTACAAGTAATAAGTACTATATGCAATTCTCAGGTAAACATAGGTTAGTTGTGGTTAGAAAGAATGGATTAGCCAGAGCTAGTTTTAGTTATAAAGAAGGTGATCGACTTAAAATACTTAAAAGAGGAGAAGACTTTATTTTTATTCAAAATGGGGATGTTAAAACAATATTAAGAGATTTGGCGAGCAACGATGTTAATGTTTTTGTTGAACTAAATGGACCTGAAAGCAGAGTTAGTAAGCTTCAATATGCTAAAGAACAACTCATGGTATCCAACGAATACAACGAACTTGGCCAGTTGATTAAAAAGAACTTACATCTTGATTCTCCCCCTGGGGGAGCCAGTGGGGCAGGGGACTTCACCCAATCCGTAGACTACCGCTACAACATCAGGGGTTGGTTGACCAGAATCAATAAGGCTGACTTAAGTCCTGATGGCGCGGAGCAGCCCGACCTTTTTGGTATGGAAATGGGCTATACTGATAACCTGAGCTTGACGGGAGCCGATGCACAATACAATGGTAATATTGCTGCCATTAAGTGGGCCAGCAAGCGTAACATCACAGGTGATGTGACCAACCCAACCAAGCAAAGTGCTTATGGTTATAATTATGACGCGCTAAACAGAATAACCAACGCTAATTTCTTTGAAGGTGCCAACCATAATCAAAACCAGAAATATCAGTTAGAAATACCAAGCAATGGCTACGACATGAATGGTAACATCATGTTCCTTAAAAGAAATGATGAAAGCGCCTCGGCCATGGACCAACTGGAATATTCATATGCAGGAAATCAACTAACAGCCGTATATGATGCCTCAGAAAATGAAGCAGGCTTCAAAGATGGTCATACGGGTTCTGATGATTACACCTACGATGGCAATGGTAACATGACGCAAGACCTGAACAAAGGCATTACTGAAATTACCTACAACCATTTGAACCTGCCGGCAAAAGTAACTTTTGAAAATGGCGACTACATCAACTATATTTATGATGCTTCCGGCATTAAACTAAGGCAGGAGGTTTTCAAAGAAAACAGTTTAGAAAAGTCTACCGATTATTTAGGTGCTATGATCTTCCAGAACGACAGCTTACAGTTTATACAAACTTCCGAGGGAAGGTTGGTGCCTCGCGCTGTGGAGCATAGCGAAGGCTTTGAATACCAATACCATTTAAAGGATCACCTCGGTAATGTGCGTACAACTTTTGCGGTGCGTGACAACGACTTCAACACCAGTTTTGAGCAGTACAATCCATACTTTGATAATTACGATCAGATTGCAATTGAAACTACTGTTCAATCAAGAACAGGAGCAAAGGCTAATAAGCTTGTTTCCTTTGGTGAAGCAGCAGACAGAATAGGCATAACTAAAACGTTCCTTGTGAGTGAGGGAGACAGAGTAAATGCCAGCGTTTATGCAAAGTATGTAGATAAGTCTTCATCAGGAGAAGAATTTAACTCGGCACCAATAGTAAATGCTCTGGCAGCTATGCTATCAGGCGGTGTTTTAGGCGGTGAGAATGCTATTAGTACAGCTGGTGTTGAGAATGGTTTAGCTGGTTTAGCGGCTAGTGGTACAACTGATGATGCTTACCCAGAAGCCTACTTCAACTACATTTTGTTTGATAAGAGTTTGAACTTCGTAGATGCAGGTTTTAAACAGGTGAAGGTATCTGATGACGGAACAGGTTCAGCAGAACATGAACTGCTTGAATTTGAAAGTATCACTATTCCGCAGGATGGCTATATCATGATTTTCGTTTCTAACGAAAGCGAAGAGCTCACAGAAGTGTACTTCGATGATTTAATGATCAACCACCATAAAACAGAGTTGATTCAGGCGGATGATTACTACCCATTTGGTTTGACTTTTAACACGTACAAGAAAGCGTATGGAAAGAAGAACTTTATGAATACTTTCCAAGATCAGGAGTATGAGCAGGAGACAGGCTGGGTGAAATTTAAATGGAGAAACCACCAGCCAGAAATAGGTAGGTTCTTTAATGTTGATCCGTTGGCTGAGGATTATTATTATAACTCACCTTATGCGTTTAGTGAGAATAAGGTTGTTGCTCATATTGAGTTGGAAGGGCTGGAATCAGCAGATATAAAAACAACAATAAATGATACACAATTTCTATCTGGTAAAATTGATAAGGATACCTACGTATCTAGAAGAAATGCGGGAGGATATGGAGCATTAGCAGGTGCTGCTATTGTTTTTGGGGCGCCATATGTTGCATCTACTGCTAAAGCCTTATTTAGTTCGTTAGTCGGGCAGGCTGGTACGACAGGGGCTATAATGTCAGGTGCAATTGAGGCTACATCAAACCCTAATGCGACTACTGAAAGTATTGCTACAAGTACTGCTAGTGGATTTGTAGGCGGTATGGTTATTGGAGCTACTCCTTCAGGTAATTTCTGGAAGGATTTTGCTGGTGGTATTGTTGCTGGAGCGGCTGAAGAAACCACAAAACAATTAGTTGAAGTTTCTACAGGTCAAAGAGATAATATAGCAACTGACGAGATTGTTAAAGCAGCTAGTACAAGTGGTGCTTTTAATGCCACTGGCGGTTTGATTCTAAATGCAACTGGCCTTAGTAATCCTAATTCAACAAAGCAGGTAGTAGCAAAGAAAACAGGAGAGTTCGTATGGGGTATGCTTCAAAACGAAAGTAATAATGCTCTTAAAAGAAAAGAAGAGAGCAACAACAATACAGATAATAATTGTGATGAAGAAGAGTGTAATTAATATAGTCGCAAAATTTGCATTTTTAGCAGTGTTTTTAGTTTTCACTTATAACACTTATCAAGAGTCAAAGATTTGGATTTTTGGCACTCAAATATCTACTGAAATCGTAAATGTAGGAAAGATTAAAAATGACAAGTACTTTATTGATTTTCAGATTTCAGATAAATACGAAGTACAAAGAGAGTTTTTAAGTAAAAAAGAGTTCAATGCTATTAAGCCTAAAGATAGTTTCGGGCTTAGATATTTATCCGACTCGGAATATATACTGACTGATTTAAAATCAGGTAGAAGAATTTTTGGATTGGTATTAGGAATGTTATTTTTCGGCTTTGGGACTTATATAATATTTAAAAATGGAGTTCCTGTTAATTATTTTAAAACTAATTAAAAATCTTCCGTCATGCTCTGCATGGTGGTTAATTTAGAATAGAAAACAAACCCCAAGTCTAGTTTTAGGCTTGGGGTTTTTAGGTTAAGATATGTTGAAAATTGAGGTTGTTTTTTCACCGAAATTACCTACAACCATTTGAATCTGCCGGCAAAAGTAACTTTTGAAAATGGCGACTACATCAACTATATTTATGATGCTTCCGGCATTAAACTAAGGCAGGAGGTTTTCAAAGAAAACAGTTTAGAAAAGTCTACCGATTATTTAGGCGCTATGATCTTCCAGAACGATAGCTTACAGTTTATACAAACTTCCGAGGGCAGATTGGTGCCTCGTGCGGTGGAGCATAGTAATAGCTTTGAATACCAGTACCATTTAAAGGACCACCTTGGTAATGTAAGGACAACTTTTGCGGTTCGTGACAACGACTTCAATACGAGTTTTGAGCAGTATAACCCATACTTTGATAATTATGATGAGATCACAGTACTTGATCTAATGGCTAAGAGTGGAACTCATAGTAATAGGGTATCTTCAGCACATGCAGAGCGCATGGGTATTAGCAAGACTTTCTTGGTTAGTGAAGGTGATAGAGTAAATGCCAGCGTATATGCTAAATACATTCAAGGCACAGAAGATGGTGCCTTAAACAGTGGGGCACTTGTAAATGCTTTTGTAGCCATGATGAGTGGAACCTCTATCGGAGGTGAAACACCATTTAGCTCAAATGATCCTTTAAATGGTTTTTCACCAGCCAGTTCAACAAGAGCTTCTGATGATACACAACCGAAAGCTTACTTCAATTATATATTATTTGATAAAAGCTTTACTTATATAGAAACTGGTTTTAAACAACTTAGCACCAATGCGGCAGATGATATTAATAATACTGGCGCGCATGAGCTATTAGAGTTCGAGAATATCAATATCTCACAAGACGGTTATTTAATGATTTTCGTTTCCAACGAAAGCGAAGCACTCACAGAAGTCTACTTCGATGACTTAATGATCAACCACCATAAAACTGAGTTGATTCAGGCTTCGGACTATTATCCATTCGGTATGGTGGCGAATGAGTATAGAAAGGATTATACTACTCCTCAGAAATATAAGTATAATGGCATGGAAGAAGATGAAGAAACTAAATGGTATTTTCCAGAAGAGTTCAGAACTTATGATCCAGCTTTAGGCAGATTTATGCAAATTGACCCAGTAATTAAGTCACATGAATCACCTTATGCTTGGAACACTAATAATCCTATCTTATATCCTGATCCATTAGGTTCTGATTCAACACAACGAGCGGATGCAATCGCCAAAGCAAAAGAATTTGTCAAGAAAAATCCTGGTAATACTTGGGGTTTCTCTGAAAATCCGAAGCCTGGAGAAACAGTCGATTGTTCGGGTCTGGCTGGTACATGCATGAAAGCAGCAGGAGAAGATGACGCTCGATACGCTGAAGGGGCTACGGGGAATGGTGTAAAAAGAATTGCGGATAATACTGATGAGATAAGTGAATCAGAAGTTGAGGCAGGGTCATTTGTAATTTTAGATAATTCCTCAACAGGTGAAGATAAGCCTTACGGTCATATTGGAATTATTACAGATGTTGAATTTGATGATAAAGGTAATATAACTAATATGAATATGATCGATTCAGGAGGTAAACCATCTTCTGGAAAGTCTGGACCGAGAAAAACAGCATTAATTACCAACGGAAAAAAAGAATATTACGGAAAAAGAATAACAGGATATAGGAAGTGGGATTCCATTAAAGAAATTTATAATGGAGGAACAATGAATGAAGTTGTTGTAAAAGGACATGCCGTAAGAAAAGCTAGTGGCTTATCAGTTAAACTACCAATACCTGAATTTAAATAATAACTATGAAAAACATATTTCTTCTATTTATCGCAGCACTATTAATTTCGTGCACAAAAACACCTTCGGAAAAACATGATGAAGATTTCAATCTAAGCGAGGAGACTAGTTTAGAAAGTACATTGTCTTTTCCTGACAGTTTATTTATTGAAAATAATATTGAGGAATTTATAAATAGAGATGCAACTGCTTTGGTAAACTCAGGTGGAAAGAAGATAAACAAAGTTAATTCAGATCTTTTAAACAGTCTTAAAAAGTGTTTCTCTCGACAAATACTCGAAGGATACTATTACACCAAATTAGATATTAATTCGAAACTTTATGGTGTTGTTATGATAGTAAGTGATATGACTTCCAGTTATTTTATTTTTACATCGCTAGATTCGGAATACAATGTAATATCTTGTCTTCGACTAACTAATGATCAATGTGATTTGATAAATACAGAAACTGGAAGCGAAGAGGTATGGTGTGAAATAAAAAAATCTAATTTGATTAATGCGAATGTTTTAAGAACCGTAGAAATTAATAGTAAGGAGATATTAGATGATAATGTTAAAGTTGTGGATTCATTAACAAATGAATATAAACTGGATGAGAAGGGAGTTTTAAACTTAATTAGAAAAGATAGTGTAAGGTATACTAGTTCAACTCTGGAACAATAATTTATATTTTGATTATGACTACTCCCCGTTGCCGCCATGCTTTGCATGATGGCAGAGTAAGAATCAAAAACAGACCCCAAGTATTGAGAAATGCTTGGGGTTTATTCACCACTGAGCAAGTAACTATTGAATATTCAAATAAAAATAGTAGCTAAAACAGGCGGAAGCAGTAACAGACTTGCTTCATTTGGTGAAGCTGCTCAACGAGTAGGAATTACCAAAACGCTATTGGTAAGCGAAGGTGATGTGCTGAGTGCCAGCGTTTATGCTAAGTATGTAGATATTACTGACCATAATGAAACGGTTAATGCAACACCATTAGCAAACGCCTTATTAGGCATGTTAAGCGGTGGTATCTTAGGTGGGGAGAATCCGATAAGCAGCACATCAGTAGAGGATGGTTTAACAGGTTTAGCCGCTAGTGGTACTTCAGATAGCAATGAGCCGCAGGCTTATTTTAATTACATCTTGCTAGACAAAAGCTACAACTATGTAGATGCAGGCTTTAAGCAGTTAACCACAGCCGCAGCTGATGACGGCACAGGCAGTGGCACACATGAACTGCTTGAATTTGAAAGCATCACTATTCCGCAGGATGGTTACATCATGATATTCGTTTCCAACGAAAGCGAAGAGCTCACAGAAGTCTACTTCGATGACTTAATGATCAACCACCATAAAACTGAGTTGATTCAGGCGGATGATTACTACCCATTTGGGTTGACTTTTAACTCTTATACTAAAAACTACTCACAAGCACAGAAGTATAAGTATAATGGCAAAGAGCTTGAAGAAGAAACCGATTTATATGACTATGGAGCACGTTTCTACGATGTAGCTGTTGGTAGGTTCTCTACAATTGATCCTCTATCTGACTTCGAGAATCAGGAGAGTTGGACAGGGTATCATTATACATTGAATAACCCAATAAGTAAAACTGATCCTACTGGAATGTTGTCAACAGATGTTGTCGAAAATGAGGACGGCACTTATACTGTTGTTGGTGGAGATGCTGAGGATGGTGATAAAAGTATTTATGTAGTTTCACAGGATGAAAGTGGTAATTATGAGAGGACGGGTGACGTCATCGGAGAATCTGTTACCACGCATTCTTTTTTTGGGGAAAATGGACAAGCAGTCAAAGGAGCAGTTATTGATCCTAACTCTACTGAGGGCCAAGATTTTATTGATCAAGAAATTATTGCTGGCGATCCAAATTTAGTAGAATATGCTTTGAATGCTGGGAATGGCGATGATTTTGATCTAAAAGACCGAAAGATTAAGGAAGCTGTTGCCGAAGGAAAAACCCCCGATCAACATAGGTACAGAGGAAGTGTAACTTCGGACGGTAAATTTGGGTCTGCTAGAGATTTTGGTAATATTGGGGCAGGCATCGTAGCATCAAGAAATAAGCTAAATTGGAGAGGTACTAGATTAGCGTTTGATGCTTATCAATCATATAAAAGTGGAGAACTGAAAACTGAAGGGATGCCAACGCAAAAAGCACAAAAAGTAGGTTTTAAAATTGGTGTTGGTTTGCGTAAAAATGAAATTGGTAAAATTAGTTTTAATCGATTTGGAGAATAAAATATTAAGATGCTTTTTAGAATACAAATTATATTAATGCTTTTAAGTTTTGTCGGTTGTCAATCAAGGGATGTTGTATATTTAACATCTAAAGATAAATCAAGTACCATTACTATTTTAATCAAAGGGAACATGCGTTATATTATAAATGGGAAAAAAGCAAAAGTCCCCAAGGTTAATTTTGTAAAATTAAATATTGAAAATATCAATCCTTTGGGTGATGCACTCCAAGTTTGTTGGGATGAGGATGGTTATTTCTGGAAGTTAATAAATAATAATGCAGTTATTCTTGAAAACAGACTAGATACAGGAAAATTCTTTTTTGATACAGAGTTGCCAAAAGATCAAAGAGGTATTCCCACACAAAAGGATTATGTTAAAAATAACTGTATCGTTTATGACTTTCACAGGAAAGAACTATTATTTGATGCTGGTGGTAATTCTGGAGCTGAATAAATAATGGGATTGAATTTCAGTTTGCCCCCGCTGGCGCGAGCTTGAAGCTCGTGCCTATTATCAAGAAATTCTTTCGATTTGTTAAAGCTAAAGAGGTTCAATATTTACTAGTCCATTTCCACCTGCATAGTCTATAGCTGAACTGTATTTCTAATGTTCAGGTTCGCTGACAAAGCTAGCCTCAACATATTGTTTATGATTAGTCCTTGTATTCGTTTTGAGGTAAAGGTTTTAAATGTCTTCAGAAATACCCTCAGGATTATGAAATTTGTACTTTCTACTCATATGGTTTAGGTTGATTTAATTTAAATATAGTACTTTCAACTAAGTGGTAATTATATTATTGAATGAAAGGATAGATTTAATTTATGAGTTTAAGTTTGTAGGGCACGAGCTACAAGCTCGCGCCAGCAGGAGGGGAGAAGTGTACAAGATGGACATTACAGAAACTCTCGGACTAGCAAAGTCATACCAGCTTTGCTTAAGAAATTAGTTAAGATTTAAATTATTCAAATGAGATACTTATTAATTATAATCATTCTTTTAACCTCCTGCACTGGATATATGTACAACTATGATCGAGACGAATACCGCGTGAAAGAGGATTTAAAAAAATGTAATAACTGTGATGCTCTTGATTTATCAGGTAGTGATGATATGGTTCCTGATAATGTCTATAATTTCAAACAATTAGAATATCTCAATTTAGCAAATAAAAATTTAGATATGTTAAATTCTAGAGTATGTGAATTGAGCAATTTGAAATACCTTTTTCTCGACTCAAATGATGGTATTCAATTACCTGAATGTCTTTATGATATGAATAATTTAAAGATATTGTCTTTAAGTAGTTGTAACATGAAGGAGTTACCACAAGGGTTAAATAAATTAACTAATCTTAAGATACTGACTATTCTAGGCAATAGGTTTGATGAAAAGCGATTGGAAGAATTAAGGGAGAGTTTGCCCAACACCAAGATTATTGCATATCTCGATTAAAACAAAAAAAGCCTCACTAAAAGTGAAGCTTTTTGCGGTCTGGACGAGACTTCCCGATTCATCGGGACGACCTCTTGCTAATTAGTTCTACTATATGTTTTCTACTTTTCATCTTTTTAAGATACTTCTCTCTTTTGATAGCATCAGATTTATTGTCAAAAGATTCAAAGTATACAATCTTCCAAGGGATTCCATTCTTGGTAGATTGAGTACCGCCTTCATTATGCTTTTCAATTCTTTTTTCAAGGTCAGCACTGTAACCAATATAATACTTGTCAATCTTTTCAGAATAGAGGATGTAGGTGTAAAAGGTTGAAAACATGGTTTATTAAAAGGAGCGTATAAACAAAAAAAGCCTCACTAAAAGTGAAGCTTTTTGCGGTCTGGACGAGACTCGAACTCGCGACCTCCTGCGTGACAGGCAGGCATTCTAACCAACTGAACTACCAGACCATTATTTCAAATTATCTCGTCTTTATTTTAAGTCTGGACGAGACTTGAACTCAGCGATCTTCCCGATACATCGGGACTTATTAACCAACTGAACTACCAGACCAAAATTTGTTTTTCTTACCGTCTTTCCGATAAGGTGATGCAAATGTAGGGGCATAATTTTTAATTGCAAAACCTTCTATGAAAATAATTTCAAAAAAATAGGGCTTATAATGTGTCAAGCTAAATATTAAGCTGAATTCCAGTTGTTTATAATTCAAATTATTTTCTATACCTTCATCAAGTTTTTTGCATTCTAAAACTGTATTTGTTGATTTCGGATAATTTGCATGCTCGTTCGTAAATAAATGCTAATTTTACCTTTTCAAACAAACTAGTGTCATGCTTTTGGAATTTGAACAACCGATTGTTGAATTAGAAAATAAACTGGCAAATATGAAAGCCCTCGCTCAAGATAGCGAAGTGGATATCACTGATGCCATCAAAACATTAGAAGAAAAAATTGTGTCCTTAAAAAAAGAGACATTTCAAAATTTAACACGTTGGCAACGAGTACAACTTTCTCGCCATCCTGATAGACCATATACCTTAGATTATATTTACGAAATTACTGACGACTTTGTGGA
Source organism: Marivirga atlantica (assembly GCF_016734805.1). Classification (GTDB taxonomy): domain Bacteria; phylum Bacteroidota; class Bacteroidia; order Cytophagales; family Cyclobacteriaceae; genus Marivirga; species Marivirga atlantica. The sequence goes on from NZ_JAERQG010000002.1 coordinate 694,754, forward strand.
GCTTCACGGTGATAGAACTGTGAAAGATGATAAAGCCATGGTAGGTGGTTTCGGTAGTGTTGATGGTCAAACTTATATGTTTATAGGTCAGCAGAAGGGCAGAAATACCAAGCAACGTCAGGAAAGAAATTTTGGAATGGCTAATCCTGAAGGTTATCGTAAAGCACTTCGCTTGATGAAAATGGCCGAGAAATTCAATAAACCTATTGTTACGTTTATCGATACACCAGGAGCATTTCCGGGTCTTGAGGCTGAAGAGAGAGGTCAAGGTGAGGCAATTGCCAGAAACCTGAAAGAGATGTTTATGTTGAAGGTACCAGTTATCTGTATTATTATAGGTGAAGGTGCTTCAGGTGGAGCATTAGGAATTGCCATAGGAGATAAAGTGCTTATGCTTGAAAATACCTGGTATTCTGTTATTTCACCGGAATCTTGTTCTTCAATTTTATGGAGAAGCTGGGATTATAAAGAGCAGGCGGCCGAAGCCTTAAAGCTTACAGCTACCGATATGCTGGAAAATAAACTAATTGATGGTATCATTCCTGAACCATTAGGAGGAGCGCATACTGACTTGAAAAAAATCGCTGCTGAAGTGAAGAAGCAAATACTTAAATCAACAAAAGAGCTTGCTAAAAAGTCAGTTGAGAAGCGTATAGATGAACGCATAGACAAGTTTAGCAAAATGGGTGTAACCCAGTAAATAGAATTTATTAAATTGGAAGCCGCAGCAATGCGGCTTTTTTGTTTCTTAAAAATCGAAATAGTATGAAATTACATATCATTGATACAGGCAGGTTTAAATTAGATGGTGGCGCTATGTTTGGTGTAGTGCCCAAATCCTTATGGTCTAGAACAAATCCTGCTGATGATAACAATATGTGTACCTGGGCTATGCGGTGCATGCTCATTGAAGATGGTGATCAACTGATATTAATTGATAATGGTATAGGTAATAAGCAGGATGCCAAATTCTTTAAGCACTACTACCTTCATGGTGATGGCTCGCTAGATGGTTCTTTAAAAAAGGCTGGTTTCAGTACCGATGATATCACAGACATGTTTCTCACACATCTACATTTCGACCATTGTGGTGGTGGAGTAGATTGGCAGGATAAGTCAGAAAGTAAGCTGGATGTTCATTTCAAGAATGCCAAATACTGGAGTAATAAAGACCATTGGAAGTGGGCTACTGAGCCAAATGCACGTGAAAAGGCAAGTTTCCTAAAAGAGAATATTTTACCTATGCAGCAAAGTGGTCATTTGCATTTTGCCAATGAGGAAGAAGCATCACCCTTTAAGCAATTTGACATTTTGTATGCCAACGGCCACACCGATAAGCAGATGATTCCTAAAATCAAATACAAAGACAAAACCATAGTCTTTGCGGCTGATTTATTACCATCAGTGGGGCATATCCCTTTACCTTATGTGATGGGCTATGATACGCGACCATTGCTAACGCTCGATGAAAAAGCTCAATTTTTAAAAGATGCAGCAGATAATGAGTGGATTATCTTTCTAGAGCATGATGCACAGAATGAATGCTGTACGGTAAAACATACGGAGAAAGGCGTAAGATTGGACAGAACTTTTTCCTTGAGTGAAGTTTTATAATTCTTGTTTGATAAATTAATTCCTACTGGCGCAACTCTTTTACTAATTACCTGTTTCTTTAACAGTAACTGATCATTTTATGAAAATAGGTTTTGCACTTTCGGGTGGTGGCGCAAGAGGTTTTGCACATTTAGGAGTAGCTCAGGCTTTGTATGAAAAAGATATAAAGCCTGATGTAATTTCTGGCACAAGTGCCGGAGGTATAGTAGGAGCTTTTTTAGCAGCCGGCTATCTTCCGAAGCGTACTTATGAAATCATTTCTGAAATAAACTTTCTCAAGTATTTTAGACCGGCTATTTCTATCAGCGGGTTAATAAAGCTTGAAAAAATATCTGATTTATTGCTGGACTATTTCCCCGAAAATAGTTTCGAAGCGCTGGAGCTTCCACTAACCATTGCGGCAGTCAATTATACTAAGGGAGAAGTAGCTTACTTTAATTCGGGCGAGCTTATTAAGCCCATGTTAGCATCTGCCAGTATTCCTGTCGTTTTCGATCCCATAGAAATCAATGGTGATAAAATGATAGATGGAGGTGTTATGAATAATATGCCGGCACAAACTATCAGGGATCAAGCGGATTATCTTATTGGCATTAACTGTAATCCTGTAGCGAAGGAGTCGAATGACAATGGTATGAAAGGCATGCTTGAAAGGGTACTTCTAATGGCCATTAATTATAATACTTATGACCATAAACAGTATTGTGATTTGTTTATAGAGCCCAAGAAACTTGATGTTTATAAAGTTTTCGCTTTATCTAAAGCACAGGAAATATATGATATTGGTTATGAGTATGCTACGAAATTATTAGAGGATGCACCCGAAGCTATTCAACCTTTGTTATCAAAAAACAACAAGTAATATTTATTTAGATAGTTGTATTTGCCATTCATAAAGTTACTCATCCATTTATCGATTATAAGATTGAATTTATCGTTTAATTAAGGCTATTTATAAGTCTGTTAAACTAATAATTCAAACAATGAAAAAAATCTCAGCATGGGCGCTCACCCTGTTAATGTTTGTGGCAATAGCTTGCCAGCAAAACAAAGACGGTGGTGAAGAGAAGGCCAAATTATCTATTGATTTCGAAAAGTACACCTTGCCGAATGGATTGGAAGTGATTTTACATCAGGATAAATCAGATCCTATTGTGGCCGTTGCCATCCAAATGCATGTGGGTTCAAACAGAGAGAAACCAGGAAGAACGGGTTTTGCTCATTTCTTTGAACACATGCTTTTCCAAAAATCAGAAAATGTAGAAGAAGGAGCATTCTTCAAGAACATCAACGACTTGGGTGGTACATTTAATGGTGGTACCTGGTCCGATGGAACAGTTTACTATGAAGTTGTTCCGAAAGATGCACTTGAAAGAATATTGTGGATGGAATCCGACAGAATGGGTTTCTTCATTAATGCCATTACAGAAGCTGATTTAGAAGGTGAGAAGCCTGTAGTGAAAAACGAGAAAAGACAGCGTGTAGATAATAATCCTTATGGACACAGAAGCTATGTGATTAAAAAGGCTTTATATCCGGAAGGTCACCCATATAACTGGGAAGTAATTGGTGAGTTAGAGGACCTTGAAGCAGCCACTATGGATGATGTGAAGGAGTTCTATGAAAAGTGGTATGGCCCAAATAATGGTACTTTAGTAATTGCTGGTGACTTTGATAAAGAAGTTGTTAAGGAATGGATTGAGAAATATTTCGGTGAAATTGAATCAAGAGGAGATGATAAGCCACTAGAGCCTATGCCAGTTTCTTTAGAAGAAACTAAGAAGCTCTATTATGAAGATGAGTATGCCAAAGTTCCTGATTTAAGAATGGTTTATCCTTCCGTGGAGCAGTATCATCCCGATTCTTACGCCTTAAGCGCTTTAGGAGAAATCCTTAGCCAGGGAAAAAGAGCTGAACTTTACAAAAAGTTAGTAGAGGAAACGGAATATGCACCAAACGTATTTGCTTACAATAGTGCTAGTGAATTAGCTGGTGAATTTATCATTGGCGTTCGCGCTAAAGATGGTATTGATCTTGACTCGGTGCATAGCGCTATAATGGAGGCATTGGACGAATTTGAGCAAAATGGTTTCTCGGAAAAAGATTTGCAACGTATAAAGGCTCGTCAGGAAACTAATTTCTACAATGGTATTTCCAGCGTATTAGGCAAAGCTTTCCAACTTAGTAACTACAATGAATTTGCCGGTGATCCTGGCTTTATTACTCAAGATATTGAGAAAATATTAGCAGTTACTAAAGAAGATGTAATGCGTGTGTATGACAAATACATCAAAGGCAAGCCTTATGTGATGACCAGCTTCGTGCCTAAAGGCCAGCTTGAATTAATAGTTGATGGTTCTGAGGAAGCAGATGTTAAGATTGAGGAAATTGTTCCTAACGAAAAGAAAGAAGAAATTGTAGAAGAGGATATTGAAATCGTTAAAACTGCAAGTAAGATTAACAGAGCTATTGAACCTGCCTTAGGTGAAGCACCTTTAGTAAATGCACCAACTATCTACGAATCAAGCCTTGCTAATGGCATGAAAATTTATGGTATTCAGTCTAATGAATTACCATTAGTAAACTTTAGCATCCGTATAAAAGGCGGTCAGTTAATGGATAAAATGGAGCTTCCTGGAGTAGCCAATCTGATGACAGACATTATGCAGGAAGGTACTAAGAATAAAACTCCTGAAGAGTTAGAGGATGCCATTGGTCAGTTAGGTGCAAGTATTAATATGTACACCAGCCAGGAGTATATTACTGTTTCTGCTAATTGCTTAGCCAGATATTTTGATGAAACTGTTGCTTTGGTAGAAGAAATGCTTTTAGAGCCAAGATGGGATGAAGAAGAGTTTGCAAGAATCAAGACTCGTCAGATCAACAACATTAAGCAAAGAAGCTCTAACCCGAATGCTATAGCATCACAGGTATCTGATAAGATTTTATATGGTGATGGACATATTTTCTCGCAGCCAATTGGTGGTTCAGTAGAATCAGTTGAGAAAATCACGATTGATGACTTAAAGGCTTATTATGAAAATAATTTCGCTCCAAACATTAGCGCATTCCATATTGCAGGTAATGTAAGTGAAAGTGATGTGAAGGCATCATTATCTTCAATGAATGAGAAGTGGGCGAAGAAGGAAGTAGCTATGCCTGAATATACTATTAATGATGTGCCGGAAGATGTAAAAGTTTACTTTGCCAACTTCTCAAATGCGAAGCAATCTGTTATCAGAATTCAGCGTATGGCTGTAAAAAGAAATGATCCTGATTATTTCCCACTTACCGTAGCTAATTATGGTTTGGGTGGCAATTCAGGAGCTCTTTTATTCCAGGAATTACGTGAAAAGAGACAGTACACCTATGGCGCTTACTCAAATGTAGGATCAAGCATGGAGAAGGCACCATTCAGCATGTATTCAAGTGTAAAAACTAACGTAACACCTGATGCTGTAGCTGCATTCAAAGAGGTACTTATGGACTATATGCAGAATTACGATTCAGCGGAATTAGAGAAGGCGAGAACTGCGCTCATCAGACAGGAGGCCAGAGCTTATGAAACGTTATATGATAAGCTAGGTATTTTACAGTCTATTTCTACTTATAACTTACCAAACGATTATATCAGAAAGAATCAGGAAGAGCTGAAAGGCTACACCATTGATGATATGAAGGAAGTAATGAATAAATACATGAACCCTGAAGAGTTATCATATTTTGTAGTGGGTGATGCGGCTACTCAGTTGGAAGGAGTTAGAAATTTAGAAATAGGAGAGGTTATTCGTGTAGATGAGAATGGAAACCCTGTGGATAACGTGATAGAGAAAAAGTAAAAAATATTGAAATCTTAATTATTTGAAAGGAGCATCAATTGATGCTCCTTTTCTTGTTAATTACCGTAAATAGGAAAGCCTATACTAAACTGTAAGAGTTTATTGATCAACATTTCGCCTTCGATATACAGATCACTCGATTCATCTAAACTATTACCAATTCCGGTCATCCATCTCATGCCAAAATTAAGCCCAGAAGGCAATTGATAGCCAACACCTAAAGCGAAGTATAATTCAGCACTGTAATGAACTTCCTTAGAATCTTGATCTCTGATACCTATGAATTCATTTAATTGAGGGTTGTTAAAGAATAATTCGGCAATATTTGTCTCAGTTTTGTATGCATCCTTTGATGATAGCAAAAAGCCTAATCCGAAGCCTCCTTCAAAGTTAAGACCAGACAATGTCTGATAGTTTAACATAAAAGGAAAATTCAAGTAATTCATTCTTCTTTTAAGCTCATACTCCACTAAATAAACATCTTGATTAAAATAAACGATTTCTACCAAGTCGAACCTTGCGCCCTGTTGAGAATACATCATTTCTACCTGTAAGCCAATTTGATCCGTAAATCGGTAATTCATTGATCCCCCAAGGTGGAATCCGGCAGAACCTTTAACATCGAAGTTGTCATAGAATTGAGCGGTTTCATCAGAAATGACGTAGGCAAAATTGCTAAAATTTACGCCTTGCTTAATGCCTATTTGAATTTGGGCTTTTGTAGCGAAGGCAAATAGTATAACTGATAAAGTTGTGGTTAATAGTTTTTTCATTTTTAAGATATTGAGTTGTTACATAGTTGCTGGATTAAAATAAAAGTCATTGATAAGTGAGGAGGTTTCCCAAGGTATTTGCCTGTTTTTAGATTTACTCATTACACTCACTCTTACTCTTTTAAAAAGTTCTTCAACTTTCAAATCTTGTTTGTAAATAGTATTAAGTATTTCCTGAGTATATAAGCCATTTTTATCATTTCCGTCCGAGGCTGTTTTGCCTGGGGCAGTTGCAAAAGCTACCAATGAACCAGCGGGAGCATCTGTTCCTGTAAGGCCAGAATTAATATCAGAAACCTCATGACCTATGTTTTTAAAAGGATTGTTCCTGCAAGCATCTAAGATCATTACGCTTGTGTTTAACTCCATTAAACTCATATTGGCAAGTAGTCTCCCCGTATCGAAACAATTGGTTTCAATCTCCTTATTAGCTTCAAGCTTGGCATCTATTGGTATCATGTAGTTTTTTCCATCATATTGGATGCCATGACCAGCATAGAAGAAGATACCTGTATTATAATCCCTAAGTTTTTCTAAATAGAAACCCAGAGTTTTTTTCATTTCCTCTTTGCTCAAATCTTTTGCTAAAATCACCTCAAACCCTAATGCGTCAAGGGCTTCTGACATTGCAGTTGCATCATTTATGGTGTTCTCAAGGTTAGTGGTGTGAAGGTATTTTGAATTGCCAATAAGCAGTGCTAAACCGCGATATGATTTCTTCTTAGGCTTGTATATGATCTTTCGCAAAAAGGTTGAGCTACCATTCGCATCTGATAATATTATTTTAATGGTATTTTCGCCCTCTCCAAGATCTACGTTCCGAATGTAGTTATAGGCACATTTCTTATCAATTAGTTTGATGTCATTTAAGTGATCTATTTCCTTTTCATTCAAGTAAAGTGATAGGTTGGCAACTTCCGCCTCTGAGCTTAAACAAACCTGTAATGAGTATTTACTGATGTCAGTTTTTTCGTAGGGTTTTTCTGGGTTTAACCATGCCAAATCAGGTTTATCAGCTTTTTGTTCTTCAAAGTTTAATGTACGACTTAAAAAATAATCAAGGTCTTTTACTACTGAATTGGTAGAATCATCTTTTACTAATTTAGACTTTTTGCTGACAAAGTTGAATTTATTATCGAGCAGAGCTTTTCCCTCTGTTTCATCCATTAAAACAAAAGAAAGGTTAGATCCAAAACCATCTCCGTAAGCTGCTTTTATGAAATATTTTTTTCCTTTTACTACACCAAAATTAACATTCTTAGAGGTGAAGACAGAGGCTTTTAACTGTAAGTCAATAGAACCTTCATTATAAACTCTATAGATTAACTTGCTGCCATTTTTTAAGGTGGCAATGGGCTTGTTATCGGCTAAAACTGTAAAAACTATTGCACCGCCCTGGTATTGCTTGGGTCTGAATATATGAAGTTCAGCATAAGCTTCTTCTATAACATTAGTATTGGATGCATAATTTAATGCTGTCAATATAATGAGTATAGCTAATGAGCTAAATAATTTGAATACCGAAAGCTTCATCAGGTTTAGTTTATCAAGGCTAAAATAAGTTAATTATTTCATTTGTGACATTTTATAGATTTAAAATGATGGGAAATCTAACTGGTAAGTCTAGTTAGCTAAAGGGTAACAGCCGTTTACATTTTCGATAAACCACTTTTAATTCTGAACATTTTTCGCTTATTTTCACTTATTAATTAAGTTATATTCAACCACTAAATAATAATATTTATGTCGTTTTGTGAAATTCGTGATTATAAAGGGGTTAAGATTGTTTATACTGATATTAAAGGAACTTCAGGTGATGAAGCAATACCCACCTTTGAGAAAGTACAAGGATTGGTTCAGAAATTTCCGGACAAGTCTGTTTTATCCTGTGTAAATGCCACTGATGCAAGATTTAACAAGAATCTGCTTTCTACAATTAAAGATACCGTAAAAAAGAATAACCCTAAGTCAAAAGCTACTACTGTTTGCGGATTAAATAAACTTTCTACGGTTATCCTTAAATCCATCATTAGTGCTACTGGTCGTCAAATGAGACTGTTTGACACAGTGGAAGAAGGCATGGAGTGGTTAGTAGAATATGAAGCTAAGAGCGCGCAAAAGTCGATGTCGGCTTAATTACTTTTTATATAAGAAATAACTGGAAATGAGTATTTGTGAATCCACGTTAATTATAACTCATTTCCAGCTATCTATTTCCTTCCTTAATAACAACCAATTGGACTACCAGGAGGCAGCTCATAAGGAGTTTTAACAGTATACTCTTTAGGATTGTCAAAGAATTCCTCTATTTGATTCACCAAGAAATCGGCAAATGCTTTTTCCTGATTTGATCGCCAGTTATTTGTACCACTCATATCCTTCTTAATGTCTTTTATGTGCTCATGAATGGCAGACAGTACCAAGGGAGAATTACTTTTGTTAAGTGCCGACTTCATCAAGGATTGTACATACACAAATTGAACAGATTGCTGTATAGCTAAATGATAATCTGAAAGATTTTCGCTATTAAATATTTCCTGCTTAAAGCTATTTAGGACTGCCGATACACCAGGATATTGAGCATCTCTGCTATTAAATTCTACCAGACGTGCCAATCGGGCTGAATGCAGAAATAAGTCAAAAGTAAAAGCTGCCAGTTGCTCCGATGCACCTAGGGCATCAAAGGTGATGCTCGTTCTGCCATTGAGTAATTCTCTACCATTATAGTAGCCAATAGGTCTCGGGTGTACTGCTGCTAATAAATCTTCAGGTAATGCAAGTGAAGCAGGCTTAACACTTTCAATAAGGCTGTTAACCGCCTGCATTTGTAACTCTGGTGATAAGATACTCATGCTCGCCTGGTTGTCTCCTTTAACTTTATAATTGTAGTCCATGCCGCCAATCATTTTAACGGCTGCCTCAGTTTGATAACGATGCATAAAGTAAATTGGAATTAAAGCCTCCTGTATTTTTGCCAATGGTTCTCCGGTTTTAATCACTGAGGCATCCATTTTATTCAATGCTACTTTTCTGACTTCTAGTAAATCATTTAGTTGAGTAGCAGCATTCTGTCCATTGTCCCAAAGGTGCGCCTGGGCATGTGCACCACCAGGATCGCGTGCATCTCTATCTGAAATAAACCTTAGTCCCTGGTCATAAGCTTCTTCCAAAATATCATTTAAGGATTCAGTCTCGCCTTCAGCATGTTCACTGTAACCATATCGTATGGCAACCTTATCCCATTCACCGATACCTGTATCATAGGCCTTGCTAATATCGATTGATCCATTTTCATTCAGTTTCACATTCGGATGAGGATAATCCATTACGGATGCGTCACCTTCGGTGCTGGCAATATAATTATGGGCTAAACCTAAAGTATGACCAACTTCATGAGCTGCTAACTGTCTTAGTCTTGCCAAGGCTAATTCTTTCATTCTAGGGTCACTATTTTTTCCATCGGTGAAAGGAGAGAGGAGGCCTGTAGCAATTAGATAATCTTGTCTTACTCGTAATGAGCCCAGGCTGACATGCCCTTTTATAATTTCTCCGGTTCTAGGGTCTACCACACTCATACCGTAACTCCAGCCTCTGGTAGATCGATGCACCCATTGAATCACATTGTATCGTATATCTAGCGGATCAGCATCTTCTGGTAATATCTTCATTTGAAAAGCATTTTTATAACCAGCTGCTTCAAAGGCTTGATTCCACCATTGGGCGCCCTCCATTAAAGCCGACTTGATAGGCTCAGGCGTGCCAGGGTCTAAGTAATAAATGATGGGTTCAACAGCTTCACTACTTTCTGCTTCTGGATTTTGCTTCTTTAGTCTGTGTCTTGTTATAAAGCGCTGAGTAATATCATCCTCTATAGGTACACCATAATCCTGAAAGCTTGTTTGAAAATAACCAGCTCGCACATCAAATCTACGCGGCTTATAATCTTCATCTGGTAGTTGAACAAAAGAATGATGCTGACGCACTGTTACATAGCCCGCATCAGGCGTTACGCTTCTTATCTCTCTTCCACTAGCCTGGCCTTTTAAGGTGATCCAACAATCAATCTCAGTATTTTCGGGAAAGTTGCGCGAGCCTTCACTGTTAAATGCTGATCGGCTTTTATCAAAGCTATAGCTTCCCTCTTTTTGTCTTTTTAGTATTTCACCAACTCCATAGGCATCATTCATGAAAAAATCCGTAGCATCTACCAAAACAGACCAATCTTCTTCTGCAACTACTTCAAAACCATAAATAATTGATTGTGCAAATGCTTCTTCAACAGCCTGCCTTTCCATTTCGTTTTCTGTGCTTGCTCTGTAGCTATAGTTGGGCTGAAACATCAACACCTTATTACCTATTTTTTTGAATTTTATGATTTTGGAGTCTCCAATTTTACCTCTGTCAAGGCCTATGTCATTCGATCCTATTCCTGCTGAGAGATAATTAACATAGATCATTTCTTCATTCAACCTGTCAATAGCCAGGTAAAGTTTACCTTTATCTGCATCGAAATAGAAATCCATAAAGCCACTGAATTTCTCAGTACCTTGAGTGAGTTGATCCCATTTGGAAGTGCCGGAATTTTCGGAACTGTTTTTATTGAAAGATTTACATCCAAATAGTAGTATGACTAGTAGAATAGGTATGATTTTTTTCATTAGTATTTAAGGATTAGCTTGAGTTTTAAATTAGAGAAAACTCTATTTATAAAGAAATTTATAATCCAATTGTATTGAAGAAATCGGCTTTATCTATAATCTTAGCTGTTAAATAAAGTAAGCGTACAATAATTTTATGCCCATAATAAAAAACACATCCTATAAACCACCATTCTTTGCTTTCAACAAGCATATGGAAACTATTATCCCCAGTGCCTTGAGAAAGGTGAAAGGTGTAAATTATGAGAGGGAAAGGATTGGCACCCATGATGATGATTTCCTTGATATTGATTGGGTGCAAAATGGCAATAAGCGCTTGATCATTGTATCACATGGATTGGAGGGAAGTTCAGATAGACCTTATGTGAAGGGTATGGCTAAAATATTTGGTGAAAATGGGTGGGATGTATTAGCCTGGAATTGTAGAAGTTGTAGTGAAGAAATGAACAGAACACCAAAGCTTTATCATCATGGCTATACGGTAGATGTGAAAACTGTTGTAAACCATGCCATTGTTAAAGGGTATGATTCGATAGGGTTGGTTGGCTTTAGTATGGGAGGAAGCCTTACTCTAAAATATTCAGGCGAAAATGGCTCAGATTTACCAGAAGCGGTAAAAGCCTGTATGGCTGTAAGTGTTCCATGTGAATTGAGTAAAAGTGCTGAACAATTGGCCGAAAGGGGAAATAAATTCTATCAGAATAGATTTATGAAGAAACTTACCTTCAAGCTGACAAAGAAGAATGAGCAGTTCCCAGGTCTAGTTGATATTGTACCATGGAAGCGTTTCAATAACTTCCATGAATTTGACACTCATTATTCTGCTAAGCTGTATGGCTTTAAAGATGGACAGGATTTCTATGACAAGGTACAATGTTTGCCATTCTTAAAACAGATTAAAATACCTTGTTTAATACTCAATGCAGCTAACGATCCTATGTTGTCAGGACTCTGTTATCCGGAAGATATAGCAGAAGAAATGGATAATATTATCTTGGAAATAAGCGATCATGGAGGGCATGTAGGCTTTCTTCAAAAAGGAAAAAAGGCTACTTATGCAGAGGAAAGAGCACTTCAATTTTTTAATGAACAAATTCATTAAATTAGCCATGTGGAAACACTGAAGAGAAATCTACTTACTAACTTTAACGATTTTTTTGGAGACTTCGGCTATCGTTCAGTTGAAGGAGAGAACTTCTATTTGCAAGAGATTTACCATAGTAAGAAGGCGATATTTCTTAACCTTACAGAATATAAAGAAGGTGTAATGGTGGAGTTTATGCTAGGTGTTTCTCACACTCCAACTGAAATGAAATTGAATGAGCTAAATGAAAACTATACTGCCAATGCTGTTCAGTTAAGTTATCATATCTACATAGATATTATAGACAATAGCCTGCCTAAACGCACATTTCTAAAAATAGGAGAGTCTACCAAATACTATTGCAGCCAGATGGAGTCCTTTTTTGTAAATGCAGGCTTTTATTGGTTAGATGAATACAGCAAGCCGAGCAAGCTGAGTAATTTAATGGCGCTTTCAATTATCAAAGACAGATATTACGATAACAATATTTGGTTGATGTGTCAACGAAGCTTATTGCTGAAAAAGTTTTTAGAAGAACCTATAACGGAGAGTTTGTTTTTTACCTATTATGAATTTCTTCAAGAAAAGAACTTTCCTGAAAGTCAATTGAGAGCATTTCTTGACCTTAGAAGTTATTTTCTATTTAAGACATAAGGTTGATGTCTAATCAGCTGCTATAAGCTTTTCGTTGCTTCTCAGTCAATAATGCTATTCCAATTTCTTTCAGATTTAAATTATCAAGGCGTTCTGGCAGATTGGATTGATTAACTAGTTCTTCACTTACCCACTTATTCGCTAGTCTTTTAATAAAATTGAGATTCATCTCAGGCCAACCTTCGTCCGGAGAGTCATTTCTTAACGTTTCTATTTCTTTGCAAAAAATTTCAAACTCATCAGAACTATGAAGTAGGTCTTCTTCTTGTTGTATGGCACGGATTACAGCCTCTCTTTTTTCAGAAAGATTAGGTTCATCATCTATGAATTCGCTCTTTAAAATGATGCTCCCTATGCTCATCTCTTCTCTTAATTCAAAGTTATCTTCATGTATATCCCAGTAACAGTTTTCGGACGACTTCACCAAAGGCATCAGGTCTTTTGGATTAAGGGGAGCAGCTAGAAAAATCTTACCTAGTCCTTGCCTGGCATCCATGCTGGCAACAGCAAGCCAACTTTCAGAAGCTAAATCATCTTTGTGCCCAATAGCAGCAATTGCTCCATTGGCTAATTGGAACTGCGCATTATTGCCACGCTTGGCTGTAGCTATTCTGTCAGGATAAGCTAAAGAGAGTAAAAAGCCGACAGCAAAACTATCTACTTCAGAATTGTCTACTTCAATTGATAATAAATTGCGGTAGCTCTTGGCAATTTTCTCAATTTTCTTGAGCGACTTACTTAACCTTTTTTCTTCTCTCAGTTGATGGAGTATAGCAATTCTAGCGCTAATGTCGGCCCCATATTGCTGATAGAAAGTGTCTTTTTCTTCCAATATAGCAGCTAGATCTGTAGCTAGTGCTAAATTTTCTTTTGCCAGCGGATGTTTAAGCATATGTGCCAGCCTTGGATGACAAGGCAGCTGATTCATGGCGCTGCCTAAATCCGTTATTTTGTCATTCTCTATTGCCTCCAATGAATTGAGAAGTTTCTTGGCTTCAATAAGTTTGTCAGAAGGTGGAGGTGTTACCCAAAAGAGTTGGTCCTTATTGTTGTCAATATTGATATGTTTAGCATATAAATCGAGCAGGAGAGGGCTTAAATCATTCACTAATATTTCAGGTAGCCTGTGAGGCCTTTTATTCTTTTGCTCACTTTCTGACCACATTCTGAAACATATACCTTCGGAGATCCGACCAGCTCTTCCACTTCGTTGGTCGGCCTCATCTTTTGATATGGGCTCAGTCACTAAACGACTCAAACCTTTTTTTGCATCGTAAATAGAGTGTCTTCCCAAGCCGCTATCAATAACTATTTTTACGCCTTCAATAGTCAAACTTGTTTCAGCTATTGAAGTAGCTAATACTACCTTTCGTTTGCCTTCACTATCCGGTAAAATGGCCTGTTGTTGTTTGTGCCAGGCTAGCTGACCATATAGGGGCAAAATCTTAATATTTTTAAGCTTTCCCTTGATGAGCTCTTGCACTTTCATTATTTCACCTTGTCCAGGTAGAAAAACCAAAATATTACCTTCAAGTGATTTTGCTGCTTTAATTATTTGATGTGCTACACTATCTTCAATAACACTTCTGTCAGCTGATTCTCCTACATAATGAATAGCTACGGGATAGGAGCGCCCCTTGCTATTAATAACTTTAGCTTTTAAGCTTTTTGCCAGATAATCTTCATTTAAAGTGGCCGACATAATAATCACCTTCAAATCTGGTCTGGATTTTTGCTGGATGGCACGTGTTAAAGCCAAGCCTAAGTCGGCATGAATAGAACGCTCATGAAACTCATCAAAAATGACAGTGCTATATCCTTTCAAATCAGGATTATCAACCAATATCCTAGTGAGTACGCCTTCAGTTACTACTTCAATTAAAGTGCTTTCGCTACGAGCTGACTCAAATCTGATACTGTATCCTACGGTCTCACCTAATTCTTCACCTAGCAAGTCAGCCATTCTCTTGGCAATTGATTTGGTGGCCAGCCTTCTGGGCTCTAGCATAATGATTTTTTCACCTGTGGCTTTTGCCCTTTCTATTAATGCCAATGGCAGTATGGTGCTTTTTCCTGCTCCGGTTTCAGCTTTAAGAATGATGGTGTTTTCCTGCTCAAATGCTTTAAGAAAATCGGGAAGTACTTTTACTATAGGGAAATCGAGCGATAAAATATCTGGCATATACTAGGTCATAAGTTTGATGATACAAACCTAACTATAATAAATAAAAAAGGTGGAGCCTAGCGGCCCCACCATCACTAAATATAACTGTATTAAGCAGTGTAACATGTAAATTATAACCAAAAACCTAAATCATGTAACCTAATAAGCTATTTAGCATCTTTAAAAACTTTGTCCTTGATTCCCATCACTTTGCTGGTCATCATTATTAATTCTACTTCTTCTTTGTCTGGCTTTATAGTCAAGCTTACCGAATTTGTAGCTGAAGTTTATACCAAACGAACGAAATGGTATTTCAAATACATTTCTTTGATAGAAATTTTCATTTTTTGTTTCAGATATAAACGGTTTTCTCTTCTGAAAAGGTTCAATAATTGATATACCAATTGAGCCTCTTTCATCAAAAATTTCCTTTTTAGCACCTATTCCGAATATTGAGAAGCCTGGATTGAAACCCTGAAGCGTTTGTCTTCTAGGTCTGGCAAATCCGAAAGCGTCTATAGTAATATCATACGGTAGTTTGATGTTAGAGTTTATGTTGCCACTCAACAAAAGCGCATCATTCTCTCTAAGCCTGCCTTGTATAAATCCTTCAGCCATTTGGTAATTAGCGTTTATTCCACCTCTTATTGTCCAGATTTTAAAGAAGGTAGTTGAAATAAAGAGGTTTGCACCAAAGTTATCTTGTGTACCAATGTTATCGAATCTCGTTGTAGCTACAGTATCCTGTTCTTGGTTTACCTCATTTACCAGAAATGATTGAATTACCTTATCTGTTTTATTGTAGAAGGTAGAGATGTTAATTGAAGTCCCTTTTACAAAAGTATTGAATCCTAACTCGAAATTATCTGATACCTCAGGTCCTAAAGCAGGGTTACCGATTGTACGGTTATTAACATTACCTATCTGTATGTAAGGATTGACATTTCGTAAACTTGGTCTGCTTATTCTTCTATTGTAAGCTAATTTGACAGATGAGGTTTTACCGAAGCGCTGATTCAAAATAATGCTCGGTAACCAGTTGTCATATTCTAATGTATCGCCATCGAAATTACTGGCTTCATCATCTCGGAAAGAACCGCTAATGTCGGTAAACTCATACCTAACACCGGCAATCATCCCTAACTTCTTGGTGATGTTATATTGAGTAGAAACGTAACCTGCAAATACATCCTGATTATAACTAAACACATCTGATCTGTCTGGAACAATTGTGTAGCTATTACCGCCTTCAGCTTGATTGCTATAAGCAAAATCGCTTTTAATATCTCTCAGGATTGATTTAACACCAGTCTCCAGTTTAAACTTTTCACCCATTGGATGAGTATAATCTAGCTGTATAGTGTTTTCTCGATTATTGCCATCATTATCATTTTTGGCAACTTCATACTGACCAGCCAGGTCGTTCTCATCCTGACGGATAAGAAACTGCGTATTGTTGATGTTTCCATCTATTTTGTAACTCGCTGAAAATTCACGACCTTCCTGCTCAGGAAATTTCATCACATAATCCAAAGACCACTCATAGCCACCATTTTGGGATTCGGTATCAGTGAATCTGTCGTACGTATTTTGTAGGTTGCCATTTCTTAGATTTTCTACTGTATTAACTCCTTCATTTGATGAGTTAAAACCTCTAAGCCTAATGGAGGTAGATAAACTATGGTAAGCATTGAAGTCATAAAATGCACCTGCGTTACCGAAATAGCCTACTCTCCAGCTTTCAGAGCCGCCAAACTGATTAAGTGTTGAAGTATTGCCCAGAGAATCGGTTGATGTCTGTGTAAAGTCGGTAATGGCAGTTTGTGGCCAGCTTTGAAATGAGCTTGCATTTAAGTTGAAACCAAAACGACCTACGCCTGCATTGATTCCTAATACTTCTCTATTGATACGAGTACCAGCCGTTACATCTACATTTCCTGCAAAGCCTTGTGGGGTTTTCTTTTTTGTAATAATGTTAATGATACCTGCTGTACCTTCACCATCGTATTTAGCTGAAGGAGAGGTGATTACTTCGACACTTTTTATTTGATCAGCCGGTATCATTTTAAGCGCGTCTCCCGGGCTGCTACCAAACATGCTGCTTGGCTTCCCGTTGATAAGAATCTGTATATTCTGACTTCCTCTTAGAGAAACATTACCATCCTGATCTACAGATAATAATGGCGCTCTTCTTAACACATCAGAGGCATCACCGCCCACATTGGCAACGTCTTGCTCAGCATTGTAAACTATTCTGTCAATTTTATTTTCAATGGTTTCTCTTTGTCCAGATACTACTACTTCATCCAACTGATCTGTATCTGTTTCAAGCTTTACCTGATTAAGTTCCACATCCGGTACTTTTGGAGTTAGCTCAATTTGCTTTGAAAATTTTGCGTAACCGACAAATGAAACCTCCAATTGGTAAGTGCCTAATTTTAGATTTACCATTTTGAATGAACCATCATCTTCAGTAATTACACCATTTACTGTTGAGCCATCTTTAGGGGACTTCAATACAACTGTGGCATAAGGAATAGGATCACCTGATGCCCCATCAGTTATAATCCCTGTTACTTTTCCGGTTATTTGAGATTGTCCGCCATAACCGCCTGGTCTTTGAGCAGCGGCAGTAAAAAGGCAAAAAGTAAAAAGGACTAAGAGTAGTTGTTTCTTCATGTTAATAGGTAAAAATAAATCTGTTCTTTTAATTTAGGCTATACAAATTAGACTCCCTTAAAATTCAGAAGTTACATATTATCCATAAATGGTAAGCAGCCTTTTTTTAACATGCCTTTATGTTATATGAGTGGGAGCCTAGTTTTAGGCCGTCTGTATTGAATTTGGAGCTTTTTGTTGGATAAGTATCCTTTTCTGATCGTAGAGTAAATAGCTAATACATACGATGGCAGACGAAATATCAGCTATAGGAAAAGACACCCAAATACCATTTAACTCATAAATACTAGGAAGGATAAGTAGCAATGGAATAAGGAAGAATCCTTGTTTAGTTAATGTTAGTAATAGGGCGGATCTTGATTTTCCGATGGCCTGATAATAGGCAGAGCTTATCAACTGTAATGCAATAAGTGGTGTAGCTAGAAATACTGTTCTCAAGGCAGGTACCGTTTCATTAATTAAGCTGATATCATCAGTAAATATTCTGATGATTTGTGGCGTAAAAATCATGATGAGCGCATAAATACTTGCTGAAATAATGGTGCCGGCAATAATAGCATTTCTTAAAGTTAGACGTACGCGCTTCCAAAGCTTTGCACCAAAGTTATAGCCAACTATTGGCATAGAACCTTGCGTTATCCCCAATGCCGGAACATTTACCAACATCATCATCCGGTTAATGATACCATAAACCGCAATGCTGCTTTCTCCACCATATTTAAAAAGTGAGTTGTTTAATACTAGAAATAATAAACTAACAACCCCTTGGCGAACAAATGTAACGGAGCCAATAGAAAACATTTCCTTATTGATTGATGAGCTGGGTACTAAATCTTTTAAGCTTAATTTGATACCTGCTTTACCACTTATAAAGAAGTAAGCGGCATATGTTGCACTCATAAAATAAGAACCGGTTGTCGCCCAGGCTGCTCCTTCTATCCCCATATTAAAATATACTATAAGAATGGGGTCAAGAATCATATTGACGATAGCTGGAACTACCATCACAACCATGGCTACTTTAGGATATCCGACTGCGCGGATTACGTTATTTGACATCATGGAAAATGCCAAAACGGGAATTCCTATTAATATAATGCTAAAATACTCTACTGTTGGTCCGAGGATATCTCCTTTTGCGCCAAATAGTTTGAGCATAGGCTCAATAAAAACGAAACCAAGCACACAGAATAGTATTCCTAGCGCAAATGTTGCTGTCAGCTGATTACCTAAAGTATGATTAGCCTTTGAAGGCTTTCCAGCCCCCAGCGCTCTTGAAATAATAGAGGCGCCACCAATACCAATCCCCATACCAATAGATGATATTAAGAAGGTGATGGGTATTACTACTGTTATGGCGGCAATTCCTAATTGGCCAACATAATTTCCTACAAATATGGTATCAACTATACCGTAAATTGAAAGCATTAAAATGCCTATACCTGAAGGAATTGACTGTTTTCTCAGTAATGTGTTGATTGGCTCTTTGCCAAATGCCTCGGAATTGCTCATGAAGTGTTTTTAGCTTTGCCTTGTTACGCTATACCTTAATGAAGGTTGTGTAGAGTTCTGTAGCTGATAGTATCAGTAGAACTGTCCATAATAGTGTTCTGAGCGTATTTACTTTTACTAATTTACGAATGTTTTCTTCTGTATTTGATTGATTTTCAATGTTTTGATGGACTGGTACTGCGTGTAAGAAAGTGGATAACCATATAATGATTACTAACCCAGAATGGGTTAAATGAACTATGCTAAAATCGTACAAAGTGTAATAAAAAGAAATTATAAGTTCGCTGAGCATCAGTGGTAAAACAAAATAACTGATTAACCTCTGGTAGCGGTTATGCCAAAAACTAAGTTTTTGTACATCAGTATATTGAAATGAAGGATAAATGATTACCTGAACCAGCCATGCCAACATAAAAAGGCAGCAATCAATTAAGAGTTTCGTGAGTAGCAGCATAAAATTGGATTACGGGATTAACACTATTTGCTGCAAGGTGTTTAACAGCCATGCCTAAAAAAATGCTGCACTATGAAGTGCGCCAATTGAATCAAGATGCTGAATGGATAATTCTCATCCATGGAGCAGGAGGGAGTACTGCAACGTGGAAGCATCAACTTCCGGCTTTCAAAGATTATTATAACCTTTTGCTCATGGATTTAAGAGATCATGGTGAAACTGGCAAACTTGATGAAATAGAGCAATACAATTTTGGTCTAATAACAAAGGATATAGTAGAGGTGATTGATTATTTAGGTATTGAAAAAGCACATTTTGTTACGCTATCCTTTGGAAGTGTTATTCTGCAAGATTTGAGTTTAAGATATCCTCATTTAGTTCTGTCAGCTATTTTTGCCGGTGGAATTTTCAAACCCAATTGGGCTATCAAGAGCTTTGTTTATCTGGCTAAAATTTTAAATATCATTCTGCCTTATAAGTGGATGTATAGTGTTTTCTCTTATCTGTTGATGCCCAGGAAACACCACCAATTATCGAGAAAAATATATCAAAGACAGGCTACTAAAATTCAGCCTAAAGCTTATATGCGTTGGGTAGGTTTGTATAAAGAGTTCTTTGAATTACTGAATAGGTACTTTTATCAAGAGATAAACTTTCCGGCCTTAGTGGTGATGGGATCAGAGGATTACGTTTTTCTAGCCTCAGCCAATAAGTTTGTAGAACTTCATTCTAGAGCTAAGCTTAGGGTAATTAAACATGCAGGTCATATTTGTAATATTGATCAATACCAGAAGTTTAATGAATTGGCACTATCATTTATTAGCAATTCTCAAACTTCAGATTTACCAACTTGATATGCCCAATAAATGAAAAGTGGGTGTATAACTATTAATCTCGCCCAGCCAATAAAAGGATGAACACAAAGTCCGTCAACTACGCATGAACCTAATTGGATGAAATAGATATGTGATGGAATAAAGGCAATGAGCATTAAAATGAGCACTCCAGCACAAAGGCTTCTCATTTTTGTAGAGAATACTCCTACACCTAATATTATTTCAATCAAGCCACTGCTTATATTAATTGAATGGTGGTAAGGCAAATAATCAGGTATAAGCGGGTAATAAAACTGGGGATTCACAAAATGATTGATGCCGGCCAGCACATAAAATACTGCCATTAGGTAAACAGAAACCTTTGAGCTAAGTAAGCTTCCAAGCTTTTTCATCGTTAACAGTTTTAAGAATCATGAAAAAAGGAATCCACCAAATTAGGTCATTTGTAATAAGTGTATAAAAGAATTCGAAAGGCACTTTTCCAGTCAAATAGTTGAATATAAAACCCAAAGGTCCCAAAATCTTCCCTAAAAAACCCACTGCTACAATCGGCCAATGTACCAACGGATTATATGATGCCCACCAATAGCCTAATCCGTAAACACCTATCACCATACCCATGCCTTGCCAAACCATGGGGTGATTAATAGGCTCCATGCCTACTAAGTTAAAGAAATGCTGGGGAAAGAGTACTACCCAAGCACCCCAAATAATGTTATATATAGCGGCTACTTTAAGTGTTATTTTGTAAAAATTTTCTTTTTGCATCGATTAAGTGTAATAAAAGTAGGTTAAATACGATATCTGATAAGATTAATAGGCCTTTTCTAAAAGGATGTTATTAATTTTACAATCATCAACCTATATTTAGAATCAGTTGTTATAATTTTTGTGTAATGAAGTATTTAAGTATGAAGTCATTCTTTTTGAGTGTTGTATTATTTGTTCTAGTTGTTGGTCAAGCTTTTGCTCAGGCAGAAGAGGAGAATATTCCTCAAAAGTTAAGCGATCAATATAAAGACATGATTGAGAGCAGCGAAACGTTTCAGCAGTATAAGGTAATTCCTATTACCAAAATGAATGGTTTTGGTGAGGCTATGAAAGACACCTTAAGCAGGTATAGAAATAATATCGTAAGTATTAAGAATGAAAGAGATGCTGTAGAAGAAAACAATGACAGCTTGCAACAGCAATTGGCCGATGTAAAAATTGAACTTACAGAAACTCAGAAGGAAGTTGATAGCATGAACTTCTTTGGTATTCTTATTACGAAATCTGTTTATAATGTCATTTTATGGGGTATTGTAATAGGCTTAGTAGTGCTATTGATATTTTTATATTTGGCTTTTTTAAATGCCAATAGGGTAGCCAAGCAAGCAAAGAATGACAAAGTGAGGGTAGATGAGGAGCTTGAAGATTTAAGAAAAACAGCTCATGATAAACAAGTAAAAATTAAGCGAGAGTTGCAGACGGCTCTCAATAAACTTGATGAGCTCAATAAATAAGAAAAGGAGACCAAAAGGTCTCCTTTTCATTTCCTACCATTTTTAATTTCAGTCGAAATTAAAGGGGCATAATTAACCTATCAACTGAATAGGTAATTAAATTATCTTTTTCCAACTTCTCCTCAAGTAGAGTGGAGTTTTCAATGATTACTGATTCATTTACGTGCACTACTGTTAGTTCGCTACCTTCAGCAGTGTTAAGGGTCTTGTAATTTTGCAAATCATTTATATCCATCTTTTTAGGGATGATATGGTACGATAGGACTTTTTCTAATTGATTTTGATTTTCTTCTTGTAAGAAGTTCTCATAAACATCTTTAGGTAAAGTTTGAAAAGCTCTGTTGGTGGGCACAAGTAGTGTATAATCATCAAGTTCACTTAACTTCACCTTCAGGTTCGTATTATTTAATGCCTTTACGAACATAGAATACTCCGGGATTTCACCCATTTCTTTTATTAATTTTTCGGTGGCTTTAAGTTTCTTTTTATCGGTTGGGTCGTTCTTTTTGGAGGCTATTACGGTTGTACTAATTACTGTAGCGACTAAAAGTCCTATTATTAAAAGTAAATTGCGTTTCATAGTGTTAGCAAGTTTAAATATTCTCTAAAAAATAATTTACTTACTAACAGCGCTTGTTTATTTTTGTTTAAATAAAATTAAAAATAATTAAACAAAACTAGTATTCTGATCTATTCTCAGGATCGTATTTTACGAACAAATTAATGTAGATGCTTCTTGAGAGTCTAAAAGTGATTGGTATGAGCACTAAAGAAAGGCCTACAGAAATACTAATGATTAACCATAATTGAGCAAATCCTAAGATATTTAATGCTGTAAATACAGTTATGATCAGTGCTACCTGCATTGCATAACTCACATACATGGCACCATCAAAAAATGAGGGTTCCGACATATAACGCAAATTGCAATTGGGACAATTTGTGTGCATTTTTTGAAAGCTCTTTATTTTATAAGGACCTGATACAAAAAGATCACCTTCATGACATCTAGGACACTTATAATTTAAAATACTATAGAGCTTGGTACCTTTCTTCATAGTCAAAAAATTAGGTATTCAACCATCTCCAAAATTTCCCTAATGCGGTTTTAGGAGTAGGTTTTGTTTCAGTTTTACCCTCATAAGCAAGGGTGGTGGTTTGTTGTTTCTTTTTAGGCTTTTTCTTTTTCTGTAACTGTTGCTGAGGCTTTAAAACATTTTCTTTGTAATAAGCTTCTCGTTGCTTTTTCCTGGCTTTTTCTTCAGCTATGCGCTTTTGCTCAGCTTTTTTCTTTTCCTTCTCTCTAATTTGCTGAGGACTCAATTCTTTCCTTCTACCTTTCTTTTGGTGCTTTTTATAAGGTTTTCTAGAGTTACTTCTTGATTGTTTTTTCTCTGAAGTTTCTTCTGCCTTTTCTTCTTTTGCTTCCTTAGGTTTTGGCTCAGGTAAGTCAATTTTGCCCACCACATTTAGGCCTTGTAAGGTGACTTTAGGAGCTTTGATGACAACTTCTTCCTCCTCATTATCTTCATCTAATTCATCTGATGATTCTTTAGCTTCCTGTTCTTCCAGAAGGTCTGTTACAGTTTTGTACTTGGAAGAAGGTTTAACCTCTTCAATATGTTGAGGAGTTGTTAATTCCTTAATATTTTCTTGTTCTTCTTCCTCAGCTTTATGAGAGTTTGTTTCTTCTACAATATCGGAACTGGGCATTTCATCAGAAGTCTCTGGTTTTGCTTCTGTTTGATCAGCCACTTCGTTAGGCTCATCTTCTACTTTATCAGCTACTTCATCTTCAAGCTTTGCCTCAGCAGCTACTATTTGATCTTCCTTTACCGTATCAATTTCGGGTTCGGAGGTAATAGTTTTCTCCTCTTTAATTGGAACACCATAATAATTGAATAGCAATTCAATATGATCTTCCTCTAATTTGGTATTAGAGTCCTTGATGATTTCAATTTCACGCTTTTTAAAAAAGGAAACTATCTCATCAGTAGTAATTGTCAGCTTTCTGGCGGCTTGAGCAAGTCTCATGGGTAAAAAATTGGCTGTAGGTTGTAAGAAAACAGCAAGCTCAAAGGCTTGCTGTTTGTTATTGTTTATTCACCTTGTCCTAATGAAAAGGCAATTTGACCATCAAATTTATATAGGTTTTCAGTCTTGATTACATCAAAACCTGCTTTAATAAGTTGAGCTTGTAATTCAACTACTTCTGTAGCTGCTACATCACTGTAATCATATTTGCCATCAACCTTTTCGGCATTTTTGGCGATGTATCTGCAACGCCAGTGATCAGTACAGAATGTAGATTTCATTCCTCCGGGATATACCTTTACCCCACGGTTTGTAATCATTTTCAGCATTAAAGCATCTTTTGAAGCTTCAGTAAGTGCATCGCCAAATTTTTCTGCATTTCTATCTTTATGATCAATAAACACATCTACACCCACTAAAGTCTTTTCACGCGGCTCATGCTCAGTGTCAGCAATGATGATTCTGGTATCTTCAGTACCAAATTTAATTTTCTTGAAGTGCTCTGGATTTTCACCTAGTCGCTCAATTACGGCATCAGCGAATTCGTTTGTGTTAAGTTTCTTTTTACTGATTGACTCATTATAAATGTCACCAGTGTGCATGCCATCTTCAATAGTTTTTAACCATGCATTCTGAATAAAGGCTGCTTTTTCAGCTTCACCAAAATATTGTAGCATTTGAATAGCACCATGCAACAAACCAGATGGGTTAGCGATACCTTTACCTGCAATATCCGGAGCTGAACCATGAATGGCTTCAAACATGGCATATTCCTGACCGATATTAGATGAACCTGCTAAACCAACAGATCCTGAAATTTCTGCTGTAATGTCTGATACAATATCGCCATAAAGGTTAGAGGTAACTAGTACATCATAATCTTCGGGTCTATTAGCAATTCTGGCAGAGGCTATATCAATAATCTGGCTTTCCGCTTCAATATCCGGGTAATCTTTTGCTATTTCTTTAAATATGCTGTGGAAAAGACCATCAGTAATTTTCATGATGTTATCCTTTACCAGACAAGTAACCTTTTTACGGTTAAACTTTTTAGCGTATTCAAAGGCATAACGAACGATTTTCTCAGTACCAGGCCTTGAAATTAGCTTTAAACACTGCGTTACTTCGTCAGTTTGTTGGTGCTCTATACCGGCATATAAATCCTCTTCATTTTCACGAATCATCACTATGTCCATCTTTTCATGATCGGTTTTTACATACGGATGGTACGAAACAGCAGGACGAACATTGGCAAAAAGCCCAAGTGATTTTCTAATAGTAACATTTAAACTTTTATAACCCTTGCCTTGTGGAGTGGTAATAGGCGCTTTCAGAATTACTTTTTTATTATGTATGGCTTCCCAAGCTTCTTCGGTGATGCCTGATGTATAACCGTTCAGAAATGCTTTTTCACCAATTTCAATATGAGTGGCATCTAATTTAACATTAGCGGCATCTAATATTTTGAGTGTAGCATCCATGATTTCAGGACCAATGCCGTCACCTTTTGCTACTACTATAGGTAAAGTTTTTGTTGGGGTGTTAAGTGATTTTTCCAAACTTGATGTGTTTTCCATTGTGAAAATATATTGAAGCTTTTAATTACATTATCGAATAGCTTAACTAAAAAGCTGAGTGATAGTTGCATTAAGCTGCAAAAGTAAAGCGAAAGCACTTGTAATCAAAGTTGAGGCATCTATATGTTGCTACAGAAGTAAGATTGAGACGTAAGTTTTAGACAAGTTCTGGCTCTAATGTATCGGTTGGTAAAGTTACGCCAGGTGGTAAATCTAAGACAGGATCGTTTGAGGGATTAAATTGACCACCATCACCATTATTGTCATCATCATCTGAGTTATTGCTCCTCTTATTGAAAAATTTAATGAAATATACGAGAAGTACCAGACAACTTGCTATTAAAATGATGAGATCTATGTTGGGTTTATTGAAGTCCACACCTATAAGTTAGTATATTCCAAAGGATGAATAAAGTCTTTGATCGAAAATCTTTGAATATCTATACTTTATTGATTTTAAAAATCGAACTTTACCTGAGTTAATCTTTAACTTTATGAATACTCGGTTCTTCTTCAAAACATAGCATAAACAAATCAGGAGGCAATTTAGACTTTTTTAAAGAAGGAACTTTTTAGTACTATTGTAGATTAACACATTTGATTTTATATAGCACGTACTGCATGAGAAAACTTTATATATTTTTATTTTTCGTTTTTGCTAGCAATCAACTTCTCGCTCAGTTAGATACACGTCATTATATTCCACCTTTTTATGGCAGAGAAGATAGGGCAGAAGGTAGTGGTGAAGACATATATTTATTAATAAGTACACCACAGACAACCCCATTTGATGTTAAGGTTACAGATGGTGCAGGTAATGAATTATCTTTCTCACCGGTAACGGTAAGTAGGTCAAACCCGGCAAATATTTCTTTAAGTTCTGAGGCGTCATCTACCAAAGGCCCAGGCACTAAGTTTCTGATTGATGATTCGCAGCTGGCTACAGTACAAACTGATGAGGGTTTAATTTTAACCGCAAATAAAGCCTTTTTTACAAGTATCAGAGTTGATGAAAGTGCTCAGGCCGGTTTTTTAACTTCCAAAGGAACTGCTGGTTTTGGTAAAATTTTTAGATCGGGTCATATATGGAATGTTAGTCAGGATGCTTTTAGAAAATCTCATTCTATCGGCTTTATGGCTGTTGAAGACAATACTACTGTTGAAGTGAGTGATTTTGGGGCAGTGGACTTTGAAAATGTTGATGAAAGTAGTGGTTCAATAACAGTAAGTTTAGACGCTGGGGAATCCTATGTATTAACAGCTTTTGCAGATGGCGCAGCAGCCAACCTTAATGATGTAAACGGTACCTTGATTACTTCTGATAAGTTTATCGTGGTAAACTCAGGTTCCTGGCTGGCAGGCTCTCCCAGCGATGGTGGACAAGCTGGTAGAGACATAGGAATAGATCAAATAGCTCCTGTAGATCAAACAGGTTTTGAATACATCCTTGTAAAGGGAGAAGGTACTGCCAACGAAAATGTTATAGTAGTTTCGGGTATAGATGGTACCAATATTTACTTAAATGGATCAACAGTTCCATCAAACACTTCGCCACTTGATGCCGGAGATTATCTGAGATTCACCGCTTCAGACTACACAGCTAATGATAATATGTATCTAAGCTCTAATCAGCCTGTGTATGTATATCAGGGCTTGAATGGTAGTGTTAGCACCAATGAAAGGCAGGAAGGTTTGAATTATATGCCTCCTATAGTGTGCTTAGGTGGTACAAATGTTGATATGCCAGATATCGATCAACTGGGAAATCCTATTATACAAATTATAGCTGAAGCGGGTGAATTGGTTACGGTAACTGATGAATTAGGAAATACAACTGACGTTACCTCATTAGCTCAGCCTGTGTCAGGAAATAGTAATTATGTTACTTATAAAGTGGGTGGATACTCAGGTGATGTAACTGTTGAAAGTCCCAGACCAATAAGAGTTTCTTTAACCGTAGAAAGTGGAAATATTGGTGGTGCAGGCTTTTTCTCTGGTTTTACATTAACACCTGTAATAGAAACACCCAATGGTTATAGTTCAGTAACATGCATACCCGATAACTTGCCTGTAACTATTACTGCTGCTGGTTTTGATTCATACCAATGGTATAGAGATGGAGTTTTGATACCCGGAGAAACTACTTCTAATTTGGATGTAACTGCTCCTGGTAATTATACTGCCAGAGGTTCAATCGCAGGTTGCATATCATCAGAGCAATCTTTCCCTCTTAATATTTCCTTATGTCAGGATGATTTGGGTATAGCAAAAAATACTGTAGCCAATGTTAATAGCTCAGGAGCTATTTTTGATATTACTTATGATTTAATTGTAACCAATTATAATCCTACAAATCCTGCCAATAACCTTCAAATAATTGAAGATATTGAGTACGGTGTTCCTGCTGGAGCAACCGTTAGTTTAACAAGTGCACCTTCAATTATTAGTGGTTCACTTTCTTCAGGAGGTATAAACCCTAATTACGATGGTGTAACAGATCAGCAATTACTAACTACATCAAATGATAGTCAGGATGCTTCGTTGGTGGCATCTGGTTCTTTTATAATTCGTTATTCAGTTCAAGTTGATGTTACCACTGCCACCCAACCAAGTTATTATAGTCAATCAGTAGTAACATCTAAATCAACAGGACCTAATGATGGTGTTACAGGACCTTTTGAAAGTCAGGATTTTTCTGATGCAGGAACTAATCCGGATCCAAATGGCAACAACGATCCTACAGAAGATGGTGAAAATGATATCAACTCGGAGTGCCTCATCAATTATGACATAGATTATGGTTCTTCCACCTTCTATACTAATAATGCAGATCCAACCCCTACAGTTAATGGACTTACCGGGGGTGAATTTTCATCAACTTTCGGTTTAACAATTGATAGATTTACCGGGCAGATTGATGTATCTAATTCTGTTGTGGGTTCTTATGTTGTAACCTATGATTTTGGAGGCTTGTGCCCAGTAACTGCTTCAGTCAATATTGCATTAGCACCTTATGTAAACAGACTTTTTACCAGTGATTTTACACCCGTAATTACAGGTGCCAATGGTTTAGGTGCTGGTCAACCTCCGGGCGAGACTGTGGAAGTAACTGTAAATGGAGCAACTTATACTGTAATTCCTGATGGAAATGGAAGATGGAGTGTGGATACAGAAAATGATACGCCTACTTCAGGTACATTACAAGCTTTTACTGATGGATCAGTTTATGATGTGGAAGTGAGAGTAACTGATGTTAATCTAAATGTTCAAACTGATGTTACAGTTGATGAGCTATTGATAGATGCCAGTGCACCTGTGGCTCCAACTGTAAATGAATTATATACTGATGATACTACACCAACTTTAACAGGTACTAATGGTTTAGGAACGTCTCAACCATCAGGTGAAACTTTAAGGGTTACTGTCAACGGAGCAACTTATGTTGTTGTGCCAGATACCAATGGCGATTGGGAGTTAAATGTGGGAACTGACCCTATTAATAGTGGCTCACTAGGTAGTTTTTCCGATAATACCTATGAAGTTTTAGCCATTATTACTGATTTAGCAAGTAACAGCACTGCTGATGCTACCACCAATGAATTAACTATCGATACAACAAATCCGAATGTTCCAACAGTTAATACTTTAAGTACTAATGATAACAGCCCTGTAATAACAGGCACCTGGGATGACATAGATGGCGTATTTTTGAGAGTTAATTTTAATAGTGTAACCTATGAACTTGGCGCTAATCCTGAATTAACATCAGATGGATCAGGAAATTGGTCATTGGATTTGTCAGCTCTTAACTTGGCTGATGGCTTATATGACGTTAATGTTTTGTCATCAGATCGTGCTGGCAACTCTTCAACGGATACTACAGTAGATGAGGTCTTTATAGATGCAACTGCTCCTACAGTAAGCATCCAAGGAGCACCTTTTTCTACAAATAGCGCAGCAACTTTTACGATTACTGTAGTTTTTTCGGAGAATGTAACTGACTTTGATATTGCTGAATTGGTTGTTACCAATGCAACAACTTCTAACTTTAATGCAGTTGATGCGCAACAATATGAAATAGATATAACACCAGATTTGAATGGAGATATCACATTCAATGTAAATGCTGCAGTAGCAGTAGATGCGCTTAACAATGATAATACAGCGGCTACAGAAGTAGTAACTTTGTTCGATAACATGGCACCAGCGGTACCAACGGTAAATTCGCTCATCACTAACAATACTTCACCTACTATTTATGGTACAAATGGACTATCAGCTAGTCAGCCAGCCGATGAAACCGTAGTTGTACAGGTAAATGGTGCAACTTATAATGTAATACCAGACGGTTCTGGAGTATGGTCAATAAATTTAGGCAGTGCCACTCCTGACGCAGGTACTTTAGGAACTTTTGCTGATGGTAATCAATATGATATAGCAGTCACCATAACTGATTTTGCCGGTAATAGCAGTTCAGATGCTACAACAGATGAGCTGACAATAGATACTACTTCACCAGTAATTCCAACAATTTCAGCGCTTGTCACCAATGATGATAGCCCTATTATAAACGGGACAGCTGAAGCTAATTCAACCATTACCATGATATTGGATGCCGTTACGTTTGAAACTACAACCGATGTAAGCGGAAACTGGTCAATAGATACAGAAAATGATACGCCAATATCCGGAGGACCTTTTATAGGATTAGCCGATGGTACCTATAATGTTTCTGTAAGAAGTACGGATGCAGCTGGTAATTTTACTGATGACGTTACCACAAATGAATTAACAATTGACAGTGCTGTACCTACAAATCCGACAGTAGATGTGCTGTATACCCAAGATCAGACGCCTGTTATCACAGGAACTAATGGATTGGGAATTTCACAACCAGCAGGTGAAACACTTGAGGTGACTGTTAATGGAGCCACTTACTTGGTTGTTCCTGACGCTAGTGGTGATTGGTCAGTTGATACTGAAACTGAAACACCTGATTCAGGAACGTTAGGAGGCTTTTCAGAAGGCGTTTATGAGGTAGAAGCTACCATTAGTGATGTAGCAGGAAATAGTGCTAGCGATGCTTCATCTAATGAATTAACAATTGATATTACAGCACCTTCGATACCAACTATCGATCCACTTATAACAAGTAATACAAGTCCTACAATTACGGGATCAGCCGAAGCTAATACTTTTATTTCAGTGACTCTAAATGGGGTAACTTTCGAAGTTGTGGCTTCATCACTAGGCAACTGGACGGTTAATACCTCAACTGATACCCCAACTGCTGGAGGGCCTTTTAATGCCTTAACTGATGGTTTTTATGAAGTTGAAGTAAGCAGCACGGATTTGGCTGGGAATAGTAGTTCTGATGATACCAACAATGAGTTAGAAATTGATACCTCATTGCCAACAGCTCCAACCATAGACCAATTAGCCACTAATAATAATACGCCAATTTTAACAGGCACAAATGGTTTAGGTGCTGCTCAACCAGCAGATGAAAGCATAGAACTTGAAATAGAAGGAGCTACTTTTAACCTAACACCAGATGCCTCTGGAAATTGGTCGCTAAATCTTTCTATAGCTACTCCTGTAAGTGGTTCTTTTACAGCCTTGACTGATGGCATTTACGATATTGTAGTTACAGTTAGTGATAATGCAGGAAATTCAGTTGCTGACGCCTCAACTGATGAACTTAGAATTGACACTACTGATCCTGTTATTCCAACGATTAATGATTTAATAACTAATCAAGCTAAACCGATAATTAACGGAACCGCTGAGGTGGGTTCAGATATAAGCTTGCTAATTAATGGAGTTTCTTTCACCACTGTAACGGCAGCTGATGGTACTTGGGAAATTGACTTAGAGAACGATACACCAACTTCTGGTGGTCCATTAGCTAATCTTAGTGATGGAGTTTATGATATTGCTGTAACTAGTACAGATGATGTTGGTAATTCATCTAATGATACAACTACAGATGAATTAGTGATAGATACTACAGCACCTGTTGTACCTACTATAAATCTATTAGTTACTAATGATAATACACCTCTAATTTCGGGAACTGCAGAAGCCAATAGCACTTTAAATATTGTTTTGGCAGGAGTTACTTTCGAAATTATAGTTCCTGGCGATGGAAATTGGAGTATTGATACTGAATCTGAAACACCAGTTTCAGGAGGGCCTTTTCAACAGTTAGCTGATGGAGCATATGACATTGTATTAACATCTACCGATAAGGCGGGTAATACAAGCAATGATGCCACTACCAATGAGCTAAGTATTGATACAATTGCTCCTGAAATACCAACAATTGATGAAACCACTACAGACAATACTTTGCCTATTATAACTGGAACAGCTGAGGCAGGATCATCAATTCAGGTAACTATTCAAGGAGTAGTTTTTGAAACCCAAGCGATAGGAGATGGTACATGGTCTGTAAGCACAGGAGTTGACTCACCTACTGCTGGAGGTCCTTTTCAGGAACTGGCAGACGGAACCTATGACATTTCAGTAACGAGTACAGATGCTGCTGGTAATTCTAGTGCCGACAATACAATAGATGAACTTACAATTTCTACTGTCAATCTAGGGATCCCTACAGTAAATAGTTTAACCAGTGAAGATGGTTTTCCTACTATTACGGGAACCTGGGACGAAACAAATGCTACTGAGCTTTCAGTACAAGTGGATGGCGTAATTTATGCCTTAGGTGTAGACCCAGAATTAACTACTAATGATGTTAATTGGACACTTGATTTAAGCAGTTTAACAACTCCATTGTCAAATGGAACTTATGATGTGGTAGTAACTACATCAAATGCTGATCAAACCGTGACTGATGAAACCACTGATGAACTAATAGTAGATATTCCTGTAGCTATTGAAGTACCGACTGTAAATACACTAATCAGTGATGATGGACTTCCTATTTTAACAGGAACTTGGGATGAAGTTAATGCGACAAGCCTATCTGTAGAGCTTGATGGAGTTACCTATGCATTAGGCACTGATGCAGCTTTATCTTCAGACGGAAATGGTAATTGGACCCTTGATTTAAGTGGATTAACAACTCCATTGGCAAATGGAACTTATGATGTGGTAGTAACTACATCGAATACCGATCAAACCGTAACAGATGAAACTACTGATGAACTAATAGTAGATATTCCTGTAGCTATTGAAGTACCAACTGTTAATACATTAACCAGTGATGATGGACTTCCTATTTTAACAGGAACCTGGGATGAAGTTAATGCGACAAGCCTATCGGTAGAGGTTGATGGAGTTACTTATGTATTAGGTACCGGTGAACTTAGTGTTGATGGTAATGGTAACTGGACACTTGATTTAAGCGGTCTTACAACTCCATTGGCAAATGGAACTTATGATGTGGTAGTAACTACATCAAATGCTGATCAAACCGCGACTGATGAAACCACTGATGAACTGACGGTGGACATTGTAGATGAAAATATTGACACTGATGGTGATGGCGTATTGGACGTTGATGAGGACATCAATGGTGACGGCATTTTTGATAATGATGATACCGATGGTGATGGTATTCCTGATTATTTAGACACTGATGATGATGGTGATAATGTGCCTACTGCAGAGGAAGATTACAATGGAGATGATGATCCTATGACAGATGATACAGATGGCAATGGAACACCTGATTATTTAGATATGGATGACGATGGTGATGGACTTACAACACTTGAGGAAGATATTGACGGTAACGGAGATCCAAGAAACGATGATACTGATGGTGATGGTATTCCTGATTATTTAGATGCTGAATATAATGGCAGGGCTGATTTAGAAGTAAGTATAACTGTTTCTGAAGCTGATGTTGTAGAAATAGAGGGAGCAGGTGAAGTTCCTCAATACGTGGAAGGCCAAAATGTGACTTACACTATAATTGCAAGAAATTCAGGTCCCGATCCAGCTACTGAGGTTTCCGTTTCAAGTCAGCTTGATACTGACTTAGAATTTCAAGAAGCTACTTCAACCAATGGAAATTACAACGACATTTCTAACAGGTGGACTATTGGTGACATGCAGAGTGGACAAAGTGATACACTTACTGTTGTTGTAAGAATTGCAGGTAAGGGAACCTTAGATCATGAAGTTTTTATCCAGGGTAATGAGAATGATGATAATGAATTGAACAACAGTGATTTTGCTTCCATCTATGTGCTTCAAACTTTTGAGATATCAGAAGGATTTTCTCCCAACGGTGATGGAATAAATGATACTTGGGAAATTGAAGGCATCGAATTATTTCCAAATAATGAGATACAGGTGTTTAATAGATGGGGTAATCGAGTGTTTAGCACTACTTCTTACAATAACCAAACTAACGCATGGGATGGTAGTCCTGCTGGTAATTTGTTAGTGGGAGGTAATAAAGTGCCTGACGGTACTTATTTCTACATAATCGATCTCAATCCTGATACACTTGTGGCAGGTGAGGCTATTGTTAAAGGTTACATTACCATTAAAAGATAAAAAGCTATTCGATGAAATTATCATTCAAAATATATATCATATTACTATTCATTACTGCTTATAACAGTGCAAGAGCGCAACAACAGGTAATGTATACACAGTATATGTTTAATGAATTGGCCATAAACCCAGCATATGCAGGAAGCCATAAAACCTTAAGTTTAACGGCTATTGCCCGTGAGCAATGGGTAGGGCTCGATGGTGCACCTAGCACACAAACTATTTCAGGTCATATGCCCATTGAGAATAAAAATATTGGAGTAGGCTTAATGATGATGTACGATAGGATAGGAGTAACTTCTCAGACAGGAGTTTACGCCAGCTCAGCATACAAAATTGATTTTGATAACAACTTAACTTTGTCAATGGGGCTTTCTGCCGGCTTTACCTATTATAATGCTGAATTAAGTCAAATTAATTCCAGTGATGTAGCTTTTGCAAATGGAGATGTTCGGGCAACAAAGCCTAATGTTGGAGTAGGCTTTTACCTTTCACATGAAAGGTTTTATGCAGGTCTTTCATCACCTCAAATATTGGAACTACAATTTGACAACGACAATCCTGATTCAGATAGCCGTATTGCCAGACACTATTTTTTAACAGGCGGTTATTTGTTTGATGTGAGCCCTATGGTGAAAATAAAGCCTAGTACTTTATTGAAATATGTGCAGGGAGCTCCTTTAAATATAGATTTGAATGCTACTGTTATATTGCAAGAAATGTTTTGGGTAGGACTTTCGTGGAGGTCTTTTGATTCTTTTGATGGCTTACTTCAGTTTCAAGCTACTGATAATTTGCTGATCGGCTATTCTTATGATTTTCTTACTACGAGTGACTTAAAAAGGGTGAATTCAGGATCACATGAAATAATGCTCAACTACCGTTTTAACCTTGGTAAAGGCAAGCTAAGACCAAATTATTTTTAGAAAAAAGGCCGATGATTATATCTGCCTTTTTAATGTTATGCTGTTTTCTGTCCTTGGTGGATTCCTTCTCTGAATTCTTCTACCATCTTGCTGCAGAAAGCTTCTAAATCATCAGGATTTCTACTTGTTACCAAACCTTGGTCAACAACCACTTCTTTGTCCACCCATCTGGCACCTGCATTTTTCAGATCAGTTTTGATACTAGGGAACGATGTCATAATTCTTCCTTGTAATACATCAGCCTCTATTAAACTTTGAGGACCATGACATATAGATGCCACAGGCTTACCTTTCTCAAAAAATGTTTTGATAAAATCTATAGCTTTTTCAGATCTTCTAAGCTTATCAGGGTTTATAACACCACCTGGTAATAGCAATCCATCAAAGTCTTCTTGCTTCACTTCTTCTACTAACTTGTCTACTTCTAAATCAAAACCCCAGTGATCTTGATCCCAGCTTTTTATAGATTTATTTTCAGGTGAAATGATAGTTATTATAGCACCCTCTTCTTCTAATTTTTTTCTAGGAACTGTTAGTTCAACTTCTTCAAAACCTGTTTCAGTTAATATGGCGATATTTTTATTTTGTAATTGACTCATAATTTAAATTTGTATTAATGATTTCTTAATGCTTTAATGAGCTCTTCTTTACTCATTTCACTTCTGCCTTCAATGCCTACTTCTTTGGCCTTATCATAAAGTTCTTCCTTGGTTCGTTCTTCGTAAGGAGTAC
The DNA here is from genome assembly GCF_016734805.1 of Marivirga atlantica. GTDB lineage: Bacteria > Bacteroidota > Bacteroidia > Cytophagales > Cyclobacteriaceae > Marivirga > Marivirga atlantica. The sequence goes on from NZ_JAERQG010000002.1 coordinate 730,327, forward strand.
TATTGTGATCAGGATTGGAAGTGTTGGCTATTCTGGCAGCTTTTTCTTTGCTCATTCCTTTATCACGAAGTGCTTCATACTGCTCTTCGTTTTTTATAGAATTCATTTCCTTTCCCATAGCTTTTATTTTACTAACAAGCTCAGGGTGGGATCATGTTTTAAGAAATCAGGATTTTCTTGGTGGGTCTACCTGTGTACCGGGCTTGCCTTCCTGTGGGTTTAGGTAAATCCTTTGAGTAGGATAAGCAAAATCGATATCATCATGCTGCTTGAATTGGTCGAGAATTTCTTCCCAAATAGCATGTTCTGTTGCTCTTCTCTTTTTAGGTAAGGTGAGGTAGCGAATAGTCAAATTCACACCGCTATCTTTAACAGAGGTGTAAACAATAGGAGTCAGGTTACTGTAGAAAATCATAAATTTCTTTGAAGCTTCCAGCAACCTTCTTTTGGCATTAAATGATAATTCTTCTACCTGGGAATTAACAATAGCCTCTAGTATATTTTTAGCTTTTCTCCAGTCACTTTCAAAAGTAACCAGTACGGACATTTCGTTCCATACATGTGAAAAGCCCTGATTATAATTGGCTTGATGTACTCTGAACACCTCTCCATTAGGAATATGGATGATTCTACCCGTACTTTGATCAGATTCTACCCAATTGCCAATTTCATTAATGGTGAATTGAAAAAATCGAATATCAATAACATCACCAGCAACGCCATCAATTTCAATTCTATCACCTACCACAAAAGGTTTTCTAATAGCTATGAACATCCACGCGGCAATATTTACGATAGGCACTTGCAGGGCAATAGCCAAACCTGCACTTACAAGCCCAAGAAAGGTACCGATAGAATCAATTTTATCAACCCAAATATTGAGTAGTATAAAAATGACTAAAACATAGTAAGCATTTTTGACCCCATTTTTCCATAGGTAGCGGTCTTTGGCATCTTCAAAAGCCTTAAAAATTAAACGAAGGGCTATAAACCTAAGGATGATAAGTGCCAGAACGGCAATTAATGAATACAATATCTTAAACTGCAAATCAGGACTGATTCGCCATTGTTCTTCAACATATTGCATCAAATTTTCAAGCATCCTATTGAGGTTAAATAGCTAAGGTCTTATTTAAAGCGTTGTAATGCAAGTTCACTGACATGATCACCTATTGATAGTGAAGATGTTGCGGCAGGAGAAGGTGCATTACAAACATTAATGGCATTTTTCTCTTCTAAAATAAGAAAGTCATCAATTAAACCACCATTCTTATCGCAGGCCTGTGCACGAACACCTGCACCACCAGGTGTTAAATCATCTTCAGTTATATCTGGTAATAACTTCTGTAGTGCTTCAGTGAATGCACTCTTCGAGAATGACCTGTACATTTCTCCAAATCCTGTTTTCCAATATTTAGAAGCTACCTTCAGAAAGCCAGGATAAGTAAGCGACTCAGTTAATTCCACCAAGTTGAATAAGGATTTTCGGTAACCTTCTCTCTTAAAAGCCAATACTGCATTTGGGCCTGCCTCAATGCCACCATTAATCATTCTGGTGAAATGCACCCCTAAAAATGGGAAGTTAGGATCAGGCACTGGATAAATTAAGTTTTTGACTAAATACTGCTTTTCAGGCTTTATCATATAATACTCACCACGGAAGGGGATGATTTGTAAATCGATTTTACCAGAGGTAAGCTTGGCAATTTTATCAGAATATAAACCAGCACAATTAATCACCAAACTTGACTCATAAGTAGCATCTTGGGTAACTACTTCAGATTTACCTGAAACTTCCCTTATATCCTCTACTTTTTCATTCAGTCTGATTTCTCCACCAGCTTCCTGAAATTTCTCAGCATACTTTAGTGAAACTGCGGTATAATCAATAATACCGGTTTGGGGCACGTGAATTCCACTTATTCCGTTCACATAAGGCTCGTATTCTTTTACTTCATCTCCTACTAAACGCTTCAAGTTTTTTAAACCATTTTGCTTACCCCGCTCTTCAATCATTTGTAAGGTTGGGAGTTCACTTTTATTAGTCGCTACTATGATTTTACCACAAAGCTCATAGGGTACACCTTCGGTATCACAAAATGCTAATAGACGATTATAACCATCAATACAGTTTTTAGCTTTTAAACTTCCCGGCTTATAATATATGCCCGAATGAATAACACCACTGTTATTCCCTGTTTGGTGCTTAGCAAGTGCATTTTCCTTTTCAAGAAGCAATACCGATTTTTTAGGACTTTTTCGCTTAAGTTCATAAGCTGTTGCCAATCCGACTATGCCACCACCAACTATGATTATATCATACATTTTTTTGATCAATTAATGAATTATGAATTATGAATTATCCTTTTATTACTGAATTCAGAATCCTATAACCTAATACCCAATACCAACTTTTTACTCCACAATCACTAAATAATAATTCTTCTTACCACGTTGAACCAGAATGTATTTGTCCTGCAGTAATTGAAAATCCACCTCAGCATTGGGATCTTCCACTTTGTTTTTATTCACACTTACGCCACCACCTTGTATCATCTTTCTGGCTTCACCTTTTGATTTGAATACAATGCCTTGAGTTGTTTCGGCTAAAAATGTAGTGGCATTATCAACGGCAGCAAGTTCATCTTTTGTAATAGTAACTTGTGGTACACCTTCAAAAACAGACAGAAGTGTATCTTCATCAATTGAGGCCAGTTCTTCAGTGGTAGATTTACCAAACAATATGCTAGAAGCCTTCAAGGCCATATCCAAGGCCTCCTGAGAGTGAACGCGCACAGTCATTTCTTCTGCCAAAGCCTTTTGCAATACTCTCAAATGAGGTGCTTGATTGTGCTCTTTCTCTAAAGCTTCAATTTCATCTTTTGATTTTGTGCTGAATATCCTGACAAAGTTACTCATGTCTTCATCAGATGCATTTAACCAAAACTGATAGAATTTGTAAGGAGATGTCTTTTTAGGATCAAGCCAAATGTTACCACTTTCAGTTTTACCAAACTTTGTACCATCTGATTTTTTAATCAATGGAGTAGTAACAGCAAAAGCTTCACCTTGCTCCATTTTACGAATCATTTCAGTTCCAGTGGTAATATTTCCCCATTGATCAGATCCGCCCATTTGAAGTTTACAATTCTCTGCTTTGTATAAATGAAGAAAATCATAACCTTGAACCAGTTGATAGGTAAACTCTGTAAAGCTCATGCCTTCGCTTGATTCTGCCGAGAGCCTTTTCTTAACAGAATCCTTAGCCATCATATAATTTACGGTAATGTGCTTGCCCACATCTCTGATAAAGCCAAGGAAGCTGAAGTCTTTCATCCAGTCGTAATTATTTACCAATTTGGCATTATTGTCAGCACTGGCATCAAAGTCTAGAAACTTCATCACTTGCTTTTTGATGCCTGCTTCATTGACTCTCAATGTTTCTTCATCCAATAAATTTCTTTCTTTTGATTTACCTGATGGATCACCAATCATACCAGTAGCGCCACCTAATAAAACAATAGGTTTGTGGCCTGCATCCTGAAAATGTTTAAGCATCATAATGCCTACTAAATGACCAATATGAAGGGAGTCTGCTGTAGGATCAATACCTACATAAGCTGATGTTAGTTCTTTTGAAAGTTGCTTTTCGATGCCAGGCATCATATCATGAATCATTCCTCGCCATTGTAATTCAGCGATAAAATCTTTTTGCATAATTGTTGGTGTTTTCTGTAGAGCTTGCAAATATAAAAGCCCTGAGAGGTTATTAATAGTTAAATGCTGCTTAATACTAAATATTTTTAGATGGCTAATTAAAGGTATAATATTTCAACCTTTGCTATTACTCAATTATCTTCGCTTTTATTAACATAGAAGTATGGCAAAAACTGCAGAACAAATTCTATCCGACTTAAAGAATAATAATTACGCTCCAGTATATTTTTTACAAGGTGAGGAGCCTTACTTTATTGATTTGATAAGTGATTATATTGAGGCGAATGCTTTAGACGAAAGTGAGAAGGGGTTCAACCAGCGAGTTTTATATGGAAAAGATGTAGGACTATATGATGTAATTTCTGCAGCCAAGAGTTTCCCTATGATGGGACAGCGACAGGTAATTATTGTTAAAGAAGCGCAGGAGCTAGCTGAACTTAAGAAAAAAGATGCAGACCTTGCCGTTTTTGAAAATTACCTGCAGAATCCTCAGCCCTCGACCGTGTTGGTATTTGGACACAAGCATAAAAAGCTGGATAAGCGCAAAAAGATTACAAAAAGCTTAACACAACATGCTGTTTTTCTGGAGTCTTCTAAAATTTATGAAAACAAAGTGCCAGAGTGGATTGAGCAGTTTGTAAAAGCTAAGAATCATAAAATTAATAGGCAGGCCACTATGTTACTTACCGAATATATTGGTAATAACCTGGAGAGGCTTTCTAATGAGATCAATAAAATACTTATCAATTTTAAAGAGCCTGTTGAAATAAATGAGAAGCATGTTCAAGAGTATGTGGGTATTAATAAAGATTACAACATATTCGAACTGCAAAAAGCCATAGTACAAGGCAATGTATTACAGGCAAACAGAATTATTCAATTCTTTGCGGCCGATCCTAAAAACCATCCAGTTATTTTAAGTATTGGGTTCTTAAATAGCTTTTTCACAAAACTATTATTGATTCACCATCATCCTGATAAAAGTGATAGAGGGGTAGCTCAGGCCGCAGGAGTTTCACCTTATATTGCAAAGGAATACATGGCAGCAATCAGAAGATATAATCTTCAGAAAGTGCTTCAAAATTTACAATATATATATGAGGCCGACTTAACCAGCAAAGGCGTTAATGCTTCAATGGCTGATGAACAATTGATGAAAGAATTGTTATTTAAGTTGATGCATTGATTTTGTAATGCAGAGTTTGAAATTTGCTATCAAATAGATCGCTGTTTGATGCTCAAGATAATAAGAGTTTAATTTTTTTCTCATTAAAAGGCTCATAGCCTCTATGTAAAATATAATAATTAGTCGCTTTATTAGTTTAAAGTGCAATTACAATCGTAATCTATGTTTAAGGAGATAATTCTATTAACGATATACTTTGTGAGCTTTCAGCTCACGGCTTTTGCCCAGAAAACCTATGTCGATTATGGCGCTAGCGACCAATATAACAGGGCACTGAATCTATTCAATGATCAGCAATACAATGCTGCCCAAACAATTTTCAATACTTATCTACAAAATGTAGATGAGCGTGCGGCTAATAAGTCTTCGGCTGAATACTACAGTGCTTTAGCCGCTATTTATTTGTTTCAGTCTGATGGTGAAAACAGAATAAAGCAGTTTGTAGATGCTTATCCAAATCACCCCAAAGCTTTAGAGGCTTATTTTCAGTTGGGAAATTTCTATTACAGAGAAAAGAATTACGCAAAGGCCATTCAGTATTATGAGAAAACTAACGAGAAAGTCTTATCTAAAAAGGAATTGAAGAATTTCCAGTTTAAAATAGGCTACTCTTACTTTAGCCGAAAAGCTTTTCAAGAAGCACTTCCTTATTTTAATCAACTTAAGCGTGTTGACAATCAATACCAGTCTGCGGCTTATTATTATGCAGGTTTTATCAATTATGAATTGGCTGATTATGCTCAGGCATTGGTGGATTTGGAGAAAGCAGAAGAAAATGATGCATATAAAGCTAGTGTAGCCGAAATGAAGGCTAATATTTTTTATCAACAGGGAAGATTCTATGAAGTGATTAATTATGTTGAAAGCCTCGATGGAAGGGTTCCTTCAAACATTTACCTAATAGCAGGGGATGCATTCTACGCATTAAAAGAATATGATAAAGCAGCCGAGTATTTCGATAATTACAGGCAAGGATCCAACAAAAGTAATGATAGAGCAGTGCTGTACAGAATGGGCTATGCCGCTTTTAAGGTGAATCAAAACAAAGAAGCCATTGAATTGCTGGAGAAAGTAGGAATAGAAAAGGACTCACTCACGCAATTCAGTACTTATTACTTAGGAAGACTTTATCAACAGGAAAACAATAGCAGATATGCCATTAATGCGTATCAACAATCTAAATCATTAAGTTTTAGTGAGACTATTGCTGAAGAAAGTCATTGGCAGTTATGTCTCTTATTAATCGATAATGCAGATTACTCAAATGCTATTAAAGAGCTATCAGCATTTATAGAAAAATACTCTAATAGCAGTTATGCTACCGAGGCAAACGAATTGCTGAGTCAGGCATATTTAAATACAAATGCCTATGATCTTGCAATTGGCTTTATTGAATCTTTGCCAGAACTGACACCTAAATTAAAGTCTGCTTATCAGAAAGTTACTTTTTATCAGGGAGCCGATTATTTCAATCAGGCAAATTTTTACCAGTCCGTGCAGTCGTTAAAAAAATCAGTAGCCTATCCACAATCTAAGGAATTAGCTGGTAAAGCTTATTTCTGGATGGGTGAGGCTTACTCAACTGGTAAGAAATACAATGAGGCGCTTAAGGCTTATTTATCCTCTTTAGATAGGTCAATTGAGGGAAATGAATGGTATCAAAACTTATTATACGGAACGGCCTATGCGTATTACAATACCAAGCAGTTTCAGAATGCGCTCTTATATTTTAAGAAATATACCAATGCCGGAAAGAAAAATACTTATTTCAGCGATGCACAGCTTCGACTGGCTGATTGCTATTATGTGACCAAAAGATATGGCGAAGCATCAACAACTTACCAAAATTACCTTCGCAATTCTTCTGATCAAATGGATTATGTATACTTCCAACTAGGTGTAGTAAATGCGTTACAAAATAAGAATAAAGAGGCATTTAGTAATTATGAAGAAGTAATCAGTCGTTACAAAAACTCTGCTTACTATGATAATGCGTTGTTCCAAAAAGCGCTATTAACATTTGAATCGAGCAACTATGAATTAGCAGTTAGCCGATTTAAAGAAATGCTCAATCAAGTGCCACAATCTAATTTGGTGCCTTATGCCTTATCCAAAAGAGCAATTGCTTATTACAATTTAAAGCAATATGAGCTGGCTCTGGTGGATTATAAAAACATCTTAAGAAACCATATTACACATCCTACTGCTAATGGCGCATTACTTGGCCTACAAGAAATATATGGTATTAAAAATGAGGAGGGAGACTTTGATAAATTCCTGGCTGCCTACAAGCAGGCTAATCCTAATGATAAGGAGGTTTCTTCAATAGAGTATGACGCTGCAAAATCATTGTATTTCAATCAAAATTATGGCAAGGCAAGCGTAGCATTTAAAAATTATATGGAGAATTACCCTGATAATGCTCTGGCGGAAGAAGCTAAATATTATTTGGCAGACTCTTACTATAGAGCTAAAGAGTATAACAACGCCTTACCTGTTTTTTATGAAGTGCTGGAGGATCAAGATACACCTTTTAAAAAGCGTGCTGTGCAAAAAGTGGCTGAGCTTGAATTGCTGGCAGATAATTATGAGAAATCTTCTAATTATTTCAATCAACTACTAAAACTAGCTGAAAATGCCAGAGATCAATATAATGCCTGGTCAGGCCTGCTTCAGTTAGCTAAAATCAGAAATGATTATGCTGATATCATTAAATATGCTGACTTAATTATCAATAAAGGAAATGTAAATACAAAAGCTATAACAGAAGCTTATGTTAGCAAAGGGATGGCTTATTTTAACCAAGGTAAATATGAGCAAGCTAAAACTGCTTTTTCAGCTGCCATTGAAACCGCTAAAGATGAGAATGCTGCTGAAGCTAAATACATGATTGCATTAATGCAGTATACTAGTGAAGATTATCAAACCTCAATCAATACACTATTTGAGCTTAACAATCAGTTTGCCTCTTTCGATCAATGGTTAGGAAAATCATTTTTATTGATTGCAGATAACTATTATACACTAGGAGAATTGTTTCAGGCTAAGGCAACTTTGAATTCTATTATAGAGAATGCTTCATCTGCAATACTTATTGATGAAGCAAAATTAAAATTGACACTTATTACTCAGGAGGAGCAAAAATTGGATTCAATCCAAAATGCAAGTGATTCTGTTATGGTAACAGACACAGTGAAGGCTCCATTAGATTCAATTCAAGATTAAGATGAAGAAGATCATATTAAACATATTATTTCTGACAATAGGTATTTCATTATACGCACAGGATAACTGGAATGAGCCGACAGAAGGTGAATTAGAGGATTCTCAAATTGTTATTGAGAAGAACAGAAGTCTTGATCTGCCACGAGCAACCAGAAGCTTCAGGCAAGTACCTAAAATTGATCAAAGTAGTGATTCAATCAGAGTGAACTTTAGTTGGAATGAGATTACTCCGGAGTTAAGTAAGCTTAAGCCAGGATTACGCGTGTTGAGAATTAAGGATGAGCCTATCCCAAAATTATTTGCCAATCAGGTATCAGCAGGTTTTGGTAATTATGGAGCCTCCTATTTATCAGGTTTTGTTGGTAACAAGCGGGATAGAAATAAAAGCTACGGTGTTCAGTTTTATCATAAAAGCTTTAATAAAGGAGCGGTTGATGAAAAATATTCCGGTTCAGGCTACCAAATGGTTAGGCCATCAGCTAGGTTCTTCAACGATAAAATATCTTTTGAGACTTCATTGCTTTATGATAGAACTAATAACTACGCCTATGGCTCAATAGAGGAGGAGTTAGATTTAAATGAGAGCTTTAGTAGAGATGAGTTTCAAAAAAAATTTCAAACTGCAGGAGCTCATATTGGTCTTTCTGATAGAAATATTGAAGATTATTTTACGTATGACTACGATGCCGATTTCTATCATCTCTTTACAAGCATGAATACTGCTGAAACTAATTTTAACTTCAGTTTAAACAACACCTACAATTTCAGAGGTGCTTTTGGAGCCAAATTAAATGCGAGTGGTTTTATTTCAAACTATAATTATTTTAATGAATCTCAGAGCTACAATAGAAATTTAATCCAAATAGATCCTTCAGTCGTATACAAGCTTGATCAAATAATACTTGAAGGCGGACTAAACATAAGCTACGATAATCAATCAAGAACTAACATAAGCGAGGTTTATGTTTATCCTAATTTAAATGCTACGTATTTCCCTTTAGCAAAGACTTACTTAGGTATTGGTATTTCCGGTGATGTTAGACAAGTCACTTATAAAAGTGTTTTAGAAACTAACCCTTATCTTGATCCTTCTTTTATTCTTGAAAACACTATCAATCCATTTCAACTGACATTAAAGGCAGGATCAAACTTACTTGATAAAGTTCAAATTGATGGTTCTTTTGAAGTAGGTACTGTTAATAAATTGCCTTATTTTACTGATGTAAGGACTGATAACCAGTCAGGTAATGAACTGTTACAGAGCTTTGTTTCTATATATAGTGATAATTTAACAGAGCTAAAATCAAGTATTTTAATCCAAACTGATTTTGGAAAGAATTTTAATCTAAGTGCCAAAGGGCAATATTTGAGTTATGCTAATGATAGCATTGATGCATTGCCTTATGTGCCAAAATTCAAGCTTGATTTAAAAGGTAATGTCAGCATTAAGGAGAAAGTAGAAATAGGCTTATCAGTTTATTTACAGAGTAAAATGGAAGCATACTATAGGAGAATCGATTTTTCTTCGAATCTAGCTACTATGACTGAGATTGATCCCTTCGCTGACCTTGGCCTTGATGTTAGATATAATTTGACCAGTAGAGCCAGTATTTTTGTCAACGCTAACAACCTCTTATCCAATAAGTATGAATATTACTTGAACTACCCTAACCGTGGTTTTCAAATATTAGGAGGTTTCACATATTCCTTTTAATGTTTTTAAAATCATGAAATGCCCTTATCTTTGGTTTTAGTAAGCACTACACTCGCCTAACAAACTTTTTAGAGTGTATTCATCGTATTAAAAAATTGTTAGTATTAAGCTAATACTTATAAATTTTTTAATAGATTTAAGTTGCTAAAAACCTTAACAAACCGAATAATGGCGAAAAAGGACAAAAAAAAGGAAGACGAATACAAAGAAGAAAACCTGGAGAACTCCTCTGCTCAGGATGATGAGGATTTTGGACTTCCTGATTTAGATGAAGATTTTGATGCCGATGACGATAAAGATGAGATCGTTGTTGAAGAAACAGTGCAAGATGAATTAGTAACCTTGGAGGATGAAGATGATTCAGCCGAGGAATCAACATTTGACACAGGTGAAACATCAGAGCCAGTAACTTTTGAATCTCATGAAGAGGAAGAAGTGATTGAAGAAGAATACGAAGATGATGATTATGAAACTGAAGATGAAGAAGCTCCTGTAGGTACATATGTGCCACCAAAGCAATCTTCAGCACCAATAATTATTACTATTTCAATCATTATAATATTGGCTTGTGTTGCAGTATGGTTCTTTTTCATTAAAGATTCAAAGCCAGAGCCTGTTATAGAAAAACCAGTAAAGGATACTACCACTTATGTGGTTGAAAAGCCTGTGGAAGTTGAGGAGCCTGTAATTGAGGAACCTGTAAAAGAAGAAGCAACTATCAACACACTAAACTCAAGAACGGGCCGTTCTTATGTTGTTGTTGGAAGCTTTTTTGATGACGACTTAGCTATGGATTATGCTAAAGAATTAAAGAAAGATGGTAATTCAGCTTACATCATTCCTCCATTCGGTAAAAGTAAATTTACTCGAGTGGCTATAGCAGAAACTACTTCTTTTGCAGAAGCAAGCAGCAGGGCAACTGAGTTAGCAGGTCAATTTAAAGAGCAACCTTGGCCATTGAAATATTGATTTAATCATTTATGATGTTATTGCAAATTAGTACCGTAGCGGATACAGCTGCGGTTAGCGCTGGCAAAAGCAGCGTGAATTTATTTGACCTATTATTAAAAGGGGGATATGTTATGATTCCCCTTTTGTTATTATCAATAGCAGCTATTGCTATTTTTGTGGAACGCATGCTAACCATTAAGAAATCTGATAAGGCACCAAAAGGCCTGTTAAATCAGGTGAAGTCATTGGTGGCTGCGGGTAAAATTGATGAAGCAAAGGCTGTTTGTGCCCAGACTGACGCACCAATTGCACGCATGCTAGAAAAGGGAGTTTCCAGAATTGGTAGTCCATTAAAAAACATAGAGGTTTCTATTGAGAATGTCGGGAAAATTGAGATTTACCGTCTAGAGAAAAATCTATCAACTTTAGCTACTATTTCAGGTGCAGCACCTATGATTGGTTTCTTAGGTACAGTTACAGGTATGATTCAGGCTTTTATAGCTATCGCCCAAGAAGAAGGCTCTGTTAGTCCTAAACTACTTTCAGAGGGTATTTATGAAGCCATGGTTACTACAGCCGTAGGTTTGGCCGTTGGTATTATTGCCTATTTAGGTTACAATTACCTGGTAACACAGGTACAAAAAGTGATTCACAGAATGGAATATACTTCTGTAGAATTCATTGATTTGCTACAGGAACCAAAAGGTTAATTTATGTCATTAAAATCAAGACATAAGGTTGATCCTGCTTTTAGCATGTCATCAATGACGGATATCATATTTCTGTTATTGATATTTTTCATGCTTACTTCTTCCTTTATAACTCCTTCAGGTTTACCAATTAATTTACCTACAAGTAAAGCATCCAATATTGTAATTCAGAAGGTAAGTGTAACTATAAGTGAAGATTTAACCTATTTTGTGAATGCTAAAAGAACGGCTAAGCAGGATTTGGAGACAGCCATTCGCAGAGAGCTAAAAAATGCGGATGAAGGCGTAGTTGTATTACATATCGACAAGAGTGTACCTACAGAGCACCTTGTAAACGTTGCGGGCATTGCTGCTTCATTGAAAGCAAAAGTATCAATAGCGACTAAACCTAATGAATAGCACAGACCAACTTGCTAAAAAGAATAATTATAAGGGTATCAGCATTTCGGTTGGTATCCACGTTATTATTTTGCTCTTATTTTTATGGGTTACAGTTTGGAAAGAACCATACCCTCCGCACCCTGAATATGGTATTGAATTAAATCTAGGAAATGTACAAACTGGTTCAGGAAATGAAGAAGCCGGAGCAGAGGTTGTTAACGAAGAAGCGGTGGAAGAAACTGAGGTGACTGAAGCTACAGAGGAGTCGCAAGAATCGGAAGCAGTAGAAGAAACCCAGGCAGAAAGTGAAGCGATAGAACCTGCTGAAGAGGCTATTACACAGGATGATGGTATAGTGGAGCAGGAAGATAAGCCGGCTGAAAAACAAAATACCCAAGAGGAAGAGCAAAAAGAAACTTCAAAGGAAACCACAGAAACAAAGAAGGAGGAAGTAAAAGAGCCCCCAAAACCTAATCCTAATGCTCTATTCCCAGGTAAGAATAACAGCCAGGGAGAAACTAATACTGAGAAGGGTGATCAAGGTGTTAAAGATGGATCTGTTGATGCAGAAGCTATGATGGGGCCACAAGGTGGTGGCAATGGAAGTAAACTGGAAATGGCTGGCTGGGCATGGGACTCCCCACCACGACCAAAAGATACCTCAGACCAAAATGGTAAAATTGTATTTGAAATTAAAGTTGATAATAACGGAGAGGTAATTTCAGTTCGTGTAATCGAAAGAACGGTTTCATCTGATGTGGCACAGGTTTATCAGGATGAAGTATCTCGATTAACTTTCTACAAAACCTCAGGAGGTACTACTTTGAGTTCTTATACTGGTAGAATCACATTTATTATCCGATCCAGATAATGCAAACCTATAAGGAAGCAGAACAATTCTTGTTCGAGCGCCTGCCTATGTTTCAGCGTGTAGGAGGAGCAGCTTATAAAAAGGATTTATCGAATACATTAAAATTATTAGATAGATTAGGGAACCCGCATCAAAGAGGAAAATATATTCATGTAGCAGGTACCAATGGTAAAGGGAGTACAGCTAGTATGCTGGCCTCTGTCATGATGGAATCCGGTTATAAAGTAGGTTTATATACTTCTCCCCATCTAAAGCATTTTTCAGAGAGAATCAGGATAAACGGAGTGGCTATCTCAGAAGAAGTGATTTTGAAATATGTAAAATCATACCTTCCATTAATTGAAGAAGTTCAACCCTCATTTTTTGAGTTGACAACGGCTATGGCATTTGAGTATTTTGCTGACCAGCAAGTTGATGTTGCTGTTATGGAGGTAGGTTTGGGAGGTAGGTTAGATAGCACTAATGTAATTACTCCGGAGGTTGCCATCATTACCCAAATAGGATTAGACCATCAACAATTTCTTGGAGATACAAAAGAAGAAATCACTAGAGAGAAAGCAGGTATTATTAAAAATGGAGTGCCTGTGGTTACTTCTGTAGAGGAGAATAACCTAAGGAATATTATTCAAGAAATTGCCCAGTCAAAGAATGCTATTTATCATTATTCTGCTGATGAATTTGAGTTGACTCAAACAAATGCTGATAAGGATTTTATCTATTATAAGGTAGCAACTGCTACCGGAAATGACTTTGAGCTAACATCAGATTTAAAAGGTTCTTACCAGAAACAGAACATCAACTCTGTGCTAAGTGCAGCTAAAATTCTAGAAGAAAAAGGATATGCTATTTCAGAGGCATCTTTGCAAGCCGGTTTAAAGAAGTCCAGAATTAATTCAGGTATGTTGGGCAGATGGCAGGAGATAGCCAATCCTAATAATGGAGCCAGAATTATCGCTGATGGAGGTCATAATAGTTCTGCTATTGCTCATATTGTTCAAATGTTAGAGAAGGAGACTTATGATCGATTACATATCGTCATTGGTACTGTGAATGATAAATCCATTGATAGTATGCTTGAACAGCTTCCAAACACTGCTAAATATTATTTTACCCAAGCGCAAATTCCAAGAGCACTGGACTCAAATGAATTAAAACTTAAGGCTGCTAAATTTGAGCTCTATGGTGAATCATTTGAGACTGTTGATCAGGCATTTTCTTCGGCAATTATGCATAGTTCGGAAAATGACCTTATTTTTGTCGGAGGATCAATATTTGTAATTGCAGAAATTCCGAGTTTATAATTAATGAGTCGACAGAAGAAAACACGCTTTAAAGAGATAGCAGATAGATATAATGTGATAGAGCGCCAAACAGAGCGTTTTGAAAAGCTTAGAGGTAATTGGAAAATTGATCATTTCAAGAATAACAATCCTATCAATTTAGAGCTTGCTTGTGGAAGAGGCGAATACACAGTTGGATTGGCCAAGCATTTCCCTGATGAAAACTTTATCGGAATAGATATTAAAGGGGAGCGCTTATGGAAAGGTAGCACTGAATCGTTAAACCACAATTTAGAAAATACCGCATTCCTTCGAACCTTCGCTTTAGATTTAGAGCAGAGTTTTGAATCTAATGAAATAAAAGACATCTGGATTATCCATCCTGATCCACGCCCAAGAGACAGAGATGAAAAGCGAAGATTGACACATGATCGTTTCCTGGATATTTACAAAAAAATTCAAGAAAATGATGGGACTGTTTACTTCAAAACAGATAATACTGATTTGTTTCAATGGACGCTTGATGAGGTACTAAGTAAAAGAGACGATATTAAAAATTTAGTTTATACCTTCGATTTAAAGAATTCTGAATTATTGGAAGAGCATTACGGCATTACCACTAAATATGAAAAGAAATTTGAGGCTGAGGGAGAAAAGATTAAATACATGAAGTTTCAATGGAAAGTATAAAACATAAATTTCAAGGACCAGCATTTATCATGTTTGTCCTTTATATTTTAACAACACTTAGTATTTCTATATTTTGGGAAAAGGGTACCTTCTTACTTTGGCTAAATGATAGACATAATATTTATGGAGATGTGTTTTTTAAGTATGTTACTTTCTTGGGTGATGGTTTAATGTACCTTATTGTAGCAATTATTTTTCTTTTCTATAGCTACTATAATATTATCATCTTAGCGATAATTGGCCTTTTTCAAACAATTTTAGTAACCATTGGTAAGCGATGGATTTTCAATTATCCGCGTCCAAAATCTTTCTTTGAAGATAGTGCTGAGGTATTCAACTTTGTTGATGGTGTAAAAGTATACGGAGCTCATAGCTTTCCAAGTGGACATACAGCATCGGCTTTTGCCATAGCGACCTTGCTCATTTGCTTAACAAAGAATAAACTGCTTCAAGTAATTTTTATGCTTGCTGCTATTTTAGTAGCTGTTTCAAGGGTGTATCTCTTACAACATTTCTTAATGGATACAGTAGCAGGAGCTCTAATAGGCATGTTTTCAGCAGGGATTGTCTGGTGGTATTTTAGCGACAAAAGAACTTCATTACTCTATGATAAATCTAAATTACATAGAGGCTTATTGGTAAAATAATATGGAAATAGCAGGTTATTATATAGCGCCAGGAACACAAAAGAAGGTAGATATTAACATCGCTAAATTACCTTCACGTTCTGATATAGATATTTCCATAACCATTGCACGCTCTGAGCAGCCAGGGCCGGTTCTATTGCTTTCAGGAGGATTACACGGTGACGAAATCAATGGCTCAGAAATAGTTCGTAGATTAATAGAATCGGATAAGCATATACCTTTAAAAGGTACCATTATTTGTATTCCAATTATCAACGTATACGGGTTTATTCATTTTTCAAGGTATGTGCCTGATGGTAAAGATGTTAACCGCTCATTTCCAGGCAATAAAAACGGGTCGTTAGCTAGTAGAGTCGCCTATTTTTTAACTAAAAATATTATTCCGCTAATAGATTATGGAATAGATTTTCATACTGGTGGTGCAGATAGAACTAATTATCCTCAAATAAGATGTGTTTTGAGAGATGATGTCAATAATGAGTTGGCCAATGTTTTTAATGCTCCTTTTACTTTAGATAGTAAATTTCGGCCTAAGTCTTTTAGGCAAACAGCTGGCAGATTCGGTAAAAGAATTTTGGTGTATGAAGGAGGAGAGTCTTCTCGTTTTGATGAACATGCTATAGAAGAGGGGATGGCTGGTGCGCTAAGGGTTATGAAGCATTTAGGAATGGTTGATGAAGCACCTAAAGCCAATAGCAAAAGTTTGCTGATCAATAGTTCTTCATGGGTAAGATCAAAAAAATCAGGGGTTTTCTTAACGGAAGTGAAAAGCGGTCAATTAGTTAAGAAAAATCAGGTTTTAGGAACCATTAATGACCCCTTTGGTGGGTTTAGTAATAAAATTAAGGCAACAGCTTCGGGCTACGTAATAGGATTAAATAATAACCCGATAGTTCATGAAGGTGATGCCCTAATCCATATTGGAGTTATCAAATGATCTATTCTAAAGTTGTAAAGCCTTTTTTTGATAAACTCTTTGCACTATTAGCGCTTATTATTGCAAGCCCGGTATTTTTAATCGTAGCCTTATTACTAGCATTATTTCAGAATGGGAAGGTGTTTTTTACTCAGAAAAGGCCTGGTAGGAATGAAAAGATTTTCCTACTTATCAAATTTAAAACCATGAGAGATGATGTGGATGCTCACGGTAATTTATTAGCAGATAAAGATAGACTTACACCCGTTGGAAAATTTGTCAGGAAAACATCACTTGACGAGTTGCCACAATTACTTAATATTTTAATAGGAGATATGTCCTTTGTGGGGCCTCGACCACTGCTTATTGAGTATCTACCTTTATATAATCCTTCTCAGAAAAAGCGACATAACGTAACGCCTGGTATTTCTGGCTGGGCTCAGGTAAATGGAAGAAATGCCATTAGCTGGCAAGAGAAGTTTAGCTTTGATGTTTGGTATGTGAATAACCAATCCTTTTGGTTAGACTTAAAAATAATCTTTCTGACTATAGCTAAGGTATTTAAAGCTGAAGGGATCAATGCATCAGGATCAGCAACCATTGAGAAATTTATTGGTAATGATTAATTAAAAGTAGGGCAGGGTAGAAACTCTTCTTTTCTTTTCTTTCGGAACGTACCTACTATATCCATAGAAATTGATACTTCATGAGCTCCACCAGAAATACCGCCAAATTCTGATATGGTGAAATCATAACTGTAACCTATTTGTGCTTTTAATTGAGGAATTTCAAGTCCAAAGTGGAAAATCATAGCGTCACGATCAAAGTTGTTTTCTTGATTTTTAGCAAATGGAAAGCCTCGGTACCAAAAGCCTGCAGAAATAGGATCATAATGCCAGTCAATGCCAACATCGAGTTGATCATTGTTCCCCTGTCTTTTGTATATAAAGGAAGGTGCAATGCTCGAAATATGATCAAATTCTTTTGGCCCTCGATATAATGGTATGCGTACGCCACCATGTACAGAAAACCTCATTTGCAGAGGGTTTGAATCTCCAATTAATGAGACATCGGGCTGAGTCAAATGATGTAAAGAGACACCTCCCCATAGTGATTTACCATATACGAGTATTCCTGTTGCAAAATCGAAGTATTGAATTCGATTTACTTGTTGTAGTTCACTGTCAAATGAAACAGGCCTGTCACTGGCAAGCTGATCTCCTAACGTTAAACCGTTTGCATTTAATCCAGTGAAGTTGTAGCTAAAATGTGACCCAGCTGCGAATACTAATTTTTTATTGATTTGTGCTCTGAAAGCATACAGAAAACCCGCACTGGTATTTCCCAGATCGCCAGACCCGGCAACATCTCTAGTAGCCAACAAACCAAAACCACTATTTAGCTCTGAAAGATTATAATCATATGAAAAAGCCATGGTTCTGTAAGCATTGGTATAACGCAAACCAGGCCATTGCAATCTATAGTTAAGATTAAATCTATGCATTTTACCGGAGCCCGTAAAGGCAGGATTCAGATAGAGTGGTGCAGCATAGTACTGAGATAGCTGAAAGTCCTGTGCAGTGAGCCGAGTCTTACTTAAAAGTAGTGCCGCAATGCTTATGAACGATATAATTACTATTTTCTTCAAATCAGTTTACCTTATTAATGTTATATCACCCACTTTGGTCTCACGTCTACCATTTTCATAAACTAACTCAAGCCTATAAACATAAACTCCTTGAGGCATAAGCTGTCCTTTATAATAGCCATCCCATCCGATAGTTTTATCGTTAGATTCGAAAAGCAGCTCACCCCACCTGTTATAAATTAACATGTTGAATTCGGAAACACCTTCAACCTGAGGGAGGAAAATGTCATTTGACTGTACATTACTGCTGGCACTACCAGGACCGGCTCTGCTAGGGGTAAAAGCATTAGCAATTTTTGATTCTCCACCTAGTATAACTTTTACTTGAGCATCGAGGGCGAAGGAGTCTTCACACCCTGTTGTTGAGTTAATTGCAATTAGCGTAATGTCATATACCCCGCTGTCGCCATATACATGAACAGGATTTTCATCAAAGGACTGGTTGCCATCACCGAATTTCCATACAAATTCATCTGCTCCAATGCTTGTATTAACGAATTGCACCTCTTCACCAGTAAACACTTGCCTGAACTCATCAGGAATGGTGAATGAAGATTGTGGGGTTTCATATACAGTAATATAAGCTTCCTTAGTTTCTGTCTGTTGATTTCTAGTTATGTTATCTGCGGTTAAGGTTACTGTATAGGTACCTGGGGAAGTATATACATGTGTCGGGTTTTCTACGGCTCGTACTCTTTGGTTATCACCAAATTCCCATTGATAAGTACCAGGATCTGCAAATCTTGATAGATTCTCAAACTCAACAACTAATGGAAGACATCCTTCTAATGGAGTAGCTCT
Organism: Marivirga atlantica; assembly: GCF_016734805.1. Lineage (GTDB taxonomy): Bacteria > Bacteroidota > Bacteroidia > Cytophagales > Cyclobacteriaceae > Marivirga > Marivirga atlantica. The sequence continues at coordinate 749,064 of NZ_JAERQG010000002.1, forward strand.
AAAATCAACAATTGGAGATACGGCATCAATAGAGATAACAGCTTGATAAGTATCAGTACAAAGTCCGTTTGTTGCCGTCATTTTTAATACGAAATCTCCAAAATCTTCATAAGTATGAGGGGCAGGATCAACCTCATTTGAAATAGTGCCGTCCCCAAAGTCCCACTCGTATTCCCAGCTATTTTTATTAGTGGTTGTATTGGTTATGGTAATGGTAGCATCATCAGGTTGTGAAGGCTGTTCTGGAGTAAAAGTAAAGGATGCTTCTAACTGCGGGTAAACAAATATTTGAGGATTTCCGGTAGTCGTTCCTGTACAGACTGGTGTATTGCTATCGGTAACAGAAATAATTGAATAAGTTCTGGTAGCAGTTGGTATGATAGGCTCAAAATGTCTGTTGAAAGAAGTTGTAAAAGTATTCTGATCAACCCCATCGGTATAAGTAACCGTCCATGGACCTCTACCTGTTAAATCAAAGATTAAGTTAGTTTCATCTCCATAACAAATGGTATCAGCTCCTGAGATTTCTGCAGTTGGTAAACTGTTTACCTGAACACTTACAGGACTTCCTAATATGTTACCAGTACATCCTCTGACATCAATTAATTCAATAATTCTATAAACCGTATTCACATCAGGGCTTACAGTTAGACTGCTACTCGCACTTAAATTATTAGCTGTTAAGGTATCTGAATTGGCTAAATAAGAAATACTGAATGGTCCATCTCCTGTAAACGATAAATCAAGGTCGGTAGAAGAACCTAAGCATATAGCTGCATTACCGTTTAGGTCAACAGTAGGTAAATCGTTCGCCTCTAATACTGCACTTCCTTGTATATCTCCCAAACAATTATTGACATCTCTCACATCAATTAATGTGTAAGAAGTGGTTCCACTCGGAGGATTCACATTAAAGGAGTGGGTATATGTATCAGTTGAAGGATCGTAAGTTCCGGTAGGGCTAATATTGTTAAGTGTAAATGTATTAGTACCATCAGAATAACGCACTAACCATGGAGGATTTCCCGTTAGGTTTAATCTAATTTCTGTTGGTGCGTTGGCACAAAGTTCATCTTGATCTCCGAATATTTCTGCAGTAGGTTTTGGATTAACGGTGATGGTGGCGCTACCATTTACAGGTCCACTACATCTTGGAGTGTTATTATCCAAGACTGAAACTGGCGTATAAACAGTATTTTCGCTTGGTGTAACTGCTTCTAAATGAACTGGGCTATTAGTGGTAAAACTGAAAGTATTTGTGCCGTCAGTATATTCAACATCCCAAGGGCCAACACCTGTTAAGTTGAAGAATAAGTTGGTACTCACATCTTCACAAATTGTAGCATCACCAGTTAGTGTTACACTTGGTTGAAGGTTAACTGAGACAAAAGCTGAACCTGATATGGCAGAAGGGGTACAGGCCGGATAATCATTATCAATTACGGAAAGTAAAAAATAATTGGTTGAAGCTGTTGGACTTACTGAATGGATGTAACCATCTGGGATATTTCTTAAAGTATCGTTCGATGTGCCATTATTGTATACCACAGTAAAGTCATCACTGCTTCCGGGTCCACTCAGGTCAAATCTTAATGAAGTACTTTCTCCAGGGCAGATAACATTTGTGCCGTTTAAGCTTAATACACCTGTAGGCCCAGTTAATACAGTAATCGGTTTGATATTAGGATCGCTAATACAACCTTGGTCATTCAATTCAGAAACCTCTAGATTGCCACTAAATGAACTGAAGTTTACGGTAATCTCACTTCCATTTGCATTTTGACTAGATATAAACGCACCAAGTGGTAATGACCATAAATAATTAGAAGTAGCGTTTACTTCAGTGGCAGGAATATTAAAATTAATACTTTGAGCAAAGGCACAAACCTCATCAGGTCCTTCAATACCAGGAGGAGCAATTTCTGGAAATACCGTGATTTGAGCTACAGCTGATGTATCAGAACAGCCGCCAACAGAAGAGACAGCTATATGCCTTACATCATAAATTAAATCTGCAGCAGTTGTATTCGGAAAAGAAATGGTAGTCATTCCGGATGCAGATATGTCAGCTGAAGGCACATTAATCCAAGCTGCACTTGTTGCTTCTTTATATTGATAGATATGATTACCTGTTAACCCCGTTCCTTGAGAGAAGCTTGTGAAATTTACTAAAAGAGGAGAGCAACCACTATTTTTGTCAGCAAAAAACTCAGCTCTTACTCTTGGGTTTAGCTCTATACTTTTTGTGACTGTGGTAGTACATCCATTAGCACTTTCAGCAGTTAAGGATACCATATAGTTATCTGAACCAAAGAAACTTGCTCTGTTTACAAAAGTATGTTGAATATTGTTAGGACTAGAAAGTGTTGTGTCTGTTCCATCATTCCAATTCCATGTTAAATCAGTATTTGGAGGAACATTATAGGTGATTACATCAAATTCAAAAGTATAGTCTCCCTCGCAAGCAGGGTTTGGTGATACTATATCGAAATCAATAACTGGTGTTTGATAAACTCTTACGTTATAAACACTATCATCTATACAACCAAATTCATTTTCTCCTGTAAGGGTTATTTCATAATCATTATAACCTGTGCCATCATAAGTGGTGTATAATAAATCAAAAGGTATAATAGAGTTGAAATAATCAGCAGGTTCATTGTTGACAACGAGACTAAATGTGACTCCTGAAACCAAATTGGTCCATTGAAGCGTAATTTCATCTAAATCAGTTCCATCCGGATTAAATGAAACATCAATTAAATCTAATTCTAGTGGAGAGCAACCTTCATCCTGAACAGGACGAAAACCCATTTGAGGGCTATTGTTAAAAGTTAAGCTTATTGGTGGATCTGATGCCAGGTCACAAGTACTTTCAAGCAAGGCAATTAGTCTGATTTCGTAATTGGCAGCCTGAGTAAATTCATAAACGAATCCTGCTGAAAAGTCTTTATTACTTGCCGGTAAAGTATCTGTATTTATAATAGTGGTTGAACCTAAGTTTACATTTGTAATGTGTAGTTCCCATTCAGTATTAGCCGGTATATCGGCAGGGATAGTATTGTTTGTAAAAGTATAGGTGTTAGGTAAACAGTTGCCCGTGCCGGAATATACAAGGTCTATATTGAAATTATCTTCTGGTTGTATATTAGCTGTAAAAGTTCCTGAGAGATCGCTTGGACAGCCAAAAACATTTTCAGTTTGTAAAGTGACATTAATAGTCAATGGAGGATCAGTATCAGCCGGCCTTCCAAAGCTTACCCAGTATTCTGGCCCATTAATATTTTCAGCAATGAGGGTGTCAGCAATTGCATCACTATCAACTGGTGTCGCATTCCAAAAATAGTTCAACAAACCGGCTTGTTCAGCTTCAAAATAAAAGGTAACAGAATCACAGGTTACTACTGTATCTGTAGGAGCAAAGTTGCTAATGGGCTTGGGCAGTACCCTAACAGTATTTGACGAGCTGTTCACACAAAATCCATCAGAAAAAGGTTGTAATGTAATAGTGTAATTAATAGGAGCAATGCTGGGGAAATCATTTTCAAACAAAAATGAAAAATCATAATCTGAAGCTGTTCCTGTTGAATATGCTATTGTATCTCCGCCTAATAGAGTAGCTCCATCAAATACCTCCCATACCACGGAATCACCTGGGTTCAGTAAATTGTTAGTCACATTGTTGATTTCGAAAGTGAATTCATGTGGAGAACAGTAGCTACTGGTAGGTTCATAAACATTAGATTTAGTATTGTCCTCATAAATAGTAAAGCCCGAAGGACTACCTGGTAAAACTTCTACAACAATAGGGGCAGATAGCTCAACACAATCATTATCAGGATTTCCATCTGTAGGGTTGGCGGTGGCTATTAGCTGTACTGAATAATTTACATTGGAACCTGTGGTATTATAAAAAATATCAGGTGTTGCAAAGGTTCCCGAACCCCCTATAGCTCTGGTCACTGTTGTCCCAATACTATCGATTTCGAGGTAATACCCGACATCAACAACGGAAGGATCGTTACTGGCTTCATCGGAATTGTTAAAGAACTTTATTAGGGTTCCAGGACATATTGGATCTCCTGTGTAGGGATCATCTTCCACAAAAGTTTCATAGTCTTGACCATATAAAGCCTGTAAATCAGCATTAGGATTGGCGTAAACGCTAACGGTTGTAACAGTGGTGTCGCTGTAGCATCCTTTGTCAGTACGAGTAATTAAGGCTACTTCATAATCATCGGCCGTACCAAGATTCCTTGTGAAGCTATTGTCATTTGTTCTGGTTAATTCAGTATTAAAAGTGACCCCATCGTACGAAAAGTCCCACAGCCATTGATCAATAACTTCACCATTAATGGTTGTAGGTATATTAGAAGCTGATGGATCGAAGTCTGTGTCTTCTCCTTCACAAACACCAGTGGCACTGAAAAGAGCTTCTGGGGTGTCATAAACGTAAATGTCTAATTGATCAGATGTGGTACAATTAGTTGAGCCATCTAAAATATAAAGTTGAACTCGATAATGACCCGTATCACTAATAATTAATGGATTTGAGGGATAGTCGAAAGCTGTAGCTCCACCACCTCCATCATCTATATTGTCGATTGTAGAACTATTTGGTGATACTTTTTCGATTAGCCATTCTGTAGTCAAGTTAACAGTTTTGCCAGGCGTCTCATCGGTTAGCTCTAAATTTAATGGTAAGCTTTCAGCACATATTTCGTATGATGTATCTGCTGTATTTGGCGAGCCAAAAGATCCGTCATCAAAGCCAATAGTAGCTGCTGGTGTTCCAATTATTTCATATTGTGCTGTAACCGAAGAGCTACATCCACCTGTAATATCGGAGCTGTTGTTAACTTTAATTACTTCTACAGTTTTGACTCCTGGTGCATTGAGGGCTGCAGCATCTGGCCCAGTTGTATTCTCAATATCTAACGTTCTATTTTGATTAGGATAGCTTACGATTAAGGGGTCAGCTGTAGTTGGTCCGTCATAAATATTTATTGTCCAGGGTCCTGGTCCTAAGTCAGTTCCATCATTGAAAATTCTAATAACTTCTTCTGGGCAGAACAGATTGCCGGGCTTAGGATTACTACTTGCATCAAGAATTTCAATAGGATCAAGAATGGGCTCATCTATAATTAAAATTCTAACTGTGGTGAACTCTGGTAAAGAATCCGCATTTGCCGCAGAATTTAAATTAGGTGTGCTTGGGTTATCAGGATCGTCAAAAGGATTACATACATTCCATGCATTTAGTTGGATATCAAAATATTGACCTGCTACAGTATTGGTTCCATCAATAGTAATAGTACCAGTTGGCAACATATCGATATCTCCTGGTACCAAATTAGGACCAGGATCAATTTGGACTACTTCCTCAAAGTTTAAGTTAGATGCTACACCACCAGCATTGAAAGTTTGACTTCCTCCTAAATTAGGGCCGTTGATAACCACATCTGGTATTGGATTACCACCATCAATATTGTATATCCATTGAAACCATCGATCAGAGGTGTTGTTAGTCAATGGACAATTATATAGACTTATATTATACAAAGGATTTATAGTAACAGTTTCTCCTTCGCAAATTCTTATAATAGGCGCTTCTTCAATAGCAAGATTGCCAGGAAGTATGTTGTCCTTTTCCCAATAAATTGTACTCGCACTATTAACCGTTCCAGGACAAATAATTGAACTTGGATGAGTTGCAGGGTCTTCACCGGCATCAACAAAGACTAAAAATACATCTACGTCATATGAACAGTCTTCTAAATTTTCCGGATAAACATGGTACGCATATCTATCATTTGCGAATAATGCCCCTGCTGGTGGTAAAACAGTTGGTGTATTATCGATTATGTAATTTCCAAATTCTAATACGGTAGGATAATAATCTGTAGCGCCTGGATATCCCCAATCAACCAAAATATACACATCTGTTCCCGCTGGTACGTCAACATTTGAATAGCTTTTACCAGCCCAAACCTGCTTTTCACCGCCACAAAAATCTTCTTCAAGTGTCTGAAAACCACCAACCCCACTACTCGCTCCACACTGTGCATACGACTTGCCTGAGATGCCTATTAAACTAATAAGCAACGTAATAAGACTTATGATATAATTTTTAGCCCCCTTCACTTTACAAAACTAGATAGTATTATTCATGCTTAAAAAACATTTGTTCATCGAAGATTACATTAGTCTCATAGGTTTAAAAATAAATATAGTTAAAATTAATATAAATATTATTATAAAAAATCAATTAAACAGAATTGTTTTCAATGCTTATTCAACTAAACCTTACAGTTAGGGTGTGACACAGTATTGTTTTGAAGTCTATACTTCACTTTTACAATATGTAGTTTATTAAATCAATTTATAATTGGAATTGAGCCAACAGTTAATACTATATTTGTCGATATGTTTAGATCAGCAGCTTTAATATTGGTTATTTTACTACTTGCAGGCTCATGCATACCCAATGAGCCTAATTTTGAGGATTTCAGAAGAGTAGAATTACAGCGACTATTGTCAAATGCGAGTGAAAAGAAATGGCAGTTAACTGAGAGAAACAGAAATGGAGAAGCTGTTCAATATGATTCCTGTCAGGTAGCTAGACAATTGATATTTGAATTTACCGCTTCAACTAGTGACAAGGATAAGGCCTACTACATTAATCCTTCTGATTCATGTACATCAATAACGGATACGCTTGAAGGATCATGGTTTATACCAGCTACTGAAACCGCTTATATTCCAACAGATACATTAGGCGTATCTTGGGGAACTGACACGACTTACTTCTTGATAGAAGCCATTAATATTGAACTCCTTGAAATAAAAACCATTTTTTCTGACAGTCTATCTGAAAGATTCATTGAATTAGATACTGCTAATCTTAATTAATTTTACTTTTATGAGTAAACGGTAATGCCAGAATGAAAATTTGCTAAGCTAAATTCATCAAATGACAAGCTACAATACCAGCGGTTTCAGTTCTTAATCTGCTATTGCCTAATCCTACTTTTTTAAAACCTGCTTCTTCTGCTAGTTTAACTTCTTGCTCACTAAAGTCACCTTCGGGCCCGATTAATACAAGGCTGTCTTGCTTACCGTCTAATAGATCCTTTAATTGAACGGGGTTTTCGAAATCTACGAAAGCGATGGATTTCAACCCTCTATGTTTCAGTTGAAGGAAATCATTGTAAGGCTTTAGCTCATTGATTTTGGGCATCCAAAACTTATAAGATTGCTTCATAGCACTTACAGCTTTCTTCTCTAGTCTTTCTGGCTTTAATATTTTGCGCTCAGAATGATCGCATAATATAAAGCTAATTTCATCTATGCCGATTTCAACTGCTTTTTCAACAAACCATTCTATCCTGTCAATATTTTTAGTCGGTGCAATAGCAACGTGCTTCCGGAATGAAGATTGCTCTGTGGTTATTTTTTCAAGTATGGAAAAACTACATTTCTTATGGTTCGCCTCGATAATTTCTGCCTTAAATAAGCTGCCCTTTCCATCAATAACTTCAATAGAATCTCCTGCTTGCATTCTTAGTACCTTTATGCAATGCTTTGATTCTTCTGTATCTAAATAAGTAGCTTCGGGTAAGTTGGGCTGGTAAAATAAATTCATAATGCTAAATAACTAATTGTTTCGCACAGCAACAATAGTTCACCTTTTTTAGAGACATTTTCAAGCGTTCAGCTATAACTCTTTATAAGGTTTTTATATTGAGGACTTTCCCTTATTTTTGTGGCTTTGAAAAAATTATGGACTACCTAAGAGGAATTATTGGACTGCTGGTTTTGATAGGTTTTGCTTATCTCTTTTCAGTTAATAGAAAAAAGATTGATTGGCGCCTGGTCATTACGGGTTTGGGGCTTCAAGTTGTTTTTGGCTTTCTAATAACGCAGGTGCCTTTCGTGGAGATGATTTTTATGAAAGTCTCTGAGGCATTTGTTGTATTCCTTTCCTTCTCAGGTGATGGAGCACGTTTCCTTTTTGGTGATCTAGCCTCCGACACCTTTGGATTTATTTTTGCTTTTCAGGTACTACCCACGGTTATATTCTTTTCTACCGTTACAGCTGGTCTTTATTATTTGGGAGTGCTACAAAAACTCGTGTATGGTATAGCATGGATCATGTCGCGTACTATGCGTCTTTCTGGTGCAGAAAGTTTATCTGCAGCTGGTAATATCTTTTTAGGTCAAACGGAGGCACCTTTATTGGTGAGACCTTTTGTTCCTAATATGACACGATCGGAATTGATGTGTTTAATGACAGGAGGTATGGCTACGATTGCAGGTGGCGTTCTCGCTGGATATGTAGCATTTCTTGGTGGAGATGATCCGGCACAAAAAGCCATGTTTGCTTCTTATTTGTTAAGTGCTTCAATTATGAACGCACCAGCTGCCATTGTAATTTCTAAAATCTTGATCCCTGAGAATAATCCTGATGAGATTGATGATACCTTGCATGTAAGTAAGGATAAAATGGGGGTTAATTTAATTGATGCCCTTTCAAGAGGTGCTTCTGATGGTTTAAAGTTAGCAGTGAATATTGCAGGTATGTTATTGGCTTTTATAGCAGTTATTGCGGCCATTAATTATTTGTTAGGGGATCTAATAGGTGATTGGACTGGTGTCTGAATGCGCTGATTATGGAATCCACTGGTGGCACATTTGATAAGTTCAGTCTGGAATATATTCTAGGTCAGATATTTAGAGTTTTTGCCTTTGCCATGGGAGTAGAGTGGTCTGATACTTTGGCAGTAGGAAGTCTGTTAGGGCAGAAGACTGCTATAAATGAGTTTGTTGCTTATTTGGATCTAGCTAAAATGAAAGCTGATGGTATTTTATCCTCCAAATCAATTGTAATAGCAACTTATGCACTATGCGGATTTTCTAACTTTAGCTCTATCGCCATTCAGGTTGGTGGAATAGGAGGGATGGCCCCTAATCAACAAGGTAATCTTTCAAAATTAGGAATGCGTGCATTATTGGCAGCAACCTTAGCTTGTATGATGACGGCTACAATTGCCGGAGCTTTAGTAGCCTCTTAAATAAAGCTATAAGGGTTTAAGCAGATTTTCTGATAATGAGGTAGTTCTGACGGGGCACAAACGCCAGGAAAGTCGCCTCTTCTGCCTTCTAAATCAGTAATTACCTGAAAGTGTAGATGTGGTGGCCAGTCACCGTTCTCAGGATAATCTCCTAATTCGGAAAAAGCACTTCCTTTTTTGATGATATCACCTTCTTTTATGTCATTAAGGCTTTTTAAACTTAAATGACCATATAATGTATAAAGTTTTTTACCAACTAAGTCATGCTCAAGTATGATGGTAGGTCCATAATCACCAAAATTATCATTGTCTTTAAAACTATGTACTACGCTATCGAATGGAGCAAATAAAGGATGATAGGCTTTAGTCCAAACATCCACACCTAAATGCATAGAGCGAGAATCTCCTTTCTGAAAGTGTTCACTTCTTCTATAAATCACCCGGTTTTCCAAATAGCCACCGTATCCAAATTTCTTTTTGCCTAATTGCTTAAAAACGTAATCAGTGAACTTCTTGGTGTCAGAAAGATCAACCTTAGCTAGTTTTTTATTGTCTTCAGTAAAATCCATTACCACACTATTGTTGGCATGTATCTTTTCACCCATTACAGGGTATATATCCAGTGAATCAAAGTTATGTTGATTTGCCATAGTCAAAAAAAAGACTGCTCTTAATGAAAAGGAGCAGTCTTAAAAATTATGTAAAACTAAAATTATACTTTACTCAAATTTGGTTTTGGAGCTCCCGCCATAATCTCGTCATTGGCGAACTCTTCAAATTTCTTAAAGTTTTCGATAAATTCCGTTGCCAGCTTATTAGCCATTTCGTAATAGCCTTTATCGTTTTTCCATGTTTCCCTTGGGCTAAGTACCTCCGAAGGAACATCAGGACAAGTAGCCGGAATCGCACAGCCATAAATAGAGTGATTTCTGTAACCTACCTCATCTAAACCACCATTAAGTGCTGCGGTAATCATGGCTCTTGTATATTTAAGCTTCATTCTTGAGCCAACTCCGTAAGGACCACCAGACCAACCGGTGTTTACCAACCATACATTTACCTTGTTCTCATCCATTTTCTTACCTAGCATCTCAGCATAAACTGTTGGGTGTAATGGTAAAAATGGAGCTCCAAAACAAGCAGAGAATACTGTTTGTGGTTCAGTAACACCAGCTTCCGTACCAGCTACCTTAGCAGTATATCCTGAGATAAAATGATACATTGCCTGACCTTTATTCAACTTAGAAATAGGAGGTAAAACACCGTAGGCATCACAGGTTAGGAAGAAAATATTCTTAGGTATTCCACCAATAGAAGGCTCAACAGCATTATTGATGTGGTGGATAGGGTAAGCAGTTCTTGTATTTTCAGTAACCTCAGTATTGGTATAATCAACTTCTCTTGTACCAGGTATGAACCTTGTGTTTTCTACAATGGCACCAAATTTAATGGCTTTATAAATCTGAGGTTCTTTCTCCTCTGTAAGATCTATCGTTTTTGCATAACAACCACCTTCAAAATTGAATACACCATTTTCAGTCCAACCGTGCTCATCGTCACCTATTAAACCTCTGTTTTCATCTGCTGAAAGTGTGGTTTTTCCTGTTCCTGATAGCCCGAAGAATACAGCTGTATCACCATCTCTATTCTCACTCATGTTAGCTGAACAGTGCATTGATAATACATTGTGGTCAGTAGGTAAAGTGAAATTAAGCACAGAGAAAATACCTTTCTTCATTTCACCAGCATAGCCAGTACCACCGATTAATATGATATTTTTTGTGAAGTTGACAATCGCAAAATTTTTCTGTCTTGTTCCATCTACTTCAGGATCGGCCTCAAACTCAGGCGCATTAATAATAGTAAATGTTGGTTCAAAGTCTTTTAACTTATAAGTTTCAGGACGAAGGAACATGTTATAGCAGAAAAGGTTATGCCAAGCATGTGTATTTACAACTCTTAATTTTAATCTATAAGTTTTATCAGCACCAGCGTAAGCATCTCTTACATACACTTTCTTGTCTTCTAAAAACTTCAACATTTTCTGATGAAGTGCATCAAATTTATCCTCATCAAATGGGATGTTAATATTACCCCACCATACCTTATCGGCAGTTTTAGCATCTTTTACTATAAACTTGTCCTTAGGTGAACGACCTGTGAACTTACCTGTATCGCACATTAAAGCGCCAGTACTTGTTAAAACTCCTTCTTTATTAGCAAGAGCATGTTCCGTTAATTCGGCAGGTGTTAAATTCCAGTGAGCTTCAGCAACTTTCTGGATACCAATACTTTCTAATCCGGCTTTTGAGGACTTCAATCCAAATTCCTTCATTTATATAAGAATTTAATAGTTGATAAGATTTAGGCTCACAAAGTTAAGTAAATAATAGAGTCGAAAAAGATATTTTTTCAGTAAATGCAACCGTTTGCAAAGTGTAAAAACTACACTATCTACCTATTTAGAGGCCTATTTACATAATCAACTTGTTTTAATCAACTGCTCATATTAGCTTTAGCCTTTTGTAAAATTGAGAAAAAGATAAATATATGAGTTCTACGAAAACGTTTTTTGGCCATCCTAGAGGATTAGCCACACTTTTCTTTACTGAAATGTGGGAAAGATTCAGCTACTATGGAATGCGCGCCATTTTGGTTTTATTTATGGTGGCAGCTATCGAGAAAGGTGGTCTAGGTATAGATGATAAGCAGGCTACAGCCATTTATGGTTTGTACACCATGTTTGTTTATCTACTAGCTTTACCAGGTGGTTGGCTAGCCGATCGCTTTTTCGGTTTGCAAAAATCAGTATGGTACGGAGGTATCATAATTGCCCTAGGTCATTTTAGTATGGCACTACCTATGACCGAGTTTTTCTTTATAGGTTTGATATTGATTGTAATAGGGACTGGTCTTTTAAAGCCTAATATTTCCAGTATAGTAGGAGGCTTGTACCCCGAGGATCAACCTACAAAACGTGATGCAGGGTTTTCTGTTTTCTATATGGGTATTAATATAGGTGCTTTTATTTCGCCACTAATCGTAGGTACTTTAGGTGAGAACGTTAATTGGCATTTAGGTTTTGGAATTGCTGGCTTTGGAATGTTAATTGGATTAATTCAATATAAAGCGACACAAAAGTATTTAGGAGATGTTGGAGCGGTGCCTGAAGGTTACGATGCTAAAGATGAAAAGCAATTAAAGTTCAGATCAAAAGTAAAAATAGGTATTACTATATTCTTAGTGGCACTGGTTGTCTTAGTACTACTAACTACTTTAGGATATATAAACATAAACGCCTATTACATAGCTAGTATTTCTAAATATATTTTAGCTTCAGTATTAATATTATTCTTTTTAGCGATTTTCTTATTTGGAAAACTGAATTCCGATGAGAAGAAGAAAGTCGGAGCTCTGGCAATTTTGTTAATATTTTCCGCCATTTTTTGGTCTGGTTTTGAACAAGCAGGTAGTTCATTAAATCTATTTGCTAGTAGGTATGCTGACAGGTATATATTTGGTTATGAAATGGCAGCTAGCGTTCTGCAAAGTGCTAATCCAATGTTCATCATTATATTGTCACCTGTTTTTGGATGGCTATGGGTAAAATTAGCTTCCAAGAATTTGAACCCAAATACTCCGATAAAATTCGCCTTTGGACTAATTCTCCTTGGATTGGGTTTTGCCGTAATGATTATTGCTTCATTTATTGTGGTAGAGCATACTAAAGCTTCTTATGGCTGGTTATTATTAACTTATATGTTGCATACAGCTGGTGAGTTATTTTTAAGTCCTGTAGGACTGAGTGCTACTACAAAATTGGCCCCGAAAAGATTGGTTGGTCAGATGATGGGAGCATGGTTTATGTCAGTAGCTTTTGGTAATTTAATTGCAGGATTAGTGGCTGGAGAGTTTGATGAAAAGGCTATAGAAGCAAATCCATCTTTATTACCAGATATATTTACATTTATTACACTGTTTACAGTAGGAGCAGGGTTGATACTTCTCATTTTTAGCCCGCTTATAAGAAAGCTAACAGGCAATGTGAAGTAAAATTGTCAATTACAAATCACCGAATTGTTCTACAATAGTAAATTATTTATAAATTATAGTGTTTTAATTATGAATAAAAGCTATTTTAGCTCTGAATGTTGAATACGGTCGATCAATATAATAAGCTTAAAGAAAGCGATAAGTTACTTTTTGGATATAAGGGTTTTATTGATGAAACTCTTATATCTAATCTGATGACAATAGTCGAAAATAAGCTTGGTATGGTCGAGTATAATTCACGACTTAAGAAAAAAATCTTTAATATTCTGGTCGAAGTCGTTCAAAATGTCTACCACAGCAGCGAAGAAAATACCAGGGTTTCTCAAGTCCTAAGAAATGTTTATATTCTTTTGGTTAAGAGAAATGATGGATACGAAGTGCTTTCCGGTAACTACATTAGGAATGAACAAATAGATAAGCTCAAAGATACCATTGAAGAAGTAAATAAGATGGATGAAAATAGTTTAAGGGAAAGCTACAGAGATAGACTTGACAAAGGGGCTATTTCTGACAATGGTAGAGCCGGCTTAGGTATTATGGATATGGTAAGAAAATCTGGAAACAGATTGGATTATGACTTTATTAATTTTGATAAGGAGTTCTCATTATTTAGCTTGAAAGTAAATATTAATAATAATCAATAACTATGGAGGCTTATTATTTAGAAGCAACACCTAAAACACCGAAACTTGATTTTAATCCTGCAGCGGATACTTTTTTGATATCCGGAAGATCAATCCCAGAGAATTCTATCGAGTTTTATAAGCCATTACTCGATTGGTTAGATGATTATGTAAATAACCCAAAGGATTCTACTAATTTTGAAGTTAAATTAGAGTATTTTAATACTAGCTCCTCAAAGTGTTTGGTTGAAATATTCAGAAAACTTGAAAAAATACCTCAAACGGGTAAAGAATTAAGTGTTGACTGGTATTTTGATGAGGATATGCAGGAATCAGGAGAGGATTTTAAGGAAATTATTAAAGTTCCATTTCGAATGATTCAGATTAAAGACTAAATGAATTAATGGCAAAAGCTGTAGCTCAATCAGATGTTTTTCAGGCAGAAATTGATTTTCTGAAGGAAGTTCGTAAGCTTTCGGAAGATGATAATATACCTGCAGAAACAGTAAAGGAGAACTACAAAAAGCTTTGTGATAAGTATGAGCGCCTAATTGGTGAGGCGAAGCTGCTTACTTCTGTGAGTGATAGATTACATGCCAAATTAAATGAAGCCAATGAAAAGCTCAAAAAGCAGTCAGAAGAAATTAATAAGATAAATGATGACCTCAAGGTTAATAATCAACTTCTTCAAGACACAATCGATCAGCTCGTAAAAGCCAAAGTAGGTAGAAAGGCCTCATCTATCGTACTTTTAATAGCCATTATTTTATTCGTGATTTCAGAAGGCTTGCTAGAACCAATAGTAGAGCAAAAATTTGGGAACGAACAAGTGGGTTTCATATTCAAATTAGGTATAGCTATATTGCTAAAACCAATTGATGTGATAGTAGAGCGTTATATGATGCGACAAGCTTTAAAAGGTAAATCGACAGTTGCGGATAAATTATTTAAATAAGACCTACCTCTTTCATTTCTTATCCTCCTTAATAGCCACATTCATGTTATTTACTTGATTTTCAAGTCTCTCCATGTATTCTATGGTTTGGGCGATCATAGTGTTCTGAGCATCAATTTGTTCTTTTAAGAAATCAACCTCAGAAGTTAAAGAATCTATTTTGAACTGATATTTCTTTTTTAGCTCTTCTTTCTGCCTGGTTATTTTTGAAAGTAGCTCCCTATATATGTAAAACGACTCCGGTATCTTTTTCTCCATCTCTTTCAATTTAGAAATGTCGCCCGAAGGCGACAATTTCATTAATGTATACTTTCAAAATTACCAGAATCGATTTCTTTTTTCAAGCCTTTAAAATCTGACTCTAACTTTGTGGCATAAGTAATGGCATTGTTTAACATTCCTTGCTGCGCCATTAACTGCTCTTTCAAGTATTTAATTTCCTTTTGCATATCAACAATGTCAGAATCATACTTCTCCTTAAGATGAGATATCTCTTTCTTTGCTAATGCTAACTCCTTCTTTAATTCTTCAACTGTCTTCTCTGCCATAGGATTAGCTGTCTATTGCTGACTGTAGATCATCTTTATACTGAATATCCATTTGATTGAACTTCAAATTAGGATTCTCATTTTTGATTTTTTCTCGGCCTATCTTAACACTTTGTTGAAAAACTTTATTGTCAGGTAAAATCTTTCTATGAGTTTTCAAACCCTTATCCCACATTTTTTCTTTCCACTCAGTAAAGTACCACTCCATTGATGGTTGATGAAAAACTGTTAGCGCACGTTTGTCAAAAATAAGCTTAGTAAGTTGATGCTTTTCAACTAAGTCCCCAATACGCTTAAAAATACTTTGAAATTCTTCAATAGGTATATAGGTACTGGTTGCTGTTACAATTGCGATAGGTTTACCTTCCACCTTTTCAATAGTGGCATGCTCATGTGTGTGTATCAATTCTAATTTATCTGTAATGTTCTCTTTTGTATTACTCATTTCTTATTTGATGTTATTATATGAAAGTATATTGTTAACTGGCACATAGCCCTAATGTTATTAAATGTTTCTTATTCTTTCCATTCCTCCATCTACTCCAATAATTTGGCCTGTTATCCACGAATTATCATCGTTTAGCAGAAATTTGGCGGCATTAGAAATGTCATTAGCAGTTCCATATCTACCTATTGGATGACGTTTGTTAGAGGCTTCCTTTTTATCGTCATTTGATAATAAGTTGCTGGCAAGTGGTGTATCGGTAAGACTTGGCGCCACTACATTTACACGAACTTTCTTTTGAGCTAGCTCAGATGCTAAGCTTAATGCCAGGCCTTGTAGTGCACCCTTTGCCGAGGCAATTGATGCATGAAAAGATAGCCCAGTATTAGCAGCAACTGTACTGAACAGCACAATGCTTGAACCTTCTGCTGAGGTTAGTTTTTTGAGGCATTTTTGGATTACAGTAGCAGCTCCTAATGTGTTAAGTTTAAAATCATCTATAAAATCATCTGATTTTAAACTCCTGAAAGGTTTTAGATTGATAGAGCCAGGACAATAAGCAAGCCCATGAAGTTCATCAGGTAGGCTGTCAAGTTCATCTGAAATATCCAGTACATCCAATTCTATGTAAGTGAAATCGCCAGATATATCAGGTTTTGATCTTGAAGCAAGAAATAACTTTGCATCTTCCTTTATTAGACTTTCAGCTAATGATTTTCCGATGCCTGAACTGGCTCCAACGATTAATATATTTTTTCCTTTTAATGACATATTATTTTTTCTTGGCTAACAGAATGTTTAACAATATGTTTTGAAAGTTAAACATAAAAAAAGGGAGCCATAGCTCCCTTTCATCTAAAAGTTTGTCCCGGTCAATCTTTACTTGGCGTATTTACATAGTTTAAGAATTCTCTTCTGGTAGCATCATCATTAAATTTACCACCAAAATATGAGGTTCCTGTTCTGCTGTTAGTATCTCCAACGCCTCTTGAGGAAACACACATATGTGAAGCATCCATCACTACTGCTACATCTTCAGTTTCCAATACCTTTTTTAATTCTTCTGCAATTTGCACAGTTAAGCGTTCCTGAACTTGAGGCCGCTTGGAATAATACTGTACTATTCTATTGATTTTAGATAACCCTATAACTTTTCCGCTTGATATATAAGCAACGTGGGCTTTACCGTAAATAGGAACAAAATGATGCTCACAATGAGAGTAGAAGGTAATGTCTTTCTCCACTAACATTTGATCGTACTTGTATTTGTTCTCAAATAGCTTCGGTTGGGGCTTGTTTTCTGGGTTTAGCCCACTAAACACCTCTTTAACATACATTTTAGCAACTCTGGCAGGTGTGCCTTTCAAGCTATCATCAGTTAAGTCCATTCCTAAAACGTGCATTATTTCTTTGAAATGCTTGGCTATAAGCTCCATTTTAAGCTCATCATCCATTTCAAAAGCATCAGCTCTTAGAGGAGTTTCTGCTTGAGAGCCTACATGGTCATCTCCGATGTCGTCTATATTATCCAGGTCATTCAAATTTTTATGATTCTGCGGGGTATTCAACATAATTTCTTTCAGTTTCGTACAGTGTGATTTTTAAGTCCAGCTTTTTATCAATTTCTGGCCTTATCAAATTGAATATCACTATTGCTATATTTTCAGCCGTAGGATTTAATTGGGCGAATTCTTCGGTGTCAAGGTTTAAATTTTTATGATCAAACCTGTCAAGTATTTTGCTTTCAATTAAATCACTTAGAACTTTTACATCCATCACATAGCCTGTATCAGGATCTACCTCTCCGGTAACTTTTACAGTTAAATAATAGTTGTGGCCGTGGTAATTTGGATTATTACATTTGCCAAATACTTTCGTATTCTTTTCGTCTGACCAGTTAGGATTATGTAATCTGTGGGCTGCGTTAAAATGTTCCTTTCTAAAAACGGATACTCTCATTAATTAGTTTATTCGAAATTGATATACGGTTATGAACCCTTTATGTTGTTTTATGTTTAACATTCTTTTATAAATATTAAACAAATTTATTTGACTATATACTCAGTCATTAAATTCACTCATTGTTCTATTGATGCCTATGGTAGAAAAGCCTAGTACCATATCGGCTGCTTTGTCCATTAAGAAAGGTAACTCATCAAATTGCTGTTGTGTAAAAGGAGAAAGTACATAGTCGACCTGTTGACCTTTATGGAAGTCGTTTCCTACACCAAACTTTAGTCGTGCATAGTTTTGGCCGCCAGTTAAATCTTCAATGTTTTTAAGTCCATTATGTCCGGCAGCTGATCCTTTCGCTCGCATTCTTAATTTGCCAAAAGGGATAGCAATATCATCTGTAATCACCAGAATATTTTCTTTAGGGATTTTGAGCTCTTGCATCCAATAATTAACTGCTTTACCCGATAGGTTCATATAAGTAGTAGGCTTTATCAAATGAATTTGACGTCCTTTATGCTTAAATTCAGCCTTCATAGCTAATTTGAGTGTTTCAAATTGAGCACCTTGCTTATCGGCAATTCTGTCTAGCGTTAAGAAGCCTATGTTATGTCTTGTTAGCTCATATTCCGGACCAATGTTTCCTAGTCCTACGATTAGATACTTCATCTATTAAGTAAAAGGTATTTATAATTTAAAATAACAGCTTCAAAGTTAAGTATTTATTATTCATGTCTGTAATCCATTTTTTCCTGAGCTTTAAAAAGTAGAGAGGATCCCGTACCCATGCCAACAATTGATTTCATTGCTTTTTCAGATTCAATATCAAGAAATTTGAGTTGTTTTTTAGGCACGTGATATATGTTTCCATTCATTGGATTAGGTGCGGTAGGAACAAATATAGTATACAGATCATCAGTAATTTCCTCAGTTACAAAGCCTGTTAAGAACACTTCTGTGCCATAGGCGTCAACAAGGACAACTTGTGAAAAAGGCATCTTTTTTACTCCCGAGAACTGAGTAACCGTTTCTTTTATGGAAGTATAGAGAGGAATTTGTACCAGGTATCTTCTTTCAAATTTGTTAAAGTATAGCTGACCTCTTCTATTTCTTAACACTAATCCGAAGATGAAAATGAATAATACTAAAATTAGTAATGCGAGTATGTTGATAAACCAAGTATGTGATTCTGCATTTTGATCTAACAATGCACTTAAAGGTGCTATAACATTAAATAACAGCTTGAATATTAGAGATAATAAGAACAGTACTATAATAATAGGAAGTATTAAAAGTAATCCGTTTAAGAGCGTTTTTATAAAAAACTGCTTGGACCAAAAGCTTTCCTTTTCATTATCGTAATTCTGAGGGCTTAAACTGGTGTTATTATTCATGTAAGTTTGAGATTAATTCTTTACCGTAAATTTCAATTTATTCGGCTTATTTAGAAAATAATACGGTTGTTTTATTAGAACACTTTTGAACAGCTAAAGGTATTTTGATTCAAATATTTTACTTACATTAAAGGACCAAAATCCTAAAACATGGTATTTTCTATATATTTAGTTGAGGACGATCCCTGGTACGGGGAATTGCTTAAGCATCATTTAAGCCTCAATCCTGATTATGAAGTAACTCTTTTTGACAATGCATCTGATTGCCTGAAGAATCTTTATCAAAAACCTGATGTAGTTTGTATAGACTTTGGTTTACCCGATTTGAGTGGTGATAAACTTTTGACCAAAATTAAGGCGGTAGATATAAATATGCCTGTAATTGTAATCAGTGGTCAGGAGGATATTAGTGTAGCGGTATCATTATTGAAAAATGGAGCTCGGGATTATATTATAAAGGATGATCATACAAAAGATGTGCTATGGAAATCCATTATAAATGTTCGTGAGAATACTGAGTTAAAAAAGGAGGTTGAAGAGCTAAGAGAGCAGATAGAAGACAATTATTTATTCGATAATTCTATCATAGGTCAAAGTAAGGCGATTAAAACCGTTTTTAAGCATTTAGAAAAAGCTATAAAGTCTAACATCAATATTTCTATTACCGGTGAAACGGGAACGGGTAAGGAGCTTGTTGCAAAGGCTATTCATTATAATAGTAGCAGGAAAAGGAAACCTTTTATAGCAGTTAATATGGCAGCCATGCCTGCCGAATTAGTGGAAAGTGAGTTATTTGGCCATGAAAAAGGTGCGTTTACCGGAGCAGTTTCACAAAAGATAGGAAAGTTTGAGGCTGCAAACGGAGGGACTATTTTTTTGGATGAAATTGCCGAACTAGATCTTAATATTCAAAGTAAAATACTAAGAGTAATTCAGGAACGTGAAGTAGTTCGAGTAGGAGGTAATAAAACAATTAGTTTCGATGCCAGGCTTATAACAGCCACTCATAAGGATTTAGCAACAGAAGTAAAGGAAGGAAGATTCAGGGAAGATCTTTACTACAGAATTGTTGGCTTACCTGTAGAGCTACCGCCATTACGTAATAGGGATCAGGATATCATTTTATTAGCAGATCATTTTGTAGGAGAATATGCTAAGGATAATAAGATAAAAAAGTTCAGTTTAGAAGAAAGTGCTAGACAAAAGCTACTCGATTATCACTATCCTGGTAATGTTAGAGAACTAAAAGCTGTAATAGATTTGGCATGTGCTATGGCTGATGGAAGCAAGATTACAGGAGAAGACATTACTTTCAGAAGTATTGGGAAAGAGAGCAGTTTTTTAGATGGTGGAGAAAAGACTTTAAAAGAGTATCAAGTAGATATTATTACTCATTACCTTAAAAAATACAATGGTAACGTTATTAAGGTTGCCAATAAACTTGATATAGGCAAATCTACAGTTTATAATATGATTAAATCAGAGGATATAAATATCAAAGAGTTGTAATCCGCCTATGAAAAAATATTTGGACAGTTTTGATTTTAATTTCTTTGAATCTGTTGTTGAAGATGGAAGTGATATGGTACTTATCACAGACTTATCTTTTAAACTTATTTATGCCAACCCATCTGCCTTAAATCAGCTCGGATATACTAAAGAAGAAATCCTCAATCTGGAAATATTTAATTTGATCAGACCTGATAAGGTGAGCCAATTCAAAGAAGATTTAAACCTTATCAGTACTAAGCAATCACTAACTAATCTTGAATCAGTTTTTCAAGCTAAAAACCAGACAATTATTTATATCTCTTACAACCTTATTAACCTAAAGAATAAGGAGGGTGTTGATGCTATTATATTTGATTGCAGAGATGTTACAGAACAGATACAGGATTTAAAGCAGTTAAAAAGAGCCCAAAATATGCTTAAGGGCATTGCACAAGCAACTGAAGAGTTACTTGTGAATAAGAGGCTTGATGTAGCACTTATGAATGCCATAACAGAGGTGGGTAAAGCTGTTGATATTGATAGATCGTATTTATTTGAGAATTCGGTTATAAATGGAGAAAGAGTTACTTCTCAGAGGTTTGAGTGGACTAAAGGCAATATAAAACCGCAAATAAATAATCCGGATTTACAGCTTCAACCGCTAGCTGTTTTTGGTGAGTTTTTGCCAAAGTTGGAAAATAAAGGAATCTTCAAAATGTTGGTGAAAAATCTGCCTGATGATTCTGACATAAAACCATTGCTTTTAGCCCAGCAAATTAAATCTATTCTTCTTTTACCCGTTTTTAAGTATGATGAATTTTGGGGTTTTATTGGTTTTGATGATTGCACTGATGAAAGAATCTGGCGGGATGAAGAAGTGTTTATTCTTAAAAGCTTATCGTCAAATATTCAATCTGCTATAGAAAAGGCAGAGCAGGAAAAAGAAATTAAGAAAATAGCTTCACTCAGTTTAGAGCATCCTGATCCAATACTTAGAATAAATTATGAGGGGCAAATACTGTTACAAAACAATGCGGCTAAGCAAATAAAATCGCCCTTAGCTCTAAATGTTGACTTCCATGAAAAAGATTGGTTAAGCTTCATCATCGAACACATTGATGAGCGAGCATCTGGATTGACTTTCGAGATTCTGGAAGGAAGAAAATATTATGCTGTTTCTGCCATTCAGTCTGATGAAGAAGATTATATCAATATCTATCTTAACAATATATCAAGTCAGAAAATAGCTGAGAAAACAATTACCAAGGCAACCGAGGAACTAGGTTTATTTAAAATCCTGATCAACTATTCATCTGATGCTGTTCAGGTTTCTCATAGCGATGGCCAACTGTTCTACATTAATAATGAAGCTGCCAGAAGACTTGCCATTGACCCGGAAAGGGTACAACATTATCATGTGAAAGATTTTGAGACCATTTTTCAAGAAGAAGGGACTTGGGACGCACATGTGGAAGAATTAAAAAAGATAGATTTTATTACGATAGATGGTGAGAATGTTAATCTAAAAACTGGTGAGTCAATTCCGGTTGAAGTTACTGCCAAGTATTTTGAAGCTGGTGGTAAAGGTTATGTAATAGCTAATTCGCGTGATATTTCAGATAGAAAGCAAAGAGAAGACCAACTAAAGCGGCAAGAAGCAAGGTACCGAAATATCATCTCCAACATGAACCTAGGATTGATGGAGGTTGATAAGGATGATAGGATTAGGTACTTCAATAGAAGCTTTGAGCTCATGAGTGGCTATACCATAGATGAAGTAATAGGTAAGAAAGCATCAGAAATATTTCTCAAAGGCGATAGCATTGATTTTATGGAGTCGAAGAATTCCGAAAGACTTAGTGAAACTGCTGATAGCTATGAGATAATGGTACGCAACAAAAGTGGACATCCTAAATGGTGGTTGATATCCGGTGCACCCAATTATAATGATGAAGGTGAAGTAGTAGGTTCAATTGGAATTCATTTAGATATTACCGAAGAAAAGGAAACCAAGCTTAAACTTGATGACGAAAAGCAACGATTAGATTATGTTATTAGAGGTACTAACCTCGGTACTTACGAATGGAATATTAAAAGTGGATTACATTTTATAAATGAGAGGTTTGCTGAGATACTGGGTTATGAAAAGGAGGAGCTAAATCCATTAGATTTTAACACATGGTGGAATTTAATACACCCTCAAGATATTGGTAAGGAGCATGATAACTTGGAAAAGCATTTTCAAGGTCATTTAGAATTTTATGATGCCGAGCTGCGATTAAAGCATAAAAAAGGTCATTGGGTTTGGGTATTAAAAAGAGGGAAAGTTTTGAGCTTTGAGGATGACGAACCGTCTTTTATGTATGGTACGGTGCAGGAAATCTCTCATTTTAAAGAATTAGAAGATGCCCTTAAAGTTAATGTTGAGAAATTTCAGAAAATATATGATTTAAGTCCGATAGGGATAGGTTTAACAGATTTCAATACTGCTCAGTTTATTGATGCTAACGCTGCATTATTGGCACCAACAGGGTATACAAAAGAAGAGTTTCTCAAACTTGACTATTATGATTTAACACCCAAAGAATATAAAGCTGCCGAAAACGAGCAGATGGTGTCGTTGCAATTAACAGGAAAGTATGGTCCTTATGAAAAGGAACTTATCAAGAAAAATGGAGAGTGCTATCCTGTAATTTGTAATGGAATTTTATATACAGATATACAAGGAAAGGATCTGTTGCTTTCTGTAATTCAAGATGTTACTGATATAAAAGAGGCAGAACAACAGAGCAATAATCAACTTGAAGCGCTTAGAGCATTAAATGAAATAAATGCCATTACTGATGCCTCATATAAACTACAACTAGGCGAAGCTCTTAAGTTGGGAACTAAATTTCTTGGAATGGAAATGGCGATTATGAGCCGCATTAATCTAGAAAATAATCAGTACTTGGTAGTTAATCATTTTCAAGAGGGCGAAGGACTTCATGATGGAATGGAATTCGACCTTGAAGATACCTATTGCGATATAACTATAAAAGAGGATGATCTGGTGGCTATTGAGGACATGAAAGCTTCAAAATATAAAAGCCACACCTGTTACGAGAAATTTAATCTTGAATCTTATATAGGTATTCCACTTTACAGCGAAGGTAGACTGTTAGGAACCGTTAATTTTTCTTCAACCAAGAAAAGAAATAGAGATTTTTATGACAGTGAGTTAGAGTTTATAAGACTTTTGGCTAAGTGGATTAACACCATGATGGAAAGAGATAGGTTTATTAGAAACTTAGAAACTTCTAAGTTAAAAGCAGAAGAGGCCGGCAAAGCTAAAGAGTCGTTTCTTACTAATATGAGCCATGAAATAAGAACACCATTAAATGGTATTATTGGTATGATGCGCGAATTGAAGAGGGAGGAATTAAGCCTAAAACAAAGTGATTATCTTAATAAAGCTTCTAAAGCAAGTAATCATTTGTTGGAAGTGGTTAACAACATCTTGGATATTGCCAAAATTGAATCCAACCAACTTAAACTCGAAAATAGAGACTTTAGCCTGATTGATTTAATACATGATGTGGCTAGTATATTAAAGGTTCCGGCCGATGAGAAAAATAACAAAATCATCATTGATATAGACCGTAATATTGCTGATTACCATATAGGTGATGAATCTAGAATAAAGCAGGTTCTTATAAATCTGGCGGGTAATTCAATCAAGTTTACAGAGAATGGCGAGGTAGCTATCTATGCTAAAGTTATTGAGAACGCATCTAATAAGCAAAAGCTTGAAATTAGAGTGAAAGATACTGGCATTGGAATGGAGAAGAGTTATTTATCCAGAATATTTGAGAAATTTCAGCAAGAGGACGTAAGTACAAGTAGAAAGTTTGGTGGTACCGGATTAGGAATGGTTATTACTAAAGAAATTGTAGAGCTGATGAAAGGTGAAATTCATGTTGATAGTGTTAAAAACGTTGGCACTGAAGTCAACATTATATTGAATCTTCCAGTTGGTGCCAAGCCAGTAGGAGAAGAGGTAATTGACCTAACACAGATAAGCTCGGAAGGAGACATCCTAAAGATTTTATTGGTAGAGGATAATGAGATGAATCGCTTAGTTGCAACAAACAGTTTAGAAAGACTAAATGTAGAAATAACCGAAGCAGTTAATGGCAAGGAGGCAGTTAAAACACTCAAAGAAAATTCAAATTATGATCTTATTTTAATGGATATTCAAATGCCTGTGATGGACGGATTACAGGCTGCCACAATGATTAGAAAAGTACTTAAAATTAACATACCAATTATAGCACTTTCTGCAAATGCCTTTAAAACAGAAATTGATGAAAGTTTAGCGGTTGGTATGAACGACTACATCACCAAACCTTATGTTGAAGAAGAATTCATTAGAAAAGTATTGAAGTACACGAATCAAAAGATACTTATAGAACCAAATAATAAAAAGAAGGTAGCTTCAGTTGCTGAGGCTAATGATGAATATACTAAACCTACTGCCTTATATGATTTAAGTACACTAGACGAAATGAGTCGCGGTAATAAGAGTTTCTATAATAAAATGATCAACATCTTTATTGATAGTTCAGCTAGTACAATTACTGATATTCAAAAAGCAATAGAAGCTAATGACTATGAAAAGGTAGCCAAATTGGTACATAGAATGAAACCTAGCATACTTAATTTAAATATCAAGAGCATAGTTGATGAAGTAAAATACCTGGAACAAATAAATACTTCAGCAAATCAGGAAAAAGTAAACAAGGCTATTGCTAAGCTTTTTAGCACCCTAAATTCTGTTAGAGAATCTCTTTTAAAACTAAAATAAAGAATCCATTATTAAGAAATATATTCCATTTTTTGGAAATTTACTTTAACTAGTTTCTTATTAACTATCACAAAATCAGTTAGTTAAAATTTAGGTATACCTATTGATACATGCGTAATGTATCATAAAATAGGTTACCATGAGAAAAGTATTATTATCGATTATTATTCTGTTTTGCACCTTCTTTAATCTTATAGCCGGAGGTGAACCTAGTACTTACTTTAATATTTATGTTCCGCCTAATAATGATGCTGTTAGGAGAGATGTTGCACTTATAGTGACAGCCATTAATGATAGCACTTATTTTTCCATTAATGATGATGGAGCTGATGGAGACACTGATGATACAGTTTCCGGATGGCTTATGGCGGGTCAGTCTTACATTTTATACATAAGAGACAATGGTATTAATGATGATGCCAGGTATGCCTCTGGTGGAGAGCTCAAAAGTGATGGTGACTATTTTACTATAGAAAGCAGCAAATTGGTGTATGCTTCTATGTCTACTAATAGTGACTGGCAGCATGATTTTGTCGCATCTGTCAATAAAAAATCAGTAGGTTCTAAATTTATTATTTATTCACCTGCAACCTCTTTCTCAAACAGAGATTTAAATGTATTTGCCTATGAAGATGATACACGGGTAACCATCTCTAAAATATCTAATTCAGCTACCAATCAAACCGGATATACCGATGTAGATATAAATAATTCTCAAATTGTCGCACAACAAACTTTAGATATTGGCCAAGATATCATTCACTTTTTTACTGATGGACGAGATATAATGGCTTCAGGTGAAACATTTCTGATTGAATCAAACAAAGACATTAGCGTGCAATATGGCGCCTTGTGGACTAATGCAAGAGATGGTGGTGGCTATGTGCCAAGTGCGAATGGAAGTTCTTCAGGAGAATTATTCTATTTTGCTGTACCTTATCAAGCAGGTGGTGAGCAAGAAATAAGAATCGTTTCCTGGGATGATGATAATGATGTGGTACTCGAGCGATATGTTAATGGTAGCTGGGTAGAAATAAATAATTGGAATTTGAATACATACAACCCTGCGGATTGGGTAGGTAAGCAAAACGGAAATGTTACTTACAATACTGTGTTCAGAGTTACGTGTTCAATAGGAAAGAGGGTGTCTGTTTTTGAAGCCAACTGGATGGAAACTGGTTCAATAGGTACCTCAGATATGGCTACCATGTTATCTTCAGCAAATGGTACTACTTCCGGAACGGAGTTTCTGGCTTACATAGCGCCTCCTGGTAACGAACAGAATGTAGTTGATCCATTTACGGGTAATAAAATAGGTCAAAGTCTTACACATCTCTATCTCTTTGCAAGCACAACTCAGGCCACAGTGAATGTTGTTGATGCTAAAACGCAAGGACAGGTTTTTAATAAGACCTTTGCAGTTGATGCTGAGAGATATGCGGATGTGCAAATTACAGCAAACGAATGGAAAAGTATTTATAACGGAACAGGTACTAATTCAGGATCTGACAGACCATATTTATTCATTTCTTCCAATCAGAATATTGCGGTACTCAATACTAACTTTAACGATAACTGGATGACCTATTTCGGGTCTTCTTTACCTCATGCCTTTAAGCTATCAGCTAATGAAACTACCAATTCAGCCATACCAGGCGATACTTTAAGGCTATCTTCAAAAATAGTAATTGAGGGAAACTCTACGCTTGAAAATGCAAACCTTACTGTAAAAGTAGGTTCTGGAGCTGTACCAGTAAGTAGTGTTTTAAGTAACAATACTGATGGAACGAGCATCAGTGGTGATATAAGCATATCAGATAACAATAGTATTATTTCTTTCCAAGATGTTCCAGATATAAAAGCAACGGATGATTATGAGGTAGTTACTGAGCTAGTGCTAAGTACTGCCTATAATAATGGAGAATTAATTGAAGATAATACGGTAATAACTGTTGAAAATATCTTGTCTGGTGAAATTGACAACTACCAGCAGGAGAGCATAATTACACAGGGTATTCAGAATAATTCGAGTAATGCTAGCTTGTTATTAATGAATGATTGTTCATCAGAATTATTTGATAATACCTTAACAAATAGCTGGAATTCAGTCTGGTTAGATTATAATAATGATGGCTGGGATGACTTATTCCTTACAGACAAAAATGAGAATTCTCCTAACAGACTTTATAAGAATGAGTCTGGTTCTTTAACCGAAGTAACAAGTGGCCAGCCTGTACTAAACAGCTTAAGCAAAACAGTATCTGCTATAGCTGCTGATATAAATAATGATGGCTGGGAAGATTTATTTATTGTAAACGCTACAAATGCTAATAGCTCAATATACCTTAGCAATAATGGAATCTTTAGTGAATTAGAGAATAGTGGTTTATCAATTCACCCTGAGTATTTCCATGGAGCAAGCTTCGCAGATTTCAATAATGATGGCTATGTAGATTTATTAGTGACCAACTTTTTCATTACCAAATTTCACCAACTTTATAAAAATAATGGTGACAATACCTTTACGCTCATTACTGAGAATGAAATTGCTATTACGAGTGCACGCTCAACAGCACCCGTATTAGCAGATTACGATCATGATGGATTAATCGATGTTTTTATACCTAACGGAGATAGTAAACCTAATAGCCTTTTCAAGAATTTAGGTAATTTTCAATTTACTGCAGTAACCAATGAAATAACGACAGAAGCTAAAAATTCTGTAAGTGCTGCTTGGGGCGATTACGATAATGATGGTGATCTTGATCTATTTGTTGGAAATGCTTCGGCTCAAAATAATGACTTTTATGTGAACAATGGTGATGGCAGTTTCACGAAGTTAGATATAACTACAATTACGAATAATGGGGGGCACAGTCATGGAGCTAAATGGGTGGATTTAAACAATGATACCCATTTAGATCTCCTGGTGAATAATGATCAAGGTCGAAATTTTGTTTACCTAAATAATGGAACAGGTAACTTTATCTTAAAGAATGATGAAATCATTAGTGCTGATTTCGGGAATGCCTATGGAATGGCCATTTCCGATTATAATCATGATGGTATGCAAGATGCGTTTATTTCTACTCATGGTAATGAAGCAAATAAGTTGTTTTGCGGTAACTCAAATGATAATCACTGGATAGCCTTTAAGTTGGAGGGAGTTATAAGTAATGCCTCTGCTATTGGAGCAAAATTATACTTAAAAGCTGGAGGCAACTGGTATTATAAAGAGCTTTTGCCTGTTTCCGGATTTGGTAGTCAAAGTAGTTTAATTCAGCACTTTGGATTGGCGGAAAATACTGTTGTAGATTCTTTAAAGGTTGAATGGCCATCGGGCATTACGCAACATATTACCACAGGTTTAATAGTTGATGCCACCAATGTTATTACAGAAGAAGCTCAGGTAACGCTGAAATTAATCAGCTTTCATGATCAAAATGGAAATAGCGTACAAGATGCATCAGAAGCTGGAATTGAGAATATAAGAATTACAGTTTCAAATCAGACGAATTACGTGGTGAGTGGACCGAATGGCGAGACATTCGTCAATTTAGAAGCAGGTAATTATGATATTTCGCTGGCACCAAATGATTATTGGCAACTTGCCAATTCCATTAATCAGCCACTAGATGGATCGGAGGAATTCCTAACGGTATATTTACCATTAGAGGCTAAGCAGTTGGGCAATGATGTATCTATAAACGTAGTTCAAACTCCTTGGAGAAGAGGATTTAAAAATAGCACTATAGTTCAGGTGAAAAATGAAGGAACAACAACTGCTTACCCTACTGATATCACTCTGAATTATCCTGATGGAGTTTATATTGTAGATTCCGAAAGAGCCTATGCGGAATTTGGTGCAGATTATGTTTTTACTGTAGACTCATTGGCACCAGGAGAAATAATAAGTTTTAGTTTAATGGACAGTGTTGGCTTGGAAACCGTGGTAGGTGAGTTCTTGGCTTTTGAAGCTCACGTATATCTAGAAACTCAAGACTTAAATCCAGCTAATAATTCAATTTATGCAAATATAGAAATAGTTGGAGCCATTGACCCTAACGATATTGTGGTTTCACCTAGAGGTGAAGGCACAGATGGATGGGTTTCGGCTGATCAATGGTTAACATACACTATAAGATTTCAAAATGTAGGCAGTTATTATGCAACTCATGTGTTTTTAGAGAGTGAAATAGATGAAGATTTGGATATAAATGCGTTAGAATTGATTAGTTCAAGTCATCCGGTATCCGTAAAACTCGTTGGTGATTCACTTAAAGCTGCCTTTTACAATATTATGCTAATGGATAGCTCGACAAATGAAGTAGAAAGTCATGGTTATCTTCAGTACAGAATTAAACCTACGAGCAGGTTTAATGGAGGAGAACCAATTTATAATCAAGCAGCTATCATTTTCGACTATGAAGCTCCTGTGATTACCAATAAGCTAAGAAATACCATTAAATACGATGGTAATGGTAGCATAGGACGACTTAATGTATACCCAAATCCTGCTGATAATTACTGTATCATTAATACGGACATGGATTATATTAAGTATAACGAAGGTGAATTTCTTAAGAGTTACAGCATCAAAGATATTTACGGAAATGAAATTAGGAAAGGTGATTTTGAACCCATAAAAGAGGCTACACTTCAATTAGAGAACATCCCATCAGGTATGTATTTCATTGAAGCTAAGGAATTGAGTGGTAAGCGATATGTCGCAAAAATTCTGATTAACTAAATTATTTAAACATCTCTCTTAAAGAGTTTATTTCCATATTTTGGAAATAAACTCTTTTTTTTGGATAAAAATTTATTGGCACAATAGTTATAATATTGAAAATCAGTAAGTTATAAATTTGGTTTGATTTTGAACATGTCTGGTAAAACATAAATACTCAAGACATGAAAAATTTACCTAATATCAAGACTTTTGTAGTGGACGATGATCCATTCTTTCTTCAAATCATGGAGCAGGTTCTTCTAAACCTGGGGATTGATGATGTTACCTGTTTCGATAATGGGTTTGACATACAGAACAGCTTACATCAAAAACCTGAAATCATCTTTCTTGACTATAACCTGGAAGGCATAACAGGATATGATGTCCTTAAAAAAATCAAAAGATACGATCCTGACATTTACGTAATTCTTATTTCAGCACAAGATGAAATAAAGCCTGCGGTAGATGCGCTTAAGCACGGAGCATTTGATTATTTACAAAAATCAAATGACACGATGAATCAGGTGGAGGCAATCATAGGAAAAGTGCTTGCTGTAAAAGAAGCTTTGGAAAAGAATAAGCCAACACTTCTAAAAAGAATCTTTCAAATAAAGTAGCATGAAGAAGTCATTTCACATATTACTCTCATTTATGCTTTTGCTAGTACTTCTTAGTTCGTGCAAAACGCAGAACTTATTTGAATCACAAAAGCCTGATGATTATATAGCCACGCTTGACAGTGTTTTCTATAATAATCAGGATTATGAATACAGAATCAAAAAGGATGATAAGGTAAGCATAAGTTTATGGGGACAAGATGAATTAAGTATCGGCTCAGTTTACGGTATTTATAATTCAAATGAGGTATATGGGAAATGGCTTTTGGTTGATGCGCAAGGAATGATTTCTCTACCGAAGATTGGCCCTTTTTATGTTGAAGGTAAATCGGTCATAGAAATGAAGGACACCCTAAAAAACGTATTTAGCAAATGGGTGCAAAACCCAGTAGTTGATGTAAAAATCCTTAATAAGGAGATAACCATTTTGGGAGAGGTGAGAACTCCGGGAGTTGTAAAAATAGACAAAGACCGAAACCAATTGATGGAGTTGATCGCCAAATGTAGTGGATTTGAATTCTACGCAAATCTGAAGAAGATAAAAGTGTTAAGACAAGTTGGTGCGGATGTAGCTGTTACCAACATTGATTTAACCAAAGCTGATCACCTTTCACAAAGAAATCTTTACCTCTTACCGGGCGATGTTGTAATAATCCCTTCTAAGAGATATAAGGAGTTCGACAAGCGTATTTCTGTAATTATACCATTAACTACCACAGTTTCTGCTGCGGCAATCATAATGGGATTATTCTAAATTCTATGAAAGATACGCTCATCATATTCAGACCATACCTTAGAGGCTTACCTATCATTCTTTTTATGATGATTGGCGGGTACATGCTCGCTTCAAAGTACCTCAATTATGTTACGCCAATGTATGAGAGTACAACTAAAGTTAAGCTGGCAGATATTTCAGAGGGTATAACCAATAGCAATCTTTTTAAGGATTTTGATGTATTCGCTACATCTAACAAGGTAGCTGGTGAAATTGAAGTTCTTAAATCCGAAGTATTATTAAATAAGGCTTTGGATCAGCTAGACTTTGATTTAGAAATTTACAGAAAGGGCAAAATCAGATCTGTAGAGCTTTATCATGAAAGTCCTGTTAAGATTCACTTTGGTGAACTGACGGAAAATATTGAGAATAAAGAAATTGATTTTCAGATAGATGCGGATAACCTCATCAAGTTAGTAAACCAGAATGGTGTATATGCCAGCGGCCAATTAGGAGACACAATAACAGCTCCTTTTGGCAGAGTGCTTTTTACTAAGAATGAAGAAGCATTTTCTGGAAATACCCACTTGAAAGTTGTGGATAATTATAGCTTCAAATTCTTAAAAAGAAGTAGCCTAATAAGCACGGTTAAAAAGAACCTGGATATAACAGCTGTTGATAAAGATGTTGCTGTAATTAGGATTATCTTCAAATCACCAAATCCTGAAAAGGCAGCTAAATTAGCGGCAACCTTGGCAGAGGTTTATATCCACGATTATATAGATTCAAAATACAAAGTTGCCAACATCACTGCTAACTTTTTAGAAAAGCAGATTGATGCTGTAAATACAAAGTTGATTGAGTCTGAAAATAATATCCAAAACTTCAGAGATAGAAATGGTATCACCAACATCAGACAAGAAACTGAAACAGAGTTAAGAAGGATTTCGCAGCTTAAAATTCAACAAACTAATTTGAAGATGAGCCTTCAGGCAATTGAGGAGCTTGAGGCCTATGTGAAAGCCGGCAAAGATAACTTCCTTGAATTGGCTCCCAATTTTGAGGCCTTTACGGATTTATTATCAACAGAGATTGTCAAAAACATCAAAGCATTACAAGCAGAGAAAAAGGATCTTCTTTTAGTTTATACCGAAGAGGAGGAATCTGTTCAGATTATTGATAAAAAGATCGAGGACTTGAAGCTTTACCTCATCGAAAGTATTTCCAACACAAGAAAAAACTTACAGACAAAATATGAGCTTCTCTCGAGTCAGATTACTGAATCGGAAAAGGTATTTATTAAGGTGCCCGCTCATGAAAAAATGCTGACTATTCTTAATAGAGAATTCAACATTTATGAGAAATCTTTCAACTTTCTGAATGAAAAGAAAATAGAGGCAGAAATTGCTCAAGCTGCTAAAATAGCCTTCCATAGAGTGATCAGTCCTGCGGCTGTTCCTCAGGTTCCTGTTTCACCCAATAGAACCATTATTAAAATTGTAGCAGCAATGCTAGGGATGTTTGGGGCTATTGCTTTCATATTTGTGATTCATGCTTTAAAGGCCAGAGTTAATAACAGAAAGACTATTGAAGACAACTCTTTAATTCCTTTAGCGGTAGAAACACCCAAGTTAAAAATGGCAGAAGATGAAATCACTCATTTTCAACGCTTGGTTACTCAGCTTGAAATTAAAGGACTTATTCAGCCTAATGCCATCATTAGCATTAGTGATTTTAAAAAGAATGAAGGTGCTCTATACAACGGACTTCATTTAGCTAAAACATTATCTAAACAAGGTGCTAGAGTAATGGTACTAGATGTTGCCGATCAGGCAGCCTCTTTTCCTGACAAGTTTCAGTCAATATTAGAAGATGGTACGGGTGTAGATATCATGAACTTGAAAGACTCGGGCTTTGAGCTGATGTCAAAAGACAACGCAAGACAATATATTTTGAATATGGCTGAGCAATATGATTATACTTTAATACTTAATGACTATTTGGGTAGCAGAAATTCACTGCTTATGCTGGCATTCTCGAATGTGAATTTTATTTCATTAGATGCACGCTTAACACTGGCAAGTAAGATAACTGAAGCCAATTTATTGATTGAGGAGTATGAAGTGAAGGATACTCATTTCATTCTGAATAGAGCTCATTATAATCCAAATATTGTGGTTGAAGTATATAGCTACCTCAAGAAACTAATCAAAAAGTTCATTAAGAAATGAAGTCTTCTGTGCTAAAAATATTGAATAACAAGAAGTTACTTCTCATCGCAGATCAAGGTCTGTTTAGTGGCATGAGTTTTTTGATGACAATTGTAATTGCCAGACTATTTTCTCCTGAGCTTTTCGGGCAATATGCAGCCATTATGATTGCTATTTATTTTGTAATGAATTTGACTAATTCATTGGTGATACAACCTCTACAGGTAATTATCGCTAAAACAAGTAATAAAAGTAATTACTTGCTATTTAACCTTGTACAGCTATGCGTCATCATCAGCTTAATAGTAGTTATTTCCTTTATTGCTGCGGAGTTTATTTTTTCTTCGTTTTCGTTTTACAACTATTATAAACAAGTGCTTGCACTATTAGCTGCTTTCTTATTACATGATTACTTCAGAAAGATTTCTTTAGCGAATAGTGAAGTTATAAAAGCATTGGTATTAGATATTGCCTACGTATTCTCAACTGCCACGATATTGGCATTTACCTTTTATGCTGATATCTCTTTTTCATACTTCATCTTATTACTCGCCTTGGCTTATGTTCCGGCTATTGCTTTGGGCCTATTCACAACTAAATTAATTAATGTAAGAGTAAGTGATTGGACTCAGTATATGAGGGAACACCTCAATCACGGAAAATGGTTATTAATGAGCGCTACTATACAGTGGTGGTCAAGTAATTTATTTGTGGTAATGTCGGGTTTGTATTTGGGCGTGGAGGCTTTAGGTGCTTTTAGGTTAGTGCAATCACTTTTTGGCGTTATCAATGTCTTCCTGCAAACCTTTGAAAATTATGTATTACCGAATGCCTCACGTATCTATGAAGTTTCTGCAGAGCAGGCAAGTAGCTATTTATATAATCTTAATGTTAAGTCAATTTTAGCTTTCGGAACTGTACTGATCGGTATATTCAGCTTTGCTGAATTATTACTTAAAATATCAGTAGGTCAGGATTATGTGCCGTATGCTTTTGTTGTTAGAGGTATGGTTATTCTTTACTTTATCATCATTGCTGCATACCCAATACGCTTGGGTATAAGATTATTACTTCTAAACAAGATTTATTTAATAGGCTATGTGTTTACACTGATCTTTAGTCTTATCAGTTTCAAATTTTTACTTCAACAGTTTGAGCTAACTGGTGCCATAGCTGGCTTAATTGTTTCGCAATTAATTCTCGCAGGCTTTTGGTACTCACGCTTAATCAAAAACAACTTTAGAATATGGAAATCATTCATGTAGTACTCGGAAAAGCTAACCCAGCACGTATGAACGGGGTAAATAAAGTGGTCTATCAGTTGGCAACTAATCAAGCTGAAAGTGGCAGAAGGGTAGCAGTTTGGGGCATAACTAAAGATACTGTTCAAAACTATGGTGAACGTAATTTTGAAACCAGATTGTTTTTGGCTCAAAGAAATCCATTCAAACTGAATAAATTTTTAAAAGAAGCCATTATGCTAAAAAATAAGCAGGCAGTATTTCATCTTCATGGTGGATGGATTCCCGTATTTTTTGGTTTAGCCAGTTTTTTAAAACGAAACAAAATACCTTATGTAATAACCGGACATGGTGCTTACAATACGGTAGCAATGGAAAAAAGTAAATGGACGAAAAAAATGTACTTCCATCTATTTGAGAAGCATTTACTACGTGGTGCTGAAAAGGTACACTCCATTGGTGAGTCAGAGGTTAAGGGCTTGCAACGAATCTTTAAAAAAGATAAAAACTTTTTGATGCCATATGGTTTTGAAGTAGCTAAGTCAGAAATTCAGGTAAACAAAGGAGATGATTTTATAATTGGTTTCGTAGGCAGATTAACTGCCTATACCAAAGGTCTTGATTTGCTTTTGACAGCCTTTAAAAATTTCAATAACAAATATCCGGAAAGTAAACTATGGTTGGTGGGAGACGGTGATGATAGACAGAGTTTGGAGCACATGATAATTGATATTCAGATTGAAAACGTAATCTTTTATGGTGCAAAGTACGGAGAAGAGAAAGATACACTGATTAAACAAATGGATGTTTTCGCACATCCTTCAAGAAATGAAGGCTTACCTAGTTCAGTTTTGGAAGCTGCCAGTCTTTCTGTTCCGTCCGTTGTTTCAGAATTTACAAATGTTGGCAACTACCTTGAAGAATTTAGCGCGGGTATAAAGATCAAAAGGAATGATGCGAAACATCTGGAACTAGCCTTTGAACAGTTATATACAAAAAAAGAGGCGGGAAATTTAAAAGAGCTTGGTCATAATGCCAGAAATATGGTGCAAGAAGCTTTTTCATGGAATAGAATAATCCAACAGTTTGACGCTTTATATGCGGTATGAAGACTATTACTTCAAATATTGACCATAGCCAATTTTATAAGAAGGTCAACTTTCAGCTTTTCTTAATCCTTCTTTTAATGGTAGCCTGCTTTTTTACCTGGAGCGAAAATGTAGTCATTACTCGGGGGATAAAGGTAGTTGGGAGAATGGGTGTACTTTTTAGTTCTTATTTGGTATACAAGAAAATTATCAACTACGGAGCTGTAGACAACTTAAAGTGGAATAATGTAATGTCTATATTTTTCTATGGCACTTATTTATTTTTAGGTTTCGCTTCTTTTATGTGGAGTACCAATGTAGGATATAGTGCACTGCAATGGTTTATGACTACTCAAACCTTAGTGTTTTGCTACTATTTTGTGAAATGTCTTTTCTTATTGGATAAGTTCTTCCCTGAACATCCTATCAGGTTGTATAATTTATTGGGTGATGCCTGCTTCGTTTTGCTAAGTATTTTTGTGGTTGGCATGTGGGTGAACCCTGATGTTTTTTTCCGAATGACACATGGAGGAGAAGAAGCCAGACTAGGAGGTTATATGATGAATCCTAATGAATTAGGAATGTTAGCAGGGGTTGGTGTAGCAGGCTTGATATTCGATTTAAGAAGAAACCATAAAAGATGGTGGACCATTTTTAAGTTGGCTGTGATGTTTTATGCTCTTTATGCAACTGGATCAAGGTCTTCATTAATTGGTGCTTTACTTATTATCGGTTTTCATGTTAAGCAGTCTTCAAATGCCAAACTTAAAATTTTAATAATAACAGGTATGATAGTGGTAGCACCAGTGGCTATCTGGAAAGTTGTTTTGAAAGATGGCGATACCGAAAGGCTTGAAGAAGTAATGAGTATGACTGGCCGTTTACCTTTCTGGACAGCTTTGATCAATGAAGGTTTGCCAAGAGAGCCTCTTCTAGGTTTCGGCTTTATGCGGATTGATTATAAAGAATATTTTCAAAGTACGCATACTTAT
Source organism: Marivirga atlantica (assembly GCF_016734805.1). Lineage (GTDB taxonomy): Bacteria > Bacteroidota > Bacteroidia > Cytophagales > Cyclobacteriaceae > Marivirga > Marivirga atlantica. The sequence continues at coordinate 786,041 of NZ_JAERQG010000002.1, forward strand.
CCTGGTAAGATGACACATAATACATTTATGCAAGTGCTGATGAATTTAGGGTTTATTGGTATCACGGTCATCATTTTTCAGATGATCTTTACTTTTAAAGGAATAGCCAAAGAAAATGATGAAAAACGCTTGATGCTGTATTGTATTTTAATACCCCTCATTATTAATTCACTTACTGAGTTTGGCATTTATGGTGAATCTAACTATGGCATTTTATTCTATCAACTTATTATACTCTACATATCCTTTAGGGATAACCACATCTTGAGTCCGGCCGGCAGATTATACCTTAAAAAGAGACGTCCCGACTTAGCTGTCTAATTCCATTTCTCAAACATGTTCCAAAATATGGAATATGTGTTTGCGTCAAACCTGTCCCCAGTTCATTTAAATGCTGTTTTCCGCAGATGGCATCACTGTTGTCAATGTTTTACAGCCTTAGTAGGCTAAATGTAAAACTTAAAATGTATGTCAATGAATAAGCTATTTGATGAATTAGGATACACCGGGTCAAGCATTACAGATGGTGGAAAAGAACTCAAGCTATTAGTTGTAAATAACCCTGATGGAAGTATTAGATGGGTTGTTCCTGCAACTGCGCGCAAAGCTTATTTCTTAAAATTTTATAATACATCAAGCCTGAAGGCCAAGCTGATGGCACTATGTTTTAAGCTTGTTTTTCTATTAAGGCTTCAGCATGTAATCTTGAAATCGAAACTTGTAGTCATTAAACCGAATAGCCAGCTAAATCAAATTATTGACTTATGGGGTAATAAAGCTTGGGCAATCTTTACAGGCACGCCTGGCCCTAACAATAAAAAGATACTTTATTACATAAGGGGCAGAAGAAGCTTCTTTGTGAAGTTTTCAAGTAAATTTAATAGTGTTAGACTCATTCAGAATGAGTCAAAAACAATCGATCTTTTAACTAAAAATAACATCTGCACTTTTGAATTTCCTGATGTATATAAGAATAACGGTACTTCCTTAACATTAACAGACATTTCAGAAAATAGTGCCAGATCAACTGAATTAAGTCGACATCATTTTCTGGCCCTGCAAGAGATATCCCTTATTAAACCCACTAAAATTCAGACATTTAATTTTGATGAGTTAGTAAAATCATTCGAAAGAAAATTGGGTCAGCTTTCTGAACAAGGTGACGAAAGAGTATCTCAGGCACTTTACAAGAAGCTTAGAATGTTATTAGCCAATCTTAAGGAGCAGAATCTTACTACAGGTCTAATACATGGTGACTTTACACCATGGAATACTTATTACAAAAATGGACAGCTTGGAATATACGACTGGGAGCTAAGTAGCTTTAATGTACAAGGGTATGATTTCTTTCATTTTGTTATTCAGAAGGGGATTCTTTTGGAAAGAAAAACCTGGAAGGAGATTTACGCAGAATTACGCTATTATGCATCCAAACCATATTTTTCCTCTTGTTTCCCAGAGGTGGCAAAGAGTTTTAACGAATACCTGGCTGCTTATTTACTTTTTAATACAATTGAAAACCTTTCGTTATTCCAAAAACAGGAAAAATGGCATATTCAGGTTAATTGGCTTTTGAGCACCTGGAATCAGGCAATTAGCCAACTACTTGCTGAATTTATAGGTGATAGAAAAGTATTACTGATTGATGCATTTAGTTATTTCAATAAGTTCGAATATGCAGGAATTAAAGTGCCTAACATAGCCGTAGACTTTATCTCAGAGGAATCGGACGTTGACTTATGCATTAAAAAAGCTGATGCGAGCCAATTCGTGAATTATTTACAAGATCATCCTTTAGTGGCTAAGTTAAGAGTGCTAAGAAAAAGCTACATGTTTGAAGTAAAAGCAATTCTTAGCAATGGTCAACAGCTTGATTTTGATTTGTTGTGGAATCTTAAAGTAAAAGAACTATCAGTATTAAGCTTTAAAGAATTACTGCATGATTATCAGATAAACGATTATGGCGTAAAGGTGACTTCCGTTTTAAATACTGCCAGGTTTATAGGATTGTTTTATGGTATGAACGGAGCCAATGTGCCTAAAAAGTATAATAACCTGATGCTTAACCTGAAAAGCTCATCACAACTTCTCGATAGAATTATTTTTGATTCAGCTATTAATGGTTCCATTCCAAGGTACAAACTCAAATTGCTTAAATCAGGCGATCCGGAGAATAGCGGTATTAATTATGTTAAAAACTTATTCCTTTATGTGCTTGATACCTTAAAAACACTACTGAAATACAAAGGCTTTGTAGTCACTTTCAGTGGAGTTGATGGAGCAGGAAAGAGCACTGTGATAGATAATCTTAAGCACAGACTTGAAAAGAAATATAGAAGGAGAGTGGTTGTATTAAGACACAGACCTTCGCTACTTCCTATTTTGAGTGTCTGGACAAAAGGGAAAAAGAAAGCCCAGGAGGATGTCATCAACGCTTTACCTCGCCAAGGAAACAACAAGAGTACAATTGGCTCATTAGTCCGATTCGCCTATTACTATATAGATTATTTAATCGGACAGTTCTACGTGCATATACGATATGTAAGTTTAGGAGTGGTGGTTTTATATGACAGATATTATTTCGACTTTATAAATGACGGAAAGAGAAGTAATATCAATTTACCTGAAAAATGGGTAAAGCCTTGGTATAAGTTACTCTTAAAACCAGATGTGAACTTCTTTTTATATGCCGATCCTCAGGAAATTCTGAGAAGAAAGCAAGAGTTGAATGAAGAAGATATTAAGTCTTTGACTTCAAAATACCTCAATCTATTTAAAAGTCTTAACAAGGGTAAGCGTTCGCGCTATATCCCTGTAGAAAATAAGAATCTTGATGATACACTCAATCTGATTGAAAAGAGAACAGCTTTAAGTATGTGATTATGAAAGGGCTTTTAACAAAAATTATCAGGTTAAGAAATCCAAATTTTAAACTTGACAGCCAGCTTAATAATGGGGCTATAGTTGAATTTGTATGGGTGCAATTTTGGAGCTTGATGCGCTCACTAAAAATGCTACTTAGGGGTAAAGCACCAAAGTTTGCACTTCTTGGTAAGAGGGTGAGTTTCTTCAACTTATCAAAAATACATTTTGGTAAGTTCATGAAGCTTGGCGATCAGGTATATATCAGTGCCCTTGCTAAAGAAGGTGTGTTTATTGGTAATAATGTAGGAATTGGTGCACACAGCAGAGTGGTGGTTTCCACTTCTCTCAATCAACTCGGTGAATTTATCAAAATAGGTGATAATGTTGGTATAGGTGAGTTTGCCTATTTAGGTGGAGCAGGAGGATTAGAAATTGGAGATGGCTGTATTATAGGCCAATATTTAAGTTGTCATCCTGAGAATCATAATTATCAATCATTAGAAAAGGAAATACGGCATCAGGGTGTTAGCCGCAAAGGAATTAAAATCGGTGCCAACTGCTGGATTGGCAGTAAAGTAAGCATACTCGATGGTGTGTCCATAGGTGAAGGATCTATTATTGCCGCAGGTGCTGTGGTGAACAAGTCATTTCCGGATAACTCAATAATAGGTGGTGTACCTGCCAAATTAATAAAATCACGATTAGACTGAACCAATGAAAACAATTTTAGCTACTGCCTATGCGGTAAATCCTTACAAAGGATCAGAAGATGGAATGGGATGGAATATGATTTTGCAAATCGCCAGATTCCAAAAAGTGATTGCAGTCACTCGTGAAAATAATGAACCCAAAATAGCTCAGTATATGAAGGAGAATCCTTCAAAGCTTTATGACAATATTCAGTTTGAATATTTTGATTTGCCTTACTGGATGCGTTTCTGGAAGAAAGGTGGAAGAGGAGCTATGCTGTATTATTGGATGTGGCAAAGGGGAATTGTTGGCTTCATTCAAAAGAAGGGATTTGTTTTTGATATTGCTCACAACCTTAATTTTCATAATGACTGGACACCCAGCTATCTCTGGAAACTGAATAAGCCTTTTGTATGGGGGCCAGTTGGTCATCATCCTAAAATACCTACGCAGTACCTTAAAGATTATAACCGTCTTCAGCATTTAAAGGATTTGCTTACCTGGAGAATCAAGCAATTTTTTTGGAATAGCTCTACAGATTTATCTAAAGCTATTAATAAGGCGGATCACATATTTTGTATGAATTCAGAAGTGCATCAAGTGCTCGAATTTGATAAGGAAAAATCATCGATAATGCCTTCAGTTGCTACGCAGGATTTTGGTTTTATTTCCAACTATAAGCCTGAAATGTTCTCAGTAATATCAGCCGGTAGATTAGTTGCATTAAAAGGATTTGATCTTACCATTAAAGCTTTTGCCAGCTTCATTAACCAATTAAATGCAGAAGAAAGGAAGATGACTGAACTCACTATTGTGGGGTGCGGACCTGAACTTAGCAACTATAAGGAACTTGTTCTGGAGTTGAATATAGAAGAAAATGTGCAATTTATTGAGTGGATTGACCGAGTAGACCTCATGAGGAAATTTAAAGTTTCATCAGCTTTCTTGTTTCCTTCTCATGAAGGGGCAGGTATGGTAGTTGCTGAAGCATTATCCTTTGGTGTGCCTGTAGTTTGTCTGGACAATGCCGGACCTGGTGAATTTATTGATGATAAATGTGGCATAGCAGTTAAGCATCAGGATTATGATGATACGGTTACTGAACTAGCTAAAGGTTTAAAAAAGCTTTACACTGATAAAGAAACATTTGCAGAAATGAGGATTAATGCTAGAAAGAGGTTTGAATCTCATTTCAACTGGCAAATTAGAGGGAAGCAGTTAAAAGAAGTTTATCAAAAGGTTGTATCATGAGAATCATTGCTGCTCACCTATTTAATGACTTTAGCGGAAGCCCTAAAGTGTTAATGCAGTTGATCAAAGGTTGGTTAGCTCATGATTTTGATGTTGAGGTTTACACCTGCGGTGGTAGAGAAGGTTTTCTGTCAGATATACCCGGAGCCAAAAAATTTAATTATTGGTACAAACTAGCATCTAATCCTTATATCCGCTTTGTTTTTCTGTTTATAAGCCAAATGCTTCTTTTTTTTAAGCTTGTGTTTAAGATAGAAAAATCGGATATTATATATGTAAATACCGTACTACCTTTTGGCGCTGCCTTGGCAGGTAAATTAAGAGGTGCAAAAGTAATTTATCATATACATGAAACCAGCCTAAAACCATTAATATTTAAAAAATTAATGTTTGCCTTGGTTAAACTTTGCGCTGCCAAAGTAATTTATGTATCTAAGTATTTGGCAGCGGAGGAGCCTATCAATTCTGTTGAGCAACACATTTTATATAATGCAATTCCTGATGACTTCTTAAAAGAAGCCTCAAATAACCAACGTTCGCACCAGGAGCCGAGAAATGTACTTATGGTTTGCTCTTTAAAGGACTACAAAGGTGTAAAAGAGTTTGTAGAATTGGCTCTAATGAATGATCACTTCCAATTTAGGTTGATCTTGAATGCATCTGAAACTGAAAAATCGAACTACTTTAAAAATATTATTATACCTAATAATTGTGAAATCTATACCACGCAAACAAACTTACATCCGCACTATCAATGGGCAGATATTATCCTAAACTTATCGCGACCTGATGGTTGGATTGAAACCTTCGGTCTAACCATTATTGAAGGTATGGCTTACAGATTACCTGCTATAATTCCACCTATCGGAGGTATTACTGAGTTGGTAGAAGATGCTGTGAATGGTTATCAGGTTGACAGTAGAAAAAGAATTCAATTAAGTGAAGCACTTAGTGCCATTATGAGTAATACTTATACACATAATGCTATGAGTGCTGCTGCGCAATTAAAACTTATGCAGTTTACTGAGGCTCAATTTATTGAATCCAGCTTAGCCATATTAAAGTGCTAATCATGGATTTATTTCCAATTTCTGGAAATAATTTCAAACAAAAATATTATAAGTATCTGGTAATCAGTTGTTAAAAAATTAGGTACGTTTTTTCATAGTAGATGTATAAGGTAATAAACTAAATCCAGTACTATGAAACATCTTAAAAATATACTAGTAACCGGAGGAGCAGGATATATTGGCTCACATACTGTAACCAAGCTTAGTGAAGCTGGATTCAGAGCCATCGTTGTTGATGATTTCCGAAACAGTTATCAATCAGTTATTGAGAATTTAAACGAGCTTTGTTTAATCAAGCCACTATTTTTTAATGTTGACTGTACTAATAGGGTAGTATTGAAGAGGATATTTGAAACGCACCACATTTACGGTGTTATTCACTTTGCTGCCTATAAATCTGTTGAGGACTCCATAAACAAACCAGCCGCATATTTTCAAAACAACATCAACTCATTAGTCACCATAACTGAATTAATGAATGAATTTAATGTTGATAAACTGGTTTTTTCTTCCTCGTGCACTGTATATGGTGAGCCCGATTCTATTATGGTTTCAGAAGACAGTCCACTTCAGGAAGCCAAAACACCCTACGGTTATTCTAAACAAGTAGGGGAGGATTTCTTAAAATTTTTGGTTAAGTCTGAAGATAATATCATCAAACCAATCATCTTAAGATATTTCAATCCGGTTGGTGCACATCCAAGTGGGCTGATAGGTGAATTGCCTATCAATAAACCAAGAAACCTGATGCCATTAGTTTGCCAAAGTGCTGCTGAAATGATTGGCCCCATTAAGGTTTTCGGAACCGATTACGACACACCAGACGGAAGCTGCATACGAGATTTTATTCATGTTTTAGATTTAGCGGACGCGCATATTAAGTCGTTAGATTATGCCAAACAAATGGATGAGCCTTTGGAAGTATTCAATGTAGGTACTGGTAGAGGTACCTCTGTATTAGAGCTGATCAATTCATTTCAAGCTATCAATCATATTGAAGTGCCACATGTGCTTGGCGAAAGGAGGGATGGAGATATTGTGAAGATTTATGCAGATACCACAAAAATTAACAACAAACTCAACTGGAGTAGTCAGTATTCTATGGAAGATGCAATAGCGCATAGCTGGAATTGGCAACAAAATTTATTATCACAAAAAGTATTTTAAGATCATGAAAACTAGAATTTCAATTATAGGAACAGTTGGGCTTCCGGCTAATTATGGAGGCTTTGAAACTCTTACTGAGCACCTGGTTACTAAACTTTCTGATGAATACGACATCAACGTATATTGTTCGGGTAAAAAGTACAGCAAGGAAGAAAGAAAGTCGCACTATAAAGGCGCTAAACTTACTTATTTACCCTTTAATGCAAACGGCATACAAAGTATCATTTATGATAGTTTGTCTATCGTGCATTCAGTATTCAAAAGTGATGTATTACTTATTTTAGGAGTTGCCGGAGCCTGGTTATTACCTTTCGTGAAACTTTTCACCAAGAAGCGTATCATCATATCAATTGATGGAATTGAATGGAAACGAGATAAGTGGAATACTCTTGCTAAGTGGTACTTATTTTGGGCTGAGAGTTTAGCCGTTAAATTTTCACACATCGATATTTCAGACAATGAAGCCATTCAGGATTATACCGCACAGCGTTATAATTCATTAAGCAGAATAATTGAATATGGAGCCGATCATGTTTTAAAAGTGAATCCTACTATTGAAGATGAATATGATTATCCATTTTTATTAGATGATTATGCAGTTAAGGTATGCCGAATTGAACCTGAAAATCATGTGCATACAGTTCTTGAAGCTTTTTCAGTTTTTCAAGACATGTCGTTGGTCTTTATAGGCAATTGGGATAACAGCGAATATGGTCGAGAACTTAAGGCTAAATATCGGGATGTAAAAAATATTACCATTTTAGACCCTATATATGATCAGAAAAAACTAGATCTGATTAGAGGAAATGCTTCGTTATATATCCACGGACATTCAGCAGGAGGAACCAACCCTTCTCTTGTGGAAGCCATGTTTCTAGGTTTGCCAATTATCGCTAATGGAGTCTCTTACAATCGAGTGACTACAGAAGATTCAGCAATTTATTTTAATAACCTTGATCAATTGGTAAAAGCACTTATGGAATTAGATATGCAACATTTGCCTAAGCTTGGTAGTAAGATGGCTGAAATTGCTAATAGAAGATACAACTGGAAGCTCATTGCCGAAAAGTATAAATTACTTGTTGTTGAGGCTTTACAGATACCCGTAAAAAAGGCTGTTGGCGGCAAGCTTTCGTCACTTACGCTGAGTGATTTAGAGCAATATGAACTTGCACACCTATTTAATCAGGATCAGTTTTACGTAAAAAGATAATTCACGAGCTATGTTGACCTACACAAATATAATAATCGCTATTATGATGCCGGCAGTCATTTTTCTGGCACTTTTCCAGCCTGCTAGAAAGGTAGCTATCAGACTAGGCCTGGTTGATAAACCCAATGCACGAAAGCAGCATAAAGGCACTGTGCCTTTAATAGGAGGCATATTAATTTTTCTTTCTGTGCTTATTACACAGCTATTAATGGAAGATGTACTAAGAGACTTCTCTTTTTTAAAAGTGATATTTATTTCTGGAGGGTTATTGACGATGATGGGCGTTTTAGATGACCGATTTGATATCAGAGCTACTATTAAATTATTTATACAATTAGTATTAGCACACCTGGCCATTAATAATGGTTTTATGATCACTTCATTTTTCGGGATTCTTGGTATTCATGAATTAAGTTATCCTTTACAATATGTAATTTCTCTTTTGGCGATAGTCGGTTTTGTAAATGCCTTCAATTTAATGGATGGTATAGATGGACTAGCAGGAAGTTTCGCTTTGTTTTCAATAGCTATATTAGCTGCATTGGCTTATACAGCGGGAGCTAATTTTCTGTTTCTGGTACTGCTATCATTTATACCGGCAATCGTAGTCTTTTTAGTTTTTAATACAGGTAAAAAGTACAAGATTTTCATGGGTGATGCCGGTTCACTTTTTCTTGGCTACTTAATTATACTTTCAGGGATTCACTTAATGGGAGTCATAGCTATAGATGAGAAGTCACTTAATAATATTGCAATCCTTCTTTGCATATTGTTTATCCCAATTATGGACTCGCTTAGAGTTTATCTGCTAAGGATCAATAAAGGAGGAAGCCCATTTAAAGCGGATAGAAATCATTTACATCATTTGTTTCTGGCAGGAGGATATAGCCCTCTAAAAAGTACTATATACATAGTTTCAACGGCTGTTCTGTTTATATTAATAGTTGTATTCTCTGGCGATAGATTTGATATTAATTGGACTATTTTTATCCTTTTAGGATGCTTTATAACACTAATCGCCTTACTGAGGTATAACGCTTATATAAAGGAATGGACTGAAAAGATTAAAAAGTTTTAGTCCAGAATTGTAAGTACTATTTTTTCAGCTTCATCTAATTCCATTTTCTGGAACTTAGGTGAAGCCTTTTTAGGTAATTCATGATGCTCGGCAGCTTTAAGCACATCTGGATGAATATAATACTCTCTACAGGTACTTAAATTGTTGCCCAGCTTCTTTGCCACCAACCTCACTAATGTTGGTTCAAATTGTAGCCTTTTGTTCTCTTTTAACTTTTGTTCAGCATCATTGTATAAAGCTATTGTAAGCTTGGTGCCACCCCATGTTCTGAAATCCTTGGCGCTAAAATCTTCACCCATATGCTGCTCAATATATTCATTGACATCAGCACTTTCTACATTTTGCCAATTTCTGTAACCCTCTTTGTATCTGAAAATCTCATATCCAGGGAGATCACTTATTTCACGAACCAGCTTGGCTAATCTTTTATTGGAAATATTTACTTTTCTAATTTTATTGCTCTTGGCCTGATATTCTAAGCGTAAGCTTTTTTCACTGTCTGCAATATGCTTTCTTCTAAGTGTGGTAATGCCATACGATTCATTGTTTTCAGTATAGTACTGGTTGCCAATTCTTAGATAATACTCATCCAACAGATGTACGATTAGCGCAACAACTTTAGCCTTGTTCCATTCTGTTGAGGCAAGATCTTTCTCAATTTGATTTCTTAGAGGACCAAGACTTTTGCCAAACTCAGCGAGCTTACTAAATTTATTGTGCTGGTTATAGGCAGTCCAGTCAGGGTGATAGATGTATTGTTTCCTGTTTTTTAGATCTCGGCCTGTACTTTGTAAATGGCCGTTTTCTTTTTTGCAAATCCAAACATCTTTCCAAATAGGGGGGATGACTAAATTTTGAATACGCTTAAGAGTTTCTTCTTCAGAAAGTTCTAACTCTTTTTCATCTATATATACAAATGAATCTCCACGTTTAATCCTTGTATAACCAGGTTCTTCATCTGTTACGTAGACTAAATTCGGTTTTTTTTCAGGCATGTATTATATACCTGAATCGGTATAAAATGTTTATGGATTATAAGTTTTGCTAGAGTCTTCAGTCATTTTGTGTATTACTTTAAGCTCTGAAGCCGTTAGTTCTCTCCATTTACCTGAAGGTATATCAAGCTGCACATTCATGATTCTAACTCTTTTCAGTCGGGCTACTTTGTAATCAAAGTGTTCACACATCCTTCTGATTTGTCTGTTCAGACCTTGAGTAAGAATTATCCGGAACTGTTTATCACCTAATTGCTCCACAAAACACTTTTTTGTGACAGTTTCTAAAATAGGAACTCCATCGCCCATTTTCTTTATGAAATCACCTTTGATCGGCTTATTCAAAGTCACTATATATTCTTTCTCGTGATGATTTCTGGCTCTTAAGATTTTATTTACAATGTCACCATCGTTGGTCATAAAAATCAGACCTTCACTATATTTATCCAATCGGCCAATGGGGAATATTCTTTCAGGATAATTGATGTAATCAACAATGTTATCCTTTTCTCTCCTGGTATCAGTTGTGCAAACAATACCTCTGGGTTTGTTGAAAGCCAGGTAAATCTGCTTTTGATTTTTAGCAGAAACAATCTTCCCATCAACCCGAACAACATCTCCCTCAGCTATTTTGGTACCCATTTCTGGGATTTTGCCGTTGATGGTCACTAATCCCATTTCAATGAGTTTATCAGCCTCTCTTCTGGAACAGTAACCAGCCTCACTTAAGTATTTATTAATCCTTGTTAGTTCTGCTGCCACTTTTAAAATATTGAATGTTTAGTCATAGTAGTAAACTGCTCAAGAAAGTCAATGCCACGCACGGAATTACCTTGTTTGTTCAATCTGGGGCTCCATACCGCAATGGTATATTCTCCCGGAAGTACTGCTGCAATGCCACCACCAACTCCACTTTTACCGGGTAGTCCTATTTTGAAAGAGAAATCACCGGCCTGGTCATAAAAGCCGCATAGCTGCATAATAGCATTTATTCTTTTGGCTTTACTTGGGTTAATAATTTTTTCACCTGTAGTGGTAAGTTTTCCCTTGTTTGCCAAAAATAGAAAAGACTTGGAGAGTACTTCACAATCCATTTCAATGGAACAAAGATGAAAGTAAAAGTCCATCACTTCATCAATATCATTATTAATGTTGTTGAAGTATTTCATTACATTAATAAGGGCATTATTCACATAAGACATTTCTTTTTCGGATGAGGCAATTCTGCTTGAATAATCTATAGAAGCGTTACCTGAGATTAACCGTACAAATTCAAGAAATTCCTTTTTTGGATTGTCAAGTTGGGTAATTAAAATATCAGAGATTACTAATGCACCGGCATTTAGCATCGGATTTCTGGGAATTCCATCATCGTGCTCTAATTGAACAATAGAGTTAAATGATGTGCCTGATGGTTCAACGCCAACTCTTTTCCAAATCCTTTCACCAACTAATTCGTAGGCTAATGATAAAGAAAATACTTTTGCAATACTTTGAATTGAAAATGGTGTGCTGGCATCACCAAAAGAAAAACCGCTATTTGTTACAGTTTCCAGATGAACACCAAACTGCTCAGGATTTACTTTTGCTAATTCAGGAATATAATCCGCTACCTTTCCATGGCTAGTTTTTGATTGTATTTCCTTGCACGCACTTGCAAATATATCTTGGTAATCCATTAGTTGGTTTTATGTTGAGATTACTAATTTAAGGACAAAAAAAATCCTGTACATATTGCACAGGATTTAATTCTTAAATTTGAGTTTAGCTTATTCAGCTGCACCTTCTGCTGGTGCTTCTTCGCCTTCAGCTCCCTCTTCATCTTCAGCTCCTTCTTCATCATCAGTTTGTTTACCTCTAAGTGCTCTAGGTATTTCAACCACAGCAATTGATGCTTGTGGTGTATCTAACACCTGGCAATTTTCGATTTCTACTGATTCAACTTTAATTGCTTTACCAAAGTCAAGTCCGGAAATATCTACTTCGATATATTCTGGCATATCTTTAGGCAATGCTCTAAGTCTTAAGGCTCTTCTTTTGTGAATTAAAGTACCACCCTTAGTAACGCCTGGTGCCGTACCAGTAAGGTGTACAGGAATATCCATTTTAATGTTTGTTCCTCTGTGTAATTCTAAGAAGTCAGCGTGTAATATGATTTCACTTACAGGGTGAAATGATACATCCTGTAAAATTGCTTCGTATTCATCACCTTCGATGTTTAACTTTACAAAGTGTGCATCTGAGGTGTAAACTAGTGGACGGAAAAGAATCATTGGTGCGTAAAAGTGAATTTGCTTTTCACCACCATAAAGTACAGCAGGAACCATTGCTTCTGCTCTTAACTTTTTTGCTTCTTTCTTGCCAAGATTTGCTCTTTTATACCCTATAATCTCAACTGTTTTCATAATATATAATTGTTAAATTGTTACTTATATAAATAGTGAACTGATAGATTCATGATCGTGAATCTTTCTGATTGCTTTGGCAAACATATCAGCCACGGTTAGTACTTTTATTTTGTCAGACTTTTCTCTTAACGGAAGCGTATCAGTCGTAATTAACTCATCTAGTGTAGATCCTGCTATGTTCTCATACGCCTTTCCTGAAAGTACAGGGTGCGTTATAACTGCTCTTACAGATTTAGCTCCTTTTTCTTTTAATACATCAGCAGCTTTGCAAAGTGTACCGGCTGTATCTACTAAATCGTCAAATAAAATAACGTCCTTTCCCTTTACATCACCAATTACTTGCATAGCAGCAACTTCATTGGCTTTTTGACGATGTTTGTCACAAACTACCATATCCACTTTAAAATGCTTCGCGTATCTTCTCGCTCTTGCAGTTCCACCCACATCTGGTGAGGCAAAAATCGTTTCCTTGGTAATGCTTTCTTTCAAATAAGGAACAAAAATGGCTGAAGCATCAAGATGATCTAGGGGGATATTGAAAAACCCTTGAATTTGCCCTGCATGTAAGTCGCAGGTTACAATTCTATCAACTCCTGCCGCTTCCAAAATATTGGCAATCATTTTAGCACCGATAGCCACTCTTGGCTTATCTTTTCTATCTTGCCTAGCATATCCAAAATAAGGAACTACAACTGTTACGTTTTCAGCACTTGCTCTTTTGGCTGCATCAATCATTAGGAGTAACTCCATGAGATTATCAGCAGGAGGGAAGGTGGATTGGATTAAGAATACATGATGTCCTCTTATTGATTCTGTATAATATGGAGATAATTCTCCATCACTAAACTTTTGAAGTTCAACATCACCAAGTGGAGTTCCATAGCTTGAAGCTATCTTATCTGCAAGATATTTCGATGCTGATCCTGAGAATATTTTAACTGAGGACATGTTTGCTTAACGTTTAGCTTTAAATAAATAATCCCGATCCCGTCACGATAAAAACCGAAACTGGAGCGGGATTTTGTTGCCCGACTAGGGCTCGAACCTAGACTCTTCTGGACCAAAACCAGACGTGTTGCCAGTTACACCATCGGGCAATTTTAACCCCCTCTTGCAAAGGGAATACAAAGGTAAAAACGAATTTATTTTAAGCAAACAGATGGCCTAAAAAAAACTGTAAAAAATGAAATTAATTTAGGTCAGGCAGGTAAACGTAATTTTTTAGGATGCTAAGAACAGCTACTCTTGTTTTACGAGGGTCAGATTGAATATCTTCTTTATACAAATCTGTTGTATAACCTTGCCATATCATGCTATAGTTTTCCTGCTCAATAAAGGAAATCACAAAAGTTCCAGAATTCATAGAATGTTTTTTCTCTTTGTATTCCTCTTTCTTTTTATCTTTATCATCCCTGATTTTCACAAAGCTTAGCATTTCTGGTTGTTCATATCCCTTATAGGAAAGCGTATCAGACATGTAAAAGTAATTAATTCTAAAAGTTGGATTATCATCGTCATATTTATACCCCAAAACTTCCATATAATTTTTTACTGTAGCTTCAACAATTTCTTTCGACAAACCAAGGTCATCCTGATTTTTAGAAATAAAAGAGAATGTTGGGTAATTCTTAAAATCTCCTAAATAGTTATAATCATATTCTACAGGATATTCCCTAAATGAAAAGCATGATGTTAATGAAAGGCTAACAACAACAGTAAGAATTAAGTAGAATTTTTTCATAACATTTAAGTGTTAGATTACAATGATTTCTAATATTAATTATATATGTGCTGTAATCCAACTACTTACATCTAATTCTGTTTTGAAGTTATTAAATAACTTGGCAGAAAGTCTTCTAGTTTACTTTATAGAGGTTTGTTTAGTTTGACCCAATTAAAAGCATTTACTAAGGCCTCCACCCAAGGAGAAAACTCATCTGCTTTTCTTTCTGCTGGATAATGTGCCCAGTTCCACGGAAAAATGCTTCTTTCCAAATGCGGCATAATTGCCAGATGACGGCCATCTTTAGTACAGATCGCAGCTGCATTGAAATCAGAACCGTTTGGATTAGCAGGATATTGTTCATAACCGTAACGTGCCACAATGTTGAAATCCCTTTCTTTGCCTTGAATGCTAAACTTTCCTTCTCCATGAGCTAACCATATGCCTAATCTACTTTTTGACAAGCTATTGAGCATGATAGAATTATTCTCAGGTATTTCCAGGTTAACAAATCCACATTCAAATTTATGTGAATCATTATGTTCCATTTTGATAGCGCTTGGTTTATCAGGATAAAGCAGGTCTAAAGCGACCATTAATTGACAGCCATTACAAACGCCCATGCTTAGGGTGTCTTCTCTTGCATAAAAGTTATCTAAGGCATTTTTGGCATTCTCGTTATATTTAAATGCTCCTGCCCAGCCTTTGGCAGAGCCCAATACATCTGAATTAGAAAAGCCTCCTGTGAAAACTATAAAGTTAACATCTGTCAAATCTTCCTCACCACTCATAAGGTCTGTCATGTGGATGTCTTTCACATCAAAACCGACCATATGCATCATATAAGCCATTTCACGGTCGCTGTTAACACCCTTCTCGCGGATAATAGCCGCTTTAACACCTGAAGGTGTATTTCTTTTTGGATCAAGCCCTAAAGATTCGAAGGTTCCATTAAAATGATCAGGGAAGCGATAATTTAACGACTGTGCTTTGTAATTATCGAAACGCTCTTTAGCTAGTTTCTCACCACTTTGCTTTTGATCTAACAAATAAGAAGTTTCAAACCATAAATCTCTATATGAAGAGACATCAAACGATAGATTTGAATTGGAGATGTTAACAGCCCCT
Organism: Marivirga atlantica; assembly: GCF_016734805.1. Lineage (GTDB taxonomy): Bacteria > Bacteroidota > Bacteroidia > Cytophagales > Cyclobacteriaceae > Marivirga > Marivirga atlantica. Next base: position 801,629 of record NZ_JAERQG010000002.1, read on the forward strand.
TCTTCGTTTATATGTCCAATAATATGATGTTCAATGTCATGAGCTTTCAAAGTTTCGATAACAGAATTATCAGCAACTTGAAGTAGGAGAGCAGGCTGCTCACTAAAAAGCACCTTAACGATATCTTTTTCATCTAATCCTGAAAGATCAATATTAAGACCTAGTTCTTTAGTTGGGAAGCACATTTCCAGTAAAGAGGTGATTAATCCGCCTGAACCTATATCGTGACCTGCTAAGATTTTTCCTTCTTCTATTAATTGTTGAACAGTTTCAAAAGCTTTGGCAAAATGCTTGACATCCTTGATTTCCGGAGCAGTATTTCCTAATTGATTTCTGGTTTGAGCAAATGAAGAACCACCCAATTCGAATGAATCTTTAGCCATATTGATATAGATTAGCTGGCTGGCCATTTCCGGTTTGAGCGTTGGCTCTAATACTTTTCTTATATCCTTAGCTTCTCCGGCAGCAGAAATAATAACTGTACCAGGGGCGAATACCTTTTCACCATCAGGGTATTTTTGAACCATTGAAAGGGAATCCTTTCCAGTTGGGATATTTATGCCTAACTCAATTGCAAAATCGCTTACAGCTTCAACTGCATCATATAATCTTGAATTCTCACCCTCGTTTTTTGCCGGCCACATCCAGTTGGCACTTAATGAAACGCCCTTCAAGCCTTGCTCAATAGGAGCCCAGACTAAATTGGTTAATGCTTCAGCTATGGATAACTGCGATCCGGATTTCGGTTTAATCAATGCACTCACTGGTGCATGCCCAATAGAAGTAGCAATGCCCTTCTTGCCATTAAAGTCAAGCGCCATTACAGCAACATTATTTAATGGGAGCTGTATTTCACCCGTAGTTTGCTGTTTAGCCACTTTACCGGTAACACATCTATCTACTTTATTGGTTAACCAGTCTTTACAAGCAACTGCCTCTAATTTTAGAATATCTTTTACATAGGCCTCAATTTCCGAAGCTTCATATATTATATCGCTGAACTGAGTATTTTGCTTTTTATCTTCAAGGATGGTTTTGGGCGAGTTGCCGAACATAGCGGTTAATGGCCAATCGACCGGGTTCTTCTTTTCAGGAGCATTAACGAAACTAAAGTGATGGTCTCCAGTTATTTCACCAACTACATAAAAAGGAGCTCGCTCGCGCTTGCTCATTTTTTTCAATAATGGAACATCTTTCTCCTTAATGACAAGCCCCATGCGTTCTTGTGACTCATTGCCGATAATTTCTTTTGCCGATAAAGTTGAATCACCTACCGGAAGCTTCTGTAAATCAATTTTTCCACCCGTATCTTCAACTAATTCAGAAAGACAGTTTAAGTGACCACCTGCTCCGTGGTCATGAATAGAAACAATAGGGTTGTTGCCTAACTCCGCCATGGCTCTAATCACATTAGCTACACGCTTTTGCATTTCAGGATTAGCTCTTTGAACAGCATTTAGCTCGAGCTCATTACTTAACTCACCTGTGTCTACTGAACTAACAGCACTACCGCCCATTCCAATGCGGTAATTATCGCCACCCATAACTACAATTTTGTCGCCCTTTTCAGGTGTGTCTTTTTGGGCTTCTTCTTTTACGCCATAGCCAATACCTCCGGCTTGCATAATTACCTTATCGTAACCATATTTTTTATCCTTATAGTTATGTTCAAAAGTGAGGACAGAACCTGCAATCAAAGGCTGGCCAAACTTATTTCCAAAATCAGAAGCACCATTCGAGGCCTTTATAAGGATATCCATTGGTGTCTGATAAAGCCATGGTCTTTCTTTAATTTGCTGTTCCCAGTTTCTGTCATTCTTTAGGCGAGAGTAGCTTGTCATATAAACAGCAGTGCCCGCCAAAGGAATACCAGCTTTTCCACCAGCCATTCTATCTCGTATTTCACCACCAGAACCTGTTGCTGCTCCATAAAAAGGTTCAACCGTAGTAGGGAAGTTATGAGTTTCCGCTTTTAGCGAAATTGTACTATTAATTTTACGCTTGGTAAAATAGCTTGCTTTATCTTGCTGCTCGGGTGCAAACTGTTCAATGCTTGGGCCATCTAAATAAGCAACATTATCTTTATAAGCCGAGATGATTCGATTGGGATTTTCTTTAGAGGTCTTTTTTATAAGTTGAAATAGGGTAGAAGGCATTTCCTTACCATCTACCACGAATGTTCCATTAAATATTTTGTGCCTGCAATGCTCAGAGTTTACCTGTGAAAATCCGAAAACTTCACTGTCAGTAAGCTTTCTGCCCAATTGCTCACTAACACCTTTTAAGTACTCAATTTCTTCATTACTAAGCGCCAATCCTTCTTGCTCATTGTAGGTTGATATATCATCAATCTCTAAAACCTTATCTGGTACTTTATTTACTTGAAATATTTCTTCATTCAAACCAACATATTTTGCCTGTAGCATAGGGTCAAAAGATGCTGCTACTTGCTCCTCAGGAAAGAATTCTTCTATTCTGTTGATTTTATTAATCCCCATGGTTTGGGTAATTTCAACAGCATTTGTGCTCCAAGGTGTTACTAACTCTTTTCTTGGTCCTACGAAGTTACCTTTCAGATCCGATTCCTGCGCCAATTGGTCGGTGTCAAACAGCCATTTGAGTTTTTCGAGTGCTTCCTTATCAAAATTATTTTGATGGTCTACTGCAAATAACTGCTGAGATTTACCAATAAAGAAGGTGAGCATATATTAATGTTTTAGAGTTGTGCTTTAATGAAGTAGCAAAGTTAGAAAAACTTATAAATCTTGGGCATACATTTCTTGTCTCTTATTTTAAGATGGATAAAATTATTAACCCATTTATAATTTACTGATTAGTGTGTAACCCTTTATTAGATTTCATTATTTAAAGCGAATTTGATTATGCAGTATTCATTTTATTACTACTGAAATTCTATTGTTCAGAAAATGAATGGTTTAGGTGGAAATTTGTTCAATAAAATCACAGTATTATTAAAATTAATCGTATAATTGTTATATAATTTAACTGTTTTATGCGATTTCTTTTATTCCAGCTAGTCATCACCGTCTTATTTAGTACTAATGCCTTTACCCAAGCCTTTGTAACCACTTGGCAAGTTGACAATGATGGCGACCAGATAACCATTCCGACAACAGGCACAGGATATGATTATAATGTAGATTGGGGAGATGGCGATGATGACATTAATTTAAGTGGCAATATTTCGCATACATATGCAGTTGCTGGTACTTATACTGTCACCATTACAGGGCAGTTTCCCAGAATATATTTCAATGCTGGCGTTAGTAGGAACCAGATACTAAGTATTGAACAATGGGGAAGCCAGGTATGGACTTCCATGGCAAATGCCTTTAGGGGTTGTTCTAATTTGGTCATAAATGCTCCTGATATGCCTAATTTAACTGGTGTAACAGATATGAGCGGTATGTTCAGAGGAGCATCTTCTTTAAATCAGTCTTTAGCAGGATGGAATACTAGCAATGTAACAGATATGAGTTTCCTTTTTAGTGGTGCATCTTCATTTGATCAGCCATTAGATAGCTGGGATGTGAGCAATGTAGAAAATATGCAGTCCATGTTTCAGAATGCTTCAGTATTCAATCAGCCTTTAGCTTCATGGGATGTTCGGAAAGTTACAACCATGCAATCTATGTTTCAGAATGCTTCTGATTTCAACGGAGATATATCAACCTGGCAACCAGAGAGTGTTACTTCTATGAGGCTCATGTTTAGGGTAGCTAGTGATTTCGATCAGCCTATTGGTGGATGGAATACAAGTAATGTTACCGATATGCGTCAAATGTTTGATTTTGCACAATCATTCAATCAAGCACTTGATGGTTGGGATGTAAGCAAAGTTACTGATATGTACCGCATGTTTGCATCCGCAGTTGAGTTCAACCAGAATATTAATAACTGGGAAGTAGGAGAGGTTACAAACATGTCTCAGATGTTCAACTTTGCCTTGGTTTTCAATCAACCCCTCGATAACTGGGATGTCAGCAAGGTTACCAATATGTCGGGTATGTTCAATATCACCAATGAATTTAATCAGAATATTGATGCCTGGGAAACTATTTCGGTGACCAATATGAGCTCTATGTTTAATAGTGCTCGTGTTTTTAATAGTCCTTTAGATTCTTGGAATGTAGAAAATGTTACAGATATGTCCTCGATGTTCAGGGATGCCAATCTTTTTAATCAACCTTTAGACAGTTGGAATGTAAGCAATGTGACGGACATGGGAAATATGTTTCAGAACACCAGTTTTAATCAAGAATTAAATAGTTGGGATGTTAGTAATGTTACAGATATGTCTTTCATGTTTGCATCCTCAGGCTTTAATGGTGATATATCTGCTTGGACTCCCGTAAGCGTAACTACTATGCGAAGTATGTTTAGTTTAAATGATGTATTTAACAGAGATATTGGTGAGTGGGATGTTAGTAACGTAACAAATATGAGTGGTATGTTTAATTCAGCTGATGCCTTTAATCAAGACATCAGTGAATGGAATGTTGAGAATGTTGTTAATATGGGTGATATGTTTACGCGTGCCACTACTTTTAACCAGGATATAAGCGACTGGAATACCGCAAGCTTACAGTTCGCCTTCAGAACGTTTAGAGGAGCAACAGCTTTTAATTATCAGCTAGGTGATTGGGATGTTTCTAATGCCATAAATCTTTCAAATATGTTAGATGATTCGGGCTTATCAGTCGAAAATTATGATAGTACATTAATAGGATGGAATGGGTTGCCATCTTTGCCGTCTGGTTTATCTTTTAGTGCAGAGGGCTTATCTTATTGCACAGCCGAAACAGCCAGAAATAATATTATATCTACTTATTCTTGGACTATCAATGATGCAGGAATTAACTGTCCTGCCGCTGAAATAGCGGTTTATGATGGGGCGTCTAATTCTGACCCAGAAATATTCGATGCGCAAACGGCAGCCATTGATTTTGGAAATCAGGTAGCAGGATCTACCATCACAAGAACATTTGCTATTGAAAATCAAGGTGGAGTTGATCTCACTATTAGCAATATAAGTGTTACAGGAACGGCCTTTTCTATTAGTTCTTTACCGAGTACATTAATATCTTCTGGAGCAGTTGAAACTTTCACTATTGATCAATTCTCATCAACTGATGGCACATTTACCGAAACAGTTACTATTGAAAGTGACGATGCTGATGAAGCGAGCTTTACCTTTCCAGTAACGGTGGTAGTTACGCTTAATCCTGAGCCCGAAATAGTATTGCTTGAAGGGGCGGACAGTACACAAATACTCTCAGGTCAAACCGATGCTATTGATTTTGGCGCAACCGAAGCTGATACTGATAACATATTGCAATTTATCATAGCAAATATTGGTAATGAGGATTTGAGCATTAATGATATTAGTTTTTCTGGTTCAGCTTTTAGTTTAGTATCAACTGCACCTTCATTTGTCAATATAGCTGATTCGGTAGCTTTCGAAGTAAATTTCAGAAGTTCAACAGTGGGAACCTACACTGAAACTATCACCATTCTAAATGATGATACAAATGAAGGAACATTTACTTTTACATTAACAGGTGAAATAGTGCCTCCTCCATCTGCAGAAATAGCGGTATTCCTAGGTTCTTCTTCTGGTCCTGAAATAATTAATAACCAGACCACAGCTATTGATTTAGGCACCATATTTCAAGGTGATAACCTTACCCAGACTTTTAATCTTCAGAACAGTGGCAATGCTGATTTAGTGGTGAGTGATATTACTTTTTCCGAAGATAATTTCGCTTTGCTGAGCAGTTTACCTATCATCACTGTGGTCGATGGTTCTGTAGAAGTAATTTTCGAAATAGCACTAAATCAGTCATCACTAGGTTTTTTTAATGATACCATTACTATTACAAGTAACGATCCTGATGATACAAATTTCTCATTTCCAATTACAGCTGAAATTGTGAGTTTGCCTGAGCCGGAAATTGAAGTCTATTTTGATAGCTCAACTGGGGGTGAAATATTTGATGAACAAACAAATGTTATCAATTTGGGTCAGGTGATTGAAGGAGATAATTTTACCCAAAGCTTTAATATTCAGAATGCAGGAGATGCTGATTTAGTTATTGATGATATTTTCTTATCAGAAGGTACTTTTTCAGTATTAACAGCCTTGCCAATAACAGTAAATAGTAGTAATGCAGCTGGCATGCAATTCGATATTGAACTTAGTGAAACAGTTGTGGGTGTTTACTCTGATACCGTTACTATTGTTAATAATGATTCTGATGAGCAAGATTTCACCTTTCCTATATTCGTAGAAATTATTCCATCTCCAGCGCCTGAAATTTTAGTATACCTGGGTGCTTCAACCGACACTGAGATTACGAATGGACAAACAACAGCTATAGATTTAGGAACGATAAGTGAAGGAGATAATCTTACCCAATCCTTTAACATACAGAATGCTGGCAATACAGATTTAGTGATCAGTGATATTACTTTTTCTGAAGGAAATTATGCACTTATCACTTCTTTACCACTAACCGTGACAGCTGGAAACACTTCTGGTGTGGTATTCGAAATAAGTTTAAGTGAAACGACAGAAGGTATTTATACTGATACAGTAAAAATTCTTTCAAATGATCTAGTTAATGCGGATTTTTCCTTCCCAATAAGTGCAGAGGTTATAGCAGCTGTCAACACACCACCTATAATAAGTTCAATTAATGATATAACTATTAATGAAGATGAATCATCAGGCATCTTAAATTTCACGGTAAATGATACTGAGAGTAATTTGGCTGATTTAACCATAACTGCTAGTAGTGATAATCCTTCAGTAATTATTAATAATGATATTGAGTTATCTGGCACAGATACCAATAGAAGTATTGAAATTACCCCTTTACCAGATTCAAGTGGCATAGCACAGCTCACTATTCAAGTAACAGAACCAGACGGTACATTCGCCACTACCAGCTTTAACGTAACTGTAGAGGCAGTGAATGATGCACCAGTTATTACAGGTCAGGTAGCTTTATCTACTCCACAAAACACATCAATTACCTTAAATCTGGATGATTTAGTTGTTTCAGATATCGACAGTGATTTTCCGAATGGCTTTTCACTTAATGTTTTGCCTGGTGAAAATTACAGCATCAGTCAAAATACCATTACACCGGCAACGGATTATACGGGATTATTGACAGTACCTATAGTGGTGAACGATGGTGAAGAAAACAGCCCAGAAGTAGAAATTGAAATAACCGTGGAAGCGATTTCAATAGGGGTTGTGATTGGCGACTCGGCAATAGCCAACGGAAGCACGGTAGTTTTTGATGAAGTATTACTGGGAGATTTTGATGCGAGAGATTTACAAATCAATAATTCTGGTACAATACCTTTAACTATATTAGCTATTCAAATAGATAATAATGATTTCTCCGTTAGAGATGAGTTACCTGCACCAATACCTCCTGGAGAAAGTGCCAATATCGCAATAGAGTTTATGCCTACCTCTTTAGGAGAGCAATCAGCAACACTTACCATTGTAAGTGAAAATACTACTGATTTTGTAATTAATCTCAGTGCTAGAGGCATAGAAAAAGCTCCTAAAGTTGAGGTTTTTAATGTGGTGACTCCTTTAAATGATGGCAAGCATGATTATTTAAAAGTTCAGAATATAGAGTTTTACGAAAGTAATTCAGTGGTTATTTACAATAGATGGGGGCAGCAGGTATATGCTGTCAATGATTATGATAATCTTGACAATAACTTCAAAGGGATTTCTTCTAAAGGTGACCAATTAGATTCGGGAACTTATTACTATGTGATTGATTTATCAGGAAGTGAAACGGTAAAAGGATTTTTTGTATTACAGCGTTAGTAGTTACTTGAATTTTAATTCTTTTTTGTTGCGCGCTAAAAAATCAGCACTTTCTGAAATAAGTTTATTATGGCCTGTTTCAAGCACTATGTTTTGGTAGTCATCAACATGTTTTAATAAACGCATCATATTTTCAGATGTAATTATTTTATCATAACTGCCTGTAATCATCATAGTTGGTATATCTTGCTCATTTAAAATTTCGGCAACCTGTTTAAGGTTAAATTGTAAATTTCTAAAGATGACCCAACTCATATAAACCCTTCTGCGGTTTTCTTCTGTATTCATTTGGCTGCTGGCAAATTTTAGAATGCTTTTGTCTACGAGTCCTAAACGATTAGCCCAGCGCGTAATGCGGTGGAATGTAGAGGGTTCTTTAATTGTTTTTTTAAAGATGTTCCTAAAGAACTGGGGATATGTAGCCAGGCTGTACCAAAATGATGTTTTTATTCCATCGGGGGCAATTAACAATAGTTGCTTAATATTTTCAGGAAACATTTCAAGACATGTTAATGCAAATTTGCCTCCCATGCTGTAGCCACATACTGCGAAGTTTGTAATTTGATGTTCGGCTCTGAGCATATCGATAAAGCTCTTGAACTGAAGTTTACTGAGTGGCTTAGTATCATCTGTCCATTCACTTTCACCGTGGAAGAAAAGATCAAATGTATAAACTGTGTAAATAGTAGATAACTGCTCACTAAAATATTTAAAATATTCTGCAGATTGTCCGAAGCCATGAAAAGCAAGTAATACTGTTCTACCTTCTCCGTAAATCCGATAAAACAATTCACCCGATCCAAATTTTATTCTGTGCTTTTCCATTATCTAAAATTAAGATTTTAAGATTAATCTAATATGTAATTTCTAATTCTATCTCAAATGTTCTTTTAGTATATATATGTTAACCTATTGATAATCAGCGATAAAATAATTTAAAATTTTTTTAGCCTATGCTGAACTTATTTTATCTTCTATCGTTGGAAACTCAGGAAACTTGAAATAGATTTGCGGTTTCCTAAGAAATTAGTACAAATGGAAGTAGAAAAAGTGAATGTAGCAGATAAAATATTAGAAGAAGCAAGAGGACTTTTTTTACAGTTTGGTTTAAAGACAGTATCGATGGACGATATCGCTAGAAGTGTTGGGGTCAGCAAAAAAACCATTTACCAGCATTACAAAGATAAAAATGCCATCATTGCCAAAGTGGTAAAAACCCATTTTGACAGGCAAAAGGAGTTGATAATTGAAACAACTACTGATACTGATAACTGTATTGAGGAACTCTATGAAATGTCAAAATGCATGCGGATGTCAGTGGAATCTGTCAACCCTGCGGTTATGTATGACCTAGAACGCTTTTATCCCAAAATGTTTAAGATTTTTATCAAGTTTAAGTATGAATTTATCCTTGAGCATTTAAAAAATACACTCATGAGGGGGATGAAAGAAGGTTATTTCAGAGAAGATATAAATGTGGATATAATAGCTACTCTAAGAATGGCTCAAGTACAGTTTAGCTTTGATCCTGAAATTTATCCTAAAGAAAAATTTAATTTTCAAGAAGTACATCAGCAGCTCTTTAAGCATTTTGCTTTAGGGCTTTTAACAGATAACGGACGCGTATTATTTAAACATTATTTTGATGAAGAGCATGAAGCTTAAAACATTAACCACCTTTATTATTGGAGTATGCTTTACTCCTTTGCTTGTACAAGCACAGAACGAAGAACAACAGACCATTAGTTTTGATAAACCATTAACACTAGAAGAGTGTGTGCAGTATGGTTTAGAGAATAATCACAACCTGAAAACAGACAGGTTGGAAGAAAAAATTGCCGAAACTCAGGTAGGAGAGACTAGAGCTATGGGGTTACCTCAAGCAAATTTTCAAAGTGGTTTAAATTACAATTATGAAGTACAAAAAGCATTTTTACCAAATGCAATCTTAACAGGAGATCCACAAGCTGAAGGTTTTACACCTGTGCAATTTAGCCCTCAATATGATGGTAATGCTGCATTTAGTGTTTCACAATTATTGTTTGATGGTTCTTATTTTGTAGGCTTACAGGCGGCCAAAACTTTAAGAGAATTACGTCAAAAAGAATCTAACCGTACTGAAATTGACATTGTAGAATCAATAACTAAGTCTTATTATTTGGTGCTGATAACAGAAGAAAGAGCAAAGCTGGTTGGCGCTAATTTAAGCAGATTAGAGAAGGTGTTATCAGACACAAAAGCTTTGAGAAAGAATGGTTTTGCTGAGCAGCTTGACGTAGATAAGCTACAGGTGAATCTTAATAATCTTAAGACAGAAATGAATAAGGTGGAGCGAAATCTTACCTACACCAAGGATGTACTTAAATTTCAAATGGGACTTCCACTAGAAAATCAAGTGATATTATCAGGAACGTTAGAGGAGTTAAATTTAGATGCATCAGAATACTTAGGGGCTGAGGCAGAATTTGATGTGAATCTTAGGCCTGAATATAATATTCTTCAAACAAACCAAGATTTAGCAAATTTGGATTTGAAGAATAATAAGGCCACACATTTACCACAGCTCTACGCCAATTTTAGTTATGGTTGGAACTCTGGGGTAAACAGTACTAATGATCTATTCAACTTTAATGAGAATTGGCTAAGCTTTGGAGCAGTTGGTGTAAGCTTAAAATGGAGTTTATTTACTGGTTTGGCTAGAAGCAATCGTATGGAAAGAAATAGAATCCAAATTGAGCAACTTGAAATTCAAAAAACTTCTTTAAGAAATTCAATAGATATGGAAATAAAGCAAGCAAAAGATAATTTGAAATCTGCTACAGAAGCTTTAGAGGTTCAAAAAGGAAATATGGAATTATCGAAAGAAGTATTTGAGCAAATGGAAATCAAATTTAAAAATGGGGTTGCTAGCAGTACAGAGTTATTAGAGGCTGAAACTTCTACTAAAGAAGCACAAACTAATTATTATTCAGCATTGTACGATGCTGTACTTTCAAAAATTGAGCTAGAAAAAGCCTTAGGAATACTTTATTAATTAATCATTGAATACAGAAACACAACAACACACATGAAAAATATATTAATACTTTTAACATTCACAGTTGCATTAGCTGCATGTGATTCTGGCGATAAGACAGAGCAATTAAAAGCTGAACTGGCTACTTTAAAACAAGAAATTCAAGAAAAAACAGTAAAGGTTAATGAATTGGAAGCTCAAATTGCTCAATTAGATCCTAATTTTTCTAAAAAACAAGATAGGTCAATTTTAGTAAAGACTAATAAAGTTTTACAGCAAGACTTTGTACATAAAATTCAAGTACAAGGTCAGGTGGCTTCAAGAAGAAATATAACCTTAGGTGCAGAAACAATGGGTAGAGCCATACAGGTGAATGTAGAAACCGGTGATGATGTGAAAAGAGGTCAATTATTAGTGAAGTTTGAAGCAGAATCTACTATAAACAGTATAAAGGAAGTAGAAACAGCACTTTCATTAGCGACTACTATTTTTGAAAAGCAAGCTAATTTATGGAAACAGGAAATTGGTACAGAGGTGCAATATTTAGAGGCCAAAAACAGAAAGGAAAGCTTAGAAAGGCAATTGGCTACATTGAAGTCTCAGTTAGACAAGGCTGAAATTAGAGCACCTTTTAACGGAAGAGTAAATGATGTGATGGTAAATTTAGGTGAATTAGTGCAGCCAGGATTGCCAGTAGTTTCATTAGTAGGTAATGAGCAGATGTATTTGAAAGCTGAAGTTTCTGAGAAGTATATCAATGATTTTCAAGTAGGTGATGAAGTAGAAGTGTATTTGCCATCAATTAAGCAATCTTTCAAAAGCAAAGTGAGTGCTATAAGCTATGTCATAAATCCTGCAAATAGGACTTTTCAACTAGATGTAAAAATGACTAACCAAAGTTTAGAATTGAAACCTAACCAGTTTGCCCGTTTACAATTGGCTGATTATACCAGTGAAAAGACCATTGTCGTACCTTCTGACATAATACAGCAAGATAATATTGGTGACTTTGTATATGCGGTGAATACCAAAGAAGGAAAGAAAGTAGCTGACAAAGTAAGAGTAGAGAGAGGGTTGACTTATGACGGGAATACCGAAGTTTTAAAAGGATTAAAAGCTGGTGATGAAGTAATCACGGAAGGTTACAGAGATGCAGTTACAGGAATTTCTATTCAAGTAGCTAAGTAATCATCGTTTAAAGCTGAAATTTTATGAGTGACATTAATAAAAAGAAAGTAGAAAAGGAGTTTGGATTGACTTCCTTATCGGTGAATAACCGAACTACTGTTTATGTATTAAGTTTTATAATTGTACTGCTGGGTATATTTTCATATATCAACTTGCCAAAGGAGAATTTTCCTGAAATTTCTCAGCCTACAATATATGTTGGTACCGCGCATCCAGGAAACTCGCCTGCTGATATGGAAAAGTTAATCACAAGACCTTTAGAAAAGGAGATTAACACTATTTCTTCTGTAGATAATATCAAATCTACTTCAGTGCAGGATTATTCTACCATCATTGTAGAATTCACCACTGATACAGATGTTGAAGAAGCTCTACAAGAGGTAAAAGATGCTGTAGATAAGGCTAATTCAGAATTACCAACTGATTTGAATGATGAGCCAAATGTCTTTGAACTCAACGTTTCTGAATTCCCAATAATGAATATTAACCTATCAGGAAATTATAGTGTAGAAACGTTAAAATCATATGCTGAGTATCTGGAAGAGGAGATGGAGAAGTTTCCTGAGATGTCAAAAGCTGAGATTCGAGGGGTAGATGAAAAAGAGGTGCAAATAAAAGTAGATCCATTAAAAATGGAGGCTAGAAAAATCAGTTTTGCTGATATAGAAAATGCTGTGCAGGCCGAAAATATGACCATGTCTGGTGGTAATATCAAAATAGGTGATATCCGTAGAACAGTAGCTATTTCTGGTGAATATGATGATCCTAAGCAATTGGAAGAGTTGATCATCAAAAATGAAAATGCACACATTGTTTATCTAAAAGATATTGCAGAAGTTGAATTCGACTATAAAGAAAAGCAAAGTTATGCGCGCTTAAACAATAAAGCGGTTGTGATGGTGGATGCTGTAAAAAGAAGTGGAGAGAACCTCCTAATTCTTACCGATAAAATCTATGAGGTAGTAGAAAAAGCAAAAGCAGAAGTATTTCCTGAGGGTTTAGAAGTCACCATTACCAATGATCAATCGCAACAAACTAGAGATCAGGTGAGCAGCTTGGAAAACAATATTATTTCAGGAGTGATCCTAGTTGTATTAGTATTGTTATTCTTCTTAGGAACAAGAAATGCCTTGTTTGTAGGAGTCGCAATTCCTATGTCAATGTTCATGGCTTTCATGATTTTAGGTGCCTTAGGTATCACAATTAACATGATTGTCTTATTCTCTTTAATTATGGCATTAGGAATGTTGGTAGATAACGGTATTGTCGTGGTCGAAAATGTGTATCGATTGATGGAAGAAGGATATGACCCAATTAAAGCAACAAAAATGGGAGTAGGAGAAGTGGCTTTACCTATTATCTCTTCCACTGCCACCACCTTAGCAGCTTTTTTACCGTTAGCTTTTTGGCCAGGAATGATTGGTGAGTTCATGAAGTACTTACCTATTACCCTAATCATTACTCTCGGTTCATCATTATTTGTGGCTTTAGTTATTAACCCAGTCTTTATTGCCTCATTTATGAGAATTGATGACGGGGGTAAATATAATTATAAATCAATCTGGAGAAATGTCTTGATCGCTTTCGCCATTGGTACAGTTTTCTTGATATTCAAAGTATATGTAATAGGTAACCTGGCTATCTTATTTGGATTGTTAGGCTTACTAAACACTTATGTGCTAACTCCAGCATCCAGAAGATTTCAAAAAGGATTCTTGCCATGGCTGGAAAAATTATACACTAGAAGCTTACGTTTTGCCATAAAAGGGTACAATCCTTATTGGTTCTTAGGGGGTACAGTGGCTGCACTAGTGGGGTCATTGATGTTATTGGGCGTATTTACGCCTAATGTATTATTCTTTCCAGAAAATGAGCCGAAATACGTAAATGTATTTATAGAGTTTCCAGTAGGAACAGATGTAACACATACCAACGAATTCTCTAAAAATATTGAAGAGAAGGTGAATGGTGTGATAGAGCCATATATGGGAATAGTAGAATCTGTGGTAACCAATATTGGTCAAGGAGCTAGTGATCCAGGTGACCCTACAGCTGTTGGACAATCTGAAACACCTAATAAAGGTAGAATTACAGTAAATTTTGTTGAATTCAAATACCGTGATGGAGTATCGACAACAGTTGTTATGAACAAGATTAGAGATGCTGTGAGTCAATATCCTGGGGTAGCTATTACTGTTGATAAGGATCAGGCAGGCCCCCCAACAGGAAAGCCATTAAATATTGAAATTAGTGGAGAAGACTATGATAAGTTGATTGAAATCACTGAAGATTTGACGGTTTATATTAATCAGCTGAATATTTCTGGTATAGAAAAACTTCAAAATGACCTGGAAACGGGTAAACCAGAATTGACAATCAATATCGATAGAGAAAAGGCGAGAAGATTTGGTTTAAGTACTTATACTATTGCAAATGAAATCAGAACAGGTCTATTTGGTAAGGAGATTTCTAAGTATAAGGAAGGTGAAGATGATTATGAAATCCAGTTAAGATATAACGATGAATATCGTTATGATGTGGATGCTATGATTAATAAAAAAATCACTTACAGAGATCAAGCTACAGGTAAAATCAATCAGGTACCGATTTCAGCTGTTGCAGATGTGAAATATACAAGCACTTATGGTTCTATCAACAGGAAAGAATTAGATAGGGTAGTTACAGTTTATTCCAACATTTTGGATGGATACAATGCTACCAATGTTAATGATCAGGTGAAGGCCGGAATGAAAGATTTTCAAGTTCCTGCTGGCTATGAGGTTAAATTTACTGGTGAGCAAGAGGAGCAAGCGGAAGAGTTAGCTTTCTTGAGTCAGGCATTATTATTCGCAGTGTTTTTAATCTTCTTAATCATTGTTGCACAGTTTAATAAAATGACTGCACCGTTTATTATCATGAGTTCGGTAATATTTAGTACCATTGGGGTATTCTTAGGATTGGTTGTTTTCCAGATGGACTTCGTGATTGTTATGACTATGATTGGTATCATATCACTGGCGGGTATTGTGGTAAACAATGCAATTGTATTGATTGACTTTATTGAAATTAGTAAGGAAAATACGAAGTTGAACTTAGCAGAAGGTGAGAGCCTGTCATATGAAGATGTAAAAGAAGCGGTGTTAGAAGCGGGTAAAACCCGTTTGCGTCCAGTTTTATTAACAGCAATAACTACGGTATTAGGTTTGGTGCCATTGGCGGTTGGATTCAACTTTGATTTTATCCAGTTATTTACTGCCTATGATCCAGATTTTTATTTGGGTGGTGATTCAGTAATGTTCTGGGAGCCTATTTGTTGGACTATTGTATTTGGTTTAACATTTGCAACCTTCCTTACCTTGGTGATTGTACCAGTGATGTACCTGATTGCTAATCAGCTGAATGCCAAATTTGGTATTGGTAGATAATTAGTAAGAATTATTTATAGAGTTTTAACTAGTTAAGGCGTAGAAATGATTTTCTGCGCCTTTTTTACTTTACCGTTCAATTATTTTTAAAAGTACTCTAATAAGGAATTAAAATTCAATTGTCATGTCTAAAATCATCCTAATACCCATAGTAACTATCATTTTCTTATTGCTTGATTTTTACGTTTATCAAGCTTTAAAGCTCACCATTCAAAATGTTACAGGAATATGGAGAATTGTAGCAATTTATGGCTATTGGGGATTTACAGCTTTAACCATTGCCTGTTTTTGGCTCTATCACTTTGGTAATCCTGATAACTATTCAAGAGTATTTAGAAGCTTTTTATTGGTAATAGTCTTCATGAATTATTTCTCGAAGTTTATTGCTGCTCTTGTACTGTTGTTAGGCGATATTTTTCGATTAGGACAGTTGGGCTACTATAAATTACAGGAACTGATTAGCTCGGATAAGGCTGCTGTTTCTGAAGTCTCAAAGGGTAGTAAGATCAGCCGATCCGAATTTGTTGCCAAGTCCGCATTGATAGCAGGAGCTTTACCGTTTGCTGCTATGAGCTTTGGCATTATATCTGGTGCACATGACTACAGGATAAGGAGGAAATCAATAACCATCAAAGGTTTACCAAAGGCCTGGGATGGCGTTAAAATTGGTCAATTATCAGATATTCATTCAGGAAGCTTTTGGAATAAAACAGCCGTTCAGGGTGGGGTAGACATGCTCCTCAAAGAGAAGCCGGATTTGGTATTGTTTACTGGTGATCTTGTTAATAATGAGGCAAAAGAAGTAGTTGATTATGTACCCATCTTTTCAAAGGTAAAGGCTGATTTAGGCGTGTTCTCTACTTTAGGGAATCATGATTATGGTGATTATAAAAGTTGGCCAAGTGAAGCTGTAAAAAGACAAAACCTTGAGAACTTGATGGAAGCCCATAAGCTTATGGGATGGGATTTGCTCAATAATGAAAATCGCATATTGCAGGTTGATAATGAGCCACTAGCTATATTAGGAGTAGAAAATTGGGGTGCTGGTAGATTTGCTAAATATGGAGACCTTTCAAAAGCCTATGCAGGCACTGAAGAGTATCCAGCTAAGATCTTGCTTTCTCATGATCCAAGCCATTGGGATGCACAGGTAAGAAAAAGCTATCCTGACATTGATTTAATGCTTTCTGGCCATACCCACGGTTTTCAATTTGGGGTTGAACTAGGTGATTTCCAATGGAGTCCGGCACAATATGCTTATAAACAATGGGCTGGCTTATATCAGCAAGGTGATCAAAGTATTTATGTAAATAGGGGATATGGTTATTTAGGCTACCCCGGCAGAATAGGGATGCCTCCTGAAATTACTATTCTTGAATTAAGGTCGGCCTAAACAAAATAAAAGTGATTTGGTTGTCTTGACAAACCAACATTCACTATGATTTTTTCATTTCTTCAATCTGATACAGAACAGAAGGTAGATTCTTTAAAGCAAGAGGTGGCAAGACCACTGGATCAGGTAACTGACAAAGTAATGACATGGTGGGACACTTTCATTGATATGGTGCCCAATATGTTTGTCTCAGTTATTCTATTCTTAATATTTCTGCTTTTGGCAAAGGCTGGACAGAAATTATTTGTTAAAGTCTTTAACAGATCTTCAAATAATCAGGCACTTGAAAATCTTTTCTCAACTATTATTTACTATGCCATTCTTGGGCTCGGCTTATTTATTATCCTCGGGATTCTAAAGCTAGATAAGGCTGTTACCTCATTACTCGCTGGTGTAGGGGTTATTGGTTTGGCTTTAGGTTTTGCTTTTCAGGATATCGCGGCCAATTTCGTTTCAGGAATTATGCTGGCATTTAGAAAACCTTTCGCTATCGGTGACATTGTAAAGCTTTCTGATTTTATGGGTACTGTTAGCCGTACAAACTTGCGTGTTACTGTTGTTGAAACGTGGCAGGGTCAGGAAGTATATATCCCGAATAAAGATGTACTTTCCAGCCCTATCGTTAATTACAGCATTCTAGGCGAGAGAAGGATTGATTTGGCTGTTGGTGTCTCATATGCAGATAGTTTAGAGCAAGTACAAGAAATTATTGAGAAAACGCTTAAAGGGTTGGAGGGTGTAATCAGACATGATGATATGATCTTTACCTACTATGAGTTTGGTGACAGTTCTATCAATTTTGAAATTAAATTCTGGATTAAGTATCCTAAAAACCCTAGCTATTTAGAAATGCGTTCTAAAGCCATCAAAGCTATTAAGAAGGCGTTTGATGAGGAAGGTATTACTATTCCTTTCCCTATCAGAACTTTGGATTTTGGTATTAAAGGCGGCCAAACTTTGAGTGAAATGCAGATACATCAGGCAGGTAATAGTCCTTCCTAAAAAAGAACAAGTAGCCTTAAAAAGAAAGAGCAGCTTTTAAGCTGCTCTTTTATTTTTGTTAGAATTCATTTTAGTTGGTTGGCCCATTATCTACTCTAGATTCTAAATAGCTTTCAGTAGAATTATTAATGTTTTCAAAAAGATCAAGGCCGGTTATGTTCTCTATATAATCAACTGTGGTTCTATAACTTGCCCAATTGGTGCCAATACCTTGATCGTTAGGGATATTAACAGCTATCACTCTGGTTGATGTAGTTACTCTGCCTACATCATTAGTACCGTTTGGCTGAACCAAAATTACTTTCCAAAATGAGTCCGGGACAGTGATGTTTCCACCATCAATGGTCGTTTTATAGCCATTTTTACCCGTTCCACCTGTTCCTGCTACTCCAGCAACTATGTGTAATTCATTACCTTGACTAGCTAATGTTCTGCAATAATTTTCCAAAGTGGCCCAACTACGCTGGTTATTATCAGCTGCTTGTGGAACTATGTTTGTCATGTAAAACGTATTACTATTTGCAGTACTGGTATAAGTTCTATCTGCCGAAGGGCATAAGTGACCTCTGTCATAGCCGCTATTTGTATAATCACTGCTTACTGCCCTAAAGAAACTTGAGGGTAGGGCGGTGTCACTTTTAAAACAGTCACATCTTGATGCACTACCGGTCCATGCAGTACTTAAATGCCAGCTAACCCAATTGGCAGTTCCTTTGGCGTTGTTGTATGATAAGGCATAATCAGATCGGTTAATAAGATAATTATTGCTACTTGATGACGAGGCATCAGATGGATTACCGAATGTCATGTTATTATCTCTGGAGGCTGTACCACTTCCTGAGCCACCGCCTGAAGAACTTCCGTAGGCTGTAACTTCAATGTTGTCAACATTAATTCTATTGCTACCACCAGCTGTTTTATAAATACCTAACCTAACAGCGCCTGAATAATTGATAGTAAAAGAGGCTGTATTTAGTGAGGTAGATGTTGTATTGATTGTTGAGCCGACAAAATACCAGCTGGAGCCATTATCTGTTGAATAAATAAGTCTCCAACTAGAATTGCCGTCACTACCGAATTTGGCATGTCTAACTTTTACCGTGCTTACGCCATTATCCATGTTGAATGACATGATGGCGTAACCGGTATTTCTAATTCTTACTGATCTACTATTGTACTTTCTGTCGCTTGAAAGCGTACCAATTAGGGCATCCGTTAAGTACCAGCTACCTGAACCTACACTGATGGTGCCGCCTGAATAACTACCTTTGGAAGCTGACTCGAAAGTTTCTGTGAAAGATGAAGTTCTTTCATTGGTATGCTGGTGCCCTTGAGCAAAATCTCCTTCTATTTGCTCAGTATGTGCAGATATTTCACCTACAATATTGAGTAACGACTTACTATCCTTTTTAGGGTTGACAGTTTCTTCTGTACAGCCGAATGTGAATAGAATAATGAGGAAAACGATTCCTGAAATTTGTTTTTTCATTGGTTAAATGGTTTAGGTTTTTGATTGCCCCAAAATTATTGAAACCATGAAAAATATTGGACTTGTAAAATATGCAGATGTATTAAATGTAGTTGTTTGTTTAACAATAGCTTAATAAATCGGAGTTATTTAATACTAATTTTATTTCTATTTGTATTAAATCTATTTTGGCAGTGCTAAGGAAAATTTGTCTTTAATATTTAATAATTATTAAATAAATCTGGCTAAGGTGTTACGAATGAGTTGGTAATACCTAGTACTTGAGAATAAACTCTTGTAGATTATCTGAACGTTCTAGTTGCAATTTTTTTCGCAGTCTGTATCGTGCAATTTCAACTCCTCTTACAGAAATATTTAAAAGATGAGCTATTTCTTTAGTGCTTAGGTTCATTCTTAAATAAGCGCTTAATTTCATTTCCTGAGGACTAATATCAGGGAATTCTTCCTTGAAGCGATGTGTGAAGTCTCCATGTACCTTGTCGAAGTGCATAGAAAAGCTTTCCCAATCTTTATCTGATTCTATATTCTTTTCTATGTTACCAATAATCTTATTGATCTCTTGCTTAACCTCCTGATTCTTACTTCTCTTTATAACCGTATTCAGGTTACCTTTAACACTATTGATGAACTCATTTTTATTGATGATTTGCATAGTGGAAGTTGCCAGTTCTTTGTTCTGAACATCAATCTGAGCTTTTAATTTTTCATTTTTAAGTTTATCAATTAATTCTTCAGATGATTTCAGTTCAGTATCAATTCTGTTGATTTCTTTTTCCTTTTCTTCTGTTAATTTTTCAGTCTTTTTTTGGAATCGTTTTTCATAAAAGAAATATATCAAAAGTACCAGAATAATCGCCAGCGATATATAGCCTGTATAGGCATAAGTTGATCTATACCAGGGCGGTGTAATGATAAATGTATAGGTGGATTCCTCACTTATGTCTCCGTAAACATCTTTTGCTCTTACATGAAAAATGTATTCTCCTTCGCTCAGATTAGTGTATTCCTTTTCTGTTTTGTTGTTCCACTCACTATAACCGTCTTCTTCTGAGTTTTCTAACCAATATTGATACATGGTTCGTTCATGTGCTTCCATATAAGGCGCTGAATAAGCAATTCTAACCGCATTATTTTTATATGGTATTTGATGAATAGCGTTCTTAGGCTGTTTTGTTACTATTCCTTTTTCAGTTAAATAGCGCCCGTGTGAAATGGTTGAATCTATATTATGTGTAATGGAAACATCCGTGATAAGGGTTTTCAAGTTGGTTACTTTTCTCGATTTACTCTGATTGTTATAATGAATAAAACCCTCTTTAGCTGCAAATAGAACCTGATTAGCTTCTAATGCTATTATTTTTTGAAGATCATCATTTAGTAGTGTTTTTATTCTGTTGAAGATGCCACTATGCTTAGTGTATTGTCCATTACCGTTTTTCTCAAGCACTCCCATTTCATCTGTAGTTACATAATAAATATTGCCTACAGGATCTTCAGTCATACTAATAATTTGACACTTTGCGCCTATATACTCATCAAAGGCAGGATAATGCTCGAAAATATCTTTGTCATTATTATAGGTGTAAATACCCTCTTCAGTACTAAAAATGAGCTTGTTATCAATGCGCCAAACATTAATCAAGAGTTTAGATGGCAAGCCTTTGTCTTCACCGTAATACTTTACACTTACTGAATCTAATTGATCATTTAGCTTGAACTTAAAAACCCCTTTGTAGCCATGGGTCATCCAAATATCTCCGTTATCGGCTTGCTCCATCAATCTTGAAGATTCAGAGAACCCTTTTATTTTTCTGATAAAATCAATCTTATTGCCATTCTTCTTAAAGAGTGCGAGGCCTTTGTAATTCCCCTGAAGTATATAGGGTCTATGGTTTTTCAGAGGTAGAAATGTCCAGGCACCAGGTATGTCTGAAATTAGATTTACTTGATCCTTTTCAATTGTAAAAGTACCAGCATGATGACCAATAATTAATTTTTCATAGACTTTATTTACTTCATATACTTGTCCGTCAGAGCCGGTGAAATTCTCTGGTAGGTTATTAGGATTGTCAATATTTTTGTAGAATAGACCATTATTTGTACCTAGGTAAAGTAATTTGTCTTCTAAAAAAGCATCATATCCTGTACCCGGCAGGCCAGATTGCTCATTAATTAGCGAAAAAGGGTTATTAAGTTCAACCAGGCTTATTCCGTTATTATGTCCGAGCCACAAGTTGTTTTGCATATCTTCAAAAATGGATAATATGGTTCTGTTCTCAAGTCCATGACCTTTGGTGAGCTGCATTTTTATATTGCCATTTTTATCAGTTATGATGAGACCATCATTTAACGTACCGATAGCGAAGTTTCCATCAGACATTCTTATGATTGTGTTGATAGAAGCGTCCTTATAAAATTGTTGATTTTGTTTATTCCATGCTTTAATACCAATACTATTAATGATGTATAAACCACTGTTTTGCGTTGCTACTAACAACTCATTATTTAGAATAGGAATAATGGTACTTACCTTTTTATCAGAGAAGAAATCACCATGTGGTATTAATTCAAAACCTTTTTCACTCTGCTTAAGTATACCCGAACCTTGCTGATTTACATATATAGCGTTGTTTAGGAAATAGAAACTCTCAATATCAGCAGGTGATGGTTTTACATCAAGCAATTCATCATTTGTATTAAAGTAGAATAGGTAGTCAAATGTACAAAAGATAAGCTCATTGCCTTTTTTGAAGATTCGCCAGGTTTCATCATAGTCTTTATACTGTTCTGGTAAATTATTTGAGAGAGACTTATATAAATATTGACCAGTACTATCAATAGTAAAGTAGCCAAAATCTCCCTGACCGGCTACATAAACCTTTCCTTTTTGGCCAATTAGCAAATACCTGCACTTTGTTTCTAATTTCAGTCTGTGGATATCCCAGGAAGTACCGTTGAAGGAAAGCATGCCAAAATTATTTGCTACGTAGATAATTCCTTCAGGGCTCTGGGTTATCTCCAGGTTTTGAATTCCACCTTTGTATTCAGCGCTAGGGAAGTATTCGCTAAAGGGAAGCCCAAGTTTATTTATTTGAGCTTGAACGCAGTTTAGAAAAATACAACAAAGTATAAAAATGAATTGCTTTCGTTGACGCATATTTAAAATTACTTAAATATTCATTTGATGTATAAAAAATGTTTAGGAAATATTAAATGGTGAAGTTGTTAAAACTATAAAATATGTGTTTAAATGATTATGAGATGTTTTTAGTAGAGTTTTGATGTATTTTTGATGTAATGTAAAAATATGTATGATGTATTAATGATGAGGTGTGTAAATAGGTGATGTGAACTGAAAGTCGCTATTTCAGGTTGTGCTTTCGAAAACGATTGCATAATTATTTTAATAGTTCTAACCAACTCAAAAATTATGAAACACAAATTACTCTTAATGATGTTGGCACTTGTTGTTTCCTCATCTTTTGCGCAGGCTCAGAGTGTATCTGGTACTGTTAAAGACGCTGAAACAAGCGAACCACTGCCAGGTGCCAGTATTCAGATTAAAGGAACCTCTAGAGGTGCTACAGCCGATTTAAACGGTGAGTTCAAGCTCTCGGCTAACAGTGGTGATGTGCTGGTTTTTTCATTTATTGGTTATGCCGATAAAGAAATAAGCTATAACGGACAAACCAATATTACTGTCAGTTTAGATTTAGATATATCACAACTTAGCGAAGTAGTAGTGGTTGGTTACGGTACAAGTACCAAAAAGGAACTGACTGGTGCCACTGCAAAAGTAAACGCTCAGGAAATTGAAGAAAGAAATGTACCTAGAGTTGACCAAGCTTTACAAGGTGCCGTTGCTGGTGTTAATATTTCAACCAATTCAGGTGCACCTGGTGGTTCAGCCAATATTAATATTAGAGGTATATCAACTAATGGTGATTCAGGCCCATTGGTAATTGTAGATGGTATCATTTACGATTCAGAGGGTTTAAATGCTCTTAACCCAGCGGATATTGAATCGGTGAACGTTTTGAAAGATGGAACAGCAGGTATTTATGGAGTTAGAGCAGCTAATGGTGTGATTATCATTGAAACTAAAAAGGGTAAGAAAAACACCAAGCCAAGATTAAGCTTAAGTGGTTATTATGGTGTTCAAAGAACTGCTAAAACCCTGGACTTATTAAACGCAACAGAGTATGCTGTTTTGAAAAATGAGGCTTTTGCAGCTAACAATCAAACAGTACCATTTAATAACACCAATTTAGGCGAAGGCACTGACTGGCAAGATAAAGTGTTTAACGATGCACCTATTCAAAATTATAATATATCTGTTTCAGGTGGTACTGAAAAAACCACTTATAATATTGGAGGTTCTTATTTTGGCCAGGAAGGAATAGTTGGTGGAGATAAGGCCCTATTTGAGAGGTACAATGCTAGAGTAAACTTCGTAACTGAAATATTACCTAAACTGAAATTGACAAACGTTTTATTATATACTAACGAATATAGTAAAAGTCTTCCTCAAGGAAGTATAGGTTCTGTATTGTATAATGCTGCCAATGCCTATCCAACTGAGCCAATTAAAACTGATGGAAGATTTTCTTATTTGTTAAATGTTTCGGATGTAATCAATCCATTTGCGCAAATAGAGAATACATATAATGACTCTTATGTGAACAAATTAGTTGGTAAACAGGAATTGGAATACGAAATCAGCGATCACTTTACTGCTAATGCCAGAGTAGGTTACAATTATGCTGTAGTTGATTATAAAGAGTTTGGACCTTTGGCTTGGTATGGCGCAGGTAAAGCACAGAATACAGCGGCCAATGCTGATTTAGATCCAACCACAGTTCAAATAGGTGATGAAGTTGGGGGAGTTACTTTAGAGAGAGGTGCTCGTGTAACAGAATCAAAATCTTCTTATTTAGATTATTTGGTTGAAGGATTTCTAAACTATAAAAAAACCTTTGGTAGTAATCATACAGTAAAGTCTACTGCAGGATTCTCTTTTAACGAAGTATCAGGTTCTCAGGTAAGCGGTACTGGCTATGGCGTACCTAATAATGATGTAGCTTTTGCGGATCTTTCATTAGTAACTGGTATAGGAAACGGATATTTAAATAATACTAATTCCTTTCAATATCTTGATCGGTTAAACTCGATCTTTCTAAGAGGTGAATATGATTATGAAAAGAAATATCTTTTTTCAGGTTTAATAAGAAGAGATGGTTCGACTAAATTTGGTTCAAATAATAGGTTTGGCTATTTCGGTTCCTTATCTGCAGCTTGGGTAATTAGTGATGAAGATTTCTTTGACATTGAAGCAATAGATTTCGCCAAGCTAAGAGTGAGCCAAGGTTGGACTGGAAATGATCAAATTCAACCATATGCTTATAGAGCATCTTTAAATGGAGAAGGTCAATATGTTTTTGATGATGTAATTGTTTCTGGTGTTGCTTTAGGTAGAGTGCCAAATCCAAATTTAGCATGGGAATCAACACTTCAGACTAATATTGGTTTGGATTTGACTTTGTTTAAAAATTTTGATTTAGCCACTAACTATTTCATTAAAACTACTACAGGATTATTATTTGCTCCACCACAGTCTGCTACTGTAGGTACAGGAGGTGCTGGTACTGAGCCATCATTTAAAAATGCAGGTGAGGTAGTAAATAAGGGTTTTGAACTTGATCTAGACTATGCTTTTAAGCCATCTAAAGATTTTAGTTTTTCTGTGAACTATAACTTCACTTATTTACAAAATGAGGTAACTAAAGTACCAGGAGGAGTTGATTTTGTTCCGGGAACAGGATTTAGCGTAGGTGGAAATGTAGTAACACGACTAGAGCAAGGTTTTCCAATAGGTTATTTTATAGGGTACGAAACTGATGGTATCTGGCAAACCGCTGAGGAAATAGCATCAAGCCCTATCTCGCAACCTGGAGCGCAGCCTGGTGATTTCAAGTATGTAGATCAAAATGGTGATAATGAAATTAGCTTTGGTGATAATTCTGATCGTACCATGATTGGTTCTCCTATACCTGATTTTACAATGGGTCTTAATGTAAACGCCAATTATAAAGGAATTGACTTAACGGCTAACGTAACAGCGGTTGTTGGAAATGAGATCATAAGAAATTATGAAAGACAACAGCCATATGCCAATCAATTGGCCTATAACCTCAATAGATGGACGGGTCCAGGTTCTACAAATGAATATCCACGCCTAACCACTGGTTTAACTACCAACACGAACTTCTCAGACTTTTATGTAGAAGATGGTAGCTATGTAAGAGTTAGAAATATCCAAATCGGGTATAATTTTCCTCAGTCTATTGCAGAGAAGATGGGGATGACCAAATTTAGAGTTTATATAGGTTCGGTTAATCCATTCACTTTCACAAGATATATGGGATACGATCCTGATGTTGGTTCATCTGATCCTTTGAGCAATGGGGTAGATTTAGGTCGATATCCTCAGGCTAAGTCTTTAATGGGTGGTTTTAACATTCAATTTTAAAAATCAACGCTATGAAATTCTATAATAAAATATTAATGTTTTTTGTCGCGGTACTAGGACTATCATTCCTGAATGCCTGCGATGATAGATTGGAGGTTGATCCGCTGTATACCATTGATGGTGATAGCTTTTTCAACACACCAAGTGATTATGACAGAGCGCTAACAGGAGCTTACGATTTATTGCAGACTTCCTATTTAAATATGTGGATAGGAGAAATAGCTTCTGATAATGCGATTGCAGGAGGGGAAAGTGTTACTGACACTCCTGGTCTACACGAAATTGAAGCAATGACGCATAATGGAGTGAATAATGAACTTAGATCAGTATTTTCTTTCAATTATGCAGGTGTCGTAAGAACCAATTATCTATTTAGTAATAAGGATAAATTGGATTTTGAAGGCAAGGATGAGATTTATGCTCAGGCTCATTTTTTGAGAGCATACTATTATTTTCAATTAGTAAAATACTTTGGTGATGTTCCGTTGATCCTTGATCGATTAATATCCGAAGAAGAGTCTACTTCATTGGAAAGGACTCCAGCTTCTCAGGTGTACGAACAAATTGAAATTGATTTAAAGGCAGCTTCAGCAGGATTGGATTGGACAAACTCTGTAAAAGGTAGGGTTACCAAAGGTGCAGCTTTAGGTTTATTAGGTAGAGTGTATCTTTATCAGGATAAGTTCGATGATGCGGCTATTGTTTTGGACAGTGTTATTGATATGGGGCCTTACAGTCTTATCAATTCAACAACTAGTGAAGAGTATGCTGATTTATTTAGTGTAAATCAGGAAGGTAACTCTGAATCTGTTTTTGAAATTCAGTATTCAGGACAAGAAGGTGGTTCTTATGGATGTCTAGTTTGTCTTGAGGGTTTTGCAGCTGTTGGTTTCCAAGGCATTAGACAATATACAGGACCAGAATACGGTGATGGTAACAGTTATAATTTACCAACTCAGGATTTATATGATGCTTTTGATCCTTCTGATATAAGAAGAGATGGAACTGTTTTAGACATCGATGCATTTATAGCGGAACAGGACAATCCAGGAGATATCTCTTATGCCATTGGTGGTGGTGGTCATACAGGCTTTTACAACAATAAGTATATTAAAAGATTGGATGAATTAGGGTTGCCTGATAATGATCTTACTAGTCCGGTAAACTACAGACTATTAAGATTACCAGATATTTATTTGATGGCTGCGGAAGCTCATAATAGAAAATCTGCTCCAAACGATGTTAAAGCCTTGGAATATCTGAATGATGTCCGTGCAAGAGTTAGCATGTTAGATTTATCCCTTTCAGGACAAGCTTTAACAGAAGCTATTTGGCAGGAAAGAAGATATGAGATGTCTGGTGAAGGTTTCAGGTTCTGGGATCTTGTTAGAACGGGCCGAGCAGCTTCAGAAATTGAAGGGTTTGTTGAAGGAAAAAATGAATTATTCCCTATACCACAGATCGAGATAGACCTGGCAGGTGGCAATTGGTCACAAAATCCTAATTACAACTAAAATATTCATGGAAATGAAAAAGTTATATTATTTATTTTTCGCAATACTGACTATCGGTTTTACCGCTTGTCAGGAAGAGTTTACACTGGATGAAGCGCCTGCGCCAACTGAAGCTAGTTTTGAAAGCAGCACTTCATCAAAAGGTGAAAACTATATAGTGTTTTCTAATAATTCAGATGGTTTCATTAAGAAATGGGACTTTGGTAATGGAGCCAGCGCTGAAGGAGATGAGGTAGAAGGTTATTTTCCTTTCGCTGGTGATTACGAAGTTACTTTAACAGTATATTCAGCTGGTGGTTCTGTATCATCTTCTGAAAGTGTAACAATTGAATCAACAGACCCTACAATATGTGATGTAGAGTTTCTTGAATTATTAACAGGTGGTTGTGACCAACCAGAAGGTAAAACTTGGGTGATTGATGCTGCTAGAGCAGGCCACTTTGGTGTTGGTCCTCCAAATTCCTATACTCCGGACTATTATGCAGCTGCTGCAAATGAAAAAGCAGGTGGTGGATTATACAATGATGAATATACTTTCATCTTAAATCAATATCAGTTCGAGCAGAATACCAATGGAGATGTTTATCTAAACGCAGCACAAGAGTCTAACTTTCCAGGAGCATTTGAACCAGAAGTTGGAGATAGAAAGGCACCATATGTTGCACCTGAGAATATTAATTTCTCTTTTGAAGACGGAGAAGATGGTTACATAAACCTTAATTTCACTAATAATGGATTTATAGGTTACAATACAGGTGTAAATCAATATCAGATACTTTCTATATCTGAAAATGAAATGTTTATTCGTTTTAGTGATGCTTCAACGCCAGATCTGAAATGGTACCACAGGTTAATCAGAAAAGGATATGCCCCAATTGCTGCAGACTTCTCTGCTGAACCAGCTGAGTTGACAGTAACATTTACTAATACTTCATTAAATGCTGAATCTTATACATGGGATTTTGGTGATGGTAGCACCAGTACGGAAGAAAGTCCAGTTCATACCTATGCTGAAGAAGGAACTTATAGTGTGACTTTGACAGCAACAGGCCCCGGACAATCTGCTACTGTAACTAAAGAAGTAACAGTTAGCTCTACGCCTAAATTATTACCACTAACATGGGAGAATGACAACATTCAATTTGGTGAATTCGGTGGGTCCGTTTTTAGTGTGATTGATAACCCAGATCCTACGGGAGCAAATACGTCTACCAGAGTTGGTGAGTTTGTTAAAGGAACAGAATTCTCTTTTGCAGGTCTAGCCATGTTATTAGACGAGCCTGTTGACTTTTCAGAGAATACCACGCTTTCAATGAAAGTATGGTCTCCTGTGACAACAAATGTTTTACTAAAACTAGAAGTAGCTGGTGATCCTGATACCTTTACTCAGGTGGAAGCAAGTATTCCAACTGCAGAGCAATGGGTTGAACTAACGTTTGATTTCTCAGGTGCACAGAATAACCTTCAAAATTTAGTAGTTTTTGCAGATACTGAGAATAATAATGGTGGAACATTCTACATAGATGATATTGGTTTTGCTACTGAATCAGCTAATGAAATTACCACTGAATTATTAACTGGTGGTGGTTCCAAATCATGGAAACTGAAGCCTGCTGCTGGTGCATTTGGAGTTGGTCCGGATAAAGGTAGCGATGCTTATTTCCCTAATGGAGCAGATATTTCAGGAGACAGACCGTGCTTGTTCAATGATGAATTCATCTTCAAAACAGGCGGTCAGTATGAGTATAACACTAATGGTGATATCTTTGGAGAAGGTTACATGGGATTATCAGATGGCTGTCAGCCAGACACCAATCTTGAAGGTACCGATGCTGCTGCATGGGGTTCTGGTATTCATTCATTCTCTTTAACTCCTGCAACAGATACAGATCCAGCCTATATCACAGTGAGGGGAACAGGAGCCTTTATGGCTTTACCTAAAGCATATAATGGTGGAGAATATGGTGCTGCACCTCCAGATATGGATGCTGCTGTAACATATGAGGTTTTAGATTACTTCAAAAACGCCTCTGGTGAGGAGCTATCACTAACAATTGACGTTGGAGGAGCTTTCTGGAACTTTGTTCTTATACCTGCAAATTAATTAAGATAGTTTATTATGGGTAGACTCTAAAAGTCTACCCATTTAAATATTTAGAGCATGACAAAGATTAAATTTTTATATGTGTTATTAATGTTTCTAGTTATTGGATGTGATTCATCAGAATCCGCACTAGAACCTGAGCCACCAACTGATCTTGATTTTGAAATCACCATAAGTGAAAGCAATCCTCAGAGTGTAAGCATAGATGCTAGTGCCTCAAATAGTAATTTCTATAAATTTAATTTTGGTGATGGCTCTGATGTGATTCAATCTAACGATGGTAGTGCATCATATACTTATTCCTCTGCCGGTAATTATACTATTAAGGTAAGTGCGCATACTACTGAAAATGTTTTCATTGAGGTATCAAAGCAGGTTGAAATTTCTGAGCAAGTTCAGGAAGAGTTTCCTGATGGCTATAGTACACCAACTTCTTATGAAGGCTATGATTTAGTATGGCAAGATGAGTTTGATGGAACATCGTTATCTAATGACTGGACTCATGAAATAGGAACTGGAGGAAATGGTTGGGGCAACAATGAGCTCCAATATTATAGAGAACAGAATACTGAAGTGAGAGATGGCTATTTGGTAATTACCGCTAAAGAAGAAAATTTCAGTGGTAATAATTATACTTCTTCAAGAATAATTACTGAAAACAGACAGGAGTTTCAATTTGGAAGAATAGATATTAGAGCAGTATTACCTGAAGGACAAGGCATATGGCCGGCTCTTTGGATGCTAGGTGCCAACTTTAGGGATGTAGGCTGGCCGGCATGCGGAGAAATTGATATCATGGAAAAAATTGGAGGTGGAACAAGAGAACGTGAAGTTTTCGGAACCTTACATTGGGATAGTAATGGCACAAGGGCATGTACCTGCGGACAAGGAGAACCTTACAGACTTGACCCAGGATCAACTTTTGGTGATGAATTTCATGTCTTCACACTTTTATGGGATCAAGAAAAAATTCAATGGCTTGTTGATGATAATCTATACCATACCATAGATATAACACCTGATGATTTGTCAGAATTTAGAGATGAATTTTTCTTCATATTTAACGTAGCCGTTGGTGGGAATCTTCCTGGTTCACCTGATGCAACAACTGTTTTTCCACAAAGAATGACAGTTGATTATGTAAGAGTATTTCAGAAACAATAAAGAAATGTGATCAGTCCAAACAAATATGACTGGTAAAGCAGCTTTTCCTTAAGTTGTTAAGGGATGGCACTTTAAATAAAAACCTTACTCATGAAACATATTAAACCTATCATTTTTGCTCTTATTCTAGGAGCAGGCATGGCTTTCTCATGTCAAAATAATGATGATTCTGAACCGAAAGAGATTTCTAAATCTGATGATAAGATTCTTCAGAAGGCAGATTCCATTTTAGGACTGATGACCTTAGATGAAAAAATTGGACAACTAAACCAGTATTCTGTTGGAGCTGAAATGACAGGTCCTGGTGATAAAGGTTCTACCTCTCAAAAAAGATATGAAATGCTTCTCAATGGGGAAGTTGGGTCAGTGTTAAATCTTTTAGGAGCTGAAAACACCTATAAACTTCAAAAGCAAGTTGTGGAGCAATCAAGGTTAGGCATACCATTGATATTTGCATATGATGTAGTACATGGCTATAAAACTATGTTTCCGCTTCCGTTGGCAGAAAGTTGTTCCTGGAATTTAGATTTAATGCAACAGTCAGCGGCAGTTGCGGCTAAAGAGGCTGCTTCAGCTGGTTTGCAATGGACCTTTGCTCCAATGGTTGATGTATCTGTTGATGCCAGATGGGGTAGAGTTATGGAAGGCGCAGGTGAAGATCCATACCTGGGTAGTTTGATTGCTCAGGCAAGAGTAAAAGGTTTTCAAGGAAATGATTTAAGCAGTAACAATACCATAGCTGCTTGTGCAAAGCATTTTGCAGGTTACGGTTTCGTGGAGTCTGGTAAAGATTACAACAATGTAAATATCAACAAACACGAATTGCTTAATCGAATTCTCCCACCTTTCAAAGATGCTGCTCAGGTTGATGTTGCCACTTTTATGAATGCTTTTAATGATATGCTAGGTATTCCATCAACAGGTAATAGTTATCTTTTAAGAGAAAAGTTGAGACAGGATTGGGGATACGAAGGTGTAGTTGTATCTGACTGGAATTCTATTGGTGAGATGGTAAACCATGGTACAGTGGAAGATTTAAAGGGAGCTGCAAAAGAAGCAATCATAGCAGGTTCTGATATTGATATGGAAGCGGATGCCTATTCAAAATACTTGAAAGAATTAGTAGAAAATAAAACTGTTGATATTTCTTTAATTAATGAAGCCGTTAGTAGAGTATTAGTTTTAAAATATAAATTGGGTTTATTTGAAGATCCTTATAAATATGCCGATTCCGCAAGGGAAAATAAAGAATTATTATCACAGGAAAACCTAGCGGTTTCTAGAGAAATGGCTTCAGAGTCT
This sequence comes from Marivirga atlantica, assembly GCF_016734805.1. Classification (GTDB taxonomy): domain Bacteria; phylum Bacteroidota; class Bacteroidia; order Cytophagales; family Cyclobacteriaceae; genus Marivirga; species Marivirga atlantica. Next base: position 833,634 of record NZ_JAERQG010000002.1, read on the forward strand.
ATTGTATTGCTTAAAAATGAAACTAATTTATTGCCGCTCAACAAAAAGAAAAGAGTAGCAGTAATTGGTCCATTAGCAAAAGATAAAGACGCACCATTAGGTAATTGGCGAGCAGCCGCCCAGTCAAATACAGCGGTATCTTTCTATGAAGGATTGAAGTCAGCTTTGGGTCAAGAGGCCATGATTAGTTATGCTAAAGGATGTGATTTGTCCATAGGACCAAATAACTTTTTTGATGAGCTGGAGATCAACGAAACCGATAAAAGTGGTTTTTCTGAAGCAATGGCAAAAGCTTCAAATGCTGAGGTTGTATTCATGGTCCTAGGTGAGCCAGCTTATATGTCAGGTGAGGGTAGAAGCAGATCCAACATTGGGCTTCCGGGAGTTCAGCTTGACTTGTTAAAAGAAGTATATAAGGTTAATAAAAATATAGTGTTGGTATTGATGAATGGACGACCGCTAACACTTGAGTGGGAACATGAAAATATCCCAACTATATTAGAAACATGGCATTTAGGCTCAGAAGCCGGAAATGCTATAGCCGATGTTATTACTGGTCAAGTAAATCCATCCGGTAAATTAACTATGAGCTTTCCAAGAAATGTTGGTCAGGTTCCAATCTATTACAATCATAAAACATCTGGCAGACCTTCAACAGCACCAGGCCAGGTATTTTATACCCACCATACAGATGTGGATAATAGTCCATTATTTCCTTTTGGATTCGGGTTAAGTTACAGCGAATTCGAGTATGGCGAACTTAAACTTTCAAAAAAAGCATTGGAAGCGGAAAATGATTCAATAGTAGTTTCCATAGCCGTGTCCAATAAAAGTAAAGTTGATGGAAATGAAATAGTTCAGCTTTACATTCAGGATGAAGTAGGGAGCATTACAAGACCAGTAAAAGAGTTAAAGGGTTTTGAAAAGGTAGCAATAGCTGCAGGCGAAACTAAGCAAGTTTCATTTACCATAAAGCCTGAAAACCTTGCTTATTACAGAAGAGACTTCACTTATGGAACAGAGCCAGGCTCATTTAAGGTACTAATTGGTGCTAGCTCGGCTGTAAGTAATTATAAAACATTTACCCTAAAATGATGAGATATATATTAATTGTAGCAGTAATTTTTTCCTTCGGCTGTAGCTCAAAAATGAAAAGTAAACTGCTGTGGGAAGATAACTTCGACTATTCGGCAGAAAATATTAGAGAAAACTGGAATATTATTGAAGGTAATGGATGTCCAGAACTCTGTGGATTTGGTAACAATGAGCTACAGTACTATACTGAAAATAACATTAGTATAAAGGATGGTCAATTAATAATTACAGCCATTAAAACTAATGATGACAAAAATTTCACCTCAGCCAAATTAACTTCTAAACAAAAAGGAGACTGGAAGGGTGGTTATATTGAAGTAAGAGCTAAGTTGCCTGAAGGAAGAGGTACCTGGCCTGCTATATGGATGCTGCCTTCTCAAAAGAAACCTCTCGACTGGCCATTAGATGGTGAAATAGACATCATGGAACATGTTGGATATAATCAAGGACAAATATATGGCACTATTCATACTGAAGCTTATAATCATGTAAAAGGTACGCAAAAGTCGGATAGCATCATGGTAAATGATGCTTCAGAAGCTTTTCATAATTATGCTTTAGAATGGACTGATGATCAGCTTGTTTGGTATGTTGATGGTACTTCATATCATACAGTCAACAAAAATGGTGAGGGAAAGGAAGGATGGCCTTTTATTCAACCTTTTCATCTAATCTTAAACCTGGCTGTTGGTGGTGATTGGGGTGGAAGATATGGAGTTGCTGAAGATATTTGGCCACAGCAGTTGATCATTGATTATGTAAAAGTTTATAGTGAAAAACCAGAGTAGGAATATGACCTAAAAAAATAGCCTTTTAATGCAGTTTCCTCTGCTTAAATGCTTAATATTAGGTTTCAAATACATCAAAGCAAATCATGTCAAAGAAAGGATTACTTATATTAATTACGATGGTAGCAGCATTAGGTGGGCTACTTTTCGGTTACGATACTGGTATTATAAACGGTACTCAATTCTACTTCAGTAAATATTTCGAATTAAGCGATTTCATGAAGGGGTGGGTAGTAAGCAGTGCGCTCATTGGTTGCTTTGTAGGCGCTATCGGTGCAGGAACCATTAGTAATGCATTGGGCAGGAAAGTAACACTTATTATTTCAGCATTGCTATTTACGGTATCTGCTGCGGGGTCAGGTTTGCCTTCCTTTTTACCTGAATCAGTAACCCTATTAGTGATCTTTAGATTAATTGGCGGCTTAGGAATAGGACTTGCCTCCATGGCAGCCCCAACCTATATAGCAGAAATTTCTCCGAAGGATAAAAGAGGGGTTCTTGTATCCTTCTACCAGTTAGCGATTGTAACTGGTTTTTTTGTGGTGTTTCTGGCTACATATTTCATTGGAAATGGAAATACAGAAGCTGAAAATGTTTCTACCGGCTGGAGATGGATGTTCTGGTCAGAACTTATTCCTTGTTTATTATTTCTTGGTTTAACCTTCTTTATACCTAAAAGTCCTCGGTGGTTAGTACAAAAGGGAATGGAAGAAGCAGCTATGGTTGTGCTTAATAAGCTTCATAGCAAAGAAGTAGCTCAGAAAGAAATAGACGAAATTAAGGCTTCTTTAGCAAAAGAAAGAAAGACTCAATTAACTGGTACTTCAGTTTTGCAGAAATCCGTACTTCCAATTATTATCATTGGGTCCATATTGTCACTTTTACAACAGTTCACAGGTATTAATGCAGTGCTGTATTATGGAGGTGATATATTTGAAAAAGCCCTGGGTTACGGTCAGGAAGATGTTCTTGCACAGCAGATTTTGTTAGGAGCAGTTAACTTCCTCTTTACATTCGTAGCCATGTTTACAGTAGATAAGTTAGGCCGTAAACCATTAATTATAATTGGCTCATTTGGTATGTTGTTAGGCTTTATTCTTTTAGGAGGTACATTATATGCTGATGCCGTAGGAATTGTATCGCTAATTGGTGTTTTACTTTTTATAGGATCTTTTGCGATGAGTATGGGACCAGTTACCTGGGTACTATTGTCAGAGATGTTCCCAAACAAGATAAGAAGTGTAGCGATGTCAATTGCTGTAGCTGTGCAATGGGCCGGTAATGCTTTGGTTACCTTTAGTTTTCCGGTTATAGCTGGTAGTGAAACAAATTTAGATGGCTTTTGGAACAGATCGCTGCCGTACTTCATCTTCAGTGTGTTCATTATTTTCATTATCATATTCACTCAAAAGTATCTTTTTGAAACCAAAGGAAAGTCATTAGAAGAAGTAGAAGGTATTTGGGAGGAAAAATATGGAGAAATAGAGTAGGTAATTTTTATAGCATAATTTAAGGTTGGAATGAAACTTTTTTAATTTTCTTTCCAACCTTTTTTTGTTGGCATGTGTCTTGTTTGCGTTGGTCATAAACCGAACATGCTATGAAAAGATTTTTTACTTTATTATCTCTACTCTTTGTTGTAGGTACTGCGCTGGTGGTGAGCGATATGATGTTCGTTAATCAGTCTTCTTCTAATACACAAAGGAGTGCATCTATCAAACCAGTATCTATCAATCCAAATACTGCTAGCCTTGTAGGCTTGCAAAGAATTGCTCCTAAGAGAGAAAGTGAGCTCATCAACTAAGGTTAAGATTGTGAAAATCTTACATATTAATAATAGTTTTATTACCTATAGTTAAATAATAGTCTCATTTTTGCATTCTAAAAGGATGCTTTTATGTGGCACATCATATCAAAATTAATCTTTAAATTATTTGGTTGGAAGGTTAAAGGTGAACTTCCCGAAGGAATAGATAAAGCAGTAATGATTGCTGCACCGCATACCTCAAACTGGGATTTCTTTTGGGCAAGAGCAGCATTTTTTATCCTAAAAGTACCTGTTCGCTACACCGTTAAAAAAGAACTACTCAAATTCCCCTTGAATATAATTTTAAACCCAATGGGTGCTATCGGTATTGATAGAAGTAAAAAGGATGCTTCTGGAAATAGAAAGTCGATGACAGCTGTAATGATTGATTTATTCAAACAGAGAGAAAAATTGATAGTATTGGTGACACCTGAAGGAACAAGAAGCTATAACCCTGATTGGAAAACAGGTTTTTACCGTGTCGCAGAAGGCGCAAATGTACCTATCATATGTGGTTACCTCGACTACAAAGAGAAGATTGCAGGTATAGGTAAGATGATCTATCCTGATGGCAATATAGACCAACAGATCGAAGAATTGAAAGACTTTTATCGACCTTTAAATGGTAAATTCCCAGAAAACGGAGTGAGGTAAAAAGTCTATTGATTCATGCCCCTCATAGATTTTTTTCAATTATTCTTCTGCAGGCACGAAATCCATTGAAACTGAATTGATACAGTAGCGTAAACCAGTAGGTTTTGGTCCATCAGGAAAAACATGACCTTGATGACCTCCACAAACTGCACAAACTACCTCAGTTCTTACCATACCGTACGATTTATCTTTCACCTCAAGTACATTTTTATCGTTTATTGGCTTATAAAAGCTAGGCCAACCTGTACCACTATCAAACTTTGTTTCTGAACTGAATAATGGAGTTTGGCAACCAGCACAAACAAATGTTCCCTTTTTCTTAAAATCGTTAAACTTACCAGTAAATGCCCTCTCGGTACCTGCCTCACGTAATACTTTAAATTCTTCAGGTGTTAATTGTGCCTTCCATTCAGCTGTTGTTTTCTGAATCTCAAATTTATGATCCGATTCACTTTGACCTTCGTTAGAGGCAGTCTTGTTTTGTGCACAAGATTGTGTTGAGAATAAAATAAACGTACTAATAATATAAATAAAATGATATTTCATAGTTGATAAACCCATATCAGAAATTTTTGATTCTATAATGTAAACTCACTTCGTATTAAAGAGTTGTGAATTATTAGTTATTGTTGGGTTTCGGTCGTGCATACGACAACTTCTTTATGAGCTTAGTTTTAAGATAACTGTCTAAACCAGAGATAGCTACTGTTTGCGCTTTTGGTAAATCAATAGAGCCTTCTGCTGTTATAAACTCTTTAGGAATACTAATATGAACCACCTCTCCAACAATTAATCTTGTATCATTTTCTTTAATGAAATACTCATTTCGGAATTCTAAACCAACTTTGATGATACTCTCTTTAACAAATGGAGCTTTAAAATCATCCACAACTTGAGCGTGTAAACCCGAGGCTTCAAATTCAGAAATTTGTGATGGGTATTTAGCAGAAGTGTGATGAGCTTTTTCAATGATAGCTTCATGGATATGATTGATGGTATAAAAGCCCGTTTTTTTAATGTTTTCGTAGGTATGCCTTTCAACTGTAGTTGGCCTCAGAATAAAACCCATTAAAGCTGGATTGGCTCCTAAATGGATTACTGAATTAAATACGGCTAGGTTTTCCTTATCATTCTCATCATAAGTACCAATCAGATTGGCACTCTTAAAACCTGCTAGGGTGTTAAAAAAATTGGCTCTATATCTCGTGTCTAATCTAGTAAAGTCTGACTGATTTAATTCCATCTTAGCTGAACTTAGACAATTAGCTTTTGTTTGTAATAGATCGTTATAACTGATATTACATTTTATAAAATAAGTTTTAGTCTATATATTCAATACATGATTGAATTCAGCCAGGTAAGCAAGAATTTTGAAGGGGCTAGTGTACTCAATAAAGTGAATTTGAAGGTTAATAGGGGGGAGTTTTTAGTTCTATTGGGGGCTAGCGGTAGTGGAAAAACTACCATGTTAAAAATGATTAATGGGATGGAAGAACCTAGTGCAGGTGAAGTTATGATTCATGATAAGCCACTTCATCAGTTAGACTTAGTTCATCTAAGGAGAAGAATAGGTTATGTGATTCAGGATGTAGGGCTTTTTCCTCATTATTCTGTCTTTAAAAATATAGGTTTATTGCCTAAGCTCGCAGGAGAGAAGCCAGATGACATCGAATTTAAGGTGAAACATTGGATGAAAAGGTTAGATCTTGATTATGAGGAGCATGCCAACAAATACCCTGAAAACTTAAGTGGTGGGCAGGCACAGCGAGTGGGGCTGGCACGAGCAATGGCAGGAGAACCAGATATTATGCTGCTGGATGAACCCTTTAGCGCCTTGGATCCACTCATCAGAAATCAAATAAGAAAGGATTATAGGCAAATTCAAAAAAAGGAAGCAATTACTACCGTAATGGTCACCCACGATTTATTGGAAGCTGTTGAACTAGCAGATAAAATTTGTCTGATTGCTGACGGTGAAATTCAGCAGATAGATACGCCCGAAAGACTGATATTCAAGCCAAAAACGGATAAAGTAAAAGCTTTTACGGCTGGTGATAAATATCAGGCAGCACTTGCAGCTTGTAAAATTCATTCTCTAAAACCTTATGTACATCAATTACCTAATAATATAAGAGAAGAAGGAACGCTACTTGAAGCTTTACAATTTGTGGAAGATAAAGATGAGCAAATATTGATGAAAGCCTTTGCTCAATATAAGGAGCAATGGCGTGAGTGATTTTCTTACCTTTTTTTTGGAAAATCGTGATGAGGTGCTTAAACAGCTGCTTGAGCACATTGAGCTCACCTTTATTTCATTAGCGATAGCAACACTTTTAGGTGTTTTATTAGGGATAATTGTTTCGAAAGTTAAGCGCTTGTCTAAAACCATATTAGGCTTTGTTAATATCATACAAACAATTCCGAGTCTGGCTTTACTGGGTTTTTTATTACCAATACTCGGGATAGGAGTGGTTCCAGCAATTGTGGCATTACTTCTATATGCCTTATTGCCTATAGTAAGAAATACCTATACCGGAATTGCAGAGGTAGCACCGTCAGTAAAGGAATCTGCCATAGCTATGGGTTTAACGTCAAGACAATTGCTACTAAAAGTAGAATTGCCATTGGCTTTGCCTTACATCATGGCAGGTATAAAAACAGCCTCCGTAATTAATGTGGGTGTTGCAACTTTAAGTGCCTTTATTGCTGCTGGTGGATTGGGCAAGTTTATCCTGCAAGGCATACAACTCAACAATAGCTACATGATCTTAGCAGGAGCGATTCCTGCATCTTTATTAGCCCTGATGCTTGATTCTGTTTTAGGTCTTATTGGTAAGAGTAGCTTGAAAGTCATTAAAATTGTACTGGTAAGCTTTGGTTCCTTACTGCTCATTTATCTTGGTTACGAGTTTTTCAAGGGAGAGAAGCCCAATGAAGGCCCATATATCAAGGGTGGATTTCCTTCAGAGTTTATTTACAGAGAAGATGGTTTGAAGGGCTTGTTTGAAGCTTATGATTTTGAAATTCCTTACGTAGAGATGGAAATAGGTTTGATGTACAAAGCTTTACAACAGCAAGAGGTTGATTTAATTAGCGGCTTCTCTACCGATGGGCGAATAAAGGCTTATGACCTAAAAGTATTAAAGGATGATCAAAACTATTTCCCACCTTATGAAGCAGCTGCAATGCTAAGAAATGAAATAGTCAACAAACATCCTGATATTCTAAAGGCTTTAAATCGACTTAGCCTGCAAATAGATGATTCTACTATGACAGCTCTTAATTATGAAGTGGATGAACTGGGCAGGCAGCCTGCAGAAGTAGCTTTTGATTATTTAAAATCTAATCAATTTGTAAATGACGAACTATCAAAGCCAGCAAAACGGAATGTGACTATTACCATAGGTAGCAAAGCATTTACAGAGAACTACATCTTGGCTCATCTTTTTCGCTACATAATCGAATATCAAACTAACTGTAGGGTTGAATTGAAGCTGGGTTTCGGAGGTACAAAGCTTTTGATGGATGCTATGAAAAATAGCGAGATTGACCTTTACCCAGAATATACAGGAACGGCATTACTGCTGATGTTAGAAAATGAAGATGAAAAAGTGTCAGATTTATTCAAATCACCAGATGAAGTTTATTATTATGTAATCAAAGAGTCAAAAGAACAATTTGATTTTGTATGGAGTAGGCCACTCGGCTTTAATAATACCTTTGCCATGCTGATGCGAAAGGAGCAGGCCAATGCACTTGAAGTAGAAAAAATAAGTGATTTGGCTGAAATAGTTCGTTAGAGTTGTTTTGCTTTTTTACTGGCTCTTCTTTCTCTGCTCCATTGCAGAATAGCTCTGGCAACAAAATAGCTTATAATTGAAATAGGAATAGTCACAGCTAAATTACCAATCACAAATTGCTTGAAATATAAGATGGTAGTATCGAGCCATTTATACGCTGTTTCTATGGGAGGGATGGAAGAAGAAATAAATGAACCTACTTTGAAACTAGCCCAATATACAGGCAATACGGTAAAGGCATTCCAAACTAGCATGGAAAGCAATACAGCCATTTTATTAAGCTCCTTAAATATGGCCAATAAGGCAAAACCAATGGCTGTGCTAAAGCCGGGAGTAGGAAAAATAGCTATTTCAGTACCAATGGCATAACTAATGGCAATGATATGGTCTGATTTGTCAGACGTTAATACTTCATGCCAATATCGCTTTAATTTGAAGCGATACTTATCTAAATAATAAATAAATTTTTCCCTCAGATTAGCCACCTACTTTTTTGGCTTTATAGCCTTCTTTAGTAAGCGTCTGCACAATTTTATCTCTAAAGTCACCTTGAATTAAGATTTCCCCATCTTTTGCAGAACCACCAACACCACATTTACTTTTAAGCAGTTTGCCTAAATCTTTTAGATCGTCAGCAGTACCTACAAAGCCAGTTATTAAGCTAACTTTTTTACCGGCTCTAGCCTTTTTATCAAGCTGTACTTTTAGGTTTTGTTCAGCTGGAGGCAATGTCTCCTCTTCGAATGACTCTTCATAATCGTATTCGAAATCATCATTAGTGGAATACACAATACCTTCTCTGTTTTTCTTATTCTTTCCCATATCAGTTTACTATTAGTTTTTCAAAAGAAAGGAATTCTAAAGTTCTTTCAAATTCTGACGAAATATCTGCTTTTATGTTTACCGCTTTGTTACTTGTTGGGTGGGTAAAGTTCAATTCCTTCGCATGAAGCATCATTTTATCCATCTGCCACTTTTCTTTAAATAGCTTATTTTGTTTGTTGCAACCATGTGGGCGGTCACCAATAATAGGATGGTTGATATGTGCCATATGTTTTCGGATCTGATGCATACGCCCTGTCTCAGGCTTTACCTCTAAGAGCGAGTATCTGGATGTATTATGCTTGCCAAAAGGAACAGCAATTTCAGTTCTTTGTAATGTCCTATAGTGCGTTACGGCTTCTTGCAACTGACCATTTTCCTTCCTTAAAGCATAATCGATGGTTCCTTTATCTTCAGTAAAACCTCTGACTATGGCGAGATAAGTTTTTCCGACCTGCTTTTCCGCAAACAGCTGTTTCATGGATTTATCCATTTCTTCAGACAAAGCAAAAAGCAGAATACCTGAAGTTTTTCTATCAATTCTGTGAACAGGATAGACTTTTTGTCCTAGTTGATCACGAAGTAATTGCAAAGCAAATACATCTGCTTCGGCTGCTATTTTACTCCTATGGACAAGTAAGCCATGTGGTTTATTAATAGCCACGAGTTGCTCATCCTGGTATATGATATCTAACACAATAGACTCAATCGTTTCCATAACACAAAGCTCTGAAAATAAATTGAAAGCCTGTATTACACTATTGATTTAATGTGTTGGAATATTTTTTCCACCAGTAATAATTTTCAGAATGATCATTTTTGCTAAACCATTCCCCTTGTGGTAGTGTAATTAAAGGTAACTGATCATTTTGGCTCATCTCTACCAATTGTTGTATAGGCTCATACCAACTATGGAGGGCTAAATCAAAAGTACCCCAATGAATAGGAAAAAACTTTTCTGTTCTTAATTGATGATAAGCTTCAACCGCTTCTTTCGGGTCCATATGGATGTCGTGCCAGGCTTCATTGTAGGCACCTATTGGTAGCAGGGCCATATCGAATGGACCAAGCTTTTGATCTATTTCGGCAAAGCCATCAAAAATACCAGTATCGCCTCCGAAGTATACTTTTTCGTTATCCCACTGGATTACCCAACTAGCCCAAAATGTATTATTCTGGCTAAAAAGCCTTCCACTAAAATGGCGTGCAGGCGTAGCCGTAATAGTTATTTCATGATCTTGTTGTGCCTGATCCCACCAACTAAACTCTTTGATTTTTTCCTTTGGAATACCCCATGATTCCAATGAAGCGGCTACTCCTAAAGGCACGTAGAAATATTTAGTCTTTTCCGTTAGTTTAACTATAGTTTCATAATCTAAATGGTCGTAATGATCATGTGAATAAATTACAGCCTCAAGCTCGGGTAAATCCTCCGCTGAAATAGGTGGTGCGCTATAACGTTTTGGCCCCATAAAACTGAAGGGCGATGCCCGTTTGCCGAGCATAGGGTCGAGCAAAATGTATTTGCCTTTCTTCTCCATCAAGATAGCAGCATGTCCTAACCAATTATAATGAATTGTATTACTTGTATCCTTACTCAGCAATTCACTATTCGTTTCCTGAAAAACATAGTCTGAACTAGGAGCACTTTCAGCTTTTCTGTTGATATATTCCTTTATAATGCCAGGCATCTGGCTGAAGTCAGCACTTTTGGTTTCAACTACATTTTGGAATTTACCATTCTGGTAATAAGGAGATTGCTCCATCTTAGCTTGTTTGGGAGCTTTACCCACTGAGGGTACTAAGTATTTAACCATATAATATCCTGCTATTAAAATGATGGCTATTATGAATAGCCACTTAAAAAGGTTCTTTACGAATTTCATTGGATGGGATAACGAGGATAAGTGTGGATTGGTTTTAAAACACTAATGGAGGTTGAGGCGGAAAAGGTCAGATTTCTAATCTAAAAATAGTCCATATTCATCGAACAATAAAAATATTTATTGAACAGGCATTGGCAATCTATACATTAGTAGTTAGTTTCGTGGCTTGAAAAAAGTTGTATCACCCAAAACCTAACAATTTGAAGAAACTCTACTTCCTTGTTTTTTTATTGGTCACGTTTTTAGTTAATCCCTACACGGATATAAAAGCCGAAGGTTTCACAGGTGATTCTGATAGTAAAAGTCTTACCAAGGTTAACCGTATCAAGCCTGTTAGATTAAAGGCCATAAATAGCTTCAATATTTCCATTCCTGAAAGGGAAATTAGGTCAATTTTTAAAAGTTCTGTAAGATTTGAAAGAAGTTTCGATGATGAAATAAATAATTCATTTTCAAGCCATACTGAAGAATTAGATCCTCTAGACTGGGGTAAGTATAGAGAATCTCCTAATATCAATCAGGATTCTGTAGCATATTTCGCAGGTGAGGCTATTGCACTTCTTCAAAGTGTAAAAGATGAGGGGCGATTGGTAGACCAGCTAACGGCAGGTATGACTTTTCAATTACCTGTAGGTGTACAAAAAACCATAGGGGGCTTATCCTACACGGTTGTTTTTCACAAGTTGAAGCTAACAGAAACCAATGCTTATGTTGATGCCTACCTGGTATTAGAAACTTCAAAAGATACTTTGTCTTTTATGGGACGGGGTATTGAATTTTCAGCTGAAGGAGGAATTACCGGTGTTGGAAGACTTGAATTGATAGGTAATGCAAATATTACACTTCCTGGTGATAAAGCTTTAATTACCTTATTAGGGAGTGATGATCCTGCAACACCTGGACCCACCTATGCAGAATTTGACTGCTACGGTTTCAAAGAATTGGCTATTGATGCTGACGTAACATTTTCCAAAGATCTATTTATCAAAGAAAATCCTGATGGTACTCCTTCTGAGGAAAGGCTGACTACCAATTTCTCAACAACTGTAACAGATTGGAATAACATTCTCGTTGAGCTGACTTTACCAAGGTTCCAATTAAAAAGTTTGGAAGGCTGGAGTTTTGAAGTGAGTAATGCGGTTTTTGACTTTTCCGATACTCGGAACTCAGCGGATATTAAGTTTCCGACAGATTATGATTCTCCCTATTTTATAGAAGGAACAAGAGAACTTTGGAGAGGGTTCTATCTTAGGGAATTAGTAGTTACGCTTCCAAAGGAATTCAATAAAAAGAACACAACAGGAAGAACTTCTTTTAGAGCCGCAGAAATACTTATTGATGAATCTGGATTTTCTGGCAGTCTCTCTGCTCGTGAGTTACTTACGTTAGATGAAGGCGATGCTGATTCCTGGAAACTATCAGTAGATAGTTTATATGCTAGTTTTCTACAAAATGAACTAGTTTCTGCTGGTTTAGCTGGTCAGATTGAGATTCCTTCAATGAAGTCAGAAAAACCCTTGCTATACTCAGGAACTATCCTTGGCCCTAATGACTACCAGTTAATCGCTCAACTTCAGGATGATGCTCAGTTTGATATATTCAAGGCGGATTTAAATTTAACTGCTGATTCATACATAGAATTAAAGGTTCAGGGTGGAAAGTTTAAACCTAAAGCAGTCCTAAATGGAAATATGAATATTGCACCTACTTCTGAATCAGGAAAAAAGACGGCAGAAGTTAAAGGACTAGTATTTCAACAATTAGTATTACAAACTGAAGCACCATATATACAAGCCGAGACATTTGGTTTTACCAATAATTCAGAAAATAAAACTGGTGGCTTTCCAATAGGAATAAATGCAGTAGAATTAAGAACAGATGATAATAGAATTGGCATTTATGCCGATGTTACAGTTAATCTGGTAAAAGCAGATGATAGTGGCTTTGGTGCTGGAGCAGGATTTACTGTTTGGGCCAAAAGAGAAAGTATTGAGGGAAGACAGATTTATAGCTATGACAAGATAGAGTTATCCAAAATATCAGTAGATGTTGAACGACCTGGTTTTTCTATTAAGGGCTCACTTACATTTTATGAAGGTGACAATACCTATGGCGATGGTTTTAGAGGTGATGTCGAGGCTAAATTTGCTTCTATTGATGTAACAGCCGTTGCGCTTTTTGGTAAAGTTAATAACTTAAGATATTGGTATGTTGATGCATTGGTAGAGTGGAAAACTGGCATGCCTATGGTGCCACCATTTGCTTTGAACGGTATTGGTGGTGGGGCTTATTATCATATGCGTCAACAAGGTTTAAATGAGAATCTAGGGTCAAATCTAGGGAAATCAACCTCGGGAGTTATTTATGTACCAGATCCTAATTATCACTTAGGTATTAAAGCCTCTGTTACATTTAGTATTCAAAATGCAGAAACAACCGCTAATGGCAATGCAGAATTTAGTATTGCCTTTAGTTCATCAGGAGGTGTAAATCAGGTTGCCTTCAACGGTGGAGTAGAGATTATGACGCAGTCCTTTAGCAGTAGTTTGAGCAAAGTACAAGAAGTGGCCTCTAAGGTTTCAAATGGAGAAGAAATAGAGCGTAATTCTAGTGCTTCAATTAGTGGACAGGTTAATCTGCTTTTTGACAACACTAACGATACGTTCCATGGTGAAATATCGATGTATATCAATGCAGCTGGTGGTCTTATTAAGGGGACTAATCCGGGTGGGTTGGCTGGTAAAGCGGTTATTCATTTTGCACCAGGTGAGTGGTATATACACATAGGTAACCCGACAGTCCCTATTGGTATCGACATATTAAGTTTAGCTACACTTCAAGGTTATTTTATGGTGGGACACAATATTCCTGGTATGCCACCGCCACCACAACTGGTATTGGATATCTTAACTGCTGAGCAGAGAGCCGAAAATGAACAGATAAGAGCTAATAGCAGACAATTAGGAGAACAAAGTACCGGAAAAGGATTTGCTTTTGGTGCACGCTTTACTATTGATACTGGGGATAAGAGGTTCTTGATGTTTTACGGACGCTTTGCGGCAACGGCAGGCTTTGATATAAATATGCAAAGATATAATGCCACCTGTTCAGGCAGAACAGGTCTGGTAGGTATTAATGGTTGGTATGCCCAAGGTCAAGCCTATTTCGGTATGTTGGCCACCATAGGGATGAAAATTAACCTGAGATTTATTAAAAAGAATGTCGAAATTTTCCATGGCGAACTTGCAGCTTTAATGCAGGTGAAAGGTCCAAACCCATTTTGGATGCGAGGTGATGCTGCCGGTAGATTTAGTGTCCTAAACGGTTTGGTAAAAGGTAAATTTAGCTTCACAGTAACCATAGGAGATGAATGTGAACTGGAAAATCTTGATGGTGGCAATCCATTGGAAGATGTGAAGGTTATTGCGCAATTAACTCCTGATAATGGGGCTACTGAAGTAGATGTTTTTACTTCACCTCAGGCTGTCTTTAATATTCCGGTTGAAAAAGAATTTCAACTGGAAGACTTAAATGGTAATACTTTAAGATATAAAGCAGAAGTTGAATATTTTAGGCTTAAGCAAGGCAATAGTATTTTGGCAACTGACATGTCATTTAATAGTAGAAAGGATGTTGCTGTTTTGAAGCCTGTTGATATTTTGCCTGATGAGAAGGATATGAAGCTTGAAATTTCAATAATCTTTAAGGAGTATGTTGATGGAGGGTGGCAGACTGTAGAAGAAAATAGTACCGAGACCTTATCAATAAATTTTAAATCTGGACCTCAACCTGATTTCATTCCGGAGCATATGGTTTCATATACCTATCCAATTGAAGGAATGGCCAATTTCTATCAGGATGAAACCGATAGAGGCTATATTAAATTGAATCAAGGCGGGTTAACCAGACCATTTGATACGGAAAATGGTAAGTGGAATCTAAAGGCTTCATTCTCAACATCAGATGGTAAAGAGTTTCAATCTGATTTTACATACGATAATAATAATAATCAGGTAAACTTCAACATTCCTCAAGTGGCTAAAGGAGAGGTACTTCATTTTGAACTTTTACGGGTGCCTACAAATCAAAACACCTCTATAGATGCTAATGTTACAAGAAGAACAGATAGAATTCAGTTAGGAGAGGAGTTAGCAGATAGACAAATAGATTTTGAGGTTGAAACGAATCAGGCTCAAGGTACTGTAGAGAATTTAGAGAAAAAGTCAATTTATGATTTTTACATGCGTAGTAGTAAGTTCAATACTTTAGAAGAGAAGTTATTTTCAGATTACTATGATAGAACAACTGGTACAATAGACAATGTTTCATTTAGGGTATACAAATTATTATACAGTTTTATTAATGGTTATGAGGTATTTGATGAGTTAGAAATACGAGGAAATAATCCATTAATTAAAACAGAGTTTTTATCAGCAGGTAACGATTGGATAGAAAAAGATATTAATCCGATATTATATAATCATACTAGCCGCTATAATTTACCAACTAATGAATATATCATCATTCAACGCTCAGCTGGTTTAACTATTGATCAAAGCGTAGGTTTCAATCAAGATATTTATGTGAGTCAAAGGAATGTAGGAGTACAATTTAACGTTCCGGTGGCGATTAATAGACACTATAAAAACTTCAAGAATGAGATGGCGCTAGAATATGTTAACAAAGAAAAACCAGATTGGGTGGAGACTCTGATTAATTCGAATTTTCCAATGATTAGAGTAGGAGGTTACCCTACGAAAATGATTTATCGCTTACCAAATGGTGAATTAGGTAAAAGTAATATTCAATTTAATCCTTCGAGAAGATTCTAATGAATAAATTCCTTATAACGATAGCATTATTTTTGTCTGCTTTAAGTTTGAGAGCCCAAGATAAGGTTGAAATTGCAGCTGCATATGACGATGAAGAAAACGCCATATTACTACGCTGGGCTCCTAATAATTCAATTCTTTGGCTCAAAAGTTTAAAACATGGTTACCGCCTAGAAAAATTTGTTTATCAAAGGGACGGTAAATTACTCCCCACTCCTTTAGATAAAAAAGTAGTATTTGAAGCTGTTAAACCAGAACCTCTAGATAATTGGGAGGAATTAGTAAATGCAAATGACTATGCAGCCATTGCTGCACAAAGTATGTTTGGGGACTATGTAGCCTTTAATGACCAGCAAACTGATGTTTTTTCCATTGTAAATAAAGCGAAGGAACAGGATTCTAGGTTTTCAATGGCACTATTTGCTGCAGATCAATCAATAGAAGTGGCAGAGAAATCAGGTCTGTTTTATAAGGACTATGAGGTAAATGAGAACGAAAGATATTTATATACTATAGTACCAAATTATCAAGATTCTACCATGAAACTGGATACAGGTTCAGTTTTTTTTGGTCCTTTAGATAAAGGTCCTAACCCAAGACCACAAATGAGCCATTCAATTCAGGAAAACGGTTTGACACAGGTGCTTTGGTTTAAATCCTCTTTGCTAGAAGTGTATTCTAGCTTTATTGTAGAAAAGGCTGATGAAAGCTTAGAGTTTGAGGCAATGAATGAATTACCTATTATCAATCTGGATGAAGGACCAACGATATCAAATCAATATGCTAGTTATGTAGATACTGCAAGGAGTGAAGGTACTGTATTTTATAGAGTAAAAGGTAAAGATATTTTTGGTAGAATTAGTGCTCCTTCTGATACTTTAAAGGTAGAAATTCTGCCGGTCTATGAAAGTCCATTTGCTTCAATTGATAGTCTATTTATAGGAGACAATAAAAGCGTTAATGCTAGAATTAAGTATAAAGGAGATATGCAATATATTGATAACGTTTTTCTGGAGCGTTCCCAAAAGGCTGACGGGAATTATGAACTAGTAGATAAAGGTAAAGGAAATAAGGAAGTACTAATAGACAAGTCACCGATTACTAATAATTACTATAGAGTTGGTGTAAGTTTTTTTGATAAAATTCAATATAGCCTTCCTATTCTTTATAACGTAATTGATAGTGTTCCTCCGAGTCAACCAATAATTGATGGGTTTGAAATTTCTGATTCATTGATTATTCTCAAATGGAATAAATTACCGGAATCTGATGTTGCCGGCTTTCGATTGTATAAATCTATGTTCAATGGGATTGAGCCCAGCCTTGTAAAAGAAATCAAGACAAATGATACCTCTGTAGTTGTTATTGAAAACCTAAAGTTTATCAATAATGAACGAATCTTCTACTTAAGCGCTGTAGATGAAGTTGGTAATACTTCTGAATTAAGTGAGCCCTTCAAAGTAAAACTTCCAGACATTGTGCCACCTGCAACACCGATAATAAGCTCAGTTATAAAAGAAGGTGATTCATACAAGATGAGTTGGTTAAAAAGTAGTAGTATAGACATCGATAAATATTTAATTTATCAAAAAAATGTACAGAATTATAAATTAGTGGGAGTTGTTGATACTAATAGTTTATTTTTCAAGAAACAATTGCCTCAAAATATAAATAAGATTTCATTAAGGTTAGTGGCAGTAGATTCCTCAGGAAATGAGGCTGTCTCAAAGCCATTTCAGTTTAGTTTTAATGATGAAAAAAACGACCTGAACGTAATTTACAATGTAACAATTGATGACAAAGGGCTAACTACAATTTTCTGGGAAACTAAGTATAGTGATCACTATTCTACAAGCAATATTTATGTAAAAAGCAATGAGCAGTGGAATTTACTTAAAACGGTGCCTTACGAGAATGGAAAAATTGAAATAATAGATTCTAACGTAAAATCTAAAGCGAACGTAAAGCTTGTATTTTTATGAAAAAATTATTCTTATTTATTTATATTCTTATTATGCCATTCATGCCTTATGTTAAGGCTGAGATAGCTGAAAGTTATAATATAAATCAAACTAATAACAATTTTGTAATTGTAGGTGCACCAAGAGTTTGTACCGATGGCTCTGGTGAACCTTACAGCATACAGAAAAGTGATAGCTATTCACCATGTACTCTTGGGAACACTTCTTATAGCTATCTATGGCAGGTAACAGGCGGTACTTTTTCAACTGGTGGTACTCGGTACGAAGGTGCAGGTTCTCCATTTAGTTCTGCTTCAATCATTTGGGAAGAAAATGCTCCTATAAGAAGTGTGAGTATTGCTGTTGCTATATCATGTGATGGTGGTGCCTATGGACTCACGAATACTGATGCATTAACTGTAACTAAAAAATCCGCTAGCGAATGTTCAAGTGGTGGTGGAGGTGGTGGTGACCCAGAAACGTGCACCGTTGCTATTGACGGAAAAAGAGAATTTAATTTATATCTTAAAAAGCAAGAAGCTGAGGCTTATTGGATGAATAGTGGAGTTCTTGCTAGTTCATTAGACCCCATTCCATCCACCATCTGCGCAGATGAAACAATTCAAACTTTTGGGGTTGCCTTTATTGAAGGTACTAGAGCTGGAGTAACATGTTACCAATTCGATAATTTTCCCACTCAATACATGTATTATCGAAGAAATGGTGAACAAACTTTACATTCTTTAGGTACAAAACCGATTCGTCCAAGACTGGTTCTACAAGAAAGTGATGAATATGTTTTTGATATAGACTTTAATACTATCGGCTCGGGAGATATAGAATTGATTTTTTCCAGAGCAGAATTAAGTACAAACAGTGAGGGTGCCATAATAGCTAATGAATGGTCTTTCTCTACGGCTTCAAATTTTTATACTATTTTAGATATTGAGGTTATACTCCCGCCAGTTTTTGAAAATATTACTTTCTTACCACCTAGTTGTCCGAATCTAGAAGATGTTGATGAAAATGCGAAGAATAATGCAACTGTTTCTTTTACAAATACAGACGATAACTTGCAATGGGTGCAAATTAATTTATTCAAGTTTGAAGAGGGACCAGGTGGTGATATAATAGAATTAGAAAATGTCTATCAAGAGGATACTAATGGTGATGTATTTACAGGACCTGTATCAATAACGGCAGTACGTCCAGATGGTTACGTACTTTTAGTCGAAAAAAATAATGAGAATAAATTCATATTCTCTAAAGGAAATTATCTTAATGAGAATGATGAGGAAATAGGCAGAGATTTTGGTGAGGGCTATTATGACATACAAGTTACCCCAATGCAGGAAAACGAAAGTGGCGAAATAGTAATTCAAGATGATGCCTGTACTCAAAGGTATTATTTTAAAATCCCTGATGCTCCCGTAGTTGCTATTAGCCAAGACATAGCAGCAGCAAACACTTCCTTGAATTGTTTTGGTGATAACACCACCTTAACAGCAATGGCAGAAAGGCAAAGTGGAGACGAATTGGAATATGAGCTGCTCAAGAAATCTGGCAGCATTTTCTCAGCTGTTTCTGGTTATTTAAAGTCAGAAGACAGTGGAACAGAAATTCAATTTAGCAATGTTGAAGCTGGTGTGTACAAAATACGGGTCCGCTATAAAAAAAATGAATCTACTTTCTGTAACTGGATAGAGTCGAGTGAAATTACCATTAGCCAACCAGACCAATTAGGACTAACGGCTGAAACACCACCGACCATTCCATCTTGTATTGGTGGTTCTGATGGTACCATTTATTTCACTCCATCGGGGGTAGATGAAAGTATGACTCTTAAAGTGTATGAACAAGAATACACGGGTCAAACATCAATTGAGACTGCTTGGACTGAAGCAGGTACTAAATCTCTTGATTCTGATGATAACAACAGTGAGCAAACTTTTGATTTACCTGCAGGTAAATATACAGTGGCACTGATTAGAAATCCTTCATGTATAAGATTAGATGGTGCTGAGATTGTTGATACACGAAGCTATGACATCACAATTACACCTAAAGCTCCCACTTGTAAAGATGGGCAAGATGGTAAATTAATTCTGACAAATTATTCAGGTAGTCAGGCAAATACCAGTTATTCTATATCAAAACTTTACATTAACGATGTAGAAATATCTCAGGAGCAAATTAATAGCAATTATTTTGAAAGTAACTATACCGATAGCGACTATAATGCGTCTGATAATGCTACAGCTATTTTAGGTCTTAAAGAAGAAGACAATGTTAGGTTTACTTTAAAGGAAGGCAGTTGCTCTGAAACAGATGAATTTGAAGAAGATATCCCTCGTGTACAAAATTATTTGAGCCTAACAATTACCAGTAGAACACAAGCGCAGTGCTATCAAAATAAAGTATCTTTTACAATTGAGGCCAATAATAATGCCTCTGATTTAAATGCAGCGGCTAGTTCTGCCATCTTACGTTATAGCGATACAGAAGCGGAAGTACCTACGACCTCAACTTATACAGGCCTATCTATCGGAGCAAATACGGTGAGTGCAAGTGGTTTGGATAATGCAAGAGACTATTATGTTGAAGTCTTTGATGGCACATGCGATGCGACTAGTACCATTATTAATTTCACGGAAAAAAAGCAGCCCCTTATTGCGGGTGATTCAGATAATCCTACATATCCACTAATCTGCTTCGGTGATGATACTAATATTAATCTCTCCATGAGTAATACTCAGGGTGATTTGAATAATTATAATCTTAATCTACAAAGAAAACTGCCTAGTGAATCTGAATTTAGTAATTACAGCGCTTTCACTTATGATGTTAATAGTAGCGTAAGCCTAACCTTAAAAAACCTTCCTTATGGTGTATATAAATTAAACGGTGAAGATGGTGAAGGGTGCCAATTTGATCAATTCTCATTCACAATTAATCAGCCTAGCCAAGCATTTCAAATGACCAAAAATGAGTTAGAGGTTAAATTCGAAAATAATTCGACTGATTATCATGTCTCTGTTTATGGAGGATCTGATGGTATGCTAGAAGTAACTTATTTAGGGGGAGAAGAACCTTATGTTCTTAAGCTATTTGATGACAATAATAATAAAATAGCTGAACAACAAGCATCAGCTAATACCAGTAACATTTTCAATAATCTGAGAGCTTCAGATAGTAATGGAGATCCTATTGAGTATCGACTTGAAGCAACAGATAATTTAGGATGTGCACTTGATCCTGTTTATTATTCACTAAAAGAGCCTGATCCCTTAGAATTAATTTATGACCTTTCAACTTATGATAATGGAAATTATAATATTCAATGTTTTGATGGGGTTGATGAAATCCATGTAACAGTAGATGGGGGTATTCCTGAATATAGAGTAATATTATTTACTGAATCAGGAGATACATTTGATGAAAAAACTCTTTCAGTTGATGGGGGTACGGTTACATTTAACAATGTAGATGCAGGTTTTTATACCATAGAGGTATTAGATAAGAATAACTTTTCAGGTAAAACACAGGATGAAGACGAGACAGGTACCTTCGAGCTAAAAGAACCCTTAGAAATCGGGGTAACTACGTCTAAGTCACCACCTACTTGCTTTCGAGGTTCAGATGGAGAATTTACTGTAGAACCTAGGGGAGGAGTACCTAATGAAAATGGAGAATATCTTATCACTTTTTATGATAGTGATAAAAACCCAATTCCAGGAGAATCAGGATGGGCTACTGAGCTTACCTTAGTAGCTACAAGTGGTGATTACTTCTATACCATTATTGATGATTTAGATGGTTGTCCTGAGAATTTTATCCCCTTTTCAATTGATGATATTGCTCGACTCGAGATTAGTTCCTTAACACATGATTATGCACCCTGTGCGGGAGATAATGCTGCAATATTAAAAGTTCAGGCAATTAATGGGCGCTCTAGCGATGGAACATATACTGTTGAATTATATGACGATGCAGATAATCTACTAACATCAGAAATCACTTCTGCTTCTGGTTATTTTGCATTTGAGGATTTGTTCATTGGTGATTATCGTGTAAAAGTATTAGACGATGAAGGTTGCAGTGTTGAGCAATTAGAAACTGTTAAAGATAGATTCGATTCTCTTGTGATTACTGAAACAGTGATAGAACCATCTACCTGTGCCAATTCTGATAATGCAAAGTTAAGAGTATATGCATTCGGTGGAGATGGGAAGCATCTATTCTCAATTGATAATCAAAATAGTTGGAGAGAGGCAGATTCCTTATGGACAGATGAAAATGGATACTTGCAGTCAACAGTGTTGTTCGATAGCTTAGAGAGCGGTGGTATCTACGAAGTTTTACTGAAGGATACTAATTACTACGCTCAGTCTTTTGACAATAGTTGTTTGATTTCCAAGACAGATACCATTTCTATTACTCCTCAGCTGCTTCTTAATGTTGAAAAGGAAGATGTAAGTTGTTATGATGCCACAGATGGAAGTCTTTCTATTTATCCTAGTTATGGTGATGAAAAAAGCTTATCATTTTTTAATATTAAAGTATTAAAAAATGGAGATTTATTTGCTGAGAATATACTTGAATTAACGGATCTTGCTCCAGCTAATTATAAAGTAGAAGTGAGGCTAAGTGCTGAAGGTGCTTGTCGGGTAGTGGCTCGTAAAGAGGTATCCATCAGTAGGTCTCCACTACCTCTTTATGCTGATGTTCAGTCTACTACTAGTTACAATTGTGCCAATCCATCAGAAATAATAGTTCATGGAAATGTGGAAGGTGGCTGGCCAAAAAATGGTTATGAGTACAAGTTTAATAATGGCACGTATGAATCATTTGTGCCTAATGGTGGTGTGTTTAGATTTACAGAATCTTTAACAATAGGTGAGCATGTTTTAACCATAAGAGATAGTAAGGGTTGTGAGGAATCAACCACCTTTACAGTAGAGCCACTTATGCTCAATGTTGAAGTGCTAAACCAAACAGATGTAAGTTGTTATGGCGGTAATGATGGCCTATTACAATTAACTTCCACTAATGGCAACTTGGCCTATAAACTGTGGAATGCAACAGATTCATTTAAAATAGCAGCTACAGATACAGCTTTATTTGATGTTATTCCTGCAGGTACATTTCAGTTGGTGGCTAGTTCGGGCTCTTGTATCTCCGATACCTTAAACTTTACTTTTAACTCACCCGATGAAATAACTATAGACTATAACATCCTCAATCAACCTGGATGTGGTGAAGCTAATGGTGAGGTGGTTACAAACATCAGTGGCGGAGTAGCACCTTATACCACCAATTGGTTGTATAAAGGTGGACAGCTGTTAGCAGCTGATGCTTTAATGGCAGGAGACTACATTGTGATAGTAGAAGATGCGATGGGCTGTCAGAAGAGAGATTCAGTTTATTTAGAAGAACAAACAAATCTGTCCGCAACGGTAGCTGATATCTCACAAGCCACTTGCGGAGCAGCTAATGCATCAGTTACATTAAATATCACAGGAGGTGTTCCAGGCTATAGTATTGAATGGTACAATAGCCAAAATGCATTAGTAGGTAATGGCTCTCTACTTAGTAATATAAGTAAAGGAACTTACTACTATCAGCTAAGTGACCAAAGCGGTTGTGCTATTACAGATACTGTTTTTGTAGGAGGCGATGAAGCCTTGTCAGTATCAATAGCTAACGCTACGCAAGCTACTTGTGGTATCGCTAATGGTTCGGTTGATTTATCTGTAACAGGAGGGAATGCACCTTATACTGTATACTGGCCGACAACTATTCCGGTTACTAACGGACTATCGGCTTCAGGTTTAAAAGGAGGTATTGTTTATGAAGTTTTAGTGGCAGATAGCACCAACTGCGAACAGTCATTCAAGTTCTCTATTAACAATACGAGTGGACCTGAACTAAGTATCAACCAGTTCAATCCAAGTTGTGGATTAGCGAATGGTACAATCGAAATTACCTCTGCTACAGGAAAAGAGCCACTATCCATCACGTGGAATGGAGTAGCCGATAACAGCAGGTTAAAAACAGGACTGGGAGAGGGCACTTACTCCATTACTGTAACAGATGCAGATAGCTGTTCTACTACTAAGGTAGTTGAGTTAGAAGAAGATTTATCGAATCAGTTGACAGTATCGAACAGTATTACTCCTAGTAGTTGTGGTGGTAGTAATGGTGTAATTGAGTTGAATATAAGAGGTGGATTTGCACCTTACCAAATCAGCTGGGACGATAATGCCAGCATTACTGAAGGTCGAAGAACAAATCTTGCTGCAGGTACTTATGAGGTAACCATTACGGATAGCGTAGGCTGCCAATTAGAAAAATCCATTGTACTAAACGAAGTAGCCTCACCTTTGTTAACAGTTGAAAGCTTTGTTTTGGCATCATGCGGAGCTGCTAACGGTAGTATAGTACTTAGTCAACTAAGCAATGACTATAGGTATCACTGGTCTCATGACGCAGGTATTACTACAAATAGTGCAGAGGGTTTAAGTGCTGGTAAATATGATATTTATGCAGAAAATGGTTCATGCACTACCGATACCTTATCATTTTACATCACATCACCAGGCACCGACTTAAACATCAGTGTAGTGGAGACGGTAGCTGCTACTTGTGAGACCACTTATGATGGTGCCGCGGAAATAAATATTAGTGGTGGAGCATCACCTTATACCATCAGCTGGAATGATGAGCAAAATCAAAATATAGAGAGAGCATCTAATTTATTACCAGGCACATATACTGTATTGGTGACAGATGCTTCTGGATGCAGCGCTGTAAAATCAGTAACAGTAGGTACTGTTAATCCAATTTACATAGCAAGCTTTAATAAAGAAACTCCGAGCTGTCATACAGCTACTGATGGTAGTATTGAAGTAGTGGTAGCTGGTGGTACTGGTAATTACAGTTACTTATGGTCTACAGGAGCCAGCAGCAAAACACTTACAGGTATAGCTGCAGGCACTTACAGTGTAGAAGTTTTTGATAATGATGAGTGTGCTGTAAGTGAAAGCGTTACCATTATTGCGCCAGACTCATTGAGTTTACAGGCTAGTGTAGCTGCTCCACGTTGCTATGAGTCAGCCAATGGCTCGGCAGAATTAAGTATTAATGGAGGCACAGCGCCTTATAGAGTCAGCTGGCCAGATGGTAATACCTCATCGAGAAGATATGATTTACTAACAGGTGACTATGCGGTTGAAGTTACAGATGATAATGGTTGTTTACTTACACAAGTAGTTACTGTACCGCAAAAAGATAGTGTAACCATAAATTATACTATTGAACATGCAAGCTGTTATAATGCCAATGATGCAGGTATTGAACTCACGTCAATTGGAAATGCCAGAAGTCCATTAGTGAAATGGTCTAATGGTCAACGAGGCCCGATATTAAGAAATGTAACTGCAGGTACTTATACTGCTACCATAACAGATGCCAATGGCTGTGCTACTGCATTTGAATTTACCATCACAGAACCTGACTTATTGGAACTAGTTGATGTTGAAGAAGCTGCCACTAAATGTAATGATGCTTCTAACGGAAGTATTACCTATGAAGTGAAAGGTGGTACAGCACCATATACTTATCGCTGGTCCGATGGTGCAATCAGCAAAAATAGATCAGGGCTTAGAGCAGGTACTTATGAGGTATTGGTTACGGATAATGCTGGCTGTGCCATAGCTGAATCTTTTGAAATAGAAGAGCCTGAGCCATTGGTTATCACAGCTGAGCTTACAGGTGTAAGCTGTTTTGGTAGTGCAGACGGTCAAGCTACAATTGAAGTAAATGGAGGCACAGCTCCATACCAAATCAGCTGGTCAGATGGGGAAACTACTTTTACTAGAGAGGATCTGACTGCTGGCCGTTATGATGTAACTATTACAGATGCTAATAATTGCAGTCTTACTCAAAGACTAACCATAGACAATATTAACCCGATTGAAATAGAAAGTATTAGTAGAGACATACCTTCTTGTTATCAGGGAACTGATGGTAACATCAGTATTGAAGTAGCTGGTGGTAGTGGTGATTATACTATTAGCTGGGAGAATGGTGCTCAGGGAGCTACTATTACTAATATAGCAGCAGGTACTTATGCTGTAACTATTACAGATGGTAATGGCTGTACTTTTAATGGTAGCATAAGACTTGATGATGCCACTCCAATTAATATCAGTCAACTGATAGTTGCTGATCCTATTTGTTACGATGAGCCATCGGGCATGGTAGCTGTGACACCATCTGGTGGTTCAGCACCTTACAAAGTTATCTGGGAAGATGGGGTAGAAGCCTCGGAAAGAAATGATTTATTGGCAGGGACCCATAGCTTTACTATACAAGATGCTGAAGGATGTACCACAGCTTATGAGGTAACCATGGAGAATCCTCCATTGGAAGAGTTAAGTAATTTACCAGAAATAGTATACCTATGTACAGGAGGTTATATCACCCTTGATGCAGGCAATTGGGGTACTTATTCATGGACTTCTGACAATACCTTTTCAAGTACTGAAAGAGAAGTAAGAATAGACGCGGAAGGTAACTACCACATAGAAGTGACAAATGAAGCAGGCTGTATAGACGCTCACGATATAGAAGTAATTAAAGATGATGACCTTTTACAAGCTGACTTCTTACTTACCTCTGAAGCCGTGGTGGGTGATACTGTACTAATAATAGATATCAGCTGGCCTATGCCTAGTACAGTCGAGTGGTTTAACCCTGATGACAAGGACTTTTATTTAGTTTCACAGGAAGCTGATTATCAAGAAGTGATTTTTACAAGAACGGGCGAGTTTGAGATGTCCATGAAGGCTAATCTTGATCAGTGTGAGGCATATGTGACAAAGACGATAAATGTATTATCACAAGATGAAGCGGCTCGCTTGAAGGAAGAAGAGCTCAGTAAGTCACAAGGGAAACTTCACTTAAGTACGAATATTTATCCAAATCCTAACTATGGAACCTTCAGGCTAGAGGTTGAGGGGAATCAGCAACATGACCTTGATGTAAGGATAGTAGACCTTCATAAGGGTTATGAATATTATCAGTTAAGTGGCAAGCAACAGCAGAAGCATGTCTTTAATATTACTGATGACAGGCTTCCGGCAGGCGTTTACATCGCTGTGATTGAAACCAACGGACAAACTATTTCTAAAAGATTTGTAGTTAAATGAGAATAAGATTATTCGCAATTATTTTTTGCCTATGGCATGGGCATAGTGCACTTATTGCGCAAAGTTTTTCAACTTTGGGTAGTACCGAATTACCTGTTTTAGGTAATGTGCAGGTAGAGTGGGCTGATTTTAATAATGATGGCTATCAGGATGCTATTGTTAATGGTATTGATAATGATGGATTCAAGCATTTTGAGATATACCAAAACGATCAGGATAATACCTTTACCTTGGTAGGTTTGCCAGTAGTGGCATTAAAAAATGCTACTTTTCTATTGGCAGATTTTAACAATGATAATAAAGTCGATATTTTATATGGAGGTCGTGATGATGCTAATCAGGTAAAAAACCATTTACTTTTAAATCAAGGAACGAGCTTTACGGTTTCTAATGATCTTGTATCAGGGTTTTATCAGGCTAAGCTATTGGACTTTGACATTAATTTAGATGGTCAAAAAGATGTTGTTATTTGTGGTTATAATAATGCAGGTGCTATTGAAACATCTGTTTGGATTCAAAACAGCTTAAGTTTTACTCAATCAACAGACTATAGCTTACCAGACCTCTTGGGAGCTAGTTTAGCCAAAGCTGATCTTAACCAGGATGGTATATTAGATTTATTCATTTCAGGAGAAAACGCAAGTGGTCAATTTATATCTAAGTTACTTTTGCTCGATAAGGATGCCGAGTTAACCGAGAAGGTTTTTTCAGCCACATCAAATTTGTTAATCAATGATGTGCAACTGGTAGACTATACTGCTGATGGATTAGCTGATATTTTCTTAATAGGGCGAAACAGTTCTTTTAGTCCGGTTTTAAAGTTGTATAAAAGTCAGTCTGGTACTTACTCTGAAATTTCATCCAGCATACCAGTTCTTAATAATGCCTCTTTTGATTTAAAAGATTTAGATAATGATGGCGATAAAGACTTAGTGGTTATTGGGTTAGATGGATCGAGTAATTATAGGGGAGAAGTTTTTACAAATGATGGTACTGGTAATTTTACAGATGCCAATATCACTATGGATGGTATTTCTAATGGAAGTATTCAAATTGTAGATATAGATAAGGATGGCAAAAACGACTTTTTTGCTACAGGATTTTCTGATACCAACCCTACAGACCCTATCATTTCATATTTCTATCAAAACACAATAGCAGCAACTAATGGCAGGCCGAATCCACCAACAGGATTAAGTAGTAATGTAAACTTAAATGCTGTTGAACTGAGCTGGACAAAAAGCACTGATGCGCTTACGGCAACCAATGAATTAACCTATCAAATAGCTGCTGGCACTAGTTCAGGTAATTATAATGTTGTAAGTGAACTAAGTATTAGTGGTGGTAATGATCTACTCGTAAACACTATTACCTCCAATGGAACTGCAGCAAGCAGTTTTTTAAGCCAATTAAGCGAGGGTGAATATTTCTGGACTGTTCAGACAATTGATGCAGGTGGTTTAAGCTCAGGCTTCGCAGCTGAACAATCCTTTATTATTTGCGATAAACCTGACCTTGGAACAGACAGTGAGATTTGTGTGGGTGATGATGCTTTACTTTCAGCTGGTGTATCTGCTGATGAGGTAAACTGGTATTCGAAAACAGACGGTCTACTGTTATCAGATAATAATGATTTCAGCTATACTGTAGAAAAGGATGATACTATAATTGTAGAGGTGATAAAACCATTAGGTTGTACAGTTTACGATACTATTAACATTAAAGCGATTGAATTACCAGCTTCATCGCTTCCATCAAATATTTCAATATGTGAGAATGAAATGCTGACATTAAATATTAGTGAGTCATTTAACAATATCGATTGGTATAGAAAAGGTGAGGGATTAATTCAATCAGGTGGTTCTTCATATAGTCAAGTAGTATCTGCTAATGATACTATTGTGGCGGAGTTAACAAATGGTTTTGGCTGTGTAGGCTATGATACTATTTTTGTTCAGTCACTGGTTTTACCTGATCAAAATCCTTTAATGGCAGTTGAATTATGTGAATTCGATACATTATCATATAGCATCAACACAGCCTACGATCAAATTTCATGGTATACTAAAAAATTAGGAGTAATAGCTACAGATGTTATTAATATTAAACAAGCTTTTACAGAAACAGATACACTTTTTGTTGATAAAACAAATGTAGAAGGCTGCTCAGTTACTGATACAATAGTTGTGACTGTAAATCCTTTACCAGAGATTGATTTAGGTGCTGACGTTAATATTTGTGAAAATTCCATCGCTCAGTTTGAAATATCGGGAACTTGGGCCTCAGTGGAATGGACAAGTGCTAAAAGGGGATCACTAGCTTCTGACATAAACACGATTGATTTTACCGTAACAGAAGATGATAGCTTGTTTGTTGAAGTGGTAGATGATAAAGGCTGCTCCAATGCTGATACACTTTTAATAACCAAATTAGATTTACCAGTTTTCTCCCTAGGAAATGACACAGCCATTTGTGTGAACGCCAATATTTTGTTAGAAGCTCAAGAAGGTTTAGCTAGTGTAGAATGGACCTCAGTTAAAAATGGCTTGCTTGAAAGCGGTGATTGGTTTCTTGATTATCAGGCAACTGAGGCTGATACTATTATAGCAAAAGCTTTTGCTTTTAACGGTTGTACATATACTGATTCCATTATAGTGGATACAATTGAACCTCCATTTTATGATTTAGGAGATGATTTCTCCATATGTTCTGGCGAAATAGTTAACATTGAAATCCCAACCTTATCAGATAGTATTAACTGGTATTTGGGTGATAGTTTACTTAATACGCATCAATCAAATATTAATTTTGAAGCGGATAATTCAGTTACGGTTTACGCAGAATACATCAACAATAGTAATTGTATTGGCTATGATACACTTCAAGTAACTGTTAATAAGCTTCCTACAGTTGATTTAGGAGAGGATTTCTCTATCTGTTTTGAAGATAATTTTGAACTTTCAGTTGAAGGAGCATTTAGCAAAATTAACTGGTATTCTGAAAGTGAAGGCTTATTAGCAACTGATCAGCCTACTTTAAACAGAACTGCCGTTAATTCTGAAAAAATCTATGTAGAGTTTACAAATTTGAACGGTTGCTTTGCGTCAGACACAGTTAATGTGACTGTTAATCAATTACCTGACTTTGATTTGGGAAATGATATTGAGTTATGCGAGGGCGAATCAGCAGTCTTAACTGTTGATATAGCCTTCGATTCTATTAACTGGTACAATGATAAAGGAGATGAGTTCCTGAATGCTGAAGGCTCATTGGAAATAATACCAGCTGAAAATGAAAAATGGTTTGCAGAAGTGTGGAATGCTTCTGGTTGCGTTAATACTGATTCAATTAATGTAGTTGTTAATCCATTACCAATTTTTGATGCTGGTGAAGAGTTATTCATTTGTAATGAGGGCGAAGTCAATCTTAATCCGGTAGGAATTAATAATGAATGGACACTTTCATGGAGCCCAAATGCTAACATAAGCGATGTAACTATTGCTAATCCTATTGTTTCTCCTGATTCAGACACATGGTATATTTTAACAGCTACAACTTCAGCCGGCTGTACTTATGCCGATTCTGTTTTAGTAAGTATTGATGCAGCTTTAGTAGTTAATGCAGGTGAAGATAAAACCATCTGTCCTAATGGTGATGTACAAATTGGTGGGGCACCAACAGCTTCAGGAAGTGCATTTGAATACACCTATCAATGGTCTCCGGCTACAACACTTTCCGATGCTAATGCGGCTAATCCTGTGGCATTCCCTGGCGAGACTACAACTTATCAGGTAATAGTTCAGGCAGGAGATTGTAAACGTGATACAGCTGAGGTTACAGTATTTGTTAAAGAAGAAATAGTTGTGGAGATACCGATGGATACCACCATTGGTGCAGGAGATGAAATACAACTTTTCGCCCACGGTGGTGATTTCTACCGATGGGAACCTGCCACCGGATTAACAGATCCTACAATTGCTGATCCTATTGCAAGCCCGCAATCGACAACAACTTACACATTGACTGCCACAGATAGTTTAGGCTGTTTTGTAGAAAAGCAAATGACCATCTTCGTGAAAAATCAGGTATTTATTCCGAATCTTTTCACGCCAAACAATGATGGTGAAAATGACAGATTCAAATTGTATGGTGCAGGTTTCGAAAGCATCAGATTTGAAGTAAGAGACAGGCAGGGTAGAGTAATGTACAGCACTGACAATCCGAGAGAGGCGCTTGAAATAGGATGGGATGGAATGGTGAATGGAGCAAATGCCGAAGAAGGAATTTATGTATGGTACCTGTCAGGAAGGTTTTACGATGGTACGGAAGTGCAATTCAATGGAAATAATAGTGGTATTATAAACTTATTAAGGTGATAAAATCATTAACACATATCATATTAATAATTGGGCTATTGGTCTTAACGATTAGCAGCTCAATGGCGCAGCAGCCTTATTTTTCGAGTTATCAGAATACTGAATTATCACTTAATCCTGGTTATACAGGTATTGATAATGTAATGGGCTTTAATGTTACGCATAGAACCCAGCGATATAATAGTGGTTTACGATTGAACACCACTAATCTGCAATTTCAGTATACCCTAGCTAATAAGGAAAGAACCAAAAGACTTGGAGGAATAGGCCTAATAGCCGAAAGTGATCAGGTAAGCGAAGGTTTGCCGTACAGCTATTATAGCATTAAGCTTAACGGAGCCTATAATTTGATGCTTAATAGTACCCAAGGCATTTCTGTAGGTGCACAGTTTTCATACAATCAACAATCAATTGATGCTTCTAGCTTTACAACAGGAAACCAATGGGTTAATAATCAAGGTTATGATGAATCTTTAGCGATAGGCGAATCTTTCGAAAATCAACAGGCTAATTATTTATCTACAGGTTTTGGAGCTGTATGGTTTAAGAACACAAATGGAGGAGATAGGTTGTTTTATGCAGGTTTATCAGCATTCAATCTCAACCAACCAACCTACACTTATACTGGTAATGAGCAGCAGTTACCTTTGGTATACAGCTTTTTAGGGGGTGCCTCCATCTTCCAATTTAGCGAAAGCCGTATTTACATGGACGGATTAGCCAGTGTTCAAAATGAGCAAGCTTTTTGGAGTGTAGGGCCAAGATTACGTAGAAGCTTTAAAAATGATGATCCATTTGATCCATTCACTTCTGGTTATATAGATGTTTTTACCAGATATTTCTCTGGTGATAGGTTGTCATTTGGAACCCAAGTTGCCCAAGATAATTTTTCAGTTGGCTTTACAGTGGATCTTCATTTAAACAATGCTGCCCAAACTGCCTCCACAGAATTTAGTCTGAGCGTATTTAAACGAATCAAAATAGGAAGAAAACAGGCAATTGATACAACTTCATCAGACTATATGATTGGTGAATCGCGACAGTTTGAAGAGGATCAGATATTCTCCAAAGAGCCTGTAACAGTTATTGAGAAGGAGTATCAAAACAAAGTAACGGATGATTTCTCATTTGAATTGAGAAAGAATTTCAACTACGGTTTTAATGAAACAAAACTCAATGAAGAAGCTAAAGCCTATTTAGATGATTTAGCTGTACTATTAAATGCCAATAAAGCCCTTCAGTTAAAAGTGAGTGGACATACAGATAATATTGGTACGGTGGAAGCCAATCAAACTATTTCAGAAGAGCGTGCAAAAGCTGTGGTTGATTACCTAATGGAGATCGGTATTGAAGAGGATAGATTAAGCTACGAAGGTAAAGGTGCCACAGTGCCTTTGTATAAAAATAATACGGAAGAAAATAGAGCTAAAAACAGAAGAGTTGAATTTTTAATTTATGCTGAAAAAGAATAAAGTCAATATAGCGATCATAATGTTGCTTGCAGGCTTTAGTTTTCAGTCTCAGGCGCAGGATTTGTCTCAAATTGGTAAAGGAAAGGCCATAAAAGTAAATGGTGGTTTGTCTTTGTCCCAGTTATATAATACCGCCTTTGGTGGTGATTTGAGTAGAGAACCTTACAGTTACTACCTGAATGGTAACATTAATTTTTCCATATACGGATTGAGTATTCCTTTAAGCTTTAATTTCTCAAATGAGCAGTTTGGGTATTCTCAGCCTTTCAATCAATATGGAATAAGTCCAACTTACGAATGGATTACACTGAAGGCAGGCTATACTAGTATGAGTTTTAGTCCTTATACGTTGAGTGGCCATTTGTTTTTAGGGGGGGGCGTAGAATTGCGTCCTCAAGGCCCATGGACAGTAAGTGCCATGGCAGGCCGACTTCAAAAAGCTATTCCGGTTGACACAGCTGTTGGTAACCAGCCAGCTTTCCATAGATTTGGTTACGGAACCAAAGTGGGCTATCAGGGAAAGGGATATAACTTGAACGTTACTTTCTTTAAATCTAAAGACGATCCTTCAACAGCTAATCAATTAACGGATAGTTTAGAAGTTTTTCCAGAAGAGAATTTAGTTTTAGGAATAGGAGGGAGTACCACTTTATTTAGCAGGGTATCTTTGAATTTTGAGTATGCTAACTCTGCAATTACCAGGGACATAAGGTCAGAAGGTGTTGAAAGAGGAGCTTTTCAGCCTTTCCCTTCAGGAGGTGCTTTATTTACCCATAGGTTGTCTACGGCCTATCATCAGGCTTTTAAAACCGGAGTAAATTATGGAGGTAATGGTTATACTGTTGGTTTGGCTTATGAAAGAGTTGACCCCGGTTATAAAACACACGGAGCTTATTTCTTCAATAACGATTTAGAAAATATAACAGTAAATGGTGGAACACAATTGTTTAAGAACAAATTAAGTGTGAGTGCTAATGTTGGTTTGCAAAGAGATAATCTGGATGACACTAAAATCAACCAAATGACACGTTGGATTGGCGCAGTTAATACCAATTGGACTGTGTCTAAGAAACTAAATGTCAGCGCTTCTTATTCCAACTTCCAGACATATACGGTGATCAGGTCACAATTTGAAGATATCAATAACATTGATCCTTTAAGACCTATCGATACACTGAATTTTACACAAATCTCTCAGTCGATTAATACAAGTGCCAACTATGTGTTAAAAGCTGACAAAGAACATGTGCAATCATTAAATATTAACCTATCAGCTCAACAATCTAGTGATGAGCAATCGGGGGAGCAGCAAAATACTGGTTCTGCTTTT
Organism: Marivirga atlantica; assembly: GCF_016734805.1. Taxonomy (GTDB): domain Bacteria; phylum Bacteroidota; class Bacteroidia; order Cytophagales; family Cyclobacteriaceae; genus Marivirga; species Marivirga atlantica. The sequence continues at coordinate 867,669 of NZ_JAERQG010000002.1, forward strand.
TATAATAGTAACATTGGTTTTAGCAATCAGTGGAAAGAGCTTGGCTTGAATATTTTCACTTCAGTAAATGCCAGTTGGCAGGAAGCTGGAGAAACGCAGAATACCACTATTGGTCCGGTAGTGTCAGTCAACAAAGCTTTATTTGAGAAGAAATTACGCTTGAGTTTAACCGGTGCTTACAATAACAGCTATGCTCAAAGTGATTTAACTAATAGTGTATTTAACTGTAGATTAAGCGCGGCTTATCAGTATAAGGAAAAGCATAATATCACTTTCACTAATGCCTTTTTAACAAGAAGTACTCCGCAAGATGATGGCAGTACCAATAAGGCTACACAATTAAATGGAACATTAACCTATACCTACCAATTTTGATGGATCTAATCAGACATATCAGCAGCTTTTGTAAAAAGTATAGCGTTCTTTTAGCAGTTGCATTAATTGCTTGCTGTGCTACTAAATCGTTCGCACAAACTACTTCAGCACCAGTACAGGTAAATAGTCAGCTAACCCCTCCATATTCTATTTATTTGTCTGATTATACCAATGATGCACTTAATAAATGGCCTATCACACTAAACTTGCGCGATTTTACAAAATCGGATTACCGTGTAAGGCTTCGTATTACTATTGAAAGTCAGACAGTTCGTTTTAGAACTAAACCGAGCTTTATGCCGCAGGGTATGTATCTGACACCGGGTGTACCCACGCAGGTAACTTATGATAAACTGGCAGCCTATCTCAATCCTAATAATATGGAGATGAGTGGTATAAATCCTGCAACTTTTGCTAATTCACAACAACTGCCAGAGGGCTTCTATACTTTCACCATTGAAGTGCTCGATTATCAACGTGGAAATGTAGTGAGCAATACCAGCAGAAATATTGCCTGGATAGTACAAAATGAACCTCCCTTATTGAACCTTCCTTTCGAGGAAAAGGTAAGAATTCAGGATCCACAACAAATACAGTTTCAGTGGACACCAAGGCATACATCCTCACCGAATAGTGCTTTTGAAACAGAATATATTTTCCGCCTGTGGGAAATCTGGCCTGCCGGTAGAAATCCTTTTGAAGTAGTAAGAACTTCAAATCCGGTTTTTGAGCAGAGAACAAACCTAAACAGCTACTTCTACGGCCCGGGAGATATCCCGTTAATTCCTGGAAGAAGCTATGCATGGCAAGTACAAGCTGTCAGCAATATTGGTCGTGACCTATTTAAAAATAATGGCCGCAGTGAAGTAAAGAGTTTCCAGTATGGTGATGAATGCTTAACGGTAACAGGTGTAGGGCTTGAGGCATTGGGGCCTGATAGAATAAAAGTAGACTGGACGGGTGATTGGAACCATTCTGGCTATGTGGTAGAAGTACGTGAAAAAGGTACTACGGACTGGACTACTTATGCTACTAATATTGAAACACAAGTGGTATTCGATTTGGAGGCTGGAACAGAATATGAAGTACAGGTTAAATCTACTTGTGGCGTGCTTACAGGTGTTGCCTCTGATATAATTTCGGTAAGCACACTGGATGCCAGTGAAATTGATTTTGAATGTGGGGCTGATCCAAATAATCCTGCGATAACCAATCGTGACCCTATTGAAAGCTTACAGATCGGTGATAGGATAGAGGCTTTAGGTTTCAAAGTTCGTATTACAGAAATCACTGGAGCAGGTCCATACAATGGTAAAGGAGCTATCGAAGTGCCTTTGTTCAACCTGGCTTCTGTAGAGGCTGATTTAGTCAACATAGAAGTAAATACTGACAGAAAGTTGATTGGCGGCTATGTGGAAACCACATTGAATCCTGCCGGACCATTTATTGTAGGCTTAGACAGTGATGAGCTTGATGAAGGTAATGGAGGGGCAGATGGCGATAATGTGGAAGACACCCCGGATACTGATATTAAAGTCGATGAGGTAATATCAGATGTTGATGTAGATGAAGAGACAGGGGTGATAACTGTAACAACCGAAGATGGTGAAACTACTACCATAGACCCTAGTGAGGAAGGGGTAGATGAAAATGGCGATGGCGTTGTTGTAGTAGAAGACAGTAATGGCGATACTTGGGTAGTAGGGCCTGATGGCAATGTAAGCCAGGGACAGAATACGGGTGGACCATCCAACCCAAATACATTACCTTCTGATGCCAATGTTGACTTTATCGTAAACTTTGAGAAAAGCGATCAGCAGCAATACGGATTTGATACCAAATCTCTGGAAACCCTTACGAGCAATTATACCCAAACGCAAATTAGAGATAATGATTACTGGATACCATGGAAATCTGTAGCTAGCGGCAGAACGGATAAAGTATTGGCTAAGCAAAGTGCAGGTAACAGTTTTAATAGTGCAATAGGCTTTAAAAGTGTATCAGGTAATTTGCCAATTACAGCATCAGCAGAAGATTTAGCTAAAAATGTAACCGTACAGGGTACTACCCATAAAGACACCCAATTGGTACAGGCTTATGTGCTGAAAGAAAACCAGAATGAAGCAGGCGAAACCACCGAAGAGGAAATCATCTTAGGAGAGCTTAATGTAGTAAGTTATGATAAAGTAGCCCAGAAGGTTATTATTGTTCCGGTGAATGGAGCAAGTGCTCCTGCTGCCTCTACCTTGTCTGCTGATCTAAACCGCATCTATGGCCAGGCAGTTGCTGAATGGGAGCTGGTAATGGCTGATAATTATACTGCTGAAGTTGATTTAACAAATGCCGCTGATGAGGCAATAGGGGATCTTGCATTTTACCCGCCAAAAATAAAAGCACTTAAAAAAGAATATAAAAAGGCTGTTTCCATTGATAGAGATGCTTTTTATGTTTTTGTCTTGCCTAATAATTCAGGTAATTCTGTAAAAGGTTATATGCCCTTTAAAAAGCAATTCGGCTATGTATTAACTGAAAACACCTCTAATATTACCAAAACCATAGCACATGAATTAGGACATGGTGCTTATAGGTTACGCCATACTTTTAGTAATGAGGCCTATTATGCAGGGGCCAATACTACAGATAACCTCATGGACCTAAGAGATAATGGTATTGATTTATATAAACATCAATGGGACTTTGTTCATGATCCTGAAAATGTAAATACCCTTTTTGAGGATGATGATGAGAGTGCGATGGGTAACGAGGACTTACCTGATTTTATGGTTTATTCTTTTAGTTCAAAAATCATATTGAACGAATATGATGGTGCTAGAGGTGAATTAATAGCTTTCGATATTTCATTAAGTGAAAATCTAGAGACCGATAATTTACTGTATGATGTAATAGATATAAAATTAGGTGAATTTGATGCTAAGAACTCATATAAAATTCAACAAGTACTAAGGAGTTCTGAACAATTCGTATTAAATCTACTAAATGATTTTACTGGCACAAAGGAAGAAATTAAGACTTATTTAGATTCAAAGAGATCAGAAATTGAAACCTATCTGAACAACCAAATTTCAAATTTAGTAAATGGTGATTCTAGAATAGAAGATTTTGATCCTTTAGATGGGGAAACTAAAAATCAATTAGTTTCTCTAATCGATGAATTTGAACAAAGAGAAGTTGATGCCAAGACAACAATTGTTAATGAAGAAGATTTTGATGCCATTAAATTATTATTCGAACAGGAGCCTAACTTAATAGAACGGGATATCCATGTCTTAATGACCAAATCTGGAAAGTATGAATATTTCTATAGGTCTGATTTTTATACTATACCGACAAGTAAAACTACTGAAGATGGAGCACAAATTCAGCTAGAATCTTTCTCGCAATCTGAGTTGAAGGCACTTAATAAAGCCCACATTGAGAAGAGTATTAATAATCCGAATGCGATAGGTGATTTGTCTAAAAGGACTGAGAAACCACTCAATATTTTTGAAAGAGGCATGTGGGTTGTAAAAGTATCAAAAGATCTACTTGAAGATATTGAAGTGCCAGAGCCTATGTGGAACAGCAGTATTGATCCGGAGACATATCCATTTTCTTTGGATGCCATGGTTGGTGGTATGGGCGATGGAGTGATTGATGAATTTAAAAGCATCCCTGAGCTCATTGTTTTAGGATTAAGCCTTTTTGACGAAGATGAACGAAGGGCAATCTTAGATGGAATTACTTCAATTGATCTTGAAATGATCCAGAAAATGGTTGATGCCAAAGCTGATAAATATAGTCAAGGCGGTGATATAGCTTTTCATGAGGGAGGATATGATGTTGTGCAGGTAGCTAGTCTATTCTGGGGTGGGGCATTTTTAAAAGGAGGTAATAAAGCTTCTGATGCTACGGGTGCATTAGCTGATCTTTACAATAAAATTCCTAATAATTTAAAAAATGCTATTGATGAAACTTTAGATGAGGCCACTAAAAGTAAGTTTCTGTCTGACATAGGTGAAATGTCTAATGAAGCATTTGAGAAAATTGCAAATAATCCTAATTTGGTCAACGCGTGGAAATTCTTAGACGATGCTGGGGTAGATGAGACTTTAAGACGGAATGTTGATGCTTTGGCCGACCCTGATGCTGCACTGGATGCCATCCAGATGTCGCAGAAGGCTAAGCCTACCTGGCCGGAAATACAAGTATTATGGAAACGAGGAAATGATTACAACGCTAAAGCTAGGCTTGAATATGGTGATAATAAAGTTGAAGTAGTCCTAAAAGGAGTAGATGGAAAAGCAGGAAAACGATTGGACACCTATCTGCCACCTGAAAACGGACAAGCGGGACAAATCATATCAAGAAAGGCAACAACATTAAGTGAGATACAGCCGAATACATTTAAAAATTATTTGAATGAGCTAATCACAAAATATCCTAAAGGAGCTGAGTTAAATTCTAGCAAGTTCCCTTCAGGCACTACACTTGATGGAGATTATTTTTTAGAAATTCCAACTTCAAATAAGTCTTTCTTTGAATCAAGTGCTGAATTTCAAAAAGTATTAAGTGACTTCAATACGAGCAAGGGTGTGGATATAAAAATCAAATATTTAGACGAGTAGTTTTATGCAAGAGCTTATTTTAGGAATACTTCGGAAAATAGAACTAGATAAAGAATATCTAAAGCTATGCCAGAATCACCATGATTTTGATGGACGAGCAAACCTTAATAGAAAAGAAATAGAACCTATAATTAAATCCTTCGATTCTGACTTTAAATACGTAGCAAAAGATAGGACGTTTTTGAAAGAAACCCCTTATGAAGAATTTACTTTACGTTTTTTTATAGGGTTTAAGAATGGAATTATTGATTTTTCATATTTGGTTTGGAAAGAAGGAGAAAACCATAACTTTTATCAAGGACGTTTGGCAACACTGGCAGAACAGATTGACCCAGAGTTTAAGGAAAAAGTGAAATACAAAACTCCAATAGCCACCTCCTTAGAAGATTTCAAAGAGATATTATCAAAGTATTTTGAATTGTTTGAATCCTTTAAACAGCATTTTCAGGAAACAGTAAAAAGCTGATTTAGAAAGCCTCACTTATGTGTGGGTTTCCTGGAGGTAAAACTTCTGGAGGTGCAGATGAAGCTATCATAAGAACGGAAGGAATGGAATTAGGAATTGATTACACAGCAACAGAATTGTAAAATGAAAGCACTAGAAGAACTCGCTAAGCACACTTGGGATTTTATTTTGTACAAAACAGATGAAGGCTTTGTATTGAATGTTGTTTTTAATTCAAGTTTTGCTGATTACTCCCGTAGTTTTCGAGTTAGTGAATCGGAAGCAAACCAAGATATGGAAGGATTAAAGCAACTTTCTGAACGAATAAGGACGAACTATGAATCTTTTAAGGATAGGGAAATAACCCCAGTGGCAAGGAAATGAAATGAAAGCCAGACATAACTGTTTGTATTTTTTTAAATAGATAAAGCTTTCCTGCCTTTTGATTCCCGCTATTCTTAGGATGATTAATTTAAATAGGCAAGAAGCTGCTTCGATGAAATAAGATCCACTAGCTCAAGTACAAGTTGTAAACTCGTATTAAAGTAGGTTTAATGGATTGGAATTGCTTGAATAGTCTGATTACTTGTCATGATTTATAAACAGGTGTCAGGTTTTGTTTGCTAAATGTTAATTACCTTTACCGAGCCAAAAACAACAGTTTTATGAAAACATTTTTTACCAGTATATTATTTATTTTTACTATCCAACTGAGCTCAGCCCAAAATGTCATTCAAGAACTGCAGGATTACATTCAATCAGTGCGTGAAGGTAGCTTTGCACCTGTACCGCAGAGTCTTTTGAGTGAAACTGAGCAGGCAGAGGAACTATTAAATGCTTTAAAAACCTACCAAGCTGACTCCAACTCGGTAATAAGAACACGAGCTTATAATATAGGCAAACGCCTTGGGCAGGGCCACCCAGTGCAAGCCATTAGGCAGCAGGCTATTAACCAACAAATTAAAGCATTAGCTGATGCAGATATAGGGTTACGTGTTAAAGCTATTAATGCACTTACGGGTTTTAAAAATACAGATTTCACCAGTAATCAGGAGCAGCGCATTATCAATGGCCTAAATGCAGCAATGCCACATTTGGAGAAATATGCCATGCTAGTGGGTTACATGAATAATGATGCAGCCATAGCACCACTTAAGCAAGTTGAACAGCAAATCTCAAGTGGTTGGACAAAGTTTAACATACAATTAGCACTAGCAAGAAGGGGAGATAAGCAAGCCACCACAGCTGTGCTTAATAAAATGAAAACAGCCACTATCAATGATGACTTCATTTATGACCTCTCTCCATTATTAGTCTATACACGAAATAAAGAAGTGTTCAAGTTTTTAGAAGACATTATTTTTAGTGAAGAAGCCAATTGTAATAGTGCCAACCCTAACCGAAGTGTAGATATTTTATGCGGCTACAGATTACTGGAGTATATGGCACCAGCCATTGAAGGTTCTCCATTAACAGTTGATGAATATGGTGAACTTGAAGTGACTAACTACGAGCAAGCCCTGCAAGACTTCCGAGACTGGCTGCTTCAAAATCCTAATTATAGCTTAGTGGAGAATACCTATTGACTCACAGGTCAGCACGTTGAAAACGTCAGACCTGTTTGTGTTTGAACAACTGTTTTTCATTTCGTTTTTCTCCCCCTTAGAAAAGAGCCTGTCCCGTACTTGCTACGGGAGAGCTAGAGGGATTGATAATTACATTCTTGCTGAGTTTTAGCAGGTCAGCACCTTGAAAACGTCAGACCTACTTAAGTAAGTATGCTTATGTCTGACCTCTTTGAGGTGCAGACAAATCTGGTGAATTTCGGACGAAAGCTATACTCTTGTTGTTAAGTATCAGATCCCTCCGGGATGACTATAGAACACATATTCCTTAAGAAGTCATGCTGGAAGCATCTTTTCTCTTGCTACTAATATTGTTCTATTATTTATCAACATAGATCCCTATTGGATGACTGATACACTCGTAGCTCGTAACTCACAGCTCAAAACCATATAAATTAAATTCAAGTTCTCTGCTTACTGCTAGCTGCTAGCTGCTAGCTGCTAACTGCTAACTGCCAACTGCTAACTGCCAACTGCTAACACCTAACTCCAAATTCCTAATCCCCAATCCCTATTTCCTCATAAAACCTTTCCATCCCCTTACTAGCCACTTCTTGTATAGCTGTTATAGCTTCAACACCATGATACGCTGGCGTTTCAGGATCAATCACATAAATGGGAGTACCTGGCTTTACCTCATGGATGAGTCCTGCAGCAGGGTAGACTTGCAGCGAGGTGCCAACAACCAATAAAATATCGGCCTGCTGGGTGATGTGCATGGCTGGTTCTATCATAGGAACTGCCTCTCCAAACCAAACAATGTGAGGTCTAAGCTGTGAGTTTTGCTCACATAAATCGCCTTCCTTTAATTCCCAGCCATCTAACTCATATACCAATGATGGGTCTTTTGTACTGCGTACTTTCGTAATTTCACCATGTAGATGAAGCACCTTGCTGGATCCTGCTCTTTCGTGTAGGTCATCGATGTTTTGCGTAATGACGTCCACATCAAAATGATCTTCCAACTTTGCAATAAGCTCATGTGCTTTATTAGGCTTAGCTTCTATAACATTTTTTCTTCTTTTATTATAAAAGTCTAGTACAAGTGCTCTGTTGTTGCGCCATCCCTGCGGAGAAGCTACTTCAGTAACATCATGTCCTTCCCATAAGCCATCAGCCCCTCTAAAGGTAGCAATGCCACTTTCAGCAGACACTCCGGCACCTGTTAACACTACTATTTTTTTCATTTTATCGAATTAGATTTGAACAAAGTGAAAAAAGACTCTGGATCAAGTCCAGCTTAACAAATGAACTTTAATTGATCCATCAAGTATTTAATATTTCAAGATATTTACCTTTATCTTGAAACAATAATACATATTTACGTTAAGCACTAAAATCAAAACAACATCAAATTATGAACATAAAAACAGGAATTGGGCTATTCGTCTTTATTTTGCTTAGTGGATGCGTGGCACAAAAAAAGTATGACCAGCTTTTAGCCGAAAAAGTAGCTTTGGAATCAGATAAAATGGCGCTGAACGATGAGCTTTCTGCTAGAGAAAACACTATAGAAGACTTGGAATCAAAGCTTGAAGAGGAAAAAGCGAACGTAACTTCATTAAAGGATAAGTTGAGTAAATCTCAAAAAAGTCTTGACTCATTGCAAGAGCAGTACAACACCTTGAGCGATTATTATGATCGGGTTACCAGCAATAGCGGCAAGCTTAACCAGGATTTAGCAGCTAAAGAAAAGCAGTTGCTCCAAATGGAAACTGACTTAGCTGTTCAAAAACAAAAGAACGAAGAATTAGCTGCTAACTTAGCCGAGCGAGAAGCAAAAGTACAAGAATTAGAGCAAGTACTGGCTGATAAAGAAGCTGCTGTTAATGCACTCAAGCAAAAAGTTAGTGAGGCACTCTTAAACTTTAAAGAAAATGACCTGACTATTGAAGTGAAAAATGGAAAGGTCTATGTTTCTCTAGCGGAGCAGCTATTGTTTAATTCCGGAAGTACTGTAGTGGACGCTAAAGGAGTGAGTGCTTTGAAAAAATTAGCACAAGTATTGAAGGAAAATTCTGATGTGAATATAGTAGTTGAAGGCCATACCGATGATGTGCCTATTAATGCTGGCAATCGCTACCTGAAAGACAACTGGGATTTAAGTGTGTTGAGAGCTACTTCCATTGTTCGCATACTGGTAGATAATGGCGCAGAACCAGAGAATATCACGGCTGCCGGTAAAGGTGAGTTTTCTCCTAAGGCGGATAATGAGACCGCAGAGGGTAGACAAACCAACAGAAGAACGGAAATCATCCTGACACCGAAATTGGATGAGTTGTTCCAGATATTAGAGAGTAATTAAAATTGAGTCTTAGGTATTTGGTTATAGGGATTAGGTAGATTTTGTTAGATCCTAATTCCTATTTCCTAACTCCCAATCCCTAATCGATTTTAATCGATCAACCTTATCACTAGCCGTTCTGGCAAACTCTTTTAAATAAAATACAGCCTTGGGCTTTTCATATTTCGCTAGCTGAGAAAAAATGGGTGTCCAATCAAAATTGTCATTTTCGCCTTCTACCATCAGGCAGACTTTCTCACCTAGTTGCTCATCTTCTTGAGAGAATATGAAGAGGTTAAAGTTGGCATTACTTTCAGCAAGCACCTTAGAAATTTTCTTTTCTACCATTTCAGGATGAATCTTGATGCCTCCTGAGTTAATCACAAAGTCATATCTCCCTAACCAGTCGAATGTATGCTGATCAATTAGCTTAACCACATCATTCGTAACCAGTGGATTTTTGGTAGCGATGTTTGGCGCATGAATAATTAATCTTTTGTTTTCATCAGCACTGAAGTGTACTCCTTTTAACGCCTTAAAATAGTTTGATGGAGCATCTGTATCCAGTCGTTTGAGCGCAATATGTGACACCGTTTCAGTCATTCCATAGGTACTATAGACTGGGCAGCTTAAATGCTGATCAATTAATGATTGCAGTGATGCCGACACAGGAGCACCACCTAGAATAATAGCCTTGGATTGATTAATGAGCTGAGCATTTTCAGGTGTTTCGCTAAGTATCTGGCTTAACTGATAGGGAACAAATGAGAAAAAGTCAATCTGACTTGATACTTGTAAATCTTTTAATGGATTGGAAGTGATATCACCAATATATAATTCCATTTGGTTAATGATGGCGCGTACTACCATCATTTTGCCACCAATATAGTCCGTATTTAAGTTTAAGAATGCAGAACTTCCTTTGGGTAAGTTTAAAGTTTCAACTGTGCTTTTGGCACTGGCAGTCATTTTTTTCTTCTCTATGGTGATAAGCTTAGGCTTACCAGTTGAGCCGGAAGTTTGTTGTTGAATGATGCTGAAATCATCAAACCATGATCTAACAAAAGCCACAGTTTTCAGGAAAAGTTGATTGTACTGATCAGCATCAAATGACATACTAAGTATGTCTTGAATACTAAATTTTTGTGACTGGTAAATAAATTTTTTTTGCCCTGTACTCATTAAAAAATCAAATTAAAGCCAATTTTTGCTAATCTAAAATTGTGCTTAACAAACTTCTTATTCTTTCACTGAGGGATGTATAAATAGAATCAGAATAATATTTGGAATTTTGTGCTTATTATCTTTAAAATAAGCTATAATTACATTTATATCTATTATTTTTGCCGCTGTAAACCATAAAATATTATGCCTCCATTCAAATTTGATAAAATAGACCGCAAAATTTTAGATATCCTTCAAGCAGATGGCAGAATTACCAATGCTCAGCTATCTAAGGATATTGGATTATCTCCTGCACCAACACTGGAGAGAGTGAAAAAACTTGAGAATACTGGTATTATAAAAAGCTATCATGCCAAGCTTGATACTGCTAAAATCGACTTAGGTGTTAATACTTATGTGATGGTATCTTTAAAAGCACATAATAAGTCTAATATTGATGTTTTCATAGATGCTATTAATGAGGTTGATGAAATTATTGAGTGTAACCATGTAACGGGTTCGCACGATTTCATCTTGAAAGTGATTACCAAAGATATTGCCTCTTACCAGAAGCTTATGCTTGAGCGCGTAAGTGAGATAGAAGTGGTTGATAGTATGCAGTCAATGGTGATTTTATCTACTTTTAAAGATAGCAAAGTACTTCCAATACCATCAAACTAAGATTTTTATGCCTGACCAACGCCAAAGTTTATTAAGCAAAAAGCAAATTGAAGGCAAAATTAAGAGAATGGCATACCAAATCCTGGAAAGTAATTATCAGGAGGAACGCTTATATCTGGCTGGTATAAAAGGTGGGGGCTATCTGCTGGCAGAAAAGCTTAAAGAACAATATGATCAGATTGGTGAGTATAAAGCCAGCTTGATTGCTGTTGATATCGATAAGCAAAATCCGCTATCATCACCAGTATCATGTGATAAAACTATTGACAATCCTCGGGATGCCGTGGTTATTCTGGTAGATGACGTCTTAAACTCAGGCAGAACAGCAATGTACGCCCTTAAGCCATTTCTTTCTTTACCATTAAAAAAGATAGAGTCTGCTTTTTTGGTCAACCGATCTCACCGACTTTTCCCTATGTCCGCCAAATATACTGGTATAGAGCTATCAACAACTTTAAAGGAGCATATTAATGTGAGTTGGGCAGCAGAGGATTTTGGTGTATATTTGGTTTAGTACAAATTAATCTATAATATTTACAACATCAAACAGAACCTTTAGCAATGAGATACCTTCTCTTATTAATCATACTTATAGGGAGTAGTTCATTGGCATTTAGCCAGAAAAAAGTAAAGTATAAGAACCTTTTCCCCATTCTTCAAAGCAAGGATTATAAAGCTGCAGAATCTGATTTGCTTATATACTTAGCCGACAACGATGATGAGGCAAGTGCTTACTTTTATCTGGGAGAGGTCATTATTTCTAAGCTTGATACCATTCCAATTTTTCCGACAAGTGATACTTATGACTCTTTAATTGATAAAGCGGTTGATGCTTACACCAAAGCGATAGCTTTGGTAGATGAGAAAGAAGTTCGAAAGAATGATGAGTACTATATGGCCTACAACAGGAGAGACCTAAGAACAGGTAAATTTGGAATAAAGGTTTCTGATGTTCATTTAGATTATGAAAATAAAATTGAGAGTCTGGTAAAAAAGAAGGAGTTAGTTAAAGACATAACAACTGCCAAGGCCAAAGCCATAGAGGCACAAGATGCTTTAACAGAAATGATTAATAGCCTACAGACTAAATATCCGAATAGAGAAGCCTTTTTGCTAAGAATATCAACAGATGAGCAAAGTATATTTGATCGTTTGTTGGAGAAGAGTAAATCTTTAAAGGAGGCAGTTGAAACTTATGAGAATAGAATTTCTTCACTTAATAATAAGCTTTATCAAGTTCAAATAGTTAGGTCTGATATAACTTCATGGGAAGAGCTTTCAAGTATCAAGGTTGATTTTGAAAGAAATACGTTGCAGCTACCTGATTATGAAAAATACTTTAATGAGCTTCAGGAAGAGCTCCGAAATGAGATCGCACCATTAAAGAAAATACTGCTAGAAATTGACCAACAATTGACCGATGCAATAGAAAAGAACAGCAGTGTTCAGGATTCTAGTCAACTTTACAGAACTTCTATTCCAACAACTTTAATTGAACGACTGGTTAAGTTTAGTACATCACCACTGGCTATTTCAGTTTTAAAATACAAGTCTCAGAAAACAGATTTAGCAATCCTGGAGAACGCTCAATTATTCCCTGTTCTGAATGACTCCACCAATGTATATCAGAGAACAAATAAAGTAGAGGAGATATATGAGGGCTATAAGAGTTTAAAATCAACTTTAAAACTAATTGAAAAAGATAAAAGGGAAGAATCAGTTGAAAACTTTGCCTTTTATTTAAACAGATTCAAGCCGTCATTTAATGAGTATTTGGTACTGGAAAATACCGTAGTAGATAAGAAGATAGAGGAATTATCTGACTTAACAGACAGTTTAAAAACTAAAGTGCAATTTGTTATACATGAAGATGATACACTTTCTATGCCTGAGGCAATTATAATTAATGAGAAACCAAATAGGGTTAGTCAGGTAATTGAGTTGCCAGAGTATATGCTCGCTGCAGGTAAATATAAGGACAGCACCTTTGTTGCAAGCATTGGATATAACATGGAAATGCTTAATCTAATTAGTATAGATAGTACTGAATCAGTTGTTAATTTTATCCCGATCAATAATGATTATTTGTTAAATGTAACGGCAGACTCCCTTGCATCATTTAAGTATGCCTTACTGCTCATAAACAGTAATGGAGAAATACTATGGAAGCATAATTATAGTAGTAATGACAAGCTTTCTGCTGCTAAAATTGAAGCGGGAATTTACTTTATATACAATGAAGAAGAGGAAATATACCTCACATTAAGCAGTAAAGGAGAGAAAATAGGACAGTAGCACTATGATTTTTTAATGATCTATTTGTAGAATAAATAGGTTTTTATATATTGCAATTGTTACAACTATTAACCTTAACTACCATGCCTTTAACCACCGAAACCAAGGAAGAAACCATCTCTCGCATCAATCAGATAATTGCTCATTATAAGGGTAATAAAAGAAATTGGAGAATAGGCACAGCCTCTATTCAGCGACTTACTTTGTTAAATGTTCAGGAAGAACTTCATTATTTTAGTCAGGATGCCATTATAGCTAATGAGATAGTATTCAACTTTATCGCTCAGGGTTTACAAGTCTGTAATATGAGCAAACTTCATTCTGATGGCATCTATCTTTATCGATGAGTATCTTTTTTAAGAATTTATTAAGCTTTTATAGTTCTTATTTATTCCTTTCTTTCCAATTATTGCATATTTGTGCTTAGTTTTGATCTCACAACTGTTTCCGGTTGTGTTTTTTATATTTTGTAAATTCTATTCGATAGGAATAAGTTTCTTATGAGCAATCAAATAAAAATAACTCTGCCTGATGGCACAGTAAAAGAATTTAATAAAGGAGTTAGCTCTCATGAAGTAGCTTTAGATATAAGTGAAGGGCTGGCAAGAAATGTTCTTTCGGCAAAAGTTAATGGGCAGGTGTGGGATTCATCACGTCCAATTGAGTCAGATGCCCATGTTCAGCTATTAACCTGGAATGATCCTGAAGGGCAAAATACATTTTGGCACTCTTCTGCCCACTTATTGGCTGAGGCATTGGAAGAATTATACCCAGGTATTAAATTTGGTATAGGGCCACCCATTGATAATGGCTTTTACTACGATGTGGATTTCGGTGATATAGAGTTCGATGGAGATCAGCTTGAGAAAATTGAGCAGAAAATGATAGAACTTGCACGTCAAAAGAATGAATTTAAGCGTTCTGAAGTATCCAAAAAAGATGCCTTAGATTATTATACTAAGAAGGGAGATGAATATAAACTGGAGTTAATTGATGGTTTGGAAGATGGTCAAATCACTTTCTACCAACAAGGTAACTTTACTGATTTATGCAGAGGCCCCCATATTCCTAACACAGGTTTTATTAAAGCAGTAAAACTACTTAGTGTTGCCGGTGCTTATTGGAGAGGAAACGAAAATAATAAGCAGCTTACCAGAATTTATGGTATCACATTCCCGAAGCAGAAAGAGCTTAAAGAATATTTGGAGCTCCTGGAAGAGGCCAAAAAGAGAGACCATAGAAAGCTGGGTAAAGAGATGGAGCTATTTGCCTTTTCAGAAAAGGTAGGTATGGGTTTACCACTTTGGTTACCAAAAGGTACTATGTTGCGTGACAGGCTCGAGAATTTTTTAAAGAAGGCTCAGGTAAAAGCAGGTTATCAACCGGTTATAACTCCGCATATAGGAAACAAAAAACTATATATCACCTCTGGTCATTATGAGAAATATGGTAAGGATTCATTCCAGCCAATTGCTGCACCGGGTGATGAAGACGGTGAAGAGTATTTATTGAAGCCAATGAACTGTCCTCACCATTGTGAAATCTATAAAACAAGACCGAGAAGTTATAAAGAATTGCCATTACGATTAGCTGAATTTGGTACCGTTTACAGATATGAACAAAGTGGTGAATTGCATGGTTTAACACGTGTAAGAGGTTTCACTCAGGATGATGCACACATTTTCTGTAGACCCGATCAGGTAAAACAAGAATTTGTAAAGGTTATTGATCTGGTTCTTTTCGTTTTCAATTCTTTAGGGTTTGAAAATTTTACAGCACAGGTTTCTTTACGTGACCCGGAAAATAAGGCTAAATATATTGGTGAAGATGCACTTTGGGAAAAGGCTGAAAGCGCGATTATTGAAGCAACTGAAGAGAAGGGATTAAAAACAACAGTGGAACTTGGTGAAGCTGCTTTCTATGGTCCTAAACTTGACTTTATGGTGAAGGATGCACTGGGAAGAAGCTGGCAGCTTGGTACTATTCAGGTAGATTATACTTTACCGCAGCGTTTTGAGCTAGAGTATATTGGAGCTGATAATGCTAAACATAGACCAGTGATGATCCATAGAGCGCCATTTGGTTCTCTTGAGCGTTTTGTAGCCGTACTTATTGAACATTGTGGTGGAGAATTTCCACTTTGGTTATCGCCAGAACAAGTGGCAGTTTTACCAATTTCAGAAAAGTATGCGGACTACGCGAATAAGGTTTATACTGAGTTAGAGTCACAAGATTTTTCTGGCTTTATTGACCATAGAGATGAGAAAATAGGTAGAAAAATTAGGGATGCTGAAGTTAAGAAGATACCTTATATGCTGATAGTAGGTGAAAAGGAGCAAGAAGAAGGTATGGTTTCTATCAGGAAGCACGGAGAAGGAGATATAGGCAGTATGCCAATTGATGAGTTTATCAAATTCTTTAATACAAAAATTGAAGAAAGTATAGCTCATCAATAAAAATATTAAGCAAAGACTATTTTAGGATTTTATATTCCGATAAATAATAGCGATATTTGCACTTTGTAAAATAAAATAAAGGAGGTAATTATTAGTAAAATGCGAAAAAGAGGCAGCTACCGACCACGTGGCAGGGAAGAAGAACCCTACAAAGTAAATAGAAAAATCAGAGCAAGAGAGGTTAGGGTAGTTGGCGACAATGTTAAAGTGGATATCTATTCTATAGATGAAGCTTTAAAGATGGCAGAAGAACAAAATCTGGATCTTGTGGAGATTTCACCAAAGGCTGATCCACCTGTTTGTAAAATTATCGATTATTCGAAATTTAAATACGAGCAAAAGAAGAAGCAAAAGGAAATCAAAGCCAAGGCACAGAAGACTGTCATTAAAGAAATTCGCTTTGGACCTAATACTGACGACCATGATTTTAATTTCAAATTAAATCATGCGAAGAAATTCCTTAAAGACGGTGCAAAACTTAAAGTTTATGTTCACTTTGTTGGTAGAACAATTGTTTTTAAAGACAGAGGAGAGCTTTTATTACTACGTTTTGCTTCGGAATTAGAGGAGTACGGAAAAGTAGAGCAGATGCCTAAAATGGAAGGTAAAAGAATGAACCTTTACATGGCACCAAAAGCTACAGCTAAGTAATCAGTTTAAATAAATATAAATAGCAAAATGCCTAAAGTAAAAACTAAATCAGGCGCGAAAAAAAGGTTTAAATTGACTGGAAGCGGTAAAGTGAAAAGAAAGCACGCTTTTAAAAGTCACATTTTAACCAAAAAGGAAACCAAGCAGAAAAGACGCTTAACTGACATGGGACTTGTTCACAAGTCTGACATGAATAGAGTTAAGGACATGCTTAACCTCTAATTTTCGCAAATTAAAAAGAACGAAGGTTCAATGTTAAACCAGGATGCATGGTAATGTAAAGTATCAACTCAGCTTGATCACCAGTTTCCAAAAAATTAAAAAAAATGCCAAGAAGTGTAAACCACGTAGCCTCAAGGGCTAGAAGAAAGAAAATTCTTAAGTACGCAAAAGGGTACTGGGGAAGAAGAAGCAACGTTTGGACGGTTGCTAAAAATGCGGTTGAAAAAGGATGGACATATGCCTACCGCGATAGAAAACAAAAGAAAAGAGAGTTCAGAAAACTTTGGATTCAAAGAATTAATGCTGGTGCTAGAGAGCACGGTATGTCTTACTCTCAATTTATGGGTGCTGTTAACAAAAAGGGCATCGAATTAAACAGAAAAGTACTTGCTGACTTAGCAATGAATCATCCGGAAGCTTTCAAAAGCGTAGTTGATTCAGTTAAATAAGATTAGTAATAGCAATAACGCAAAGCCTTGACTTTTAAATAAAGTCAAGGCTTTTTTTGTTTAAAAGCTATATTGATTACAATAATTATCACTTAATTTAGTTTCATCAACAGTAAACCAAAGAAAATACAATGAAGAATTTTTTAAAAGTAACAGTTTGTTTTGTAGCGTTTTTTGCTGCAATTGCTTGTAGTACTGAAACCAAAAGGGAAGCACAAGAAGATGCTCAGGAAATGTCGGATGATCTTAAAGCAAAGAAAGATAAATGGGTAGCTAAAATTGAGGCTGAAATTGATAAGCTCGAAGCTGAAATTAAGGAAGCCGAAGATGATTCTAAGCTTGAGGAAAGATTGGAAAAAGCTAAAGATGATTTGGAAGAAGGTTTGGAGAAACTGGAAGATGCTACCAATGACAATATCGATAAAATTACAGATGATGTAGAAGCAGCCATTAACGATGTTGAAAAAGGTCTTGATAAAATGAAGAAGGACCTTGAAGATGCCTTTAAGAAAAATTAAGCTTTGCTTAATTGGTTACGTGTTTCTTTTAGTTTAAAGTTGTTTTATAGAGAGCTAACTAAACAAGGAAACGCGTAACCTTCTTTAGCTCATTAGAATTGATTGCAAACCTGTTAGAATTGCCTGCCACCAAAAGTGAAATATTGATTTCTGTTTATTCCGCTCAAAATCAATTTTACCTTTTTTCTCATTACCTTTCCAATCGGGATTAGAGCTTCTTACTACAAAACTATTGGCTACAAATGAAAAGAGTTTATTTTCTAATTTACCCTTCTTGAGGGTTTTATCATCCAGCTTTTGAATTTTAAGGTTGCTATATAGAAAATTTAAATCTCCTTTAGCTTCATTATTATTAAGCCAAAAACTAAAATTTAAGTCTTTGGTTTGTCCATCTTTTATTAGAAATGCCTGCAGTGGTGTAATAATCTGATTTGCCTCTTTCAGTTCAATAGGGGCTAAGCTACCAGTTATTTTATGTTGAGAATTCTCATCATCCATCTGAAATTCGATTTCTGCACTCAAGCTGCTTTTATTAAATAGAAGTGTTGAGAATTTAAATACTGCCTTTGCATTATTTGATAATCTCAGGCTATCATTGGTAATATTGGCTATGCTACCATTTAGCTGCTCAAAATTCACCTTACCAATTTCATCCGAACTTTTATCTTTTTGATGATAGGCTATGCTGGCATTATTTATAACCAGCGAATCAAGCGTTATAGATTTACTTAATTGGCGGAGTAGTTTCTGAGGTAAAGGTTTGTAATCGCTAGGTTCTACAGCATTTTTATCTTTAAAGGCAATTAATTTTAAATCGTTTAACTTAAGTTTATTAATAGCTATAGTCTGTTGCTGGAAAAGCTGTTCGAAATCAACACCCTCAAATTTGATTTTTGGTAATTGTAAATCGAGGCTTGTTTTTTCATAATAGAACTGCTTGGCCAACCTATTATTTCTAATAAGTGGCTTAATACGCAGCGAGTCTATGGTTATTTCTTTTTTATGATAATTGATAGCTGTATATCCCAATTTAATGCGATGCAGACTATCTGGTAGAAATAATGATGCTTCTTTGAAATGAAGATCAAAATTACTGAGCCCAAAAAGTCCATTATTTTGAGCTGCTGTAGCAGAATCAATTTTGAAGTCTTTTACTTCTAAGTAACCATTTTTAACCTCTCGCCATATCTTTTGAAAGTTAGGAGAATACCACTGTGCATCAGCCTTCGATACTTTTATTTCATCAACTGTAAGGCTGTTAAGCTGTTTATCGATAAGAGAATAGAAATTAAACTGCTTTAATCGGCTAGTGTCATCTTTACTGTTTAGAAACTTATTGACTTGAATCTGTGTGCTGAAGGTTGGTTCATCTACTAAAATGGTTTTTATCCCCAAGTCACCAGAAAATGCGAACAGGCCTATACCTTTAACAGAGAATTCTTTAACAGTTCCTTTATGTTTTACATGACTGCTATCTTTTGGGAATCGCCACTTTACGTTTTTTAAGGTTACGGATCTCTTAAAGACGTCTACCATGATGGTATCATACTCATAAGCAAAATTGCCTATAAGTCTTTTTTCAACTTGCTTCTTCAGTACATTATTTAAGATTGGATTCACACCTAAATAGCCTATAGCTGCTAGGGCAATAACTGAAATTAGTAGAATTAAAAGAACACGTTTGGTTTTGGCCGTCATAGATGAATTGAAACAATTAGTTCAATATAATGATAATATAGCATAGCTTGTAGAAGAGTATAAATACTTTTATTATTATTCATCAAATTCGATGATTATATCGCAATTAAATAGTTTATGACAGCTAAACTTATTGATTACCTAAAGTTAGTTCCTAAAAGTATTAAAGCGTTGAATGTTAAGAATCCGCTGCAATTAGCTTCTTCAACAGCTTTTTTTAGTGTATTGGCCATTCCACCAATCCTGGTTATATTAGTTTCGGCAATTGGTATTTTTGTTAAGCCGGACTATCTCAATACTGAAATATTTAATAGAATCAGTGCTATAATGGGTGGCACTGAAAGTGAAGAACTCAGAAAACTATTCAAGGGATTTAATGATTTTTCTGGCGACACTTGGGCATCAATTGGTGTATTTGCCTTTCTACTCTTTATAGCTACCAATCTATTTTTTCTACTTGAGTTGAACATTAACCACATCTGGGATATACCTTCCGAGACAAATGTCAATTTTATACAACATCTCTATGGAAGGCTCACCTCTATATTCTTATTGGTTATTGGGGGAGCTGTACTCATTTTAGCCTTATCATTTGATGTGGCAGTTTCATATATTGATGAACAGATTGCCTATCTACTGCCGGAAATTAAGTCTTATGTTGTACCGCTTATTAATCAGGTATTTTCATTGTTGACATTCGGTATTTGGTATACGCTGTTATTCAAAATTTTACCCAACACTAAATTAGAATGGAAGCCTGCTCTTTTTGGTGGTATTATTATGGCGCTCTTATTTAAGCTCGGTCAAGGCGTAATTAGTAATGTACTCATTAGCGGCAGCATAAAAACAGTTTTTGCAGCATCGGGCAGTATTGTATTGGTGATGCTCTTTATATTCTATACATCTTTTATCTTTTACTTCGTGGCGATGCTGATCAAGCAATATACTATTTTGATAGGCAGACCTTTCAAGGGATTATCAAATAATAAGGCTTCTCACTAATTAATTTATAATGAAAATTATTTCAGCTATCTTTGCACTTTCTGCTAGCAAAAAGTGTTGACAGAAACTCAATTTAAATATATTTTTCACCAAGCAGGGCTGTGAACCCTGTGAAACCGTGAGACATGAGTAAAAAAGGAAGAGTATTAGTAGCCATGAGCGGAGGAATTGACAGCTCATTGGCGGCCGTGTTATTACATGAACAAGGCTATGAAGTGATAGGCATGACCATGAAGACGTGGGATTATGCTTCATCAGGAAGTTCAAAAAAAGAAACAGGCTGTTGCAGCCTCGATTCTATCAATGATGCTAGAAACCTGGCAGTTACCTTAGGGTTTCCTCATTATATTCTTGATATAAGAGAAGAATTCGGGGATTATGTAATCAATCATTTTACGGATGAATATTTAGCTGGAAGAACACCAAACCCGTGTGTGCTATGTAATACGCACATTAAGTGGGATAGCCTGTTAAGAAGAGCCGATAAACTGGGTTGCGATTATATTGCAACAGGTCATTATGCAAAGGTGCGTGAGGAGAATGGGAGATATGTTATTTCCCGAGGTAAAGATTTAAACAAAGATCAGTCCTATGCGCTTTGGGGAGTTTCTCAAGAGAGCTTAAGCAGAACCATTTTGCCTTTAGGTGATATGACTAAGCCTGAAATTAGACAAATGGCTAAAGACAAAGGTTTTTATGAGTTGGTTAACAAGTCTGAGTCATACGAAATCTGCTTTGTGCCTGACAATGATTATAGAGGCTTCCTGAAGAGAAGAGTGGATGGTTTGGAAGAAAAAGTAGCTGGGGGTGAATTTGTTCTGGAAGATGGAACTGTTGTAGGTAAGCATGAAGGTTATCCGTTTTATACTGTTGGTCAGCGAAAAGGCTTAGGTATTGCCTTAGGATATCCTGTTTATGTAACTGAAATCAGAAAAGATAAAAACCAGGTAGTGCTGGGAACTTTTGATGAATTATCCAGAGATGGCATGTATGTCAAAAATCTCGTGATGAGTAAGTATCCTGAACTAACAGATAGATTAGATACAGTTACAAAGGTAAGATATAATGATGGTGGTACACCAGCAGTAATAGAGCAGGTAGGAGACAGCATGAAGGTCTATTTCGGCAAAGGAGTTTCTGCAGTAGCACCAGGACAGGCTGCCGTATTTTATGAAGGTGACGATGTAGTAGGTGGCGGTTGGATACAATCAGCCTTTAGACAAAATCGTGAACAAAAAGATGCTAAAAAAGAGCTTACTACTACTAATTAGTATAAGCAGCTTATTTTTCAGCTGCACAAATTCTACAGTGGAGCCCAACTATGATAGATTGGGCTTCCAGTTTTTCCCTCTCCAAAAACAGGATATTACTTATCAGGTAGAAGAAATATACTACCGAAATACGGGTGAAATAGATACGCTTCGTTATTTGCTCATTGATCAGTTAACAGATTCTTCTCAGCTTTCAAATAAACTCATTCTTTCAGGTTATCGCATAAAGCAAGAATTGAACGGTTCGAAGACCGTACTTTCTACAGTGAGTTATTCAAAAGATGATTATACTGTTCTTCAGAGTTTAGGCAATACAGAAGAAATCAAACTAAGTTTTCCGGTTGAAGAAGGCCTTGAATGGAATGGCAAGCCTAAGCAAGATGAGCCTGATTTATTTTCCCTTTTTAAAGTTTTCCAGCCTTTTGAAACAGCTGATAGCAGTTTCAATGAAACAGTTCAGGTGATTCAGGAAGATACTCAGGATTCTCTTGATATTTTTGACAAGCGAATGGAAGTATATGCCGCTGATGTAGGCATGATATACAGATTGTCTTCTTATCTCGATTTCTGCACGAATGTAGATTGTTTCGGTCTTCAGGAGATAGATTCGGGACGAACTATTCAAATGAAAAGAATACTACTGTAAATTCAGCGGTCTTATTCTACGATTGATCCATCAAATCTGAGGCTTCAGTTATTTTTATCTTTCTCTATAGACATGGCAAGGTATCTTAGTGACATAAACTAATTACTACCACTATGGAGAAGGCCTTACTTCTTACTCATGCATTTGCAGGATTCATTACCCTTATAACAGGCATCGCGGCTATGCTTAGTCCTAAAAAGCTTAATGTTCATAAACCTGCCGGAAATATCTTTTACTATGCCATGTGGTATGTTGTTATTTCTGCTTTTGTACTTTGTTATCTGAAATCTAATGTGTTTCTATTTCTGGTAGGTACCCTAACTTTTTACACCAATGTTACAGGCCTGCAGAGCCTTAAACTATATAAAAGTAAATCACCGAAAGTTAATTTCAAGCATTGGCTGCCTTGGATAGTTACTATGCTATTTTTAATTGCATGTCAGTATTTGGTAATAAGCAAATATGGTTTCAAATGGGAGGGAGCTTTTGTGGTTATTAATGTATTCACCATTATTCTGTTTGTTAATCTATTACAAGATTTAGGCTTTCTTTTAGGTAAAAAGCAAGACAAGAAAGGCTTTCTTGTGGCTCATGTAGGAAAAATGGGAGGCACCTTTATAGCCGCTATAACGGCTGCTTTGGTACAAAATGTAGATACAAACCCTATGTGGATTGCCTGGCTCGCACCAACTGCCTTAGTTTCACCTATCTTAGCTTATAATTCTGCTCGAATACGAAAAGGTACTTTCTGGAGAAAGAAGGCTTCTACATTAAAAGTCTAATTATAGTTTTGTTAGAGAAAGTTTTAGAAGATATGTATGTCAAAAAACTTACTCAATACTGTTAAGACAAACATAATCCCAAGCACTAAAGGACAAACATAAACAATCATGAAGTTGAAATATTTCTCTTTCCATGACCCTACATAAGTGTCGTTTCCCTTTGCTATTTCTTTTGATAAGTTTTCAACTTTCCACTTATAGGCGATAAAAATACTTAAAAGAAAGCCCCCAAGTGGTAAGCTGATTACAAAGAACAAATCTTCCACAACATCCATAAAAGATTTGTTACCACCTTCATAAAAAGTGAAGTTAGTAAACATATCAATGGCACCATGTCCTAACATGCTTGGTAATCCGATAAGAAAAATGACTATCGCCATTGTGCTAACAGCTTTTAAACGGCTCCATTTTTTCTGATCAATTAAATAAGATACTGGAACTTCCAATAAAGAAATAGTAGAGGTTAAGGCTGCAAAACATAGCAGTAAAAAGAAACCGCCACCTACCAATTTACCTACAAACAGTGGCATTGTTTTGAATACCCCTAAAAGCGCAACAAATACAAGTCCTGGACCTTCACTAGGTGATTGCCCTTGAGAGAATACTAAAGGGAAAATCATAAGACCTGCCAGAAAGGCTACTAGGGTATCTGTAACTGTAACCAGAGAAGCCGAACTCAGTAGATTGTCATCTTTACCAATATAAGATCCATATGTAATTAAGGCGCCCATGCCCAAGCTCAATGAAAAGAATGCTTGACCCAAGGCAGAATATATAGTTGCTCCATTAATAAGACTGAAATCGGGAAGTAAATAAAACTCAACGCCATCAATTGCATTTGGTAAGGTAAATCCATATATGATTAGTGCAATAAGAATAAAGAACAGTGTTGGCATCAAAATCTTTGCTGTGCCTTCAATACCTTTTTGGATTCCTTTGTAAACCACAAAAGCAGTAATAAACATGAAGATTATACTGTAAACCAAGTTGTCCTCAAAGTCAGCTACATAACTCGAGAAATAGCTGCTAAAGTTAGTTTCATTAAAAATATCGCCTTTCACAATTTGAACGAAATAGCCGAAAGCCCAGCCAGATACAACATTATAAAAGGATAAGATCATTACGCCACAGAGTATGCCAAATAACCCAACCAGTGCCCATGACTTTCCTCCTAGCTGATGATAGGCTCCGTAAGGGTTGGCTAAAGTCCTTCTTCCTACAGCAATCTCTGCTAACATAATGGGTAAACCAATCAGAAATATCCAAAGTACATAAACTAGTAAAAAGGCTGCACCTCCATTTTCACCTGCTATATAAGGGAATTGCCAAATGTTTCCCAGACCTACAGCCGAACCAGCGGCAGCTGCTACAAAACCTAATTTACTTGAAAAACCTCCTCTAGCGTTTGGCATAATTTGATAGGTATAAGCGAATGATAAAATTTATTTGACGAGTTTCTCTTCATATGAATAATAATGCCGAAAATAGAGTTTATAATCTCAATTATAAAAGACTACCAGCAATAATTATTTTCATTTAGTTGAATTTATTTTAAAAGCTTAATTGAACTAACTTGCAACATGCTAAAAATAGGAGAGTGGAATTCATTAGAGGTAAAGCGTGAAGCACCTCAAGGTTTATATTTAGGGGATGCCGATGAAGATGTTTTATTACCCAATAAATACATAAAAGAAGGCACTGAAATAGGTAAGGAAGTAGACGTCTTTATTTACAAAGATTCTGCCCAACGTCCTATTGCTACAACTTTAAAGCCCTATGCAGAGATCAATCAAATTGGTTTCTTCGAGGTAAAGCAAATCACGGAAGTGGGTGCTTTTGTAGATTGGGGACTTGAGAAGGATCTTTTAATACCGTTTTCTGAGCAATCTGACGAGTTGGAAGTAGGCGACTGGATAGTGGCTTATGTCGTGCTCGATCCACAAACAGAACGTATCATAGCTACTATGCATGTCGATAGCTTCCTACAGCTTGCAGATGAAGCCATTCAAGAAGGACAAGATGTTGAATTAATTATTTATAGAATTACTGATTTGGGCTATCAGGTAGCTATTAATCAACACTATAAAGGCTTAGTTTATGAGGATACTGTATTCGAATATTTGGATATTGGTATGGAAAGTAAGGGCAAAATTAAATCCATTAGAGCCGATGGCAAGATTGACGTTCAATGGATAGTGCCAAATGAAAAGAAAGACTTTATTATAGAAATGTTAGAAAATGAAAATGGCTTCCTTCCTTACCATGATAAGTCTGATCCTCAAACAATTAAAGAAACATTTGGTTTAAGCAAACGCGAATTCAAAAAGCATATTGGGAATCTGTTTAGAGACCGCAAAATAACTATCAAGCCTGATGGCATTTACTTGAACCAAAATGAACCGAACCCATGAGTTAATAAAAGCCTGGCAGCAAGGTTCATCGGATTACCGAGCAAACAATAGTGATCTGTATAAAAAGCTGCGAAAAACGAAAATAAAAGAACTTGATAAAGCTTTTCATGAGCAGCATGAACAGGTTTTTCAATCAATGGATTGCTTGGAATGTGCCAATTGCTGCAAAACAACCAGCCCCATATTTTATCAAGCTGATATTGATAGATTAGCTAGAACGCTCAAAATGAAAGTGCCTGAATTCATTGATACTTATTTAAGAGTTGATGAAGATAACGACTATGTTTTGAAATCTTCTCCGTGTCCTTTTCTTGGCCATGATAATAAATGTATAGTATATGCCAGCAGGCCAACTGCCTGCAGAGAATACCCTCATACTGATAGGAAGCGTATGAATCAGGTTTTAAATCTGACTTTCAACAATGCAGAAATCTGCCCTGCTGTTTATGGTATTTTGGAGCGGTTGAAAGAGGTTAAGGCTTAAACACCACGATTCTCACAGTTGATGTTATCACCAACGGCTAATGTAAAAACTTGAATAGGTATTTGTTGGTGATAACACCAACAAATTGAAGGAGGTAAACTTTATGAGAATACAGAAATATCTCATTTGGGATTTATTGCTGAAGCTCACTAAACTTCACCAAATCAAATTTATCTTCGTTTCTCACTACGGGAACGAAAAGCTCGTTTAGTCGCCTAAACTCCAAAGGCTTTTTCTCCTTCATCGCAATTTTACCTATCTGCCAGTAGGCTTTTAGTCTTTTGAGCTCAGCATTTTCATTGGCTTCTGGCTTATCACTAATATGTGCCATCATTTCAAATACTGTAGCATTAGAAAGGGTTGATGGTATATTCGGTTTGGTATTTGGTTGATTGATAGAGACATGAAAGGCTTTTAGAAAAGCTACCGTATCCATAATGCTTGTTTGAAAGAATTGATCTACAGAATAATCAACGAATTGAACGTTGTTATTGCTGATCTGAGCTACTCGTTGTTTTAACTGAGGCTTAAAAAGTTGAAAGAAATGTTCGTCATCTACATCTAAAAGCCATTTTCTAACAAAATTACCAAGCCTTCCATTTGTTTTCATGATGGACTTTGACAAAACCGGTTCATCAGCATAAATACTCCAAAGCATGGGCAGTCTTACCGGAACATTGACCTGATGCCGCTGATTATATGCTTTTACCACATCCAACATGCATTGACAAAGCTCCTCATCAAACATGCTTAGCATGCCATAATGATCACTAAAATGCTTAATAGGAATGTTGTGATTTTCGAATCGTGCCACCTGAGCTAAAAGCTCGTCTTTAATTTTAGGGAGATGTTGATGACTAACATTTAGGTTAATTAACCTTTTGAAAATTCTTTCACCATTTTTTTTGCGACTCAACTTTGCAGGATAGTTGGAAGTGAGGGGAGGACCGCTACTAATATTAAAATGCAGACCTATATCAATTCGATTGCCATATTGCTGATTAAGCGCAATAACCCGATTAAAATCATTGGCTGAACCATTCGCAAAAGCCGCCACTGCTGTTATTAAATCATTATTAATAGCATTTACAATTCCTCTGTCTATGATTGGAGTGGCTCCAAAATCATCTGCTGTAATGATTAATTTAGGCTTCATTTTGGTCTTTGACTTTTAAGGATGGCTGATTACTTACACAATTTAATAAATTGTGAAAAGTATATCGATTTAATCATAAAAAAAGCCACTGACCTTCGCAGATCAGTGGCTTCTTAAGAAATTATAGGTGTTAAAACTATTCTTCTGTGATAGTTACTTTTTCCATTTTATCACCTTGTCTGATTTCATCAATTACATCAAGGCCTTCTACTACTTTACCAAAACAAGTATGGTTTCTGTCTAAGTGAGCGGTGTTTTTTCTACTATGGCAGATGAAGAACTGTGAACCACCAGTATTCCTTCCTGCATGAGCCATAGAAAGTACGCCTCTATCATGGAATTGATTTTCACCATCAAGCTCGCAATCGATAGAGTAGCCTGGTCCGCCAGCACCTGTGCCTGTAGGATCACCACCTTGAATTACGAAATCAGGAATAACTCTGTGGAAAGTAAGGCCATCGTAATAGCCATCTTTTGCCAGTTTGTGGAAATTTTTAACGGTGTTAGGTGCATCATTGTCATAAAACTCAATGATCATGGTACCCTTGTTAGTTATCATTTCTGCTTTGCTCATATTCTTTTGTATTATGTAAATTGTATCAAGTACAAAGATAGGTTGTTTTTTTAAGAGTTAGTGGTGTGAATAACGCCCCAACTTGTATAGGCGTAATGTTCCATCACCTTTAAATGTATTTTGTCAGATAGCTTATACATTTGTTCAAGATTTCCACCCTTTTTAAGTATCACAAACAAACTATACTTTTTGCCATTCGTGAATTTTAAAGTAAAACCTAAATGAAATTTATTACTACCTCTATCTGTGAAGGATTTAACTGTTGACCATTGGTATGACTGATCATTAATTTGAAAATCATTTTCATTTACGGTAATAGTAACATCATACTGCTTAAGAGGAAATCTATGAGCAAAAATTAGTATTAGCATCATTAAAGCTAACATGCTAAAAGCGATGATAGGTAAGCCTAAAACAGCTAAAATAATCATAACAACCAAAAGAAACATGCAACTCGTAAATAAAACAATTCCGTGTAGAAACTGATTGGATGTTTTAATTCTAAATGTCTTTTCTTCCATACTTTACTAACATATTGACTTTAGATTCTAGCCTCTAAATTCTATTGCGTTGCCAAATTAGCTCGTTGGTATCCACTATTTCTGAAATAATACCTGCTTCCTTTAAGGTGTAAACTACATTCTTGAGCATCTTATTACTTACCCATCCGTCAGTGGCCCATTCTGTAGCATGATACCATTTGGTAGCATCTCGTTTTTCAATACCATAACGCTCGCTCACCATGTCAATGGCATGGTCATGCTCCATAAAAATAGCACAAGACTTGTGAATGGATCGAAGCATTTTTGATACTACTTTTGGTTTTTCGGTCAATACTTTTTCAGAAGCAGCCAATACAAAACATGGCCAAGGTGTTACATACTCACCAATTCGTTTCAAATCACCATTGATTACATAGGGCTTGGTGGTGTATTTCTCCCAGTAGAATACATCCGTTTCCAGCTTATTAAGCGATTCAATTGCACCTGAAAGATTATTGATAATACTAAACTGCTCATCTTCAATTTTCTGATCTTTGTCCATGGCATCAACAATAGCCATTAAGTGTGAGCCAGAACCTATCCGGCTAATGGCATACTGTTTATCATAAATATCCTTATGGTTATTAAGAGGATTATTAACACCGGTATGTATGCCCCATGTAAGCGGACTTTTTACATAACCACTTATAATTTTAGCTTCATTTCCTTTGAGTATGTCGCTTACAATGCCTTCGGTTAAAAGTACACATACATCAACCTCATCGTTTCTCAACGCCTGGGTCATTTGTCCGGTACCACCATCAAAATCTTTCCATTTGAGGTCAACACCATCTGCCTCAAATGCATTTTCTTCTAAGGCTAAATGAATGGGTAAATTGAAGTGTTCAGGAACTCCGCCTAATCTTATCTCGTCCAAAACTTAATTTTTAAATGAATGTACAAACATACATGCTTTACCCGCTTTAATGAAAAATGTTTAAGTAAAATCACATTTCCTTCTATCAATTACACTTTGATATAGATTTTTGCGTTCTTCGCAGCAGTTTTTGGTTATGAAGAAAAAGAAAGAAAGCAGTATACTTAAGAAATTACTAAGGCTAGGAGTAAAGTTGGCTCTGGCAGTAGTGGCCTTGGTGGTTATTTTTATTTTCAGCGTTAAATTAGGACTTTTTGGTAAGCTACCTTCTGAAAAAGTGCTCAAGAATATCCAGCACCAGCAGGCTACTAAAATTGTTGATAAAGATGAAGCAACAATTGGTTTGCTTTTCAGGGTATATCGTTCTAATGTGCAATATGAGGAACTTCCGGATCATCTGATTGATGCCCTGATTGCAACTGAAGATGCAAGATTCTTTGAACATCATGGGATAGACTACCGAAGTTTAGGGCGTGTTCTTTTTAAAACAGTTTTACTTCAAGATAGATCAGCTGGCGGAGGTAGTACCATTACACAACAGCTTGCCAAAAACCTATTTCCACGAGATATCAATAATAAGTTTGACATTATTGTTGCCAAGGTAAAAGAACTTTTCACTGCGAGTAAGATAGAGGATCTTTACAGCAAAGAGGAAATTCTGATGCTTTACCTAAATACGGTAAATTTCCC
This sequence comes from Marivirga atlantica, assembly GCF_016734805.1. Lineage (GTDB taxonomy): Bacteria > Bacteroidota > Bacteroidia > Cytophagales > Cyclobacteriaceae > Marivirga > Marivirga atlantica. The sequence goes on from NZ_JAERQG010000002.1 coordinate 897,592, forward strand.
TGATAATACCTTTGGCATTGGTGCGGCAGCGCAGACTTTTTATAACAAATCTGTTGATCAGTTAACAACTGATGAAGCAGCGGTGCTTATCGGAAGCTTAAAGGCTAACCATACTTACAACCCAAGACTCTTTCCTGAAAATAGTTTAGAAAGAAGGAATGTGGTGCTAAGCCAAATGCTGAAGTATGAGAAAATTGATGAAGCAACATTCGATAAACTCACTGCTCTTCCCATCAAACTAAATTACACTAATATTCAGCCTAATTACGGCATTGCTGGCTATTTCAGAGAGCAAGTAAGAAAGCAATTGGTAGAATGGGCGGAAGCGTATCAGAAGAAGACAAAAAAGGAAATCGATATCTATGGCGATGGATTGATTATACATACAACTCTAGATAAAGCACTACAGGAGGCTGCCGAGAAAAGCATGAAGGAGCATATGGCCTTACTTCAAAAAGCTTTTGAGCGAGAATGGGGCAATGGCGGAAAATGGAATGATTATGAGGTATATGCCAAGTATGTGAGGCAAACCCAAGCTTATAAGCAACTGGCAAAAGAGGGCAAAGCCGAAAACCAAATCATGCCTTTGTTGTCACAAAAGGAAAACAGGAGCTATTATGATATAAATAAATTAAAAACGGCCAAGATCAGCCTTATTGATAGCGTTAAGCAAAGTATCAAACAACTGCAAGCAGGATTTGTAGCCCTTGATCCGGACAATGGTGATGTACGTGCTTATATTGGTGGTAAGGATTTTCAGCATTTTAAATACGACCACGTGTTGCAAAGTAAAAGGCAAGTCGGTTCTACCTTTAAGCCATTTATTTATGCAACAGCTATAGAAGGTGGAGTTGATCCTTGTAAATATTTCCCAGCTAATGCTGTAGAATATGCTGATCAGGAAGGTTGGAAGCCCGTAAATAGTGATGATGAGGATTATAAATACCTGAATGTAACTATGCAGGAGGCGCTTCGGAAATCTATGAATACTGTTTCAGTGAAGGTGCTGGAAGAAGCAGGTATTGCTGACGCGATCAAAACAGCACATGAAGCAGGAATCAAATCAAGCTTACCAGAAGTGCCTTCATTGGCTTTAGGTACGGCCGAATTGAGTATGATGGAATTGGCCACTGCCTACACTGCATTTTTGAATAAAGGCTATCACTTTGAACCAAGAATGATCACTAAAATAACCACGGCTTCAGGAGAAGTTCTTGCAGAGTTTGAAACCAAAGAAGGCGAGGGCAGGGCATTTGATAAAGAAACAGCTGCTTTACTCTTGGAGATAATGAAAACGGTGGTGGATAAAGGTACCGCTTCACGAATCAGGTGGAAGTACCATATCCAGTCTGAAATTGCCGGTAAAACAGGAACTACTCAACAAAATAAGGATGGCTGGTTTGTAGGTATTACACCTGATCTGGTTTCAGTGAGTTGGGTGGGTGCTGATGATGGTGCAATTGGCTTCAGAAGTACAGCTTTAGGACAAGGCGCTAATAGTGCTTTGCCTATTTATGCTGGCATGGTAAAACAGATGGAAAAATCAAAAGAACTCAATAGCGAGTATTTGAATCGTTTTGAAAAGCCTGAACAAGCTATTTTTAATCAGTTAGACTGCCCACCGGTGAAGGAAGATGGCTTCTTTAAAAAGATATTTTCTAACAAGGACAAGAAGAAAGACTTCAACGAAGAGGGCAAGCAAAATACCAACATCTTCAAGCGGATTAAGAAGATTTTTAATTGATGCAGAAAGTCTAGATGTTATTACTAAGCATTTGTGATTAACTTATATTGTTAAGAATAAACAATATTTATGAGTAAAAATATTTTACTATTGATTATTCCTATAATCATAATTTTGTTGCTCAAATTTTATAATTCTTATAGAATAAGTCAGGAAACTTATAATCTTGATACCCTTCAAATTGTAGATGAGGTTACTTTAACTGATAAATTTGATATTATTTGGTTTAGAAAAGACTTAGGTATAGCAGACTATAGTAGCTGTATGCTTGGATTTAAAGAGGTAGGACAAAAACATTTAAAGGAATTAAATGTGTTTTTCATATCGGATTACATTACAAATATTTTTGTCAAAGATAATAAATTACTGATTGAGCTTTATGAAGATAAATATTCAATTAATAGAAGTGCTTTACCCGATTCACTAGATATCACGATTAATTTGGACGGAGTGGTGAAGAATTCATATTGGTATAGAATAAATTCTTCTGTTATGCCTCCAAAATAGTCACCGTAACTGTTCTGCTTCCACCATTATTTCTATGTTCGCATAAATAAACGCCCTGCCAGGTTCCTGTTAGAAATTTACCATCTTTTATAGGTACGCTTACTGAGCTTCCTAGCAACGAAGCTTTAATGTGAGCAGGCATATCATCCGGTCCTTCCAAGGTATGCTTGTAATAAGGCGCATTCTCCGGGACCATCTCGTTAAAATGACTTTCAAAATCCTCCCTTACCGTTGGGTCTGCATTTTCATTAATGGTTAAACTAGCCGAGGTGTGGTGAATGAAAATATGGGCAATTCCAGCGTCTATTTTACTTAACTCAGGTAAGTTATCTACTATTTCTTGCTCTATAAGATGGAATCCTCTTGAACGCGCTTTGAGTTGAAAAGTATGTTGCGTTGCCATTATTTGATGATGTTAAGTATTATGAATTAAGCGTTATCCTTTTTTGAGCAAAAAATAACCAAATATTGATAAGCATAAAATCATAATACGTAATACCTTGTTCTTACTCATCAATTCTTTACCTATTCATAGAAATCATTGCAATATAACGACCTTGGTAATTTTATAGTTTTTAATTAATAGATACAAAAAGTATTAACCTAAACTAAACTATAGAATTATGGCTAAATGTTTCGCGCTTCTTGGTTGGAGCCTTCCCGTTATTGAAAGTATGCAAAAGATGGATAAACCTTATGTTGTGGTTTCCTTTCCAGATTTTGAACAATATGCAGCAGAAAATAATATTCCTTTTGTTTCCTATCAATTCGATGAGTGGAGTGATACATCCAACTCATTAGATTTACATGAAAAGCTCAAACCTTACAATGTAGATGTTGCTGTTCCGCTTTTTGAAGAAACGGTAGAATGGGCTGGAGCATTAAATTCAATTTATAGAGATGATCCCCGCGTATTAAACAGAGCGTTTCTATTCAGAAACAAAGCAATGATGAAGCGTAAAGCTTTGATTGGTGGTCTTCGTGTGGGTTTATTTGAAGAAGTTTATAATAAAGAAGGCGTAAAGGAATTTATGAAGCGCCTAAATGCTGCAAATCTTCAAGTAGAAGGAGAGGAAGATAGCTGGGTGCATATTAAACCTTTTGCTTCGGCGGGAACTGTAGGGCATAGACTTTTACGTTCTATGAGTGATATTGACGAGAAATGTGAGGAAGGTGATTTCCCTTGTCTGGCAGAAAGCCATTTGCCGGGACAGGAATTTTCTTGTGAAGCCTTTGTTCACGGAGGAAAAATTAGATTCCTGAACATTACCGAATATGTTAAATTAGGTTATTCAAACTTCATCCCTGAAGGAAATTACCTGCATACTAAGCGCGAAAAGATCATGAAGGAGATGCAGAAGCTTGTTGATTTATTCGGCATTCAATATGGCATGATCCACCCTGAATGGTTCTTAACTGAAAATGATGAGCTCAATTTTGGTGAGGTTGCTTGTAGAATTCCTGGTGGTCATATACTTGAGCTTTGTGGTAAAGCATATGATTTTGATGCTTTAGCAGCATTTGTATTGTGCCATGATCCTGATTTAACTGAAGAGGAATTGAATAAAATTCTTCCACCAATTGATGCAAGGCCAAAAACTTTTTATGGTAATGTGATGATTTATCCGCATAAAAATAGAATTGAGAAATTGGAGATTCCGGAAGAGTTGAAGGAAGAGCCTTTCTTTTTAGATCATAACCTGGTGCCACCACTTACCACACAAAAGATAAATGACCGGGATGGTTTTGGTAACCACTTTGGTACCGTTAATTTTAAAGGAGACGATCCTGATAGAATGACTGAACTATTACTGCATTACGAAAATGTAGATTTTTACGTATAAATAACTCATCTATTATTTGAATAAACAGAAGCGATCATGCTGCTTAAAGTAATGATCGCTTCACTAGTTTTAAGTATATTAAGAATTATCACAAAACTTAACTTTTTTAATTTAACTGAATGTCTGAACAGACAATTGACGATATAAACCAATCCCGCCTTAAAGAACTTCTTAATGATTTCTTTGAAGCTACTTCGCTGACTAAGCCAGATAAAGCCAATAAGCTCATGAATCAGATTGATATTATGGCTGATTCTAAATTAGGGATAGAATGCATTTACAGCTATGTTCCTAGCTTAACAGAGGCAGGCATTTTTGATGGATCTCCCTGGGCTGATCCTTCTAAATTGGTTCCTAATCTGGCAAATGGAACTTTAAAGAGCGGACATCCAAATAGCACCATAGAATTGCTGAGTGAACTGCGCTTAATGGCCATTGTTAATGGAGATTTAGATAATGGGCAAATAGAGCCAGATGAAGCTAGTAATTATCTGCAAGAGATAATCGTAGCTAATTTGGAGTTTGTTTTTAATGAGCCTCAGGAAGAAACTCGCTTGATGATGAGTGATCATGAACTCGTCAAAGTGCATTCATTATTTAAATTCATAATTGATAAAGTTGATCTGGAGCAGGTAAAGGAGAAGCTTTCAGAGGAACTTACCCTGATATGCGCCCAGCGTCCCGTAGTAACGGAGAAGCAGCGAAACATTATTGCTTTGGTTAAGGAGAAATTGGACTTAGATGCCTATAAACCCGAAGATCGCAAACTACTGCGTTTTCAAAAATGTATATACAGTCCAACAGAAGGTTCAGCTGATAAGCCTTTAGATGAATACGGTCATTATCTTAAAACCTTAACCAAGGCAGAACTTTATGCCGAGGCTCAGGAAATGAGTAGCCGGATGTTAGAGTTTGGCTTGGTTAGTCAGTATCAGGGAATTTTATTGCTCCATTTAGTGCGTAATGAGTTTCATCAGATCGTCCCGATCTGTTTGGGTTTAAACCCTGTTGGAGAGGCCAAATGGAATGAGAATATAGCTTTTGTTTCAGACTTAATTAAAGATACCGTTCATCCTTACAATTGCCAGTGCATCTATGGTTTGGCGAAGATGCTTGAAAATGGTGTTTTAGGCAGAGAAGCCGTTCGTAGTAGTTTGTCGAATCTGGCTACAAGTCGAATTCACCTAAAAGTGGAAGAGCGAATTGATAAATCTACGCGTAAAAAGAGCAAAGACGTTAGCTCAAGACAATACTTAATGGGTTCACTGTTTAGAATATTGGGTCAGCCGCTTGGTGTCGGTCAAGGGAATAATCCAACTTGCCAGTCAGCCAGAGGTATAAGTATGTGGAGTAAACATTCTCCGGCAAAACTGATCAATATGGTACAAACAGTTGCTGTACATGATGATATCAGCTTTCGTTTTGAAGGGCAAGAGATTAAAGCATCAGAAACCATTGAAGGTCTTGTTCATAATTTGGATTACAATTTAGATGCTGTTTCAGTTACCCTTGTACCATTATTGGATAAGGTATACAATGAAATGATGCGTAGAGCAGCCGGCAGGGGTGATGATCCGCATAAATGGGTAAACCCTGCGCTATATGGCCAATGGATTTTAATAGGGTTTGCTTCTGCTTACGATTATCTATCTAATGCCATAGTGGACTTTGACGGATTTACCAGAATATTTTATGGCATGTGTCACCCTGAATATAATGGTCAGCATCAGTTAATTTATCCTAATCCCATAGGCATCTTTATTACCTCTTCAAAAGGAGAGTTTTTGGGTTTTCATGCTGTTTCTTTATTAAGAGTAGCAAAAGATGATAACAAAGAATACAGAGCCTATTTTTTAAATCCTAATAATGAGGGAAGACAAGATTGGGGACAAGGTATAAAACCATCTGTTTTCGGAAATGGGGAAATAGCAGGAGAATCATCTTTGCCACTTCATCAATTTGCTGCAAGAGTGTATGCATTTCACTACAATAATTTATCACAAGTCAGCAAGCAGATGGAAATTCCTGATTCAGAAATTCAGAAAGTAAAAAAATTAGCGAAGGAGAGTTGGGGGCAGGCTTACACATGGTTAGAAACTAAAAAACAATGGTAAAACACTCATCTAGGATTGAACTAAAACAATCAGCTTATAAAAATAATGTTAATTTCATCAGAAAGAAGATAGGAGCGCATCCCATTTTATCTTCGGTAGTTAAAGCTAATGCTTACGGTCATGGCATACATTCATTTGTGCCAATGGCTGAAAAATGCGGTGTCAAGCATTTTTCTGTTGCTTCATCTTTTGAGGCTGAAGAAGTTTTAGAGGTCTGCCAACCTGATACTGATATCATGATAATGGGTATTATCTATGAAGAGGATATTCCTTGGGCAGTAGAGCATAACATTTCTTTCTTTGTCTATAATTATGATCGGCTTGCACTTTCTTTGGCGGCCGCTGAGCAAGTAGGAAAGCCTGCAAAAGTGCATATAGAAGTGGAAACAGGGGCAAACAGAACTGGTATGCAGGCGGATGAATTCCCAAAGGCCCTGACATTCTTAAGAAAGCATAAAGACAAAGTGGAGTTTGAAGGACTATGTACACATTTCGGTGGTGCAGAAAGTATTTCAAATCAGTTTAAAATTGATCAGCAGCATGCCAGGTATAAAGAGTTTTTAAAACAGTGTAAGAGCAAAAAGATTGAACCAAGGCTTAGACACATCGCCTGTTCTGCAGCAGCTCTTGCCATGCCTGATACGGTTTATGATTTAGTGAGAATTGGTGTGGCACAATATGGATTTTGGCCTAGTCCTGATATTTATTTTCACCACTTAAATGAAGTCGGCAAAAAGTCTGATGGCGCCCTCAAAAGAGTGTTTTCATGGAAAACAGACATCATGGATATCCGTGACGTGAAAGAAGGTGAGTTTATTGGTTATGGAACCTCTTACCAGGCTTCACATAATATGAAGATAGCAGTTATACCGCTGGGATATTCTAATGGTTACCCAAGGGCATTATCTAACAGAGGCTTTGTGCTTATTAATGGTAAAAAGGCGCCAATAGTGGGACTTATCAACATGAACCTGTTTATGGTGGATATTACCTATATCAAGGATGTTTCAGTAGGAGATGAGGTGGTGTTAATTGGTCGGCAGAAGAATAATGTGATCAACGTAGCCAGCTTTACGAACAGCACCATGCTTTTGAATAACGAAATGCTGAGTCGATTGCCTGCAGCTATACCTAGGAAGGTGGTTAAGTAATTTGATATTATGTTCATTATACAAAAAATGAAAATCAAACTTGATGATTAATTTACAGTAACTCAAATCCAAGTCACATAAAAGAGTTGAATATTACTTAAAACTATATGGGTTAATTGATTCACTTTTTTAATTTCTCTTTTGGATTGGCTTAATTTGCACTAAGACTAATAGCATTAACACATTTAGAAATCCTAATTAGATGAAAATATATTCAACACGAATAATGAAAATAGGAATTAATAGAATCACAATACTTTCACTTTTTTTACTTTTCCTTAGTTCATGTAAAACAGAAGAAACAATTCAAAATAATTTACAAGCCAGCTTTCCAGAAGGTGTCAAGTTATTTTTAAATGGGGAGAATTATGAGGTAAGTAATATTCTCCCTGGAGACACTTTATCAATAGAATTTTTATTGGAGGCCAATTGTAATGATAAGGCTACTCTTGAGACTGTAACTTTTAGTTTGAATGAAATATCTGGTGTACCAAATTTAGATATTAATGAAGAGGTTAGAAAGGTAATAAACGTAATAGAAAGGGAAGACGTTATTAATGAGACATTTGATAAGCGTTTCTCTAAGCTTATGAAGTATGATATTGTCATCCCCGTGTTTAATAATGATTTTATTAATGGATATACCTTTGATTTAAATATAACAGCGAATTTTAGTGATAACACAAATGAGAGTCTGATAGTGAACGGTGTTGATTTAAAGGGTAAAATAACTCAAAAAGAAACTATCAGTATCAATAGTGGTGGACTATCTTTTAAGTTTAAACTTTACAATAACTATGTTGGTAAATCATTGGATGATCCGAAGGGATTAGGTTTTAATATATTTGAGCAAAAATATACAAATATTGCCTGTGAATTAGATACCTCTTGCACTTATGGTTTATACAAGTCAACTCTGTTAAGCCTGACTTATAATGCAGAGGTTAATCAAAACGCGGAATTGTTTACTTCATCTTTTGGACATTTAGATCAGAGCATAGTTTCTTTTGAGAAAATAAGTGAATATAATTGGGAAAGAAATTTTATTTATCCGTCATCGGAAGTTATAAATGTTGGGAATGTTGTCAGTAATCCGATTGAAGGAGATGTTTACAGACTTCGCTATAACTCGAACCTCGATGCCTACATTGGAATGGTAAGAGTGATTTCAATATATGAAGATGAAAAAGAAGGTTTTGTTGAATTTGAGGTTTACATTAATAATTTTTACATGAATTTGTATGATGAGAATTTTAATAGTGTAACCAATTAAATACAGATTTTTATTCTTTCTATCGTACGTTTCTACACTATTAGGTAATTATTATTAACTGGAAGTATTTTTAGAGATTTTGATGATAAAAGTAGAGCCGGAGCCTATCTGGCTTTTTATATCAAAATCACAATTATTCTTTTTCAGCAGTTCTGTCACCATTGATAAACCTATTCCTGTTCCTTTTTCCCCTGTACTTCCTATACCGGGTTCAACTAATTTGCCTTCCTTAATTTGATTGATTTTATCCAATGAAATTCCTTCCCCTTCGTCTGTTACCGCTATGCAAACATATTCTTTATCTTCTAATTCATTAATAATGACCTGACCTTTGGGTGGTGAAAACTTGATGGCATTTTGTATTATATTCCGTAAGCAAATTTTGATATGATCCGGGTCGGCTGAAACCATATTAGTTTCTAATTCATTAGAAATTTTCAGCTTCTTCACCTTTATCACAGGCCTGTTAAAAGTGATAATTTCATCAACCATCATTTTAATGTCAAACATGCTTGAGCTAGCCTGAATATCTGAAAGATTGGCTTTTGACCATTGAAGTAGATCAGTAATAGTATCCTTGATAGGTAAAAATCTAGTCTTCAAATTTTCAATAAAGGACTCGTAATTTTCTGAAGTGATAATTTGATACTTTGTTGAATTCAGAATTGATTCGAAGGTATTTAGCGGGCTTCTTAAATCATGCGATATAATCGAAAAGATTCGATCTTTAGACTTATTAGCCAACTCAAGTTGCTGTTTAATGTTCTCTAATTCAGCTACATTGCCTATATAACCTGAAACTGCGATTACTTCTCCATTTTTATCCAAAATTGGATTGGCACGTCCATAACCCACAAAGTATGAATCATTAGCAAGGGCTAATTCCTTTTTAGTTTTAATGGATTTCTTACTATCAATTACTTCTTTAACAATTTCTTCTTGCCAATCAGCCACATCTGCGGGCATTATTTCATGTGCATGCTTGCCTATTATTTCAGATCGTTTCTTATTAAAAGCTTTTTCATAAAATTTATTAACAACTTTGAAAGTGCCGTCAGGATTAAACAGGGCTACAAATACAGACAAATTATCTATGGTATCGTACAAATCTTTCTGAGAGGCTGAGATGTCTTTCACTGATTTCATCAGAACATTATTAAAGAATAATAAAAACAAATAAAGCAGTATGGCTAAAACTACTGTGTTCTGGATGGTGATGAAAAAGCTTTGATCAAATCCTTCAGGCTTAAAATATTGTCTGTAAAACTTTAAAGATACAATCACTAAAAAGATACCCCAATAACTGCGATGCTTGGCATTGCTGGTATACAATAGTATACTAACAGCCATCATAGCGTATAAAATATTTTCCACTTCCGTGAATAAATTTTGATTGTAGGCATTAATAGAAAGGAGAATGACTATAATAGAAGTAAATATGATGTAGTAAGTTTTAGCTATAGCATGCTGTTTTCGGTAAACAAAAATGAAGTTTAAAGATAAGATGACGGCACCACTGAAAATAATGGCCGATTGTATCCAAAGAGCTTCGAACAAGGTGATAACAGTCATAATTAAGCAAATAAATGTTACTATAATTATCAATCTGTTAAGTAACTGAACTCGGCTTTTATCCAGTCTGTTAAGCTCGTGATTAACAGAAAGGTTAATTAATCTTTTGATAATGAGATTAATCGATAACTTAGACATAACTGCTATTCCCCCACTTTAAGATAGCAGATTAGATTTTAAAAAACAGTCAGATTGAACTTTTTAAAGATGGGCTTGGTCGAATTATGTTAGTGAGAGGTGCCTCTAACATAGAGGCTTAGTTTTCAAGGAATAAACAAATTTCAAATTATTGCTGTAAAAAACACAGAATATATTAGAATGGTAAAATTCCTTTAAACAAGAAAGTTATCATTTTTAACATTTTTCTCTATTGATATACCTTATTTCCTACGAATATCTGTAATTTGCGCACTTTTATAACAGTAATTACAATATGGCATTACAAGAGGAATTAGAACAACAAGGTGTTTGGCTTTTCAGATATCGCGGTACTTTACCTATAATAATTTTATTAATTGGCTTAGCGCTTTATTTTTATACTTCTTTGCATCCAGAATTATTTTTAATTCAGGATACCCAGATAAAAAATTATTACCTAATATTTTGCATAGCAATTAGCCTTTTAGGACAGTATATAAGAGCCTACACGGTTGGTTATACACCACCAAATACATCTGGTAGAAATGTAGCAAGACAAGTTGCCGATACCTTAAATACCACTGGTATATATTCAACTGTAAGACATCCGCTTTATGTAGGTAATTTTTTTATGTGGTGGGGACCTGCTCTAATGACAGAAAATATATGGTTTAATGTGGCCTTTATATTGTTCTATTGGGTGTATTATGAAAGAATTATGTTTGCTGAAGAACAATTCTTAAGAAGGAAATTTGGAGAAGTTTATGTTAAATGGTCCGAACATACTCCGGCCTTCATACCAAGTTTCAAAAACTTTGTTAAACCAAACCGAGAATTTAGCTGGAAAAAAGTGCTTAAAAAGGAAAAGAATGGCTTCGCGGCAATTTTTATTATTTTCTTTTTATTTGATGCTGGTGCAAACCTTTTACAAGGAAGCTATGAGTTTAATATTTATTTAACAGTAGCGTGCATTGCATCAATAGTGCTATACATTATTCTTAAATTATTAAAGAAATCGAAGTTGCTGGCAGAATAAAGTAGGATGTCAGAAGGTAGGCCTTAATATTTTGAAGGAGTTAATTATTAAACGACTAAGGCAAGTCTAAAAGTTAATGAATATGCAAAGCATCAGTTTAATGGCTGATGCTTTTTTGTTGAGCGGTCTTTAACTTTAAAGTCTAATAGCTCTCCACTGGTCTTGTTTCCGATAAAACAAGAGGAGTAGTATGACTTAGTGTTCGGCCACATTCCAAATGAGGCCGAGAAGGTTTTAGCATTTAAAAGATTCTTGTAGGATAAAATTTACTTTTTCAGTCTATCAAGCTCTTGCTGAAGCTTTGTCACTTGTTCTTCAGCACGTTTGAGATCAGTAATATCTCTGGAAACTGTAGAAATACCAATTACTTCACCTTGATCATTAGAAATAGGCTCACAACGAGTTTCTATGGTTAGGTTACCGGAAGGTAATTCTCGGATTTCTTCAATGCGCAATTTCTCACCAGCCAGAGCTTTGTCATACCTTTCCTTCCACTTGTTTAATTGGTCTTTAGGAAGGATGTCAAGAATATTAACTCCAGGCCTTAAATCAATATTAGATTGCGCAAATCGCTGCTTGAGCACATCATTTACTACTAAAATTTCATAGTTGGCATCTATAGCAAAGAAGGTGTCTTCTGTGTTATTGATCATGGCATCCATCACGAAACCTCTTCTTTCCATTTTTTGAGTGATTTCCTCCCTTTCTTGTTCAAGCTTTTTCTCGTGGGTAATATCTCTTGAAAAGATAGAAGCCCCTGTAGTGTTTCCGTGGCTATCTTTTATAGGATTAATGTCATAGTGCCTATAGCTGTTTTCGCCCTTAACAGAACTTTTAATAGTGAATGAAAGTCGCTCTCCGGCAAAAGCTCTGTCATAATAGGCTTTCCATTCGTCACGAACATCACCCAGCATATCTAGTGCATTATGGCCTTCTTTCATTATTTCATACTGAGTGCCTTTGTACCTGTCTTTTATTACCTGATTCATTACCAAAATGGTGTAATCAGTATCAATCAAGATAATGGAATCAGAAGTATTGTTAATGAGTGCATTTAAGGAAGTTTCCTTTTGTTCCATTTCTGCTTGTGCTCTAGCCATTTCTTCTTGAGTGGCTTCCATTTCCTCCATGTTTTGGCGCATCTCCTCTTCCTGCGAACGCATCTGTTCAGTCATTTCCTGCGACTCTTGAAGTAATTTTCTGGTACGCTCATTTGTTTTGGTATTGGCTATTGTAGAAGCGATGTTTTCACCCAGTTTCTCAACAAATTCAATTTTATAAGCAGGTATTTTATCAATTGAAGCAATTTCTACAACTCCTCTTATCTCTTCATTAATTTTAAGTGGAACGATTAACACTGCTCGAGGAAGGGTTTCGCCTAAACCTGATTTAATTTCCACATAATTTTCAGGTACTTCGGTCAGATAAATTTTATCACCTTCCTGAACTACCTGACCGACAAGGCCTTCGCCAATACTTAACTCTTGCTTAATTCTTTTTCTGCGTTCGTAGGCATAAGCTGCCTCAAGTACAATTTTCGTTTCTTCGTCCTTATTATTAGCATCTGTTAGTACAAATAGAGCTCCCTGGTTGGCGCCTATATATTTCACTAAATTAGATATAATCAGAAAAGAAAGGTCTTGAATATTATCATTATTGGTTCTTAAGATATCAGCAAATTTTGCCAATCCTTCCGTTACCCAATTACGCTCTTGGTCTGCTTTAGCTGACTCCTGCATCTGATCACGCATTTGTAACAATGAGTTGGCCAGCGCATTATCATTTTCATCTATTCCTTCAAATTTGGCATCAAGCTTTCCCTCTCCAATCTTCTTAGTGAAATTTGTTGCATTCTTTAAAATATCAGCAAGCGCATTGGTATTTTTAGCGATATACCCAACCTCATTTCGGGTATTATAATCAATTTTATCAGCTAAGTTACCTTTAGCTAACTCTCTTGAAGCCAATGAAACTTTATAGATAGGCCCCAAAATTAGATAGCGCATAATCAAAATAATCATGACTATTAAAAAGGATACGTACAGCATGATAATGACGGTAGCAATATTTTTCTTGCGCTCCTCCTTGATAGTTAGGTTTACTACCTCTTCCTGTACTTTGCTAATTTCCTTTTCAAAGCCTGCGTAAAGATCACTTAATGCTTTATTATTACCACTAGACTTGAAATCATCAGTCTGCCAATTATATAAGGAGGTTTTATAGTTATCCCAGGCTGTTCTTAAGTTGCTCATGGCGGCTAAATAATCTTTATCCTCAACAGCCTTAATTTTCACTGCTTTGTCGTTGTAGGTGAGTTCTCCGCCTCTATGGAAAACATATATTAGCTTATCTATCTTTTTAATATGTTGATCAAATTTATTATTGTCATCAGCAAGGTTGTCAGGAGCCAAGGGTTGGACAATCAAATTGAGATTAGTCAAATATTGATTGCGAAGGATGGTTTTTTTTGTAAAACCGAGTTGGGTTAAAACTATGAATGTAGCAATTGCTAAAATAATTGTACCTAAGCCTACCAAATAGGCAAGATTTCTAATTTTCCAATCCTTTAATGGTCTTTTGAACAACCTCATAAGCTTTTTACTTGGCTTTATTATTTAATTTCCTGTATGGTAAAGGCCACTGCCTGATCCAATGAGTTAAACCGAATATAAAATGATTTAAAGTAATTACCATCGTATTGTGGGCATTTATTACCTTTCTCCAGGTGATAGATGAAAAATTTCTGACTACGTTCATAAAGTTCATGCTGATCTGGTTTACCCAATAAGTTAATCATGGCATTTTCAGATAATCCCTTAAGCTTTTCTGATTGGCTAATAATAGTATCTACAGCTTTGAGTCTTTGCTCATCGCAACCTCCCATATCAGCTTTCCAGGCTTCTACATTAACACCTTGTAATGAAGGCAATTCCTGGCAGGATGAAAACAAAACAACTATTATCAGGATGCTAAAAAATTGCTTCATATGACTGCTTTCTCCGTGTTTACCGCTAATTTTTCTCCTTGCTGATGTTTACTATGGATAATTAATAAGCTAATAGCTGATAAAATTGTATAGCCAGCAACAATCATGATGAAGGTGTTACTAATGTCAGGGACTATAAATAATATGAGTGCTAAAGGGTTGATGATCAGTCTGGTAAACTCTACCTTTAGCGCATAAGTCTTATCTTCCAAAATTACTCCGCATGAAGTTACAGCAAAAATGATTAGTGCTACTGAGGAAATTTTTTGCCAAATATCTAGCGCCTCCGCATTGAACAAGAAGAAAGCTGTTGCACCTAAAATGATAAAGTATTGAATAAGTGCGTATAGGCTAAGTGGTCCGCTCACTTGTCTATCATATTTTTTATCTTTTTCAGGATCAACTTGGGGTATTGGTAAAGGGCCTCCCATTTCAGCCGGTTGCCAACCTGGCTTGTTAAAAACATAATTAAACTTATTCTTAAACCCTTTCATGTGCTTAAAACCTTTGGCCATTTCAACATAATGCTGAAGGTTTACCCAAACGGGGTTCCAACTTGCCGTTTGCTTTGTAATACCATAAGTTGGCTTTTCCTCTTCTTCTTGAAAGGTACCAAACATTCTATCCCAAATAATAAAAACACCAGCATGGTTCTTATCTATGTATTTTGGATTCCTTCCATGGTGTACTCTATGATGAGATGGTGTATTGAAAATCCATTCTATAGGTCCTAGCTTACCGATGGTTTCAGTGTGAATCCAGAACTGATAAACCGTTACCAAACCAGACATTAAAACAAAATTGAGTGTATCAAAACCTAGTATGGCAATAGGTAAGTAGAAGAAGAAAGTCCAAATTATCTGAAAAGATCCTTGTCTTAAGGCTACCGAAAAGTTGTAATCTTCACTTTGATGATGTACCACATGACCTCCCCAGAAAAGATTAATCTCATGACTTTTGCGGTGAGCCCAATAATAGAAGAAGTCTACTAATACAAATAATAGTATTAAATTATACCAGGTTGGGGCTATTTCAAAAAGCGCGAAATTTTCATAAACGAACTGATAGGCAGCTACACTAAGTACTTTAAAAAATACACCTGTTACCTGTTGGGTAATACCACAGCTAATATTGGTGATGGCATCATTTAATCTGTATATTTTATATTTTTTGATTGCTTGAATAAGCAACTCAATACCGATTAGTGCGAAATATATAGGTATTGATAATATGATCGGGTTTAAATCCATATGGGTATTGTATTAAATTGAAAGCACTTATGAAAATCTTGAGAGTGCTTTAGTTCGAAATATACAATTTTGCGTAAAAAGTTCCTGAAAAATTAAGAGAATAGTAAGTTATGGATTTATTTTGTGCCACCTACGCACTATTGCTGTATTAGAATTCTATAAATTGTTTTAAATCATATGCGAAGACTAGCCAAAGCTTTTCTGATTATATCAAGTTTAGGATATACCTCATTTCTGTTTTATGTATATGCCTATTTTGCAGATCAGCCTCGCATATATGTGCGTTTTTTAAATAATGAATTATCATTTACAAGTAATACACTTTTCTACACAGGAATTATAGTTCCTATTATTGTTGTATTGGTTTGTGTATTACTAGCAAGTGTAATCGATAAACAGCCGGTAGGAGTTAGGCTATATTTAAAACATGCCAAAGTAAAAGATCAGCTTTTTAACTGGAGTATGGGCATGGCGGGAATATTTAATTTCTTTGCTGCGGCTGTTGTAAGCATTGTTTTATTCTCCAACAATGAGGAAGGTTTAACAAGAACAGGATATGCTCCCTTTCTTTTTATAGGTGTTATTCTTTTGAGCGTTTGGATAATTTTACTTCCGGTAATACTATTCAAAAATAAGCAAGAGTCGCACTAATAATTTTAAGGAGTTTTTTATTTTTTCCTTAGCGGGATACATTCGCTTGATTGAAATATATAACCTATTCATAATCAATCATCTTTGCGATAGTATTTAAATGTAAGCTTTATTTAATCATAGCGTCATCGTAGCTAAGTCCTGCTTAACGGTCTAAATATTGCATTTAAATCATGCTTTTTAATTTGAAAAAGCTTTGTAATTTTAAAATTGGAGTAAGTTCAAATCATTGATGAGATAGAGATATGGCAGATGTTCAATATACCGAAGACAGTATAAAATCCCTTGACTGGAGAGAGCATATTAGGCTAAGGCCTGGTATGTATATTGGAAAGCTGGGGGATGGCTCATCACCTGATGATGGTATTTATGTGCTGGTAAAAGAAGTTATAGATAACTCTATAGATGAGCATATGATGGGTTATGGTAAAACCATAGAGGTTAAAATAACTGATCAACGTGTTGAAATAAGAGATTATGGTAGAGGAATTCCGCTTGGTAAAGTGGTTGATTGTGTTTCTAAAATAAATACGGGTGGTAAATATGATTCATCCGCATTTCAGAAGTCAGTAGGATTGAATGGTGTTGGTACTAAAGCCGTTAATGCCTTATCAAACTATTTTAAGGTTCAAGCTTTTAGAGAAGGACAAACCAAAGTAGCTGAATTTGAGCGTGGTAAGATTACCAATGATGCGGAAATCACCAAATCTAGTGGGAGAAATGGTACTTTAATGGTTTTTGAACCAGATGACACTGTTTTCAAAAATTATCATTTTATTCCGGGCTTTTTAGAAGAACAGATTTGGAACTATGCCTTCCTGAACGCAGGTTTGACCATCAATTTTAATGGTGAAAAGTTTCATTCTGCCAAAGGACTCTATGATTTGTTAGAAAGAAAAACCGATGAGGAAAATAATCGATATCCGATCATACACTTGAAAGGTGAAGATATTGAGTTAGCCATGACACACGGTAATCAATATGGTGAGGAGTACTACTCATTCGTAAACGGACAAAATACTACGCAGGGTGGAACACACCTTCAGGCCTTTAAAGAATCGATTGTAAAAACAATCAGAGATTTTTACGGCAAAAATTATGATCCTTCAGATATAAGACAAAGCGTTTCAGCAGCGATAGCTGTTCGTGTGCAGGAGCCAGTTTTTGAATCTCAGACTAAAACAAAGTTAGGTTCACAAAATGTAGCGCCTGATGGGCCAACTATGAGAACCTTCATAAACGATTTCGTTAAAAAGGCTCTTGATGATTACCTGCACAGAAATCCTAAAACGGCAGAAGCACTTCAAAAAAGAATTCAACAGTCTGAGCGAGAACGTAAGGACATGGCAGGTATTAAGAAGCTTGCTAATGAGCGTGCAAAAAAAGCGAATCTGCATAATAAAAAGCTGAGAGATTGTCGTGTACACTATGATACGAATCATGACAATAGAGATAATACAATGATCTTTATCACAGAGGGTGATTCAGCTTCAGGATCAATTACCAAGTCTCGTGATGTGCAGACGCAGGCGGTATTCTCTTTAAGAGGTAAGCCGCTTAACTGTTATGGCAAGACTAAGAAATTGGTTTATGAAAATGAAGAGTTCAACCTCTTACAACATGCCTTAAATATAGAGGATGGATTAGAAGGCTTGCGTTTCAGGAAAGTGATTATCGCTACTGATGCCGATGTGGATGGAATGCATATTAGGCTATTGCTTATGACTTTTTTCTTGCAGTTTTTCCCTGATTTAGTACGTGATGGTCATTTATATATTCTTGATACGCCACTATTTAGGGTAAGAAATAAAAAGGAGACCATTTATTGCTATACCGATGAAGAACGCAGAAATGCTATTTCTAAATTAGGCAACAAACCAGAAATCACTCGCTTTAAAGGGTTGGGAGAGATATCACCTGAAGAATTCGGTAATTTTATAGGTAGCGATATCCGTTTGGATCCGATTATTTTAAATAATCAGACTAAAATAAAAGATCTTCTAAATTTCTACATGGGCACCAATACCATGGAACGTCAACAATTTATCATTGATAAATTACGTGTAGAGAAGGATTTAGAAGAGGAAATTGCAGAGGTTTAATAATTAGCTATTAAGCTATTTCAACCAAAGTTTTAACCATTTAAGTTTAAAAATTACTCTTCCTTAAAAATGAAGGAAAACGAAGAAAATAACGAAGAACAACATAAAAACGAAGAAGGTAAAGAGAAGCTAACCAATGTTATTCCTGTATCAGGAATGTACGAAAACTGGTTCCTCGATTACGCTTCTTACGTGATTTTAGAGCGAGCAGTACCTGCTAATGAGGATGGTTTTAAGCCTGTGCAGCGTAGAATCATGCATGCCATGAAGGAAATGGATGATGGCCGTTTTAATAAAGTAGCTAATATCATTGGCCAAACCATGCAATACCATCCACATGGTGATGCTTCAATTGGTGATGCCATTGTGAATCTTGGTCAGAAAGATCTATTAATTGAAACACAGGGTAACTGGGGAGATATTAGAACGGGTGATAGATCAGCCGCTCCACGTTATATCGAGGCCAGGTTATCCAAATTTGCCCTTGATGTCGTTTTTAATCCTCAAACTACAGATTGGCAACTCTCTTATGACGGGCGAAAAAAGGAGCCTGTAACACTTCCTGTTAAGTTTCCATTATTATTGGCACAAGGAGTTGAAGGTATTGCGGTAGGTTTATCAACTAAAATTCTTCCTCATAACTTCTGTGAACTTATTGAAGCGAGTATCAACGTATTAAAAAATAAGAAAGTAGAAATCTATCCTGACTTCCCTACAGGAGGGATGGCTGATTTTTCTGAATACAATGATGGTTTAAGAGGTGGTAAAATAAGAGTTAGGGCTAAAATTGAGGAAGGTGAGAAGCGTACGCTCTTAATAAAGGATATCCCTTTCGGAACCACAACCACTGGTTTAATTGACTCTATCATAAAAGCCAATGACAAGGGTAAAATCAAAATCAAAAAGGTTACCGATAACACAGCAAAGGATGTAGAGATAGAAGTGCAGCTAGCTTCAGGGCAATCGCCAGATATCACCATTGATGCACTTTATGCTTTTACTGATTGTGAGGTGTCAATTTCACCGAATGCTTGCGTCATCATTGATGATAAGCCACATTTTTTAACAGTATCGGAAATTCTGAAAAGAAATACTCAGGATACTGTTGAACTCTTAACCAGAGAGCTTGAAATTAGGAAAGGTGAGTTAATGGAGAAAATTCTCTTTTCCTCATTAGAGAAAATCTTCATTGAAAATAGAATATACAGAGATATAGAAGAGGCTGAAACGTGGGAAGATGTCATCAATAGAATTGATAAAGGTTTAGACCCTTTTAAACCGCAGTTCTACAGAGAAATTACGGAAGAAGATATTGTTCGGCTTACAGAAATTAAAATCAAGCGAATTTCAAAATTTGATAGCTTCAAGGCGGATGAAGCTATGCGAAAAATGGAAGAGGAGCTTAAAGAAGTAGAGCATAACCTGGCGAACATTACGGATTTTGCTATTGCATACTTCAAGAAGTTACTCGATAAATACGGTAAAGGAAGAGAGCGTAAAACTGAGATTAAAAACTTTGATACCATTACTGCGGCTACAGTGGCCGCAAATAACCAAAAGCTTTATGTAAATAGGGCAGAGGGCTTCATTGGTTATGGTATGAAAAAGGACGAGTTTGTAACTGACTGTTCCGACATTGATGATATTATTGTTTTCCGTAGAGATGGCATTTACAAAGTTGTTAGAATAGATGAAAAGGTTTTTGTGGGTAAGGATATTATCCATGTAGCTGTCTTTAACAAAAATGATGAGCGCTTAGTATACAATGCAGCTTATTTAGATGCTAAAACAGGTAGAACCATGGTGAAGCGTTTTCAGGTGTTATCAGTAACCCGCGATCGTGATTACGATGTTACCAAAGGGGCAAAAGGTTCAAAAGTACTTTACCTGGCTGCTCGTCCTAATGGAGAAGCCGAGGTAATAAATGTTAAACTTTCAAATTCCAGCAGGGCAAGGGTTAAAGTTTTCGATTATGACTTTGCTGAACTTGAAATTAAAGGAAGAGGTGCCGGAGGTAATATTCTAACTAAATATCCTGTAAAGAAAATAGAATTTAAGCTACTTGGTGAAAGTAGTTTCGGTGGACTAAAAATATGGTATGACAGCTCAGTTGGGCGATTAAATACTGATGAGCGGGGAGAGCTAATTGGTTCATTCCATGGTGATGACAACATATTGGTCATTAATAAAGATGGTTCTTATGAACTGAGTAGTTATGAACTCACTAATAGGTTCGAAAACGAGAAAATAGAACTAATCGAGAAGTTTGATCCTAATAAGGTCATTTCTTGTGTGTATTACGATGGGGTGGCTAAAACTTATTATGTGAAACGCTTCCAAATTGAGACAAGAACTGTAAATAAGCAATTTCTTTTTATAAGTGAACATAGAGGTTCCAAATTAGAAGTGGTTACTACAGAGAAAGATCCTCAGCTGGAAATAGTATACAAAAAAGGAAAAGGACGGGAGAAGGAGACATCAATATATGATTTTGACATGTTAATTGATGTGAAAGGATGGAAGGCTCAAGGCAATAAGCTTTCACAATATGATGTAACCAAAATAAAATTACTGACCCCAGAGAAGCCTAAAGAACAGAAAAAAGATTTTAAGGTAGGAGAGTCTGTTGATTTGAGCTTACCGGATAAAGATGATGATCAAATAACGCTGTTTTAAGTGAATCATGATCAAAATAAACTCAACAATTTCTTAATTAAGAAATACGCAGAATTTATTTCCGATAGAAGGAAAGAATTCATTGATGAGGTGCTCCAAAATAGAACAGAGCATCTCACCATCGTTGTAGAGGATTTAATTGATCCTCATAATATCAATGCCATATTCAGAACAGGTGAATGCTTTGGTGTTCAGCACTTTCACATCATTGATAATATTCAGAAATTCCATATAGGTAGAGGTGTTAGTAAAGGCGCTACTAAATGGATTGATATTCATAGATATGATCAAGCTGATATTAATAATAGCAAAGAAGCTATTGAAAAACTTAAGCTGAAAGGTTATCAGATTCTTGCCACTTCGCCAGATGAAAATGCTGTATCATTTAAATCCGTAGATATCAGCCAGCCCACAGCCTTAATCTTTGGTAATGAGCGTGATGGTATCAGTCAAACTGTTAAAGATGAGGCAGATCAATTGATTAAAATACCAATGTTTGGCTTTACGGAGAGCTTCAATGTATCAGTAGCTGCTGGCATTTTAATACAAGAGTTCACAACCAAAATTAGAAAAGAAGTGTCTGATTGGGGCCTCAGCGAAAGTCAAATTAATGATTATAAATTGCAGTGGTATAAAAAATCCATGGCCAGACCTGACTATTACCACGATTATTTCGTTAAGGCCTTTGAACTAGAAAACAACTGATGATTAAATTCATTATCAGATCAACCTTAGTACTACTTATTTCGGCAATTGTCTTTACTGTTTTTGCTAATGTGCTTATTATTTCCCAGACAAAGAGCCAGTTATATTACAAAATCAGTGAGGTGCCTAATAAAAAGATAGCCCTCGTTTTGGGTACGAGTAAGCGCACTGTTAAAGGAGAATCCAATTCTTTTTTTAGTCACCGAATGGAAGCGGCTGCTAAATTATATGAACAACACAAAGTTCAAAAATTGCTTTTAAGTGGTGATAACAGAACTAAGTACTATAATGAGCCTGCAGATATGAAAAAATCTTTGGTAGCTTTGGGCGTGCCCGAAAGCGCTATTGAAATTGATACTGCTGGCTATAGAACGTTTGAGAGTATCTCACGCTGTGCGGAAGTTTTTAATGAAAAAGATATCGTGATTATTACACAGGAGTTTCATGCTTATAGAGCGCTTTATATAAGTCAATTTTTTAATTTAGAAGCAGTAGCTTTTTGCGCAGAAGAAGTACCAGTTTATGCCTCAAGTAAAGTAAATATCAGGGAGTTTTTCGCGAGACCGAAGGCACTTCTTGATGTATACCTGCCAAATGAATCAATCAAAACTTTAAGCTTATAAAATATATTTCATGAGGTTTAGTCTTTCCCTTATACTTCTCTTTTTATCGAGTTTTTCCATAGACCTTAAGGCTCAAACTGAAGCATTTGGTTATGTGAAGGATGCATCAACTGGTGAAGTATTACCTTTTGTGAATGTATATTTTTCGGGAACACAATCAGGTAATACAACCGATATCAAGGGCTTTTTTGAAATAAAGACTACGGCAAAATCAGATACAATTATTGCTTCTTATATTGGTTATAAGCCCCAAAAAGTTAAGATAAAGAGCGGTCAGGTAAATGAACTATCTATTGAATTAGAACCAGACATCATTGCTTTAAACGAAGTAATTGTTCGACCAGGAGAAAACCCGGCCTGGAAGGTTATGCGCAAAGTAGTAGCTAATAAAGAAAAGTATGAGCCTAAAAACCTGGAAGCATCAGAGGTAGAGAGTTACACCAAAATTGAAGGTTATATCGACAAAATGAATGCTGTTTGGGAAAATAGAAAAATCATTCAAAAAATTGTAGCTACTGTTGATAGTATAGCTCCGTTGCGTAATAAGAAGGGTCAAAAGATGATACCTGTATTCTTTTCAGAAAGCCTTTCTAAAGTATACAAACGTTACAACCCTGAGTTAATTAAAGAAGAGGTCTTAAATAGTAATATACAGGGTATTCTAGTTGGTGAAAACTCTATAGCTCAGCAGTTTGTAGGTTCTGCTTTTCAAGAGTATGATTTCTCCGATGATTGGATGCAGTTATTCGGAAAGCAGTTTGTATCACCTATCGCTAATGGTTGGAAACTTTATTATGAGTATGAGCTGATTGATTCATTAATGATTGATGGTGCCATGCATTATCAAATTGAATTTGAACCTAAGAACAGCCAGAATTTAGCTTTCGTTGGTAAAATGCTTATCGAAAAAGGTACATTCGCACTAAAGAACATCAACGCTAATATTACAGAAAACACCAATATTAACTACTTAGCAGGTTTACAAATCAATCAAGATCTTGCCTTATATGGTAAAGAGCAAGTTTTACTCCCTAAACTAGTTGATGTTAAGTTAGATGTTGACCCAATTTTGGGAGTATATCCCGGTATGTATGCACATTTCAAACTGTCTTACAAGGATTATGTATTGAATAAACCTAAGCCAACAAGTTTCTTTTATGTGCCTGTCCGGGTAATGCCAAAGCAAGCTAAAGAGGATTTTTGGGAGACCAAAAGGCACATACCCCTGGAAGAAAGTAATGAGCAAATTAAAGAAATGATTACCGATATTCGTAACATCAGGGCAGTTAAAACTTATGAAGATTTACTTGAGTTTGGACTTACAGGTTATTTTGAATGGGGTAATTTTGATTTGGGCCCTTATCCTTATCTATATACTTATAATGATATTGAAGGTAGCAGAATTCAAGTTGGTGCCAGAACGAATGACAGACTAAGTAAAAATTGGGAGCTAGATGGCTTTGTTGCCTATGGTGAGCGCGATAATGAATGGAAATATAATGGTAAGCTAACTTACATTTTAAGTAGAGCTCCGTGGCGTACAGCTAGTTTTTCACATGGTTATGACCTTTATCAATTGGGGCTTAAGGATGTTTCTCCGGATGACAACCCATTCTTCTATGCATCGAGTAGATTTGGTAACCTCATTAAACCATACTATAGCACAACTAATAAGTTTGAAATAAGCAATGATTTTAATTATGGCTTAAATGCAACTGTAGGAGCCAAAGCTACCACATTCGACCCAATTTTTGATTTTGAGTATGAGCATAACCCTAGTGATAGTTTGTCAAACACTTCAACTCGTTTTAAAACTACCGAATTATCTATTGGTTTAAGGTTCGCAAAAGGAGAGCGGTATCTTATTGATGGGAATCAGAAATTGATTGTTGGAAGGAATAAATGGCCTGTTTTTGAATTAAAATATAGAGCAGGCCTGAAAGGTGTTTTAGATAGTGACTTTAATTATCATCAGCTTGATTTAAGCATTTCCCATTATATACCTTATGATGGGATTGGACTCGGTAAAATGAATTTCGAGGCAGGAAGGATGTTCAGCAGTGTACCTTATCCATTGCTTAAAGTTCATACCGGTAATCAAGGTTTATTCTTTTCAGATGCAGCTTTTAATTTGATGAACTTCTATGAATTTGTTAGTGATTCATACGTAAGTCTAAAATACACACACTATTTCGAGGGTATTATTCTGAATCAAGTTCCACTCCTTAAAAAGCTTAAGTGGCGGTTGGTTGGAACTACTAATATTATTTATGGAGGTATGTCTGATGCCAATAAAGCTAAAGCAGGTGATGAATTTGGCACTGAGGCGGGTTTTTATACCTTAAGTGATAAGCCGTACGTTGAGTTAGGTTATGGAGTAGAGAATATATTTAAGGTGGTAAGAGTAGATTTTTACCACCGTTTGACCTATCTGAATAATCCTAATATTAGTAAGTTTGGTGTAAAGATTAATTTCCAGTTAATCCTATAAAAATCATTTATTTAATCATCCAATTCAAGAGCTTCCAGTATATCAGCCATTTCATCAAAATCCTTGTAGCCTGGTCTAATTTCTTCGCCACCCTTTAAGGAAATTCCTTTAATTGAACTAGTAATTAATTGCTCAACATTATCTTCTGATAGATTAAAGCCAAATAATACTGGGTATTGATCAGCCAGCTTCAATACTTCTTCCTGAATATGAGTTTTATAGGTAATGCCTTGATCTGATTCGAAAAGAAAATAAGCTATATCATCTTTATAAGTTTCCATTTCCTTTGCAACAGCAGAGGCGTCTGCCAACTCTTCCATATTGTACTTAAGCATAAGCTTTTTGTTTAATGGCTTTAAAGCAGGAATGAGTGAGGCATCTTGTATTTGAATATAATCTAACTCATACTGCTTGGCTGTTTCTATAATTTCTTGCTCTGAAGAATCAGTGAACTCACCAACAAATTCAACACCTGATACCCAGCCTGTTAATTCTACAAAATTCTGATAATCCACATAGGTTTCAGCATTTTTGGAAAGTTGGAAGCCCATAAAGTCAACACCCATTCCGGCACAGTAGCGTGCATCACTTAAATTATTAACTGAAGAAATTTTAACAGTAGTTTTTAAGGCCATTTGATCTGATTTTGGCGCAAAATAAGTGAATGATAAGCGCAATGGGAAGGAAAGTAGCGAAATTATTAAAGAAGAAAGTAATTTATCCTACACATGAAGCATAGGATGAATTACAAAGATGAATTAATCGTTTGCTAAAATCTTATCAATTCTTGCTGAAAGATCATCCCAATGATAGGCTGTTAATTGGTCGTTATTCTTACCATATCTGGTTAAATCATTTTTGAGCCTATTCAATTCACCTCGCATTAATGAAATGATATCAGAAATTAGAATGCCGTTTTCTGGGTCTTCAGCTTCTAAATGATGGATATAATTACCTGCTATTTCAACATATTCACGTTGGATATTTCTTCTGTAAGCATCTGTTTTTTTATAGCTATAAAGTTCTGAAAATAGGCCTTTTCTTAGGTTGGTTAAAAACTCGATAACCGAATAAGCGTCATTTCCATAACGTTCTTCAGCTTCCACCATTCGGATGAGTCTATCTTCATCCAGCAATTGGTTTAAATTATACAGTTGAATTGATTTAACCCTGTCAATAGCACCATTGGATTCTATTCTGTCTAAAATGTCTTTATTTAGCAACCAATTTGGTGTAGTGAAGGCGTGGTCAAGTAAAAAGCTCAATGCATAGCGCTGAATACCTTTTGGTACGGGGGTATATAAAACACCTTCCTGATCGGCAGTTTTTCGTGTTTCATAAACACCACCAATGTTCGTAGTTACATGGCCAACATATCTCCTCCAGATATAGCCAAGCTCACGATATACTTCCTCTAACTCAGCATAAGTTTCTCCATCTGCACTGGTCCACTCCACTAGATTCGGTACAACTTTCTTTAAATTTGCCAAACCATATTCACTTGCTTTAACCTGGTCTTTACCAAGACTTTCTCTTTGAGATTGTGGATCTACGCCATCATAACCGCCTCCAAATTGGTACCATGGATTATCCGCCTTCTCGAGAATCCACTTATCAAGAGTAGCTTTTTCATCTTCTTTTGTCTCTGCATCAGGTAAATATCTGTAGCCCCAGTTGATAGCATATTCGTCATAAGGTCCCATCATTCTAATATATCTCACACCTTTATCTTCCGGCTGTGCTACGTAATTCACTCGTGCATAATCCATAATGGAAGGAGTGAGGCCATACTTTTGGGTAAAACTTGCTGAGCGTAGTGAATCAGTAGGGTAGGCTGAGCTAGCTTTCATATTATGGGGTAAGCCTAAGGCATGACCCACTTCATGAGCTATTACCATGCGCATCATTTCACCTATTTCAGCTTCAGGAGTTTGTAAAGTTCTTGCATCAGGATTTTGAGCACCTGCTTCAATCATGAATCTATTTCTATAGCTTCTTAAATGATTATGATACCATATAATATCAGACTCTAATATTTCTCCTGTTCTGGGATCTGATACAGATGGACCCACAGCATTTCTGGTTGTACTTGCCACATAACGGACTACCGAATAGCGGACGTCTTCTGGACTGAACTCAGGATCTTCTTCCTTTGTAGGAGCGTCTTTAGCAATGATGGCATTTTTGAAACCTGCTTTTTCAAATGCCACATTCCAATCTTCAATTCCCTGCTTAAAATAAGGTCTCCATTTTTCAGGAGTTGCAGGGTCTAAATAATATACAATAGGCTTTATAGGTTCTACTAACTCTCCTCTTTTGTAAGCTTCAACATCTTTGGGTTCAAGCCTCCATCTTCTTAGAATTTCATAATTATCTGATTTAAGCTCATCAGAGTTATAATTATACTTTTCTATGGTAAACCAGCCCACTCTGTAATCGGCCAGGCGAGGCATCATTTTATCTTCAGGAAGTAGAATCATAGATTGATTGAGCAACATGGAAATAGTATTAGCCTGATCTCTTTCTGGTGGGTTATCAGCATCATAGGTCATTACATGTTTTACCTCAATATTTTGTGGGTAAGAATTAACCGACTCTATATATGACCTACTTTGATCAAGCCTTTTTACACTATAACGCTTTCTAATTCGTGAAGACATCGCATTTAATGAGGCTACTTCTTTTTGATAAATATCACTTACATCTACTAATAAGCTCGTACTATCACTATTGAAAGCCTCTATTTTACTACTAAAAAGGATAGGAAAGAAGTTATTAGCTTCAACCGATTTGTATATTGGTGATTCTTCATCACTTTCGTTTTCGAAACTAACAACCTTTATG
Organism: Marivirga atlantica; assembly: GCF_016734805.1. GTDB lineage: Bacteria > Bacteroidota > Bacteroidia > Cytophagales > Cyclobacteriaceae > Marivirga > Marivirga atlantica. Next base: position 925,299 of record NZ_JAERQG010000002.1, read on the forward strand.
TCAATGTTATTTTTTCTTCTTTCCCAGCGAACAACTTGTTCATTAATTTTAGAGCCGGCATTTACATAACCACCTCCGAAATTGTCCGGTAGTTTGGCAATTCTACTTACCAAAAGCATATCTTTTCCTAATAGATTGAAGGGTATTTCGAAATACAGTTTGTCATTATTCATGTGAGTTTTAAAAAGACCATCATCAGTAATAGTACCTTTCTTAACTATTTCACTATATTTTTCAAACTCACTTTTCTTTTCCGATTTTTTTGAGGCACTCTGTTCCTCCTTTTTCTTCTTTTTTCCAAAGAACTGGGCATCGGCCGTAGAAATAAATAGTAGACTAAACGTTAAATAGCCAATAATTATAGAAAACTTCATAACGATAATTTTAATTTTTTTTAAATTAAAAATGAATGACCATTTAAATAACTAATTGTTATAATAACTTCTAGTTATTTATATAAATGGTAGTGTTAAGTGGCGAATACATAAAACAGTTTAATTCTGCTTGAGGATGAGTAAAATTTTTAAATTTCGCATGTGGTCCCGGTTAGAAAAAACTGTTGAGCAGAAGTCTAATATATTTCTATCACAATTTGCCTTAATAGTTGTTTTAGGATCCTTGGCTGCTGCTATTCATGACGCAATTTTTGAATCTGCAATTACTGTAATGCTAGATTCGGTTTTGGTGGTGGTATTTTTTGTCACCTACTTATTGAATGAAAGTCAAAAGCATTTAGCTGCTAAGCTAATCTTTGTTTTTGTAGGGCCTACATTGATATTTTTATATGCCTCTTTATTGCCCAAAGAAACTGGTGTATACTTTATTTTCTTCCCTATAATTACCATCATTTTTTTATTATTTGAGTTAAAGGATAATCTGTATAAATATGCCTCAGTTAGCTTTGCGCTTTTGTTGTTGCTTATTTTAGAATTAACCAATTATAATCCGTTTGGCTATAATACAGTGCTTCTGGAAGTAGTAAGTGAATCCTCATATTTGTTAAATCTGGTGACGGCTGTTGCTGTAACAATAGTCTCATTAATATCATTTGATAAGCTTAATGAGGAAATCGAGAATAAGCGCCAAGAAGCTATGAATATGGTAGAAGATAAAAATAAAGCGCTAAAAGAGATAAATGAAGAGCTCGATCAATTTGTTTATAGTGCTTCGCATGATTTAAAAGCCCCTCTATTATCTATTTTAGGATTAGTCAATGTAGCGAAATACGAAATTAAAGACCCTTCTTCAATCGAGTATTTTGAAAAAATTGAAAGCAGAGTACACAAACTGAATAATTTTATTCGAGAGGTGATAGAGATATCTAGAAATTCGCGAACAGAAATAAAAATGGAGGAATTTGATTTAGAGGGTTTATTAAAAGAAGTAATTGAGAATAACAGTTTTGTTGAAGATATTAAAACTTTCAATATTGAATTTAAGGTCGATGGTGCACGTGATATAAAAGGTGATAGGTCTAGAATTGAGATAGTGTTAAATAATTTGGTATCAAACGCTATTAAATACCGGAATCCTTATATTGAAAAGCCCTTTATCAAAATCAATACAGTAGCTAAAAATAATAAGTTAATAATTGATATAAAAGACAATGGTATTGGTATTAGTGAACTTCATATTGACAAGATTTTCGAAATGTTCTACCGTGGACATGAAGGTTCAGATGGTTCAGGATTAGGACTTTACATCGTGAAATCTACACTCGAAAAACTAAAAGGAGAAATTTCAATTAAATCAGAAGTGGGCAAAGGAACAAGTATAACTTTGATAATACCAATCAATGACCATAAAAATTAATAATATTTCAAATTCTTACAGTGAAGTGCAGATTGATTTAGAATTATATTGTATTTGACTGAATTACACTTTCTAATGAACTAACTAATAACTTTAATTGCTCAATTGTATGAGTTCTCATAATACTAAGTCTGATTAAACCTTTCCCTTTTTTAACTGCTGGAAATAACACAGGATTACAAAATACCCTCTTATCCATTAACTTTTTCCAAGTAGTGATGACCTGATCATCATTACCTAATGCAAGTGAAATGATTGGACCGTCTTTTGACAGTGGTGTAATTCCCTTTTCTTTTAGTAAGGCTATTAAGAAATCCTTCTTTTGATGGAGCTCCTTAATAAATGATGGATTAGCATCCAATAGATTTAAGCATGTTAAGGCAGAAGTTAACGAAGCAGGAGTGTTTCCTGCAGTAAATAAAAAGGGTTTAGCATTTACTTTAACGAATTCGATAATTTTTTTTGGTCCTACTATTGCACCTCCACAACTACCGAGACTTTTGGAAAATGTGATCGTAAATACATCAACTTTATCCATTACTTGTTGAAGTTCTGCAGCACCTCTTCCCTTATTGCCTAAAACTCCAACACTATGTGCTTCATCAACAATTAGTGTGATACTGTATTTCTCGCAAATTCCACAGATTGCTTTAATATTACCAGCATCACCAAACATTGAATATAATCCCTCTACAACACAAACGGTTGGTTTGATTTTACAACTCATTATTGTCTTTTCTAAGTCTTCAATATTATTGTGCTTAAAACTTCTTATCGTACATCGGGCCTGTCTTAAGCCGTCATATACCGAAGCATGGATCTGAGCATCTATAATAGCTATATCTTCACTTGTTAAAAGCGAACTAAGCAAACCTAGGTTGGTAGTATAACCTGTAGGAAAAACCAACGAAGCTTCCTTATTGTAAAAATTTGCTATTTTGTTTTCAAGTTTTTTATGTACATCAAGTGTGCCATTTAACAGTCTTGAACCTGTGACACCAGAACCATATTTCTTGAGTGAAGCAATACTTTCGCTTAAGACTTTTTCATGAGTAGTTAGTCCTAAATAATTATTGGATCCAAAGTTGAGCATATTAGCCCCATTCACCTTGATTACCGGACTCGAAGCAGTTGAAACTTCATTAAAGTAAGGGTATAATTCTAAGTTTTGAGCGTTTTGATTGAATTTGAAATTGTAGTTTTTATCAATTCGATTCTGGATATCTTCTTTTAACATTTTATTGGGGAGAAGTCGGGTTTAAAGTAAGGCTTAATATAAAATAAAGTATGTTGATAAAATTAATTTATACGAAGAAATCACCAATTATTGAGCTAGAAAATTGCTTCATTCGAAAAGAGTTATCAATTTTTATTAAGAAGCAATACTAAAAATTGATTGGTTGAATATAAACATCTAACAAAAGCTAATGTTAATCAGATATAAATAAAATATGTATTTTAGTGAAGATAATTCAAACAGCATTCATCGCAATTTTTCTAATTTCATCATTCCAATTAGCAGCACAAAAATCTAAAATTACAGGTCAGGTTGTAGATAATCAATCTGGTAAGCCAATGGGTTACACCAATGTAAGTCTCTTCAATGAAAATCAAGAGTTAATAACAGGAGCGGTTACTTCAGAAGACGGCCAATTTGTACTTCAGGCATTACCTGATTCGTATACTCTTAGAGTACAGTTTGTTTCTTACAAAACTAAGGAAGTCCCCATTCAAGTAAATGAAGATGATTTACAGTTAGGTAAAATTTCACTTTCTGAAGATGTGGATCAACTTTCGGAAGTTACAGTAGAAGCCAGAAGGCCTCAAATGGAGATGAAGTTAGACAAAAGAGTATTTAATGTAGGTCAGGACCTCAGCAATATAGGAGGGAGTGCGGAAAGTATTCTTGATAATTTACCGAGCGTTACTGTGGATGTTGATGGTAATGTTTCTCTTCGAGGTAGCCAAAACGTCAGGATTCTTATAAATGGAAGACCTTCTGGCTTGGTAGGTATTGATGGCGCTTCTGCACTAAAATCCATTCCATCAGATTTAATTGAAAGCATAGAAGTAATTACAAATCCTTCAGCACGATATGACGCAGAAGGTAATGCTGGTATTATTAATATAATTTTAAAGAAAGATAAAAAAGCAGGTGTTAATGGTAGTTTTAGTGCCAATTTAGGCTATCCATTGATATTAGGAGGAAGCGCCAACTTAAACTACCGAAAAAATAATTTCAATTTCTTTGGAAGTTATGGATTCCGCTATGATGAAAACTTTGGTGGTGGTTACAGGGATCAAACTAATTTCGATTCCTTGGGTAATGTATCAGACTATCTCTATAACGATATTGACAGAGAAAGATCAGATATTTCACACAATTTCAGATTTGGGCTGGACTACAATATAACTGACAATACTATTATCACCGCTTCTTTCTTATACAGAGATTCGGACGAAGATAATAGGACTTATAATACCAGGTCATACTATGATGAAAATAGAAATCTTGAAAGTAAAGATATTAGGTCTCAATTTGAGTTAGAAGCTGAAAATGTATTGGAGTATAGTATTAATTTCACCAAAAAATTCGAAGATAACGAAGATCATAAATTAACAGCCGATATCCAGTATCGTCAAAATAATGAGGTAGAAGACTCTGATATTACAACCGACACCTTAAACTTTGAGGATGATCAATTTTACGAAGATATTTTTCAAACATCATTAATTGATGAGTTTTCGGACAATCTTTTGTTACAATCAAGTTACTTTAAACCAATAGGTGAAAACCAATCTTTCGAAGTAGGATGGAGATCAAATCTTAGAACTATTACCAACAGTTACAATGTAGAACAGCGAACTGAAGAAGGATCATTTGTGAGTTTGGCGGACTTTACTAATGATTTTATTTACGAAGAGAATATTCATGCGCTATATGCTATATATAATACAGAGTGGGATAAAATAAGCTTTCAGGCTGGTTTGAGAGCAGAATATACAGATATCAGCACTGATTTTGGTGAAAGTGGAGATAGCCTTTTATTAGATAGAGATCCGTATGCCAACTTATTCCCAAGCGTATTCTTAACCTACAAATTGAGCAAGCTAACCGATGTTCAGGCAAGTTATAGTAGGAGGTTTGACAGACCAGGTTTTAGAAGTTTGAACCCATTTTCAAATTTTGGAGATAACACCAATATTAGAATAGGTAACCCTAATTTGAATCCTGAATTTACTGATTCATATGAATTAGGTGTTATGAACAACTTTAAAAATGCCAGTTTGTATGCAGGCATTTATTACCGTTATACGGATGGTTTGATTGAAAGAGTCAATACTTTAATTGACAGTGTGATATATAGACAGCCTCAGAATATTGGCTTTAGAAATGCCATTGGTTTAGAAAACACCTATTCGCACGATTTAAATGATTGGTGGCGTTTAAATGCTAATGTCAACGTGTTCTATCAAGAAACAGATGGAGAAACAATAGATGATGAAGGTAGGTTGGTTGACTTGTATGCTCAAACCTTTACAATGAGTTCCAGATTAACATCACAGATGACTTTTTGGGATGATTTAACCTTTCAGTTAAGTGGATTCTATCGAGCACCAGAAAGGGAGCCCCAGCGTTACAGAAAGGCTTTTTATATGATGGATTTAGGGCTGAGTAAAGAAATTTTCAATAATAAAGGGACAATTTCATTAAGTGTGCGAGATTTGTTTAATTCAAGAAAATGGAGAACAATTACCAGCGGTAGTAGCTCTGATGGCTCAAGCTTTGAATATGATTCAGAATTCCAATGGAGAACGCGAACCTTCAGACTTACATTAGACTATAGATTGAACAGTAAAAAACAACGAGGTAGAAGTGAAGGGGGCAGAGGAGATAATAACGATGGAGATATTTAATAAAAATTTAGATAGGGGTTAGTATTAAAAGAATTAAGTCGTACTTTTGCACCCAATTAGCAGCCGTAAGAATTTTATTGCACTTTACATTAGGTTTTTGGTTATAATCTTTAAGATGCTTCATTATTTGAGCGGCTGCTTTCTTAACCAATCAAAATTCCACTCAATAGCATGCTAAAATCCTTGGCAATTCCTTACGAATGGAAAATCATTAATAAATTCTTAGAAGAAGTAAACTGTCGAAATGAAATAAGTTCAGTTGAATTTACTATAAAGGACTTCAATGATACTATTAAATTAGAAGATACTTTAGAGGAATTTGGCTTAAACTCTTCTGATTTGGTAGGTAAAACGCTCAAGTTTAATACTATATATCTTTTTGAATTCCAAAAGTATCTTATTTACGAACCAACTTTTCATTTTAATAAGTATCGCTTAATTACTTTACGCGATGAATTATATCATAATTATTCACCTTTTGATATTCAGAAGCATCGAAATTATTGCCGAACCAAAGAACAGGAGGCTCTAAAATCTGGTCTTAAGTCTGAAATATGGACCTTAAAGGAAGGAGAGGAGCTATTAGGGACTTCAGAAGAAGCAGGATATTTTGGAGGTAAGGGTTCGAGTGGTTGGAAGTATATTGCTATAGCGAATTACTTACTGGATATTTATTCATACGATAAAAATTTTGCTTTTCACCGTTTCAGCCCTTTTGACACTTTAATGGTTGATGGAAAATTAATTCAATTCCAGACTTTATTGCTTTCTAGCGAACCTAAACACAAAGAGGCTATTCAAAAATATATGGTAAGAAAACTTGATATACCTGTAGAAAAGCTGGAATCTGATGTTTTCATATCAAATAAACCATAAAAATTAAACTCTGTGGGCATAGTTGAGTTGGTAAGTTTAAACAAATAATCAATTTAAATATGCAGAATATTAGTAATAAAGTAGCATTAATAACTGGTGGAAGTAAAGGAATAGGCTACGGTATAGCTGAAGCATTGGTTAACAAAGGTGTGAAAGTTGCCATAACCAGTAGATCACAAAGTTCTGCCGATGAAGCAGCAAAATCCTTGGGTGGTCCAGATAAGGTGCTAGCTTTGGAAGCTGATGTCAGAAGTTTCGAAAGCCAGCAGTCATGCGTGACTAAAATTATTGAAAAATGGGGCCAGTTAGATTATGTGATTGCCAATGCTGGTTTAGGGCACTTTGCAAGTGTAGCAGATTTGTCTGCTGACCAATGGAATGAGGTTATAGATACAAATCTTACAGGACCATTTTATACAATTAAATCTTCTCTTGAGGCTTTAAAAAAGTCTAAAGGATATTTTATTACCATTTCTAGCTTAGCTGGAACTAACTTTTTTCCTGGCGGATCAGCTTACAATGCCAGTAAATTTGGTTTAACAGGTTTTACTCAGGCGGTAATGCTTGATTTACGTCATGAGGGTATAAATGTAAGTACCATAATGCCTGGCTCAGTGGCTACTCACTTTAATAACCATGAACCTAATGAAGCTGATGCATGGAAGATTCAGCCAGAGGATTTGGGTAAGATGGTGGTAGATTTGTTTGAAATGGATTCAAGAACACTACCTAGTAAAATTGAAGTGCGACCAAGTCAACCTCCTAAAAAATAATGATTTGAAATTATTCATGTTGTTATCAGTTATGTCAGGTATAATAGCTTTAGCATAACATGAATTGTCGTAAATAAAAAAGGTCAGATGGAGGGCATCTGACCTTAAATTTTTTAGTTGGTTACTAAATTAATATAAATACTCAAGAGCAGTTACATCATAGTTACCAAACTCACCATCTTCACCTGAGCCAAAGCAAGCTAACATGATAGAGTTAGGATCAATTCCAGTTGGAGTTCCAGGAACATGGATAGCACCAACGCCACCATCACCTTCATTTCCACCCGATCCACAAGAATAAGATCTGTCAAAATAATCAGTATGTCTTAAACCTACAGAGTGACCCATTTCGTGAGTAATTACGTGCTCAACTACATTAGTGTCATAGTTGCTAGTTCCAGAGTTAATTCTGATGAATTTGTTAGGACGACCACCGCTAGGGAAACCAGCGCTACCGCCACCGCCACCAGATACTCTATAAACAACCATGTCATATGAGTTGTAGTTAGTACCAAATGTTAAAGTGAAGTTTAAGCTTGTATTGATTCTGTTATAATTAGCAACAGCCCACTGCAAAGCAGTTTGCATTTTAGAATCCAAGCCATTTGCATTGTTGCCAGTGTAGCCTATTACACGAATAGTTCTTCCCTGGCTAACAAGGTTGTTAGTACGATACTGCTCACCATTCAATCCTTTGTGAGCGATATCACTATCTAACATTTCTTCCATTTGTTTTGCAGAAATAGCTATATCCCCCTCCAGCATATAAAACTTTTCTACTTCACCCGTTAAAGGGTTATCGATCTGATCAACATACATGTCACTGGCATCAAAACCAAGTTCAACGAACTTGTCTCTAATGTCATCATTGATCGTATTAAGATCGACATTCAGTTCTTCATCTTGTTGACAAGAACTCATTACTACTGTGCTTGCTATGATTGCCAAAACAATCATCAAGCGATTTTTAAAATTACACATATTACAGTAAGTTTTTGGTTAGATTCGAATAATATTATTTTCTTTACAAAAGCGAAAATAAACGATAACATTTTTTTAAACATTATTGAATAAATGCAATTTATTTTCGTTATAGTTTAAAAAATATAACATAGTGTGCTATAAATGGCGAATTATATTAATACAATATTAAATAACGTACAAAGTAAAATAGTGATATTTATCTTAGTAATTTTATATTTTATCAACTACGATATTAGTTATTGTAACGCTCAAACCGTAAAATCTAATCTTAAATGGTCACAATTCATTGAAAAGTCCTCTGATCTGCAAAAAACAACAAAAAGCACACAGTTTTATCTGCTATTTAATGAAAATGCTGGGGTAAGTTCTTTAGCCCAAATTCAAGAAAAATTTGTGGTTATCAGAAGGTTAGATGAACAAAACTTTATCGTAAAATTAAAAGACGCCTATAGTGATCAGTCAGTTGGTTATAGATTTTACCCAGCTAATAATTTATGGAAGTTGAATGAACAACTATTGCAGCAATACAATGATCCTCAAATTAAGACCTTTCAGAATGACTTTCTTATTTATGTAAATAATGAATCTGATGATTTGTCAAAGTCTCATAATTTAAAGAGGATAGCCTATAACGTATATAAATATAGAGGGCGATTGACAAGAGTGACATTAGAAGAACTCTTAGCCAATAATAACATTGAAGCTATTACAATTGAAAGTTTACTACCTAAGGGTGAAGCTACAGTATTGGATCTCAACCTTAATCCTAATAGAATCAATACTGTTCATAATTTATATCCTTACCTAACTGGTGAGAACGAACTCATAAGCATTCAAGAATCCTTTTATGATACTGATGATATAGATTTAAAAGGACGTTATGTCGATAGTGGTTTAGAAAGTGAATTTTCTGAGAACCACGCCACACAAATGGCAACTATAATTGCAGGAAATGGCAATTCCTTTGTTACAGGGAGGGGAGTAGCAACCAATGTTAATCATTCATCGGTGAGCTTTGCCGATATTGCTCCTCAAACTGATGCTTACTACAATGAAAATGACGTTCAGTTACAGAATCATTCTTATGGAACTGCAATAGAACCTTTTTATGGGGTATTGGCTCAAAGCTATGATAAAAGTGCTTTTAACAATAAAACTTTACTTCATATTCAGTCCTCAGGTAATAGCGGATTGGAAGAGTCTGAAGAAGGTCAATATGCCGGATTGCCAGGGTTTGCTAACCTTACTGGTAACTATAAAAATGCGAAAAACACCTTAGCTGTTGCTTCAGTGGATACTACTGGGAATCATGTACCTTATAGCAGTTCAGGCCCTGCTTTTGATGGGCGAATTAAACCAGAATTGAGTACTTATAGTATAGCAGGTACTTCTAATTCTGCTGCAATGGTTTCAGGAACAGGTATTTTAATGCAGCAGCAATTTAAAATGCTTTATGATTCAGCAATGCCCTCAGCTTTAGCTAAAGCTATTTTAATTAATTCGGCTGACGATGTAGGAACCTTAGGTCCTGATTTTAAAACTGGTTATGGGCAACTAAATGCATTAGCTGCAATCGAAACAATCAAAAATCAGCATTTTATTTCTGGGGTGATTTCTTCTCAGTCTTCCGCTTTCAGCCAGTCTATTCAAATACCAAATAATGCTATTAACGTAAAGGTTACTTTGGTTTGGAATGATGTTCCAGCCAATCCAAATGACGCTATTGCCTTAATAAATGACTTAGATTTATCTGTCTCTGTAAGTGGTGATGAACATTTACCATTTATACTTGATTCATCACCAAATGAAACTTCATTAAATAAGGCAGCTATAACAGGCCAGGATCATTTAAATAACGTTGAACAAGTTTTTATAAATAATCCTTCGGGAGAAGAAGTAATCATAGAAGTGACTCCTTATGATATTAGCTCGACAGAGCAAAAATTTTACATAGCTTATCAATATGATATTGCAGATAGTTTTAGATGGACCAGTCCAACTTCAACAGATAACATTCCATATAATGGTGAAACCACAAGTCATTTGCGCTGGGAGAATTCTTATGATATCTCTACAGGTCAATTATACTACAGGCTGACTGGCACTAGTGACAATCAATGGAAACTAGTCAGCGAAACTGTTGATTTACGTTCTGAGAATTTCAGGTGGAATAATCCTGAAATCAATGAGTTGGCACAGTTAAAAATGGAAATAGGTAATGATGAATTTATTTCGGATACTTTCTCTATTTCAGTACCCACCAGGTTGAGTGTTAGCTTTAACTGTGAAGATTCTCTTGCTGTGAGTTGGAATAGCTTCCAGTCCGTTGACTATTATAAGTTAAGTAATATTCAAAATGATCAACCTCGGGTGTTATACGAACAAGCTGATACAAGTATTACAATTCAAAAAGCTGTTTTATCCTCAAATTTTCTGCGTCTAACCCCCTATATTAATGGTAAATCATTAATAAGTAGTTTTACCGTAGACTATGACTTGCAAGGAGCTTTCTGCTATATCAATAATTTATACACCTATGTTGAGCAGGACTCGGGTGTTTTTATTTATTCTGAATTAGGAGGTATAAATAACATCTCAGAAGTTATTATGCAGAAAGAGGTCGGTAATTCATGGCAAGATGTGATTGCTGAAGTACCTAAAGAAGAGGTTGTAAAACTATTGGATGAGAATCCTGATAATGGATTAAATAATTATCGACTCCTTATTAATTTTATCAATGGCGAGCAGATAATAAGTGATAAACTCAATGCCTTTTTTGTTAAAGATGAGGACTTCCTTGTATTCCCCAACCCAGTTAATTCAGATCAGGATATAAGAGTATTTGGGAAGTCGGTTCGTCAAATTCATGAATTTAGGCTTACAACAATATATGGAAAAGAAGTACTTCATTACAATTTTGATGATGATCGTTTATTTATTGAAAGGCCTCAGGTAGATGCAGGCCTGTATCTTTATCAGATTATTAAAAATGGAGAGCTAGTAGCTTCAGGAAAGCTCTTGTTTTATTAAAATACATCTGTATACTTTTATTGTAGATATTCAGATTAATGTTGTACTTATTGAATAATATAGCCAATTAAATACTGCGGTATATTTATTCTTCAGAATTTAATTAGGAATTCCAATCTGCTTGCCACATATTCGAGCTTATAACCAAAAAACATAATAATCATGTTAAGTAATTTTAAAAGATTTATTACAGTATTAGCTCTTGGTGGCTTTGTATTAGCAGGTTGCCAGCAAGATGAAACTGCAACTATTGATAATTTGGCAGTTGATGACGTAACTATCCAGAAGATCAAAAATCTTGGCTTCGATGTTACTAATCAAGCACCAACTAAATTTGAAGATGGTTACTTAGTTGAAGGTGATATTTACCTAACGGATAAAAATATTGCTGAAATGTCTAAGCCTAATCACTTACCTGTTGCTGAACAGTACTCAACAGATAATTTGGTTTGCGGACCAAGAGAAATTACCGTTTTTGCTCAAGAGGAAGATGCAAGCAGTAAAGGTCCTAATAAGGGTGCTTATAGTCCTGCTATGATTGCTGGTCTTGATGAAGCAATTAGTAGATATAATGCTGAAGGTTTAACTTTAACCTTTAGAAGAGTTTCTAACCAAAATCAAGCGGACATTGTAATGACTCGTCTTAACAAAAGAGATGAAAGAAGAGGCGTGTTAGGTTCTGCTGGTTTCCCAACTTCAGGTTGTGATCCTTATGGAGAAATCAAAATGAGTGGAGTGTTAGAATCATCTTATGGTCTTTCTACTGATGGTATTGCTACTATAATTGCTCACGAAATGGGACACTGCATTGGTTTCCGTCACACAGATTATTTTGACAGATCGATCTCTTGTGGTGGAGCTACTTCAAACGAAGGTGATGGTGGTGTAGGTGCTAATCACATCCCAGGTACACCAACTGGTGCTTCTGCAAGCAAAGCTTCTTGGATGTTAGCTTGTACTGATGGCTCTAACAGACCATTCAACAACGATGACAGAACTGCTTTAGATTACTTATACTAATCTGTAGTATTTTATTTATTTTAGAAGGCGACTTATGGTCGCCTTTTTTATTGTCTATTTTTCTATAATCTATGATTAATCAAAGTAATACTTACCTTTGATAATTAGAATCTAAAACCATAAATCAAAATTTTGAAGTTTACCGAATTTAATTTTCATGATACCTTAGTAGAAGGTCTAAGCATGATGAATTTTAAGGATGCTACTCCAGTACAACAGCAAGCAATTCCTATTATTCTGCAAAACAAAGATATTATTGCCTGCGCACAAACCGGTACTGGTAAAACAGCGGCTTTCGTGTTGCCAGTATTACATAAAATAGCTTCTTCTAAACCTTCTAAAGAAGTTAACACAGTAATTATTGCTCCAACCAGAGAGTTGGCCCAGCAAATTGACCAGCAGATAGAAGGCTTTTCATACTTTACAAATGCCAGCTCAATAGCTATTTATGGTGGTGGTGATGGGGCAGCTTGGGAGCAGCAAAAGAAAGCCATAAGAGAAGGTGTTGATATTATTACGGCAACACCCGGTAGACTCATTGCCTTATTAAATAGCGAAGCTACCAATTTGGGTAATGTAAAGCACCTCATACTAGATGAGGCTGACAGAATGCTTGACATGGGTTTCGCAGACGATATAAAAAGGATTGTAAAGCAATTGCCAAAAGAGAGACAGACCATCCTGTTTTCTGCTACCATGCCTCCAAAGATTAAGAAACTGGCAAATGAGATACTTAATGATCCTGAAGAGGTGATGCTATCTATTTCTAAGCCGGCAGAAGCTATTTCTCAGAAAGCTTTTATGACCTACGACAATCAGAAAATTCCATTAACAAAGTTTTTGTTAGGATCAGGCAGATATGAAACAGCTATCATTTTTGCCTCAACTAAAGATAAGGTAAAGGAACTATCAAAGGAGTTAAATGAATTGCCTCTTCAAATTAAATCTTTCCATAGTGATTTGGATCAGTCCGAAAGGGAGGAAATCATGAGAAATTTCAGGGCAAAAAAGCTACAAGTACTAGTAGGTACAGATATCATTTCAAGAGGAATAGATGTTGAAAATATTAGCTTGGTAATTAACTATGATGTGCCTGGAGATGCCGAAGATTATGTGCACCGAGTGGGTAGAACAGCACGTGCAGCAACTAAAGGTGAGGCAATAACTTTTATAAACGAAAAGGATGTTGAGAAATTCACTCGAATAGAAGAGCTTATCGAAAGAGAGGTTTCAAAAACAACAAGTTTGCCAAGTAGGTTAGGAGAAGGGCCTAAGTATGAGCTTAACAAAAGGAAACATTCAGGAGGGAATCGTAAGAAGCCCTTTAAAAAGAAATATAAATAACTAGTAAATTAGAAAATGTCATTCAAAGAATTGGGCGTTTCAGCTGACTTGATAAAAGGGCTGAATGAATTAAATATTAAAGAGCCTACCGGAATTCAGGCAGAAGTAATTCCGTTTTTACTTCAAAACAAGTCTGACTTAGTTGCACAGGCACAAACTGGTACTGGAAAAACGGCTGCTTTTGGTTTACCACTTCTTGAGAATATTAGGCCTCAAGACAAATACATACAGGCTGTGGTAATAGCACCAACCAGAGAGCTTGCTCAACAGATTAATAAGCAGCTTTTTAAATTTACTAAATACACTGAAAAAGTCTTTACAGAATGTGTTTTTGGTGGTGAGAAAATAGAGAAACAGATTCAAGCGCTTAGAAAACCTACCCATATTGTTGTGGCAACACCCGGCCGTTTGGCAGACTTAATAAGAAGAAAGGATATTGACATTCGTCAGGCTAAAACTGTAGTGATTGATGAAGCTGATGAAATGCTCAGTATGGGCTTCAAAAAAGACCTGGAATTTATTCTTGCTACTATGAAGCAAGAAAAGCAGATTTGGCTCTTTTCCGCTACCATCCCACAGCAAATAAAAAACCTGATCAAAACATTTCTGCAGCCCGATGCCAATCATATTCAGGTAAGAGGTAATCAGTTGGTGAACGAAAAAATTGAGCATCAATTCGTATTGTGTGAAAAGTCAGATAAAATCAATGTACTGCTTTACTTTCTGCAAACTCAGAAAAAGGAGAGAGGCATCATATTTTGTAATACCAAAGCTTCTGCTAGAGGCTTGTATGATCAGCTGTCAGCCAGAAAATTAGAGGTAGGCATTATTGAAGGTGATATGAATCAAAAGGAGCGAGAAAAGATGCTTCGTTCATTCACAACCAAAAAGCTTCAAATGCTTATTGCTACCGATGTAGCCGCAAGAGGAATTGATGTAGCTAATTTAGCATATGTGGTCCATTATGAGATTCCTAAGCAAATTGATTACTACATCCATAGAAGTGGACGAACAGCCCGAGCAGGTAATAGAGGTATAAGCATGGCACTTGTTACTAAGTATGACATGGAATTAATCAAGAAAATAGAGAATGAGGTGGGCGTGAAACTGAAAAAAGTACCTTATGCTTAAATCAAGTTCAAGTCTTTTTTTTCTTGTTTCCATTTCTTTCATGCTGGTATTTGTATCGTGTGCTTCAAAGGAAGAAAGACAACAGAAACTGATTAACAAGAGCTTTAATTTGGTAGCTGAAGGGCAGACTCCAAAGGCAATCAAGTATATCGATGAGGCTATTGAATTGGATGAGAAAAATCCGGTAGCCTGGAATGCTAAAGGCATTATATTATACAAAAATGGGAATATCTATGAGGCTATTCATGCCTACGATGAAGCTGTTAAATTAAATCCGGACTATACGAGAGCTTATTATAATAGGAGTAATGCCTTTTATGATGCCGGTGAATATTACAGAGCGCTTGATGATCTTGAGCCAGCACTTAAGAAGTATGAAGATTCATCATTTGTTTATTTGGCAAAAGGATTAGCTCAAGTAGGCTTAAAACAATATGAAACAGCCAAACTAAGCTTTAACGAAGCAGCCTCCTTAGACCCAGATAATGCAGAGATTTTCACCAATCTGGCTAGTGTTTATTACTTTCAGGATAGTTTGGAAATATCAGAGCAATTGGTTGAAAAGGCAATCGCGCTAAATAATGAAGAAGCCAATGCATGGAATTTGTTGGCTCTTGTGCAAACTGATCAAAAAGCGTTAGAAGAAGCATTGAATAGTGCCAATAGAGCCATCTCTCTTAATAAATTTCAGCCTTACTTTTTAAACAATAGGGGATATATACATACCTTGATAGGTGATTTTGAAAAAGCTCAATCAGATTTAAGACAGAGTATATCGATTGATGAACGTAATCCTTATGTCTATAGAAACTTAGGAGTGCTGGCCTTGAAGAAGGGAGAATTTTCAGAGGCTGAAAGACAACTTGAAGCGGCATTAAATAAAAAGAAAGATTTGCCTCTCGCCAACTTTTATCTGGGAGAGCTTTACCTTAAGCAGAATAACCAAAGTAAAGCGTGTAGGTATTTTAACTTATCAGCTGAGCTTGGGGAGGCCGAAGGTCAAAATGCTCTTTCTATTTATTGTAAATAAAATAGTATCCTAGCGTTTTGATCAAATATAAACAACATCGGTTTACTTTAGCGGTAATCCTTCACATAAGCCAATAAATTTATTATTTTTGCAGCCTGATTCACGATTTTAGTATATAGAAATATGTTTGATAATCTTAGTTATAAATTAGACCGCGCCTTCAAAACCTTAAAGGGGCAGGGCCAAATTACAGAAGTTAACGTTGCTACAACTGTTAAAGAAATACGCAGAGCATTGGTTGATGCCGATGTAAACTTTAAAGTAGCAAAAGAAGTAACTGATAAAATAAAAGAAGAGGCTTTAGGTCGTGATGTATTAATTGCTGTTTCTCCGGGCCAGCTTTTAACTAAGATCACTCAGGAGGAGCTTGCTAAATTAATGGGTGGTGAGCAGGAGGATATTACGATATCAGGTTCACCGGCAACTATCTTGATTTCTGGTTTGCAAGGTTCTGGTAAAACTACTTTTAGTGGTAAGCTGGCCAACAGACTTAAAGGACAAGGCAAGCAGGTTTTACTAGCTGCTTGTGATATTTACAGACCGGCAGCAATTGATCAGCTTAAAGTATTAGGTGAGCAAATTGGTGTTGAGGTTTATGCTGAACCAGAGAATAAAAATGCCCTTGAAATTGCTAATAATGCCTTAAAATTCGCCAAAGATAATGGCAAAAGTGTAGTTATAGTGGATACCGCAGGTCGTTTGGCGGTAGACGAGCAAATGATGGATGAAATAGCCTCATTGAAAAAAGGCCTTAATCCTTCAGAAACGCTGTTTGTTGTAGATTCAATGACAGGTCAGGATGCGGTAAACACTGCTAAGACCTTCAATGAAAGACTTGATTTTGATGGTGTTGTTCTAACAAAGTTAGATGGTGATACACGAGGTGGTGCAGCCCTTTCTATCAGAAACGTGGTGGACAAACCAATCAAGTTTGTAAGTACTGGCGAAAAGATGGAAGCCATAGACCTTTTCTATCCTGACAGGATGGCTCAAAGGATTCTAGGTATGGGTGATGTGGTTTCCTTAGTTGAGAAAGCACAAGCGACTTTCGATGAAGAAGAAGCCAGCAGACTTTCTAAAAAGATAAGAAAGAATCAGTTTGATTTTGAGGATTTCTTGTCTCAGCTACAGCAGATCAAGAAAATGGGTAACATAAAAGATTTGTTGGGCATGCTACCAGGTATGGGCAAGCAAATTAAAGACTTAGATATTGATGATGATGCTTTTAAGCCTGTTGAAGCTATCATTAGATCAATGACACCGGAAGAGCGTCACAATCCTGAGTTAATGAATGGAAGCAGGAAAAAGCGAATTGCTACAGGTAGCGGTACTTCTGTTCAAGAAATTAATAATCTCCTCAAGCAGTTTAAGGATATGCGCAAAATGATGAAAACCATGAATAAGCTTAGTGGTAGCAAGAGAGGCCTAGCCGGTTTCAATCCTTTTGGCAAATAAAACATAGTTCACTCGTTAATAACTTAAGCCTTCTAATAAGAAGGCTTTTTTATTTTAACATTAATTCTGAGTAAAGTTCAATTATTCTTAAAATTTCAATACTACTGTATAAATAATTGCAGTTTATCTTGTTTGTCAGATTTATTTTTCATTAAATTAACACTTCAGTTACAAAAAGCTAAGTATCTGATTATGTGTAAGTTTAAAGATTTAATAATTAATAGAACGAATTAAATCTTTTATTGTGTTTTTTTAATAAACAATTTGTGTGAGGAAAATAATATTTTACTCTATTGTATTAACTATTATTAGCAGCCTCTCGCTTTTAGGATTCCATTATTCTGAAAGTGAGTTTGTTAACCAAAACCCATCAAAGTCAAAAACTTTATGGGCTTCGTCTGTGACAGCTAATAATACAGCTTCGCTATTTTCGGAAGATGATGGCTTTAGTCTGTTTATATGGACTGCATTAGGGTTCGGTATTTTTGGTACTGCATTCGGTTTTATCAATTTAGGTTCCAAGCGCATTAAAATGCATAACCAATACTTAGAAAGTATGGTGAAGGATAGAACCAAAATTCTCGAGAAAAAACATCAGGAATTATTAGCACAAAACGAAGATTATAAAGCTGCTCTTTCGCTCATCAAAGAACAAAAAGAGGAAATTGAGGCTGCTCAACAAGATTTATTAATAAAGAATAAAGAAAATAGAGAAGCATTAGAAGAGATTCAATCTCAAAATGAGCTTTTAGATCTTGAGCGAAATAGGGTGAATGAAGCCAAACGCATTATTCAGGAGCAAAATAGAAAGCTCTTAAATATTGCCAGAAACCTTGATCAACAAGTTCAAGAGAGAACAGAAGAGCTATCTATATCAAACAGATTACTTCAAGAGAAAAATAAGGAGCTAGATGATTTTATTTATAAATCGGCTCATGATTTAAGAGGCCCGATTGCCCGCTTTAAAGGCCTTAGTCATTTGATTAACATGGAATATCGTAATGGTGATGACATTACAGACCATTTGATCCACTTACAGCAATCAGCTGATCAAATGGATACAATGCTTACCAGGTTAAGTAATGTATATGAAATAACGGCACGACCTATCTCCAGGCAGAAGGTAACTATTGATGATATTCTGGATACTGTTTTCACGAGGTTAAAGTATGAGGAGCCATATTCTCATTTAGATATAGAGGTTAATTCAGAAGTAAAAGATCATATTTTGATAGACCCATCACTAGCGCATTTAATTCTTAAGAATTTGATTGCTAATTCAATAAGGTTTTATGATCCTTTGAAGCTGAAAAAGTGGGTAAAAATTGATATTCGTGTGGTTGATGATTATTTAAAAATTCAAGTTGCTGACAACGGAATAGGTATTAAGCATGAACAACAGCAGAAAATTTTTGATTTGTTTTTCGTTGGTTCAGAACTACCAAAAGGGCCAGGTCTTGGGCTTTACATCTGTAAGCTTGTTACTAAAAAATTGAATGGAAGCATTATCCTCAATTACTCAAATGCGGAAAAAGAAACCATGTTTGAAGCAAATATTCCGCTGGGAAAAGAATTATTCTAATCCAACAGAGAGGCCCAAACTCCCTTTATAAAAGGCCAGGTAGGTACTGATCTCATAATCTTTAAGTCTTCCCAAATAGTAGTTTCTTCATCTAAGAATTTGAAAAGCAGTTTTAAATCATTTTTATATAAAGCATTAAATACTGCTAAACCTTCAGACTTTTGGCTGGCTATTACATTAATTAACACTTTATCATAGAATTGATGCCTTTTTGAAATAGGATACTTAAAATTATCCGTTCCTCTTTTCAATTGGTTCACAATGTGAGTAGCATGCTTAAGATTTCTTAAAAATGAATACCCCGTACTAGCTTTAACCACACCACCTAAAGTACCTATAGGGATCACATTGTTGATTCTATCAATTTTAATCTTTGTGGACATCGGAATCTTATTGTACTCTTCAGCCTCGATTTCGTAATCATCACCAAATTCAGTCTTAATATAGGACAAGAGCATTTCTTCATAAGCTGTTCTTTCAAGAAGCTTGTTACTAAATAAAGTATACTCAACTAAAGCGGTGTTCTCAGAAAAAGGTAATACATACATAAAACTTAATCCTCCTTGCTGCTGAGGTATAGTCATATCCATATATGTAAATTGATTAGGTTTAAATCTGTCTTCTTTAAATCTGATTTTATAACCTAAAAAGTGTTGCCATAGAAAGAAATCTGATTTGTCCTTATCTGAAAGAAGAGTGCTTAACTCATCAGAAAAAAAATGTGATTTAAAGAAATAGTGTGTATATGCTATTGATGCAGAACTGGTGAATACTTCCTTTTTATGTGGCTCATCCTCTATGATTGTGTCTTTTAACCATTCAATATTGGCAACATCTTTTAGCTTGTTTTTTACATAATTGTAATAATCGATACCTTCAATGTTGTAGTAAGTGTAAGGCAGTAAATCTTCAGTGCGGTTATGGCTATTGGATTTGATAAGGGCATTATCCCAACTGTTTTTTATAGGTAAATAAGTTAACTTAGGTAATTTTTTATTCCAGAATGACCAGGTTCTATCATTTTCGGATTTGTCGCTTGGGTCAATCAAAAGCAGCGTATGCTTCTCAAGCAATCCAGATTCATATAATTTAAGGGCTAATGTTAAGCCTGAAAGACCAGCCCCTCCAATTATATAATCATATTTCTTGTTTATAGGTATGTTTGAATACTTCAATGAAAGAGGTGTTAAATTTAACGATGACTTTAAAACATTAACTGAATCGAACCATAAAAGTAAAATTTAATCTGATTGTTTCATCTTATATTAGTAGAGTTAGAAATCAGGTTTTAATGAATTTTTTTTAAGCTACCCATGTTATACAGCCTTAAAATTTGCGAATTAGTCAAAATATAGACTATTTGCGCTGATTATTACAACAACAATAGGGTTTTGCAATTTAATTTAAAGAAGACTTACATTACTATTGCGGTTTTAGCGCTCACTTTTTTAGGAGCAGCTTTTTATACAACATCAGAGGTTGCGTTTATTCAACAGGGTGATGCAAGCTCTCTTAATCAACTCGATTTTCTTGATTTAGAACCAGTTAGTCCTGCTCCCAAAATGGATTCTGCTGATATAAATCCGGAGTTCGATGGCCAGGTTGAGAAGTTTATGAAAAGGTGGTCTATCAAAGGAGCTTCTGTAGCTGTACTGAAAGATAACCAGTTGATTTACTCCAAGGGGTATGGGTTTGCAAATGAGACTACGGGGGAAGAATTACAGACCTACCATATGATGCGTATTGCCAGTGCTTCAAAGCTTATTACAGCTGTTGGGATTATGAAGTTGGTAGAAGATGGAAAGCTAGACCTAAACGAAAAAGTATTTGGTAAATCAGGTATTTTATCCAGCTATTCGGAAATCAAAGATAAAAAGCATCAAGAAATAACGGTTAGTCATCTGCTTAATCATAGAGGTGGTTGGAGTTGGAGAGATGGAGACTTTATGTTTCAGGCGGAAAGAATTAAAAGAATAATGGAATTATCTGGACCGCCAACTGCTCATGACATCGTAGATTTTGTGTTACAAAAAAGGAGACTGCGGTATAGGCCAGGAACTCAATATGCTTATTCAAATTTTGGCTATATGATATTGGGTGAAATCATTGAACAAAAGACCGGGCAAACGTATGAAAACTATATAAATGAGAATATACTGGAGCCAAATGGTATAAAGGGTATGCGAATCGCAGGCAATTATGAGTGGGATAGAAAGCCTTTTGAAGTTCATTATTATGATTATCCTTCAGCCTATAAATATCCTTCATTTGATGGTAATTACCCAGAGTGCCCAAAACCGTATGGTGGTAACGATGTAAAAACACTAGGAGCAGCCGGAGGATGGATAGCCAATGCCACACAACTGGTAAAGATTGCTTCTCTTATCGACCCTACTAATAAGTATGGAGGTATTCTAAATAAAGAGAGTATAAAGCTAATGACCGGAGGTAACAGCTATTTAGATGCCTATGGTTGGAAAGGAACAAGAGGAGATAATTGGTGGCGAACCGGAACGCTGTCTGGTACTTCATGTTTTCTTTACCGGAAAAGCAATGGCTTCACTTATGCTGTAATTTTAAATTCAAGTGTTTGGATGGGACATCGATTTAATAAATACATTAAATATATGATGGATAAAGCTATCAAATCACTCGATACAGAAAATCCTAATGATTTTCTTTGGCAAAACCGTCCCGAAAAAAGTATCTTACCACTTGCGGTATAACCATTCATCAAAATTTACGAACACAAGCAAGGGCTTTTTACGTTATTAGGTAGAAATTCCTTTTGAAAGGATTGTCGACAAGTCATAATAAAGATATAATATGAAGAAATTTTTGATATACAGTTTGGTCTTTTTGTTTGGTTTCAATGCCTTCTCTCAGGTTGAAACAGAAGAAGTAGCTAAACTTTCACCTACCAAAGAAGAGTCAATGGAAGCGCGCTTAGTAGCGGGTTTGTTATCACAATATCACTATGAAAAGACAGCAATTGACGATCAATTGTCCAAAATAATTTTTGATTCATACATCAAAACGCTGGATGCCAATAAGCAATATTTCTTAAAAGAGGATATTGAATATTTGAGCCGCTTTGAAGACAGGTTAGATGATCATATAAAACTTGGTTATTTACTATCAGCTTATGAGATTTTCAATACATTTCGCGAACGATTTGTAGAACGTATTGAATTTGTAGCCAATGAATTGGATTTCAATTTTGATTACACCACTGACGAATACATAGTTATTGATAGCGATTCTTTGGATTGGGCAGCTAATGAAGAAGCCTTGAATGAAAGATGGAGGAAAGTGATTAAAAGCCAAGCCTTAGAGTTAAAATTGGATGGAGAAGCAGATACAGCCATAGCATCAGAGTTAATAGAACGATATGAAAGACTAACTAATACTATATCAGAGTATGAAGGTAGAGATGTTTTTCAGCTATATATGAATACATTTGCCGAAAGCTTTGATCCACATACTAATTATTTCTCGCCTATTACATCTGAGAACTTTCAAATTAGAATGAGCCAATCACTTGAAGGTATTGGAGCTACCTTAACAACTCAAAATGATTATACAAGAGTAGCTTCGGTAGTACCTGGAGGACCTGCGTTTGAATCCAAACTTATTAACACGGATGATAAAATACTGGCTGTAGCCCAAGGCGTAAAAGGTGAATTTGTAAATGTAATTGGTTGGAGATTAGATGATGTTGTTCAGTTAATAAGAGGGCCTAAGGGAACAATTGTAAGATTAAAAATCGTGAAAGCCGGTAAGTCTCCAACAACCAGTATTGCAGAAGAAATAACTATAGTAAGAGATAAAATTAAGTTGGATAATCAAGTTCCTATCGGTGAAGTGAGAGAAGTATACAGAGATGGAATAAAATACAATGTTGGCATCATAACAATTCCATCATTTTATTTGGAGTTTGAAGCATATCAAAATGGAGAAGAGTATGGAAGTACAACCAACGATGTGCAGAAAATCTTGTCTGACTTTGAATCTCAGAACATAGATGGTATTGTTATAGATTTAAGAAGTAATGGCGGAGGATCATTGCAAGAGGCCATTGACTTAAGTGGTTTATTTATTGAAAAGGGTCCTGTGGTACAAATTAGAAATACTGATGGTACAGTAGAAGTTGGGGAAGACAAAGATCCTGCTATGGTTTATAATGGACCAATGACCATTTTAACGAACAGATTTAGTGCATCAGCTTCTGAAATCTTCTCTGGAGCTATGAAAGATTATAATAGGGGAGTATTGGTAGGTGAAACTACCTTCGGAAAAGGTACAGTACAAAACCTTATTTCTCTAAACCAATTTGTTCCAAAAGTTGAAGATAAGCTCGGACAGGTAAAACTAACTTTAGCTAAATACTACAGAGTAAATGGTAGCAGCACGCAGCATAAAGGTGTTACACCTGATGTAAAACTTCCTTCTCCTTTTGAGGCTGAGAATTTTGGAGAGAGTTCTTATGAAAGAGCATTAGAATGGGATGAGATTGATGGCACTGATTATCAGCAAACTAATTTTATAACAGATGATATAAGGTCTAAGTTAAAAGCCAAGCATGAAGAACGTTTAGCTGAGGCCCCTTATCTCAAAAATCTGGCGCAGGATGTTGAGGAATCATTGGTGAATCAGCAAAAACATATCTTGAGTCTCAATTATGAGCAAAGAAAGAAAGAGAATGATGAAGCATTGAAGAAACATAATGAAGAGCGTGCGATGAATGAGTCCTTGAAGGAGAGTGATGGAGAGGATAAAAAAATCAATTCTGATTCAGAAATTTCAGATCCTTATTTGAGAGAATCAATTGTAGTATTGGCTGATTTGATAGCTATGGGAATAGGCTAAAATTAAAACATATTAATAGCAGTAATCCTGTTAAAATATAAAGTCTCATGCACTATGTGCTTGAGACTTTTTTTAATTAATAACGAGCTGTTCAATAGTTGATTATAAGATTATAATCGCTAAATACTCAATATAGCCACTGAAGAAATCCATTTAGAATGGATAATATAATACTGAAGAAAAAGGCCCACCAGAAGCTCTTAACAGCGAATCCTTTTAAGAGCTTATCAACCAGCATAATCATTAGCGCATTTATAACTAGCAGGAATAAGCCAAGTGTTATAATAGTAATAGGTATGGTTAGAAAAACGAGCACTGGCTTTACTACTGCATTTACTATACCCAGAAGAATCGCGACTAAGATAGACTGACCAAAGCTTGAAACTTTTACGCCACTTAATATTTTAGCTGTTACAAAAACAGCGATAGCTGAAAGAATAAGCCGGATAATAAATTCTGTTAAATCCATAGTTTTGTTTTTTATGAATATACAGAATTAAGAGCTTATTGTTTTTACTACAATCAACAAAAGCTTATTCTCATAACATAAATTATAACCTATGTATATCCTGACTTTTTAATTATAGGTTCTAATATCTCCTTTTTCTTAACGCTCTGTATGTTTTGAGGAATGATAAATGTCAGTTTACCAATTATTTATACAATACTTCTAATTATTGAGTAAGGTGTATGGATAGTCTTCTGATTTTATTAATATATTTAAAAACCCTCAATTAAATTTATCCTATTAAGTTTATAACTTAGCTCTAGCTTAACCAAACCACAGCCATGTTTAAAAAACTGCTTTATCCATTCGCTTTAATTATTCTATTATCAGCTTGTTCTAAAAATGAGCCAAATAACAGTGAACAGCCCTCAAATCTTGGACAGTTTGCGGAATACTTGAATAGCGTAAGCTCAGGGATTATCTCTAAAACTGATCCCATAATTATCACTTTTAATAATGATGTTGCAGGGATTGAAGCTGGTAGTGAGGCATCAGCAAAGTTGTTTAACATAAGTCCTAAGGTAAAGGTTAAAGCCAACTGGCAATCTAAGTCTGTATTGATGCTTGAACCTGAAGAACACCTGGAAAGTGGTAAAACCTATCAGGTTACTATTCACTTGTCTCAGCTGTTTGAGTTAGACGATGAATTCCCGAAGGAATTTACCTTCCCTATTCAAACTATTCCTTTAAGTTATGCCGTAGAATTTGATAAGCTATTGAATGCAAATGATGAAGATTACACCATCGTTCAATATAAGGGAAGTATTAAGACTTCTGATTGGGTAGATAATGATGCCGTTGAAAAAATGTTAGCGGCCAATTTCAAAGGAGAATCTTTAGAAATTAGCTATGAGCATGGTCCTAAACAGAAAACCCACACTTTTTTTATCAAAGGAATAAAGAGACAAAAAGATGATAGTGAGTTAAATGTAAGTTGGAATGGAGAACCACTAAAAATCAATGATGAAGGAAATACAGTACTTGAAATCCCTTCTAAGGATAGTTTTAAAGTACTTTCAGCTCAAGTTGAGCGCGAAGGAGCACCTTATATCAGTGTGGTCTTTTCTGATCCTATTAATCCTAACCAGGTATTAGAGGATGGCTTGCAGGTGAAAGGTTATAATATCAGGACTACTGTAGACCAAAATACCCTTAAAATTTATGCACTAGGTAAAGATTTCAGTGGTAAGCTTAATCTTAACGTTTTGACTAACCTAAAAAACAGAAGAGGGCTCGGATTGGACAAAGCTGCTTCATTTGAGCTACAGGTGTCTACTTATAAACCGCAGGTGAAATCAGTAGCCGGAGATGGCTATATCATTCCCTCCAGTAATAAATTGGTGCTACCACTTCAGGTAGTAGGTGTAAAGGCCCTTGAAGTAACAGTAGTTAGAATATTCCCTAATAACATCCATCAGTATTTACAAAATAACAATTTAGGAGGCGATTATAACCTCAGAAGAGTGGGAAGACCAATCGTGAAAAAGATAATTCCTTTGATTAAAGCAGGAATTACTGATTATTATTCATGGAGCAATATCTCACTTGATCTTAATGACATTTTTAGAGCTGAGCCTGGTGCTATTTACCAGGTAGATGTTGACTTCAATATGGACATGGCGGTTTATAACTGTCAGGGAATGGATGCTGATGAGCAAATTGAAGAAATATCGGAAGACCCAAGAACTCTTGATTGGGACGATACCTACAACGATTATTACTACTACGATTACGATTGGAGCCAACGAGAGAATCCGTGTCACAGTATGTATTACAGGCAGGGAAGAGGTGTTGAACAAATTCTTTTTGCATCCGATATCGGATTGACGGCTAAATTGGCTGAAAACCAAAAAATACACATGCTTACCACTGATCTTGTTGATTCAAAGCCATTAACTGATGCTAATATTCAGGTTTTCGATTATCAAAATCAATTAATCAACGAAGGTAAATCTGATAAAAATGGTTTGGTTCAACTTGATATGTTTAGAACCCCGTTTCTGGCTGTAGCTGAAAAGGATGGTCAAAAGGCCTACTTAAAACTTCAGGATGGAGATGCTTTATCATTGAGTAATTTTGATGTGGCTGGTGCAGCTGCCAAAGAGGGACTTAAAGGATTTGTTTATGGCGAAAGAGGCGTTTGGAGACCAGGAGATACTTTACATCTTAACTTTGTACTGGAAGATCAATTTAAGAAGATTGCCCAGGGCACTCCTGTGTTCATGGAGTTACTGACCCCTCAAGGCCAACTTTTTGCTACTATTAAGCCGCAGCAAAAGAAAGGTCCTATCTATTATTTTGAGCCTCATACAGATAAAGAATCACCTACAGGCAACTGGTTATGCAGGGTGCATGCTGGTGGTGCTACCTTCACTAAAAACCTTAAGATTGAGACAGTTAAGCCGAATCGTCTCAAAATAGATTTAACATTTGATGATGAAATCCTGAAGAGAGGTGAAGGAAATTATGCTGATTTGGCTGTACGTTGGTTACATGGTGCTACAGCAAGAAACTTGGATGCTAAGTTTGAAATGAGTGTTTCAGAAGCCAACACGAAGTTCGATAACTTCTTAGCTTATGAATTTGATGACCAGGCCAAAGATTTTTACAGCGCCAAGAAAGTTATTTTTGATAGTAAAATAGATAA
Source organism: Marivirga atlantica (assembly GCF_016734805.1). Lineage (GTDB taxonomy): Bacteria > Bacteroidota > Bacteroidia > Cytophagales > Cyclobacteriaceae > Marivirga > Marivirga atlantica. The sequence goes on from NZ_JAERQG010000002.1 coordinate 952,278, forward strand.
TCAGGGCAATGCGCGTTTTCCAATAAAGGTGGAAAACACAGAGCAAGCACCTGGTATGTTGAATCTTCGATTAAGTGGAAAAGTTTTCGAAGAAGGTGGTGATTTCAGCATAGGTAGTGCTGCTGTCAGGTATTCTCCCTATAAGAGTTATGTAGGTATTAATGTACCATCAACTGAGGAGAATAGCCGTGTACCACTTATGTATACTTCAAAGGATAATACCATTCAGTTTGCCGCAGTAAATCAGGAAGGTGAACCGCTGGCTAATAAAAATATAAAAATTGAGCTTTATAAGTTAAACTGGCGCTGGTGGTGGGATTACGGTAATGACAATGTGAGCAATTATGTCAGCAGAAGCTACAATAAGCCTGTATCAACTTATTCTGTTTCCACAGATCAGGATGGTAAAGCCAGTAAAACACTCAACATTAATAATAATGAATGGGGCAGGTATTACATCAGAGTAAAGGACAAAGAATCTGGTCATACAAGTGGTCAGGTAGCTTATTTCAGAAGATCAGATTGGTATGGTACCATGGCTAAGTCAATGGGCGGAGCAGATTTGTTAAACTTCAACTTAAGTGCTGACAAAGGAAAAACAGGTGAAAAGGTTCAAGTAATTATTCCTGGTGGCAAAGAAGGACATGCCTACATTTCACTGGAAACGGGTAAGGCTGTTATTCAGGAACACTATATTCCTTTAGAAGATGAGCAAACTGTTTTTGAGTTTGAGCTTACCGAAGAAATGACTCCAAATGTTTACGTTCATGTAGCTGTTATTCAACCACATGAACAGCTTTATAATGACTTGCCTATAAGACTTTATGGCGTAAGAAACATTATGGTAGAAGATGCAGGAACCAAGCTTTTACCTGAACTAAAGATTGCCAAGAATGCCCAACCTGGAGAGACTATTCAATTTGAAGTGAGTGAAAAGAACAATCAGCCAATGGCCTACACGGTTGCCTTGGTAGATGAAGGTTTGCTGGGATTAACCAACTACAAAACACCACAGCCTTGGGATCATTTTTATGAGAGAGAAGCTTTAGGTGTAAAAACCTGGGATTTATTTGAAGACGTAATGAGTTCTTTTACAGGTAAGTATGGCAAGCTCTTAGCAGTAGGTGGTGATGAAGCCGGGCCGCTGGAAGAAAAGAGTGAAAGCAGGTTTAAGCCTGTGGTAGGCTTTATGGGGCCTTATTATGTAGAGGCTGGCAAACAAAAGCAGCATCAATTTACCATTCCTCAGTATAGAGGAGAGTTAAGAGTGATGCTTATTGCGGCCAATGAAGCAGGTCAATATGGAGCAGCAGACGCTTCATTAGCCATAAACCAACCGCTAATGATGTTAGCTACACTTCCTCGAGTGATGGGACCAGGAGAAACTACACAAATGCCTGTTACCATATTTGTAAGAGATCCTTCAATTACAAAAGCAACTATTACAGTCAATACTACAGGTCAGCTTACTGCGGTGGGTACAAAATCCAAAACAGTAAGCCTAAATAGCAATGCCGAAACCATCGTTTATTTCCCTATTGAAGCAGTTAATGCCTTGGGCAATGGTAAAGTTCAAATTAAGGCTACTTCAGGAAAGCATCAAGCTGTTTATGATGTAGCCATGCAGGTAAGACCTTCCAATCCAATGATGCTGGCTATGGAAGATCAACTGCTGGAAAAAGGAAAAAGCTGGAACTTAGCTTATAAACCGCTAGGCATGACTGCTACTAATGAGGCTACAGTAGAACTATCAACCTTACCAGCACTTAACTTAGAGCAGCGAACTGACTACCTTATCAGGTATCCTCATGGATGTGTGGAGCAGACTACCTCATCGGTTTTTGCACAACTGTTTCTTCCTGATTTATTGCCAATTGAGTCGTCCAGAAAGTTTGAAATTCAGAATAATATCAACGCAGCTATTAACCGATTGCGTAATTTCCAGGTTTCGGATGGTGGCTTTGCTTATTGGCCGGGCATGTTAACAGCAAATGAATGGGGTACCAATTACGCAGGTCATTTTCTTTTAATGGCTAAGAAAAAGGGCTATCAAGTTCCTAATGACATGATTCAAAACTTTGTATCCTTTCAAAAGCGCTTGGCTAATGAATGGACGGGTTCATCTTCCGGCTATCGAAGGTCGGATCTCGTTCAGGCATATCGTTTATTCTCTCTGGCCTTACATGGTTCTCCGGCTATGTCGGCCATGAACAGAATGCGCGAAAGAAACGATTTAAGCGTTCAGGCCAGATGGATGCTTGCTAATGCCTATGCTCAGGCAGGTCATACCGATGTAGGCTTGAAGATGGTAGAGAATGCCACCAAAACGATTGAAGCTTATAGAGAATTGGGAGGTACTTTTGGCTCTTCTGTAAGAGATCAAGCCATTATTTTAGAAACCTTGGTAAAGCTTGGTAAGCGTAAAGAGGCCTTTGAAATGCTTAATCAATTAGCTGAGAAACTAGGTGATGCCGATCAGTGGTTAAGTACACAAACTACAGCCTATTGTCTTATTGCTGTAGCTGCCTACACGGAAGATTTCCCTTCCAGTGCTAGCCTGCAGGCCAATTTAAGCATTGATGGAGAAGATCATTTAATGCAAACCAATGGTTATTTCACGCAATATTTGATTGAGCAGCCAGATGCTGGTGCGGATTTGAGCATCACAAACAAGATAGATGCACCTATCTATGCACGCTTGATCCGTCAGGGTATTCCTTTGGAAGGAGTGGAGCTTCCAGATGATAGTCACCTTAAAATTGATGTGAAATACTATGATGCGAATGACAATGAAATGAATGTGGAAAACATTACGCAAGGAACAGACTTCAAAGCAATTGTAACAGTTTCAAACCCTGGCAGTAGAGGCAATTTGGAGCAACTGGCACTCACCCAAATATTCCCTTCAGGTTGGGAAATATTGAATAGCCGCATAACGGGAGGAAGTGAAAGCAAAGATGGCGCAACTTATAAAGACATCAGAGATGATAGGGTACTTACATATTTCGATCTGAATGTTGGTAAAAGTAAAAGGTTTGAGGTGAATCTGAATGCCGCCTATCAAGGGAAATATTACCTACCAGCTGTACAGGCAGAAGCCATGTATGATAAAAGCATATTTGCCTCAGTAAGAGGTAAATGGGTGAATGTAGTGAAGTGATTTTTAGTAGCTTTCGTTCTTGAAACTACTTCTGAAACACAAATACAGCATTATAGCAGTAAGTATCTTAATTACTGCTATAATGCTTCTATTCTGGCCTTTACCAAAACGTATTGTCAATCGGCCATTATCCACAGTTTTACTTGCGGAAGATGGTCAATTGTTGGGAGCTGTTTTAGCTGCAGATGAGCAATGGCGGTTTCCTGAAGTTGATAGTTTACCTTATAGATACAAAAAAGCTCTTATCACTTTTGAGGATGCCTATTTTTATCAGCATCCTGGTATCAATCCGATAGCTTTAGCAAAAGCATTTTGGGCCAATATAAAAGCCGGAAAGGTGGTTAGAGGTGGAAGCAGCTTGAGCATGCAGTTAGCACGTATGGCTTATGACAATCAGCCTAGAACCATCATTCAGAAACTCAAAGAGATGGTAATGGCTTTGAGGTTGGAAGCTCAATTAAGCAAAGAAGAAATTCTTAAACTTTACACCACTTATGCACCCTTCGGAAGCAACATAGAAGGGATACAGGCTGCCAGTTATCGCTATTTCGGTAGAGCACCACATGCCTTGTCATGGGCTGAGGCAGCCTTATTGGCCGTTCTGCCTAATCAACCTGCAATGTTATTTCCCGGCAGCAATAACGATCAGCTTATTGAAAAACGAAACCGTTTATTATCAAAGCTGTTAGCCGAAGCAATCATTGATTCAACTAGCTATCAATTGGCTATAATTGAAGATATTCCTGAAGAGCAGATTAGTTTTCCGAAACAGACACAGCATCTGTTGTACAACAGACATCAGCATGCAAGTGGTAAGATTCATCATTCAACGATTAATGAGCGATTGCAAAATAGGGCAGGAGACCTGCTAAATCAGTATGTGCAGAAACTCAAGGCCAATCAAATCCACAATGCTGCAGCACTGATTGTTGACTGGCAGAAGCAGGAAGTAAAAGCCTATATAGGGAATGCTAATTCAGGAGCTTCGCATGGAGAGGATGTAGACATCATTCGTTCGGTTAGAAGCCCGGGAAGTCTGCTAAAACCTATTTTGTATGCAAATGCTTTGAATGAAGGGCTCATTAGTCCCAAGCAATTGTTGACCGATATCCCTATCTTTTATGAAGGTTTTAGCCCCAAGAATTTTGACCATCAATATTATGGTGCGGTAAAAGCTGATGATGCGCTGGCGCGTTCTTTAAATATTCCATTTGTAAACTTATTGAGAGATTTTGGTGTAGCACCTTTTTACGATCGCCTGAAGAGCATGGGCTTCGAGAATTTAAAGAATGATCCCTCTCATTACGGTCTGAGTTTGATACTAGGAGGAGCTGAAATAAGTCCTTGGGAAATAGCTTATATGTATATGCAAATAGCCAGAGGTGCTTCAGAAAACACTATCAATGAAGATGTTCAACTATCAATAAATCAGAAACTTAAGTCCAGTGAGTTAAACATTTCAAGTGGTGCTTCATGGTTAACACTGCAGGCCATGAAAGAGCTTCAGCGACCGGGTGAAGAATTTGGTTGGGAGCGCTTTACTTCCTCTCAGGAAATAGCCTGGAAAACCGGTACTAGTTTCGGTTTTAGAGATGCCTGGGCAGTAGGTATCAACCAGCGCTATTTGGCGGTGGTTTGGACAGGTAATGCAGATGGAGAAGGTCGTCCTGGCTTAGTGGGTGTGAGAACTGCAGCTCCTTTATTATTTCAGTTAATGGATTTGGTTGCTGATGATGGCGCGCAAGACTTTCATATGCCTTTAAAGGCTCTTAAGTCAACCAAGTTGTGCGCTGAGAGTGGTTACCTTGCTACTCAAGCCTGTGAAGCAATAAACTATGCCTACATCAATAATAGCAAAAAGCTACTAAAGACTTGTCCTTATCATGAAAGGCTATTCCTCAATGAAAGTGAGCAGTATAGGGTAAACGCTTCTTGCTATCCGATGTACAAAGCAAAAGAGCGATCCTATTTAGTGTTACCGCCCGCTGTGGCTTATTTCTACAAGCCACATCATGCCAACTTCAAAGAAATACCTAAATGGTTGCCTGACTGCCAATCAGCCTCACAGCCGATGGAAATGATCTACCCAAGAAACTTTACCAATATATTCATCCCAAGAGAATTAGATGGGAAGGAGGGTAGCGCTATTTTTGAATTAGCCCATCAGAATAAAGCGGCCAAAGTATTCTGGTATGTTGATGGTGATTATGTTGGCCAAACTGAGGAAACACATCAAATAGCTATACAATCGAGTATTGGAAGCCATGAAATGTACGTGGTGGATGAATCAGGTAATTATCTGAGTGTTGCATTTAATGTGATTAAGCGATAAAACATAGGCATAAAAAAAGGGAATACAAATCAATGCATTCCCCTTACCTTTTTATAAAAGCTATTAATTAGTCGATAACTTCAACGTTAACGGCATTAAGACCTTTTCTTCCTTGCTCAACTTCGAATTGAACTTTGTCATTTTCTTGAATTTCGTCAATAAGACCAGTTTCGTGAACAAATACATCTTCACTTGAATCTGACGGCTTAATAAAACCAAAACCTTTGGTGTTATTAAAGAATTTTACTACTCCTTCTTTCATTATATTATTGTTTGTATTAATTATTTACTTTTTAAATGGGCTTTGCTTAATCTACAAAGGTGAAAGCCTTACCTAATTTACCCGCTCTTCCGGTTCTACCGATACGGTGAACATAACTATCAAAACTTAATGGTAATTGATAATTGATTACATGACTGATGTTTGAAACATCAATACCTCTGGCAGCTACATCTGTAGCAACCAAAACTCTTACTTTGCCAGCTTTAAACTTGTCTAAAGCGCGGTTTCTATAATTCTGTGATTTATTTCCGTGAATCTGATCGGCTGATATATCTACATTGTTGAGCTGCTTACTTAACTTATCAGCTTGTCTTTTAGTTTCCGTAAAGATAAGTACTTTTTCAAAGTCTGCATCATACATCATGTCAGTAAGCAATTTAAATTTATCAGCTCCCTGAGGTACTCTGATAATATCTTGCTCTACACGCTCACTGGCGGAAGTTCCGGCATTAACTTTTACTTCTACAGGATTTTTTAACATGCTGTCAATCAAGCTTTTCTGACTGTTATCTACAGTAGCAGAAAATAGGATAGTTTGCTTACGCTGTGGCATCAGATCGACCATCTTTTTGATGTCTCTTTTGAAACCCATATCCAACATTCGATCGAACTCATCTAGTATCAGGTTAGAGATATCAGCTAGCTGAAGATCTCCTCTGTTGGCCAAATCAATTAACCTACCTGGTGTACCGATTATTAAATCCTTTCTTCTTCTCAACTGCGCTACGTCCTTCTGCACATTGGTACCACCAATAAAGCATGCAGAATGTATATTAAGTCCATCAGCAAGGGCTAAAAACTCTTGTTCCACCTGAACGGCTAATTCCCTTGTAGGTACTACCACTAAAGTTTTAAACGACTTAGGCTGCTCAAGTAAACGGTCAATCATCGGTATTAAAAAAGCTCCGGTTTTACCGGTACCAGTATTCGCAATACCTATTAAATCTTTTCCGGCTTTTAAATGAGCCAAAGTTTCTTCCTGAATTTGCGTAGGAAATACAAAACCTTTCTTTAGCAAATTAGCTTTCAGGTTAATATTTATCGGTAATTGCTCGTATGATTGATTCGGTATAAAATCCTGTTCTTCAGTAAGTTGAACAGATTTATTAATCAATTGCTTAGGGTCTAAAGTAGAAACCCTTTTATTCTTCTTATTGCCATTATTTGGCTTATTTGAACGGTATCTGCCAGCAGCATTGGCTGGTTTGTTGTTCGATTTTCTTCTATTTATAACTTGCATTCTTATTGCTTTAATTAATAAGTACTCCGGCTTAAGCTACTGCTGTTACCATTTCCTTTTTGCCTAAGTCACGGAGCATTCTTGTATGATCCGCTATGGCTGTTAAAAAATCTTTCCTGGTGTGATAGGGCAGGCCAAACTCTTCAGCGGTCTGCTTTACTATTACTGATAAATCACGATAGTGCACGTGTGAAATATTTGGCAATAGATGATGTTCTATCTGATAATTAAGCCCGCCAATCAGCCAGGAAAACCACCTGTTTTTGGGAGAAAAATTTGTTGTTGTACTTAGTTGATGTAATGACCAGTTGTTCTCTAAAAGTCCAGCCTCATCAGGAACAGGAAATTCAGAAGAAGGCATTACATGTGCTATTTGAAAAATGATACTCAAGCATAAGCCTGTAATAAATTGCATACACAGATGTGCTAGCAAAATCAGCCAAAATGATTGTGGTATAAAAAGCGCTGGTAAAACGAGTGTATATGAAAAGAAGATAATTTTCCAGAGAATGGTTTTCAAAATTTCATTTCGTACTTCATTTTTCTTGTTCAGAAAGCCCATATTGTAATAGCGTGAGATCTTGCTGAAATCCTTTACGGTAGTCCATATGATGGTTACCAGACAGTAAAAAGGCCATACATATACATGCTGAAATTGATGAAACCAACGATGTTTGCTGTTAGGGGAGAACCTCAGTACGCCCGGTACATTAATGTCGTCATCGGCTTCAGGCACATTGGTATAAGTATGATGTAATACGTTGTGTTGAATTTTCCAGATAGAAGCACTTGCGCCAATTAAATTAATGGAATAGCCCATCAGCTTGTTAAGCTGCTTATTTTTAGTGAAGGAACCATGCAAGGCATCATGCATAATACCCATGCCAATACCGGCCATACCAAAACCACTTATAATATAAAGTGCAAATAATAGGTAAGGACTGGAAACTTGAAAAATACATAGTGCCAATAGGGGACCGAAGAACAGGCTCACCATAAAAATGCTTTTATAAAGCATTGGTGTTTCACCGAAACGGGTAATGTTGTTGTTTTTAAAATGGGCGTTTACGCGTTGTCTTAATGTGGACTGGAATTCGTTGTCGATTTCCGCGTTAAAATTAATTTTCTTAATAATAAGTGCTTATAATATTCAAATTTCGCTTGTGAGAAGCATATCCGGTTAAACCGAAAGTAACTACTCATTTGTTTTATTGAGCGAGAATAATGAAGAAATCTTTGTCAGGGAGGTCTTGCAGATTCACTTTAAAAAGATCCACTATACAAATATGGACTTTAACTCAGCCAGCTTGCCAATTGCAAACTTTAAACTAACAGGGCTGAACTTTTAAGGAAACATCAATGATGAGAAACAATAAAAAACGACTCTCTTAGTAACTAATACTGTGCAAAGGTATGCTTAATAAAATTAGTAACCTACAAGCTTACCAAATGATTCTTATTTATTATTGAGTGATGCTTCTAAAAGCTGATCACAAGCAAATGAACAATGTTTTTGTCCGCTTGTTGCTACAACATATTTTAATTAAAAATCATGAACTACTTTTTAAGAATCACCATATTATCACTTTTCATCATTTCATCAAGCCAGGCACAGGTCAATATTACAGCAGAAAGTGGAGCTGCTTTTAATGGCTATAATGATGTGCAGTATCCGAATGGAGATACCGATAGGGGAAGTAGATTTTCACTCACAGATGATTTTGAACCTACGCAGCTCGCTATTTACGCACGTTTTGAATTGAGCTGGACTATCAGCCAAAAACATACTATTGAATTAACAGCAGCACCGCTGGCTTTTGAATACGAGAAATCAAACCCAAGACCAATTGAGTTTGGAGACAACATATATGGTGCGAATACGGCTGACATTACGGCCCGATATGAATTCAATACATACAGGGCATCATACCGCTATAGGTTTATTGATACTGATAAATGGCAGCTTGCTGCAGGGGCTACGGTTTTAATTCGTGATGCGCGCATTGCGGTAAGCGATGATAATACAAATGATGAAACCACAAACTTAGGCGCAGTTCCATTACTGAGCTTTGACGTGCAATATAATTGCTCAGAGCATTTAGACTTTCTTTTAAAAGGTGATGCGCTGGCTGCACCGCAAGGACGAGCCGAAGATGTGCTGCTTGGACTTCGTTATCATTTCATTCCTGAGAAACTAAAGCTTCGTGCCGGTTACAGAATCATTGAAGGCGGAGCCGACAACAGCCAGGTATATAATTTCTCTTTAATTCACTTTGCTTCAGTAGGGCTTAGCTATCAGTTTTAACTGTAGTTATCAGATTACTTGATAATGTCATAGAAACAGAAGGGTGAGGTATGAGATTTAGTAACTTAACATAATATAAATTATATAACATAATTAGGAATTTGTGTCCAGACGTGCAGCGGATGGTTAACATAAAATTAGTTTTGCAACATAGTTCGATAACGGGGCTAGTGCGCTACATCATCCGCATCGTTCTATTTTTCGTTATCCGTACGATTGGTCAGTTTGATTTCAAATACGCGATTCTCAGCGATTAGGAATTTGCTTGTAAAACACTTGCTTATCAACGCTTTGTTTTAGCACAGCACACCACCAATTCGTCATTCCGGAAGTAGCGCAGCGGATATCCGAAATCTCTTAAAAGCCATTATCGGAATCTGAATAGCTCACGAGTCATTTGGCTTTCATCAGTGTTCGCATTGACGCTCAGGCCGCTTGGGCTCATACTTTTCCCTTGATGAAAAGTATTCAAAAAACCTGGCCAAATCGAGTTTACGAGATTCACGAAAGGTTGTGCGGCATGCCATGTGCGTATGAGTAAAAGAATCACCTATCAGCCGCACAAAAGCCAACCCACGCCCGGGTATTTTGGCTGGCCAACGCTCAATTGATTCTACTTAACATAATAATTGCGACTTAAAGAGGACGCTTTGCAATCACATCCTTTATCAATTTTCTTAAATTCTTACGCTCCCATTTTGGTAGAGATAAATCATTCATTCGGTGCACAGCCCTTTTAACAACCCCGTGATTATCAATTTTATCCAATTTAGCTTTCTTAATTGCTAAATGTGGCCTCCATAAGTCACAGATCAGTATGGTCATAAAACCTTTTGGACTTACTGCTTGTACAAAATAATTGTCAATCGTTCTTATATTATTCTCATAAGGATCAAGTTGTGGATGTAAAATTCTGTAATGGTTTGTATCATAAGGAAATGCCGTAATTAATCTATAACCAGCTTTAAGTGAATACTTTGTGTGTTTACTGGTATTGCATGTCTTACAAGATAAAACAAGATTTCGAGGTTCTAACATCCATAAGTATTGATGGTCTTTATGAATGATATGTTCAAGATCATCGTGTTTGCCATCATATTCAATATCCATCCTACAATACGCGCACATCCCCTTCTGTTCGGTGCTGTAAAATTTTCGTAATTCAGCTTTTACAGTAGCGTAATTTGACCAGTCAACAGAAGATGATAAAGGTTTCTTTTTGACCTCTTTATGTATGAGTAATTTGAGGCTTGTTGCAGGCCTAATAATTCCGGTATATCTATTATCTCTATCAAGCATTATCTAATTTTTTAAATAATGCCTCTACGATCTCACTCATTGGATCTTCAACACTCAGGTTCAGGTTTAAGGATCTTAAATATTGAATTTTTTGTTTTATCTCTTCGTTACTTGAATCTTCATCCGCCATCAACTCTAAAATGTCTGATAACAGATTATTCAAGTAGTAATTTCTCGATGTTGCTACATTGAAAACATCAAAAAGTACCTGCTCAGCTGACCAACCAAAAGTTTCTGGCTGGCTCAGAGATTCAGCTCTTAATTTTCCATCATCCAGTTTCATAGAAATTATTGAAGAGCTTTCTTTTTCCAAATCAGATACTATAAAATGTGAGTGAGAAGCTATTAGAAAATGACATCCATACTCTTCTTTGAACATCTGTTTAAGCAAATGGACATATTTCATTTGCCAATTTGGGTGCAAACTGATTTCTGGTTCATCAATTAGAATGAGACTATCATCTTTAATATTGGCCAAGATTCCAAGCAGCGACATGACAATATGGTTTTCACCGGCACTAGTTTGGCTAAGGCTCATTGATTTACCTGATTTGACCACCTCAATTCTGTCCATAACAAGAACATCTAGATCATCTAAGTCTTCAATGAGCTCTAAATCTCGGTTATCTATATTTCTTTCGATAAGGTCAACAATAAACCATCGTGCTGGTGATCGTTTTTTGTGCAGGAGAACATTTGAAAGTCGATCCATAAAATTCATGATCCTTTCAAGCCTCTCAGGGTTTTCTTTAACTAATTGATCATACTTCCACTTTCCCCATGGTTCTGTTTTTCTTCTTTCTTGATAGTTGTTGAAAAAATTATCTAAATCAGTACGAGTTACATTACCCGAAAAAAACACTTCCTTATACTTAGTAGAATACCTGATTTTTAGGTGCTTTTCAAAGTTTAAGAAATCACTCAGTACTCTTTCAATATTCCTTAAGAACCCTTCTTTTTGAGCAGCTTTATACAAGTATCCAGCAGTATTTCGCTCAAATGATTTGGTCGAAGCTATTTGTGCACTTCGCTTTACTCCCATGTACTGGTAAAAATCACCTTCAATGCTCTTTTTAAATCTGAACCTGTCATTCAATTGTGTTGAACTTGCTAAAGCTTGTGATGGCAGTTCTAATTCGGCAACATCAATTTGATTTGACTTGACAATTGGTTCAAGGGGTAACTTGTCGTTAAATAATTTCTCGTCAGCAGATAAGTTTTTGAAGTAATAAATGCCATGCACATCCTTTCTGTCAATGCTTTTATGTAGCATCATCAGCATCTTGCTTGAAACTATGTCGTAGGTATTTTTTCCAAGAGAGTATTTAATGTGAAAGGTATAAGGAATACGATCTCGCTTTTTATCAGAATTTTGGATTTGATAGATTTCATCAAAGAGGTCGGTAATAGTACGTAAAAGGAAACTTTTCCCAGTGCCATTCATCCCGATTATTACACTCGAAAATGGTTCTTTTGATTTGCTATCAATAGGAGCAAATTCCATTTCTAATGATCCGAGCTGAGGGTGCCCTCCTACTTTGAAACTATGTAGTCTAAACATCCATTTTCATTTTATGACAGTAAAAGGCTTCTAACTAAACGTACCAAGTTTCGCACTACCGGATCATCAGCTCCCTTATAGTATCGAGCATCTTCCTCAACGGACTTCCTCATAAATAGCTGATTCCTTCCCTGAAACTCTAAATCTTCTTCGGTTTCATCGTCATCTACCTTATCTAAGAGCAGAATAAAGTCTATGAATGGATAAAATGTTGGCAGTGGATCACGTTTTGAATCAAAATAGGTTTTTGTTGAGGAATCATAATCATAGCCGCAACGATTCATAATTGTCTTCTTTTCCAGATCAGCTTTGTACCCAAACATCCCACAAACAACCTCAGGATTCGATGCTTTAATTCTTTTTGCTTCAGCATTGAAATCATTCAAGTATGTTCCTGTCATTGTGCTTTTAACTTCGATGACCATAAGACAATCTTCAGGATTGACTATCACATTCCCGCGATTTCCTAAATCAATAGTTTCAGCAAACTTCTTCACTAGCAAAATGTCTGCTTGACCACTTTGTTCCTCTTCACCGAGATTGACAAACCCACGTTTCAGATGATCTTGACAATTTTGAATAGTCTTGGTTAGGTACTGAATGATGAAATCTTCACGAACCTCTCCCCTTGTCAAACTATGTTTGATTATTTCAGATACTTCATGCTGTGCAAGAAGTAGATTTTGGCTGTAGTGATGATATTGTTCAAATGACTCCATATCAAACAGTTTCCCAAGCGGTGTTCACGGTACTAAGAATATTTTCTTCTTTCAGTTTAATATCATGCTTAAGCTGAGAAATTTCAGATTGATAATTTTCCACTCTTTCTACTATTTCATTTTGAATATCAATGGGAGGCACAGGTATTTCTAGGTTTCTTACGAATGTAAGATTTGCCATTCTAAACTTACCCTCTCCTAAACTCATAAAATGAGAGTATAAATTCTTAAGAGCTAGAAATAGAAACTTTTTATTAAGACTTTTTTCATCTAATGGATATAATCCAGCTACATTTTGATTTGTACATGAATCAAAAGTTAGATACCCTGTTTTACCGATCGTTGCACCAACAAGTGCGATTAACGAAGTTCCTTTTTTGAAAAGCTTGGTCGAAGAATTATTCAAACCATCTTCGGTTATAAACTCTTCCGATGCTGTTACATAGCTGTTTTTGCAAACACTGGACCCTACCCATGGAATGTCTCCGCCCCAGTAGGAAGGCTCTTTTCTACTGGGTGTACCTCCGGCTTGCACTGAACAAATTTGTGAGAGCTTTTTGAGTGGATACTTTGTGTTGACGACATTCTTTATTTTATATATTTCTCCACTTAAATTGCATTCGTTGTTTGCTAGGACTTTTTCTTTTGCGATTGTAAAAGCTAAATCTGATTCTATTTCACCCTCAATCAAATAATTACGGATAGCATTTGTTGCTTTTTTTATTTGACTGCCTTCTATCGCTGTTCTTTGGGCACCTAAACTAAATCCATCATTATCTAGTTTTACAAATAGAATTTTTTCATTATTTTTTGCTCTTTCTTTATCTAATAAAATTATTGATGTTTTTACGCCACTATATGGGTTAAATACACCTGCAGGTAAGCTTATTACAGCATAGAGAGAGTCATGAATAAGCATTTTTCTCAACTCCCTATAAGCTCTACCACTTTGATAGATAACTCCTTCTGGAACGATGATTCCTGCTTTTCCTTTAGGGTTTAAGTGCTCAGCAATGTAATCCACAAATAGCACCTCACTTCGATTACTATCAATAGTGAATTTTTTATGTGGTCTAATTCCACCTTTCGGACTCATGAACGGTGGATTAGCAAGAATAACATCAAAACTTTCATTCCATCTATCTTCACTGCTCAACGTGTCATACTCGTGAATATGTGGGTCGGAGAATCCGTGTAAGTACAAATTCACCAAACTTAAACGAACCATATCTGGCGAAATGTCATAGCCCACGAAGTTTCGTATCAGCTTTTTTCGCTCATCTGGTGTGAGTTCGTTGTTGTTCTTTTTTTTGATGTGTTTAAATGCAGAAATCAAAAAACCCGCTGTACCACAAGCAGGGTCAAGAATGGTGTCATCTTTTCCAGGGTCAACGATTGCCACCAAGAAATCAATAATGTGTCTTGGGGTACGAAATTGACCTGCATCTCCTTGCGATCCCATTACAGATAGCAAGTACTCAAAGGCATCACCTAGCTTTTCGCTATGTGTATATTCAAACCCATCAATCGTTTTCAGAAAGAGCTTGAGTGTTTCTGGATCGCGATATGGTAGATATGCATTATTGAAAATGTCCCGAAATAATTGAGGAATATTAGGGTTAAGCTCCATTCCTTCAATTGCCTCAGAATACAGCTGAAGCATTTCCGAAGCGGTTACTTTAGAATCAAAAAGCTTATCCCAACTGTATTTTTCAAACTCTATGGTTTTGTTTTTTGAGGGGTCATTTGGAAATTCAGGGTCAGGCACTTCATAGTTGGAAAAGAATTTAGCCTGCCCTCCTAGCTCAATGGCTTCTTGATCCATGTCGTTCATGAACTTGTAAATCAGGCCAATGGTGATCTGTTCTATTTGAGCCTTAGGGTCAGGTAGCTTACCAACCAGGATATCCCTGCAATCGTCTATTTGTCTCTTTGTTGCTGTGTCTAGCATATTTCTTAATTAAGCAGCAAAACGCTCTAAATCAATGTAATCTTTAATGTAAACTGGTATTACCTCACGATACTTGCTAGCTACTGCCTTGAACTGTGATATAGTAAGCGCTGGATGCGTTTGTAATGCATGGAAATCTTTTGTTTCGATGATTTGCCGTATATCTTGATCAACAATGTAGGCCTTGAAGAAATACTTTAAGGCTCTCAAGTTGACGTCTTCTTCTGGAGGATAAATTGAGATAAACTTGTCAAACTCTTCTTCTAGCAAATCATCTTTTGATTTGAAATTTGGTATAATCCCAAATATCTTCTCAACAACTTCACGTATACTGACCTTTCGGTCGATTTTGGCTGCTTTTCGCAGCTTATCCAAATTGAAATATTCTTCTGGTTTGTCAAATATTTCTTGCTGAATGTGGCTTACTACTTGTTCCCAGTTGCCAAGCTCAACGTTCTTCTTAATGATGTCGTCCATTATGATTCGATCTTCAAACTTTTTGAAGAGCTCTCGATCGATGCGCATTCCCTCATATCCGATTTGCTGCTCATTAACCATTAGTAAGGGATCTGGATTGTAGTTTGTGTATTTATCTAAATCCACACTACCGCCACCTACTTCACCAGCACCTTTTTTGGGTTTAGGTAATTTTAATTTTTCATCATAATCGAACTTTTCTTCGAAGTATTCACAATTGGCAAAGAAGTCAAACAACTTAAACACCTCTTTCTCTTCACGTTTTGTTTCTTCTTCGTTCAATTCATTTTTATAAGTAAACTCGAAAGTATTCTTTCTCGTACCTCTCCCCTTTATCTGTACGAAATCAGCCGGACTAAAAATTGGTCGCATCATACATATATTTAGCAAATCAGGACAATCATAGCCTGTGGTCATCATTCCTACTGTGACGCAAACTCGTGTTTTACAGGACTTATAGCCTTCTAACCATGTTGTTTTTCCGCTGAGATTGTTATTTGTAAAGTTGATGGTCATTTGCTGAGCATCTCCGACTTGAGAAGTCACTTGAACTGCAAAGTCAGAATTGTACTTTCGTGGAAAAAGCTGCTCTGCAAAATCATTCAATATCTCAGTCAGCTTTCTTGCATGGTTTTGACTGACTGCAAATATGATCGTCTTCCCAACTTCACCTGTAATAGGATCTCGAAGAGCGTTTTCTAAAAATGTCTGACAAAACACTGTGTTTGTTTTCTCAGAAAAGAACTTCTTTTCGAAATCTCTTGAAACAAATGTTTCAGTTTCCTCTCCTTCTTCAGTTGGTACAATCACAGCATAACCTTCATCCGAAAGCAATTGTGTTGTTATTTCAGTTCTGGCATCAAGCACACTCGGGTTAATTAGAAATCCGTCTTTTACTCCATCCAGAAGCGAATAGCGATATGTTGGATCACCACCTTCACATCCAAAAGTAGAATATGTATCACGCAGCATTCTACGCTCGATTTCTCTAGGATCATTGTCCTTAACCTTATCAGGATCAACTCCTTTTAAGTAATCCTTTGGAGTAGCGGTCAATCCTAATTTGTAACCATGGAAATATTCAAAAACAGCTCTTGCATTTCCTGAAATTGATCGATGGGCTTCATCAGAGATAAGCAAATCAAAATCTGTAGGTGAAAACTCATAACGATACTTGTCATTATGCATTAATGACTGAATAGTAGTAACAACTATTTCTGCCTTACGCCAGTCACCTTTATGTTCCTTGTAAATGAATGTGCTATAATCTGGCTTCAGATAATTGGTAAATGCTTTCCATGCTTGGTCTTCCAGTTCAAGTCGATCTACTAAGAATAGTACACGCCTGGCATTTTCAGTTCTTAGAAATAGTCGAATTACAGCCGCAGAAGTCAGCGTTTTACCTGTTCCGGTTGCCATCTCAAAAAGAAACCGATCTTTCCCAGCGGCCACTGCCTTTTGTAAATGCTCTATTGCTTTTGACTGATAATGTCTAAGAAACCGTAACCCATTTGACCAAATAAAATCTTTGCTGTCTTGAATGCTTCCATTCCATTTGGGTTTTTCAGCATAATCAGGCATTTGAACAGCGACAATATAATCGCTTGATACTGTTTCAGTTGCTAAAGAAGTACGATCAGGATTCCATGACTTAATGGCTCCAATTTCATCGGGAGAAGGAAACTTATAAATTGGTTTAGGATTTCCTTTAGCAGTATCCCAGAAATAATGAACTATCCCATTAGAAAGGATAACGTATTGAGCGCCAACTGTCTTGGCATATTTTCTTGCTTGTTCCTTCGCCACTAAAGGATGAAGACTCTCTTTCTTTGCCTCAAGTACACAGATTGGCTTATTGTCAGAATCAACGAGCAAGAAGTCAAGTGAACCATTCTTAACGTTTTCATAATCATTCCCCCATGCATCAACTTCTGCTTGAGTAATCTTCACATGATTCTCCAATAAGATATTGGCAGGTCCTTCGTCTGTATCGAAAAACCGCCATCCAGCTTCCTCCAAGAGGTTGTTTATCCTTATGCGTGCATGAGCTTCATTTTTCATCTTTACTACTGACTAATAGTTCTTTTGCGTCTACATCTAATATTTCGGCAATCTTGTAGAGATCTTCAATACTCGGCTGTCTTCGATTTTGCACATAGCTATTTACCATGTTATAGCTTTTCTTAAGCTTATCGGCTAGCCAAGTTTGCTTGATTCCCTTGGACTCAAGGATTTCTTTAATCCTGTTCATTAACACTTCAATTATTGGAAATCGAATATAATGAAATGAAATAGAATTATCTTATTGGATGAGATGTATATATGAAATACAACATTTAGTAGTATTAAGAAGGTTATGTTATTATTCCCAAAAATTCTTAAGATTTTATCAATTAAGAGATAAGAATACATCCAAATCAAAAAGAGTATTAGCCACCAAAAAAGAGCTTTAACTTATCTGAGGTAGTTATAACACTATTATAAGCTTGTTTGTAAGTCTCCTTTGTCTCTTCAAGAGTTACTCTCATGGTTTCAAAGTCACTCCTATCATTATCAGTGATACAAGGGTAATCATCGGATTCATTTTGTTGATATTTCTCAACAACTCGAATAAATGATGTATAATAACTCAGACCTTCAAATAATAAATTCTCATAACTTTGTATATAGCTATTCAGGAGCAAAAATTTAATTTCTAATTTTTTTATTTCGGAAGATCTACTGATTAAATAATCAAGTGTTTCTCCATCAGCAAACTGTGAGAAATACTCTGCTCTTGCAGTTTCCATGGGATCGTCTTCTCCGTTAATTTTAAATTGTGCAAATTCATCATAGCTATGTGAATAGTCGATATGCGTAGAAAGTATAGTAAAAATACTATATCCCTCTTCTTTAAGATTCATAGAAGACGCGGCTAAATATTTAATAGTATTATCTATTGATCTCAGATCTGTTTTGAAATTCATTGTGTAATCGATTACGCATGTCATATTTTCAATCGCTTCTTGCCTATCTTTATTTTTTGAAAATATTCCTCCGATTAAAGAGTATGCAATAGAAATATATGGATTTGAAATCTCTATGTCAGGAAGTTCTATCCTGGATTTAAACTTTCCTCCCTTAATCCTTTCCAAATTATTTTCAAATGAATCATAGTTAGTTGGGTTAGCATTTTGAGCAAAATCGCTATATATTTCTAAAGTTCGATACAGTACTTCTAGTTTACCTGCTTCTTGAATTATTTTTTGTGTTATGGCAATTGCGGTTTTATACTTGAGCTTATAGGCTGAAAGATCTTTGCTATATCTGTCTTGTTTACTATCATTGATAGCTGCAATTGCTTGTCGCAGTTCATTAAAACTATTTACATTTTCTAATTCCTTCGCTAAATCCAGCTCTTGAACTACAATAACATTTTCAGATTCCTGAGAACTCGCATCGTAAATCTGGTTAGCCTCTTTAATAATATTATTAATTTTTTCAGTATCAAAACCTTCTATTTTAGTGGAATCTTCCAAATTGTCATCTTGGCTAAAAATCGAATTAAGCTTTAAAATAAATATAATAGCTAATAGAAAATATTTTGACATATTTATTGAAGTAAGTTACATGAGTGAAATTCATTACAAAATAGATCAATGTAAATACCCAACCTTGGGCATTTTTCGTTTGAAAGGCCGATAAGATGCAGATAATCTTTCATCAAATTAATACTACCTTCTCCCCTTCCTCACAAACTAAATAGTCACTCCGATAATAAACACCTACCCAAGAATTAAGAGACCAATTAAAAGAGGCATGTTGCATTCCATCACTACATGGTCAGCAATGCCAGCTTTCCAGAACACTCGGGGTTGAGAGTTTTCTATTATGCATCTATTTGCTTGCTCCCTAATTTATCATCAATATATTATCTTGCGAACATTTTCAGAAAATATCATCTACACATGAGACGAAAAATACCGGAATCAACGCTACCAAAACTCAACCGCTCGCAAATGATTACTGCTGAAGGATTGCAAAAACTAAAGGAAGAGCATGATCATTTATGGAGAGTTGTCCGTCCGGATGTTACAGCCAAGGTGTCCTGGGCAGCCAGTTTGGGCGATCGCTCTGAAAATGCCGATTACCACTACAACAAAAAGCGCCTCCGAGAAATTGATAGTCGCATTCGGTATTTGCGCAAATGCATAGATAACTTTAAAGTAGTACAGTACCACCCACATCAAGAAGGTAAAGTGATGTTTGGTGCCTGGGTGGAAATTGAAAATAGTGAAAAAGGATTTAAAAGGCGCTTACGCATTGTAGGCTATGAGGAGCTTATTGGCAATAAAGATTATATTTCTATGGACTCTCCTATTGCCAAAGCACTTTTAAACAAAGAGACAGGTGATGAAGCAATCGTAAAAACCCCTGCTGGTGAATTCCATTGGCAGATACTTAAGATTGAGTATGAAAAAGGTGATGCTACTGACGATAGAAGAATTTAGGAATTATCCATTTACAGAATTTAACGACTAGAGTCCAACTCAATAGTTAAATAATGTGTCTGTAACCCGAATCCATTAATTAAATCTTATGTCTAAGCAGCTTTCAATTGTCCTTTTATTCATTTCCTTATTTACTTTTTCAACTTCCTGTGATGAAGCTACTCAAGCCAATTTGCCTGAGCCAATAGTAAGGCCGCTATCTGCCAGTGAAGCTGAGATTGCCAGCTCAGCTAACAACTTCACCTTTGATCTAATGGCAGAAATTGAGAATGAACAGCCCAATGAAAATTATTTCATTTCTTCCTTTAGTGTCAATACAGCTCTTTCCATGCTTTTGAATGGTGCTGATCAGACTAGCCAGGATGAATTTATGGAAGTTTTAGGTTTAAGTGGATTATCAGTGGAGCAAATGAATGAATCTTACCGCTCTCTGGTGGAATATATTTACGGATTAGATAATTCTGTAAGCTTAAATGTAGCGAACTCCAATTGGTATTCAGATCAATTTACCATTAAACAGGATTTTGCCGATGTTTTAACTACTCATTATCAGGCCGATATATTTGAACGTAATTTTGGAAGTGAAGCGACCCTAAATGAATTGAATGGCTGGATAGAAGAGGAAACTAATGGCAAAATTAAAAATGCACTGGAGTCTATTAGTCCTGATGAAGTCATGTTTTTAATCAATGCCATCTATTTTAAAGCCAACTGGACGAGCCAATTTGACCCGGATGCTACCAATGAAACCACCTTTCTCTTAGCGAATGGTCAATCGGTTGAAGTGCCTACCATGACAGCAAAAGTGAAACACTGGATGGCCTATGATGAAACTTTAAAAGCTCAGATCATTGAGCTTCCTTATGGAAATGAAAATTACGCCTTCACTATGATTATGCCTGATAGTCCTTCAGATATTAATGGGCTTGCAGCAAAAATTGATGTAAATACGCTAAATAATACGCTGGCTGATTCCACTACTTATGTTAGAGAGCTGTACCTTCCTAAGTTTCAACTTGAATTTAAGTCTAATTTAAAAAATGTTCTTGTAAATATGGGAATGCCATTGGGAGGCTTAAATAATTTATTTAAGGAAGAGCGACCATTAGCGATCAGTAAGGTGATCCATCAATCTTTTTTAGAAGTGAATGAAGAAGGATCAGAGGCTGCTGCCGTTACCATTATAGGAATAGAAACCACCTCTGTTTCTCCTTCCACCAGAGTGAATCAACCTTTTATTTTCCTCATAAGAGAGAGAAATAGTGGCACCATCCTATTTTCCGGTAAATTATTGGATCCAAGATAAAGAAACGCAGAAGGAAGCATCATCCTTGAGAGGATTGCTTCCTTTTATTTGTATTTTTCTTAATCAGGAAAAAGCTTATCCCTATAATTAGATAGCCTACTCCTAAAAGGATGGCCAAAAAAGGCATATTTCTTTCCATCACAACACGGTCGGTAATGCCTGCTTTCCAGAACATCCATTCATCGGCCAACTCAGAGGCGGTGTAAAAACTGCCCATTCTAATGAGGATGATTCCATCATGTGATTTCATATCTATCCTGGCGGCTGTATTCAAGGCAGCAATGCCTCCTACTCCATCATGACCTATGATTTTTGAAGCTTTATCTGATTGGCTATAAAAATCAGGACCTAGACCATATACAGCTATGTTATGAATATAGGTCTGAGGCGCTAGCATCAGGTCAAGCGTTTCTTGCGATAAAACAGGATTAGTCTCGAGATGCGCCTGTATAAATGTGCTAAGATCTTCCACGCTTGTAAACAGTCCACCAGCTGCGAGCGGTACATCTCTATGAGGTTTAGTAAGCTGATGATTCTCATCGTAGAGCTGTGCTAATTTTAAGTCCGACCTATCATCTATGGAAAAAGTAGAATGAGTCATTTGCAGAGGTTCAAAAACAGTCTGCTCCATATAATCCGCGAAGGATTGCTGTGATACTTCTTCTATTACAAGCTGCAAAATGGCATAGCCAATATTGGAATAAGCATATTGTGAACCCGGCTCAAAATAAATAAAATCATCGCCTTTATAGCGAGTGAGTAGGTCTGTTATCTGCTGCACTTCCTTGGCTTGTGGATTAAACTGATCTGTTTCTATATCACAAATTATTCCGGATGAATGCGATAAGAGCC
This sequence comes from Marivirga atlantica, assembly GCF_016734805.1. GTDB lineage: Bacteria > Bacteroidota > Bacteroidia > Cytophagales > Cyclobacteriaceae > Marivirga > Marivirga atlantica. Next base: position 974,253 of record NZ_JAERQG010000002.1, read on the forward strand.
TGCGAATGGTTACTTTATTATTCTCATAGTTACTTTTAGGTAAATGCCATTTGTTAAGATATTGATCGACAGCTGCGTCTAGTTCCAGCTTTCCATCCTGCACTAATTTCATCACGCCCCAGGCCGTTACCCATTTGCTAATGGAAGCTACAGGAAAAACAGTTTGGCTGTCCACCACTTCATCAAGCGAATAAAAGTCCTTTGCCGCTACTTTTCCATCTTCAATTAATACGATTGCCTGGCTGCCTACAAATTCTTTCTCAGGATATGCTTTAACTGCTTCAATAAAAGCTTCAGGAGAATCATCTGAACTGATGGAACGCAGCAGATAGCCCTTGATAAAGCCCATTACCACGAAAACAGTCCATGCTAGTATCAGCAGCGTTATAACGCCAATAGTTTTTAATTTGCTCATTTGTTCGGTTTAATTCGTTGTTGATTTACTTTCCGACAAATGAATGTGATAGCGTTTAATTGGTGGTTCGATTATCCGAAAGTCGAACCATTTAATACAAAAAAGTCTGTTTTTAACTAAGAAGTAGTTTTTCTAAAGCTTGAAGGTGTTTGTGAAGTACTTTTCTTAAAAGCGGTATTAAAGGAAGATTTAGAATTAAAGCCCACCTCATACATAATCTGCTGAATGGTCAACTCAGTTTCCAGAAGCAACTTTTTAGAATCTTCAATGCGGTAATCGTTAATGAAATCAAAAAAATGCTTACCTATTTTCTGGTTAATTAAATAGGATAATCTTTTAGCGGGAATATCGGTTTTAGTGGATAGATCTTGAAGTGTCAGCGTTTCTTCAAGATAAGGTTTCTGAGTTTCCATATATTGATAAAGTGCATCAATATCTTCTTCAAGTTGAGCGCCATTTTCGATGGTCTTATTAGCAATACTAGATTTTTCATTCACACGAGTGAATAATTCCGGATTGCGCATGGTATTGAGCACAAACCAGGAGGCCGCTGCCAAGCCAAATAAAGCGATGCTTAAATTCAGTAATGGGAATCTTTGAAATTCATTAAAAGCTTCAAAAACACCTCTGAAGAGCACAATTGAATTACCGATCAGAAATAGAATAGTAATGGTCATTAACCATTTATAGGTTTCACTTTGCAGCGAATGAAATTTAAGGTGAATGTGCTTGTATTTACGTATTACTAAGATAATAACTACTATATAAGCATAGTACTGCACCTGAATAGTAATGATATAGACTATTTCCAATTGCTGAGAAACTCCCAAGCCTATGAATACTACTGTAAAGATTAAGGCAGGTACAACATGCCACAATGATTTTAAACTTATATTGAAATCATTAAAACAAGTTTTCTTCACATAGAGATAGAAAAGTGGCATTTGAACCAACGCCAGCCCTAAGCGAATCTGGTTGATTATGGAATTGCTCCTATAGAAATCTCCTAAAAACTGCCCTGATAGATCGATGGAAGTTAGCAGCAGAAAAAGAGCAAACAGCTTGTTCCCTACCCTCTTTTCAGACTTATGAATGACTAAGAAGACAGCCAGAAGCATGAATAAGAAAACACTGATTATGCTGACAATGGAGACTTCATTCATATTGCAATGATAATAGGTTAGTCAGCAATTTTTCAGCTTCACGCTCATATTTCTGCCGGATGTTTTTAAGCTTGTATTTTAATGCACTTTAATAATTAGCATTTATTAGCGGAATCAATTATTTTCCAAGCTGATTTTAGCGGCTATCTACAATTTAGCTGATGCTTTTAAGAAAATTTATTCATGTATTCCAATCTGCTTTTTGTTGTTGTAGTCATTTCCATTTTTGTTTCCTTACTCCTGGCAGTTTTTCTATTTTCGCTTAAATCGCCCAACAAGCAAAGCAACTACCTATTTGCAAGCTTTTTGCTGCTTACAGTAATTGATGTGAGTGGATATTTCATAACTTCTGCTGATGGTTTAATGTCTGATTTAGCCATGGTACGTAACCTGGTTATATTTCTACAACTGCCTACTTTATACCTGTATGTATTATCGGCCTGTTATTCTGATTTTAGGCTGAGGCCAAAACATCTGCTACATGCTATTCCCTTTTTGGTAGTTAACCTGATTTTTTTGCCACGCTTTTATCTGCAGGATGATGCTGGAAAAATTGAACTGCTTTCCAATTTTAAAGAAGCATTTGAAGTACAATCAAATCATGTATTGCTGCATCTACAAGTTTTCATTTACCTCATACTTATCTTTTTGGTGATCACCAGAGCAAAAAGGCTCTACCTGGAAAACAAGGCTGGAAGGAATTTGCAAGCCTATAACTGGTTATTTCAATTAGCTGTAGCCATTTCCCTATTCTACACAATGGCTCTACTCAAAAACATATTAAAATTCTCGAGCTACGACCATATCTCCTACCTATTTCGTGTGGCACTTTATGTATTCCAATTAGGTATTATCTGCTGGTATTTATTGAAATCTTTAAAACATCCCGAGCTATTCAGAAATGTTGATGCCAAACTTAAGTTGGTATCGTCCATTATGAAAGAGGATTATGGTAATCTACGAAATGCTGATAAGCTTGATGATGTACGCATTCGGCAACTGCATGATTATATGATGCAGGAACAACCCTACCTTAATCCCTCAATTAGCATGCAAGAACTTGCCGATGGAATAGCCCTACCTGTTCGGGAATTATCGGTTTTGATCAACCATAAAATTGGCAGTCACTTCTTTGATTACATTAATTCCTATAGAATCAAAAAAGCCACCGAGTTGTTGTGCGATCCTCATAAAAAAGCGTTTACCGTTCTTGAAATTTTATATGAAGTTGGTTTTAACTCGAAGTCATCCTTCAATATTGCTTTTAAAAAACATACAGGCACCACACCAACGGCTTATAGAGCAAATTGCTCTTAATCAATTTCTTGCAAAAAGTCGAACGTTCTATTTTTTACAAATGTGTTCGACATTTCGTTCTCGGTCGATTGTAAATGTCTTGAGATGCAGATTTGTATCATCATTAAATCAAAAAAATAAACACGATGAAAACTGCATTAACAATTATTGCCCTTTTACTATTAACCAACACAGTTGCACAAGCTCAAGGTACCAAAGAACGTATAGATTCTATTGTGAACAGCTTCTACAAGGCCAATCCTGAAGTAAGCATAAGTGTGGGCTTTTTTCAGGATGGAGAAGAGTTCTATACTTCCTATGGTAATTTAAGTAGAGATGTGAGTGAAGCTGTTAATAAACATACACTCTTCGAGATTGCTTCAATTACTAAAATTATGACGTCAAACCTGATAGCTCAGGCTGTATTAGAAGGAAAACTAGAGCTAGATGAATATATAGATAAATACCTGCCAACAATCTACAAACTCAATAAAAACCTTCGGCATAAAATCAGTATTTCTGACCTTGCCTCTCATCAATCTGGTTTGCCTGATGTTGACTTTGTAGAGCTAATAGAAAAAGACCCGCAGCAGCCTACCAAAATAGTAGATCAGCAAATGCTTACCAGCATGATTAATAACTGTAATAGTTTAAAAGACTATGGCACCTATAGATATTCAACTGTAGGTTATACCCTGCTAGGTCAAATTTTAGAGCAAATATATGGTGTTAGCTACGAAGTGCTTTTGAATAAACTTATTTTTCAGCCACTGGCCATGGAAAGTAGCTTCACCAGTGAATTTGATGTAGTCAATACAGCCCAAGGTTATAACGGAGAAGGTGGAAAACAGGAGCTTTTTTTATGGAATGTTTTGGGGCCTTCAGGCTTAGTGAAGTCAAGCACATCAGATATGTTGAATTATTTAAGGGCTATTTTAGATGAGAACAGCATTATAGGTAAGGCAGCTAAGCTAACAGAAGTGCCTTACTATTCAGAGGAAAATGAAGCGGTTGGCTTGGGGACTAATATATACTTCGAAGCGGATCAAACAATTTACCTCAAATCCGGTGACTCAATGGGACAATCTTCCATGCTTTGCTATAATAGAGAAGCCAATTGGGGAATTCTTTTCTTCATTAACCAGAACAATTCTAAAATGCGCAATGAAATGCTCAACACCATTTTTGAGCATGTATTGAAATAGCATAAAATATCATGAACATTATAATGATAGAAACTCCATCAACCACCTGATAGAGTTTTTATCATGTTGATAACCAGTTGTAAGAGTAGTTTTTAACATTCTTAATGTCTACCTCCAGGCCCCAATAATTAATCCCATAATGGTAAGTGCTACTATGCTGTAGCCTGCATTGATCAGAAATAGCTTCAATGACCTTCTTTCGAACAGATAATGTGTACCTATAAAGGTGGCTACCCAACCGAAACCTGCTAAAAATCCATAGAAAGCGCCCATAGAGAAATCAGCATCAGGTCCTAAAAACATGGCCAGGTTAATAGCCGAAATTAAACCAAGCACAAAGGCTATTCCGAAGATCTTGGCCATATTGCCATTTTTTAAATCCTCTTCAGTGAAGCCATTTTCACGCATCCAGGCTTTGCCAAAACCTACAGGTGAATACCAAATACCTCCAATGAGAAAAGTAGAAATGGCGGCAACTAAAATTGCCCAATAGTTTAAAGTTTCCATAGTTCTTAAATGTTAGTGTAAGCGTTATTTTTTTTGATAATGAAATTAAATTACAAACTTTATCGACACGAAAATTGGTAAAATGCCCGAAACGGAAATACTAGCGGACAAAACGGAAAAAAATCTGACCAAAGCAGAAGTTCAGTTGAACGATGGTAAATTCATGTTCATTGGGGTGGTGTCATTCGGTTTGCTGATTCCCAATGTGGCAGGCCTATTTGGTGATTTAGGCTTTGGAAGTCCCTTATACTGGTTGGGCTATATATATTTTATCGGACTCTCCTATTTGATTTGGCAGGGTAACAGATACCTCCTATTCAGAACCCGTAAGCGATTTACCTGGTTCGATAAACCTATGGAGAAACTGATTCTGCTCTTCATGAATAACATCTTTTATACAGCCCCATTAACCATTGCCTGGCTATGTGCATGGTATGCGATGGCTGGTTTCCCCAAAACAGATTGGAATGCTATCGAGATTGTTGTGTTTATCAATGTGATATGTGTGCTTTTTGTAACCCATGTGTATGAAACCGTTTTTCTGGTTAAAGAAAAGGAAAGTGAAACGATCAAAAATGAGCAACTACAAAGAGCTACAGCCGAGGCAGAACTAGCCGTGCTCAAAAATCAGGTTGATCCGCATTTTATGTTTAACTCTCTGAATACGCTTTCCTATTTGGTGAAATCAGATCAGAACAAGGCATTACTCTTTACCGAAAACCTTGCTGAAGTGTACCGCTATATTTTAATGCAGAAGGATTATCAATATGTGCTGTTGGAAGATGAGCTAGCCTTTACCCAGCAATATATTGACTTACTCCACCTCAGGTTTGGGAGTGCACTGAAGATTAATAATGCGATCAGCAGTACAGCCAAAAAGGATTACCTCATACCTCCTACTTCGGTATTTGTGGCCTTTGAAAACGCTGTAAAACATAACGTGATTAGCGAAAATAGTCCCCTCATGATGGAATTGTACATAGATGACAACAGACTATATGTGATCAATGATTTACGTGAGAAGGGGAACAAGCAGTCATCATCAAAGATTGGCTTGAAAAATCTTAACGAGCGGTTTCAGCTGGTGACGAAACATGGTATTGATGCCTATCAGGAAAATAATAAATTTATAGTGAGTTTACCCTTAACACCTCTTACAGACAATGAAGGTTATCATAATTGAAGATGAGCTACCCGCGCAGGCCAAATTAGCAGAGATGCTAAAATCGATCGATGCATCTATTGAAGTTGTGGCTATACTGGAAAGTGTAAAAGACACGCTCACTTGGCTGAAAAATAATCCTGAGCCAGAATTAGCTTTTGTTGACATTCAGCTATCGGATGACCACTCTTTCGAGATCTTTAAACAGCATCCTATTAAGTTTCCTATTGTGTTTACCACAGCATTTGATAAATACCTACTGCAGTCATTTGAGTTTAACTCAATCGATTATTTACTAAAACCGATCACGGAAGAGAAGCTCAGAAGAAGTCTCGATAAAGTAAAAACCTTGCAAGATCACTTTGTGCAGGGTAATCTACAGAAGATTTTGAATCATATACAAGCACCGCAAAACAATAGAATACTGGCTAAGAAAGGAAATGAATTTGTAGCCCTCAACATGAATGACATAGCCTATTTTGATACCCAGCATAAAGTGGTGTTTGCTACAGACTTTTCCGGACGCAGATTGATGGTAGATAAAACCATTACTGAGCTAGAGCAACTGGTAGATGAGTCCAACTTTTTCAGACTCAACAGGAAATACCTTTGTGCTCTTGCTGCCATAGAAAAATTTAAATCTGAGAACGGAAAGATTAACGTCCAACTGCAGCCTGAAACCAAAGAGACTGTTTATGTAAGTAAGGAAAATGCACCAGCTTTTAGAGATTGGATAGCTTAGTTTTTAAAAAATACATAAATTCCGCTTTCTTAATGATTAATTTAAGCCGATGACCGATATAAAATACATAATCCTTGATGATGATAAGTCTTACAGCTTATTGCTGCAAAAAACCATTGAAACTGAATTCCCTGAATTGCAACATATTAGCACAAAGGACAATACACTGGAAGGCTTAATTGATATTCAGCGTCAGCAACCTGATTTACTGTTTCTGGATCATTACATCGATGGTTTGGATGGCTTTGATGTACTGGACCTGATGAAGCATTTACCCAAAACAATTATGATTTCATCTGAAAAAGTGGACACCGATAAGTTGGCGCAATACCCTAATGTGATCGGCTTTATAGAGAAGCCTGTGAGTGCGGAACAGCTGAAAAAACTTCTAGTTAAAATGAGTTAAGTATTTAATAAACAGTTGTTTAAAAAGACTCACCTATAAAAAAGTAGAAGCCGGGACCATCCTCGGAAAAAGCTACATCAAAACGGGTAAAGATATCTTTATTCTTGAATAATAGGAACCTTACACCTGCACCACCTGCCACTTTCAGGTTTCGGATATCAAGCGCATTGGTAGAGCTCGCCACCGTACCCGCACTTAAAAAAGCAGCAGCACCCCATCTTTCAGTAAAACTAAATGGCAAAAAGCGGTATTCAACCTGACCGGCTGCATAGGCATTGTCTCTGTATCTACCGGTATAATAACCTCGCATCAAATTTTCGCCTCCCATCAAGGCCAATTGATTAAAAGGAGCATTACCATCTACGGCAGTGTAAAATAGCTGACTGGCAAATACCTGATTATCTGTTATAGGTACATAATACCTTGCATCCAGAAAATAGCTGGTAAACTCAAAGTCACTGCCCCAGGCATTATCATAGCGTAAAAAGCCAGTTTCTCCGAAAAAACCTTTACGGACATTTAACACATTATGTCTGTCATCATAAACCAGTCCGATACCAAAGCCAATATTGGTATTGTCTCTGGCTCCGTTTGGCAAGTCAAAGTTATCTTGTTCTAAAGACTCAAATGATACTTGTGACAAACGCTGGAAGTCACTTTCCAAGCCTATATAAAAACTTCCTATTACCTGTCTTAAAACACGTTCTCTTATGGCAATGCTATTAGCATTCACTACTGCCAACTCCTCTCCGCTTACGTTCGGACCAATTCCGTAATAAATCAAAGGAAACCTTTGTATCCGGGCTTTTCCTAGGAAGAACCATTTGCTTGCATCAGAATATAAGGCATGATCCAGCCATAGGCCATATTGCTTTTCAAGTGTGATAAAGGTAAAAGCATTGATTTCGCTTAGTCTGTTAGAAGTATCCCTATTGGCATAGTAAACATACAAAGCACTGATGCCGAATTCCCATTTCGTTTCAGGCGCATAGGCAACTGTAGGATAAGCAATAAATTTTGGTCTTTCAGTTGAGGTAGTGTCAAAAAATACGGAGTTCACGACTTTTCTCACAAGACCAACTTGCTCCTGAGCAGTAGCATTATTGATAGAAAGTAATATGGTTAATAGGAATATTGTAAAGCTCAGCCTTTTGTGCATGATCTGTTTTTGAAAATGTTTTAAGATAGACAAGCAAGATATACACACTATTCTGATATTTGTTTCTCATACATCAACAATTTCCTTAAGTAAAGCCTGCTGACTCGCATAAATCACACCCAGCTTATTCATAAAAGTGGTATCAGGATCGTTGAGATGCAGCTTCTCTCCTTTTGCATTGGTTACGCCTAAACCGAGTTCTTCAAAGAAAAGCCTGGTGGCGGCAAAGTCCCAGATGCTACCACCGCCTTGTTGCGGCTTGGGAAATTTGAAATAACAGGCATGCGAGTGTTGCATCACCGCTAAGGCATTTCGAACGGCTCCATAGCCTTGATGATACATTACCTTTTCCAGTTGGTGACTAGCTGCCCATTCCTTTAATCCTTGCGTGAGTTGCTGATATGCTGCTTTTGACTGCATGCTTTTATCCATATAGACATGGAGTCTGTTGTCTGCTTCTCGCTCGGTTGATTGAAAGGGCTGTTCATTTACGAAAACGCGACTGCTCTTTATGGCATGGTAGCAAAGTTTCTGATCAGGTACATACACCACACCTATAACCGGATCGCCAGCCTTGGAAACTAATGCTATGGAAACTGCATAACCACTTCGCTTTTGGGTAAATGCCAAAGTGCCATCCATCGGGTCTATGCACCAGAAATAGTCTTTTTGCAGGCGTGATTGATCATCTGGTGCTTCTTCGGTGAGTAGGCCCAAATCATATAGGGTAATTGTAGGCAATAAATGCTTTAAGATGATTTCCTGTGCTTTGAAATCTACTTCGGTAACTACCTGAGAAGCCTTGGAATGTCCAGCTTCCTTTTGCTTTTGCTCATAGCTTTGGTCAAAGCAGGATTGGATATAAGCTCCTGCTTCAATAGCGGCTGCTTTGGCAGTTTCGCATAGTGTTTTTAAGACTTCTTTGCTTAGCATGGGGCTAATTTAAGCTTATTCAAAATAGCAATAGCGAGCTTGCATTAATAAATGATCTATAAGGGATCAGATTTCTTAATTTCCTTTTTGCTTGATCAAAAAGAAAGAAACTATAAAGTCGGTTATTCAATCCCCCTAGCCCCCTTCTCCAAGGGGGAACAGCTAAATAAGAAAAGTTACTAATTGTTATAAAGCACAATGTATAGTGCAAAATTTAAACTCCCCCTTTCGTAAAGGGGGATAAAGGGGGATTTCTTATCATGTTTACTATTTGATGAACCAAAAAGGAAACCAATAACAGAAATAAGAGAATGCCACATCCCGATAGTTATCGGGATTCGCAATAAGCGTGTAAGAGTGTTTGTCGCTCGTACTCGCGACTCATATTTCGTAGTCTAATCTTAATACAAGCTACTTGATACTTAATACAATTTAATTCAACTCCTTCAGCACTTCTTGCGTAAGTCTTTCACTATATCCATGCATTTTCCAGTGGCTAGGACTCCAGCCATCGAGGAAACGGTAGAAGTCGGCCCAGGCGTATTTGTATAAATGGCTCCACTCCTGCTTGAGCGACAGAAAATCAATGTCATGAGAAGACTTCTCTAAAGCCGCCTCAAGTGTGCTAAAATAATACGTAAGTAATTCCTCTTCATATTGCTCGCATTCATCTTCATCAAAACAACTGCTGATGAAATAGGCCACATCCTTCATGCCGCAGCCCTTGCCGACATACTGAAAATCGACAGCAGCTACCTGATGGCTTTTATCAAAACAGAAGTTGGCCAGCTTGGCATCGCCATGGACCAGTGTTTGGTAATTGGCTGAGTTTAATTTTTGATCAATGGCTGTGGCTGCCTGCTGCAAAGGGATATTCTGCATTTTGACTAATTCATCCGGGCGAGTATCTAAATGCCAATAGGTGCCTATTTCCCATAAGCCTTTGGGTGTGGTGTGCATGAAGTTAGCATGGAAACATGCCAGCCAACTCAGGCAGTTTTTAGCGGCTGCTATAGAGACTGTTTCTGGGCTAAGTCTTTCATTAAAACCTAAAGCGTTGAGGTCTTCCATAATCAGCAGACGTTCATTACCGGAAACTTCAGCATGTAGCAGCTGCGGGACTTTACAGTCTTCATTTGTTAGCTGTGCATAATGCTGGTACCAGGCCGTTTCTACTTCATAAGATTTGAGCTTCCGTTGGTGCGATAAATCCGTATTCCAGCCTTTGGGGTGCTTGTTGGCCTCAGGTAGTTGAATATGCTTCACAATTACACTTTTGTGCTTCCCTCCTGCTAAATGATAACGCTTTATAGCGCCATAGCCACTCCACAAGGTTTGCACATGTTCTATACTTGTAATGGCAGTGGATTGGGTGGTTTGGAGGATGAGGCGTTCTGAAAAAGACATTTTCAAAACTGTCAATTTTAATTAAAAGCAGCAAGTTTCAGTTTTCAATTTATGTTGAGGGCTTGAGATTGCCACATCCCGATAGCTATCGGGATTCACAATGACAAATATTCAATCCCCCTAACCCCCTTCTCCAAGGGGGAACGATTAATTTAGGGAGAACCATTTAAGAACTTTAACTCACAAAGTCATCATAATCATACCAAAATCAAACTCCCCCTTTCTAAAGGGGGGGGCAAATGGGGATTTCTTATCGTGTTTACTATTTGATTAAGTAAAAAGAAGATATAAATGGAATTCCTCAATCCCCCTAACCCCCTTCTCCAAGGGGGAACGATTAATTTAGGGAGAACCATTTAAGAACTTTAACTCACAAAGACATCGTAATCATACCAAAATCAAACTCCCCCTTTCGTAAAGGGGGATCAAGGGGGATTTCTTAGGTATCTCATTTTTGAATAAGCAAAATGGGAAACTTCAAAGACGAATATTCAATCCCCCTAGCCCCCTTCTCCAAGGGGGAATCATTAGACAATCAGAAAAGGTATTAATAGTCTAGCGAACAAAGTTTTTATGTTAAAATCAAACTCCCCCTTTCTAATGGGGATCAAGGGGGATTTGAAGATGGCTAACTTTAGTTAGCATGTGAAAATATGCGTAATGGTTTTTAAGCACGCATATATGCGTACCCAATTATTGCCACGCATATATGCGTGCCTCATTTCTGTTACGCATATATGCGCACTCCTAAAATGTAATATGCGTGATTGAAATTTTTTACCACGCATAATTTATTTTACAAAAACAGTATGCGCATACTTTTATTTGGTAAATAGCAAAAAAGCCATGCGTAAATTTTGCTATTGGCATAGTGGTTGATTGTCGCTAAGCATATGTTAAACCTTAAAATGTATGTGATATGAAAGCGAAAGAAACAAGTGCAAGGGTATTTCAATTCGTTCGACAATACCGCAAGATCAGCCAGAAACAACTGGCCATTAAACTCAATGTGAACCAATCGACCATCTCAAAAATAGAAAAAGGACTTCACTTCCCCAGTGCCATGGTTTTAAAACGACTGGAGCAATATACCAACAAAAGCATGAGCGACTTAATGACGCTATCACGCTAAAGAATTGAATACATGTTAAACCTTTAAATAGACACAAAATGAAAACGTTAGAGCAAATGACAAACGAGCAGCTGACTTATCTGAAGCAGAAATGGTCGGCAGAGGCAAAAGAGTTGGATAGAGACATTGTACGATCAGAAGTACGCTTGACTAGCAGGCTATCCAGACAGGAAATGGACCAAAGCGAAATTGATGCTTTGAAGGTGGACTTAGCCAACGCAGAAAGTCTGTTGACGCACCTAGTGAACACTAGTGCCCCACAAGAGATGATTGACAAACAGCGTGCCCTGGTAGATAAGATTATGATAGAAGTAGAGACTGAATCGAAAGGCAGAAATGTGCTGACTGATGAAGAAGCCTATTTACAGCAGGTGGGCATTGATGAGTTGAAATTGCAAAAGCAATACCGCGAAGATAAAATCACTGAAATAGACACAATACTTGCGGCATAGTACATGGCAGTTATATCGGTTTAAAGCCCTCTGAACTAATAGTTTGAAGGGCTTTTTTTATGAATTAGAATTGGTTTTCTAAAGTGGGTCATCCTGTAGGGATCTAATCAGTATGATGTTAAAATTCCTAAGGTTAGGTACGCATTACGTAGAGGTATAACTATTTTACTAAATTACCTGGTTAATGGTTAGGACCACATTAGATGAAGTAGTTTGAAGGTTGGTTTTATAAATAGAGAAATGTTAGTTTAGAGAATTATTTCTTGTTAAAGGTTTTGTCTAATTCCTTATATAATGTTAATGCGTTATGAAATTCATATTTGATCTTTTCATATAAGTGATTGGCTATTATACGTACAGAAGCTCTTTCTTCGGTTGTTAATTGAGGGTAAGCAAATTCTCCTTCACCCAAATGTTTTCGAATTCTTGTCCACCTATCAAAGAATTTATCTTTTTCATTATTCTCTTTACATATGAATGATAAATGATCTTCCCATGAAGTATATGTTTTATCTTCCTTCTTAGTTCTTGAATTACATTTTGCGCAAACAGGAACTACATTTCCAGGGTGGTGTAATCCATATTCGGATCGATTGAACATAATCAAGTGCTCCATTTGTAATTTTATTCCTGTAGCACTACAATATGCACATTCATTTTTGAAAATATTGTGTTTAATCTTTTCCCAATCTCTCTTTCCTCTTCCACTGCCAGTGTTGAAACTGCTTCCCAAATAATGTTCACCCAAACTAGTTAAAAATGCCCTAACTGCGGTATTAGCAGCATCCGCTGGTGTGTTATAAATTGACATTCTCTGAGAGGGAAAAGTTAGTAAGTGTTCTTCTTATTTCTGTAGCAATCAGCTCTGCAATTGCAGTTGGAACACCATTACTAATTAGTTTAAATTTTGGTGTAAGAGGCATAGAACTTGGTAAGATATATTCGTCTGGTACAGTTTGGAGCCTTAACCCTTCTCTCACAGTAAGCCTTCTGGCTTTTGTAGGATGAAGATGAACCTCATTATTTCCATAAGCTACAGTTGGACTATATCTAAATCTATGTAGTCTTTTAAATGACTTCCTATTTGTATCACCCTCTTCAATTTCATAAAACCTAGATGATTTTGGCGAAAAATGCTCATTTTGATTTGGAAAGTCATTATTTAATCCTGAAAAAGCATGTTCCACACATAATTCAGCATGTCCGTTTAAATGATGTGTGGATGTTTGGTCACCAAAACTCCATTTTTTTGGCCAACCAAACCTTTTAGGTTCTATATATTTAGGTTTAGGCCATCTAAATATTAACTGATTATCTTCCGAAGACTTTAAAACCAGATTATTTTTCTCTAGCTTATATCCCCTTCTTTTTAATGATCTAACTATTTGATTTTTAAAAGCAACAAGTGCTATTCTTGGTCTGTCTTGCGGGTAACCATATTCCAATACATTAAGTAAATCATGCCATACAGTGTATCCACTTTTTTCAATGTCCTTAACAAAAGCATTAAAAGATTCTCTGTGCTTTTTAGTTTTGTATAGTCCTTCTACATTTTCAAAAAATAGGAAATCAGGTTTTATAGATTTTACAATTTTAAAATAACTATATATCAGACGTCCTCTTTCACCTTCTATTCCACCATTTTTTCCACCAATAGAATAATCCTGACAAGGTGGCCCTCCAATAATACCGGTTATACCCGAATGTTCTTTTCTTAATCTAATTTGTTCTTTTCGACAAGATGCATCAACAGCTCTTGATATTTCTTTATGAGCAATCACTTTACTTCGAATGTAATAATTGTCAGATTTTTCGAAATACTTTTTCAATCCAAAATTATATGCCTCTATAAAATGAGGTTCTATTTCAACAGCTTCTTTTATTTGGAAACCCTGATTGATAAAACCTAAATCAAGAAATCCACCCCCAGAAAAAAGTGATAATATATCAAATACCTGGTTTTTCATATTTATTTTTTTTTAGAACTCCTTTGATAAGCTGAATTTTTAAACTTTTATCAAATATTATGACTCCCATTTTTAGCTCCTCAATTGTTAATTTTTTAGTAGCATATCCTTGATCATTTAAAAAAGATTTTATTTCACCACTATCTATTATTTGAAAATTAGGGTTATTATTTGGTTTTACTTCTCCAAACAAATCATTGAAACTAAATTCGGTTTTTTGGAGATATTTACCATCATCAATTCGATATTTGTGATTTAAATGATATTCTACGTGAGACTCTTTAATCAACTTATAATGAGTAATACCATCCAAAGAAAACTTATCCTCGATGTTAAATGATAAAAGATCTTGATAGTCTATAAGAGCTGCTTGAACATCAGATAATCTGAAAAACTCCTTACCCTTTGCAGACCATAAGTCAAAGTTTTTTAACTCTCTTGTGGAATCATCGTCTCCGGGAAGCTTGAATCTTAAAGTAACTTTTCTTATCAGTTCAGGAGTGTTATCAATAAGATTTAAGTCAATTCTCCCTTTATTATTAAGATAATTATTGTATAGAGAATCATAGTATCTTCCCTTTAATCTACAGACTCTTTTTATATTGTAACTAAACTTATCATTTACCTTTTTAACTTTTGTTATTGGAAAATCAATAGGGTCATTAAATGCCATCGAACTAAGCAACTCATCAATGTTAATTTCTGCCAATTTCTGATACCCTATTTTTAGATTCTGATAATATCTATCCTTATTTTGGGGTAGAATTAATTTGATATCATTTTCCAATTCCTCGTAAGGATTTATAATGCAATTGCCTTCATCATTAAACATGCACAAGTCTAAAACTGAAAAGTCAGCATAGAATAAATTAGGAGTAGAAATTTCAATTTGAATAGTTTTGTAATTATTATCTGAAATGTCAAAAAAATTATTTATAAATACGAATTTGTTTCCTCCGCTTAATCTTACTTCATATTTTTCACTTGCAATTTCTTGAGATAACTCTATTTTAAACAACTCAGCAAGTTTGGCCTTTCTGGTATTGTCTTTTCTTAATAAAGTATCGCATAGTTGTCCTAGAATCATATAGTATGAACCATCTATTTGCCAAATATCTCCTGGAGCAATCGGTAAATATTTTTTATTTACATTATAATCAAAAATCTCAAAAGTATTTATCTTCAAGAGTTCATCTCCTATTTCTGATGTTTTTGGATGATCATCCAAATAATTTTGTCTAAAAAAGGCTGATAATCCGGCAATGAATTTAAAATCTTCAACTTCATGATCATCAAATTTCTTTCGCTCAGCTAATTCAAACCAATATTTTGCTGCATCATAAGGAGGTATACCTTCACTATGTGATTCTTGTATAATATGTTTAATGTTCTTTTGATTCTTTAAGACTAAAGTAAAAGCTTCTTCAGTGCTAACATTTTTTTTATTTCGTATAGAATTGAATACTTCGGCAAATGCAGACTGAGCAAGACTTTTGGTCATTTTTTCAATAACACGTTCTGATCCTTTAGTAATTTCTTCGATAAAAAAATCTTCATATTCTAAGAGTTCTTTTTCAACAGAATCTGGTCTACTTGTATATAAACAAGCAATAAATCTCAATTCGGGATTATCTTTGAATTCACCTACTAAATCATCAATAATAAAATCTTTTCCAACTTCATTTGCACTACCAGTACTTAATGATTTATCAATTATAGCTAAACAGAAATTGCTATTAGTCCTTTTTACACTTTTCTGAATATCTTTGTAAAAAGGCTCTTTATCTGCTCCAGGTGTTTGTTTGTAGTATAAAATTTCAACTTCCTCTATTTTCTTTAATTCAGTAAGTAATTCGTTATAATGAGTTTCATTTATACTTAAATAAATTCCATATTTAGCAAAACATGCCTTTATAGATTGGGTTTCACCATCCTCTTCTATTAATCTCTCAAATTCATCATAGACTTCATTTTGTAATAATTCTTCTTTTCCTAGTTTCTTTAAGAATCTTGCTAAATGTCCTCCAGGCAGAAAATTCTGAACATCTTCACTATTAACAAGAAGTGGGTTAAATTTCTCATCAAAATCTATTATTGCTTTACCAAGTGAACTAAAGCTAAGGGTATCCAACTCTTCAATAATAGATTTTTTTACACGATCCTCCGATAAGCAAAATTCAATCAATAATTTAATAGGGTCGTCTATATAAGTAATCTCATCTTCGATTATTATAATAGTATATGCTTTAAGACTCTTTATGAGATCATTTAACTTACTCATCTTCCTCTAAACTATTTTGCATCCTTAACTCGAAAATATAACGATTACCATAAATATTCGTGATTGGAAGAAGCTCTATTTCTCCTCCAAAAGACTTTAAAAATTGTCGAACTATATACAATCCCATGCCTCTTCCACCATTCTCGCGTCCTGATACAAGTTCATTAAAAAGAGTATGCTGATATTTTTCTAACACACCTATTCCTGTATCTTCAAGCTGTATTGTATTGGAAGAAGTTGTTTTTATAGTGATTTTATCACCTCCGCTTTGGATATATATGTTGTCTTTTTTTGCTAATTTTTGACGTTGCCTAATCCAGTAAATTGAATTGTCAATTAGATTATAAAATACATGCAAAAGCGCTCCTTTTGGTACTTCCCAAGTATTGCTGACAGAACTTATATCAACATCCACTTTGTGTCTATTTAATCTAAATTTGAATCTTTCTACAATAATTGCTAATTCCTCTTTGACATCTGTAGGTATTAAAGCTCTATTTCCTTCATTAGTAATAAAAGTTTTTTCTAAGAAGGAATAAAATTTATCTAAATCACCCATACGTTTATACAGGTGATTAAACTTGTTTTTTATTGGAAGGAAATGAGAGTTATTGATTTTAAAATCTTCATTATCTAGCAAATGATTTTCAATCATATTAAAATGCTCATCGTATTTTTCTGATTCTTCTTCAGAACTACTCAATAAAGAGTGCAGTTCATGAGTAATGATTTCAGTTACCAGCCCATTTGCCATAAGTTTATAATTGTTATAGGCCTCAGTTTTAATCCTTATTTGATGTTGTTTTGTAGCTTCAAGTAATTGATTTGCGCTTTTTAATGACCATTGTGTATCATTGAGATTTTTCTCAAAATTAAGAGTTGCTGGTTCAAGTTTTTCAAAAACCTTTTTAACAGATTTAATTTTATCATCTGTATCTAAATCGATGTTGTCTTTAATTGCTGAAATTGCTTCTTGAATTGCTGCTAAATTCTTTTTTGCTGCAGAAAGTATTTCTTTAGATTTATCTACCTCATCTTGTATCTGCTCATCTGTATTTTCAGGCAACCAACCTTCAAGATCCAAAAAATTCTTAGTTAATTCAACAGCTGTCTTAGTATAACCTGGAGAGAAAATTTCAAGAATTTCACTCAATACAATTTGAAGTGAATCAGCGTAAACATTTTGAGTTAAATGTTCTCTAGAGCTGGTTTCATATATATAGTTTTGTTTAGGATCATTAATATTTATAAATCCAATTACATTACCTAGTTCAAAACGATAAAATTGTTGCCCAGTAGTCCTCTTTTGTTGGAGTTCTAACCAGTCATTATTCTTATTACCTATCGTAGCTACTCTATATCCATTCCTATATAGTTTTATGCCATTATTTGCATCAAGAAATGGCCTAATATCATAATTCACACCTATTGAATCTTTTATATAGTTATTATCAACAGCCGACCTCCTAGCCATGCTCATTAATGTATTGTCTCTCTTATATGTGTGAATTTCTCCTTTTATAGGAGCGATTTTTATAAGTAAATTTTCAAAATCTTCAGGAAAAATACGATTATTTTTTTCAGCTTTTTTCTTCCAATTCTTAATAAGTTCTGAAAGAAAAAATACCTCTCTAAGATTTTTAGAATAGTGATCTTTATATTTTAATAGAAAATTTTTGTACTCTTTGGAATTTTTTTTCCAATCTTGATAAAGAACTTTACCTAATTCGCGATGATGAATTCGTTCTACAAACCAAGGACGTAATTTCATCTCTAAGTTAAATTTCAAATCTTTTGGAATTCCTTCTTTATCCAAAACTAGCTCTGTATTAAACGAATGAATTGACTCTGCTACGTTTAACGCATGGTAATTAAAGTCTAAAATAATTCCCACACTATCAGCCGATAATTCCAAATTAATTGAACTCTTTTTTTGTTCAAACGGTGAATACAAAAAGCTGAGAGCAGATTGTAATTCATCCTTTACAAAAAGTGAATTACCGAGTGACCTTCCTTTATTACCAAATAAATCTTCAATTTCGAATACTTCTCTTTGCTCATAATATTTGTCAATCTGAACTGGATTATCCTCGGTTCCTAAAAGCCATAACCTTGTATAAGAACTATTAGTAGTTCTATTTGATACCCATTCTGGGGCATCAAATTCATCATTGTAAATAAAATCTTTCCAAGAAACTTTAACAATGTTGACAATGGTACTATTTTCAGTTGAAGTTTCTACAATTAAAGTTGGGGCAATTCTTTGAGCCGCAAGTCTACCTATACCCTTATCTCCTAAAACAATTTCATCTCCGTCTTTAGCTTTTTCTCTTTGTTCTTTTTTAACAGTAGAACCTACTTCAAAAAAACCTTCTTGAAGTTTTTTATAATTCATCCCAACACCATCGTCTTCAACAATGATCAAACCATTTAGGCTAGTATTATTAAATATTTCATAAAGAACCTCAGGAATAGGTTGTGTTAACCTGGCCTTATCTATTCGATCAAATCCTGATAAAAATTGAATACTTACGTTTGACGCTTTTGCGTCATATGAATTTTTAATTAGTTCAGTAATTGCAACTTCGTCTGTGGTAATCAATTCATACCCTAAATGCCTAATTATTCGAGGATTATAAGTAAATTTCATTGGCTCTATCTTATTATTATATTTTTCTTCAGATAAATTTCATTCAACTGATGCTCAATATAGCGACAGATATTCAATAGACCGTATGCTAAAGCTTTTAGAAATCAGTTTTACAGGCATGTTTTTTAGGTTTTAGTTGAACTTATTTAATATGTAAGATAAAGGAAATTAGTAAATTTGTATAAGCTACATCCTTAATTTTCTATAAATTAAAGCTTTTCTTCGTTGAACGTATCAACTAAACTCAATTGCTAACAATAAACTCTAAACTATCTCTGTTGTTAAGCTGTGTAATCATTCCAATTTAGGTGGTTTCCTTAAGGCTTTCTTTTCGCCATGGAGCTTTTTAGCTTTTAACCTTTTCTTGATAGCCGATTTGCTCGGCTTAGTTGCCTTGCGTTCTTTCTGCTTTTCAAAGGCTTTCTTAACCAGTCTATCCAGTTTTTTAAAAGCAATGGTTTTGTTTTTAAGCTGTGAGCGTTGGCTATCCACCGCAATTAGTAAGTCACCAGCATTAGTCAATC
The DNA here is from genome assembly GCF_016734805.1 of Marivirga atlantica. Classification (GTDB taxonomy): domain Bacteria; phylum Bacteroidota; class Bacteroidia; order Cytophagales; family Cyclobacteriaceae; genus Marivirga; species Marivirga atlantica. Next base: position 993,654 of record NZ_JAERQG010000002.1, read on the forward strand.
TTTTCCCTAAGCTTGCTTGCAGTTGTTCTCGCTGTTCTTGCTTGAGTACTTTAGAATCAATTACATTCCATTTGAGGATTACCTTTGTCTCTACCTTGTTTACGTGCTGTCCGCCCGGCCCGCCACTGCGAGCTGTCTGAATCACTACTTCTTTCCGAATAGCCGTTAAGGATGGCCTTGCTACCATAAATCTAACTTTTGATTTACTAACAGCGAGTTCATTTAGTTGTTCCTAGCATATGAAAAAGAAGTGCTTATCAATCCTCAAAGAAGAACTCTCCTTTTATCAGCCAGGAAAAACCAAAACTTTCTATGGCAAGTACTTCCATCCAGAAAGTGATTTTGAGGGCATCATAACGTGCTTCGCTGATAATATCGGTATAGCTCAATAAACCAATTACCGCTATGGACAGCACCATCAGCACGGCACATACACGGTAAATAGTGTTTCTGATAATTTTATTTTTACTTCGCTCTCCTTTTGGCTTATTGGATTTCACAAATAAGAAGAATGACATATAGGCCAGTGCCATAAAGAAAACCGCAGCAGCAAGCAGGTGAAACTTCTCGCTTACCGTATTGGGTGGCGTATAGCTAATGGCAAAGCTGTCCTCCAACAAACAAGGATTGGCCAATAAGTTATCTGTAGGAAATAAGATGACACAAATAGCAGCTACGCCTGCTATGCAGGAAGCAATAAAATCGGCTTTCTTGTCCTTATAGTTATACACAATTAGGAACATGGAAAGCGTAGCCATCACGCCAATAAAGATGCTATTCGATCGGGTATAATAGTAATGACTGATAGATTTCAGTACTTCCACATGGCCTGAAGTAAGGTATAAAAACAACCAAAGTAAAAGCGGCAACAGCATGCCATTTAAGCCTACTACTCTTCTGAAGTTTTTGGTAGAACTAAGCCAGATGTTGGGGCTTGAATTTTGCGTACTCATAATATCCTAGATAGATCCTACTTATAAATAGCGTTAATTTACGAAATACTAGCAATACCCAAGTTTGGGTATTTATAACGCAAAATTAACCATCAGACTAAATTAAAGGCCAAAGCAAACTGAAATAACTCCACTGCAGATTTAGCTTTCAGCTTTCTGATAATATTTTTACGATGTTGCTCCACGGTAAGCCTGCTAATATAAAGCATCTCCCCTATTTGTGGATTATTATAACCCTCTGCCAGGTATTGTAGAATTTCCTTTTCGCGCTGAGTTAAACATTGAAACTTTTGTTGATGTGCTAATCTGAATTGTTCCTGCTTCCTGATTCTTTTTAATTTAAAGGCAAAGGAGGAAAGCTTATCTCGCCTTTGTAAGGTTGTGGTTGACATGGTTCGTATATTAGGTTGACGTAATGAAAATACAAACATCTGCACCGATCAGTCAAGTTAAAATTCAAATATTTTCAAATAAAGCTTTGATTCGCAATTAGTTACGATGGTATTTAAATTAAATAATCTACCTTAATGGACACTCATCTTATAAAAAGATCATACTCATTACTTTGAGTGAAATTAATTTTATTTATTAAAACCCAACCACATTCCTTAATTTACAGCTTAAAATGAAGACATGAGTATATTTCAAATCATAACTATCTTATTTGTTATCTCGGCTCTTTTCAGCTACATCAATGTCCGCTTTTTCAAGTTGCCCACCACCATTGGCTTAATGATTATGGCGATGATATTCACTTTGTGTATTACGATATCCTCTTTATTTACTGATGTTCTGTTAAAAGAAGCAGTTGCTATCATCAACTCAATTGATTTTAAAGAAGTATTGATGGATGTGATGCTAAGTTTCCTGCTTTTTGCCGGTGCTTTGCATACTAATTTGACACACATTAAAACACAGCGCTACCCAATCTTTTTGTTCGCCACCTTTGGCGTGTTAGTATCAACCTTCCTGATTGGCACTATAGCTTTTTATTTACTTAATTTCATGCACTTACCTATCAGCTACCTGCAAGCCTTGCTTTTTGGTGCCTTAATCTCTCCTACTGATCCCATTGCCGTATTAGGGATCCTTAAAAAGGCTGGAGCACCTAAAAATCTTGAAACCAAAATTGTAGGAGAAAGTCTTTTTAATGATGGTATAGGCGTTGTGATTTTCCTTACGCTCTTTCAACTGGCGGCAAGCCCTGAGGCTGATGTTTCTTTGTCGCATATAGGTTTTCTCTTTCTGGAAGAAGTAGGCGGAGGAATCCTGTTAGGTTTGGGCCTGGGTTACCTTACCTATTGGCTGTTAAAATCTATTGATAATTATGAAACGGAAGTGATGCTCACCATTGCTATGGTCAGCGGAGGTTATTTGTTGGCCAGCAGTCTGCATTTTTCAGGTCCATTAGCCATGGTGGTGGCCGGTCTTTTCATAGGCAGCGACAATAAAAGAACCACATCAATGAGTGAGGTGACTGAACGCTATGTAGATAAGTTCTGGGAGTTGTTGGATATATTGCTTAATGCCATACTCTTTGTTTTAATAGGCTTAGAAGTATTGATCTTGAGCTTTGAAGGTAATTTCGTTCTTGCAGGCCTCATACTTATTCCAGTGGCACTATTGTGTAGATACCTAGCCCTTTCAGGTCCTATTATCCTCTTAAAAAAGCGATTGAACTTTGTACCCAACACAGGTCTGATTATGACCTGGGGAGGATTGAGAGGTGGAATTTCTATTGCTCTTGCCCTTTCCTTAACCGATGAAATGAATCGCGAACTTATTGTGGCCATTACTTATATCATCGTTGTCTTTAGCATAATTGTACAAGGCCTTACTGTAGAGAAAGTGCTGAAATGGTTGAAGGTCAGTTGAGGATAACACTTGATTGGTTTCAATGAAATAAGGGGAATCATTTTAAGAACTGATTCCCCTTATTGACTTATAATGCTTTTAAATTATTACTAACATTCTTATCGAGTAATACATGATGAGGATCGATACCAACTAAGGTCGGTTTGTCTTCTACTATGAAAGATAATTCTGTTATCTCTGCATCAATAAATTGGTCTTTAAGGTAAAGTATATGCTGCTCTTTAAACCTATCTCCGTTAAAGATTCCAATCTTAACGGGCAGACTAAATTCAGCCTTCTCTTTGCTGCCGAAACCATCTTCTTCCCATTTTTCAGCTTTTAAAGTCATTGTAACTTCATAAGTGCCGTTGTCTAATTCTTTATAATCAGCCTGCTCAACTGATACATCATAGGTTACTATTTTCTTAAACCAATCATTTAATAACTCATGCTGAGTTGGTGGTGTTACTGCATATAATTCAGTCAATAACTCATTAACGGTAGCGGGTTCTTGCGGGTAAGCATACTTATCAATCAGATTTTTGAGCGCCTTATTCAATGCCGCTTCTCCAATTAATTCCTTTACGGCATACATGACCTTTATCCCTTTGCTATAAGGGATATGTTGATGATCATATCCGGCTTTATACAACGGCACTTCCTCCTTAAATCCTCTATTTCCAAAATAAATACCTTGCTCAATATCCAAGGCATCGGTAATAAGCCTGTGGTTTTTATAGGCATGTTCATAGATCATCAATTCTGTATATTGTGCAAGTGTTTCCGAAAGTACAATAGCTCCTTCCATAACAGGTGCATCAAGCTGACCGCCCCACCATTGATGTCCCAACTCATGCCCTACAAACTGAGCAATTACATCTATGTCCGATGAGTCTTTTATCTGTGTAATAAAGCCCATCTTTTCATTATGATAAATAGTATTCGGATAGCTGGTTGCTCCAAAACCACCTGTAAAACTTGCTACTTCAGCATACCTGAAATGATCGTATTGATAGGCTCCGAAATGCTTAGTGCAGTAATCAAGTGTTTGTTTGCTTAGCTCTATAATCCTGTCCACATTATATTGGTGTTTAGGATGCGCATAGACTTCAATATCCACTCCCTTATACGCGACAGTTTTCTTTGCATAGACTGCTGATGAAAAGGCAAAACGAAAAGGAATTTTCCGATCCATTTTGTAATGGAAATAATTTCGATTGCCTTCAGTCCATTGTTTGATAAGCTTACCCTGACCAATAGCAGTTTGCGGTGCTTTGGTTGATACGATGGTCTCATAACTGATATAGTCATACATATCTTTACCAACTGCTTTTTCTTTTTCAAAATCCTCAAATGTATTGATGCGCTCAATCCTTTCAGGCATACCACGTTCTTTTCTGGCATCTACGCTTGTAATTTCCATCTCAGGATTATAACCGAATTGTGGAAAAAACTCGCTGATCCGCATAAATGAGCCGTTTCCTATAATGGCATTCTTGATATCATGCTGTGCAAAACCTGACCATCCGGATTCAAAACGAACAAATACGGAACATGCTTCATCAGGTTTTAAGACTTCATCGAAGTCTATCCAGAATTGACCAAACCGCCCATCAGGATTTACTAACTCTCCTTTTTCAATGAAAATAGAATCTAATCTGGAGGCCTTATGCAAATAGAGCAAAGCTTTACGCATAGGCTTTTTAGTTTTATTCCTTATCTGATAGCTTACTTCCACTTTATATTTTTGTTGATCAGGATATAAGTCTACCTTAGAATTAACTGAGGTAATTACAGGTTGAGGCATCTCCTCATAAGCCTTGTACTTTTCTTCATATTGTTGTGCCCAATCTCTCACCTGTTCATTGGTAACATACTCATGTGCTATATTGGTTTTATAGAAAATAAAACCTGCACTTCCGAGGGGCACCAATATTCCGAAAGCCATAAACAGACTATTTCTTAGCGTAAGCTGTCTGAAAAAATTGAAAATTCGCTCTTTAAAGCTATAGGCTTCACCCCTTCTCCAGAAACCATAAGTTAGGAGGCCGAAAATCATTGCCAAACCTACCGAGTACAGCATACGCCAATGAAATGCCTCCGCATATGCGCCAAAACCATTAAAGTCAGTATAGTCTACTGGTGATAAAGTAAAGAGTGGAGCTGCATACCTTAATAGCGGATGTTCAATTCCTATGATAGTACTCAATGGGGAGGTGAATAATAGTACAACTGCGGCTGTTAGCAACATACCAAGGTATCTGTTGGTTACTACTGATTGTATTAATAACGATAATACCGACACTAAAACCAATGGCAATCCCGCATAATAGAAGACTTTGAGATAGACCAAAAGCTCAAGCTCAGTATAGCCCATACTTAATTGAGTGCCAATGGTCATCAGTATATTTACCATTATAAAAATGAATGGAATACTAGTAAGGGCTACTAGATTAGAACTATATAATATGAAATTACTTACCGGGCTTGCATCATTGATACTATGTATTTTCAATAGTCTATTTCTCCATATTTGCTCGTTGCTGTAAAAAATGATTATAAATAGTCCGAATACAGGTATCATATCCATAATCAGACTTATCATATTGGCAGTAATCGGGTAAGGTCCTTCCATTCTGCTACCACCGCTTAGCATGCCAAATAGCTCCATGCCAAAAATGAAAATCCATAGTAACAGTATGATCAAAAATGGTATAGACTTAACGATGGCATTCAACTGAATCCTGAATAAGGACCACCACATTAATCTTCTAGTATTACGATTATTTGGATCAACTTCAACAGGATGATAAGCGGCTGATGGTACATCCCTGGTATCTTGAGCTTCGGATTTTTTTTCTTTTCTATCATTTAGCGTTCTAAATGAAAAGTTCGAATAGGTAAAATATAGGCTTATCAGTGCTACAGACAACCATATAATTCTATTAATTAGAAAATGACCTTTAAGCGCAATACTTTGTGTATTCATTTCGATGATGGACCAATCTTTGGTTTGCTCAAAGAAGGCAGACATTCCTAATGGATCTAGCAAAGCAGCTATTTTTACTGCCTCAGCACTAGCAGGAGAAACCCCTGCCATCCATGGTGCACCGGCAAAAATAGAGCCCGCCATATAAAGCACATAAAGTAGAATACCAGAAACATAAACTCCTATCCTATTCTTGGTTAGACTTGATACTGCTAATGTAAATGCTGAGAATAGTAATACATTAGGTAACATAATAACCAATAAGTTCCAGCCATAATGCCAAACAGGAAAGTCTCCTAATCGCTCGGCAGCTACGGAAGGTGATAGAGGTGCCAACATCATACCCAGCACAATAAATGAACAGGTAATGAAGGCTGCCGAAAAGAGACCAATAAATTTGGACCCAAGGTATTGAAATTTATTTACCTGAGAGGTGTTTATTAGTGCTTCCATTTTACTCTCTGAAGCTCTGAGAATAGCGTTGGCTCCTAAAAGACTTACTACAAAAATGGCTCCTATAGAGGTTAGTGCTATACCATAACCTATTAAATAAGGTGAATTAATGTTAACCTGTGGTATTTTTATTCCGAAGGCAGTTAACATAAAACCAAAAAAGACAAATGCCACCGCACCTACCAAAAACAATAGGCTCTTGATATGATACTTTATTTCAAATGCCAGTAACCTGCTTAACATGCTACTCCCTCCTTTCTACCTATTGGGAAACCACGCATTAAAGAGAAATAAACCTCTTCGAGACCGGCATCTACAAGTTCAAAACCTTCTTCTGGCTGGCGATCAGCATAAACATGTATTTGCGTATTTCCTGCAAATAAGCGGCTAGATATCACATTAAATGATTTTTGATGAGCTTCTAGGGTCTCCTTTTTAATTTCCTTCTTCCATATATGTCCATTTAAATTGGTCATCAGTTCCTTAGGAGAACCTTCCAGTAATATCTTGCCACCACCCATCACAGCCATTTTGGTGCATAAATCTCTCACATCTTCTACTATATGCGTGGACAGCACAACTATCACCTGCTCACCAATTTCACTCAATAGGTTATGAAATCTATTACGTTCTTCAGGATCTAGTCCTGCAGTCGGTTCATCAACAATAATGACTTTTGGATTACCTAACAGGGCCTGTGCAATGCCAAATCGTTGCTTCATCCCTCCTGAGTAGCTACTCACTGATTTCTTTCTATGTTGGTATAAATTAGTCTGCACTAAAAGAGATTCAATCTGTTCCTTTCGGATTTTTTGATTGAAAATCCCTTTTAGTATGGCCATGTGATTGAGTAGTTCAACAGCTGACACCTTGGGGTATACGCCAAATTCTTGAGGTAAATAACCCAAATGTTTACGGATAAATTGAGGCTGCTCGCCAATGTCAGTACCATTAAAGATTACATTTCCTTTATCTGGTAATTGAAGTGCAGCAATTGTACGCATCAATGATGATTTACCAGCGCCATTTGGGCCGAGTAAACCGAACATTCCATTTTCAAGGGTGAGATTAATTTGCTGTAAGGCTTTCACACCATTACTATAGGTTTTTGAGAGATGATTAATTTCGAGTGTATTCATTTTTCTTGAGTTGGTTTACCCGAAACTAGAGTGGACAAACTAAGGCAACAATTTAGAATGATGAGCTGGTCAAATATTGTGATGAACTACCTTGTTTAGTTGGTTTTACTTTCATCATGTATATTGAGCCTTTCATCATACTTTTTTGATAAAGGAGTTCAATTCATCTTTATTTGTAGCCTATGAAAGTGTTAAAAAGTTTGGAGAATTTTCTCCTTAAGAGTGATAGCTGGATTTTCATTGTCTATCTATTGGTTGCCAGTCATTTAGAAGTACAGATGCATGATGAAATGTTGATTGAAGACTATTTAGACAATATTTTACTGCTGTTTGCCATTTTTTCGCCACTGTTATTCCTTGAGTTTTTTAAATCTAAGTTCAGTGATCTATCAAAAAATAAGTTTACACTTCATCTGTCTTATTTTGGTATTCAGGCCATTTATTTGGTCATTATAAATCTACTAAATACAAGTCTGTATAACACGCCTCTATTCAGCTTACCAGAAGAGATTCTGGTACTTGTAAGTGTTTATTGGATATTGATAGCGATTGGGCTTCATGTATTTAAAATATACAGAGGACGCTTTAAGTGGGTAAAAAAGATTAGATATATCAACCTGAATAAGGCACTTATATTATCACTCCTGCTAATAGCTGGCCTAATGGCATTACTTATCATTTCAGATTATGACAATTTTACAAGAAACCGCATAGTGGATGCAGGCATTGACTATAAAATAGTAATGAAAAGATTTCCTTTATTTCTAAGCATTTGGCTTCAAGTGTTTATAGCCTATATGGCAGGATTCTTCTTCTATTACCTTAATGCTAATTTCCTCATCCCTAAGCTATTAAGGCAAAGAGGTATTCTCTTTTACATTTTCGGTGGTTTAGGAACTATCTTTATCTTCTATCCTTTGATGGGTACTATTTTAAAATATCTCCCACTTCATCAAACAGTGCCGATCTTATTGCCTAGTGAAAATTATCAGGTGATGGACCCTATTAATGGAGCCGTTGTTTTTGGAATTATGATTGTTAGCATACCCCTCGTTCTCACCTTGGATTGGTTCAAACAGAACAATGAAATAGTTCAACTTGAAAAACAAAATATTGAGACAGAATTAGACCTTTTGAAACAACAGATAAATCCACATTTCTTCTTTAATACCTTGAATAATTTGTATGCCATGAGCCTTGCTAAATCAGATCAAACCTCAGAAGTGGTCATGCAATTATCAGAATTAATGCGTTATGTCATTTATAGAGGTAAGGAAGAAAAAGTCACCCTGGAGGAAGAATTAAAATACATTGAGGATTATATTAGTTTGCAACAAATCAGGCTACATCAGAAACTTGATTTAGCTATATATAAAAACATTTCAAACAAAGACTTAACCCTTGCCCCGCTCCTATTAATTATTTTGGTAGAAAATGCTTTTAAACATGGCATTGAGCCTGCTGAAGGAAGTGCTCACTTAATCATCGATATTAAAGCCGATGAAAATACATTTTTCTTCCAATGTAGTAATACCTATGAAGAAGAAACTAGCAAGAATGGCATAGGATTAGAAAACTTAAAGCGCAGGCTAGAAATTTTGTATCCGGAGCAACACCAACTATCTTTAATTAAAGAAGACAAACAGTTTATTGCTCAACTTAAAATAAACTTTGCATGAAGTTAAGGGCCCTGGTGATAGATGATGAACCTCTTGCGCATGATGTTATCAAAACTTATGCGGAAGATATTCCTTTTTTAGACATAGTGGGACACTGTTATTTAGCGACAGAGGCGATTAGCTTTTTGAATGAAAACCATGTAGATCTGCTTTTCCTCGATATTCAAATGCCAAAGCTTAAAGGGAATGAGTTTTTAAGAACGCTCACTAAGAAACCGGCAGTAATAATCACTTCTGCTTATGAAGAATATGCACTCGAAAGCTTTGAGTTAGATGCTACGGATTATCTCTTAAAGCCCTTTAGGTTTGATCGGTTCTTAAAGGCTGTCAATAAAGTTCATGACCACATTCAACTAAAAAATGAACAATTGCATGAAAATGAAGCCAATGAAGAAGGGAATCATGAAGAAAGCACTTCAAGTTATTTAATGCTCAAGGTAGACAAAAGGCAAATTCATATTGACAGTCGTCAAATCAATTATTTGGAAAGCTATGGCAATTATGTAAAAGTATGGATAGATACAGCCTATCATCTTACACCACGCACGTTGAGTAGTTTTGAAGAACAATTGAATAACAAAGAGTTTTTAAGAGTGCATAAATCCTTTATAGTCCAAAAGGCTTCAATAAATTATATTGAAGGCAACAGAATTGTGCTTAAAAATAAATCAGAAATACCCATAGGTAAAAGCTATAAACAACAGTTTAAGGAAGGTTTATTTTGATAACAGCCAGAGTGATGCAGGTCATTGCTCTCTGATTTTGACTCCTGTCACCCTTTCGCATACTTTAAGGAATTCATCCTGTAGTTGTTCATCATCTGCAGCTTGGTTGTAGGCTTGCGGGTGCTGATGAAAATAGTATTGACCGCTGGCCGTGGCATCAGGATGAGTTGCTAACCAAAGCTGGGTTTCATACCCTTTCTGCAAGTCATCAGGCGCACCAGCTCCGCCCATTTTTGTAGGTACCCAACCCGGATTCACTGCATTCACTTTTATGCTCGGGTATCGTTTGGCCAAGGCTTTGGTGAGTAGCAAAATATGTAATTTAGTATCTCCATAGCCAATACCTTTACAGTCACCAGCCAATTGCTCCAATTTAGCTTGTCCATTGCTGTGCAGACCAGAGCTCAAATAAATCAAACGAGGAGGTAATTTTACCAAAGCCGTAAGCAGATAGGGAGCAAAGGTGTTCACCTCTGCCAGGCGCTTTCCATCTCCCTGATAGATGCCAGCATTATGAATAATGGTGTCAAAAGGTCCTTGTGCATTAATTTTATCTGCTAAAGCTTTGGTTGCTTCTCGATCTGATAAATCTCCGATGATATAAAGCTTACCAGCCAAAATTTTGTTTTATTTCTCTTGAAAACAATCACTTAACGCGTGATTCAGAGTACAAGTCGTAAGCTGCCACCAATGACTCTCTCACGGAAGAACTTCGGAAGCTTTCATAAGAGTTTATTTGTTCTCGCTCTTCAACATAAACAGGAAGGTAAACTTCATCAAAGGCATCCCATACAATAAGTAAATAGGCGTAGCCAATTTTGCTGTCCCGACCTTTTTCAAGCCATTGGTCAAACTCTGCTTCATCTAAACTTTTGGGGAAATCCGTATTATCAAACATTGTCATTAAAGTATGAGTATGCAAATTAAGCAGGCCATGGCTTAAAGAGCAATTCTTTTAGAATCTATCCTACTCTAACTATGTTGGAAATATTTTCTAATTCAATGCGGTAGCTGGCCCATCGCTTACCCTTTACAATAAGTGCCGGTGGTAATTCAGGTACCTTTACTTCACTGTATTCTTTGGCTTCCTTCGCAGCTGTTTCATGCGATGATAGGTTAACATCTATCACATCGCCATTTTTCATTATTACCTCTAGTTGAGCACCAATCGGTAAATCTTTAATTATGTCGTTTACTTCTTGCTCTGTCATATAACCGTTGTTTTTATGCTAAAACCTCTTTTGCAAAAGAGTTGTTTGAGGTACCCCATAAATTAAGCGTTTCACAAAATGGGAATTAGGCGAATCACTCATGGCAGGCTTTTCTAACTGATTTAAATTTGAAATATCAAAAATTAAAACCAAACTATTTCAATTATGCCTAGATATACCAATTTAAAAATGGAAGCTTTTGAGAAACAAATCACATCAGACCCTAATGCTATAGTGTTGGATGTGAGAACTCCGGCTGAATACGCAGATGGTCATCTGGAAATGGCCATAAATGTACCTAACATTAAAGAAATAATAGATTCATTAGATCCTTCAAAGCACTATTTTCTACATTGCCGAGTTGGTGGCAGAAGTGCAGTGGCTTCATTGGTGCTAGCCAATCGCGGATTTCAACATGTATTTAATTTAAGTGATTTGATTGAAAATACTTCACTTCCTCTTGTTAAAAACAAAGCTAAAAGCCTTGCGGCATAATATTTAAAGAACTTTCGTTGGACAATACAAAACTATTCAGCGATTTAAATAATGGTGGCTGAGGTGTTTACAATCTTTTAATGATTGTTTTTGGTAGAGCAAGGTTTTACCTCAGCCCCGTTATTAAATTAATGAGCTCTCTCTTAAAGCTATTTATTATCCACTTACTCATTGTAATTGCGTGTATTTCCGATAATTTTGCTCGTCAATTATCAATACAAATGAAAGAAGGATATAACTCATTAAATTTTATAGAACAGATAGTAGCCGATGATTTAAAAGAAGGCATATCTCAAAAGTCATTAAGATTTAGATTTCCCCCTGAACCTAATGGTTACTTACACATTGGTCATGCAGCTTCCATTTGCTTAAATTTTGGGTTAGGGGAAGATAACCAGGCCCCGGTTAATTTGCGTTTTGATGATACCAACCCTATTAAAGAAGAGCAGGAGTTCGTTGATTCAATTAAAAACGATATCGAGTGGTTAGGTTTTAAATGGGCAAAAGAGTGTTACACTTCTGATTACTTTCAACAGCTTTACGATTGGGCGATACAATTAATAAAAGATGGCAAGGCCTATGTTGATGGTCAATCAGCTGCCTTAATGGCCGAACAAAAAGGCACTCCAACAACTCCAGGAAAGGCAAGTCCTTACAGAGATACCCCAGTTGAAGAAAACCTTCGATTATTTGAGGAAATGAAAGATGGTAAACATGCAGAAGGGACTTATGTATTGAGAGCAAAGATTGATATGGCCTCTCCTAATATGCTCATGCGTGATCCGCTCATGTACCGTATTCTTAACAAGCCCCACCATAGAACAGGAAGTGAATGGTGTATATATCCGATGTACGACTGGGCTCACGGCCAATCAGATTATGTGGAGCAGGTTTCCCACTCTATCTGTACACTAGAATTTAAGCCTCACAGAGAGTTATATGATTGGTTCCTTGATCAAATCATCGACCCGGACAAACTAAGACCGAAACAAAGAGAGTTTGCCCGTAGAAATTTGAGCTATACTGTAATGAGCAAAAGAAAATTGCTCGAATTAGTACAAAGCAAAACCGTAGCTGGTTGGGACGATCCTCGTATGCCTACTATTTCCGGTTTACGCAGAAGAGGTTATACGCCAGAATCGATCAGGAAATTCAGTGAAGTATCCGGCATCACCAAACGTGATAGCGTAACCGATGTGTCATTGTTGGAATACTGCATCAGAGAAGACCTCAACAAAAATGCTACAAGAGTGATGGGCGTGCTTGATCCTGTCAAGTTAATTCTGGGCAACTACCCTGCCGACAAAACAGAAATGTTAATAGCAGAGAATAATCCTGAGATAGAAAACTCTGGATCGCATGAGGTGCCTTTCAGTAAAGAATTATACATTGAAAGAGAGGATTTTAAAGAAGAGGCCAATAGCAAATACTTCAGGTTAACATTAGGTAAAGAAGTAAGACTAAAAAATGCCTATATCATTAAAGGTGAGTCTGTTGAAAAGGATGTAAATGGTCGTATTACAGCTATTCATTGTAGCGTAGATTTAGATTCACGCTCAGGAAGTGGTACCGAAGCCAGCATGCGCAAAGTGAAAGGTACGTTGCACTGGGTTTCTATTGAGCATGCCGTAAAAGCTGAAATAAGAGAGTATGACCGACTATTCCTTGATGAAGCACCCGATAGCCACGAAGAAAAAGGTTTTATGGAGTTCATCAACCCTGATTCACTCAACATAGTGAAAGAAGCTTATGTAGAGCCTTTCCTTCAGAGTGCTTCTATAGATGACAAATTTCAATTTCAGCGAGTAGGCTATTTCACTTTAGACAAGGATAGCAAAGCAGATCACTTGGTTTTTAATAAGACAGTTGGCTTAAAAGATTCATGGGCCAAACAACAGCCTAAGGACAATCAGCCGAAGCAGCAGTCAAATAAAGGCCAGCAAAATCAGCCTAAGAGAAGTGCAATTAGCGAAATCCAGAAAATAAGTAAAAAATACACCAACCTATCAGGTGATAAACTGGAAAGTGCCAAAGAGAACATTCTCCAGCTAGCGGAAGAAGTGACTTATGAGGATTTACAACCGTTATTTAATACTGCAGCTAAAAAGGTAGGAACGCGCATTGGCGTTACCCTTGCGCTAGGCGTATTATTAAAGAAGGGGCAGGCAAAGAATGATGAGATAGAGCAATTTATCGAGGCTGGAAAAAATGACCCTAATGAGTTGCTCAACGAAGCGGCCAAAATGATTGGTTAATTAATCTAATAATTACGAAAGTAAAAGGGAGCCTAAGAGCTCCCTTTTTTATTATTTAAAATTTGGTGCAGCTTTTTGAGTCTAATTATAAAATATAATAATTGAAGCTTTACCAAGCTGAGGGAATTTGAATGATTCATCTAAACTCTTTTAACATCTATTAAAAAATCCAGGGCGTGACCTTGAGAATCATCTACTGGAAGTTCGACCTTTACTTTGGTGTATTTGTATGGTTCAGATTCAAGACTTATCTGCCCTTTTAGTACGTCTACTGATTTCCTCACAATATAAAGACCTAAGCCATTACCTTTAGAGTATTCAGTACCCACATAGAACATATCAAATAACTTATTAGACAATTTATCATCTACACCAATACCATTATCCTTGACTTCAATACATAGCTTATCAGCCTCCTGAGAAATTTTTAGCTGGACTTTCCTGATATTTGAGTGTTTGATACTGCTGAAAAAGAAGGCGTTATCTAATAAATTGCTGATTATCACTTCTACAAGGTAGGGAATAGTAACCACCGTTAATTCTTTGTTGCAGTCTAATTCAAAAGTAAGGTTTCCAGCTTCAATAATTGAACTAAATCTTTCAGAGACCTCTTTAGCCAGATTATATATATTAACCTTTTTAAACTTACCTGGCTGATGTATTTCACTTATGGTGCTCAGTTTCTTAAGAAGCTTATCCATTTGACTATTTGTCTTAAGAATAAGGTTGGTTAGCTGATCATTCTTTGTATCTCTTGATATGAGGTCACTTAAACCGGCAATTGAACAAATAGGTGCTCTTAAATCATGTGATGCCCGATAGAGCACCATGTCTAATTCTTTAAATGTTTGCTCAAGTAAGTTAGTTCTTTCAGAAACTATAGTCTCAAGGTTCTGATTAATGTTATTGACCTTTTCGTTGGCAACTACTAATTGTCTTTGCTGCTTTTTAAGCCTACCCCATAAATAAATTAAGAGTATAATGAGCAAAGCAAAAAATATAGTGATCGCACTTATAAACAATATTCTCTGTTGAAAGCGTTTTTTTTCATCTAACCTCTTTTGTTCACTTTCAGATAGCTTATCCTCTAACTCGGTTAAGTTGAAGTATTTAACCTTCAATTCGTTGATCATTTCTTTATAACCACTGAGGTTTTCATAGAATTCATTCTCATTAGAAAGAAGTAATTCTTCTAATTGATTGATATCATCTAATAAGCTGGCGCGTTCCTGTTTATTCAGGTTGGCTATGCCATTGCTAAGTTTTTCTTTTACCAATTCAATTTTATTTGTGAAGGCAGATTTTTGAGCATTTAATCTATTCCCCTCTCGTCTCACCTCTTTTAGTAAATTTTCCAAATCACGTTCTACAATTGTTGTATCTGTGATATATGTTATAAAGGAAGTAGAATCATTTGATTGACTAATTTCGGCCAACAAGGATTGAAATTTATCATCTAATTTTTGCCTGGTGGATTCACTTAATTCTTCTATTTTAGCATCCTTTAGAAGCGTATAGAATAATGTAAGATCGTCAATTGAGTCAATCTTATTTGAAATAAAAATTTCCCAATTGGGATCAGATGCTGACTTATCAATCGCATCTAATGAAGGTGTATCCTTATCTATAATTGTTACTTGTTGCTTTAGTCTTTCAACCCTAAGAACATACTGATCGTTTTGATAACTGACATTTTGAGGAATGTAACCTTCCACATTAAATTGACTTGTTTCTATTATGCGTTCATTTAATGCCAGTGGGACAATGGCTATTCCATTAGTATTAGTAGCTATATTTACAGTTTTCTCACCAATATAGGTTAGCTTAGCTCCAGCAACAACATCATTGTTTTCATCTTTCAGTAAGAGCTTTACATCTCGGTAGCTTTTCTTTCGGATAGTAAGCTCTAAAATGCCTTTGCTCAAATTCCAGGAAGCAGCCTCCAGGGTAGGATCACCTACTTCAACAGATTTTATTGGAAGCTCATCTTTTTTAAGGTTGGCAAATGCCAAACCTTTATCATTAAGCTCAACGTATTTTCCTTGATTAATAGAGATTTTAATATTTCCGTAAGGTGTCAGTGATTCATTGAAAGCCTTAATTTGAATAACTTGAGTATCCTGTGCCTTTAAATGCTCTACTGATATTAACAAAATGCCTATTAATAGTATATGATATACACTTGTGTAAAGCCTTTTATATTTAAAAGCTCTAACAGACATTTATACTTCTATTTAGGTTTCTTGAAATCATCATTTACAACAACTATTTCATAGCTGTCATTCGCTTTTGAGTATTTGGGTACCTCAAAACTAACAATTCCATCCAATTCATCACTCACTATTCTGATTTTATATTGGCTATAATAAGGCACTGTGAAGGAAAAATTGCCTTCCTTATCTGAGTTTGTTTCCAGCACCTTTTGCTGATTCTTGTTGTCTATTAATACCATTCTCACGTTAGGTAGTAATTCTAATTCGGTTGAATCCATCCAGTTGTGCTCGATGAATTTCACCTTCCCGCTCACTTCTAAAGGATAACTTTGAAGCCCCATATCAAACTCATAAATATCATCATCTAGCCCTCCCCTTTTTCTATTGGACGTAAGAAAGCCATGACGATTCAGTGAGTCAATGGATAAGGCAAAGTCATCAAAGCCTGAATTAATAGGATAACCAAGGTTTTCTAATTCTCCATATCGCTCGCCTATCTTCTTTACTTTAAAAAGATCAAAACCTCCTAAACCAGGATGACCGTTCGAGGCAAAATAAAAAATACCATCTTGTCCCATAAAAGGATGTATTTCATCCCCTGCAGTATTAATTACCTCGCCTACATTACCTGGTTTACTCCAACTACTGTCGGTTAAAACAGACTTGTAAATATCCTTACCTCCGTAGCCTCCAGGTATTTCTGCACTGAAATAAATTTCAGTACCACCTTCATTCATCCAGGGTTCATAAAGTGAATAAGCAATATTGTTATGCGGAAACTCAGCAACTATACTCCATTTTTTACCTTTCTTTCGGGCAAAGAATATTTGTAAGGGATAAACACCTTTTGCATTAGGCTTAGCTGCCGACATGGAGAGCACCATTTCATTATAATCATTAAAGAAGGAAAAAGAAGCTACATGATAGTTAGCGCCTAGTGATTGTGCAAACGGTTCTGAATCTTCATATACCAAAGCATTTATATCAAAAGGATCTGGACGCGTGTCTGTTCTGTAGAAATGATAGAAAGATGTGCCTGCCTTCGTATCTAATTTTTTAATAAGAGAAACAGCTGGTTTATTGGATGTAAAAACTACCCCATCATCATATAAAGATGCCTTTAATTCGCTATACTCTGTATTGATGGAAATGTATTTTACTGCATTCTCAAGAGAGTCTTCTAATAAGTAATTAATATTATTTAACCGCCATATTCTGGCTGCCAGCATTTCATTTTGCTGGTCTTTACTGTATGCCTGTTGATAAATCTCAAGAGCTTTTTGATAATCTCCTATTGATGTTAATGATTCAGCATAATAGAATTTATCGATCTCAGAAAGCCTGTTTTCCTCACTAAATTTTTCATACTTCAACTTGGCATTTGCATAGTTATGGGTAAAATAATAACTCCTCGCTAGCCTTAAATTAATAGTGGAAGGTGCCTCTTTACTCTGAGCAAGATCCTTATAAATTCTGATTGCTTCTAAATAATTCCCATTGACATAATAATCATCCGCCTTGGCTAAATTATTATTGAACATGCCAATAACAGAATCCTGAGCATTAAGCTGAAGGGTAGATAGAAAAAAAGCACCAAGAAATAATGCTTTCAAACTTTTAGTTATGTGATGTAGCACTTTCTCTTTCATCTTGGAGAAACCACTTTAGCATATTTAAACTTAAATAAATAGCGGAGCATAATTTCGCTGGAACTTCTGGTTATGGCACCTACTTCTCCTATGGGAATGTCATAAGCATAACCTATTTGCAACTGAGGTGTAATATGTAATTTCAGTAATAAATCAATGGATTCATCTTTCCTATAAGAAACACCCGCAGATATAATATCATAATAAGTGGTATTTATATTAAGGTCATATGAAAAGGGTGTTCCTTTATAATATTTCAGTAAAATACTAGGGATCAGTTTAAAGCTTTCATTTAGATCAAAACTGTATTTTGTAAAAAGTAAATGATTAAGATTGGTTGGATTTACTTTGATAGTATCGCCAAGTTCATATACTGGTGGTAAAAGTTGGGGAACTGCATATCCTATCTGAAGGTTCCTGTTTCTAAAAAACAAGCCCAGCCCAGCGTCTAAATATGTTTCGTTAAGATTATTAAAAGAGGCAACATTATCGGGAGTTCCTCTTTCTAGGGATTGATAATCGGACTGTCTATTGGTGATTCCCGCTTTAATACCAAATGAGAGAAAGCTATTGACTCCAGTTTTAAGGTGATAAGCAAAATTTGCCGCGGCATCCAATTGGGTATGAATTCCAATGGTTTCGCGATGCAACAGTAACCCTGTGCCAAATTTCTTTCTTTTAAAAAGACTATGAGCACTTAGTGTTTGAGATTGAGGAGCACCATCTATACCAGACCATTGATCACGATGGATAAGATTTAATGATAAGGCCTCATCAGCACCAACATAAGCAGGGTTTATAATGGACTGGTCATACATATACTGGGTAAACTGATTACCCTGTTGCCCATAAGAATACTGAACGCTTAGAGAAGCAATAAGAAAGTTTAGAAAGAATAAATATGTAACAGGTATCGATCTCCTCATGCTATCTGATTACTTCTATAAAGCCTTTTTTTGTTTGAGTAACTGAATTAGATTTAACAGTAATATAGTAAAAATAGGTGCCTGTAGGTACTACTTCTCCATTTTGGTTTGTTCCATCCCACACCACTTGTTCATTGTCATAAGCTTTCGCTTTAAATATTTGACCTCCCCACCTATCAACGATAACTACTTCATTATTCGGGAAATTTTGTAAATCTGATACAATCCATAAATCATTATTACCATCTCCGTTTGGTGTTACCAACTTACTTACCTCAAATTCAATATCTCTTATACTTACATCCACCACAAAAGAACAACTTAATTCATTTCCAAGAGAATCCGTAAAAACATAAGTAACTGTGGTGCTACCCTCATTAAATGTATCTCCCGGTTCATGACTTTTTTGTGCCTGAAAGACAGAACAAAAGCTGTTGACTTCAGGCTCTTGCCATTCTACTATTGCTGAACCACTATCATCAGTTTCAACAGTAATATCATTAGGACAATTGATAATTTCTGGCATCTGGTTATTCTCAACCTTCACCTTAAAGGAGCAACTACTTTCATTACCCGCATCATCGGTAAATGTATATATCACTTCAGTTGTACCAACAGAAAAAATATTTCCTGATTTGAAGTTACTGTTGATGATGATATTGTCATTGGCACAGTTATCACTTAACTCAGGTTCGTTCCAGTTAACTACTGATTCACAAGTATCATCCACTTTTACCAATATATCTTCAGGACAAGAACTAATTGAAGGCGCTGTTTGGTCAACAACATTCACAATAAATGAGCATGAGGCATCATAACCAGCCGTATCAGTTGCTGTGTAGGTTACAACAGTTTCACCCAGTTCAAAAATACTCCCGGAAGCAATATCACTTGTAATCTCAAGTTCACTGCAATCATTAAATACCGGGGATTCCCATGAAACAACAGCCTGACAATTATCATCCGCCCCTACTACAATATCTTCTACACAAGAAACAAGTACAGGCTCATCTTCATCCTCTACGATTACGCTGAATGTACACGTAGTACTATTGCCACTTAAATCAGTAGCCGTATAAGTTACTTCTGTTATTCCTAAGGGAAACTTATTTCCAGGAGCATGTGATGATACAATTTGAATCTGTTCATCACAATTATCTGCTGCTACCGGAACCGACCAATTAGCAGATGCTTCACAATTATTATCTGCTACTACTTGAATATCAGATGGGCAATTGGTGAAAGTTGGAGCTGTTACATCTTGCACTATTACATTAAAGGAGCAGGTACTGGTATTACCAGCATCATCAGTTGCTGCATAAGTAACCTGCGTTGTTCCTCTTTCAAAAGATTGTCCTGAACTGTGGGTCTTTTCAATTGTCAGATTGTTATCACAATTATCTGTGAATGTTGGTGTTGACCATGTAGCAGTAGCGGCACAGCTAAATGCAGGTAATGTAAGTACAATATCTTCAGGACAAGAAGTTATTTCAGGTGAGCTTTCATCTATTACAGTTACATTAAAGCTACAACTTGAAGTATTACCAAAATCATCTTCAGCAGTGTATGTAACCTCAGTGACGCCTAAATTAAATGTGCTTCCTGAGGCAAAATCACTAGTAAGGGTAAAGCTACTGCAATCTTCGAAAGTCGGGTTTTCCCAACTTACTACGGCCTGACAATCATTATTAGCAGCTATTTCAATATCAGCAACACAATTGACTAATGTGGGTGCAACACCATCCGTAACACGAACATTAAAAGAACATGTTGATGAATTACCACTTGCATCTGTCGCGGTATAAACAACCTCTGTTAGACCGATTGGAAAAGAAGAACCTGATTCAATCGAGGGAATTAAATCGACAGTTTCTCCACAGTTATCTGTAACTAAAGGAGTATTCCATGTCACTATTGCCTCACAATTATCTGCGGCAACAGCCTCCAGATCGGCAAGACAGTTTGTAAAAACAGGAGCAGTTTCATCATTTACTGTAACATTAAATGAACAGCTAATTTCATTACCTGAATCATCTGTAGCTGTATAAACAACTTCCGTTGTGCCCGCTTGAAAGGCATCTCCAGGAGCATGAGAACTCTCTACAGTTAATGTAGCGTCACAATTATCTGTAAAAACTGGCGGAGTCCAGCTAGCTGTAACAGTGCAGGAGGAACTACTTGAAGCTAAAGTAATATCATTTGGACATGAAACAATTTGAGGAAGTGTTTCATCTTTAACGATCACATTGAAACTGCATGTTGCAATATTTCCTGCTTCGTCTTTTGCTGTATAAGTAATTGTGGTTGTGCCTACTGAGAAATCATCACCTGAAGAATGGCTACTACTCAAACTTACATTAGAAGTACAATTATCACTCACTGTTGGTGCTGTCCAGTTGGCAGTAGCTAAACAGTTTTCATCAGCGTTCAACATAATATCATCAGGACAATTACTAAAAACCGGATTAGTCTGATCTGTTACCAGAACTTCAAAGTTAAAGCTGCTTTGATTACCAGCCTCATCAGTTGCTGTGTATGTCACTGTTGTACTTCCTATTGGAAATTGATCGCCAGAATTAAAATCCTGATCTATTGTAATATTACTGCTACAATTATCTGTTATAACAGGAGCACTCCAGTTGGCGATAGCATTACACGAGGCATCTGCAGCCAGATTTATCGTAGTTAAATCAGATTCAAACTCAGGAGCTGAATTGTCATTAACTGTAACGGAAAAGGAACAAAAAGCGCTATTACCCGCTGCATCAGTTGCGACATAATTTACAGTAGTGGTACCTAATGGAAAAGTATCACCAGAATCAAAATTGGCCGTTGGCGTAATACTACCATCACAATTATCAGTAACTGTTGGGACATCCCAATTAACAACAGCTTCGCAATTAGCATTAGCAGATATCTGAATACTCGGAGGACAAAGTGTAAATACTGGATTTGTTACATCAGAGACTGTTACATTAAATGAGCAGGTGGTTTGATTACCTTCAGAATCTGTGGCTGTTATGTTTACAACAGTAGTTCCCAGCGGAAAGGTATCTCCCGAGCTATAATTGCTTGAAACGGTAAATGCACTACACTTATCATCAAAAGTTGGATTAGTCCAGGTTGCAGTTGCTTCACAATTGCCATTAGCATCAAGTGAAATATTCGTAGGGCAACCTGATACAGTCGGTGGAGTTTGGTCTTCTACTGTTACATTAAATGAACCTATAGTTTCGTTTCCTCTGGCATCAATAGCGGTATAAATTACCGAATTAACACCCAGATCAAAATTAAAATTCGGTGCGTGTGTTTTATCAACCGTAACCGTACCACCGCAATTATCCACGGCCGTGACTGTGGGCCAACTGACCATTCTTTTACAATTATTCGCATTGGCAGCCACTGTAATATTACCCGGTAAATTGGTGAAAACCGGACCTGTATTGTCTACAACTGTTACATCAAAGGAACAAGTAGCTTCATTTCCTGCCTCATCTAAGACAGAATAAGTAACTGTAGTAGTGCCTAATGAGAACTCAAAATCCTCAGCATAATCAGCAGTAGGTACCAAGCCTGAAGTACAGTTATCGGTAGCAGTAACAGTTGGCCAATCGGTTAATACTGCCTTACAATTTGCATCTGCTTGAATAACTTTATCTGAGGCCGGACATCCACTCAATACAGGATCAATATTATCATTAACAGTAACTGAAAAAGAAGCAATATCGTCAACACTGGCACCGCGTATGGCAACATAAGTTACATCAGTTGTACCGATAGGAAAATCATCTCCCACTTGATAGGTAGATGACAGCATTACACCACAATTGTTTGGAGGCACCCATGCAACAGCCGTATTGCAGCTTGTACCTGCGGTTATTGTTATGTCAGAAGGTAAATCAAAAAATTGATATTTTACAGTTACATCGAAACTGCAAGTAGACTCTTGACCCAAAATGTTGGTGAATGTATAAGTTACTGTAGTAGTGCCAACTGGAAACTGGTCTCCGGGTGAAAAGTTACTATCAGGCGTTAAAGGGATACCTAAGATATCATCATCTGCAGTAGGTTCAGTCCAGCTAACTGCTACTGCACAGTCATCAACAATTTGAGTGGTAATATCTGAAGGACAATTAGAAACTGTTGGAGCCTGCTTAGTTTTATTTAGTTCTACCGCGCAAATTCCATCAGGTGACAAAATCAATATTAAGCCTATTACCAGTGGCAACTTGCTCTGAAAATTCTTAACTAAATATTTCCCCCAATTCATTTCTACTTTTCCTAAACAGAAAGATATATAAAAGCCCCTAAATATAAAACAATTTAGGGGTATTATGATGGTGGTTCAATTAGGGTTCATGTAATGTTTAAGGATTCTAAGACACTACTTTAACAGAATGATTTTTTCTATTTTTGGTTTTATTTCGTCTTCCTATCCAAATTAAGAAGCCGGTTACCGGTAAGGTTGCTATTAATAAGCTACAAAGAAAGGCGAATAGTTTTCCAACAAAACCCAATATTGCTCCTGTGTGAATATCGTAATTCATTCTAATAAGTTTATCGGCTGAGTCAGCATTCTTTAGCTGTCCGTAAATATGATCCACCTCTAGCTGTTTTAATGAATACTGGTCATAATACAAATAATCCATCTTCCAATACGTGTCAACTTCATGATTCACCTCCATCAGAATAGGTGCCTGCTCATTGTTAGGAAAATGCGCTTCAATAGAAGCAGCCTGAGGATATTGAGCTACTGTTCGTTCCCATAATAAATCAACTGGATTTGTAACGGTTGCTTTCAAAGAGTCTATTTGTGAATTAGGAGCAATATATTCAAGAGACTTCTTACCTCCTACTGCTGTATGCAGCCCATCTCTAAACCATTCAAAACCCCAAATTAAACCTGTTAATGCAAAAATGATTGCCACAAAAGCTACATAAAAACCAATTACACTATGTAAATCATAATTTTTTCTGCGCCAACGTGCATTCCATTTAATTTTAAAACTCTTCTTGCGCCCTTTCTTCTTGCGTGGCCACCATAAAAACAGACCTGATATGATCATGATCAAAAAAATAAGGGTAAAACTCGCAACTAATGGTTGACCAATATTAGGGGGAAGCCATAGATAAAAGTGACCGTCAAGAACAATCCTAAAAAAATCAGCATACTCATTTTTCACCTTTAGAACATCCCCTGAATAGGGATTTACATAAACGAAGTAATAATACTTCTCTGCAAATGAATAATAAATAGCTTTGGCGGACTTATCAGTACCAAGGTATTGAACACCGTGCAAATGCTTTCCGGGTAATTGTTGATCTGCTATTTCTTTTATTTTACTTGGAGGAAGTATTTCAAGCTGTTGAGGTGCTACATGTATATAGTCATAAAGCAAATTCTTTATTTCAAACTGAAATGCATACAGACAACCTGTTATGGCTACAATAAAAACCACCAGCCCGGAACTTAATCCGAGCCAGAGGTGTGTTTTCCTAATTACTTTTTTGAGCATGTCAGATTAAAATTTCTGCGTGAGGTTCAATCTGAAATTAATTCCCGGCTCTGCCTGCCAATAGTAAAAATCGGCATAAGCACTGCCAGAATAGAGATATTCATCTAGCAGATTATTGACATTCAAACCTACCCTTAATCCTTTCAACTCATAAGCAAGGGCAGCATCCAATCTAAAATAATCTGGTAGTAATGATTGATTGTCCGCACCCCAATTCCATGAGGAGCGATCATTCTGGTATTGACTTCCCAGTGAAATTGAAAATCCATTTAATGAAGTAGTAGGGAGTTGGTATTTAATCCATGCGTTAGTTATATGTTTCGCATGTCCGGCTACTCTTGTACCAATAATTTCTTTGTTAGTATCTTCAGTAATCTCAACATTGGTAAATGCATAATTAAAAACAAGACTTATGTCATCAGTTATTTTACCCTGTGCATCAAACTCAATTCCTTTAGAAACGGCTTCTCCTAATTGAATTTGTGCATTAGGATTTTCTTTTAGTACTTCCTGATCAGGATGGCCAACTACCATATTTTGTTTGGTGATTTGATACGCTGCCAGTGTAGTGCTCCAACTCTCATCAAACCAATTTCTTTTAATGCCGAATTCAATGTTATTTGCTCTTACCGGAACGAAAGCTTCTCCATCTACCGTAGCTCCTGAAACAGGATTGAAGGATTGATCAAAAACACCGTAAACGGAGGTATAAGGTGTTACCGCATAATTTAGGCCTACACGCGGAGAAAAAACCTGATCATGAGTAGTGCTTCCATAGCTCCAACCATTGTAATCGGTGAATCGTCCGGCTAAAGTAAGTTTCAGCTTATTTTCTAAGATGGAAAGCTGATCTTGTGCGTAAAAAGAAGCATATTGTTGCCCAATTATGGCAGGATAACTTCCTGAAGTGGCTCTTTTTCGGATAGACTGAGACCTATCAAAATCTGGAATTTGGTCTGCTGGCAAACCGTAAGTAGGATTGTAAATATTGAATGTTCTTTCAGGACCAATAATTCCCGTCTGCCACCAATCGGCAAAGTAATCCTTCTGCCCTAAATCCAAACCAATTAAAAAATTATGGTTTATGGCTCCTGTTGATTCTTCTCCCGTCAAAAATAATTGACCAAGTTTGGACTCATTTAAAGCATCAAAACTGCTCATGGTTCTTACTACATCTCCATTCTTGGCCACCGAATTAACCCATAAAGATGATCCTTCCTGACCGTATAAAATATAAGCCAGCTTAGCTGTCAGCTTCCAATTGTCACTAATGCTATGCTCAAAATCAATAAATAAATTGTGTTCATCAACAATTGTAGGATCAATATTAGGCTCAGCAAGGGTAAAATCTCGAGGTAAATCAGCAAAACCATTAGGTGAAAAAACATAGGCCGAGCCTACTAATGACATTTGCATATATTGGTAAATATATGAAGCTGTAATTTTACTTGTTTCATTAATTTGATAAGATACTGATGGTGCTATGGTGTAGCGCTTGGTAAAATCATAAGCTCGTTGAGTACCTTTAGTTGATGCCATAGCATTCATACGATATAATAATTTATCATTGTTAGCGACTTTCCCACCCAGGTCAATGGCTCCTCTTAAGGTATTAAAGCTACCTAGTGTAAAAGATGCTTCATTGGACTGAAACAAATTAGGTTTCTTTGTAACCACATTGTATAAACCTCCGGGTTCACCTGATGAAAGCATAAAACCAGCAGGACCTTTCACAAATTCAATTCTGTCAACTATGGCCATGTCTTCTGAAAGAGGACCCCAGGGAACATCAACATTAAAACCATTTCTAAATGCAGGAATTTTAAATCCACGCATGTTAATCCTTGCAAATGTTCCCCAATGTTCAATCATTTGCGCACCACTGACATTACGCGTTACAGTTTCCAACATATCAAAAGATTGTTGATCTTGAATAAGCTCATCACTAATTACCTGTATATTTTGAGCAGTCCTGATTAATGGCTCCTGCAACCTTAGTGAACTCGATGGTAACTTTTGAAGATAGTTATCTGACTTACCCACAACTGATACTTCGTTTAAACTAGAAGATGCCGGTTCGAGTGTAATAGCGTTGAGCTTAAGCTTTTGATCTCTGGATAGCTCAACAGCTATTGCTTGAGGCGTAAAATCGATAAAAGAAATTCGAAGTATATATGAGCCCTGTGGAACAGATTGAATAATGAAGTTTCCTGAATCATCTGTAACCGATCCTAAGGGAGTATTCAATAATTGCACATTAGCGTAAGCAAGCGGTTCACCATTTGACTTTTGCACCTGCCCTTCAATGCTCGATTGAGCCATGGCTTCAAAACAACTAATGAAGGTTAATAGAATTGATAAGTAGAGTGTTTTCATGTCTTATATTAATTTAGATTAATTATAAATAATAAGACAATTTTAGAATCTACTTAATAAAAAAGCAATCTATTTAGAATATTTCTAAATAGTATTTTGAAAATCCTTAATCTTTCTTGATTACAGAATAGAAATAAATAGAATAATACTACTAATGATTACAGATTGATGAACAACTCACGATAACTAAAAAGTAAACACCAAGCCTATATCAATTCCAAGGCTATATGGTTTAAGACTGAAAAGCTGCTCGCCATTTCCATTATAGTTGTTAAATGTATAGCTAATAACTGGAGCTATCCTAAACTGAAGCTTAGTGTTCATCCTAAAATAATTATTATAGCTCATATTGAAGTAATACATTTGATTTCCGTAAAATTGCTTATCACCAAGCTGATAATGTCCTTCCAACTGAAAATCAATCCATTGGCTTAATGGTCTTCTTTCAAGCACTTTATACTTTACTCCTAATTGAAGGCCCGTAGAGAAGTTGGTAATTTTAAAGGACTCAATTATGGTCTCTTTATAAGTGGCTAATGTCAAACCATTGTCTGACTGCGTAACATTAATAGAATCAGATTGTGCATTATAGTAACCTACCTTGATTTTTTGAGACTGTCGCACCAAAGAGAGACCTGCATATAATTTCCACCTGTCCTTCAAGCTCTTTTCAAAACCAAAAGATGTTCTAAAACCTACCCTATCCCAACTAAGTGCATCGCTCTGAACATATTCAATTACATGATCATCCATGAGGTTAGGATTAATTTTGTGATACGAACTAAAACCTTGAAATGAGAAATATGCATTGTAAAATTGCTTCTTTGGTTTTACTATAGGCTCTTTTATCAATTTGGGTAGTGCGACAGTATTTATTCTTTTATTAAAGTAAATGGAATCTTGTAATGGTATAAATTGTCGTCCTACTAAAGTGTTCCAAACAGGCTCATCTTTAAATGATGAGCCAATAGCCTCTTTAGCGTATTCAGTAGAATTAATGAACTTACTATTATAAAATGAGCTAAATGTTTTCTTTTTAGAATGGCTTGCATTTTCACTCATATTATCTTCAGCACTAGCAATGCTAATGTTTGAATTTGCTTGATCAAACTCAATGTTATCTTTAACTGCTACTTGTAATTGGCTGGTAGAATTAACCCTGTTATTAAGCTCATTTGAAAGGCTTTGAATTTCTGTAGTGGTTTTTAAGTCATCGCTGTTATTTGAATTAAAATAGTAGGTGCTACCAGCTCCTAGAAATAGTAACAGCAGCAGTACTCCATATTTCCAGTTACCAGATCCATTTGGTAGTTTAGCACCAATGCTAGTCCACAATGAAGCATCAGCATTAGCCTCATAATTGGCCACTCTATTTTTCCAATCTTTATTTTCCATCAGCTTTCTCGTAAATTAGATGCTCCCTATCTTTTAACAATAGTTTATTTAGCAAAGCTTTAGCCTTATTCAACTGAGATTTTGAAGTACCTACAGCTATATTGAGCATTTCTGCTATTTCTTTGTGTGCATAACCTTCAATTACATACATGTTAAAAACCACCTTATACCCATCAGGTAAAAGATTTATAACTTGAATGATTTCTTCAGTTTCCATTTTGTCAAACAACTGCTCATAATGATCATTAGCAAGCTCATATTCAGCTTCTACATTATCTTGAACAATAACCTTCTTCCTATGCCCATCTATGCAAGTGTGTATGGTAATTCGCTTCATCCATAACCAAAAGGACTTATGATCTCTGAGCTTATTGATTTGGTTAAATATTTTAATGAAAGCTTCCTGAAAACAATCCTCAGCTTCCTCCTTATTAGCACAATAGCGCATACAGATACCCATTACTTGCTTATAGCATTCCTTATAAAGAGCTTCTTGTGCTCTCCTATTATTCTTTTTACATTTCTTTATTAAAGCCTCCAGACTCATTAAATACAATAAGAAGGGAGCTTTAACTCCCTTCCTTTTAAGGTTGATACTTTAAAATATTAGTTTTAAGGTTTTTGAATCGTTATCTGTGCCGTGTCACATTCGTTTCCTTCACACACCAAGTAGCTAAATTGCTCTGCAACATCGTTTTGCCATGCAGCGCTATCAGCTAAGTATCTCACATAAAGGTAACCAGCTTCATTTTTTATTTGAGCTTGCCCAAATGATAGGTTCATTGAGTCTGGTATCGAAATGCTAAATTGTCCGGGTAAGCCACAGTATACATCATTGCTTAAAATATCCATATCAAGTACAGCGGTAGAGTCTATATTTAAAGTGAAGAAATCATCTGAAAGAGAAAGCACGTTACAACTACTATCGTTTGCCGGTGCCATAACTTCAATAACATGACTGCCAGTGTAAGACCGCCCATTAGCTAGAGTTACTTCATACCAAAGTGAATCGATTCCTTCAATTGATGGGGTAAACTTGGCTACATTATTATTAATTGCTTCAATAACACCCAATGAAATTTGTCCGTAATTAATTTGGCTTACAGCGTTGTTACAAATGCTATCAGTAGCTGTAACATCAATATACAGCACCGAATCAAGTGGTATAGCATCAAAGCCAGAATACGCCTCTATATAGCAAGTATCTTGATCAGAAGTCATAAACACCTCGAGAAATCCATATATCGCTGTGGCTTCATCTGCAGGGCCAATCAATTTGGCTTCATAAACGATACTGTCACTGATAAAATTAGCGGTATCCTCGAGGGTGTAGCTTATAGCATTATTTGCAGTTATAGTTGCTGTTCCAAAGTTTGGAGCACCAATAATATTGAGTTTATCCAGTGTATATTGACACAGTATATCATTAGCCAATACACCAACTTCGGCTGATAAACTCCCCTCAATGTAGAGGACGTCATTCTTAGCATAAGGCATACAGGAATCAGTTTCAAATTGACTAGAGTCACCAATATTTACAATAATAGAATCCGTAAAACTCTGACTTGGGGTGCTTACCTCAAATATGATGTAATCCTTACCACTTGCACTTTCATTAGCAGTATATTTAACTAACTGATTTTTTAACCAGCTTACTTCTGATTTATCACTTTGGTGATTAAGTGAGATAGATGCATTTTCTAAAGGATCACCTAAAACATTTATCACCATAGGTTCCCCTTTTATGGCAAATATTTCACTATTGTTAATTACCGAATGTTCATCAAGTGTACTTTTCGGAAGAACATCCTCTCCAAGTTGATCGCATGACCAAAGTGCCGCAATCATGCAAATTAATAGTAATGTTACTCTGTAGATACGCATAATTCTAAAGTTAAAGTTTCTGTTTATTAGAAGGGCGCAACTCAGGTAAAAAAGGTTGCCTGAGCTAACAAAAAGTTTCTTATCTCTCTGAACATAATGTGGAAATAACTGTAATTAACTTATGAGTAGAGCATTTGTAAAAGAAGATGATCAGGAAGAAGCTCCATTTGTTCCACCAAGAGCAGCTTTGCCTAACAGTGTTGTCAATTATGTAACACCTAACGGGATGAGTCAATTATACAATGAGAAAGATTCATTAATCGATCAAAGAGAAAAAATTCAAGCGTTAGAAGATGAGAAAATAAGACGTCATGAGTTAGCCATAGTAAATGGTAAGTTAACTCTATTGGAACAACGAATTAACAGTGCGAGGGTAATCCTGCCGGATGATCAGCCGCAAAATGAAATTCGTTTTGGTGCTACAGTTGAGCTTTCTATTGACAATAAGATAAGTACCTTTCAAATAGTAGGAGCTGATGAGTCCAATGTAAAAGATGGGAAAATAGCCTTCTTTTCACCTATTGCTAAAACTATCATCGGCAAGAAAAAGAATGATAAAGCCGTTTTAAAATTGGGTAAAGAAAAAAGATCAATTGAGATTAAACAAATCTCGTATCTTAATTAGAAGCAGCCTTTAACGCACTTTTATGATGAAAACTCAATGTTAGTTCAACTCTCCTATTTAATGCGCGTTTTTCTATCTTATCATTGTCTGCAATCGGATTAGCTTCACCCTCTGCTATTATTTCTACATGCTCTGCATGCAAACCGTGTTCTTTCATCCACTGCTTTACTGCTTTTGCTCTTTGTTCCGCTAAATACTTATTATAAGTTTCATCTCCTATACTACAGGTATAGCCTATTAAATCAACTTTATCGATCTCTTCATCCTTAATCAGTTTGGCTATCTCAATTAATAATTCTTGATCTTCATTGATTGCATAACTATCAAAGTCGAAGTGAATTTTAAATGTTTTTTTCTTACTTAAAAGTGTTGACTGGTTTATCAATGAATCGGAAGCAGATTCGTTTGCAGCAGCCACAACTTGCAATTCTTTCCAGTCAGTTCGTTTGATCAAGAAATCAATTCTATTGTTTATGTTAAAAGCTGAATTGACATGCTTTTTATAATTGTCAGCATTTTCAGCATTGCTTCCTTCAGGCCTTAACAACAATCGTTGCGGATTAAAGCCCTGTTCTACGTAAAAGTCCTTTATCTTCATTATCCTGCTCAAAGATAATTCCATATTAGCCACACTATCTTCATAGTCATGTGCATGTCCTACTATCTCAATTTGCAGACCTTCATTTTGTTGAAAGATTTCCAACAGTCTTACCAGTTCAAAATAAGTAGAGCTTACAAACTCATCTGTTTTATACTCAAATTGAATGTTATGGCTGGTAAATTTCTCATCTTTTCTTATTGGAACTGTATGTATATCAGCAGTTTCTTCTTTATAAGTAGTTTGCTTTTCTAAATCGATATAATGACTCTCACTAATGTGCCCTGATTTATTTACATAGAAGAAATATGATCCACCTGTAGGTAGTATGGCATTGAAGCTATTGGACTCGTATTCTACAAATATCTCCGATTCACTCGCACTTGTTGTTAAAAAATTGACATGATAGTCAATGCTGTCATCCTCATTATTAGCAAGCAAAAACTCACCTGTGAGTAAAATAACAGGATCTGGCCTAAACTGATAAGGAATGGTTATCGAAAATATATCTCGGCTATCATCTCTTCCATTTTTATCGCTCACATAATATCCAATAGTTCCATTAGCAGGTATGGTATAATATGCTTCGAAAGATTCTGTATTTACATCAGGACCAAGGTTTTCTGGTTTGGACCAATTTGTCCAGGTTGAATCTAGTCTTTTAGAATAAAAAATATCTGCCCCACCGTAGTTTTCATGCCCCATTGATGCAAAAAATAAGGTCTTATTATCTGCGGCTAAAAAAGGAGAGAACTCTGGGTGCTTTGTATTAATCTGTTGACCCAGATTAATGGGTTTTGACCAACTATTATCTTTCAGCTTTCTACTTACATACAAGTCCTGATCGCCAAAGCTATCATCACGCTCTACTGCAATAAGTAATTCTTGACCGTTACTACTAAAAAAGTAATCAATAAAATCACTATGGTTATGAAAATCTTGAATAGGTAGAATCTGTGGTACACTCCAACCACTATCTGTTCGATGACTAACAGCCACACCATCTGTCTTTTTATTGTCCACATAAGCATTTAGCAGGTAAAGAGATTCACCATTCGGAGATATTGAAACAACACCGTTTGGCATTTCATTATTGAGTGGTTCACCTATGTTTACGGATTTCGACCAGCCTCTTTTGCCGTACTTACTGTAATAAATATCCTGTTCATCATATCTCCCATTGATGTTCTCCGGGGTGTTTTGTCTTGCAAAAAATAGGGTATTCCCATCTGCTGAAATCATTGGTTTGGTTTCAACATAAGATGTATTTATAGAATCCGACAGATTATTTTTAATAATCTCCTGACCGTAAAGTGGGGTAAAATAAAGTGATAATAATAAGGTTGAAATAGCGGATATCTTCAATACTTTCATGGTTCTATAGTTAAGGTTGATCCACTCAACATCTCTTACTTAAATTAAAAGATTAAGCAAATATACATAAAAACTTGATATTCAGTGTAAAATAAAAATAATTAGTGCATTAAACTAAAGAATCATTAGTGTTTAAAGCTATCAGCATTGTACTGAAGTATGAAATGATTAGCTTTAAGCTTAGATAAAGTATTAGTAAAAAGGTAGGCTTTAGAATAGGTTTTAATGGACTTTTGACTAAAATTTGTGTTTATTATCATTAGTTGGTAAAGTAATCAAAAAACTAATCTTTTGAGATATAGTAAATTAATTATTACAGGCCTATTTTTCTTCAATTTTAATACAGCAGATTTATCCGGCCAAAACCAGCAATTATATCAACTGGATAGCCTGAAAGCTGAATTACGCAATAATAAAATTACGGATACAGTTAGGGCTGAGTTATTGTTGGATATTGCTTTTGTTTACCGCAATGTATCAATAGACTCTGCAAAGCATTATGCGCAACAAAGCCTCTCCTATTCAAAATCAATTGATTACCTAAAAGGTCAGGTTCAAGCCATCCGAAATATAGGATTGAGCTATTTGAGAGAAGGTAATTATGATACGGCAATCGTACTGGCAAATAGAGCAGCCATTACGGCTAAAAAGAATAATCTAAGCACTAACCTGGCAGACGCTTACAATACACTAGGTATTGCTCATTATAGAAAATCCAATTATGATAGTGCCAGATTCTATTATGAAGAAAGCGCTAAATTATTTAGAAATATTAATGGAAGAGAAGCAGATGTAGCAGGCGCTTATTTGAATATTGGTTCCATTTATGAGAGTCAGGGAAACTATATTGATGCCCTCAAGAATTTTCAGGAATCTTTACTGGTTTTCGAGCAACAAGATCATAAAATGGGCATTGCCAGCGCAAGTTACAATCTCGCTAACCTTTTTAAAAAACAAGGTGATATAAAGAAAGCCCTACAATACATGGAAAGAACGGTTGCTATTGACAGCCTTACTGGAAATAAACAAGGATATGCTGAATCATTAGGGCAATTAGCTGGCCTCTATCTTGAAAACAGTGATACGGCAGAGGCCATTTATAAATATAAATCTTCCATAAACTTGAGTAATCAGGTAGGTTCTAAATGCCGTGCTATAAACCAAATTAGAAATCTTGGCGAAATCTATTTGCTTCAGGAACGACTAGATTCGGCTTATCAATATTTAAACAAGGCGGTTGAAACTGCAGAAAGCTGCAAAACACTTGGTTTAATTGTCTCGAGCTACATACAGTTCAGCAAATACCTTATCAAAACAATTCAGAGAAATAGAGCCGTAGAAATGCTTGAGAAGGCACACCTTATTGCTAATAAAGAAGGATATAAAAGCCAGCAGGAACAGGCCTCTAATTTATTATATGAACTCTATAAAAAATTAGGTGAGCGCGAAAAGGCTCTCTATTATCTTGAAATTGCTGATCAACTGGAAGATGAACTTTTTAATGCTGAAAACACTAGAAAAATAGCCCAGCTTGAAGCTGAATACCTTATTGAAAAGGAAAGGCAGAAATTTCAGCACGATCAGGAACTACGCGATATAACTTATAATGAAAGTCTGGCAGAAGAAAAGAGAAGAAATTTATTGTTCATCATTGTAGCAATCGCACTTCTTTTGATAATGCTCGTACTATTAAGACTCTATTATATCCGGACAAAATATAACAAGCTGTTGAACAAACAGAATGAAGAAATTACCTTACAAAATGCTCAGATTAATGAACAAATAGAAGAAATCTCTCATCAAAGTGAGCTATTACAGAATAGAGCGAATTTACTTGAGGAACAAAGTAATCAGCTGAACTTAGCCAATAAGGATCTTAAACAAATCAATGAAGAAAAAAATACTATTATTGGCATTGTCGCTCATGATCTTAAAAGTCCTATAAATCAAATACAAGGCTTACTAGAATTAATGAGATTGGAATCTGATTCAGAGGCTTTACTAAACCAATATCTTTCTAAAATTGAGGATTCTGCGAAGCGTTCGATAGAAATGATTGATAGGATACTCGATATAAGTGCGGCAGAAAACAAGGAAATCAAAGTTAAACTTCAACCAATTGACTTGAAGTCATTTACAGCCAAACTCGTTAATGGATTTGACACCAAGGCATCAAAAAAGGCCATTCAAATTGATTTTGAAGCCAGGCAGACCGCCCAAATACAGACCGATCCATTATTACTTACAGAGATCATTGAAAACCTTCTATCAAATGCACTAAAATACTCTCCAATGGAGAGCAGAATTAGAGTTGTGCTAGATAGCACCAAACTTCACCATCAAATTCATGTAAGTGACGATGGACCCGGAATAAGTAAAGAGGAACAAAGAAATATGTTTGACAGCTATACACAGCTAAGTGCAAAACCTACTGCAGACGAGAAATCTACTGGCCTTGGTTTGTCAATTGTCAAAAGATATCTTAATGTACTAAACTATGATATTGAATGTATCAGTGATGGAAAAAGTGGTACTACATTTATTATAAAGATTCCAATTCAATAAAAGGTTAGTTACTCAGCGGCAATTCAACTACAAAAGTTGCTCCTTTAGTTGATGCTTCTCTGTCATATCGTACAGTACCATTATTAGTTTCCACATAACGCTTTACCAAGGATAAGCCTAAACCAGTTGAGCTTTCACCAGCAGTAGGTCTTGTACTTAACTTGGAAAACTTTTTGAAAAGGTGATCTTCCTCTTCCGGATGAATACCTGGGCCTTGATCTGCAACAGAAATTTGAATATAGTCATTCTTTGAATTTAACGTCACCGTTACATTCTTTTGCGGTTGTGAAAACTTTATTGCATTAGATAAAAGATTCTCGAATATTAGGTTAACATAAGTCTTATCAACTACAACAGTTGTTTTATCAGTGTAGCATAGCAGATTAATCTTGATAGACTTTTTGCTAGCCAAACCCTGCATTTTATTAATCAATTCATCTAATAAGGGTAATAAATCAATCTTCTTAAAATCTACTTTATCACTCTCTTGTTCACTTCTATCCATTTCAAGCACTCTGTTGACCAGATTTTCAGCATTGAGCGAAGTTTGTAAAATCAACTCTTTACATTCATCTTTCCGTTCTGCATCAGTTTCCATATCCATCATTCGAATAAGTCCTTTGATATTACCCAATGGCCCTCTTAAATCGTGTGATAATATGCGTATTATATAGTCCTTCTCTTCTATTAAACTTTTTAATTCTTCCTTTTGCTCACTAATGACTGCCTGTTGTTGCAATAATTCGGCATTTTGATTAGCTACTCGTTGTAGCGCCTTTTGCTGCGTAAATTCAAAAACCATAGCAATAAAAAGAATAATCAACAACAAGCCAGGAACTATAGCGGTAAACCACTCAGACCTTAAAGATTTGTCATAAGCTTCAGGAAAGGGATACTCTTTAATAGCAAGAAAGCCAATAAAAACCATTGTGGTGAAGCTTATTGCTCCCCAAAATACTGCTGAAGTTCTGTTTACAATAAGAAGCGCTAATACTGGTATGGAGACAATCCATGGATACAAGGCAGATTCAGTACCTCCTGAATAATAAGCCAATGTTGTTACCGCAATGGCACCTATCAAAACGTAGATATTACCTATCCCAATAATAGGGATTTTGGTCTTTACCAAAAATGGTAACAAAAGAAAACCCACAACATTCATGAGCATCATATAAATGCCCATTTGAAAGGAGAAGTAGAAACTAAGCCATAAGTAGGAGTTAGAAAATAGTGAAGTTAAAAGTGATCCTCTTACTAAGAGGCGTGCCTTTCTCAACTCATCATCAGACTTGAACCGATCAGGGTGAATAAAAAAATCTATTAAACCATTAAGTACCATGCAACATTAAAAATATGCTTTACAATGATGTAATTATAATTCTGGTTCAAGTTTAAATATGCTTTTCGTTTACGGCTGGTTTTAGTCAGACCAGCCTAACAGTTCGTTCGGTTAACAATTTAATTATACAAAGCGATATTTCCTACTACATGATCAAAACAAGCTTCCAGCCTAGCATGGCACTCACAACAATCCAAAAACCTTCTAAAATGCCCAAACCAATTGATTTACCAATCTTATTATGTTCAGATAAACGTATAAGCATGGGTAATGACAACGAAATAAGAGCTTCGGAAATAATAATATATACAGGTGCATTAAACACCATCAAAGTATTTGGATGATAAAACCACCAGCCAGCATTATTGGCTAAATGTTCGTATAATGGGATATACATTCCACCTGCAATACATAAGATGATAGAAGCTTTTAAAACTTTAAACTTCTGCGTTAACAATACCCCAATAAAGCTCAACTGAAGAATAATGTTGGACCATGCGAAAGGCATATAAGCAGGTGAATCCCAAATCATGGCTTCTTTGGCAGGATAAACCAAACTATTGATAACACTTACCAAATAATAGTCGGCTATCAATTCCATAAAACCTGCAATGGTACCGATAATTGCAAGTCTCAGAATCAGTTGATTTTTAAACTTAACAGCATAAAACCAATAGAAAGTGTATAGCAAAAAGGTAATAACACTTGCACTCCAAGGCCCTGCCGTAGTAATTGAGCTACCCAAGGACCATAGCACAAGAATAAAAGCGGTTGAAAGAATAACTCGTGTACTCTGCTTATTTAAGCCGTTGATAGTTTCCATAGATTAAAAGTTTTGGTTGAGGTTCCAGTTTTGGGTTAATGATGGTGGTATATAAAAATGAACTGACTTATTCTCATTAAAATGATGTATTATACTTTTTAAAAGCACTTTATTAAATACACCACTTATCTCCTGAATGAATTTATGATGCTCAAGCTTACTAATATCTTTTGTGAAGAATTTAGTAAGCCTTAAGGCTACATCATCCTTTTTATTATCTCCATCTTTTAAACCGATATATTGAGCCAATGGCTTACCACTACCCTGTTCAAAATCCTGAAGAAAATACTGTATCATATATTCCGGTACACCTCTAAAAATATTACCCGGCATGGTATGATTAATAAAATTGATACAGGATGCTGTTAATGCAATGCCAGATTCAGAAGTATCTGCTTGATGCTTGAGTATTTTATTGGCTAAGTCAAAAGCATTCTCATAAGTGTCAGGAATTAAGGCTTCCTTTATTCCCATCAAATGACCAACTACCTGCCAGCAGTGTAAATAGCCTTCTATTTGGTTTTCGGATAGATTTATATCCAGTCGCTCAAGCCCTTTTAATATTACTGGTGCAAATGACATTAAGGTACCGGCCAGGTCTTCCTGATTTATCGGCTCTCCCAGATCATGGGCATCCCATTGGAAACCGTTTTTACTAGCCTGATATTTGAGATAATATCTAATGGAGGCATGAATTAATCTTACTTTCTGAATGGTCACCAAACCAGTTCCGTCAGCTGAGAGTCCTCCGGGGCTCATCACATTAAAGATCATTTGGCCTGTTTCCATTAATCTTCTGACTAAAGGATCCATGTCTTTATAATGGGTCATCAAACGGCCTGTATCAAAAAGTACTTGAGCACCTTTTGCGCAGGTATAACACATGGGCAAGGAACTTACGTTCAGCAACATGAATATTTCTGGACCAAACTCGGCAAACACCTGCTCACCAACTTTGATCTTATCGGCATCATACCAATCAGGTAGTTGAGCTGAATCAATAAAGTATTTGTCTAGGGTTAATTTTAACTCACCTTCAAACTGTTTGAAAGTTTGTTCATTAAAAGTGTGATTACTTACAAGAGTTACGAAAACAGCATTGAGATGCTCGGCATTACCGCTATCTATCACCTGTTTTATAACGTTGTCAGCTAATTCATCAGTTATATGTCTACAGCTTTCAAGAAAAGGAATTGTAATTTCGTTTTGGTTGAATTCTAAGGATGCCATTAGGTTTTTTAAGCAAAATATTAAATCATATTTAATATTTTGCTTAACACTCTGAAAATATCATGGCACTAACCAACTGCTCTTGTTATTTTTTAAATCAATACACACTCTAATATGCTCACTTCCATTGAGTTGAAGTACCGCTATTACTTTTATGTTAAATTCTATCACAGCAAAGTGTTCCTCATCAAATTCTTTTTTGAAAGTATGAGCTCTCTCTAAACTTTTAACTTCACTTCCCGGTGCTTTCGTAGTGTTATAGGCTTCCTTGCCCCCTTTCAAATTCAGCCAATGACTTAGCGCCAGATCATTCTGATGATGTACATGCGCCTCACCAATTAATTTTAGCTGGATTTTGTGCCCTTTATCGTAAGCTAGAATGGTAGCGTTCTTGTTTTCTTTTAATTCATGGACTTTGCTCGACCGCTCATCGGTATAAATAATAGCAGCTTGATCATTCTCATTAAAGTTCCTTAACACAACGGTCCTTAAATTTGGCGTATCATTTTTAATAGTTGCAAGCGTAACAAAGTGCATAGCTGACCTATTATCAGCCGCTGCCCTTTTTAATAAATCGAATACGGTTCTCTTGATCTCTGGTAAGCTATCTTCAGATTTAATATAATTACTACTCATTTAATTCTCTTTTTAATCGACCTGTCCATCCAATTACCAAAGCGCGACCAAAACAAGCCCTGTGACCAACTCCACATGCCATATATTGAAGGTTGTACAAATGAGCTCAGCTTAACAGTAAAATGCGTTCCTTTTTCTGTTGGTGCACTACTAAACTCCAGGCGATAAGGACGAATTAATCGGAAACTGATAGCATAACTTCCATAGAAGTACTGGAGGTCTCGATAATGGGCATTGACTTCTCCTATTTCTCCAGCTAAAGAAAGTAAAGGACCATGATGTATATTGAGCACACCTTTTGAAAAAGCACTACTTTCTTCAGGCTTTAAAAGAAACTCAACCCGGTAAGGGAAAATCTGTGATTTGGTAAAAGTTTTGGGATCATTTAGCCAATCCCACACTTGTGCCTCATTATATTGAGACTTAAAGGTTTTCTCAAAAATGTGGTTTCTGAAATGGCTAGGCTTAGCATTTTTAACCGCTCTTTTGTCTGACATTAAAACCAAACACCATCTTACTGATGATGTTTGAAAATAAAATCAT
Organism: Marivirga atlantica; assembly: GCF_016734805.1. GTDB lineage: Bacteria > Bacteroidota > Bacteroidia > Cytophagales > Cyclobacteriaceae > Marivirga > Marivirga atlantica. The sequence continues at coordinate 1,033,099 of NZ_JAERQG010000002.1, forward strand.
CAAAAGAGTTACTCCGCAGCTAACGTTTCCTCTTCAAGTAAGAAAGCTTTCGCCTGGCCCTCGTTACCAAATATTTTAAATGGCACACCAAATTTATTCACAGCACTCAATAGCATATTAAGGTAGTATCTTTTAAAAACGTTGGCATCCGTGATAATAGCTACTTTCTCCAGACCAACTTCTATAGCCGCGGGAATCATTTCTTTCTCGAACCATTTTCTATTTTCTGGAGATACAACACCTTGATTAGTGGTATCGGATAATACGTATTTCATTAAATGAGTCTTTGCATAAGCGAGCATGTTTTCAAAAACATCTCTGTACTGATCCATAGTGCAATTGCTCTTCCAAACTACAAAACCAATTTTCGTATCAGGATTGTAATCTATTGAAGCATGAGGTTTATCATATATTATCATAACTAGAAATTTTACAAGAATTTAGAAAAAAATTATATTCTTGAAAAGTTACTTTAGATAAAATGTACCTTTGAAACGATTAATCAGAAATACTGACCAAGACCTATCACAATTCCATTGCTACCTGAAGCACCCTTGAAATCAGCTCCGTAGTCAATTCGTAAAATGGCATTATGTATCTTTTTATGGATGAATCTAATTCCTAATCCTCCAAAGTATTCCTGGTTTTCATACATCATAAAGTCATCAAAGCCACCGCCTGGTGTACGCCATGTCCCTGTATCCATAAAAGCAACCAACTGAAGTGCTAGTTTTTGCTTGTTCAATAGGCTATGTCTGTATTCTGCATTCAATACTAAGGTACCAGTCCCACGGTCTACTCTATTACCAACGCCTCTAATATTTAAGTAGCTATCCAATACAAATGGTGCAAAGGGGCTGTTGTTATTTGAAGAAAGACCCAGGCGAAGGCGAACTGCCAAGTTTCCCTTTTCTCTTATTTTCTTATAATACTTAAAGTCATTATAGCCGATAAAAAACAAGGGATAATCAGAAAATGACCTCACATGTTGTAACGTTAGCTGATTGGTATAACCCCATAATTGAAAATAATGCTGCTTTATCTGTTGATGTTTAAATATCAATTTTAAAAGCATTTTTTTCTCAAAGGCATAGCTAGGAGCACCTTCCACTAAAGTAGATGTTGCTGTATACTCCTCAGTAAAAAAAGCTCCACCAAATAATAAGCTGTTATTAAAATTAAAATGATGTACTAAATCTGCTCCATAAGTATAATTGTCATAATTATAGAATACTTCACCAGCATCGAAAAACAATGGTTCTAAAGTGCTCCACTTGATATAATTAAAGTTCACATCCCATTGTGTACATTTTATTCTTATCAAATTTAAATGTACGGCTACGCTACTCCTATCATAATACTGATAGTAAGCATAAAACTTATGTCCCATTCCTAGTAGATTAACGTCCGAGGTACCAAGCTGGAACCAAAAGTTATTGGTCAAACTTCCAAAGTTCACAATTGGTAACAGTGTGAAAAGTTCTTTGAACACGTAAGTTAAAACAAGACCTTCATCAGTAACATCTAGTTGATAACTCACATCACCAAACATTTCAAGGTTAGTTAGCCTGTTAATCTCTCTATGTATCTTAGCAGTATCAGGCTCATCTCCTATTTGGGTATCAATAAATTTGTTGATATAAACCTCTTTAGTTTTGTCAATGCCCTTAAATTGAATGGCAATAATCTTGTCTTGAGCAAGAGATTCAAAGCTCACAATTAGGTAGCCAACCAATAAGACAAGTCGAAACATATACTAAAACTACTGTCTTATCAGTCTTATCCCAAGATTAAATGTATTTCCTGCACCGGCTCCTTCACTCCCAGCCCAAAATGAAGTATATAATAACTCCAGCTCAACAAATTGTGGCATTAATTGATATTTGGCTCCGAGCCCACTTTGAACAAAGTAATTATTAAAAGCCTCAAAGCTTTGTCCCTGATCATTATAGTGTGTAGGAAAATATTCAACCATACCGTATAAAGTCCACCTGGTGGTAGGGAAATAACTCAAAAAGCCACTTGTCTGCGTTTGCAGGAAGTTATTCTCTCGGAAAGAGTCACGCACAAAATTCATCCAGAAAGCTTGTTGAAAGAACAATTGAAGTTTATTGCTAATTGGTTTATCATAGTAGAACTGAGTCAACCACAGACTTTTATCAGTTTCTAAAAAAGGGTAAGGACCACCCTCATCAGGAAGAGGTGCTTCTAAATCCTGTTCTAGTGGCCAAAGAAAAGTAGATTGAATGGAAAGCCGTTTCAGGTTCTTAAAAGGTGCTATTTTAATTTTAGGCCCAAAACCAGTAATTGCTGTTCTGTTATTTAAATTCTCATCTTCATAATTAACCTGCTTCACCCAAACATCCAGTCCTAAATTAAGCTGGTCATTCACACCATACAAAAATTGATTAATAGATGTAAAATAGGTTTGTCTACCACCATTAATAGGCTCTTTATTTAAAGGTCTTTCTCCAAAGGCCTTTGTTTGGGTATATAGATTCTGAAAACTTTTAAACTCCCATTCGCCCCTGTCAAATAATATTGAGGGTGTATAAGTCTGCAGGTTTTCCTGAGCAAGCAAGCCTAATGGAAGGCTACTAAAAAGGCTGATAAGTATTAAGGTTCTTTTTATCATACTTCAATGTAGCACGGCATGAGTCATATCAACTGTCATGGAGCAGACAGAGCTTTTCATTTCATGATGGCTAATTCTTCCAAACAAGTGTTAGGCAAGCCCTGTTTAGTTTCTATATTTGTTGAAAAATTAAAAGTCAAACTATATTAATATGAAAAATATTGCAGTAATAGGTTCCGGAACTATGGGTAATGGCATTGCACATGTTTTTGCTCAAAATGATTTTAAGGTTTCCCTAATTGACATCAAGCAAGAAGCATTAGACAAAGCCCTTCAAACCATAGAAAAAAACCTTGACAGGCAAGTAAAGAAAGAAATTATTGACGAAGCCAAAAAGGCGGACACTCTAAAAAATATTACCACCTATACTTCTGTTAAAGAAGGTGCAGCAAATGCGGAATTAGTGGTAGAAGCAGCAACTGAAAATGTTGATTTAAAGCTGAACATCTTCAAAGAACTTGATCAGGTTTGTAACGATAACACCATTCTGGCTTCTAATACCAGCTCAATTAGCATTACTAAAATTGCTGCTGTTACGAACAGACCAGATAAAGTGATTGGCATGCATTTTATGAATCCTGTTCCAGTGATGAAGTTAGTTGAGGTAATCAGGGGCTATAGCACTTCTGATGAAGTAACTGATCAAATTATGGAGCTTTCAAAAAGCTTGGGCAAGATACCAGAAATGACTAATGATTATCCTGGTTTTATTGCTAATAGAATTTTAATGCCAATGATCAATGAAGCTATTTTTAGCTTATTTGAAGGCGTAGCTGGTGTTAAAGAAATTGATTCAATTATGAAGTTAGGTATGGCGCACCCTATGGGGCCATTACAACTAGCTGATTTTATTGGACTAGATGTTTGCCTGAGCATTCTAAACGTACTACATGATGGATTAGGTGACCCTAAATACAGACCATGTCCTTTATTGATTAACATGGTGCAAGCTGGTAAAATGGGTATTAAATCAGGTGAAGGTTTTTATTCATATGGCCATGGTACTAAAGATTTAATAGTAGCAGATACATTTAAGAAATAAATGGAAGGATTAAATCCTGAAATTCTAAAAGACTTAGTAAGAGTTAAAATGCCCTTTGGAAAATATAAGGGCATTTTACTTTGTAATCTTCCTGTTTCCTACCTTGAATGGTTTAAGCGTAAAGATGGTTTTCCTGCAGGAAAATTGGGCATGCAATTGGAAACACTTTGGGTAATCAAAACCAATGGATTGGAAGAGATTTTACATCAACTAAAAGGTAGATAGCTCTTATCTATTTTCCTGTATTGACCTTGTTCTCTTGAATGTAAATAGCTGGGATTAGCAAAACCATAAGCGTTGGATTTACAATAAGCCTGTGGAGAAATGAGATATACATGTGATCCATGGTAACAGAAAATCTCAAAATGAAATAGGGTATCAATAAAAATAGTAATCCGAAGAGTTCTACTATAAGTCCGAAGCGCACATACTTTCGCTGATAAAATAATGCATATATCAACAACAACATGAGGTTGTCATTCATTAAAAAGCGCAAACTCCTATTGAAAATAAAGCGTGTTTTGAAGGATGCTTCGTTTAGTATTAGTTGGCTGTAGTCAAACTTCTGAAAAATGAATACGAGCCCCAGACATATAAAGCAGAAGACAATTAACGCTAATCGTTTTGATCTGTCTGGTTGTAATTGATTACTTTTTAGCATCTATTTTAAATATCCATAATGCCCATAAACCAAAAACCGCTATGTATATAAATGCAGTAAACAGAAATTTGTGAGAAAAATAAAGCAGCTTTGGCAGTGATAAGGTGACATGATACAAAAGATCTATCCTTAAGAGATTAAATAAATGAACTACTATTAATCCTACTGGAACAAACCATAGCATTTTCATTGAAGGTCTACTGTAGGCAAAAACAAAGGCTATGAATATAATCATAACGTTTAGACCATTACAACCTTCATAAACAGAAAGAACAGCTCGTTCATCTTTAAAAATATAGACACTCTTTAAATCTTCTTTGGGACCAGTAGTGATGTTTTCATTATAAAGAGACAGCACATCGGCCGTTTGCTCGGTCACAAATTGTGTCATCCAATCTGCTTTTTCAGAGTAAGCATCAAGATAAAAGCCGTAAAGTACATTCAAGATTATGTAGAGCCCCAGAAACTTCCCAAGGAATAAAATTGAGGGTTTAAAATCGGCAAACAAACTCATGAATCAATCTCTTTTGCGGGAACACCAACAGCCGTTTTACCAGCTGATAAATCTGAGGTGAGTACAGCGCCTGATCCTAATACACTTTGTTTCTCCAGTATAATGCCATTTAAAATGTTAGCACCGCTCCCTACAAAAGCACCTTCCTTCAAATGCACATTTCCTGATAAATTGGCTCCTGGCATTACAGAACTATAATCGTCAAGCTGACAGTCATGACCAATGGTAGCATTAAGATTGACAACAGTAAATTTGCCTACCTTGATATTGGTTGTAAAGTTTGCTCCGGCACAAATAATGCTTCCTTCACCAACATCTAGCAAATCATTAAAAATTGCATAAGGAGAAACCAAGCTTAAAAAGCTAACTTTTGGGTTAACTATTTGATCAACTATGACTTTTCTTACTTGACCATTACCAATCGCCACTACCACACTAATATTCTCATTATAGCTATTTAAGTGACTAATTGTACCCAAGTAAAGCTTATCTAGTTCCTTAGATTTATCTTCATCATCAAAATATCCTAAGAAGCGATAATGATATTGTTTTTTAATAAGCTGTTGCAAAATAAGATTAACCTCTCTACCAAACCCTCCTGCTCCTATAATCGCCACGTCAGTCATGCTTCAACACTTTTAACAATTTTCCCTGGGTTTCCCACCACTACAGAATAATCAGGAACATCCTGCGTAATCACAGCTCCGGCACCAATAACGCACCACTTACCAATATTTACTAAAGGAATTACCGTTGCTCCAGCTCCAATTAAAGTACCCTCTCCTACAGATACGCCACCACATACTCCAACATTTGGTGCAATATGAGCAAAATCACCTATCTCACAATCATGATCTACACTGGCGGAAGTATTAATAATTACATGCTCTCCTATTATTGTATCGGCATTAATCACTGTTCTAGGCATGAGAACTGTACCCTCTCCAATTTGAACATTAGAACCCAAAACTGATGTTGCATGAATGGCACGACCAAAATTAGCCTCAATAGCCTCTACTACTTTCTTTCTGGTTTTATTAACACCTATTGATATAATGCAATCGGTACCATCATTAGAGAAATCCTTGGTTTTTCCTATAACAGGTATATCCCAAAGAGATTTTTTGCTCTCATCTTCATCGAAAAAAGCTTTTACCTTAATTCCCTGAGAGGAAAGTATATCTACGATGACCTTGGCATGTCCGCTTGCTCCAAATAAATACATAGCATAAACTTAGACTAATATTGAAAATTATTCAAACAGCAGTTTGATAATAATTGAAATCCAGAATTCGTAGGTTTTGCTTATTTAAGCAGGCCTTCTTTAACCAGCTCATTAATAACTAATTCCGTCATTTCACTTTTAAATTTAAACTCATCGCGTGTATCCATCACATAAGCCTTTAGCTTCATTTTCAAATAAGAACCTGATTGATTAATTTCATGAAAGAATAATACCACTATCGGTTTATTGAGATAAACATACTTTGAGGTAGCTGCTGCTTCTGTGGCAATCGCCCTTACTTTGGTAGTATCAGTATCATTAGGAAGAAATATTTCTGCCACTACCTGACAATTGAGTTCTCCACTATTACTGTTTGAAACAGAACCACTCATCATGACTGAGTTTGGCACAGATACTAAGGAGTCATCAGGAGTGACAATCCTGGTGGAACGGAGACCAATTTCTACTACTTCGCCATAATACTTATCTACTTCTATTTTATCTCCGCTAACAAATGGTCTGTCCAATAAAATAACGATTCCACCAAATATATTCTTGAGGATATCCTGAGAAGCGAAACCAACAGCTACACCTATTGAGGCTGAAAAAGCCAGCATTGTTGTGATAGATGGTCTAAAAACTACCACTATTATCAGCGTAATAATGGTACTCCACGTAACAATTTTAATGATTGGAATAGCTCCCTTAAAGGTTATTCTATAATTAGGACTTCTTTCAGCTAACGCATTTAACAGGTAGCTTAATAACCTGATAATAAAATAGCCAAAAACTAGAAAAACGATAGAATAGAAAATATTATCGCCAGAAATCAACTTGGCTATAGTTTCCAATTTATCGTCTCCCTCATCAGACTTAGTTTCACTTTTATTCTTGGTATTTTTATTACCGAGTAGCTCTTCAGATTTATTTTGGACAGTATCTTTCTGAGCTGCTGATTTTGTCGAATCCTTCTTTAGAGGTGCCGGAAGCTTTGTTGATTTGTTTAAACTCTTTGCTATTGAATCTGGCAAAACTCTTGGTTGACCGATAGGCTTTACTTCTATTGAACTGTCAGCACGGGCTAGAGAATCATTCTCCAGAGCCTTTCCCAAACTATCCATCTCCTTTACAATATCATTCTGCGAATAGAGTGGACTAACACTTACTGAACAAAGCAGAATTAGGATGATGAATAATGAATTAAATATATTTTTTAAAGCGCTCACTAGCTTATCAAATTTTTAACTTTTAATAATTGTACTGTATTTCGAAATATAATCGGGTTTACCAAAAAGAAATCTTCTTCCTCAATTAAAACCCCATCTTCCAACATTTCTATAATCATGAAGCGCACTTTTTGCTCATTCATATTAAGCACTCTGGCCGCTTGCATTACGTTTAAACCATCGTGTAAAATAAGGGCGTGAAGCAGAAACACCCTATCAGCCTGCAATGAATTAAGGAAACTGAAATCAGGCTTCTCAAAACTTTTAATGGTGATGCTGTGCCCATCAACCGACTTGGTGCTCAAGAGCCAATACATAAGCGCCATACTTACATTACTTTTAGAGAAACTATGGAGCTCTTTAAAGAATTTGCTTCTAAGAAATTCCTGTTTTTCTTCATCATTGAGTTTCTTAAACTTTTTATCATCAGCCAATTCAGCTGGTGCCTCAAAATTGATTTTGAAACCACTTACTCTATTTCTTTTGATTACCAGTTTACTGATGGTATCAGCATCCATTTGCTCGAGCACTATGGGGTAACTGAAGAATGCATTGATCTTGAGGGTACGTTCTAAGTAACGATATGCATACAAAGAAACTGAAACCATCCAAAAAATATTCTTTTGAGTAGCCGCAATGATGTCTATTAATTCAATAAGTGCTTTTTGCCCACCAATCACTCTCAAGTACAGATTTTGTAAATCTTCTACTATGATGATTCTTTTAGTGCCTCCATTTAAATAAGCAATTAATTTATCCGCTGAATCTATATCCGGCTGCTTTAAGGTTTGAGCAAACTTATCTATCAGCACATTGCGGTCTATCTGATTTCCTGTAAATGATAAGCGTACAAAAGCGTGCTTTAGTTTAACAGTTTTTAAAACATAGTTGATTAATGAAGTCATTCCACTCCACTTTTCTCCAGTGAGTATTACATCACCATAATGACCTTCCTGCCAGGCTGTATAGGCACTATTAAACCGTTCCAACTCCTTTTCTCTACCTTCAAATAGCACAGTATCATCCAAAGGCTCAATGGCATATAGTCTTTTATAGATAAGTGGTAAACCATCTATAGTTTTCTTAGCGATATTAAGAAAGTCAGAAACTTCTCTATTGGGTTGATCGGTAACATTGATAGAGAAAAATTTCCTGTTGATCTGCTCTACCTGATTAATCGCCCAATTGTATTGAACAGTGCCATAGGCTTTTACTTTATCCCAATAATCTGATACGGTAGACCTAATTTGCTTATTAAATGCTTCTGATTTTTGCAGGGCCTTGGCCTTGCTAATCCTAAGTTTTAAGGCGGCAATATTTTCCTTATTGTTAAGCTCATTAATTTCAACGGTAAGGCTGTTTTCTATACTATCAAGCTCCTTTAAGGTATTATCTATTAAATGATCAAGCTGATCCTTAATTTCCTGATTGGCATTTATGGCTCTTTCAAAACCTTCTTTTAATATATGCTGTATATCAGCAGCATCAAGCTCTTCATTTAAAGCATTGGAAGCCGTATTGAGTACATAGTTAACTATTTCGTCAATATCACCAGCTGCAACCAGTAGCTTATCCATTTTACTGAAAATGGTACCTTTTAAGTCTTCTATTTTTTCATTGATGAGCGGTACTAACTCAAAGGATAGCAATTCGTGATTTGAAATATTAGACAATTCACTATCCGGCAGAGGCTCATCATAAACACCTGACTTAACCACTACATATTCAGCCTCAAGACTATTTATTCTTTCCTCTATTTTATGCTCAAATTTATCGAGTTGGTTGAGGAGACTATTCTCGCTTAAGCTAGTTTCAAAGCCTGACAAAAGTCCCATGTTAAGGTCTTTTTTAGACTGATAGGTCAATTGTGCTATTAGCTTTTTAAGCGCTTCACTGTCGTGCCCATCTTCTGTAAAATTTTTGAGTGATCGTTGAAGAAATGAGGATATTTCCTGTTGATAATTCTTTTCAACTTTATTCTGCCAATCTTCGATATTCTTTTCTAGCTCCTCTTTGTGGTAGTTAAGATGGGCTTTTAAAGCAGATAGCTCTAATTTTGAGCGCCAATCCTCAAAGTTAGCATGGATGGTATTTTCCCATTTTCCAAACTGCTCTTCCCAGTCTTCTATTGCCTCTTCTTCCTTCTTTTCAAGGTAAGCCATCCTCAGCTTTTTGTCATCATGCTCAATGGTGTCCACCAGTTCATAAGCCTTATGAAATTCATTACTGGCATTCTCGTACCAATCCTGGATAATATCAGTAGCCTCTGCCTTTAGCGTAGCAAAATCTTCTTCAAGCTTTTTTGGCTCAAGTTGCTGATGTACTTTAAGCTCTGCTAATTTTTCAATAAACAGTCTGTTCGTTTTATCCTCTATCTGCTGCCAAACTTTGTAAAAAGGCCTGATTAAATGCGCTTCTGTTAATTGCTTGACGGGAATTGCGTGACTCCAATATTTTAATGGCTTTTTATCTTTTCGAAACAGGTTAGCGATGTAGAAAGGAATTTTGCTTAAATGGAAAGCGACAATCTTAAAGCTCTTTCTGAATTTTAGCCAGCCACTATCCGCTTCATCAATTCTAAAACGAAGAGCAAGCTGCTCTTTCACTTCAATTTCAGGCAGTTTTCTTAAAAAGAAATCCTTTTCTCCAAAAAAGTCTGCACTAAGAATTTGTAGATCAGCAGCTTTAGGTTTACTACTAAAGTTGTTGCTTAATACTTTGCGAATACGTTGACAGCTTTCATCTTCAGAAGGACCAGCTTCATCCTTATATTCCTGATTGATACTAGCCACACGCTCTGCAAGCTCTTTTAAATAATCTTCTCGCTCACCAATTCGTTTTGAGATGTGCCGCAACAAAAATTTATACCACGTAATACAATGTTCGGTATAATTATCCTTCATGTATTTAATTCTAATTAATTGGTTAATGCATTAACCAGCAAGTGCAATACGTAAACCTATAAAAAAGGATGTAGTTAACACTCACTTAAGGCCTAAGTTACATAATAATATTTGCTAGCCTATTGTTATTGCATGCTGCTATTATTAATCATTCTTTAATGTAATATGCTTAATCAAAACTTCTCCACTAAAATGAGCGCTCATAATTACAGATCAAGGTGTCATAGCAGTATAAATTTCCTTACCTTTGCGCTTTGAAATAAAGCATTATGATTACTACTAATAATTTAACCCTCCAGTTTGGCAAGAGAGTCCTTTTTGATGAAGTAAACATCAAGTTTACCCAAGGCAACTGCTATGGCGTAATTGGTGCCAATGGAGCAGGGAAATCCACCTTTCTTAAAATTTTGTCTGGCGATGTGAATCCTACCAAAGGAAGTGTTGCGTTGGATTCAGGCAAGCGAATGGCTGTTTTGAAACAGAACCACAATGAGTTCAATGAACATTCTGTTTTAAATACAGTGATGATGGGCCATACCAAGTTATGGAACAACATCAAAGCCAAAGAGGAGCTTTACAGCAAACCGGATTTTTCTGAAGAAGATGGCAACAAGGTGGCCGAATTAGAAGAGCAATTTGCTGAAATGGATGGTTGGAATGCAGAAAGCGATGCTGCAGCCCTTTTGAGTGGCTTAGGCATTGAGGAAGAGCATCATTACAGCCTTATGAAGGATATCAGTGGTAATTATAAAGTACGTGTGCTTTTAGCGCAGGCATTATTTGGTAATCCTGATTTGCTTATCCTGGATGAGCCTACCAACGATTTGGATATCAATACCATTGCCTGGTTAGAAGATTTTCTTCTTGAGTTTAAGAACACAGTGATTGTTGTATCTCACGATAGACACTTTTTGGATACGGTATGTACGCATATTGTAGATATCGATTTCAGCCAGATCAATATGTTCTCTGGTAATTATAGCTTCTGGTATCAGTCTAGTCAGTTAGCTTTACAGCAACGTTCTTCAGCCAACAAGAAAGCAGAAGAGAAGAAGAAAGAATTGCAGGAGTTTATTGCTCGCTTCAGCGCTAATGCTTCAAAATCTAAGCAGGCAACCAGTAGAAGAAAGTTATTGGATAAGATCAACGTAGAAGATATTAAACCTTCTACCAGAAGGTATCCGGCCATTATTTTCAACCAGAATAGAGAAGCCGGTGACCAGATATTACAAATTGAGAAGTTAAACAAAGCGGTTGAAGGCAAAACGCTTATCAAGGATTTAGACTTATTTGTCAACAAAGGTGATAAAATAGCTGTGCTATCGAAAGATAGTTTATCAACTACTGCCCTATTTGAGCTACTCAATGGCAATATGCAGCCTGATTCAGGAAGTTTCAAATTTGGCCAGACCATTACCACTTCTTATTTACCCAACCATAATGATGAGTTTTTCCAAACTGATGATAATTTAATCGACTGGTTAAGGCAGTACTCAGAAGAGAAAGATGAAGTGTATATCCGTGGATTTTTGGGTAAGATGCTTTTCTCTGGTGAGGATACCTTTAAATCAGTAAATGTACTTTCCGGAGGTGAAAAAGTGAGATGTATGATTTCACGCATGATGCTTACCGGTGGTAACTTATTGATGTTAGATGAGCCAACCAACCATTTGGATTTGGAATCTATTCAGGCCTTTAACAATGGTTTGAAAGACTTCCCGGGTACTGTAATCTTCACTTCACATGACCACGAGTTTACTAATACCGTGGCTAACAGAATATTGGAACTGACGCCTAATGGCAATATTGATAGCTTGAAGACTTACGACCAATATATTGAAGATGATAATATTCAGGCACAACGTGCTGAGTTGTATGGCAAAGTAACAGCTTAACAAATGGTTAGTCGTTAGTCGGCATCTTTATCTATAGTCAAAAAGAAAGCCTGATTGCATACAATCAGGCTTTCTTTTTGTGGCAGACTTCACGAAGCTAGTTCGCAGTACGTTCATTCAGTTTTTACTGACGCTATTTGTTTGAATTTTAATCAAGGCTAGCATTAAAAAGACCAGAGAAGTAAATTCAAGTACAATTCGTCCCCAATGCCAATAATTCCAAACTATTAATTCCTTTTTTAGTGCCGCTTCTGTAAAATGAGCCTCATAAAACAATTCATTTGTTCCTTTGAAATAAACATAAAAACTCACTATAAAAAGAATCGCAAAAAAGGAGGAAACCAGTGCAAATTTCAAACCGCTTGAATTAATTCTTTTGCAATAAACAGCAACTGAAATAGGGATTAGTGCAGCAATAATGGTTAGTACAGTATAGAAACGGCCTATTACAGGACCGTGTTGAGCATAGTATGTATAAAAATCACTGGCTGATAAAGATTTCCAGTACGGAACAAGCAAAACGCCTTCTGTAATTTGGCTGCCGATAAAAATTGAGAAAACGACTACAGCGAGGTAAAGAACAAATTGTTTCATAAATAAATTTATTAAACAATTATTCAATTGACACAGCCTAAAAATACTCGATAAGGAAAAATATTGGTCTCAGGAATATTCTAGTCAAAAAAGGCCTGATTGCACGCAACCAGGCCTTTTTGTATTGAATTCTTACATAAATTAATTTTCACTAACTTCATAAAGAAGATTCAATCTTCTCAAGTAATTATATTAAATTATTATATAATAATACCGTGAATCCATTAAGAACCTATCCGAACCTAAGTCGATTACTTCTTTTTGTGGTTCTTACAGCTATTGCACTTATTCTGCCTGACTTTTTACCCTTACCTGAGAATACTGCAAAGGTCTTTCCTTTTGTAGGCTTAATATTGGTTGTTCTGGCTAATTGGGCTTTATATAAAACAGAAAATAAAAACTTAGACGATTTAGGCTTCAATTTTAAAATACAAAATCTCAAATATCTCCCTACTGGACTTATTTTGGGCATTTTGGCTGTGCTGGTAGGATACTACCTAAAATCTTTTTTAACGAATGATAAAATAATTGTTCAACAAGAAATTGATTTTGGAGATTTAGCTAAACAGCTTTATTGGATTCTTCCAACAGCTGCAGTCCAAGAATTTATTTGTAGAAGCTATGGCTATAAAAAGTTGATTTCAACCTATAATTTAAAAATAGCAAATCTTGTAGTGGTTATCATATTTATTTCCATGCATAATATCTTTAACATAGGGATATTTGGAGCCTTATTCTACTCAATTTCATTAATTATTGGGCACTGCGTTTTTGCTAATGCCCTTCTAAGATCTGGAACAATTTATTTTGCTATAGGCATACATTGGGGAAGTAATATGGCTAACAACCAGCTATTTACTGAAAACCAATTATCTACGTCTATTCTATTTTTAGAAAAAGCTGTTCAGGAAGAAGCAGCTGGCTTTAACCCATTAGGTATTTTACTTTACTTGATTACTTTAAACATAGGCTTTATATTATTGTGGCTCTTTATTAAGAAATGGAGGCAGAATGAGAAGGCTTAATTCCATTTGTTCTTAACCAAGTAAAAAAAGTCTGATTGTATGCAATCAGGCTTTCTATTTTTACATGATTCCTTTACCAATTAGTTGTTACTATAACCAACAACAAATACAATTCTATCTGTCATCTAATGTAAAGCCGTTAATAACGGAATAATCAGCTAAACATTTATTTATGGCTTTACAATGCTTTTAGTCATGTTTTACTAACTTGAGCAATAAATGATATAGTACGGATATAATAGCTTTAGTTATTATATTCGGATGTTGGGCGTAATTAGACAAAACCCTGAATTTGAATGAAAAAATTATTGATATTTCTTGGAGCTGGAGCTTCTATCGAATTTGGTATGCCAAGTGTAAGCGAAATTGATAAATTATTTGAAAGATGGGCAAGTGATAATTACAGTTTAAAAAACAAAGAAGAAAGTAAAAATTTATATACTTGGCTCAAAGAAAAAATACAAATACACAGAAAGGAAAATGCAAAAACTGGAATTAAGTATGAGTTGAATTTTGAAACTTTATTATTTACAATGCAAAACATTTCTTCTATTAGTAACGAAGAAAATATAGACTATAATAAAAGTTTAAAAGCATTTATAAGATTAAATGAATTTCCAGAGATCATTACTCGTTACAGAAAAGAAAAAAGAGCAGATGGAAATGATTTTAAGGATATGCAAGCATCCTTAACTGACCAATTGTTAATTTACATTAGAAGAAAATGTTTAACCCTAAATGATGATAAAAGAGAGGAGTTAAATAATGCAAAACAATTCTTTAATACTTTAAAAGAAGATTATGATTTAGGATTTATTAATCTAAATTATGATAATGTAATACTAAATGTTTTACCAGATTTATCTACGGGTTTTAATCTCGAAGATGGAAAATTTGATAAGACAGAGTTTTATAGTCGTAAATGGAATTTTTGCTATCATTTACACGGTTCAATTCACTTCAATATGACAAATGATGGACCTTTAACACATAACATAACTTGGGAAAAAGATTTAAATAAAAACTTTCAAACTAGGTCTACAAACAGAAATGTAAATTACACAAGCGAAGGTAATTACCATTTGAATTCAACAATCATCTCTGGACTAGATAAAGCGAACCAATTATTAAGAGCGCCTTTTAGACAATACTATATGAAAATTGATAGTCTTGTCAATGAATCAGATGCAATTTTATTTATTGGTTATGGGTTCAACGATATGCACCTTAATAAAATATTTCCCTCACATCGTTTTTCACCTAATAAAAAAAGAAATGCAGTTGTTATTGATTATGCAACAGAAGATACTAACTCAATACAAATGCATAACAATAGTGATTGGTCACATAGACTTTTCGAAACAATACCATATAACTTTTATGATTTCGGAATAAGTAAATACTTACCTATAGATGAAACTATTTTGTACTATAAAAAAATAGCACATTCGAGTCTTCAAGAAATGAAAAGTATCCATTAAGTGTTTGGTATAATGGTTTTTTAGAGGCTTGCCAAAATAGTGAAAAGTTTAAGAAAGAATTAAAATAACTACGCCCAACAATGGCTATAAGTAATTGCTTGTTCTCGCCTACCTCTGAAAATCCTCGCGGATTTCCAGTTTGGTGTGTGCTTGCAAAGTTAAGTGCTAACCCACGCAACTATTAATATCCCAACTGTTAGAGGTAACATGAGAAATAACAATCGAAATCATTGAATTCAGATTTATTTTTTTAATTTTGTATCAATCATTACAAAAAAGACAAATGAAAGGAAGACCAATCGTCTTTAAAAACGAGGAAATGGTACTCAAGGCCCAGGAACTTTTTTGGGAAAAAGGCTATACTGCCACATCCTTGTCTGAACTAAGTGCTGCAACAGGAGCAGGAGCAGGTAGCCTATACAACACTTTTAAAGGTGGAAAAAAAGAACTGTTCAAAAAATCTCTATATCAACGCAAAGAAGATTTAGAGGACTTCAAAACTGTACTAGAAAAAAGCGATAATCCTATTGAATTAATCAAAGCATTTTTCTTGAGTGTAGCAACTGAATCAAAAAAGTCTCACTTTAAAGGCTGTATTGTAGCAAATACAATTGTTGAAATGACTTTTATAAATGAAGAGCTAGGAAATGATGCGATAGACATTTTGAAAGAGACAGAAAAACTCTACACCAGAACTATTCTTTCAGAACAAAAAAGAGGCAATATCAAATCAAAAATACCAGCCCCTGTTTTAGCCAGGCACCTCATTACGCTTTGGTGCGGAATTAACACATTACGAAGAGTTTATCCAGACAAAGAAATTCTGAGACAACAAATTGAATTACAGCTACAGATTATCAAATAAAAAAAAATTAAGTATTTATTTAACAATCATTACAAAAAAGAAATGGATTTAAAATTAAAGGGAAAAAAAGCATTTATAAGTGGTTCAACGCAAGGCATTGGTTTTGCTATCGCACAGCAACTATTGCAAGAAGGAGCTTCTGTAACGATAAATGGCAGACAAAAGTCAAAAACAGAACAATCGAAACAACAATTACAAAAACAATTTCCTGATAGCCAGATTTCAGCAATCTCAGCAGATTTTTCAAAAAAAGAAGAAGTAGAAAGTCTACTTCAGTACCTAACTGACATAGATATTTTGGTAAACAATGTTGGGATTTTTGAAGTGGAAGAGTTTCAAAATGTAACTGATAAAGATTGGTACGACTACTTTGAGATAAATGTAATGAGTGGTGTTCGCTTATCTCGAAAGCTATTGCCTCAAATGCAAAATAAAAATTGGGGTCGAATTATTTTTATTAGCAGCGAATCAGGAGTGAATGTACCTGAAAATATGATTCACTATGGTATGTCCAAAGCAGCAATGTCAGCTGTTGCTAATGGACTTTCTAAATTGACAAAGGGTACCCAAGTTACAGTAAATACAGTTTTAGGTGGACCTACCTATTCCGATGGGGTTTCAAAGGTGGTTGAGCAAATTGCAGAAGCTCAAAATTTAGAGATTGAACAAATGAAAAATGCGATTATACAACAGTCTAATCCACACATTTTATTACAGCGATTTATTAACCCAAATGAAATTGCAAATTTAGTCACTTACCTGGCAAGTCCCCTTTCTATTGCTACAAATGGAGCAACTTTAAGAGCAGATTCGGGAGTACTAAAGACGATTTAAAAACGAAACAACTCAATGCAAAATATATTATTTAGATTATGATAGAGATATTTATTACTGATATTCAAAACGAAATTCAACTGAACAAAATCGTGAACTCAATCAAAACAGATAGTCCTGAACTAAAAGTTAGTTACGACCTGAACGAAACCGAAAAACAATATCCTTGCGGACATACGGTATTAAGGTTAGAGGGTAATAAAATTAATGCTGATAAAATTTTGATAGCAGTTAATAGTTATGACCATAATTGTGAAATTTTGGAAGACAAAATTTGCATATAATAAAAGTATCAATGACTGAATTTTGGGAGCAAGCATTCAAGGACAATCAAGAAATGTGGGGGGCAGAACCTGCCAAGTCAACCGTTATAACGAAAGACTTTTTTGCTAAACATAATATAAAAAATGTCCTCATTCCAGGGATTGGCTATGGTCGGAATGCCCAAATTTTCCGAAAAAATGGAATGTCTGTAACGGGAATTGAAATCTCACAAACCGCTATTGACATAGCACACGAACATTTTGGTAATGATTTATTAATCCACCACGGTTCAGTAACCGAAATGCCGTTTGATGATAAATTGTATGAAGGAATATTTTGTTACGGACTAATTTACTTGCTAAATATAGACGAAAGAAAAAAACTAATTCAAGACTGTTTTAATCAGTTGACCGAAACGGGATTTATGGTGTTTACGGCAATTACGAAAGACGCTCAAACTTATGGACAAGGAAAACTTGTAAGTCAGGATCGTTTTGAAATGTTTGGCGGTGTTAAAATTTTCTTCTACGATAAAGAATCTATAAAAGAAGAGTTTGGAGATTATGGTTTACTTGAAACTACAGAAGTAATTGAAAACTACCCATTTTATTTAGTAAAATGTAAAAAGCACTTAGCAATAGAGCAAAAATAACACTTCCGATAGCATTTTATAAAAGTAATATCGGTTCTAGTGGACACTCGAAAAGTTCTTATTTTTAATTAAGTATATTGCTATTTGAGAAGGAAAGTGTATATAATCCGCTACTGCTCTTATACAAACCGTTACAACTAATTCTAAATACAAATTTCAAACATTACTTATTACAATCAATAAAACATAAGCAGCATTACTATTTGAATTTTGTTGTCGTATATACTATATTTATGACTACATTAATTCAAGATAAAATGAGACAATTAACATTTGCATCACTACAAGTGAAAAATCTGGAAGCATCAAGAGACTTCTACACCAAAAAATTAGGCTTTGAAATAGATAACTCCAATCCACAAGCTTACATTTTCAAGTACAATCAAGGACAAGCAAGTTTTGCTATCCGAACACCTCTTGAACCAATTGAGGGCAAAGAATTGGGAGTGGGCGTGTCACTGTGGTTTGCTGTCACCGAAGATTTGGACCAACTGAATGACAAATACATTGCCAACGGCATATCTACGGTAGAACCGATTTTTGAAACGCCATTTGGTAGGGCATTCCACCTAAAGGACATTGACGGTTATAAACTTACTTTTTTAGCTCCGAAATGAACGAAAGAGGAATTAAATATTGGGTAATCACAGCTTCAAAAGATCATGTTAAAAATGGAGTTGTACAAGGCATTGCACAAGCTTGTCATGGAAAAGCCTCACCTTTAAAAAGAATGAAAAAGGGAGATTTTGTACTTTACTATTCAGCAAAGCAAACTTTGGGTAAGCCTGAAAAATGTCAGGAATTTACAGCATTGGGAAAAGTCGCTGATGATGAGGTATATCAACATCAAGTTTCGGAAGACTTTTGTCCTTCAAGACGTAACATTGAATTTATGCCATGTAAAGACACTTCTATTTTACCTTTAATCAACGATTTACATTTTATCCCAAACAAAAAGCGTTGGGGA
This sequence comes from Marivirga atlantica, assembly GCF_016734805.1. Taxonomy (GTDB): domain Bacteria; phylum Bacteroidota; class Bacteroidia; order Cytophagales; family Cyclobacteriaceae; genus Marivirga; species Marivirga atlantica. The sequence goes on from NZ_JAERQG010000002.1 coordinate 1,051,882, forward strand.
TATCCATTACGTTTTGGAATTCTTGAAATCAACAAACACGATTTTGATTTAATCTCATCACAAATGCTAGAACACTACCATGCCGAAGGAAATCGAATTTAAGTTTAAGAGCCCTAATGATAGTCCGGGTTATTTGCTTGGACAAGCAACTATGCTTTGGCAACGTAAACTAAAAAAGGTATTAGACCCTTTAAACCTGACACATACACAGTTTGTCTTGTTGGCTGCTTTAGGTTGGCTTTCAAAAAAGAACAATGCTGTAACACAAGTTGACATTGCCAACCAAAGTAATGCGGATAGAATGATGGTATCTAAGGTACTGAGAACTTTGAAAGAAAAGAAATTCATTAGTAGGCAAGAGCATCCCACTGATACAAGAGCCAAAGTGATTAAATTAACCAACGAAGGAGCGGAAGCGCTACAAAAAGCATTAACCGCTGTGGAAGATGCCGACATAGCATTCTTTTCTGCATTAGGAGATGATTTAACCTCATTTAATCAAAATATGGTGAAATTAACTGAACGAAATAAAGAGGAATAGAGCACACTGCATTAATATTGTGTATAAGCATTAGTAGATTAAGTGCTATTTTGAAATGTAAAGCTATAAATGAAAGGTGGATACAAACCACAAAATTTATTGCATTCCTAATAATCTTCTTAAGATAAAGTAAAAATCACTCCCCTTCCTCAGCCTCATCTAGCACCTCCCAGGTGTGGTCTGCCAAGAGTTTTACAGTGGCTAAATATTGCATAGAGCTGCTTCTGCCCCACTCTTGCGGTGCAATTAATGAAAGTACATCTTCATTTTTGCTGTTCTGGTATAAATAGTAGGTATGGTTAATTAATGGTTCGAAACTGATCTTAGCCAGGTAAATACGCTCAGAAATTTCTACCCTGTTTTGAATGGCTTTGGCTTGCTCGGCCAACAGCTGCATCTGCTCATAAATCTGGCCCATTTGGCTTTCTGTCTGCTGATGCATAGCCGCTACTGCCCTGCCCTTAATTTTACCTTTATCGGTAGGTTTTATGATGGCACTACCTGAATGATGCGGAAAAGAAATAGTGCCGGGCTTATCGGTTGTACCTTCCTTCATCTTCTCCAGATCAATTTTATTTACATCTATCTTTTTACCTTGCTCACTCATCTTGCTTATTCAACTTTTGCTTTTCAGACTTAACAGCAGCACTGTCTATAATCATCAAACTACTATCTTGTAAGGCACTTTTTGGCGGTTTCCCCTTGGGGAATTTAGTTCTGGTGGACATATCATATACCACATAAAACACGATGGCGATAAACACCAACCCAATAATCAGGAAAACCTTAGATTTCTTCATTTTTACTTATTGATAAGCTTAACAGCTAAAAAAGGATTTGGTTTCTTATTCTTTTTTGGAGTCCCAATTTAGGATATTTTTGAAAAATCCTTCTTCTTTCTCAACCAAAAGCGATTGCATAAAACCATAATAAACTTTGATGCCATTACCCAACACTTTGGTACTGATGCGTTCATTATCACTATGGATGGAGTTAATGTCCGATTCATCTACCACAGCAGGTATCAGCCCATATGCAGGAATATCATAAGAACGGAAAACACTATTATCGCTGGTGGCGGGAAATAAGAAAGGTATCGTTTCAGATTCTGGAAACTCCCTGCTGATAGATTCCTCAATAGCATCGTATATTTTATTGGTTTTTGAAGGCTTGGCTTCAGGGCTTTGTGAGATAACGGATATCTCAATATTATTATTATCAAGCTTACGTTCAATATAACGTAAAAAGCTTTTTACTGAAGTACCAGGCACTAATCTGCAATCAAGCGTTGCGGTAGCATAATTACTAATTTGATTGGGTGGCCCCGGAGGATTCTGAATATTGGTAACTGTAATGGTATTGGTTAATAAGGAAGAAAGAAAGGGTTCTCTTTCAATCTGCTTACGGACAAAGGGCGCTAATATTGACCAATTTATATTTCTTATGAAAAAGCCTCTGATGCCACCTTCGGCTTTACCAAGTTTCTTAAACATCTGGCGTGTGCTTCTATTAAAAAATAAGAGCACCTTTCTATTAGTTAAATTATTCAAGCTACTGATCAACTGAAGGTTAGCGTAATTTTTACCAGGCGCAGCACCATGACCAGCGTTATTATTCATCACCTTTAATTTCACCCACAGGCTTTGCTTTTCAGCCACTGAAACTCCAAAAATTACTTTGTCAGGATTACTCTTAAGCACATTTCTATAACCTGCTCCACCTTCTCCTAAAACGGCTACTGCGTTAAGTTCCTCTTTATGATTCTGCATCATATAATGCGCGCCTGTTTTACCACCCATTTCCTCACCTGATAGAAAGAGTACAGTTACATTAAAGGGGAATTCTTCATTAGGATATTGTTCCTTGAAAAGTTCTACAGCCTTTAATTGCATAATGCCTAATCCTTTGCAATCTAAAGCACCACGGCCATAAATATATTCACCATCGAAATAACCGCTGAAAGGTCCATACTTCCATGCCTCCAAAGCTTCGGCAGGCACTACATCGATGTGATTCTGTAAAATAATATTAGGTTTACCGGATGATAAAGGATATAAAGAAGCGGCCAGGTTATATCTATCTTCATCATCCGAAAATACTCTCAGATTAAGTGAGGTTGAATCCGTGATATAATTTGAAATAAAAAGTCCTGCTTCTTTTTCAGAGCCACTCACTGAACTTTTCTGAATATAATTGGAAAGCAAACTGACTGTTTCATCATAGCTGACTTCCTTGGGCCAGTTTTTTGTTGAATCACTTTCAACCGAACTGAAAGAAAGAAGCTCTATTGGCGCCAGCAAAACACCGATAATCACAAATAATGTTAAAAATCCTTTATACATATTTTTTTGACTGCTACCCTGTTGCACAACAACAAACAAAACTAAAAAGTTACTTAAACTTTTATAAGAATAAGGTGCCCTATTCGACCAAATGCGTAATAAAAATTATAAAATTGCAGGATAGTATATTTCTATAGTGACAAGAAAAATCATACATATTGATATGGATGCCTTTTACGCCTCCGTGGAGCAGCTTGACTTCCCTGAATTGAGAGGGAAACCCATTGCTGTTGGTGGCAATAAAGAAAGAGGTGTAGTTGCAGCAGCCAGCTATGAAGCGCGTAAATATGGCGTTCATTCAGCCATGCCTTCTAAAATAGCAGCCAGTAAATGCAAAGACCTCATCTTTGTAAAGGCACGGTTTGACAGGTATACCGAAATAAGCCGCAGCATTAGAGAAATATTCCTAAGCCATACCGATTTAGTAGAACCACTTTCTTTAGATGAAGCCTATCTTGATGTTACCCAAAACAAACAAGGCATTGAGACCGCTACTGACATCGCTATATCCATCAAAAAGCAGATCAAAGAAGAACTGGGATTAACGGCTTCAGCAGGTGTGTCTGTCAATAAGTTTCTAGCTAAAATAGCCTCTGACTATCGAAAACCAGATGGCTTATACATCATCAAACCCCATCAGGTAGAAAGATTTATTGAACAGTTACCAATCAAAAAATTCTTTGGGGTGGGCAAAGTTACTGCTGAGAAAATGCACAAAATGGGCATCTTCCATGGCAGAGATTTAAAAGAGAAATCATTGCAAACGCTCACCAACTATTTCGGTAAGGCTGGTAAATACTATTATGAAGTAAGTAGAGGAATTGACAACCGATCAGTTAATCCTAACAGAATCAGAAAGTCAATCGGAGCAGAAAACACATTTAGCGAAAGCCTCGCCACTCATGATGAATTAAAAGAGAAGATGTACCCTATCATCGAAAAAGTATGGGAGCGTTATCAAAAAGCAAAAGCCAAAGCGCATACACAAACCTTAAAGGTGAAATACGATGATTTTACCCAGATTACCAGAAGCAAAACTACCGATAACATCATCAAAGATAAAATAGCTTTTGAACAGGCTATCGATGCTTTAATCGACCAGGTTGAACTTGAGCAAAAAGTAAGATTGATTGGCTGCTCCTTATCTAACTTTGAACTGGAAGAGGAAACTGAAAAGACTAAACAAGAGCAGCAGCTTACATTGAGGTTTTAATATAAAGTTGCATTCAGAAATTCAAGTGTACTATCCTGAACGGCCCGCCAATCTTTAGATCTTAATTTGGAGGCTATTACATGATCACCCGCTTTAGGAAAAGCGATTGATTTTTTGTTGCTACTTGAAAGTTCTTCAAACATTTGTTTCATAGCGGCAACTGAAACTACATCATCCTGATGTTCTTCATCCTTATAATAATAGGCCATAAAAACAGGTTGTTTTATAAGCTTAAAGTTATCTGATATCATCGAGCTATGAATCATATTAAACAGTGCCTTATAAGCATTAACATGGTAATAACTTGACCAATAGGCCGCTACAGAATCAGGCCTTTCGGTATAGGAAATGTCGCTGCCTAGCATTGTTTCTGCTATCTTATCACTCCATGGGCCTTTGGAAAGCATATTCAAATTAGCATCTGCTAATTCAATAAATGGAGAATAAAGCACAAGGGCTTCAATTTGATCAGGAAATTGTGAAGCTATATATAGCGCTTGTGAAGCTCCCGTTGATGTACCCATCAAGATGATTTTGTCACCTAGTTTTCTTCCTAAAGAGAAAGCTTTCATAGCTGATTCCATGTAGTTCTCTGATGTTAAATCAACCAGTGCATCTTCCCTACTTAAACCATGTCCTTTTAGTCTCGCTAGATAAAGGTTTGCTTTTAATGAATCAGCAATATTGGTATGAACCGGCATACCTTCTCCCTGGCTGGCTCCAAATCCCGGAAGATACACGATAGCATATTCTGTTTTTTGACCAACGCTATCCGCCCAGATTATTCTTGCCTCATTATCGGTTTTTATTTCACCAATTTCTTGCTCAATTTTTGATACAACACTATCAAGCTGATCAATTGAAGCATCAATAGTTGGCAATTGGGCTGGGAAATTAGGTTTTTCGGCTCTTGGCCCCACCAGGTAGACAAGCGTAACTGTAACAATAAGTACTAAAATAAATATTAATACTCTTTTCAATAATGTAATCATGTAAAGTTGATGTTTAGCGCGTTAGTGCTTTAGTCTTTATAGGCCTGACCTAGCATAATAGCTCCGCCTGATAATGCCGCATCTTTCAATAATGAATTGATGGCTGTCATATCTCCATTAAGAGCCCCAGGCAAATGTACTAGAAAAACAAAAACCAAAAGCATTGCAGCCAAAAAATAACAGGTCATACGTATCTGTTTTTTTATGACAATGCTTATGCCGGCAGCAATTAAGGCTGCTCCGGTAAGGATAACCCAGAAAGTATCGCCAGGAATGATAGCAGGAACTATAGTGGAAAGAGAACGCATATTAACGAAATGGAATACACCAAATACAATCATGGGGATTCCATAAAGTAATCTGCCAAGTTCTTTGAGCTGGTTCATAATGGCTACTTAGGCTTAAATGAACCAATAAAATACGTTATCCTCTGATTTTATCCAAAACTTTATTGACAATTTCAGCCTCTGATTCATCAACACAAATTGTTTCATCATGAAACTGCTGAAGATCTGGAGCAATCTTGTCCAGAACGTTTAGACCGGAATTGGTAATGGTTACATCTACCTGTCTTCTGTCTTCCCCATTAATTGTTCTGGCCGCAAAACCCTTTTCAACCAATTTATCAACTAAACGACTAGCATTGGACATTTTGTCGAGCATTCTTTCCTGAATCGATGATACTGTAAGTGCTTTTGGTGAGTATCCTCTTAATATTCTGAGTACATTATACTGAGGAGCAGTAAGACCATTTTTCTTAAAAATTTTGTGCTGAACTGACGAAATCCAGTTAGCAGTATATATGATATTAATAAGTGCCTTTTGTTTCTCGCTTATAAATTTAGATTGTTTAATCTCTTCTTCAAGCTTCATCTCTTCTCTCTTTGTTTTTACATTAATCACCAATGTATCTAATTTTTAGTACACCGCGAACAACTAATCGATTAATGCCTTTGTTCACCAGATAAATGAGCTTATTATTTCTAATTACTGGAAACGAGGTTTGCGAATAACCTATAAGCACCAGGAACACCTGCAGGAAGCTCTCTGAAAAAACTTAAGCCTGTATAGACAAATCTTCCTTTACCATATTGCGCCACAAGCAAACTTCCCTCTTTAGAAGATTCTCCCTGATCATGCCCACTGAAAATCGGTTGATATTCTTTACTCCATGAATTAGGAAAGTATAGGCCTCGCTCCTGCACCCATCCGGCAAAGTCATCCTTGGTAATTTTATTCGGATAATTGAGCAGTTCACTTTCAGCATCAAGAAAAGTTAAAGCTGCCGTTTCATCCGTAATTCTATCCCTTGAAAGACTTAATTGGTAAGGAAAGAAATCTTTATCAGGCAAGGAATAGGTTGTGTTATACTGAACCACGTAGTTTCCGCCTGCGTTCATATAATCGAACAATTTATTGTAGTTATTCTGAAGTGCCTCATTGGTATTATAAGCCCTAATACCCGCTACAATAGCATCATATTTAGTAAGATCATTTATGGAAGCTGATGCAATATCAATTTCATTCACCTGGAAGCCCATTGCTTCTAATGCTTCAGGAATTACATCTCCTGCGCCAGGTATATAACCGATTTGATTACCATTGATTTTGACATCAGCAAAAACAAGTTGAGCCTTGGCATCAGAAATAATTACCTGATTAGGAATGTGGTCATAAGTGATTTCACTGACTTTATTAGATATCTTTTGTCCATCGGTAAGCAGTGCAGTAGCTCCGAGACTGAACTTTCCAAAATTACTGCCTGACATGATATCCAGACTGAAAGTAGTCTTTTCATTGGTGTTGAGATCTTCAAATGATAAACTACCTGAATTTTTTAGTTTCCAGCCAGCTGGTAGTTGTATCTGAAGTTCACCTGAAATATCATCCTTTAAAGCTTTTACTGAAACTTCTATAGTTCTTTGCTGATTCGGCTTTGTGAAGATTACTACTTCCTTCTCAAAATCTATAGAAACTGGAGGAGTTACATAAAATGGTTCAATTACCTCACCTTTAATACGGTCGTTTTCACGAAAAACCAATGGGCTCTGAACGTCAACCTCTGTTCCATTTACAGTAAGTGTAAAGTTGGCAAAGATAGCAGGCTCGTTTTCAGGCTTTCCTCTCTGAAGCTGTTCTGATACCTGGTACATTCCTACTGTGCCTTCATTCTCTAACCAGTACGGGGTTGAATAGCTGTGACCTTTATCAATCATAATAGCGCCCGTTTTACTTACTTTCTGATTATCAGTTAATTCATCATCAAAACTAATTGCTGACTGCGCTCCATTTACTGTGAAATTCTTCACTTGGACATCTAAGCCCGCTCGGTTTACAAATTCAACATAAACATTTAAGCTATCTCCAGGTGAGGCCATTCGCTTGTCCGTTGCTACTAAATGATAAAAGCCAAGACAGTCAATAATAAGCTGATCTACGAGTTGAATTTTATTGCTTTTAACAGCACTTTCAGGAAGTGTAGCCAATGCTTTTTTAACTGATATGAGTTGATCCACACTTTTAGCAGGATTCAATGCATCAAAAGAGGAAATTAATTTATCAACTTGTTCCTGAATTCCCTTGCCAGCTTTCACAGAAGACCAATCAGTTTTTATACCATCAAATAAACCATTATTACTCTTCTCTCCTTCCCATTGCTCGAATAATTCAATTTCTTCACCTCTTGTACCAGTTGAACCAAATGCCTGAGATTTATGATTACTTCTACTGCGGGCGGCAATTTCAGTATACGACTCCCCTAAGACTGCGTCATAACCGCCAACATCAACTTTTATGTATTTTGATTCATCAAAATCATCATTACCACGGAAAAACCATGAAGAGGTATTCCAATAGAGTTTTTTGGTTTGCCATGGCTTTACAAATTCAAGTTGTTCAGGAAATTGTGTTTTATCTGCGGCAGCTTTAAAAGCTTCATGCGCTAAAACAGCTGATGCGGTATGATGGCCATGGGTTATTCCCGGAGTTTCATTAAAACGGGTAACAATAATATCAGGCTGAAAATTTCTGATAACCCAAACGACATCAGCTAAAACTGCTTCTCTGTCCCAGATATTAAATGTCTCATTGGGTGTTTTGGAGTAACCAAAGTCATTTGCTCTACTGAAGAATTGTTCACCACCATCCGTTCTTCTGGCTGCTAGCAATTCTTGCGTGCGTATTAACCCGAGGGCTTCTCTTAATTCAGCACCAATTACATTTTGTCCTCCATCTCCTCTTGTTAAAGCTAGATAGGCGGCTTCAAATTTTCTTCCGTTTTCTATATAACTAATGAACCTGGTATTTTCATCATCAGGATGGGCGGCAACGTAAAGTACTCTACCTGTATGCTGCAACTTCTGCATATGATGTAATATGTCTGCAGCTGAGTGACTCTGGTTATACTGCGCTCGTGAAGTACTGATAAAGCTAATGAAAAGCACTAAAGGGAAAAGAATTCTTTTGATACTGAATTGCATATAACTTATTGATTATCTGAGTTTTTATTTGAATAAACAGCCATTAAGATTGCTGCTAAAGGAAAGAGCCAAACTAAATCATTCATTAATAAATGAAACAAGAATTTCTTAGTAAACTGACTTTGCATGAGTAGAAAATAGGCAAATAAGCCTCCTGAAAGTTTGGCAATGAAAACCAATGCAATCATCCACTTGTATTTCAATGGTTTAAGCATAGCAAGGAACATCATGATACCTACAACAGCTACACCAATTGCCTGATAGAATACTAATGAATTTTCCTGTTGAGCGCTTTCTGTCATCCATTTGATATAACTATCAGGTTGATAAAACAGAAAAATTGACCAGGCCGCATTATAGAAGGCTCCGATCAACAACACACCTCGCATCCAGGGTTGTACCATTAATTAAATTTTAGCTTTAACTCTTTAGGTTCAAACTTAAGATTTAACAGACAATAAACCTACACCATACAAATCAGAATAATGCCAGTTAAACTAATGCTATTAAATAGGTAAAACCATGAATTGTTTTGAGTGGATACTTACTCACTTAAGAATAATACTTTTTCTTTAACCAGAAAGATACCCGTACTAAAAGGATAAGAGCCGGAACTTCCACCAGCGGACCAATTACACCTGCAAAGGCCTGCCCTGAATTTAATCCAAATACGGCTATAGCTACTGCTATTGCTAATTCAAAATTGTTACCCGCAGCTGTAAAAGCAATAGAGGCGTTTTTATCATATGTTGCACCAGAAGCTTTGCTTACAAAAAAGCCTATTAAAAACATAAGCGCAAAATAGATTAATAAAGGAATAGCAATTCTTACAACATCTAACGGTATACCAACAATGAGAGCACCTTTTAAAGAAAACATTATCACTATGGTAAATAAGAGAGCAATTAAAGTCATTGGAGAAATGGCAGGTAGAAATTGCTCTTTGTACCATCTTTCATTTTTAATCTTAATCAGGAAAGTGCGGCTCAATATGCCCAATAAAAAGGGAATTCCTAGGTAGATGGCTACGCTTTCGGCAATAGTTGCAATTGAGATATCCACTATAGCACCCTCAAAACCAAAATATGGAGGTAAGACAGTAATGAAAATCCATGCGTAAAAACTATAGCCAAAAACCTGAAAAATACTGTTAAGTGCAACCAAGCCGGCCCCATATTCGCTACTCCCATCTGCTAAATCATTCCATACAAGAACCATTGCAATACATCGTGCCAAACCAATTAAAATTAAGCCAACCATGTACTCAGGATAATCCTGTAAAAAAATAATGGCTAAAGTAAACATCAAAACCGGGCCAATGATCCAATTGAGAACTAATGAAATTGACAGTATCTTGACGTTTTTAAAGACTTTTGGAAGTAGGCTATAATTCACCTTGGCCAATGGAGGATACATCATCAGAATAAGTCCAATAGCGATTGGTATATTGGTACTCCCATTGCTAAGAGCATTTATATAAGTACTACTTTCAGGAAATAAATAACCAATACCTACGCCAAGAAGCATAGCTAGAAAAATCCACAGGGTTAGGTATTGGTCAAGGAAATTTAACTTCTTGTTTCTCATAAAAAAAGGTTAAGCCTTTACTTTTGACATCAAATAAAACATTTCTGTAGCTATTTGAAGGCAACGCTCGTCATATCGAGCAGTTTCTTCGCTCGTTCCATCTGCCTCTTTGGGATCGTCATATGGAATAGGAATTCTAAAACTTGCACCTGGTATAAAAGGACAATTCTCATCAGCATCTGAGCAAGTCATGATAGCAGCAAAGTCTTCTTGCGGATTAAAATAATCGTCATACTTTTTGGAAAAGCATTCTAATTTTTCACCACCATCAGCATAGGTAACCATGTAATGGGGATTTTCTCCACCAGGATTATCAACCTGAAAACCAGCTCTTTTAATGGCTGCCACTGCACGAGGATTAAAAGCTGTCGCTTCGGTACCTCCTGAGAATGTTTCAATGTGATCAAGCTCATAGTAAGCCGCTGCGGTTGCTGCCCAAATTTGGCCTAAATGACTTCTGCGACTATTATGCGTGCAGATGAAAGTTAGCTTAGCAGTTTTATTTTCCTTCTGCTTCTTAGTGATATAATTAGCGAGTTCATTCAACGACTCTTTTCGTTTTTCAGGTATATCAGAAATATGCGTTAAGACATTCTCAATGTAAGACGTTAGTTCATTATACATGGCTTTTTCTAGTTTGGATGATAAGGAAGCTTCTTTAACTGATTGATCCTGCTCATTACTTTTTGTTGAGCAACTGATTATCAATAATGATAGTAGGCCAAATGCAAAATTTTTCTTCATCACAATTAATGTTTTAGCAACATCCTGAACCTGGTGTACAAGCTTCTTGAGAATTTTGCAGTGATGATAGCCTTACCTTAGGTTTTTCCTGAGGAATACCACAATTATCTTTAGCAAGGCAATCTGTTTGCTTTGCAATAAGCTTAAACTCTCCATTCTGAAATGCCAGGTCATATTTACCAATAGTATCCCCTTGATACTCCACCTCTACCTCACTGTCGGGTAGTTGTAATTTATCTACTGATAAATCGATAATGCTGGCCAATTTCTGTGCACTTAAACGATGATCGTGGTCGTCTGCAGTCCATAGCTGAAAACCAATGACTGATTCTTTTCTCATGGTTCCACCACAATCAATAAACTCCTTCGTGATGTGACCTACTTCAGTTACATGAAAATGTTGTGGAACAAGCTCTCCACTTGGAAGATTAAACTTAACCTCCGTTAGACCTTTCAATGCTTCTTTTACTTCTGATAATTTCATAACTTAATTATTTAATAAACTCAATATCGCAATATTACGATACAACTATTCAAATTTTTTTAACAGCAGTTATCCTCTGATAGCTTATTATAACTATTAAAAAGGGTACTGAACTGTGTCTTAATTAATTCCCACTTTTCACTATTGATGCAATAACTCACTCTTGTTCCTTCAATAGTACCTTTGATAATCCCTATTTCTTTAAGTTCTCTTAAATGTTGACTGATTGTGGCCTGAGCAAGACCTAATTCATTTACTAAATCTCCATTGATACAGGCACTTGCTTTTAACAAATACTCAATAATGGCAACCCTGGCAGGGTGAGCAAATGCTTTGGCTGCAAGGGCCATATTATTTTGTGCTTCCGAAAATAAATCTGTTCTTGATACTCCCATAAGTAATGTATCGTGATATTACGATTAAGGTTTAGCAATAACAAAGTTTTATAAACTAATTCTTAAAAAGTAGGTTCTTGAACCTTTATAATAAGAAAAAAAATTATGAATAAAGCTTACATATTCCTTTTTGCTATCAGCATTTTTCTATTACCAAGTTGCGGGGTATTTACGGTTAACAAATCGAAAGATATCCCCTACATGGCTCAGGGACAATTGGATAATCTTCCTGAGAAATCATTAAACATTTTCTTTCCGAAGAATAAAAAGGAATGTCCTGTTGTAGTTTTTGCCTATGGCGGTAGCTGGGAATCTGGTAAAAAGGAGTTGTACAGTTTTTTAGGCAAACGTTTAGCGAAAAAAGGAATAGTAGCTGTTATTATTGATTATCCGTTGAGTCCCGCATATAAAGTGCCTGATATGGCCTTATCAGTCGCTCAATCTGTAAAATGGACAGTCAACAATATTGCTAATTATCATGGCAACCCTGACCGCATATTTGTATCAGGGCATTCCGCAGGTGGGCATCTTACTGCTTTAAATACCCTAAAGGATGATTACTTTGATCAACTCTGTGTTGAAAATCCGATTAAAGGAGCCATATTAATTGATGCTGCTGGCATTGACATGTACACCTATTTAAAGGAGAAAAAGCTGGCTTCCGGAGAATCTTACCTTAAAGCCTTCACCAATGACCCAGCTGTTTGGAAAGACACCTCGCCTATTTATTACCTTGATAATCAAGATCCACAATGCTTAATTATGATGGGTGGCAAAACCTATCCTGGTATTAAATCGAGTACAGAACGGTTTCTGGACAAATCCGAAGAAATTGGATATGAACCTATTTATCATTTACAACCGAGTAAAAAACACGTCCCCATGATTACTCAGTTTATTTGGTCGGGAAATAAAACCTACGATTGGATTGAGGAATTCGTAAAGGCTAAATAAATATTGAAAATTAAGAAAAGTTGAACCTAGTAATTGGTCTACTGTTAAGTAGAGTGTAGTTTTACACCACAATCACTAGATTAAATGGACGAGATAAATATACTATTAGAAACGGCATCTAACCATTGCCAAAAAGGCGATTTTAAGCAGGGCATTCATCTATATGCTCAATATATTAAGCAAAACCCGAAAAACCCGAAAGCTTATTACCAGAGAGGAAAAGCCTATTTTAAAATAAAGGATTACAATGCTGCCATTTCTGATCTTAATAAAGCCATGCAATTGGTTCCCAATGATGCACATTTAACTGGTGAAAGAGGACTTATATATTTTATGGCTAAAAAAGAGAATAAAGCTATGGCAGATTTTGATAAAGCTGTTGAATTAGAATCTGAAAACCCTTTCAGGTATGCAAGCAGAGCTTTTATTAAAGATAGAATAGGCGATCTGGAAGGTGCCAAGACAGATTATCAAAAAGCATTAGAACTAGATCCTGAGGATGCAATCTCTTATAATAACTTAGGCCTTGTACTTGATAAAATGGGTTACAGAAAAAAGGCTGAAGATCACTTTGAAAAAGCTGCAGATATCGATCCTAAGAATTTTGGTATGAGTAAATCCAAGGAGTCATCACAATCGGAAGTGCCTGAAGAGAAACCTGATTTACCCCCGTTGCCTGATATAGGAGGCGAAGAAGAACCTAGTAAGTCAGCTAATTTTATTAACACATTAAAGGAATTGGCTAAATCGAAAAAAGAGCGAAAGGAATTTTGGGAATTTGTAAAAAGTAAATTTACCGTTTAAAAGAGCAGAGCGCTATTAAATAGCGCTCTTATGTAGAAAAAGTCAAATGATAGTCCCTTTAAAAAGTATGAAGAGCTCTCCATTACAGACCACCATTATAGCGTTTGACTAACTACTTTTACAAAGTTATGTTTAATTTTCGTATTTCAAAAGCCGTTAAAAATTAAACAAAATAAACTTACTGCTGGCATGTACTAAACTTGCACTTAGCTTAGTTTAATTACTACTTTTCCAGTAGTTTTACCACTTTGGAATAATTTAAGCGCTTTATCCATTTCGTTGAATTGGTAAGTATGTCCAATGAATGGAGCTGGAAGATCAAGTTTACTTAATTCTGATACGACCTGCTTCATCAATTCCTTCTGCTCGTATAGCCAAATCAGGTTAAAGCCTAATATGCCTTTGTTCTGTTCAATCATTTTTTGCGGATCAATTCTAGGTCTGAAAAGATACTTATAAGCCAAACTAATCCAGTTAGGACTATCACCAGTACCTCCGTATCGGGCAGAACCATAAACTACTACCCTACCTTGTGAAGCTAATAAGTCGTATCCTGTTTTGAATATTTTACCTCCGATTGAATCCATTACCAAATTCAATGGTTTTCCATTTAAGGCATTCTGTAGTTTTGATTTGAAATGATTATCTCGAACTATGCAGGCATCATATCCTTCCTTTTTAAGCAGATCAATTTTAGAATCGCTTCCTACTGTACCAATAGTATAGGCATTTTTCAACTTCGCCATTCTATTAGCCAACAATCCAACACCACCTGCAGCACTATGTATCAGAACCGTATCATTCTCCTGCATATTTCCTAAATAAAACAAACCATAGTAAGCAGTTAATGCTTGTACCAAAAAACTGGCACCTTCGTCATAACTCCAACTTTCTGGTATAGGACTGACGTAGGTTGTATCAATATTAATGTGAGAGGTGTAGGCTCCAAAACGCGTGACGCCCATTACCCTATCACCGGCTTTAAACTCTTTTACCTTATCGCCTACTTCAATAACTTCACCTGCATATTCAAGTCCCGGAATAAAGCTGTTTTGGGGTGTAGCACTGTATAAACCAAGTATTGCGAAGATATCCGCAAAGTTAAGCCCAATAGCATGGACCTTTATTTGAACTTCTCCACTCTTGGGAGCGTCAATTTTTTCCTCAACTAATTTGAGTCTTTTGAATGATCCCGCTTTGTTGATGCGGTAACTTTTCCGGTTAGTCAATATCTTGTATTAAGTTTTAAATATCAGTTTTGGTCTCTCTTAAAACAAAGCTGTTGCTCTGATGAGTTTTCAGGATCAAAATAATAGCCCTCAATATCGAAACTTTTCAAATCCTCAACCTTATCTATTCTATTTTTCACAATATACCTGGCCATCATGCCCCTTGCTTTCTTGGCATAAAATGAAATGATTTTGTACTGACCATTGCTGTAGTCCTTAAACTCCACATCGATGAGCGTAACTTTCTTCTTTAGCAAATCTCTGTCAACAGCTTTGAAATATTCGTTTGATGCTAGGTTGATCAAAATATCATCACCTTGCTCCTTTAAGTCCTTCACAAGTGTCTTTGCTATTTTATCATCCCAATATTCATAGAGAGATTTAGAGCCATTAACTTTGAGCTTGGTACCCATTTCAAGTCTATAAGGCTGAATAAGATCTAGCGGCTTTAGTAGACCATATAGCCCTGATAAAATCCTCACATGCTCCTGAGCAAAGTTATGTTCTTCTTTCGTGAATTCTTCCGCTTGCATTCCCTGGTAAACATCGCCTTGAAAGGCTAAAGCTGCTTGCTTCGCATGCTTTGGAGTACGTTTTTTGAAATTATGGTATCGCTCAACATTAAGTTCAGCGAGCTTTTCACTGATACTCATTAAATTTTGTATTTCCTTTTCAGATTTTTCTTTGAGTGTATCAATCAAGGTGTTTGTGTCGCTATTAAATCTTGTCTTGCTTGAAGGTAAATCAAATTGTTTTTCAAAATCCAGACTTTTAGCTGGTGAAAGTATCGCAATCATGTATTTCTATTTTTTACAAATATACCTTTTGAGAACAAAGAATGTTTTATTCAGCTGATAGATTATCTGAAATCATGTATCACTACTATCTATCTTTAAAATATAAATGTGGTTAAATAAAAAGCTCCTTTAGTGGCTGATCTATTCTCATTGGTTTTTTAGTTTTAGCATTTAATAAGCACCAAAAAGTTCTTGCCTCTGCTTTTATCTGTTTTGTTTCAGGATTGAAAATCTTAGTAATTCTTTCAGACTTCACTCCTTCCATAGATGCTACAAAGGTTTCAGCTACAACTGCTTCTGAAGGTTTTATTTCTCTTTTGTAGTCTATTTCATGTCGAAGTGCTACCCAAATTAGGTTGTCGAGGGTTTCATCTTCCCTAATACTCTTCCAATGAGCCTCAGCAACATCTTGTACCCACTGCAAATACACTACATTATTGACGTGCCCCAGTTCATCAAAATCTTTGGGTTGAGGATGTATTGTAAGCTGAAAGTGTTTTGTGTTTTCTGCGTTTGACATTAATGATTATCTACCCAATATTTTTAGTGGAAACATAAAAATAGCTCCAATGATTGAGAATGAAAAATCGATGGCTAAACCGAGCAATCTAAATGGTAACAAAAGAAGCCAAATGAAAGGATAAAGTATCAAAACCACCAGTGCCAGTGGCCAACAAAGTACAAAAAGGATGCAAAATAAAAGAAATGTTATCATGAACTTAGAAGTTTTATTTCTCTACTTACAAGCATGATACCATTTTCATTAACGACTCTTTTTCAGTAACTTACAATGAAAACTGCATAATATATTGTTCAAATAAGAACATGTATATGTACGCTTTTGAATAAAATAATTCGTGCCGTATGCAACCATTTAAATCATACTAACATCATAAAGACAATTAAAGAACTAAACCAACTTCTAAAATCATGAAAAAGACATTATTCACATTTGTATTGGTCGCACTATTCTTTGGTGCTCAAAAATCCAAAGCTCAATCTGTATCTGCTCAAGAAATTGTAAATAAAGCCTTTGCTGGCGAAAGCGTAACTTATAAGAATACAACCATTAAAGGTGTGGTAGATCTTACGCCTTGTATGGAAAAAAAAGATGATTTACCATCTAAATCATGGTGGTCAGGTGGCTCCAATAGTATTGACAAAACTATTAGCGGCAGTATAACTTTCGAAAATTGTGTTTTTGAAAATGACTTTTTAGCCTACTTACATGATGATGACACCGAATATACTTTTGTTACACACTTCGCTTCAGATGTAACTTTTAAGAATTGTCAGTTTAAGGGAGGTGTTGCTTTCAAATATTCAGAGTTTGCCGGAACTGTTGATTTTTCAGGATCAAGTATTGATGGAGAAGCAAATTTTAAATATGCTGAGTTTGATGAAACAAGCAATTTTAGCCAAATCAGGTTTAATGAACTGGCCAATTTTAAATATGCTGAATATAATGAAATGGTGAGTTATGCAAACACAACATTCAATGAAGAAGCTAACTTTAAGTATGCTCAAATGGAAGATGGGGTTGACTTCAGCAATGCCCTTTTCAATGATTTCCTGAACTTTAAATATACTGAGCTCGAAGGAGAGGTAATCCTTAAGAACTTTCAGGTTAAAGGAGATATTGACACCAAATACACTGAAGTTAATGGACAGAACTTTACAGCATACCTTTTAAAAAATAAATAGCTAAATAAGATAATTAATTGTGATATTGAAGCCAACTTAAACTTTAAGTTGGCTTTTTGCTTTATAGCATATTCATTGCCTTAACAGATATACTATTGGGTTTACTTGAGAAAATTAAGACGGCATTCACGGGTAGCGGAAAAGTAAATATTCTACCTCTTCTTTCTGTAAACTTTATAGGTGCTCTGGGTTATAGCATTATCCTACCTTTTTTGGTTTATCTGGTAAAAGACTTTGGTGGTAATGAAGTGATTTATGGATTAATGGGAGCCGTATACCCTGCTTTTCAATTAGTAGGCGGTCCTATTCTTGGAAAATGGTCTGACAGAGTAGGTAGAAAAAAAGTTCTATTGATTAGCCAGATAGGCACCTTTGTTTCTTGGCTAGTGTTTATTATTGCTTTCTTTGTTCCCCAAACCGATCTATTTAAATTCAATTACTCAGGAAGCCTCGTTTTATTTACTTTACCACTTTTAGTATTATTTATTGCCAGGGCTTTTGATGGTTTAACAGGTGGTAATATTTCTGTTGCCAATGCTTACTTATCAGACATTTCAGACAAGAGTAATCGTAAAAAGAATTTTGGTAAGATGTCCAGTGCCATGAATCTGGGCTTTATCATAGGTCCAGTAATTTCAGGTTACATAGCTGCTTTAAATAATGGAGAATTAAAAACAGTAATCCTAGCAGCCATTATTTCGTTCGTAGCTATTTTCATTATTCAGTTTCTCTTGAAAAACCCTAAGAATGATGACAACTCAGAGCAGAAAACCGCTCAACAAAACACTTCCACCCAAATAGATATTTCTGTATGGAAAATTAAGCAAGTACCCCTGATGGTTGCTCTTTTCTTCCTTATATATCTGGCCTTCAATTTTTTTTATGCCACCTTTCCTATTTATGCTGCTAATATCTTAGAGTGGGATTCCGCTAAGTTAGGACCGTTTTTCGCTGTATTAAGCGGAGTTATGATTTTGGTTCAAGGGCCTGGCTTAAGCTATCTGAACGATTATTTTTCCGAAAAGCAGTTGTTCTTTGTTGGCGGCATTCTTTTGATAGGCATGTTTTATTGTTTGACCTTTACAAACGTTTATATCATTTATACCGGAGCCATTTTATTTGGATTGGGAAATGGATTGATGTGGCCTTCTTTCCTTTCTATCTTAGCCACAAAGGGTACAAAACAACAGCAGGGAGCTATACAGGCTCTCAACAAAAGTAGGCCATATTGCGCAATCGTATGAATATCAATAAGTTAAAAATACTTTTAAGGGTTCAGCAGCCAAGATTAGGGGTAAAAGTACAATAGTCTGATATACAGTAGAATATACTTCCTAAATAGCGATGTTGAATCTCCATAAAATTTAGCCATTTTATGTAATTGGCTTTGTGACAGGGTTGCTGCATTTTCACGCCATATGTTCTTTAGTTAAAGCGTGAATTAAAAATCACAGTAAACTGCCGTTTTAGTGTATTGGCTCTCAACAAAAGAATTGCAAAATCCTCAACAGAAAGCATACTCATTCGATCTCAAGATCGAAATAAGTATGTATAAATGATTGTTAATTGTTTATATATTATTTGTGATCAAATAATGATTTACAGTGACGGCTAAAAGATATCTGCGTAATATATCCTATATGGTATTTATTGGGAATTATTTCGCTATTTTATCGTAAAGATAAGCTTTTTTAAATAGTAGAAATGCTTTTTTTAACTTTCTTAAGGCTTCGTTATGACTTCCAGAATAGTCAAAAAATGTTCTAGGTTTTTGCACCTCTTGTACGAATTTGAAAGTAATAACATATTCTTCATTATCAGAGATAATATCCCATCCCTTAGCAGGTAATTCTTTTGATCCATCATTAAAATGAAATGCATTTTGTTGATGACTATATTCGAGTTTTCCTTTTTTATTTCGCCAATTCATTGCAATTTGATTTTATTTAATAGCCCTAATTTTAAACAAGCTTTTGGGTATAGCTACTATTCCTTCTTACTAGTTTAAACAATCTATTAATAGTTAGTCCAGATTTCTAACTGAAAAGGAACACCAAATTCTTGATTTAAACGGATTCGAAAGTCATACCAACTCATTGATTTCTTCATTACAACAATTGACTCGGCTATGTATTGCTTTAAAAGCTGATTACCCTCATCGCTTAAATATTGGTGATGCTTATGGGAGCGGATACCAATCCTTTCATAGGGATTTAAAATTTCCAGTACAGGAAGAACATCCTTTGAAAACCTGCCATAAATAATCTCCTTTGTCCATTTCCCAACTATATTAGGTTTTGTTGCAATTTTTCCGTTGGCAGGGACATTCCAGTTGTTTAACCTAAAGATTTGTTTATAGTATTCGTCTGGAAATTTCGGAGAATATTCTTTCAGGCGTGTCGTCACTACAGATAATTGAGCTAAATCAATTTCATCACCACCTTTTAGCTGTATTTTTAGATTCTCCTTATCTAATATCTCATCTGACCATAGATTATTAGTCTTACTTTCAGTTAGATCAAGTAAGGACTGTTGAAGACTTTGTCTTTCAAGAATTTTTTGATCTTTGGTCAGTTTATCTTTTCCAAAGTGGACACTGTGCTTTTCTTTCTTCATATGCTAGTTGTAATATTTAAGGCGTAAAGTTTTTACAAGATCAATCACTGGCTTTGGCTTGTTCCAGTTATATTTAAATACAGTTAGTAGAGATTTTAAATTTGGGTTCTTTTTTCGTGCAAGAGCCCAAAAGTTTTTATTTTTGGAACTGTCATAGGCATTAAAAGTGTAAATTAAACTAGGATGAACGTTATGATTCTTTGCATAACTTGAAATAAAGTCTGGTTCATATATCCTAGCTTTTATTTCTTTAGACTTTTTCTTTGCAAATAGATATTCACGCGCAAATTCATTTGCTTCATTTTCTTTTTCTAAAATGCCTAAATCCTCTGAATCATCGTCTGAAATATGGTATCTTTTGGATTGTATTTCCTCCCAATCAAAAATTACATGAAATAATTCATGAATTAATGCAAACCAAAGAGTGGCATAGAAGCCAACATAATCAGTAATGACTATACACGGTTTTTTATTAACAGATAACGTTGCGCCACGAAGATGTAAGGATGATAGTGATGGCTGATATATAACTGTTATACCCATTTTATATAATGATTTGATTACATAGTCTAGGCCTTTTTCAACATTCGTAGAATGCCATCTTATATCTGGAAAAAATTGAATTAACTCATTTCTTTTATAATCATGGGGATTATTAATTTCATCGAAGGTTCTTTTAGCTCTTTGAATCCATAAATCCCTAGTGAGCTCATTCTTCGGATTAGTTTTCCCTGAACTAAAAGCAGCTTCCTTTTTTGGTGGAGAATATTCAAAGATTGTGCTTATACCTAGTACTGAACATATTTTAGTTTCTATTTCTTCAAAATCATTTATATCATCTATGACTCCATCCTTTTTTAGAGCTATTAAGTCAAAGTATTGTTTGATAAAGGTTATTTTCTCAGGATTAATAGAAGGCTCATATGCATAATTCCTCTTGAGCTCATCAATGTAAAGCGAGAAAACCTCTTCCTTAGATAATTTAAGAAAATTGCTTAAATTCAATAAAGCAGTAAAATCTACTTTTTTTTGAGTTCCATCAAGAATTCCGTGCAAAGTCCTATGTTGAATTTGTAGGATATCTAAAGAAGTAGTAGTAGACATTTTTAGTTCTTCTAATCTCTTCATATAAATATCCTTTAAACTAAATTTTGGCCTAATTAGATCATTAATTAGCTCGTCAAAATTCAAGTTATCAAATTCATTATTTCTCATAAAATGTATTTTTACAATTACAAATATAGTATTTAAACTTAAATAAATAAGGTTTATACCTGAATAGTGTAAAAATACAGTGAAATTAATTATTGGATCTTTAAAGCTGATGTAAATTGTGGTACTCTGAAAGTCGAGGTTAAAGGCTTTATTGGAAAAATAAGGCAAAATGTTCATTAACAGTTTGGCTCTTAACAAATGTAGATGAAAGTCTGCGACAGCGACTGCCTTTTGGAACAGTATAGTAATAATACACCCAACTGGGACTTTAGCGCATTATATAGGGTAATTTAAAAATATTTAATCCCAAAAATTTTAATATTACTTCCTACAAATTCTTTAGTAGGAAGTAAAAAATTAGCCTTTTTTGGCTTTATGAAAATTGGAATTCCAGTTAAAAAACTGCAAATTGATATTTTAAGTGGAAGTTACGACCCTTAATTTATGTCGCACAAATAGCTTTTTAATTATAATTTCCTTTTTTTCATTTCAGCCTTCGCAATTGCCCGGTCAATAGCTTCTGCCTTTGTGCATTTATCATGGACGTAGAATTCTTCGGCATATTTTAAAACCAGCGTCCTGATATTTTCATCCAGTGCATTGAGACGGTGCTTATAGACGTTGAATAAATGCTCTGTCATTTTTTTAAATTTAAAATGCCAAATTTGCTACTATCTTGCTTTACCACAAACTTTCTTATTTGCTTGAACTATATGAAATCTTTCTTCCATTTTGAAAAGCTTCCCATCCTTCTTTAAGAGCGTATGGCACTATTAAAAAGGCAGCAACGGGATCGGCCCACCACCAATCTAAATAGCGAACAGCAAGCAAACCACTCAATACCGCAATGGTTTGATAAAGGCATACAAAGGTATCCTTGGAATCTGCGATTAGCTCCTTGCTGTCCAGCTTTTTGCCATAGCGGTATTTGTACCAAATGAGAATAGGATTTACTACAAGGGAAATGACAAGTATAATTACTCCTGTTGTGCTCCATGAAGGAGTTTTTTGAGCTATCAGCTTTGAAATAGAATCATAAGTAATAAAAGAACTCACCAGTAAAAACGAAGCGGCAATAACAAAAAAGGTTATCTTTTCCCGCTTCCTCACCTGTTGTTCTTCAATGTCTTTTATTTCTCCGTGCAAGCGCCACCATAATGTACTTGCTGATACCACTTCAATCACACTGTCTAACCCCCAACCGATTAAAGCAGCACTGCCAGAAGTGAAACCTGCGATGAGAGATACTATTACTTCAATTATATCATAAATGATGTTGTAAACCTGAACTTTACGAGCCTTTTTTAGGTATTTATATCTTTGCTGATCCATATACAATTAGTTGGTATTATTTCACTTTCTTATTTTTCCAGTATTTATCAAATCAACGAATCTCACTATCGCTCCTAAACTCATTTATTCTGCCAATAATAGCAGCTTTTTTAAGTTGAAGTTTTCCTGCAAAAGTCATTCATTTTTCATTTAGCTATTTTCAATATCCTTACAGCCCCGCGCATTACAAAGGTGAAAACAACTCCCCCAATGGCCAAATCGGGCCATTTGCTATCAAGAAAATAAACTAACACACCAGCCAGGATCACTCCGCCATTCACAATAATATCATTTGAAGTGAAGATGGCGCTGGCCTGCATGTGGGCTTCTTCGCTTTTGGCTTTATTGATCAGCCAGAGCGAAACCAGGTTGCCTATGAGGGCCAGTATTGCTATGACGATCATCCACTGAAAGAGAGGTGTTTCGCTTTCGCTGAAAAACCTCCGCAATACTTCTGAGAAACCTAAGAGCGCCAATCCCATTTGAAAGTAACCGCTGAATTTGGCGACTTTCTTCTTTCTGGAAACAGCACCACCAACTGCAAACAGGCTTAGTGCATAAACGATAGAATCTGCCAGCATATCCAATGAGTCGGCTATCAGGCCCATAGAGTTGGAAATCCAGCCGGTAGTCATCTCTATCACAAAGAACCCGAAATTGATTCCCAGCACCCACCACAATATTTTGCGCTGGTGAGAATCGTCAGAAGCCAGTGGCAACTCAACTTCATCTTCCGTACTTTCCAACCTGTCATTGAGTTTGAGTTCACCGATGGCCTGATGGAACTCTTCTACTTCATCTGTATGATATACCTCCAGTTTACGATTTGGAATATCAAAAGAAAGCTGCTTCACCTCTTTATAAGGTTCCAACTTCATACGGATCATCTGCTCCTCTGAAGGGCAGTCCATTTTGTTTATATGGAATGTGCTTTTCTTCAATTTTCTCACTTTTTGTAGGCCAACAACCTCAACGCATTAAAGACTACTACCAGCGTAGAGCCTTCATGAATCAGTACGGCAATGCCAATGTTAGCAAAGCTGAAAATTGTGGCTGGTATCAATAATGCAACTATCCCCAGACTCACCCAAAGGTTTTGCTTGATAATGCCTTTGGCTTTTCTACTCAAACCGATAGCAAAAGGCAAAGTCTCCAGCTTATCAGCCATCAGGGCTATATCGGCTGTTTCCAGGGCTACATCACTGCCCGCTGCTCCCATGGCAATACCTACGGTGCTATTGGCCATGGCTGGTGCATCATTCACGCCATCGCCCACCATAGCTACTTTGGATTCTTTTTCCCTGAGCTTTTTAATGGCTTCTACCTTTTCTTCTGGCAGCAAACTACCCCAGGCATCCGTAAGGCCAATCTCTTTGGCTACTGCATCGGCTACTTTCTGGTTATCACCCGTAAGCATGATCATGCGCTTAATACCCATCTTCTTGAGTTGCTCAAGGGTATTTTTAGCTTCCTTTCTGGGGGTATCCATCAGGGCAATGATGCCTATGTATTTGTCATTTTGACGGATCAGCATGGTGGTATTGCCCTCTGATTCCAGCGACTTTACTTTTTCTTCTGTTTCCTTCTCCGGCTTTTTATCGTCCAGGGATTCAAAGAGCTCCAGATTGCCGATGTACACTTTATCATTACCCAGGGAGGCCTTAATCCCCTTGCCAAGTACCGCTTCCAGGTCTTTTGCTTCCGGAATATCAACCCTATCCAATAGCTCTTTACCATCCCGCACTACAGCTTTGGCCAGCGGGTGGTCACTGAGGGTTTCTACTGCTACAGCTATTTTCAACAGCTCTTCCTCGTTTACATCGCCCAAAGCCACTACTTTGGTGAGCTTGGGCTTGCCTTCGGTAAGTGTTCCGGTTTTGTCAAAAGCCAGGGCGGTGAGTACACCCAGATCTTCCAGCGGACGACCCCCTTTGATAAGCACCCCGCTTTTGGCGGCCCTTGCTACTCCGCTTAATACTGCACTTGGGGTGGCTATCGCCAAAGCACAAGGGCTGGCTGCCACCAATACGGCCATCGCACGGTAGAAGCTTTCGCTAAAGGTTTCGTCCAGTACCAGAAATGCGAAATTGAGTATGACTACCAAAACCAGTACAGACGGCACAAAATATTTCTCAAATTTGTCGGTGAGCCGTTGTGTAGGTGATTTCTGGGTCTGGGCTTCATTGACCAGTTTCACCAGGCGGGAAAGTGTAGAGTCCTTCGCTACTTTAATCACCTTGATTTCAAGTGTATTGTTGCCATTGATCGTACCCGAAAAAGCCCGGTTCTCGTCTTTGATGTCTTTTTCCTGCGACCAGTCTTTATCGAGATTATCCACGGGTACTTTATCTACCGGCACACTTTCCCCGGTGATAGGCGCCTGGTTTACACTACTTTGCCCGCTGACAACTACCCCATCAGCAGAAATCTTGCTATTGGGCTTCACCACAATGATGTCACCGATGCTCAATTCCTCAATACCGACTTCCTCGGTGTTACCATTTCTCTTAAGCAGTGCCGTTTTAGGAGCGAGTTCCGCTAAAGCAGCAATGGATTTACGGGCTTTGTTCATGGCGTAGTGTTCCAATGCATGCCCCATGCTGAACAGGAACAATAACAAAGCACCTTCTGCCCATTCACCTAAAATGGCCGCACCAATTGCTGCCACGAGCATAAGGAAGTCAATTTCAAATCCTCCTTTGGCCATTGATTGAATGGCTTCTTTGGCCGTGAAATATCCGCCAGATAAATACGCTGCAATGTAAAGGGAAAGGCTTACCCAGGATGGAACACCATCTATGTAAGAAAGACCGAACCCAATGCCCAACAGCGTTCCACACATAATGGAAAAAATCAACTCAGTATTTTTCCCGAAAATACCTCCATGCGAATGTTCATGGTCTTGACCTTCCTCATAGTCATGTTCCTCGTCAGCTTCTTCTTTTTGCTCTTCGCCTTTTTCAGCTTCTTTTACCTTATCAAGAAAACGTACGGCACTTACCTGGGTATCCGGCATACCAAGTCCCTCTTTTCTCAGTGCTTTCATGATTTCCGCCTCATCCACCTTTGCCGTATCATACTCTACCCGTACCATGCCGGATGCCGATACGGAGGCTTCTAGAATACCCGCTATATCCCTAATGTCACGCTCTATATGACGGGCATGGCGGGTATGGCGAATGCCTTCTACTTCTATGAGTTTGTGTCCAAATTTTTGCGTGATTTCCGCCCCTGCTTGCTCTGCCAGCGACTGGATACGGTCTATGGAGATCAACTCCGGGTCGTAGTGAAAGCATAGCTGGGGTACGCCATTATCTGTTTCATCTGCTACATGTACTTTCTCAAGGCCTTCTTTATTCTCAAGTTGTTGAATGAGTTTTTGTACACATTGATCTTTTTCATCCGGTACTTCGGGCAGGAGTAATGGTATTTTTATTTGTAGTTTTTTCATTTTCTGATATTTTTCTTTTTTAAAAAAGGGAAATGATGTGAAATCAATAATAGAATAAGCAAAGCGGATGTGACACTCCCGATAAGGTACATGCCATATCCAATAGCAATTCCTACAGCAGCAGTGGCCCAAATAGTAGCTGCGGTTGTCAAACCTGAAATAAAATTTTTGGATCCATCTCTGAAAATAATACCCGCCCCCAAGAAGCCAATGCCTGAAACAATATTGGCAACAATTCGGGTCTGATCTGCAACTTCAATGTGGGAGTTGATAATTGTGACTAAAGCCGCACCCAGGCAAACGGCAGCATACGTTCTGATTCCTGCGGCATGCCCGTCAATTTCCCTGTCGAGTCCTATCAAAACACCGAGTACAAGGGCGACAAGTAACCTTGGTATGAGCGTTATTTCAGTTTGAAAATCCATTGTTAATATTTTGTGTTATAAAACATAATAGTCTGTCGGTTTTTTCTTTTCAGGAACATCCGTTTCTCCAATCATTTGCCTGATGTTTATTTCTATCGTTTCCGCCAGGTCTGTCATGGGCGTGTCCAAAGGCTGGTTCTCAAAAGGATCCTGCATGAGAATGGAGGTTTTTTCGATGGCAATAAAAATGATCGGTATACCAATAGTCAGGCCTATTTCTACAATTAGGTATTCATCAGTTAAACCGAATGGCAGCATGGTAGCAAAGACATAAATAATGGTATGGATCAACAGGCTGTGTGCTTTGGGGAAAACCGTGTTTTTTATGCGTTCGCACTTGCCCATAGAATCACATAATCTGGCGATGGTGCTATCGATTTGCACCTGCTGAAAATCATTCACCATACCTTTTTCTTTTGCCTTTAGCAAAGTTTCAGAATGTTCTGACAATAAAGCATTTGGAATATTAAATGCTTCGGTCTTATTGGATTCTTTATATTTAATGACCCTGTGGGAAAAAGGTAGTTTTCTTAGTGATTCTCCGAGCGCATAGCACCAAATGATCTGACGATTGGCCATTTCATTGACCAAGGTATCGTACTGCCCGTTGCTCCTTTTGAAAAATGAAACACATTGTCTAACCAGTGTTCGGGAATCGTTAACAATAGCACCCCAAATAATACGGGCTTCCCACCACCGTTCATAGGCTTGATTGGTTCGAAAACCCAACAGCAAGGCTACCGCAGTACCAAAAACAGCAGTAACACTAATAGGAACCGAAATTTTGTCAAGAAATCCGTATTGATCGAAAATGCCTACCACAACCGCATACGAGGAGATAAGTACTATATCAACCTTAATGGTTTTGATAAAGTCAAGTATGGATATTCTTTTATTTAAGAGCATTTTAATTCAGTTTGTTGATCTGATTTTGGTTTTATAGTTACTCCAATAATAGAGCTGTGATAAATTCCTTGTCACAATGAGCGACCATTTAAGTTTTCTTCGATATAATTTAACGCTTCGGGTATGTCAAGCTCACGCGTACCATTTCCTGTACGGATATAAAAGTGTGAACGGTCGTCCTGATGCAGATAGACCGGAGAGTGCGCATGTTTAATCTCAAGATGACAGACATCAAGCCCTTCTATTTGGAAAAAAGAAACATCTATCAGAGCGCAATAATTTGTCCCTAATTTGGTGGAGATCAGTTGCATTATATACTGCTCAAAACCATCTCGTCCCGGTTTTTTCAGGCTTGCATAATCTTCATGTAAACCTTGTGCCTGTCCATCATCGTCAATACCAATAAATAGGTGCCCTCCCCGGGTATTCATAAATCCGGCAATTGTTTTGGCTACTACGTCTTCCAGAGCCTTATTCGGCTTAAACTGTCTCAAATCCCACCTTAAGGTAGATTTGAACTCAACTTGCTGGTTTTCTCCTGCCGCAATCAACTCCCTGATCTCCTCCAACCTATCCCTTCTTATGGTAAGCTGAAATATTTTTTGCCTGACCATAAACATAAGCGACAAGGCAATGCCCAGCAACCCGAATAGCAATTTGATGACGGCCTGATCTAAATCCCATGAACCAGCAACCTGCTGATATGCGGGAGGAAGATATTCCCACCAACTGCCGTTATCTCCCTGCATGTCATACATGTGAAGTGAAATAGCCAGGGGCTGTATCACAAATAGTCCAAAGGTTAATCCAATAAGTATATAAGCAAGAAATCTCTGGTTTTTCATTTTACAATATCCTTTTATAAACCACAGGTGTCACCTCGCTTGGGATACACCTGTGGCTGTGTAACTACTTCTTCTTATCCTGAAGGACTTTCTTCTTTTGTTCAAATTCCTCATCGGATATCTCGCCCCGGGCATATCGCTCTCTCAGGGCTTCCATGGCCTTATCCTTCCGTCTGTTTTGTCCGGGCGTAGGGTAAGGGATTAAGAATATCCAGCATAGGAGGATAAGCCACAAGATCCACCAGATCCAATGCATTCCTCCGAAATACCAATCGTGCATCATAGCTGTAGATTTTAAGGTTAAACATATATTTAATTGTCGTTTACAATTACCGGTGATTTACCATCGGTTACAATTACTTTAGTGTTCTTAGAGCCGACCAGCTCCCTGGTGATTTCCAGGCTCTTGTATTTGATGAGCCGGTCATTCAGGGTGGCGTTGATGATGGCCTGCTGCTTTTTGATAGCCTCTGCCTCAATCAATAGCCTTTCTGCTTCTTTCTTCTGCTTCTCAATGTTGAAATCGATTTGCATACGCTCGGTAATGATGGCCATCTCCTTTTCTTTCTTTTGTTTCTCCAGCTCAAAATCCAACTGGTTCCTTTTTATCTCATTCTCGATTTTTGTCTTCTTGGCTATCTCGTCTGCGTTGAGCTGAGCCTCGATGGTTTCCACTACTGCCTGTGGTAAATCGACTTCCTTAAGCATTACCAGATCCATGGCAAAACCATATTCGCCAGTCACCGCATTCATTTTTTCTTTAATGGTATTTTCTATGTTATTTCGTTCGGTAATCAGTTGAGTGGCTTTATAATCAAGCCCTGTTTGACGAAGGATGGTAATCAAATTATCCTCTATGACCGTTTCCTGGTAACCGGCACCAAAATCCTGATAAATGCGGATGACGGAATCGGGAATAATATGGTACAGTATGGTTATTTCAGAGTTTACCTCAATTCCTTCTTTCGTATGAAAATTAAGTTCCCGAGAGTAGTTGACGATCCGCGTATCAAAACGCTCTATCTTTCTCCCAATAAACCCCATAAAATGGTGAGGACCAGGCTTCATTACCGTTGGTTTCACTTTACCAAAATGTACATCTACACCCACCTCTCCTGGTCTGACAATGGCACAGCCTTGAATCAAGGCAAGAACCGTAATCATAGAAACCATGTTTTTTATAGTCTTCATAATATATTCGTTTAATTTTTCAAATTATTCCTACATTTCGGACACCACTTACCTTGTATTACACCATCAGCGGTAGCCTGGAAACGGTGACCGTTTTTACACTGCCACCTCAAGGGTGTTTTGGAGTTAATATATTCCTTAGAAAGACACTTACCTCCCTTTTTATGAGCCAGGGAATGCAACTTATCTATCCCGTGGGGAATATTATTGGCGCATACAGGGCACCAGCTTTTTCGTATTTTTACACTGAAAGGGGTGGCCTGCCAGCGGTGACCTTTTGCACATTGCCACCACAATTTGGACTTACTGTTGACATATAAGTCCGAATGGCAAAGCCCGCCCCGTGTCCTGGCCAAATGTTGCATTTCTTCAATTGGAGAGCTCATGGCATTCTTACTTCATATCAAATCTTTTAATTGATTTTCCGGTCTTTATTCTGTAGGCATCATCTATTTCGGATACGTAAATGATTCCATCGCCTGGTTCTGGCGATTTAGCTTTGCCACATATTAATTGCACGGCTTTATCCATTTCTTCATTTTGGCACACCAACTCCAGTTTTACAATCGGGCTATCGGTAAAATGAAAGTCTAATGAAGGGGAAGCATCTTTTTGTCGGTGCGCCCCGGTTCCTTCACCTTTATATAGCGTTACACTCTCAAACCCTGCATCCCGGAGAGATTCAACAACTATTTGTACTTTTTTCGGTTTTATATATGCTTTTATTTCTTTCATAATTTTTTATTTATAATTTAATCCAAGTCTTAGTTTCCAATAGCGATCCTTTTTTGGAACCAATACGCAAAGTGTATGCTCCTGTAGGATAACTTGAAACATTCATATTAATATTTTCATTTGACGAACTCATTTGAATGAATTGTCCCATTTCATTATATACCTTTACCTCATACTCATTTAAACCTTGAGTTACTTTCTCGATTGTTAAATAGTTGCCAACCGGATTAGGGTAGACTTTAAACATTTCTTTGGAAAGCGGTTTTTCTTTTGCACTTAATACTAGATTACGATCTAGTGCACACTCAGCCAAAGTAGCTATTGCTAGTTTAGTGCATTTTTCATAAAATTGAAGATTAAACTGCCCCAGCGAATCTGCGGGAGAGTGATAAAAGGGATTAAAGTCATTACTATACTCTTCATTTATACCAATAGCCGTAAATCCATTACTCCAAAAAGCCGCATGATCAGTTGCTCCAATTCCAGGATTTACAAAGTGCAGATTCAAGCCGACAGAATAGCGTGAATTTACTTCTGATACTTTTTCAGCTAGTTGAACAGAACCTGCAATCGGTCTTGTATGGAGGTCAGCAACAAAATCACTATTACCATCCCACCCCAGCATATCTAAATTTATGTAGCCAATAATTGAATCACCATTAGCAGCAGCCAAAGATGTGTAAGCCTTACTACCGATTAACCCCTGTTCTTCTTCATCCCAAAAAGCGAAGACGATTGTGAAAGGAAAATTGTATTTAGAAAATATTCTTGCTGCTTCTATTACAGCCGCAGTTCCACTCGCATTATCATCAGCACCAGGTGCAATTTTTATGGCGGGACGATTATCATAATGAGCACCAATTATTAGTTTTCTATCAGAAAAAACTGTTCCCGATTTAATTCCAAATAAATTTTTACCATTTGTACTGAATTGCTGTGAGTCAATTTCATGACCATAAGAAAACAATTTTTGTTTGATAAATTGAAATGCTTTTTCATTGCCATCTTGATCTATATGTCGAGAATATATAGTGTCTGGCACACCATTTATGAAAACTTTTTTCTCTCCTGACAACTGTTTAACGAAAAAAGTCAAAGAATCTAATTCGACCTTTTCCACTATACTTTGAACAGTGGAGTTTTGTGTCCACCCAGATAGCGTAATAAGATTGAAAGAAGCTATAAGTATAAATTTCAATTTCATAAACATTTAAAATGGTTTAGTAAGTCATGCTTTAAACATTATTAAAGCTCATGGCAGTGATAAATTAAGACATCAACCGCTGCCATGAACCTATTTACTTAGTGACCATGAGAGGTCTGACTTTTCTTCATTTCAGAAATCAGGTAATAAGCATTGTTCCATGCTACCTGGGTGCCGTCAGGAAGTGGTTCTAATAATTTAATCTCTACCCATCCATCTTCGGTTATACCTGTGCGTACTTCTATGGCTTTAAATGCCCATTCGGTCTTGCCATCTTCTTCATGCGCTTCCGCCATAAAAATATAAGGCTTGCCTTCTTCTTCTATAATGGCGCTTTCAGGTAAGGCCTTTACCGGATTATTTCCGGTACGTATTTTACCATTAATGTACATCCCCGGGATCAGAAAATCTTCCTTTTGATCTATTTCTGCATGCACATGTACTGCTTTCGGGTTTTGCTCGAACTGCTTACCAACTGAATAAATTTTCGCACTAAGTGTACTTCCCGGTACTGACTCCACTGTAAAGGACATCTTTTGTCCTTTCTTGACTTTATGTACGTCCTTTTCAAATACCATCAAATCCGCATGAATATGGTCGGTATTGACAATCATAAACATCTCGGTTTGAGGATCAACATATTGGCCTATTTGAACCTCGACCTTTTCTATATATCCGTCTATCGGACTCACTACTGGTACGTATTGATAGATATCACCACTTTGTACTTTTTTCACATTCAAGCTTAGCTGCTTTAATTGGGCTTCATAGCCTTTCACCTCACCCTTCATGGCCCGGTAGTCCGCCTGTATTTGCTGATAAGTTTTTCCGGAACCTACTTCTTCTTCGTACAACCTTTTCTGTCGTTGGTTTTCTTTTTCCAAAAATTGTAGTTGGCTATAAGCCCGTACATAGTCAGTCTGTAACTTAGTCAGGTTGGGGTGGGAGAGATACGCCAATACTTGACCTTTGCTCACCTGATCACCTTCTATCACTTTGATGGAAGTAACATTGGCTCCCAGAATAGCCGTAACGGTCGCCTCATGCTGAGGCGGCACTTCTAACTGGCCATTTGCTTCTACCACGCCCGATAGTCCGCGAGTGGGCAGTGTGTCAAGCTTGATGCCCAGGCTTTCAAATTTCATGTCAGAAAGATGGAGTTCGGCCATCCCTTCTTCATTATTTCCTTCTTCACCTTCGTGCCCAGCCTCGCCCTCACTGTGTTCTTCGTGAGAAGCTTCAGCTGAGCTATCAGCAGACTTGCTTCCGCAACCCGTAAATACTGATACCATCAGTACCAGTGCTACTATATATATAATTTGCTTTTTCATTTCTTCTATTATTTGTCTGACTT
>NZ_JAERQG010000003.1 GCF_016734805.1 Marivirga atlantica
CTGTTAGCGGCACTGATGCTTCAGGATGTAGCAGCTCTTCTACCGGTACTACCTTTACCGTGGAAGATGCCCCTGCACAACCTACTATCTCCACAGCTTCAGCCACTGAATGCTTAGGAACAAGTGTTACACTAACAGCCTCTGCTGCACCTAACAGTGGTGCCTACAGATGGTACAAAGATGGTGTTTTAGTTGGTGGAGCTACTTCTCAGGCTATCGTGCTCAATACTGTGGCTGAGTCTGGTAATTATACTGTAGAGGTAACTGATGGTAATAATACAGCCGTATGTTACTCTACTGCTTCTGCTCCTACTACCGCTACAATCAATCCTTTGCCGAATGCCGGCTTATCGGTTACACCTTCAGCTACTGCTGTATGTGATGGGGGTTCTATTACTTTTAACATTGCAGGCTCACAGTCTGGGGTGAACTATCAGTTATTTGATGAATCTAATACGGCCATCTCTGCTGCTGTCGGGGGTAATGGTGGGAACATCAATATCTCCTCCGATCCTTTTGTGTTTGCTACACTGGGAAGCTCAGAAGTCATCACCGTGCGTGCTACCAATGCTTCTACTACTTGTACCGATGACCTTACCGATACTGAAACTATCACCATCAACCAAAATCCAACTACAGCAGATGCCGGAACAGACATAGAGCAGTGTGCTAATGGCACTTTCACATTATCAGGAAACAATCCATCAATCGGAACAGGCTTATGGACAGTAGTTTCAGGATCGGCTACAATTGACACGCCAACTGCCTTTAACTCCACTGTTAGTGGCGTAGCTGCCGGTACATCGGTTACTTTAAGATGGACTGTATCAAATTCGCCATGTATCAGCTCGAGTGATGAGGTAATTTTAACCAATTATCCATCACCTGTATTTGATCCAGTTCCTACAGATATAGAAGCTTGTTCTGGTGAACTAATCAATATCAACTTTAGTACGTTGTCAGGATCAGATAATATTAGCTGGTCAGCAAATAATACATTAGTAGGTAATCCGGCAAGTGGTGGTTCAAACCTCAATTTTGTTACAACTTCCAATAATACCGGTAGTGATATCATAACCACTATAACTGTATCAGCAACAAATGCTGCCTGTAGCACTCCAGTCACTACAGACTTCACTATTACTTTACATCCAACTCCGGATATAGCTAGTTTCTTCCCTCCTGTAGAAGTCTGTGAAAATGAAAATACTATTGATTTAAATGGTTTAGGTTTGTCAGCATTGCCTGCCGGGGGAACGTATTCTTTTAGCGGAGCAGGAATAACAGGAACTAATTTCGATGCAACTGTAGTAAGTCTTGGTGTTCAGGAAATTGACGTAACCTATACCACTTCAGATGGCTGTTCCAAAACTGAGCAAATCAATTTACTCAATGTAATTGCAGAACCGACTGCCAATGCAGGTTCACCGGCTGAAACTTGTGTAAACACTTCTTTTACAGTTTCAGATGCTTCTGCAACAAACAGTGCCGGAATACTTTGGACACATGACGGATCGGGAACTATAAGTAATGCAACAAGTTTAACGCCCACTTACACACCTGATGCCTTGGATGCAGGTACTGATGTGACTCTAACTTTAACTGTAGATGGATTTAGCGCTTGTGCAGATGCAGTGGACACTAAAACCTTAACTATTACAGCAGAACCTGTAGTAGATGCAGGATCAGACAGTGAAGTTTGTGCTTCTGAAGCTTCTTTCGATC
This sequence comes from Marivirga atlantica, assembly GCF_016734805.1. Classification (GTDB taxonomy): domain Bacteria; phylum Bacteroidota; class Bacteroidia; order Cytophagales; family Cyclobacteriaceae; genus Marivirga; species Marivirga atlantica. The sequence goes on from NZ_JAERQG010000003.1 coordinate 1,726, forward strand.
TTAGTGATGCAGTAACTGACGCTTCTGCTGCTCAGTTCTCTACACTCAGTTGGGCAACTTCAGGTACGGGTACTTTTGATGATAATACCAGCCTGCTGCCTGTTTACACACCTTCTGCTGCAGATAAATCAGCCGGATCTGTGACACTCACACTTACAGCCAATGGAAATGGTTCTTGTGCTTCGGCTTCTTCTGATATGGTATTAACCATCACGCCTGTGCCTGTAGTAGATGCAGGTTCAGATAGTGAAGTATGTGCTTCTGAAGCTTCTTTCGATCTTAGTGATGCAGTAACTGACGCTTCTGCTGCTCAGTTCTCTACACTCAGCTGGGCGACTTCCGGTACAGGTACTTTTGATGATAATACGGCACTGCTGCCTGTTTACACACCTTCTGCCGCAGATAAATCAGCCGGATCTGTGACACTCACACTTACAGCCAATGGAAATGGTTCTTGTGCGTCTGCCTCTTCGGATATGATCTTAACCATCACGCCTGTACCTGTAGTAGATGCAGGTTCAGATAGTGAAGTTTGTGCTTCTGAAGCTTCTTTCGATCTTAGCGATGCAGTAACTGACGCTTCTGCTGCTCAGTTCTCTACACTCAGCTGGGCGACTTCCGGTACGGGTACTTTTGATGATAATACGGCACTGCTGCCTGTTTATACACCTTCGGCTGCGGATAAATCAGCCGGATCTGTGACACTCACACTTACAGCCAATGGAAATGGTTCTTGTGCGTCTGCCTCTTCGGATATGGTATTAACCATCACCCCTGTGCCTGTAGTAGATGCAGGATCAGACAGTGAGGTTTGTGCTTCTGAAGCTTCTTTCGATCTTAGTGATGCAGTAACTGATGCCTCTGCTTCTCAATTCTCTACACTCAGCTGGGCGACTTCCGGTACGGGTACTTTTGATGATAATACGGCACTGCTGCCTGTTTATACACCTTCGGCTGCGGATAAATCAGCCGGATCTGTGACACTCACACTTACAGCCAATGGAAATGGTTCTTGTGCGTCTGCCTCTTCGGATATGGTATTAACCATCACCCCTGTGCCTGTAGTAGATGCAGGATCAGACAGTGAGGTTTGTGCTTCTGAAGCTTCTTTCGATCTTAGTGATGCAGTAACTGATGCCTCTGCTTCTCAATTCTCTACACTCAGCTGGGCGACTTCCGGTACGGGTACTTTTGACGATAATACCAGCCTGCTGCCTGTTTATACACCTTCAGCTGCAGATAAATCAGCTGGATCAGTGACACTCACACTTACGGCCAATGGAAATGGTTCTTGTGCGTCTGCCTCTTCGGATATGATCTTAACCATCACCCCTGTCCCTGTAGTAGATGCAGGATCAGACAGTGAAGTTTGTGCTTCTGAAGCTTCTTTCGATCTTAGTGATGCAGTAACTGACGCTTCTGCTGCTCAGTTCTCTACACTCAGTTGGGCAACTTCAGGTACGGGTACTTTTGATGATAATACCAGCCTGCTGCCTGTTTACACACCTTCTGCTGCAGATAAATCAGCCGGATCTGTGACATTGACGCTTACAGCCAATGGCAATGGTTCTTGTGCTTCGGCTTCTTCGGATATGATCTTAACCATCACGCCTGTACCTGTAGTAGATGCAGGTTCAGATAGTGAAGTTTGTGCTTCTGAAGCTTCTTTCGATCTTAGCGATGCAGTAACTGACGCTTCTGCTGCTCAGTTCTCTACACTCAGCTGGGCGACTTCCGGCACAGGTACTTTTGATGATAATACGGCACTGCTGCCTGTTTATACACCTTCGGCTGCGGATAAATCAGCCGGATCTGTGACACTCACACTTACAGCCAATGGAAATGGTTCTTGTGCGTCTGCCTCTTCGGATATGGTATTAACCATCACCCCTGTGCCTGTAGTAGATGCAGGATCAGACAGTGAGGTTTGTGCTTCTGAAGCTTCTTTCGATCTTAGTGATGCAGTAACTGATGCCTCTGCTGCTCAGTTCTCTACACTCAGCTGGGCGACTTCCGGTACGGGTACTTTTGACGATAATACCAGCCTGCTGCCTGTTTATACACCTTCAGCTGCAGATAAATCAGCTGGATCAGTGACACTCACACTTACGGCCAATGGAAATGGTTCTTGTGCGTCTGCCTCTTCGGATATGATCTTAACCATCACACCTGTCCCTGTAGTAGATGCAGGATCAGACAGTGAAGTTTGTGCTTCTGAAGCTTCTTTCGATCTTAGTGATGCAGTAACTGACGCTTCTGCTGCTCAGTTCTCTACACTCAGTTGGGCAACTTCAGGTACGGGTACTTTTGATGATAATACCAGCCTGCTGCCTGTTTACACACCTTCTGCTGCAGATAAATCAGCCGGATCTGTGACATTGACGCTTACAGCCAATGGCAATGGTTCTTGTGCTTCGGCTTCTTCGGATATGGTATTAACCATCACACCTGTCCCTGTAGTAGATGCAGGATCAGACAGTGAGGTATGTGCTTCTGAAGCTTCTTTCGATCTTAGTGATGCAGTAACTGATGCTTCAGCTGCTCAGTTCTCTACGCTCAGCTGGGCGACTTCCGGTACGGGTACTTTTGACGATAATACCAGCCTGCTGCCGGTTTACACGCCTTCGGCTGCGGATCAATCAGCTGGTTCTGTGACATTGACGCTTACAGCCAATGGCAATGGTTCTTGTGCTTCGGCTTCTTCGGATATGGTATTAACCATCACACCTGTCCCTGTAGTAGATGCAGGTTCAGACAGTGAAGTTTGTGCTTCTGAAGCTTCTTTCGATCTTAGTGATGCAGTAACTGATGCTTCTGCTGCTCAGTTCTCTACACTCAGCTGGGCTACTTCAGGTACGGGTACTTTTGACGATAATACCAGCCTGCTGCCTGTTTACACGCCTTCTGCTGCGGATAAATCAGCTGGTTCTGTGACACTCACACTTACTGCCAATGGCAATGGTTCTTGTGCAGCGGCTTCTTCGGATATGGTATTAACCATCACACCTGTCCCTGTAGTAGATGCAGGATCAGACAGTGAAGTTTGTGCTTCTGAAGCTTCTTTCGATCTTAGTGATGCAGTAACTGATGCTTCTGCTGCTCAGTTCTCTACACTCAGCTGGGCGACTTCAGGTACGGGTACTTTTGACGATAATACCAGCCTGCTGCCTGTTTACACGCCTTCTGCTGCGGATAAATCAGCCGGAGCTGTGACACTCACACTTACTGCCAATGGCAATGGTTCTTGTGCAGCGGCTTCTTCGGATATGGTATTAACCATCACACCTGTCCCTGTAGTAGATGCAGGATCAGACAGTGAAGTTTGTGCTTCTGAAGCTTCTTTCGATCTTAGTGATGCGGTAACTGATGCCTCTGCTGCTCAGTTCTCTACACTCAGCTGGGCTACTTCAGGTACAGGTACTTTTGATGACAATACTGCACTGCTGCCTGTTTATACACCTTCTGCTGCAGATAAATCAGCCGGAGCTGTGACACTCACACTTACTGCCAATGGCAATGGTTCTTGTGCAGCGGCTTCTTCGGATATGGTATTAACCATCACACCTGTCCCTGTAGTAGATGCAGGATCAGACAGTGAAGTTTGTGCTTCTGAAGCTTCTTTCGATCTTAGTGATGCAGTAACTGATGCCTCTGCTGCTCAGTTCTCTACACTCAGCTGGGCAACTTCAGGTACAGGTACTTTTGACGATAATACTGCACTGCTGCCTGTTTATACACCTTCTGCTGCAGATAAATCAGCCGGATCTGTGACACTCACACTTACTGCCAATGGCAATGGTTCTTGTGCAGCGGCTTCTTCGGATATGGTATTAACCATCACACCTGTCCCTGTAGTAGATGCAGGATCAGACAGTGAAGTTTGTGCTTCTGAAGCTTCTTTCGATCTTAGTGATGCAGTAACTGATGCTTCTGCTGCTCAGTTCTCTACACTCAGCTGGGCTACTTCCGGTACGGGTACTTTTGACGATAATACCAGCCTGCTGCCTGTTTACACGCCTTCGGCTGTGGATAAATCAGCCGGATCTGTGACACTCACACTTACTGCCAATGGAAATGGTTCTTGTGCAGCGGCTTCTTCGGATATGGTATTAACCATAAACCCATTACCAATAGCAACAATTACTTCTACAGCAACCGAAGTATGCGAAGCTGATCCATTTACACTAAGAGGTACCATATCAGGTGGTGCTAATGCTGGAACCTGGAGAATTAAGGTTGGACAAGGTGCTGCAGCTGAAAACTCAGGAACTCTCTCTGCAACAGCGAACAATAGTGGCAGTTGGGAAGCTGTTTTCACACCTGATGGCTCCTACTTTGGTGCAGTTGACTTTGAATTTGTTGCCTCTGCCCCTACAACTTGTGCCGATAATATTGCTGATTACACGCTGAACATTAGATCTTTACCAAATGTGTTAAACCAGTCGTACTCACTTTGTGAAGATGTTGCTGGTACAGGAATCACGAACGTAGATTTAACTTCTTACAATGTTAATGTAACCACAGAACCTTTAGGTAACGTTAATATTGACTGGTTTACAAATAGTAGTTTAACTAATCCAGTAAATGATCCTACTGATGAAGATATTTTAAATAATTCAACTTATTATGCTCGCGTTACCTTAGCAGCAACTAATTGTTTTGATAAAGCTCAGGTTGACTTTCAAGTTAATCCTCAAATTGTGCTAACGGCCGGTTCCAACGAAGAAATTTGTGATGGAGAAACTTTAGACTTATCTACGTCATCAAGCTTACCAACACAAACCAATGCAACAACTTTAGTATGGACAACTTCTGGAGATGGTTCTTTTGATGATGCATCCAAATTAAGACCTATTTATACTCCAGGTCCAAATGATTTTACGAATAGCCCAATTACATTAACATTAACGGGATCAACTACCGGACCTTGTTCTACTGTACAGGACCAAATGACAGTAACTATCAAACCCGTACCAGTTATTAATGCTGTATCAGATATTACACTATGTCCTGGTGAGACGCAGTCCATTACAAATTTCAGTGCAGATATTAGTGGTGGTTCATGGACTTGGTCAGCTACAAATGCCAGTCAACTGGGCTTAGCTTCCAGTGGAACTGGTGATTTACCAGCATTTACTGCTCAGTCAAATAATACAGGTAGTGTAATTACTTCAGTTATTACTATTGATTATACTCTAAACGGTTGTAACAGCGCAAGTGAAACATTTAACATTAATGTGAAGCCAACTCCTGTTATTGATGATATCACAAATATTCAGGTATGTCCAGGTTCAGCTGTTAACATCAACTTTAATGCGAATACAACAGGAGAAACTTTTAATTGGTCAAATAATAATACTTCCGTTGGTAACTCTCTAAATGCATCAGGCACCGGAGACATAAGCTTTACAGCAGCAGCCAATAATAGCGGATCAAATATTACGAGTACTTTTACCTATTCCGCAACTCTTAATGGATGTACCAGTGTTATAAAAACGTTTACTGTAACACTATTACCAGAGCCAGTAATAAGTCCAATAGCTGATATTGAAGTATGCTCTTTCGATAATATTCTTACTTCATTCAGCAGTAATGTAGCCGGAAGTACCTTCAACTGGACTAATGACAATACGGCATCTGGAATACCGGCAAGTGGGACAGGTAACATAAATGTGACGGCCACGGAAAACCTAAGTGGTTCAGATATCATTAGTAATATTACTGTAACAGCCTCAAGAAATGGATGTACAAGTGGAATTGAAACTTTCACAGTTACAGTAAAACCAAAACCAATATTGGCTGCTCAAAGCACTCTTGAGATTTGCTCTAATGATGCTATTTCGGAAATTGTGCTAACAGATAACTCATCAGGAGCAAGTACTATTTCATGGACTGCCACTAATGCTGCCGCAATAGGTTTGAGTGCAGGTTCAGGTACAGGAAACATTCCTGCCTTTACAGCTAATATCAATAACACGACCTCATCTATCACCTCAAATGTGACAGTTACCAGTACCTGGAATGGATGTATTAGTGATCAGCTAAACTTCCAGATTAGGTTAAAACCAACTCCTATCATGAATGCTGTATCTAATAGTGAATTATGTGCAGGAGATAATTATAGTATAATATTTGCCAATAGCTTGGGTGCAAGCACTACTTATAGCTGGACAAATAGCAATACAGCTATAGGTTTACCTGCCAGCGGATCAAATAATATCAACTTTACTGCTGCTACAAATAATACAGGTTCCAATATAGTATCAACCATAACGGTAACGCCAACCAATAATAGCTGCGTAGGACCTGATGAAGTATTCACGCTAACATTAAAACCTACTCCTGTCATTTCTACTCTAAACAATGTGAGTTTATGCTCGGAAGAATTTATTTCAATTCCTTTCGCAGTAGATTTAGCTGATCCTAACTTAACTGTAATGAGCTCAGATAACAGCCTTATTCAGGGAGGAATCTCTATTAATGGTAATAATATTGAATTTACTACAGCTATTAATACCTCCGGAGCAGATAAAACAGCTGTAATCTCATTAAACGCCAGTAAAAATGGATGCTCCAATGTTGAGGATTTCATATTAACCCTCAAGTATAGACCGGTAGTGAGTGCTATTGCTGATAGAGCAGCTGTATGTCCAGGAGATATTATTACTGGTCAAACATTTAGTCATTCAAGTGGAACAGGAACATTCAGTTGGGAAATTACTAATCCAGCATTAATAGGAGACGCTACACCAACCTCAGGCACAGGTAATTTGCCTAGCTTTACGGCAGCAGACAATTTAACCGGATCACTGATTGAAGGTTACGTGAAATACTCTAGTACCAGAAATGGCTGTCTAAGCTTACCGGATTCCTTTAAGATAAGTATTAAACCGGCTCCAGTAATTACCAATACTGATGTGGTTTTCTGTGATAATGACAACGTAAACATCACTTTTGGTAACAACACAGGTACCCTAAATGCTAGTGGCGATGTAACATACTTCTGGACCAACAGTAACACTTCTATTGGTGTTAACAATGCCTCTGGTTCTACCACAGATAAAATTACAAGTGGTGGATTCCCTGCCAATGCAGGTTCTGGTACAACGGATAATATTGCTCAAATTGAAGTTTATGCCTCAATTGACGGTTGTGTTGGTCCACCTACAACCTTTGAAGTAAGGGTGAAACCTTTACCTGCTTTCACAACACCTGATGCCCAGTTCACTCAGACTACATGTTCAGGCGACACATTTACGTTTAATCCAGCTGCGAATGTTTCCGCTACGCAGTTCAACTGGAGCTTGACTTCTAATCCTGGAGGAGTTAATGGAGCAACACCTTCTGGAAATGGTAATATTAGCCTGGACCTAGTTAATAACACCAACACACTTCAAACGGTTGAATATGAAATAAGTACATTAAATGACAATTGTGCTGGTGAAACTAAAACTTTGACAATTGATGTATATCCTGAACTTAAACTATCTCCCCTACCTGCTGAAAGAGTTGTATGTAGTGGTAGTTCTTTCCAGCTTAATTTAAGCACCACAAACAATGTAAACGTTAGTGGAGAAGATGTAATCTATGAATGGGAAGTTTCATCCAATAATGTTGGTGCTACAAATGGATCTGGTACCCAGTTGATTGAAACACTAATCAACAATAAAACCAACGGAGAGCGCGATACTGTTTTCTATTATATCAGACCAACTTTGAATAGTGGTTTATGCGTAGGGTTGCGTGACACCATACCTGTAGTTGTAAATCCTGATGCGGAAGTATTTGCAGGTAATGATACTATAGTATGCGAAGGACAGCCTGTACTTCTGGAAGCTACCATCGGGAAAGGTGCTAGTAGTGGTTCATGGTCAGGTGGTGATGGTACCTTTAATAATAGAAATTCTCTAAGCACCTTTTATACGCCTGATCCTGACGAAATAGGCAAAACCATAACGTTCACATTTACCACAAATGATCCGGACGGTTCTATAGGCCCGTGTACTGCGATTTCTGATCAAGTTACAGTAACAATAGATGAATTACCAACGGCTCTAATTACAGGTAATCCATTCCCTTCTGGAGAATATTGTGTCAGAGAAGAGGCGCTGGTATTGGAAGGAAATAATATGAATTATAGCAGTCCTGATGTTGAATTCTTTGGTGCAGGTGTACGTTATGATGCTTCACAAGAAAAATATCTATTTTATCCTGACTCTGCAACAGTAGGTGGTCCTTATACCATTACTTATCAGGTTACCAATAATAATGGTTGTATAAATACTGATGAGGTTATTGTAACAGTTACTAATGGACCTAGTGCCGATTTTAGTATTCCTTCTGCTCTTGAAGTTAATGATGCATATATCGTATGTTTCAATCAGGATCCTGTTGAACTTCGTCCATTAGAGGATATCGGAGTATTTTCAGGAGATGGCGTAGAATTTAATTCAGATGGAAACCCTGTTTTCAATCCTTTAAATGTAGATGTTACTGATACCACAGAAGTTACCTATACTATTAATGACCCATCTTCCGGCTGTTTAACCAGTACCAGCGTATTTGTTTATCGATTACCAAGACCAGATTTTGAAGTTGAAGAGCGCAAATTGTGTGACATCAATCAGCCATATGCAATTATTATTGATGATTTAACTGCATACACAAATGACTATGATTCCATATTGGACGTGTCATATACACAAGTAGATAATAATGCAAACAGGATTTTAAGTCAGAATGGAGATACAATTACATTTGACACTCCAGGTGTTAAATCTATAGATATCACTTGGGAATTCGCCCTTGGCTGTTCCATCACTCAAAGGAAAACTGTTAATGTAGGTAATATTGAATCAATTGATTTCACTGTTGATAACATCAAAGTGACTAATGCCCCTCAGGCAGGTACCATGTTTAATGTGGTACTTGATACAATTAACCTTGAAATTGAAGACTACATTTGGTCATTTGGTGATGGTAGCCCAACCGAAACAGTAGCAGTTGGAAATATTGAACATAACTATAGTCAGGCTGGAACTTACAATATTGAGCTGACAGTTATTGACGAATACGGATGTTCAGTATCGGTTACAAGAACCATTAACATTGTACCTGCTATTAGCCAGGCTAACCTACCATATTTAGAAACTTTTGAAAACGGAGCTGGAGGTTGGTTCACAACTAGTGAGTCTAACACTTCTTGGATGTACACAACCCAAGCTACTGCATTCAGTAATGAGCAAAATAATTCTCAATATTGGATGACGGCAATTGATGGACAGGCCGGATATACTGAAAATGAAAGATCATATTTAGTAGGCCCTACTTTTGATCTTTCGAGTCTCGAGAAGCCAATACTATCTTTTGATATGTATCTGGATTTCCAGGATGGTGACTTATCTGCACTGGCAGTAGAGTATTCATTAGGTAATAATGAGTGGAAACTACTGGGTTCTCAAGATGACCAGCTGAATTGGTATAATGATGATAGAACTGAGTTCTTCGATAGGGATATAGACCGAGTAGGTGATGCCTGGGCGGATAATTCCAACAACATTGATGATGAAAACCAAGCACCATTTGTATGGGCCAGAGTAGCACATACGCTCGATCATTTAAAGAATGAATCAAACATCACCTTTAGAATTGCATTAGCGAGTAGTAATTATGATGAAACATCTTTAGGTGTTGCAATAGATAATTTCTTTGTAGGCAATAACCCTAACAATGTCCTTTTTGAGAATTTCACCAGCTTTGAAACAGGTGAAAATTATCTGATTCAAAATGAAAAATTAGTTAAAGCAATAGCTACACCTTCTACTAATCTGATACCGTTAGAATTCCATATCTCTTATCCTGAAGGTGATTCGTTAAATGCCAGATATCCTGTAGGCTTAGATACCCGAGCAAATAATTATAGCATTACCTCTGCTCCTACATTTGTGCTTGATGGTTCTAAATGGAATAATCAAAGTGAAGAAACGGCTATTGACACGGCAAAAATCTTAGAAAGATCATTACAAGCACCTGATACTTTAGTAAACATCCAGATAGATAATAGTGCTAATCAAAATACAGTGCGATTTACGTCTACCATTGCTGCCGATCCTAAGTACACTGATGAAAGCATGATCATTTATTACTTCATTGTTGAAAAACGATTAACTGTAAACATCAACGGTCAGAATCAAACCATATACAATGTGGTGCGAAAAACGCTTCCTGAAATAAATGGTACTTTGGTTGATAATGCAAGTCTGCCAAATACTACAACTTACGAGTGGCCTGTTAATAACATATATGCGGGTAATGAACTAGCCATTGTTACCGTGCTTCAAAACGTAGAAACCAATCAGGTGATTCAAGCGAGCATTACTGATATTAATGAGACCAAAGTAAACCAGAATATCTTGGCGCTAACGCCAGAAATAGATTTCACTAAAGTTGATGTATACCCTATCCCGACATACGATAAAGTATATGTTAACTTTAAAACCCCTCTTGAAAATCAGGTGAGCTACTTCCTGATGGATAACAGAGGTAGAGTCATCAAAGACGGTATTATAAAAATAGGCCAGAATATGCTAGAGTTATCATTTACTGATCAAAGTACTGGCGTATACCACCTGCTTTTAAAAGATGAAGAAGGAAATGTAAGCAGCAAGAAAATAGTCTTTAGAGATTAAGTTGAAGCGAAATAAATTATCTTTCTTTTATTAACTTTTTGCCAAACATCTTCACTATTTCAAGGTTACTGATAATGATTGTATTAATCTTACAATAAGATTAAAGTGCAATTTCATATGATTAGAAATTTAACTAATTTCGGGGAATCATAACTGGCTATATCATTAATTAAACTAAAAATTTAAATGGCAGATCAAGCTAAAATTTCTTTTAACGGAAAAGAATATGACTTTCCAATAGTAGAAGGTTCTGAGAAGGAACAGGCAATTGATATAAGTAAATTAAGAGCAGGTTCAGGTTTAATCACCATTGACCCTGGATTTAAAAACACCGGCTCTACAAAAAGTGCTATCACTTTTTTAGATGGTGAAAAAGGTATTTTAAGATACAGAGGTTATTCAATCGAAGACCTTGCTGAAAAATCAACATTCTTAGAAGTATCGTATCTTTTAATTTACGGGGAGCTTCCTTCTGAAACTCAATTAAAAAAATATCAGCAGGAAATTACTACGCACACTTTAGTGCACGAAGATATCAAAACCATTCTTGATGGTTTCCCTTCTAATGCACACCCAATGGGCGTATTATCCTCATTAGTTTGTTCATTAACAGCATTCTATCCTGAATCGCTTGATCCAAACAGATCTGCAGAAGCAGTTGATTTAAGCATCATCAGAATACTGGCTAAAATGCCAACTTTCGCTGCATGGGCATATAAAAACAAAATGGGTCATCCGGTTAATTATCCGGACAACGAATTAGACTATTGCTCTAATTTCCTGAAAATGATGTTTGCCTTGCCTGCAGAAAGATATAAAGCTAATCCAGTGGTAGCCAGAGCGCTAGATCAGTTATTGATTTTACATGCAGATCATGAGCAAAACTGCTCTACTTCAACTGTGAGAGTTGTAGGTAGTTCTCAAGCAAGTTTATATGCTTCTATTTCTGCTGGTATTAATGCCCTATGGGGTCCGCTTCATGGTGGCGCTAACCAGGCTGTATTAGAAATGCTTCAGCAGATTCAAGATGCTGGCGGTGATACTGCTAAATTTATCGCAAAGGCAAAAGATAAAGATGATCCATTCAGATTAATGGGCTTCGGACACAGAGTTTACAAAAACTTTGATCCTAGGGCGAAAATCATCAAAAAAGCTGCAGATGATGTTTTAGAACAGTTAGGAGTTGACGATCCATTATTAGATATCGCTAAAGAATTAGAGGAATATGCATTAAAGGATGAGTACTTCATCGAGAAGAAGCTTTATCCAAATGTAGATTTCTACTCAGGTATTATCTATAGAGCCATGGGTATCCCTACTGAAATGTTTACAGTTATGTTTGCATTAGGTAGACTACCAGGTTGGATTGCTCAGTGGAAAGAGATGAGAGAAAACAACGAGCCTATCGGTAGACCTCGTCAGATATATACTGGGCATAACCAGAGAGACTACGTAGAGGTTTCTAAAAGATAATTAGCCAATAAATTTTTGAATAAAGTCATCCTGAATTAATTTAGGATGACTTTTTATTTTATACTATATATATAATCACAATGAGTTTACAGGACGATTTTAAAGCAGCGGCAGAACGCTCAAAAACGGATATCAAAGAAAGACCATCAAACGATGAGTTGTTAAAACTATATGCGCTTTACAAACAAGGAGATGAAGGAGATGTAACTGGCGAAAGACCGGGAGGTTTCGATTTTAAGGCAATCGCCAAGTATGATGCCTGGGCTGAATTGAAGGGAAAGTCTTCAGAAGAAGCCATGCAAGAATATGTCGATTTGGTAAATCAGCTAGCAAGTAAATAATAGCAATGGGAAAGGATCAGAAAGAAATATTCTTAAATAATTTAGGGCAAACTACTCCTTTCCCATTTCTTCTTGAAATAGAAAAAGCGGAAGGTCTATACTTATATGACAAAGCAGGTAAATCCTATATGGATTTAATCTCAGGTATTGCTGTAAGTAATTTAGGCCATAAACATCCGGCTGTGGTTAAAGCTGTTAAAGAGCAGGTTGATAAGCACATGCACGTGATGGTGTATGGAGAGTTTATTCAGTCCTCCGTTAATCAGTTTGCCGAGCGACTTGTTTCCCTGCTTCCTGCTACACTTAATAGCGTTTACTTTACAAATAGTGGTGCTGAAGCTATAGAAGGAGCACTAAAACTTGCCAAGCGTTATACAGGTAGAACAGAACTCATTGCTTTCAAAGGTGCCTATCATGGAAGCACACATGGTGCACTTAGCGTTTCCGGCAATGAAACAAAAAAGTATGCCTTTAGACCTCTCCTACCAGATGTAAAATTTCTCAAGTTCAATCACCTGCCAGACCTGGAGGAAATCACCACAAAAACAGCCTGTGTATTGATCGAGACCATTCAGGGAGATGCAGGTGTCAGAATTCCCAATCAGGCGTACTTAGAAGCCTTAAGAGCACGATGTACTGAGAAAGGTACTATGCTCATATTTGATGAGATACAAACCGGAATGGGAAGAACGGGCAAGCTCTTCGCATTTGAACATTATGGCATTACACCAGACATTTTATGTTCAGCAAAGGCACTTGGAGGCGGTTTACCAATTGGTGCTTTTATAGCCGATAAAGAAGTGATGCGACAGCTCACATTTGATCCTATGCTAGGGCATATCACCACTTTTGGAGGCAATCCCGTTGCCTGTGCTGCAGGACTAGCCACGCTAAAAACTATTACTGAAACTGAGATACTTTCGGAAGTTGAGTTGAAAGGTGCTTTAATTGAAGAACTCATTCAGCATGATTCCATTCAGGAAATAAGACGGAAAGGCCTTATGTTTGCCATAGAATTTCAAACTGAAGATGAAGTTTACAAAATTGTAGAATACTGCCTCGATAAAGGCTTGATTTGTTTCTGGTTTTTATCATGCCCCAATAGTTTTAGAATAGCACCTCCCCTAACCATCACCCATGATGAAATTCATAAGGCTTGTGACATCATTAATGAGGCTATTAGGGTAACACATCAGTAATGAGTGCCTCAAATAAACAGCTCTTACCAGCTGAAGAAGTCGAACACCATTTTAAGCAGCTTTTACCAACTGCGGATTCATGTATTTATGAGCCTCCTAAACATAGACTAGTATTTGAATCAGAAAGTGTTGACACAAGCTATCTCCGCTTGCCCATACATTACATCTGGAATGAAGCCGCAAGAAGTATTATAACTACTGAAGACAAAGCCTATCTTATAAGCATAATAGAATCAGGCAATGCGGCCCTCGCTTACTGTGAAGATGACCAAATTATAGAGCATAAGGTATTCAAAGCCTATATGGTGCGCAAAAAGCAAGGTAAGAGCCAGATTAAGCACCTAAAAACCAAAGGTAAATCAAAAGCAGGTTCTCGCGTTCGTTTAGCTAATACAGAGCACTTCTTTGAAGAGATTCAAGAGCGTATTACAGAATGGCTGGAATACTTTGAGATAGAACAAATTGCCCTGAGCTGCTCGAAAACACTTTATCCATTCCTATTTTCAGATAACTTCGAGCTAGACAGAAAAGATGAACGGCTCATAAAAATACCCAAACATATACCTGAAGCCAATTTTGATAACTTATTAAGCATTCATGGGTATTTGATGAATGGGGAGTTGATTGAAGTGGTCTAACAATATAAATGTTCTTTGAACAACTCCTCCTAGGAGAAGAGCCTGTCCCGAGTATCGGGAAGGTTGGGAGGGTTGATTTGTTGATTTTAGCATAATCCAACTATCCTTAAAAAGTGAGACTTAGTTAGCCTGTTGTTGGAGTTATCTCCAACAACTATAACCAATTAGTTACTCTCTTTAATTTAAAAGCCCTTTTATTGAAATGTTGGTGATAACACCAACATTGGGAAAAATATTACCATCACCTTTAAGTGTAGGCACTTTTATAGTTTATTTTAGCTTTATAAACTATTTATAAAATTATGATTAATACTGAAAAAAGAATCGTTCAAGACTATATAGTTAGATTTGAAACTATTCCAACTGAAAGCGAAACCTTTACTGTTCATTATTTAGTTAATGAAATGTTAATTGAAGATTTAAGGCAATTGAATTTTTTTAGTTTAAAAATAGAAGGTGGACTAATCAATCAACATGAATTTCTGTGCTTTAAACATCTCTATAAACTTTACAAAAAACTATTTCAGTCAATTAAAAATAAAGAAAATGAAATACTTAATTCGCTCTATGTTGAAGATGATAGTTTAAATGAGAAATTGTATATCCTACGAGATATCTTATTATATAGACCTAAAACACATAAGCTATTTGAAGCAATGCAAAACCTTAAATAGGTGTTTTAAATGTACGAGCTTGTAACTTATGCTCCATCGAAAAGTCAATAAAATTAGATTCCTACGGAATGACTTTCATTAAAAAAAGTAGACGGTTAGACATAAAAAAACCACCCGTTCGTGCGAGCTTGCAGCTCGTGTCAAATCAGGTCTGCTTTCCTGTTGTTGGAGTTAACTCCAACAACTTTCTCCTAATTAATTTGAAAGCAGCTTTATTGAAATGTTGGTGATAACACCAACATTGGGAAGAAACAGTAAAGCTTGTAATTAACACTCCTCCTTGGAGAAGGAGGTTGGGAGGATTGATAAACTGTTAACACGAGCTTGCATCTTGTGTCTAATATGATCAAAAAAGATTCCTACGGAATGACTTTCATTAAAAAAAGTAGACGGTTGGACATAAAAAACCTCCTAAGAAATAAATCCCAGGAGGTAAAAAAATGTGAGGTCACGAGCGGATTCGAACCGCTGTAGATGGTTTTGCAGACCACTGCCTAGCCGCTCGGCCACGTGACCCTTTCGCCTTAGCGATCACAAAAATACAGATAATCCGCTTCTGAACAAATGCTAATTCACAATATTATTCAATTAAAAAGCATCAGCCTGATTATCAGTTAGAAAATTATACTATTAATTGAAATAGATTTCTCCACTACCTCACAAAATGACCGCTGTCAACAACTAGCTTACCAATTTTCCAAAAAACTTAGGCATAAAAAAAGTCCTGACAAATATCAGGACTTTTAATATCAGCATTTAGAGGTTAATTAATCCTCTTTTTTATCTTCTTTGTCGTCAGCCTTTTTTTCTTCAGCTTTATCTTCTGCTTTTTTAGCTTCTGCCTTTACTTCATCAGCAGCAGGCTCTTCTTTCTTAGCAGCTTTTTTAGCTTCAGCTTTTGGGGCTTCCTCTTCTTTCTCCTCTTTTTTAGGAGCAGCTTTCTTCTTAGGCTTAGCGTCACCTTCCATTTGCTCTTTAAGCGCAGAAAGTGCATCTAAATCACCAAGAGTTGATGCTGAAGCAGCTTGTTGCTTAGGCGCAGACTTTTTCTTGCCTTTGCTTGCAGCAGCTGGCTTCTTCTTAGGAATTTCAGCTTCTTCAGAGTGTGTATGTAAGTGAGAAAGTACAATTCTCTTATCATCTTTAGAGAATTCTAATACTTTAAACTCTAACGACTCTCCTACTTCAGCCATAGACTCATCAGCTTTCTTCAAATGCTTAGTAGCAGCAAAACCTTCAATACCGTAAGGTAACTCTAATATTGCGCCTTTATCATTTTTGCTAATGATCGTACACTTGTGGTTTGAACCAATTGTGAATACTGTTTCGAAAGTATCCCATGGGTTCTCCTCAAGTTGCTTATGACCTAATGCTAATCTTCTGTTTTCAACATCTAGCTCTAGCACTACAACATCAAGCTCTTCGTTTACTTTCACAAACTCAGATGGGTGCTTGATTTTCTTAGTCCAAGATAAATCAGAAACGTGAACTAATCCATCGATACCTTCTTCAAGCTCGATGAATAAACCGAAGTTAGTCATGTTTCTAACGATGCCTTTATGCTCAGTACCAACAGCATATTTAGTAAGAACCTCTTTCTTGTTCCAAGGATCTTCAGTAAGCTGCTTGATACCAAGAGACATTTTTCTGTCTTCTTTGTCAAGTGTTAATACTACTGCCTCAAGCTCATCACCTACGTTGATGAAATCTTGTGGATTTCTTAAGTGTTGTGACCAGCTCATTTCTGAAACGTGGATTAAACCTTCAACACCAGGAGCAATTTCTAAGAATGCACCGTAGTCAGCAACATTAACAATTTTACCTTTCACTTTAGAACCAACCTCAAGGTCAGAAGCTAATGAATCCCAAGGATGAGAAGTCAACTGCTTCATACCTAAAGAAATACGTTTCTTACCTTCATCAAAGTCTAATACTACCACCTTAACTTTTTCGTCAAGCTTAAGTACTTCTTCCGGATGGTTAATTCTACCCCAAGAGATATCAGTAATGTGAAGTAAACCATCAACACCACCAAGATCGATGAATACACCGAAGTTAGTCATGTTCTTGATTACACCTTCTAGTACCTGACCTTTCTCAAGGTTATTAAGGATTTCAGCTTTTTGTTTTTCTAGATCTTTCTCGATTAGTACTTTGTGAGAAACTACTACGTTATCGTTGCTATAGTTAATCTTAACAACTTTAACTTCCATTTTCTTTCCTACAAATACATCGAAATCACGGATAGGCTTCACATCAATTTGAGAACCTGGTAAGAAAGCTTCAACACCGTGTACATCCACGATTAAACCACCTTTAGTTCTTCTTTTCACCATACCCTCGATGATAGTATCATTATCAAGTGCACCCTGGATTTTCTCCCAAGCACCAACGATTTTCGCTTTTCTTCTTGATAAAACTAATTCACCGTTCTTGTCTTCACGCTCTTCTACATAAACTTCAACCGTATCACCTACTTTTAAATCAGGTAAATCACGGAATTCGTTAGTAGGTACAAGACCATCAGACTTGTAACCAATGTTTAAAACAACGTCACGATCGTTGATCGCTACTACAGTACCTTCAACAACTTCTTGTTCGTCAAGGTCAGTAGCTACGTTGTCATACATTGCAGCTAATTCTTCACGCTTAGCTTTTGAGTAGCCTTCACCAAAACCTTTGGTTTCAAATGCTTCCCAATCGAACTCTTCGTTCTGTACTTTTTCTTGATTCTCTGCCATAATTGTCAGGACCCTATCATACAACTAGGGGTCGGGTCAAACCAATAGCCGTTTTTAATTAAAAATACTTAGTTCTTGAAATAAGAAATAAGCCGTTCACTCGAACGGAGTGCAAAGGTAAAGATTTTTATTGACAACAAAAGTATTTAGCCATGAATATTACTAAAACTAATAGCTTGAAAATGCGGAAGTTAGCTAGTTTAAATAGTGTAATTTGAATAGAAAATTATCATGCTACTCTAAACCTTCAAGAAATCCGGTATGTGCTGATTTTCGATTGAATGAACCATCAAA
Organism: Marivirga atlantica; assembly: GCF_016734805.1. Lineage (GTDB taxonomy): Bacteria > Bacteroidota > Bacteroidia > Cytophagales > Cyclobacteriaceae > Marivirga > Marivirga atlantica. The sequence continues at coordinate 19,774 of NZ_JAERQG010000003.1, forward strand.
CAATAGTGGCCAGTCAGGTCTGTCATATTGATTGATAATCCAGGAATCCGGATCGCGTATACCCCATACTGTTATGGCGTATTTAAAAGGGTCAGGTATGTCATTATATAAATCAACTACTTCTTTATACTTCAATCGTTGATCAAAATCCCGCTCTTCTGTAAGTGTACCCACTATTTCCCTACCATCAGGATTAACCCTAACATCTAACTCTGAAAAGTGTACTATTAAATTTCTTTCCAAGGCTTTATCAACATCATCTTGTATTTGCTGTCGCGTTGGGCTATCAATGCTTATATGCATTTGAAGTCCCAGGCCATCAATAGGTACGTTATCAGCTTGTAGCTCATCAATCAAGGCATAAACATCGTTCTGCTTAGTTAAGTCTGCCGGTGTGTTGTAGTCATTGTAAAATAACAATACATCCGGATCTGCTTCTCTGGCCCACTGAAAACATTTTGCTATGTAATCAGGCCCTAACTTATCAAGAAAAATAGTGTTTCTTACACCTCCACCATCATTTATAGCTTCATTAACTACATCCCAGGAGGTAATCTTACCAGCATATCTTGTTACAACGGTCTTGATATAATCTTCCATAATCTGTTCAAATTCTTCGTTTGAACCTGTAAATGTAGTCATCCAATCAGGCACTTCTACATGCCATACCAAAGCGTGACCGTGAATATTCAAATTATTATCAGTAGCATACTCTACTAATGCATCTGGTCTTGTCCAGTCGTAATCACCGGGTCCTAAGAAAATGGTTCTCATTTTCATTTCACTTTCAGCTGTAATGCTGTTAAACTCGTTAGTCAACAAATCATTATAACCTCCGGTGAGCCGGTTTGTACTTACCGCGGCACCTACAAAAAAGTTACCGGCTGCTTTATCTTTCAAATTAACATCAGTATCGATAATTGTACCTGTAGTAGTTACCATCACCACATTTGAAAAATCTGACTCAGCTGATTCTCTCACTGCCTTAACTCTAAAATAATACTCGGTAGCAGGTGTTAAATCTGTAACCTCAGCAGTTAAAGCTGTAACTTCCAGCGATTCATAACCTTCAATGAAACTAGTAAAATCACTCTGGAGTGATACGTCAAGCCGATAACTTTTTGCTGTTGAAACGAAATTCCAGCTAGCAGTGAAACTATTATCCGTAATATCTGAAGGCGTAGTGGCAACAGGATTTTTTAAGGAAGGCAGGTCTGGTTCATCCCCATCATTAGCACAAGCATTTAACAGAAATGCTATGCTCATTATAAAAAACAGAATAAGATTTTTCATTATCGGTTGTTTACTCATTACAATATGTTAAATAGTACGTAAGTGATCATTTGTTTAAAACAGCTAATCATTCAAAAAAAGTGAGGACCAAGGTCCTCACTGTTATATTAAATCACACATCTGCACAACAAAAGTACGCTCACTAAGAATGATTTTTGGATTCAATAATCATTCTTGGTATTTAGTTTCTGTATTTAATCTTCAAATTATCAAAACTAATGATAGTAGGGTTTGGCGTATCACTTTGAACAATACCAACATTAATTTGATTCACTTGAGTAGGATCAGGACTACCTTCAACCACCTCGCCAAAACCATAGTTATTACGGAATTCTGACAGTGGTATAGAGTATGTATTCCATTCAGTATCCTCTGATTTGAAGTTGTAAGCGAAATTTTCTCCACCTATAGCGTTAAGCTGTATGGCTACATGAGCTCCAACAACATTTGTACTTATGTCTATATCAATATAGGCTTCTGCCGGATCGGTACTATTTTCATCTAAAAAGTTAGCACCTCCGCCAGCACTTGTTCCGTTATAACCATTTTCTGTAGAGCCTTCCCATGAAAATTGAGCATAATTTCCTGTCGGCCCTCCTGTAACGTTCGTATCAAATGCGGCTACATCACCAAAAGAGAACCATTCTTGCCTAACTCCACCGCCATCAAAATCAGAGATGTTAACTATAACAAATCCTAAACTAACCTCTAAAAATTGTGTTAGGGTGCCCCCAGGGGTTGTTATGGCTAAATCTGCCCCACCAGTTGCTGTTTCAGGTATAAGTATTGTGAGCGATTCGTCCGAACTAACATTATATTCAATGGGTTCACCTCCAAAGGTTACACTGCTCACATCAAAAAACCATTCTCCTTCAACAGTAGCAAAATTTCCTACTAAAGGTGTTTCTGGCGTAATACTATTGATAACCGGAAGTGGCTGCAAGATTTCAAAATCAGTAGTAAACGTACCACCAGCTGAGGTTTGAAAAGTTAAAGGCTGAACTCCAAATCTGCTGCCTAAAGACATATCAAACGGGACCGTAAAAATAAATGCCCTGTCCGAATTATAAGCCGGATTAAAGCCAACATCAATCGAATCGTCTAAGGTGATCTTTTCTAAACCTTTAAGTCCCTGACCTTCTACCCTAACTTGACTAAGCGGATAAGAAGCATTTAATAAATCTCCGGTATCTGAAACAATAGCATCTACTTTTATATCAACATCTTCTTCTTTACAAGAAGAAAATGTCAAAATCAATACCATTAAAATTGCGATATTTTTTATTCTAATCAACATAAAACAATTAGTTAAAATTATAAGGAACAGGCTGCTCTAACAAAGAAGGATTTGTGTCAATTGCCGATTGAGGTATCGGTAATTCAAAATAATTAGCACTAGGCGTAATCTTAATTGAAACCAATTCAGTTCTATCAACATCTGAATAAAAGCCCACCTCTTGTTGTGAGATTACAGATATTGCCTCATTTATTCCTCTTCGTTTTAAATCAAAGAAGTATTGACCCTCCAACGCAAACTCGGCTCTTCTTTCCTTAAACAATTCTTCTCTCGTTAAGACAGTTTTAGTTGGTAAACCAGCTCTCATTCTCACTTCGTTATAGGCATTTAGAGCAGAAGGATCAGATGTTGACGAGCCGCCTGCTAGCTTAGCCTCAGCATGCATCAATAATACATCTGCATATCTTAGTATGATAGTATTCTGAGATGTCTTCATAAAGAAAACATCACTTCTTTCAGCAGCAGAACCTACAATATATTTCCTAAAATTAGCGGCTGTGGCAGAAAGGGTTTTTTCATAGGTAAATCCACCTTCAGAACTTAACAATTCAGGATAGAAATCACCATCCTCCATTATTGTGGCTTTTTTCCTATTATCATCCTCTTCATATTCCTCTTGCAGTGAAATAGAAGGCAAGTAAACGCCCCAACCGTCTTGACCTCCTGTAATTCCAGAACCAAAAGGTACGATATAAGCCTGGTTGGTATTTTGTGTTCCCCAAACTGTAGCAATTGATATCCACTGAAGGGCAAACATGCTTTCAGCACTGTTATTATTTTCAGGACTATTAAATAGATCACCGAATTGTTGAATGAGTGAATATTGCCCTCCAATTATCTGCTCTGTCAGATTCGCGCATTCAGCATATTCTCCTAAGGTAAGATGAACTTTTGCTAAAATTCCTTTAGCTACTTCCTTGGTTACAAAACCTCTTTTCGCAGCAAAATCAGGTAAGTTTTCAGCGGCAAATTCCAGATCAAGTTTGATAAACTTGTAAACGTCTGCAACCAGGTTTCTTTTCGGTTGAGGTTCGGTATTAATTCCATCTACAATAGGTACTGCTCCGAAAGCTCTAACCAAATAGAAGTAAGCATTTGCCCTCATGAACTTCCCGATACCTATTAAGCTATTATAATCATCTTCAGGTAGCTCATCTTTTCGCTCTTCCACTAAGCTCATCAGGTTATTCGCCTGATCAATAACTGAAAACAGGGAGACATAACCTTCAGTAAGAATAGGGTTTTGGGAAGTTACCTGAGCATCTCTAAATTGTTGGTAGGCACCATCAACACTGTAAATATTACCAGCATACATGTCGCCAACAGCAATTAAAAACTTATCATTGAACGCAAACCATGGCTCGAAATACATTGTTTCTGCGATACCATCAAAAGCAGTTATGCCTTCTGGTAAATCAGTTGGGGTTAGTTGTGTTTCAGATGGTGCATTTAGAAAATCATCTGAACAAGAACACAAAACTAACAATGTAAATAGCGAACCTAATCGATATTTATTTATAATTCGTTTCATATTATGTGTTTTAAAATTTGAATATTCTTAACCATGAGTTTATTAGAATTCTAAGTTAACGCCTATAGAGGATATCCTAGGAACAGGAAACCTACCCAGGTCGATACCATTTAATGTTACATTCTGATCTAAACTTCCTAAAGATGGATCAAAGCCTGAATAGTTAGTGAAAGTGTATAAGTTCTGAACACTAGCATAAATTCTTGCTCTTGTGAAGAAGCCATTACCTAAGATCCTGTCAGGCACTCGATAACTTAACATCACATTTTGAATTCTTAAATAAGATCCGTCTTCAACAAATCTGTCAGAGATTCTTCCGTTTCCGTTAGGGTCTGTTAAGGTTAATCTAGGCTCGTTGGTGTCTTCATTTACACCTTCTTCGAATGCATTTAATGCACGTGGAGTAACATTTGCATATCTATCTCCAAAGCCCGGCACAATACCATCAATATAATGTCTGGTAAAATTGTAGATATCATTACCCTGACTTCCTTGCAGTGTAATATCTAAGGCAAAGCTTTTATACTCAAAATTATTAACCAGACTATAGGTGAAATCCGGAATAGCATTGCCAATAGGTGCCTGGTCATTTCCATCAATCACTTTATCATTATTTAAATCCTTAAATCGGATATCTCCCACAGCTGTTCCCTCTTCCTGTAAAGGACCTGCTGCTAATTCTTCGGCATCTCTAAAAAGACCATCAGTCACGTATCCATAGAACTGACCTACAGGCTCACCTTCTGTCGTTCTTGTAATAGTGTATTGATCAAACTGTACTCTACCTAGCAATGATTGTCCCTGACCTTGGAAACGCGTCAATTCGTTCGTATAAGTTGAGAAAATAGCAGTGGTTTTCCAGAAAAAGTCGCTTTTAGAGAAATTAAGCGAAGTTAAAGTTAACTCAAAGCCTTTAGTTTCGATAACACCAGTATTTATAAAGAAATCTTGCGCACTTTGATTGGACTCATCGTTAATACGTCTTGCCAAGAAATCTGATGAATTTTTGATATAATAATCAGCCGTTAGCTTTAACCTATTATTCAACACACCTGCATCAATACCCAGGTTGAACGAATTTAAAGACTCCCACTTAATATCAGGGTTTCCTAAATTATCAATTGTAGGTGAATTACCTCCAAATGGTGATGGTACTAAGGATAGTATTGTTTGAAATCTATTAGGCGGAATATTTTGATTACCAACTGATCCGTAACCGGCTCTAAGTCTTAAATTACTAACAAAAGTTAAGTCGGATAAGAAGTTTTCATTGCTTAAGGTCCATCCACCAGATACAGATGGAAAATATCCCCATCTGTTATTAGGGCCAAAGTTTGAAGAGGCATCAGCTCTTATAGAGGCTGAAAAAGTGTATTTATCTTCAAATCCGTAAATGGCTCTTGAAATGTAAGAGGTCATAGCCCATCTACCTGAGCCATTACCATTTTCTGCCGTTTCAGTATCACCTACATCTAAATTCGTGAAATCTTCATTTAAAAATTGGCCTGCCCTAAAACCATTTAAATATTCATATCTATTTTCCTGTGCTTCCTGTCCTACTAAAACAGTTAAATTATGTTTTTCGGCAAAAGTCTTTTTATAAGTTAAATAGTTTTTGAGGTTCCAATAGTAGCTCTGCTCTTGTTGTTTATAAGATCTGTTTAAGGTCTCTACAATAGTACCCAGATCAAATGCCGGAGCAAAAGAAGCGATTTTACCGAATCCTAAATCATATCCAAGTTCCGTTTTGAATGTAAGGCCATCGAAAAACTCAATCTCTCCAAAAATATTTCCAAGAAGCTGAGTTCTTTGTGTTGTTGCATTATTGATTTCAGCCAAAGCCACAGGGTTAGTTGCCTCGTTTCCGCCCGAGCCTATGTTATTTGCCGGTCCAGCAAAAGAACCATCAGAGTATCTAACAGGTAATTCTGGTGACTGCCTTAAAGCATTCATAACAGTACCTCCCCTATCATCATTTCTTACCACTCTTTGAAGCGATCTATTGATTGATAGATTGTTACCAATTTTTAGCCATGAGTTAACTTTACTGTCAACATTTACTCTAAGTGATAACCTGTCAAAACCAGAGTTAATTACCGTACCTTCCTGATCAAAATAGCCAAATGAGGTATAGTATCTGGTATCATCATTTCCTCCTGATATTGATAGTTGATGACTCTGAATTGGAGCAGGTCTAAAAATTTCTCTTTGCCAATCAGTACCACTACCTAATAACTCAGGAGTTTGATATTGAAATGGAATAGGCTCTCCATTTAACTCTAAAAGCTTTGTTTGATACCTAGCGTAACCAGGTAAGTCTAATACATCTACAAAATTGATGTTCTCTTGAACACCAGCATAAGCTTCATATGCTATTTTTGCTTTACCTCTACTACCCTTTTTGGTAGTAATAAGCACAACCCCATTGGCACCGTTTGCACCATAGATTGCAGTAGCAGAAGCATCTTTTAATATGTCGATAGATTCAATGTCAGATATATTTAAACCAGCCAGTGCTGAGTTTCTTGTCTGACCATCTCCACCTCCAAATAATCCGAATGAAAACGACTCATTGTTTCTATCAGGGAATACCGGTGTTCCATCTATTACATATAAAGGCTCATTACCATTAATTGAAGTTATACCTCTAATTTGAACGGAAATACCACCTCCTGGCGTACCTGAATTTTGAGTTACATTCACACCAGCAGCCTGACCAACTAAAGCCTGATCAATTGAAGTAAATGGCTGATCTTGAATTTCCTCAGCTGTAACAGATGAAATAGCACCAGTTAAATCTTCTCTCCTTTGTGTACCAAAACCAATCACTACTACCTCCTTAAGGGTTTCGGCATCGTCCTTCATTGTAACATTCATTGGAGCACCAAACTTTGCAGGTACCCTTAAAGTCTTAAGACCAACAAAGGTGAACACCAAAACGGCATCTTGCGAAACGTCATTCAACTTAAAGAAACCTTCAGCATCGGTAGTGGTTCCGAGACTAGTTCCTTCAATAAGTACGTTCACACCAGGAATTGGTGACCCGTCTTGAACTACTCTACCTTCTACACTTTGCGCATAAATAACATTTGCAAAAGTTAGAATGAATAGTGTTAAAACTGTTTTAAAAAAATACATTCTCATAATATTTACATCTTGAAATTAACTTTTAATTGTTTTCCTATTACCTCGTCAAATTCGAAGGAAGTTAAAGCTGGAATCTTGGCACTCATACAATAAGGTATTCATGCATTTCAACTTTAAATTCTTTCTAAAGGTCTAGTAAAAGAAGGTTAATCAGTAGAACAAATGATGCATTTTATAGCATAAATAGTGTAAAATGCACTAAATCTATGCAAACGTTTGAATTCTAATAAACATTGAATGTGATTACTGGCTGAACTATATTTTTTCCATTATAAAGTTTTGATTTTTATAGCAGTTTAATTTAAAATCTTGATAGAACACGTCTACTCATCTATTGATCAATGGGTAAAATTTAAAAGATTAGGGCTCAATAAACCGTATAAGAATTATAGTTAAAGAGAGCTTCCTAAAAACGGCCTAAGGAAAGATTAATGGAAAGTTTGAAATCTGATATAAGGCTTACTCCGGCTGCAAGTTTTTGCTTTGAGTTGGCACGTGGCCATACTTTGTTTTAAAGCATTTAGTGAAATATGAAGGGGATGTAAAGCCTACCTTATAACTTACCTCGTTTATATTATCATCACCTTCATCAATCAAACTCTTTGCTTTCTCTAACCTTACATTTCTTATAAATTCATTTACCGACACACCAGTTAAGGACTTAATTTTGCGATATAACTGACTTCTACTCAAAAATATTTTTGATGCCAGAAAATCTACATTTAGCTCAGGTTTACTAATGTTATCGTTAATAATCAGTAAGATTTTTTGAATGAATTTTAAATCAACGGTTGTGGTGTTTTGTGTACCTTCCTTGATAATACCGGTATATAAATTATTAAAAATTAGTTGCCTGCTTTTTATTAATTGAGACAAACTTGATTTTAAAATACTCATATCAAAAGGTTTGCTTAAATAGATATCAGCTCCAGAATCAATGCCTTCCAACTTATGAGATACCATTGCCTTTGCTGATAACATCAATATTGGGATATGACTTACTTTAATATCGGACTTTATATTCTTACATAATTCCAGTCCATTCATCTCCGGCATAATTACATCGGTAATTATAATATCAGGAAGTTTACTGAGAGCTAAATCATAGCCTTTTTTACCATTCTCAGCTACTAACACTTTGTAAGTTGCTTTTAGCTCATTTTGTAAGTAATTCCTTAATTCATTATTATCTTCCACAACCAAAACCGTATGTTCTTTTTTGGTTTTATCATCGTTGGTGTTTGATTCATCTTCAGTGGTAGATGGAAGCTCTAGATTCTTTATGAAGTGCTCCTTTTTAAAAGGTTTATCACTAAAATCAATCTCCTTAAACATTGCCTTACCCTTTGGAAAGGTAATTGTAAAAGTAGTCCCTTTATTTAAAGCACTTTCAACATCTATCTTGCCTTTATTTAATTCTACAAATTCCTTTACAACTTCTAATCCAATTCCTGTGCTTCCGTAGTAAGCTTTGTTCAAATTATTAACCTGATAGAATCGGTCGAATATTTTACTCAGGTTCTTTTTGTCTAATCCGGCTCCGGTATCTTCAACAGAAACGGTATAATAATCTGAGAGACTGGTTCCCGCTTTTGCTAAATTCGTTTCTCCAATACTAGTTTTATCTTCGATTTTTACTTTAATGGTTCCCCCATCTGGAGTAAACTTAATTGCATTAGAAATTAGATTAAACATTATTTTTTCAAACATATTAGGATCTAGCCAATCCTTTAATTGTTCATCTGTACTTTCTATAAATATCTGGATTTGCCTTAGCGAAGCCTCTTCTGCAAAATAATCCACTATATCTCTTACAAATCCAACTATCTCAATTTCTGACACTTGTAGAGAAACCGTGTTAAATTTGAGCGTATTAAAATCCATCAACTCATTAATAAGTCTGGCTAATCGATCAGAACTTTTATGAATAGTTTTTAGCTTACTCAAAACTGACGTAGACAATGCCTCTTCTTTATTTTTCAGGATATCTTCGAGCGGATTAATGATTAGGGTTAGTGGTGTTCTGAATTCGTGAGAAATATTTGTAAAGAACTGCAGCTTTTTGTTATTCAATTTTTCTATTTGGGCTGCTTTCTCTCTTTCTAAAATTACGGCCTGTTTAGATTTAACTCTGTTTTTGTATAATCGGGCTATAAAAAACAAGAAAAATCCCAGCAATATGGTATAGAGGATATAAGCATAGTAAGTTTTCCACCAAGGAGGTAAAACTGTGATTTGTAAGGTTAAGATTTTTGATTCCTTGTCCTGATTCCTTCCTACTGATTTTAATTTAAAGAGGTAATTTCCAGGTTCCAAGTTTGTATAGGTGGCAGCAGTATTATTTCCCACATAATTCCAGTCATCCTCAAAACCCTCTAAAAAATAGGCATATTCATTTTTTCTGGTATCCTTAAAGTCAATTCCTACATACTCGACTGTAAAAACCGACTGATCATGATTTAAGGTCAATTGTTCTGTTTGAGAAATTACTTTAGTCAGCGGAGAGTTCTCCTCATCAAGACTAACAGACTTATTAAACAATTTAAAATCTGTAAGATATAAATGCGAATCATTTTCAACTTCAAGAACTTCTTCCGGATTAAAGTAATTTAGGCCTTCATAGTTACCAAAATATAAATAACCTCTGTTATCTCTGTAGACAGCATTATTTCTAAATTCATTTGACAACAATCCGTCTTCCTTAGTGAAATTTGTGCTTTTTCTATGCTTAAAATCTAATTTGGTTAAGCCATTTCCTCCACTAATCCATAAGTTGTTATTATTATCTGTAATAATGGCTCTCACTGATTTTTCATCCAAATATGGGAATGAATCATAATTCAAGAAAGTGTTTGTCTTTTTGTTAAAGCTAAATAATCCGGCACCATCAGTACCTACCCATATTGTTTTATCGTTAGACTCGTAAATTGATAGGATAAGTTCAATTGAATTATGATTTTTTGCAGCTTTCATCATTTCACCTTGCATAGCGGTTAACTGAGTCCCATCTTCAGCATTTAATTGTAATCGATATAGACCTGAGATAGTACCTATCCATAAATAATTATCAGAATCTACCAGTACCTTTCTTATGAGCGCCCTGTCAATATCATTGCCATCTGAAGCTGTCATATTAAAATGAAAAAAGTCCTCTTCTGAGGGGCTGTAATAATGTAATCCTCTTGTAAATGTTCCTATCCAGATTCTTCCTTTAGAGTCTTCCGAAAAACTGAGGATTCTGTTTGATTTCAAACCTGAGGTATTTGAAATATTAAAATTTTTGAAATGATCATCTCCATTTCTTAGTAAATAAATTCCATTACTCCAGCTTCCCAGCCACATATTATGCTTACTATCAATAAAGATAGTTTGTATGTCATTTGCATCTAATCCGGCATAATAGCTTTGATTTTCATTATTTACCTGAATAATTCTTTTCTTTGCAGGATCAAATATATCTATTCCACCTCCCTCGCTACTCATAAATATTCTTCCTGATTGATCCTTAACTACAGAAGTGACCGTACTGGCTTGTAAAGAGTTTTCGTCATTAGGTAGGGCTTCAATTGAATTGAACTTATTGTTAGTCTCATTAAAAGTGCCCAATCCTTTATTGTAATAGCCTAACCAAACTATATTTTCATTATCCTCATATAGTGACCAAATAGAGTTAGACCTTAAACTTCTTTCTTGCTGTATATTATGTAGGTATTTTTGATAGACTTTTCCCTTTTCATCTACTATTATGAGGCCGTCATTTTCTGTACCACAAAAGATAAAATTAGGCTCAACTTCAATGAGGGATAAAATTTTATTTTGTGTAATTGGAAAGGTATCAAATTGGTAATTATCAATATCAGGCTTTACTCTCATTAGCCCATTCGAGGTAGTGCCAATCCATAGGAAACCACGTTGATCTACCTGCAAACTTTCAATTGATACTGAAATAGGAGATTTCTGAAATTTATCTTTGAATACTTGAGTTGCCTGATATTTATGATCCAAACCAAATAAACCATAATTAGAGCCTACATAAATTGAGCCTGAATTAGTTTTAGACAGACTTGAAATTTGAAAATCGCTATTCTGGAGAAGTTCAGTTGCTACTCTGGTGATTTCAAGAGTTTGTCGATCGAGCTTAAACAAACCAAAACCATAAGTTCCTACTATTAAATCACCCTCATCATCTTGTATAATGCTATTAACTGAAGCAGGTTGTCCATAGTCATTTTCAATTACTTCTTTAATATTAACCAAAGTAAAAGCATCCAGATTACGATCATAGAAACACAAACCTTCTTTTGTTCCTACCCACAACTTATTATCTGTATCCAGAAATAAGGTGTTAATGAAGTCACTGATTATCCCTGTGCTACTATTATAATCGTACTCATAACCTATATAGTTCAGCCCATCATATCTGTATAAGCCTGATCCATCGGTTCCAATCCAAATAAATTCATTTTCATCCTTTATTATAGAGGTGATGGCTCTTTTAGAAGTGGCTTCTGATATGCTCCTAAATTGATAATTTTCAAACTTATTTTGAGCAAATAATAGATTAAAGCTGCATAGATAAAATACAATTAGATATTTGAAACTCCTTTTATATATCACACTATAATGGTACATATTAAATTTCACTTTACGAATACAGTGACTCCATTGGCAATCAATACTAATACTATTTTATTTTAGCTTAGTACAGAATTTAGTTGACTACAGGGTTAAGCAGTTTTATTCTCTCTTAACTTATAGATTAAATTTTAATTTCTCTATTTCTTCATTGAAAGACTAATTAGAAAGTTTATATATAAACTTAACCAAAAATGGACTATCGCCTATCATTGACTAATTTAATACAAATTCACCTTTTAATCCTTTTATAGAGCTTTCACCAACCATTACTTTAAAAGCCCCTGGTTCTATTATAAACTTACCTTGGTTATTATAGAAGCCTAAATCATCTTCAGTTAGAGTGAATTGTACAGTCTTCGTTTCTCCTTTTTTAATATCTACTAATTCAAACCTTTTCAGCTCTTTTAAAGGCCTTACTATGCTGGCAACCTCATCATGGATATATAATTGAACTATCTCTTTTCCATCAAACTCACCTGTATTCTTCAACTCTACCGAAATGACAATTTCCTCTCCCTGTTGATAGCTTTCTTTATCTATCTTTAAGTTGCTGTATTCAAAAGTGGTATAGCTCAAGCCATATCCAAATGGATAAAGTGGAGTCTTCTCTACATCTATATAATGAGACCAAAACACATTATTATCTTTATCTGTAGGCCTTCCAGTACTATAATTATTATAATAAATCGGGCATTGTCCCACATTTCTAGGGAATGATATTGGTAACTTTCCACTTGGATTATAATCACCGTATATCATTTGTGCAACCGCATTACCTGTTTGAGTTCCTAACTGCCATGCTTCAACAATTGCCGGAATATTTTCAGCTGCCCATGGAATAGCAAGCGGACGGCCATTATTTAATACCAATACAATTTTAGAATTTACTTTATATATTTCTTCTAATAATTGTTGCTGATTTCCAGGCAATCCTAATTCTGTTCTACTTCTACCCTCTCCACTTTGGAAACCATGTTCACCTAAAACCATTATTACAACATCAGCGTTCGATGCCACATTCTTTGCCGCTTCGAAGCCAGAGAAATCTGTACTATTAATATTAAGTTCATTCACAAATTGTGTTTCTCCTATAGTTACATCAGTTCCTTTCTCAAATACAAGTTGATTATCGGTATACTTTTCCAGCCCTTCTAATACAGAAACTGCCGTTCCATCTTCAGAAGCTAACCTCCAGCTACCTAGCGGACTATTTTTGTCATTTGCCAAACTACCAATTAAGGCGATTTTCACACCTGATTTCTTTAAAGGCAGTAATCCACCCTCATTCTTTAGCAACACGATTGATTTCTTTGCCATGTCTAACACAGCATCATGATTTTCCTTGCTCCCAATTACTGATTTTTCACGTTCCTCATCACAGTATTTATAAGGATCATCGAAAAGACCCAGTTCAAATTTCACTCTTAGTATTCGTCTGGTAGCATCATCTACCAAGCTTTCTTTTACCTTTCCTTCTTTTACCAATTTTGCTAATTCGGAAACATATACGTGCGAAGCCATATCCATATCAGAACCAGCCTCAACTGCTTTTAGGGCTGCATCATTTGCATCCTTGGCGTAGCCATGAGCAATAAGCTCACGAATAGAAGCCCAATCGGAAATGACAAATCCATTGAACTGCCAATCACCTTTTAGTATATCTCTTTGCAATAGTTTGTTTCCTGTAGCCGGAACACCATTTAGCGTATTAAAAGAATTCATTAAAGTACGCACACCAGCATCTACCGAAGCTTTAAAAGGAGGCAATACTGTATTATGCAGCTTTGAAATGCTCATGTCTGCCATATTATATTCTAATCCTGCTTCTGCGAAACCGTAGCCTGCAAAGTGCTTGGCACAAGCCGCAATGGTATTCGTTTCAGCCAATGATTCACCCTGAAAACCTTTAATTCTCGCTTTTGCTATCTCACTGCCTAAATAAGGATCTTCTCCTGCACCTTCCATTACTCTTCCCCACCGAGCATCGTTAGAAATATCTACATTAGGTGCAAATGTCCAGTTAATACCGGAAGCGGCCGCCTCAGAAGCGGCCACACCAGAAGATTTTCTAATAGCCTCTAAATCCCAACTAGCTGCTTCAGCTAAAGGAATGGGACCTAAAGTCTTGTGACCATGAATAACGTCATAACCAAATATAAGTGGAATACCCAATCTGCTTTCTTCAACGGCTATTTTTTGAACTGCTTTAACATTTTTCACACCTGTTACATTCAGCATTGAACCTACCAATCCTTGTTTCAGATGTTCTAATTTTTCTTTTTCAGATCCACCTTCTGGTCGTGGCCCAGTAAAATCCCATGTTCCATTGTATTGGTTCATCTGGCCCACTTTTTCTTCCAGTGTCATCTGATCCATAAGCAGTGTGATGCGCTCCTCAATAGGTAGCTTTGTATTTAAGTGTGCATTCGTTTGCGCATACGCCCATGAAACAAGACCTAACAATAGCGCTGTTAAATATTTGGTTTTATGATTCATTTCTTCTCTTTTTTATATTTTTTTAGTTGTCAGCCTTTCTTCGAAGGCGTCTCAGATACCTCTTTTTTCTATTTACCCTATGGGTATAATCAAAGTCTAAGTATGATAAAGGGCCTTCAATTATTTAGACTTAATTTCCAAAAGCTTATAGACATCACTAGTTTACTAAATCTCTTTTAGTGACTTCTACCCAATCAATAAAGTAAAAAGCCTTGGTAAACCCATCTATTAAGTCGTTATCGAAAATTGTCCCATCGTGCCCTACATTTAAGTTAAAAATGATGATATGGGGAGTGAAGTTCCGTAATTCAAGATTAGGATCTGTTTCGTTATTATAAGTCTTTACATATTCATCATTTACAAAAATGTGAATAGATTTTGAACCACCATCATCCAACAAACGCATTTCAAGCGTGTGCCAACCATTGGTTGTATCACTTTCCAAATCATATTCATGAACTGTATTATCATGAGATAAAGTGTTTACACCGACAGTGTTTCCATAAAAAATATTACTTGCAAACACTTCACTGTCACCGTAAGAATAACCTTCCATAATATCGATTTCACCCTTTGTAGGCCATCCATCCTCGTCCACCGTCCAAAAGGCAGGCCATAAGCCGTATGTTTGATCAAAATTCACATAACGAGGTGAGCCGTCAGGATTTCTACCATCTTGAGCCAATAACTTTAGGCTCGCTTTAAACCTAATCTCCTCATCCTGCTCTGGGCCATATTTTATTTTAGATTTAATGTGACCCGCCTGGAATCTATTCCCTCTTCTAACTGCTGAAAGTTCCATGACTTCACGATTATCCCATTGACTATAATTGGCTTGACTAGCTCGGTAATCGGTAGTTTGAGTGGAATTATAATCTGCTCGGCTATTCTCAAAAATCCAATTTATGCTAGAGCTACTACTGTCAGTAAAATCGTCTCTAAAAACAGTCCGCCAAGGGCCTAACTCTTTACCTTCAATTATTTTGTCATAATAGGTCGCTTCATTAATTATATCAGTTTTCTCCTGCACTGGTTCAGGCGTCTTTTGATCTGTACACTTAATTAAAATTAAGGCTATTAACACAGCCAAAACCAACACTTTTATTAATTCATTATTCCTCATTATTCTCCATTGGATTTATTAGTGATAAAAATCAGGTTTTATTTTTGGAGGAAGTATAATTTGTGAAGCGTTTAATGATAAAAATGTAGCATAAATGAAGCTAAGCATGCAAAATATTACCATTTTAGCACTATATGCATCAGATAGCTAATGCTTTTCTTAATGGTAATGAGGAGCTATTATTGATACTTTACGTAAGACATTTAGTACATCTAAGCATTTGTCTTACTCATTTTGAGCATCCAAAACGATTTAGTTTACTATTTAATTATCCAGATTGGGCCTCTATATACTTGTTTTCAAAAGGTGAAAATATTAGCAATGGAAAGGGATTAATTTAATAGTCAATTTAAAAAAAGTGGAAGGTTAAACCTGCTATAAAATTCAAGCCATTAGCTTTTCTTTCTTTCCCAGATACCTCTTCCATCGTTCGTTAATATGCCCGGAAAAATCTCTGATAAACATGATATAACTGGGTTTAAAAGGAGCTCTGATAAGCTTCATTCCACTAGCTTCAGGGGTGTAATGACCTTTTTTAGCGTTACATCTTTTGCATGCAGTAACCAAATTAGTCCAAATTGATTTACCTCCTTTTGAGCGAGGTACTAAATGGTCTAAAGTTAGATCCTTTTCAGAGCCACAGTATTGGCATGTAAATGCATCACGTTTGAAGATATTTTGTCTGGTAAGCATTACGCCTTTATAAGGCAGATTGGCATATTTGTTTAAACGGATTACACTGGGCAAGGCAAAACTCTTGTCAACCGTTCTAAGTGGTTGATCATCATCTTCCAATAATTCTGCCTTCTTGAGGTAAACTAAAAGAAATGCTTTCTTATAACCACAAACTGTTAGTGGGCTAAAGTCCTGATTTAATATTAAAGTTCTTTTATGCTCAATCTCCATAAGCTTAATACTTTAAGCAGGGAGATCTTTCAATTTAGGTGATTACCCTGCGGATATCTGACAAATAGTGTGTATAACGCTTTTGTTCGACATTGAATATACCATTTTCATCAATTAAATCAATTCGAACTTTGCCCGAAGCATGTATAATTGTCTGATTTTCAAACAAAATACCCACATGAGTCACTTTTCTATCAGCATTTCTGAAGAACAGCAGGTCACCAGGAATGGCTCCTTCAAAATTTTCTACCTCTCTACCTTGAGTTACCTGTTGCGAAGCATCTCTCAACAGTTTGTACCCACAAATTCTAAAAACCACTTGTGTGAGGCCAGAACAATCTATACCGAAAGGTGATTTACCACCCCATAAATAGGGTGCGTTGAGATATTTAAGCGCAATCAATTTTACGTATTCAAAATCCCTTCTTTCACTTAAACTTTTTGCCTCACCATTAAAGCCAAGATGTTCTTCAATTTTAAAAATCTCATTTGTAGAAATAGGAATAATACTTCCTAAAGTAACAGGTACAAGGTTCTTATTATAAAGAATGGATGCCACCAGATCGGTACAGATTTTATAAGTGGAATTATTAATCTGATCAAAATACTCCGAGCTTATGGCATGAAACTGCTTGCGGTCTATCCAACCTTTGTAGCCGTCAAAATAATTCTGGATTTTAATCCACTTTTCTGCTACTTCAAGCACACTGTAGTGTTCACCAAACAATAGCTGGGTAACAATTTCAGCTTTATCAGAGCCTTCAGCCCTCACAGGAATTATACTAAGCCTGCCTATACCTTTTTGACCTGCTTCCATTATTTAGAATTTCATTTTAGAAAGCTCCCGTTTCATGTCTTTTTCCTTAATGCTATCTCGCTTATCATGGATTTTTTTACCTTTTGCCAAAGCAATCTCCATTTTTGCTAAACCACGAGCATTGATGTAAAGCTTAGTAGGTACTATGGTCAATCCCTTTTCTTCCATCTTCTTTTTAATCTTCTCTATTTCCTGCTTTTTTAGTAGAAGCTTTCGCTCTCTCTTTTCTTCGTGATTATAATGCGTACCTAATTCATATTGACCAATATGTAGGCCTCTTACAAACATCTCTCCCCTGCTCACATAACAATACGACTCTTGTAAATTCACTTTATTTAGTCGTATAGCCTTTATTTCGGTACCTTGAAGTACCAGACCAGCCTGAAAAGTATCAAGCCATTCATACTCAAAGCGAGCTTTTTTATTTTTAACTAATATGTTTGAGCTAAACTGTTTTTTATCTCCCATAATGAGATTTTAATTATCGCGTAATTAGAATCAACTACCCAATATAATGTTTTTGAAATACTTCTTGAATTTTATCTTTAGGCAAAATTCTTTGACCTGTTTGTCCTTCTGCCACTAGTCTACTTCCTACAAGTACTTGATAAGAGCATATAATTTCCTGATTCAAAATCTCCTCAAAGGTAGCAATAATTTCTACGGCTTCACCTAGAAAAGCAGGTGCCTTATGATTGATTTTTAAGGAAGTTCCAATTCCTTCCTCATCTTCATCAAGCATCTCCAAAACAAAAAGCCTTGTGCTCCACTCTATTTCTCTGGCTAATGCAAAAGTAGAACATACTTTATGAACTGATTGCCCTTCGAAGGCTGCATAATCAGAAGCTTTCACCTTAAAATGATGTGTTTTGGTATCACCTTTATTAAAAAGATTTTGCATAATTATTCAGCAGTAAATTTCATTCTTGGTTTAGGTGCTGCATTAATATTTTCAAAATCCTCTTTAAGATATTTGAAGTGAGCGGCCATGGCAATCATACCGGCATTATCCGTGCAATATTCGAATTTAGGAATGAATATTTCCCAATTAAGCTTCTGGCCTAAAGTATTAAGTTGTTCCCTTAAATGTGAATTAGCTGATACACCACCTGCTATAGCAATCTGATTAATACCAGTCTGCTTGGCTGCTTTCTTAAGTTTTTGTAATAAGGTAGTGATTAGTCTATGTTGAACACTGGCACATATATCATTCAAATTATCTTTTACAAAATTTTCATCCTTTTGATGATGGTTTTGAAGAAAATATAAAACCGCTGTTTTTATGCCACTAAAGGAATAATTCAGTCCTGGCATTTCTGTTTCCGGAAAACTAAAGGCCTCCGGATTGCCTTCCTTGGCATATTTATCAATCATAGGTCCACCAGGATAAGGAAGTCCTATAATTTTCGCAATCTTATCAAATGCTTCACCAACCGCATCGTCCTTGGTCTCACCTAAGATTTCCATATCCAAATAATCGTTTACCTTCACAATTTGGGTATGTCCGCCACTAACAGTTAAGCATAAAAAAGGAAAACTCGGTTTTGGATCTTCAATAAAATGAGCCAAAATATGCGCCTGCATATGATTTACCCCAATCAAAGGTATTTTTAATGCCGATGCCATTGACTTAGCAAAGCTACTCCCCACTAATAAAGCGCCTAATAATCCAGGACCTTGTGTAAAAGCTACTGCATTTAAATCCTTCTTCTTTATATTTGCCAATGAAAGTGCCTGGTCAACCACTGGGATTATATGTTGTTGATGTGCTCTGGATGCAAGTTCCGGAACAACTCCACCATATTTTTCATGAACTGACTGTGTAGCTACAATGTTGTTAAGGACTTTCCCGTTTTGAATAACTGATGCAGAAGTTTCATCACAGGAAGACTCGATCGCAAGAATAGTAATATCCATAATTTGAAGGAAGAACAAAATATTTCGCAAGGTATTAAAAAAGGAATCGCAAAAGCAATTCTCTATATCTTCCTTATCGTCTTTTTTGCACTCAGCTTTGTGGCACTAGCCATGCAATCCTCATATGTACAAACTAAAGTTGCACAGTACGGAAGCGAATACTTAAGTGAAAAGCTAGGGTTTTCTATCACCATTGAAAGGGTAAACATTGAGTGGTTCGATAAACTTGCCATTTCTGATTTAAAGGTAAAAGATCGTGAAGGTGAATCATTTATAGATGCCAAAAGATTAGTTGTGGACTACGATATACGTGAGTTGATAACGCCTGAAAATATTGTGCTTGATGAGGTTAGCTTGACCGAATCGCGTGTAATGCTCAGAAGAAACAAAGGAGAAGATCTTTTCAATATAGATAACTTTATTTATGCTATAAAAGAATTTGCCGGAGCAGGTGATAGCACAAAGGCTCCTAAAACCTTCATCATGAATGAAGTAACACTGAAAGACATAACCTTGGGTATTATTAATCTGGATAATGATAGTATTACAGAAGGATTTAATTACAACCAGTTTATATTAAAAAACCTCAATGCTTCTGTAAATGGATTCAAGACCAGGAGAGATACTATAATGATGAAAGTTGAGTCGCTCACCGCAGTTGACTCAGCCTCATCTTTAACAATAAAAAGTCTATCTACTGACTTCGAGATATCACAAAGTAAATTAAGCTTAGCTCAATTAGATTTAGATGTAAATGACAGCCATATAGCCGACTCCATAGTTTTCAATTATAATTCAATGAGTAATCTATCCTATTTGGTAGACTCTGTTAAAATTGCCGCTAACTTTAAAAACACCTCTATTCACGCTAAAGACCTGGCTTATTTTGCTCCTTATGTAAAAAGATATAAAGACACCTATAAATTAAATGGCAGCTTCTCCGGCAAAGTGAAGAACTTCTATGCAAAAGATATTGACCTCGTATTTGGAGATAACTCACATTTGAAAGGTAGGCTAAGGATGGATGGATTGCCAGATTTTAATGAGAGTTTTATTGACTTCACTTTACAAGAAGCCAATTTCACACCCAAAGATATTTCTCAATATGTGGTTGATAGTCTCACAAACAGAAAGATTGATATATTAGGCCCTGTTGATTTTAAAGGAAGATTTACTGGTTTCCCTAAAGATTTTGTAGCCAATGGTGTATTTACATCCCAGCTTGGTAGAATTGAGTCAGATCTTAACCTCAAAATAGCTCAGAATATTGAAGAATCGGAATACTCCGGTAATTTGTCCACTTTCAATTTTAACATTGGTAGGCTTTTAGAGGTAGATTCTTTACTCCAAAAAGTACAAATGACAGGTAATGTAAAAGGAAAAGGATTAAGCCTTGCTACTGCTAACCTTAAACTAAATGCCAATCTGGGTTTCATTGGAATCAATGGTTATGAATACCAAAACATTAAAACTAATGCTCAGCTAGCAAAAGAGTTTTTTAATGGTGAAATTACGATCAATGACCCTATCCTTAAAATGGATATGGATGGTTCTATAGATTTTAGAGATAAAAAGAATATTGTAAACGTTAATGTAGCAATTGATACCGTAAACCTCAGGGCTGTTAATCTCTCTAAAAGTGATATTTATGTCAAAGCAGAAGGCACCTTAAAATCAGAAGGAAATAGCTGGGAAACCATAAAAGGGCAAGCGTATTTAAAAGACGTTTATGCTAAATATGGTAACAACAGCCTTCAGTTGGACACACTTGGGGTAATTACAGATGTGAAGGATCAATACAGGGAACTTTATATCAACTCAGATTTAATTAGTGGCAGCCTAAACGGAGAATATGAGTTTTTACAGTTGCAGAAAGATATAGCCGTGATGGTAAAAGAGTTTCGATTAAATATTAAAAATGATGCTAATCAACTCAATGAGTACTATAGTCAATTGGATACTTTAGCTAACTACCCTGATTACCAAGTGCTATTTGATTTCAATATAAAGGCAATAAATCCTTTAATTCAACTTTTTGTTCCTGAGCTTTACATCCAACCAAACACAAAGATATCTGGTAGTTTTAACAATGGTATCAACAGCATATTTAACTTAAGCGGCACTATAGATTCAATTAATTATGATGGTTCCAGCTTTAAAAACAATGAGATTGACGTTAACCTTTCAAAAGATCACCGAAGCAGAAATGTGCTCGGTATGGCTTACGTTTACTCACAAAGTCAAAAGCTATTTGAAGAGCTTGAAACTGAGAATATCGAATCAGAATTAATCTGGACAGGACAAGAAATTGATTTTAATGCCTTTATTCAACAACCTAAGTTTGACAATGATTTAGATGTTGCAGGTTTGTTAACCTTTAAGGAAGACTCTACTGAAATTCGAATTGATCAATCTCGTATTAAAGCGCTTGATAAAAACTGGAGTTTTATTGAAAACAACCTTTTTACCATTACTGATGGAGAATACTATTTCAAAAATTTTGGTCTTTTAGCTGAATCAGAAAAAATTGTACTTGATGGTGTTTTATCGAATGATTCCAGCAAATACCTAACTACTAAAGTTGAAAACTTCAACTTATCTGGTATTAATACCATTTCAACTACACGAGAGTTTGAGGGCTCCATCGATGGGATCGTTAACATCAATAAACTCAATGATAAATACCTGATATTGAGTGATGTCACAATTGATGATCTCTATGTTGATGCTTTTCTGGTAGGTGACATTAAAGGAAAGTCCAACTGGAAGGCAGAAAGCAAACAATTAGGGCTAGATTTTATAGTAAATCGGAATGGAACCGATATTATTAGTGTAAATGGTAATTACACACCTAACAAAGCTAAAAATACTCTGGACTTAGAGGCCACGCTTGATAATGCTAACCTGGTTATTGCAGAACCATTTATTAACACCATTTTTTCTGATATTAAAGGTTTGGTAAATGGCAATTTCAAAATTACTGGTGATCTTAATTACCCTATTGTTAGTGGCTTGGGTAAAGTTAGAGCAGGGCAAGTGCGAGTTAATTACCTAAACACACTATATGATTTCAATGGAAATGTCTCTTTTGATTTGAATAAAATCACCTTGCAGAATATTGAATTGAAAGATCAGCAAGAAAATCTGGCTTATCTTTCTGGTGATTTATTGCATGATGGCTTTACCGACCTTTTCCTTGACCTAAAAGGAAACATGTACAGCTTTAATGTATTAAACACTACAGCTAATGATAATAGCCTTTACTATGGTAATGCCTTTGTTAGCGGTGACATTTCTTTTTATGGGCCAGCCAATAACTTAGTTGTAGATGCTAAGGCTCGATCCGAAAAAGGTACCAAACTGTTCATTCCGGTAGAAAGTACTTCCTCCGTTCAGCAGGAAGAATATATCCATTTCATTAATATCAAAGATACCGCCAACCATACATCAACTCCTATCAACACTGTAGATGAAGTGGATATAACGGGTTTAACGCTAAACTTTGATTTGGAAGTTACACCAGATGCTTATGCCGAAATCATTTTTGACATTAAATCGGGCGATATCATAAGAGGTCGTGGAAATGGTGAAATAAGTTTAAATATTGACACCAATGGTGCATTTACCATGCTGGGTGATTATACCCTTACTGAAGGTGGATATAACTTCACTCTATACAACATCATTAATAAGGAGTTTTCTATACAACCTGGAAGTAGAATATCATGGGATGGAGACCCTTATGGAGGTAATTTGGATATTACAGCCGTTTACGAGCAAAATGTATCCTTACTACCAGTTGTAGATACCACCTACAGTGATAGCCCAGAATTAAGAAGAAGATACCCTGCTAAAGTTATATTGGATTTGGATGGTGATTTACTACAACCACAGGTAGATTTTGATATTGACATCAGTGGTTATCCTGAAAGTATAACCTCATCAGTTGGAGCCTACTCATTAGGACCAGTAATGGCGTCATTTGAGGCGGAACTTGAAGCAGATGAGCAAGAGATGAAGCGTCAGGTATTTAGCTTAATTATTCTTAGAAGGCTTTCTCCACCATCTTCATTTGCTGTTAGTGGATCGATAGGTAATTCGGTGAGCGAATTTCTCTCCAATCAGTTAAGCTACTGGGTAACTCAAATTGATGAAAACCTTGAAATTGATGTGGACTTAGGATCATTTAGTGATGAAGAATTTAATACTTTTCAATTAAGATTATCATACAGCTTTCTGGGTGGCCGACTAAGAGTTACCAGAGATGGAGGTTTTTCACAGGGCAATACAACCGATGTTAACCAAGAGATTCTCGGTATTTTAGGTGACTGGTCAGTAGAATATTTATTAACTGAAGATGGTAAGCTAAGGGTTAAGGTTTATAATAAAACCAACTATAGCGCAATTGACAAAGCCACCAACAGTGCTACCACGAGTACCGGAGTCAGTTTAGTGCATGTCACCTCCTTCAACCAGATAAGAGAAGTATTTAATAAAAATAAAGATAAACCAAGCCCTCCAGAGAATAAACAAGAACCTGAAGAAGAAGAAGAAGAAGAAGAGGAAGATAAAAAAGAAAAAGATAATACTCCTCCATCTGATCCTCAGGCCATCTTAAGAGAAGATGAGGAAAGCACATCAAACGATGAACTAAAATAGCTCACCCTAGTTGATTAGCCTAAAAGCTAAAAACATTGAGTAAAGTAAATATATTTTGGTTTAGAAGAGATCTTCGCCTTTTCGACAATACAGGACTCCATTATGCCCAACAAGACGGCATTCCTGTCATCCCCCTTTTCATTTTTGACACGAATATTTTAAACGATTTGCCAAACAAGCAGGATGCTCGTGTTGAATTCATTCATTCTGAATTGAAAGATATGAACGAGAAACTCAATAAAATAGGCTCTAGCATGCTGGTTAAACATGGTAAACCTGATGAAGTTTATCGAGCCCTAATTGATGAATTCGACATCAACGCTGTCTATACCAATCGTGACTACGAACAGTATGCTAAAGATAGAGATGAAGACATCTCTAACATATGTGAGCATCATGGCATTGGTTTCTATGATTTTAAAGATCATGTGATTTTCGAAAAGGAAGAAGTACTAAACGGCAGTAATGAGCCCTATAAAGTTTTCACGCCATATAAAAATAAGTGGTTAGAAAAACTCGCCTCCGGCTTTATCCATCCTTATAAAGTAAAAATGGATAAGGAGTATTTCTATCAAAATAAATTTAAGCTCCCTGCTTTAGGCGAAATAGGTTTTGAAGAAACTGAAATTGATATTCCTAAAAAGAAATACAAAGAAGATATCATCGAAACGTATGACAAAACCAGAAACTTTCCTGCAAAGAATGGTACCAGTCGCTTAGGAATACACTTGCGCTTTGGTACCATCAGTATTCGTGAGGCTGTTTCAAGAGCTCAAAATTTAAACGATACCTGGTTAAACGAACTGATCTGGCGTGATTTCTACAGTATGATTTTAGCCAACTTTCCTCATGTAGAGAACGGCTCTTTCAAAAAGGAATATGATAACATACCATGGAATAACAATGAAGAGCAATTCAAAAAATGGTGCGAGGGCAAAACAGGATACCCTATAGTTGATGCAGGAATGAGAGAGCTCAATAATACAGGGTATATGCACAATAGAGTTCGCATGATAGTGGCAAGCTTTCTCACCAAGCATTTATTAATTGACTGGCGCTGGGGTGAAGCTTACTTTGCCGAAAAGCTTTTAGATTATGAGTTGGCAAGTAATAATGGTGGCTGGCAATGGGCCGCTGGTTCAGGAACAGATGCTCAACCCTATTTCAGAATATTTAATCCTTACAGTCAGACAGATAAGTTTGACAAAGACAAAAAATACATCAAAAAATGGGTTCCTGAGTTTGGCACAGATAAGTACCCTGAACCAATAGTTGATCATAAAGAAGCACGTGAAAGGGCACTGGACACCTACAAATCTACCTTGAAAAGCTAAAAGTAGCGCTTTAATAAATACCTTTGTTTCATGAGTATTGGACGCTTGTGCTTTTTATCTTTTATTGTTTTTGTCCTGAGCCATCCAATATCAGCTCAGCACCAAGATTCCGTTAATCGTGCCAAGTTGAAAAGACTTATTTTGGTTGAATCTGGTGTTTATGCAGCTAGCATTATAGGCTTAAGTTACATTTGGTATGACAGCGACAATCGTCAATCATTTCATTTTTATAATGATAATAAACAATGGCTTCAAATTGATAAGATGGGTCATGCCTATACGGCTTACCATGTCAGCAGCTTGAATGCCAAGCTTTTTCAAAATGCAGGACTATCAAAAGAAAAAGCTTACTTATGGGCCGGAATCAGCAGCTCTACTATGATGCTCACTATAGAAGTTTTTGATGGTCTTTCACCGGATTATGGTGCTTCCTGGGGCGATGCCTTAGCAAATTCGATAGGTGCCTTTCTCCCCTATCAGGAGCTATTATGTGGAAAGGCATATATTCATCCAAAATATTCTTTTTCACCATCCCCATTTTCAGAATTAAGACCAAATGTACTTGGTGAAAATTATTCAGAACAATGGTTAAAAGATTATAATGGACAAACTTATTGGTTAAGCACCAACTTAAATATCTTTTCTAAAAACAACATCTTTCCAGATTTTTTAGCTTTTAGTTTAGGTTATGGTGGAGATCGTATGGTTTACGGAGACCCAGATGAAAATGAAATGAACGGATATGATTCATATCGGCAATATTACCTGAGTCTGGATATAGACTTTAGCAGTTTCAACACTGACAAAAAGTGGTTAAAAGTGCTTTACTACGCACTGAATTTAATTAAAATACCTCTACCCACTTTAGAGTATAACAAATTCGGTTGGAAGTTTCACCCGATATATTTTTAAAAAGAATTAAATATTAACACAGATGAATGTAGGAGATAAAGTAAGGTTGCTTCACGGCAAAGAAGAAGGAATAGTAACTAAAAAGCTAGACAGAGGTCTGGTAGAAGTAGAAATTGAGGATGGTTTTGGCATTCCTGTTTTAGAGACTGAATTAGTGGTTGTTGCTGCTGATGAAAGTACTGCATTTTCTGATAAACCAAGAAACACCGTAGAGACAAAAAAAACAGCTAAACCCAAGAGTGTTGAAAAAGGATATTATGTTGCCATTATTCCATTGAATGATCAATTACACAGCATCTATTTAATAAACCAAGAAAATAGCGATGCACTGGTTTTAGTAAATGAATTGAATAATAAACACGAAGAGAAAAGTATACTTTCAGAGAAAATATTTGCGGGTAATAGAACAAAAATAACTGAAAGAAATCTAAATCATCTAAATACTTGGCCAACCTTATCCATTACAATTTTGGAAGAAAACAATAGCTGGAGCATTGCTAAGAGGCCTGAAAAAATAAATCTCAGCATTAAAGCAAAGCACTTTAAAGGTGAACTTAAACCAATTACCAGCCTCAATAAAAATGGCTATTTAATTCCTTTAAATTCTGTCAGCAAAGAGAACATTGAACCAGAAGTAATTGATGCTGATAAATTAAGAGAGGGCATGTATGCTCAAAAAGAACAAAGCTTTCAAAGGGAAGGTAAAAGAATCAGTATTGACTCAGAAGTGGATCTGCATATTGAAGCTTTAAGATCGGATGCAGATCAAATAAAGCAAAATGAAATTCTGGATATTCAGCTTCGCGCTTTTGAGCAAAAGTTAAGTCAAGCTATTGCAGCAGGTTTAGATGAAATCACTTTTATACATGGCGTGGGAAACGGAATTCTCAGAAATAAAATCCATAAATACCTTTCGCAAAGCGACCATATCAAGTTCTTTAAGGACGCTCAGAAAGAAAAATTTGGTTATGGAGCAACTTTGGTAAGGATAAATTAAAATTTTATCTTAATTTTATACCAAACTATTAACTTTTAGCAATACCACTACAATCACTTTTATAACCTAAAAATACTCGTGCTATGAATTTTAACGAATTTATGGAATCTTACGCAAACGAAATTGGTGGTCAGTTTCAGGAATATGATACCAACAAATCGGTTATTATTTACCCATTAGGCGGCAATAGATACCAAGCTGTATTAGGAACCAAAAGAAACAGTGAGATTACCAATAAACCTAGTATTGAATTTACCTCAAAAGTTTGCGAGTATTCAGAATCAATAAATCTGGAAAATCTGATTAGAGCGAATTCTTCATTTACAGCAGCACGTTTTGTGTTAATAGATGATTTTATAAGAGTTGAAGCCGCTACTTATGCTGAAACAGCAACAGAAAGTGTATTGAAAAGTATTATTGAAGAGGTAGCTACTGTAGCAGATGCCTGGGAGCATAAGCTAACAGGACAGGACGTTCACTAATATTTCCGTTTCAAAATCCTTTTGTCAATTTATTGCGTTAAATTCAACGTTGAAATTAATTTAAAATCTTAATTGCAAGCTGTCTTATCGTGCTGGTCCCGATAGCTATCGGGACAGTAAGGAAAGTCCGGGCAACATAGAGTGCCGTACCTTGGGAAACCAAGGGTGATGATTATATCATTAACAGAAAGTGCAACAGAAAACAAGTAGCCCAGGCAAGTTTACTTCGTCTGGGTCATAGTGAAAAGGTGCGGTAAGAGCGCACCGTGTTTGGCGGTAACGTCAGCAGCTAGGTAAACCTTGCGGGTTGTAAGGCCACATACATTTTTGCTCCCGATCGCTATCGGGATAAGTGTTACTCGCACTAAATCACAGTTTTGGCTGTGAAGTAAAAAGGGGTAGGCTGCATAGATAAATGATAAGAGCCTTGATAATTATCAGGGATACAGAACCTGGCTTATAGGCTTGCAATTATTTTTAACCTTATACCAATGGCAAAAATTCTATTAGTAGATGATGAAGCAAGTATCAGAAACACCTTAAAAGAGATACTTGAATATGAAAAATACGAAATTGAGGAAGCATCGAATGGCGAAGAAGGGCTAAAGAAAATTGAAAACCAACAATTTGATTTAGTGCTTTGCGATGTTAAAATGCCTAAAATGGATGGGCTTGAGTTACTCAATGCTGTTTTCGAAAAAGAATATGATGTTCCTTTCATCATGATTTCTGCTCATGGCACAATTGATACTGCCGTTGATGCCACTAAAAAAGGAGCCTTCGATTTCATTTCTAAGCCACCTGATTTAAATAGGCTATTAGTTTCTGTCAGAAACGCATTGGATAATTCTTCCTTAGTAAAAGAAACAAAAACGCTACGCAAAAAGGTCTCTAAAAAATACCAGATGATCGGCTCCTCTCCTGCTTTAGGTGAAGTAAAGGAAACCATTCAGAAGGTAGCACCAACTGATGCCCGTGTGTTAATACACGGTGAAAATGGAACTGGAAAAGAATTAGTAGCCCGTCAGATTCATGAACAAAGTGAAAGGGCTAAATCTGCCATGATTGAAGTAAACTGTGCAGCCATTCCATCAGAGCTCATTGAAAGTGAACTATTTGGTCACGAAAAAGGGGCTTTTACATCAGCTGTAAAACAACGCATAGGTAAATTTGAACAAGCCAACGGAGGCACACTTTTTCTTGATGAAATTGGAGACATGCCTTTAGCAGCTCAGGCTAAAGTATTGAGAGCACTTCAAGAGAATAAAATCACCAGAGTTGGTGGTGATAAAGACATCAAAGTAGATGTTAGGATTATTGCTGCCACTAATAAAAACCTCAAAGAAGCTATTGAGAAGAATGAATTCAGAGAAGATTTGTATCACAGAATAAGTGTGATAAAAATAACTGTCCCTCCTCTTAAGGAGCGTAAAGAAGACATCCCTGAATTGGTAGATAAATTTTTATCAGATATTGCCGATGAACACGGCAGCAAGAAAAAGTCTATTAACAAAGACGCTCTTAAACAGCTTCAAAACTACAGCTGGAGTGGTAACATTAGAGAGCTACGTAATGTGGTAGAAAGATTGGTAATCTTATCAGGTGATGAGATAAATGCCGAAGATGTTAAGAAGTACACTGAATAATCAGTGTGCTTTTTTAAATAGTAGCCTCTATCTCGGCTCCCTCTGAATCTACATTAAGATCGTTAGATGCATAAGTAGGACAGGTTTTTTGAGCACATGCTCCAATAAATAAGCCTGCAACAACGATTAGTAAAATTTTTTTCATGACAAACGTTTTATTCAATACTTATGAATCAAATATAACCTCAATTATTTATAAACTGAAAATTATAACATAATAAATTTAACAAAGAATCCTTAAAACATGCAAATCATTGCAGTCATATTCAAAATACCAACTGCAATGATTTACTTGTTGCTTAACTATAAGCTTATTACAATTTTACCTTGTGTGTGGCCTGTATCTATTTGATCAAAAGCTTCATTAACCTCTTCTAGCTTGTAGTTTTTTTGCACTGGTATCTTAATATTACCAGCCTCAATGATTTCGCGCATATGATCCAATTCTCTTGAATTTGGCTCTACAAACACAAAAGTGAAGTTGGTAGACTCTTCAAGCGTATCACCCTGTCTAGCTATAGAGACTATACGACCATTCTCTTTTAAACACTTTTCACCAATCTTCGTGCTATCACCTCCAACTGCATCAAAAACCATATCAACGCCTGTTGAGCTTATTTCTTTTAGGGCCTCTTCTACTCTATTATCTTTATAATCAATACAGTAATCGGCTCCTAGTTCAGTCAAATAATCATGATTCTTTTTACTTGCCACGGCAATAACCTTGCTGCCATGATACTTAGCTAATTGTACAGCAAAAGTACCTACACCTCCAGATGCTCCTAAGATTAAAATAGCTTCATCGGCCTTCAATTTACCCGCATCAAATAATGATTGATAAGCCGTTAAACCTGCCAACGGCACACCTGAGGCTTCTTCAAAACTGATATTTACGGGCTTTTTTGATAAATAACTTTCTGGAAGTGCTATATACTCAGCAAATGTTCCAGCATGTAATAAGGGTCTTCTGGCGTAGGCATAAACTTCTTCTCCTACTCTAAATCTTCTGGCACTGTGCCCATTTTCTTCTACAACGCCAGCCATATCCCAACCTAATACTATAGGAAATTCAGAAGGCATTCTGTCCTTCATATAACCTAATGATAGTTTCTGATCAACAGGGTTTATGCCACTTGCCTTTATTTTAACCAAAACTTCGCCCTCCTTGGGGCTTGGCTTTTCTCTTTCTTCAATGATTAATTTTTCTCCGTATTCTTTTAATACTGCTGCCCGCATGTCCTTTTTCTATTTAATATGAAAGTTTAATAAGACAACAGAGAGCAGAAACCAGTGTTCAGAAAAATTACAAGACCTTAATAATAAAAATCATTGCGTTCTTCATCAATCTCAATATTAAGCTCGGTGGAGGCTCCTAATATGCCATAGCCACCCTTTACATTAGAATATACCTGACTTGGTTCTACAAATGCTTCAGGATAACGATTGTTTTCCAGGCTTAATAAGTATTTATATAAAGCCTCACTGAATTGATAAAAGACTACAGATGAGCCACTTTTGGTATATGAATATTCGTCTTCATACTCGTAGTAACGGAGGTCATTGTATGATCTAAAGACATTGCTATAACTTTCGCCATTAAAAAGGTCATCTCGGATACCTATCATCGAATTATAGTTATAGTAAATCTCATCAACAGTTGGGTCCGCGCTTTCTAAACCTCCGTAGGTATAACTATTGTAAACGGTATCCTCCCCATACTCTTTATCATAATAAAGATCGTAAGATGAAACAGCTAAACCATAATAATCTTCAGAAGTCTTTTCATCCTTAAATTGTAATGAAATCTCACTTTCCGAATAAGTACCATAACCATCATTCACTTGCTTGGTTCTGTGTTCAATGGTTATTTCATCAGGATTTAACATTAATGGAACAGTTACTGATGCCTCTAAATCCGGATAAGAAGGATACTCAACAGTAATTTCATACTTATAACCAGGCTTTATAGTTAAACCATCTAAAGTATAGTAAGATTGCTCGTTTCTTGTCATTAGGCCAACTAACTGATCATTTTCATAAAGATTGACCACTGCCGTATTAATTTGTCTTATTTCACCCTTTTGAAGAATTGGTTTACTGGCAAACACACTTACTTTAGGGGTTTCACCAGCTTTGAGCCAGCCATTTAATACGAGTACGCTTTCCTGCTCATCAACATCAATTGTAACATCTTTAAAACAGGATGTTACCAATAACATTAAGCCAACCAGATAAAAAATATTTTTAGTTTGCATTAGGTCTTACTTTAAAACTATAACTAATTGAAGGGATAAATTGGAAAATGCTTAACTGCTCAAAACCAGTTGAACCATCATCTTTCGTGTAGGTCTGTATAAAAAATGGGTTCTGTCTATTATAAGCATTATATACGCCCAAACTCCAGATTCTTTCACCCCATTTTTTCTCTTTGTGCCAACTGAAACCTATATCTGCTCTATGGTAAGCAGGCATGCGGTAAGCATTTCTATCGCTATACTGATAGACTTCTTCATAATAACCATAGTTATCATACCCTTCTGGACTCAGTTGGGGATATATTGCTGTAGGGATAGTGATGGCATTTCCGGTACCGTATACCCAGGTGGTATTCATTTCAAATTTATCACTGAATTTAAAATTCAACACAACACTTAAATCATGTCTTCTGTCATATTTGTAAGGATATATTTTACCAAAGTTTAATTCATCAAATTGTCTGTTATTCCATGAAAGCGTGTAACCTACCCAGCCGGTAACTTTACCAGTGTTTTTTCGTGCCAAGAATTCTGCTCCATAAGCCCAACCTCTACCTGAGGTAACCTTTGATTCCCAGTCGTTTGATACCTCCAGAAAGTTAGCTCCTTCACGATACTCAATCAGGTTATCCATGGTTTTGTAGTATGCTTCTGAGCTTAATTCATACTTATCATCTTGAAGCGATTTATGTATACCAACAGCAACTTGCCGACTACGCTGTGGCTTAATGTTATCAGTTGCCGGCACCCATAAATCAGTTGGCAAACCAATGCCGGAATTAGTCAACAAATGCAAGAACTGAGACATTTCGGCATAACTGGCCTTCACTGAAAGACTCTGATTAAATAAATACCTCGCGCTTAACCGTGGCTGAAGAGAAGTGTAAAGCTTTTTATTCACATAAAAGGCTGATGCATTGAGGCCTACATTAAGTTTAATCTTATCATTTAACGTGTAATCGTCTTCAACAAAGAACATATACTCATTTCCATAAACGGGTTTTACATCGGGCAAATCAGCTTCTTCATAAAGTCCTTCATCTACATTAAAGGCCTCTGGTTGAAAAATATGGTAAATATATTGTGTTCCGAATTTGATGGCATGTCTATTATTAGGGAAGTAATCAAAATCTGCCCGAATAGAATAATCCCTTATACCTGAATTATAGGCTGCATAGAAATCATACTCGTAGGTTGTATCAGTTTCTACAGTTCTACTATATGAATCATTAAAAATATTGAAACCGTATTTGCTAAAAGTTGCAGTCGTATTTAGAAACAGCTTGTTATTGATTAAATGATTCCATCTTGCTGCGGTAGTAACATTACCCCAATATATACCTGATTCATCTTCCCAATAATCATTACCTGAAACATCTCTACCACTTTTATCTAAAGCATAGAATTTGTCCGTTCCGGTATAAGCACTAACATATACCCTATCTTTATCGCTGATGATATAATTCGCTTTTCCATTAAAGTCATAAAAGAAATAACCCAGATCAACATCAGAATCAGTACTCATTTTAATGAGTGGTCTGGCTAACAAATCGATATAAGTCCTTCTACCAGAAAGTATGATGGAGGCTTTATCTTTTATGATGGGTCCTTCAACCGAAAGCTTAGAAGAAATAAGTCCGATACCTCCATCTGCCTGCCAATTATTCATATTACCTTCTTTCATGTTGATGTCAATCACGGAAGAAAGTCTGCCTCCATATCTAGCCGGAAAGCCTCCTTTGATTACTTCAACATTGTTAATAGCATCGGCATTGAATACAGAGAAAAAACCGAATAAATGAGAGGCATTATAAACGGGAACTCCATCCATCAGAATCAGATTCTGATCAGGTCCTCCACCGCGTACATAAATACCACTGCTTCCTTCACTACCTGATTGCACACCGGGCATCAACTGAATAGCCTTCAGCACATCTACCTCACCTAAAAGTGCAGGAATATTTTTAATCTCCTGAGACTTAATGGTCATTGAACTCATCTTAGTAAGCTCAACACCTGGTCTGGTTCCTTTTACGGTAACCTCTTCCAACTCATCGGCCATTGAAAGCCTAAAATTTAAAGTGCTGTCAGCGTTTAGTTTTAAAAAGGCCTTTTCAGTTTTATAACCTACATAAGAGACCTGAACAGTAGCGGTGTCACCCTTTAAGCTTAGACTATAATACCCGAATTGATTAGTGGTGGTGCCATGCTGAGCGGATGGTTGCCAGATATTAGCGCCAATAAGAGCCTCACCAGATTTGGCATCTCTCACATAACCATTAAGTTGATGTTGAGCTTTAACTTGCCAAAATAGTAGTAGTAAAAGGGTCACTAGCCCTATTCTTTTTGTCATGGTTCGAAATGGTAGTTTTTAAGATTGATTTTTTTAAGTTATTTCTTAGACCCAGAACTATTTAATAAGGTTGGAAGCCTATAAAAAACAATCTACAAACGTAACTAAATAATTTAAATTGAGTAGCTCTTAACTTTTTTGACTAAAAAATATTTAGGTTTTATTATCAGTAAATAATCGTGAAATTTGCCAGATGAAAAATCCCGTTTCAGACACAATTGTTGCCCTTTCTACTGCGCCAGGCGTTGGTGCTATAGCCGTCATCAGACTTTCAGGAGATGATGCTATTAATTTGGTTAATTCCGTTTTCCATGGAAAAAACCTACTATCGCAACAAAGTCATACAGCGCATTTTGGTACAATTAGAGATGGCTCTAAAATTTTAGATGAAGTATTGGCTACCGTATTTATAGCTCCTCACTCCTTTACTAAAGAAAATGTTGTGGAAGTAAGCTGCCACGGTTCACCATTTATAGTACAACAGCTGATTAAACTTTTTTTAAGAAGAGGTGCTCGCCTGGCCAAAGCAGGAGAATTTACACAGCGTGCCTTCCTGAATGGGAAATTTGATTTAGCACAAGCCGAAGCAGTTGCCGACTTAATTAATGCCGATACAGAAGCCGCCCATAAAGCAGCTATGAACCAGATGCGAGGCGGTTTCTCAGAGCAAATTAAACAGCTAAGACAAGAACTTATTCATTTCGCTTCTATGATTGAGCTGGAGCTGGATTTTGGTGAGGAAGATGTTGAGTTTGCTGATAGAAGTGACCTGAAGAATTTAGTTGACAAACTATTATCCGTCATAAAAATATTGGCCAATAGTTTTGATTTGGGTAATGTGATTAAAAATGGTGTGCCTACCGTAATAGCTGGAAAGCCTAATGCCGGTAAATCTACTCTATTAAATGCCTTACTGAATGAGGAAAAAGCCATTGTATCCGATGTAGCAGGCACAACGCGCGACTTTATTGAAGATGAGATTAATCTTGAAGGCGTAGTTTTCAGATTTATTGATACCGCAGGTTTACGTGATACTGAAGATAAAGTAGAAGCAATTGGCGTGGAGCGTACCAGGGAAAAGATGAAACAAGCCTCACTCATCATTTATATGTTCGATTTGAAGAATGACAATATTGTTGAGGTTAACAGAGAAATCAATATGCTCGAGAACCTTGGCATTCCATTCATCAAGGTAGGCAATAAAGTGGATGAGGTACAAGCTGAGCTTTATGAAGCCATGAAAAAGGATGATACTACCCTATTTATTTCAGCTGTTAATAAAGAAAACCTTGAGCTACTTAAAGAGAAGCTGGTAGAAACTGTAAATCTTGACAACTTCAAAACAGGTGATACAGTTGTAACCAACATAAGACATTACGACAACCTGATACAAACGCAAAATGCGTTACAAGCGGTAATGGAAGGACTCAATAGCGATGTTACCGGAGACTTCCTAGCAATGGACATCAGACAAGCTTTACATTACCTGGGTGAGATTACTGGTGAGATCACTACAGATGACCTTTTAGCCAATATCTTTAGTAAGTTTTGTATCGGAAAGTAATTACTTTTCGAATAGTACGCTAAACCCTTCTTTTACTTGCTATTAGACTGTTTTTACTTCCTTTACTTGTTGCTAATTTTCCTATTTTTTCCTATCTTTCGTTTCTAATTTGTTGCTGAACAATCAATATTTGTTGTTAGCAACAGATTTTTAAGATAGAGGCGAGATAATGTTACATACAGATACATCCTGATACAAAGGGATACACTCTGATACAGAAACAAGCCCAAAAAGGAAACACCATGAGCAGCAACATTCGAGTTCCCAAAATCTGTCAGCATTGCGGTACTGAGTTTATCGCCAAGACTACTGTGACCAAATTTTGTGGTGATAACTGTGCCAAGCGTGCCTACAAGAAACGCAAGAGAGATCAGAAGGTACAGGAGATTGCCCCTACTGCGGTACAGAAACAGGAATACAATCAGGAACAAGTCAAAGACAAAGACTTTCTAAGTATTGCCGAAACCTGCAAACTACTTGGAGCAAGTAGAATGACTCTGTACCGTCAGATCAAGAACGGAAAAATTCAAGCTGCGAAAATTGGTAGCCGTACCATCATTAAGAGAGAAGAAATCGAAAAACTGTTTCAGGCATGAAAGTAACACTAAGAAAACGCAATCAAGGTGGCAAGACCAGTCTATACCTAGACTACTACCACAAAGGGAAAAGGAAAACCGAATACCTCAAATTATACCTTTCTCCCAATGCAAAGACCAAAGAGGAAAAGGAAGTCAACAAAAAGACCCTTCAATTAGCTGAGACTATCAGAGCACAGCGACAAATCGAAATCCAAAACGGTGTTTATGGATTCAGAGATAATGAGAAATTGAAAGGCAGCTTCCTTGCATACATTGAGCTACTGGCTAACCAGAGACAAGACAGTCCTGGCAATTACGGCAATTGGACAAGTATGCTGAAACATCTAAAGGCTTTCTGTTCCTATGAGGTTTCCTTCTCAGATATTGACCGACAGTTTATTCAGGATTTCAAATACTACCTTGATAAGAAGGCTATTGCACATGGTGACCAGAAACTATCTCAAAATTCTAAGTACTCCTACTTTAACAAGCTGCGAGCAGCTTTAAAGCAAGCAGTGAAAGACGGTATTCTACCTACCAACCCAAGTGAAGGGGTTGACGCCTTTAAACAAGGTGAACCTGAAAGAGAATTTCTGACTTTGGAGGAACTGCAAGCAGCAGCCAATACGGAATGTGAAATACCTCAGATGAAAACGGCATTCATATTTTCATGCCTTACAGGTCTGAGGTGGTCAGATATTAATAAGCTACTCTGGTCAGAGGTGCAGCACTCAAATGATAACGGGTATTACATCCGATTCAGACAAAAGAAAACCAAGGGAGCAGAAACCCTCCCTATTTCAGAACAAGCCTTTGGCTTGCTCGGTGAAAGGCAAGCTCCAGAAGAGCGAGTATTCAAAGGATTGAAATACTCTGCATGGCATAACCTGAAATTGCAACAATGGATGATGAAAGCTGGTATCTCCAAAACCATCACTTTCCATTGTGCCCGTCATACCTATGCCACTTTGCAGCTTACGGCAGGAACTGATATTTACACAGTCTCAAAGCTCTTAGGCCATAAGGAATTGAAGACCACCCAAGTCTATGCCAAAATCATAGATGAAAAGAAACAGGAAGCAGCCAACAAAATCAAACTTGACCTATGAGCAATCAAACCAAATTACTTGACGACATCCTGTACCAAGAGCTTCGCCCTTGGTTAGGAAAAAACAGCCTTGATCAAAAGTATGCTTCCAAACTCAGTAGCGTAAAGGAAGCCTCCACAGATTTTCAATTCAAATATGAAATCAGCTTTCACAGGCCATTCGATCACAAAACAAAGTACTATTCCAAACTAATATTGAATAATGTCAAATCAGAATGTGTCAGGCTTGTCGAGCTGATCAAGGAGGACAACAACGAAAACTTAATCAAGTATTGGCTTGAAGACACACTTAACAAGCGGATTAAAACACGTTTAAAAGACCTTGGAAAGCTCATTAAAGAAAAGGACTATGCACTGACGTACATAGATCCTAAAAAAACATCCTTTGAATTAGACCAAACTCACAAGGCAAACACATTCATCTTACAGCTTCTAAAGCTTGCATACATGCAGCTTTACTTAGAAATCCAAAATGCTTTCAGCACTTGGATAGAAGATCAATTCATACTGGAGGACTTTTACAGCCAACTACTTTTAGAACCTGTCCCGGACAAACATTTCTTGAAACCAGTTCAAGTAATTGAAGTTGAATCCAAACCATTACCAGCAGCCAAAACGGAAACCGCAGCAACGGCAAATTCATTTCATTCATTTACCTACAAGCAGCTAAACACCAACCCAGATAAATTGACCGATTTATGGGATAGCCTAAAGCTGAATCATTTCATTAGCAAATCCACAACCCTACTCAACTTCAAAAAGGTATTCTCAGGAGGTGAAATCAAAACACCTATAGAATGGACAGGAAATATCAGCGAGCTATTCTATTTCATTAAGCTGATATACTCAGAACATAAGTTGGTGGATGATCTAAAGCAAAAGCAATGGGAAGTGACTTGCCTATGCTTCGTTGATACTGATGGGAATTCCTTTGACAGGTCAAAGTTCAGGTCTTTAAAAAGACCGAACCTGACAGGAGATAAAATAGAAAAGGCAGTTTCGCACCTGATATAGTCCACTCTGCACTATACTCCTTTTATCTTTTTTCTGTTTTTGTTTAGTCCTCTTTTACCTTAAAAGTGGACTATCAATTTTTACAGCCCACTCTGCACTCTGCACTCTACACTGCACCATGCTTTAGAGCCTCATAACGCCCCTTTTAGCCTCCTACTTTAGCATCGTATTCGACAATCGGATATGACTTTTGGCCAAGAGTCCATTCATTAATTCTTAATACGATTTAAGATGGACGAAATAATTGAACGTCTTGAAAATCTCCAACGCCTAATTGAGAGCCAGGGGATTTACACGAAAGAAGTTTTAAACTTCAATGAGGCTTGCCAGTACTTGGAGCTTTCACAGTCACACTTATACAAGTTGACAAGTGGAGGTAATATTCCACACTACAAGCCAAACGGAAAGAAGCTCTATTTCAAGAGAACGGAGTTAGAAAGCTGGTTGCTTCGCAACCGCAATTCTACTCAGGAAGAAATAGACCGCAGAGCTGCGGATTACCTAATCAAAAAAGGGAGGGTAAAGCTATGACAGAGGTTTTCGATATGCTCTTGACAGTAGCTCAAGACATAAAAACAATCAAAGCATACCTCCTCAATTTCCATAAGTCACGATTGGAGCAATTCAGTGACGAATGGATTGATGGTCAGGTAGTGATGCAAACGCTGCACATTAGCAAAAGAACCCTTCAATCCCTTCGGGATAGTGGGGTTCTTCCCTACAGCCGAATCAATGGCAAGTTCTATTACAAAGTTTCTGATATGGAAGCTTTACTGGAATCCAACTACTCACCTTCAAAATCAAAGCATTATGGAGATCAGTAGAGAAGCCATTTTGAGAAAGACACATTACGGCTTGAATATCTATGCCCATGTATTACGCCACTACTATCAGGGTGAAACAGTCCTATCCCTTTCGGGACGGGACTGCAAACCTGCTAAGAATCCTTTCAATGCGGACAAGCCCACATTGATGGTTAAAGTAGTTGACGGCATTGCTACACACACAGATACAGAAGAAGCCATTGCACAGGGCAATATCTTTGATTTTGCTTCATTGCATTTCAGCCTCGAAGGGCAAGCCCTTCTTGATAAGATCAATGAAGAACTATACCTGAGAATTGGAAAGGAAAGAGGGTTTTATCACCAAGCGGAAACGCAACCTGCGGTTGCTCTTCCTGAAATAGTCAAACCAGCTCCGCCAGTTTTCAGCTATTTCAACAAGCCCGTTACCAACACAATCCCAAGTCGCCAAGTCTCCTTGATAGAGGTGTACCATCTCATCAAAGGCAATGATTTTGCTTCGTGTACAAGTACACTTCGCAATATCTCCGAGCCAAAGGATGCACGAAAGTATAAGGCTCAAAACTTCGATTATGTGACCTTCTCCGGGTCATTCTCTAAGCGGAATGATGCTAACCTCCAAAGACATTCAGGTTTGCTCACAATCGATTTTGACCACATTGAGAACATTCCTTCACTCAAGGATTCATTACTCAGCGACCACTATTTTGAAACGGAGCTACTGTTTTTATCTCCTTCAGGTGATGGGTTGAAATGGGTAATACCAATCGACTTGACACAGGCAAAACACCAGGACTATTTCAAGGCAGTGGCAAACTACGTTTCCCACACCTACCAGATTGAAGTAGACCAATCAGGAAAGGACATTTCCAGAGCATGTTTCCTGCCCCACGACAAAGACATATTCATCAACCCTAAATACATATAGGTTATGGAGCGAAAAACATTCAATCCGCTGGAATGGCTTGATAAGCCAGACCAACAAGTAAAAGTTACAGAGCAAAGCGATTACAATACAAGTACACAACTCGAAGAAGTTGAACTAATCATACAGGGAATTGAGTCCAACCAAATAGATGTTACCTCCGCTTACAGCGATTGGGTAAATATCGGTTTTGCCTTTGCAGACGAGTTTGGTGAGACAGGCAGAAACCTGTTCCACCGTGTAAGTCAATTTCACCCTGAGTATTCCATACAGGAATGCGACAAGCAGTTCGATAATTGCATGAAGGCAAGAGGTCAGGGAGTTTCCCTGAAAACCTTCTTTTTTCATGCCAA
Source organism: Marivirga atlantica (assembly GCF_016734805.1). Taxonomy (GTDB): domain Bacteria; phylum Bacteroidota; class Bacteroidia; order Cytophagales; family Cyclobacteriaceae; genus Marivirga; species Marivirga atlantica. Next base: position 59,922 of record NZ_JAERQG010000003.1, read on the forward strand.
ACAAGCGGGCATTCCTTTGGCTACACCAAAGCAGGAACGACAGGACTACAGCCCTGCAAGCAAGTCTGAATACCAAAGCAAGAATCTCAACACTCAGGCAGAAAACAAAAAAGAACCGGATTTAATGCCAACATTCCCAAATTCCTTGTTTCCTGAACTTCCTGAGTTTTTGCAAAAGGTAATACAGATAGCCACCTCCAATGAGGAAAGGGATATTTTACTCCTTGGCTCCTTAGTGGCTATTAGTGCCTGTTTACCCAAAGTATCAGGCATCTATGATGGAAAGCGTGTCTACGCCAATCTGTTTCTATTCATTACCGCCCAGGCATCCGCAGGGAAAGGACGTTTGGTACACTGTAGGCAATTAGTGAATCCAGTTCACAAGGAGTTTCGGGAACAGGCAAAACTCCACAAGCAACATTATGAACTGGAATTGGCTGAATACAATGCCAATAAAGGTAAAGTTGAAGGCATTGAGAAACCTGACAAGCCACCAGAAAAGATGCTCTTTATCCCTGCTAACAACAGCTCTACTGGAGCTTATCAATTATTGGGAGATAGTGATGGTAAAGGATTGATATTTGAAACTGAGGGTGACACACTTGCACATGCATTTAAGAGCGATTACGGCAACTATAGTGACGGCTTTAGAAAAGCCTTTCACCATGAGACTATTTCCTACTATCGCAGGACAGACCGTGAATATGTGGACATAGAAAGCCCTTGTCTTTCTACTGTCCTTTCAGGTACACCCAAGCAGGTAGCCGCACTTATTCCGAATGCAGAAAACGGCTTATTCAGCCGCTTCATCTTCTATTATATGAATGTTCGTCCAGTGTGGAAAAATGTATTTGCTTCGCAAACTACAAATGGATTAGACGACTATTTTGATGCGTTAGGAAATGAGTTCTTTAGCCTTTATAGTTCGTTGAAAGCTGGACAGGATGTTCAATTCTTTCTCACCGCTGACCAGCAAGACCAGTTCAATCAGTTCTTTGGTCAGATACAGGAAAAGTACATGAGTATTCAGGGAATCGACTATATGGCTACCATCCGAAGATTGGGACTGATTGCCTATCGTTTCTGCATGATATTCTCCGCTTTGCGGATCATGGAAATGCCCCACATTCAATATGATAAAGATATTGGGGCATTCGACAGCTCCACTGGGGAAATATTAACACATGGCTGTCAAACAGGTGAAACATCATCCAAGATGATTTGTGAAGAAAGAGACTTTCAAGCTTCGCTTGCTATGGTAAAAGTGTTAGTAAAGCATTCGAGTAAAGTATTTGCGGAACTCCCAGAGGACGTTCAGAAACCCACTCGATTAAATAGGAAAGAGAAATTCTTGCATAAGCTACCCAAACACTTCAACCGTCAGAAGTACTTGGAAGTGGCAGCAGCTTTGAGTATTCCCCACAAAACGGCAGAGGGCTATATCACTGACTTCTGTAAATCAGGGCTGATTCATCGTGAGTCTCAGGACAACTACATAAATACCTCGATTGAGGAAAATGAGGAAGTTAAGGAAATCAAGGAAGAACAAGCCTGATAGGCTTTTCTTCCGAAGATTCGACCACACCTATAAAATCAATCTCTTGTGGTCATACTAAGGAAAGTTAATCCTTGGTATCCTCTATTTCCTTAAAATCCTTAAAGTGTCAAAACACACACAAATATAATTTGAATAACTCTACAAAGATATTTAATTGCTTTTAATTATCTTTTTCTTACCTTTGTTAAGTATTTGAAAGATTCTACAAATAGATGAGAGTAAAACTCAGTGATATTGCACAACTTCAATTTGGTTTATACACCAAGCCAACCGAGAACGGCAATGCTGCCTATCTACAGGTGAAGCATTTTGATGATTGGGGCAATCAAACAGATAAGATCGATACTTTTATTCAGATTGACCAGAAGAATGAAACGCATCTTTTAGAAGAAGGTGATATTCTATTAGTGGGCAAAGGAATGAGGAATTTTGCCTGGACGTACCATAGAAACTATGGCCCTGCAATGGCCTCTTCTATCTTCTTTGTTATCAAAGTGGACAGATCGAAAGTTATACCGGAGTTCCTCACTACCTTATTTAATATGCCCCAAACACAGTCACACTTTCAAACATTGGGAGCTGGAAGCTCTATTCCATCTATTCGTAAGTCGGAATTAGAAGCCTTTACTATCCAAATCCCCTCATTGGAACTACAAGAAAAAGCAATTGCCATAAAGCAATTACACTATAAAGAAATGGACTTGTCCCGACAGATTATTGCGGAAAAACAAAAAGTCTATCAGGCAGTCATTAAAAACTTAATTTATCAGAAGCATGAGCAATAAACCGATTACCCAAAGCGAAATCAACAACATTGTCTGGAAAGCCTGTGACACTTTTAGAGGTGTCATTGACCCCTCACAATACAAGGATTATATCCTGACCATGCTTTTCGTAAAGTATGTATCTGATGTATGGAAGGATAAAAAGGACTTCTATGCCAAGAAATACAATGATGATGCGGTACGAGTAGAAAGAGCACTGAGAAACGAGCGTTTTCAATTGCCAGAAACATGCACGTTTGATTACCTCTTTGAAAACCGAAATGCTGCGAATGTAGGCGAGTTAATCAATACCGCTTTGGAAAGCATGGAAGATGCCAACCGCAGCAAGTTGGAGCGAGTGTTCCGAAACATTGATTTCAACTCAGAAGCCAACCTCGGGCAAACCAAAGACCGTAACAGAAGACTCAAAAACCTTTTGGTTGATTTCTCTGCTCTGGACTTACAGCCATCGCACTTAGAGGACAATGACGTGATAGGTGATGCTTATGAGTACTTGATTGAAAAATTTGCTAGTGATGCAGGAAAGAAAGCGGGAGAATTTTACACCCCTGCTCAGGTTTCTAAGTTATTAGCCAAACTCTTAAACCCTCAACCTGGTGACAGGATCATAGACCCAACTTGTGGTTCAGGTTCTTTGCTGATCAAACTATCCAAACAAGTAGGTAGCAAGAACTTCTCACTTTACGGTCAGGAAATCAACGGAAGCACTTGGGCATTGGCTCGTATGAACATGTTCCTGCATGAGATCGATGATGCTACCATAGAATGGGGCGACACACTCAACAATCCTAAGCTGCTGGAAGATGACAGCTTGCTTAAAGGAAACATTGTAGGGGCAAATCCTCCTTTTTCATTGGATAAATGGGGAGCAGACAATGCCATATCTGACCAGTTTACCCGATTCCATAGAGGTGTACCACCCAAAAGCAAAGGTGATTACGCTTTTATCTCTCACATGATCGAGTCTACCTACCACGATACAGGTCGTGTAGGTGTCATACTCCCTCATGGAGTGCTTTTCAGAGGAAGCAGTGAAGGCAAAATCAGGCAACAACTCATTGAAGAAAACCTACTGGAAGCGGTCATTGGTCTACCTGCCAACCTCTTCTTTGGTACAGGCATACCTGCCACGATCATGCTGTTCAATCGTGCCAAGGGTGACAACAAAGATGTATTGTTTATAGATGCCAGCCAAGGTTACGAATCAGGCACTAACCAAAACCGCCTACGTGATAAGGACATTGACAAAATTGTCAATACGTATCGAGCCTTTCAGGAAGCCAATCCATTGACCACCGAAGAAGGCGAAGTATTGGAAGATAGGTTTGCCTACCGTGCTACTCTCAAGGAAGTGGAGGAAAACGAGTACAACCTGAATATTCCTCGCTATGTAGACACATTCGAAGAAGAAGCGGAGGTGGATATTCCCGCAACACAAAACAATATCATCGATCTAAAAAAGGAGTTGGCAACTGTGGAAGATCAAATGGATACTTACTTAAAGATATTAGGTTATTAGCATGGTAAAGGTAAGAGAATTAATACGGCATAAAAACCCTGACTTTATCCCTTCTGATTGGGAGTTCGTTGAATTAGGCGAAATCGGTAACCTACTTTCTGGATTAACCTATTCTCCAGACAATATTGATGAGCAAGGTACACTTGTGCTTAGATCTTCTAATATTAACAATGGCTATCTCGAATTTGATGATAATGTCTTTGTTGATACAACATCTTTAAAGTTTTATCCTGTGGAAGAGGGCGACATCTTAATTTGTGTCAGAAATGGAAGCAAATCATTAATAGGTAAGAATGCACTTATTACCGAAAAAGCAGAAGGAATGGCTTTCGGTGCTTTTATGGCTCTCTATAGAAGTGAGCATAATCAGTTTCTTACTCACCTATTCAATACTGATTTATACAAAAGTCAAATCCATAGGAACTTAGGTGCAACTATTAATTCCATCAATGGAAGTGACTTTAAGAAATTTCATTTCCCTTTCCCTCCAAGTGATGAACGAAAAAAAATAGCCGTAATCCTCAGCACCTGGGATCAAGCCATTTCCACTACCCAGAAGCTAATTGATGAACTCAAAATCCGTAATAAAGGGCTTGCTCAACAATTGCTGACCGGGAAGAAACGGTTGAAGGGATTTGAAGGTGAATGGGAAGAAGTTACTTTAAAGGATATAGCTGAAAGGATCACAAGAAAAAATGATGAGTTAGATGATACGGTAGTAACCATATCGGCTCAAAGGGGTCTTGTTCTTCAAGAAGACTTTTTCACAAAGAGGGTTGCAAGCGAAACTCTAACAAATTACTACCTCATCCATAGAGGTGAATTTGCTTACAACAAGAGTTATTCAAATGGTTATCCAATGGGAGCTTTTAAAAGGTTAGAAGACTTTGAAAAAGCAGTTGTAACCACTCTCTATATCTGTTTTGCATTAAATAAAGATGTCAATTCAGATTTTATGAATCACTTTTTTGAAGCTGGTTTGATGATTCGCCCGTTAATGAAAATTGCTCAAGAAGGTGGACGTGCTCACGGTCTTTTGAATATTGGAATACATGATTTCTTTGGTCTAAAACTAACTATTCCATCCCTTGAAGAACAAGAAGCAATAACCGCTGTGCTTTCAGAAGCAGATAAAGAGTTGAAGCTGCATCAGAAACAATTAACTACCCTTAAAGAGCAAAAGAAAGGCTTAATGCAAAAGCTATTGACGGGAGAAATAAGAGTTAAAACGAATGAATAAAAACCGGAGACTATGAGTACAAAAAATCTATACATTGATGAAAGCTGCCATCTGGAACATGATGGGTTTCCGGTGATGTGCATTGGATATACTAAGATAAATGCAGAGGATTATGACAACCTCAAAGAAGGCATTAAATCCATAAAGCTAAAACACAATGCCCCAACTGAAGTAAAGTGGAACAAGCTTTCTAACTCACGTATAGAGTTGTACAAAGAACTCATAGATTTCTTTTTTGATTCACCTGTTCAATTCAGGTGCATATTGGTCAAATACAAAGGAAAATTAGATCATGCAGCTTTCAATAAAGGTGACCATGACAGCTTTTATTACAAGTTGGTTTACTTCCTGCTTAATTCGTCCACCAATCCTCCTAATGGCAATGATTACAAGGTGTATATGGACATCAAGGACACCAGAGGCAAAGAACGGTTGTCTCAAATCAAAACAGTATTTGAGAACAAGTATTATGGCGAATCACCCTTTATCCATTTTCAGCATATACGTTCAGACGAAAATGAATTTCTACAGCTTACTGATCTATTCATTGGCGCTATAACTTATAAGTCAAGAAAGGAACATGAAAAGGAAGGAGCCTCTTCTGTTAAAAATGAAGTGATTGCCTATCTGGAAGAAAAGTCAGGTTATTTACTGAACGAGGGTACAGAACCTTGGGAAGAGAAGTTTAACATATTCGATCATCAACCTAAATCTAAGTCATAATGGAGCTGGATGATTTAGAAGACTTGTTTGATGACTTAGGCTTTGATGAGCCAACGCCTGATCAATTGTATCAGATGTACGGAATTTTTCTCAATGACATTGCCAGGAACCCAATTGTACTTAATGGCAAAACACTAAAATATAACAGCAACAGGTCAAAACATCCTGTTTGCAGAGGTAAGGCACAGGCTTTCGAGCATATCATTACAAGAGAAAGTAAAATATCGGGTAAAAGAAATTTTGACAGGGATAGGGCAAACAAAGTGCATTGGATTCGTCCAGTTTTATTGAACGCCAGTGATGTCAGAATAAAGTATTTTGAAAAGATAAATGATAAAGGGGAGAACCAACATTTTTATTGGTATCAGGAAAAATCCTTCATCATAATAATCAGGGAAATTCAGCCTGACATTCTGTTAATAACCTCTTTTTCAGTAGATAATCTGGAAAGGTATAAATTCAAAAAGTGGTATGATGAGTACAGAAATTGACATAAAAAAACCCCACTTCGTAAGTGAGGCACGCAACTTTAGGCACTGCGATCGAGTGAACAATGTCACTTGCCAAGTCCTTTACCCTTTGGGTAATGACAATACAAATGTCGTAAATATTTACGAGATAAGCAACAATAAGTTTGTAACTAACACCTATCATACTGATTATCAAGATGTTTACTCACCTTCTTTGACCGCTTTATTTCTCAAACAAAAAGCCAAGCTTAGTGCCTGGCTTCATGCCGAACGGGGACACCCCGATCCTAATATCTTAACGCTGATTACTCGGTTCAGCGTTAGAAACCTTTGTAGATTCCTTACCAAGGGTAAAGAGCATAGCAAAGATACGAAAAAGAGTTTCCTGTTCAATACAACATTAAGACATATATAATGGCAGCACCATCATTTAAAGAAGATCATATATCGCAGCTTCCGGCATTGAAGCTGCTCATGAATATGGGATGGAAATACCTATCTCCAGAACAAGCTTTGGAAGCTCGTGGAGGAAGAACATCTAACGTATTGTTGGAAACCATCCTGAAAGAACAATTACATAGTATCAATTCGATTGAATACAAAGGGAAAGAGTTTACCTTCTCAGAAGTCAACGTAAACAATGCCATTTTATCCTTACGTGACCTTCCTGTTCAAGATGGTTTTATCGCTTCTAACAAAGCGTTTTACGAACTCACCACGCTTGGCAGGAGCTTTGAGCAATCGGTTTTGGGTGATAAAAAGAGTTTCTCTTTCCAATACATTGATTGGAAACATCCTGAGAAGAACTCATACCACGTATCAGAAGAATTTAGTGTCCTAAGAAGTGGCAGCAGCGAGCATTACCGTCCTGATATTGTGCTATTCATCAATGGTATACCTATGGTAATCATAGAATGCAAAAGCCCAAAAATCAAAGACCCCATTGACAAGTCCATAGAGCAACATTTAAGAAACCAGCAGGAAGAAGGTATTCGTTCCTTATATCAATACTCCAACCTTGTGTTTGGACTGGCTACACATGATGCCAAATACGCTACTACGGCCACTGAAAAAGAATTTTGGAGTTTTTGGAAAGAGTTATTCAAAACCAAGGGGGAAGAAACAGAATGGCTGGACAATTTACAAACCCTAAAGAACCAACCACTACCCTCAAATGAAAGGACAACCCTCTTTCAGGAGCGGTATAAAAATGTATGGTCATACTTCAAGAATTTAGAAAAGGAAGATCAAGCGATTACCGAACAGGACAGATTATTGTTTAGTCTTTGCCAGCCACATCGTCTTTTAGACCTCTTTTTTAATTTCACTCTCTACGATGATGGAATTAAGAAAGTGACCAGGTATCAGCAATATTTTGCTGTACATAATACGCTCAATAAAGTAGCCCAAACAGATAGTCATGGATTAAGAAAAGGAGGAGTAATCTGGCATACCCAAGGAAGTGGCAAATCACTTACTATGGTTATGTTGGCTCAACTCATTGCCACCCACCCCAAAATTAAGAACCCTAAAATCATATTGGTCACAGACCGTATTGATCTGGACGATCAAATAACAGAGACATTTAAAAAGTGTCAAATACCTGTTGAAAATGCTCAGACAGGTAAACATTTGGTAGAGTTACTTTCAGGCACAGGGGATACTGTCATTACTACCTTGATCCACAAGTTTGAAGCTGCGGTAAACCGAGCCAAAGAAGGCTTTGATTCACCTGACATATTTGTGTTAGTAGATGAAGGACACAGAAGTCAATACGGTACTTTCAATATCAAAATGCAAAAGGTCTTTCCAAGAGGCTGTTTCATTGCATTCACAGGTACGCCTTTGATGAAGAAGGAGAAAAGTACGGCTAACAGGTTTGGTGGTCTGATAGATGTCTATTCGATAACTGATGCAGTGGCTGACGGTGCGGTAGTACCCTTATTATATGAAGGAAGGCACAATTTGATTGAGGTCAATGAAAAGCCATTAGACAACTATTTTGAGCGTGTTTCCGAGCCGCTTACACCATACGGTAAGGCAGCATTGAAACGAAAATTCAGCTCTACCAACCAGCTTAACAAGGCAGAAGAAATCATTTATGCCAGAGCATGGGACATATCAGACCACTACGAGCAAAATGTACAAGACATCCTCTTTGGTACATTAAAGGCTAAAGGTCAGTTAGTAGCACCAAATAAAACCACGGCTATTCGTTACCGAGAGTTTATTAAGCAGATTGGCAAAGTAAGTTGTGAAGTATTGATTTCTGCTCCAGATGTCAGGGAAAACTATGATGATGCTTTTGAGGAGAGTGACGATGTGATATTGAAGTTCTGGAAAGCCATGATGGACAAATATGGCAGTTCTGAAAACTATGAGAAATCACTGATCAACTCATTCAAGAAACAAGATCACCCTGAAATCATCATTGTAGTCGATAAGCTTCTGACGGGATTTGACGCTCCTAACAACTACGTGTTATATCTCACAAGACAGTTAAAAGAACATACTTTACTACAAGCCATTGCAAGGGTTAATCGATTAGCTCCCGGTAAAGAACATGGTTTGATTATCGACTATTATGGTAATCTTGAAAATTTGGATTCTGCATTAGAGACCTACTCAGGAACCAACGATTATGATGCCCTTGATTTGGAAGGTACGCTAACCAATATTAGCGAAGAAATCAAAAAGTTACCACAAGCACAATCAGAGGTCTGGGACATCTTCAAAGAAATCAAAAACAAGTATGATGAACCTGCCTACGAAGAACTATTACAGGATGAGGCAATTCGCCATATATTCTATGAAAAAGTCTCGGCTTTTGCCCGATTATTAAAATTGGCTTTGTCCAGCTTTGAGTTCATAAGCAATACCCCGGAGCAGCAAATCAACAAGTATAAACAGGACGCTAAATTCTTTTTAGGATTGAGAATTTCTGTCAAGCGGAGGTATTTTGATGACTTGGAATACAAGGAATATGAACCACAAGTTCAGAAACTAATTGATAAGCATATCACTACTGAAGGTGAGATTCTTCGTATCACCGAATTGGTCAACATTTTCGATAAAGAGCAGCGAGAACAGGAAGTAGAAAAAATCACCAGTAAAGCAGCAAAGGCTGATCACATTGCCAGCAGGACAATCAAGGCTATCAATGTAAAAATGAATGAAGACCCTGTTTACTTCAAAAAGCTGTCAAGACTTATACGAGATACCATTGATGATTACCACCAACACCGTATTTCTGAGGCCGATTATCTCAACAAGGCAAAAGAATATGAAGATCAATTCCACAACGGAAGACAAGATAACATCCCTGAAAACTTAGTTGGAAATGATACTGGTATAGCCATTTATAACTTAGTAAACGAGATTTTCAAAGGTCACTTGAAAAGATCAGAAGGTGCCGAAAATGTAGGGGCTATCATAGCAGAGGGTATTGATAACGTAATTAAATCCATCGTCTTTGAAAATGGCAAGCCCATTATTGATTGGGTGAATAAGTCCGACATAGAGGGTAAAATCAGGATTGATATTGATGACTACCTCTTTGAGCTGAAGACTCAACAAGACATTGAATTGCCCTTTGATTTGATAGATGAATTAGTAGAAGAAGGATTAAAAATTGCTAAGCTGAAATATGTCTGATACCATCACCATACAGTCATTCAAATTCGGCTCTAAGGAAATCAACTATGAGCTTACTTATCAAGAGCGTAAGACCTTGGGTATTCGTGTTTATCCTGATTGCAAAGTGAGGGTAATAGCCCCAAACGAAACAACCGAAGAGAAATTAAAATCTAAGCTTAGAGAAAAAGCTCCTTGGATCATCAAACAACAGCTTGAATTTCTGTCATACCATCCTCTCACACCACCAAGACAATACGTAAATGGTGAAACACACCTTTATTTGGGAAGACAGTATAAGCTTAGAATTGAAAATGATCTTCAAAATGGAGTTAAGGTTTACAGGGGTAGATTGATACTTTTCAAAAAAGAAAATACCTCTCCTGCGAACATCTTGACAGAATGGTATAGAGAAAAGGCAGCATTACATTTCCATGATATTCTAAACAAGGTGCTTCCATTATTTAAACGATATGGGATTTCTACACCAGACCTACAGATAAGATATATGCCTACCAGATGGGGAAGCTGTACCGTCAGAGGAAAGGTTATTCTAAATCCCGATTTGATAAAAGCTCCTAAAGGAAGTATTGAATATGTAATTATCCATGAACTCTGCCATTTGGTGCATCATAACCATACAAAGGCATTTTATGATCTACAGGAAACCATAATGCCAGATTGGAAAAAATGGAAAGAAAGACTTGAAAACACACTGAATTAGATACTGCTATGTCGAACCATACCTTCAATATACTCACATTCAATCACCCTCAGGAAGAACAAACCTTTTACTTCACTGACCAGGAACAAGCCAACCTCACTCGGATTTACAAATCCTTAGTGCCTGATGAGGTCATTGAAAAGTATGGAGAGCAAGACCATTATTACACATCATTTACAGTTGAGGCCGAAGGTTTCTTAGCGGTATCAAAACCAACAAGTCCACAGTTTGAGACCAAGACAAATGAGCAAGGAGAAGAACGGTCATATACCATCCGTAATTCTACCTTTTCCACTTCAGTACTAAAGAGATATTACAATTCACTCATTCATAGCCATTTCAAGGAGAAAGGATTTTTAGTGAAGCCCAATTTTGTAAGTGATACAGAAGTTTGGCTTCCAAGTGCCAAACAAGACACCACAGGCAAGTACAAGATATTCGACCGCTTCTCACTCAAAGTACAGTTTAAGACAGTTTCCGACAGTCTTGAATTGTTGGTGACATTTGAAGGTAAATCCAAAATCTTCAAAGTTCCTGTCTCCACTCTTTTAGAGGATGTATCACCGACAGATATTAATTGGGTAGTGTATGAAAAGGGTCTGTACCGTTTTGATGAGTTACCTGATAGCGGTAAAAGAGAATATGACAAGGTGTATCCAGTATGGAATTTCGAAATCAGAGATGCGTTAATGCAAGGAACGGAAGCCCCGGACAAAACCAATAAGTACAAAAAGTTTAGAGAGGGAATCGACAAGTTCTACAATCAATACCTGAATACAGAGGAATTCAAAGCAATCATTCCAATTACCTCCAATGGATTCATACCAGTTAATAAAATCAATGTCGGGTCAGTCAACAATTCCAGTAACCGCCTTTTATTCGGTGAAGAAAAGTCTGGAATCGTGCCAATGGATGGAATGAAAGAGCATGGTCCTTTCGGATTAAGCCCTACTACTAAAATTCACTACTTTTTTATCTTTCATAAAGATGATCAGCCCATCGCAGAGAAGATGGACAGTTATTTCAAAGGAACTGAGTTTGGCTTTAAAGGATTGGTCAAGTTTATTCATACAACTTACCACACCGAAAAAGGATTCAGTATAAGGTTTGATGACAGAGATGATCCATGGCCAGAAATCTATGAAGCGGTTACCAACAAACATTTTGAATCAGATATTCAGTACATCGCCATTTATATCAGTCCATTCTCCAAGAACTCACCGGACAAATCAAGAAGGAAGATATACTACAAGCTGAAAGAATTGCTTTTAAAGGAAGGTGTATCCTCACAGGTAATTGATGGTGAAAAGGTAATGACTAATGAAAAGTACTATTACAGCTTACCGAATATTGCAATTGCCATTTTAGCCAAATTGAACGGCATTCCGTGGAAGCTGGATACAAAGCTTAAAAATGAATTGATAGTAGGCATTGGAGCATTCAGAAACTCAGAAGTGGATATACAATATATCGGCAGTGCTTTTAGCTTCGCTAATAATGGGAAATTCAACCGTTTTGAGTGCTTCCAAAAAGACCAAACAAAGGAGTTAGCAGGTTCAATTATCAGAGCAGTAAAAGAGTATGCAAACGTCAATACAGGCATCAAACGGCTTGTGATCCACTTCTACAAGAGTATGAGGCAAGATGAACTACAACCGATAGAAGACGGCCTCAAACACCTTGGATTAGACATTCCAGTATTTATAGTTTCCATCAACAAGACAGAATCCTCGGACATTGTTGCATTTGATAACAGTTGGAAAGACCTTATGCCAATGAGTGGCACTTTCATAAAGGTTGGGTACAATAAGTTCCTGCTATTCAACAACACAAGATACAACCCAAAATTCTACAGCTTCCATGACGGCTTTCCGTTCCCGATAAAGCTGAAAATCTTTTGTACAGAAAAAGAGCTGGTAGAAGAATACAAGACGGTAAAGGAATTGATTGATCAGGTATATCAGTTCAGCCGTATGTACTGGAAATCAGTAAGACAACAGAACTTACCAGTTACCATCAAATACCCTGAAATGGTCGCAGAAATGCTCCCTCATTTTGATGGCAATGAAATACCTGAATTTGGAAAAGACAACCTTTGGTTTTTATAATGGACAGAATAGAAGAAATATTTAAAATTAAGGACGTAAAGCCGACTGCTGTAAGGATAGTAGTACTGCGCTACCTATTAGAGCAAAAGAAAGCACAGTCTTTAAAAGACATTGAAGTTGGTCTCGATCAAACAGACAGAAGTTCAATTTTTCGCACACTAAAAACTTTTGAAGATCATAAGGTGATCCATAGCATCGAAGATGGCTCAGGGATGACCAAGTATGCTGTATGTGTAGAAGGCTGCAATTGCGATCCAGAAGACCTTCATTATCATTTCTATTGCACTTCATGTGAAATGACTTTTTGCCTTTTAGACCACCCTATTCCTTTAGTCAATCTACCAAATAATTTTAAAATGGCACAAGCTAACATGGTCATTAAAGGATTATGCGATAAGTGTAACCAATAACCTTTGCAATCGGGTTGCACTATCACTTCTTTATATTTGTGACCAATGAAGTATTTATCTTTGATATTCGCCACGTTTACGCTGATGCTCTCCACAGTCCCTATTGAGGGAGCTTGTCGTAGTAACTCGTATGATGGTGTTTACAACTACTCAAATACAGAATCTAGTCAGCAGGAGAGCGGAAATCAGGATAACGAAAATTGCCCCCCACTCTGTGGTTGTCAATGTAGTCATGTACATGCAATCTCTTTTGGAAACAATAGGGTAATTATCAATCTGGTATTTGCGGATAATAATAAGTTGCCCAGAAACTACAACAATGGTATTTCTTTTAATTTAATAAATGCCGTTTGGCATCCCCCAAAGTTTTCCTAAAAGGTTATTGCTTACTTATTCAAAGGTATTAACACATGTGATTTTCAAGTCACATGTGTTATATTCAATAACCACCACTACGCCTACTGTCCAATAGAACAGTACGGCTTGTATTTCCAAATCAACATGTTTAAAAGTCATAAACATCAGGACTTCTTTATCAAGAGATCCTGATAAAAGTAAAGCTATGATTAATCAAATAATTTCGTTTTCAATAAAAAACAAGCTTATTATTGGCCTGCTCACGCTGGCGCTCATTGGGGTCGGGATATACTCCATGTCCACCGTCAATCTGGGCTCTGTACCCGACATTACCAATAATCAAGTGCAGGTAATTACTGTATCAGAAAACCTGGCCACTGAGGATATCGAACAGTTTGTTACTTACCCTGTAGAGTTGGCCATGGGCAACCTGCCGGGAGTAGATGAAATCCGTTCTGTTTCGAGGTTCGGCCTCTCTGTCGTTACCATTGTTTTTGAAGACGATATGGGTACCTATCTGCCCCGCCAACTGGTACAGGAAAAACTAATCGAATTAAAAGAGACCATACCGGAGAAATTTGGAAGCCCATCAATGGGTCCCATTTCCACTGGTTTAGGCCAAATCTATGAATACACCATTGAACCACAAGAGGGTTATGACTCGATGTATTCACCTATGGAGTTGCGCACGATTCAAGAATGGATTGTAAAACGGCAATTAACTTTGCTTGAAGGTGTGGTTGAGGTGAATTCTTTCGGTGGCTATATTAAGCAATATGAAGTGGCCATTAACCCGGATAAACTCAATGCACAGAATGTGAGCATCTCTCAAGTATATGAGGCTCTGGCCAGAAACAATGTTAATACCGGTGGGGCTTACATTGAGAAGAACAGGATGTCTAATTTCATCCGTGGAGAAGGCTTGGTGCGCTCTCTGGATGATATCCGAAAAATCGTCATAAAAACAGAAAATGGGATCCCGGTTACGGTAGGTGATGTAGCCTCTAAAGTACACTTCGGCAGCCAGGTGCGATATGGGGCTTTCACACAGGATGGAAAAGAAGCTGTTGGCGGCATTATTATGATGCTAAAAGGCTCCAATCCCAATGCAGTCATTCAGAATGTAAAAGAGCGTATGGAAGAGATAGAAAAATCTCTTCCGGAGGGATTAGCGATCAATACGATAATTGATCGTAGTGATTTAATTTCCAGGACTACCGATACTGTAAAAACCAATCTTATAGAAGGGGCGCTGATTGTCATTTTCGCCCTGGTGATTCTGTTGGGTAGCCTTCGTGGCGGTATTATCACTGCGACTACCATTCCGCTTTCCCTACTGTTTGCCTTCATTTTAATGAAGCAGTTCAATGTGTGGGCCAACCTGATGAGCCTTGGGGCCATTGATTTTGGGATCATCATTGACGGGGCGGTGATCATTATAGAGGGCACAGTGTATGAAATCCAAAAGCGCATCCGGTCAGGGAAAATCAAATTCAACCAGGGCGTAATGGATGAGGTTGCTTATGATGCGGGCAGTACAATGATGAGTTCGGCCTTTTTCGGACAGATTATCATCCTCATTGTATTTACCCCCATCTTATTCCTTACCGGGGTGGAAGGTAAGATGTTTCAGCCGATGGCCTATACATTTGGCTTTGCCATGATTGGTGCCATTTTCCTTTGTCTGACGTATGTACCGATGATGTCGGCCTTGTTTATGAAACCTGTTCAAAACAAAAAGAACTGGTTTGGACGATTTGAACGCTGGCTGGAAAAGGTTAGTGATAAAATAATAGATGGCATTCAATGGGTTTATTTGCCTTTGCTAAAAGGTGCGCTGCGTTTTAAAGCAATTGTGATCATCGTAGCTATTGTGCTGCTGGGAGTAGCCGGGTTTATTTTTTCCCGTATGGGAGGGGAGTTTGTGCCACAGCTTGATGAAGGAGATATCGCGATGCAGGCACTCATCAGGCCCGGAAGTTCCCTAAGTGAGTCTAAAGAGGTATCAATCAAGATTGAGAACCTGTTGCTGGAAAGTTTTCCCGAAATAAAAACGGTAACTGCCCGGATTGGGGTGGCCGATATCCCTACGGACCCCATGCCGATGGATATAGCCGATATGTACCTCATATTGGAAAAAGATAAAGATAAATGGGTTTCAGCTGAAACCAAGGACGAGCTAATTGAGCAAATCAAGGAAAAGCTGGAAACCAATCTGACCGGGGTTAACCTGGTATTTACCCAGCCGGTAGAGCTGCGTTTTAATGAGTTGCTGGAAGGGGTACGGGAGGACATTGCCGTAAAACTCTATGGCGAAGACCTGGAAGTGCTTTCCGCAAAAGTGCAGGAAATGGCGGATATAATTTCTACCGTGCCAGGAGCCGGTGATGTAAACCCAGAACGTACATCAGGACTTCCCCAAATGACCGTTCGTTACAATCGGGATAAAATTGCCCAATATGGATTGGACATTCAAAAGATCAATGAGTATGTGAGTTCAGCCTTTGCAGGTGGTGTGGCCGGGGTGATTTTTGAAGGTGAAAAAAGATTTGATCTGGTCATCCGCTTTGATGAGGCGCACCGGAAAAGTATTGATGACCTGCGCACACTCTACATTGATCTACCCGATGGTACCCAAGTTCCGATAAAAGAAGTGGCCGACATTAGCTATGTGCCGGGCCCCATGCAGATCTCGCGGGACAATACCTATAGAAGAACCTATGTAGGAGTGAATACACGGGGAAGAGATGTAGAGTCAGTGGTAAATGATATTCAGGAAAAACTGGATGCACAACTAGAGTTACCTCCCGGCTATTACATCACTTATGGAGGAGAGTTTGAAAATCTGGAAAGGGCTAAAAGCAGATTAGCAATTGTTGTACCCATTGCTCTCTTTCTCATCTTTGTTCTGCTCTACTTCGCCCTGAAATCATTTTCTCAATCCATTATGATCTATATAGCTATTCCACTGGCAGCTATTGGGGGAGTATTTGCACTGTGGGTTAGAGATATGCCTTTTAGTATTTCAGCGGGAGTTGGTTTTATTGTGCTTTTTGGTGTAGCTGTCCTGAACGGTTTGGTATTGATCAACCGATTTAATTCCCTGAAAGAGGAAGGAGTCACCAGCATCAGGGACCGCATTTTTACAGGAACTAAAGAACGGATCAGGCCTATTATGCTTACCGCAACCACGGATATTCTCGGATTTCTTCCTATGGCATTTTCAGCGTCTGCAGGAGCAGAAGTGCAGCGGCCTTTGGCTACTGTGGTAATTGGTGGTATGCTTACTGCCACCTTGCTTACGCTGGTAGTGCTGCCGGTGCTTTACACTTTTGTAGAAGGAAGAAGCGATAAAAGAAATAACCTGAGTGCACCAAATGTCAATGTGATCATCATATTGATTATTTGTGGTGGATTATTTGGCTTACCGGCTATGGCTAATGCCCAGCAGCAGGAACAAAAGAATGACAGCCTACCAACGATTACATTAGAACAGGCAAGGAAGCGTGCAATAGAAAATTATCCTAAAATCCAATCAGCCAGGCTGGAAATTGAAAGCCAACAGGCCTTAAAGAAAACAGCGTGGGACTTAGGTAATACCCAAATATTTACTGGTAAAGAGGAAGTGGGCAATGGATCGGATGGTGTGTACACACAATTCGGTATCCAGCAGCAGCAGATTGATGTGTTCGGTATAGCACCACGTTTGAAATTGCAAAAGGAACGGGTGGCATTGGCTGAAGCTGCTCTGGACTTGTCTGTAATAGAACTGGAAAGGGAAGTGAGTCAGGCCTGGGCGCAGGTATATGCTTCAAAGAATAATTACCAGGTGTATGAGCAGTTGGATTCGGTTTTTACCGATATTGAAAGAGCCGCACGAATCCGCTTAGAAACAGAAGCCACTTCCAAGCTGGAATATTTGGCTACTTCCAACCAGGCCAATCAGGTACAGATACAGAAGGAGCAGGCGTACAGAGATTATCTAAGTGCCTTGCAGCGGCTCAACCTGTGGTTTGCCAATGATACACTATTTACCGTGCCGGATATCCCGGCCACTCAATTGGATGAACCGCTGAATTATGTAGCCGATTCCCTAATGAACCATCCTATTTTGAATGTTTCAAAACAACGGGTAGATGTAGCGGATGCGACCATAAAAGAAAGACGTTCGCAGTTTTTTCCACAGTTGCAAGGCCAATATGGACGACAACAAGTTGATGGGCAATCAGGATTTTATCAGTACCAAATCGGTATTCGGATCCCTTTGTTTTTCGGGCCTGAGCTTGGCAGGACACAATCGGCCAAAATACAGCGGGATATTGCAGGACAAAACCTGCGACAAAACCAGTTGGAGTTGAATGCAGCTTATCAGGAAATGAAAGAGCAGTATCTGAAATGGCTTTATTCATGGAATTACTACAGGGATGAAGCACTACCCCTGGCGCAGGAACAACGAGCCGGAGCTATTTTGGCTTATCGGGAAGGGGCGATTGACTATGTGACTTTTCTGCAAAACATCAGGGATGCCATTCGCATAGAGGTGGACTCATGGAATGCCTTCGGCAACTACCTGAATAGCCGCTACCAACTGGAATACTATTTAAAAACATCAAATTAAGCATTTAATAAAACCTGAATGGATAATCAGATTAAAAATATAAACACAATGAAAAAGCAAATCTTATATATACTGGGATTGGTACTGATGGTATCGGTATTTACGGGCTGCGGCAGCAAGTCGGCTGATAACTCAGGTGATGCCTCTCACGAAGAACACAGTGAGGGCGAGGCTAGGCACGAGGGTGAAGAAGGAACTAATGAAGAAGGGATGGCTGAGCTTCACCTTTCGGATCTCAAGTTTGAAAGCCTGGGCATCAAAATTGACACACTACCCATTCGCTCACTATCGGGCGTGGTAGAAGCAAATGGCCAGTTAGAAGTGCTACCTCAGCATGAAGCAACCGTTACAGCTATTCTGGGAGCCAACGTAACCTCCATCAAAGTGATAGAGGGAGACCAGGTTAGCAGAGGGCAGGTATTGGCCTATATTTCTCATCCTAACCTGACCAGGTTACAGACTGACTATATACGGGCTTACAGCCAACTACAGTTTCTGGAAAAAGAAAACCAGCGGCAGAAAAGGCTCTATGAAGAAGAGGTAGGTTCCGGAAAAACTTATCAGCAAATTCAGGCGGACTACCAGGCCATGAAAGGTGAGGTAAAAGGCTATGAAGCCCAATTGAAGCAGCTAAGCCTGAATGTGGAGAAGATACGGAGTGGGGAAATCTATGGGTACGTACCTGTAGTCAGTCCCATCCATGGATTCATACAAAAAGTCAAGGTTCAGATTGGTCAATATGTAGACCCTCAGACCAAGATGTTTATGATTGTCAATACCGACCACATTCATGCCGACCTGATGGTGTTTGAAAAGGATATTTATAAAGTAAAGGTAGGACAAAAAGTGTCCTTTACTGTGGAGTCTGTTCCGGGAAATACGCTGACTGCCAAAATCTATTCGGTAGGCAAACAATTTGAACAAAACCCGAAAGCGGTGCATGTACACGCAGAGATAGATCAAAAAGAAGATTTTTTGATCCCGGGGATGTATATCAATGGTAAAATAAGAACGGGTGATAATCAGGTAAAAGCCTTGCCGGAAAGTGCCATCATAGAAGAAGAAGGCAAGCCTTATATTTTTATGGCGGAAGCGCATGAAGAAGATGGCAAAACCGAATGGGCGTTTAAAGCCATAGAAGTACGAACAGGTATCACAGAAGACGGATGGGTAGAAATTAAATTGTTAGAGCCACTTCCTGAGGGCACAAAAGTAGCCTGGAACAACGCTTATTACCTAATTTCTGAAATGAAAAAAGGGGAGACTGGTGACGATGATTAAAGATAGAAGTATGAAAAAAACAATATTCAAAATATCGAGAATGGACTGCTCCTCTGAGGAACAGTTAATTCGTATGAAATTGGAGTCGTTTTCCAATATAAAACACCTTGAATTTGACATACCTTCCCGTCAACTTGGAATTTACCACATTGGTGACATAGATCAAATTCATCAGGCTATCAGCGAGTTGAACCTAAACGATAAATTGGAAAACACAGAAGACGCTGATTTGCCTTCAGTTGTTGACGAATCGCATCAAAGGAAAATACTATGGTGGGTATTGGGCATCAATTTCGGCTTCTTTGTAGTAGAAATGACTACCGGATGGATATCCCGCTCTATGGGTCTGGTGGCTGACTCGCTGGATATGCTGGCAGATTCCATCGTCTACGGCCTGAGCTTATTTGCTGTCGGTGCAGCTATTTCTCGTAAGAAGAAAGTAGCCAAAATCAGTGGCTATTTTCAGATGGGATTGGCTCTGTTAGGTTTTTCAGAAGTTTTGCGCAGGTTTTTCAGCGAAAGCGAAACACCGCTGTTTCAATGGATGATCATCATTTCGGTACTTGCCTTAATTGGTAATCTGGTTTCACTCTGGCTGATCAATAAAGCTAAAAGCGAAGAAGCTCACATGCAAGCCAGCGCCATATTCACTTCCAATGACATTATCGTAAATGGAGGGGTAATACTAGCTGGGATTCTGGTTTATTTTCTAAAAAGTAAATGGCCGGATCTGGTTGTTGGTGGTGTTGTTTTCTCCTTTGTTATGCGTGGTGCTTTTCGAATACTGAAATTGGCAAAATGATTATGGGACATAATCACAATCATTCACATAATCATTCAGAGGGCAATGTAAAAGTAGCCTTCTTTCTCAACCTTGCCTTTACAATCATTGAGATCATTGGTGGTCTCTATACCAATAGTTTGGCTATCCTGTCGGATGCACTGCATGATTTAGGAGATAGCCTCAGTTTAGGACTTTCGTGGTACTTTCAGAAGCTATCCAAGAAAGGTAGAACCAAGACATTCTCTTACGGGTACAAACGATTCTCATTGCTTGGTGCGATAATCAATTCGATTGTGTTAGTGGCAGGGTCAATATTCATCCTGACAAAAGCGATTCCTGAACTCTTTAATCCTGGGGAAACAAATGTTGAAGGCATGCTCTATCTATCGATTTTGGGAATAGTAGTAAATGGTGCAGCTGTTTTCAAACTCCGAAAAGGAGAATCTCTGAATGAAAAAGTAGTTTCACTACATCTTTTAGAAGATGTCTTGGGATGGGTGGCCGTTCTTATAGGTAGTGTCATTATGATGTATACAGATGCACCATTTATAGATCCGTTACTCTCAGTACTAATCTCGCTTTTTGTTTTGTACAATGTTTACAAAAACCTCAAAAAGAGCCTTTTAGTAATTCTTCAGGGCATTCCCGAGGAAATTTCCATTGACGACATTCGGCAAAAGCTCAAGAACATATCAAAAGTTACTGACATCCATGACTGCCACGCATGGTCGATGGACGGCCAGTACAACATTCTTACACTTCACCTTCGACTAGATAAAGACTACAAACTTTCAGAACAAGCTAAGCTCAAAGAGCAAGTAAGAACACAATTAAAAGATGAATCGATTAATCACATTACCATAGAGTTTGAAGCACAGGGTGAAAACTGTGAGTTGGAGGATTGTTGATCAAATCATTTGATAAGTGATGAAAAAATATCAGATTAAAACAAAATGAAGCTAAACACCCTCTACATAAAAAACATGGTTTGTCCTCGCTGTATTGACACAGTGAAGGACATTTTGGATAACCTGAATATAGAAACCTCCTCCATTGAACTCGGAGAAGTTCATACACCAAACAACATCACGAGTGATCAGAAATCACAGCTGGAGGAACTACTGGCAGCACGAGGCTTTGAGTTGCTTCAAGATCAAAAGTCGAAACTGATCGGACAGATCAAAGCGATCATTGTAGATCAAATTCATCACAACAAAGAAGCCTTAAATATCAATTTCTCTACCCTAATAGCTGATAAACTGCACCAGGAGTATTCTTCTCTCAGCAGGCTTTTCTCTTCTGTCGAAGGAGTCACTATTGAGCGGTTTATCCTTAAACAAAAAGTAGAGCGAGTGAAAGAGCTCATCTTTTACAATGAGCTAACGCTCTCAGAGATTGCTCATCAAATGGACTACAGCAGTGTAGCCCATCTATCCGCCCAATTCAAAAAAGAGACGGGCATGACCCCCACAGCTTTTAAGAAAATGAGAAATCCGGGACGGCAATCACTGGATCAGCTGTGATCAAAATCTCATAAGCCTTTTTCAAAATTGTGTAACAGCCACAAGCAGCTTACCGATCATCTTTGTATCGTGACAATTAATACGATAACAAGATGACCAAAGAATATACAATTACCGGAATGACTTGCACTGGCTGTTTGGCCAAAGTGAAGAGAACGATCAATGGAATCGAAGAGATACAAGAAGCCGCTATTCAACTGGAATACCCACAGGCAAAGATTATCTCCGATGAATCTTTAGACCTTGGAGAAATTAATCTGGCATTAAAAAAGGTAGGGAACTATGCCATTTCTGAAGAATATCAAGAGACCGTACAAGCTCCGCTCCCTAAGATCAAAAAACAAGAACCACTCGCTGAGAAGTCCATTACCACCTACAAACCACTGATCCTTATTGTAGGGTTCATTGCTGTGGTAACAGCTTTGAGCCAATACCCATTCAATGAATTTTCGGGGATGTTGTGGATGCGCCACTTTATGGCAGGGTTCTTCATTGTCTTTGCTTTTTTCAAGCTGCTAAACTTACAGGGCTTTGCCAATTCATACAGTATGTATGATATTGTAGCTGCTAAATGGAAGACTTGGGGTTACATATACCCTTTTGTTGAGTTGGCTCTCGGACTTCTTTACCTAACTAATATTGCCCCATTAGTTACCAATTTGAGTACCTTCTTAATCTTAGGTATAAGTAGTATAGGGGTAATAAAAAGTAATTTGGATAAGAGAAAGATTAAATGCGCTTGTTTAGGGGATGTTTTCAACTTACCAATGAGCACAGTTACAATTGTTGAAGACCTTTCAATGATAGGCATGTCATTGATTATGCTTCTTCAAAACCGAATCTTGTAAACAAAAGTCAAAATTCTATAAAACATCCTTCTTTTAATTTCCTATTTTTGCTTTAGGTGAAAAGAATAATCTCCATATCGCTTGCTTTGCTCATGTTGGTTTCCAACGTGGGTTTCTCTATGAACACCCACTTTTGCGGTGGTGAAGCGGTTGAGACCTCTTTTTCAATCGGGCTTCATAATCCTGATTGCGGTATGGCAGATATGGATGGAGATTGCAAAAAAGAACCATCCTCAGAAGAACAGGTGAACCCTAAACCTTGTTGTGAAAATCAACATGAGGTACTTCAGTTAGATGAGAATGCAAATCTTCAAGCCTTCTCTGTTGATGTGAATCCTGTTTTCTTTGTTGCTTTCATTCACACTTATATTCAGCCGGTTCTATTTACTGATCAAGCTTTTGTTCATAACACTTATTACTCTCCTCCCATACCTGATAAGGATATTCAAGTCCTTTTTCAGACCTTTTTAATTTAAACCGCATAGTACAATTTGATGTTCCTGGTCTTGTGACTATGGAGCATAGTGGCATTTCCTGCCATTGAACAATTCTTTTCTGTTCAATCAAATTCAATTGTATTATGCTCAATAAAATCATAAAATATTTCTTAGAGAATAAGTTGGTCACTGTTCTCGTCCTTACAGGTTTTGTAGCCTGGGGAATTGTAACTGCTCCATTTGGATGGCAAGTGGGTGCATTGCCTTCTGATCCCGTTCCGGTAGATGCCATACCAGACATAGGAGAAAACCAACAAATCGTTTTTACCCAATGGGCTGGCCGTTCACCACAAGATATTGAAGATCAAATCTCTTATCCTTTAACTACCTATTTATTAGGTATCCCAGGAGTAAAATCTATCAGAAGTTCATCCATCTTCGGTTTTTCCAGTATTTATATCATCTTCTCCGAAGATGTAGAGTTCTATTGGTCACGTTCCAGAATACTCGAAAAACTCAACTCACTACCCTCTGGCTTACTCCCTGATGCCGTACAGCCTGCATTGGGCCCAGATGCCACCGCCTTAGGGCAGGTGTATTGGTACACCATTGAAGGAAGGGACAAAAACGGAAATCCAACTGGCGGTTGGGACTTGCACGAAATCCGCACAGTTCAGGACTTCTATGTGAAGTATGGTTTAAATGCAACAGAAGGCGTTTCAGAAGTTGCTTCCATTGGCGGTTTTATTCAGGAATACCAAATTGATGTAAATCCTGACGCTTTGAAAGCCTACAACATCCCCTTGCATAAAGTCATGCAGGCAGTACAAAAATCCAATAAGGATGTTGGTGCAAAGACCATAGAAATCAATCAGGCTGAATATTTAGTTCGTGGTTTAGGATATGTCAAGAAAGTAGAAGACATAGAAAAGGCAGTAGTTGCAGTACAAGACAATGTGCCTATAAGGATAAAAGACATTGGTGTAGTATCTCTTGGCCCCGCTACAAGACGAGGTATTTTGGACAAAGATGGTGCTGAAGTAGTAGGTGGCGTTGTAGTAGCTCGATATGGAGCGAATCCCTTGCAGGTCATCAACAATGTAAAAGCCAAAATTATTGAAATAGCACCCGGCCTTCCCAAGAAAACATTGGCTGACGGTAGAGAAAGCCAGCTTACAATTGTCCCGTTTTATGATCGCTCAGAATTGATCTATGAAACCTTAGGTACACTGGAAGAAGCCTTGTCGCTGGAAATTCTCATTACCATTCTGGTGGTGATTGTGATGGTATATAACCTAAGAGCTTCATTCCTTATTTCCAGCCTTTTGCCCATTGCCGTGCTCATGGTGTTTATTGCCATGCGATACTTTGGTGTCGATGCGAATATTGTAGCACTATCAGGAATAGCCATTGCCATCGGAACAATGGTGGACTTAGGTATTATTCTTTCTGAAAATATCATCAAGCATATTGATGAAGCCCCACCAAGCCAAAAACTAATTGATACCATTTACAATGGAGCATCAGAGGTGGCCACTGCGATATTAACGGCTGTCTCTACCACAATTGTGAGTTTTGTCCCTGTATTTACCATGCAGGCAGCAGAAGGCAAGCTGTTTGGTCCTCTGGCTTTTACAAAGACTTTTGCCCTTTTAGCTGCATTGATCGTTTCATTGCTGATTTTGCCAACACTGGCACATTGGTTTTTCGGCTTTAATATTAAAAACAAGTTCTTAAAAAAATACGGCCACTACGGCTTAGTCCTTATTGGAATTATTAGCCTCTTTATTGGACAGGTTTGGACGGGAGTGTTACTAATTCTATTTGGAATCATCGGTATTGTAAAAAACATTGAACAGCTCAAAAATGCTTCACTTCCGACTGTAATAAAGTTCTTACTCAAGTATGCGGAATTAATCATTGTCCTGTTGGGAGTCATTTGGTTGCTGGCAAAATATTGGTTACCACTAGGTGCATCTAAATCCCTTCTCCTCAACTTTGTTTTTGTTGCCCTATTGGTCGGTGTTATACTCGGTGCGTTTAGGCTATTGGAATTTCAATACAAAAAAATCCTCACTTGGTGTTTAAATAACAAAATCAAGTTTTTGATTATCCCGACTATACTCATCCTATTAGGTGCAAATATTTGGCTTGGCTTCAATGCTGTTTTTGGTTTTGTCTCCAAGGGTTTTGAGAAGGTTGGATGGAATTTGGATCAGACCAAAGGATGGTCAGCCATGTCCCATACCTTTCCCGGGATAGGCAAAGAATTTATGCCTTCTCTGGATGAAGGAAGCTTTCTGTTGATGCCAACCTCAATGCCTCATTCCGGAGTAACATTCAATCGAAAGATAGTAGGCCAATTGGATATGCTACTTACCAGTATCCCCGAAGTAGAGCTAACGGTTGGTAAACTCGGACGGGTAGAATCAGCCCTTGACCCAGCCCCTATTTCTATGTATGAAAACATTATCAATTACAAGTCAGAATACATCCTAAACAAAAAAGGACATAGACAAAGGTTTAAGGTGGACAAAGACAATCGGTTCATTACTATTTCGGGAGATGCCCTTACTAACAAAGAAGGTTTGGAACAGGGCATAGAAGCGACTGCATTAATTGCAGATGATAATGGCGAGTATTACCGCAATTGGCGTGATCACATTCAATCTCCCGATGATATTTGGAATGAGATAGTAAAAGCCACCAAACTACCAGGTGTCACCTCAGCACCTAAGCTTCAACCGATTGAAACTCGGTTGGTCATGCTCCAAACAGGGATGCGAGCTCCTATGGGAATCAAGGTATATGGACCTGACCTGAAAACAATAGAGAACTTTGGATTGCAGTTGGAGAACGTTCTAAAAGGAGTGCCTTCTGTAAAGGCAGAAGCAGTATTTGCGGATAGAATTGTAGGTAAACCCTACATACACCTCAACATAAACAGGGATGAAATCTCACGATATGGATTGAATATAGAAGATGTTCAGCGGACCATAGAAACTGCAATTGGTGGAATGAAAATCACTTCCACTGTAGAAGGTCGAGAAAGATTTCCTGTCAGGGTACGCTATCCAAGAGAATTGAGGGATGACCCTGAAGCATTGGGTAAAATACTAATGCCTACACCCACAGGTGCTCAAATTCCATTATCTCAAATCATAGACTTTGAATATGTAAGGGGTCCACAAGCGATAAAAAGTGAAGAAACCTTTCTGGTTGGCTATGTACTGTTTGATAAACGTGCTGGTTTCTCGGAAGTCACCGTGGTAAACGATGCTCAACGCACAATTCAGGATAAAATTGATTCAGGTGAACTGACCGTACCTGCTGGTGTCAGCTATAAGTTTTCAGGGAGTTATGAAAATCAGGTGAGGGCAGAAAAACGACTTTCTATCATTGTTCCTTTGGTATTAGGCATTGTATTTCTCATTCTTTATTTCCAGTTCCGTTCGGTATCCACTTCATTAATGGTATTTACAGGTATTGCAATGGCTTTTAGCGGTGGCTTTATCATGCTATGGCTCTATGGGCAAAGTTGGTTTGCAGACTTCTCAGTCTTCGGCACAAATTTTCGTGATTTATTCCAAATACACACCATTAATCTGAGTGTGGCCGTTTGGGTTGGGTTTATTGCCCTCTTTGGAATAGCAACTGACGATGGAGTATTGATGGCTACTTATCTGGATCAAAGCTTTGATAGAAATAAAACAGATAATATAAAAGGAATAAGAGCAGCAACAGTGGAAGCAGGACAGCGCAGAATAAAGCCAGCAGTAATGACAACTGCCACGACCATCATTGCTTTACTACCTATCCTCACTTCTACTGGTAGAGGTTCAGATATTATGATACCCATGGCATTGCCTGCTGTTGGTGGGATGCTATTTGCTGCCATCACTTATTTCATAGTTCCGGTGATTTACTGCTGGAGAGAAGAACGTAAAATTTCAAAAGGCCAATCATGAAAAAAATAATCATAATCATATTCACGGCATTTGGCTTTTCCACATTAACAAATGCTCAGTCGTTAGATGACTATTTCAAGTTAGCGGCAGAAAACAATCCGGGATTGCAGGCTAAATACAAATCCTTTGAAGCTGCTATGCAAAAAGTAACACAAGTTAGCAGTTTGCCAGACCCCAATCTTTCCTTCGGTTATTTCGTGTCTCCAGTGGAAACAAGAGTGGGGCCGCAACGAGCAAGGTTTTCTTTGACACAAATGTTTCCATGGTTCGGCACTTTAAAAGCCCAGGAAGATGCTGCTACTTTAATGGCAGAAGCAACATATCAAGAGTTTTTAGATGCCCGAAACAAATTGTACTACCAAGTATCAGCATCATATTATCCACTCTATGAGCTGCATAAGTTGATTTCCATTGAAGAAGAAAATCAACGCATCCTGTCCTCATACAAAGAGATAGCCACTATTCAATTTCAAAACGATAAAGGCTCAATGGTAGATGTATTGCGGGTGGATATTATGCTCAAAGATGCAACTAGTAATTTGTCTATACTGGAACAAAAGCAAAAACCTCTTGTAACTCGTTTTAATAAGCTTTTGAATCGGTCTGATGACGACAATATTGTTGTTCAGGACTCTTTATTCACTTTTAGTTTACCTGCAAACTATCGTAAAGACTCGTTACTCGCGTCCAATCCTATTCTTGATGAATTGGAGTTGAAAATTGAAGCAAGTAAAGCAAGTGAACAAGCCGCAATCAAGCAGGGTCTTCCAAAACTTGGTGTAGGCTTAGATTATGTAATCGTAGGTCAACGTACGGATGTGTCATTACCTGATAATGGTCAAGATGTATTTATGCCAATGGTGTCTGTGAGCCTTCCAATTTTCAGAGGAAAATATAAAGCAGCACAAAAAGAAGCTCAACTCATGCAAGAATCTTATTCCCTGCAAAGAGAAGAAGCTGCTAACAGGCTAATCAGTTCCTATGACATGATTTGGTTCGAGATCCAAAAACAGATTGAGTTGATACAGTTATACGAAGAACAAATACAGGAGTCTAGGCAATCATTAAACCTTTTATTCTCTGCTTACAGCACTTCGGGAAAAGACTTTGAAGAAGTACTTAGGATGCAACAACAAATATTAAAGTATCAAAAAATGAAAGCTACTGCCTTGTCGGAATACCACATCGCATTAGCAGAACTGGATTATATCACAGCTAAATCGAAATAATCATGGAAAATAAACATCATAATCATACAAACGAAGATCACAAGCATAGTCATGAACACCATGACCATAGTAATCATAATAATGGCCATGAATCTCATGACCATCACCAGGGACATCATGCCCACATGATTGAAGATTTCAAAAAACGCTTTTGGATTTCTTTAGTCATCACCCTGCCTATCGTAGTGCTTGCACCAATGATACAGGGATTAATCGGTTATGAACTTCGCTTCAATGGTGATCGATATGTTCAATTCGTGCTTTCATCCATTATTTTCTTTTATGGAGGTTGGCCATTCCTAAAAGGTCTCGCAGATGAAGTAAAAAAGAAAGCTCCGGGTATGATGACTTTGATTGCTTTAGCTATTTCAGTAGCCTATTTCTACAGTTCAGCTGTAGTATTTGGACTTGGTGGCAAAATCTTCTTTTGGGAACTCGCCAGCTTAATCGTCATCATGCTATTAGGCCACTGGATAGAGATGAAATCCGTTATGGGAGCTTCCAATGCCTTGCAGGAATTGGCCAAAATGATGCCTTCAACAGCTCGCAGAATTAAAGAAGATGGGGAGCATGAAGATGTGCCTATTGATAATTTAAAAGGCAATGACACCATACTGGTAAGACCAGGCGAAAAAATCCCTGCTGATGGTATCGTATTGGAAGGTGAAAGTCATGTAAATGAATCCATGCTTACTGGGGAATCAAAACCAGTAACCAAACATAGAAATGATCAGGTTATTGGTGGTTCGGTCAATGACAATGGCACCTTAAAAATCAAAGTGAAGCATACGGGCAAAGATTCCTACTTGTCTAAGGTGATAGAAATGGTGAAAGAAGCTCAGGAAACGAAATCCAAAACCCAAAATCTGGCAGATAAAGCCGCTGCATGGTTATTCTACATCGCTTTAGGAGCAGGTATGACCACACTTGTAGTATGGTTGAGCCTCGGTAAAGACTTTGAATATGCATTAGAACGTATGGTAACCGTCATGATTATCTCATGTCCTCATGCTTTGGGCTTAGCTGTCCCTTTAGTAGTGGCCATTTCCACGGCTGTTTCTGCTAAAAATGGATTATTGATCAGAAACCGAACAGCATTTGAGAATGCAAGGAAACTAACCGCAATCATATTCGACAAAACAGGCACTTTAACCAAAGGTGAATTTGGGGTAACACGGTTTAAAAGTACTTTAGACAATTACTCGGACAATGAATTACTTCAAATTGCTGCGTCTATAGAAAATAGTTCTGAGCATCCTATAGCGGCAGGTATCGTTCGTAAGGCAAAAGCAAATGATTTGACTTTACAAGAGCCTGAGAACTTCCAAAATATTACAGGAAAAGGAATCAAGGCAAACCTAAAAGGACAGGAAATCAAAATTGTTAGTCCAGGAATGCTTACAGAGCAGGGATTTGACACTCCAGCTGATGCTTTTAAAACAGAGGATGAAACGGTAGTATTTGTTTTGATTGACAATTCATTGGCAGGATACATTGCCCTTGCAGACGAAATTCGACCAGAATCTTTATCAGCAATAAATACGCTAAAAGAGAGAGGTATAAAAGTTTACATGGCAACAGGTGATAACCAGCAAGTGGCAAAAGCAGTTAGCCAGCAACTCTCTTTGGACAACTTCTATGCAGAAGTACTCCCCGAAGACAAACAACGCATCATTAAAGAGCTTCAGGAAAAAGGTGAATTTGTAGCCATGACGGGTGATGGTGTAAATGATGCCCCTGCTCTTGCACAGGCTAATGTGGGGATTGCCGTTGGTTCGGGCACAGATGTAGCAGCCGAAACGGCTGATATTGTTTTGGTCAACAGTAACCCGAAAGACATTGCCAATTTGATTCTTTTCGGTGCGGCTACTTACAAAAAAATGATGCAAAACTTATGGTGGGCAGCAGGTTACAACATTGTAGCCGTTCCTTTAGCTGCTGGTGTTTTGGCAGGTGTTGGGATTATTCTCAGCCCTGCCATCGGTGCGGTTCTAATGAGCCTTAGCACTGTGATAGTTGCTTTCAATGCACAATTATTAAAAAGACAAATCAAGAATTAAGATGAAAAATATAAATAAAACAACAGTAATTATAGCCATAAGCACAATGGCTATCGGCTTGCTACTTGGCTGGATAATTTTCGGAAGATCCAATGAAAACCAAACGGATGAACATAACCATACTGCAATGGCAGATTCCGAAACAATTTGGACATGCTCTATGCATCCACAGATCAGGAAGAGTGAATCAGGCGATTGTCCTATTTGTGGTATGGACTTGATTCCTTTGGAATCCACAGATGGTGAATTAGACCCTATGGCAGTGAGCATGTCACCAACTGCCATGCAGTTGGCACAGATTCAAACTATGGTGGTTAATAAGGGTAAGGCTGATAAATCAATTCGTCTAAATGGAAAAGTACAGGCAGATGAACGTTTGCTATCTACCCAATCTTCACACATCCCAGGCAGGATTGAAAAGCTTTCAGTCAATTTTACAGGAGAATTTGTGTCGGCAGGTCAGGTTTTGGCAAATGTGTATTCCCCTGAATTGGTGACTGCACAAGAAGAATTGTTTGAAGCAAAAAAAATAAAAGAAACACAGCCTGCATTGTTTAATGCTGCCAAAGAAAAATTGAAAAACTGGAAACTCTCAGACAAACAGATTGATCAGATAGTCAAATCAAATAAGACCATAGAACAGTTTCCAATTCTCGCCAATGTTTCAGGATATGTAACTAAAAAAATGGTCAATCTGGGTGACTATATCAAACAAGGGGAAGCCTTATATGAAATAGCGGACTTATCTAAAGTATGGGTGCTTTTTGATGTGTATGAGTCAGATATGACTTGGATAAACAAAGGTGATGCGGTGATATACACAGTGCAATCAATACCTGGTAAAACATTTAAAGGAAAAATTAGCTACATCGATCCTGTTATCGATCCAAAGACCAGAGTGGCAAAAGCAAGACTTGAAGCAACAAACAAAGGTTTAATGCTCAAACCAGAAATGTTCACAACTGGAACGATAGAAGCAAAAACCAATACCAATTATACATCCTTAACTGTCCCTAAAACTGCTGTAATGTGGACGGGCAAACGCTCCGTAGTTTATGTGATGCAAATGTCAGCTCAAGGTATAAGTTTCATCATGCGAGAAGTTACTTTGGGTCCAGAATTAGGAGAAAGTTATGTGATTGAAGAGGGCTTGCAGCCTGGCGAAGAAATAGCAATCAATGGCACATTCAGTATTGATGCAGCAGCACAATTGGCAGGCAAACCAAGTATGATGAACCCGGAAGGTGGTGTAGCCATGACTGGCCACAACCATGGGGGAAATACCAATTCAAATATGGAAACAATGCCTGTTTCATCTAAGAAAACAACATTATCAGAGGATGCCAAAAAGTCTTTACAACCACTTTTTGACAACTACTTCAAATTGAAGGATGCGTTGGCAAGTGATGATTTTGAAGATGCTAAAGCATCGGGAGTAGCTATGAACAACTCCTTAGGAAAGATTGATATGAACCTTTTTAAAGGAGATGCACACTCTTTATGGATGCAACAATCCACTGCATTAAAACCTAGTTTACAGCATATTGAACATCTCGGTGACATCAAAGCCATTAGAGGAAAGTTCATCAGCATATCCAATTTAATGATTGCAATAGCAGAATCTTTTGCCCCATTATCCACTGCTATTTATATTCAGAATTGCCCTATGGCAGACTCTAACAAAGGAGCAGATTGGTTGAGTCTGGATAAAGAAATTCAAAATCCATATTTCGGAGAGTCAATGCTTTCTTGTGGCGAAAACACCAAAACAATAAAATGAAAGAGTGTTGCAAAATCGGAGACAATGCACCTCCCTCAATATTTAATAAATGGGCTTCCAGAATAATATGGGGTATCATATCCTTCATCGTTCTTGGCTTATCACTAATTCAAATGTTTAACTTCTAAATTTTAACACAATGAAAAAATCAAATTCAATCTTAACACTCGCTTTAGTAGCAGGTCTCTCATTTTCGCTTCTTGCCTGCGGAAATAGTAAATCAACCGATCATAACGATGATAATACTGAACATGATCATAGTGGTATCGATCATGCAGCCGAGCATAAAATGCCCGATGGTTCAGTTGTGGAAACGAGTGAAAATAAGTCCATTTCTCAATTAATCGATCAATACCTGGTAATTAAAAATGCCCTGGTTCAAGACGATTCAAGAGCGGCTGCCAGCGCAGGTCAAAAACTTGCAGAAACGTCTTCAAGTATAGACCTTAACACTTTTGAAGCATCCAAGCAGTCCGAGATTAAGGAAATATTGGAAGTAGTAAAAGAACATGGCGAACACATTGCCAAAAGTGAAATAGCACATCAGCGAGAGCATTTTGAAGGCATGACAAAGGACTTCATGGACATACTTGCAA
The DNA here is from genome assembly GCF_016734805.1 of Marivirga atlantica. Classification (GTDB taxonomy): domain Bacteria; phylum Bacteroidota; class Bacteroidia; order Cytophagales; family Cyclobacteriaceae; genus Marivirga; species Marivirga atlantica. The sequence continues at coordinate 92,573 of NZ_JAERQG010000003.1, forward strand.
TCACAGGAACGGACAGAACACTATATCAGCAGTATTGCCCAATGTACAACAAAAATAAGGGAGGGTATTGGTTGAGTGACTCCCAAGAGATCAAAAATCCATTATTTGGCAGTAAAATGCTGACTTGTGGTTCGGTGAAAGAAACCATTTCAATGAAATGAAAAAATGGCTTAAATTATCTCTATGGATAGTTTTAATTGTGTTGGTGGGGATTCAATTTGTCCCCGTCCAACGCGATGAAATAGAACCAGTTACCAATGCTGATTTTATTGAGCATTACGAGTCCCCTATTGTCATTGGAAATATTATCCGAGCATCTTGTTATGATTGCCATAGCAACCAATCCAAATACCCATGGTACAGTAATGTTCAACCTATAGGTTGGTTATTACAAAATCATATTTCAGAAGGAAAATCTGAATTGAACCTATCTGAATTTGGCAACCTTTCGAACCGCATGAAACGGATGAAAATAAATTCAATCATTAGTCAAATTGCAGATGATAAAATGCCACTTCCTTCTTATGTGCTTATGCACTCTGATGCCAAATTGGATTCCTTAAAAAAAGCTCATTTGGTTAGTTACTTTGATTCAATATTAGTTGATATTGATAGGTGAAAAAAAAACCTTTGTTTTTTATAATGGAAAAATCTGTATTCAAAATATCACAAATGGATTGCCCTTCTGAGGAACAAATGATTCGGATGAAATTGGATGGAATAAACGAAATCAAACAACTTGAATTTGAGATACCTCAAAGGAAACTAACCATATTTCACATTGGCAATACTACGGAAATTGAAAGGATATTAGCAGAACTAAAATTAGGTTCAAAACTAATATCAAACACACAATCACAGGTAGTAATTGATGTAGAATCAGACCCAAGCAACCAACGAAAAATCCTTTGGGCTGTTCTTATCATCAATTTTGTCTTTTTTGTTCTTGAAATGCTATTCGGCTTGATTTCTAAATCTATGGGGTTGGTGGCAGATTCTTTGGATATGCTAGCAGATTCGTTAGTGTATGCATTAAGCTTACTGGCAGTAGGTCAAACATTAATTCGTAAAAAGAAAGTAGCTAAACTAAGTGGGTACTTTCAAATGTCATTAGCTCTATTTGGTTTATTGGAAGTCATTAGACGTTTTGTAGGATCTGATGGCATACCGATTTTTCAAAACATGATTATCATATCCTTTTTAGCTCTTTTGGCAAATTCCGTTTCACTTTACCTGATTCAAAAGGCGAAGAGCAAAGAAGCACACATGCAAGCTTCTGCAATTTTTACTTCCAATGATATTATCATCAATTTAGGTGTAATTTTGGCTGGAGGCTTAGTCTACTATTTTGAAAGTAAAATACCTGACTTAGTTATTGGTTCTGTTGTTTTCATTATTGTATTTAGAGGAGCAACAAGGATTTTAAGATTAGCGAAATAACCCCACCCTCACCCATGTGCTTCCAGTAGGTTCATTGCATTCGTTCGTACCTCACTCTTTACATTCACCCACTTCCTGCACCACACAGCAAGAGCACTCCTTCATTCCTTTCCGTTGCACTCCAATCCATTCAGTCATACACTTGCTTTTCCCAACGCACACCCCAACGCAGGTAAAGCGGTGTTCGTCAATCGTTCCGTTTTGTTCCGCAAAAACATATCTGCAAGGGTAAAATGTACTCCCTTCGGTCGCCCTTGCATATACCGTTCACTTACCAGGTGGTTTGTGCTCCAGTAGGTGCTCACCACCTGCCGTTCACTTGTTTTGCTTCACACACTACTCTCAATCCTCACTTGCAGCTACTTCATCCCCCCAAACCCCAATAAGGTGTTCGCTGTACTCACAGAAGAATTATATTGGGGGTCAGTCGCTGCATGTGTTTTTGCTCGCCTGCGGGTCGCTGCGGGCTGATCGGGCTGTCATGCTTTTTGCAATTAGTCCAGTGCCTACAGTCGCTTCATTTCAGTCTCTCGTTCCTCTTTCCTTTCATTCAGCCACTTTCAGCACCCCACACAAGAGTAGCTCATTCACTTCACTCAACGAGCCGACACAGTTCCATTCCGCAATCCGTCTGTTATGCCTTCAATTAGTATTTGGTGGATTTATTAAGATGTCAAATACTCCAACACCAATAACAGCCAGTAATTGCTTCATTCCACCCAACAAATCGTTTCGTTCCGTTCAATCGCTACCCTTGCCTTTCCCGACCCTAATGCAAAAAATCACGCCAGCCCTGCCGTAAACGGTAGCTGTCTGCCGCCCTCATTCTTCGGGCTTTTGCAGCCACCACCCTTGCTCCACTCGCAGGCGGCTCGCATAAATGGCTACGCCTTAGTTTACCTGCGTTCACACAGCAATTACATTTAAGCATGTCAATGACTCTTGTATTTAAGTATTTGCTTAAACATTAAACTAAATTTCTTTTCTTTGCGTTTATTTAAGTAATCACTTAAATACGATTCATTATGACCAAAACATGTATTAGAGTTTATGCTGATGAAAAACAGATCAAGCAGTGTAAGCAAGACATTGAAAAAGTAGGTGATGCAGTAAACCGAATAGCAAGGGCACTTAACCTTGCTGGCAATGAGGTACGACTAAAAATTCTGTTTCTATTGGACAAGGAATCCAAAATGTGTCCATGTGATCTTAGCGATATTCTGGGTATGACAGTTCCTGCCATTTCTCAGCATTTGCGAAAGCTAAAAGACGCAGGGCTTGTTGAAACAAACAAAGTAGGACAAACAATTTTTTACTCTATTTCTGAATCCAACAACCTCATTCTGAATCCAATATTTAAGCTGTTAGAACCAGAAAATGAATCAGTACTATGAAGGACAAGAAATCAAGCTCATTAGCATTGACAAGCGCATTGACGGCTATTAGTGCATCACTTTGTTGCATTACACCAGTGTTGGCACTACTTGCAGGATCAAGTGGAGTAGCTGCAACATTTTCTTGGTTAGAACCTTTTCGCCCTTGGTTGATTGGAATAACTGTAGTCGTTTTGGCATTTGCATGGAATCAGAAATTGAGACCAAGAACGGAGGAAGAAATTGCCTGTAATTGTGATGAGGAAAAACCTTCTTTTTGGCAGTCAAAGAAATTCCTAGGTATAGTGACGGTATTTACAGCGATCATGCTAGCATTCCCTTATTACTCGGATGCCTTTTACCCTGAAACCAAACTATCAGAATCAGAAAATGTCAATCTCGAATCAACCTACGAAATCAATATTACTGGAATGACCTGCACGGGATGTGAAGAACATGTGAAACTTGAAATTGGAAAACTACCTGGCATTTCTGGTTTAGAGGTTTCTTATGAAAAAGCGAATGCAGTGGTAACTTTTGATGAATCTAAAACAGACATTGAGAAAGTAAAATCGGCTGTTGACAAAACAGGTTACAAAGTAGAATCAGTAAACAAATCAAAATGAGTGAAGTAGTTCTTAAATCAACAATTACTTGTCCTAAGTGTGGACATCAAAAAGAAGAAACCATGCCAACAGATGCATGTCAGTATTTCTATGAATGCGAAAACTGTAAAGAAGTACTTAAACCCATACAAGGTGATTGTTGCGTTTATTGCTCTTATGGTACAGTAGCTTGCCCACCAATCCAAGAAGGTGGTAAAAGTTCATGTTGTGGGTAAATCAGACAATCAAAATAAAGAGAGCAGCAAAGTTAGGTGGGTTCGCACATGCCCACCGCACAACCGGATTGCCAAGGTCAAGCCCTACGGGTTTTGATAAAAATCTCCACCCTACGGGTAGTATTTTTCCCAAAAACCTTGTCAACCGTGCCACACCCACCTTTTCAAGAGCTTTCTCTTTTCTTTTTTTCCCTTTTTTCTTTTCTCTTTTGAAAATGTCTGTGCGAAGCGCAGCGAGCATAATTCTAATGGCTTGCTATATGAAATCGTTTCGCTTGAAAACACACAGACTAGGAACCACCTACAACAAACCCCATTTCTTTATCCTGAATAAAGGATTGAACAGTGGTAAACCACTCAATACACCATGCCCGAATTGTTTTGTTTGTATTGTTGAAAATGAAGCAGATAGGGAATTTTTATACTGGCTATGCTTCGGACTGTGGAGGTCTAAGTCATTCCATTTCTATTTGAAAGGCTCGGTGATTCCATTCATAACTATTGACGAGATCCGAAAGGTTATAAGAGAAAGTGAAGTCAAAGCAAGCACCAAAGAGAAGGCATTTGAAAAGTCGATTCAGGCACTAAAACTATTGGATGTCAACGAGCAAAAAATCAAGCTCACCTTAAAAATGATAGATACTGCCAGGCAGTCAATATTCCACAACCTAATGAAGGAAACAGGGGCAGGATAGCTTCTTGATCTGACAAAAGAACAGGGCAACAAAGGCAAAATAAAGCACACCAAAGCAACAGCACCTAAGAATGAATCTTCGCCTGTTTCTTGTAGTATTTTAGATGGTGAAGGGCAAATCCATGGTAAGTCCGTGTCAAGTCCAAGCAAATGTTTAATCCTTTAAAAATCGTAAAAAGATGGGAAAAATTAATCAAGGTATTCTCGGTGGTGTCTCCGGACAGGTTGGGAATGTAATCGGTGGAACTTGGAAGGGCATCGATTACCTAAGAATCAAACCTTCCAGTGTAGCGAACCCAAGAACTGAAGGTCAAGTTGACCAGCGTTCAAAGTTCTCAATTGTATTGAAGTTCTTGCAGCCAATGACTGACTTCCTTAGAGTTGGTTTTAAGCAGTATGCCAACAAGATGACCCAATTCAATGCGGCCATGTCATACAACCTGAATAATGCCATTACAGGAGCTTACCCCAACTTCATGGTAGACTATGCAAGTGCATTGGTTACAAGAGGCAACTTGACTGGTTCTGCGAATGGTGCAGCTTCTTCTCCAAGTGCTGGAAACGTAGAAGCTACCTGGACAGACAATTCAGGAAGTGGTAGTGCTCAAGCAACGGACAAAGCTCTGATTGCTCTTTTGAATACCACTAGAGGTGAGGCAGTTTTCACAACTGCGGGACCAGCAAGATCAGTTGGTACAGCAACCATTCCAGTGCCTTCTGAATACTCAGGAGAAGACGTTGAAGTCTTCTTAGGGTTTGCATCAGAAGACGGAACTAAAGTTGCTAACAGCTCTTATTTAGGCTCTGTAACAGTTGCGTAAAGCGATTGGTGTTTTCGATAAAAACCGCTTCCTTTGTGAGGCGGTTTTTTTATGTCCACTCCGCTCCATTTTTCCTTTCTTATCCCTTATTTTGCTATTAATCAGCTATTTCTGTTGCTAATTCGTTTCTACTACTTTAGCAACATGCTGATATACAGTAAGTTAAATTAATATCAAATATTCTGTATCGGGAAGTAGGTTGGGAGGAAATCACGACTTATAGCATTGATTCAACAAGCATCTTAGAAAGGCACACTTTACTAGTCTGAATAATGAGAGTTGTTTAGCGGGTTAAGTAGATTGAGGGTCTAAAACGAAATCTACATTAAAGTAAAACTATTTAATAAACAATTACGTCTTAAGAATTCATAAGGTAAAAGGGGGATGTTGAATTAATAAATTTATTTTAATGGAAATTAAAATAATAGTAAAAATCCCTTTGAAGGTGATTAAGTTGTTATTAGCAGCATTGATTGTGTTGTTTTCTTAATTGAAGAACTACTAGTCGTGATAAACGGTACGCTAATTATTTTAGCGTGGATGAGAAAAAGCAGTTAAAAAGGAGATTGTTTAACTGTTCATCCGAGTGGTGAAGGTCTCCGCCCCTCTTTTTACTTTTTTAATTAACATTATCAGTTCTACCAAAATAACTTAGAGGTCTACAACAGTTTTTCTGTACCGTACCATAGATATCTTTATATGAAACCTTAATATATAAATCCTTCATAATCTGCCTAATTGATTCACGTTGTTCTATAGCTTCATCAATACTCATATCAATCTCAACTTCTACAAGTTTATAATTTTCTCCTTTACTTAAAAAAAAGTCCTTATATCTAGAGGCATAGAATTTATATTTAGCTCCTTTAGATAATTTCATAGGTAGCCAATCAATTAATGTATTTTTCTTCTCCAAATTAGGTACTTCTTTATATACTTCGATATCAGTAATTTCAGCTGGGCCAATTCCTACATTTGTTATCCCTACATATAACATATTTTCGAAATCACCATAACCAATATTTATTAAAGGTACAATGGACTTCTTATTGTGTTCCCTTTGAACGTATAGTGTACCAAAAGCTGCTATTGCAATTAATCCAGTAATTATAACATTAATAATCTCCATATTATCATAATTATGTTTAACACCTTCGTTTTGTCATGTTTAGGTATTAATTTAACACATGAGCAACAGAGGTAAAACAATTCATTTAAAAACCAAGAAGCTAAAATCAACTAAGCTTTCCTACTATCTACAGATTTATAACCCTATCCCTGATAACTAGCCAGTTCTGGAGGTTAAGCACTAATATTAATTTAGTTTCTAATAAAAAATAACTATTTTTATTAAAGCTACTACCTTAAAATAAGCATCATGAATGCACCTACAGCCACCATTACTGATAAAGGTGATTATCTGATCGTCACTGAAATTGGTGAAAGAACAAGTCTTCTGGATATAGTTGAAGATGTAAAAACTGTCTATGAAGCTGCCAAAGCATATGACAACAAGTATTTATTAGTTGACTTCCATCAGGTAAATAATATTGTCCCTCAAACAGATGCTTTTAATCTGGTAAGAATTTTTGAGAGTAAGTTTCCAGATTTAAGCGACCTTACCTTTTCTTACATTACTAATGATGAGAGTTTGCAACTCGTAAAGTTCTGGGAACATATAAGTAATCAAAGAGGATTTAAAATTAAGGTTTTCACCAATTTTGATGAAGCACAAAACTGGCTGATTTCTGAAATAACAAAGGTAGCTTAAGCATGAGTATCTTAATATAGATAGTAGTCCTTAAATTATACCCATAAGAAATCGCCAGGAATCATATAGCAGTTTACATTTTTGATGTATACTTCTTATTTAGGTAATCTATCATGGTTTTCAAGCATTTTTATAATGCTATTTAACATATAATATTTTATATTTATCATGTACTATTAGTTCTTTCAACCTACCAAGCACGATGGATATAAAAGTCCTTATCATAGAAGACAACCCTATTACAGGTCAGGATTTAAAAGAAATTTTGGAAGATTATGGGATGCTGGTTACAGGAGTGACTAAAACTAGAAGTGAGGTATTGATGTCTATTAATGGACAAAGTCCTGATGTATTATTAGTTGATATTAACCTTAAACATAATGATGATGGTATAGAAATAGTTGATGAACTTCTCAAGACTTATCATTTCCCGTTTATCTATTTAACAGCTAATTCAGATGTAGAAACGGTCAAAAGAGCTTTCAAGACCAACCCAGCTTCGTACTTAACCAAACCTTATGATGATAAAGATGTAATAATTGCACTTGAGCTAGCCTTTAATAACCATTATAGTAAAGTCATACAAGAAGGTGTTAAAAATAATCCTTTCATATACTTAAAAGGAACTAACGATTTTGAAAAAGTTCATGTTGATGATGTCTTATTTTTACAAGCTCAAGGAAGTTACACTGTATTTTTTACTTCTAATAAAACCTATACACTAACTAGTAATTTAACGCATAGTAAGGAAAAAATAGAACACCCATCATTCTTAAGAATTCATCGTTCATATGTTGTTAATACCAAGCATATAAGTGCTGTTAAGAATGACTCACTACTTATTGCTAATCAAACACTACCAATAGGAAGAAGCTATAAAAATGACATAAAGCATAAACTGCAAAAGATATCATGAAAATCATGATTCATTTCTTATTAGGAGTGATCAGTCTTTTACCGAACCTAAAAGTAGCGCAGCAAGATGCGAGTTCTTTTCCAACAGCATTTATTTCTTCAGATAGTATTCAACTAGTCTCCCGAACCCCCTATTGGGTCAGAGTAGATATCCCTAAGGTACCAAAATCAGGAAATTATGTAGTACAAGCCGGCAACTGGTATATGCGTAATATGCAATTCTATGATCACAATTATAAGCTGATAGGTAGCGGAAATAATACGCTCCTGAACTTGAATAAAACAGAAAATACTACACTCTACATTTACTATGAGTTTTATGATGAAAAGGCCAATATTCCATTCAATATTCAGCTTTATCCTGCTTTAGAGTTTAAGGATAAAGTGAACCAGATGAATATTTTTCAAACAGCATTTTTTACGATGTTGAGCTTTCCTCTTCTTATTTCACTTTTCTTTGCTAAAAAGAATACAGAACGCGTATATCTATTTTATTCATTATACATCTTATCTGTCTTTTGGTTTTTCGGATATCAATATGGCTTAATAGGTAAATTATTTAAGGGTATTAACCACGTTTCACCTATATGGATTTGGCTTTCAGGCTTCACAATAACACTTTTTTATGCACTTTTTTCTGTCCATTTTTTAAATCTAAAAGAAAGGGATGTTAAAGCCTACAAAATAATAAAAGCAGGTATTATTTATATACTAGGTTTAACCTTCGCTTCGCTTGTTCTTTACATATTTAGAATTGACGCCCAGCATGCACTTTGGTATAAATTACCAACTATTGCTATTCAGTTGGTTCTTATTTTCGCGGTTCTCCTACGCGTGTTTCAACTACAAGGTCATCTCAAGAACTATTATCTCACTAGTGTTATATTATTGATTGTAATATCCATTGGAGGACAAATCATGTCCACTATTCAGTTAGTCAATAATTTCAATTACATCATACAAGCTGGCTTAGTAATGGAGATATTTATTCTCTCTATTGGTTTAGCGGTTAGAGTTAATTTACTCCGTGAAGAAAAGGATATGGCACAAATTGAACTGATAAGCCAGCTAAGACTAAATGAAAGCTTACAGAAACAGTATACTGAACAACTTGAGGCAACGGTATCATCAAGAACACAAAACTTAAAAAGACAAAACAAAGAAATTCAGGTACTGCTGAAAGAAATTCATCATAGAGTAAAAAACAACCTACAAATGATTATCAGCCTCTTGAACATGCAGCAAAGAAGAACTAATTCTGAAGCTTCTAAATTGACATTACTCTCAGCCAAAAACAGAATTAAATCCATCGCTTTAATTCATGAACACCTTTATTCACACAATGATTATGGACAGATCGCTCTGCATAAATACTTGCCAAAGCTTATAAACTTACTAATAAGCTCAATGCATAAAGGCTACCCTATTAAAACCAATATTGCAATTGATGAAGTTAATGAAAGTATCCAAACCAGTATTTCAATAGGCTTGATTATGACAGAATTGATTACTAACAGTTTAAAATATGCACTACGCAATCATCCAGCTCCAGAACTGGAAATAACTTTAGAAGAGCTAAATAATTCAGTTGTTTTCTCTGTAAAAGACAATGGTAATGGCATTGATGATACCCATGCTAATGGTATGGGATACTCTATCATTAATGGTATTTTAGATAATGCTGAATCAAAACTAGAGCAAAATGTAAATGATGAAGGTTTTACTGTAAAGGTAACTTTGAAGTTATAAAACTTGAAATAATGGAAATAGCAGACATTTTTCATACGACTGAACCCTTTGAAAGATATGGAACTGAGTATTTTCTAGTTCTCACTTTTTATGTGCTAGCGGGCTCTTTACTAATATACCTGGGCAGAAATGTTAATGAGTTAAAAAAAATTAGAATACTCAAGTCGATAGGCTTTATATTATCTGCCATTATTGTATCCTGGATTATTACTGAAAGCTTATTGGGGCGTTTTAATTATAAAAACGACTTACCGATCATATTCTGTAATTTCACTGCACTAGTAATCCCTTTCTATTTTATATATAGAAAACAAGTGACCTTTGATATGCTCTATTACATTATATTTGCCGGAGCTATTCAGGCAATTATTACTCCCGGACTAAAGTTCAATTTTCCACACTATGAATTCCTTAAATTCTGGACTGTTCATGTAGGTTTAATCATTTTCATTTTATATGAAATGATCGTTTTTAAGAAACTACCTTCAAGAAAAGGAATATTCACCTCTTTCTTAACTGTACAGCTTTATGTTATAGTAGTTTTTATACTTAATTCTATAATAAACACCAATTACTTATATCTGAATACGCCTCCCGATAATGGTACGCTACTAGATGCTTTAGGTGGCTGGCCTTATTATATTATCTGGATGGACCTGATTTTAATACCTTACTTTATACTTTTGTACCTACCCATTTTTTTAATAAAAAGAAAAAGCAAGCAACTATCCTAAAAGTTGCCTGCTGCTTTAATATTTAACCTAAAATTATACTAGTTATTTCTATCGAGAAAATCTCCTGTCGCATTGTTTAAAAATGTATTGGCATTTTCTGCGGCCAGAAAATCATACTGCCTATCAGAAATTTCAAGTACTACACCCCAACCTTTACTATCTGTAAATGTGCAATTAGTAAAATCAAAATTGATATTAGATGATGAAGTTTGAGTATCCTTAACTACAATATTTCCTTGTTCAGTTGCTCCTGTAAACATTACATTTCCACCACCACTTATATTTAGGTAATCAATGCTATGTGCTACATTAGCCATGGTATTTAAGAATACTCCTCCCCAACCAGCACTAAGATCAGTAGCTTCAAAAATAATAGGATTTGCCTCCGTACCTCGAAAATCCGTTGCTAAACGATTACCAATGGTTAAAGAGGAACCGTTATCGAATTTAATGTTCACACCTTCCTCTACTATTAAAGTTTGTGTAAAACCTACAGATAAATCTAAGTTTTGATCAATCCTATAAAAATTGTCATCATTTAAATCAGGAATTGTTATTTCTGGAGCCGAACTATTACTTGCTCTGGCTTTAAGCAAAATAGCAGGAATAGAAGTTATTTCATTTGTAAAGGTTACCGAAGAACTGACTGCAGCATCTACAAAATCAATTGGAAGAATTAGTGCCTCTTGAGCACAATTTGAAAAAGTAACGGTACTTAAATTAGGAAAACTGTTGTTAGCCGAATAGAAACCATATCCACCTGAATTATTAATTTCAACATTAGTGAAACTGCTATTATTGTTTACATATAAGGCTGATTGAATATCATTGCCAGTTACACTATGAGCTGCTGAACCAGCATTATCAATGTGCACATTTTCGAGTGCCAAAGAACCACCACTCAATATACCCTTCCAGCCTGTTCCATTTACACCACTTATAATAGAACTATTGGCTGATTTACCTGATATTGTTCCACCTGCAGTAAGTACTAGCCCTGTATTTTCATCCATAGTTAAGTTCTTACCTTCTTCAAAGAGTAATGATATAGGCTTGCCTAAACTCACTCCATTTGTAAAATGATAATTGGTATTACCAGCTGCAATGTTAAAAGCATTATCATTTGTTGAAAGCGAAGTTTCTCCTTGTCCATTCAAGGTTACTACTGCCTCTGCATCGGAAAAAGTATTTCCTCTGATTAAATTAATATTAAAAAAGGAGCTATGAATGGCATCGTGTTGATCGAAAGTATTACTGTAAATCCCTTGACCTGTAACGAATGCATTCTCAAGTAAATTAAGGTTAATACCCGATGAATTCTCGAATACAGAATTGTCGAACTCTATATTACCCTGATCAACTGTAATAGTAGCAGCTTGATAGCCTTCAAAAGCAGAGCCCCCAGCACCTGAAATGATGCATCCTGAATTGATTAATTTTAGATTACCTGATTTCACCAAAATTCCTTTCCAATTATCCCCAGAAAACTTAACCAAGCCAGATTCGTTTCTTTCATCGATATTTGTTAGTTCTCCCCCATTATCTATAATAATTCCGGCATTCTCACCAAATGCTATATGCACACCATTATTAATTGTTAACGTTTTACTATCTAAGATGAGCATTTCATTCACCTGGTAATCAATCACTGTATTATCAAAAGGTGTTATATCAATCAATTCATCCAGATTAGCTAGCATACTATTATTCAGCTCAACAATACCCGAAACTGTGACAACAACTCTGTCATTGCTGAAGGTATTTCCACTGGTTAATTCGAGCAGAAAATCGTACTGACCATTAACCTGAGGCGTAAATGAAAAGGTTTCTTCTTTATCAGGTGTTTGCAAAACAGATCGACCCAACTCGTACCTATTTCCATCAGAAGTAATTATAGGTGCAGGTCCATTCTGGTAAGTAAGAACAAAATTGCCGGATGCATTACCTGGAATAATTGATTCTGAGAAGTCTATTACTACTTCTTCTCCTAAGCCAACACTAAAATCATCTAAAAGTACAGCAGTAAGTTGCTCATTTGTTGTGGTTCCGTCATCATCCTCATCACAGGATGTAAATAGTATTATAGGCATTAAAAATACTATATAGATTGCTATATGTTTAATATGTTTCATTTTTCTAATTATTTAAGGTTGTTATTATTTAAAGTAGCCCTCCCCTTTCTTAAGGAGAGAGCGTTTCGGGCTTGGCAAAATCTCCAAAGCTTATCAAGCCCTGAAGATTTGCATATATAAGCCCTAACCTGAACTTGCAATTTTTTGAATGAGATTTTTCATTTATTAAGCTTTAGAGTAAAACAATATATTTCAATTTTAAATTGAGATATTTATATTTTATAGCAAAAGCTTTCTTTGTGAACGACAGCTTTTCTTTGTGAATGACAATGTTATTTAAAAATGAAAAGGTGGTCGGCTTTAACTTATGGGTTGAAGCAATAAGCCATATAATGAACTTCCTAGGTGTTTATTTAATAAGATTGATGTAAACACTTTCCTATACCACAAGTTAGTGAGTCAAACTTTATTAAATGAACTTCAGGAAACTATTCGATTTCTTAAGAGGCCTCAACACAGAAGGAAACAACAATAAAGCATGGATGGATCAGCACCGATCGCTCTATGAAGAAATAAGAGATGAATACAAGCAATTTCTTGATGTGATGAATCAGGAGTTTGCCCAGATACATCCTAACTATCATGATACCCCAGGTAGAAAAGCCATCAATAGAATCAATAACAACAAGGTGTTTCACCCTAATAAACCCACTTATAAAGATCACTTCGGGGCTGGTTTGGATCAGTCAAAGAATCATGCTGACTTCTACATCCATTTAGGCATTAATGAACGTTTTGTGGCAGGAGGTTTTTACCATGCGCCCAACGACATTCTTAATAAAATAAGAGATGCAATAGACTACAACGGAGAGCAATTTATGGAGATTATCAATAAGCCTGATTTTAAAGCATATTATGGTGAATTAATGGATGAAGATGCTTTAAAAACTTCACCGAAAGGCTATTCACAAGAACACAGATTTATAGAGTTACTCAGATTGAAGAGCTTTGCAGTATCGCATGATCTCACTCAAAAAGAAGTAATAGGCGGTGGATTTAAAGAGGAGTTGATTAAAGCGTATAAATTACTATTACCCTTCAGGCAGTATCTAAATCAGGCCGTTGCTTTTGAAGAATCTTGATTAATTTAAGCTATATCATCCTCTAGTGAAATAACATATTCTACCAAATTATCTTCCCTACCAAGCCCCAGTTTCTTGCGTAATCGATATCGTGCGGTTTTAACACTCTCAGGGGAAATCCCCATTACTGTGGCTGCCTCCTTTAGGTTCATATTTAGCTTGAGTAGTGCACAGAGTTTAAGTTCATTATTAGTAAGGTCGGGGTATTTGCCTTTCAGCACACTAAAGAAATTGCTATGAACTTCTTCAAACTGTCGCTTAAAATCCTGCCAGTCTTTATCAATGTGGACGCTGCTACTTACAGTCTTTTTAAGGGCGTTTAATTTTCTGATGGTTTCCTGATCTTGTGTTTTCTTAAGCTCATCAATACTTGATTTCACTTCCTCCATCAATTCATTCTTCTGGATAAAGTTGAGCGTATAGCTTGTTAATTCTTTATTCTTAAACTCAATTTTCTGATTTAGTTCAATTTCCTTTAAGCGAGCATTTTCTAACTCAGCTTGTGACAAGGCTTCATTTGCCCTGTATATTTCTTCATTTTTCTCAAATAGCTCCTTTTTACGCTTTATGTTAATTCGCTGCCGGCTATAGATGAAATAAGAAATAATAATGACAGCAAGTATGCCTACGATAAGTAGGTTTCTCCATAAGGCACTTATTTGCGAATCTCTTTTCAATAAGCTCACCTCTTGCTCCTTCAATTTGAGTTCCTGAGCGTTTTTCTCCAACTCATATCTATTCTCTAATCTTACAAACTCTCGTAACTTCTCAGCATTGAAAAGGGAATCCTTCACTATATTATACAGCTCAGCATATTCTAATGCCTGCTGATAGTTTCCCCTATCTTTTGCAAGCTGTTTCAATTTCAGATAGATGTCTCTTTTTAGCTTTTTGGAACTTATAAGCTCAGCTTCCTTTAAGGATTTTTGCAGATAAAGATCAGCCAACTGATAATCACCCTTTTTCATATATATAATCCCTAGATTATAAAGGTTGGAAGCTTTTCCGTTGAGGTCGTTTGTTTGATTCTGGATCACAATAGCTCTATTTGTGTAGATCAATGCACTATCTAAATGGCCAGATAATTGAAAGAGCATGCCTAAATTAGATAATGCTGTGGATTTACCATATCTATAATCTTCAGCTACACTTATACTGAAAGCCTCATTGAATTTGCTTTTGGCCAAATCAATCAGTCCTTGTTTTTGATAAAGTTCACCTATATGATTAAGCGTATTTGCTGATCGTTTCGGCCTGTTCAGTTGCTGAAAAGTACTCAGCGCCTCTTCATAATATCTTAAGGCCTCATCAAAACTATTCTGTTCATGGTAAATAAGGCCAGTATTCATCTTAACATTGGCAATATTGAGGGTATCTTTCAAAAGCTGATACTGAGAAAGTGCTGTTAGGAGCACATCCAGACCTTCCTCATAATTGCCTTGTGCCCAATTAGCTACACCAATAGATCTATTGGCCATAGCCATACCTTTCAAGTAGGACTGATCTTTAGCAATTTGTAGTGCTTCTCTACTTAGTGCTTCTGCCTTAACAGGATCAACTATCCAGTTATTATAGCTCAGTTGATTTAGCAGATCAGCTCTTACAGAATCTCTGGTTTGATAGGTTCTTAATACATTCTTTAAGCTATCAGAAGTAGGCTGTGCATTAAGCTCAGTAAGATGTAAGAAGAACAGAAGAGTAATTAGATATTTGGTCATTCTACAGATTCTCTAATAATAGTAACATACAAATATTAGCTATTTATTAATCCGATGCCTATTAATTACATTATATCTTTCTCACATTGTTGCTTGTACTGAGCTTGTTAATGATAAATCTTACCCATTTCATTTTCCGAAGAAAGAATTTCTGTTGGCCCAAAAGAAATGCAAATCCTATTAATAATATTTGATAAAGGGGAATTACAAATATAATGTACAATGCAATTTTTGACGGTATGCTTGTGGAGTTGTCAATTCCTATATAATCAAATATGAATGATTTGAGTAATACTGCGGTTGTGCCAGTAAGTGCAAAAACACACAAAACTAGTATCACCTGAAACAAATTTTCAAGCTTCCACTTTCGCTTTAAGCGGTTTAAGAAGACTAATTTTTTAAGCTTCATAATGGTTTCTTTTAAAGGTTGACGGATTAACCAACTATTTTAAAGGTGACTATTCGAAGAATAATATAGATGACACACACCAAAACTAACTTGGCATTTTCTCCAAAATAACTTTCAACTCTTTGATTAAATAAATTTATAATAGCTTTCATTTTAATTAATATTTTAGGTGTTAAAATACCCGAGATACATTGAATCCAAAGTGCACATCACCATTGAAGAAATCTCCTGAAGTTTCTGTGATAAATCCCTTTTCAATCATGGATCGACTATTGGTTAAGTGCAGCTGGAATACATGTCCTCCGGTTTCAATATCAACTCCTACAGCAATTGAATTGTAGTTGGTATCTGCTTCAGGTACATCAAATCGATAATAATATTCCGCATTAAGAGAAATACGCTGGCTCATTTTAAGCCTACCCCCCACTCCTAAAGCGTATACATCACTATTTTCCTGATCTTCAAGAATTTGGTTTCTGTGAACCAAAGTAGGCATCAACTGCATGGAAAACAGGCTGCTGAACTTACGGGCTATCAATAGCTGATGAGTATATACTAGCTTTGATGCTGTTGTATTAAAGCCCTCCTGCCCCTTCAAACTCTTTAATGCAGCACTTGTTAAATAAGCCAAAGAAATAGGCATCACCTTGCGTCCTTTGCTTTGTCTTAGAAGTTTTAGTTTAAAGAAAGTATCAAAGGTTTTTTCAAAAGAATTTCTACCTAAACCAATGGTAATTCTATCTGACAATCCGTACTCAAAACCTAATCTGATATTGGCACCATCGATGCCAAAAAGCTCATAGGCTCCAGAATTCAATCTGCCGAAACGGTGAGAAATTAGAAACTCGAAAGCCTTAGCTTTTCTGGTTTGTACTGTATGTCCATTTATTAAACGACTTCCCTTAAAAGTAGCTTCTGCATAAATAACAGGATCTTCAGTATTGTCATTAAGTAATGCCATTAAATCATTGTCCTGAGCGCGGAGCTGTAACATGAAAAGAAGAAGCATTATAGTGTAAGTATATTTCATAATTGTTTCTTAACTGGATAATTAATTAAATCACTTGATAAGGAGGAACCATACACATGCAATTGTCCCTCCTATCTAGCAATGAATATTTTTACCAACTCAACTCTTAAAAGGCAGGTATTTAAGTTCAACAGTTACCTCAACTTCTTCTGCAATATTTTTAAACACAATAGTCGGGATTTCAATATCATAGTCGGCCACCTTCACCATGAATGATGTTTTTGCCACCACTTTGTTATTATCAACTTTAATAGAACCTACTGTATCCATAGGTTTCGTAACTCCATGAATGGTCATTTTACCTTTAACCCTTACCTCATAAACGCCATTCCTATTGATATCAATTACTCCATCACTTACAAAATATCCACTAAACGCAGCCATAGGCCACTTTTCTGACTCCAAATAATTCTCATTAAAATGCTCCTGCATTAAAGAGTTTTCGAACTGAAAAGCTGTGATTGGTACATTAATGGCTACTTCAGACTTTTCTATATCAATAATACTTTGCACCTTATTATTAATAGCTTCTATATCTTCCAAAGGAGCCTCTGAATAAAATTTAGCGTAGCCTGTCTTGGTAAAGAATTTTGTTTGTGCATTCGCCTCGCCTACCAGCAGTAGTAAAAAAAAGGCTGTGATTAAATTTTTCATTATTAAAATTTTATTGGTTTCAGTTTTTATTGATTTGCTCCACTATCTACCCAGCAGGCTATCAGAGCTATTTCTTGATTGCTAAGGCTTTTACCACTTGATGATGGAGGCATTGTTTTAGCACTCGTTCTGGATTTAATCCTACTTGAATTACCACTTATATTTCCTGCATCTCTAAAATCAGGGTTTACATTGCCCCCATGGCAGCTTGAGCTAACGCAGTTAGTCTGGATGATACTTTGGATTGCTGAGAAATCTACCTCAGTAGCTATTTCAACATTCTGAGATACACTGCATCCTGAGGCATCTTCTGCAATGAGTGTATACTCACCAGTGGCTAGATTCTCAAATGTATTATCAGGTTGAAAATCACCAGTACCCAATTTGAATCTATAAGGTTCTTGACCACCAGTTGCAGATACCGTAACAACACCTGAATTACTTCCACAATCAGCAGCATCAGTCTGAACTGATATGTTTAAACCCGAAAGGTTTTGAATTTCAACACTGAGGGTACTAGAACAGCCATCAATCGTTTCTACTGCAATTTCATAAGTGGCAGCAGACAGATTCTCGAAACGCCCAGTAACATTCTCATTCTCACCATTAATACTGAACTTAAGTGGTGATCCTTCAACACCATCTGCTTCTACTACAATTTCACCTGATTCACTTCCACATTCTGTATCTGTGCTTGAAATAAGATTAAGAACAGGTACATCGATACAGGCTTTCTCTTGCTCAATAATATCATAAGTACATGCATTAAAGGCAAACAAGAAGCATATAACAGCTAATCTTCTCAAATAGGGTACGATAAATTTCATCAGTTTAAGAATTGATAGTTATGCACTCCTTAAAATTGTACTGCAGATAGACTCCATAAATCTGCGATACTTCCACTTATATCTCCTCTGCCATTATCGTCCGAAAAATAGTATAGCGGCCTTCCTTTGAAAGTGAGCTGAGTAGTACCATCTGTACGGTTGATAGTGGAAAATTCAGATGACTTTAATAAGGATGGTAATATCAGCTCATCTTTCACCTGAAACGAAGGATATGCACTTAGGCATCCTCCGGCACAATTACTCGTGTTCTCAGAATCATTCTCAAAAAAGTAGAGAGACTTACCTTCAGCATCTACCAGATAGGAAACATCAGTATCGTCAATATTTTGCTTAGCTACTGCCAGGCTATAATCTACTTTTGCTCCAAACCATACTGAACCTACACCATCACCCTTTACATCTGAAGATGATTCATCAGAAGCAAAGTAATAAAGCGGCCAACCTTGGTAAGTTGTCTGTTTAGCTCCATCAGCTCTCGTAATAGTTGAAAAGTCTGCCAGCTCTAATCCTTCGCCAACTGCAACATCTTCTATGTAGAAAACCGGCCATGCATTCAAACAACCGTCATTACAATTGCTTTCGCCAGATACATCATTAGCGAAAATGTACAATGACATCCTATTGGCATCGGAGATGATTTCTCCAAATTCACCTTTTTCTATAATGCTAATTTCAGCAGTTTCTTCTGGTGCAGCTACTTCTTCTTCACTACATGCTAGCGTGAATAAAAAAGTAGCTAGTAATAATAATTCAACAATTCTTAATTCAATTTTTTGCATCAGTTTTTTAGTTTTTGTTTGATGCAAATGTATGAGAGACTAAGCCTCACCTATTATAATACAGGTAGACAATTAGGTTACAGCGGTGTAAAAACAGGTGATATAAAAGTAGACAAAATTGATTAAAAATAGCCCTATAATGTTTCTAAAGCTATTTAAATGATTACTAAAGTAATTGGTGAGAAAAAATAAGATGTAATATAAAAAGTATACAAAACTAAGTGTTTTCAAAGACCTGATCCTTATCAGGATAAGTTATTAGGAAGACAAACAATTACTTCTGTTCCTTTATTCGGCTCACTTTCAATTCTTATAGTACCGGAAAGCTTTTCAACGAAGTCTTTTACCAAAGTGTAGCCAATACCCGTACCTTTTTCATGTTTGGTACCCACTTCACTTAGAACATTTTCATTATTTAGAACCCTATTAATCGTTTTCTTATCCATGCCTACACCGGTATCTCTTACATGCAAGTAAATTTGTTGTTCACTTTTTTCGTCAATGCTTATTGATATGGTACCCCTCGGATGGGTATATTTTATCGCGTTAGAAATCAGGTTTCTGAATATAGTAGAAATAGCATCTTCATCACTTCTATAGGTCAACTCTGCCGGAATATTATTCTCTATTTCAATATTCTTCTCAGATATCTGGTAAATGAAAAGTCCTATTACCTGCTTAACTAAATCATGTAGATTAAGCTCAGAATATTTAAACTGAAAGCCTTCCCTGTTAGAAATTGACCAACTTAATATGTTATTTACTAAAATACTTATGGATTGAGACGATCGATTCAACATATCAAACATTCTTTCCCTTTCAGCATCACTTTTTGATTGTTTTAAAATGTTAACAAGCGAATTTATATTACTAACGGGATTCTTAATATCATGCGCTATTATATTGAATAGCCTATTTTTAGTACTATTGGCAACCTCTAGCTTTTTCTTGCTCTTTCTGAGCACATAAAATTGAATAATAAATATTATTAAAGAAATAGAAATAATGGCTGTTAAAATATATTGATATGAGAGCAGTTTGTCTTGAGCGCTAAGCTCCTCCTGAGCTTTCTTATTCTCAAGATTTAGCATCATATTCTCATTTTCACTCTCTTCCAGCTGGTATTTAGCCCTGACTTCTTCTAATTGTCTATTTTTTTCAACGTTGAAAAGAGAATCCTTCTCATCACTGTACTTTATATGATAGTTAAGGGATTGTTTATATTTACCCTGATCCTTAAAATTTTCTGAAATAAGCTTATAAACATAGTTTCTCTCTCTTATCTCACCTGTTTGTCCCATTAATAACAAACTTTTCTCGTAGCTGCGTTGAGCTTGTTCAAATTCCTTTTTACTGTTAAACACCCTGCCCATTGTATAGTGAACAAAAATAGCAGCCGAATTGAACTGATAATACTGAAGTGTTTTTAATGATTTTTTCAAATAATCTAAAGCAATATCCGATTCATTTAAATCGTGATAAGCTTCTCCAATATTAGCTTGATTAATCGCTACAGCTAAAGAGTCTCCTATCTTTGTGTTTAGTGCTAAGGATTTTTTGTAATAAGAAAGTGCCTTGGTATAATCTTCGTTAAAATAAGCCGCAACACCTAAATGGTCATAACATAAAGTGATTCCTGGGGTGTCATTAACTGCAATAGCACTTGAAAGGATATCATCGTATAATATTTTGCTCTCGTTTATACGGTTTAAGCTCAAATAAATACCGGCAAGAATAGTTTTGGACTTTATCAACTCTGTTGTATCACGCACATACTCATTGTAATCAATGCTATTGAGTATGTTGCGCACCGCAGAAGTATTATCGCCCAAGCGCCATTGTACGTGCGCAAGACCAGCCATGCCTTTTGCTTCAAGACTAAAGTCAGATAATAATCTGCTAGTTCGAATAACTTGCTTGTAATATCTTGCGGCACTATCCAACTTACCTTGCTGATAATATATTTCAGCAATATTGAAATCCTGCTTATTCATTAACAGGCTATCATTTTCAAGCAAAGCCTTCGATTTTATCACTCTATATGAAGCTAATGCACATTTATAATTTGCACTGTTAAAGCAGGAATCAGCTTTAGACTGAAGGGATTGTAATTCGGTTTCATCAATTGCAAAAACATAAGTACCCAAAACTGAATTCCCGAAAAATAAGGAAAGAGATAGAATAAAAATAAGCTTCGATCTAGACAGCATTAAATACTTTACAATCAGTTAAATAGATTAATTAAACTTAATACATAAAATACTAAGTTAAAAACTAAAGCTAACTTTAAGAATAAGGGATGTAACTTAATGAATGCTTTTACATTAATTTTCAATAATTACTGCATCCACCTTATTTTCGGATACAAGCTGATTAAAAGCAGGTATGTCTTCATCCAAAATGTCTCTCAGCTCATTTAATATGCTATCAATTTCTGCTGTAACCTCTTTTCTAAATTCTATAGCCGCATCAGTAGGTGCATTGTCTCCCATTCCCATGAGTGAATTTAAATGTCCTAACTTATTATTCAACCTTATCGGGTAGTTTAATGGATCTTGCCCGCTCTGATTCTTTGTTTGATAGAGCGCTTTTTCAATAACCTCCATTTCAGTCAAAATGTGCTTTCCAAAAGTCTTTATTGTATCAAGCTCTGTTTTGGAAAGAACTATATTGATTTGTTTTCTAGCTTCTCTGATTTTTTCAATGCTCTTATTAGTCTCGGTAAGCTTATCAACTACTTTCTGCTGAAAATCAAATTGCGCTTGTAAGTCGGCCATGCTTGCAGAAGAGCGTGGGTCCTTTTTAATTATAAAATTTTGAGTAGCTATGCTTTCATCATTGATAAGGAGTTCTACCTGATAGTCACCAGGTAAGGCCACTGGTCCACTTAAAGATGACCACCATAAAATCATTCCATCAAAGCCTTCAGCTCCTCGATATTCCATATCCCAAATATGCTGATTACTACCTGGCTTAACTGATAAAGTGCCTTCTTTTTTCTTTTTATTGGGTTTAGTGCTAAATACCTGAATAGTATCGCCATCTGACTCTTTGTAAATAAGCTTTACTGTGTCGGCAGCAGCAGTATCCTGTACATAAAAATAACTTATCACTCCCGATGGCATATTAGTGCCTGCCGTTTTGCTCTCTCTAGACCGGCCCGCTATTCTATAAGTAGGTTTAGGTTGATATAAATGATATTCATTTGAAATATTTACTGCCTGATGTAATACAGTGAGATCATCAATTAACCAAAAGCCTCTGCCCTGTGTTGCAGCTATTAAATGATTGTCTTTTATAGCTAAATCTGTAATAGGAACAATTGGTAAATTCAATTGAAAAGGCTGCCAGTTTTCTCCTGAATTGAATGATATATACATACCCGATTCTGTGCCTGCATATAATATAGAGGGCTTTTCAGGGTCCACACGGACTACTCTCACAAAATGATCATTAGGAATTCCATTGGTTAATTTAGTCCAGCTTTTACCATAATCAGTGGTTTTATAAATATAAGGTTGATAATCACCTGATTTATAAGAAGTTCCTGCAACATAAACGCCTCCCTTTACGCCAGGAATAGCATCTATACTATTGATCATCAACCATTTAGGCATATCCTTGGGAGTAACATTATTCCAGTTTTCTCCTCCATCTTTACTTACGTGGATCAGTCCATCATCAGAACCTGTCCATAATAAATTCTCTTCATAGGGTGATTCCATGGCCGCGAAGATAGTTCCATAATACTCTACACTGGTATTATCTTGCGTGATGGGGCCACCTGAAGACTTCAAGGTAGATGGATCGTTTCTGGTCAGGTCAGGACTGATTAACTCCCAGCTTTGACCTTCATCAGTTGTGACATGTAAATGATTGGAAGCAGTATATAGCTTATCAGGATTGTGTGGTGAAAAGAAGATAGGGAAATTCCACTGGAATCTATACTTCATATCTTCAGCTCCATGCCCCATAGGGTTATCAGGCCAAACGTTGATAGCTCTTATTTCCTCGGTTTTATGATTGTAGCGTGTTAAAAAGCCATCGTAGCTACCGCCATAAACAATGTCATCATTTTCAGGATCAACCGCTATATGGGCACTTTCACCGCCTGCAGTTGGCTCCCAGTCTCTTTCCCCAATTACAGATCCAGTTGTTCTGTGTGCAATTCTAACAGTAGAATTATCTTGCTGGGCGCCATATATTCTGAATGGGAAATGATTATCCGTTACCACCCGATAAAATTGCGCAGTATTTTGGTTCGTGTAAGTGCTCCAGTTTTCTCCACCATCGAAGCTAATCTGTGCACCTCCATCATCAGCTATGATCATACGCTGATTGTCATTAGGAGCTATCCATAAATCGTGGTGATCTCCATGGGGAGCATTATATGATTGAAAGGTTCTACCGCCATCTTTTGATTTGTGGTAGTTTACATTAAGTACATATACAATATCTTCATCCTGGGTATCTGCATATATTCTGGTATAATACCAGGCACGCTGCCTAAGACTTCTGTCATCATTAAGTTTTTTCCAGGTCTCGCCTCCATCATTGGAGCGAAAAACACCCCCATTGTCATTTTCTATGATAGCCCATACTCTGTTGGAGTTCTTTGGAGAAACTGTCACGCCTGAAATACCCCATACTCCTTCAGGTAAACCTTTATTTCCAGAAATATTAGTCCATGTTTCACCACTATCAGTAGATTTCCAAAGTGCCGAACCAGATCCTCCACTAGATAAGCTATAAGGTGTTCTTCTGATATTCCAGGTTGAAGCATACATAATGCGTGGATTATTAGGATCGAGAATAAGATCCACTGCTCCTGCATCCTGATTGGCAAAAAGCATACGCTTCCAGGTATTCCCTCCATCAACAGATTTATAAACACCTCTCTCTGAAGTACCTTTATATAAGTCACCCATTACAGCAGCATAAACGATATCAGGATTTGTAGGATGAACCCTAACCCTTGCTATATGCCTGCTGTTTTCTAAACCTATCTGCTGCCATGTTTTTCCTGCATCCACTGATTTCCACATACCATAACCATAAGAAACATTCCCTCTCACAGTTTCTTCACCACCACCTACGTAAATCACGTTGGGATCACTCTCAGCAACTGCAACGGCTCCTATTGACCCTCCGAAAAAACCATCTGATATATTCTCCCAGCTATTGCCGCCATCCTTGGTGCGCCAAACACCACCACCGGTAGCACCCATATAATAGAGGTTGGGCTCATTATTGACTCCTGTTACAGCTGCTGAACGGCCACCACGATAGGGACCTATTCCACGCCACTGTAAAGCATCATAGAGTGATTCGTTAACAGAAGATGAGCTTTCAACCATCTTTTTCTTTTGTGCTTGAGCACTTGAAAAGAAAACTAGCGTAAGGATAAGCAGGATGGACTTTTTCATAGTTTTTGGTTTAAAAACTGAAAATAGTATTTTCTTAAATCAAAGCCGAATTATTAATAAAGAAAGGTATTTACTTTAACGACTATTATTTAATTATTCATGTTCTTTGTCCCAAAAGAACGATCTGTTAAAAAATCAACTTATAGCCTACTCCTCTCACATTTATAATCTTTACGCTGGCATCTTCTTCTAACTTTTTACGCAGCTTTGAAATAAAAACATCAAGTGTACGGCCAATGTAGTTTCCCTCATCTCCCCAAACAGTTTTTAACAGGTAATCGCGCTCAACTGTGGAATGAGAAGTCTTCAACAGTAGTGCAAGCAAATCAGCCTCCTTACTTGAAAGCTCAATCTTTTCACCTTTGAAAGAGAGCTCCATTGTTTTACTATTAAATTCGTAAGCTCCCAATTGAATTATATCTTCATTTGGACTGTTTTCACTCCTTTTCTTTTGAAAATATATCCACAAAAATACTAAGCATATCAGAAGTATAATACCCGATGTAATCGAAAAGATATTTATCTCTCCCCATTTTAAAGAAGTCTTATTACTTCTGGTACTTGAAGGACCAATAAAAAGAGATCGTATTGAATTATTAGGCTCTAAAATGGTAAAGTAAATTATGTAGCAAGCTTTTGGAAGTACCCTGTTGATGCAAGGAATCAAATCGTTTTTTACAGAGTTACCAATCTCATAACTATAAACAACCTCACCGGACTTACATGTTTGTACTTCTACTAGATAGCTTGTTGCGATATGAGATTGTTCAACAACACTTTCTATTTGTGCAACCAGTTCTTCAGGGCGAATTAGCAGTTCCTTTTCAAATTCTAACTTATATCTATGCTGTTCAGATTTTGATACTAAAACGAGAGAAATACTGTCTCCTGAATTGAGTAGTATTTGATGCCCCATCATTCTAACAGCTACCTGAATGTGCTTTTCATTGATATCAGTTTGTGCTATACCCTTTGAGGAATAACAAAATACAAATAGGCATGCAAGAATAAAGCTGTTGAGTTGTGGGCTAATCATGGTGTAAATCTATCCGATTCTACTACTATTTGAAATCATTTACATGTCATTTTACATTAATTTACATTCAATTAAGCTAAAGAAATGGGCACAAACTTATCATTGTAAGAAAAAAACCAAGATGACAACTGAAAAATTTCAAACACCAAAAAAGCACTTCCTCTTCTTTCCTTTGGTATGCATCATAGCATGCAATGAACCTGGCAAATTGAACAATTCACAAGAAAATGAGAAAGTAAAAGCTACCTCAACTATTAGCAACAGTAAGAAGATAGACACTGATGTTTTCAAGAGCCAGTTAAGCAGTGCCTTCTTTGGACTAGGGTATAAAGAAGGTTTTGATAATAAGGAACAAGTAAGCCAATATGTCCGAAAGATATTTCAGGATAAAAAGGGACATTTGTGGTTTGGTTCTAATGCTGTTGGCGTAATCCGCTACGATGGTGACACCTTAAGTTACTTTTCGATTAATGAAGGTTTAAGTGGAAGCCAGGTTACAGGAATTATTGAAGATGAAGATTTTAACCTTTGGTTTTCTACCAACGGAGGAGTTACGAAATATGACGGTAAATTATTTACCAACTTTACTGCACAAAACGGGCTAAGCAGTGACAGAGTTTGGAGTATATTTCAAGACACAAAGGGAACTATTTGGATAGGCACAGCCAAAGGTCTTTGTCGCTTCAACGGTAACATATTTGAACCCTTTCCAATAACTGGTCACCCCAGTAGTGTTGTTAGGAGTATGACAGAAGACAATAATGGCAACCTTTGGCTGGCTACAGATGGGGAGGGCGTTTACAAATACGATGGACAGAAATTTACTCCTATCACTTCAAATAATGAGTTAAGTGATAAACATGTGATGAGCATTTTAGCAGACTCAAAAGGTAATATCTGGATGGGTACCCGTTTTGGCGGTATTAGCAAGTTTGATGGTCAATCCTTCATGAATTATTCAGTTGACAATGGTATTGGTAATAATGAAGTTTGTACAATTTATGAAGATAAGAAGGGGAATATATGGTTTAGTGCTGAAGGTTTTGGCATTTATCGTTATGATAAAGGAAAAATCATCAACTTCAGCCAACAAGCCGGTTTAAATATTCGTGCTGTGCAGGCTATTTTTGAAGACAGACAAGGTCGTTTCTGGGTTGGCGGTGGAGATGGCCTCTACAGAAGAGCAGGAAATGAATACATTAACATTAGAAAAAATGGCCCATGGGATGATTGTTAAGATAATTATCACACATCGAAATTTTAATTAAAAGCTATTATGAGTTTACTTTCTGAATAGGATTCATTTAGAAAGTAAACTCATTAAACAAACAACTTTATTTTATTGCTATATCTGATTCAGTTAAAAAAGGTAATGTTTTCAACAAGCAATTACTACCTCATGAAACAACTACGTAAACACCTAAAAAAAATATGAAACCAAGATAAAGAATAGGATGTAGCTTTCGCCTTGAAATAATATCATAAAGAAATAGGGACAGCCACAAACCTAGCCAAATGGGAAATGCCAGATGCACAGGATTCAGTCCTAAGTTGCCACAAAAACGACTTAATATAGGCTCCAAGCATAAGAGCATACCAGTAAAAATGAAATATTGATGTAATACGCTATTTTGTCGTTTTAGATAAGCAAATAAGAGTACTAGAGCAAAAGCAGGTACAAACAGGCGATTAGCCTTCCCGAAAAATGGTAAATCGACAAAATCAGGACCCATATAAGCAAGATAATTGATGCTTAACAGCATGAAAATGGCAATTACGAAACCAATTATTCCAAATTTTTTATGTTGAGCAATATTTAGCTTTCGGATGTGATTGGTTTGAATGATCAAAACTATCGTCCAGGAAAACATAATTAAACCGTGAATAATCATAAATGGATTACTGTTACTTTCTTGGTGTACATCAGTTATCATATTATCGGAGAAGGCAATCAGGCTCATGATAAAAATAGCGATGCTTAAGCCAAAGAAGTAGTTTCTGGTATAGAAGTTCTTTTTCATCACATTTTTTATTTTACTTTTTAATTTCAAGCCTTAAAAAACGGGCGGCATTATTATAAAATATGTCTTCTTTTTGAGCTAAAGAGAGAAAAGGAGCCTCATTGATAATATCAATACTTTTTCCAATAAGGCCTGGCCAGTTCATGGAATCGGAGCCAAACATGATACGTTTGCCATAACCGGCTAACACCATTTTCTTTAGATGATACTCATAAAAATAAGCTTTGGGATAAGTCCACATAATACCACCCAAATCAACATAAAGCTGTGGGTAAGAGTACATCATGGCAATCATTTCATCTATGAATGGCTCTCCATAATGCATGACGGACATCCTGAGTCTTGGATACTTGTTTAAAACCTCTTCCAGTTGAAGTGGATTTGAAAATTTCACGCGGTAATTTGGAAAGCCCAGATAGGGAGCACCCGGAGGACCTGACCCCAGGTGAACAGCTACTGGAATATCGAGTTTAACCGCCAACTCCCAATACTTATCCATCCTTGAATCGTTCGGAGCAATGCCATGATATTGGTTACCTATTTCTCCTAATACCTGAATATCATTGGCCCTTATAATGGTTTCAAGACTATCGACAGGCATTTCATCCGCGGGTAAACTAAACTTTAAGCTGGGAATAAATCTGTCGGGTGCGGCTTCCAACCAGTCTGGAAGAAAATCTACTTCCCCACTCAAGACAGCCGTTATATTATACTTATGGAGCTGCTCCACTGTTTGTTTGATCAGTTCTTCGTCTGTTTCGGGCGACCATAGTAAACCTTCGCAGTCCGGGTTTTCTGATGCCTTCATCACCACATCCATCCAGATATCTTTAGGGTCAAAATGCTGGATCATAGTGGATATAGGTACACAAAACGGAAGCGGTGGCGGTCCATTGGCATCTGCATGAAAGGCATGCAAATGTACATCAATGATGGGACCTTTATAAGGCGCATAAGGTTTTGATTCATCGGTCTGTGCCATGATACCTATATGAAGCAGGCAAAGAATGATTGTTAAGAAGTAGTTTTTCATGATTTTAGGTTAAAGTTTTTCAGGAATGTTTTATGCTCAGTTCTCTCTATTGATCAGATTATTCATAGTGATTATCTTCCATTTCTCTTCTGATTTTTTCCATATTCTTGAAGCTGTTTCACGCAGAGAGTCCCCCGCAGAACTGATGTAAATCATGCTTACATAATCATACCCCAGGTCATCAGATAGTAATTTTTGATCATTATAAGTTTCTACCACCCGTTTTTTTGGTAGATGAGGACCATACTTTACGAGGTCATTATAGCTCCATATTTTTCCGTTTTCCCACATCTGTATGTCCTCATCAAATCCGGCTAGTATGTTTTCCAGATTTTCACTACCCATCATATATTTGTTTTGATAGGCCTGAGCCATATTCTCAAATGCCTGTTGCTCTTCTAAAGAAATCGTTTGAGTTGATATCTCTGATTCTGAAGGTGATTTTTGTTGAGTGCAGGCAACTAGTAGCACCCAAATGATTAAGCTTAATTTTTTCATAGTTTTATTTTTTAATATGTGCCTGACTGATCATATGGCTTACTATTTTCCATTCGCCATCTATTTTTTGATATACTCGCAGATGATTGATGTCCCGATCCGGCATTGGCTCACCAGAGCTATATTTTTGCCCTTTTCTAAGATTCCTGGATCTTAATAAGGCTACATCATTACTTAAAAAGTTAAAGTCATTTTCTGCATAATTTTGCTTACCTGCCATCACGAAGTCAAGGCTGAAAATTTCCGTGAGAAGCGCTCTAAGCTCTTCCCTGGTGCGCACTCTATCGCCAAAAGCATTGGTCCAGTCTGTTGAGTCTGCATAGTCCGTCAAAACCAGTTCTACATTTCTACTCTCCCAGCCTTTGTTATAGTTTTCGATTGTTTTTAAAATAGCCTGGCGGTCTGCTGATCTATCAGGTTTTAAAAAAGTAAATGCGAACAATATGCTTGACAGCAAAATCAAAAATGTTATAATTTTTCTTTTGTGTATTTTCATAATTATTTCATTTAGTTTGTCAGTGAGGTATTTATATCGCCTTTAGAAATTGGTTGCCAGCGTTTATAGGTGAGCGAACGCCAAAGCCATTCCATAGGACCATATTGAAATTTAGACAACCAAAGGTGACTAAAGACTATCTGAAACACCAAAATACCTAAACCTACCGCTGTAAAAGCCAGCGGACCATCTGTGGCAAATAAGCCTAAACCATAACTATTGTAGATCAGGCAGCAGATGACACTCTGCATGAGATAATTTGTTAGCGCCATCCTACCAAAAGGAGCAAATATTGATAATACGTTTTTAAAGGAGTGGTTTTGGTAGAGCAATGCAATCCCACACGCATAAAAGAGACCTAATGCAGGCACTCCATAAGCATAAACTAAGGGTTGAATTATCCCCAGCTTACCAAATGTGTAATAAACATCGGTAGTCATCAATTGAGCTAACACTAAATTGCAGGGAATGCCAATGACTGCACCCCAGATCATTACTTTTTTAAAGAGTGGTCGATGAGCTGCAATATTTGTAAAGAATTGCTTGCGAGCCACATAAAAGCCCAGTAAAAACATGGCAAATACCCTGAAAAATCTGCCAGTAAAAATTAAGTCAGGATAGCGACCAAAAACCAACCCTCCTGCATTGAACATTAAAATATCCTTCAAGCTACCAGATTGATAAGCCAATATAAGTTGCTCAAAGGGAGGTGCACCTGGAGCTCCTGCAAGCTCAGCAGCTGAAGCATTCTGCTGTCCATACCACATAAAGGCATATTGAATAAAAGGAATCAGGAGAAGGATGATAGCCCAACGCAGCAGACCTTTATCGGAAACTTTAGTAAACAGCAGTAAAACGAATCCTAATAAGGCATACACAGTTAGAATATCGCCAACGAAGAAGAAGACTGCATGCAGGAGTCCAAACAAAAATAGGATGAGTAGCCTTCTGGAAAAGCGGCCTGCAAAAGGTTCATTTCTATCTATTGACCGTTGTAATTGCAGGGCAAAGCCAATTCCGAATAACAGAGAGAAAATGGAGTAAAATTTCCCATCTGATAGGAAATGTAAAATCCACATAAGCATATGCCCCGCCTCAGCTGCCGGCATATTTTCCTGTGCTTCCGGAGATAACATCCAGAAGCCCGAATGGTAAGGCATATTGGCGAAAAGTACACCAATAAGGGCAAATCCTCGGAGCACATCTAAAATGAGATGGCGTTCATTAGGTTGTGTAGGTTTCATAGTTTTTTTATTTTGAGTTGAATCACTTAATCAGCCCAGAAGCCACTTCTCGGTGAAGCCGCCAGTTGCCTTTTGTGTCCTTTTTGAGGATCACCAAAAAAGAGTCCTTAAGCTCAATGGTGTTACCCGCAGAATCTGTGTAGAAAACAGAACTTACTCCAAAATCATAAGCCACCGTATCGCTTACAATAACTGTTTCCTTTGGATACATGATGATGCTATCATAACTGAATAAGCCTTTTGGATCTTCCCGCATCTTACGATAGGCCTGCCACTCTGCACTACCCGGGCCAATTGCCTTAATATCTTTGGTAGCATACTTACTTAAATCTGAGTAGCGTTTCTCCTTTATCGCTAGTTGAAAATTGGCTCTCAAGTTTTCTATTTTGGCGAGCTCATTTTCAATAGCTGCTTTTACATCCTGTTCATTTTCCGTGGCTGTAGAACAGCTGTAAATGGACAGGAATATTAAAATGAGTATCAATTGAATTTTAAAGTACATCATATTTGAAAGCATTAATTATCACTTATTTGCCAGGCTCATACTTTTTTGAGCTTTCGCCTTAATCTGATGGCAATGAGGGTTGGGATAAGGGCGATGAGCAGACCAAAGAGAAAACCTTTTATCGTAAATTTTAAGGTCATGTTGGAGTCTATATCATGTCTATGATTCCAAATCTCTACAATTTTCCCTTCCTCATTGAAGCGGAAGACATTGATGATCGGAATCGTACCAGCACCATACATGATTTTACCAAGTAGGGTTTCAGGTATGTAGGTGGCTTCCCAGCGGGTGGCTACCAAATCGCCTTCTGCTATCTGGTAATTAATTTTAGAATCCCAACTTCCATTTTCCCAGAATCTGTCGGCAGTTAATTTCTGTTCTATAGCAGGCTCTGTTACATTCTTTCTGTCTCCAATATCATGGGCCACATAAGTATCGGCCACATATTGCGTGTATTTTTCAGTATTATTTGTAAACCAGAGATCTTGATAGAAATTATTGGCTATTTGTTTGTTTCGTTGTTCACGAGAAATTTCAGAGCGTGATGAGACTGCTCTCCCGTTGATCTTTAAGCTATCCTTCTGAGCAAAGGAGAAGGAAGTATGCAAACATAAATAAATTATTAAGGCAGGTTTTTTCATAGTTTTAAAAAGGTTTTAGCATTTAAATAGAATATTTTTTCTTTGTCCTCATATGTGAGGAAGTCATATGAGTTTAATGTATTGATACTTTTTTCAATGGCATGTGGCCATACCATTTGGTCGGAACCATAAAGTACTCTATCAATAAGCTTATATCTTTTAGCTTTTCTTAAGAAAGCTTCTGCATAGTCCATGGGCTGTTCTGCAACCCATAGTATAACTCCAAGATCTACATAAACTTGACTATACTGGGTCATTAGACGTAATGCATGTTCGTAATAAGCCTCACCAGCATGCATTAGATAAATTTTTAACTTGGGGTATTTGGCCAGAACATCTTCAACAGTATAAGGATCTCCATATTTAAGGCGAAAGTTGGGGCAGCACTGATAAGTAATATCCATTCCACTACCTCCTGTATGAACACCAACAGGTATTTCATAGCGCTCACATATTTTCAAAAAGTGATCAAATGCTGGATCAGAAAGTGTAAACCCTCCATAAACAGCACCAATTTCACCAAATACCTGAATAGCTCCGGATTCAATTTTCTTCTTGAATTCTATGGTATCAGTAGGTGGTTCACTGGTATAGTAACCAGGTATGATTACATCGTCTGCTTTAAACATACCTTCTCCACCAATGGTGCTTACAACAGCTTTCTCAATCTTAAATTTCTTTATTTGCTCTAGTAGGGCCTGGTGGAATACTTGCAAAGATACAGGTGCTTGTGTGCCATCTGGAGCTATTCTTGAGCCATAACTATTTTCTGAATAATCATGCATGTGCATATCTATAATTGGACCAGTATAGGCTGCGACTGATTTTTGGGAAGAATTAGATATGCCCTGGCCGTAGGCATTGACAAGAAAAGCCCATAATAAGGTAGATGATATTAATTTTTTGCAGTTCATAGTTCTGAAAATTTGGTTTACTTCACTTGCCCGGATGCCACCTCTCTATGCAATAGCCAGTTACCTTTGTTGTCTTTTTTCAAAATCACCAGGTAGGAATTGGTAAGCAGTTTTTCTTCACCAGCCTCATTGGTATAATATACTTTGCTGGTTCCGTAATCGTAGGCTACGGTATCACTGACAACAACAGTCTCTTTAGGAGACATAATAATGCGATCATAAGGAAAAGCTCCCCTCGCCTGCCCCAGCTTATACATTTCTAAAAAGCCGGTAGAAGCTGGACCTATATTCTCCATATCTGAGGTAGTAAATTGGCTGAGGTCCTGATAGCGCTTTTCTTTGATAGCCAGCATAAAACCCTCGCGAGTTTCCTCTATTTTAGCTAGCTCTTTTTTAATATCCTGGGCATAGCTTGAAAACCCAATAAGCATTAGAAATAGCGTGAATTTTAAGAACATATTGATAGTGGTTTTTATTGAACATGCTCAAGGTAGCTGATCTCTAAAAATCACATTATCAGATATATCCCAAAAATTATAAGAAATGTAACATCATGGCCCTGGATTGTTTTAAGCCTGATTTTTATGGTAATCGGATGGAGCTATTCCATATTTATTTTTAAAGCATTGGGTAAAATAGCTTAAACTGTTAAAGCCTGATTGGTAAGCGGCTTCGGTCACCTGAATTCCATTAGCTTTCAATAGGTCTGCAGCTCTTTGTAGTCGGATGTCCCTTATAAATTCACTTGTTGAAAAGCCTGTCAAAGCTTTTAGCTTTCTGTGCAATTGCATTCTACTTACTCCCAGTTCGTTTTGAAGTTTTTCTACCGTCAGATCAGTATCAGAAATATGCTCTTCCACTATGGAAAGAATTTTTATGAGGAAGCGTTCATCAGGATTGTCAACATCTACCTTTGACGGTGATAAAGCAATAGTTTTATTATATTTTAAACGCAATTGCTCTCGCTGATTTATCAGGTTTTGCATCCTAATGAGTAACTCATCCGTATTGAAGGGTTTTGCTAAATACTCATCGGCTCCAGTTTTCAGTCCATCTAACTTACTTTCTATGTCTACTTTTGCCGTTAACATTACTATGGGAATATGGCTGGTACGCTCATCGTGCCTTAGCAGCTTGCATAGTTCCAGTCCATCCATTTCAGGCATCATCCAATCTGAAATAATAATATCTGGAATTAGGTCAACGGCCTTAGCCATTCCTTCCTTACCATTATGTGCCTGAACCACTTTGTATTCGGCTTGCAGAATAGAAGTGATATGATGGATTAAATCTAAATTGTCTTCTACTATCAATGCAATGGCTTTCTTATTGTTCAGTTCTACCTCCTCTACCGGTTCTGGCATTGTAGTATCATGAAATGTTGTTGGTGTTTCCTGCTCTTGCTCTGCCATTTCAGCCTGATGGTATGCTCTTGCTGAAATAGGTATTTGTATGTCAAATCTACTTCCCTTCTCTGCCGTACTCTTAGCTGAAATTGTACCATGATGCAAGGAAACCAACTCCTTAGTTAATGTTAAGCCTATACCTGTTCCTCCGTAGGCCTCACTGCTGTCTACCTGATGAAAACGATCAAAAATATGCGTTAGCTGATCTGAAGGAATTCCCTTTCCATTATCTTCCACACTCAACACCAGGAATTCATTTTCTTTCAGCGCCTGCACCCTCACCATTCCTCCAGCCGGAGTAAACTTCAGTGCATTGGAGAGTAGGTTGTTCAATATCTTCTGTACACTATCAGAATCAAAAAAAGCCAAGTTTAGTTGCTCATCAATTTCACAGCTTAAATCAATATTTCTTGAAGCGGCTAATGACTCAAAGGCAGCTACATTCATCCGAATAAACTTAGCGAGATCATGCTGCTGAACAACTAATTTGAGTTTTCCCGCTTCCAGTTTCGATAGATCCAAAATTTGATTGGTAAGCTCCAGTAAACGCTGAGCATTTCTTTGTACCAAATGAAGATCATTTTTGATAGCAGGATCATTCTCAGTTTTTAATATCTTTTCTACCGGGTTTAAAATGAGTGTAAGGGGTGTGCGAAACTCATGAGAAATATTGGTGAAGAAATTAGTTTTCACCTGATCAAGCTCTCTTAATTTAGTATTTGCTCGTACTTTTATTTGATACCTGCTATAACCTACTGCCACCAGAATAATTAAAATTATGGCAATTGTAAGTAAGTAGTTCCTAAGGTTCTGCTGCTTTTGAAGCTGTAAATTTGCTACCTGATTTTCTGCACTTAACAGCTCTATCTCCTGCTCCTTTTGCGAAACCTCATATTTGGCTTCCATTTCAGCTACTAATTTAGATTGCTCAATATTGGTTAAGCTGTCGTACAATACTTTATGAACCTTACTAAAGCTAAGAGCTTTACCTAAATCACCCTTACTTTCATAAAGTTGGCTCAGTAATTTTGTGATATTGCTTTTTGCTGGCAAGAGCTGTAATGTATCGGCCAACTGATCTGCTAAAAGAAGTGTGTCCTCGGCTGCATTTAACTGTTTGGTTGCCAATAGTACTTTGCCAATGGCTAAAAGGTTATTACAGATACCTACATCATGTTCAATCGTTTTTTGAATGGCAATACTTTCTCGAAACTCAATCAGTGCCTTGCCGTATTTGGCTTGATCATAGTATAAGTTTCCCAAGTTTGTTTTAATATCTGAAACATTGTATCGCTCATTAATAGCATCAAAAATAGCAGATGCCTTATTGAAATATTCTACTGCCAGCGCATAGCTAGCCGACTGCTGCTCAATGGCTCCAAGATGCTGGTAAACAAAGGCCAGGGCATATTTATTACCCGATTTTTCACACAACTCAATGGATTCCTGGAGATAACTTTTAGCTTTTTCAAAATTACCTAGTTGATTATGTACCAGGCCAATGTTAATCTGTGCTGTTTCCTTTATGGATAAGTTCCCCTTTTCCAGACTTTCCTGATAATGTTCTAAGGCTTTGGTATAAGCACCTTTAGAAAGGTAAATATTACCGATATTGTTATTGGCACTAGCCACTAAAACATTATTCCCTGCTTTTCCGGCTCTTTTTATGACTATCTCAAAATGAGGAATGGCCTTCTCCCACTCCCCTAACTGATTATAAGTATTCCCTAAACCTGTATGCGCATCTGCCATGCCTCCAAGGAAATCTATTTCTTCAGCCAGTTCCGCTCCTTCCTCAAAATAGTAAAGTGCAGAATCATTTTCACTTCTGATGCGGTACATATACCCAAGGGTATTATAGGCATCAACCTCTCCTTTTTTATAAGCTATCTGCTTGCTTAAGCTGGCTGCCTGTTTTGCAAACTGAATTACTTCTTCAGGATTTGAATAGTATAAATCAGTATAGAAAAAACTTAAGTATAACTTCACTCTATTAGAGTCCACATTCTCCAGCTGAAGCTGCTTTCTTAGTGAATCAACCTCATCCTGAGCTTGTATTGCATTTATAAAGCTCAGGAAAGTGAAAAATAAAATGAGTCTTTTTAACGACATAGTAATGCACTTTAGCACTACAAAATATGAAATTATTCAGTTTTCCTCACCCTCAGTTGAAGGATATTATTTGCCAATACTTTTTACAATCTTTTTTATTATTCCTTGACCGATTAATTATTTAAATCATTTTGCACCGCTGAAAACTCTCGTAAAATAGCCAGCTCTTTTAAAACACCTTTTCTGATCACATAAAAGACCGTAAGAGCAATGAATACAAAACCAATATCCATGAGCCATATCCATTTCATGTCAAGGTATTTCATAAACTCTGGTGTAAGCATATAAAACCCAATGATATAAAGTGCTACGATAGTGATTGTGAAAGCGCCATGAATTTTACTTCGGTAGTGATAATATGCCACCATCCTTTTGCTAAGCTCATCTGTTTTAAGGTTAATAGACAGCTGTGAAGCCTTAACTAGGCTGACTATTTCAATAATGATCCTGATTAGCAATCCTCCACACATTAATAATACTCCTACTCTACTTAATACTTCTTTAAATGGTGCAACCTCGGTAAAGAAATATACCAATACCATTAAGGTGATGCTTAATATAGCTATGGTGCTTAGCTGGGCATTTCTGCTTTTATTCTTAGTAGCTCTGGCTTGAGCTACCAATTTTTCGGAATCAGCTGTTTTTGTTTGTCCCAAATCAGCTTTATCGTTTTTCCATTTATTTTTTAGTTCATCGAAATCATTCATTGCTCATAATCTTTTTAAGCTTCTCTTTTACTCTGTGTATTTTCACTCTCAGGTTACCGGGGTTAATCCCCATAATATCTGCTATCTCATCATAGGATAATTCATCTAACACCAGCATGATTAAAA
This sequence comes from Marivirga atlantica, assembly GCF_016734805.1. Classification (GTDB taxonomy): domain Bacteria; phylum Bacteroidota; class Bacteroidia; order Cytophagales; family Cyclobacteriaceae; genus Marivirga; species Marivirga atlantica. The sequence continues at coordinate 129,728 of NZ_JAERQG010000003.1, forward strand.
GTCTATCTACCTCTGCCAACTTTCCTATCGCAGCATATAATTCATTGTAGTTGTGGTCTGCTACGGTGTCTGCTTCAGGATTGACCTTAACATTCTCTAAACGATCAGTTGGCATCCGTTTCTGCTTCCTAAGTTGCATAAGACAGGTATTCACGGTTATTCGATAAATCCATGTTTTATGACTTGATTTTCCTTCAAAAGACGATAATGCATTCCAGGTATTGACAAAGACTTCCTGTGACAGATCCTGAGCGGCAGCACTATCGCCTTTGGTAAAACCAAGGCATAGTTGAAATACCATGCCTTGAAACTGGCGGTGAACTGATTCAAATTCGTTTTTAAGGCTCATTATTCCACTAAGAATTTATTCATTTGTGTACTTAGCCATTCAGGCTGATCAAACATGATAAAGTGTTTACTATTTTCGGCTATCAGTATTTCGGCACCTGCTAAGTTGGTAAATTGATCAGTTAAATTTTTTTCTACAAGGTCCCGATCCGGAAATGATGCCCCAAGCACTAAAGTTTTCGCCTTGATCTGAGCTAAAGTCGGTCTTAAATCTACTTTTAGTAAATCAGTATAGCCATAAACATAGGTTTCCAGGTCTGCCTCCATACTCCACTGAACAAGTTCTTCTACTTTCTCATTTTTCATAGTCATATTCATTGACATCATTTTAGCCATCGCCAATCTGGCACTATCTGTTTGCTGAAGCATTTGCTGATTATAAGGACTTTCATATTGAATGGCTTCTGCTGGTACACCGGGCATCATTAAGGCACGCATACATGGCAAAGCATCCACTATTATCAATTTTGAAACCAGCTCAGGGGCTTCACTTGCAATCTCCATTGCCAGCATGCCACCCATACTATGACCAATGATAATGACATCTTTTAGCTTTTCATTTTCAAGATACTCAATCAAATCATTTTTGATAGTGGAGTACCACGGCATTTCAATGGCCGGATGACCATTAAACCCTGCATAAGAAATTTGTACAGTCTGATAATCGCCTTCAAGGCTATTAATGGTTTCATCCCAAACGGATCCTGGTGTTGTAAAGCCCGGAAGCATTAATACTGCTGCTCCCTTTCCTGACTTTACAGGATAAATAGAAGGATTTTGGGCATAAACAGAAACCACTAAAACTACTGCTACAAATAAAGAAACTAATTTTTTCATGATTTTTAAATTTAAAGTTTCCTCTTAGTATCAACATTGAGGCAGTTGTTACAACGAACTTCATCTTTTTTAGAAATTTCTTAAAATCGAGCTAAAACCTATGACTTAAATCACTTCTAAGGCTGCTATGGATCATAACCCTAATGACTAAACTTCCTGAACTTGTGAATTCAAAAGGAAGAAATTATGCAGCGGATTGATTATAAATATGGAAAAGGAAGTAAAAAACTGAATAGTGATTCGTTAAAAACAACCAATAAGGCTGCACTAACAAAACTGATCACTCAGGCTAATATTCCCATCATACCGTTGAAGATTTTTAATGAAAAATTCTCTACTTCTTCACTCAATGAATTACATAAGCTCTTAAAAACCAACCATAAATGTGTAGTATTTGAGGGCAGTAAAGATAGCAACAAGCATACAGCCATTATTAAATATACAGGAGAAGAAGAGTATTTTGAAACGTTCAATTATTTCAACGCACAAGGTAAGAAATACGAGCAAGCAATAATTATTTCTCCCAATTCATTAAACAGGTATAAAAGAGAAAGAGAAGCTGATTTTGTCAAAAAGACTTCTCTGTTTTTTAGCAACACCAGTTTCATAAAATTGCAAATGGAAAGCGTACTGGAATTTTCTAATTTCGCCAGGCACGAATACAAGCCTATTCTTGTTTTGCCATACGAAGATTTGAAAGCTTATTTACAGCTATTGAATTCACAGCAAAACAGTAAAACAGCTATTGCAGCTTGCTTTGAGTAAAACTCTGCTCTACAAATCGTAAACACTAAAGCTTAAGGAAAACGCTACGGTAATATCCTCATTCACTTTTACCATTCCGAAGAACTTCTCGGGAGCTTCAATGCCAAAATCAGTAATGCATAGCTCAGGATTTCCCTCACATAGATAAGCTTCATCGGTTTTTTCAATATGGGTAGCTATGGTGAAATGCTTTTGAACACCTGCAATGTTAATAGCTATTTCTGCGTGGTTTTTAAGGCTCTCAATTTTATAAATGCCAATAAGCTTTATGTTAATGTAAGGATGTTCTTCAGCCTTTAGCAGTTTGCGAAAATCGCTTGTCATGGGACTATTGTCACATTTAAAACTTTTAATTGGTAGCCGTAATGAAGCTCCTTTGATTTCAAGCATTTTTTCGGCATTCTTTAACGCTATCATTAAAGTATCTTTGGGAAGACGTACATTGTAAGCACAACCAAAATCACTCACATTAGTAGTGCCCATTATTTCAATACTGCTTTTAGCATGATCAAAAACTATCATTTTTTGCTTTTGTGCTATCAAACCATTCTGAAAAGATGGCTGCAGCATGAGGTGAAAAAGAAAAGCAAATTGAAGAAATTTCATTGTTTTAAGGTAAATAAAAGCTGCCATAAATTATTGCTAATTAGATGGCAGCTTTCAATGACTATTGGCTTTGATTAGAAGCTAATGCAGGCTTCTATGTTAATTCCACTAAATTCTGCTCCGGCATATTTAGTGTTATTCCATCCATCACCGCTATAGCTTTGATTAACATATTCTAATTTGGTTAAGATGTTGTTTGTAAGGAACCAGCCAGCACCTACATTAATTCTGCTCGTACTCTTTTCTTGCGCAGCGTCTACGTTTTTGCCAGTAACGTTATTATATCTTCCACCAAGATAGAAGTTTTCGTTGCTACCAAATCTGTAGAGTAACTCAGCAGCAGTTTGAGTAAACGCACCACCTGCATCGTCACCGTTTGATGCTACTTCATATATTCCGAAGAATTCTAGGCCTTTAAACTTAATAAAAGGATTCACCTGTATAGCAGTCAATTTAGTAAACCTGGCATTAATTCTTGGTTCAAAATCACTGCCTCCCTCGGCCAAAGTGTGCAAAACATTATAGTATCTTGCCCCTGCTCTATCACCACCGTATAACCATGTACCAGTAGTGGTTCCATTATTCATGTACCATGATCCTGTTAATCTTAATCGTAGATCATCATTTAGTTGATTGTCATAGCCTAATTTACCAAAGAAAGACACCTTATTATCTGTATTATCATTTACTACAACATTCTGATTTAGCTTACCATTGGTTAGCCCAATCACCCCAATAATTCCATTAGTTTGGATGGTAAGATCTCCAAAAGCTTCAGTAGAAAAAGCATCCATAATATAATTCCCCACAAACGGGTTATAAATGGCGCGAGCATTATCGGATCTTCTGAAGTGGGCATCACCATAATTGAATTCATCTAAACCTATAGTAATGGTTGCTATGTCCATGAATCCTTCCATAAATCCATCTTTAATAAAATCAAGTTTATCCATTTGTAAATAGCCACCTTTAACCCATGACTCTTCATGGTGTCTGGCAGATAAGTAAGTTCTTAAATGCATTCTTACACCATCATATAACTGAACATCCAGATTGAAATTAGCTGTTGGTAGGTTTAAATTGCTACCAAGCTCAACCAAACTATCTAAGTCATTGCTTTGATTAAGTGCCTGAAATTGCATAGCAAAGTCTCCGCCTACTCTTACTTTAACACCTTCATAAGGTATAGTATCAGCCTTACCAGTTTCAAATACATTGAGACCTGCTTGTCCTACTGGTCGGAAAAATTGTAAATTTCGTTGATTCTGTGCTTTCACACTTAAGCTTAGCATGACCAGAAGTAATACTAGAATTGAATTTTTTAGCGTTTTCATGGTTTTATTGTTTAGTAGTTAAATTGTGTATACTGTTTTAAATTTTATGGTAATCTCATCACCGGTTTTAATGGTGCCGAACACTGCGGTTGGGGGATCTACCTTGAAATCCGTCATTTTGAATTTTATATCACCGCTAATTGATATCTCCTTATTGCTATTGGTGATAGTTGCTTTCATATTGACTATTTTGGTAGTTCCGGCAATAGTGAGTTTACCCTTAGTATTAAAGGTCTCTCCACTAGCCTGACTGATATCTGTAAGTTCATAGCTGATGTAAGGATACTTATCACCCTTAAGCGCTTCAACTGTATTATCATCCATGGCTGATTTACCACTTTCCAATGAAGCCACCTCCACTTTAAATGTCAGTTGCTCTATTGTTGAGAACTTACCTTCTTCAAATTGTACAACTGCCCCTCCCTTACAATTAGTGGCTTCAATGTGCCAATCATGTATGGATGATGTTCCATAAATGGTGAGTTGCGTTTTCTCATTATTTACGCTCATATTTTGGCGCGTTGCAGGTAATATGAGTAAAATCGAGCTGATTAAAATTAGTATCGTTTTCATTTCTTTTTTTTGGTAAAGGTGGGAATGATAAGCGCTCTAAACCCTGACATTTATCATGTTTTAGGCTGATACTAACACAACATGAGTAATTCCATAAAACCAGCTTAAAACTGACATAAATCATGTTTTTAGCTAATCTATGTTACGGAATACGGAGGTGAAACATGGTACTTTTATAGTATGAGAAACAGATCAGTTTTCTCGAATGTGCAACTTAAAAAGACACAGCCATGGAAGCTAAAAAGAATCCTCAACTTGACATTTATAGAAAGTCTACCCTTTTCTTCAATATTGGTTTGTTCCTTTCTATATCATTGGTGTATGGCATCTTTCAGATAGAGTTTAAAGGTGATGAAGGCATTATGGATTTAGGTACTGTTAGTACGGAAAAAAATGAAATATTAGATATTCCACTTACACTACAACCACCGCCTCCTCCTCCTAAAATTCAACTGGCTGAAATAGTTGAAGTAGCCAATGAAGAGGTAATAATTGAAAACCTACCCATCATAGATATGGAAATGCAGGAGAACGCAGAAATAGAAGAAGTAGCCTATCAGGAAATAGAATTAGATGCACCTGAAGAAGAAAAGGCAGAAGAAATATTTAGTGTAGTTGAAGTACAAGCAGAGCCCGTTGGAGGTGTAAAAGCATTCTATGCTTATGTGGCGGAAAGATTAGCAGGAAATTACCCACCAACTGCAGAACGAATGAATATTCAAGGAGTGGTTTATATACAATTTGTAGTTGAAAAAGACGGCTCCATCACTGATGTTAAAGCTATGAAAGGCATAGGTGGCGGTTGTGACGAACTAGCCATAAAAGTGGTAGAAGAATCTCCGAAATGGATACCCGGAAAACAAAGAGGAAGACCGGTAAGAAGTTATAAAATGGTGCCGATCAGATTTATCTTAAAGATGCGGGATTAATGTCATTACCACTCAAATAACAACCAATAAATTTTAACAAAATGAAAAAGATTTTAGTACCAACAGATTTTTCCAAACTAAGTGAATACGCCTTAGAGTTAGCAATTGAATTGGCTCAAAAGTTTGATGCCAAAATCACCCTAGTCACAAGCCTTCATTATGATTTCAATATAGAAATTCGAGAAGCAGCCTTAGTTACTAGCACCTTATTGAAGAAAGTTGAGGAGTCTGTTAGTCACAGCATGCAACAACTGGTAAATAAGTACAGCGATTCAGGGGTATTAATCAATCATTATATCTCAGATAAAAGCTTAGTTGCACAGCTTAATAATAAAATTCATGATGAAAATTATGATTTGGTAGTAATGGGCACTAAAGGAAGCTCTGGCATTGATGAATTCTTTATAGGCTCAAATACTGAAAAGGTAGTTCGAAAGGCATCATGTCCGGTTATTTCAGTTTCCGGCAAAACCACATTAGCTGAGATTAAAAAGCTCATGATTCCAGTAGATTTGGAGGATATCAGAGAAAGCTTTTTACTTAAAATAGCAGAGCTTCAAAAGACTTTCGACTTAATGCTGGACTTTGTTTGGGTAAAAACTCCACATAATATTCAGAATGAAGTAGAAATTTCTAAGGAAATTTCTCTTACTCTAAAAGATAAAGGAATTACAAATTTCAGTTTCCATATCGTTAGAGCTGTTATACCTGCAGAAGGTATTTTAACTTATGTAAATGAAGCAAAAATAGATATGATTGCAATGGCTACTCATGCCAGAAAGGGCTTAGCCCATTGGCTAACAGGAAGTGTTACTGAAGACACTGTCAATCACGCCAAAATACCTGTATGGTCTTTTAAATTGGATTCGAAAGAAAAAAGTATAAACCTTGAAAGTGCTAAAAACCTTTATGAAAGGTCATTTTACAGTGCGATAGAGATGCCTATTTAGCATCTAACAATTGGATTAACTAATAAGAGGCAGTTAAAACTGCCTCTTATTTTAGCTTTTTAATTCAAAAAAAGCCTTTTCTAAATTTTCTCTTTCCGAAGGATGAGCAATTGAAGTAAGCAGCTTAGCTCTTTCTCTCAAATTCTTACCAAATAAGTCTACAACTCCATATTCAGTTGCAATATAATGTACATGTGCCCTGGTAGTTGTTACACCAGCTCCGGGTTTTAGTGTAGGCACTATTTTACTTATTCCTTTGGCCGACTGAGAAGGCATGGCGATAATTGCTTTCCCACCCTGTGAAAGTGAAGCACCTCTTACGAAATCCATCTGACCACCTACACCTGAATACTGAAACCTCCCAATCGTATCTGCACAAACCTGACCAAATAAATCAATTTCAATAGCGGAATTAATAGCTGTTACTTTGGGATTTCTTCTGATAATGGCTGTATCGTTTGTATAGGAAGCTTCTTTCATATGCACAATAGGATTCTCGTGCATAAAGTCATAAAGCTTTTGAGAACCCATAGCAAAACAACTTACTATTTTACCTTTCTTCACTGCTTTCATACTTCCGTTAATTACACCTGATTCCACTAATGGCAAAATACCATCAGAAAACATTTCAGTATGTACCCCCAGGTTCTTATGATTACCAAGCTTACTTAAAACTGCATTTGGAATAGCACCAATACCCATCTGAAGTGTAGCACCATCTTCAATCAATTCGGCAATAAAACCTCCTATTCTATCTTCTACTTCTGAGGCTGCTTTAATATCATGCGCAAAAATGGGGTTATCTACTTCAATAGCATGGTCAATATCTTTCATGTGAATAAAGCCATCACCATGCGTACGAGGAACTTGCTTGTTAATCTGTGCTACCACCATTTTTGCATTCTCCACTGCTGCCATACTTACGTCAATGGAACATCCAAGCGAACAATAGCCATGTGCATCAGGAGGTGAAACTTGAATAAAGGCTACATCTATGGGTAAGCGGTCATCCTGAAATAATTGATGTACTTCGCTTAAAAAAACAGGTATATAGTCTGCATAGCCCTGACTAATGGCAGTTCTCACATTACCAGCAACAAAACAACTGTTTAAATGAAATTTTTTACTAAAAACCTCCTGAACATAGGAAGCCTTCCCTTCTGTATGCAAATGCACTATATCCAGGTCTTCCAGCTCATCTGATCGGCTGATTAAGGCTTCAATTAAATCTGTAGGAGTCATAGCTGCTCCCTGAATAAAAATTCTATCTCCGGATTTAACACCAGCTACTGCTTCTGAGGCACTTTTTATTTTCGATTTATAATTCATGATATATTTATGTATAGTTGACTACCAGTTAGATTGATACAAAACTAAATAGCAGTCCTTTCAATAAAGCTGATAATTATCAGCTTTAATATTTACTTTTTACATTTTTGATTATTTTTATTTATCATCCTTGTTAAGCTAAAAAATGAACGAGACAATAAATAAAAAGTCGAAATTGCAGTAAAAAAATTAATGCAGGATTTTATATCACCAATCAAAATTTTACATTTATATCTGAAATTCTGAATTATTAGAATATGGCACAGAAAGTTAAAAGCACACCTTGTGAGTTATGCATCAATAGAAGGAAGTCTTTATTAAAGGATGTACCGGATGAAGCACTTTGCAAACTAAGCCAGTCTAAAAAAACCATCGCACATAAGAAAGGTCAAATTCTGTTTCTGGAGGGTACTCAGCCAATGGGGCTATTTTGTATCAGTAAAGGCCATGTAAAGGTGTTTAAAACAGATGATTCCGGCCGAGAGCAAATTGTAAAATTGGCTAAAGAAGGAGAATTTCTTGGCTATAGAGCCCTTTTATCAGAAGATAACTACAACTCTTCAGCGGCTATTATTGATGAAGCAGAAGTTTGCTTTATTCCTAAGAGCAGCTTTACTGACCTGGTTGCTAAAGACACTGATTTTCAAAATAAACTCATGCAGGCGGTATGCAATGATTTAGGAGTGATGGAGCAGAAAATGGCTGATATGGCCAATAAAAATGTTAGACAGCGATTAGCTACTACATTACTTATGCTAAAAAGTTCTTACGGTGTGGAGAATGAAGGATTTACAGATATAGAGATAGCTCTCGCGCGCGAAGATATCGCCAAAATTGTAGGTACTGCCACCGAATCGGTTATACGATTACTGTCTGATTTCAAAAAAGAAGGCCTCATCGAATTCAAAGGTAAAAAAATTAGAGTGCTTGATACTGAAGGTTTAGCCAAAGAAATAGACCTGTTTGCCTAAAACCTGATTTATATCATGTTTAGTCCTTAAGCATGTCAGCTTTTGATTAGCTAATATGTAGTTGTTTTGTCCATAAGACATTAAGCTTATGGAAACATTACAAAGAAAATCTACTACAGTAAAGAGAAGCGATTGGTGTAAAGCACTCTCCTACTATTCTGAAGATTCAAAAATATGCAGTGGTTGCCAATTATCTAAAAGTCTCTTAACAGACTTTGTATTACCCATCGAAAAAGCGAGCAAAAAACTAGAGAGTGTTGATCTGCAACTTTTTTCAAAATCTCTGGCTCAGGTTCAGAAACCTAGCATCATCAAAAAGCAAAAATCAAAAACACCTACTTCCTATTTAATTTATCTTGATTCAAAGGCCAGCTTCTCACAGTTATTCGAAAGTTTAGCCTTACACCAGCAGGAAAAGAAGCCGGCAGCTATCATCATTTCTCCTACCTATTTTTCAAAAAGCAAAAGGATAATTGAAACCAGGCTTGTAAGGGAGATTCAGCAGTATTTTGATCCAACAGGCTTTATTAAATTACCCATTGAAGAGGTGGGTGAGTTATTAAAATATGCTAAAAGTCAGTCAGCTGAAATGATGATACTCCCCTATTCAAAATTAGCTGAATACCTACAATTAGTTAAATCAACAGAATTAGAAGATGTAATGGCCGCAAGCTTCTACCCTATCCTTAGTAGCAAAGTCTCATCTTAAAAGCTGACAATTATCATGTTTTACTGAGAGTCTCAATACTAACATTGCAGTAAGATATTTAATCATGGAGCAAATTAACAACATAGCAGAAAAAACTACACACTGTAAACACTGTGGTGAATTATGCACCGATATTGTTTACGATCACGAACAGCAATCCTTTTGTTGTTTGGGTTGTAAAACAGTGTACCAATTGCTTAATGAGCATGAGTTAGCTTGTTTTTATGATTTAGATAATAAGCCTGGTATCAGCCAGAAGAGTAAATTAAAACAGAATTTTGGCTTTTTAGAAGATCAGGAATTTGCCAACAGCTTACTTGACTTTCAGAATGACAAAATTGCTAAGGTAACCTTTTCAATACCTGCCATACATTGTGCAGCCTGCATCTGGCTTCTGGAAAAGCTTTATAAATTCAATCCGCACATAGAGCGCAGTCGGGTTAATTTTAATAGAAAAACAGTAAGCATCACTTATCTTAAAAACGAGCTCTCTTTAAAAGAATTAGTGGCTATACTGGATAAAATAGGGTATACACCAGAAATAGCAATTGATAATAAAACCAACCAAAAAAGTCCTTATAGAAAAATATGGATGCAGATAGGTATCGCTGGATTTGCCTTTGGTAATGCTATGCTATTTAGCCTTCCTGAATACTTCGGTATGAGCATTTTTGACGGTAGCATGGTAGCCCACTTTTTACCTGTACTTAATGCCATCTTAGCGATTCCGGTATTGCTATTCAGTGCACAGGATTACCTGAAATCGGCATGGAATGCTACGGTTACAAAAAAAATCAATATGGATGTTCCTATCAGTCTGGGCATCCTCACCTTATTCATTTACAGCTACTACCTCATTTTCTTTGAGCAGCAACTAGGTTATATTGATTCATTTACGGGGCTGATCTTCTTTTTGCTTTTAGGTAAATATTACCAGCAAAAAACTTTCGACCACCTCAAATTTGATAGAGATGTAAAATCTTTTTTCCCCTTAAGTGTAAGCAAACTCGAAGGCAATAAAGAACAAAATGTATTGCTTAAGCATATTTTACCCGATGACATTCTTAGAATAAGAAATGAGGAAATTATTCCAGCCGACTGCCTGCTACTTTCTGATGCTGCTTCTATTGACTACAGCTTTGTAACAGGTGAATCTATTTTAGAAGAAAAACAGAAAGAAGAACTGCTTTATGCAGGTGGCCGACTCAAGGGATCTTCCATTTTGGTTCAGGTAAAGAAAAGACCGTCTCAAAGTCATTTAGCCCAGCTATGGGACGATGAAAAAATGGGACAAAGCCATAGCCATATGCAGAGTATAGCCGATGGAATCAGTACCTACTTTACCTTCATTATATTAGCTGTTGCCCTAATTGCCGGGCTTTACTGGATAATGAATGGACAGTATGCTACAGCTGTAAAAGTTTTCAGTACTGTCTTAATTGTGGCTTGCCCCTGCGCACTCGCATTGGCCACTCCGGTAACTTTGGGTAATGCTATGAGGGCATTAGGTAAGTTTGGGTTCTTTACTAAGAATACCCAAACCATAGAAAATCTGGCTCACATTGATACCATCATTTTCGACAAAACAGGCACACTTACTTACCCTGATAAAGCATTAGTAAATTTTGTAGGTGAATTACCCGACCATAAACAGCTGGCAGCAGTGAGCACGCTACTGAATCAATCTCGTCACCCTTTGAGCCAGCTCATTTTCAACTGGCTACCTTACTATCCAACTCAGGAGATTACTCATTTTAAGGAAACTGGCGGACAGGGTATTTCAGCCATTTGTGAAGGCCGCCTTATTAAGTTGGGGAAAAACACATTCGTTGGTGCTCAAGATGACACTGGCAATAATGGAGCTGTAGTTTATCTAAGTATTGATGAAGAAATATTTGGTTACTTCAAAGTTAAACATGTTTTCAGACAAGGTATATCCGGCCTGTTTCAAGAGTTAAATCACCAGTATGAAACACACCTCATATCCGGTGATAATGCCAATGATATGGCAGAGGTGAGTCAATGGATAAACAACCAGAATATACAGTTTCAGCAGCTTCCGGGAAGAAAACAGCATTATGTAAAGGCACTCACTGAAGATAGAAAGAAGGTGTTAATGGTAGGTGATGGTCTGAACGACTCAGGAGCTTTGAAAGCAAGCCATGTAGGCCTGGCAGTTACTGAATCATCAAGTCAGTTTAGCCCGGCAAGTGATGCCATTACACTCGGTAATGGCTTACTTCAACTGCCTAAGGTGCTTGGGTTAGCAAAACACAGCATAAAGGTTATTAAAGTCGCCTTTATAGTCTCCTTCCTATACAACATTATTGGTATTTCTATGGCTGTACAAGGCTTACTATCTCCTGTTTTCGCAGCTATTTTAATGCCTATAAGTTCAGTTTCTGTAGTGCTCATTGGCCTTACAGGAATAAGTATTGGTCAGAAAAAAATGAATTATAAAAAGCAGAAATCATGAATATACTCATCATCCTCATAGTAATAAGCTTGTTAGTGGCAAGTGGATTTGCTGTAGCCTTTATCTGGGCAGTAAAAAGTGGTCAATTTGATGACGCCTTTACACCATCTGTCCGCATTTTGTGGGAAGATGGTAGCAAGTCGAAATCAATAAAATCTCAAAATAAAAGTGAATTAAACAATCCTAAATCATAAACAAATGGCAATAGAACAATTTCAGTACGATAACAAAATTGTCAAGTACTTTACCATAGCAACAGTTGTTTGGGGGGTAATTGGCATGACGGTCGGCCTTCTGGTGGCTATCCAATTATTTCTGCCGGAAGCTAACTTCGGACTTTCCTTCACCACTTTTGGTAGGATAAGACCTTTACATACCAATGCGGTGATTTTTGCCTTCGTGGGGAATGCAATTTTTGCCGGAGTTTATTATTCTATGCAGCGTCTGTTGAAAACACGAATGTTCAGCGATGCCCTGTCGTGGATCAACTTCTATGGTTGGCAGCTCATCATACTTTCAGCTGTATTAACCTTACCTTTTGGTATCACCACTTCTAAGGAATACGCAGAGTTAGAATGGCCTATTGACATCGCCATTGCCTTGATTTGGGTGGTATTCGGTATTAACATGATTGGTACCATTATCCGCAGAAGAGAAAGACATATGTATGTGGCCATTTGGTTCTACATAGCTTCTTTCATTACAGTGGCTGTTTTGCACGTTGTAAACTCTTTTGAACTACCGGTTAGCTTCCTTAAGAGCTATTCAGCTTTTGCAGGTGTGCAAGATGCCCTGGTACAGTGGTGGTATGGACATAATGCCGTGGCATTCTTTTTAACTACTCCTTATTTGGGTCTGATGTATTACTTTTTACCAAAAGCAGCCAACAGACCTATTTATTCCTATAGGCTTTCCATTGTTCACTTCTGGGCATTGATATTCTTATACATCTGGGCAGGTCCGCACCACTTGTTATATACTTCCTTACCCGAATGGGCACAAGCTTTAGGTACCGCATTTTCTATCATGCTAATTGCTCCATCATGGGGTGGTATGGTAAATGGTTTACTCACCTTAAGAGGTGCCTGGGACAAGGTGCGTGAAGACCCTATCCTTAAATTCATGGTAGTGGCAGTTACTGCTTATGGTATGGCTGTTTTTGAAGGCCCTATGCTTTCATTAAAGAATGTAAATGCTATTGCACACTACACCGACTGGATTGTAGCACACGTACACATTGGCGGTTTAGGCTGGAATGGTTTCCTAACCTTCGGTATCCTTTACTGGATGGTGCCAAAAATGTGGCAAACTAACTTATTCTCTAAAAAATTAGCCAATACACATTTCTGGCTTGGCACTATCGGTATCTTATTTTATGCCTTGCCAATGTATGTTTCTGCCATTACACAAGGCTTGATGTGGAAAGAGTTTACTGCAGATGGTATTCTTCAGTACCCTAACTTCTTAAGCACTACCCTTCAGATTATACCTATGTATATGCTTCGTGCATTAGGAGGTTTATTCTACCTCAGTGGTGTAATTGTGATGGTTTACAACCTAATTAAAACTGCCAAAGCAGGAGATTTCTTAGCCAATGAGGCAGCGGAAGCACCAGCTTTAGAGAAAAAAGAAAGTGTGGCCAGCGAATACTGGCACAGAGTATGGGAAAGAAAGCCGGTTTTCTTTACTGTACTTGTTACCATCGCCATTCTATTAGGTGGTCTCTTTGAATTGGTCCCTTCTTTCTTATTGAAAACAAAAGATGTGACCACCATCAGTTCTGTGAAGCCTTATTCTCCGCTTGAGCTGGAAGGTAGAGACATCTATATATCAGAAGGTTGTGTTGGTTGTCACTCTCAAATGATTCGTCCATTCAGGTCAGAAACAGAGCGTTACGGTGAATATTCAAAAGCCGGAGAATTTGTTTATGACCACCCCTTCCTATGGGGATCAAAAAGAACAGGGCCGGATTTACATCGTGTAGGCGGAAAATATCCAGACTCATGGCATTATAACCACATGTATGATCCAAGATCCATGTCGCCTGGTTCCACTATGCCTCGCTATACCTGGTTATTTGACACCAATTATAAGCTGGAAGGAATCCCTGCCAAGATTGAAGCTATGCAAACATTGGGAGTTCCTTATCCGGAAGAGTATGCTGATCAGGCTATTGAAGATGCAAAAGAGCAAGCTTCAACAATAGTTGAGAGTCTTAAAAAGGATGGAATTGAAGTGATGCCTGAACAAAAGATTGTAGCACTCATTGCCTACCTGCAAAGATTGGGAACAGATATTAAAGGTGAAGAGATAGTAGCTGATGAAACTGCTGGTAATTCCTCATCCGGAGGCATGTAAATGAATTATTGACATTAAAAAATTAAAATCATGTTTAAGCATTATTTCGAACAATTGGATAATTTTCAAATCTACCCAATCATTTCATTAAGTGTATTTTTTGCCTTTTTCATTGGGCTCATTTGGTGGGTAGTAAGGGCAGATAAGCGCTATATAGCTGAAATGGAGCAAATGCCATTGAATAGTGACGAACCTCAAAATCCAAAAAACAATAAATCATGAAAACTATAGCTAAACTATTCTTACTTATGCTATCTCTTGTTATTCCTTATGTAGGATTCGCACAAGAGGTAGCCAGTCAGGTGGATGTTGAGGTAGAACAGCAGGGCTGGTTTAAACAACTTCTATCTAACGAGCAAGGTCAGATTCTTCTACTTATAGGTGCTTTTCTAATATTACTAATATTTTTATTAATAATAATGGTAGTGCTTCTGGCCAGAACAGTTTCTATCATCACTTCTGAAGGTAAAGCCGAAAAGGTAAGCTGGACAACCAAATTAAAGCAAAGATGGATCACTGGTAAGTTAAAACCTGTGGGACAGGATGGAGACATGTTACTTGACCACAACTATGATGGTATTCAGGAAATGGATTACGGTATGCCCCCATGGTTAAGATATGTCTTCTTAGGTACATTCATATTTGCAGTTTTCTATGTACCTGCATTCCTGATTTTTAATATTATCCCTGATCAAAAAACAGAACTGGATAATCAGATTCAGCATGCTGCTTTATTGGCTGAAGCAAGAGCTAAGGCTGGTATGATGTCTATTACTGCTGAAACAGCTGAATTTAGTGAAGATGCAGGTATTATAGAAGCTGGAAATGCTATTTTTCAGCAAAACTGTGCCGTTTGCCACGCCAAAGATGGTGGCGGTGGTGTGGGCCCTAATCTTACTGATGAATATTGGCTACATGGTAATGATATCAAAGCTGTATTCAAAACAGTATCGGAAGGTGTTCCTTCTAAGGGTATGATTCCCTGGAAAGGTAAGCTCAACCCAAAAGACATTCAGGATGTATCCAATTACATTCTAAGTCTTGCTGGAACCACACCCGCTAATCCAAAAGAGCCACAAGGAGAACCTATTAAAAGGGAACAAGCTGAAGAACGGATTGATGAGGCTGTTGAGAATCCAGATATGGAAACTCCAGGCCCAATTGAAGTAATAACAGATGAGGAAGTAACTCAATAATAAAATGGACTTAAGTCAGGAAAATTTCAGAGGTCAGTTAGCAACCGTTGGAGAGAAAGGGAAGCGTAACTGGATATACCCTAAAAAGCCTAAGGGTATATTTCATAACTATCGTAGAGTGGTGGCGTGGTTGCTGCTGGCCTTATTTTTCTCAGGTCCTTTTATAACTATTGGAGGGCATCCCCTACTGCTTTTCAATATTTTTGACAGAAAATTTGTGATATTAGGTAGTGTATTCTGGCCTCAGGATACACACCTTCTTATCTTCTTACTACTCATTTTCGTAGTATTTGTACTACTTTTCACAGTAGTTTTTGGAAGAGTTTGGTGTGGATGGGCTTGTCCGCAAACGGTATTCATGGAAATGGTATTTCGTAAAATAGAATACTGGATTGAGGGAGATGCCAATCAGCAAAGAAAACTTAAAGCTGCACCATGGACTTTCAATAAAATATGGAAGAAGACGCTTAAGCAAGTGATATTCTTGCTCATAGCCTTATGGGTTTCTCATACCTTTATGGCTTACCTGTTAGGCATAGAAGAAATGACGGCTGTTATCTCTTCTGGGCCTCAGGCTAATTGGAGTGGCTTTGTTGGTTTAATTGTATTTACAGGAATATTTTACTTTGTTTTTGCCTACTTCAGAGAACAGGCCTGTACATTGGTTTGTCCTTACGGAAGACTTCAAGGTGTTTTTCTCGATAGAAAATCCATAGTTGTAATATATGACTGGCTTAGAGGTGAACCTAGAGGAAAAATGCGTAAAAAAGAGCCTGTACCTGAAAAAGGAGATTGCATAGATTGTAGTTTGTGCGTACAGGTTTGCCCAACAGGTATCGACATCAGAAATGGGACGCAGATGGAGTGTGTAAACTGCACTGCCTGCATTGATGCCTGTGATGAAGTAATGACAAAAATTAATAAGCCTAAAGGCTTAATAAGGTTTGACTCAGTAGAAGGGGTAGAAAATAAAACCAAAAAGTTAATTAACGCCCGTGTGCTGGCCTATTCAGCTGTACTTGTGATCTTACTATGTTCTATGGGTTTCTTACTGCTTAGCAGAAGTCCTGTTGAAGCATCCTTAACCCGTACGCCAGGCGCTATTTATCAAATGAAAGGTGATAGTCTGGTAAGCAATATGTATCAAATTGAGCTTATAAATAAAAGTTTCGACTCTCATTTAATTGCTATTGAACTAGAAGAAGAGCAGGCTCAGCTATTTATGCCCGCTGGTGAAATTGATTCACTCAACTCACAGGATAAAAAGACCATCTACTTCTTTATTGAAGTACCTAAAAACATAGCCTATCAAATGAATGAAAAGGCTCATGTAAAAGTATTATTGGACAATACGGAAATGGAAGTAATCAAAACGAGCTTTCCTATTCCTCCATCATTAAAAAAATAACAATCATGAATTGGGGACAAAAAATCACGATAGGTTTCATCGGCTTCGTAGTATTTATCATTGGCATGGTTACCATTAGCATGCGTACAGATTTCTTTCTCGTAGAAGAAAACTACTACGAAGAAGAACTAGCATTTCAGGATAAAATAGAAAGCAGAACGAATGGAACAGGCTGGCAGAAAAATGTAAGCATTGCCAATGAAGAAGAATTTATTGACATCAACTTTGAGGATGCCGAAAATGTACAATCAGGAAAGGTATATTTCTTTAGACCTTCAAACGCTGAGTTAGATTTTTCTTTCCCTTTGACTGAAAACTTAAAATTACCAAAAAAAGAAATTCTTCCTGGTAAGTGGATTGTCAATTTTGAGTGGCAGTATGAAGGGAAAAAATACGTGAAGGAAGAAACGATTTACGTGGGCTCATAATGTTACTCGCATCATTACTCATAGGTTTAAGCGGAGGCATGCACTGTAGTTTAATGTGCGGTCCTCTTCAGACTGCGGTATTTCATCATCAAAAGATGAATTTATCCGTAGTGCTTTACCATGCAGGGAGAATTTTAACCTATGTTTTAATTGGCCTATTGTTTTACAGTTTGGGAGAAGGTATTTCATTCTTAGGATTACAGAAAGTTTTTATATATATCATCAGCGCCTATGTTATCTACTTTTATGTAATACCCAGCAAATGGAGAAAGCATCATTGGATAGAAAAAATAGAGTTGATGCCCTTCAGGTTTTTTGGTAAACATCTTAGAAAGTGGAAATATAAAAACACACCTGCTTTCCGCTTTTTCTCAGGTATGCTTAATGGATTATTGCCCTGTGGGCTGGTTTATATGGCTGCAGCGAATAGTTTATTGGCCAATAATCTCCTGCTCAATATTTCAGCCATGGTGCTTTTTGGAATGGGTACTGTGCCTTGGTTAATTGGAAGCCAATGGCTATTGAAACTTCCTTTAAACTTCAAAAGCTTAAATACGCAAAAACTGAAACCTTATTTAGCTGCTATTGTGGTGATTTTCCTGTTGGCAAGAACTGTAGAACTTCCTTTTCTACATCATCAGCATATGCAGGAAACTGAGACCAAAGTGATTACCAACTGTAATGGTGATAAAGAAATATTTCAATGGAATAAGTAGTGTTTCTATTTTATTTCGTAGAAATCCTCATCAAAAGTTTTTCCGCAATGCCTGCCATCCTTTAAAATGCGTATTACCATCCATACAGTAAATAATGGAAGTGCTCCAAAAAGGATAGAAATAAAAGGATAAGGAAAGTTTAGCGCTATACTTATCAAATACAGTAAAGCGATAAAAGAAGTGACTGAAATGGGCCAAATGAGCTTTTTCATACTCATTTAACCCAATTAATTCATGAATGTTTATACCGACTGGCTAAAAACCTTTTTTTCACTAAGCTTATTATTAGCAAGATACGGATCAAAGACAACACAAATATTCCTGATGAAGAGCATACCTAATTCAGTTACATTTAAAGTATTGCCCTCAATTATTAATAAGTTATCATCCTCCAATGGCTTCAAATTGGCTCTTGCTTCATCTAGCCTTTCTACTTTATCTTGAAAATCATAAAGCCCATTGCAAATCAACTTAGATATAATTTCACTGGTTTCAACCTCCTGAAAATTCATCAAATGTCCTTTAATAATAGGTAGCTTATGGTTATTTATACTCTCCTGATAAGCTTCTACGGCCTTTTCATTTTGAACGAATGCATGCTCAGAGCTGCTGATGGAAGAACAACCTAATCCAATCATTTGCTTGCTATTATCAGTAGTGTAGCCCATAAAGTTTCTATTAAGCTTGCCTAGTTTTTTGGCAATAGCCAGCTCATCTGATGGTAAAGCAAAATGATCCATACCAATCTGCTCATAACCCAGATCTAGAAGTTGATCTTTTGCAAACAGATAAAAAGAAAGCTTTTCTTCGGGTGCTGGTAAGTTACTTTCATCGTAACCGCGCTGACTTTTACTTACCCATGGCACATGGGCATAACTGTATAGTGCTATTCGTTCAGGTTTGTATTCAGCCACTTTTTCTATAGTGGTAGCAATACTCTCTTTGGACTGAAAAGGTAAGCCATATACTAAATCAAAATTGACAGACTCATATCCCAGGCTTCTAGCATCCCTTACTACCTTTTCTACGTTTTCCTCTGGCTGAATTCTGTGAATAGCTTTTTGTACTTCGAAAGTAAAATCCTGTACGCCATAAGAAACCCTGTTAAAACCTAACTCTTTTAAAGTACTAAGATGCTGATAAGTGGTATTATTAGGGTGTCCCTCAAAGCTGAAGGAATGATCTTGTACTAACTCCACATCTTTTAAAATATGGCTTATTAAATCCTTAAGGTTATCAGGACTGAAAAAAGTGGGTGTTCCACCACCCAGATGAAGATATTTCAATTGCGGCTTATGATTGAAGGAATTTTTGTAAATAGTCCACTCCTTTTTTACAGCCTCAATATAAGGATGCTCCATTTCATGCCTCTTGGTAATTCGCTTATTGCATCCGCAATAGGTGCATAAGCTTTCACAAAATGGCAAATGAATGTAAATACTTAAAGACTTATCCTCAGCAATTCTAATATCCTTATTAAGCACACTCAGCCATGTTTTTTGGCTCATTACTGCATTATTCCATTGGGGTACAGGCGGATAACTCGTATACCTGGGAATGGCCTTATTATATTTTGAAATAAGAGACTGAATCATTTATCTTTTTTTAACAAAGATAGATTTGCCATAAATGGAAAAACCTGATAAAAATCAGGTTTTAAAATGAGTGTATTTGAAAATTTAGAACTCCTTAATCGTCCTCCTCTTTAGTGGCTTCTTCGTTACCAGACTCTTCGTTTGGAGCATCTTTTTGTTTTTTCTTCTTATCAGCTTTATCCTTATTAAACAGTCTTTTGAAAAATCCCTTAGGTTTATTTTGAGTTGAATCAGTAGCTTGAGCACTTCCCTTGCCTTCCTGCTTAGCCGCAGCCGAATCTCGCGCAGCTGATTGTGCCAGTAAGACATCATTTCCAACTAGCAGCATGTAATTCACGAAATCAACATTGTAATTGAACCGCTTAGTATTAGCCCAAGGGTCTTCTGATACAGTAAGATTTACGGTGTCAGCAAGATCACGCAAAGTATCAGCGTCAAATTCTGCCCTTTCTTCGGGCGGTCCTACGTTTAATAAGGAATCTATTTCTTCACTATAAACATCAGATTGATCAACTACAAGCAGTCTCTCTTGCTGCCAATAGCCATAATCTCTTTCTCGTAAGCCATATATATTCTTCTTGAGCTTTGTGGTATTAGAAGCTTCAAGTATTAACGAATCACCTTCAAAAAATGAAAATTTATTAGCTTGCTTTTTATCATCTAGTATGTATGTACTTTGATAGGCAGCACATACCATTTTATCTTTGCACGAGCTTAAGATAGTTAAAACTACTACTGATAATATGGTAAATACCTTATTCAATTACTTTAATTGTCGATAGATAGCTGCATGCACATAATCTACCCATTCCTCATACATTTTTGCTGAAGGATGTAAACCATCTTTAGCTACATATAATTCACTAAACTGTGCTTTTAAAGAAATTGGAGTTATGTCGTAAAAATGAACCTCATATTTCTCACAAATTTCCTGAGCAAGCTTGTTGTAACTCTCCAGTTCTGTTTTAATTTTTTGAATATCTTTATCGTTTTCTTTTGCAAACGGAGTAACACCATAATCCGGTATGCTTAAAACAAATACTGATTTACTTTTTTCACCTGCAAATGCTAAGGCCTTTTTCAATAAAACTTCAAATTCCTTCTTGTATTGTTCAATAGGATATCCTCTATACTGATTATTCACACCGATCAACAAACTGACTACATCATAATCAGCCTCTAAAAGAGTTTCTTCTTCCTTTTTCACAGCATCAAGAAGCTCATCTGTAGTCCATCCTGTAGTAGCTATTATCTTGTCACAACTTACTTTTAAGCCGTTAGCTGATAATGTATTAGCCAAAACTACCGGCCATCTTTCATCTGATTCAACTGCTTCCCCTATAGTATATGAGTCACCCAAAGCAAGGTATGACTGTTGGTTCTGAGACATACTTTTAAACGATACACCTGTTAAACACAAACATAAAAGTACACTTAGTATAAGTTTTTTCATAATTTTTGCTATCAATACTGTTAAGTCTGTCTGAAAATATTCATATTTAATTGCCAACAAATTACGTGATTATATATTTAAATGAATGCATTGGTATGGTATTTATATGCCTTTATCGAAAAAAAGCCTTGAAATAGTGTACTGATAGATATTTTAAAATTACAATTAGTTCAAAGTCCAAAGGAAATAATATATTTACTTTGGTATTATAAGTAAATATATTTGTGAAGTACTTTTTTAGCATATTAATTTTATTTACATCAGCAGTTTGTACTGCGCAGGAAAAGATTACTACAGAAGAACTACCCTCTACCGTAAACGGTCGATATCAGGATGTTAGACCCATTATTTCTGATGATGGCTCTGTGCTCTACATTAATAGACGGTTTCATCCGGGTAATATTAAAGGTGAAAAAGACTTTCAGGATGTATGGGAAACCCGTTCAGGGGCAAACAACAGTTGGTCAAAACCAAAGAATCTGGGTGAACCTTATAATGATAAAAAAGCCAATGACTTGGTACGGGCCAGTGCCAGTGGAGATTCATTAGTCTTTGTAAATGCTGATTATAAAGGTGTAGGCTCCACTTTAGCCCTTTTTTACAAAAACGAGAAAAGAGCTCAGGAGATGGAGATTGATGGTTATTATAATAAAAGTCCTTATGTAGATTTTGACGTCAACTTTAAGGACAATGTTATTCTAATGGCAGTTGAAAGAAAAGACACTGAAGGTAATCAAGATTTATATTATAGCATTTACCAACCCAATTCTAAAACTTATAGTACCCCAATGACCATGGGGAAAATCATTAATTCGAATAAAGCCGATTTTGCTCCTTTTTTAACAAATGATGGTTATACACTATTCTTTGCAAGTTATAGAGATGGTGGTCAAGGCGGTGCAGATCTTTACATGAGCCAGAGACAAAGTGATGCCTGGGATGACTGGAGCGAACCTGAGAATTTAGGAAACATCATCAATTCACCTTACGAGGAAACCTTTGTATCCATTGATCCTAGCTTAAACTATCTGTATTATGATTCTTATCCTTCTGGGGCATCGAACAGAAATATCTGGAGAGCAACATTGTCAGAAGAATTGAAAGCCAAGATCAAAAAGGGAGGCAAAAAGAAAAAAGTGAATATAGCCGGTGTTAACGCTTCAACCGATGCTCCATTAGTCGCTAATTTCGGACAAATTGATTCTACAAAAAAAGATTCAAACATACCTGAAATCGATAGCACTACTATTACCGCCTCAGAAACATCATCTGTTTTTTCAGGATCAATTGCTAATAATGATGAAACCAGTGGTGCCCTTGAAGAGGATGTAGTAGCAGTTGAAGAGACTGAAGTTGCAGCTCAAGAAGTACCAGAAGATTTAACCTTCTTCGAAAAAATAGGTCAGAAATTAGGGATTGGCGTGGCAGATGAAACAATAGAATTACTTAACGCTGGTAAAAAAGGAAAAAAGATAAACAAGAATGTTTACTTCAAATTTGATTCAGACAAGCTGCAAAGCAAGTTTAACGGACTTCTAAGTGCCATAGCTAAAGAAATGGAGGCTAATCCTAATTACAAATTAATGATAGAAGGACACACCGATGGCATTGGTGGTGAAGATGTAAACAAAGACCTCTCTTGCCGAAGGTCAAGAAATGTTAAACAGGAATTGGTTGATTTAGGCATAAATGCTAACAGGCTAGAAATCAGTTGCGAAGGTAAGGAAAGGCCCATTGCCACCAACGATGATGAATTTGAAGGAAGGGAACTTAACAGAAGGGTTGAATTCTATTTCTTTTAATTATTCTCAATCAATGGTGACTCTGGCAAATCGGGTTCAACAGCAGCAGCTTCCGGCTGAGCAACTATTAAATAAACAATTAAGGTAGTTATTGCCACAGGAACTCCAATCGTAGCAACCACTGGAATTCTTCTTTTAACTTTAAAATATCTGCTTTTAAAAGGTTCTTCTTCTGAATCTAGTTTTTTGATTTCAAAATAATAATTGCTTCCGACCTTTACTGATTTCGGAATAGTAAAACGTTGACGATTATTATTGAAAAATGTACTATCTATTGTAGCAATCTTTCCTCTTTTACCTAGCTGGTATAAATTCAAACTCAATCGTTCATAAACTTCTCCCCCATCCCATTTTAATTCATACTCCTTTCCTTTCTTAAACACCTGATTACGATCAAGGTCTTCAATTATAATAGGGATTGATTTTTCCACTACTTTTACTTCCTCAAAACTTTGTAAATTATCTTCATGAAGAAACACTGAGTAGATTTTACTAACCGGTAGTCCGTTTTCTTGCAACTGAATACTTACATAGAAATCGATGGTTTCATTATAGTTAACAGCCTCTTTTTCATTTTTGTAGAAATAGGTTCCATCTATCACCCTATCCGCACTTACTTTTACAAAAAAGCGCTGGCGTTCTTTATCATTGTATATTTTACTGGTTTTGAAATTGCTAAACACCATCTTCAGGCCCTCCCTGTACCTTGAGCTAATATCGTCAAAATAAGTAGTCAGTGGATCGATATTTTGATCTCTCTCTGCAGGTCGTCTTTTAGGAGGAATAAGATCATTGTAAACGTATATGCTATCCTTCTCAACTGATTTAAGCAATTCAGCTTTGTAAACATCAAGTAATTCGGCATCTGATTCTGATGCTAGTAATTCTAAGTATCTGGTATAGTTTTCTACTACTTGCTGAGAGGCATTAATGATAACAGTTTCATTTGCCTTACTGATAGAGTTTTGAGCCAACGATAAACGAACATTAATAAGTAAGAATGCTTGTAATAAACCGATATAGATGATCTTTTTTCTCATTTCTTAAGCAGTTTATAAGTTTCACTTATTGGTTTTCCATCTATTTCTACCTGTAAGATGTACACACCTTTTATTAATTCCGTTATAGCCTCATCGTTAAAAATAACCTCATGATACCCTGAATTCAATACCATTTTACGCTTGTAAATCAAACTGCCATTTAAGTCGTAAAGCATAAATTGAAGATTAAAAGTCGAATTACGTTCTGGTAAACCTAAAACTGCAGTAAAGTCCTTTTCAAATGGGTTAGGATAAAGTTGTTGAAGATAAATGTCTAGAGGTTTCAAGTGTTTTATTACTTCATCTCTATCACCTTTAATCAATTGAATCTCAGCAATACCAGTTTTATGAATCTCATAAGTCGATATTTCTTTCATATTGATTAAGCTATTGGCACTAACATCATATAGCCAAAGATATGATTCTTCAGGTAAATAAGCCTGATCCCATCTCAAAGTAACACTTTCCTTCCCCTGATTACTTACCTGGAAGCTCCACTCCTTAATATTCACAAAATCTATCCCTCTGAAGTCTTGAGAAAGTAGTTCATTGGTGTTTTGACTGAAGAAAGCGCCAAAATCAAATAAGAAATCAGGTAATAAATGCTGATCATAGTTATCCAATCCCTCTTGAGCACTTTCCAATTCACCTATAGCAAATAAGTGATATGCCAAGTCTTTCTTTGAGACTGAAATTGGTAAATGCCATTCTAATGGATTGCTTAGTTTTGGAGTTAAGCTTGCCGCAAGTCTATTGGATGTTTGAGTTTGATAAGGGATAACTATTTCAACATCCGAACTTCCGTTATATTTAATAAAGCCTCCTTGGTAAACCTTAAGTACTGTACTATTCGAAAACGTACCATCCTGATAAATGATTAATTCTTCCGCTTCGTTTAGTGAAGGATTAGCAGCTTCAACATTTCTCCAATCTAAATCAAACAAATAAGGGTTTCCTATTTGATTCCATCCTGGCTTTAAAGTGATTGTAAAAGGAGCTGAAGTAACATCTACAGTTTGCCCCTGAACCAAGTTGATACTTTGGGCTTCCTTCATAATTACCCAATAGCCTTCTCCGGGATTTACTTCATTAAATGTCGTTGGTCCATATTCTTCAGTAACGCCTTTATCATTACTGTAGCGAAACATTCGCCACTTTTTAATATTAGCTTGATTTCCATTACTCGGCAAATCTTTGAAAACGAAGCTTACATCATTTGGATTAAAAACATACGGAAGGCTAATTATCTGATAATCTTCTATGCTCGTACCAAAGTTAAAAAATGATGAGGCATCGGTATTTACACTATCTGCTTCTTTTAAGTATTTACCTATCCTCTTGGTATCAGAGTAAATAGTATCACCAGAAACATCAATTATTTCAAAATAATATTGAATGCCCAATGGATCATCATCAAACTCCTCCTCGGTAATAGTAGATTGGTAAAAACCATTTAAGAAAGAAATTTCACCTTCTCTAAATGTTCCAGATTCCGTAATTCCCTTTCTATAAAATTTAATAGCATCCATTGTACAGTCATCACGCAAGGACACTCCAACATCTACTTTATCCGTTGCCTGGGTTAATTCAATATATGGTGGCGTTGACTCTTCCTGGATATCAATTCCTCTTAGTACGTTAAATTCAGTTCCAAATTCACTGGTTCTGTCATCTGTTGTTAAACTAATTGAGTATGTTCCTGATATACCTTCAGGAACTGTTAATCTTATCTCCTCAGCATTGGTTGAAATAACATCAGAAGAAGCCACAGTTATATCTCCAAATTTTAAAGTCATTTGACTAAACTCATTTTCAAAGTTATTGCCACTGATAGTTACTTCAGTACAACTGGTGCCAGATAATGGTGAAATATTAGTGATTTCAGGAGGAATTATCTTTCTGAAATTCTCATTATTTAATAGTGTTTTACCGCGTAAGCTTGCAGAGATTGGATGTACGCCACGCTCCAGTTCAATAGGAACCTGAAAGGCAAAAGTTGAGTCAGTCATTTCAACAACATCACTTACACTAATCTGAGCATCACCTATTGATACTTCCCATTCAAAGGGAGAACTAGACTTGCTGAAACGTCTACCCATGAATTTTACAGTATCACCACTCTCTCCTTCAAGACCTTGAATGGAAATAAACTGCTGATAGTTTATTGTTAGTGTATCCGTTCTATTTGACAAGCCTGCTTTGTCAATTATTTGGAAATAATAGCGCAACATATCCTTTCCATTAAAGACAGAGCTATTAATTGTTCTCCTGATAGTTTCATCTTCAGCAACTATTCCAACACTATCCCACTCTTGATCAGTTGAAAAATGAAAGTAAACCGTATCGATGGCACACAATTCGCGTATTGTAAATCCCACATCAACACCAGCATCTAATTCTGCCTTACTCACATAATTTACGTGACTCTGATTAAGGATATCAGCACCAGATAAGGCAAAGTATTTAATATTGAAAGTATCTATTCTATCATCAGTTTCTACTGAAACTGAAAGGCTATCACTAAGTCCTGCAGGCAAACGTAAAATAAGTGTATTATTACTGGTAGCCACTACATTTTCAGCTTCTACTAGTGTAGCATTTAATCTGATTTTAACATCTGATTGATTATTGCTGAAGTTATTACCTCTTATAGTAATATTATCACAAGTTTTACCCGTTAAAGGACTCACTTCTGTAATACTTGGTGGAATAATCATCCGGAAAGTTTCAGGAGCTTCGACTGTTTGCCCCTGCACTGTCACACTTACTATGGCCTCTCCTCTTGGTAGATTATTAGGTACAACAAATTCAATAGTTGAATTACTTAAGCTAATTATATTGTCAACATCAATAAGAATACTTCCTATTTTAACCTCGATCTCTTCTTTTAGATCAGGAAATTTATCTCCCGCAATTCCCAGAACATCTCCAGCTTCACCTTCAACAACTGTGAGTTCATTTATTGTCGGTAATGTTAAAGCTTCAAAAGTAAATATCTCTTCAGAGGTTCCTTCCTGATCATCATATATAATCCTGATAGGAACTGGTTCCCGGTTCAAGCCGGCCGGAACTTCTACAACCAATTGATTTCTACTATCGCCAGAACCAGTAATTTGCGCCTCAAATTGCCCGAAATAAACACGATTTAGACTGGGTACCTTCCCAAAATTCTCCCCATAAATAGTAACGGTTTCACCAGCATATGCTTCATAATTATCCATTCCAGAAAGTGAGGGAGGATCATATTTTGGTAATACAAATCTCTGCCAATAAACATTACCAGCGTCCAACCATGATACCAGATAATTATTTTGATCACTATTATAGGCAACATCTTGAATTGAACGATTTAGGTTTGGTATAGGTATTTCATCATTATATACCAAATTGTTATCCACAACATCATAACCTTGGGCTAAACTTCCCAATATGAGATCATTAAACCAGAATAAAGCATATTCATTTCTAGAAGCATTATATAAAGCGTGAGGTTTAGAGGAACCAATATCCACTCCACCTTGGTATTGTGCTACACTCAGATTATTAGGCACCTTTTCGTACACTATACTAGGGGTAGATGAATTGATAACTGTTATATTTCCCCCCACAATTTCGTAGTTGAATAAGTAATTAGTACCTGAAGAACTTAGACCTTGTGAGAAATACTGCTGAAAGGAAAGGAAAGCTTTTCTGGTAATTGGATTATAGGTAAGCTGAGGAGAAAAAGCATATCCATAATAATGAGAGTTTGCTGATGCCAGTTTATTGAGATTAGCATCTATTAAATCTAATTGAACAGCACTAGATTGTCCATTAACAAATAGCGATATTTCAAAATCAGAAGTTGACGGATCAGAATTTTCAAGCATAGCCACTAAATATTGTCTACTATGATCAAGCTTCAACACATCAAGGTCGTGTAAATGCTGTATCCCACTCATGTCTATTGGTTGATTATCAGATATTGCAAAGGTTGATCCAGAAACATCTAAATTTAGTTTAGCACCGACTGCGTCTTCGCTGTAGGCATTTCTCGCTAAGTATACTACTGGAAATTTGTTACCGAAACTTGATTCAGGGCAATCAAACTCAAGACCATTTATATCAAAAGGATCAGTGATTATTTCTGTTTCCGGAATGGCTACTGACAGATTACTTGTGTTATAGGTTTTTGCAAAAACATTATAATTATTGCTTGATATCCTTTCTTGCCATAGTATTGTCAGTTTAGTATTACTCTGATTAAGCACCATTTTTGGCTTGCTAAAATCTCCGGTACTTTCGTTTACTTTAATGGAAACTGATTCCCGTTGTAAATTTTTACTATTTATTATATTTAAATAAAGATCATTAGAAACCTCACTTATCATATAATACTCTTCAGCTCTTTTATCATAAATGGTTGTCACTTCACCACTGCCTTCAATAAAATTAACGGCTTCATCACCTTCTGTTACTTCAAAAGATTGTTCCGGTGCAAAGGCACTTCCTGAAAAGCCATTATTAATTGCTTGAACGCTCCAATGATACAATCCTATAGGCAAATCTTTAATTAAAGTGGAGGTAGCCGGATAAACATTACCATTCAAATACGTTTTTAATGTGCCATCATGATGGGCATTAACAGTTTTAATGGTATCCAAACCTCTTCTAATATAAACATTATAGAATAAGCTGGCTGAATTAGCCTTGGGATCATTTGAAGCACCCCATTCTAAAAGAACATTACCAGCTTCTGATTGGGTGCTTTTTAAATTGGCAGGGACAGATGGGGATTGAGCTGTATTTTCTGAAATATTTTTTAAGATCTTTGAAGATCCCCCTTGTAAACTAATTATGTCTAGTTTTCCATGATTATAGAAATCACCAATAATTAATTTAGTGTATTCTTCAGCCAGTTCAATATACTGAACAGGTTGTAGTTCACCATCAACGAGATTTAATAGCTTTAAAACTGCATTTTCGAACACTACCTTTTCTATAACTATTACTTCCTGAACGCCATCATTATTCAGATCATAGACACCGTGTATGTCGAAAGCATCTGTATCTATGTAAGACGCGTTAAGATAGATTTCATCTAAGCTTTCGAAAACATTATTTGTGTTTCTATAATACCAGTAATAATAAGGAGGTGCACCATATTCATATTCAATTACTTTGTTAAGTAATTCAACTTCACCATCTCCATCAAGGTCAGATTCCCACATTTTACCGAAGTTGGTTCCTCCTGTGGCGTTAAACAATTCATGAGTTCTTACAAAAGTGCCTGATCTATTGGTTGTAATGATATTATTGGCGATAATATCCAGATCACCATCCTTGTCATAGTCCGAAAAGAAGGTATTAACTCCCAAGTCAGGGGTAGAAGCAACTTCAAAACTCTTAGACTCATTTTGGATATAAAGTTCTTCATTTAACACATCCAGATCACCATCCTGATCAATGTCTGCAACTGCAATATTATCATTATTACCTCCTAGCGCAGCAGCAGCATAGTTGAGTGTTCCATCTTCATTATAATAAATAGCATTATAAGTTATTAAATCCATAAAGCCATTGCCATCTATATCTGCCCAGGTACCATTTCTACTTGTAGAAAAATAACTTGTGCTAAAACTTAGTGTATTCTCAATTCCATTATTTCTGAATAGTGTATTTCCCATAAGGAAATCCATGTCTTTATCATTATCTATATCTACAGCAGTTGTAATGAGGGTATTGGCCAGCCCGGTACCAAACGGATTTCCACTTTGTAATGCTAAAATTGGTTTATATTTAAGTTTGGCTGAATAATCCTGCGTCTCTCCATAACTATAGTTGCCACAGGCAATTACATTTGTAGTATTATATGCTAAAACTACTCGAAGCATAAAAGCTTCATCATAATTCACATTATTGGGTACCTGTATTTCAAAATTTCGATTGTTTGTTACCGTACTGTTAGTTGACTGGAAAGCCTTCTCGCCAACATCATCAAAGTCCTTATCAGCATTCCAATCAATGAAAATAGCCATATTAGCATTTGAAGAACCATTACAGGACCCTAACTTTATGTAGCCTGATAATTTTTCACCAGGAATAATGTCTATAGTAATGTCTGTAAAATCCTGATAAGTTTGACAGCTACCGTCATTAACATAATCTACTCCCTTTAAATTAAATTTATCTATAAGCTCATAAGAAGCATTAGTAGCTGCAGATGCACAATAGTCCGAAGGGTTAACAGTTTGAGCCAGGAGGTTGAAAGAAACACCAATGACTAAAATAGAAGTTGTTACAAATCGAATATATTTATTTCTCGCCATTAGTCATTCGATTAAAACATTCTTTGTTCCATTTTACTTTTTTCTTCAGATGTAACAGCTAACAAATTACTTATTAACCAACCTGAATTACTTCGTTCTCTTCTAAATTCATCTAAAACCATTACATAGCCTGGAATCTGGAAAAAGTAATACTTAATATCTTTTATATAAGAGAAACTTAACCTACCCTTTGCCACATATTCAAAGAATTCTTCCATTTCAGCACTCTTTCGCCTATTATTAAATTCAGCACTATTGGGCTTAATCAAATGTCTGAAATTTATAAAGTCAGTTCCCTCACTATTTGGGGGTAATAAAATATTGGGTTTGGAGGTAACGTAGTCCCAGCCTAAAGCTTCGCATTTAATGGCTTTGATAGTCCAGGCTGACCTATTGCCTTTAAAACTATGATTAGCCATAACAGCCTGCATACGGTATGATTTACCATCAAAACTAATATCCATCTCCAAGCTGGCATACCAGTGGCTATCATAAAAACTTAAGAACACGGCTTGCTCTTCTTGATTGGCTTCCTTTATGAATGATTGAACATTTGTTAAATATTCTTCATTGGCACGCTCAATCATTTCTAAATCAAATAATGAAAGTAGTGCCTTACTTCTTCCGTCTGGCATTTCTGCACCCATTGCTTTTTCATATGCAATTCTAAATGGGTCCTTTTCATCATAGTTAAATCTATCAATGAATTGATCAATACTTTTAATGCTGAAAGTAAAATCACTTACAGTTTTTACATCATCTATTTGAGCCACGCTGCTAAATGAAGCAAGTATTAAAAGACTTAACACTATTTGCTTAATCCTTACAATCATCGAGTCTCTTTTACATTAATATTACCTAGTTTAGCCGGATAGAGTACAACCGCTTTGTCACCCATTGTCACCGTATCAGGTTTGATGATTACATCAATAGCCTTGGTTGTTTTATCTTGATAATCAGGCACATCACTTTCACTATCATAGTAAATTTTAGTATCCTGAAAAATAAAGGCTGTTGCATAAAACTTGTCATCCATTCCTCTTCGGATATCTGTAAGCTGGGTAACTTCGTAAAAAGTAATATCTACTTTTTCTGCTTTTATAGCATATAGTCTATCAAAATAGGTTCTTACAGGATAATCCTTCACCTGTGTTTCTCCATTTCTGATGTATGAAACCTGAACAACATTGTTATTACTTTCAAATAACTCGATGGTCTGATCAATAGCGTCCCTTCTTAGCTTATCTTCTATCTCTTTATCGGCTATCATTGATATATAGTGTTCTAGCCGCTTAACTCTTTTAAGTACAGATTTTTTGAAGTAATTCATCAAATCTTCTGATATAACTACTTCATCGGTTGAGCCAGACTCTTGCGCTTTTACTGAGTTAAAACTCAGAAAAGCCAAAAACACAATTAATAGCGCTTTAGGTAAGGGATTATTCAGTTTATAATTCATTCACTTTCAATAAAAATGCTCTTAATTTTTTCGTTCTGGTCTAATTCCTGACTGATAACTTTTACTTCAATATCCTTTAATGTAGCCAACCGATCTAAATAGCTTTCTATACTGATAGATTCATCCAGCATGTTATCAATCAGTATATTTACCCTTACATTACTAGAGGCAAAATGACTTAATATCTCATTCTTAACTTCATCTTTCTCGGATGACAGCAAACCATAACCGGTAATTTCATTTACGCTAGTGGCAAAATTAAAAGGTATCTGGTTTTTAAATACGATATTTTGATAACCAGCAGCTTCTTCCGGCTTAGTTTCTTCAGGAGATTTAATAAAGTAGAAGTCTCCTAAAAGACTGCTATTTTCCCACGGTATTTGCTTTTCCTGAGATATGGTAGCTACTTTTCTTCGAGTAGCTTTAAAAACTTGTTCAATGCTCAACCCAGGTGTTCTAATAGCTTTTATTAATTCTTGAGTATACAATCCATTTTTACCTTCACCATCTGAAGCTACTCTTCCTGGTGCAGTTGAAAAAGCTATAATTGAACCTGTGGGTGCAGAAGCAGGCTGTGCTAAACCACCACCGCTGAGACTTCTATAATCGGAAGGAAAAGGATTATTTCTACAAGCATCAAGAATGATAATATTAAGTGGGTTTTTCATAAATCCGAGCATGCGCAATACACGATCGCTTTCCATGCATTCATCCTCAATTTCATAGGAGGCTTCCATATCGGCATCAATAGGAACGAGATAATTAGTACCACTTTTTTGTAAGCCATGGCCTGAGTAATAAAAAAGAGCTATGCCAGGGTTTTCTTTTATCTTTTTCCCAAATTCTCTAACTGCCTCTTTCATGCCTTCATTGGTGAGGTCATAGGCAACGATTACATCAAATCCCACTTTGGATAAAGTCTCCGCAAGGTCTTTGGCATCATTTACAGGGTTTTTCAAAGCTCCAACCTCATAATTGGTATTACCGATTATTAAGGCCGTTTTGTTTTCATGATCTTGACAAAAAAGCAAAATTGGTGTTGCGAGAAACCACAACAGAAAGGTAATTGAATAGAGCTTATTAACATGAAAACATGAATACATGTTATAAAAATACAAATATTATTTTGTATTCATAGCGGAACATAATATTAAAATAATTGGTTAACAGCGAGTTGCAGCAGGAAATTAATCTTTGAAACCAAACTCAGCTTTTACTTTTTTCGGCAAACTAGCTACAATAAGTTCATAACTATGATCTATTAATTCTTTAATAAGCTTATCTCCTACTGAGCCATCCATTAGAATAGTATTCCAATGCTGTTTATTCATATGGTAACCTGGAATAATTGAGCCATCATATTGTTCTCTTAACTGTACAGCTCTTTCAGGATCGCATTTCAGGTTTACACTGGTGAAAAGGTCTACATCTGCCAGGGCAAACATTTTATTGGCTACCTTGAACACCAGTGTATTATTGTCGAATGGGAAGCCTTCAGTTGTGGCCTTTTTACTTAAACAATATGCTCTGTATTCTTCTATGTTCATCTCAGGAAAGCACGAGATATCATAATAATCAAAGCGACTAGGAATAGAATGATTGATATCTTATTAATACCGTGCATCATTTTCAGGTTGGTATTACTTGGGGCATCAGGATCTTTCCTTATAAATAACCTTGTGAAATAATTAGTTACTTCTCCAAATTGAAAGTATGATTTCCAGCCTGCGTTCTTATTATTATCTTCTTGCATGAATTCTTAATTTGTGTAGCAACAAGTCTAAGCCTTCTCAGGTTCAAGCCAGTTACCATCTTCTCTAATTATTTCTATTAATTCATCAACAGCCTTTTCTGAAGGCACTCCTCTTTTCATCACTTCCTGCCCTTTATAAAGCGTTATTTTACCTTTTCCGGATCCCACATAGCCGTAATCTGCATCAGCCATTTCACCAGGACCGTTTACTATGCATCCCATTATTCCAATTTTCACACCTTTTAAATGATTTGTTCTGGCACGAATCATAGCAGTTGTTTCCTGCAAATCGAAAAGTGTTCGCCCACATGAGGGGCAAGAAATATATTCGGTTTTTGATATACGTGTTCTGGTCGCTTGAAGAATATTAAAAGCTGTTTCATTAACAACCTTATCTCCTCCACAATTTTCAGCAGCAATGAATATTCCATCGCCCAAACCATCAATAAAAAGAGCACCTATATCGCTTGCTGATTTCAATTGCATTTCTTCAGCAGATAAATTCTGATAAGCTCTTCCTATAACCACAGGAGCCTTACAATCTCTATTCATAAGCTCCACAAACAACCTACGTTGTTCGGCCATCCCATGTTTGTTATAAGTATCAATGAGTAAAACTGCTGTATCATCATTATTCAGTTTCTGAATAAGTGCTTCAGTTAGATCAGGAAGTGTGCAGTAAATAAAATTTAATTTAGGATGCTGCTCTACATCTAACAGATAATCTTTAGGATTGATGAAAGGATATCTTCTTTCCTTGTTCTTTTCCTCCAACCAGGTTTTATGCTCATGAACTAAACCGAGCGTTCCAGGAATTTCAAAATCAACCTTTAAGGTATTAGTGAAAACATAATCACAGGCAAAATCGGAAATTGACCATTTATCTAGAGGAACCGAATAATGATAACCAACTCCAAAGAGTGAAGCTGGGGTGATTTCCTTTTTTGTAGAAAAATCAGCCATTACAACAGGTACCTCGTGTGCACCCATATTTGCTACCTGTTTTGTTTCCCTTCTATGGTATTCAAAAGGATTGCATGGCATTCCTTCTATTTCAGGAATAGGCTCATGTTCAATTCTTTCTCCGTAGGGTGCTGCTAACATGCGAGCCACAGGAATTTCAAATTCAGGCTCTTCAGTGAGAGAAACTCTAATTGTATCACCTAAGCCGTCTTCCAACAGGGTGCCAATACCAACCGCAGATTTAATTCTACCATCTTCAGCCTCTCCTGCTTCTGTTACACCTAAGTGAAGCGGATATGGCTTTAATCCTTCTTCATCAAGCTTATTAACCAATAAGCGATAGGCCTGAACCATCACTTGCGGATTACTAGACTTCATTGAAACAACTATATTATAAAAATCTAAATCTTCACAGATTCTTATAAACTCCAAAGCCGATTCAACCATGCCAAAAGGTGTATCACCATAGCGGCTCATAATTCTATCAGAAAGAGAACCGTGATTTGTGCCGATGCGCATGGCTGTTCCATGTTCTTTACAAATCTTCACTAAGGGCTGAAAGCGTTCTCTTATTCTATCGAGTTCAGCCTGATAGCTCTCATCAGTGTATTCAATGTTTTCAAACTTCTTTTTATCAGCATAATTGCCCGGGTTCACACGGACCTTCTCCACAATCTTAGCCGCTAGCTCAGCTGCATTAGGTGTGAAGTGAATATCGGCCACTAAAGGTGTATCATAGCCCTTTGCTCTTAAACCTTTCTTAATTTCTCTGAGGTTCTCAGCTTCTTTAAGAGAAGGTGCTGTAATACGAACTAGTTGACAGCCAGCTTCAATCATCCTTATAGATTGCTCAATAGAACCCTCAGTGTCCATCGTGTCAACAGTGGTCATAGATTGCAACACTATGGGACTGTCTCCTCCTATGGTTACATTGCCAACCTGAACAGGAATTGTTTTCCTTCTACTATATTTTACAAGGCTGTTACAGTAATTCTGTAAGTCTTTAACCGGAATATCCATAATAATTTATCAGCTAGCAGTTTAAACTTCAAAATAAGGAAATTGTTAGTATAACAACTATTTTTCAAAGCTGAATTTTAATGCACCAATTGATATTAATTTTAGAACAAAAAAGAGCTTGCTAGATTATTTAGCTGAACATTAGATAAAATGAAAATAGAATACATCAACCTTAACAATAAAAAAATTAAGAACTGTTTCAGCTCCGTTTATGAGCAGTTTAACGCTTTGCATCACCATCAAATGATAGTAGAGCAAAAACGCGTAGGTAGTTCCACTATGCAGGCTCAGCCCAAAATTGCTTTGTCGGAAATATTTTCAAGTAGTAGAAATTATAAAATAACAGTAGGCATTTATATAAAAGACAGTAACA
The DNA here is from genome assembly GCF_016734805.1 of Marivirga atlantica. GTDB lineage: Bacteria > Bacteroidota > Bacteroidia > Cytophagales > Cyclobacteriaceae > Marivirga > Marivirga atlantica. Next base: position 165,427 of record NZ_JAERQG010000003.1, read on the forward strand.
AAGCACATGTTCACGATTTGCCCGAGGAAGTACTTAAAGGATGGTTCGCTCATGAATTAGGACATGTAGTAGATTATGAATCATACACTAACTTTGGTATGATCAGCTATGGCATTAAATATTTGACTTCTAAAAGCTTTAAAAAGGAAGTCGAACACAAAGCTGATGAATATGCCATTAATCATGGTTTTGGTCATGAGATCATTGAGGCTAAAAAATATATTTTAACTAGCCCTTTATTCAGCGAAGACTATCAAAATATTATCAGAACTTTTTATATGCCGGTAAAACTGGTTGAAGAAAAGCTGAGAAGTACCAAAAGCTAATTAAGCCCAGCCTAATTTGAGAAACTCCTCGTACACTTTTAATCCTAAATAGGCATCAGTGGCAGCATAGTCTAGCTGAGCTTGGGTAAGTTGCTCACGCTCCCAATTTGAGGTTTGTTGAGCTTTTGAGATTCGTTTCTTTAAGAATATAGCGGTAAGGTTCTTTGCTCCTATCTGCCTCACTCCATTTTCTGATGCTATCGTGCTTATATCTTCAAAACCCTCAGGTTTAAATTTCCGCAGTTTTTGTAAATCCTTTAAGTCATCACGAATGGCTGCACCAACTTTTATGATGGAGGGGTCTTCAAAAATTCTTACCAAATCACCAGGGAAGCCACATAATAAGTTTCTAATGATAAACACTTCATCGTCTGTGGCTAGCTGTATTACTGAAACGGGATTATAAACACCCTTCTTAAAAGCAGGTTTCGCTTCTGTATCGAAACCTAAAATATCCGCTTTCCACAATTTAGGAATTACTTCTTCCCAGTCCTTATCATCTTCAAGAATCGTAATCTCCCCTTCAAACTTCCATAGTGGAAGCTCATTTATTTCCTCTTTGGTAATTTCCATTAATTCACTCATTTATCAGTAAATCTTCTGATTTTGATGTTGAGGTATGCAAATAAGATAGTCATAAAAGGACTTATGATGTTGAAGAAACAATAAGGAGCATAAACCCATGTTGATACTCCCAAAACAGAAGACTGCGTGGCACCACAGGTGTTCCATGGAACTAAAACACTTGTTACCGTTCCTGAATCTTCCAGTGTTCTACTTAACACCTCTGGTTTTAAACCTCTTTCTTTATAAGTATCAGCAAACATCCTTCCCGGTACCACAATGGCTAAATATTGATCTGATGCCGTAATATTGAAGAATACGCAAGTACCTGCTGTTGAAGCTACCAAAGAGCCTGTTGAATTAGCTAATTTAATAATACTACCTGTGATGACTTTAAGCATCCCTGTAGATTCCATAATACCTCCGAAAATCATAGCACACACGATCAACCATATCGTATTTAGCATGCCGTACATTCCGCCTGTTGAAAGCAGTTCATTCACCATAGCATTTCCGGTAGTAATACTTACATCTCCATACATAGCCACCATAACAGCTTTGTACGAAGCCTCAAAAAAGTTACCTGTAACACCTGATATCACTTCGATTATATTAGGTTGAAATATGATAGCAAAAACGCCACCGAGTAATGTTCCTATAAGTAGTGCAGGAATGGCCGAAACCTTTTTAACAATTAGAAAAATTACGGCTGCAGGCACTAAAAACAACCAGAAATTGATATTAAATTTTTCCTGAATTGACTGCTGAACGAGAGCGGTCTGCTCGATATCCGCTTGCCCGCTATTCATTAAACCCCATATCAAGAAAATAATCAATGTAATCACAAATGTTGGCCCTGTTGTAAAGGCCATGTATCTGATGTGGGTGAATAAGTCGGTTCCTGCCATTGCAGGAGCAAGGTTGGTGGTATCACTTAAAGGCGACATTTTATCACCGAAATAGGCTCCTGATATAATGGCTCCTGCTACCACTCCTTCACTCAACCCAAGAGTCTGTCCGATACCTAAAAGTGCCACACCTAAAGTAGCAATTGTACTCCATGATGAGCCAGTGGCTAGTGAAACGATCGCACTTACAATACAGGCAGCAAACAAGAATATAGTAGGGTTAAGAATTTCTAAACCATAGTAAATCATAGCGGGCACTATACCACTAATGAGCCAGGTACCCGCCAATGAACCTATCAGTAATAATATAAGTATTGATGACATTGCGGAGCTTATGCTATCCACAATACCATCGAGCATGTGTGACCATTTATATCCAAGCCTGAGAGCTACTATTGCTGCAATACCTGCAGATAATATAAGGGCGATTTGATTAGAACCATCTAAGGTTCCATCTCCGAAATAATATACATTTAAACTAAGTAGGACAATTAAAAATAATATGGGAATAAAAGCTTGAAATAAACTTGGCAGTCGCTGCGAATCCGTCATCTATATATGTTCAAATAGGTGTATTCAAAAATTTCGATTCGAAATATAATAAAAAATTAATATTGGCTGATAAGTAATTCGCTTATTTCCGCTCCTACCTGAGTACCAATCGCCACTCCCATTCCACCAAGTCTTACCCCCATGGCAATATCATCATTTATCATTTTCACAATTGGTGCTTTGGTTGCCCCGAAAGCCATGATACCTGACCACTCCATATCCCATTCAACCTGTTGATCAGGCAGAATCATTTCTTTTACATCATTTTGGATCTGTTCTTTTATCTTGTTATTGATACCAAACTGATCAGTATTTTCAACGGCCATATCCAGGTTTCTACCTCCACCTATCAACAACCTATTACCTACATCTCTGAAGTAAAAATAGCCCTCATCGTAATGAAATACACCTTTAACAGGTAGGTTGTCAATCGGCTGGGTAATCATCACCATCCCTCTACCCGGATTAATATCTTCCCGTGGATAAAATTTATGAGCAAAAGCATTTGTACATATGGCTAGTTTATTTGCCTTAAAGTGTACTTCGTCCTGAACAGGCCCTTTGGCGATAACTTCACCATTTCCCTCCACTGATTTTACTTCAACTCCGGTATATATATTAATACCCAACTCACCACAAAGCTTCCACCATGAGCTTATCATTTTTCCTGTATCTATCTGGCCTTCAAACTGATTACTCACAATGGTATGCACACTTTTTTTATCAAACCCGAAAGACTTAACCAATTCAGGCTCGTTATTAAAAACTACAGATTTAAAGGTGCCTCTGAGTAGGTTGTTAAAATAATCTATTTGGTCTAATACCGCTAACTCTTTATCTCTGATTAGCTCAAAACCTCTATTCTGTTGAAAATCTATATTTTCTTTACCAAGAATAGATTGAAGCTTCTGTAAACCATCCCACCTTTTCTTCACCAGCTTCACAAGATCATCCTCACCAATATTGGGTAAATCATCAGCAAGTTCAGTTAAACTACCAAAGCAAGCAAAACCAGCATTTTTTGAACTGGCACCGCTAGGAAACATCCCACGCTCTAAAATAGCAATCTTAGCGTGAGGATAATTTTGTTTTAAATGGGAAGCTGTTGAACAACCCACTATTCCACCACCAATGATTATAAAATCGTATTTTGTAAAGCTTTCTCTTTCCCAGAAACTCAGCATGCTTTATAATTTTTGTCGTAAGTTTGAACAATTGTAAGTGAGTGTATTTTAAAAAACGTGCACTCATAACATATGATCATTAAAATAAGATACCAATGAATTTAAGTGCCATTATAGAAAAGGCGAAAACCTCTAATTTCTATCTATGGGTTTTAAACAAAGGCCTAAATTATACGATACCTTTCAATAAACCACATGGTTTTAAAATTACATCAGTTGAAGATGATACCATTAAAACAAAGCTTCCTTTTAAAAGAAGAAATTTAAACCACATTAAAGGTATTCATGCCTGTGCAATGGCTACCATTTCGGAATACACTACAGGTTTAATGATCCTCTATAAACTGGATAATAAAAAATACAGAATTATTATGCAGAAACTTGAAATGGAATATCATTTTCAGGCTAAGATGGATGCCATAGCTAGTTTTTCCATTGATGAGAAGTGGGTAAAAGAAAAAGTTGAAGAACCTTTACAGAATGAAGATGCCGTAGTCATTCCGTGTGTAATTAAGTTGCATGATACTAAAGGCAATCATTTAAGTACAGGAACAATTTATTGGCAAATTAAGCCTTGGGATAAAGTGAGAACGAAGTTGTAATAAGGCGGCTGTATGAATGATGATTTACGAATTACGGTTTTTGCTAAACTCGTAATTCGCAAATCTGCAATCTAAAATCAGTTGTCTTCAGGAGGGCAACATCTGTCGTTGCAACGCTCTCTAATCATTTCATAAGCTTTCAGATCACCAAGCTCACCTGCTTTGCTTAAATCTAAACATCCTTGAGTTCGCTGTCCGTACTCTAGTCTTAAAACTCCTCTCAAGAAATAAGCATCCACATTTTTTGGATCTTTCTCAATGATTTTTGTACAGTCATTAATGGCATCTTGATAAGCCTCTAATTGCTGCTTAGCCTGACCTCTTTTATAATAAGCTTCAAGGTTATTTTCGTTAAACTCAATGGCCTTGGTATAATCATTAATAGCACCATAATAATCCTGAAGCATGTATTTGATATTACCTCTTTCGAAGTAAGCCTCTGAAAAATCACTTTTTGCATCAAGTGCTCGGTTGTAATCTTGCATAGCACCGTGTATGTCAGAAAACTTCTGCTTGATGTTACCACGCATGTAGTAGGCTTGGTGCGATGAAGGATCAGTTTCTATAGCTTCATTGAAAGCCACTATCGCCTCCATGTATTCTTTTGCTTCGAACTTCTTAATTCCTAAGTCGATATATTCTTCAGCAGTTTCTTGTGCTAAGGCTGATAGACTTACACTGAATAAACAGATTAGTAAAAAGGATGCTTTCAATATTTTTGTCATTGCTTAATTAAGTTTTTCTAGTCTTGGTTCATCAATAATGCTGCCAATCTATAAAAGAGCTAACAAATAAAAACTCCTTTCTTTTCTGATTTCTTACTTCAGTTTCGGAAAAGCCATTTTATAATCAGCTTTTACCTTGCCTTTACTGATGTTAGTCAACTTGCCTTTCAGTAAACGTTTCTTTAAAGCAGAAATATGATCGGTGAAAAGTATTCCTTCAATATGATCATACTCATGCTGGATAACACGTGCAGTAAAGCCATCAAACTCCTCAACATGTTCGTTAAAGTCTTCATCGAAGTACTGAAGTTTAAGGTGCTCTTGACGGAAAACATCTTCTCTTATGTTTGGAATGCTCAGACAACCTTCTTCCATTGCCCATTCTTCTCCTGCCTCCTCAATAATCTGTGGATTGATGAAAGCCTTCTTTACCTTCGGCTCATCACCATCATCAATAGGATCGGTATCAATTACAAAAAGTCGCAAACTTTTACCTACTTGAGGAGCCGCCAAGCCCACACCATTGGCATTATACATGGTTTCAAACATGTCATTAACCAATTGCTTGACATCTACCTCTTCAGGATCAATATCCTTGGCTTTCGTTTTAAGCACCGGATGTCCGTAAGCTACTATAGGGTAAATCATAAATTAATTCTCTTCTAAATATTGTTGCAAAATTATTGCTGCACTCACTTTATCAATGTTGCCAGATTTTTTCATTCGTTGTTTCTTTCTGGAGCCGGCAGCAATCATGGATTGGACAGCCATTTGTGAGCTAAAGCTTTCGTCCTGCAAATGTAAGGGCATATTTGGAAATTTCTTCCTGAATAAATTAATAAATACCTTTACATGTCTGGTGGCATCGGTTGCCTCACCCTCCTCATTGGTAGGATATCCGCAAACCACTGCTTCAACATCCTCCTTATTAAAGTAATCTGTTAAAAATTGAATGATATCTTTTGAATGAATGGTATCTAAAGGGCTGGATATTATTTTCAGGGGATCAGTAGCAGCAAGTCCAACCCTTTTCGTACCATAGTCAATGGCGATTATACGTGCCATACTAATTCAGCTTTATCAAGTCATCAAAGTTACGCCTAACTTGTTTTTCTAGCATTAAAGCCTTTGGAAAAAGCACCTCATTTTCTATCTGAGCGTGAATCATTAACTTCCTTTCAAAACGTTCAAGAGCCGCATAGAGTACGTTGAAATTTAGTTCTCCTTCACTTTCAGGCGGAAACTGCTCCATTATATACCTGATGCCCTTCATTTCATCATCATGCACTTCATGATCCATCGCAAATTTCTGAATATTAAACTTCTGATGCTTATAAAAGAAGCCTGATGGATTTAGCCTCTCATCATTAATCTTCTTTAAACTTAAAATGTAGTCGAATAAGGTATCTTCTTCTTCGTAGATATGGTGTACAAAATCTTCTACAAATAAAGGGAAAATCTCCTGTAGGTCTTTTTGAACACCAAAGTAAGTTTGCGTTGCGGACTGCAGACGATTAATCATTTTAACCAAAAAAGGAAGGTCTTTTTTGATGAACAAATAATGAGCATGCTTCAGGTATTCAACAATTAAATCAATAGGTAGACCTAGTAACTTAAGGTTATCTATTTCCTGGTTTTCTTGTATCTGTTCTAATTCAGCTATTACCTTTTTGCAGTCTAAGCCTTTATGCTTACAAACCTTTTCAAGTGAATCCTCTTCAAACTCATAGTATTCGATCCCTAAATAATACAGTACGGATGCAAATACATAATGCTCTGCCACTAATTCCTTAATCTTCTTTTGTGAGTAATCCACTTTTACTTATTTTACTTTTTGTAACTTGATGTAAGATAAACTTTCGTCATTTTTTATCCAACGAAATCGCTTTTTTCTGCGTTACTTGTAACAAAAAATCTTCAAACGTGAATAAACATAAAAATAGTTCATTTCAGGTACGGTTGCCAATCATAATTTTTTCCACACTTGCCGCAGGTATTCTTATAGGTGCCACTATGGCTAATCCTGAAGGAAAATCAAGCACTGTTTTAGATGGTATAACCAGAATTAAAGAAATATTTCTTCAGATTGATCAAAACTATGTAGACGAAGTAGACAATAACGAAATAGTTAATAGTGCCATTGAGGGAATGCTTGATCAGTTAGATCCCCATACTTCTTACATTCCTGCCAAGGACTTAGAAATGGTTTCAGCTGACCTGAGAGGTAATTATGAGGGAATCGGAATAGAGTTTAACATTTTCAAAGATACACTGTATGTAGTAGCTCCTTTAAGTGGCGGACCTTCTGAAGCTGCAGGTTTGCAATCAGGTGATAAAATCGTTGAAGTAAATGGTGAGAATATAGCAGGTATTAATTTGACTAACCGACAAGTTCATGAAAATTTAAGAGGCGAAAAAGGTAGCGAAGTAGAAGTAACCATTTTACGAAAAAATGTAAAGGATCCTCTTAAATTCAATATTATCAGAGATAAAATCCCTCAGTTTTCCGTGGATGTCAGCTACATGATTGATAACAAAATCGGTTACATTAAAATCAGCAGATTCTCTGCTACTACTTATACGGAATTTAAAGAAGCTTTGACAAAACTTAATGAGGACGGTATGCAAAAGTTAATCCTCGATCTTCAAGACAATCCTGGTGGCTATATGGATAAAGCCATTAGCATTGCCGATGAGTTTCTGAAGGACAATGCGATGATTGTTTATACCAAAGGTAAAGAGAAACGCTACAACTCTGAAGCACGGGCCATAAAAGAAGGCGAGTTTGAAGACAAACCTTTGATTGTACTTATTAATGAAGGTAGTGCTTCCGCATCAGAAATTGTTTCAGGAGCAATACAGGATAACGACAGAGGTTTAATTGTGGGTAGAAGATCTTTCGGTAAAGGCCTTGTTCAAATGCCAATCCCATTAAAAGATGGCTCTGAATTACGCTTAACAATTTCAAGGTATTACACTCCGAGTGGTAGATCAATCCAGAAGCCTTTCGGTGAAGATCCTGATGAATACCGAATGGAAATGAAAGAGAGATATGAGCATGGAGAGTACTTCAATGCAGACAGTATAAGCTTCGTTGATTCCTTAAAATACACTACTACTGATGGCAGAATAGTATACGGAGGCGGAGGTATTATGCCGGATTATTTTATTCCGCTTGACACTACTTACCACTCAGATTATTTAAACAAACTATTCTACAGCAATAGTCTGAGACAATATTCATTTTCTTTCTATGAAGAAAATCAGCAGATGCTCGAAAACATGAACCTGGAAGACTACATCCAGAAGTTTCAAATAACTGATGAGATGATTTCAGAAATGAATGAACTGGCAAAATCTAACGGAGTGGAAGCTAACTGGAATCAAGTAGACAGATCGGCTCCTCTTGTGAAGATATATTTGAAGGCATACATAGCCAGAAATGTTTGGAATAATGAAGGCTTCTACCCTATTTTCAACGAACAAAATGAAATTCTTCAAGGTGCTTTAAAACTTTTTGATAAGGCAGAAGCACTAGCAAAAAAATAATATTATGGCGTATTACGTAAAAATGGGAAATATCCCTCCTAAGCGACACACACAATTCAGACAGCCTGATGGAAGCCTCTATGCAGAAGAATTGGTGAGTTCATTAGGTTTTTCGGGTGTATACTCAAACTTATACCACATCAATCCTCCAACGGAAGTTAAGGAGATAAAAAAATCTGTGCCTTATTCGCAGAAAGTGGATAAGGATTTCCCTTTACAGCAAATCCACCTGAATACTTCTAAAATAAAAGAGACTGGAGGTGACTTTCTTGAAAGTAGAAAGTATCTTTTGATGAACGATGATGTGGCCATGGCGCTAAGCATGCCATCGCGCAAAAGCATGGATTATTATTACAAAAATGCTGAAGCTGATGAGGTGCTTTACATTCATGATGGAAAAGGAACACTTTACTCTCAATTTGGTAAGCTTGAAATTAAAAAAGGAGATTATGTAGTAATCCCAAGAACTACCATTTATAAAATTGAATGGGATTCTGCAGAAATCAGATACCTCTTGATAGAATCTTCCAGCCCGGTAGAAACGGTTAGCCGTTACCGTAATAAACTTGGTCAACTAGAGGAACACTCACCTTATTGCGAAAGAGATATTCATCCTCCTCAAGAATTATATACTGAGGAAAGTAAAGGTGACTACCACGTGAAAATCAAAAAAGGAGGATACATACATAACTATGTTTATGACCACAGCCCTTTTGATATTGTGGGTTGGGATGGCTTTTTATATCCTTATACCTTCTCTATTTATGACTTTGAACCTGTAACAGGACGTATTCATTTGCCACCTCCTGTTCATCAGACTTTCCAGGCACATGGCTTTGTCATTTGCTCTTTTGTTCCAAGGTTGTTTGACTATCATCCGCTTTCAATTCCTGCTCCATACAATCATAGCAATATTGATTCAGATGAAGTTTTATACTATGCTGAAGGGAACTTTATGAGCAGAAAAGGCATTGACAGAGGGTCTTTTACTTTGCACCCTGGTGGTTTGCCACATGGACCGCATCCGGGTACGGTAGAGAAAAGTATTGGCGCTAAGGAAACCAAAGAGTATGCTGTAATGGTGGACACTTTTAAACCGCTATATGTTACAGAAGATGCGAAAGAGTTCCTTGACCCCAACTATCCTATGAGCTGGACTGAGAAGTAACTCTCAGTCCTCAACTTTTTATTAATGATTATTAGAGGCTTTTTAATAACCCTTTTTCTATTTCAATTTACCGCAAAAGCACAAGTACCTGCTCCTCCTAATACCATTCCATTTGATTCATCTCTTTATGTGGATAAATCTGAAGTGGCCAACATTCATTGGTTAGAGTATTTGCACTATGTAAAGAAAGATTCCTCAGATAAATTCTACAAAAGCTGCATTCCTGATACTACATTAATCATTAAATTTTTTCCAAAAGGTGAAGTGTTAAACAACGCTGATTACATTAAAATTAAGGAATTCAGATACTTCCCTATTGTTGGCATCAGCTACCAACAGGCTATCAATTATTGTAAGTGGCGCTCAGAAGCAGTCAATATTAAATGGGCTCAGGAAAAAATAATAGACACATCAGAAGTCAAAGTACAATTTAGACTACCTACCATCGAGGAATGGATTAAAATTGCTTATGCCGGTAATTACTCGGTCAATATTACCGACAGCTTGAGCTGGGAAGAAGATTCCTTATCAGCCATACTTGACAATATGGGGCTACTATCTGATAATACCGATGAAAATAAACTACTCCTCCAATACTTTGATAACAATCCAATTCATCTTGTAGAAAACCTAAAATATAAAAATGTTCCTACAGCATTAAGTGGAAAATTGCCCATGATCTTCCCAGCTACCACAGTTAAGAAAAACGCCAATTATATTTATGACTTAAGGGGTAATGTTAGTGAGATGACACTCACAGAAGGGATAGCAAAGGGAGGCAACTGGAAGAGCACGCCCGGAGAAATTAAACTGATGGATAACGTCAGATATCAGTATCCTTCGGAATTAATTGGCTTCAGATGTGTTTGTGAATTTATAGAAAGGGAATAAACTTGAATTATGCCATTGTAGATATTGAAACCACTGGTGGCTATGCTGCACGTAACCGCATATGCGAAATAGCCATTATCATCCATGATGGAGAAAAAGTGGTTAAAGAGTACCAATCTTTGATAAACCCTGAACGCAGCATTCCAATTGGTGTACAAGCTATACATGGAATTTCAGATACCATGGTAGCCGATGCTCCTAAGTTTTATGAAGAAGCCAAAACCATTCTGGAGCTTCTCGAAGGTAACATCTTTGTAGCACATAGTGTCAATTTTGACTACTCCTTTGTAAAAGCAGCCTTTTCCGATTTAGGATATAATCTGAACTGCAAAAAGCTTTGTACTGTCCGCTTAAGCCGAAAAATACTTCCCGGCTATAAGAGTTACAGTTTAGGAAACTTATGTGAGCAGCGTGGTATTAGAATCCAGGACAGACACCGTGCTTATGGAGATGCTTTAGCCACCGCAGAACTCTTTACGCAGCTTGTTCAGCATGATGAACAACAGATCATTGAGAAATCACTCAAGCGCAATGCTTCCATAGTAAATATTCCTGACAACCTCGATAAAAAGGAATATGATCAACTACCTGAAAAGGCCGGTGTATATTACTTTCTTAACAAGAAACACCAAATCATTTATGTGGGTAAAGCCAAGAATATAAAAAAGAGAATCACTTCTCATTTTGGAGGCAGCAAAACCGAAGTAGCCAAGCAGGCTTTTCAACAAGAAATTTACCACATCGATTACCTCGAAACAGGTAATGAACTGATAGCTTTATTACATGAATCTTATGAAATAAGAAAGAACTGGCCGCGATATAATCGTGCACAAAAGAATAATAATCCGGGCTATTGCATATTCATTTATGAAGATAGATCAGGTTATAAAAGGCTGCAAATTGGTAGAAAGCAGGGTGGGATGAAAACACTTATTCGTTTCACCAATCATGCTACAGCTTTTCATTTCCTTACCACCACTAGCAGAAAGCTAAACATTTGTCCTAAGTTGGCAGGCTACCAAAATAGCACAGGTGCTTGTTTTGATTATCAGGTTGGTACTTGTGAGGGCGCTTGTGTGGGAGAAGAATCACCAGAGACACACAATGATAAAATAGCACAATTTATAGATGCTTGTGATGAAGAAAAAAGAGATTACATTCTAATAGGTGCTGGAAGATCACAGGACGAAAAAACCATAGTAATGGTAGAAAACGGCACTTATCTAGGCTACGGTTTTTTTGAAGAATCTGAAACTGTTAATGATTGGGAAGGATTGAAAAACCTAATTCAAAGATTCCCTGATAACCCAGAAGTCTATAGAATTTTAGCCAGTGATTCTGCTACCAAAGGCAATAAAAAGGTAAAGAAAGATAAGTGGAAAACTGAAGTGGGTAGTTAGGTATATTCTGAGCTCATAGTTTTGAGTTACAAGCTACGAATCTTAAGACTTTATATTTCTATCAGAAATTATTTAGACTTTCTTCATCTTGAAGCGTTTCTTTAAACCTTCAACCTGCTCCTTAAAGTTCTTGTCTACATGCATCATATCATTTACAGATTGTACAGCATGTATTACTGTAGAATGATCTCTCCCTCCAAAATGGTAACCTATAGATTTAAGTGAGTGGTTAGTATGTTCTTTACAAAAGAACATAGCTACCTGACGAGCTATTACGATTTCCTTCTTTCGGGTTTTAGCTTTTAAATCATCAATGGAAACCGCAAAATGTTCAGCGATAGTTTTCTGTATATAGTCGATACCTACCTCAGACTCAATATCATGGACAATATTTTTAAGCGTTTGCTTAGCAAGCTCAAGGTCAATTTCTTTTCTATTAAGTGAAGCATGTGCTATTAAAGAAATCAGTACTCCTTCAAGCTCTCTTATATTAGTATCTATGCTGTAAGCCAGATATTCAATTACATCTTCAGGTATGTTGATACCATCGCTCTCCATTTTATTCTGGATAATGGCAATTCTGGTCTCCAAATCAGGCTGTTGCAAATCTGCAGTTAAACCCCATTTGAATCGGGAAAGCAATCTATCTTCAAGACCTTTCAAATCTCTTGGAGGTCTATCACTTGTCATGATAATCTGCTTACCGTTTTGATGTAAGTGGTTGAATATGTGGAAGAAAATTTCCTGAGTTCTTTCCTTACCTCCTAAAAACTGAACATCATCAATGATAAGTGCATCTACGTGCAAATAGTAATTAGAGAAATCCTGAATCTTATTATTCCTCAGCGCATCAATAAACTGATTGGTAAACTTTTCAGATGATACATAAAGCACAAATTTACCCTCAAGCGTCTGCTTAATCTCGTTCCCAATTGCTTGCACAAGATGTGTTTTTCCGAGACCAACACCGCCATATACCATTAAAGGATTAAAAGAAGTTATTCCAGGCTTTTTGGCTACTGCGTAACCTGCAGAACGAGCAAGTCTATTACAATCTCCTTCAATAAAGGTATCAAAAGTATAATTAGGATTAAGTTGAGAGCTTTGCTGACTTAGATCAATACCGTTAAGCGTAAAAGGATTGGCAAAACCATCAACAGTTTTCTTGGCCTCTTTAGGCCTGTCACTTTTATTGTTGTTTGGCAGGTTAATGGTGAAAGGTTTATAACTCTCATTTCCCCTATCCATAATTACCGAATACTCTAACCTGGCATCTGTACCAAGCTCTTGATGAATGACTTTTCTAAGGATATGCACATAATGCTCTTCTAACCATTCATAGAAAAACTGACTAGGAACCTGTATGGTAAGGACGTTATTTTCCAGCTTTACGGGCTCAATAGGAGAAAACCATGTATTGAAGCTTTGTTCTCCAACGTTCTCCTTAATTGTACGCAGACAATTATCCCACACTGATTTACAGTCTTTTACCATTTATCTTTAAGCCTTCTTGGATTGTATTATGTTCCCGAATTTTTAATGCGGTCGACAAAAATGATAAAAAAATAGAGAACAAAAAAATGCTTTTTTACTTGACACAAGCATAAACAGAATTAGGTCAATTTATGTACTTATATTTCGTAAAATTTCTTTAAAAAATCACATTGTCATTATTAACTATTTCCCTATCAGCCACTTAAACTTTTTAAACCTTTTTTGAAACAGTCTATACCAACTAGCATTTATACAAATGACTTTTATGGTAACAGCCAAATTAACTAAATTAGCAAAAAAATAAGCTTTTTATGCAGCAGGACAATCTCTTTAAAGACTTTCAGCCATCATCAGCAGCTGATTGGAAAGAATTGATAATCAAGGATTTGAAAGGTGCTTCTTTTGAATCGCTCGTAACGCAAACATCAGAAGGTATAGATATACAGCCTTTTTATCATAAAGAGCTTGACAACAATACTATTAACATTGCTAATCCTGCACAGCAAACCCACGAAGCTTTAGCTATCAGGAACTGGATCAATAATTTCGCTATAAAGGTGACTGATGAAAGTGAGGCTAATAAATTGGCATTAGAAGCTTTAAACATTGGTGCTGACGGATTGATTTTCGAGTGCTCGTCAATTCCAGATTTCAAGAAATTATTAAAAGACATACAGGCTGAATACTGTAGCATTTCTTACAAAACGGAAGCTTCTAGTTATGAACTTGCAAAAGCTTATTTTAACTATTTAATAAGTGAAAAAGTTGATTTAAGTAAAATTAGCGGATCCATTCTAACAGACACACTTGAACTTAGAGATGCTGGCGTTGTAGAACTTGCAGAAAGTAATTTTAAAGACTTAGCCAAATTGATTAATTCAATTAAGGAAGTTCAGAATTTTAAAGTTGCTAACATTAGTGCTGATTTATTTCACAATGCAGGAGCTAACATTGTTCATGAACTAGCTTTCACTGTTTCAAAAGCCGTAGAATATTTTGACAAACTCACGGAGGAAGGCCTTTCTATATCAGACATCTTTAAGCATACAGTTTTCTCATTTGCTTTTGGTAGAAAATATTTCTTTGAAATTGCCAAGATAAAGGCATTTAAGATGATCATGATCAAAATAGCCAAAGCCTATGACTATGAGTTAAATCCTGATGATATTTTTATACATGCTGAAGTAAGTAAAAGAACTAAATCAGCTTTAGACTTTCATGTTAATCTTTTGCGCAATACTACAGAAAGCATGTCTGCTATTCTTGCGGGCTGCCAATCATTGTACGTAGCTCCTCATGATGATACCAAAGCAGCTGAAGAGCAAAAACAAACCTTTAAACGTATCGCACTAAATCTTTCCAACATATTAAAGGAAGAAGCTCATCTTGATAAAATCACTGATCCTACGCTAGGTAGCTATTATATAGAATCATTGATTGAAGAAATTGAAAGCAAAAGCTGGGAGGTATTTCTAAGTCTTGAAAAACAAGGATCGTATAGCGAGCTTTTTAAATTACAGCTGGTGAAGTCCTTTATTGATCAGGATGAGAAACTTGGTTCTGACGCAGCACTAGGTAGAAAAGATGCATTTATCGGAGCTAATATGTTCCAAAATGTTGGTGAGCCTTTAAAATTGAAAGCTATACCTACCGAAAGCAGTGATTTTCTAAGTTCAAAGCGTGCAGCCTGGAAAATTGAGAAGTTAAGAAAGCGTACGGAAGACTTTGTTTTACAAAATGGAGAAGATTCACGACCTAAGGCTACAATCATTCTATTTGGAACAGATGCTGTTGCAAAAGCAAAGTCAGACTTCACCTACTCTTTTCTTGGGATGGCAGGTATCAAAATTGAGGAAGAAATTTTCCTGAAAGATTTCGCCAAACTTGAAACAGTTAAAAAGAATCTCAACTCAGATTTGATCATTTATTGCTATAAGGAAAAGCCTGATTTTCATGAAGCAAACTTTAAGCATGACAATGCCAAAATTATGATTGCAGGACAAGAGGCTAATGAAGAGGAAATGTGTTCAAAAGGACTTTATGCCTGCATTCACAGACATTCAGAAGCTTTCAGTTTCTTAAACGATTTATTGAACGACTTAAAGATTACGCTATAATGAGACCTGATTTCAGTAAAGTAGATTCAAAGATTGATATTAAGTCAGTTGAAATAAAAGATAGAAGCAATTGGGAAACACCTGAAGGAATAAGTGTACCGCCATCTATCTCTGCAAACGACATAAAAACGCTTAAGCATCTTAATTTTATAGCCGGTAAAGCTCCCTATCTGAGAGGACCTTATAGTACCATGTATGTGAAAAAGCCATGGACTATCAGGCAATATGCCGGATTCTCGACAGCAGAAGAATCAAATGCTTTTTACAGAAGAAATTTGGCTGCCGGCCAAAAAGGCCTATCTGTTGCCTTCGATTTAGCCACACATAGAGGTTATGATTCTGATCACCCTCGGGTAGAAGGTGATGTGGGGAAAGCAGGAGTTGCCATCGACAGTATTTTAGACATGAAAGTGCTATTTGATCAGATTCCTTTAGATCAGATGTCTGTTTCAATGACCATGAATGGCGCTGTAATTCCGATCATGGCATTTTATATAGTGGCAGCTGAAGAGCAAGGAGTTCCACCAGAAAAGCTTTCAGGGACAATTCAAAATGACATTTTGAAGGAATTCATGGTGCGTAATACTTACATCTATCCGCCCGAGCCTTCTATGAAAATCATCTCTGATATTTTTGAATATACAAGCAAGCACATGCCGAAATTCAACTCTATCAGTATTAGTGGTTACCACATGCATGAGGCAGGTGCTACAGCGGATATTGAATTGGCTTATACCCTTGCAGATGGTTTGGAATACATTCGCGCTGGCTTAAAATCAGGTTTGAAAATCGATGAGTTCGCTCCTCGCCTATCTTTCTTCTGGGCTATTGGCATGAACCACTTTATGGAAATTGCCAAGATGCGCGCAGGTCGTTTATTGTGGGCTAAAATAGTGAAACAATTTGATCCACAGAATTCTAAATCTTTAGCATTAAGAACACATAGCCAAACATCAGGCTATAGTTTAACTGAGCAGGATCCATATAATAATGTAAGCAGAACTTGTGTAGAAGCCATGGCTGCCGCGCTTGGGCATACACAATCATTACACACTAATGCACTGGATGAAGCCATTGCCTTGCCAACCGATTTCTCTGCAAGAATTGCCCGTAATACGCAGCTATTTTTACAGAATGAAACAGGAATCACCAAAACGGTTGACCCTTGGGGAGGTTCCTATTATGTAGAATACCTCACCGATCAATTGGTGCAGAAAGCCTGGAAACTCATTGAAGAAGTAGAAGAGTTGGGCGGTATGGCCAAAGCAATAGAGACAGGCTTACCAAAAATGCGTATTGAGGAAGCTTCTGCCAGAAAGCAAGCACGCATTGATTCAGGCAGAGATATTATTGTTGGTGTAAATCGCTACCAAACAGAAGAAGAAAGTGACATTGAACTGCTGGAGGTAGATAATACGGCTGTACTCAAATCGCAAATTAAAAGAATTGAAAAACTCAAAGCAGAGCGCGACCAGGCAAAAGTAGATGCTTCTTTAGCTAAACTCGAAGAGGCGGCAAAAACTGGTAAAGGCAACTTATTAGCTCTAGCCATAGATGCGGCTAGAGACAGAGCCACTTTAGGAGAAATATCAGATGCTATGGAAAAATCATTTGGAAGGCATAAAGCCACTATCCGATCTATATCAGGCGTTTATTCTGGTGAAGTAGGCACTTCAGATGAATTCAAAGCGGCACAAAAACTAGCTAATGATTTTGCCGAACTGGATGGTAGAAGACCTAGAATCCTTATTGCCAAGATGGGTCAGGATGGGCACGATAGAGGTGCTAAAGTGATAGCTACCAGCTTTGCTGATTTAGGCTTTGATGTAGACATTGGGCCGTTGTTCCAAACGCCTGAAGAAGTAGCAATGCAGGCAGCTGAGAATGATGTTCACATGGTTGGGGCTTCCAGTTTGGCAGCAGGCCATAAAACATTGATTCCAAAGCTAATAGCTGAACTCAAGAAAATTGGCAGAGAAGATATCATGGTCATTGCAGGTGGGGTAATTCCACCAAAAGATTATGATTTCTTGTATGATGCTGGAGTAAGTGCCGTATTCGGGCCAGGAACCAACATCGCTAAAGCAGCAGGTGAAATATTGCAAAAGCTGATGGAAGAAGAGTAAGAAACATAACACCTCTTGTCCATATATTATTAGCTAAGAACAGACTCTCCCTTAGAAAAAGGGGGGACTAAGGGGGATTTTATATTGTATTAATCAATCCTCCCTAACTCCTTCTCCAAGGAAGAGAGTTTGTAAGAAACTTATCCAATTGTTGGTATTATCACCAACAAATACCAATTACCGTCATACCAGAATTTTTTGACCTATTTTTCCAAAGGTCAAAAAATATCAGGTATCTCTTAAACCAATAACCGAAAGTACTAAAGGAGATTCCTGATAAATAAAGTCCTTTAAAGTTTAGCGAAGAGAATCTCTCCCTTAGAAAAAGTGGGATTTAGGGGAATTTTATTATGAATTAATCAATCCTCCCTACATCCTTCTCCAAGGAGGAGAGTTTGTAAGAAACTTATCCAATTGTTGGTATTATCACCAACAAATACGCGCTAACTCTAAGTTTTAACTAATTTCAATCAAACAACTCTTTTTACAATCAGTTAGCTAACAAACCCATAATAAAATGAACAAAATCAAATATTTATTCGGACTCATATCTCTACTGATTATAGCCTGCTCATCTTCTAATGAAGATAAGCCGAAGGAAAATCAGCCAACATCAGCCGAAATACTGGCATCGGATTCAACTTCCAGCAATGTCCAATATAGCGGTGATGAAAGATTAGCCAGCATCAACTTACCAGATGGCTTTCATATTTCTGTATTTGCAGAAGTAGATAATGCACGCTCCATGACGCTCTCTCCCAGCGGAACTTTTTATGTTGGTAACAGAAAAGGAGATAAAGTCTACGCTGTGCGAGATTCCGATAATGATAATATCGCTGATGAGAAATATATAATTGCCGAAGGTCTGGACATGCCTAATGGTGTAGCTTTTAAAGATGGTGATTTATATGTAGCTGAAAACAGCCGCATCATCAAATTTACCAATATTGAAAGTCAACTAGCCAATTCACCAGCTTATGAAGTGATTTATGATAAATACCCTACAGATGATCACCATGGCTGGAAGTATATTGCTTTCGGTCCTGATGGGAAATTATACGTGCCTGTGGGTGCACCTTGCAATATTTGTAACAATCCTGATAAGCCGATTTATGCAAGTATTACTCGAATGAATGCCGATGGTAGCAATATGGAAATATTTGCCGAAGGCGTAAGAAACACCGTAGGTTTTACATGGCATCCTGAAACTGGTGACATGTATTTTACTGACAATGGTCGCGATATGCTGGGTGATAATATCCCTCCATGTGAGTTAAATGTAGCATCCGCTAAGGGACAACATTTTGGTTATCCTTACTGCCATGGTGGAACTATTGCTGACCCACAGTTTGGAGAATTAAGAGGCTGTGAAGAATTCAAAAAGCCTTATAGAAATTTAGGCCCTCATGTGGCACCACTAGGGGTGAAATTTTATACGGCCAATATGTTTCCTGAGCAGTACCAAGATCAGATTTTTATTGCTGAGCATGGTAGCTGGAATCGCTCTACCAAAATTGGCTACCGCATACAAATGGTATCAAACACGCAAGACGGACAACCAACATATGAAACCTTTATTGATGGTTGGTTAGATGATGAAGAACAAGAAGCCTGGGGCCGCCCTGTTGATGTATTGATTGCACCTGATGGAGCAATGCTCATTAGCGATGATAAAGCAGGATTAATTTACAGAGTTACCTACAAAGGATAGAGAAAAAATTCCTGATGAATATAAAGCAGCTAAAATTTTAGCTGCTTTTTTTGTTGGTAGCTGCTAGTTTTCCGTATCATCATTATATTTTAAGCTTATAATTAATTGAACTGAAAACTAATATGATGAATTCACACGAAATTGACTACACCATTCATGGAGATGACATGCAGGTTGTTTCAATAGAATTAGACCCACAGGAAACCGTTATAGCTGAGGCCGGCTCTATGAACTGGATGGACAGAGATATTCGCTTTGAAGCCATGATGGGTGATGGCTCCAAACCAAGTCAGGGCATATTCAGCAAGTTGTTAGATGCTGGCAAGCGAGTACTCACTGGCGAATCTATTTTTATCACACATTTTACCAATGTGGGAGTGGGCAAAAGAGAAGTAAGCTTTGCCGCCCCCTACCCCGGTAAGATTATTCCTGTTGATTTAAGTGAAATGAATAAGAACATTCTTTGTCAAAAAGATGCATTTTTATGTGCTGCCAAAGGAACTGAAGTTTCCATTGCACTCAACAAGAGACTCGGTTCAGGTTTTTTTGGTGGTGAAGGTTTTATACTACAAAAGCTCAGAGGTGACGGACTAGCTTTTTTACACGCTGGTGGCACTGTCATTAAAAAAGAACTGAATAATGAATCTATATTGATAGATACAGGCTGTATTGTTGCTTTTACTGAAGGTCTGGATTTTAATATTGAAAGAGCAGGAAATTTAAAATCGATGTTTTTTGGTGGTGAGGGCTTATTCCTGGCAACACTACAAGGAACAGGAACGGTTTATTTACAAAGCTTACCTTTCTCACGTTTGGCCGATAGAATTATACAGCATGCCCCTAAAATGGGAGGCTCATCAAAAGGTGAAGGCTCTATATTAGGTGGTTTCGGAAGGTTAATTGATGGAGATTAATCACCCATAAATAGCCTAATATTTTACCAGTCATCCTATGACTTCAAGTCATGGGATGAATATTTTATAAACAATCTCCCTGTTGCGTCACATAGGTAAAATATTTAGTTTGCTTTATGTGAATCATCAAATCGATTCAAAGCCTCCATCCTAAACGATAACAAACGCTCACAATCTGTTATTAAAATATAATGCGGATATAACAACTTGCGTTTCTATATTCGGATGTTAGAGTGAATAGAAATATAATTTCTATAATAAATCAGAAAGACAATGTGGCACAATAGAATTTTAATTGCATTTATAGCGTTCATTATAATCTCCTGTTCAGATAGAAAAGCCGAGGTTACAATTGATAACCCAACTGGTTCTAAAATAGTCTTGCAATTTGAGGGAGAAGAACATATAATCGACTCGTTAAGTCAGAAAATCATTTACTTCAAAGTAGGAAAGAATGAAATAACATATAATGATTCTACTATTACATACGATTTAACTGAATTTGATAATGACTACAATAAACCTGATTTCCTACTAAATCCAACCGCTAGCACTTATATACTCGAACAAATCAACTACACAAACCGTAGTCCAAACGGAAATATAGATTTATATAAAGATAAGATTCCATATGACACGATACGTGTTATGAACGCTTTTGATATTTCAGGAAATTATTTGAAGACAAATGACTTTATAATTAGGGAAAAATGGGATTATGGAATTAACGAAAACATCCCAAGAAAACTACAGATAAAAGATGTTAATAAAAATGTATATCGCGTAAAGATCTATAGGGAAGCTGATTTTATTGATAAATTAATGGAGCAAAATAAATAATAAATGCTCTGAAAAAAGGGCTATATAACTTATAAATAAAGTAAAACCTGTTGATTAAAAAATGAAACTTGATATGATGAAATGAAAATCACTCTAACAAATGCTACGAATGAATGGGGTTTCATCGGTCAGGAAATTTTGGTTGCACTTGGAAAGTCCACCACAAGTTTTAAATTTAAATCAAGGCGTGGCTATGTGCGAGATAGGAGGTTAGTGCTTTCTAATCCCCACTCATCATAGCTCAACGTTAAAATCATAACTCAACCTCTCCTAAAAATTCTTTATATTGAGTAAAAGCAATTATTCAAAAACTAAAACTCAATCTTATGCAATTAGGTGCCTTTTCTGTAAGTCTCAATGTCAAGGATATTGAGGCCTCCAAAGCTTTTTATGAAAAACTAGGCTTTAGCGTATTCGGTGGTGACCTCAACATGAAATATCTCATCATGAAAAATGGTGATACGCTTATCGGGTTATTTCAAGGCATGTTTGAAGGCAACATATTAACCTTTAACCCCGGCTGGGATCAAAATGCTCAAACGCTTGATCAATACGATGACGTTAGAGATATCCAGAAAAGCCTAAAGTTAGCTAATATCAAGCTGGAAAAAGAAGCGGACAGCTCCACATCAGGCCCTGAAAGCATTACACTTATTGACCCTGACGGCAATGCTATTTTGATTGACCAGCATATTTGAGTAACAACCGATTGGCAAAAACCTATTGCTTCATATAGGCAAAATGTTTAGTTTGCCTATATGTTAAACCAAAGCCGATACAAAGCCCCTTCACTAAACGACAACAAACGTTTACAAACGCTTACAATCGGTTATCCAAAAAATATAAGCCGGATATAACAACTTTGGTTACTATATTCGGGTGTTATCGGCAATAAACCAAAATGAGAACAGCAACTGCACCTAAAAAAGAGAAGTTTAAGCCAATAGAAATAGAACATTGGGTTGAATCTGACATTAGGTTGAATGAAGAAGAGTATCAGAAAGTCCTGCTTGGTTTAATGCCTGACTCCATGGACGATAAATGGTACATCTTTTTTGATGATAACCAATTACATATGCATCGTTCTTGGACAGGAAAGGAAATATATCGAGCCGAATTCCACCAAGATGGTGATTATTACTTAGCCCATGGGTTCTTTGTCGAAAGAAATAATGAAGTGTACAAAAATGAAGATGACTCAATAGATATTAAACTTTTTAATAATCTCTTAAAACATCTAAAGGATAGGAAGCTATGGAATCATCCAAAAAACGCTATTTTGGGATTAATTGTAGGTGATGCTCTTGGAGTACCAGTCGAATTTCAAAATAGAGAATCCCTTTCTAAACGCTCTGTTAAAAAGATGATTGGATATGGGACACATAATCAACCTGCAGGTACTTGGTCTGACGATAGTTCTCTAACATTATGTTTAGCGGATGAACTCACAAAAGGGTTTGATCTTGATAAAATCGGTAAATCATTTGTTTCATGGCTAGATGAGGGAAGATGGACTCCGTACGGCAACGTTTTTGATATTGGGATTGGAACACGAAAAGCTATAGACAGATTAAGGAAAGGTGAAGTAGCTTATTTGGCTGGTGACTGGGACGAAATGTCTAACGGTAATGGCTCTTTAATGAGAATTCTCCCACTTTTATTTCATATACGGTATTTGCCCATATTAGATAGATATGAAATAACAAGAAAAGTATCAAGCATAACTCATGGTCATGTAAGAGCGGCATTAGCTTGTTTTTACTATCTAGAATTTGCAAAAGTACTGTGTGAATATTCTTTGCCCACCTACGCTTACAAAATGGCAAATATCAGTTTGAAGTATATCGTAGGTGAATTAAATATCAATGAAAAGGAATACGATCAATTTCATAGATTAACAAAAGGAAATATTCATGAATTAAGCCAAAATGAAATAAAGTCTTCAGGATATGTCATTGATACTCTTGAAGCATCAATCTGGTGCGTATTGACATCCAGTTCCTATGAGGAAAGCGTTTTAAAGGCTGTAAACCTTGGTGAAGATACAGACACGACAGGTGCAGTTACAGGTGGATTGGCGGGTTTGATTTATTCAGCGGCAGCTATTCCATTAGAGTGGTTAGACAAGATTCCACGATTGAATGAAATTGAGATAGTAATTGAACAATTAAGGCTAAAGTATAAAGAAGAAAGCCGATAACATTCTGTATAAATCATGGCTAGTTAGTGCTAAATGAAACTATGGTTCTTCGTAGATAGTCCGTCAATCCGCAGGATTGACTTATTGCTGAAAATTAATTTAATAAGCCAATCCCGCGGATTGCCTCGGTAGTTAAAGCAAATTTTTATATTTTTAATCAGCCACGAATTTATACAGTGGCGTTAGGCACAAACTAAAAACAACAAACTAAAATGGACAGACTGACACGATTGACATCTATATTAATTCAATTGCAGTCAAAAAAAATAATTGTTGCTAAAGAAATTGCAGACAGATTTGAAATAAGTCTTAGGACAGTTTATAGAGATATTAAAACATTACAAGATGCTGGAGTTCCGATAGGTTCTGAAAACGGAAAAGGTTATTTTCTAGTGAGTGGTTATCATCTACCTCCAATTATGCTTAATGAAAAAGAGGTGAACACATTAGTAACAGCTGAAAAATTGATACAAAACCAAGAAGATAACTCACTTCAAAGTGATTTTTCCTCACTACTTTTTAAAATAAAATCTGTATTGAGAGAATTTCAAAAAGAAAATTATGAAAAACTAGAAAATAGAATTGCTCCTTCTTATCTGAAAATACCATTTCAAAGTAATTCACTTTCAGATTTTAAAAATGCTATTATCAAAAATGAAATCGTTGAAATAATCTATCATTCTATTCACAAAAAAGAAATATCTAAACGAACAATTAATCCTTTAGGCGTTTACTTTTCAAATAAAGCTTGGATTCTTGTTTCCTTTTGCAACAATAAAAAGGAATATAGAGAATTTAGACTTGACAGAATAACTGATTACAAATTTACTAATAGTAAATTTGAAAATTTAACTGATTTTGACCTCACTAAATATTTTATTGAAAAGTATAAACCAAAGTTGACATAAGGTTGTCATAACTCAACTCTAATTTTGTGCTGAACAAATAAAATATTATGATAATAAAGAACTTTAAAGCATTTAACGGACAACATTGTGAAACTACAACAACTGGAAGCTTATTATATCAACTTGATATTAACCTTTCAGAGCCTATGCTATTCGGACTTGGAGAAGGTTTAGGTTATATTTTTTGGAATATGAAAATTATGGATTTCCCTTTTATTGGAGGTCGAATAAAACCAGATATATTAACAGAAAACATTTGTAGAAACTTGAACCTTAATCTAGAAGTAAAGGAAACTTCATCTATAAAAAAGGCTTGGGAAAATGTTAAAGTAAATATTGTACAAGGAAAAGCAGTCGGTTTGAAACTAGATTGCTATCACTTAGATTATTTCACAACAAAAATTCACTTTGCTGGACATTACGCTTCCATTTATGGTTATGACGAAAAATTAGCATATTTAAATGATACCAATCAACAAGGCAGACAAGCTAGAACAACATTAAAAAACCTAGAATTAGCAAGAAATGAAAAAGGTCCAATGTCTTCAAAAAATCTTTCTTATACTATTTCTAAAAATGAAAAACTACCTGAATTAGAAAAAGCTATAAAAAGTGCAATTCAAAACAATGCTAATGATTTTTTAAACCCTCAAATAAAAAACATTGGCTACAAAGGAATATATAAAACTAGTTCAGAAATTAAAAAGTGGTTTAAAACGAGTGAGAATATTAAAAAAGACTTTCAAACTTCTGCTTCTTTAATGGAAAATGGAGGGACAGGTGGCTCTTTGTTTAGAAACATTTATCGAGATTTCTTAAAAGAAAGTGGAGAATTAATTGAGTCCAATGAATTACTTAAAGCAAGTGAAAAATATGATACAATAGCTAAATTATGGAAGAATGTTGCTGATTTATTTATTAAAATAGGAGAAACAGAAGATATTAAATATGTAAATCAAACCTCTGAAATATTAGTTGAATTATCTGAACTAGAAAAAAAAACTATGGAAGAACTAAAAAAAGCCAGTGCCTAACAATGTGTATAGTGCATGCGGGTTTCAGAGGTTTTCGGGCGTTTGTGGATCGTAAAAACAGTGGCTGTAAATTGACAGTAAATCGCTTCGTAATCCCGCACGACACCATACCATAAAACGTTGTAAGCCATTTGAAAAACGACTGAGAAATAACGAATGAACGAAAATGAAACAAAACGACTTTCAAGGCTGACTGCTATTTTAACGCAGTTACAAACGAAACGACTTTTGACTTCTACAGAATTAGCGGACAAATTTTCGGTAAGTGTTAGAACGATTTATAGAGATATCCGAGCTTTGGAACAAGCAGGAGTTCCTATAATCACAGAAGAAGGCAAAGGCTATTCATTAATGGAAGGTTACAAAATTCCGCCAGTAATGTTTACTGAATCCCAAGCCAATGCTTTAATCACAGCCGAACAATTAGTTCTTAAAAACAAAGATACTTCATTAATAAAAGATTATTCAGAAGCTATTGAAAAAGTGAAGGCAGTTTTGAAATATAGTCAAAAAGACAAAGTCAATTTGCTATCTGAAAGGACACGATTCAAACAAAATCTCAACCGAGAAAGAAACAGCAACAACCTATCAGAACTACAATTTGCTTTGACCAATTTTCGACTTGTGAATATCGACTACATAAACGCTGACGAGAAATCAACCTCGCGAATTATAGAACCATTTGCATTATTAAGCACAGAAAATTGGTTGCTGGTTGCTTACTGCCAATTACGTGAAGAATTTAGGTTTTTCCGTTTAGACAGAATTAAAAAATTGCACGTACTCAACGAACATTTTGAACCGCACAAGATGACCTTGCAAGAGTACTTTGATAAATTTCATTAGGCTCATTTCAACCCCTGACATAAGGCTGTCACAACCCCATTTTATTTTTGCTTCAAGTTTAACAAGTAAATTATTCTCAAAATGGAAAAAAGAACAATTGACCCTTGGAAATGGGGCGAACAAACCAATTCTGCGCAAGCGGTAGAAGTAAAAAATGTAGACGGAACCTTGTACTGTTCCGGACAGGTTGCCATAGACGAAAATGGCGTGCCAAGTAAGGCAGATATGCGTTCTCAATTGATCCAAACTATTCAAAATTTAGAAAAGTTAATCAACGAATCGGGATATGAATGCAAAAACATTGTAAGGCTTAATGTTTACACAACTTCAACACAAGATTTTTTCACAACGTGTATGGATGTGTATGTTCCGTTTTTACAAAAGTATGGTATAAAACAAGCAACAACATTACTTGAAGTTAAAGGACTTTTCGCAACTTTGACGGTAGAATTAGAGGCCACAGTTGTCAAGTAAAAACATAGAAACATATTATCCAACAAGCCGTGCAGATTGGCGAAGATGGTTAGTGAAAAATCACGAAACCGAGCAATCTGTATGGCTTGTGTTTTATAATAAAAAATCAGAAAAGGAATCTATTAGTTGGAGTGATGCAGTTGATGAGGCGCTATGTTTTGGTTGGATTGACAGCAAAAAACAGACAATTGACGAATTCAGTTATCGCCAATACTATTCAAAAAGAAAATCGAATAGCACTTGGTCTAAAATCAACAAAGCGAAAGTAGAACAACTCGTGAAAAACGGTTTGATGACAAAATCGGGCTTGAACAGCATTGAAGTTGCAAAGCAAAACGGTTCTTGGGCAATTTTAGACAAGGTAGAGAATTTAACTGTACCAAAAGACTTAAAAGAAGCATTGGCGAGTTACAAAAATGCTTTTGAATACTTTGACAGCCAAAGCAAATCCAACAAAAAGATGTTGTTGTATTGGGTTACTTCTGCCAAACGTCCAGAAACCAGACAAAAACGAATTGAAGAAATTTCTGAATTAGCAAGCGTAGGAAAAAAGCCAAAACAATTCAGATAAAAATAAAAAACGGCTTACGAAAATGTGAATAAGCAATAGCGGCTTTAGTGTAAACTTGAACCGTTTTTGCGTTATATTAAGTATCTTGTTTCCAGAAAAATAGTAGCTATAAATCCGCTACTGCTCATACGCGGGACCGTTATACACATCTAGTTTAATGCCTAAACGAATTAAGTATTTTCATAGCAAACTTTTGATACCCGTAGGATTCTTCGGAATATGTACATTTTTTGCTTACATCAATATTATTGCTCATGGATTTAGCCTCTTCAATATTCTTATTTTATTATCAAGTCTTGCTTTGACGGTATTTGGACTCTTTTCAATTTGGAAATACCGTTTCTTTAAAGAACCAAAACCTATAAGACAGCAAGAACTCAAATTTGATTTTAATGACGATTCAATAATTCTAACTCAAGGTTATTATTTTAGACATAGCAGCATTTATAAAAGTCAAAGAATAAAGGCATGTCAAATTTCTGAAGTAACCTTGAACACGTCTCCTCCTTCTATAGTAATTAACAACAATGAAGTCATTTTCCTTGGTTATGAAGATCTAGATCAATTAAGAGAATTCAGCGAACGAAATTCTTTGGAAGAATCTGAACGAGTTGATATTTGGGAGTTACTCAATCAGCCGTTTCTTGACACGGAGTTCAGTGAAGAAGAAAAGTCTCAGACTTTACAGAGATTAAGAGACAACGGACTGACAAAATACGAAATTAAGACGATCAGGAAACGAATAGGAAGAATTATGTGGCTCTATACCTGGAGCATGGAATGGGCATACCTAGGACAAATGGATTACTTGAGACTGTCGTTTGAGTCAAAAAAAAGGTACTGGTGGTCAATGGGTATCGCATTAAGAAACTTCAAAAAAAGCGGACAACATTAGCCGTGAATGAATGAGGTTTCATCGGTCAGGACAGTTTGGTAGCATTTGGAAAGTCCACCACAAGTTTTAAATTTAAATCAAAGCGTGACCATGAGCGAGACGAGAGGTTAGTGCATTCTAATCCCCACTCATCATAGCTGGTCGTTGTATGGAATTTGAACAGAACCATAATAAGTATTAATACCATGAAAAGAGTAGTTCTTTTATTTTTCTTCCTAGCATATTCCCATCTTGGATTGAGCAAAAATGTTGTTGATATTTTTACTCAATTACCCGCTAAATATGTATTAAATTTAAACGTATCAGAGAGAGAACAGCTTCTTGAAACATATTATAATGTGACTATCAAAACTGAAGAATCGAATAGGCATCCTTCTGGAGAAATTTCCATCACTCTTATTGACATAAAGAACGGATACATGAAGATTTCAGCGAACTATGGTGATGCAGGGCTCGAAATTTGTTATTGGAACAGAGAAAAGACAGAAAAGTTAATTGCAATTAACCATTATGGTTATGCTACTTCAAAATTTACTATAGCAATAAGCTTTTTGTTGTATCAGGATAAATCTGATTTTACAGAATTACAATCAACTGAAATAATTCCTTATGCCGACATCAGTAAGCATTTGAATAAGAATAAAATGACAAGCGATGAACAAAAATTGGCTAGACAGCTTGAATTGTATAAACAAGAAAACATAGTTTTAGAACTACCGCGTTTCGGAAAAAGGATAAAAGCTACTTATGGAATTGACAATTCTGACAATTGGAGAACAAGACTCTTAGAACATGATTCTGTTGAGTTAGGATGGGATCAATTAAACCTCGTCATTCAAAAGTAACTCCACACCATGTTCTGTATTAAGCGTTTCAGTGCATTAAGCTATCGAGATTTTAGCTCTGCTTAGATAACTCGTCAATACTGCAGAGTGTCTCGGTAGTTAATTGAAATTTTCATACTTTTAATCAGCCACGAATTTATACAGTGGCGTTATCTCTCATAAGTGCTACAATGAAATACTTGCTTTCAATTTTAACTTTATCCTTTACTTGCATAAATCTGCTAGCTCAGGAACCTATGGCACCTTTTCCTGTTAAAATTAGCTTGGATAATTTTAAAGACTGTCAATATCCACAGGATACGACTTCTTTACATGAGACTATTACGAATCTGGATTTCCAATACGGAAAAAAACCTTATGATTATTCTAGGTTCGAATATATAGATATAAATCAGGACGGTGAATGTGAAGTATTTCACTATTTTTCCTCTGGTGTTAGAGGTTGGCCACACGATTTCTTGACTGTTTATGATTTAGTAAATAGTAATTTGATAAAACTATTTGACGGATCAAGCTATTTTTCATCTTTTGCCGAATCAGACGGCAAGTATCTTCAAATAAACTACATAGAGTTTGACGGACACAAAACTAATCCTATCTATAAAAACACAGTTTGGAAATTTGATGGTGAAAAATATTCTCCTTCATACTCTCCTGATTTTACTAAAGGACAAATGAAGTCTGCAGGCCTTAAATCATATCAGAATCAAGACTATAGTACAGCCTTAGTCTATTTTAAAAATGTATTAATTATGCCTCATAATTCAGAAGATGAGTTATTAGCATCAGCAAATGATGTGGCTATTACTCTTATAAAACTAGACCGTTCAAATCAGGTTGAAGATTTTTTAAAGCCCTATATTTTTAAAGCATCAGACCAGGACATTTTAGCAAATAGCTATTATAATCTTGGGCTAGCAAAGGAATTAATTGATGACCTCGATGAGGCAAAAGAATATTTTCAAAAATCGAATCAATTAAATCAGACAAAAGCAGCACAAGATAAAATTAAAAAATACGAGAGGTAACATTCTGTATAAATCATGGCTGTTAAGTGGAATATTGTGACTTTAACTCTTCGTAGTTAGCACTTCAATACTCCGGATTGCCGTGGTAGTTAACTCAAAATTTTATACTTTTAATGAACCACAAATTTATGCGGTGGCGTTATGCTTAATTACTCATACCATGAATAAAATCTTAGTTCTATTTCCGTTATTATTTTTGGCTTTATCTTCTACTGCCCAGACGTCAGATAATATAGTCAATAAAACAAGCGAATATAAAAAACTTGATTTTAGCTCTGTATTTGTTGGCGAGAAATTTTATTCAGACAATCGAACAGAAAAATACAATAGGGTTGAACCAATAGGATATTTTGGAAGCAATTATCAAAGAGTTTTTGTCCATTTCATTTCCGTCATTCAGGATCAGGAAAATCCATTAGTATATTTCGTTTATGGTAAGACTAAACTGAAAGACAATATATCAGTTTTTCAGGGTAAAATCATTATTAAAGAGGTAATTGAATATAAAAGACATGAATTTCCAGAATTTAATCGTGGAGAAATTAATGGTGAATATGTATTTTTTGAAGACACAAAAAATAATGGTTCAGGAAAATTCCAAGGAGAATTTACTTCTAGCTGGTTAATAAATCAGGACAATAAAGTCGAATATGATGGAATGATGTTGGCAGCGGACGGATTTTCAAACAATCAATTTGAAGGAGTTTGGATAAGTTATAATTCGGGAAAAGAATATATCTGCAATTGGGGTGATTACAGAATTCCTAATAGCGGAAATCTTGATAATGGAGCTGGTGAATTTTTCCCTAGTAAAGAATATCTTAATAGAGGCTGGCAGACCTATATTGATCAATATGGAGATCCGAGCGAAGTTAAAACCAAAAGAGCACGAGAATTAGAAAAAGCAAATTGGTGGTAAAAACTAAGCATAACATTCTGTATGAAATCATAGCTGTTAGTAGGTCATTGCTCCCTTAGCTCTTCTTAGATAGCCCAGCAATACTGTGTATTGCCGCGGTAGTTGACGCAAATCTTTATACTTTTAATCAACCACGAATTTAAACGGTGGCGCTAGTTTTAACTATAATCAAATGCGAATCCTAATTTTATATCTGCTACTTTATGCCTTCTCAACATCATATGGACAACTTCCAGAAGTTTCCAAAAATTGGGAAAAGGAACATGTAGCAAGTAGATTATCATCAAAAGATTTAAAAGATTATTTGAAATACGATTTTTCAAATATACTATCTAATCAAAACCGATTTGAGGGTGATGGTTGGTCTTCATATACGGGATTTTTTGGACCAAAGAATAGAAGGATAGACTTTCATCTTCTTGCAACAAAAATCTCCCCTGAAGTATATTCTGTTACAGGCAAAAGTAAATTAGGCGAAAACATACGTGAACTATCAGGTAAAATTGTATTACTGAATGCCTATATAACAAATTGGAAGGCCCATGTAATTACATTCAAATATGAATTGAATGAGCCTGGAGATAAAGATGGAGACGGTAAATTTGTAGGAATCGGTTCAATAGCGTTTCAATTAAATGAAAATAATGCAGAAATCTTCTGGTCAGCTGCTGGAGATTATAGAGAATATAATAATGTATTTGTTGGTGAGTGGCAAAGATTTAACTCAAGCGTTACAAGAGAATGTATTTTCACCTTTTATGTGAGTGGAACGCATAACAAACTAGTTTTGAAGTCAGAGCTTTTTATAAACCATTTCCTGAAGAAAGTGAATGCAAATGCTTTTATGAACTAAAGGATGAAGTTAGGCAGTACGGGTGGCAAGATTATAATGATCGAGATATCAAGAAAGAAATCTGGTGGAAATAAAGCTATACCTAATAACAGATAAAAAACCAGAACTACCGGGAAAGCAAAGCTTTTTAGCCATATCGTTAAAATAATTCTTCTTACCGCCAATGCTATTTTGATTAGCATATTTAGAGAAGTAACCTATCTTTCGGTTATAAAATTAAAGGGAAATCAATTGAGGTTATAAATCTGTAAATTGAGCCCAACTGTTTAAAAACGCCAAATAATTATGAAGCAAACAATATTCAAATCTACCCAATCCATAGTCAAAGCTATTATGCTCTCTATTTGCATGGTGGCAGTTATTATATCCTGTTCACAAAAACAAGCCAAAGAAACTGATAAATCGGCTAACAACTTAAGCACAGGCGAAGGCTATGTAGAAGTGGAAGGCGGAAAAGTTTGGTATGGCATTATGGGTGGTGGCGATAAAACACCTATTCTATGTTTGCATGGAGGCCCCGGAGGCACAAGTGCTGGCTATTACAAATTGTCAGAACTGGCCGAGGAAAGGCCTATCATTTTCTTTGATCAATTGGGCAGTGGCAGATCCGATCATCATCAAGATACTTCGCTCTTGAAAGTGGAAAAGTTTGTAGAACAGGTGCATGCTGTAAAAGAAGCACTAATGCTGGACAATTTCTACCTGATGGGTGGCTCTTGGGGTGGTGCTTTGGCGCTTGAATATTATTTGGTCCATCCCGAAGGGATTAAAGGTTTGATCTTTAGAAGTCCTTATTTTAGCACACCTATTTGGGAAAAAGATGCCGATATTTTGGTAAGTCAATTACCGGATACCATCAAAGCGGCCATCTACCAGGCAGAGAAAGATAGCACATTCAATACAGAAGCTTATGCTGCTGCCAATACATATTTCCTTAAGCAACACGGCAGAAGAACAGAAAAGGTGCAACATCCTTATGATACAGTTCCATCGCCTGGAAATTCCTTTATATACAATTACATGTGGGGACCAAGTGAATTTACTGCTACCGGCACCCTGAAAACTTATGACAATCACGAAGCGCTTAAAAAGGTGAAAGTGCCGGCATTATTTACCACGGGTGAATATGATGAGGCAAGGCCAGAAACCATTGAAGAATTGTCAAAACTGGTTCCTCAATCAAGCTTTGTGGTAATTCCTGATGCAGGGCATTCCACGCTGAGTGATAACCGATCAGCTATGATTGGCGCCATTCAAACATTTTTAAAAGAACAAGAAGAGTAAATTAGTAAATTGAATTATGTAATGAGCATAAACTTAGAGTCCTAAACATACCAACTGCGGATGAATAAGTTTATTGCGAATTCCATGTGGCCATAAAAGATAAAATATATACACATGAAAAGACTCCACTTATGCTCGCTCCTTTTTCTTTGGTTGAATTTGATCATGGTCAGTCATTTAACTGCTCAAAAGCCGGATGATTTCCTAAGTTCTGAATTCCATCGGGAAAGAAGAGCTACCCTGAGAGCCAAAATGCCTGCCAATAGCGTTGCTGTATTTTTCTCCAATCCGGTAAGGAACAGGGCCAATGATGTAAATTATATGTACCATCAAGACCCTAATTTTTATTACCTCACTGGTCATGAAGCGCCCCATGCACTCTTGATGATATTTTCTGAGAAGCA
Source organism: Marivirga atlantica (assembly GCF_016734805.1). Lineage (GTDB taxonomy): Bacteria > Bacteroidota > Bacteroidia > Cytophagales > Cyclobacteriaceae > Marivirga > Marivirga atlantica. Next base: position 198,759 of record NZ_JAERQG010000003.1, read on the forward strand.
GCCAATAAATGGACAAAAGGTTGATGAACTTCTTTTTATAAGAGGCAAAAATGCTTTGGCAGAACTTTATGATGGCGCAAGGATGAATCCTCAGGAAGCTGCTGAAGCTTTGAAAGTAGCCACAGTATTTCAAACGCCCGACTTTAAAGATTTCCCTATTGATTTTGGTCAGTTTGATCATGTGCTGTTCTACGATTTTAAGGATGACGTAAGAAATACGAATGAAGCGGGAGACCTTTATGACCTTATTGAACAATTTAAAATAAAAACTAATTACCCTAACGATCAGCAGCTTACACTGGAAGTAGAGCCCTCTCCTACTAACCTTAACACCAAAATGCTGGATAGTTTGCTGGCACCTATGCGTGGCATTAAAACGGCTCAGGAAATTGAATTGCTGAGAAAAGCAGTGAAAATTTCAGCACTTGGACAGGCAGAAGTAATGAGAGCCATGCAACCGGGCATGTCAGAATTTGAAGTGCAGGGCATGCATGAGTTTATTTTCAAAAAATACCAGGCTGAATATGAAGTTTATCCTAGTATAGTAGGTGCCGGACATAATGGTTGTGTATTACACTACATCGATAATTACAAACCTTCTATTGAAGATGGTGAGCTCATATTAATGGATTTAGGTGCAGAATATCATGGCTATACAGCCGATGTTACACGCACCATTCCGGTAAATGGTAAATTCACCAAAGAACAAAAGCAGATTTATGATTTGGTTTATAAGGCACAGGAAGCAGCTATGTCTATCGCTAAAGCGGGCGTTCCTTTTAAAGCTTTGTATGATACAACTCTGGCGGTAGTAAATGAAGGCCTATTGAAGTTAGGCATTCTAAAGTCCCTGACGCCAGAAGATATGATCAACCCTGCTACAGGTCGCCATTGGTTTTATCCTCATGGCTGTTGCCATCATATTGGTTTAGATGTGCATGATTTAGGCACCTATGGCAATTTAGAAGCTGGCATGGTGATTACCATTGAGCCGGGTATTTACATTCCTGCTGGTAGCCCTACTGAAAAAAAATGGTGGGACATCCCTGTCCGTATAGAAGATGATTACTTAATCACTGAAGAGGGCATTGAATTATTATCCGATGATGCACCTAGAAAAAGTGAGGAGATTGAAGCATTGATGAAAAAGGAAAGTGCTTTCAACCAAATGCAGTTACCTGCACTGGATGAATAGTTCCTTTTCTAAAAATGAATTTAAAATCAACTTGAATATTTGATTCAATAATTCGTTGTGTCTCCATCAATTAACCTCATTGAAATGAAAAATTTTGTACTTGCTCTGTTAATCACACTTTCAGCCTGTTCTGGAAATCCTGAGAATTTAGAGGCCTATAATGAAGCCTCAGTAGCTAACTTAATGGAATTGCCTGCGACTAAGCAGTCGGCACAGCCTGATTCAAAAGCTGGTACCAATGAAATAAGAAAGAAACTTGTTTATAAAGGCGGGATTGAATTTGAGTCAAAGAACATTGAGAAAGACTATCAAAAAATTAGCGAGCTGCTACCTAAGTATGAGGCTTACCTTGAAAATGAAGATCAGTCAAAAAATGATTACCGCATCAATTATCATCTAACAATCAGAGTTCCGGTAGATGCTTATGATACTGTTTATTCAAAAATCTCAAGCTATGCCTATAAACTGGATAACCGTTTTTCCAGAATTGAGGATGTAACCGAACAATACTACGATCTTAAAGGAAGGTTAAAGAATCAGCAGGAACTTGAAAAGCGTTATTTACAGCTGCTCAACAAAGCTGATGACATTAAAGATGTCCTGGCTATTGAGAATAAACTCAATGAGGTACGAACTGAAATTGAATACTTGCAAGGGCAGTTTAATTACCTATCGAAACAAGTAAGTTATAGCACTATTGAAGTTAACTTTTATGAAAAACTACCTTATGAGGATAGTATAAGTGGAAGAGATAGCTTTGGCGAAAGAATAGCCAATGCCCTGACTGATGGATGGCATATTTTCATTTCTTTTATAGTTGGCCTTATAAGTTTATGGCCATTCATCCTACTCATAGTACTGGTGATAATTTTAACCATTACTTTAAGAAGCAAATTCAAGAAAAAGAAAATCGAGCTATAGTACATTTCGAAATAGCTTTCAGCAATTTTCTGAAAGACTAGTTTTGAGCAATCTCCCCTATTCGCATAATATTTTATATATTGAGTGAGCTATTAACCTAGTCTTACTGCTTTATGGAAAAATTTGACCTGATTGTGATTGGTGCTGGCCCATCAGGCTATGCTGCAGCCATGCGTGCTGTTGATTTTAAGAAGAAAACACTCCTAATCGAAAGAAACACTTTAGGAGGTGCAGGCATTACCAATGGCGCATTATCCTCTAAAACCTGGTGGGAACTTTCTCGTGATATGCTGGCCTTCCGTAAAAACCTGAAGCGTTATGGCATGACACCTCCCTCTGCCATATGGAAAGAAATTCAGTCAGAAGTAAATACTGCAGTAAAGGAGAAAGTTGATCTCTTAAATGATCATTTGGAGCATATTAAAACAGACAGCAAATACAGTAACTACTTAACCTTCATTCAAGGAGAAGCAGATATTATTGCTGAGCATCAGGTGCATGTAAAAAATGGCAATGGGGAAATCACCTATGAAGGGAGCAACATCATTATTGCTACTGGCAGCAGACCACGTCATGTGCCCGAACTTCCTATTGATGAAAAACATGTTTTTACCAGTGATGGCATAGAGCAAATGGATGACTTTCCGGAGAGTCTTGTGATTGTTGGTGCTGGTGTTATTGGTTGTGAATATGCCACCATATTTGCAGGATTCGGTAAAACAAAGGTTTATTTAATCGATAAAGGAGATAGTATTTTACCTTTTGAGGACAGTGATGTCGTGGAAGTAATTGAGCGCAATCTGGAAGCAGAAGGTGTGCATATTCACCGTAATTCACAGCTTTCCAAAATGGAGGTTAAAGATGGCCGAGTGCATTATACGCTTACTTTTACTGATGGAACTGTGGAAGAGTTTGAAGTGGAAAAGGCCTTGGTATCAATTGGCCGTGTGCCTAATTTTGAAAAACTCTGGGCAGAAGCTGTTCCTATTAAAATGGGAAAAAGAGGTGTGGAAGACCATGACACCAATACAACGGTTAGTAATATTTATGCGGTGGGCGATATCACTGCTGATATCAACCTGGTAAATGTAGGTGAGCTTGAAGGACGGTATGCTGTTGAAAAGATTTTTGGTAAGCCAGACAAAAAGCTAGTCTATGAAAATATCAGCACCATCATGTTTCTGAATCCCGAAGTGGCAGGTGTTGGCTTAAACGAAAAAATGGCCAGACAACAAGGCCTCAATTATAAAGTGGTAAGTCTGGATTACAGCTGCATTTCAAGAGCCATTGCTAAGCGCAATACCGAAGGCTTTATCAAATTATTAGTTACCGATGATGATGAAATGAAAGTTTTGGGCATGCGCGTGATAGGTGAACAAGCTTCATCAGCCATACAAGCTGTTGCCTTGCTGATTAGCATGAATAAAGGTATTGAGGAATTGGCTGAATGCGTTCACCCCCACCCGAGCATTACCGAAGGTATACAAGAAAGTGTACGCGCACTATTAGGTAAATCCATCTTAAAATCAGGATTGATGAAGAATAAAGTCAGTTGTTACTGCTATGATTGTAGCAAAGAAGAATTGAAAGCTATTTGATTATATTAATCCTACCCATTAAATCATCAATCTGGCTTTGATAAAGCTGGAAAGGCACTTCATAATAGGCGTTTGTCTCAGACTTATATTTTCGATATAACTTATCAGCAGTTTCTATACTCTCTTTGGCTTGTGAAATTTTTCCTTGACTATAATAGACTTTGGCTCTCAGAAAATGAGCTTCAGGATATCTATTATCCATTTCCAATACACTACTTAAAGTAGCTAATGCGCTTTCAAAATCCTTGAGATAAAACTGAGCATAGGCCTGATATAAAAAAGCATTTGTCTCAACGTAGTCTGCTCCAAACTCAGCCGTAGTCAATTTAATTCCTCTTTCGAGATAAGTAAGTGCAGAATCGTAGTTGCCCTCTAATAGAAAAGTCAACCCAATTAATTTATGTAAATTCTCTCCCCAAGCTACCGGATTCTGATCGGAAGAAATCTTGAGTAATGTCTTGAAGTCTTCCAACGCATCATCATAGTCATGCATCATATACAGCTTCACATAACCACGGTAACCTATATGACCTTCAGGATTAAGGTCGACCGCCTTTTGTAAATAAGCCATTCCGGTATCTATATCTCCCCTTTTATTGAAAGCGATTGATCGCTGTTTCCAAGCATGATCATCTGAGGGGTTTTCTGCTAAGTGTAACTTATAATACTCTTGCTTTTCAGTTGAACCTTGAGGAAAATACCTTAAATGTTCATAGTCCTTTATCTCCTCCTTTTTCGAAGAACTACATGATAAGACTATCAAAGAAATCAGTATCAGAAGGAGGTATTTATAGGAAGACATCTATTATTTTTTTATCCTTTATTCTAAACTTGATATGCTGATAGGCATCATAAAATTGATCATTAAACTTTCCGGGAAGCCAATAGCCCATAGCGCTAATGGAATCAACTAAGGCATTTTGCAAGGCCGTATTTTGGTCTTTTTTAATATAATTTTCATCAAAATACTTCGATCTAAACCGACCTGTGAGTCCCTGGCAATTGATTACAAACCTTATCACTATAATTCCATCAGATTCAGCTAACTCGTTCAATGCCTCCAGCTTAGGCTTAAAATAATTTTTAATGCTTATTACTCCTTCTTTATATTGAGGATTTACCTGGTAATATTCTTGAATGTAGTTTTCATCACAAACGGTAAAATTCGGGTTATCTCGTGCTGTATCAGGTTTAATATAACCTACTTTCTCTTTGGTTCTTAAGCTGTAAGGGGCTGTATTCTGGGCTAATAAAATTGAAGAGCTTAAACAGGTAATTAGAATTAAAAATAGTCTTAACATATTTATTTACTACTTAAATAATCAATTAACTCCTCTTCATTTTCCGGATGAAACCACTTAAACTCTTTATCTTTTTTAAACCAGGTAAGCTGTCTTTTAGCATACCTCCTGCTATTACGCTTTAATAACCGAATGGCCTCTTCCTTATCGTACTTACCATCTAAATACTCGAATATCTCAGTATAACCTACCGTTTGTAATGCATTTAAGTCCTTAAAAGCATAAAATTCTTTCGCTTCATTAAATAGTCCTTCTTCAATCATCAAATCCATCCGCAAATCGATGCGTTCATACAGCTCCTCTCTAGGTCTTTCTAAGGCAATTTTAACAATATCAAAAGGTCTGTCGGAAGGTTTATTTTTTGAACGCCAATAGGTCATATTCTTGCCGCTGGCTTCATAAACTTCCATTGCCCGCGTTAAACGAATGGGATTATGTTGATCAACTATCTCAAAATATTCAGGATCAATAGTTTTTACCTGATCTTGTAAAAAAGCGAGTCCCTTTTCTTCTCTCAGTAAATTCCATTTCTCACGAATCTCTTCGGCTACAGCAGGCATATCATCCATGCCTTCGCACAGTGCTTTGATATACAATCCGGAACCGCCAGTTACTACTACGGTATGATAAGTTTGAAATAACTCATTCAACAAGCTCAAAGCATCCCTTTCATACTGGGCCACATCATAAGTATCATGAATACTCAAACTATTGATAAAATAGTGTTTTACGCGGGTCAACTCCTCTGGTGAAGGCTTGGCAGTACCAATCTCCAACTCCTTATAAAATTGCCTGGAGTCTGCTGATAAAATCACCGTATTAAAATGTTCGGCCACCTCTAAGGATAGGTCAGTTTTACCCACAGCAGTTGGCCCGGCAATTACAATGATACGTTTTGTTTTTTTATCCAATTCTTAGCATAATTAGCCTTTTATAAACTAAATTAAAGGTTTTAACCTTCAACCTTTTTGGATTTACAAAAATACGATAAAGAACAACTAATAAAAGAAATTGAGAAGCTACAGTCTCAACTGGCACAAACTCAATATTTTGATCAAAACGGCAAATACATGCTGTCAGCTCAGGCTTTTGAAGACAGCATCGACTTGAGCATGGAACTGTCAAAAGATGGACGTATTCTTAAAACCAATAAGAATTGGCGTAAAACCTTAGGGTATAAAAATGAGGAACTCAGTCACATCTATTTGAGAGACATTATTCAGGATGACAATCTCCCCGCTTTTCAAGCTGTTTTCAACAAGGTAGCTGAAAGCGGCAAGCAGTCGTTTATTGAGGCTCGCTTAAGTTCTAAAGAAGGTGAAATTATTTATGTAAGCGGCAGTCTATTTTCTGTTAATAACGGAGAATCATTAGTGGGTGCATTTCATGATATCACACACCAGGTAAATGCAGAAAAGGCTCAGAACCTTTATTATGTAATTTCAAATTTAACGCTGAATGCCACTAACTTACAGCAGCTTTTCAAAAGTATCCACAATATTCTAAACGAAACAATTGAAGCCAATAACTTCTTCATTGCGCAGTTTGATTTTGACAAAAAGCTTATTCATTTTCCATATATTTTTGATGATTACATTCCTGATAGTCCAAAATCAATTACTTCTCCTTTAGGTAAAGGGCTTTGCGAATATCTTTATCATATCAACGAGCCTAAAATTTTTAAGGAAAGCCAGATCATGGATATGATCATTGATGGTAAAATTGATAAGCTTGGCTCTGTGCCCAAATCCTTTTTAGGTGTACCCTTTAGAACTGAAAAAGGTATACCTGGTGTAATTGGCGTACAGAGTTATAGAAATGAAAATAGCTATACCCAGCGCGATTTGGAATTACTCAATTTTATTTCTGCGCAAGTGGTACTTTCCGTTGAACGGAAAATCAACGAGGAAAAGCTCAACAATCAGGCCGCCAGGTTGCAGTCTATTTTTGACAGTTCTAACCACATTATTTGGTCCATTGATAATGGTCTCAGAATTACGTCTTTCAACAGGAACTTTGAGTATGAAATGCTCAAGAATTTTAATATTAAGCCTGTTCCTGATACGCAGCTAAAGGGTAAACATATTTTTGATAAACTATCCGACAACCAAAAAGAATTCTGGAAAAATAAGTTTGATCTTGCACTGGACGGACGAGCACAAAATTTTGAATTAAAATTCATTGATCCTGACAGCTCGAAAATTATCTGGAGAGAAATTTACCTCAACCCAATTTACTCGGAAAATGGTGAGGTAAGAGGCGTTTCAGGTATTGCTCATGACATTACAGATAAAAAAGCCAATGCTGTTCAGATTCTTGAATCAGAGAATCGTTTTAGAAAAATATTCGAATCTTTTCAGGATATCTATTTCAACTGTACACTTAGTGGCACTATTCTACTTATAAGTCCATCCGTAAAGGACATGATAGGTTATGATGCTGAGGAAGTTACTGGGAAGAATGTTACCAATTATTATCTGTACACTAAAAAAACCAAAGACCTCTTAAAACAATTGGTGGCCAAGCGTAGGGTACAAAACTTTGAAGCCACGCTGATCACCCATGATGGTAGACTCATTAACTGTATTTGCAACGTTCGAATATTGCGCGACAAGGAAAGCAGGGAAGTTACTATTGAAGGAGTGGCCAGAGATATTACTAAGCTGAAACAGGCCAATCGTGAATTGATGCACGCCAAGAACCTTGCTGAAAACTCCTTAAAGGTTAAGGAGCAGTTCCTGGCCAATATGAGTCATGAAATTCGTACACCTATGAATGGTGTTATCGGCATGGTTGACTTACTCTCGCAAACACCTCTTAATCCTGAACAGAGAAATTTTGTTGATGTAATCAAGCGGTCCTCACAAACGTTATTGACCATACTGAACGATATACTTGACCTTTCTAAAATTGAAGCCGGCAAGATGAAGCTTCATCCTGCTGTTACAGAAATTGAAGATATATTTGAGAAAGTGCTTAACCTCTTTTCACAGCAGGCCAAGCAGAAGGAAATTACCCTCAACTATAAAATTGATCAAAATATCCCTCAGTATTTGTTACTCGATGAAACTCGTGTACTTCAGATATTATCAAACCTAACTTCCAATGCATTAAAGTTTACGGATAAACAGGGCTCAGTAACTCTGCATGCCTCGCGCGAGAATGAAAGTGGCACTTATAGAATAGCTGTTGAAGACACCGGAATAGGTATTAGCATTAACGATCAACAGAAACTATTTAGGTTGTTTACCCAGGTTGACAACTCCAGCACTAAGTCATTCAGCGGTACTGGTTTAGGACTTGCTATTTCGAAAGAACTAAGTCAACTAATGGGTGGAGAAATAGGCGTTAACTCAGAACCAGATGCCGGCAGTGTATTTTGGTTCACCATGAAGGCTGATCAAGCTAAAGATCAAGAAGTTGAACGATATTTGAACGATAAAAGCAAACAAGGTAAAAAGCACCAATTTAAATTTAATTACAGTGAGGCGCCCTACATTCTAATTGTTGATGATAACACTATAAACCGACAGGTAGCCAGTCAGATACTTTATAAATCAGGCTTTAGAACAGATATTGCCACGGGTGGTAAAATGGCCATTGACAAGGTAAAAAGGCATAACTATGATTTAATACTCATGGATATACAAATGCCACAAATGGATGGCATTACCGCTACCAAAGAGATTAAAAAACTTAGTAAGAAAATACCGCCTATTATAGCCATGACTGCCTATTCAATGAAGGAAGACAGAGAACGCTTTCTTGGGATGGGTATGGACGATTATCTCGCCAAACCAATTGTTTCAAAAGTATTGCTTGAGAAAATAAGCGAGCATCTTAAAGTTGAAGCCGAAATAGAAGAGGTTAATTTTCAAAAAACCACCCCTGAACACAATAAGGAACCCGAAATAATCGATGTAGAAGTATTGGAACAGCTTAAGAAGTATGCTGATGAAACCGTTATCTCATCAATTTTTGAAGAGTTTGAAATTGAAGCCAAGGGTCTTATACTTGATAGCATCAATGCTGAAAAGACTTCGGACATCACAAAAATTTTAAGTAATTTGCATACCCTCAAAGGAAATGCTGGAACTTTGGGTGTGCATAATTTAGAGAGTCAAGCTAAGAAAATTGAGACTGACTTAAAAGATGAAAAAACTGATAGTCTGAAAAAAGACTTGAACGATTTACTAAATTATTTTAATAAATTTACAGAGAATTACCAGTCAATTTTACAATAGAATGGCAGAAAACAAGAAAGTACTGATAGCAGAAGATAGTTCTGTAATCCAAAACCTAACAAAAAAGATTTTGATGATGCAAAACTACTCAATCCACTCGGCAAAGAATGGTGAGCAAGTAATGAAGGCATTAGAACAAGATAGATTTGATATCATATTAATGGATATTAATATGCCGGTTATGGATGGCATGGAATGCACAAAAGCTATCCGAGCTCTGGATAATCCTGAAAAGGCTAATATTCCGATTATAGCGATAACCGGTAATGCTAAAAACTATTCAATGGAAGACTTTAAAGATGCGGGCATAAACGAATATTTGCCTAAACCTCTAAATTTTGATCAACTTGTTGAAACAGTTAAAAAGCTGACTAGTTAAAATTTTATGAAGATTAAGTACACCAAATCTTTCCTGAACAAACTTGAAGATGTTTTCTCTGAATCGGATTATATGCTCCGATATGAAAAAGGAAATTTCAAATCAGGCTATTGTGTACTTAAAGATCAGAATATAGTGATAGTCAATAAATTTTTTGATTTAACAGGTAAAATCAATTGTTTGCTTGAAATCATGAAAAGTATTGAACTTGACTCCAAATCATTTTCTGAGAAAAACAGAAACTTTTATCTGGAACTTCAACAAACCGAATTAGCTCTTTGAAAGTAACCTTTTTAGGCACCGGCACTTCTCAGGGTATACCAGTTATAGGATGTGAGTGTGATGTCTGTACCTCATTAGATTTTCGAGACAAAAGACTTCGCACCAGTATTCACCTTGAGGTAGATGATACCAGCATAGTGGTTGACACAGGACCTGACTTTAGAGCACAGATGTTACGTGAGAGAATCACTCACCTTGATGCTGTGCTTTTTACTCATGAACACAAGGACCATACTGCCGGGCTCGATGATGTAAGGTCATTTAACTTCAAGCAGCAATATGATATGCCTGTTTTTGGAAGAAAGCAGGTTCTTGAACAGCTTAAGCAAGAATTCTCTTACATTTTTGCAGCTAAAAAATATCCAGGAGTACCTCGGGTGAATCTAAACGAAATAAAAAATAAGCCTTTTGAGTTTAATGGAGTGAATATTCAACCAATAGACGTACTTCATTATAAACTGCCTGTTTTCGGATTCAGAATTAAAGATTTCACTTACATCACAGATGTTAATTACATTTCAGATGACGAAAAAGAGAAAATAAAAGGCAGCAAGGCATTAGTTCTTAGCGCTTTACAAAAAGAAGATCACATATCTCATTTTAATTTATCAGAAGCTATTGACTTGGTTAATGAGCTAAAAGTACCGCAAGCTTATTTTATTCATATGAGCCATCGTTTAGGTAAGCATGCCGATATAGAAAAAGAACTACCAGAGCACATTGACCTGGCTCATGATGGATTAAAAATTGAGCTTTAATGCATAATAATTATTACTTCTTTAGGTCGCTGGTTAATGCACTGCGTCCAAAATTGGTAGGAAGCTTCCTAACCTCTTGTTTCAGCCAAAATAAGGATGAACTCATTCTTGAATTTCAGCAAACTGAAAGAAAACCCTTTTACATCAAAGCTTCATTAAAACCTGAGTTCACTTGCTTATCATTTCCAAGCGAGTTTGCACGAACGAAGAAGAATAGTGTGAATCTCTTCCCTAAGTTTGTCAATCTTCAACTCACTGAGATTACATTATTTGAAAACGAAAGAAGCTTTAGCCTAAATTTCAATAATGAGCTGGATTTACTTTTTAAGATGCATGGTAACAGAGCTAACATCATTGCATTTGAAAACCAGACAGCCTTTAAGCTCTTCAAAAACAACTTCCCAAATGATTTAGAACTTACTTTTAAAGAACTTCACAGACCCCTTGAGCAATCTAAAGAAGCATTTATAGAGGCTGAAGGTAATTATATGAAGGTCTTCCCTACTTTCGGCAAACTGATTAAAAAGTATCTGAAAGAGATTGGCTATAATAGCAAAAGCCAAGATGAGCAGTGGGAAATCATTAATTTACTTGATCAAGACTTAAGAAATCCTAATAATTTCTATACCTCAATATATCAGGATGACATTTACTTTTCATTAATTAAGATAGGTGAAATTGTTCGTGAACATAACGACCCAATTGAAGCTGTCACACAATTTTATTACTATTATTCAAAGGAGTACTTTGTTCAGAAAGAAAAACAAACGCTATTAAAGAATCTTGAAAAGAAAAGAAATCAATCTATCAACTACATTAAGAAATCTAGCGAAAAGCTAGATGACATTAAGAATAAACCAGGCTATAATCAGCTGGCTGATATTATTATGGCCAACATGCACCAAATACCTGAACGTGCAGAAAAAGTTGAGCTTTTTAATTTCTACACCAATGAGATGATAACCATCTCGCTTAAAGCCAATTTAAGTCCTCAAAAAAACGCAGAGAATCTTTATAGAAAGTCAAAAAATCAGCAAATAGAAATAGATCAGATTGAAGCATCTGTCAAGCAGAAAAAGTTAGAACTGGATAAGATAGAAGAAGAAATTGAGCTCATTAACTCAACTGATGATGTGAAGGGCATTAAAAAATTATCTAAAAGAAATAAGCCTGAAAAACGGCTACAGGTTGAAGAAAGAGTTCCTTATAAAAGATTTGAAACCGAAGGCTTTACAATATTAGTGGGAAAAGGTGCAAGAGAAAATGATGAGCTTACCTTAAAATATGCGAAAAAGGATGATCTCTGGCTTCATGCTAAAGATGTAACGGGTTCACATGTAGTGCTTAAACATCAAAGTAACAAGCCTTTCCCATCACAGGTGATTGACAAAGCTGCTCAACTCGCAGCTTTCTATTCTAAAAGAAAAACTGATAGTCTATGCCCTGTGATTGTTACACCTAAAAAATATATTAGAAAACCCAAAGGCTTGCCTCCAGGCATGGTACATGTTGATAAGGAAGAAACCATATTAGTGAGTCCTGAACAATGGTGGTTGGGCTAAACTGAGGTAAACAATAGGTAGACAACCGTTATCTCGTCTTAATAAGCACAAAATACATGGTAGATATTGAGTAATATTGTAAATTACATTAAGCACTCTTAACCATTAGGCATGATAAGATCAACTTTAGTCGTTATTCTTTTCCTCATTATCTCAGTAAATCAGCTCTTGGGCCAAGGTTGTAGTGATGCTGGTTTCTGTACAATGGGCGCTATGCGGCCTGATCAGGAATTCAATAAGAATATCCCACTCAGATTAAGATCAATCTCTCTTAATTTATACGAAGGACAGGCACTTACAAGCCCGAGTATTAAAGCAGCTATTTTAGATTTCGGTATAGTGGCTTTTAACAATATAGACCTGCAGTTCAAGGTTCCGTATATGAGTGTTTCAGGTAATTTTGGTAATACATCCGGAATAGGAGACCTTTCTTTTGCAGCAACCAAAAGTATAAAATCAACTCCGAGATATGATTGGCTGGGTACGGTAGGTTTCAAAATACCTACAGGCAATTCAGATTTAAAGCAGGAAGAACATGATGTAGTTTTACCAATGTACTATCAAGTTACATTGGGTACTTACGATTTAATCCTGGGCACTTCCTTTCTTACCAGAGATTGGATGTTTTCATTCGGGTATCAGCAGCCTTTAATTCATCAAAACGAAAATACCTTTCAGGCAGACCCTAACCAATGGAGTTGGTATGAGGGCGGCATGAACTATGTAAGAGAACATGCCGAAGCAGTAGACCTTAAAAGAGGTACTGACATCATGTTTAGAGTTGAGCGAAACTTTAGATTGTCAAGGTTAAACTTCAACCTAGGCTTGTTACCTATTTATAGGATTACGAAAGATCAGGGAAGAAATTCCAATGGAGAATATGAAAAATTAGATGGCACCACAGGTTTAGCTATGTCAGGCTTGGCTGGTGCTGGTTATAATTTCAATGTTTACTCGAGCATAAGTCTTATTGCCGGATTTAAAATTACCGACAGAGACTATAATCCGGACGGATTAACAAGAAAGCATGTTATCAACTTCGCTTATACTTACAACTTTTAAAATATGCGATTCACAGTATTTTTACTATTCATCATATTTCAAGGCTTTTCCTCTCTGGCTCAGCTATCCGATAGCTATAAGGATTATATTAAACGAAGTGTAAGAGAAAATCCTCAAACACTAATTGCAGAATTTGATAATAAAGCAGAACAAGATATTGCTACCAGCCTACTCATTGGTGAGCTCTATTTTTACAGTGGCAACAATGACAAAGCGGCTGAGATAATTGATGCCGGCCTTATTAGCCTTGAAGCTTCTGGTGAAGCTAAGAGCTCATTATATGCTCGCGCCCTGAGTAATAGAGGACTTATTTTTTGGAATGACGGCAAAAATGAGAAGGCTGAAAACTATCTGGAAAGGTCATTAGCACTGAATAAACAGATTAATGCTACCAATGAGGCAATTGCTGATACTTATAATAACTTAGGTTTAATAGCCAAATCAGTGGATAACCTTAAGCAGGCAAGATCATACTTTGAGCAAGCACTTGAACTACTTGAGTCAGAAGCAATACCAAATGAGGAGAAAATTGCCCTGGTCAATATAAACTTATCTCTTATAGAAGTAGAGAATGAGAAATATCGTGATGCTTTATCACGTTTAAATCGACTTTTGTCTAGCTGGGAAAAGTCACATGTAGAGGATTTACCAACCGAAGCTTTTATCTTGACCAATTTAGCCTTGATTTATGAGCAAACAGGTGATCCTGAATTGGCAAGAACCTTTCTGAAGGATGCCATCGATATTAACCGAACTTTTTATGGTGATAGAAATGCAGAATTAGCTAATACCTATGCTTTTCTTGCCGAGTTGGAAAGAAAACAAGGCAATTTCAAAGAAGCACTTAACAATATTCAGCACGCCTTAGTGAGTAATAGTTTAAATTTTAATAGTAAAGACTATGAGCATAATCCATCTAAAGAGAATGTGATCAAGCCTTCTTATCAATTATCCATTCTTTTAAGCAAGGCTCAAATCTTTGAAGATTACTATTTTAATTTTTCTTTAAAAAAACAACACCTTGAAACTGCATTAAGTTGTTTAGACGATGCTGACAATATAATTGACCTCATCAGAGCCAATACAAGTAATAAAAAAGATCAGCTTGCATTGAGCGCCCTAGCTTCGCAAGTCTATGAATCGGCACAACGTATCGCTATTACATTAGATGATGTGACTCTTTTAGGTAACACATACCTTAAAAAGGCTTTCTACTATTCTGAAAAAGCAAAAGCAAGTACTTTAATAAGTGCCGTGGCCGAATCAGATGCTAAATCTTTTTCCAATATTCCTCAGTCAATGCTAGAAGAAGAAGTAGCCTTGAAAAATAGACTAGCCTTTCTTAGTAATGCAATCGCTAACGCTCAAGATGAAGTAGAGATTTCTGATTACAAAAAAGAGTTGTTTGAAGCACAAAGAACTTATGAACAGTTCATCAAAGGTTTAGAGAAGGATTATCCTGAATATTACAACCTTAAGCACAATACTGCCCCTTCTTCACTCGATGAAGTACAAAAGAGCCTTGAACCCAATGAACTACTTTTATCATATGCCTTTGCTCCAGTAAGAAATGAAATATATAGATATGAAATAAGTCAGAATGATTTCAAAGTAACCACTATTTACTATCAGGAAGAAGTTTCTAGGAATTTAAGAGCATTCCGAAACATTCTTACTTACCAAATAAAGCAACCCTATCAGCCTGTTGCAAGTAGCTTGTACAGTGCTTTAATTCCGAAAAGAATTAAAAATAGCATAACAAAAATCACAGTTATTCCAGACGGAATACTAGGCACGGTGCCTTTTGAAGCTTTTATAGCTGAACAGCTTGAACAAAATGATTTCTGGGCACTGCCTTATTTAATCAAGGAATATGCTATTACTTATAATTATTCCGCATCCTTTCATACCATAAAACCTAAAGCCACAGTTAGCTCAAAGGCTCTTTTATTAGCACCGGTTGAGTTTTTATCGGCTTCACTCAATAGTTTACCTGCTACCAGAGAAGAACTCAATTCATTAAGCGCGACCCTATCAAGCAATGCGATTAAATGTGATACCTATATTGAGAATCGGGCTACTGAAAATAACTTTAAAACAGCAGATTTAAAGAATTATAAATACATTCATTTAGCCACTCATGGTGCTGTAAATAGTACCAACCCGGAGTTATCAGCTATTTATCTGACAGGTAAGGATGAAAGTGATGATGGTATTCTATATACTAATGAGATATATGACCTTAACTTCAATGCAGATCTTGTCTCACTTTCAGCATGCGAGACCGGCCTTGGCAAAATCAGTAGAGGTGAAGGCATTATTGGCTTAGGAAGAGCCTTCAGTTATGCAGGAGCGCAGCATTTACTAGTTTCCCTGTGGAAAGTTCAAGATGCATCAACAGCACTCTTAATGCAGCAATTCTACAAAGAAAGTGTAAAAAAAGGATCAAGCTTTTCCAAGAGCCTACAGCAAGCACAAATTGAATTAATCAATAACGGATATGCGAACCCTTATCTATGGGCGCCTTTTGTTATTTGGGGTAAGTAAGTAGTTTCAATGAAAGTCTTTATATCCAAGCTATCGAAATTCGATTCGAATGTTTACCAATATCACCTTCCCGTACCGGAAGAAATAGCTCAAAATTTTATTGAGGGAGAAAACAGACGCATCATTTGTACATTAAATGGTGTACATAAGTGGCATGCTGCATTGATGAAAGCTCAGGACTATTGGTTTATTCTTGTTAATAAAGCAATAATGGAAAAGCTGGGACTAACTCAAAATGTAGATGTAAAAGTTGAGTTAGAGAAAGATCATTCAACTTATGGCTTAGAAATGCCTGATGAACTTCAGGTTCTATTTGAGCAGGATGAAGATGCTTATAGCTATTTTAAGAATTTGACGATGGGTAAGCAAAGGAGCCTGATCTACATTGTTGGAAAATATAAATCTTCGGACAGTAGATTACGAAAAGCATTGGCAATTGCCCATCATCTTAAAGAGGTTCAGGGAAATCTGGATTACAAACTGCTAAACTCAACTATTAAGTTTTATAATAATAAACCCCTGTAAGCTACCCTTTAAAATTAATCTTAGCATGTGTGCCATCACAATAGGGTTTATTGCCCGAGGCACCACATCTACAAAAAGCTGTCACCTTTGATTTCTTGGTTTCCTCACCATTATGATGTTTTACGGTTAAATTCCCATAAACCATCAGCGGTCCGTTTTCAATAGTTTCTATTATACTTTCTGTTTTTCTAGTCTCTTCCACTTCGTCTTTATTATCATTCATGTAATAGCTTAAAGCACCACTAGGGCATTTATTGATCTGAGCTTTAATGGTATCAGTATCTGCTCCTTCTGCATTAATCCATGGCTTTTTATTAGGATCAAAAACCTCAGGCAACCCCTTAAAACATTTTTCAGAGTGTATGCATACTTTGGGCTTCCACACAACTGTTACTTCTCCATTTGAGTATTCCTTCGTAATATCTTTCATAACATCGGCTTAATTTAATACATCTCTTATTTCATCTTCCTTATCAAAGACTGATTTAGCAAATGGACAGAGTGGTACTATTTTGATGTTCTCAGCCCTCGCCCATTCAACAATTTTATACAGTATTTGCTTCCCAACGCCTTCTCCCCTAAAGGCTTCTTCAACTTCTGTGTGATCAATAATAATTTTGTCTTGTCCAGCTTTAGAATAGAACATTTCACCAGCTCTTTTGCCATCCTTTTCGGCTCTAAATGAACCTCTTATCGGACCTGATTTTTCATGAGTTATATTCATATTATTTTATTTATCTATTAAACATTAAAAGGCTAGAATGTTCTAATTTACAATACTTAGCACATAAAAAAAGCCATCAATACAAATACTGATGGCTAAGAATAACTGAATAAATTATTTTTTACTCCAGTTCCTCCTTCAAATATTTTAAACCTGTTTCTAAATCATTCCCAACCATTTCTTCCATATCCATAAAAAGAAGCATTAAATTCATAGGGTAATCGAAATGGCCATTAAAACCCCATTTAACCAAAGTTCTATCTCCATCAAGAGATTCTAACTCCATATAGGCTGGTTCAATTGATTCAAATGGTTCATAAAATCTTAATTCAAAATCAATTCTTTTACCTTCTTCAATTTTGATTATTTCTTGCTCTCCAACTCCCACGTTAGCACTATCACTTTCCCATCTGGCCACAAAACCTACTGTACCATCCTGTCCTCTGTACGATTTAACCATATGAGGATCATTCTTTTGCCATACACTGTAATTATCTTGATTCTTCAGATACTTAATGTAATCGAATACTTCATTCTTTGGACTGCTAATTACGATCTCTCTTTCTACAGCATAATCTTTGTCCAGAAATAGTCCAATAGCCAAAAAGATTACGATAATGCCAAGAATTATAAGAAGGATATTTTTTACAATTTTCATAGTGTTAAATGTGAAATGGTTTAGTCTAATTTAATCATTTTTTATAAATACTAAACAACCTCTCACATATCATAGGCACGAAATTCAAGAGTTTTGATAAAATCAATCTTAGTTGAGTCTGAAGCTATTATTCTTGAAGTATCAACCTCATTTTGGTCTGGTTGACTGTGTAAAGGCATCGTTCTGAGATAAAACAGTAGCAGAACTGTTGAAGAAAAAAGTATAAGCTTGATATGTTTCATTAAAACTTGCATGGTTCATTTATTATGAATCAAAATTGCAACAAAAAGAAACAAAAGAAATGAGCATTTTGCCCAAAATTAGAACTAGTGAAACACCTATTTCAATGGCTATAAAAAGGCATAGAATTTTAGAGAGGTAGTTGAAAGCCTACCACTTTCTGGAATAAGTTAGCAATCTTAAATTTTTCAGGATTATATTAACGGGTGATTTCCTGACTTACAGCTTTAGATTCTGCACTTAACTTAACGCTAACACCAATTGCCAAAATAGCAATTATTATGATGAGAAATAATAAGTTTCTCGACATGAAAGGATTTGATTGAAATATCTTTTTCATAATCCAAATTTAGCAACATAAGCTTTTGAAATAGACTTATGTTGCCGAATTACGTTAAAACTAATGATAAGCACGATGAATGATTATTCCTTATGGATTAATCGTTAACGTTAACAGCAAAATTATCATTACCATTTTGGAGATTGAACATCTCATTTAATTCTTTGATATGACCATTGTAGTCAAGCATATTTCTGTTGGAAGCTACAGAACCATCTATAATTATGTTGTCGAAAGAAGGAGCTGATAATTCAATATTATCTTTTACTTTGTTCAAGGCTTCTCTTATACTAATTTTAATCCACTCGCCCTGTTTAAATTGATAGAAACCACTCTCTCTATCTTCAACATAAACCATTTGATCATAAGATAAATCTGTAAAAGCCGTTATTTCATCAGCTGCAACCTTAGGTATAAGAATAGCTAAATCTGAATTATTTACCTGTAGTTTCATGCTATTTTCTAGTTTGGTTACGTCAGTACCTATCTCAGGACTTTGCGCCTGTGATTTAAGACTAAAACCTAATAAGAGTAGGAAAACTATAATGCCTAAAAGTGTATTCTTATTAACTAAACCTTGGTGATTAAATATGCTTCTCATGACTTTTTGTTTTATTGTTTATACAAATGTCATCAAAACACTTCCTCTAAGAATTAGGGAATTTCTAAAAATGGGATTAGGTGTTTCACCTATTTTGCTAAAAAACAGCACTGAATAGACGTAAACACTAGTTTAGCTTTTATTTTCAGATGAGGCAACAGCTTTCTTAATGAAAATTCTCTGTAAATAGTTTATACCTGAAAGTTAAACTGTAAGCGACTTACTGAAGCTCAGTTAATATTTTTTTAAACTATCAACTTCAGTCCTCCAGAATTCTGAGCTTTGCAAAAGTGAGCAATAGCGTTTTCTCACCGAACAACTCAAATTCAATGGTTGCCTTCCTATTAGCTCCATCTACATCCATTTTTACTACTTTCCCAAAGCCAAACTTAGGATGCTCCACCCTCATACCTGTATCAAGACTTCTTGTATCACTAGGTTTAAAATCAGCAGAGGGTGTATGCAGTTTTTTACCTGGTGGTACTTTAGGTGTAGTAGCCTTCCTCTTTGCAACAAGATTTCTTGCATATAGACTATTACTGCTACCGTTGTTCATGCTTCCCATAGGCTCAGAAGAATTAAACTTCCGATCTACTTTTAGAAACTCCGGATCAATCTCCTCAATGAACCTGCTTGGTTCACAACTTTTTAAACGACCAAAGCGGTATCGACTTAAAGCATATGTAAGCGTTACCTTTTCCATAGCCCTTGTCAAAGCCACATAAAACAGACGTCTCTCCTCTTCCAGGTCGGCTCTGCTATTGAGCATCATTTGAGAAGGAAACAAATCCTCTTCCATGCCAACAATATAAACATGCTTAAACTCTAAACCCTTTGCCGAGTGTATAGTCATCATGTTTACATAATTAGTATCATTCGGGTCTTGATTATCAGCATCTGTCAAAAGTGCCACATCCGCTATAAATGCTTCCAGTGATTTATCTTCTGATTCTGTACTATCCACAAACTCTTTAATGGCATTTAAAAGCTCCTGAACGTTCTCATACCTGTTTAAACCTTCAATGGTTTTATCATCATAAAGCTCCTTTAACAAACCTGATTGTTTAGCAATAAATGATGCTGTTTCGAAAGCATCTTCCCTTTCAAGTTTTATTCTGAAGGACTTTATGAGGGTAACAAAATTCTGAACAGCGTTTGCAGCTCTTCCGGGTAAGAAATTTTGAATATTGTTGAGCACATCCCACAAAGGTCTTTCATTCTCGAAGGCAGCTACCATTATTTTATCAACGCTGGTACCTCCTATTCCTCTCTTAGGAAGGTTGATGATGCGCCTAAATGACTGTTCATCATTTTGGTTGATGGTAAACCTTAGATAGGCTAGCAAATCTTTTATCTCTCTTCTTTGATAGAAAGAAAGGCCTCCAAAAATTCTGTAAGGAATGTTCATCTTTCGCAAAGCTTCCTCCATACTTCTGGACTGACTATTGGTTCGATAAAGAATTGCGAAATCCTTATTTTCTAACTTTTTATTACTTCTATCTTCAAAAATAGAAGAAGCCACTAACCTGCCCTCTTCATTATCAGAGGTTGCTTTTATAAGATGTACTTTTTCTCCATGGTCATTTTCAGTCCAAACACTTTTCTTGAGCTGAGCTGAATTTTTAACAATCACTGAATTAGCAGCATTCACAATATTTTGAGTGCTACGGTAATTCTGCTCTAATTTGATTACGCTTAAATCAGGATAATCCTTCTCAAAATTTAAGATGTTCTGGATATTAGCACCTCTAAAGGCATAAATACTTTGTGCATCATCACCAACTACACAAATGTTTTGATGAACAGATGCCAGTCTTTTAGTTATCAAATACTGTGAGATATTCGTATCCTGGAACTCATCAATCATCACATATTGAAAGCGTTGCTGATATTTATTGAGCACATCGAGATGATCTCTGAACAGAATATTGGTATTGAAAAGCAAATCATCAAAATCCATAGCACCAGCCCTGAAACACCTTTGTACATATTCCTTATATATGGCTCCCATTTTAGGTTTCTGCGCCTGCTCGTCATCAGAAATATATACTGGGTTGCTGATGTAGTTTTGCCATGAAATAAGATTGTTCTTAGCACCTGATATGCGGTTATAAACTACATTGGCCTTGTAAAGCTTTTCATCAAGCCCCATTTCTCGGACAATGTTTTTAATAAGTGATTTTGAATCGTCCGTATCATAAATGGTGAAATTGCTTGGATAGCCTAGTTTGTCTGATTCAGCTCTTAAAATCCGTGAAAAAACGGAGTGAAACGTACCCATCCACAGATTTCGAGCATCAGTACCTACAACTTTCTCTATACGCTCGCGCATTTCTTTAGCAGCCTTATTGGTAAAGGTTAGAGCCAATATTTTAAAAGGATCAACATCTTTACTCCTTATTAAATGAGCAATTCTATAGGTCAAAACCCTCGTCTTCCCTGATCCTGCACCAGCAATAATCATTGTTGGCCCTTCTAAATTCTCTACACCCTCTCGCTGCGGTGGATTTAAATGTGCTAAATAATCCATCTTACAAATTTATAAGCAATTGGTGTTATCCCATGAGCTAAAGGAGAAAATATAAAAGAAGCTTTCACATATTTTAGTCGATCTGAAAAACAACTAATAATTAGTGCTTGCCAATTGTGCTTATTAATTTTGCAGTATGATTTTAATAGGCAATACGGTAATAACAGATGACATCAAGGACAAAAATTTTGTTTGCAATTTAGACAAATGCAAGGGTGCTTGTTGTGTAGAAGGTGATTTAGGCGCCCCACTTACAAAGGAAGAGCTTCCTAAAATGAAGGAAATCTACCCAAAAGTAAAGCCTTACCTATCAAAAGAAGGCATAAAAGCCATAGAGGAGCAAGGTGAATACATTGAAGATTGGGAAGGAGACTACAGTACCACCACCATTGATGAAAAAGAATGTGCCTATGCCATTTATGATGATAAGGGAATATTAAAGTGTGGTATTGAGCAAGCTTATAATGATGGAGAGATAGATTTCATGAAGCCTATTTCATGTCACCTATACCCTATTAGAATTACACAGTACGACCAGTACGATGCATTGAACTACGATAGGTGGGAAATCTGCAACCCTGCATGTGATTTTGGTGAAAAACTGGGGATTCCTCTTTATAAATTCCTAAAAGATGCTTTAATTAGAAAGTATGGAGAAGGCTGGTATTCGGAATTAGTAGCCGAGATAGAGTCTGATGGTATAAATGAAGGCAACGGAGGTACCCAATTATAACTATAATAATACCTTCCTCTTTTTTGAAGATAAGCAAATTGAGCGAGCCTTTAATAGAGGACGATACAGGCAAGACTTACAATCTCTTCGGTTTGTTTTAGGATTTGCTACTGTACTAAGCATCTGTTACCTTTTTTTCGATCTCTATAGATATACCGATAATATAAACGCCCTTATATTCAGAGGTGGGCTTGCTTTGGTGCTTATGACTTTTGTTTTAGCCACCTATTTGATTCAACCGAGCAAATACAAACAGCTTCAGTTTCTTGCATTCTTTATAGCTATTTTTACTGCTGTTGTCGGTTTTCTCCAGAATACATCAGAAGAACAGGGCGAATTATTTCTGAGTAATTTTCTCAGCAGTGGCATATTTCTTTCCTGTACCATATTAGGGTTGAGATTTCGGTATGTTTTACCCCTCATTACTATATTCCTAGTCGCATATCTCATCCATGTTAGCTTAATGGACTATGGTGTAAATGATTATCAATTTACCCAAATCCCTCAATTATTTACTTTTTATGTTATTGGTGTAATTACTTCCTATCTATGGGACAAGCAGAAAATGGTTCTCTTTATGAAGGAGAGTAAGCTTCATCAACAATATGATACAGTAGATAAACTTAACCATGTAAAAGACAGATTATTTTCTACTATTTCGCATGATGTGAGAGGACCCATCATGAATTTAAAAGGTGTAATAGAACTTTTTAAAAAAGGAGCAATTTCTGATTCTGAGCTTAAGCAATTAGTACAGTCACTAGATAAGGAAATAGGTAAAACATCAACTTTGATAGATAATCTGCTTGCTTGGTCAAAAACACAGCTTAAAGGGATTGAGATTACAAAAGAGAAATATCAGCTTAAACCTCAATTAGAAAAACTGTTGGAACTATATAAGGCTCAAATAGAGGAGAAAAACCTCACGCTACAGCTTAGTATCAGTAACGATGACACCATTTTTGCTGATAGAGAAATGATGCTCATTGTATTTCGTAATTTGCTATCAAACGCTATTAAATTCACCCCAATAGGTGGTAAAATTGAAATCAACGGACATGAAATCACTAATGAGCATTGCTACCTCATTTCTGTAAAAGATAACGGTAAAGGCATAGCCTCTGAGAAAATTAAAAATCTCTTTAAGATTGAGAAAGACAGAATACTAGGAACCACTCATGACAGAGGAGCCGGACTAGGACTGACACTGGTAAAAGAGTTTATTGATTTAAATAATGGGGAAATTAATTGTAGCAGTAAACTGGGTTCAGGCACTACATTTGAAATAAAGCTACCCCACCCAGTTACCAAAGCTTGAGAAGCTATTGATTAAAACCTCTGAGTTTAATCTCTGTAAGTCTTCTTTTGGTATCAATAGCAAAGTCACCTTTCATCATCCAATCATAGTAACCTGATTCTCTTTTCAATACCTCTTCTACAGGTTTTCCCTTATGCTTGCCAAAGTTGAATACTTCTACATCATCTTCATTGAAAACGAATCTACCAGCTAAGTCCACCATTTTGTTATTAGTGATCTTATGGATTTTGTCTACATCATTTTCGAAAACACCCTGTACATTTCCTCGTAAATCTGTCAGTTTTTCTCCCTCATATCGTGCTATCTGGGCATCTAACACCTCCCATGTAGCAATGGTATCAGCCTCAGCTGAATGTGCATTTTCGAGGGTTTTATCGCAGTAGAACTTATAGGCAGCACCCAGGGTACGTTTCTCCATCATGTGGAAAATCTTTTGGGCGTCCAGCAACTTCCTTCCTGATAAATCAAAGTCAACATCTGCTCTTAAAAACTCTTCCACTAAAACAGGAACATCAAACTTGAGCATATTGAAACCTGCCAGGTCGCATCCATTTAAAAAAGTATTTAGTTCTTTTGCCACCACTTTAAAGGGCGGCAAGTCTTTTACATCTTTATCGTAAATCCCATGAATCATGCTTGATTCTGCCGGAATAGGCATTTCAGGGTGAACCCTGTCAGTTTTCTTAATCATCTCTCCATCAGGCATTACCTTAACGAAAGAGTATTCAATGATTCTGTCTGTAACCGTATTGGTCCCAGTGGTTTCTAAATCAAAAATTACAAGAGGTCTTTTGAGCTTTAAATGCATGTATTATGAGACTAGTTTTTCAGCTAATTCTTTAAGGTTTATTTGATTAAACTTCCCTGAACTTAGGAAAGCGAAGGTATTCTTATCTCCTGTTTTACTGGCCTCAACTTGAGCTACAAGGCTTTCTACATCTTCAAAGAATTTTATATTTTCATTTCCAAAAGCCTTTTGAATGTCAGCCTCTGAAAAAGCCGCTGCATCATTCAACTTTAAGTTTTTAGGATTTAAATACACAAAAGCCTGATCAGCCTTATCTAAAGTGCCTTTGTACTCTTTTATAAACTCTCTATTTAAGCTACTGAAAGTATGTAGTTCGTAAGCTATTGTTAAATTAGCATTCGCATATTGTTCCTTTAAAGCATCCACAGTTGCACCAACTTTAGAGGGTGAATGTGCATAATCTTTAAATACAATGTTGCCATTATTTTCAGCTAAAAGCTCTAATCTATTTTTGGCTCCTTTAAAGCTTTGAATAGCATCATAAAACACCTTTTCTTCTATACCTATAAGCTTAAGAAGTGCTAGTGCTCCAGCAATGTTTTGTAAATTATGTTTTCCGAAAACGTTTACTGGTATTTCTCCAAAATCCTTAGTCTTAAGAAAGGTCTTACCTTCTTTAATTACGGCCTCATGAGTTTTATAAGGCACTTGCCTAACATCTTCTCGCTCTTTTGAACCTACGATGTTAGTAAGGTCATCTTCTTCATTAAACACAAGACTTCCCGCCTTAGGTGTTTGGTCAGCAAAAAGATCAAACTGCTTGGTATACTCATTAAAGGTGGTAAACACATTTTTATGGTCCCAGGCTATACCTGATATTAAACCTATATGATGTTCATATTTCAAAAATTTAGCGACAGGTTCAAGCTTTGATGCCAGATATTCGTCACCTTCCAGTACTATAACAGGAGCATCAGACAATGAAACTGTTAAAGGAAAACCTTCAACTTCAGCACCTACCAAGTAGTCGAATTCTCTTCCGGCATGTTTCAAAACATGCATGATCATTGAAGTGATGGTACTTTTACCATGACTGCCACCAACCACTATTCTTTGCTTATTTTCAGACCACTCTCTGATAAACTCAGGAAATGAGTAAATGGGCAACCCTAGCTCTTTAGCTTTGAGTAATTCAGGATTATCCTCCTTAGCATGCATACCAAGTACTACCAGATCAATACTATCATTTATGCTTTCAGGCTTCCATCCTACCTGAGCATTTATACCACCGTTTTTTAGCTTGCCTGCTGCCGGCTCATAAATCTCATCATCGGATCCACTAACTTTTATTCCCTTCTCATGAAGTGCCAATGCCATGTTGTGCATTACACTGCCACCGATTGCTATAAAATGTACTGATTTGATTGTCTTAATATCCATTCTTTAAAGTTATGCATCAAAAATATAATAAACTTGCTGGTGTGGCAAATTTAATCCTTCCTATTGATGTTGATAAGCTGTGGAAAACTTGTCAAAAACTTGATTGGTTTCAATCCACTAAGCTCGATTTAAAGCGTTAAGTTTGTTAGCTTTTCATAAATTAGTAATACTTGAAGGGGGAATATGGATAAGAATAAATCTACAGCAATAAGGTTAGGGTATCAATCTAGAAAGACCGAAATAGGTGAAAATATGGGTAAAATACCCCCTCAGGCTGTCGATTTGGAAGAAGCTGTTCTGGGTGCGCTAATGCTTGAAAAGGATGCGCTTACTTCTGTTATTGATATTCTAAAACCTGAAAGTTTCTACAAAGATGCCCATCAGGAAATTTATAAAGCTATTGTTGTACTTTTCAACAATTCAGAACCAATTGATTTACTTACTGTTACCAACCAGCTTAGAAAAAACGGTAAACTCGACCTTGTAGGTGGCTCTTATTATATCACCGAACTTACTTCAAGAGTAAACTCTGCAGCAAATATTGAGTATCACGCCAGAATTATTGCGGAGCAGGCCATTAAAAGAGAGCTCATCAAAATTTCAAGAGAGATTCAGAATGAGGCTTATGAAGATACAACAGATGTTTTCGATTTATTAGATAAAACGGAATCTGAACTTTTTGATATTACTAACTCTAATATCAAGAAGAATTATGCAGATATGCATTCCCTGATGAAGGAAGCATTTAGAGAATTAGAAGAGCGTAAAAACCATACAGATGGCTTAACAGGTGTGCCTACAGGATTCTCAGCTCTCGATAGAGTGACTTCAGGCTGGCAAAAGTCAGATATGGTGATTATTGCGGCTCGTCCTGGTATGGGTAAAACAGCCTTTGTGGTTTCGGCTCTTAGAAATGCTGCTGTTGATTTCAAACAACCGGTAGCAATTTTCTCACTGGAAATGTCATCAGTTCAGCTGGTAAACAGACTAATTTCTGCCGAAGCCGAACTAGACTCTGAGAAAATTAAGAAAGGTCAGCTTGCAGATTATGAATGGCAACAGTTAGTACATAAAACTGCAGCTTTAACTGAAGCGCCAATTTTTATAGATGATACTCCTGCCCTATCTATTCTTGAATTAAGGGCAAAATGTAGAAGACTAAAGCAGCAGCACGATATTCAACTCGTTGTGATTGATTACTTGCAGTTGATGTCAGGTGATAGCACCAAAAGTGGTGGTGGCTCAGGAAACCGCGAGCAGGAAATTGCTTCCATCTCAAGGGCACTTAAAAATATCGCAAAAGAATTAAATGTGCCTGTAATTGCACTTTCACAGTTAAGTAGAGCTGTAGAAACAAGAGGTGGAGATAAACGTCCTCAGCTTTCAGATTTGAGGGAATCAGGATCAATTGAGCAGGATGCCGATATGGTAATGTTCTTGTATCGACCTGAATATTATGGCATTACAGAAGATGAAAATGGTATCCCTACAACCAATGTAGGTGAAGTTATAATTGCCAAGCACAGAAATGGTTCGCTAGAAACCGTTCCACTTAAATTCGTTGGTAGATTCACCAAATTCTCTGACTTGGATAGTCCCGGAATGAATATGGAGCCAAGCAATCCTGGTTATGGTACAACATTTCCTTCATCGGCCAACATACCTTCAGACTTTGACGCGCCTTCATCTGTGACCTTACCAAGCAAAGCAACCGGTAAAGATTCAGATAATAATCCTGATGAAGCACCATTTTAAAAAAATATTATGAAGACACTTATCATTGAAGATGCTGGTAAAGTCTCTTTCACTGAAAAACAGAAGCCAACTGCCTCCAAGGGACAGGTGCTTATTAAAATAAAAGCCGTAGCGCTTAATCATAGAGACCAATACATAAGAGAAGGCAAATATCCTGGAATTAATTATGGAACTACTTTAGGAGCTGATGCCTGCGGTCAGGTAATAGAACTTGGCGAAGAAGTGGATAATAAATGGCTTAATAAAGAGGTAGTTATCAACCCCAATATTGAATGGGGTGATAATCCTAGAGTGCAGTCAAAGAATTATCACATATTGGGCACACCAACTGATGGTGTATTTGCAGAGTTTGTAGCCATAGATGAAAATAAAATAGCGGAGAAGCCAAAACATATGTCACACGAAGAGGCTGCTGCTTTGCCGCTTGCAGGAATGACTGCTTTTAGGGCATTATTTCATCATGGACAGCTCGAAACTTCTCAGAAAGTACTGATATCAGGTGTTGGTGGCGGAGTGGCACAATTTGCTTTTCAATTTGCATTGGCTTCTACATCTGAAGTATATGTAACTTCGGGTAATGCTGAAAAGAGAGCAAAATGTATAGAACTGGGTGCCAAAGGAGCCTTCAATTACAAAGAAGAAGACTGGACGAAGCAAGCCAAAGAGCAGGCTGGCGGTTTTGATTTGGTAATTGATAGTGCTGGTGGCAGTGGCTTAAACGATTTTATAAAATTAATGAAGCCTGCAGGTAGAATTGTCTTTTATGGCGCCACAACAGGAAAACCAAAAGATTTAGATTTATTCAGAATGTTTTGGAATCAAATCACTTTGCAGGGCTCTACTATGGCTAGCGATCAGGAATTCCACCAAATGATTGAGTTTGTGAACACCCATAAGATCAAGCCAATAATTGATTCTACGGTAGCATTTGATGAGATCATTTCCCAGTTCGATAAAATGAAGGAAGGTAAACAGTTTGGAAAGCTTGTAGCCAAGTTTTGATAGCTCCGCTTCAAAACTAGTAATCGCTAGTTGCGAGTTTCTAGTTACAAGTTATTTGTTCAAAAATATTTTACTTGTAACTAGAAACTCGAGGCTTATAAGGCTAGTCTACTTTATCAACCGCCATTTTATAAGTAGGATCTTCCATCACATTTACATCAATTATTGCATCAGCATCTGACAGAAGCTTACGGCAATCTTCACTCAAGTGTCTTAGATGAACCTTCTTGCCTACTTTGGCATAACGATCGGTAATTTTATTAACAGCCTCAATCGCTGACATATCTACTATCCTACTCTCTTCGAAATCAATAATTACTTCATCCGGATCATTCAACACATCGAACTTATCATTAAAAGCTGTAGTAGAGCCGAAGAAAAGCGGACCATATATCTCATAATGCTTTACACCTTCATCATCTATTCTTTTTCTAGCTCTAATTCTTTTAGCATTATCCCAGGCAAAAACTAAAGCAGCAATTACAACTCCAATGATAACTGCTAAGGCCAGGTTATGAAGGAAGGCAGTAACCAAAGTAACCAACACCATCACAAAAATATCTGACTTCGGCATTTTATTAAATGTTCTTAAACTAGCCCACTCAAATGTACCGATTGAAACCATAATCATTAGTCCGGTTAAAGCCGCCATAGGTAGCATTTCAATATAATTGGCAGCAAACATGATAAACACCAATAACATAACTGAGGCTACAATTCCTGAAAGTCTGGCACGAGCACCAGAAGAAATATTAATCAAACTTTGACCAATCATAGCACATCCGCCCATTCCAGAGAATAAGCCCGATAATACATTGGCTGCTCCCTGCGCTACAGCTTCTTTATTACCTCTACCCCTGGTTTCAGTAATTTCATCTATTAAGTTGAGCGTTAATAAACTTTCAATTAAGCCCACACTAGCCATGATAGCTGCATAGGGTAGAATAATCTGTAAAGTCTCCCATGTGAAAGGAATGCTAGGAATATGAAAAGGAGGAAACCCACCATTTACAGAGGCAATATCTCCTACTGTTTTGGTATCAATGCCCATAAAGAAAACAATGCCGAAAACGGTAAGTATAGCTACCAAACCAGCAGGAACCACTTTGGTAAGTTTGGGCAATCCCCAAATGATAGCCATAGTAACAAGTACTAAAGCAAGGAAAGAATACATTTCCATTCCAGTTAGCCAATTGCCATCGGCATCTTTAAACTGTGCCAACTGAGAACTGAATATGATAATCGCTAATCCATTTACAAAACCAAAAATTACGGGCTGAGGAACCAGGCGCATCAGCTTACCAAGGCGTAGAACACCAGCAAGTATTTGAATGATACCTGCTAAGATTACAGTAGCCAATACATACTCTATACCATGAGATTGAGACAGAGCCAATATCACTACTGCTACTGCTCCGGTTGCACCTGATATCATGCCTGGTCTACCACCAAAAATCGAGGTGATTAAACCCATCACAAAAGCTGCATATAAACCCGTTAATGGTGATAAATCAGCTATTAAGGCAAAAGCCACAGCCTCAGGTATTAAAGCAATGGCTACGGTAAGTCCCGATAGTACCTCAGTACCGTAGTTCACCTTTTGCGATAAATCGAAAAGGTTAAAGTATTTTTTTAGTTTTAATTGGCGGGTAGATGACATAGCGCTGACTTAAAATTTAAGTGCGCAAAGGTACTGATTTAAAAAGCATAACAAAAGCTTGAGCAATCATTGTATGACTAATCCTTACATGTAAACGATTGCATTTTTAAGAGTTGCCAAAATAAATCAGATTGCTCTAATGCTGTCAGCAGCATTGACTTACCATAAATAGAAATAGAAAGAGGACTGTCAAACTGATCCGACTTCGGTATCTAATTTTAACAGCCCTCTTTTATAAATTATTAAATGCTGGTTAATGCCTGTTCAATATCCCAGATTATATCCTTAGCATCTTCCACTCCTACAGAAATTCTTACCAAACTTTCGGTAATGGCTATTTCCTGACGAATGTCTTCATCTACATCGGAGTGTGTCATTGTTGCCGGATGTTCAGCTAGTGACTCTGTGCTTCCTAAGCTCACTGCGAGCTTAATCAACTTCATGCTATTTAAAAATCTGAATGCTGCCTTCTCTCCACCTTTTATATCAAAAGCAACCATGGCACCTTTGTTACCTCCACATTGCTCTTTGAATATTTTGTATTGGCGACCATCTGCTTCTGTAAGATTGCCAAGATAATATACCTTATCTACCTTTGGGTGGCTATTTAAGAATTCTGCTACTTTCTCAGCATTCTGAGCTTGCTTTTCCATTCTTAATTTCAACGTCTCTAATGAGCGCATCAACAACCAGCCTGTATGTGGACCAGCCATATTTCCCATAAAGGTTCTCATACCCTTCACTCTACCGATTAACTCAGCAGAACCTAAGCAGGCACCAGCCACAAGGTCACTATGACCTCCAATGTATTTAGTAGCTGAGTAGATCACTAAATCAGCCCCGAGCTGTAAAGGATGCTGCCATATTGGACCCATATAAGTATTATCTACTCCAACGTAAATAGGATTTTCTTCTGTTTTGAGCTCATCAGCGATTTCTCTAAACATACTGATATCAACAAGCGCATTAGTTGGATTGGCAGGAGTTTCAAGGTAAATGAAAGAGATTTTATCTTTCAAACCGCTTTTCTCAATCTTTTCCATCACGGCTTCCTTATCATCAAGAGGAGAAACACCCACACATTGAATATTGAAGTTAGGTAATACCTTAGTTATCAGGTGATCCGTTCCGCCATAAACAGGCATAGAGTATAAAACTGCCTGACCAGGTTTCAGAAACTCAAACAACATAGAGCTAATGGCACCCATCCCACTTTCAAAGATCGCTGCGTCTTCTGATCCATCCCATAGACTTAATCTATTTTCTGTAATCTGAAGATTTGGGTTATTTAATCTGCTATAAATAAGTCCGAGCTCCTCTCCTTCCGATTGAGTCCTTTTTCCATAGGCAATCTCAAAAAAGGCTTTGCCATCTTCTGCTTTTTTGAAAGCAAAAGTAGATGTTTGAAAAATTGGGCATTTAATGGCCCCCTCTGATAATTCCGGCTTATATCCGAAAGACATCATCTGGCTTTCCGGTGCAAATTGATGATCACTCATATTTTCTTACTTTTTATTCAAATGTAGATTTTATTTCTGAGTAATTAAATAATTTAGTGTTATCCTCTTTAATTATTAATTTTACAGATAATTCATCTAATAATACCGATTGAATATTATGGAAATAGATAATTTTTCTACAATTAAGCTTGACGAAACAGATTTACAGATCATCAGACTGCTGCAACATAATGCACGTATTACTAATAAAGAGCTGGCCGCTAAACTTGACTTAACACCTACACCTGTTTATGAGCGGGTAAAACGACTGGAAAGGATGAAGGTAATTAATCAATACGTAGCGCTAATAAACCCTAAATTAATCGGAAAGGATTTAATGGCGATCTGTATGCTAAGACTTGAGAAACACACCAAAGAAAAATTAGCAGATTTTGAAGCTCACGTTGCCACAATTCCTGAAGTGGTAGAATGCTATCATCTGGCCGGACAATATGACTACCATTTGAAAGTGCTCGTAAAAGACATGAATACTTTTCAAGATTTCATTGTTAACAAGCTATCGGTAAATGCTAACCTTTCAAATATACAGAGTTCATTTGTGATGTCGAAAATCACTGATAGCACAGCAGTACCGATTGATTAATAATTGAGTAACTTTGGTTACATAACAGCTCAAGGCTTTTGTTAACTTTACCTTTTAAACATTTAGATATGAAGAAATTTTTCTTTTACAGCTTTATCGCTCTTATACCTTTATCAGCCTGTTCACAAAAATCAGATAAAGAACAAAGCGATGCAATTAAACAGATTAAAGTAGCAGAATTAAACCAAATAGATTTTGCAGCCAATCCTGAGTTTGTGCTTATAGATGTACGAACTACTGAAGAAGTAAATGATGGCGCAATAGCAAATAGTAAGCATATTGATGTACTAGAGCAAGACTCTTTCAATAATGCTGTGCAAGAACTTGACAAATCAAAAACCTATTACCTCTATTGTAGATCTGGTGGCAGAAGCACTCGTGCTGCGGAAATGATGAAGGCAATGGGATTTGAAAACCTCTATAATGTAGAAGGAGGAATTACTGCGTGGAAAGGTCAAGGCTTTCCTATAGAATAAGCAATTTTCAGTAAACGATATAGTCATTTGTCGGTTAATACCTTGAGGAAACTCCTCGGGGTATTTTTTTATCAAGAAATTTTTAAAATGGCAATAGAAAGCAAAAATCCATTGAATAACGAGGTTGTTAAAACCTTTTCGGAAGAACCGGACGAACTTATATTAGAGAAATTAGAGAACGCACACACTACCTATAAAAACTGGAAACAAACCAGCTTTAGTGAGCGAAGCACTTTAATGAAAAAGGCTGCTGAAGTATTAAGAAATAACAAAGAAAAGTATGCAGGCCTCATGACCCTGGAAATGGGAAAAGCTAAAAGAGAAGCCATTTCTGAAGTAGAAAAATGTGCCCGCTGTTGCGACTACTACGCTGATAATGCAGAAGAATTTCTCTCCAATCAAAAACTGGAAGTACCTGATGGCAAAGCTTACATTGCATATGACCCAATAGGCCCTGTCTTGGCAGTTATGCCATGGAACTTCCCTTTATGGCAGGTATTCCGCTTTGCAGCACCTAACCTGATGGCAGGGAATGTAGGACTGCTTAAACATGCCTCCAATGTACCTCAATGCGCTAAAGCTATTGAAGAAGTGTTTGTTGAGGCTGGCTTTCCTACCGGTGCCTTTCAAACGCTCATCATTTCATCTTCAAAAGTCAACATGATTTTAGATGATGAAAGAGTTGTGGCAGCTACACTCACAGGCAGTGAATATGCCGGAAGTAAGGTGGCTGAAAGAGCAGGCAAAAACCTGAAGAAGACAGTGCTTGAATTAGGAGGAAGCGATCCTTTCATTGTGTTGGAAGATGCCGACATTGAAGAAGCAGCTAAAACTGGTGCTAAAGCGAGGATGATAAACAACGGCCAAAGTTGTATTGCCGCCAAGCGTTTCATTCTACATAAAAATATTGCTGATGATTTTCTGGAGAAGTTTAAAGCAGAATTTGAAAAGCTCAAAATTGGTGATCCGGACGATGATGACAACGATTACGGCCCTATGGCACGAGAAGACTTGGCCGATGAATTGTTAGAACAAGTAAACAAATCTGTTGATAAAGGAGCTAAAATCTTAATTGGTGGCAAACGTATGGATAGAGAAGGCGCATTCTTCGAACCTACCATTTTGACAGATGTTAAACCCGGCATGCCTGCTTATGAGGAAGAATTATTTGGTCCTGTAGCCATTGTTATAATAGCAGAGTCCAATGCAGACGCTGTAAGAATTGTGAATGATTCCAGATTTGGATTGGGCGGTTCATTATGGTCACAGAATATAGAAGAAGCACAGAAGCTAGTCAGACAGGTTGAATCTGGTGCAGTTTACATCAACAAACTGATGGCTTCACATCCGGCTGTTCCGTTTGGAGGCATCAAAATGAGTGGTTACGGGAGAGAGCTATCGCATTTGGGGATAAGAGAGTTTATGAATGAGAAAACTATCTGGATCGCCTGAATAGATAATTAATAGAATTTTGTAAGCCTTACATCCAAGAATTTTCACCATATTAAGTGAATGGATGTAAGGCTTAAATTTTTAGGTGGTGCACAATCAGTTACTGGCTCCAAATATTTGCTGGAGGTTGATAATTATAAGCTGCTTGTAGACTGCGGACTTTTTCAAGGACTCAAGAAGTTAAGGTTACGTAATTGGGATGACTTCCCTGTTGAAACCGACAGCATTGATGCCATCTTGTTAACCCATGCTCATTTAGACCATAGTGGTTATGTACCACGTTTGGTAGCACAAGGATATGATAAAAATATCTATTGCACAGCCTCTACAGCAGCCTTACTTGAAATTCTTTGGAAGGATTCAGCCAAACTGCAAAAGGAAGAAGCAGACTTTGCCAGACAAAAGGGTTACAGTAAGCATAAGAATCCCACAGGACTTTACACGGAAGATGATGTTGAAAGTGCTTTAAAATTAATAAAAACGGTTGACTTCAATCAAACTTTAGAATTGAATGAAGTCATTCACGCAAAATGGTCCAATGCAGGTCATATCCTTGGTGCTTCATCTATTGAATTGACCTTAAGAGGAACTCTACAGCAAAAAACCATCATTTTTTCAGGAGATCTCGGAAGACAAAAAGACCCGGTTATGCTTCCGCCATCAACTTACGATCAAGCAGATGTAGTGCTCATAGAATCAACTTATGGTGATAGAATCAATATTCTAGATAATGTAGAGGGCAATCTGGCCGGGCAAATAAATGAAACGCTCGATGAAGGGGTTGTACTCATTCCTGCCTTTACTGTTGGTAGAACACAGAGTTTGCTATTTATGCTTCACCAGTTGATGAAAGCTAAAAAAATTCCAGATGTACCTGTTTATATTGATAGCCCCATGGCCATAAGTGTCACTAAACTTTATGAACAATTTGATCAGGAACATCGCCTGCATGATAAAGACATTTTTGAGGATAAGAATTTTCATTATATAAGAAGTGCAGAAGCCTCTGCCGGTTTGAAAGATCTTAAAAAAAGGGCTATCATTATTTCTGCAAGTGGCATGATTACGGGTGGCAGAATTCTCAATCACCTTTTTCACAGAATTGAAAATGAGCATGACTTATTACTATTTGTAGGCTATCAGGCTGATGGCACCCGAGGTAGGGATATTCTGGAAGGAAAGGATGAAATAAAAATATTCGGTGAGTACAGAAAAGTTAAATGTAAAACATACAAGATTGATGGGCTATCAGCTCATGCCGATCAGACCGAATTAATCCAATGGTTTAATCATATTAAGGACAGCCCTAAATTCACCTTTCTGGTACATGGTGAGGTCGAAGCAGCAAATGAAATGAAAAAGCTTTTAGCAGAAAGAAGCTTACCTAACTTGATCATTCCAGACTATTTGGAATCTTTTGAGTTGTTTCAGGGCATTTAATGACGCATTGATTATATATTATTAAAAGAGCTAGTGAATAGTTTTATGGTATAGCCTCATGTATTTATCAAAATCGGCAATCTGAAATTAGAAAATCACCCCCTTCTTGACCTAAATCTACCTGCAGCTGCTTTTCTGAAAGATATTAACAACTCAATAGTCTCAATCATAAGAGATCTAATCAACTAAATATTTAGTTAAAAATAACAAAATAGTTTTGTAACTAAGTTTTTAGTTATAAATTACAACCCTCAATCATTTGAATAAAAGTGCAGCAACTAACAAGAGCAGAAGAAGAAATAATGCAAAAGCTTTGGGAACTGAAAGAAGCAAGAGTTCGCGATGTCCTGGAGATTATGCCTGAGCCTAAGCCAGCTTATAATACAGTAAGTACTATTATCAGAATTCTTGAAAGGAAGGGCGTGGTAGGTCATCAGATAGAAGGTAAAGGTTATATATACCACCCTATTCTAAAGGAAGAGGAGTTTAAAAAGCAATCTATCAAACATTTGATAACTGATTATTTTGAAGGTTCTTTTCACAAAATGGCCTCATTCTTTGCTAAGGAAGAAGACCTTAACAAAGAAGAAATAGAAGAACTCTTAACTCATTTAAAGGAGAATAAAAAAAGAAAATAATGGTAGCATTTAATTATATCATTCAGCTAAATATAGCCTTCACTATATTGCTAGGCATATACTATTTCACCTTAAGAAAGCATACCGATTTCCGCTTCAACAGATTCTATTTACTGGCAATAGCCCTATTTGCTTTGGTAGTTCCGTTGATAAAAATACCTGTAATCAGTCAGTTGGAGATACTAAAATTCCCCTTGCTAAATGCTGATGAGGGAGTAAACAGTATGGCAAATGAAGCAAGTAAGTTTGACGGTTTCCTGATACAAGAGCTTATTGCTATTTCATATTTCAGCATAAGCCTCATCTGCCTGGTGATACTCTTTGTTAAACTTGGCAGAATGTTTAAACAGGTAAAAGCAATGAAATCAAGTGCCTCTTTTGATTCTGATAACAATATTTTCATTCTTAATGCTACTATTGCACCTTTTACCTTCTTAAGGTGGTCTTTTATTCCTGAGGCCCTCAAACATGAAAAAGAAGCTTCGCTCATAATAGCCCATGAGCAATCTCATGCCAAAGATTTACATAGCATAGACATTATCATTGCCGAGCTCATGACATGTCTGCTGTTTATCAACCCCTTACATCGGGTGTATAAAAGATATATAGCTGACAACCACGAGTACCTGGCAGATGCCGTTGCCGTACAGCATGATGATGAAGCAAAATATACAGACTTATTGGTAAAACATGCCCTGTATCCTTCTCATATGAGTATGGCCAGTTTTTTCTCTAAACCCACAATTTTAAAAAGAATAAATATGATGAAAACAGAAAAGAAGAATTTAAGAACAAAATACGCAGCTACCTTTATAGGGCTTCTATTCATAACTATTATGGCTTGTGATTTTCAGTCAGAAGAAGAAGCTATCGTGATAGAAAACAATCAAAACAAAAAGGTTAATGGCCCTGTAGACGTAGATAGTGACCAAATTTTCACTGTTGTGGAAGATCAAGCTTTACCTGTTGATGGTATAGACGAGTTCTATGATTTTATTGCAGAGGAGCTTGAAAACAAGTATCCTAAGCAAGCACAATCGCTAGGTATTGAAGGTGTTGTTTACGTTCAGTTTACCATCGAAAAAGATGGAAGCCTTTCCAACATCACAGCCGTTAAAGGCATTGGTGCCGGATGCGATCAAGCAGCCGTAAATGCGGTGGCTTCTTACGGTAAGTGGATTCCCGGTAAGCAAGCGGGTGTTACTGTAAGATCACAAAGAGTAGTACCTATCAGGTTTGTGCTCAACTAAAAAAGACTATAGATATATAATTGCAAATCCTGCCTAAGTGCAGGATTTTTTTTTGTTAAATGTATTTTCGATTTGATTAACAAGCCTGCCAAACAATCAATTATTAGAGGATAAATCCATAAAAAAACCCTAGCAATACTGCCAGGGCTTTAAAACAAAATGAATGGTTGTTTACTATTATCTTAAGAAAAGCATTTCTCTGTACTTCGGTAATGGCCAAAGCTCATCATCTACATACAGTTCAAGCTTATCAGCAGCATATCTGATTTTCTCAAAATAAGCTTCTTTAATATCAGAAGCATATTTAGCTGCTCTTTCATGCATATCTTCAATCTTATTAAGCTCTTTACGCTTTTCTACCATTTCGTGTACCAAGCTGGTAAGGTCTTTCGTATAGCCACTGATTAATTCAATGTTCTTTACTATCTCCTTATTATCAAGTTTTAGCTGTGCTAAGTTTTGTGCATTCTGTGCTAAAGTGTTCTGGTACTTCACAGCAGTAGGGATGATTTGGTTTAAGGCAATATCTCCCATCACTCTTGCTTCAATTTGAAGCTTCATCATATAATTTTCCAGATAAATTTCATTTCTGGCTTCAAGCTCTTCGGCAGTCATCACTCCATGCTTAGCAAATAAGTCTTTCGACTTCTTAGAAACAAAAGCTTCCAATGCTCCTGGAGTATTTTTCACGTTAGGCAAGCCTCTTTTTTCAGCTTCCTTTTCCCACGCTTCAGAATAACCATCACCTTCAAATCTTACTTTCTTCGAAGCCTTGATGTAATCTCTCAGAATGTTAACAATAGCGATTTTCTTGTCAGTACCTTTATCCATTTCAGCTTTCACCGCTTTGTGGAAATCCGTTAACTGCTCTGCTACTATTAAATTAAGAATAGTCATCGGCTGCGCTACGTTCTGATCAGAACCTACCGCTCGGAACTCAAACTTATTACCGGTAAAGGCAAAAGGAGAAGTTCTGTTTCTATCCGTATTATCAAGTATAATTTGAGGGATTTTATCAATACCGAGCTTCATATACATGTTCTCGCCCTTATCGATTTTAATATTACCCTTTTCCTCCAATTCATCAAGCACAGCCGTTAACTCTGAACCAATGAATACAGACATAATAGCTGGTGGCGCCTCATTAGCACCTAATCTGTGGTCGTTACCTGCTGAGGCAATAGAAGCTCTCAATAAATCACCATTGTCATAAATAGCTTTGATGGTATTTACCAGGAATACCAAAAACTGAAGGTTCTCTCTGGCACTGCTGCTAGGCTGGAATAAGTTGGTACCTGTATTGGTAATTAACGACCAGTTGTTGTGCTTACCACTACCATTTAATCCTGAAAATGGCTTCTCATGAAATAAAACCTGAAGGTTATGACGTTCCGCTACGCGCTTCATCACATCCATCATTAAGCTGTTGTGGTCTGTTGCTACGTTAATATCTTCAAATAAAGGAGCCACCTCATACTGACCTGGAGCTACCTCGTTGTGTCTTGTACTTACAGGAATTCCTAACTTTAAAGACTCAATTTCGAAGTCCTTCATATAGTTATAAATTCTGCTAGGGATGGCACCAAAGTAGTGATCATCCAGCTGCTGACCTCTTGCCGGGTTATGACCGTACAAGGTTCTGCCTGCCATTACTAAATCAGGACGGGCCATATATAAAGCCTTATCAACAAGGAAGTACTCCTGCTCGCAACCTAATGAAGCATTTACTTTATTAACATTTCTATCGAATAGTTGAGCTACTTTAGTAGCCGCTGCATCTACAGCTTCCACAGCCTTTAATAAAGGTGCTTTGTGGTCAAGCGCCTCACCAGTGTACGAAACAAAAATAGTAGGAATACATAAAGTTCTCCCCCAAACAAAGATAGGCGAAGTAGGATCCCAGGCGGTATAACCTCTTGCCTCAAAAGTAGTTCTTAAACCACCATTAGGGAAAGATGAGGCATCCGGCTCTTGCTGTACAAGCATAGAACCTGCAAACACTTCAATACCTTTTTGTGCATTGAAGAAAGAATCGTGCTTTTCTGCAGTAGCACCTGTTAGTGGTTGAAACCAGTGCGTATAGTGTGTAACACCTTTAGTGATAGCCCATGTTTTTACTGCTGATGCTACCTGATCCGCAGTTTCCATATCAATCTTTTTGCCCTTGTCGATTGCCTGCTTAATTTTTTTGAAAACATCAGGTGACAAGCTCGCTTTCATTTGATCCAGCGAAAAAACATCCGTCTGAAAATAATCTGAAATTTTGTTCGAAGGAGCTTCTATCCTTTCGGTAGTCCTTTTTTGAACAATGTCTAGCGCGTGTAAGCGTGAATGAGCCATTTTTTATGTTTTTTGATTAGAATTCAATACAAAATTAAGAGGATTTACAAGATTTTTACAAAATCGAGTTATTTTTTTAACCAAATCAGAAAATTTTAGTGAAAAAATCTGAAAACCAGGTAAAATTTAAAATCCACTTAATAAGATGTGAGTTTCATCGGCTTTTTGCAATCCTTAAAAGCTTTAATAAGAGTAAATTAAAGCTTATCTTTGCAGTCCCAAAATTGAAAAGCAGTAGGAATGGACAAAAAAGTAGCTTTTTATACTTTAGGATGTAAACTCAACTTCTCTGAAACCTCCTCAATCGCCAGAATGTTTGAAGGCCGAGGTTATGAAAAGGTGGAGTTTCAGGAAAATCCCGACATATTCGTGATTAACACCTGTTCTGTGACCGAGAACGCAGACAAAAAGTGTAGAAAAGTAGTAAAGGAGGCTCGAAAGATCAACCCTGATGCTTTTGTGACTATTATTGGTTGTTATGCCCAGCTGAAGCCAAAAGAAATTTCAGAAATTAAAGGAGTAGATGCCGTTTTAGGCGCTGCAGAGAAATTTCAGCTGATTGATAAGCTGGATGGCTTTACCAAAAAGAAAGAAACACAAGTGCTAGCTTCGGAAATTAGCGAAGCCAAAACTTTCAATAATGCCTATTCTATAAACGACCGTACCAGAACTTTCCTAAAAGTACAGGATGGCTGTAATTACCATTGTGCTTTCTGTACCATTCCGCTGGCACGTGGCAAGAGCCGTAGCGATACCATCGAGAATATTGTAAAAAGTGCGGAAGAAATTGCCGCATCTGGTGTGAGAGAAATCGTACTCACAGGTGTGAATACGGGTGACTTTGGGATTCAGGATGGCAGACGGAAAGAGCGTTTCATCGACCTGGTAAAGGCTTTAGATAAGGTGGAAGGCATTGACCGTTTCCGTATTTCAAGCATAGAGCCTAACCTATTAACCAATGAGATCATTGAATTTGTTAGCCAGTCGAGCAAATTCGTACCTCACTTCCATATCCCATTACAAAGTGGAAGTAATAAAATTTTGCGCAAAATGCGCAGAAGGTATTTGCGTGAGTTGTATGTGGACCGCGTAACAAAAATCAAACAGCTTATGCCGTATTGCTGCATAGGTGTGGATGTAATTGTGGGCTTCCCGGGAGAAACAGAAGAAGACTTTTTGGAGACTTATAACTTCTTAAAAGACCTTCCCGTCTCCTACCTACACGTATTTACCTATTCTGAGCGTGCCAATACCGATGCTCCTGAAATGGACAATCCGGTGCCTATGAACATCAGAAATGAGCGTTCACAAATGCTGCGTAACCTATCCGAAAAGATCAAAAGAAAGTTCTACGAAGAAAATATAGGCCGTGAAGACATTGTATTGTTTGAAAATGATGTAAAAGACGGTATGATGGAAGGCTTCACCGACAATTATGTGCGCGTAGTGGCCAAATACGACCCTATCCTCATCAATGAATTGAAGAAGGTAAAACTTACTGAAATCAATGAAAAAGGCTTAATGGAAATTACTGAGGTAGAGACTGAGGTGTTGACCCATTGATACCCATCATCAATAGCATTTAAACCTGGGCCGCATGGTCTGGGAAAGAAAAAAAGCATCCTGAACTGATCAGGATGCTTTTTTTTGAATAGACTTACTTTTTCTTTCTGGCTTTTTTAGGCTGCCAGTTTCTTAGCTCCACTAACCTTTCTGTTAGTGTTTTGGAAAGTCTGCTGCTCACCACATCAAAACCTTCCAAATAATGCGCCTGAAACTCCCCCCTCTTTAGTTCAATAATCGGAATTTCCATTCTTTCTATCCCTGCATATCCATACATAACTCCTCCCCTGGCGGTATTCATACTTTTTGAATTGATCCGACCATTATATTCCGCCTCAGGATTATCATTTATTGGGCCCGCAACACCCATTTCTACTTTATTCAGGCTAATATATTTTCTGTGCGTGGTGGTAAGTATGGTCACAACTAACACCCCATCTAATCCCAGCTTCTCAGCCAATTCTCCGTATCCGGAAGGACCTTTCACATCCACATCAAGTACACCCGCTGTAACCGGATACCAGGTATAGCCTTCAGGCACCGTGCCTGCAAAATTGGTTTCTTTTCCATTTTCAAGACTACTGGTGATCATTTGCGTGAAACCACCGGTTTCAATTTCATCTCTACTATTCATGTAGATTTCCTTCTTTTCAGGTGTGTCGGCAAATTCCGCAGGCTCTAACAACTGTATGTCTACCTCATTAAAAGCCTGTTTCATAGCAGGAAGCATATACTCTTTCAGGTTCTCTATGAGCAGCTTGCTCCCTTCCTCGGAGGTTGTAAAATAAGTGGTGGTAGTCCAGTTTCCGGCCGTATTAGAAGTTGAAGCGGAAGCCGTATACAACTGCATAGTCAATAAACCTATCTTTTTAGGCTGAGGGGTTTTGTCAGCATCCAACAAGCCCACACTGGTAAGTCCTTCGAGCCAATAGGCGCCAGTAAAGCTGGTTTTTACAAATTTACCCCATTGCTTATCCTTCATTTCAGCAATATCTTTAATACTCTTTTGAGCTTGAGCCGGACTAATAAACAGCATGCAGCTAAGGGTGGAAGCCACCAGCAGGTAGCGTAATTTAAAGTTAAAATGTATCATGGTTTTAAAATTTAGTTTATGTTAATTTGAGAGATCTAGTTATTATTTATAAGGCAAGGCCAAAGGTAAACCTGGCAGCCAGTGTAATGAGGTAAAAGTTGCTGTAAGGGCGCATGCTCACCTCATAATTGATGGATCTTGTTCCATAAAATATTTGCTGAAAGCCAATTCTTGCCCCCAGCACGGAGGCTTTCAGCTCCGAATCCTGCTGATTAGGGGCATCATCCTTCTCATCAGCTAAGTTGTTGATGGGTGCGAAAATAAGATCGAGGTACAATTGCTTATCGTAATGGGTATCGTAGATATAGTTATTGTATTCAATTTTGGTATGCTCCCTTTTTCTTCTACAAATCCCCAGCGTAAGGCCAGCATTGGAGGCAATGCCACTGCTATAGCTGTACAAGCCTGCCTTCGCTAAAATATCGGTTTTCACTTCTCCTTTAGCCTTAAAAGAGCGGTTGTAACTTCTCGCATAGCCACCGGATACGCCATAGGAACTCTCCAGCACTATCTTCACCTTGCCATTTTCTTTCTCACCTGCTATAAGAGGGTACATCACGCCCAGGTTGAGCTCCATAGGTTTGGCTGTATAAGATACGCCTTCTCTTTCAATATGCCCCACTCCTACCAATTCACGATGGCCCTGAAACCAAAGTGTGAGAGGCAATTGATCCAGGTCGTATTGCGCACGGGCATCTGCCGAAATCCCTAATACGGTGGCCCCTCCTAGAAACATAGCGCCTCCCAATCCAACAAAGCCTTTGTGGACATCCACATCTGCTTCCAGCACCTTATAGCTGACTTTCTGTGCGTTAAGTGGACAAGACATGCATAGCATGAGTATGATAATTAGATTTTTTTTCATTATTTAAGGGTTTAGTTATGGAAAAATTACTCCCCGCCAGCTGGCAGGGAGCTGCTCTCTTTCAGAAGTTCTCAAAGTCATCAGAGAGCAAATGACTTTTTATACTATGCTTTTTATAGGCAGCGCAGAGGCTGCATAAAGACAAAAGATTATTTTTATGTGCAATTGATAAGATGGTTCTGTTCATGACTTTGAGAGTTATTGTTAAGTCAAAATTCCGATTAATATCAGCCTATTCTTATCGTGGTAATTGGGTATTTATATGTGGAAATTACGTAAAAGGCTTCTTGAGAGCACTTTAAAAACGATTGGAAAAACCATTGGAGCCAGCCTCCTGCTAGTAGTCTATTTTGGCAGTCATCTCTCATTTGGGCAATCCCATGAGGTAGATTCAGCTGCTTTTTACAGGGAAATGGCGGTGCAAACCAGCTATAACAATACAGACTCTATGCGATTGATGTTAGCAGCTTACAAACGCCACCTCAAT
The DNA here is from genome assembly GCF_016734805.1 of Marivirga atlantica. GTDB lineage: Bacteria > Bacteroidota > Bacteroidia > Cytophagales > Cyclobacteriaceae > Marivirga > Marivirga atlantica. The sequence goes on from NZ_JAERQG010000003.1 coordinate 242,589, forward strand.
CAGGACCCGAAAAAGGAAAGTGATTACCTCTCCATATTGGGCATTTATTATCAGCAAAAATCCCAATATGACTCTTCCCTGTATTATCAGGATCGTGCCTATGAACTGGCCTCCCAAATTCAGGATTCGGTTTTGCTGGCGCAAATCATACAGCGAAAAGGTAATGTGCATAAATACCTGGGGAATTATGAGCTGGCGATGGAGTTATTTTTTCAAGCAATGTCCATAGCTAAAGCCCAGAATGATACTAAAACGGCTGCCACTGCCGGTATGGCTATAGGGCAGGTATATGGCTATATGCAAGAATATGACAAAGCTAGGGACATCATTAGCGAAAGCCTGGAGTACGTTCAGCAAGACCCTGATGATCGCGTGCTCTGGAGCTTACTGATTGAGCGTGGCAATATCAATACCATGACGGGCATGCTGGATGCTGCCGAACAAGATTACTCTCAGGCTAAAGTGATAGCGGAGAAATTAAACCTGATGGAAGGTAGAATGCTGATCTACTCCAACCTGGGGGCAGTATATTTCTTTAGAAATGAAATGGACAAAGCCATTGAAAGCTATCAAAGAGGGGCTTTACTGGCTGATTCTGTTGGGGACAAGATTTCCTATGGAATAGCGGAAATGAATACTGGTGAGGCCTACTATACCATAGAAGAATTTGAAAAGGCCGAAGAAAAACTGCTCCAAAGTCTGGAGCTTTTCAGCGAGCTAAAAAGCAAGAATTTCATAAAAGACAATTACTATTACCTCTATGAAATGGAAAGCCGCAGAGGAGATGATAAGAAGGCTTTAAAATACTATCAGCTACATGCTGCCTATAAAGATTCCATCATCAACGAGAGTAACTTAAATAAAATAGCCGAGCTGCAAACACAATACAAAACGGTAGAAAACGAAAAGCTACTGGCAGAAAATCAATTGGAGATCCAGGAAAAGGAAGCGCAGATCTTCTACCTCTATGCCGGCTTTGCCTTATTCATCATTCTGGCTTTTGCTGTCTACTACCGCTATAAAGCCAATCAACGACATAAAATGCAGCTGGCCATTGCTCAGGAAAGAGAACAAGGCTTACAAAATGTAGTGATGGCTACGGAAAGCGAGCGCAACCGCATCAGTAAAGACCTGCATGATGGTGTGGGCCAACAGCTTTCTGCACTCAAGCTGGCACTGGCTGATTTATCGAATAAGGTAGAGGGTGAGGCCAGGAGTGAAGTAGAAAGTATTGCTTCCCACTTTAAGCAATCGGCCGATGAGGTGCGCTCCATATCGCATCAGATGATGCCCCGCGCTCTAATGGAAAATGGTTTGGTAGAAGCTATAGAAGATATGCTCCAGCAAGCTTTTGCCTTCTCCTCCATCAGCTACCAATTTGAGCATAAAAATGTAAACCAGCGCTTTGATGAACATATAGAGATTGGCCTTTACAGAGTACTGCAGGAGTTGATCAATAACATCATCAAGCATTCCCAGGCGAGCAATGTTCAGGTGCAGTTGTATAAGGTAGAACAACAGCTGATGCTGCTGGTAGAAGATGATGGTAAGGGGTTAGAAAATAAAGCCACCAAAGGATATGGCCTGAAGAACATAGAAAGCAGGCTGAGCATTATTCATGGAAAAGTGAATTTTGAATCTGCCGGAGGAACTACCGCCATCATAAGTGTACCTGTAAAATGAAGTATCAGCTTATTTTAGTAGACGACCACAAGCTGGTGGCTGAGGGGATCAGTACCTTAATTGGGCAGTTGGAGGATTTTGAACTCATAGCCCAATACAATGATGCCCGTGAAGCACTCAATAAAGTGCCGCTCTTAAAGCCCGACCTGCTGATCACCGACCTGGATATGCCCTACCTCAACGGACTGGAGCTTATCAGCCAACTGAAACAGGATAATAGCCCGCTTAAGTTTGTGCTCTTGACCATGCACCTCGACCGAGCTACCGTAAAGCAATGTATGAAGCTGGGTGTGGAAGGCTATATTCTCAAGAATGCCCAGGCCAGCGAATTCCAACATTGTCTGCAAACCATTAAGGCAGGCCATAGCTATTATACCCCCCAGGCCATGCAATCGCTGGTAGACAAAGCCAGTGAGATCAAAGCCACGGCTTTAAAGAAAACACAGCTTTTATCTACCCGGGAGCTGGAAATACTGGTGCTGGTAGCCAAAGGACTTTCCACCAAAGAGATTTCCGATGCTTTGCATATTGCTGTACGCACTACGGAAACCCATCGCAAAGCCATTATGCAAAAGCTGGAAGTAAGCAATGTAGCGGGCATGGTACGCATAGCCGTGCAGGAGGGTTTGTTGGGGTAAGATTTAGTGCTTATTAGATTGACGAAGTAGAGACTGAGGTTTTGACTCATTAATAATTGTAATTAGCAATTAACCTTTTACATGTAGAGATTGGAATCAGACTGATTTATAGGTTCTTTTCTAATAGGTAAAGTGTCACGAGCTACAAGCTTGGGTCAGCTGTAGAAGACTTAAAATCTACAACCCATCCGTAGTGTTCCCCATGGTTGAAAACCAAAGCTATAGTAGGGGTTACCAACGTACTGACCATATCTTAAATCATATTGTTTAAAAAATATGTATGGAGTAAAAGCAGCTCCAACGAAAAATACGTCTTTAAAGAAAGAATAATTATAGGCTAATTGAGCCGCCACCACTAAATCAAGCAATCCTTTTCTTTTGTCTCTACCATTGGAACCCATGTAGTAATCAAACCAAATATAAGGTACAGGCTCTAAACCAGCTTCAATCATATGATTGCCCATTTTATAAAAAAGCTTTAATTGAATAGGGAAAAAAAGTGAGTAATCGTACTCTGCTGTCCATGGTGAAAAACCTATACCCAAAGCAACACCTAAATTGTCTTGAAAATATATAGATCCTTCATAATGAAGGGAGACAGCTCTTGAAACTCCTGGCAATTCAACAAAAACACTATTCTTCTTGCCTCTTACATTTTGAGAGAAACCACAAATTGCTATTGCTAAAAGAAAAGATATTAAAACTACCTTTTTAGGTATAATGGGTATCACTAAATTTCTCGTTTTTTTAATAGTAAAATTAACACCAGTGCAATAACCAGTCATATGCGAAGATCAAATCATGTTAATTCTCCAAACATCTTTCTACATAGAGGATTGAATCAATGAAAAGCTAACCACACCTAGATAACTGAAGCAGATTTTTTTAGTATATTATAAGGTCATTCTGTAGGAATCTAAAAATTCAAAGATACTTTTTTTTACTAATCATAGTTTGAGATATTTCATTCTAACGAAATTTTCTTAACGAAGTAATTGGGAATCTATAAAAGCTTAAACTACCTACCTTTAATTTTCCTTTTTTTATCTCGGTGTCTCTGGTTAGGGTTATACTTATCTTTCGCAGAATTAAAAGTAACATCTTTACCGCTATACTTTAGAATAAAGTAAAATACTAAACTAATCAAGCCAAAGTAGATATAGCCCCACGCATTAATTGTAACTGTTGTTGGGTCTTTGAGCAAAAGTTGGCCCTGAGCAGTGTCATACATATAACCATTAACATACAGGTTCAAAATCTTAAATATTATACCTATAGTAAGAAATAGTATTCCAGCAATCAATAAAACTGTCCTAGCCTGTTTATCTATTTTAGCCATACGTATAATTATAATTTGGTACTAATACAAAAGAAACATAAGAACAGTATATAACAAGGTTTTAGAGCTTTGTTATATCCATGAAAAGCCGTAATTGATAGCTATGATCGAATTCCCTTTTTACCGAGATCGTCATTCCCACGGAAGTGGGAATCTCCTCTTTAAGGATTCCCTTTCCTGCCTGTCGGCAGACAGGTTCAAGGGAATGACGTTCGAAGCCATCAGTTATACTAAAGGAGAAGAGTATCAGTATTAATTCAACTACTAGTATAGATCCCTACGGGATGACGATAGGAGATTATTCTTAGCACGAAAAGTCATTCCGTAGGAATCTAAGAAATCAAATCATTATTATTTGTTATTAATTCATCTTAGAAATCTGCTTCTATCGCAATCGTCATTACGAGGCGCTAGCCGTGGCAATCTCACAAATATGAACAAGATTGCTTCGTACCTCGCAATGACGATGAAGTTAAGAGATTTATTTAATTGAGTTAATGCTCCAAGCCTTCCCGAAGTAAATACTAGGCAGACACTTCTCTTAAGAGGAGTTAAATTAATGGAAGATAGATCCCTACGGGATGACGGTAGGAGATTATTCTTAGCACGAAAAGTCATTCCGGAGGAATCTAAGAAATCAAATCATTATTATTTGTTATTAATTCATCTTAGAAATGTGCTTCTATCGCAATCGTCATTGCGAGGCACTAGCCGTGGCAATCTCACAAATATGAACAAGATTGCTTCGTACCTCGCAATGACGATGAAGTTAAGAGATTTATTTAATTGAGTTAATGCTCCAAGCCTTCCCGAAGTAAATCCGGGACAGGCACTTCTCCAAGGAGGAGATGAATTGCTGAAGAATCGTAACTGCTACCTATAATCAAATTCCCTTTTTACCGCAATCGTCATTCCCATGGAAGTGGGAATCTCCTCTTTAAGGATTCCCTTTCCTGCCTGTCGGCAGACAGGTGCAAGGGAATAACGTTCGAAGCCATCAGTTATACTAAAGGAGAAGAGTATCAGTATTAATTCAACTACTAGTATAGATCCCTACGGGATGACGATAGGAGATTATTCTTAGCACGAAAAGTCATTCCGTAGGAATCTAAGAAATCAAATCATTATTATTTGTTATTAATTCATCTTATAAATCTGCTTCTATCGCAGTCGTCATTGCGAGGCGCTAGCCGTGGCAATCTCATGAATACGAACAAGATTGCTTCGTACCTCGCAATGACGATGAATTTAAGAGGTTTATTTAATGAGTTAATCCTCCCAATCTAACCCGGTAGAAATTGTTAGTGGTGTACTATCACATAGCTTAAATTATGCAGGAAGTTAAAGACCTATCACTTTCTCTTCATTTATTAAACAAAGTTTTTATTGGCTTTTACTTTTGTCAGAATTTCTTTTAAGGCTCTATACAGGTAATATCGTCTGCCATTATTTACTCCCTTTCCAAATGATATTCTTCGTTTTCCCTCGAGAAGAATGGAGCTTCCTCGGCTGCCAGGATAATTTAAGGCATTCTGTTTTTCACTCACGGTCGAGATCTCATCCCATGTGAATTTCTTGGCTAATCCAATTGAACCAAGTCCTGTAAATACCTTGCCCCCATGTTTGTCCAGGCTAAGTTCAACTTTACCCCAAATGGCCATAAGCGCTAAACTCCAAAATATAACCGATCCGATTAGAAAAGGAATTCCGAACAGTGACATAAAAGGATCAAATTCCCCTTTTATTATTTGCGATCCGTAAATTCCACCAATTGATCCTCCTGACCAGACCACCATAAATGGCACAAGAAAGAAAGCAATTGGAGACCTGGTGGTAGCTCCAATAACGATTTGGTTCATTTCATGCCTAATCCACGTTCCTTTCGGAGGATTGTTCAGGTCAAATCCATCAGAATTAATATTACCAAAGGCTTCAGATATTTTAAATATGTTATGACAGCTTTGGCATTGGGCTAAATCCGTTTGGATATTGATATGCTGGCTCTGAACATCTGTATTACAGTTCGGACATTTCATACTAAAAATTTTGAGTAAAAATTAAGCTAATATAATATTTACTTTATACATGTTTAAGCTCCGTTTATGAACAGAGTAACAGGCATATATTTTCGCTTTTCAGCTAGCTAAAAAACATTTGAATTTAGCCAAACTATGAACTTAGAAAATTAAAATATGAGATTATCTTTTCTTGGATTGTTGTCTGAACTACTTCAATTAAAGTCTGTCAACCCTCCCAACCTTCCCTAAGTAAATCCTAGGCAGGCACTTCTCCAAGGAGGAGAATATCAACGAAATAATGGTAATTAACATCCAAAATCAAATTCCCTTTTTACCGAGATCGTCATTGCAAGGCGCTAGCCGCGGCAATCTCACAAAGATGAACAAGATTGCTTCGTACCTCGCAATGACGATGAAGTTAAGAGATTTGTTTACTGAGTTAATCCTCCCAGCCTTCCCGAAGTAAATACGGGATAGGCACTTCTCCACGGGGGAGTTTTCCATAACACGCATTTTCTGTATATTCAGCATAAAATTGAGAGATCATGCAAAAGCTACTTATCGGATTGTTTTTTCTGAGCTGCACCACGCTAGCCACAGCACAAAAGCGCAGGCTTCCACAAAATATTTCAAGCTGGAGCAATAATGAATACGCACCCAAATTAACAGCAGACGGCCGCACCTTGCTCTACATGTCTGACTATACTGATTCCGGAGAACCTGAAATATTCATCAGCACTGCTATAGGAAATAATTGGAGTAAAGGGCAGAAGGTGGACATTCCTAATAAAAACATGATCCCTTTTGGTGCATACAACATCTCCTATGATGGTGAGCAGTTGATCTATGCTTCCAAGAAAAGTCCTGGAATTGGCGGTTATGATATTCGCTTTCAGCAAAAGGAAGGTAATAACAGCTGGGGACAATCTGTTAACCCAGGCAAGCCACTCAACTCTCCCTTAAACGAGATGGATCCTACCCTATCGGCAGATGGCAAAACATTGTATTTCAGCCGTTGTGAAACATTGGATCCTGATGGTGGAAATTGCAAAATCTACGCTGCCGAATTTTTGGGAGATGTTTACTGGAAAGAACCTGAGGAAATCAAACTGGATTTAGCCTCCTCCTCCTTTGTAAACCCAGTAATACTACCCGATAATAAAACGCTTTACTTCGCTGCCCTCAATAAAGAGGGGAATTACGACTTCTATATGAGCCGCAAGGAAGCTAATGGCTGGAGCAAGCCACTGCCTATGGATTTTCTGAATACGGATGCGCATGATCGTTACATTGGTGTTACTGCTTTGGGTGATGTAGCTTACATTCATGAAGAAGATGAGCGCGGCTATGATTTGTATATGGTTAAAGTACCGGAAGCATTTCAGCCGGCTAAAGTGTATTACCTGGAAGGTACAGTCACCAATCTACCAGCAAAAGCTTTGATAAAAGCCACAGATGTAGCAACAGATCAAGAATTGGTTCGGTTAATTCTCGACCCGGCAGATAAAACCTTTGGTATTTATATACCTGAAGGCCATCAGGTAGACTTTTCTATAGAAACCAAGGAATCAGGCTATGGCTATTATAGCGAGTATTTGGATTTGGAAGATTTAGGATCGTCTAAGAAGGTAGTGAAAGACATCCTGCTTCCTACTTTGGAGAGTGGGCAAGCCTATCCGGCAGCCATCGTATTTGAAGAAAATTCAGCAGACTTTGTTTCCGGAGCTGAGGAAGAGTTAGACCGATTGATCACCCTCATGAAACAAAACCGCGACTTTCATTTCAAGCTGGAGGTTTATCAAGCAAGTGTAACAGAATCAGATCAATATGCCGACAGCTTAACGGAGACACGTTATGATACACTTTTAGTTACAGCCAACAAAATGGATTCTATTTCAGAAAACACCACAGAAGTTTCAGCTACTGATAGCACAAGTTTTGAGTATACCCCTCTTGAAGAAATCGTGACTATTTACCATAACGACCTTAGCCAAAAACGAGCCGATGCCATTACCGCCTATTTATTGGATAAAGGGGTACCTGAGAGCATGTTTAGCACCAGTGGCAAAGGTGCAAATGCTGAGTTGAATTATTCTGATTTAGAAAGAGATAGAAATTATAAGGTGGTGTTTAGTCTGGAGTGATTCTGCTACAATCTCTCATTTCTATCTTCCAGAATCAGCTCATCATCCTGTCATCAGCTTTGAAAGCCCCACGCATATGGAGAATCCATTGTGATTCATTGAGTGGGGAAACACCTTTATAAGCTCTTGTCTTTTCTTCACTGAAACTTGTCTTTTCATATCCGTCTAGTGTGAGTTTAAGCCTTCCTTTACCAGAAGTAGTAGCATTAAATTGAATGGAGTAATCCATAGCTTCGGCTACAGCTACCCTTCCTTTCATACTAAAATACTCCCCCTCAAAAAGTGGAGATTCTATTTGTGCATGCATCTGATTTAGGTCACCCGAAATTGCTCCTAATAATTCCTGATGTGCTTTGATTTCAAAAGCATACATAGGTTCAAGCAAATCGGTACCAGCATTTTCCAAAGCTCGCATCACTCCCATTGGTGTGGCTAACAAAAAATCACCGGGATTGGAGTGGACTGTATGCTCTTCTCCAGCAAGCAAGGTGATCTTAATATCCGTTACTTCATAGCCATGAATACCCTGTTTGAGCGTCCACGGAATAGCTCGCTTCACTTCATTGATGTACTTATTGCTTACATCGCTGGTACGCACCGTATTCTCAAATTCAACACCACTGCCAGCTGGAGCAGGCTCTATCAGGAAAGTCATGATTGCCCAGCAAGGTTTAGGCATCCAGTAGCGCACATAGCCCTCAGCAGCTTTGGTAGGTGTTTCTTTGTAAATAACTTGAGGCTGAAGAAATTCAGCGGCAATTCCCCACCTTTCCTGCAGACTGTCTTTCAATACTTCCGTTTGGATGGGGCCTAATATCTTGATATGAAATTCGCGTTCTTCCTTAAACCATCTGAAGTCCAATACAGGATCTTCCATATGGAGTATTTCTAAAGCTTCCCCTAACTTCTGGTAGTCCTTATCCTCTAAAGGCTTCACTTCCACCCCTAATACCGCATGGCTTATAGGGGTAAAACCATCCGCTATTTTTGAAGTTCCTAAAACATCCCCTGCCTGAATAGCTTCCGAAGTGGTAACCAAGCCTATTTCTCCTGTTTGTAATTCTGTTACCTGTTCCAATCCGCTGGCCTCTGCTTTAAAAATCTGATTCACCTTAATCTCCCGTTCCAGCTGTTGTGAATAGATACTATCCTTTGTTTTAATAGTAGCTCCATAAGATTTGAGGTAGGATAACCTTCCTAATTTATCGTGATACTCTACTTTGAACACTCTGGCACTGATCTTTTCATAGCTTTGCCTGGCCTCGGGTACCTTTTGCTCCAGTTCTTGCAGCAAAGCTTCTATGCCAATGCCTAGCTTAGCACTTCCGAAAATGGCAGTTTGCAGCATTTGGTTTTTAATATAGGGAGTAGCCAGATGCTGGATTCTCTGCAAATCATCCGTTTGGCCACCAAGATAAGCTTCCATAAAAGCTTCATCACATTCTGCCAGATTTTCTAATGATTGCTCCAGGATGTAGGAATCAAAGCCCTTTGCCTCTGCCATTGGAATAAGTTCAACTTGCTCATGAGTAATTTTAGGAAGATTGATAGCAAACAATTTAGCGTCTAACTCCTTCTGGAAATCTGAAAATACCTGCTCAAGCTCTACTCCATCTCGGTCTATTTTGTTAAAGAAAATGATGACCGGAAGCTTCCGCTCTTTGAGACTCTCCCATAGATTTAAAGTATGCGCCTGCACGCCTTCTTTAGCGGAAACCACTAATATTACACCATCCAGAATAGACAGGGAGCGATCTACCTCTGCTGCAAAATCGAGGTGACCGGGCGTATCTACCAGTTGGAAGGTCGTGCCCTTCCATAAAAAATTTACAGAGGAAGCTTTTATGGATATCCCTCTACTTTTCTCCATTGCCAGTGCATCAGTTATGGCAGATCCTTTATCCACGCTTCCCAAGGCTTTTGTAGCTCCTGCCTGATGTAGCAGGCACTCGGTGAGAGAAGTCTTCCCTGCATCTACATGTGCTAGAATCCCTATCGTTAAAACTTTATTTTCTGCCATGAAGCCGTAAACTTATCATTTTGAATAGAAACTAAAACGGGATTGGGAATAATTGCAATTATAAACTCATAGTAAGGGTAAGGCAAAATAGGCTGCCACTAACAGTGCCGGAAAAGCCCGATAAAGCACAGGAATAAGCTGCTGTAAATCTAACCCTTTAGTTAAGCGCAAAATAATTAATATCAAGGTACAAAAGGTAATTGTACCTCCTCCGATTAACAACATGTTTAGCGCTCCAGGAAAATGATTGAGATAGAATAAAATTCCTATTGTAGTAATTGCTGTACCAATCCACAAAACTTTAGGCATAAGTACATGCCCTAACAAGTCGTTGAAATCTCTCTCCTTTTCTGATGGTTCAGATTGGCCATTAGGAAGCTGAGCAAATAAAAAGAATACCAAACCTAAGCCTGATATACTGATAGAATATAGCAGGTCGATTTTGGAACCTAATAGCTGCAATGCTATAGCAATAACCAGAATCCCCATCATTAGAAGCTCAGCTTTATTTAAAATTTTCTTCATAGTGCCTTAATTTCGTAAATAACAAACATAATAAATTTATTAGCTTGCTATCTAAACATTTCAGGAAACACTAATGTCAGACGGAAGAAATAGAAAAGATATCCAAATAGGAATAGAGGTGGAAGTTGTACAAAAGCAGGACCAAAGATCTGGTGACTTAACAAATGGCTTTGTGAAAAAGATATTAACCAAATCTTCATTCCATCCTCATGGTATTAAGGTAATGTTAGAAACTGGTGAAGTAGGCAGAGTAAAGGATATTGTTGAGGAAGAATAGACATAAAATCACTTAACAACCCCACAAAAAAAACTCATGATAACTAAATCATGAGCTTTTTAATTAAGCATTAAAAATTTGATTTTAACGCTTACTTATTTTGCCTGCCAAACAACCTCTTTGTGGTCGTTACCAGCTTGCAATACAATTCTTGTTGGGTTTGGTGCTAAAGCTAACGTTACCTTAGGGCTTTTAAAGTCATCAGCTTCAACTAATACGCCATGGCCAGGAGCTACCTCAAACGTGTCGCCATCAACTATGTATTCATCTGCCAGGTAAGCAATAGGAAGTAACACATCATTATCAGGACAGAATTCATCATGTACCTGAGCCAATGCATCTTCCATATATTCTCCATAATTTTCAATGAAGTCGTCTTCAGCATCATGAAGCTCCTCCTCAATTTTGTCATAGTCCTTATCAGCATAAGTAAGCTTGCTTAATGCAATCTTCTTTTTCACTAAATCTGTAAGGTCTTTGTCTAATTTCTTTATATCTACCATTTGATTTATATAAGGTTAAACCGTTTTCGAGCTGTAAAATTCCTGTAATTGCTTTGAACTTCCAAGCTTTCCTAACACTAATTAGGATAAGTTTCTCTTTTATTTCAATTACTAAGTAAAAGCCTTAATTTTGATACACAACATTAAAATAACTACTGAATAAATGGAGCAAGATTTTTTACCTATAAAAGGAACAGATTACATTGAATTTTATGTAGGCAATGCCAAGCAATCATGCATGTTTTATCAGACAGCTTTCGGCTTTGAATTGAAAGCTTATGCTGGTCCTGAAACTGGCGTGAGAGACCGAGTTTCTTATATGTTACAACAGGGCAAAATTCGTTTAGTACTTACCTCTGCATTAAAGCCTGACTCTCCTATCACCGAACATGTTACCAAGCATGGTGATGGTGTTAAAGTATTAGCCCTTTGGGTGGATGATGCTGAATTATCATACAAAGAAACTACCAGCCGTGGTGCTAAATCCCACACCGAACCAAAAGTTTTGGAAGATGAAAATGGTAAAGTAACTATTTCAAGTATTCATACTTATGGCGAGACAATCCATACTTTTGTAGATCGCTCTCAGTATGATGGTCCTTTCCTTCCTGGATTTGTAGAGAAGAAAAGTGAGCTTCCGGCTTCTCCAATTGGTTTGGAGTATGTTGACCATTGTGTTGGTAATGTAGGCTGGGGTGAAATGAATACATGGGTTGAGTTTTACGAAAAAGTGATGGGCTTCAGCCTCTTATTAACTTTCGATGACAAAGATATTTCTACTGACTACACTGCTTTAATGAGTAAGGTAGTATCCAATGGTAATGGTTATATTAAATTCCCTATCAATGAGCCTGCTGAGGGTAAAAAGAAATCGCAGATTGAAGAGTATATAGATTTCTATAATGGCGCAGGTGTACAGCATATAGCTATTGCCACAAAAGATATTTGCCAAACAGTTTCTGAAATGAAAAAACGAGGAGTCGAATTTCTTCATGTCCCTGAAAACTATTATGAAGATTTGCACGAACGTGTAGGCGAAATAGATGAAGACATCCAACCTTTAAAGGATTTGAATATTTTAGTAGATAGAGATGATGAAGGCTATCTGCTTCAGATATTTACAAAGCCGGTTCAGGACAGACCAACTGTTTTTTATGAAATAATCCAGAGAAAAGGCGCTAAGTCGTTCGGAAAAGGTAACTTCAAAGCATTATTTGAAGCAATTGAAAGAGAACAAGAACTTAGAGGAAACCTATAAAAAATTATTGCATAAGCCTTAAAAACTATGACTGCACAGGAAAGAGCTGATCAGTGGTTGCACAGTGCTGCCGTTGACGAACAAACCAAAGATACCATCAGGAAAATGCAAAGTGAGCAACCTGATGAATTTGAAGAATCTTTTTACAAAGATCTTGAATTCGGAACTGGTGGCCTAAGAGGAATTATGGGAGTTGGTAGTAACCGAATGAACAAATACACACTCGGTATGGCTACTCAGGGCTTAGCCAACTACCTCAACAAAACCTTTACTGATCATGGCATCTGTGTAGCCATAGCACATGATAGTAGAAACAACAGTGACGTTTTCTCTAAAACAGTTGCTGATGTTTTTACTGCCAATGGCATAAAAGTCTACTTTTTTGATGCTCTAAGACCTACACCGGAGCTTTCATTTGCCATCAGGTATTTGCAGGCTAAAAGCGGTGTGGTATTAACAGCATCTCATAACCCGAAGGAATATAATGGCTATAAGGCTTATTGGTCTGACGGTGCTCAAATGATTTACCCTCACGATGTAAATGTAATGGAAGAGGTTAAATCCATTAAATCAATTGATGACGTACAGTTCAACGGCAACGATGCACTATTAGAATACATTGGGGAAGATGTTGACAAAGCTTATTTAGAGGAGCTACAGAAAATATCCTTGTTCAAAGATGCCTCTGACAAGGATAAAGACATCAAAATAGTGTACTCTCCTATCCATGGAACAGGTGTTACTTTGGTACCTAAAGCACTGCACAATTACGGTTTCAATGAGCTTTACATAGTGGAAGAACAATCAAAACCTGATGGTAATTTTCCTACCGTAGTATATCCTAATCCTGAAGAAAAGGAAGCCATGAAACTGGCTTTAGCCAAAGCCAAGGAAATTGATGCGGATATAGTGATGGCTACCGATCCGGATGCAGACAGAGTAGGTATTGCTGTAAAAAACAATAAAAATGAGTGGGAGCTTTTAAATGGTAACCAAACGGGTTCCCTTCTTATATACTACCTACTTAGCCGATGGAACGACTTAGGTAAATTAGATGGCAACCAATTCATAGTGAAGACCATTGTTACCACTGAGCTCATTAAAAACATAGCTGATAGGTTTAAAGTCGAAAGTTATGACACCTTAACAGGCTTCAAACATATCGCAGGGCTCATCCGCGATTTAGAAGGTAAAAAGAAGTTTATAGGTGGTGGTGAAGAAAGTTATGGCTACTTAATTGATGACTTTGTAAGAGATAAAGATGCTGTAGCCTCAGCCGTTATGATTGCTGAGATGACAGCTTTTGCTAAATCTCAGGGTAAAACAGTTTACGAATACTTGTTAGAAGTTTACGAAAACTGCGGCCTTTACAGAGAAGAACTTGTGTCTATTACTAAGAAAGGAATTTCAGGAAGTGAGGAAATTCAGCAGATGATGACGAACTTCCGTGAAAACACTCCTAAAAGCCTTCATGGCATTGAAGTAGTAAGCTTGCGAGATTATCAGAAAGGACATGAGGTTGACCTAGAGAGTGGAAAGAAAACCACACTAGACTTTCCAAAATCAAATGTACTACAATTCTTCCTTGCAGATGGAAGTAAAGTATCAGCCAGACCTTCTGGCACAGAACCTAAAATCAAGTTCTATGTAAGTGTTAAAGGTGAGCTAAAAAATAAAGCCAATTTTGAAGAAAGCTTCAGCAAGTTAAAAGATAAGATTGAAGCTATTATTGATGACCTTAACGTAAGATAAGGTTTTGAAAATAGGGCTTATTTCAGACACTCACGGTCATTTAGAAGCTTCAGTAGCTAAGTACTTTAAAAATTGTGATGAAATATGGCATGCAGGTGATATTGGAGAGGGAAACATAATGGAATCCCTCTCCGAAATTGCCCCGGTTCAGGCGGTATTTGGCAATATCGATACACCGGCTGTCCAAAAGCAATATTCTGAAGACCTGATACTAGAGAGAGAAGGAAAGAAAATCCTGATGACGCATATAGCGGGTAAACCACCACGCTATAATCCTAGGGTCAAAAAGCTGATCAAAGAATTAAAGCCTGACATCTTTATTTGCGGTCACTCCCATATACTTCGTGTAATCCCTGACAAAGAAAATAATTGCTTATACATCAATCCCGGGGCTGCCGGGAAACAAGGTTTTCACCGCGAAAAGACAATCATCAGATTTGATATCAATTCAGGGAAAATAGAAAACATGGAAGTAATAGAGTTGGGTAAAAGAGGTGCTTCCTAAATCTGTCTAGGTAAAATTTGTTTCTTCAAGAACATTGTAAAAAGACTATCCATTCATTTCAATCAAATGGCTTTTCTCAAAACTTAAGAAAATCTGCTCACCAGCTTTATGAGCGTGCTCCGAATGGACCGTCCATTTCAGATTCTTTTCTAATTCACATACCACCTGGTAATAGCCACCCATAAACTTACAGGAAAGCACAGAGGCCTTCAAACTATTCTTTTGAGACTTAGTTCTTATTTTAAGGTGATAAGGCCTAAGGCCTATCAAGCCTTTTTTCGAATCAATATGAAAAGCATCGAGCAACTGCTCATTGAATACATTAATCTTTCCAAATAACTCAGCCGTTTCGAGATTATTGGGTTGTAAAAACACCTTTTCAGGCGTGTCAATCTGCTTTAAATTCATTTTAACAAGTACTCCCACTCTATCAGCCAATTGAAAGATTTCATCTGTTTGGTGCGTAATAAATACGATTGTAGTGGAAAGTTCTTGATTAGCTGCTCTTAAGGCATCAAATAAAGTAGACCTGTTCAGTTGATCGAGCTGGGTAAATGGCTCATCAAGTAATAAAACCTGTGGTTCCGTTGCCATAGCTCTGGCCATAGAAAGCCTTTGTTTTTCACCACCCGACAATTGTTCAACGGAGTAATCTAAAATTGTTTGTAATCTAAATATTTTGGTAAGCTGTTGAACTTTTTCCTCGGTAAAAGAATCATTAAAAGCTAAAAGGGCTTCGGTGAGATTCTCCAATACCGTCCTTCTATGGAGCAATTTAAAATCCTGCGCCATATATTTTATTTCCTCATGGCCGGGAACTAAATGATCAGCATAAGGTAAAATAGACTCTCCATCAAAATCTATATCTCCTGAATTAGCTCCTATTAAACCTCCCAACATTTTTAAAAGCGTAGATTTGCCAGCACCACTTCTACCTGTAATAGCTAATATTTCTCCACGATTTATGTCAAACGACACATCATCAAGAATAACAGTCTCATCAAAAGACTTGCTTAGTTCTGCTATTTTAAAAATCTTGGATTTAGGCATTGGCTCAGTCAGGTACCAACAAAAAAAGCGTCCTGTTAGTTATCAGGACGCTTTCAAAATTATGTTGTAAGAAGAAATTAGTCTTCTTTCTTATCTTCTTTATCTTCTGTCTTTTTTGGAGCAGCCTTTTTCTTAGGAGCAGCTTTCTTTGCTTTTGGAGCTTCCTCCTTTTTAGCTTCAGCTTTTTCCTCTTTGGCAGCTTCTTTTTTCGCAGCTGGCTTTTTCTTATCCGCTTTTGCAAATTCAGCTTTTACAGCTTCAATATCTACATTTTTGATCACAGGCTTCTGCTGCAATCTTTGGATTGAATCTACTCTCTTCTTAGCTGTTACTCTATTTTTTCTCGCTTTTCTTTTAAGACTTGTTCCTGCCATGGTTAATTCTTTATCAAAATTGGAATGCAAAGGTAAAATAAACCTTTAATTAATCAAACTATTAACACACACAAATAATGAGAATGTGATATATTAAATTACAATTTTTGATTATTTATAACATATCCTCATAACTTTGCGACAGTAAAATAATGCATCAATGAGTAAGCAAAAACCTTCATTACCAAAAGGAACAAGAGATTTCGGACCTGCAGAGATGAATAAAAGGCATTTCATTCTGGAAACTATAAAGAAAGTTTATCAGAAATATGGATACGCCCCTATTGAAACACCAGCTATGGAAAACCTAAGCGTTTTACAAGGCAAATATGGTGATGAAGGTGATCAATTACTTTTTAAAATATTAAACTCAGGAGACTTTCTTTCAAAAACTGAAAAGACAGACCTAAACAGCTCGAAGGATTTACTACCTAAGATAGCTGAGAAAGGTCTGCGTTACGATTTAACAGTTCCTTTTGCCCGCTTTGTGGTAATGAATCAGCATAATTTGAGTTTTCCTTTCAAGCGCTACCAAATTCAACCTGTTTGGCGTGCTGACAAACCTCAAAAAGGTCGCTACAGAGAGTTTTACCAATGTGATGCAGATGCCATCGGTACAGACTCTCTTTTATGTGAGGCAGAGATTGTGCTAATGATCAAAGAAGTCTTCACTTTACTTCAAGCTAAAAAAGCCAATAGCCTTGACTATAGCATTAAAATAAATAACCGTAAAATACTGAGTGGCTTGGTTGAAGCCATCGGGCAAAAAGGTAAAGAAACCGATTTTGCAGTAGCCATTGATAAGCTTGATAAAATCGGCATTGATAAAGTAAAAGAAGAACTGAGTTCTAAGGGTTTTGATCAGGCTGCTATCGATAAACTTGATCCTGTATTTGCTATTTCTGGAAATAACAGAGAAAAGTTGCAAGCCGTTAAATCAGTTCTTCAATCATCAGAAGTTGGATTGAAAGGCACAAATGAGCTTGAAGAAGTGCTCAATATACTTGATAGCTTCGGTATGGAAGTTCCTGAACTGGAACTGGATATTACCCTGGCAAGAGGTCTCTCCTATTACACGGGTGCTATTTTTGAAGTAAAACCCAATAACGTGAAAATGGGAAGCATCAGTGGTGGCGGTCGATACGATGGGCTTACTGATAACTTTGGCCTACCTAATGTTTCTGGCGTAGGTATTTCTTTTGGTGTAGACAGAATATATGATGTGCTGGAGGAATTGGATTTATATCCTGACAACAATATTACGAGCACAAAAGTACTGATTACCGCATTTGATCAGGATAGCTGGAATTATGGTTTAAAAGTACTTTCTAGTTTGAGAAATGCTGAAATTAAATCTGAAATATATCCTGAGCCGGTTAAGATTAAGAAGCAGATGAAATATGCCAACGATAAGCAAATACCTTTTGTAATTGTTATCGGTTCTGAAGAAATAAAAAGCGGTAAGCTTGCACTCAAAAACATGCAAGAAGGCACACAAGAGATGCTTTCTACAGATGAAATCATTAACTTTTTAAAATAAGCTATGTCCAATTTTTATAGCATAAGCCATGAAGCACTCACAATTGATTCAGTAGAGTCAATCATAAAAAGCAATAAGAAACTTCAACTGTCTGATGCTGCCAAGTCATCAATCCTTAAATGTCGCCAGTTTCTAGATGATCACATCAAAAATTCTGAAGCTCCTGTTTATGGTATTAACACTGGCTTTGGTTCTTTATATAGCAAAAACATTTCGCGTACCGACCTTGAGCAATTACAAACCAATCTGGTGATGTCCCATGCTTGTGGTACTGGTGCCAAGATAGATAAAAGCATTGTTAAAATTATGCTTTTGCTAAAGATACAATCATTAGCATACGGCCACAGTGGCGTTCAACTCACTACAGTTGAGCGTTTGATAGAATTCTTTAACAATGATATTTTACCGGTTATTTATGAAGCAGGCTCTTTAGGTGCTTCCGGTGATTTAGCTCCTTTGGCTCACCTCTCCCTGCCTCTATTAGGTAAAGGAGAAGTATACTTCAAAAATGAAAAAATCAGCGGTGAGGATTTGCTTTCTAAAATGAATTGGGAACCTATCCACCTTAGGTCAAAAGAGGGCTTAGCATTATTGAATGGCACCCAGTTTATGAATGCTTTTGCCACTCAAGCTTTGATAGATGGACGAAGAATTTTCAAATGGGCGAACTTTATTGGAGCCACTTCATTAGATGCTTTTGATGGTAGAATTGATCCTTTTGATGAGAAAATACATCAAATAAGAAAACAGAATGGGCAAATTGAAGTAGCTAAAGAAATTAGAAGCATTCTGGCCGATAGTCAAATCATTAAACAACCTAAGCGGCATGTACAGGATCCCTACAGTTTCAGATGTATCCCTCAGGTACATGGAGCCACTTTTGATGCGATAAAACATTGCGAAAATGTTATATCAGCAGAACTAGCAGGTGTCACTGATAATCCAAATATTTTCCCTGAAGAGGGAGAAATCATTTCAGGAGGTAACTTCCATGGTCAGCCTTTAGCCATCACGATGGATTTCCTCGCTATTGCCCTTGCCGAACTAGGTAATATTTCAGAAAGAAGAACCTATCAGCTTATTTCAGGCTTAAGGGGACTTCCCGATTTCCTAGTAATGAATCCTGGTTTAAATTCAGGATTAATGATTCCGCAATACAGCGCAGCAAGTTTAGTAAGCCAAAACAAACAATTGTGCACACCTGCATCTGTTGATAGTATTGTTTCATCAAATGGGCAGGAAGATCATGTAAGCATGGGAGCCAATTCTGCTACTAAATTGTATAAAATCGTTCATAACTTGTATCAGATTTTGGCTATTGAAATGATAACTGCTTCACAAGCACTTGATTTCAGAGAACCATCTAAATCGAGTAGTTCGATACAGGAAGTGCTTAATAATTTCAGGAAAGAAGTTCCGTTAATTAAGGAAGATCGTATTTTGCATGATGACATCATAAAAGCAGAAGATTTCCTTAAAAATTACTCTATTTGAGAAAGTTATTAATAACCATATTATTCACTTCATTAGTAAGCCTTTCGCTAAAAGCGCAAGACGGATTTTCAAGTGAAAATGGCTTATTTACAATTAATTACCTAAAAGGTTGTGCTGGAACCGAAGTAGTTGTTACCCCTCAAAGACCAGGAACAGTCTTTGTATGTTATGATGGAGACCCTACTAATCCTGAAAGTTCTGAAAACTTGGCTTGTTATAACGAAAGTGCAAATAATCCAGACGGAAGACTCATACACACATATGATCAACCCGGAATTTACAAAGTATTAATGTTTAAAGAGGATTCCCCAGATTTCCCAAGGGAGTTTGACAGTTTAACCGTAGAAATTATTGATCCGCAAGTACCCTCAATTTCTGCCATCAATTGCAATGATGACATAATCTTTGACCTTAATGGTTCTCAGGAGTCTTTCGATTTCTATTCAATAGATTTTGGAGATGGAAGTATGGTTGACGATTACAGCGTAAACAACTTTCCTCTAACACATACTTATGCTAACAACAATCAGCAATACACTGTAACTATAGATGGAAAATTTGATGATTCAGGTAATAATAATTGTAGCAATACAAATAATACATTTACAATAACCCCAGCAAATTTGAGCGAATCCGAAGCAATCATTTCTTCTCTTAGCATGATAGATGAATCATCATTTAGTATTGACTATGAACTGAACAACTATCAGAATTACAACCTGCAGTTAAAAGAAACTGCTAATGGAAACTATCAGGATATTTTATTTATTTCAGGAGAAACAACAGGTAGCTATACTTTTCAAAATCTATCATTAAATGAAAGCTTCTATTGTGCAAGAATCATAAGTGAAAGTGCCTGTAACAATAACACCCTAACTTCAAATGAGGCATGCACCATTTTGTTTGAAGGCGAAGCTCAGCAAGAAGGTAATTCACTTAATTGGAACTCCACTCAATTTCAAAGTTCTTCTCTCTTTAAAAATGGAACTGAAATACATTCAGGGCCAGCCCCTTACCTTGACGAGAATGTTTTATGCGGTCAAGATGATACTTATTTTGTTCAGGTAACTGATTCAAGCGGGTTAAACATACAATCCTTTGAACAAACTTTAACGGCATTAAGCGGAGATCCGGCATTATCCATCACTGAAATGGCTGTAACAACACTTAGTGATAATGAGGTACTTTTATCCTGGCTTGTTCCTCAAGGTATTGAACCAGAGAACTTTGTTGTTTATAAGAAGAGAAGTGCAGAAGAAGATTTCTTTTTACTGGATTCAGCTAAGCAAAATGAATATACAGATGTAGGCTTGGATTTTACAGTCAGAGAATTCTTTTACACTGTTACTTACACCAATAATTGCGGAGGCATAGCTGATGTAGTTATTGAGGCACAAAATATTGTATTAACAGCCAGTCAAGAGGGAAGCAATCTTACCTTAAACTGGAATGATTACACAGGTTATAGTGCTAATTTCAGCAATTACATAGTTCGCCAATACGATGAAAATATGAACCTTATCAACAGCTTTGATGTGCAATCAGAAACAAGCTTTGAACAAAACCTGGCTACTTCCGACATTCAAAAATATATCTATCAGGTAGAGGCTATTTCATCAAGCGGATTGATTTCTTACAGCAATGAACTTGCATTTAAAATCCCTGCTACTTTTTTCGTTCCCACCGCCTTCACTCCTAATAATGACGGTAGAAATGAGGAATTAAAAGTACTAGGTAAATTTATTGATAAAGTAGATTTCAAAGTTTTTAACAGATGGGGCAACCTGCTTTTCCAAACAACTACCCTTGATAAAGGTTGGGATGGATACTTAACTAATAGAGAAGCACCGGAAGGCACATACACCTACACACTAACTGTAATTGACCAATATGGTGAAGAATATAACAAAAACGGAACAGTAAATTTAATTAGATAGAAAGATATGTTTGACATGATGAAAATGATGGGCCAAATCAAAGATGTGCAAGCCAAAGTCAAAAAAGCACAAGAAGAATTGGTACACATCACTGCTGATGGAGAAGCTGGAGCAGGAATGGTAAAAGCAACAGTTAATGGGAAAAGACAGGTAATCAAAATTGATATTGATAACTCATTAATGAATGACAACGATAAAGAAATGATTCAAGACCTTACCGTTGCTGCCATCAATAAAGCGATGGAAGAGGTGGACATTTTGGCAAAAGATGCCATGAAAAAAGCTACAGATGGCGTATTACCTAACATTCCTGGTATGGATCTGGGTGGTATGTTTAACGCCTAACAAGGAACTAAGTGAATAGTACGGTTGCAGTAGTCATCCTCAATTATAATGGCAGAAATTATCTGGAGCAATTTCTGCCATCTGTTATTGAACATAGTCATCCTCATCAAATTATCATTGCCGATAATGCCTCAACCGATGATTCTGTTGCATTCCTTAAAGAAAACTATCCATTACTCACCTTAATTGAACTTGCAGAAAATACCGGCTATGCGGGTGGCTATAACAGAGCTTTAAAGCATGTTGAAGCCGATTATTTTGTTTTGCTTAACTCAGATGTAGAGGTCACTCCTAGCTGGATTGATCCTGTAATTGAATACATGCAAGCGGACGAACAAATTATTGCGTGCCAACCCAAAGTAAAATCGTATCACAAGAAAGACTATTTTGAATATGCAGGTGCCGCGGGTGGGTTTATAGATTATTTAGGCTATCCATTTTGCAGAGGGCGCATATTCTCTACCCTAGAAAAAGACGAAGGCCAATATGATAATAGCCAAGAAGTGTTCTGGGCTACAGGTGCTTGTTTATTTGTGAAATCAAAAGCTTTCTTTGAATTGGGTATGCTAGATGAAAGCTTTTTTGCACACATGGAGGAAATCGATTTCTGCTGGCGCGCAAAAAATAAAGGATATAAAATAGCTTACTGCAGTAATAGTATAGTTTACCATGTAGGCGGTGGTACTTTACAAGCTGAAAGTCCTTTTAAAACCTACCTTAATTTCAGGAATAACCTTTTAATGCTCTATAAAAATTTGAGTATTGCTGAGTTTCCTGCCATCTACAAACTTAGACGCTGGCTCGATTTCATGGCGGCTTTCCAATTATTTCTACAAGGAAAGGCAAAGAATGCTAAAGCTGTCTATACTGCACATAGGGATTTCAAAAGCATGAGGTTGAAATATTCCACTACAGACAAACTTGGCTTATCACATGCTCAGATATATTCCAAATCAATTGTTAGAGAATACTTTGCCAAAAAGTATAGAAAATTTAGTGAGCTGAATTTCTAACAACAAAATAATAGATAATTTTTACTATTATTATTCCTTAAACTTTTTGCTCACTAAACCACCACAGAACCATGGTGCAATTCAAAGGCTCTAAACCTGATAATAAAATCCCTCAATGGCTAGAAACTATTCAGGAAAACTCGTGGGAAGCTGAATTACTCCTTTCAGCTGTGCTGTTATTCGGTTTGATTCAAACTCCAATATTTCTTGACACATGGACGCGTGAGTTCTTTGCCTGGAATGATGGCTACCTTAAAACGCTATTGGAAAATATCAATAGAGGTTTAGAAATTCTAAGAATAGGCTTCATATTCCATATTATTGTAAGAGCTATGTGGATTGCCCAAGTTGGCTTCAGTTATGTATATCCCTCCGGTATAAAAGTAGACGCATTAAAATTTAAAGGAAGATTTAGAAAAGAGCTAAGCAAAGTTGATTCAAGTGTTCAAAGTATAATGTTCCTTGAGCGACTGGCCAGTACAATATTCGCTATTTCCTTTTCTCTATTTGGACTGCTGCTAGGAATAGTGGCATGGGCTTCTCCATTTTTAGGTTTTGCTTTATTAATAGAAAATCCAGATATACATACAGCGGTTAAAGGGATTTTGATCTTTTTAATGTTGTCCTATCTGTTTTTATCATTCTTGGTATTTATAGATTTTGTAACTAATGGATTGCTAAGAAGAGGTAGAAGAAGAGCTAAATACTTTTATCATATCTCTTGGTTCTTCCGAATTTTCACGCTTTCATTTCTTTACAGAAAAACACTTCTAACAATAGTTTCTAATACAAAGGGTTATAAAAAATACGTAATAACAATAGGCCTTCTTCTAATTGTTGTATTCAGTGATAATTTAACTGATATGGTTCCCGACCACTACTTTGATAACTACAGAGAAAACCTGAAAATGGGTTTCACTCAAAACGCCAATTATGAATCGAAAAGAAGTGTTTCCGATGTGATGGTAGCTACTGTTCAATCCGATATTATAGACAATAATGTGATTAGCCTTTTTATTAAAGACATTTCTCTTTTTGGAAAGTTTGACTGGAAAGAAGATGAAAAAGATACTTCTAAGATTAAGTTTACTACTTCTTTGAAAGATGAAGTATTTAATATTAAAACAGAAAATTTAAATGAGGTATTAAATATTTATGTTGATTCTGTTCAGTGTCAAGAGTTAAATTGGAATAGTACGGTTCATCCTAAAACTTATGACAAAGGCTATATCGCTTACATTAATTTAGATACGCTACCAGCTAAACTTTACAACCTCATTATAAAAGTGAAAGAAGAGGAAGATGATAAGCCTATTGAAAAAGACTCTACCATTGCATTTATCCCTTTTTATTTAAATAAATAATTTATTAAGCCAGATTAGAATTAGGGCTATAAGTGCAGGAAGTGCCTGAACAATAAATATTTTCTTCGAAGCTGTTATAGCTCCATATATCCCTGCGACCGCAACACAGGCCAGAAAGAATGTAGCCACATTAACTGACCATTCTTCGTCATGGATAAAAAACGACCAAATTAAACCAGCAGCCAGAAAACCATTATATAAACCTTGATTAGCTGCCAGCGCTACTGTTTTAGGAAACAAGTCTTTGGGAAACGACCTGAAAATCTTAGGACCTTTGGTAGTCCACGCAAACATCTCAAACCATAAAAAATATAAGTGAAGGACTGCGATAATGCCTATTAGAATGTTTGCTACAATTACCATGTGGATTCTTTATTAGCAAAATAAATAAAATTAGGCTGAGTAGCTAATCATTGCAAATTTAGTCCTTCTAAGTAAAATCAATTTTTATCTTTGTGGCATAGTAGTATCACAGCAAAATCTTTATGTCAAAGAAGAAACTTATAATCACCGGAGGATCAGGCTTTATCGGATCAAATCTAACTCAAAAATACCTAAACGATGATAGGGTTGAAAAAGTAAGGGTGATAGATGATCTTTCCAATGGATACTATGACAATATCAAAGAATTTGAAAGTCATCCTAAATTTGAATTCTTTAAAGCTGACATTTGTGATTATGAGCGCATGCTCGAACTAACTAAAGGTTTTGACTTGATCACACATCAGGCCGCATTAGGTTCGGTACCAAGATCAATAGAGAACCCAATGCGAAGCACACAGGTGAACATTGATGGTACTGTCAACATTTTACATTGTGCTGTTCAAAACAAAATAGATCGTGTAGTTTTAGCTTGTTCTTCAAGTACATATGGCGATAGCCCTACCCTCCCAAAGGTTGAAGATAAAATAGGAAATCCCTTAAGCCCATATGCAGTAACAAAATACGCTGTAGAGTTATTTGCAGATGTATTTCATAAAACTTACGGACTCAATTATGTTGGTCTGCGTTACTTCAACATATTCGGCCCTAAGCAAAATCCAGACAATCCTTATGCTGCGGTAATCCCTATTTTCTGTAAAGCTTTTATGGAAGATAAAGCGCCAACTATTAATGGGGATGGTGAAACCAGTCGTGACTTTACTTTTGTAGAGAATGCCTTGCATGCTAATGACAGAGCACTATTTACTGAAAACTCAAGGGCACTCAATCAGATTTATAATGTAGCTTGTGGAGATCAGGTTACACTTAATGAGATGATTGATATGCTAAAAGACATTACAGGAAAAGACATTTCTCCTAATTATGGACCTGAAAGACCTGGTGATGTAAAGCACTCTAAAGCCGATATCTCAAAAATAGAGGAGCTTCTAGAATATTCCCCTAAAGTGCGATTCAGAGAAGGTCTGGAAAAGGTGTATGAATGGTATAAGGAAACCTATCCTTAAATATTTAATAAAAGCTTTTTATATCGCTTGTTTCTAATAGCATGAAAAGTTGGCAATAAAACCGGATATAGCCAATAAGAAAAGCCGGCTATTATAACTTTTGAAAATTGATTACTAAATGGAATTAACGTAATTATACAGGAAATAAAAGGCACCGCAGCCATTAATAAGTTATTGTATATTCCAGTTCTAGTAAGAAATACTTCCACAGTATTAAGTCCGATAGCCCTTCTTCTACTATTTGCCAAGGCATACATCCAAGCAAGTACCAGGAAAATAAGCATTGCTCCAATACCATAAATAAATAGTAAACTTGACATTTCCGATGAATTAATCACTTCGGTATTTAAGTAATTAAATGTTTCCCTGTCATCAGTAAGAAGGGCGCTATACATTCCAAAAAGGAACTTAAATAGAAATTTCAAAGGATATACATAGATGAGCACCAGAAATAACAAGATAGTATTTATGGCTACTATTTTCACATCTCTAAAACCATACCTGATGAAAAAGATATAATGTTGAAACCAAATAACCGAAA
Organism: Marivirga atlantica; assembly: GCF_016734805.1. Lineage (GTDB taxonomy): Bacteria > Bacteroidota > Bacteroidia > Cytophagales > Cyclobacteriaceae > Marivirga > Marivirga atlantica. The sequence goes on from NZ_JAERQG010000003.1 coordinate 268,357, forward strand.
GCAGCACTATACATATCCCAAAGGGTACTACATCAGCCAAAGACTTTTGTAAGTCTGCAAAAGTATTCGGCACTGTAGATGATAATACCATTAAAGTTACTGCCAAAGCAAAAACGGCATCACTAAAGGTTTCAATTCTTGTTTGCTCCTCTCCTCTGTATCTAAATTCAGGGTTCAGTCCTCCATGACTTTTCTTTACTGCTTTTCTAATCATAAGGTCGATTTTACAGCAATATAGGACTTCAGTACATTAATTAAATAATTTATCAAGCGATTTTATAAAGGATAATAAAGATGATATCTACTAAAACTGAAGGAAAGCATTCCAAACTATAGAGAAATTCATATTTTTGTTGAAACACTAAGTAATTAAACTATGTCGAATAATTTATTAGCAGGAAAAAAAGGGATTATAACAGGCGCGTTGGATGAAAACTCAATAGCCTGGAAAACAGCCCTAAAGGCAAAAGAACAAGGTGCTCAATTTGTATTAACAAATGCTCCGGTTGCACTTCGAATGGGTGGCATTCAGGAGTTGGCAAAAGAGTGTAATACAGAAGTAATTCCGGCAGATGCCACTTCCGTTGACGATATCAAGAATTTATATACCCAATCAAAAGAGCTTTTAGGTGGTAATTTTGATTTTATACTTCACTCAATAGGTATGAGCCCGAATGTTAGAAAGGGAAAAGCTTACCATGAGTTAAATTATGACTGGTTACAGAAAACTTATGACATCTCTGCAGTATCATTTCATAAAATGATGCAAACAGCTGATCAAATGAATGTAATGAATGATTGGGGTTCAATAGTAGGTTTATCATACATTGCGGCTCAACGTACTTACCCTTTCTATAATGATATGGCCGATGCAAAAGCCTTATTAGAATCAATTGCCAGAAGCTACGGTTACAGATTCGGTAAAAAGAATAAAGTAAGAGTAAACACAATTTCTCAGTCACCTACACCTACAACTGCAGGCTCTGGTATTGACGGATTTGATTCATTCTACAACTTCGCACAGAAAATGTCTCCATTAGGAAATGCTACTGCTGACCAATGTGCTGACTACATCATCACTATGTTCTCAGACCTTACAAAAATGGTTACCATGCAGAATTTATTCCATGATGGTGGGTACTCATTCACAGGTATTTCTGAAGAACTAATTGAAGAAATGAAATAATCATCTCGCTTGAGATATATACAAAAGCAGTATTGTTCAAGCAGTGCTGCTTTTTTTATGAAAATTTATTTAAACGTTACAAATGATTAGTTTTCCAAACGCTAAAATCAACTTAGGTCTTCACATTACCTCGAAAAGGGCTGATGGCTACCACAACATTGATAGCTGCTTTTATCCTATCCCGCTCTATGATGTTTTAGAAATTATTGAAGCTAACGAAACTACATTAAATACCTCAGGTCTTGATATAGACGGCAGTCATTCAGATAACCTTATATGGAAAGCATATAACCTATTAAAACAGGATTATGACCTTTCTGCTCTTGAAATTCATTTACTGAAAAAAATTCCAATGGGCGCTGGCATGGGGGGTGGATCAGCAGATGGTGCCTTTATGCTCAAATTGCTAAATGAATATTTCAAATTAGGTCTTAACACAAAAGAACTTGAAAAGTATGCATTACAGTTAGGTAGTGATTGTCCATTTTTTGTAGAGAATACCGCCAAGCATGTTACAGGAAGAGGCGAGATCATGGAGCCTATTGACTTAGATTTAAAGGGTTATTGGCTAGCCCTTATTTACCCGGGCATTCATATCAGTACTAAAGAAGCTTACAGTGGCATAGTGCCAGATAATACCCGAGCATCTGTGAAAGAAATCATTGAGAAGGAACCAATTGAAAACTGGAACTCCCTATTAGCCAACGATTTCGAAAATACAGCTTTCAAAAATCATCCTGAACTGGCTAGTTACAAAAATGAATTATACGAGTTAGGTGCTATATATGCCGCTATGACAGGTAGCGGATCAACCATGTTCGGCATATTTAAGGAAGTGGTAGATTACCCAAAAATCGATAAGTGGCTAGAACTATAAGCTATTGGTTTTGATTGAGGAAATCCCAAGCTAATTCTCCTTCTCGCCCCTTTCTTCTATTACGTTTGATTTGCTTTTTTATGTAGTTAAGTTCTCTATAGTTATCTTCCAACTTCTCCAACTCAATGTGTTGTTCAATTAGCTGCTGTCTGTAGCTTTTTACCTTATCAACTAGTTCAGGGTTCTTTAACTGTTCATCATTCTCATCAAGCACATCATAAATAAGCAGATAAGATCTATTTCTGATTAGGTTTTTCTCAACTGCTTCCAGCTTCACCTTAAGCGTAGTAATTTGCCCTTCTTGATTAAAGGCCAATGCATTGACACTACTGCTAATTGCCAATGCTGCTCCTGTATAAGGTACTGCCTGGTTAGCAATAGTTTGCTCATCAAAAAAGGAGCCTACAGCACTAAACCCACCTAGAAATATGGAAGAAAGTAAAAAAGCCTTTTTCAATTTAGCATTACGCTCTAATCTATCATCAAGTTCTTCTATTCTTAATCTCAACCCACCTAGTATGGCCTCAGTATTTTGTAGATAATTGGTATACTGCTGATATATCTTTTGAGAGTTGATGCCTTCATTGACTGTAATTGTAAAAAATTTATTGTCACTAGCCATTTCAGGATCTCTCACGCTCAACAGCACATCATACTGAACAGGTATACCATCAGCTTTGACTATATCAAATCCTAAAGTATCACTCATTAAGAATAGTGCCTCCCCGTCTTGTTGCAAGTAAAGCCATTGTGGCTCATTCTCAAGCTTGAATTCCAGCTGATTTAAAGAATGGTTTTCATCATTCACAAACACTCTCCTTTTTACAGCATAACCTTCTCTTATTGATAAATTACTTAATCTGGCAATAGTTGGTGGTGTATTATTACGGTTCTGGGTAATCTGTACTTTTTTGGCTATTAATTCTTCAGAATTATTTTTATTTACTGCCTTTAATGTGAGTTCAACAGGAAAGTTATCTGATAAAGCAGCTAATTCATTACTACTTAGTTTCCAGCTAAACTGACCATCTTTTGTGGTTAAAACAGCGCCACCCTGAACTGATAAATCTGCCAGGTAATTGTATTCCTCATTATCAGGATCATTCACCGAGAAGTCGATCGTTAAGGGTTGGTCGGCTGAAATAATATAATTTTCACTTAATGAGTATTTAAAAGTGGGTGGTAAATTTTTATCCTGAATTTTAAAATGAAAATCCGATCGACTTATGCTATTGGTTTCATCAATAGCTATAATTTCAAGGTCATAATATTTATTATCAGCTTGTTGCTGCGTTGGTTTCCATTGTAGCAGCAGTCGGTTTCCTAATATGGTGATTTCGGATTGCTCAAAAGACTTTATATTAGGATTTCCATTCAGCACATAACTGATCAATACATTTTCATTTCTTCGGACATTAGCGGAAGTAGCCACAAACTCCAGCTCATAGCTTTCACCTTGACCTAACACTATAAAACCATCATTAATCAAACTATCAGGACTAAAATTAATCAGAGGCGTGTAGGCTCTCTTCATCACTTTAATAACTGTAGTGGCTTTCTCTAATAATTTTTCAGCAGAATCAGTTAAAGTGAACTCTACTTGAAACAAGCCATTTACTCCTTTAGGATTGTCCCAATAAAACTCTCCTTCTTGTCGATCGAACTTGGCACTATCCAGGTTAGAAGTCCAGCTTAATTGATACTGCTCATTCCAATCCACTTTAAAAATTACGGCCTCGCCTATTTCAACCTCTTGTATGAGAGGGGCTGTTAATTGAGACTTATTCTGTGCACTCAGCTGAGCTATAAAAAAGTACAGAATAGTAAGTAACTTAAGAATCTTCATAAAAGCTTATTTCTAAAAATACCCATTAAGCTGATAGTTTGTTTATGATTCAGAAGAATTACCGGATCATGTCGCTTCTGAGTGCTCTCCTTTTAACCATTTTGTTGATTAAAGGATAAGCCAATACCGATAACAAAATGATGGAGGTTCCCAGATAAAACCCTCCAGACATCTCTTCCTGTTTACCAAAGATAAGAAAGGCTAAAATAATACCATAAATAGGCTCAAGATTAACAGTGAGGTTTACCACAAATGCAGAGAGCACTTTTTGAATTTCTACTGAAACCGCAAACGCATAAACCGTACAAAAGGCAGCAAGAAGGATCAAATAAGTCCAATCCATTTGAATTTCAGGCAAAACAAATAATGAAGGCTGATAAAAAAGCATGAATATGGCTGTACCCAAACATGCACCAAACATTTCATAGAAAGTAATTGTGTAAGCAGGATGGTGCTTGGTAAACTCTCCGTTTAGTACGGTAAAAACGCTACAAAGAATGGCAGATATGATAGCCATACCAATGCCAAGTACATAATCGAATTCAAATTGTAGTATGATGTAGAGACCAACTATCACAAACAAGCCTAGAAAAAGCTCGTAGATTCTAATTTTCCTTCTGGTCATCATAGGCTCAATTAGGCTAGTCCAGAAGGAACAAGTAGCCATTCCTGCCAAACAAATGGAAGCAGTTGAAACCCTGGCGGACCAGAAAAAAAGTATCCAGTGCGCTGATATAATAAATCCGGTACCAATGATTTTAAGAATAGCTGCCCTACCAATATTGAGTTTCCGCTTCCTTAACAGCAGCAGAATAAACAGAATGATACTGGCGAACAATGTTCTATAAAGCACAACCTGTGGTGCCGAAAGTGTAATTAATAAACCAAGAATTGCTGAAAAGCCCCAAATTAATACAATGAAATGTAGTTTCAGATAACTTTTTAGCTCGTGGTTCATCGTGGTGTAAATTTATAGAGTATCAGTCCTATACAGCTAAAGACTATATTAGGTATCCATACAGCTAAAATAGGATTCATGGTTGAATTTTCAGCTATGGCCTTGCTCATTATAAAGAAAATAATAAAAACAAAGGCTATTACGAACCCAAGCGCAATTTGGAAACCTGTACCACCTCTGGTTTTTCTTGATGAAACTACAACTCCAATAAAGACTAGAATAATAGCCGCAAAAGGTGACATATATCGGATATAACGTTCAATCAAGTACACTTTAACGTTATCCGCACCACGTTCTTTGAGCAGGCCAATATAGCTATTAAGCTCCGTCATGGTTAGTGTTTCCTGCAGTCCCTTATCACTCTCAAAATCATCAGGTGAGATATTTAAAACGGTATCCATCTCTTTTCCTGAACTCACAAATTCCTTAAAACCTTCAATTTCTCGCAGCTCCCAATCCTTTATGGTCCAGCTGGCTTTGGCAGAATCCCACTCTATTCTTCTTGCAGAAAGTTTAGCCTTTAGTTCCTGATTAGTAATTTTTTCTAGCGTAAATCTGTAGCCTACATCTCTTTGGTTGTTATAGCTTTCCATATAAGCGTAGGTCTCAGGAGCTATTTTTATATGAATATCTCTATCACTGTAATAAAACGGCTTTTGAATATAGGCTGCCTCAAAAGCAATCCTGGTTTTATTAGCTTCAGGAATTATAAAGGAATTTAAAAAGAAACTTGCTACGGCAATAATGCTGGCACCTATAAAGTAAGGTCGCATAAACCTTCTAAAGCTCATACCGCCTGCTAGCATAGCAATAATTTCTGTATGCCCTGCTAAACGTGAAGTCACAAAAACAGTGGCTATAAAGATGGTTATTGGCGTAATGAGGTTAGCTATCCAGGGAATAAAAGCTCCATAATAAGGAAGAATATCAATAAGCTTCAAATTGTGCTCCATGAAGTCATCATTCTTCTCTGTGTAATCAATAACCACTACAATGGCTAATATGATTAAAACCACAAATATGAATGTTGACAATAACTTCTTTATAATGTATTTATCTAATAGCTTCATTAATTCAATTGGCAATTAACAATGAACAATTATCAATTGATCATTTTAAATTCGTAAATCGTAAATCTCAATTCTAAAATCTACAGCCTCTCCATCAATTTTCTAGCCATCTTTTCTTTCCAGCTATAAAAAGTGCCTTGCTCTATTTGCTCCCTCGCCTGCTCAACCAGCCAAAGGTAAAAAGTTAGGTTATGAATACTAGCGATTTGAGCTCCAAGTATTTCTTTTGAAGTTATCAAGTGTCGTAAATAAGCTTTAGAATAGAAAGTATCTACATAAGTACCAAGAGCCGGATCAATAGGACTTAAATCATCTTCCCACTTTTTATTTCTGATATTGATGATCCCTTCCGTTGTAAATAGCATCCCATTTCTGGCATTTCTGGTTGGCATTACACAGTCAAACATATCAACACCTAATGCAATACACTCCAATATATTAGCAGGTGTTCCTACTCCCATTAAATACCTTGGCTTGTCCGATGGAAGAATATCACAAACCAACTCAGTCATTTCATACATCATTTCAGCAGGCTCACCTACTGATAAGCCGCCAATGGCATTTCCATCTCTACCTTTTGAGGCAATTACTTCTGCTGACTGCTTTCTTAAATCTTTATAAGTACTTCCTTGAACTATTGGAAATAAAGTTTGCTCATAGCCGTAATGACCTTCCGTTTCATCAAATCTGGTAATGCACCTATCTAGCCAGCGGTGGGTCATGTCCATCGACTTTCGGGCATACTCATAATCGCAAGGATATGGTGTACACTCGTCAAAAGCCATCATGATATCCGCGCCTATTTTGCGCTGTATATCCATCACACCCTCAGGGCTGAAGATATGCTTTGATCCATCTATGTGAGATTTAAAGGTTACTCCCTCCTCTTTGATTTTCCGCGTACCGGATAAGCTATAAACCTGGTATCCTCCACTATCTGTTAGTATGGGTTTATCCCAACCATTGAACTTGTGCAAGCCTCCGGCTTTTTGAAGAATATCTAAACCAGGTCTCAGGTAAAGGTGATAGGTATTTCCTAAAATAATTTGTGCCTCAATATCATCCTTCAACTCGCGCTGATGAACTGCTTTCACTGAACCAGCTGTGCCAACAGGCATAAAAATGGGTGTTTGAATATCGCCATGAGCTGTCTTAACAATTCCGGTTCTTGCTTTTGAATCTTTATCGGTATGCTTAATCTTAAATTCCATGCTGGTGCAAAAATATAGCTTATATAGAAATTATAGTTTTTATTTTCCAATATCTTTGCCGCCAAAGTAAAAAAGACAGCGCTTCATGCCTCAGATACATTTCACCTTTTATTTATTATCAACTTTATTAATCATTCAACTCTACTTTTTTCTTCGCTATATCATTAAGCTACTTAATTATAATAGTTCAGATGAAACATCAGATTTGCATCCAACTTCGGTAGTGATTTGTGCGCACAACGAATTTGATAATCTACAAAATCATTTACCCAGCATCTTAACCCAACAGCATGCTAACTATGAAGTAATTGTGGTCGATGACCGCTCGCATGATCAGAGTTACGATTGGCTATTAGAGCAGAAAAAAGCTTACCCCCACCTCAAAGTAATTCGGATTGATGAAGTGCCCAATCATATCAATAATAAAAAGTATGCACTTACAATTGGTATTAAAGCTGCTAAAAATGAATTTATTCTCTTAACAGATGCTGATTGTGAGGTTAAGTCAAAACTTTGGGTTGACAGAATGTCACAATCTTTTAATCAATCTACAGATTTTGTCTTAGGCGCTTCTCTATATCAAAAAAGGAAAGGATTTCTAAATCAGCTCATACAATTCGAAACCTATAAAACTGCCATGCTTTATCTATCGAAAGCATTAGTGAGTAAGCCCTATATGGGTGTAGGTAGAAATTTAGCCTATCGGAAATCACTTTTTCTTCGGCAAAAAGGCTTTCATGGCTATCAATCTTTAACTGGGGGTGATGATGATTTATTTGTTAATAAACATGCTAACAATAAAAATACAAGAATAAGCATAAGCTCTGAGTCTGTTACTTATTCAATCCCCAAAACCAATTGGAGTGCGTATAACTTGCAAAAGAAAAGACACTATTCTGTAGGTAAGTATTATCACAGAAGCGATAAATTGTTTTTAGCAAGTATTCAATTGTCCACAGGACTTATATACCTCTCATATATTTTAGGCTTGATCTTTTTATCAAGAAACTTTATACTAATTTCATCATCATTAATGTTAGTGAGGTGGGTAGGACAATATGTCGCATATTTGAAACTTAGCATTAAGTTTGGTGATAAGTATCAACCTTGGCTTTTACCCGTAATAGAAATATTTGAATTATTCTATTACTTCGTTATAGGGTTAAGGGCTATTCGCTCAAAACGAATTCGATGGAAATAAATAAGAACAGAAACTTTTCTGAAAAAGCACTCAAAGATTTCAGACTTATAGATCAAGCTGTTATCAATAAAGACCAAATGGCATATGCCGAGTTGATGCAGCGCTATAAAAAGCCGGTTTATCACATGATTCTTAAAATGGTAAGAAATGTAGATGATGCCGAAGATTTAACAATTGAAGCTTTCTCCAAAGCTTTCAAGAGTTTGCACCGCTTTAAGAAAGACTACACTTTTAGTACCTGGCTTTTTAGAATTGCTACTAATAATGCTATTGACTTCATTAGAAAAAAGAAGCTGAAAACAGTCAGCATTCATAACTCTTACACTGATGATAATGGTGATGCCGTAGCAATGGATATTGAGGATGATAAGAACCTTACTCCACAGGATTCAGCTATAAAACAGCAGCGTATAGAATTGATGCGCATGTTTGTTGATAAGCTCCCTGCCAAATATCAGCGTCTGGTAAAGTTGAGATATTTTCAGGAATTATCTTATGAAGAGATTGCTACCGAACTTGAAGCTCCATTGGGTACTGTAAAGGCTCAACTGCATCGTTCAAGAGAGCTTATGAAAGAATTGATCCAAGGCAAAGAAACACGTTTCTAAGTATGGATTCAGTTGAACTCATTAATAAGTACTTTCCTGATTTATCAGAGCAGCAGCAAAAACAATTTGCACAGCTAGGTAAATTATACTCAGAGTGGAATGAGAAAATCAATGTGATTTCAAGAAAAGACATTGATCACATTTATGAGCGACATATATTGCATGCCCTCTCCATTGCCAAGTTTAAAGACCTAAATGGAAAAAAGATTCTTGATGTGGGCACAGGTGGTGGTTTTCCAGGTATCCCATTAGCTATAATGTTTCCGGATGCACAATTTACTTTAGTCGATTCTATCGGTAAAAAGATAACTGTTGTTCAGGAAGTTGCAGAAGCCATCGGTTTGCAGAATCTAAAGGCACATCATCAAAGAGCTGAAAAAGTAAAAGATAAATTTGATTTTGTAGTGAGCCGCGCTGTTACCCGAATGAATAAATTTCTGCCCTGGGTAAGGGAGAAAATCAAAATGGATGCTAACTCAACAGATGTTGGCATTATTGCACTTAAGGGTGGTGATTTGACCGAGGAAATGGCGGAAATAAAGAGAGGCTATCAAGAAAAAAGCCTTACCGATTATTATGAAGAAGAATTTTTTGAAACCAAGAAAATCATCTTTATACCTTTCTAACTTATGAGAATTCCATGTGGCTTTTGAAAACAAACACATACGCATGAAAATATTTAAGTACATCGTAATATTTCTCTTGCTAATTGCAGCAGCAGGAACCGTTACCTTTTTTGTTTTAGACAAACCACTTCCTGAAGGTGAACAAGGCCCCAGAGCTGAAGCTTTGGCTGATCGCATGTTGGAAGCAATAAATGATTCTGCATGGCAAGCTACGGGAGTTGTTAGTTGGAACTATCAGGATATTCATGATTTTGTGTGGGACAAGGACCGAAGCTTTGTAAAAGTTAGCTGGGAACAGTATGATGTATTCGTCAACCTATCAACCAAGCAAGGAAAAGCTTATGCAAAGAGTAAACTTGTAAAAGACTCAAGTGCCACAGTTGAGTTTGTTACCAAAGCTTATAATTTTTGGGCCAATGACAGCTTTTGGCTAAATCCCATTTCTAAAATTAGGGATAGAGGCACCAAACGATCACTCATTAACTTAGATCAGCCTAATAAAACCGGACTATTGGTAACATATCAATCTGGGGGTGTAACACCTGGAGACTCCTATCTCTATGTTGTGGATGAAGAGAATTACAGACCTGAAGCCATAAAAATGTGGGTGTCCATTATTCCTATAGGTGGTATTGAATTTAGTTGGGAAGAATATGTGAAGACTGAAACGGGTGCAATAATTTCTGTTTATCATGATGGGCCTATTGGTGTTAAGATCAACGGACTCAAAACCTATTCAGATATCACAGCATTTGAGGAAGGTGATATTTTTGAAGTTTTAAATTAAGATTGACACCTATGGAATCAGCCTATTCATAAACAATTAATATCACTCTTTCCATTTCAAATTGTATTCTCAATTTAATTCTCTATTCAACTGCACATTTTCAAAAGCTTATTGTACCTTTGTATCCCATAAGTATTAAAGCGACTCGAACACTATCTTATGGCATCTCAAAAATCTACTAAATTCATCTTCGTTACAGGAGGTGTTACTTCATCACTCGGAAAAGGTATAATTGCAGCATCACTGGCTAAACTTTTACAGGCCAGAGGCTTCTCTGTTACCATCCAAAAATTAGATCCTTATATCAATATAGATCCGGGAACTTTAAACCCATATGAGCATGGCGAATGTTTTGTTACGGATGATGGAGCGGAAACGGATTTAGATTTAGGTCATTATGAGCGTTTTTTGAATATTAACACTTCACAAGCCAATAATGTAACAACTGGTAGAATTTATAATAATGTTATTACTAAAGAGCGTGAAGGTGCCTATTTGGGAAAAACTGTACAGGTTATTCCTCATATCACAGACGAGATAAAAAGAAATATTTATGCTGTTGCTGATAATGATGAATATGACATTGTTATTACAGAGATTGGCGGTTGCGTAGGTGATATTGAGTCTCTTCCCTTCATTGAGGCAGTTCGCCAGGTAAGGTGGGATGTTGGAGCCAACAATTTCCTTGTAATAAATTTAACGTTGGTGCCTTACCTAAGAGCAGCAAAAGAATTAAAAACTAAGCCTACACAACACGCAGTTAAGCAATTATTGGAAGCTGGTATTCAACCAGATATACTAGTTTGTAGAACTGAGCATAAACTTCCTCAAGAGATTAGAAAGAAACTGGCTCAATTCTGTAATGTTAATATTAATTCAGTAATTGAAGCAATGGACGCAGATTCAATCTATGATGTGCCTTTATTAATGAGAAAGGAAAAGCTTGATGAGCGAGTGCTTGCCAAGTTAAAGCTTTCACACAAGGTAGATCCAGAGCTCACACAGTGGAAAGAGTTCCTTGGAAAGCTCAAAAACCCGATCTCTGAAATAAATATTGCCTTAGTGGGTAAATACATTGAATTACCTGATGCTTATAAATCAATAACCGAAGCTTTTGTACATGCAGGTGCACAGAATGAAACCAAGGTAAATATCAAATGGGTACATTCTGAAGAAATTAATGATGCCAATGTGAAAGAGCTATTAGGCAATGTTCATGGGGTTCTTGTTGCTCCAGGGTTTGGTGAAAGGGGTATTGATGGAAAGATTACCGCCATTAAATATGTGCGAGAAGAAAAAATACCATTTTTTGGTATTTGCTTAGGCATGCAATGTGCGGTGGCAGAATTTGGTCAAAATGTGTTAAAACTTAAAGGAGCCATTTCAACTGAAATGAATCCTAAAACAAAGCATCCGGTAATTGACCTCATGGTTGAGCAGCAAGGCATCACTAAAAAAGGTGGAACTATGCGTTTGGGAGCTTATCAGTGTGATCTTAAGAAAAACACTAAAGCCTACCAGGCATACGGAAAATCTAAAATAAAAGAGCGACATAGGCACAGATATGAATTTAATAACTCATATTTGCAGCAGTTTGAAGAGGCAGGCATGATTGCCAGCGGAATTAATCCGGATACTAATCTTGTTGAAATTATAGAGATTCCGGATCATCCTTGGTTTGTGGGCTCGCAATTTCACCCTGAATTAAAAAGTACGGTGTTAAATCCACATCCTTTATTCGTTCGCTTCGTAAAAGCCTCTCTGGAACATAAAATTTTATCAGAATCGAATTAAAAGTTAAATGGACAAAAATCAAGCAACAGGATTAATCCTAATGTCAATTTTGTTAGTTGCCTATTTCTGGTTTTTTGGTAGCCCAACAGAGCTACCTGAAAATGCAGACAATACATCACAAACTACCGAAGTTGATTCTTCATATAATAAAAGTACAGAAATAAAGTCTGGTGAGAATACTTCACCCGTAGAAACGGTAGCCAATGACTCGTTAATTAATGAACAATTAAAATCGAGATATGGCGTATTTGCTCCTGCTGCTCGAGGTGAAGAAAAGAACATTACTGTAAGTACTGATGTAATCAACCTGGTTTTTAATGCTAAAGGTGCCTCTATTGATAATTTAGAGTTAAAAGACTTTAAAACATTCAATCAAGAGCCTCTTATTTTGGTGAATAAAGAATGGGAAGAGAAAGAGCTATTGGTAAATACTGTAGTAGGTGCGGTAAATATCAATGAGCTTTATTATGAACTTCAGAACAACCCTAAAACCTCATTAACTGAAGGTGATACTGTAACATATGACTTTGTGGCTGACCTTGGCGGTGGCAGAAAAGTTATTCAAAGTTATACCCTTTCAGGTAATGCCTATGAAGTGGGGTATGATGTAAGCTTAAAGGGTTTCCAAAATGAACTATTAGGTGACCAAATCACGCTGGTTTGGGACAAACAGATGAAGCTCTATGAGAAGGACCTTGAATCTAGCAGAACTAAATCTACCATCAAATACTATAATTCAGAGGATGGTGTTGATGACCTGGGCGAAAGAAGCGTAGATGAAGAAACAGAAGAGTTAGCAATACCAATTAATTGGGTGGCTTACAAACAAAACTTCTTTACTTCTGCCCTAATTACGGATTTACCAATGCGCAGGGCTAAGTTAACTACAACTGGCGAAGGTATATCTGATGAATTTGTAAAATATGGTAGCATCAGAACCGAAATTGGTTTAGATGAAGTAAAAGATAATAAGGCATCTTTCAAGTATTACTTTGGTCCTAATAATTACAAAATATTAAAGAAAACAGCTCCTGATTTTGAAGACAACTTAAATTTAGGATGGTTCCCAATTTCATTGGTTAACAAATTTGTTATCATCAATGTATTCCAGTTCCTTGAAAAATATATTGCTAATTATGGTATCATCATCATCATATTAGTATTGCTTATCAAATTAGCTTTATCGCCACTTTCTTACAAGTCATATGTTTCTATGGCTAAAACGAAGGTTTTAAAACCACAGCTTGATGAGATTAAAGAAAAGCATGGTGGTGATATGCAGAAGGCACAGGCTGAACAAATGCAGCTCTATCAAAAAGTAGGTGTTAATCCACTTTCGGGCTGTATTCCTTTGTTATTACAGATGCCTATACTTTTTGCCATGTTCTACTTCTTCCCTAGTAGTATAGAGTTAAGAGGCCAGTCATTCCTTTGGGCAACTGATTTATCAACTTATGATAGCATAGCAAGCTTACCGTTTGACATACCTTTTTACGGTGATCATGTAAGTTTATTCACCATATTAATGACAGCTTCTACCTTGCTTATCACTTGGTCGCAAGGTCAGGTAAGTTCTGTTCAAGGGCCAATGAAGAATGTACAGTATATGATGCCAATCATCTTCATGTTTGTATTGAATAGTTTCCCTGCTGCACTAAGTTTCTATTATCTTATTGCTAACCTAATCACATTTGGTCAGCAGACATTAATCAGAAGAATGATTGATGAAGATAAGATTAAGCAAATACTTGAAGAAAATAAGAAGAAGAACGCTAACAAAAAGACTTCTAAATTTCAACAGAGACTTCAGGAAGCTATGAAGGCTAGCGAGGAAAACAAAAAGTCAAAAAACAAGAAATAAAAGTTTACTTAAGTATATAATAGTAAAAGCCGGACTTTGTTCGGCTTTTTTTGTGTTTAAACAATTGATAATTGCATAATTCATAAAATCTTCCAACCGTTCATAGACTTTCAAAATCCTTTTCATAAATTACATCTATTAACTGTATAATTATCAAATAAAATAGGGGAAAGGATTCTTAATGAAACTTTATACTCATCCTAAACTTACTGTTGAAATAAAAGAAGTTGAAGGGGTAAAGTATTTTAAAGAGGTTTGGAGAGGTATTTTCAATACTGTTGTCTTCAGGGACCTCATGTGGAAAACCATAAAAATTTATGAAAAACAAATACCTGAACTAGGTAATAAGCCAGCAGATAAGATTCTTATCTTGTCAGATACAAGTGAGATGGAGCTTATTAGGGAGGAAGATATTCAATGGACTATAGACATAATAGAACCTATCTACATTGGGTTAGGAATTACCTATCAGGCATTTATACCCCCAAAAACTGAACGTCTTCAGGATTTAGTTGAATTGTATTCTACAAGCTCCAATGATAGATCTTTTCAGAACTTCCCATTTGCAACGGAGGAAGATGGATTAGAATGGTATCTTAACCAGTTAAATAAGAGTTAAAACCGTTAGAAAAGACTAACGGATTCTATTATTTCTGGTGTGATGCGATAGAACTCTTTATGAATATTAAACTCATCAGCCTCTCCTTGAGTTGAGGCTGTATATGAACCATCTTCATTCATTATAAAGCTATTACTGTTATCCTTAAGATTATATCGCAAGATGTTCATTACTTGACGCTTTAAGGTATCATCCACCAAAAGGAAGAGTGACTCGAGTCTTCTTTCGAAAGAACGTACCATCATATCAGCGCTTCCTCCATACACTTTAGGGTTATTATTATTGTGGAAATAATAAATTCTTGAATGTTCTAGATAATCACCAACTATTGACCTCACTTCAATATTTTCACTCAAATCTTTTCTTCCAGGCCTTAAACAGCAAATGCCTCTAACGATCAGCTTAATGGGAACACCCGCCTGAGAAGCTTTATACAATTCAGCAATTGACTCATTATCCTCCAGTGAGTTAACTTTTATACAGATGCCAGACGGCAATCCATTTTTGGCATTTTCAGCTTCATTTCTAATGAGATCAATCAATCGATCGCGCATATCCTTCGGTGCTGTAATCAGACGCTTATATTCCGGAGGATAGCTATGTCCTGTAATTACATTAAAGAATTCTGATATGTCCTGAGCATAGTCCTCATCGGTAGTCATCAAGCCGATGTCGGTATACAATCTCGCAGTATCTTCATTATAGTTACCACTTGCCAAATGCAGATAACGGGTTACCTTCTCCCCTTCTTTACGCACTATCATTAATAGTTTAGTGTGTGTTTTATATCTACTCACGCCATATATAACAAAGCAGCCGGCTTTTTGAAGGCGTTTGGCTTCCCTCATATTGTTCTCTTCATCAAAGCGAGCCTTTACCTCAAAAAGAACCGAAACGTGAATTCCATTTTCTGCAGCTTTTAGGAGTGCATTTGTAATTCTTGAGTCCTCAGCTAAACGGTAAATAGTTAATTTGATGGATAATACTTTAGGGTCTTCAGCAGCCTTCTCTAGCATATCAAGCACTGGTTCTATGCTGTTATAAGGATGATGCAAAAGGATATCCCTACTTTTTAAAATTTCAAAGATATTGTCTGCATCAGATTTGTGTTCAGGAAAAGCCAAAGGTGGTACTGGTGAACCTAAGTGCGGTAATTGACTTTTAAAGTCAGAGTGTTTAACTATTTGCCAAAGACCTGTATAATCTATTAAGGAGTCCTCATCTACCTTAAAAATATTTTCCTTATCTATCTCCCATCTGTCACAGAGTACTTTCATCATCCACTTATCATAGCCCTTCTCTACCTCAAGTCTTACCACCCTACCCGTTCTTCTGGTTTTGAGCTTTTTGCGCATCTCTTCAAGGAAGTTCGCATCAATGTCATCACTTTCTTCAAGTGTAAAATCTCCATTTCTGGTAATCCTGAAAAGGTTGATAGCTAATATTTCTATATTTCTAAATAGCTTGTAAATATTGGCTCTCACTATTTCCTCAACGGGCAGAAATATCATGTCATCTTCTCTCTCAATTTCATAGAAGCGCTGAATATTTGATGGGATTTGTATAAACGAAAGCTTTTTGTTTTCCTTCTTATCTCCTACTGTTCTGGTCACAACCGAGAATATCTGAATTTTATTCATCAGTATGGGGAAGGTGTGATAGGTATCATACACCATTGGTGTAAGCATTGGGAAAACTATTTTATCAAAAAAACTATCAGCTTTTGATTTTTCCCCTTCCGTCATTTCATCATACTTGATGAGCTGAAAGCCATTTTCATGAAAAAGAGGTTTTAAATGCTCTTTAAAAGTCTCATGCTGCTTGCTCACAAACTGCTGACATTCAGATAGTAACTTCTTTCTGAAAGGAATCTCTCTTAGCCCTGAATAATCAATTCTTTCACGTCCATAATCAATATAATTATAAAGCGATCCTACCCTGATCATAAAAAACTCATCCAGGTTGGATGCAGTAATGGCAAGGAACTTGAGCCTATCAAATATTACCCTGTCGGTATGCAATGCCTGATCAAGCACTCTATAATTAAACTGTAACCAACTAAGGTCACGACTAATTAAATTACTTTTCTGAACAAGTGAAGAAACTCTATCTAATGCCATATTAAACTGATTGTTACACTAAATTAAAAAAGGGTTTACTTAATAAAAGCAAACCCTCTCCAAATTGTTAAAATTTAATTATTTGATAATTAAACATCTACTTTCGCATACTTTGCATTCTTCTCAATGAAGTCTCTTCTAGGTGGTACTTCATCTCCCATTAACATGCTAAATAAATGATCTGCTTCTGCAGCTGACTCAATAGAAACTCGCTTCATGTTCCTTGAATCAGGATTCATTGTAGTAATCCAAAGCTGCTCAGGATTCATCTCTCCCAAACCTTTATAACGCTGTATATGAAGTGAATCTTCTTTACCTTCAGGAGCCATTTCTTTCACTACTCCTGCACGTTCACCTTCAGTATAAACATATGCTTCCTTTTTACCACGCTTGATTAAATAAAGAGGTGGTTGTGCAATATAAACATAACCTAACTCAATTAACTCGCGCATATAGCGGAAGAACAAAGTAAGTATTAAGGTTCTAATGTGAGAACCATCAATATCCGCATCGGTCATGATCACAATTTTGTGATACCTCAGCTTAGCCAGATTTAAGGCTTTATCATCATCCTCAGTTCCGATGGTCACACCAAGAGCAGTAAGGATGTTCTTGATTTCATCGTTATCGTAGATTTTATGTTCTTGTGCTTTTTCTACATTAAGAATTTTACCTTTAAGTGGAAGTATTGCCTGAAATTTTCTATCACGGCCTTGCTTGGCTGATCCACCTGCCGAGTCTCCCTCCACCAAGTACAACTCGCAAATGCCAGGGTCTTTTTCAGAACAATCAGCTAGTTTACCCGGAAGGCCTGAACCACTCATTACGTTCTTTCTCTGAACCATCTCACGAGCTTTACGCGCAGCATGTCTGGCCTGAGCAGCTAAAAGAACCTTCTGAACAATCATTTTAGCTTCCTTAGGATTTTCTTCAAGAAAGTGTGTTAGTGTTTCAGAAACACAAGTTTCAACAGCACCAATTACTTCTGAGTTACCTAGTTTAGTTTTTGTTTGCCCTTCGAACTGTGGTTCGGCAACTTTTACAGAGATAATAGCCGTTAAACCTTCTCTAAAGTCATCACCTGAAATTTCAATTTTCGATTTCTCTAATAAACCAGATTTATCAGCATAAGATTTAAGTGTTCTGGTTAATGCCCTTCTAAACCCTGATACGTGAGAACCTCCTTCATAAGTATTGATGTTATTCACATATGAAACAACATTCTCTGTAAAGGAAGTATTATAATTCATAGCTACCTGAACTGGTACGCCATTCTTCTCTCCTTCCATATATACGGGAGATGGTATTAGTTTTTCTCTAGATCCATCCAGATAATCAACAAATTCCAGTAAACCTCCTTCTGAAAAGAAATCTTCTTCCTTTGTCTTTCCTTCATCATCAAGTTCGCGATGATCAATCAACTTAATTTTGATGCCGGCATTCAGATACGCCAACTCTCTTAAACGAGTAGCAACAGTATCGTATTTGTAAACAGATTCAGCAAAAATGCTTTTGTCCGGAACGAAATGTATTTGAGTACCTGTAATATCAGTCTCTCCAACTACTTCTACTCCTGTTTGAGGAATACCCTCACTATATTCTTGCTGGTGTATTTTACCGTTTTTGCTATAAACTGTAGCAACAAGTTTTGTGGATAAGGCATTCACACATGAAACACCAACACCATGCAAACCACCTGAAACTTTATAAGTGTCTTTATCGAATTTACCACCTGCGTGAAGAACAGTCATAACAACTTCCAATGCAGACTTGCCCTCTTTCTCGTGCATGTCCACCGGAATACCCCTACCATTATCTGTTACAGTAATAGAGTTATCTTCATTTATCTCTACTTTGATTTCATCGCAATAACCTGCCATGGCCTCATCAATAGAGTTATCAACAACTTCCCAAATCATATGATGAAGGCCTTTTATACCCACATCACCAATATACATGGCAGGTCGTTTTCTTACTGCTTCTAATCCTTCGAGTACGGTAATATTACCGGCTGAATACTCTTTGTTCTTATTCTCTTTATCCTTACTCATAATTCTTTCAACAAAGCTTCAAAAATAGTCTTTTTTGCTGGATTTTGATAGTAATTCAATACCTTTTTTAAGGTAATGTTCTGCTTTAGAAAATGAAATAAAAACTAAATATTTTAAATAGGTTATTGGTTAAGAAAATAATCAACTATATATTTAGTTCAACCAATTATTATTAACATGAAAAAACTAAGCCATCTTCTTTTATTCATCATCATATCGACACAATTAACAGCTCAGTCACGAGGTGTCAAATTTTACAATCCTCAAGATTCAATTAGGTATGATGAACTTACTTTGATGCTTTTTAATGGGTATAAAGTTGTTAGCACGAAAGATGGTTTAAAAATGCAAGTTGTTGATAGTAGCTTATTGAAACATAATTATTCCCGAGACTCACTTAACAAGCTAAGAAATAACATACCTACTTATTCATTTCTTACATACAATTCTAATCCTTCTTATACTACGCTAACACAATTGCATGCAAGTGATAAAAAAGATACCATCCAATATCTATCTTTCGAAGGCCCCTCAATAGATAAACTACCTATTCGCGAAATACTAAAATGTAAGAAGCTTAAAGGATTAGAACTTGTTAATACAACTGTAAAGAAAATACCATGGTTGCTCAATTGGAGTTTATTTGGCTTAGATAGCTTACAGACTATACATATCTACAATCACCAATCAAAAAAGGCTCTTAAGTTCACGAAAAATGATCAGGTGACTAAATTAGTTTATCGCGAAAATCCATATGCTAAAGCACCAAAAGGCTTATGGAAATTGAAGAATCTTCGAGAATTAGACTTAGTCAGGAATGACTTAAGAGATGCTGCGGTTCTAAAGTTGAACAAATTCAAAAAATTAAAAGAGTTAAACATGAGTAGGAATAAAATCCGCATTCAGGATTTAACCAACTCTCAAATTGATAACCTAGAAAACCTAATTTTGAGCTTTTGCGATTTGGATGGAATACCAGCTACCATCAAACATTTTCCCTCACTAAAAGAACTTCAATTAGCTGAAAATGACATAAAATCAGAAAATATATCTTCTGAAATGGCCAATCTTAAAGAACTAGAAATCCTCTCATTCTATAAAAATAATCTAACCTTTTTACCTGCTTTCCTTTTTGAATTAAATCAATTGGAAGAGCTCGATCTATATTACAATGAAATTGAAATAGTACCTAAAGAAATCGGTCAATTAAAGCAACTAGAAAGACTTTATTTAGCCAACAACCGCTTATTTAATATACCAGATGAAATTGGACAACTTACTATGCTCAAAGAGCTCTATCTGAAGCATAACAGAATTTCATATCTTCCCAACACCCTTTGTAAGCTCGAAAATATAACTGACTTTCACGTTAATGATAACTACTTACAAGGATTCCCTGACTGCATTCTAGCTTTTAAAAAACTTCGTGATTTAGATATCTCCAATAACGAAATACACTCTATTCCACCAGAATTACTGGATTTACATGATTTAAAATTACTTTGGATGCGAGGTATAACATTTGAAGCCAGAAATAGAGAAGAGGCAGAATCTATCAGAAATACAATTGAAGGGTTACAGAAAAAAGGCGTAAAAGTAAGTTTAGATTTAGAATAATTACCAGTTAATACTTTCTAAACCAAGCTTGTCTAAATACTCATTTGCTTTTGAGAAAGGTTTACTACCAAAAAAACCTCTGTGAGCCGCGAAAGGAGATGGATGAGCAGACTCAATAATATGGTGTTTATTTCTATCAATTACTGCTCCTTTTTTTTGTGCATAAGCTCCCCAAAGAATGAATACAACATTTTGTTTTTTCTCCGAAACAGTCTGGATCACTGCATCAGTAAATTGCTCCCAACCTTTGTTTTGATGACTTCCAGGTGATTTGGCTCTTACTGTTAAGGTAGCATTCAACAACAAAACTCCCTGTTCTGCCCAGTTAGATAAATCTCCATTTGGAGGCATAGGCTTTCCTACATCAGCTTTTCGTTCTTTAAAAATATTCAAAAGTGACGGTGGCATGGGAACACCCGGTTTTACTGAAAAGCATAAACCATTTGCCTGACCTTCACCATGATAAGGATCCTGCCCTATGATAACAACCCGCACATCATCGAAATAACATTTATCAAAAGCATTGAAAATTTCATTCCCGGGTGGATATACTATATTCTTAGCATATTCTGACTTCACAAATTTTACAAGCTCATCAAAATATGGTTTTTCGAACTCATTTTTTAAGTAAGCCTTCCAACTCTCATGAATTTTTACTTCTGAAGCATCCATTATCTTACACTAATTAATATTGGTTTACAAAACACAAACAGACCAAAGTTGCGTTACAATATGCATATTGACAAGTTTTAAAGTATATTTACAATATGGTTAAATTGATTACAGAAGGTATAGTAGTTAGTGTTGAAACTAGCTATTTGCAGGAATACTCTAGTCCTGCACAAAACCATTATGTTTTTACGTACAAAATAACCATTGAAAATAATGGTCAGCATACAGTTCAGCTACTTAGCCGTCATTGGTTCATACATGATGCTGGTTATGAAATGAAAGAAGTAGATGGTGAAGGTGTTGTGGGCAACCAGCCTATACTGGAACCAGGGCAAAAACATATTTATGTATCAGGCTGTAACCTTAAATCAGCTTTGGGTAAAATGCATGGATATTACACCATGGAAAGAATTGTTGATGGTCAGCTTTTTGATGTTAAAATACCAGAATTTAATCTGATAGCAGAATTTAAATTAAATTGAATTTCTTTATCATAAAGGAGTGGCTCAAGTATTTCCACCTACAAACTGACGAGCACTCTTTACATTCTCCTTACTTTTATAAGTTCTATACTGAACTAATCAAGCCTAAGCACAGAAGAAATAATTCTGCCTTCGATGAGATAGAAAAGCAAAGAAAAGTCTATTTAAAGAGTACCGAAGATATAGAAATGCTTGATTATGGTGCTGGATCGAAAGTGCTAAAGATAGATAGAAGAAGGATCAGTGAAATAGCAGCATCAAGTATCTCACAAAAGAAATTTTCTATTTTCCTCAATAGAGTTATTAATCATTTTAGTTATAAAAATGTGATAGAATTAGGCACCTCTTTGGGGATAAACACTGCCTATATAGCGCATAATACTTTATCAAATATTACAAGCTTTGAAGGTGATCCTTCTCTTTGTACAATAGCCAATGATCATCTGAGATTTTATAGAAACATAAAAATCATTCAAGGAAATATAGATGATACACTTGCTTTACACCTTGAAGAAAGCAATGAACCCCTTGATTTGGCCTATATTGATGCTAATCACACATACGAAGCCACCCTAAAATATTTTGAGCTCATGCTTAACTATTGTCATGCAAATAGCATACTCGTTTTTGATGATATTCATTGGTCACGTGAGATGAAAGAAGCTTGGGAAAACATCAAAAGACATCCTCAGGTAACAGCCAGCATGGATATATTTGATGCAGGCCTAGTTTTTTTTAATCCAGATTTCAGCAAACAACACTATATACTAAACTTTTAAAGGAGACATTTCAATAAACAGTTCATTACCTAACCTTTGGGGAATTGAGTTTGAACTTATCTTCATATGCTGTATATCAAAACATGTTTGGAAAAGAGGTTCATAATCGCTTTTATGACCTCCAAATGGAGGTTGATCTTGGTTGAGAGGTATATTAAACAATAAACCAACGAGCTTCCCTCCTTCTTTTATCAATTGGCTCATTTTACGTACATAAATAGGTCTTAACTTAATCGGAAGTGCACAAAAGAAGGTCTGCTCAACAATGTAATCATAACTACCTTCATGTTCAAAGAAATCACTATGTAAAAGATTTTCATCAGGAAACTCTGGGCATCTTGCTTTAAGATTCTCCAATGGTTTTTTAGACAAATCAAGAACTTCTACATTTTTAAATCCTTTCTCAAAAAGCACCTGAGCCTCATAAGAATTACCTCCACCAGGAATGAGAATATGTACATCCTTATCATCAATACCTTCAAAGTATCTAATAATGGCGGGTGCAGCATAGCCTATATCCCAACCAGTTTCACCGTTTAAATATCTTTTGGTCCAATAAGATTCGTTTAGCTGCATTAGTATGATATCAATAAATGATTAAATTTGCCGTTAATTTTACTCAAAAAAAGCAAGAAACAATACTAATCAATCATTTATGAGTCAAGATTTAACAGGTAAGTCAGCCAACGAGTCCGAAAGAAAAAGCAAGAACCAGAGTAGAACTATTTATGTCATTCTATTTTTAGTAGTGATAAGTGCGGCAGTTGGTTTTAAATTTTATATGGATGCTGAAAGCGAAAACAAAAAGCTTCAGGCCGATTTAGAGGAGACTTACACGGAATTAGATAGTATAAGCAGTCAACTTGACAATAAAATTTCCGAAATAGAAGCATTAGGCGGAGATGTTACTGAACTTCAGTTGATTAGAAAAAACCTTGAAAGTGAGAAAGAAGCCTTACAAAAATCCAATAAGTGGGCAGCAAACGAAATAAAAAGATACAAGGATAAGGTAAGCGGCTATGAAGAATTGCTAACCTTACAAGATGAAAAAATTAAGAAGTTAGAGGCCGTAAACAAGGAGTTGATGGGTGAAAACACCAACCTTAAAAAGGAGAAAAATGTACTTAACGATAGCATCTCCGAATTAAAATCAAGAAGAAAAGAACTTGCTAGTAAGGTTGCCTTGGCCTCACGCTTAAAAGCAGAAAATATTAAGGTTTATGGTGTTAACGACAGAGGAAGAGAGCGAGAGGATGAATTTAGATCAAGACAAATAGATAAACTAAAAATAGAATTCAATCTGGAAGAAAATAATGTAGCACAGCCTGAAGGTAAAAACATTATTCTTCGAGTAATCAACCCTAAAGGAAATGCCCTATTCGATGTAGCTACAGGATCAGGCTCTTTCATGGTAGATGGAAAGGAAATGTTTTACACTGCGAAACAGGAAATACTTTTCGACAACACCAAACAACAACTTTCCTTTGTTTATGATAGAGGTCAGGAATATGAAGAAGGTATTTATAAGGTAGAATTATACGCAGATGACTATTTAATAGGTAAGGCAGATTTTACTGTTAAGTAAAAAGTATTGCTCAAATACGTGTTTTCAAATCTATCTTGCGGATCATTATTCATGCGTTTATTGTGCATCATTCAACATGTATATGGACAGAATAGAGTCGAAAAACACTACACTTTCAACCTAATTCATGAAATTAGTGCTGGTCACTTGGTGCTTAGATAAAAGATTAGAAATAAATACAATCACCCTCGTAGCCTTCGAATAAAGAAAAGGTTAGCTTTTGGTTACTCTGGTTTCTGATAATATCTAGTTTATAACTGCCTGCAAAAACTGTTTTAGAAGCTAGTTCATTATTTAAATAAACAGTATCAGAAGTATAAGCTATCTCCTCAGAAACACCTTCTGCATAAACATATTTGGCATGCATAGAATCGAGATTTATCCAACATGAAAATTGATTATTCGCTAATACATAAACTGTATCCACCTGGCCACCAATGCTCCACGTAAATTCATCGAAATCCAAAGAAGTATTATTATAAACAGCTAAATTAACCTTATCATCTAAAATTTCACCGCAAAAAACCTCAGTACAGAGATCTTCGTTAGCAAAATCTTCTTCAAGGCAAGACATCAAAATAAGTACCAATAAAATACTAAAAAGCTTCCTCATAAAATATTTATTCCACATTCAAGACAATATAATGAATGGAATGGTTGCAACGCACTTAAAATATAAGCTACAAAAGTACAATAACTATTGTTTAAATAAATACAATACCCTATTTTTGCAGTCCAAAATTAAAAATTAATATAATGGAATTGAAAAATTACGAGACGGTATTCATTTTAACTCCCGTTTTATCTGATGCTCAGATGAAGGATGCTGTCGACAAGTTCAGAAAGGTTTTGGAAGATAAGAAAGCCGAAATTATTAATGTTGAGCAGTGGGGCTTAAAAAAACTAGCTTACCCTATTCAGCATAAAAGCACCGGCTTTTACAATCTTATCGAATTCAAAGCAACTCCTGAAACTGTTGCAGTGCTAGAATTAGAGTACAGAAGAGACGAGAAAGTGATGAGATTCTTAACAGTTGCTTTAGACAAGCATGCTATAGAATACGCTGAAAGACGCAGAAATGGCGCATTTAATAAATCCAAAGAAAATAAAGAGGAGGTAGCGAAATGACACTTCATAACGAACCTATCAACGCGAAAAAGCAAGATAACCAGAAAAAATACTGCCGATTCAAAAGATTTGGCATTAAGTATATAGATTATAAAGATCCGAACTTCTTATTGAAGTTTGTGAACGAGCAAGGTAAACTTTTACCAAGCAGAATCACTGGTACTAGCGCTAAATATCAAAAGAAAGTGGCTCAGGCTGTAAAAAGAGCTAGACACCTGGCTTTATTACCTTACGTTACTGATTCATTGAAATAATAACCCAAAAATTTAATTAAAATGGAAGTAATATTAACTGCAGATATTAATGGTTTGGGCTATAAAAATGATACAGTAAATGTTAAGCCTGGTTATGGTAGAAATTACCTAATACCTCAAGGTTTCGCAATTATTGCAAACGACTCAAACCGTAAGATGATTGACGAAAATATTCGTCAGGCTGCTCACAAAGCTGAAAAATTACAAAAAGATGCTGAAGAGCTAGCTAATAAAATTGGTGATTTAACTTTAAACATTAAAACCAAAGCTGGTGAAAGCGGTAAAATATTTGGTGCAGTAACTACTGTTCAAATTGCTGATGGCTTAAAAGAAAAAGGTTTTGATGTAGATAGAAAGAAAATTGCTATTAATGGTGATATCAAGCAAGTAGGTGAATATACTGCTGTTCTTGATCTACATAAAGAGGTTAAAAAAGAAATAAACCTAGTTGTTGAGGCTGACTAAGTCCATAAACAATTAAATTAGAAAAGCTCTGACAGTTCGCTGTTAGAGCTTTTTTTATGTCCGGTTCACAAGAAATAATTTAACAATAATGATTAGAGTCTATCAGCTGGTATACCGAATAACCAAATTTGTGTTTCTTGTTGACTGCTGAAGTTATTATCAGAAACAAATAAGAGGCTCTTGGTTTCACTATCAAAATCTCTTCCAAAAGCCATCCCCTCTATATTGTCAACTCTTTCTCCATACTGATTGAGGTCAATAAACAACTCCTTATCCACAGCAGTAAAAGTGGCTTGTGTTAAAGCTGGTTCATCCATTACATTGGTAGCATTAGAAACATTCACTTTAAATACATTTACAAAGTTTCCTACTCCCGTTATATAGGACCTTTCTAGAACAAGTAATTCAGTCTCGCTCAAACTAATCAACTCCGTAACTGAATTAATATTAAATTCATTAGCTGGTTTAGTAATAGCCTGAACTGGTTCAATTGGATAGGCGTATTCTGCTAGCACCTCTTCATTTTTAATATCAAACCTCGTAAGTCTAATTGGTCTTTTACTTTCAGCATATTTCGGAACATCGCCATCCTCTTTCAATGGAAGTTCGTTGGCAAACCAAATGATAGTATCATTTTCAAAAGTTAAACTCTCAAATCCCCCATTCTTTCTTAGACCTTTCGTTTCATAATAATTAAATACAGTAGGCACTTTATATGATTTTATAAGGTTACCTAAAGTATCCATTTCTCTAATGAAAGGCGCTTTGTTGTTTTCTTGCCTACCACCCTCGCTCGTATAAATAAGAGTTTTACGATTCTGATGAAAGCGAATGGCTTCGGGATCTAAGGAGTGCTCTCTATAATTAAATCCACTATCATTTTTTAGAAATACCGTCTTTCCGATTATAACGGTATCAATTCCTTTGTCAGTGTAGTCAATTCGAGCACGATAATAACGAGCATCATTATATTCCGATCTATCATCAGAAATAAAATACCAAAAGGCATTACCATCGTAATCAATGGAGGATAAACCTCCTAGAATGGTGTTATCTACAATAGAGCTATCTCCAATAACATATTTATCTATAAACTTTACTTCACTTGACTTATCAATTTTCGGGTTACAGCCTAGTAAAAATGAGCCCACCACTATCAGTAAAAAAATTCGACTATACATAGCATCTTTTTATCTCGCAAAAATAATATAAGCCCGTAACTTTTAAACTAATTGTAAGTTAATAATTGAAACTTAATAGAAATGATAGATTGGAATGAAGTTATAAAAAGAGCTAACAATGGAAATCCTAAGCCTCCGAGAAGAGTTGAAAAAACGGAAAGTGAATGGAAATCCGAATTGACTCCTGATCAATTCTTTATAACTAGGAAACACGGAACAGAAAGAGCATTTACCGGTGAATACTGTGAAGCTCATGAGCCGGGAAAATATGGATGTATATGCTGTGGCACTACCCTATTTGATTCGAACTTAAAGTTTGACTCAAACTCTGGCTGGCCAAGCTTTACTGAACCATTTGAAGACGATGTAATAAAACATACCAAAGATACCTCACATGGCATGGTAAGAGTTGAGGTGAGCTGTAACGTTTGCGATGCGCACTTAGGCCATGTGTTCCCTGACGGCCCAAAGCCAAGCGGCTTGCGCTATTGCATAAATTCAGCCTCTATTAAATTACAAAACAATTAATTAAACTCTTCAGGAGCAAAAAGTCGTCTGAGTGCCTTTTTATCATATTCCTGACTCACTTTGTTAAATAATATGAAGCTATAGAAACAGCCATTTGCCTTGATTTTAGTCATAACAAACTTGGCCTGATCTATAGCTCCATATTTATCCATGATTGCACATTCCTTCCTCTCAGAAATCCCTGTTAATATAAATTGGGGATCTGAATCAAGTTCTGCAATTCGCTTATCTAAAGAACATTTAAATACCTGTTCTGGTGTGTTACCTATTAGATCCTCCTTATTAAAGTAAAGCTCATCTTGCAAGTATTGACTGATTGCCACAATCTTATAATGCTCATCAATTACCAGAACGCCATCGTATACTTTAGCAATTAATCTATTGAAAAGCTTCTTTTCAAGTTTCACTCCTTCTAACTGAGCTTCAATATTTTGTTGATTGCGGGTCATTTCTTCTTGCGTAGCCTGAAGTTCTTCCATATTCTGCCTCATCTCTTCCTCCTGAGCTTTCAATTCCTCAGTCATCTCCTGCGAGTCTTGCAATAATAAGGTTGTTTTTTCTTGCATTTTTATGGCACTTAGGTTAGCACCTAATCTGGAAGCAAACTCCTTGATAAATTCAATACTGGCCTCTGAGAATTCTTTAAAACTTGCTAATTCAATTACGCCAGTAATAGTCTCTTTATGTTTTACAGGTACTATTAATATGGATCGAGGTGATGCATCTCCCAAACCGCTTCTAATATTCAAGTAATTATCAGGCACATCAGTTAAATAAATATGATCACCCTCCAGCCAACTTTGACCGATGAGTCCCTCGCCTCTAGCTATTTTTTTATTCAGATACTTTTTGCGTTCAAAAGCATAACACCCTTTAAGGCTTAGATAATCTTGTTTAGAATCGAAATCATTTTCACTTTCAACCACGAACAGAGCTCCCTGACTTGCTCCTATATACTTTACAAGTTCACTTATTATAGTATAAGCGAATGTTGCCTGATCCGACTCGTCATTTTTCATTAATTGAGCAAACTTTGCTAATCCTTCTGTGCTCCAATTTCTGCGTTCATCTAATTTAGCTTTTGCCTCAAGTGTTTCATTCTTCTCATTGATCAACCTAAGGTTTGATCTCAGATTCTCAAGCATCTGCTGGAAGTTTCTACTCAAGCTTCCAATTTCATCTTTGCTATCCACATCCAAATACTTGTCAGCCTCTCGATCACCCGAAAGAACCTTTTTAACGATATTATCTAATTTAATTATAGGTTTAGAAACTGTCTTTCTGAGTAAATAAATTAGAAATAAGCTACCCATTATTAAGAATAAGATAGTTAAGCCAATCGTTATCTGCGCTTGCTTCTTCAGAGCATTATTTTTATCGTTAATTTTAGCATAAATAAAATTGATCTTTGGAGTAGTCTGTTTCAATATTTCCTCCAACTCTAAAAGCATACCGTTCTCTTGAGTAAGGCCTATCTCCATTTCGGCTAAAACTATTCTATCAAAATGGTTTTTATAAGCATTAATTTCATCAATTGCCTTTTCCTTATAATTAGAAGTCATATGAGGAAATTCTTGAATGTCAGCATTCTTGATAAACGCAACAAATTCAGACACTGTGTTATGAAGTCTATCAACATATTTTGTATCGTGTCGAAGTGCAAAATCCTTCTCATGCTTTCTTAAGGTAAGCGCAAAAACCTGTTCTTCAGGAGAAATACGTTCCTGCAGTTGATGAGCATATGTGCGCATCTCTCCTTCCAAACCATGATCTTTGAAACCTCTTTTGTGAAATAAAGCAGTTAAATCATTGAAATTTTGTTGATAGCTATTAACCAAACTGGAGAGTTTTTCCACGTCAAAAGATAAATCAACACTTTCAACCACATCCAATTGAGACGTTTGATTTAGTGCCGCTCTAATAATATTGAGATTTGAGTTAATTTCTGTTGTGATATTACTTTTACCATCTTCTAGAAATGCAGGTTCCTTCCATCCAAAAAGCATAAACTCCTTTTGTCTTTTCTGAGCCTTATCCAGGTCTAGCATTATTTCAGCCATTTCTATTCTAAGGGTTTGAAAATTACTTATGTCGCGGTACGAATTGAAAACTATAAGCCCTCCGAAAAGCCCTAGAAATAGTAAAAGTGAAAATGAAATGATGAATTTCTTCCTGATTGCTAAATCTTTGTATCGCATACAATGCTTTTTTTTGCAAAGGTACGATGTGCAGAGAGGCTAATTATTAAGAATAAGCAATCGGTCTGTTAAGAAATTATGAGTAGTAAAAGTATTTATTGGAAATGTTCAATTACTACACAGAAGCTCTATTTTAATAAAAAAGAAGAGGTTGCTTAAGCAACCTCTTCTTTATCTCTTAAATGCCTTCTTATTATTTTTCCCACATTTGATTTAGGCAACTCGGTTTCAAATGAAACCAACTTAGGACATTTATAAGCGGTCAAATTTTCTTTGCAGTAGGCAATAACTTCTTCTTCAGTTAAACTATCATCTTTTTTAACAATAAAAGCTTTTACCTTTTCAGTAGAATGCTCATCTGGAACACCAATTACCGCAACTTCCAATACTTTATCCATTCCGGCAATTACATCTTCAATCTCATTAGGATATACATTAAAGCCAGAAACGTTAATCATATCTTTCTTACGATCAACAATTTTGAAGAAGCCATCTTTATCCATCACTCCCACATCACCTGTTCTAAACCATTCACCATTAAAGAAAGTGGTTTCATTTAATTCGTCTTTATTCCAATAGCCTGACATTACTTGTGGACCCTTACCACAAATTTCTCCAGGCTCTCCCAAAGGAACCTCTTCACCTTGCTCATTCATTACTTTCATTTCTGTGCTAGGCGTTGGAATACCAATTGTACCAATTCGCTCAGTACCATCTAAAGGATTTACACTTAGTACTGGGGAGGTTTCACTCAGACCATAACCTTCCACTAAAGGACCACCTGTTATCTTTTTCCATTTTTCAGCAACAGCACGCTGTACGGCCATACCACCACCTATGGAGCCTTTCAAATGGGTAAAGTCAACTTCATTTATATTAGGTTGATTCAGTAATCCATTAAATAAGGTATTTACTCCTGTCATCAAAGTAAAAGGATGTTTCTTCAACTCCTTTATAAAACCCGGCATGTCCCTAGGATTAGTTATTAAAATACTTTTTGCACCAATGCTAAACATTAACAAACCATTTACCGCCAAGGCAAAAATATGATAGAGCGGCAAGGCTGTTATCATTACTTCCTGCTCTCCATCTGTAAATAATGGTTTAAACCATTCCTGCGTTTGCATAGTGTGTGCTACTAAGTTTCTATGCGATAGTTTTGCTCCTTTACTTACTCCTGTTGTTCCTCCCGTGTACTGTAGAAAAGCTAAATCAGAAGAGGAAATCTCGGGTCTTTCAAAAGAATGCTTACTTCCTTCCTTTAAGGCTGTCTTAAACTTCACAGCCTTAGGTATATTATATGAAGGAACCATCTTTTTGATGTACTTCACAACGAAGTTCACTATAAAGCCTTTCAATCCACCGATCATATCTCCCAGTTCAGTATGAATCACTGTTTGAATGTCAGTTTCTGGTAATATCTTTTCTAAATTATCAGCAAAGTTGGCTACAATAACAACTGCTTTAGCACCTGAGTCCTTAAACTGATGAGCCATCTCTCTTGCGGTATACAAAGGATTAGTCCCCACTACAACTAAACCGGCTTTTAAGGCTCCAATCATTGAAATAGGATACTGCAGACAGTTTGGCATTTGTATAGCTATCCTGTCTCCTTTCTTTAATCCGGAAACGTTTGTCAAATAACTCGCGAAATTATCAGATAATTCATCAACTTCACTGTAGGTTAAAACCTTACCCATATTTTCGTATGCCTCTGCATCCGCATACTTTTTGAATATTTCTTCAAAAAGCTCAGGAAGGCTTGAATATTGATCTGGGTTTATCTCTCTAGGCACTCCTTTCGGATAATGCTTAATCCATGGAAAATCACTCATAATGTTTCTGTAGTTATCAATACTAATCTTTTGGGTCTGGAAATTACTAAAAAATATTATTCTAACATAAACTCATATACATATGGAAACGTTTGCAAATTTCACCTTTTTCATTACTTCTCTGTTAATCAATGGATTAGTGTTATGCATGCATAACAATTAAGGCTTTAATAAAAATTGATTTTTTAAAACCATTAAAGAAACCATCAGTTTAAAGCACTAAAACTATTGATAAAAGTAATTGAGTTAATAGATTTCATCGATAGTTCAATTGTTAAAAAAAATGCTTAAAGGTTAACATAAGGCATCTTTTTATGTTAGCTTTGTAGTTAAATTAAAATTAGTCTAAATAATTCATATATGAGCAAAGACGATCAAATTTTAGAAGAATTTGCCTCAAAAGAATATGAACATGGATGGAATGTGGATATCGAAGCAGATTCAGCTCCTCCAGGTTTAAATGAAGATATTGTACGATTTATTTCCGCTAAAAAAGAAGAGCCAGAATGGCTTCTTGAATGGCGATTAAAGGCTTACAGAAATTGGAGGAAAATGGTAGAGCCGGAATGGGCTAATATTCATTATCCTAAGCCTAAGTTTGAAGACATCATATATTATTCTGCCCCAAAGCAGAAAAAGAAAATTGAGAGCTTGGATGATGTTGATCCTGAATTACTCAAAACATTTGAGCGTTTAGGTATTTCCTTGACCGAGCAAAAAAGATTAACAGGGGTAGCTGTTGATGCTGTAATGGATTCTGTTTCAGTGGGTACAACATTCAAAAAGCAATTAGCTGAGCAAGGAATTATATTCTGCTCTTTCAGCGAAGCTGTTAAAGAACATCCGGAATTAGTTAAGAAATATATTGGCTCAGTAGTGCCAAGTAATGATAACTTCTATGCAGCTTTAAATTCCGCAGTATTCTCTGATGGATCATTCTGTTATATTCCAAAAGGAGTAAGATGTCCGGTTGAGCTTTCAACTTATTTTAGAATTAATGCAGCTAACACTGGCCAATTCGAGAGAACGCTTATAGTAGCTGAGGAAGATTCTTATGTTAGCTACCTTGAAGGTTGTACAGCTCCGCAGAGAGATGAAAATCAGCTTCACGCTGCTGTAGTTGAAATATATGCAGCTAAAAGCGCAGAAGTGAAATATTCAACCGTACAGAACTGGTTCCCTGGTGATAAAAATGGAAAAGGTGGTATTTACAACTTTGTAACTAAAAGAGGTATTTGTGCGGGTGATTATGCGAAAATATCATGGACACAGGTGGAAACCGGTTCTGCAGTTACCTGGAAATATCCTAGCTGTATCTTAAAAGGTGACCATTCACAAGGTGAGTTTTATTCTGTGGCTGTAACTAACAATTATCAGCAAGCTGATACGGGTACCAAAATGATCCACTTAGGTAAAAACACCAAGAGTAGAATCGTATCTAAGGGTGTATCTGGGGGAAAAAGTCAGAACTCGTACAGAGGTTTGGTAGAAATTCATCCAAGAGCTGAGAATTCAAGAAACTTCTCACAGTGTGATTCGCTATTAATGGGAGACCAATGTGGTGCTCATACCTTCCCTTACATTGAGGTGAAAAACAAATCATCTCAGGTGGAACATGAGGCTACAACATCAAAAATTGGCGAAGATCAGATTTTCTACTGTACGCAGAGAGGTATTGATGAAGAAAGTGCTGTGGCATTAATTGTAAACGGCTATTGTAAAGAAGTTTTAAACAAGCTTCCTATGGAGTTTGCAGTAGAAGCTCAAAAGCTTCTCGCATTAACTTTGGAAGGATCTGTAGGATAATCAATAAGTAAATAATATTAAATTTCAGAAGATAAGTAATGTTATCAATAAAGAATTTACACGCTTCAATTGAAGGCAAAGAGATATTAAAAGGTATTAACCTTGAGGTTAAGCCAGGTGAAGTTCATGCTATTATGGGACCAAATGGTTCAGGTAAAAGTACATTAGCTTCCGTATTGGCTGGTAGAGAAGATTATGAAGTAGATAAAGGTGAAATCACTTTCAAAGGAAAAGACCTTTTAGATTTAGGTGCTGATGAAAGAGCTAAAGAAGGTGTTTTTCTGGCATTTCAATATCCTATTGAAATACCTGGTGTAACCACAACCAACTTCATGAAAACTGCTCTTAACAAAATTAGAGAGCATAGAGGTCTGGAGCCTTTAGATGCGGTTTCTTTCTTAACATTAATGAAAGAAAAAATGAAATTGGTTGAAATTGATCAATCACTTTTAAGCAGATCTCTTAACGAAGGTTTTTCAGGTGGTGAAAAGAAAAGAAATGAGATTTTCCAAATGGCTATGCTTGAGCCTGAATTATCTATTCTTGATGAAACAGATTCAGGACTTGACATTGACGCTTTGAGAATCGTTTCTAACGGAGTTAACAAACTTAAAACTCCTGATAATGCTACCATAGTAGTAACCCACTACCAAAGATTATTAGATTACATTGTACCTGATTACGTTCACGTACTATTTGAAGGTAAGATAGTAAAAACTGGTGGTAAAGAATTAGCTAAAGAATTAGAAGCTAAAGGTTACGATTGGATTAAAGAAGAGGCAGGCGTTGCTTCATAAACATTTGCTATAATTTTATGAGTAAACTAACGAAAGAACAAATAGATCAATTCTTTATTGAGCAGTTTGAGTCATTCGAGCAACAATTGAATGGTGAGAAATCACTTCCTCTGCACAAAACGAGAAAGGAAGCATTTGATACATATAAACAATCAGGTTTTCCCGCTCCGAAGGATGAAGAATATAAATACACCAATATAGCGAAGGCTTTTGCTTCTCACATTTCTTCTGTTGAGACATCTGACATTGAATTGACAAAAGAGGATGTACAAAAGCATTTTATCAGTAAGCTGAAAGCTATAAATTTGGTGTTTGTTAATGGTGAATTGAACACATCATTATCCGACCTCAAAGATTTACCTGGTGGTCTTATCATTGAGAACATAAATGATGCACAAACCAAGTATGAGTCGGATTTTGCCTCATACTTCAATAAAGCTGATATGGCTGGTGCAGATAACTTCTTTTCACTGAATACTGCCTTCACCAATGGTGGAGCCTTTATTAAAGTAGAAAAGAGTGCAATTATCGAGCAACCTCTTGCATGTTATTTCTTTAGCACATCTCAGAAGAATGACATGATTTCTCAACCAAGAAACATGATCATTGCTGGCGAAAATAGTCAAGCCACTGTTATAGAAAACTTTATTACACTAGGTGAGCATGCAAGCTTCACCAATGCTGTAACTGAGATTACACTTGAGCAAGATGCCATTTTCAATTATTACAAATACCAGAATGAATCGGATAAGGCCATTCATGTTGGTGCTACAATGGTTGAACAAAGAGGTAAATCAGTATTTAATGCCGGCAGTTTTAGCTTGAGAGGCATGATGCTAAGGAATAACCTAAACATTGCGATTCATAAACCTCATTCTGAAACTAATATGTATGGCATGTATTTACTTGATGGTAAATCACATGTTGATAACCATTCAGTAGTAGATCATATTGCTCCAGATTGTGAAAGTAATGAGCTTTACAAAGGAGTATTAGATGGTAAATCTAAAGGTGTTTTCAATGGTAAAATCTTTGTTAGGCAGGCTGCGCAGAAAACTAATGCTTTCCAATCGAACGGAAACATCTTATTAGCAGATACTGCTGAAGTGGATACCAAGCCACAATTAGAAATTTGGGCTGATGACGTTAAATGTTCTCACGGCTGTACTGTAGGGCAGCTAGATGCTGATCAGCTATTCTATTTGAAAGCCAGAGGCATAGATGAAAAAACTGCGAAGTCAATGCTACTTAAGGCCTTTGCCGCAGATGTAATTACTACTGTGAAGGTAGATGCACTCCGTGAGCTTATTGAAAAAAATATTGAAGAACGTATATAATTAAGGCAGGGCTTCAACTCAAAGCCCTGTACTTATCGTTCACATTCTCATTTCTAAAAATCTAGCAATGCAGGTAACCGAAACCACTTTCGATATCAATAAAATAAGAGCAGACTTCCCTGTTCTTGATCAAAAGGTTAACGGCAAACAGCTGGTTTATTTTGATAACGCTGCTACCACGCAAAAGCCTAAGGCAGTTATTGAGGCCATAAAAACTTATTATGAAGGCTATAATGCCAACATACATAGAGGTCTTCATACGCTTGCCGAAAAGGCCACTACTGCTTTTGAAGAAACCCGTAAAACCTTCCAGCAATTTGTTAATGCTAATGAAGTTGAGGAAATTATTTTCACTAAAGGCACT
This sequence comes from Marivirga atlantica, assembly GCF_016734805.1. Lineage (GTDB taxonomy): Bacteria > Bacteroidota > Bacteroidia > Cytophagales > Cyclobacteriaceae > Marivirga > Marivirga atlantica. The sequence goes on from NZ_JAERQG010000003.1 coordinate 304,200, forward strand.
ACTGATAGTATTAATTTGGTAGCACATGCTTATGGTAGAAAGTTTTTCAAATCAGGTGATGAAATTCTAATATCAGGGATGGAGCACCATTCCAATATAGTGCCTTGGCAATTATTGTGTGAAGCAACCGGGGCTCAGTTAAAAGTAATTCCAGTCAAAGAAGATGGAAGTATTTCATTGGCAGATGTTGAAGATCTTATTACTGACAAAACTAAGTTGGTATCTGTTGTATATGCTTCCAACTCTTTAGGAACAATTAATCCTGTTAAAGAAATTGCTGCTTTGGCCCATAAAGCGGATGCAGTAATGATGGTAGATGGTGCTCAGGCAGCTTCTCACTGTAATGTAGATGTTCAGGATTTAGACTGCGACTTCTTTGCGACTTCAGGCCACAAAATGTATGGTCCTACAGGGACAGGTATTTTATACGGTAAAAGAGCCTTACTGGAAGCAATGACTCCTTATCAGGGAGGTGGGGAAATGATCAAAAATGTAAGTTTTGAGGAAACAACCTATAATGACATCCCTTATAAATTTGAAGCCGGCACACCTAACATAGCGGATATTGTAGCTTTGAAGGAGGCAGCTGACTACATCAGTGCTTTAGGAAAAGATAACATTATGGTCTATGAGCAGGAATTAACTAAGCATGCTCATCAGGTTATGGCTGAAGTTCCGGGCATTAAGTTTTATGGAACGGCAGAAGAAAAAGTAAGTGTTGTTTCTTTCACACTCGAAACCGTTCATCCGTATGATGTAGGAATGATGCTTGATGCCAAAGGTATTGCTGTAAGAACTGGCCATCATTGTACGCAACCTTTGATGGATCATTTTGGTATTGAAGGAACAATCAGGGCGTCCTTCTCTGTTTACAACACAAAAGAAGAAATCACTCAATTAGCTGAAGGCTTGAAAGATATAGTGAGCAAATTCGGCTAATAAAAAATAAAGTAATGAGCGATCAAAGTATAAATCAAATTCAGGATGACATCATAGAAAAATTCTCCATGCTTGATGGAGATATGGAAATGATGATTGGCTATTTAATGGAACTAGGTGAGAAATTACCTGAAATGCCTGAAACCTTAAAAACAGAAGATAACATTGTAAAAGGCTGCCAATCAAAAGTATGGCTAGTTGCTGATGAACAAGAAGGCAAACTTTACTTTCAAGCCGATAGTAATACAGCTATAACCAAAGGCTTGGTAAGCCTTTTGGTAAGCATATTAGGTGGGCAAAAGATTGAAGATATAATGGATGCGGACTTATATTTCATCCATAAAATAGGAATGAATAGATTCATAGGAACTCAGCGTTCCAATGGATTTTTAGCAATGATCAAACAAATAAAAATGTTTGCCATTGCTTATAAAACAAAAATTGAAAACGAAGCGTAAAACAAGGCTATGTCAGATACACAACAAGAAACTAAAGGGAGCATCCCTAACTTGCGCGATAAAGTTTTAGATGCCATTAAAACAGTTTACGATCCGGAAATACCGGTGGATATTTACGAGTTAGGTCTTATATATGAGATTAACGTGTATCCATTAAATAATGTGTACGTTTTAATGACACTTACTTCTCCGTCTTGTCCTTCAGCCGAAGAAATTCCGGGTGAGGTGGAAGCTAAAGTGAAAGCGATACAAGGGGTTAATGATGTTAGAGTTGAATTAACATTTGACCCTCCTTACACTCAGGAAATGATGAGTGAGGCTGCTAAGTTAGAGCTTGGCTTTATGTAATAGATTTGCCGGTATTGAGTATAGAGTACTTAGTATTGAGGAATTTAGCTTTAGAGAATAGAATATAAGATAGATTAACTGATAATTGATAATTAGATAAATATGTATCCAGAAGAATTAGTAGCACCAATGCGTGCAGATTTAACAGAAGTTGGTTTTGAAGAGTTAAAAACTGCTGATGCCGTAATAGAGCATTTGAAAGACCACAAAGGAACATCTTTAGTGGTAATTAACTCTGTATGTGGTTGTGCAGCAGGTGCTGCAAGACCAGGCGTTAAATGGGCTGTTCAATCAAGTGAGAAAAAGCCTGATCATTTAACAACTGTATTTGCTGGTGTTGACCAGGAAGCAGTAGCTAAAATGAGAGAGATGACAGCTCCTTATCCACCATCATCACCTTCTATTGCTTTATTTAAAGACGGTGAGTTGGTACACTTTGTAGAAAGACACCATATTGAAGGTAGAAATGCAGAAATGATTGGTAACCACCTGATTCAGGTTTTTGAAGAGTATTGTTAATTGTTAACAAATCGCATGAATAAGAAAGGCTGCTCAATGAGCAGCCTTTCTTATTTATATATTTTCATTAATTTATTTAATCTTCATCATCTTCGTGAGAGCTAAATGCCCATATTGCTAAACCTGTCAACGTTATCACACCACCTACTACCAGAGCCACATTAACATTTCTTTGAACTTTCTTGGCTCTATTGAGATATGAAGATCCAATTCCTTTACTTGCAATAAAATCTTCAAGCTGAGTTACTCTATGTTCTAATTCGTCTTTTGCTTTTTTAGTCAAATCCATAGTTTTAGTGTTTGAAATATAACTTATAAACTCATTTATGTCCGTAATTGTTTATATAAAAGCTTTTGTATAAATTAACTATAAGATTAATTAATCTTAACAAGGTTTATACATATGCGTCTCCTATCTACTATCGCTCTACTTACTTTTCTTTCTTTAACATCATGTAACGATGACTTAGCAGATGTAGCACAAGAAATAGAACAAGCCGAAGAAATTGAAAAAACCTATAATGTCAGCCTTAATGACGAAGATTTTAAAGGTTTACGATGTTACGCTAGTATTCCAGCAAATGGACCTATTTATATAATCGATGGTCTATCAGTTTCAGAAGAAAAGCTTAAAGAAATTCAGCCGAATGAAATTAAATCAATTACCGTATTAAAGGGCGTAAAAGCTACCGCATTTTACGGTAGCAGAGCAAAAGATGGTGTAATCATTATCAATAAAAAGTAAGCTTACTGATAATTTTCTGGCACTTTACGTTTATGGGAGGCCTCTTCATAAATATTGCCCCACTTTAATAATTTCGCCTCCTCAAAAGGTTTGGCAACGAATGTTAAGCCTTTGGGCTGCCCTTCATCATACCCCATAGGTACAGTTAGGCAAGGATAATGAGCAACGGCAGCATAACCTGCGCTCCAGTTGTTGATCGAAAGTATGCCATCAAGTTTATTTTTCTCCATTGGCTCTGAGAAATATTTCTTTCCTTCTGTCATTAGTCTTTGCTTGAGTATTTCCAAACTATCCAATTTGGTTGAATCTTCAGCAACACCTTCAAATCTACCCTGACCATACGGAATTCTTACTATAGTGTCATTTAAGTTATAGGCCATTATTTCCTGAATATTTGCAACGGTAAGATTCGGATTACCATAATTTTTAATGTAAGCGGGTAGATCAGCTTTCATATCTGCATTGAGTAAAGTAAGAAAACCTTCCAACTGATAAGGTTTCGGTTCTATCTCTATAATTTCAGCACCCAGATTTTCCAAATCTTCCAACGCCAACTGATATAAGCTATCTTCCATAAAGTTTTTGATAGCCCCGAACCTTAAGCCTGTAAGGCTCTTTTCATTAAGAATTGCAGTATAATCAATACTTGCATCCGAAGCCATGGTAATTTCATCCAAAGGATCATTCCCTACCATAGCCGATAACAAAATGGCATTATCGGCAACAGTTTTTGTCATAGGGCCAGGCGTATCTAAGGTACTCGAAATAGGCACAATTCCTCCCCTGCTTAATAAGCCTACGGTAGGTTTCAAACCCACAATGGAATTGGAACTAGATGGTGACAAGATAGAACCTGATGTTTCAGTTCCTACAGCTGCAACTGCATAATTAGCAGCAACTGCAGAGCCACTGCCAGAGCTTGAACCACCCGTATCAAACTTTCTTGGTCCATAAGGATTTAGCGTTTGGCCACCAACTGCACTGTAGCCATTTGGACAAACTGTACAAAGAAAGTTTGCCCATTCACTTAAGTTAGCTTTACCCAAAATAATGCCTCCTTTTTCTTGAATTCTGTCTGCGATAAAAGCATCTCCGGTAATATTATCTGCAAATACTACTGCTCCTGCTGTAGTAGGTAATACTTCGGTATTGATATTATCTTTCAACAGAATCGGCATTCCGTAAATTGGATGCGATTTGTCCTTTATATGCTGGTCTAGTTGTTCTGCTTGCTCTACGGCCTTCGGGTTAACGGAAATAATATTATTCAGTGCCGTAGCGCTATCATTTTCAAATAATACGATTCTATAGAGGTACCACTGTGTCAGTTGCTTGTAGGTAAGCCTCTTATCAGCTACTGCCTTTTGAATATCAGTAATACTTCTCTCCAATATAAAAGGCTTTAATGCATCGTAGTCTTTCACATTGAAATCTGATAATTGCGGTTCTATCTGCGCCCACAGCTCATTTTTATCTGAAAAGCGAGACTGAATCAGTTTATATTGCACCCTTTCAGAAGGATGATCAGCATTCTCTGCTATTAATGCAGCTTGATCATAAGGAACCCAGGTTGGTATTTTAGTATTTTCCTTCTCACAACAAGAGGAAACGATTATTAAAACCAACAGAATAATTAATCTGGCAATTCCTTTAGTAGTACTAGATGTAAATTTCATAGCTCCTATATTGAATATCAAATACAATATAGAAGTAAATTATGTTTTATTCTTTTTCTAAACCTACAAGTTCATCTACAGTTACGTGTCCATCAGCCACTACTGTTTCCATGTAATTATCTTTAGTTACCACCTTGGGTTCTAATAGAATTGCTTTAACCTTCACACCAGCAACAGTAGTATATTTTAACTCATTAATTGACTCATTATTTGCCAATTTCATAGCGGACTTTGCAGCTAGCTTGGCTAAATCCTTTATGGGTTTGTAAACCGTCATGTCTTGCAAGTCTTTCTTAAGGTTTCTCACCGCTCGAATTTCCGCATCCTGACCTGTTATATACATTGGCTTAACCACACTTTCATCTCCTAAAGCTGAAATTACTCCGCTTGCCAGCGCATCATTAGCTGCTACAACAGCATTGATCTCATTAGTTAAAGTAAGAGATTGTTCTTGCATTTCAAGGAAGGCATTAAGCTCTCCCCACTCTTCCAAAACAATGTCTTCAAGAATCTTTATGTCACCTTTTTCCTCATATGGTTTCAACACTTGCAATTGACCTTTTCTAAATAAAATAGCATTGTAATCGCTTTTTGGTCCGTTCATGAGTACATAATTGCCTTTTGGTGCATTTTTTATGGCATATTCAGCCTGCAACATTCCAACCTTCTCATTATCGAAAGATAAATATGCCGCTAACTTATCTGTTGGAATAATACGATCATAAGCTATCACTTTTACACCTTTTTCCGTAGCATAATCAACTACTTTTACAGCCTCTTTTATATCTACTGGAACAACTATTAATACTTTTGCTCCCGCTTTGATGAGCTCTTTGGCTTGTTTCAGTTGAGTCTCAGCTACTCCTTCAGCCACCTTTACCAAACACTCTCCACCTAATTTGGTGATCTCTTCGCATATGTAATTTCTGTCATTCAACCACCTTTCTACCACATAACTATCCATTAACAGACCTATTTTCTGACTGTACCCTACACTAGCACAGCCAATTAAAACTATCAGCAATAACTTTTTCATGGTTTTATCTTTTTTGGTGAAACTTCTTTCTGGTTCTATAAAAGATAGCATTTTTTCATGAGAAAGTCATTTAATTGAGCGTGTAAAAAGCAATCGGTTGCAAAAGTATTCTATAAAGAAGCCTCACATTAAAATATATAAGCCTTTAGTTTTTTCATTTATTTCTTATTTATGTTACTTTCATTGTGATTTTAAAAACAGGATCATTATGGGTTTCTTTAGCAGCTTAAGGAGTGAATTCATTGATATTATTGAATGGACGGATAACTCCAGCAATACATTAGTCTATCGTTTTGAAAGACATGACAATGAAATTAAAAACAATGCGAAACTGACTGTAAGAGAGGGGCAGGCAGCAGTTTTTATAAACGAAGGAAAACTGGCCGATGTATTTATGCCTGGCATGTACAGCTTAAACACCCAGAACTTACCTATACTTTCCACTTTAAAAGGTTGGAAATACGGTTTCGATAGTCCTTTTAAGGCCGAAGTATATTTCGTTAACATGCGAAATTTTACAGACCAAAAGTGGGGTACCAAGAATCCGATTACACTTTCCGATAATCGTTTTGGGATGCTAGAAATCAGGGCTTTCGGAACATATGTGATTAAAGTAAAGGATCCTGCACTGTTCATAAAAGAGATAGTTGGAACGGATGGTCATTTTACAACAGAGGAGATAGCCAATCAGCTTAGAAGTTTAATTGTAACAAGATTTACTGATGCCATAGGAGAAGCTGATTTGCCTGTAGAAAAATATGCTGCTAATACAAATGAAATAGCTCAGCTCATTAAAGGCATCATGCAAGAGGATTTTAACGCATATGGTATTGACCTCACCAATTTTCTGATTGAAAATATCAGTATGCCTGATGAAATCAAGACAGAAATATTTGAGCTTAGTCGTTTGGACAGGGTTGACTTAGATAAATTTGCTAAGATCAAGGCTGCCAAAGCGATGGAAAAGGCTGCCGAAAATGAAAGCGGTACTGCTGGTGCCGGCATGGGTATGGGAATGGGATTTGCCATGGCTAACCAAATGGGTAATGCTTTTCAGGGAAACCAACAAAATAATCAGTCAGCTGGTGGGCCTCCTCCGTTACCAAATCAGACTAGCTTTCATGTCGCTATAAACGGTCAACAATCTGGCCCATATGACTTGAATACTTTACAGCAAATGATCAACAGCAATCAGGTTAATAAAGACACACTTGTTTGGAAACAAGGTATGGCACAATGGACTGCTGCGGGCCAAGTAAGTGAATTAAGCCAGTTTTTTGGTAGTGTGCCTCCACCCTTACCTCCTCAATAAATGGACGAGCAAAAAGAAGCAGCTGCAAATAACGTAATTACTTTTGGCTGTACTGATTGTGGTGCAGACCTAAAGTATGAACCTGGTACTACCTCGCTTACTTGCGAATATTGCGGTGCAAAAAATGATATCCCTGCTGTTGATGATGACATAGAAGAGTTGGATTATGAAGCTTTTCTAAACAAGGAAACCGCCACAGCAGATGAAATGACCATCAATCTGGTCAAGTGTCATGTTTGTGCTGCCGAATCTAGCCTGGAGCCTCATGTAACATCGGCTAATTGCCCCTATTGCGACTCGTCATTGGTAGTGGAAGATGCTCATGAAGAGAGTGTATTAAAGCCAAAGAGCTTGCTCCCCTTCAAACTAAAGAAGGATGAGGCCATCGCACAATTTAGAAAGTGGATAAAAAAGTTATGGTTTGCTCCCAATGACTTGAAGAAAGCTGTTCTTTCGTTCGATCACTTTAAAGGTTTATACATCCCTTATTGGACTTACGATTCTGCCACACATACCAACTATACCGGTCAAAGAGGTACTTACTATTATGTGACTGAAAGTTATACCACCACAGAAAATGGTAAAACTGTTCGGAAAACCAGACAGGTAAGGAAAACCAGATGGAGTTTTACCGCAGGCAGTATAAATCACTTTTTTGATGATGTATTAGTTCCTGCAAGTAATTCACTACCTAGAAAACAAGTAGAAGCCCTAGAGCCCTGGGACTTGAAGAACTTGGAGCCATTTACTCCCCAATATTTAAGTGGATTCATTACTGAGAAATATCAGGTTAACCTAAAGGCCGGTTTTGACCGAGCCTGTAACATCATGCAATCGCGCATTGACACTTTGATAAGGCAAGATATTGGAGGTGATGAACAACGCATACTTACTAAAAAGACACAATATGATGATATTAAATTTAAACATCTATTGCTGCCAGCCTATGTAAGTGCTTATAATTTTAAAGGTAAACTATACAGGTTTATGGTAAATGCCAGAACGGGGGAAGTTCAGGGAGAAAGGCCTTACAGCTGGATAAAAATTACCTTAGCTATACTAATAGTACTAGGAATAATAGCAGCGTTTTATTTTTTCGCAAAAAGTTAAACCGCTGCCTAATATATTATTGAGCGACCTTTGCTTCTAAAGCATTGAGTCGCTCTTCTATTTCCATCAATTTATGGATGATAATAATATGCGTTTTCTTCGCATCAATGCCTACTACGCTTTCCGCACTGGCAATCATGTTTTCTATTTCTTTATAACGTTCTTTTGGGATTCCTGTGTTTTCCATATTTAAAAAATTATCTATGATTCTTTGTGTGCTAACATTCTAAGAACATAAGCCTTACCGCTATGGTATTTTCCTTCATCCAAAACTGTTTGTTCTTCACTTAGGTAATCAATTATGAAATCAGAAAACTCTTCTTTTGCAGATGCTAAGTCTAAAAGAAAATCTTCGCTTTTAGGACCACCTGAGTCTAAACCAATTTGATTTTTAGAGAACTGCTCCATGATGATAAATCCACCTGGCTTTAGCCAATCTTTTAGCTTTGCATTAAAGGCCTTTCTGGTTAAACTATCTGTATGATTAAATATTAAAACAATAGCATCAAAAGGAGCATTTTTAGGCTCAAAATCGTCATAAGTTGTAACCTTATAATCAATATTTACTTGGTGATTTTGAGCCAGATACTCGGCTTTCTTTTTTCCTTCCTCAGAATAGTCAAAAGCTTCAACCTGCCATCCTTTAGTTGCAGCATAAATGGCATTTCTTCCTTCACCTTCGGCCACAAATAAAGCTTTACCAGGTTTGAGTTCACGTAATTGTTCTGCAAGAAATTCATTAGGTTTTGTACCATAAATGAATTCCTCTATGCTATATCGTTCGTTCCAAAAATCTTTTTTCATACACTGAACAAATAAAATTAAAAAGGCAGACAAAATTTTGTCTGCCATCACGTAATCAACTTAACTATCTAATTTAAGTTCTTCTTAGCCAGATAGAAGTCTATTTTTTCGATTGAATCATCTGCTTCCCTTGCTTCCATTTCTGCCAAAGTTTTTGGTGGAGGTATAATTACTTTATCACCTTTTTTCCAATCTAAGGGCATAGCGACTTTATATTTATCAGAAGTTTGAAGTGCTTCTAGTGCCCTTAAAATTTCATCCATATTCCTACCTACGTTTAACGGGTAGTACATAATTAACCTAATCTTCTTTTCAGGATCAATAAAGAAAACAGCTCTAACTGCGGCTGTTTCACTTTCATTTGGTTGAAGCATTCCATACAGTTTTGAAACCTTCATATCTAAATCTGCAATGATAGGAAAGTCAAAATACACTCCTGTATTTTTCTTCACATTGTTTACCCAGCCCAAATGTGCGTGAATACTATCAATACTTAAACCTATCAATTCTGTATTTAAAGCATCAAATTCTGATTTTCTTTGTGCAAAACCGCTCATCTCAGTTGTACAAACAGGAGTAAAGTCTGCCGGATGTGAGAACATCACTATCCATTTACCTTCAGCATAATTTGAAAGCTTGATGTCACCTTTGGTTGTTTTGGCTGTAAAATCAGGAGCCTTATCGCCTATTCTCGGCATTGAATAAGTCTGTTTTTCTTGTATATTTTCCATTGTAATTATAGTTTTTTATACTTTAATTAACGACTTCAGACTCATGATTGACGTAACAATTGTTACCTTCTGTTATTTAAACTCCTCCACTGCATCGCTTAAATCATATACCTTTTGATTGGTTTTTGATTCAATAATGCTTGAGCCAACAGCCGAACGATAACCACCTGCGCAATGCACTAATATCGGTTTATCATCTTTCACTTCGTCAAGTCTTTTTCTTAATTCCGGCAATGGTATGTTTTTAGAATTTGGGAAAAAGGCACCAGTGGCATATTCAGAAGCGTTACGTACGTCTATAATGTTATATGTTTCAGGATTATTTTTTACGTCATCTACGACTACTTCCTCATCTTTTTGAAGCTCATTTGGCAAATGATATGTAGCTCCTATAATATTGGTCTCATAACCAATTTTAGCGGAGCGCTCGATGGCTCTTCTCATTTCCTGTTCGTTAGATGCTACCAAATAGAATTTTTCATCAGGCTTAATTGTAGACCCAAGCCATGTTTCAAACTTAGAGCTTTCACCACCTAACTGAATGTTAAAAGCCTTTTCTTGATGTCCTCTTTTAAAATTATTTTCAGGTCTAACATCAATAATGAGAGCATCTGTTGGTATTACTGCTCCTTTAGAAAGCACTTCTACAGCGCTGACTGCATCATCAAATGCATTAGCCCCTTTTCTATTAAGCTCTACATCATAAGGGAAATAATGAGGGATAAACGGCTGTCCATCTAAAAAGCTATCGACAAATTTTGCTTTATCGTTGATTTGAAACGCCCAATTATTTTCCTTTTCCTTACCAATAGTAGAAGTTCTGTCAGGACTCATATTTTTACCACAAAGTGATCCTGGTCCGTGAGCTGGATTAACAATTACTTCATCCGATAATTCTTTATAAACAGTATTAATTGTATCAAACATCATTTCCGCCAAATCCTTTCTAGTGGCTTTTATGTTCCCTGCTCCTTCCCTTAAGTCTGGTCTTCCTACATCACCTACGAAAAGTGAATCACCAGTAAAAACGACTTCATCAATACCATTCTCATCTATCAATAGATAAGCGTTGTGATCTGGTGAATGACCAGGAGTGTATAAGGCTTTTATCCTCACTTTGCCTAATGCCACTTCTTCATTATGGTCGATCCCTTTATGCTGATAAGAAACACCTGCTTGCGAATTAATATAAACATCCAAGTTATACTTTTCTATCCATTCCTTATGGCTACTTACAAAATCAGCATGTGGATGAGTTTCAAAAACAGAAACGATTTCTGCTCCTTTCTCATCAGCAAAATCTAAATACTGTTTAGGGTTTCTGCGCGGATCAACCAAAGCGATCTTTCCTTCAGATAATATAGCGTATGAAGCATGTGCCAACGCTTCATCATAAAATTGTCTAATCTCCATAATTTGATCTATTTACATTATTCAGAGAACTGATTTAGTAAGCTGCTGTTTGTAACAGATGTTACTTAAGCTGATTAATGTGGTAGCTTGTTCCTCACCAAACCATAAACATATGTACCTAGCACGGCAGATAGTATGACTACAGAAATTACACCAATACCATTACCTAACAGAATAAACATTGGACCGGGGCAGGCACCTGTCATAGCCCAACCTAAGCCGAAAATTATACCGCCAATCAAGTAGCGCGGTATACTAAACTGCTTAGGCTTAATATTAATTGGCTCACCATCAAGTGATTTAACGTTATTCCTTTTGATAAACTGAATAAGGATTATTCCAATAAGTATTGCTGAACCAATCACACCATACATATGGAATGATTGAAACCTAAACATTTCATATATTCTAAACCAGGAAATTACTTCTGCTTTTGCCAATGTTATGCCAAAAATGAGACCTACAAATAAGTATTTTAAGAATTTCATGTGCTATCTGTTGATTTTAAAGTGTTAGTAAATAAGGTAAAATGAGATAAGTTACTGCTAAGCCCCCGATGAAGAAACCTACCACAGCTATTAAAGAAGGAAGTTGTAAATCACTTAAACCACTTATGGCGTGACCAGAAGTACATCCTCCTGCATAGCGAGTTCCAAAGCCAATTAAAAAACCTCCCAGTACTAACATTACAAAACCCTTAATACTGAAAAGGCTTTCCCAAGTGAATAATGATTTAGGGACTAAATGGTTACCGGGGTTTTCAATTCCATATGCTTTTAGTTCTGCAACTGTTTCTGCCGAAATATTAACCTCTGATGAACTTGATAGGTATTCATGTGCAACAGAACCCCCAATCACCAAACCTAAGGCAAAAACCAGGTTCCATATTTGATTCTTCCAGTTAAAATCGAAAAACTCACAATTCTTTCCTCCCCCAATAATTGAACATACTGTTCTTAGATTAGACGATATTCCGAAAGTATTACCAAAATAAAGTAAGAAGAACATCACTAAGGCTATAATAGGTCCGGCAACGTACCAGGGCCAAGGTTGACTTATCCATTCAATTAAACTGCTCATTATTTTTAGTTTTTTCTAAGTGAGGTGCAAAAGTATGATGAAAGTCATGTTTAGTTCGTAACACATGTTACATGTAGCTACACCAATAAAACAACTCTTTAAGACTGGATGGCGAAAGCGCTTGCTAAGACGTATTGGATGGAGTGAACTGATACCGACTAAAATTACAGGTATTAAATACAAAAGTATATGTAAAAAGTGAAATTTGATTTCCGTGAATTTGGAAAACTTGTAACTTGTAAAGATTTTAAACAATTAAACTAACAATTTACATGGCTACAGTAACCATTTACGTAAGCAAACAAGCCGATGGCAAAGGGCTTCATTTTTCGGATAGTGAAGGGCATTCTGGAGATAATACTATCAGTACCAAAGTGAAACCTGGAGACACAGTTATATGGAAAATAGCACCTAATGGAGGCATAGATTCAATAACTAGTATAACAGAAAAAAGTATGACAGAAAACAAAAATTTATTTAGTTCATTACCAGCACCTGAAAATCCAAAGGACCCTAAATCTGACTGGTCAGGGGTAATTAGCGAAACAGCAACAGGCAAAGAGGTTTATACTGTAGGTTACACTATTGGTAATGAAACTTATCTTCATGATCCGGAATCTAACGACCCTGAGCCTGAGCCTAACGATCCTGATTTAGAAGTGGATCCAGATGGCAATTAATAATAAGAAAATGAGATTAGATATGTTGAAAGTCTATGTAACAATGGGCTTTCTTCTTTTATTTCCACTTTTGTTAGTTGGCCAGGACAACAAGAATAGAATTGACAGCCTTGAAGCAATTCTATTACAAAAAAAAATCAGCGACTCATTAAAATTTGAAGTTTTAGAAGAATTAGTTAATGACCAAAGTCTGAACCCGAAAGTCAGGTTAAAGAATTGTTTTATTTTGGTTCAGCTAGCCAAAAAAAATAATAACCTATACTGGTACTATAAAAGCAACGTATGGTTTGGCCATATTTATAAAAAAATAGGCGATTTAGACAAAGCACTCGACAACTACTTAGATGCGGCTTTACATGCCCAAAAATTGAAAGATACAAAGAAAGAAGCGATAGTTTACAGTGCAATCGGTAGTTTATATAAAGTGCACGAAGAATATGGTAGAGCGCTCGACTTCTTTAATAAGAGTATTGCGCTATCAAGAAAGGTAGGAGACAAAAAGACGTTAGCCATTACATTAAACAATTCCGCTCAACTATACAAAATGGATGGCGTCTACGATAGTGCATTATTACGTTTTGAAGAGGCAGGCAAAATTTTTGACAGTCTAAACTACCGAAAGGGCCTGGCTTACAATTTAGGAAATATTGGCTTGTTATATGCTAAACAAGGAAATAATTTAAAATCTACTGAAAATTTACAAAAAGCTATTCAAATCCTTAATGAAATAGGTCACTCATATCCGATAGTTACTTATGAATTAAAGTTAGCAGACCTATCTTTTATAAAAGGTGATATTTCGAAAGCATTGGATTATGCTCATCACAGCTTAGAAATTGCCGAAGAAAATGATTTAAAAGAACAGATAAGAGATGCCAGTTTAAAGCTTTCTAAGTTATATGCTGAAACAAAAGCATACGAGAAAGCCTATAATTACCATAAACAATTTGTTATCTATTTGGATAGCATAAGAAATGAAGAAACCATTCGAAATATGGCGGACTTGAGGACAGAATATCAGGTTGCACAAAAGCAAGCAGAAGTCGATTTACTTCAAAGTAAAAGACAAAGGCAAAATATAATATTCGCTGCTATGATTGTTGTGATGATGCTATTGGTGTTTTTAGTGTTCCTTTATTATAGAAATTATAAAAGAAAGCAAGCACTCAATATGGTTATTACTGAACGAAAAGAAGAAATTGAAGCCCAGAGAGATCAACTGGAAATGATGAACGAAACCAAAGAGAAGTTTTTATCAATCATCTCTCATGATCTGTTAGGTCCAGTGAACTCTTTTAAAGGATTGAGTACTATTATGCAGGCTTCCATTGAGCAGCAAAACGTAGCTGACCTGAGACATATTCATAAACTATTCAATGATTCTGTAGAAAATTTATCAACACTTCTTACTAACCTTTTAGACTGGTCTGTAACGCAACAAGGAGCTATTCCTTATAATCCAGAAGAAATTAATGTGGCAGAATTAGTAAATGAGTTATTGCATTTATTTTCAAATATGGCCCTTAATAAAGATATCAACCTCTCTTCTACTGTGGGGGATAAAATATTAGTTTGGGCTGATGTAAATAGCTTAAAAACCATTCTTAGAAACTTAACAAGTAACGCGATAAAATTTACCGACCAAGGCGGACAGATTACCATATCCGCCATTTTACACGATGACAAAGTAGGCATTCAGGTAACTGATAGTGGAGTGGGTATGGCGCAAGAAAAAATTGATGAGCTATTAGCTAAAGATAATTTTAAAAGAAGCTCTGGCACGAAAGGTGAAAAAGGAGTTGGACTTGGTTTACAACTTGTAAAAGAGTTCACAGAAATGAACAAAGGCAGCATGTCAATTGAGAGTACTGAGGAAGTAGGAACCAAGATTACTGTTTATTTACCAGTGGTTTAACAATTTTGGCGTTAAAAACTATTTAGTTAATTCTACAAAGTGATAATGAAATTCTTCTAACTGTTCTCGTTCTGTTGATGCTAAATTATAACTTAAATCAACACCATCAAACTCTACAATTTCATGGCCTTTGGTAATATCAACTTCCTGATCACATGCTGTCAAGAAAGGAATATCACCAAAAGGGTTTTCATTATTAACGATTGACTTACTATAAGCATTCTTTATATAAATACGAAAAGCATGTAACTTATTGGAATCATCGGACTGTATAGCACCTATAGAATCTATTTTTCTATAGCTAACACTATAATCAATTATAGGCTTGTAAATAACATATCTACC
Source organism: Marivirga atlantica (assembly GCF_016734805.1). Taxonomy (GTDB): domain Bacteria; phylum Bacteroidota; class Bacteroidia; order Cytophagales; family Cyclobacteriaceae; genus Marivirga; species Marivirga atlantica. Next base: position 319,311 of record NZ_JAERQG010000003.1, read on the forward strand.
ATCTTCAGCTAAATAGTTACAATCTCCCATCCATTGACTAAGGTTAAAATTACCATCTTGATTAAAGTCAAAAGTAGTTTCAATATCTATATTTGAAGTATCAAGTCCATGAAAGCTTTTATAAACATTCCAGTTACGAGATGATAAATTGAATGAATAAAGAGAATTTTGATTTATGAAATCTATGTGGTCTCTATTAGCTTCCAATACTGCATCTTCCTTACAAGCAATTGCTAAAAAAGACAATATTAAGAGTGATAAATACTTTTTCATTAGATATGTATTAAAATTAAAAAGCCCGACCATCAACAGATAATCAGGCTTTAGTACCTTGGGCCGGAGTCGAACCGGCACGAGTGTTACCTCATTGGTGTTTGAGACCAACGCGTCTACCAATTCCGCCACCAAGGCATGTGGTAATCGGGTGGCAAATATAGAAAAATATAGTCTGATTTAGCAAGCCATTTACTTAAATAAAAAGGAGCACAAACAATTTCTGCAATAGTCTGTATTATTGCATGAAATTTCATCTCATCATCCCACTGGTAATCATACAATTAGCACTAACTATGGATAATTCACCCTTTGATGCTTTTCAATGGAAAAACAGAATCTTGGTTATTTACTCAAATGAATCCTCCAATTCATTGACTTCCCAAAAGCAATACTATGCTGATGGTAAAACCGATTATGAGGAAAGAGATTTAATTGTATTTGTTTTAACTGATAAAACGCTCAACTATATTGACAATTCAGCTGCTTCTATTGATGCGATAGATGTCAGAAATTTTCTTAACATCTCAGAGAAAGATACTTTTAATGTCAGCCTTATTGGAAAAGACGGAGGTATTAAGCTTCAGCAAAATACGCTACTTACTAATGAAAAACTCTTTGCCACAATAGATGCGATGCCTATGCGGAAAAGAGAAATGAGGAAAGATTAAGCTTACTGAAGTTCACTGAGCTCCAACCAGCGCATTTCCATTTCATCCAACTTGTCAGATAGTTCGTTTAGGCTTTTGCCCCAATTGGCAAAATCTTCTGCACTACCTTCTCCTTTGGCCATCAACTCTTCTAATTCCTTTTTCTGCTTACTTAGCTCAGGCATTTCTTTATCTAAGGTTTCAAGCTCTAACTTTTCCTTGTAGCTAAGCTTTTTTCCGTCATTTGACTTTTCTTTGATTGCCTCAGTTTTTACCACTTCCTTTTTAGGCTGTTTCCGATTATCCTGTTCTTTCTGTTTCTTTTCTAACCTATATTCAGAATAGTTACCATTGAATATCTTCACCTGATGATCTCCTTCAAAAAGAAATAGTTGTTCAGTCAAGCTATCCATAAAATACCTATCGTGAGAAACAATGATCAGGCAGCCCTGGAAACGCTCAAGGAAATCTTCCAGAATAGACAAGGTTTGCAAATCGAGGTCATTAGTAGGCTCATCTAAAATGAGAAAATTAGGATTTTTTATAAGAACTAATAGCAGTTGCAGCCTTCTCTTTTCCCCTCCACTTAATTTATAAACAAAATCATGTTGTTGCTTTGGTGGAAAGAGAAATCTATTTAGAAATTGAGAAGCCGTTATATCTGATCCATCAGGTAGTTTAAAATGATCAGCAATGGCTGATACAACATCAATCACTTTTTTAGACTCATCGAACTGAATCTCTTGCTGTTTGTAATAGCCAAATTCAGTGTTTTTACCTAAATCGATTTCGCCTGCATCTGCATCAATGTTACCAGTCAAAATATTAAGAAATGTACTTTTGCCAACGCCATTTTGACCAACAATACCTATCCTGTCACCCTTTTTAAAAATATAGCTGAAATTTTCAAAAAGTAAATTATCGCCAAACTGCTTTTTTATCTTATCCAGTTCAAGAATTTTACCCCCCATTCTTTTCTGAGACACTTCCAACTCTACCTGGTCTTTTTTGAGATTCTTTGAAGCTTTTGCTTTCAGATCATCAAAAGCATCCATTCGATATTTGGCCTTGGTACCACGTGCTTTCGGCATGCGTCTTACCCATTCCTGCTCCTTTTTCATCAGGCTTCTAGCCTTATCCACCTCAAGCTGCTCGTTGGACTCTCGCTCTTCTTTCTTAACTAAAAATTCAGAGTAGTTACCTTCATATTTATAAATACTGTTATTATCTATTTCCAGAATTCCGTTACAAACTCTATCAAGAAAATAACGATCATGTGTCACCATTAATAAGGTAATGTTCTGGGTAGATAAATACTTTTCTAACCACTCTATCACTTCAATATCTAAGTGGTTAGTTGGCTCATCTAATATCAAGAAGTCAGGATTAATAATTAACTGTGCAGCGAGGGCTACTCTCTTCTTCTGGCCTCCACTCATGTCTGATACCGCCTGATCAAAATCAGAAATACCTAATTGCCCAAGTATTTGCTGAATCTGGCTTTCATAATCCCAAAGCTGCAATGATTCCATTCTTTCTAATAAATGGGCAAATCGTGCTTGTTGCTTCTCGTCTTGATCAGGATTATTTACTAAATGTTCATACTCTTTTATAATCTGAAGTGCCTCATGCTCACTATTGAAAATAGCCTGTGTGGCATTAATCCCTTTAGGAAATTGTGGATTCTGAGGAAGAAAGCCTACTACAATATCGTTTCTGAAACTGAAATTACCACCATTGGGTGACTCCTCTCCCATCAATATTTTAAGCAAAGTAGATTTCCCTGATCCGTTAATACCCACTAAGGCAGTTTTATCGCCTTGAGCAAGGCCGAAAGATATATTTTCGAATAAGGTTTTATCGCCAAAATTTTTACTTAGGTTTTCTACGGAAAGGTAATTCATGTGATTTAATTTATTTACAGCGGCCACATGGAATGTCTTTTATCAGGCCTTTTTTGCCCTGGAATAGAATGAGCTTATTAAACTACATTCTATTGCATTTCACCTAAGACATTTCATGCTGCGAAATTAGTCTTAAAAATCAGGAAATAATAAGCCAATTGATCAATAGCCTGAAATTATTCTAAAAGGCCAACCAAATCACCATCAAAAGCTATTGTACCTTGCTCGTCCATTTCTCGCAACTTTGAAATAACTTCTTCCTTCGAGAATTTTAAGATACGATCACTGAGTGCTTTATATGTAAGAACTTCCTTTTCAAGTTCTTTAATAATAAGCTCTTCCAAAGATGCAGAATTGTTTTTGCCCTTATTCGCTAAGCAAATATCACAGACACCGCATACTTCATCCTTATCTTCACCAAAGTAAGCTAGCAGGCTTAGAGTTCTACATAGCTTATCATTTGTAAGATACTTTTGAACGGTTTCAAGTTTTTTCTTTTTAAGCGCCTTCCTCTCATTTAATCGCTTAATGTTGAGTGGTAATTTACTGGCATCATAACGCTCGTGCAGAAAAGTAATTTGTGGTGTATCAGTTTTAGGCGTGTAATCTACAATACCTTCTTTTGCTAAGTAAGCTAACTGTGTTTGAACCTGCTTTGCATTCAAATCAGCAAATTTACCTATCTCATGCTCATTTATAAACACTACTTGTTGATAAAGCTCACCGCCATATAGTCTCAATACCGCCTTAATCAGCTTTTCAAACTTCTCGTTAGCAATTTCAAAACTGTATAAAGCCTTAAAATCAATCTTAATATGCAAGCCTGATGGCCTGTAGAATTGTTCATTGAGCTGAATAAAACCTTCCTGCTCCAAAATCTTTACTCCTTGAAAGACTTCATATACTTCTAACTGGAAATGTTGGCTAAAAGCTTTTATATCAAAATCATAGCTCATAAACTCACCAGATCCTATGGCAATTTTAAAATAATTCGCCAGTGACTGATAAAGTCGCTTTAAGTAGTCAGCTTCAGGGTGGGCCATTTCAAGGCGCTTGTTCATGTCAGTAAAATCGCTCGAATGGTAAAGCGCCACTGCAAAAGCTTTGTTTTCATCACGTCCTGCTCTGCCAGCTTCCTGATAATAGGCTTCAAGGTTATCAGGCACTTCCCAATGGATTACCGTTCTTACATCAGGTTTATCTATCCCCATACCGAAGGCATTGGTAGCTACTACTATCCTTGTCTTATTTTCTATCCAAGCTGATTGTTTAGTATTTCTTTCTTCCTGACTGAGACCCGCATGGTAGAAATCAGCACTCAATCCTTTGCGCTGGAGCATCAGGGCTAAATCCTGAGTAGTTCTTCTGTTTTGTGCGTAAACAACAGAACTACCCGGTATCTTATTGAGAATCTCCAGAAGCTTATCTTCTTTATTTTCTACATTCCGAACAGAATAGGATAGATTATCTCTGGCAAAACTCTTTTGATATACCTTCCCATCCTCAAAATTGAGCTTTTCCTGGATATCAAGCCTAACCTCTTCTGTAGCTGTTGCAGTAAGCGCTATACAAATAACCTCAGGATAGTTTTCACGGAATTCAGCTATTTCCAAATAAGGCGGACGGAAATCATATCCCCATTGGCTGATGCAGTGTGCTTCATCGATGGCCAGGAGAGAAAGGTCCATCTTCTTAACTCTTTCCTGGAAAAGCTCGGTCTTTAATCTTTCAGGTGATAAGTAAAGAAATTTGTAAGCTCCATGCGCAGCATTATCAAGTAATATATCAATTTCCCTTTTGGTCATTCCCGAATAAATAGCAGCGGCTGGTATACCTCTTTTTTTGAGTTGATCTACTTGATCGCGCATTAAAGCTATTAAGGGAGAAATGACCAGACATAAGCCATCCATCATTAATGCGGGTACCTGAAAGCATATAGATTTCCCGCCACCGGTAGGTAACAGGGCTAATGTATCATTTCCCGCTAATACAGAATCAATTATATCTTCCTGTAAAGAACGAAAGGCATGATAACCCCAATATTTTTCAAGTACAGCTAATGCCTGCGGATTAGTCATTTAATTGTTACCAACTAGGAGTTTCTTTATTGAGAAATGCTGCAATACCTTTTTTACAATCTTCAGAATTACGAGCCATTGCATTTTGTTCAGCCGCATACTGCAAGCCTTCGTCTAAACCTTTTGACTGCACCTCGGCAATCATTTGTTTAGTAAACTGCATTGACTGACCGGAATTATTTTGAATCAATTCCTGAGCAAAATCATAAACATGCTGTTCCAACTTATCAGCATCTACCACTTCGTTAACCAATCCGAAATCCTTTGCCTGCTCAGCATTGTACAATCGGCCTGACAGTAGCAATTCTTTTGCTTTCCCCTCTCCCACTTTACGCAATAAAAACACTTTCACGATGGCAGGAATAAAACCTATCTTCACTTCTGTATAGCCAAATTTAGCTTCGGGTACAGTATAAGAGAAATCGCAAACTGTAGCCAAGCCACAGCCACCTGCTAAGGCATGACCTTGAATTTGTGCAATTACCACTTTTGGGTAGGTATAAATCATTCTAAACAATTCTTTCAAATGCATAGAATCTTCAAGGTTTTCTTCATATGTATTTTTCTGAAGTTGCTGAATGTAACCTAAATCGGCACCAGCGCAGAAGGCTTTACCTTCAGCTTGTAACACTATTACCTTTGCCTCGTCATTGGCCTCTAGTTGAGTAAAAGCTTCTTTAAGCTCTGCAACAAAGTCATAATTAAGTGCATTACGCTTATCCGGCCGGTTTAAAATTATATAACCAATTCTGTTTTCTACTTTAACTTTGGTAAAGTTCATTTGCTAAATTTTTAATTCAAAAGCACCCTCCTCAGGCACTACATAATAATTAATCTGTTTTTCTTCAAGTATGTTTTTCAAGCGTTGAATTTCATAATAATTATTGGAAGCATCTATTATAACATAACCAATTTCAAATTGATCAAATACTAAATCACATTTACTCCCTCGGTTTTCACTCATGATCAAATAATCAATCTTGGCTTTTTCATTTAACTGAAAGTTTTGCTTTACCTCTCCACTTATAACACCAATCACCAAATCATTCCATACAGTTAGAAAAATACCATTCCAGTCTCTAAAGATTTGTTGTTGATTTTTGGGATTGAAATCATCAGGATGAAAGTCGGCTATACCTGCTTGCAATTGTGAAGGATAGACATGAAAACGCAGCTTACTTTTATCTTCAATAAGCGCTGTATCAAGTTTTATATATTGACTAAACCCATTTCTAAGTGCGAAAGCTTTATCTCCTTTTGTAGCATATACAATAAATCTATTTTCACTTGCTCTCTTCAGATGTCTGTTGATTATAAGGAATGAGCAAAGAAAAATGGTTATAAAAGCGTATCTCCAATAAGTTATTTTCTGTGCAACGATAAATAAAGCAAAGAAAACTATTATAAGATAGATCAGCCAAGTCTCAAAAGTGATCATGTAAATTCCTTCAATTGTGCTGGCAGGAAAGCGCTCAAACATAAATATAAGCTGATTAACAGCCCAGATGAGCAAATCTATTATACTGCCGATCAGTTTCGCTAACCATTCCCACCAAGAGAAAGCGAGTAATAAAATGCTGCCATTAAGAATTAGAAAAGCCGCAGGTATTACTACTAAGTTTGAAATGAAAAAATAGGTAGGAAACTGATGAAAATACAAAATACCTAGTGGAGCTGTAGCTAATTGTGCAGCTATCGAAACAGCGGTTATCGCCCAAATCTTATCCAGCAATTTATTCCTTACTGCCAACAATTTATAAATCTTTGGCTGGAAGAAAACAATGCCAAAAACAGCTAAATATGAAAGTTGAAAGCCAACTGAGAACAATAGAAACGGGTTGAACAACAGCAACACAAAAGCTGAAGCCGCCAGAGTATTGTAAATATTAGTGTGCCTCTTAAAAGTTTGCCCCACAATGATAAAACTGAACATAGTGGCTGCTCTTAAAACAGAAGGCGATAAGCCTGTTATAAAGGCATAAGTCCATAAACCGATGATGCTGACAACTGCAAAAACAAATCTTCCTTTCTGTCTGTGCTTCCAGGGTTTGAAAAGGGCTGATATAATAAGGAAGATAATGCCTACATGTAAACCACTTACTGCCAAAACATGCATTGCTCCAGCTGAGGCATATGCACTTTTAATATCATCATCAAGCTCATCCTTTACTCCTATGGTGAGTGCTTTGGCAATAGCCAGCGACTGAGGATCATTGATATATTTACCAAGTAAATCACTTAGATAGGTACTGCTTCTGATAGATGCAGATATGAAAGGATTCCCATTCTCCTCCTTTAAAATAGTATAGTTATCAAGTGGAACATATTGCTGAAAATATATCTGAGAAAAACCCAGAAAACGTTTATAGTTAAATTCAAGAGGATTCTTAGGTCCTTCTAACACACTTAAACCAGAATTAATTAATAGCTCATCACCATAGAAAAGACTATCCGTTTTACGACCCTTCTGTAAATAGATAATGGCTTTAGAATGAAGTGCCATCCATACTGAATCTACTTTTACAGCATTAATCTGCACCCTAAAACTTTGTGTTTTCTCTGTTTCCTTTGCTTTGCTAATCAAGCTTGCCTTAAAGGCGGTGAGCTGCTCATAGTTATGATTTAGTAGATGTTGTTGACTATTTTTCTCAGATTGGAAGTAGGCATTTAAGTATCCTACACTACATGACATCACAAATGCCAGTACACCTAGCTGTAAAGATTGCTGAGTTTTAAAATACCTATTACGAAAAGCTGTTAAGGCAAAATAGGAAACAATGCTTAGTATAAATAAAAGTAAGAATATGCTATAGAGAGAGCTGACGAATGTACCGACAACTATGCCTATGGCTAGCCATAAGGTGAGGCGCACAAAAGCAAATCTATTCCAATAGGACTGCATAATTATGAATATACAACAATGCAGTTAAATAAGTAATAAGGTCTTTGCTTAAGCCGGATTTAGCTCCATAGTATAATGCATGATATTACACTCTTCAAATTGCTTTCCCACTTTTTTAAAGCCAAATTTCTCATAAAGTGAAACGGCTCCTAGTTGAGCATGCATGTAACGTTTTTTATCTGCTGATGCAGGATTATTGGCTATATCTTCTAAAACTGCATTGACTAAGGCATAGCCTACTCCTTTATTCCTATGACTTTTCAATACGGCAAAACGCTCCATTTTTACACCATTATCAGTATAACGCCACCTTGCCGTACCACAAGCAGTTCCTTCACTGTCTCTGGCTATAAAGTGGGTAGAAGTATCTTCAAATTCATCATACTCCTCTTCAGGCGCTACTTTCTGTTCTTTTACAAAAACTTCTTCGCGAATTTTAAATATCTCTTTTAGTTCATCTTGGGTCTGAACTACCTTAACCTTTATCATGATTTAGCTTCCTTTTCAGCGTCACTTTTATCGTAAGCATCAATAATTTGCTTCACTAATTTATGTCTCACTACATCCTCACCACTTAAATTAATAACTCCAATACCTTTAATATCTCTTAGAATACGGGTAGCCTCCACCAAGCCAGATTTTTGCTTTTTAGGTAAATCTACCTGACTCATATCTCCAGTAATGATAGCTTTTGAATTTGGCCCCATTCGCGTTAAGAACATCTTAATTTGCATGGGTGTAGTATTTTGGGCTTCATCGAGTAGAATAAAAGCATTGTGTAAAGTTCTACCACGCATATAAGCAAGAGGAGCAATCTCAATCACTCTGTTTTCCTGATAGTATTTTAGCTTTTCAGCGGGCACCATATCATCAAGCGCATCATAAATTGGACGAAGATAAGGATCAATCTTCTCTTTTAAGTCACCTGGCAAGAAACCTAAATTTTCACCTGCTTCCACCGCAGGTCTGGTAATGATGATTTTCTTGACTTCTTTATTCTTGAGTGCGCGAACCGCCATGGCTACAGAAATATAGGTTTTACCTGTACCTGCCGGCCCTATTGCGAAAACCAGATCATTTTTCTGAACTGACTTAACAAGCTTAATCTGGTTATTCGTTTTAGCCTTTATAGCAAAACCTCTGGTACCGAAAACAAGCGTTTCTTCAGCATCAACCATCATTTTCTTTTCGGTCTCTGCACTTTCATCGTTTAAGTACGACTTAACACTGTCTTCAGTAAGCTTACCAAATTTATGGTAATGATCTACAAGCGATTGAACAATTTGATTAATTCTGATTATTTCAGGCGAGCTACCCTGGATACGTATTTCATTACCTCGGGAAATGATTTTTGACTTTGGAAAAGCGGCCGATAATTCGTTTATATTTCTATTCTCAACCCCTAAAAAATCTACTAATGATACATTTTCTAATGTGATGACTTTTTCTACCAAATGCTTCTATTATTTAAATTTTCTGAATTTGTATGTACTAAATTTTCAGTAGTTTTGTTCTTAACAAATTTAACAATTATTCCGCTGTTTGTATGCCATTAGTCACTTTTCTATCAGATTTTGGTTGGCGCGACCACTATGTGGCGGCCGTAAAGGCGAAAATTCTGGCAGAGGACCCCAGCATCCATATCGTTGATATCAGTCATAACATCAAGAAGTTTGATATCATTCATGCAGCCCATGTTTTAAAATCTGTTTATCAAGATTTCCCGGAAGGGACTATCCATTTGGTGGCCATTAATCTGCAAAGTCAACCTAAAGAGGATTTGATTGCGATTGAATTAAATAAGCATATTTTTCTTGGAAGCAACAACGGTTTAATGAGCTTAATAAGTGAAAACGCTCCTTCTCAAAGCGTGAAACTATCCTTATCTGATTTTACGAATTTTGCAGCAAAAGATGTTTTGGCACCAGCAAGTGTAGCACTTGCAAAAGGGAAGAAGTTAGGGAAGCTGGGAGATAAACTAGAAGAAGCTGATCTTACAAGATTTATGCCTCTAAGGGTAAAAGCTAACCGTGAACTTATTCAAGGGCATGTTGTGCACGTTGATGATTATGGCAACCTGATTACCAACATCAGCAAGGTTGACTATGACATTTTAAGTAAGGACAAAAATGTACTTATTAAGTTTAGAAATTACGGCCTACCAAAAGTGCTCAACCATTACCATGATACAAAAGGTGGAGAGGCCTTTGCAATATTTAATGCTGAAGGCTTCCTTGAAATAGGTATAAAAGAAGGTAATGCTGCTGAATTACTTGGACTGGAATACAGCAGCATGGTAACTATCAAGTTTGATAGTTATTAGATCAATTACAATATTGTCTTATATAGTAATCTACACTTTCATCACCCATACCTTTTGCCTTTTGCCAGTCCGAGCAGGCAGCCTCATCATTTTCTAACTGATAATTAACATTACCTCTCAATTTAAAATAAGAAGCTTCATTATTATTCAACTCTATGGCTTTGTCCAAATCTTTCAGAGCAGGACTATAATTCTCTAGTATTGACTTTACATTACCTCTATAATAATAGGCTGAAGCATCTTTAGGATTGAGCTGAATTACTTTATCGTAGTCAGCCAGTGCTCCTTCCCAATCTTCAATTTCTTCTCTTAAAACAGCTCTGTTATAATAAGCATCCGTGTTATCAGGGTTCAGTTGAATGGCTTTTGAATAATCCTCCATAGCAGCTCTTACATTACCTGTATATAATTGTGCTTGTGCTCTATACAAGAAAATAGAAGGGTTGTTAGGTTCATTCTCAGCAGCCTGATTTAAATCCTGAATGGCCGTACCATAATCCTCCACTTCAAGATAAGCTCTTCCTCTTTTAAAATAAGAGTCGGCATTGGCTGCTCCACCTTGAATAGCTTTTTCAAAATAGGATATAGCACCAGGCCAATCTTCCATCTGATAATATGATTCTGCTTTAATCAGGAATAACTGAGGGTTGGCTTCACCTAAATCTTCAAGTGCATCCACATCATTTATTACACCTTCATAATCTTCTTTCTCATAAAGAGCTGTAGCTCTATTTTCATAAGCCCTGCTGTAGGAAGCATCCTGAGCTATTGCTTTGTTGTAATCTTCAATAGCAGCATCAATATTGCCAAGTAGTTGTTTAGCTTTACCTCTATTATTGTAGTAAATCGCTTCAGTAACTCCTCCATTGATAGCCGTATTATAATCTTCAATTGCCGATTGATAATTCTTCAATCTGAACTTGGTATCACCTCTATAGGCATAAGCTTCATAAAGCTTGGCATCTTGCTCAATTGCTTTGTTAAAATCTGCCAAAGCCTTTTGAAGATCTTTCAACTCATAATGACCAATACCCCTTTTGAAAAATAATAAGGTTTCAGTTGACCCTAGTTCTTCAGCCTTATTATAATCCTTAATGGCTTCTTCTAATTTAGACTCCTGATACAACAAATTTCCTCTATGGAAATAGGTAATCGCATGATCATCATTTAAAGCAACAGCCTGATTTAGATCATTTAAGGCCGGATCGAATGCTTCTAAGATATAGTAGGCATTACCTCGAGCATAAAACAAATCAGCAGAAGTATTTCCTCTTTGGAATGCCAAATCTAGCGTTCCAATAGCTTCTTCATACTTACCTAAATTAAACTGGCACAAGCCTAATCTTATATAAGTGTTTTCGTCTGTAATATTCAATACAATCACTTGGTCGTAGTCAGCAATTGCCTCTGTATATTTATTTAATTCATAATAAGCATTGGCCCTATTAAGCAATGCTTGTCCATACTCACTCTTTATTGCTAAGGATTTATTGTAATCCTCAATGGCTGCTTCAAATTGCTCTTGCAAAGCTTTTGCCTTACCTCTATTGTTATAAATCACTTCATCTTCAAAACCTTTAGCGATCGACTGATCATAAGCAGTAACTGCTCCTTTATAATCCTGCTGTCTGAATAGCACATTACCATACTGATAATAGGTTTCGGCCTGTGCTTGACCTCCTTTAACCGCTTGGCTCAAATATTGAGCAGCTGGCTCATATTGTTTCCCCTCATATAATGCATTCCCTAAGTGTTCTATCACTATAGGTTCAGTAGCTCCTTTTTCAACTGACTTTGATAAATCTTGCGCTGCTTGTTGCATATTTTTTAACTGAAAGAAGCTATTACCTCTATTGGCATACAATGCAGTTTCCTGAATACCTCCCTGCTCGGCTTTTTGATAAGCCTGAACAGCTTCACGATAAGCTTCCTTTTGGTAATGAATATTTCCTTTATAGAAATATAGTGTCGCATTATTAATTCCTCCAGCTATTGCCTCCTGCATTTTGGTCAACGCCTTATCATATTGTGAGGTCTGATAGTATGCAAGCCCCAGCATTTCAGAAACTGCAGGAGTAGATTCTGTTACTTTTTCCAGATCACTAATTGCTGCAGCATAATTCTCTTGTTGGTAATAAGCACTACCTCTATTGAGCAAGGCCTGTGCATAAGCAGGGTCTTTTTCAAGAGACTTTGAGTAATCTTGAATGGCTGCTGCATATTGTTCTTGACTAAATTTCGCTTTACCTCGATTATTGTAAAGCACTTTATCATCCATGCCTAATGTTGCGGATTGATCATAAGCAGTTACAGCCTCCGCAAATTGCTCTTGCTTGAACTTCAAGTTCGCCAGGTAATAGTAAACTTTAGCTTCTTTTGAACCCTTTTCTTTAGCTTTAGTCAAAGCAATAGTGGCACTTTCAGCATTCTTTAATTCATACTGAGAAATCCCTAGAGCTTCAAATAACATCAAAGATTGATTACCTAATTCCTGGGCTTTAATTAATTGATCTGCCGCAGGTCTAAATCTTTCAAGTTTGTAATACGACATTCCCAAAGCAGAGAGAACTTCTTCGCTACTCTCTCCACCTTGTAAAGCACTATTCAATGCACGAGATGCTTCATCATATTGTCCATTTTGATAAAGTGACAAGCCGAGCATGGCATAATTTTCCGAATTGTTTGCACCTTGTCTAATAGCATTTTGTAGGTTTTCAATTGCTTTGTCGTAAGACTTTGTCTCGTAGTAGGCTTTACCTAAACTCGCTAATAAGTTGGTCTCACGAACCCCTGCTTCTGCAGCTTTATTTAAATTTTCAATTGCGGCCTGCCACTGCTCTTTCGCCAATGACATCAAACCTTTGTAATAATACAGTTTACCATCAGCAGCACCCGCACTGAGTGCTCGCTCAATATTAATTGTAGCTTCTTCAGTATTACCAGTTTCATACAATAAGATTGCATATTGAGCAAAAACATTAGGACTTTGAGTGCCCGCGGCTATCGCTTTCTTTAGGTTATTTATAGCAGTTGGTTTATTGTCTGTTGCCAGATAAGCTTTTGCAGTATTAAGGAATAGAGAAGTATCCTGAATACCGAAAGAAGCTGCCCTTTCTAAATTGGAAATAGCTTCTTGATAAGCTTTAGCATTAAACTGTGCAGTACCCAAAAGCTGAAAGATTTCACCTGAATTAGCACCACGTTCAATGGCAGCTTTAAAATCTGCAACTGCCTTTGCCTCATTGCCCATCGCAAGATAAGCCTTACCTCTTAGCTCATATACTGCCTGGTCATTTATTCCTTTTGAAATAGCTGTATTAAAACTACCTATTGCATCTCTATAATTTTCAACTTGAAAATAAGCAAAACCTAAATTATAATGCTCCTGCCCTTTGGAATCTGCAGAAACAACCTTCTTAAAATCATCTATGGCAGGTTGCCATTTCTCAGTCTTGAAATAAGCGTTAGCCCTGTTTTCTAAGGCTTGTTGATAAGTCGGTTTTATTGCTAATGATTTATTAAAGTCATTTATGGCCTCTTCATATTTCTCCTGGAGAAAGTAGGCCTTTCCTCTATTATTGAAGAGCACCTCATCTTCCATTTTTTGAGCCACGGCCTTATCATAGGCAGCTATTGCTTCAGAGTACTGCTCTTTTTTAAAGTAGGCATTCCCTAAGTAATAGGCTGCTTCTGCTCCTTCATATGCTTTTTCTACTGCTTGCTTTAAACTTTCAATTGCCTGATCATTTTGATCTAATTCATAATGAGCGATACCTTTATAGGCATACCATTTTTTCTCATCTATTTTCTTGTCCTTACCCTGTTCAAAATCACTTACAGCTTTGGCGTAATCCTTTAGTTGATAATAGGCAATTGCCCTCGCACTGAAAGCCATTGCATCTGCTCTTATATTGATAGCTTTTGATAAGTATTCGATAGCTGATTGATAATTACCCTCATAGAATGCAGCCATTCCTGCTAATTTCCAAGGAGTTGCCTCTCTAGGGTTGCTACTAGCAAATGTAGCTAAGGCGGAAGAGGCTGACTTATAATCTTCTTTCGCAAACTGATATAAAGCTGAAAGTGCGTTAGTATTAACGTTAAGCTCACTGGTAAATTTAGAAAACCCTAAAGTTACAGCTGAAGCCTCATTCAATCTTGAACTGCCAATAATCAAGCTGCCATTAACACTACTCACATCAGGAACAACAAAACCTGCAGCCTTAGCTCCTGAAAATACAACTGAAATATGCTGCTTATTGCCGGGTATAGAGGCGAATGTACCAAAACCCTCTACAGTATAGGCTTCATTTGTCTTTATACTTTTCACTTGTCTCTCTTGAACATCCGTAGCCAAAATTTCCGCTAAACTTTCTCCTTGTTTTAAGGAGCCTTCCATTAGTGATGCTTTTTCGAAAGCCGTACTTAAATTATTATCTACCGTGAACTTTACAAGACCAGATATTTTATCCCAAGCATTAAAGGTACTTATATTATGAACAGAGCTATCCTTGGTGAAAACTTTAGCACTTGATGCACCCTTGAACAGTGAAGCATGAGATACTCCTGTTCCTTGAGCATCAATAATTAATGCCGTACCACTTTGTAATGGATTACCTCCACTATTGTAAGTCTGCACAAAATATGTACTTTTTTCTTGTGCCAATGAGATGCTTGAAACGATCAGCATCATTAAAAGCCCAGATATAAATAGAAGTCTCTTAAACATCAATCAAAGATTTAAATAACAGAGGGGAAATTATTGAAAATTTGCCGTTTATGGAAGAAACTTTCAGCTATTGTTAAGAAGTGTTATCTTCAAGGTTCATCCAAAGTAAAACATCATGAATAAAACCCACTACCTGATTTGCCTGGCCATCCTACTATTAAGTAGCTGTAAGCCAAGCAATGACACTAAGAAGACAGAAACGAATTATAAAGAGCAAGCAATAGAAAAAGGTCCTATAACGCTGGTCATTCATGGCGGAGCAGGAAATATAAATAGAGAGGCATTAGGCCCTGAGCGTGACTCACTTTACCGTGCTAAGTTAAAGGAAGCACTTGAAGTTGGCTATGATAAGTTGAGCAGAGGTGGTTCCGCTATGGATGCAGTGGTTGCAACTATTCAAACAATGGAAGCTTCTCCCCTCTTTAATGCCGGAGTTGGCGCGGTATTTACCAATGAAGGCAAGAATGAATTAGACGCTTCAGTAATGAATGGTAAAGATAAAATGGCCGGAGCAGTTGCTGGAGTTACCACTATCAAAAGTCCTATTGCTGCAGCAAAGGCCGTAATGGATAAAAGCCCTCATGTGATGATGGCCAGAGATGGTGCAGAGCAGTTTGCAAAGGAAATAGGTCTCGAAATGGTTGATCCGTCATACTTTTATACTGAAAGAAGGTTTAAAAGCCTTGAACGTGTGAGAGAAGCCGAGAGAAAAAAGGAGCTATCCTATCTAGAAAAATATCCTGATTGGAAATACGGAACGGTAGGCTGTGTAGCTTTGGATAAAGATGGTAACATTGCAGCAGGCACATCTACCGGAGGCATGACAAATAAAAAATATGGTCGTATAGGAGATTCACCTGTAATTGCAGCTGGCACTTATGCTGACAATGCAACCTGCGGAGTTTCTGCAACTGGGCATGGTGAGTTTTTTATTAGGAATGTTGTAGCTTATGATATTGCTGCCAAAATGAAGTATTTAAATTTAAATCTTGATGAAGCTGCCGATAAAGTGATTAACGAAGAATTAGTTGAATTCGGAGGTGATGGTGGCATTATTGCCTTGGATAGAGCTGGTAATATTAGCATGCCTTTTAATACAAGTGGCATGTTTAGAGGTTATAAGAACACTGCGGACGATACACGAGTTTTCATCTATAATGACGAAGAATAATGGACATTAAAATAGAGCCTTTTAAACCTGCATTTTTTGAGGAATTACTTTACTTAATGGACTTAAATATTCCATTATATTTTGCTCCCGAAGAAAAAGATGACTTTAGAAATTATTTAGAAAACGAGGTGGAAGATTATTATATCCTACTTGTTGATAACAAATTAGTGGGATGTGGTGGTATCAATTATGATGATAAAAATACTGCGGTAATTACCTGGGACATGCTTCATCCGGAATATCAAGGACAGGGTTTTGGTACTAAGCTTTTGTTATTCAAGCTTGATAAAATAAAGGAGAAGACAAATATTGAAAGAGTGATAGTTCGCACTTCACAAATGGCACACACCTTTTATGAAAAACAAGGTTTTAAGCTTTTAGAAACAAAAAAAGACTACTGGGCCCCAGGTTTTGACTTGTATTGGATGGAGTTGAATGTTTAAAGCAGATAATTTTTGAAACGAAAGAAGCCCGCAATTGCGGGCTTCTTTATTTTTAACCTAAACAAAACTATATGAGTAATTATAGTATGATTGTCTTTTTAGCAGTTCCGCTTATTACTTCTATGGTAAGCTCACCATTAACCTGAGCTACATCATAGTTTTGAACAAAGCTTACTAAATCTGCTACTGTATTGCTATAAAGAGCATTACCGTTTTGATCCTTAACGATCACTGTAACCGGACCTACTTCATTTTTCAATACCTTTAATTCTATCTTGTTATTCTCTAAAGTTCTGGCGGTAGCGTAGAAATTAACTTCTACTGAATTGATCTCTGATAAAGAAATCTTTTCTTCATAGGTATTCTTGCCTTCTTTAACTACAAAAGTAAACTCAGTACCGTTTAGCTTGCTCAAATTGTAAGGTCTTGTAAAACCTTCTGATTGCTGAATTTGCTCCTGAAAAATTGGAGTACCTTTCTCATCTAAAATCTTAACGATAACTTTCTCTTCAGAAGAAGGAATGAAAGTAAGGTGAGCCTTCTTATCAGTTACATTAGTTGTAACTTTTATTTTGGCTACTGCAGTTTTTTCTTCGTTTTCACCAGCTTTAGCAGTGAATACTGAACATACGATTAAGGCTGAAACTAATAATTTTTTCATTGTCGATAGATTGTTTTTGTTTATTGACGATGCAAAGATGAGCGACTATTTTCAGTTAATTGCAACAATTCAAATGATGTAATTATTAACAGATTTAATTGTAATGTAAGATTCCTATTGCATTTTTAACAAAACCATATCTTGTAAAGGGTATTAATTAAAATTGAAAACCAAATAATATTTTGATTAATAAGAAAATACAACTACTTCATTTAACACTTAAACAATGCTCATAATCTGCTATTTGCTTAAAGATTCAAAAAGTAGATAAAAAGACTCTCTTAACAATTACTTAACATTGGTATATAAAAAATCTGTTCTTCGCATTTTTTTATCCCTGAAAATCATGCCTTTACGCTGTAATTTTCTTTAACCTCACACTTTAACATCATAAGTGTGCGAATTCAACTTCCATAGTTTATCAAAAACTGAATGCACGGGAATTCAAAATCCTCCAAATTGGGTTAAAGAAAATAGCTTTTGTGTTATGATCTTTAAAGAACAAGAGGAACATAGCTATTATGAGCGTAAAAAATCAAAGCAACTCCTTAATGAATAGAAAAAAGCTATTTATTCTGGGAATAGGGATTATTGTGCTGTCATTACAATATTGTAAACCCGCCTTTACAAACACAAACAAAAATAAAGAGCCTTTGATATCATATAATAAAGACATTCAGCCTTTAATGCTGCAGCGATGTACGCCTTGCCATTTCCCGGAGCAAGGAAGAAAAGAGATGCTTAATACCTATGAAACTACTAAAACACACATCAATGATATCATCCATCGGATTCAACTACCAGAAGATGATAAAGAATTTATGCCTTTCAAAAGTAAGCGTGCACCGTTAAATAAAGAGGAAATAGAATTATTTAAATCCTGGCTAGTTCAAAATATGCCAGAATAATAGCTCACTCATGAGCAGGTAACTCGAACAAAGCTATTTTTACTATCAGCTAGTTAAACTTTTAACTATTAAAAAAACACTCTATCTTACCTACATAACTAATAGATTATGAGGAAGATATTATCGATTATCCTATGTACATTAATTTCACTTAATTGTCTAATTGCTCAAAAACCATCTGACCCTTTAGCGCATACTTATTCAATAGTAGCTAGAGATCCTGACACAGGTGAAATAGGTGTAGCAGTACAGAGCCACTGGTTTAGTGTAGGCACAGCCGTTTCATGGGCAGAAGCGGGAGTGGGTGCCGTAGCCACTCAATCATTTACAAATGTTTCCTTTGGACCGAAAGGACTAAGTTTAATGAAATCAGGACTTAATCCACAAAAAGCATTGGATATACTCTTAGCTAATGATGAGGGAAAGGATTATCGCCAGGTAGCGCTGATTAATGAGAAAGGAGAAGTAGCAACACATACAGGAGAAAAATGCATAGATTTTGCCAGTCATTTAAACGGTGAAAACTTCTCTGTGCAAGCCAATATGATGCTAAACAACACAGTTGTCTCGGCCATGGAAAAAGCATGGAAGATAAATGAAGGAGTACCTCTTGCAAAACGTATGCTTATAGTTTTAGAAGCCGCTCAAAACCAAGGAGGAGATATAAGAGGTAAACAATCCGCAGCACTTCTGGTAGTAGCTCCAAAATCAAGTGATGCCCCATGGGAAGATAGATTGGTCGATCTGAGAGTAGATGATCATGAAAATCCTTTACAAGAATTAGGAAGACTGCTTGATGTACATGAGGCCTATCAATATATGAATAAAGGTGATGTTCATGTTGAAAAGGGTGAAATGAAAGAAGCTATGCAAGCTTATAATAGCGCCATGAAAATATTTCCTGATAATTTGGAGATGCAATATTGGACAGCTATCACTTTAGCAAATGATGATAAAATTGAGCAAGCTGTTCATATGCTTCAAAGTATTTATACCAAAGATTCAAATTGGAGAGAACTTACTAAAAGACTCCCAAAAGTAGGTTTGCTTTCTGTAAATGAAAGTGAACTAAGTTTATTGCTTAAGTAATTAGCCACTTCAGAACAAAAACATATTAACACAAACCAAGTTTAAGCTATGTGCGTAGGCTAGGTCATAAATACTGTTTGACAATAATCAGCTTATCTTTCATTTTTTCCGCATGCGAATTGAATGAAAAAGATACTGAAATAAATATATCTCCTCAAGATACAACTGCTACTGTTATAAAGTTTTTAGCCTTAGGTGACTCATACACAGAGGGAACAGGAATTGAAGCAAGCGGCAACTGGCCTAATCAGTTAGTCAGAAGATTAAGATCTAAAGAATTTGTTGTGGACACATTAGCAATAATTGCACGAAGTGGACAAACCACCGGCAACCTCCTTAACGCTATTAGAAGTGCTGAAATTGGTGATTTCAATTTGGTGTCATTACAAATAGGCGTTAATAATCAATTCTTAGGCAGACCTTTT
This sequence comes from Marivirga atlantica, assembly GCF_016734805.1. GTDB lineage: Bacteria > Bacteroidota > Bacteroidia > Cytophagales > Cyclobacteriaceae > Marivirga > Marivirga atlantica. Next base: position 338,867 of record NZ_JAERQG010000003.1, read on the forward strand.
GAAACCTTTGAAGTAGAATTCAATCAGTTGCTGGATTCTGCCATCGAATATTCAGGAAGCTATCATCAGGTATTTGTTCTCTCCATTCCCGACTATGGCGTTACACCCTTTGGGGCCACAGAAAGTGAAACAATCGCGCAAGAAATTGATCAGTATAATGCTTATATAAAGACCGTTTGTGAGCAGCGTGAAATACTCTATATAGATGTGACCAGCATCTCCAGAGAATTAGGTGACGGTTCGCTGGCACTTGCCCCAGATGATCTTCATCCGAGCGCCTATCAATATAGTAAATGGGTTGACGCGATGATGCCTGATGTAATCAAGCTAGTTGAAAAATTGGAATGAATTGAATTCAAAAAAACCGAACACATTTATTTATAAAAGTATTCGGATTCATGTACCAATCGAGTAATTCTTAAGGATTAAGCCTTAGTATAGCATCTGCAATTTCTTGAGCAATTTCTTTCTTACCATCTTTAGAATTTAAGTAAAGGTCTGAATCAGCATTGGATACGTAACCAATATTGAAGAGCACTGGAGGACATTTTGCATTTTTTAGCACATAATAACCACTCGAATAGGCTGGTCGGATATTTTTACCAACTCCATTAAATTCTTCCGTTAACAACTGAGCAAACCGCTTAGAGGCTGCCTCAAACTCACCCAAATCATTATAAATTGGAACAAGCATATCTTCCATTTTGTCTTCATGCCTTTCTACATGTAGAGAGATGAACATATCAGCATCTTCTGACATAGCAATACGCTCAGCAAGCGACTTCATTTCATCAGCTTTACGTGTTAATACAATATCCACTTCCTTAGAATTTTCAAAAAGAATTGCTAATTCCTGAGCCACATCTAATACGATATCCTTTTCATCTTGCCCAGAAGAGTGAGTGCCAGCATCTCTTCCTCCATGTCCAGGATCAATCACTACTTTTAGTTTACGTTTTTTAGTGTCAGAATTTTTATTTGCTTCCTGAACTAGTTCTGACTTAAATGCAAAATCATGTATAAATGGCAAAGGATCGACATGACCTTGGTTGGCATCAATTACCTCATAATGTAAGTGTGGACCAAATGAAGCTCCACTATTACCTGAAAGCGCGATAACTTCTCCCCTATTCACTTTATCCCCCTTCTTAACTTTAATTTGAGACAAATGGGCAAAGGCTGTCTGATAAGTTCCATTGTGATCAATGATAACTTTTAAGCCATAATCACCAATTTTTGCAGCTTCAATGACTTCACCATTAGCAGTTGCCAAAACAGCATTTCCTACTGGTGTTCTAAAATCAACTCCTTGATGATGTTTTTGTACTTTAAGTTTAGGATGAATTCTAGGTCCAAAGGCAGAAGTCAGTTTGACCTTTTCAGTGTTTCTTAAGGGCAGTATTGATGGTATATAGTTATCGGAAACCGTTTCATCAGTTAGAAGAGCCTCCATATCTGGATTTAAAATTTCCAGTGCTTCTATTTTTTCATTATGAGAAAAGAAAACTGTAAGCAATAAAAGTACGGGCAAACTAAATGAATAGACCCAAAGAGATGTTTTTTTGTTAGCATTCATCATTTTTATTCTGTTTTTAAGGGTTAAAAAATTAAAGTGATTAACAATGGCAACTGAGAGCGAGCCTGAGCTTTGATGGTACAAGGTTTCCATGTAATCCACTGTATCTACTTCTTTTTCTAATACATAAGCATCTGCCTGAAATTCATGAAGCTCAATGAGAAGTTTTCTAAACAGGTATAGGAAAGGATTGAACCATAAAAGAGTTATTAAAACCTCCATAATGAGCCTATCAACAGAATGGTATTTCTTCACATGTGCACACTCATGAGTTAATATTTGTTGAAAGGCTTCAGCCTTAAAAAGATTAGATGGTATATAAACATCTTTAAAAAAACTAAATGGCACTTTATAAGGACTTTTATGCAAGAAGTACCAGCTTTCATGTACTGTAATAGATTTTTTCTTTATTCGTAGAATTTGGTAGTAATTCATTAAAAGCTTAGTCACTAAAACCAGACTAATGATTGGAATAACCCAAAATAAAAAGGATACCAAAGAGATAGATTTTTCTGATTTTGTGGTAATTGGTATTAAATGCTTTGCTTCAAAAGTGCTTTCAATCTCTGTAAAAAAATATTCCGCCTTCTCATGGGGAAGTATCTGAATTTGCTCGGATAAATTTGGAAGGCTAATCAGCGGCACAGTAAAACTAAACAACAGAACTGTCAAAACGAATATCCTGTTAAGCGCATGTCTCCCACTTTTATGTAAAAAGAATTTATAGAGGAGAAATGCCAAGCCTTGTATACCAATAACTTTGATCAGATAAATCAATAACTCATTCATGACTTTTTCTTTTCAATTTCCTGATCAATTAAACTTCTGATTTCCTTCAGTTCCTCAACTGAAAGCTCCTTTTGTGCAGCAAAAAACGAAGCGAATTTTCGAATAGAATTATCAAAAAAGCTACTCATAAAGCCCTTCATTGATTGCTTGGTATAAGCCTCTTTGTTTATTAATGGATAATAGTGCTTGGCTTTACCATGTAGATCGAAACCAATAAAGCCCTTTTTTACCAAGACATTTACTACAGTACTTATTGTAGTGTAAGCCGGCTTAGGTTCTTCATAAGCCTCTACTATATCCTTTAGATATGCTTTCGATAACGTCCAAAGATGCTGCATCAGCTGCTCTTCTGCCTTTGTTAATTCTTTCATACTTCAAACATATTACTATTTTTATAGTAATACAACTATTTTATTAATTTCATTACTATAAAAATAGTAATAACTAAATTAAATTATTGCAGTAAGTATAAAAGTCGTTTTATATATTTAAGCTGTCACTCAAATAACATCAGATTTGTCGAACGCAAAAATCAAAGAATCATTCTTATGAAAATCATTTCATCAATTGCACTTATTGCTACATTAATTTTTAGTATAAGTTGCAATTCCAAAAAGGAGATCAAGCAAGAACAAGAAATAAGCTTTAATCAAGAACTTGCTGATGAACTCGCTCAAATGGGAACTATAGATCAAATAGCAGCTTATATTCCAAAGGGTAAATACAAAGCTTATAGTCAAAATGAATGGCAAGCATTTAAGGACAGCGTATTTACAAATAATAAAAGGAGAGCCAATGAAATTTTTAAACAACATGGCTTTCCAGGTTATGATTTAGTGGGTAAAGATGGCGAAAGAGATTTTTGGCTAATTGTGCAGCATAGTGATTTTGATCCGGATTTCCAGAAGGAAGTATTAAAAGCTATGAAACCTAAAGTAGAAAACAACAATGCAAAATCTTCGCACTATGCACTTCTGACAGATAGAGTAAATCTAAATACTGGAAATAAGCAAATTTATGGTACTCAGGTGGCTTATGATTTGCAAACAGGACAGGTATATCCAAAACCACTGAAAGATAGTGCTCGAGTTAATAAAAGAAGAAAATCAGTAGGACTTGAACCACTCGAAATCTACCTTAATAATATGTCTCAAATGCACTTTGAAATGAACAAGGAAAATTATATTAAAAAAGGCATTAATGAACCTTATTTGTATAAACTACCATCTGATAATTAACCTTTAATTCTATGGTGAAATGAGAATCATAATTGCATTTTCAACTTTATTCTTGCTAATAAAAGTTTGCTCTGCACAAGAAATTCAATGGAACCAGGATCATTCCATAGGACTAGTTCCTGCCAAAAATTGGAAAAAAGATTCGGATCCTAACAAATTCAGATTTGAATTAAAGTCGCTACTGGCAAATCCTCCTTTTAAAGGAAGTATTGAGATAATAACTGCTCCATCCAGAAATAAATCTCTTAACGAATTATGGGAAATCTATGTCACTGAAGACTTTCCAAAAGTTATAAATGGATTTGCCAAGATAGATGAAGGTGTTTCTGTAGTTGCTAGTAAAAATGCCAATTGGATTGAGTTTTATACAACTGATTACAACATCCTGTTTCAAATGTTAACCGTTTGTTTTGTTAATGATAATACACTTTTCATCATCACATGTACTTCAGTTCCCAAACATCATGACAAAGTAGAGGATGAATTTTGGCAAATGATAGAAACTATTACTTTGAAATAGGTTTTGTTAGAAGATAATGACAATAAAAAATTATATCCCATTCACCAATAACCCAAGAAAGCTTTTACTTATTGATGCAGCCGGTGCACTCCTATCTTCATTTTTACTTGCTTTTGTACTCGTAAAGTTTGAGTCTTTTTTTGGCATTCCTAAAAACACGCTTTTCATATTAGCTACCATACCCATATTTTTTGCTCTCTTTGACATAAGCAGTTTCGTTACAAATATTTTACCTATTAAAACCTATTTAAAATCAATAGCTCTATTTAACGTAGGCTACTGCTTCTTGTCTCTTGGTTTTGCAATCTATCATGCGGATGTCATTACCCTATTTGGTTGGGTTTACATTGTCTCAGAAGTATTAATTGTATTGGTGCTGGCAAGATTGGAATTTAAGCTTTCTCAAATTCAAAATTCTTAAATAAGCCTATAAACCGATATATTAGCGCAAAGCGTAAAAATGATAGCAGTATTAACAGGAGACATTATCAATTCCAAGAAAGCAGAGGCCTCCAAATGGTTAGAGCAACTAAAGAAAGTATTAAACAAATACGGATCGAACCCAGAAAGGTGGGAAATTTATAGAGGAGATAGCTTTCAGCTGGCGCTGGCACCAAAAGAGGCACTTTGGGCAGCGCTACATATAAAAGCAGCTATCAAGCAAAATAAGCAATTGGATGTGCGCATTGCTATCGGACTGGGAGATGATAAACATCAGGCAGCAAAAATTTCAGAAGCAAACGGATCAGCTTACGTTCGTTCCGGTGAACAATTTGAAGCACTGAAAAAGCAAAACCTGGCAATCAATTCGGCAGATGAGCATTTAAATACCATCTTAAACCTCATGCTAAAATTGGCTTTACTCACCTTCAATAAATGGAGTGCTACTGTGGCTTCAATAATTTGTACAATCATTGAAAACCCTAAGTATAATCAAACCGATATTGCTAATTTGCTCAACAGAACACAAAGTAGTATTAGTGAAGGACTAATCCGAGGAGGCTATAATGAGCTAGTAGTTCTTAACTTATATTACAGAAACGAAATTTTAAAAAGATCTCATTAAATCTAAATATATGACAAAACATCAATTGGCGTTAGAAGCATATAAAAATACACAAGAATTAATACGATTTATGGATCAAAAAGCAGGAGCCATTCTCGTAGTTTTGGGCTTGGTCTTTACTGGATTTATCCAAATAATTCAAAGACTAAGTTTTACTATTGAAGATTTGAACTTGTATAGCGTACTAGCTTTTTTATTAGGCCTTGTAACAATAGGCTCACTTTTGATGTCACTATTTATTGTAATATTGAATATTTTAAGACCTCGATTACCTAATACATCAGGAGCAGATAATCTTTCAATATTCTATTTCCAAAATGTCGCTAAACAGCATAAAGAAGAGCTATATAGTAACTATTTAGGTTTAGAAGAGAAAGATTTGCTTTCTGAAATTACAAATCAACTATCTGAAGTTTCATTAATACTCGTCAAAAAATCAAGATTTGTCAGCAGAGCACTCTATTATTTATTAATTTCAATCGTATCCCTAATGCTTCTTATTATTTGTGTTAATGTGTTATGATATTTTCCATAGCATAAATTTTATCTGAAAAAATTTAAGGAAAGAAAGTCGCAGGACAAAACCTAACAATCTCCCCTACTCGCTTGTCTATAATACATGGACGAAATTATTTCGATTGACATTTTAGGTGTAAGAATAGACGAACCAATTGTTTCACTAACAGATCTATTGGTGAGTTTTTTGTGTTTCCTATATTTCTATAAGATGCACAAGAACCCGGTAAAAACCCTCTCATTCACTTATTTCAAATATTACTTTCTCATTATGGGATTGGCTACTGTTTTTGGTGGTTTGGTAGGTCATGCCTTTTACTACGAATTCAGCAGAAGCTGGAAGTTGTTAGGCTGGGTCATCAGTATGTTTGCTATTATGCTGATTGAAAGAGCAGCCATTGAACATACTGATATAATCTTGAAGAAGAAATACTTAAAGATCTTGAGAGTGGTCAACATTATAGAGTTTTCCATCTTTCTGTTCCTTACCTTCTATACATTAGATTTCTTTTACGTACAGCTGCATTCTGGCTATGGACTTATGTTTGTGGTGCTAACTATTGAGTTTTTACTATTTATAAAAACTAAGAATGAAGCCAGTAAATACATTATGGCAGGAATTGGTTTTGCCGCTCTTTCAGCACTTACTTTCTCCACTGAATTCTCTTTACACCCATGGATGAACTATTTATCTATTAGCCATATCTGGATGGCAGTAGCAACAGTATTTATTTATCAGGGAGCCGTAAAAATCGGTATCAAAAAGCAAAAGCAAGAAGAAGTACCTGCTTAGTAGTAGCCACTTGTTGGTGGTGTTAGTACAACAAGAACTGTAAATCCCCCTATTGCTCTTCGTTTATGTCACCTCCATGGAGAAAGCCTGTCCCGCTTCTTATTAGGAGAGGTTGGGATTATTAATATCATAAGTAATACTATCCCATTGTTGGTGCTATCACCAACAAGCACTAAGATTGATTATAACAGATTCCTACGGAATGGCTACCAAAGCCAGCAGTAACAGTCATTTCGTAGAAATCTACTTTACCCACCTAATATATTTTACTATATTGTTTAGGTTATGAAACCAAAACCCAGCATTGACTTGATCTCCTTTTTATTATACCTTTTTTGCTCATTTTGATAATTAATTTAATATAAAAAATGATCTAAAATTATTCTAACTACGAAATTAGGAATAAACCAATTACATAGAAGAAATGAAGTTATTCAACTGGTTTACTAAAAAAACATCACAAAAAACAAAAGTTCATTCGAAGCCAGAACCTGAAAAGGATGATGGCTATGAAAAAGTGATTTTGACAAAAGGTGTTTTCAAAGCGTCCAGAAACAAGGTAGTTCCCGAAACTGACAAATTTCATATAAAGAACATTTATATTACCGATAGAACCTATTTTAAGAAAAACCAAGTAATTGCGGTGCTTGCTTCAGCAATTCATGGCTCTGGTTTGATATTCATTCAACTTCCGTTTAGTGGAAAAATGGAAAAAATTCTCATTAGGCCAAATCATAAAATTTCCTTTAATGATAAATTATTCTCAGTAACGAGAATTGCAAATGAGGCTACGGTAAACAAAAAAATAATCGAACAGAATAAGACAACTCTTGACCAAACAGAAGTTGGCTATCTAAAAGATGAATTTACTGATGACAAAACCATTAAAGTAATGAGAGTCGGAGCTGAAGAAACACCTTATTTTAAATTATATGAAGATCAGACAGAATCACTCTATAACTTCTTAGGAATAAGTTTAACTAACCATAATGGATATATATACATGTCCATTCATTCAAGAAATGAACATATAACTTTAGCAAAAGGCGATTCCATTATATTTCTTTTCCAAGATAAATCAAGAGTTAGCTTAACGTTTAAGCACGCTGGAAACGGAACTAAGGGTTTACGTAATAATCACGCAGCAATTGGTTATGAAGAACTTGAAGCCTTTTTAAATAAACGTTTAGTAAAGGCTAAATTAATAAGTGCTAGAAAGAATTTATACTCCATCTACAGTTTGAATCACCGAATCTACGAGAATCCCTATTTATCAATTGAAGAAAAAGTTCAATATTCAATTGAAATTGAAGGACAGTATCTGTTGAAACTTTTAACGGCTCGTTTTATAGAAATGAATCAGAAATATAAAATCCGGTGAATCAAACACAGTTTTACTTTAAATATGTAATTGGGCAACCTTACACTCTATCCTGTTGTTGGTGTTATCACCAACAAACACCATGAATTATTAAAAACAGATTCCTACGGAATGACCGTAACGACTAATAAATATCAATAAATTCACTTAGTATAATTCAATCCTCCCAACCTCCTTCTCCAAGGAGGAGTAAATGTACCTGCTAATATTTTTTAGGAACTCCTTATCAAAGAGCCTGTCCCGAATTTATATCGAGAGGGTAAAAGGAGGATTTAAGAAGTTCTATTAATTAGATTCCTACGGAATGACCTCAAAAGCTAGCAACTACGGTCATTTTGTAACACAGAGGAGAAATCTAATTCCCCACTTCACATTAAAGTATTTTCAACAATCACTTCTCCCCTTCCACAAAAAACAAATCAATGGTACGCTTATCAATGTCGGTCGCTTTAACGGCTACGGTAACCTTATCGCCTAGGGTGTACATCTTCTTATTGTTCTGACCAATTACACGCAAGTTCTTTTCATCAAACTCGTAGTAATCATCATTCATATCAACCAGGCGCACCATACCTTCACATTTGGTTTCAATGATTTCTACAAAGATTCCCCACTCGGTTACACCGGTAATCAAACCTTCAAAGTCTTTGTCTTCCACGGAAGCCATAAACTCAACCTGTTTGTATTTAATAGAAGCACGTTCCGCATCTGAAGCCCGTTTCTCTCGCTCAGAAGAGTGTAAGCATTTTGCTTCAAATTCGTCCTGCTTGGCAGACTTACCTTCATCTAGGTAATGCTGTAACAGTCTGTGCACCATCATATCAGGGTAACGCCTGATAGGCGAAGTAAAATGGGTATAATATTGAAAAGCCAGTCCGAAGTGAAAAGAGCTCTTAGTGGTATATTTAGCTTTGGCCATGGAACGTATCGCCAGGCTTTCCAGTACATTCTGCTCTGGTTTGCCCTGTATGTCGTCCATCAGCCTGTTTAATGATTTCGAAACAGCTTTTTCGTCCATATTAAGCTCATGCCCAAAACGCTTGGCAAATATGGAGAAAGTATTGAGCTTTTCCGGATCAGGATAATCGTGCTGCCTGTAAACAAAAGTGAGTTTCTGATCGCCTTTCTTCTTGGTCGCTATAAATTCGGCAACCTTTCTATTGGCCAAAAGCATGAATTCCTCCACTAACTTGTGGGCATCTTTTCGCACCTTCGGAATAACACCCAAAGGTTTGCCATTTTCATCCAGCTTGAATTTTACTTCTACCGATTCAAATGCTATAGCACCATGTTGGAAACGTGCTGCCTTTAAGTTCTTCGCTATTTTATTAAGCGTTACCAGTTCTTCAGAATAATCTCCAATCTGGGCTTCAATAACTGCCTGAGCTTCCTCATAAGTAAACCTTCTATCCGAATGGATGATTGTTCGTCCAAACCACTCTTTCTTAATTTTACCTTGGTCGTCTAATTCGAAAATGGCCGAAAAAGTAAGTTTATCTTCATTAGGCCGTAAAGAACAGAGTCCGTTGGAAAGTCGCTCAGGGAGCATAGGCACTGTCCTATCCACCAAATAAACGGAAGTAGCTCTAAAGTAGCCTTCTTCTTCCAATAAGGTTTTTGGCTTTACGTAATGTGTTACATCCGCAATATGTACACCTATTTCATAGTTGCCATTATCTAGCTTCTTAAAAGAGATGGCATCATCAAAATCTTTTGCATCTGCAGGGTCAATGGTGAAGGTGGTGACATCACGCATATCCTTCCGCTTGCTTATTTCTTCTTTTGAAATCTTGTCGCTAATGGTATCGGCCTCTTTGATAACTGCCTCAGGAAATTCCATCGGTAAATCAAATTCAGCCATAATGGAATGTATCTCCGCTTCGTTTTCACCAGCCTTACCCAAAACGCGAACTACTTTGGCCTCGGGTTTCATATCCACATCATTGGGCCATCGGGTAATTTCTACTATGGCTTTATCTTGATGTTCTGCTCCGCCTAACTTATCATTGTAGATGTAGAAATCTGTATGAATATTTTTACTATCAGGAATAAGGAAAGCATAACGCACCGACTTATCGATGCGGCCTACAAACTGCGTTTTGTTTCGCGTTACAATCTCAACTACTTTGCCTTCTTCCTTGCCATCTCTGTTACGCTTAGTGACTACTACTTTTACCGTATCACCATGAAAAGCACCTCTAAGATTATCAGTTTTCACCATGATATCCTTTTCCTTATCTGGCGAGATAATGAAGGCAATTCTTGGATTGACATGATCCACTGTGCCAATGATGGCATCAGGTTGCATTAATGAACGGTAGCTACTGCGCGAGGCTTTTTCAATTTTGCCATCTTGCACTAATTCGTTCAATACTCTATCTAAAATCTTTTTGGTTTGTGCGGTATTACTTTGCAATGCTCTGGCGAGATTGCGTACCGTGTATGACTTATCTAAATTAAAATCTAAGACTTGAAGCACTTCATTTTTTAAATCCGGTAGTGCCGCGGGATTTCTTTTAGGCTGCTTTTTGCCGCCTTTCTTTTTTCCTTTACTCATATTGTATCTTAAAAAATTTCATCAGATGTAATTAAAAGTCTTCAGTGTATTCATTGTGCTGCATCAACTCTCACTATTTGTTCATCGCTCAAGAGGGGCTTTACATTTAAGCGCAAATACAACTGACAGGTGAGAATTACATCTTTCTCGCAATAAATTGCTATTCTATTTAAATCGTTTTCTTCGTAATATGTTTTATAAACTTCACTGCCGTCTATATCATCTTTACTGCTTGGTATTTCAAAAACGTGTGCCAGCAGATCAAGTTTAGTATAATGTTTTCTATCTCCAAATTTCCATAGCTCCAGTGTATCCAGATAAGGCGTTTGCCAGGGTTTCTTGGAAGACACATCCAATAAATCAGGGAGTTTCAATTGGTTGATCAAAATTCTTCTGCAGAGAAACGGCACATCAAATTCTTTGATATTATGCCCACAAAGCAGCGTATTAGTGTTATCTATTTTTACCAGAATATTGATGAGCTCACTTAGAAGTTCCTTTTCATCATCATTGGCTAAAGTCTTCACTCTCAGTTCAGCCTCCTCTCCTTCTCCACTCAACCAACCTAATGAGATGACAATCACTTTACCAAATTCGGCATAAATACCAGCCCTTTGATAAATTTCTTCTGGAGTAGATTCATCCCTTATTAAGAAACCTGCTTTATAATCCCAAAGTGATTTTTCTTTGTCGGAGAGTTCCTGATATGACGCGTGAAGTGGAACCGTTTCTATATCAATAAAAAGTATGGCCATAAGTATTATTTAAACCTACATTGATAGCGCAACTCCCTCAATTGACTCTAAGGTATTAAAAAGAATTCGCTTCTACTATTTTACCACTTCTTTTGATAAAAGTTTAACATTTTCGACTTATTCATTTAACCTGAGCAACTGACAACCTCAAAATGTTGAAATTTTCATTATTATGAGATTCCCACTTCCGTGGGAATGACCCAGAGTGCATTTGTCAACCGTCATTCCCTTGAACCTGCCATTTAACAAACAGGAAAGAAAATCCTAATATTAAGATTTAATTCTATCGCTGGATATTCAAATAAATAATTATCATTTTTCTTTTGGACTGCTAACTTTACGCCTTCAAAACTGAAACTAATTATGAATTATATAAACCCTACCAAAACATCTAGCTGGGAACTTCTTAAAACGCACTACAACACAATTAAGACAAAACACATTAAGTCTTATTTCGAGGAAGACAAAAGTAGATTCGAAACCTTCAGCCTTAAATTTGAAGATATCTTTGTAGATTTCTCAAAAAATAAGCTGGATACAACGACCATCAAGCTATTGATCGATTTGGCAAAAGAAACCAAGCTAAAGGAGCAAATTGCTGCATTTTTTGGCGGGATGCCTATCAACTTCACAGAAAACAGAGCGGTAATGCATACTGCCCTTCGCTACTTTGGTAATCAGGAAATCATTATTGACGGTGAAGATGTAATGCCAAAGGTGAATGCTGTAAAAGCACACATGAAAGAGTTCAGTGACAAAATACATTCAGGCGAATGGAAAGGCTATTCAGGTAAGAAAATCACTGATGTGGTGAACATAGGCATTGGCGGTTCGGACTTAGGCCCTGTAATGGTTACTGAAGCGCTTAAGCCTTATAAAGTAGAAGGGATTGAAACGCATTTTGTAAGTAATGTTGATGCTTCCCACATTGCCGAAGTATTCAAAAAGATAGATCCTGAAACTACGCTTTTCCTAATTGCATCGAAAACATTCACTACCCAGGAAACCATGACTAATGCTTTCACAGCAAGAAAATGGTTCCTCGAGAATGGAGGTAATGAAGATGCTATTGCCAAGCATTTTGCTGCATTAAGTACTAATCAAAAAGCAGTAGAAGAATTTGGGATTGATTCAGCCAATATGTTCGAATTCTGGGATTGGGTTGGTGGCCGTTATTCGTTATGGTCGGCTATTGGCTTATCTATTTCTCTTACCATAGGTTACGATAACTTTGAGCAACTGTTGAAAGGTGCTTATGCCATGGATGAGCATTTTAAGAAGGCTGACTTTTCTGAGAATCTTCCAGTTATATTGGCACTTATCGGCATTTGGTATAACAATTTCTTCGGTGCTGAAACTGAAGCCATTTTACCATATGACCAATACATGCATCGTTTTGCTGCATACTTCCAGCAAGGTAACATGGAAAGCAATGGTAAATCAGTTGACCGCAATGGTGAACCTATTGATTACCAGACTGGGCCTATCGTTTGGGGTGAACCTGGAACTAACGGGCAACATGCCTTCTATCAGTTGATTCATCAGGGCACCAAGCTAATTCCGTGTGACTTTATTGCTCCTGCACAATCGCATAATCCTATTGGCGATCATCATCCGAAGTTGTTAGCAAACTTCTTTGCACAAACTGAGGCTTTGATGATGGGTAAAACAGCTGAAGAGGCAAGAGAAGAATTGCTGAAGAGCGGAACGGCTCAAGAGTTGGTTGAAAAACTAGTGCCTTACAAGGTATTTGAAGGAGATAAACCGACCAATTCAATATTGGTGAAGAAAATTACACCTTATACTCTAGGAAGCATGATTGCGATGTATGAGCATAAAATCTTTGTTCAAGGCAGTATTTGGAACATCAATAGCTTTGACCAAATGGGGGTTGAGCTAGGCAAGCAATTGGCAAAATTGATCTTACCTGAATTAGATCATAACAATCCAGTTATTGGTCATGATGGTTCTACCAATGGCTTGATTAATGAGTATAAGAAAATGAGGTAGCTAGCTTATTTTATAATTCCTCCTACAGGTTTTTATTAGTAGGAGGAATTCTTTAATTACAAATAGCACTATTTCATTAAAACCTTTTATCCCTCCCTAACTTTGCAAGCATCAGCTGGCTTAGCTACTTTCGCATCTTATTAAATACAAGTGTTTCATCAAATATGAAACACTTATCCGTTTAATGCATTTATATAAGCTAAAAATACTTTTATAAACCTTGGATATGGAAGACTCTAAAGTGCTCAATTATATTAAAGAAGTAGTTAAAAATACTCCAGCCGATTGGTTAAAGCTTACCACGCACAGGCTTGATATTTACCATGAAGAATTGGCTAAAACTGAATTTATTCAGGAGTTTGAAAAACTTTATGAAGCCAGCAATAACGATAAGTCTGCTCTTGAAGCCCTACCCACAGCTTACGATTACATCAGGTTAGGTCATCCATTATCTTCTGTATTAGAATGGGCTATTGCAAAGCTCAATAATATCAATTCTGAAAGTGTAATAAGTTTTTCTTCCAGAACTATCCCCATATTAGCCGTACTCCGAAAGAATCATTTCGATCATAAGCCTACACAAATTCTTTATACTGATAAACTGCCTACAGCTTTTGATGAAGTTGCAGTAAAGAAAGTATATGGCTATCAATTTGAATTGAAGCAATTAAAAGCTGGAGAAGAGATTTATGCTTTCGAAGGCAGTACCATCTTAATTTCTAATAATAAGGATATAGCTTCTTTCGAGCTTAACGCTAAAGTTGATTTCTCTATCAACCTGTATGATGAGTTAGGAAGTATTTTAGTGGTAAATGGCAAAGAGAACAAAAGTTACATTTCCGACATCCAACATGTGCGTAGAAGGGAAACCATTGCTATGACTCCAGCCGATTGTTATACAGCATTACAGCAATTGGTAGGGAAAGCAGCAACAGATGAAGGTCATAGTGACCGGGCTACCAATAAGGCAATTGTATTAGAAACTATAGAAAAAGTTACTGCAGCCAACACTGATGCCATTTTGGGTTCTTGTGGTTTATCAGTGCAGTATGCTATTATGATGGGACTGATTGATGCCGCATTGGAGCAACATCCTGATAAAGCCATTAAAATTATAGTACCTCCTAACTGTTATGGCGGCACAAACGACCAGGCACGAAGAGTAGCTGCTGCAGTCAAAAATGTGGAGATTCTTGATCTTCCTGTTGATGGCGACAATGATATGGTACAAAGCACAGATAAGGTACTTACACAGGTAGCCGAAATGGATGCCATCCCTTACATTATTGCTGAAATACCTACCAACCCAAGGGTGGAAGTCCCCAATTTGGAAGACTTAAGGGCTGTCTTAAGTAAGAAACGCCTCACTCCTACAGGCAATACAGCCATTGAGCCAGTATTTATTTTAGATCAGACCTTCTGCCCAAATGTACAATTCCTGGGCGAAAATGGAATTCTCTCCTCTATTAAAACCATCTCTTATGTAAGTGGCTCTAAATTCCCAAGTGGTGGAAAATGCACAGCAGGCTATTGTGTGGCCAATGATGAAGCTGCCTACTTAATGGAGAAAATAGATAAGCATATGAAATTGTGTGACAATGAAGCTACTGATCTTCAGGTAAGTATTTTAGCCGAGCAGTTGCCATCTATGAATCAGAGAATTGCAGATGCTTACAAAAATACCCGCGAATTTGTCACTTTCATTGAAGAGACTTTACCAACTGCCAAAATAAATTTCGTTTCAGAAGAGTTGGCTGCGCGTGATTTCACACCATCAGTTTTCTCGCTCGATTTACCAACCAAAGGTGGTACTGAGGAAGAAAGAGAAGCTTACAAGCGTGCGCTAAATCAAAAGCTGATTGACATGATGATCACGCAAATCCCTAATGAAAGTAAATATTGCGTAAGCTATGGCCAACTGAAAGGTTGTTATTGGACTATTCCTGCAACTTCAACACAGGGTACCACCAAGGAATCGGATAAGGATTATATCGCTCGTGTATCGGTTTCCCCTGATTTAAACCTTGATAAACACAAAGCTGTTTTCAAAGAGTTTGTGGAAAGCATCTGATTCTATTTCAATGCGCCTTCTTAATCTTTCTCATGAATATCTCGTTGGAAAGAGCTTAAGTATGTCATACAAATTAATTAAAAAAGCGAATACATTTTTATGGATAATCCATTACTTCAAGAATTTAATACGCCCTACCAAACTCCCCCATTCGACAAAATAAAATCTGAGCATTTTATGCCAGCCATTAAGGAGGCTATTAAAGAGGCTAATCATGAAATTGACGAGATTGCTAATCAAGAAGCCACTCCAACTTTTGAAAATACAATAGAAGCAATGGAGTTTGCAGGAAAAAAGTTAGGAGATGTATCTTCTATCCTGTTCAACTTAAATAGTGCTGAAACAAACGAAAAAATTCAGGCTGCAACTCGTGAGGCTTCACCAATATTATCAGAGTTTAGTAATGACATTTACCAAAATGAGAAACTCTTCGGACGCGTAAAAGAAGTTTTTGAACAAAAAGAGCAGCTTTCATTGAATAAAGAGCAAGAAATGCTGCTCAGTAAAACTTACAAATCGTTCATAAGAAATGGTGCCGATCTCAATCAAAAAGAAAAGGCAAGGTTTAAAGAAATCAGTAAGCGTTTGTCAGAGTTATCTCTTCAATTTGGTGAAAATGTATTGGCTGAAACTAATAATTACGAGCTAATCATTGATGATAAAAAAGACTTAAGTGGTCTTCCTGATTCAGCTATAAAACAGGCCGCTAACACAGCTAAAAGTAAGGGAAAGGACGGTAAATGGGTGTTTACATTACAAGCTCCAAGTTTTATTCCATTTATGGAGAATGCTGATAACCGTTCACTGCGGGAACAGCTTTACAGGGCTTATATGTCAAAGTCCAACAAAAATGATAAGCTGGATAACAAGGCTATCATTAAAGAAATAGTCACGCTAAAAAGTGAGCGAGCAGCGTTGCTAGGTTATGCTACTTATGCGGATTATGTGTTGGAAGAAAGAATGGCCGAAGGAATTGATAAGGTGCAAGATTTTCTGGATGACTTGCTGAAAAAGTCTTTACCAAAAGCACAGGAAGAAGTAACGGAAATAAAAGCTTTTGCAAAAGAATTAGGAGATGATATTGACCTTCAGCGTTGGGACTGGGCCTATTATTCTGAAAAGCTCAAGAAGAAAAAGTATGCAATTGATGATGAATTGCTCAGACCCTATTTCAAACTTGAGAATGTGCTAGATGGTGTATTCCAAACGGCTGAGAAATTGTATGATATTCGTTTTAAGCAAGTTGATAATATACCCGTGTATCATGAAGAGGTTACAACTTATGAAGTGAAAGATGCTAATGATGAGTTAGTAGCCGTTTTCTATGCTGATTTTCATCCAAGAGAAGGCAAAAGAGGCGGTGCCTGGATGACGACCTACCGAGATCAATATAAAGTTGGTGGTAGAACCATAAGACCATTGGTGTCTAATGTTTGTAATTTCACTCCTTCCTCTCCTGATAACCCAAGCTTGCTCACTTTCAATGAAGTAACAACATTGTTTCATGAGTTTGGGCATGCCTTGCATGCCATGTTAGGGAATGGCCAGTATGGAAGCCTTACGGGAGCACACGTTTACTGGGACTTCGTAGAACTACCATCCCAGATATTTGAAAACTGGTGTTATGAGAAAGAATGTCTCGACTTGTTTGCCAGACACTACGAGACTGGTGACAAAATCCCTCAAGAATATATTGATAAAATAAAGGCGAGCAGTACTTACCATGAGGCTTATGCTACAGTTCGTCAGACAAGCTTTGCCATGCTCGATATGGCCTATTACAGCATGACTACAGAAGAAGTAAAAAACATTGAAGATGTAGCTGCATTTGAAGCCAAAGCCATGGCACAAACAGAACTATTCCCAAAAGTAGATGGAGCATTAATGAGCACTCAATTTGGGCATATATTCGCTGGTGGTTATGCCTCGGGCTACTACAGTTACAAATGGGCTGAAGTGCTCGATGCAGATGCCTTCGCACTTTTTAAGGAAAAAGGTATTTTTAATAAAGAGGTGGCGCAGTCTTTTAAAGACAACATTTTGTCTAAAGGTGGAAGCGAACACCCTATGGAATTGTATAAAAGGTTCAGAGGACGTGAACCTAAAATTGATGCGCTGCTTGAAAGAGCCGGGTTAAAGTAAAGAAATAACTCACAGATTTAAATATAAAAAAGGCCTCGTTTGAGGCCTTTAATTTTACACTATGATATACAAGGGTATTATCCTACTACTGTCACTTTCAGCATATTGGTTCTGTTCTTTTCCTTAATTGGCATACTTGCCATGAGAATAATGGTATCACCTTTCTGAACATGCTTATCCTTTTTCAAGGTATTTTCTATATCAGCAAAGGTTTTATCAGTACTTTCATATTTATCATAGAAATAACCCCTTACACCCCAAACTAAATTAAGCTTCTCCAATAAAGGCTTCTCTCCTGTAAAGACAAAAATACCAGCTTTAGGCCTATGACTTGCAGCACGGAAAGCAGTATAACCTGACTTTGTCATCCCCACGATAGCTTTAGCACCAGTTTCTTCTGCCAATTTACAAGCGGTTTGCACCAGGTTATCACTCATAAAGGTATCTGAATCTTTAGATACACTCTCATATTTATAATAAATGCTGTCGTGCTTTTCTATGCTCGATATTACCTTCGACATGCTCTCAACAGATTCAACAGGATATTTACCTGCTGCAGACTCAGCAGAAAGCATCACTGCATCAGCTCCATCTAAAATACCGTTGGCCACATCATTAGTTTCTGCACGAGTTGGACGCGGATTCTCTATCATGCTTTCCATCATCTGAGTAGCGATAATAACCGGCTTGCAGGCTCTATTACACTTCTCAACAATTGACTTCTGTGCCAGTGGCACATCTTCCATTGGGATTTCAACCCCTAAATCACCACGAGCCACCATTACAGCATCTGTCGCCTCTACAATAGCATCAATATCTTTTAAGGCTTCTGGCTTTTCAATTTTTGCAACCACCTTGCACGCTTTACCAGCATATTTGATTCTATTCTTAAGATCAAGAATATCAGCTCCGGTTCTTACAAATGAAAGTGCAATCCAATCTACCTCATGCTTTAATCCGAATTTAAGATCTTCCAAATCCTTATCTGTAAGGCTCGGTGCAGAAACGTTTGAGAAAGGCAGGTTAATGCCTTTTTTTGATTTCACAGGCCCTCCATATATAACTTTAGTAGTTACTTCATTCTTGTCAATACCTGTAACCTCCAACTGAATGTTTCCATCATCAATGAGTACCATATCACCCTTCTTTACATCAGTAGGAAGCCCCATATAGGTTGTGCTGGCTTTTTTACTATCGCCAACCATTTCCTGAGTAGTTATAATAAACTTATCTCCTTCTTTTATTTCAGTACCATCCTTCATTTCACCCAATCTTATTTTTGGACCTTGAAGATCTTGCAAAATACTAACATGAGTTCCCCACTCATCATTTATTTTCCTGATCTTTTGAATGGTTGCCTCATGTAGTTTGTGGTCTCCATGAGAGAAATTTAAACGAAACACATCTGCACCAGCTTTCACTAGCTTTTTCAACATTTCTTCTGAATTAGATGCAGGACCAACTGTAGCAACTATTTTAGATTTGTTAAATGTAATTAAATCAGATCCCATAGGATTACTTATTTAGTTTTATGTTGTAGTCTTTATACTTAAGAGCGACTGATTTACAATTGTTTAACAAAATTTAATCAGTCAATCCTCTATAAGATTCTCAACTGATTTCAATTGACTTACATCAATCACCTGGGTCAAAATTACATTATTTATTTTACTTAGTGTACTTTTTACATTAAGTATTTCAAGATTCTCTGTCTCATCATCAATCATGAGCAAATAGTCTATATTTTTTACTTCAGGAAGTAAAAAGTTCTGTCCTTCACCTTCCTCTGCTCTATTTTTTAAAAGTGTGTAAATAACATTTTCGGTACGATAAATAAACTTTGCAGTATGTATAAACCTATCTTGCCTGAAACTTACATTGTGGTCTGCAGTTCTGACTAAACTAATACCTAATGATTGATTGATTTGCCAAGCAAGCTGATAGTCAGGCAGGTTACAGGCTATACCTAAAAGGTGAAAGTTTGCTTCAAAAGTTGTTTTAAGTACATTTCTTGGCATAGGGCCATTTTTTTACATTATCTAAAGTTAGATATTTCAGCTTTGTTAAGCCATTTCTATTAATTTAAAATCAAGATAAGATTGAAAAAATTGTTTGACATTAATGAGGGAAATACATTTCTTTGCGGAGTATTTAAACTAAAATTCTAAAATAATGTCTGAAATAGCACAGAAAGTAAAGGCAATTATCATTGATAAGTTAGGAGTTGAAGAGTCAGAAGTAACAGCTGAAGCAAGCTTCACAAACGATTTAGGAGCTGATTCACTTGATACAGTTGAGTTAATCATGGAATTTGAAAAAGAGTTTAATATCTCTATTCCTGACGATCAAGCTGAAAACATTGGTACTGTAGGTCAGGCCATCTCTTATCTAGAAGAAAACGTAAAATAATTTTATACCTCTCATAATTCATTTATGAATTTAAAAAGAGTAGTTGTAACGGGACTAGGAGCTTTAACACCAATTGGTAATACAGTTGATGATTACTGGGCTAACCTTGAAAAGGGTGTTTCAGGTGCTGGTCCCATTACTAAATTTGATGCCTCCAAATTCAAAACACAGTTTGCCTGTGAAGTGAAAAACTTCAATGCGGAAGATTACCTTGATAGAAAGGAAGCCCGAAAAATGGATCCTTTTACTCAATATGGTATGATCACTGCAGAGCAAGCCATTAATGACTCAAAGCTAGATCTTGAAAAGATTAATCTGGATAGAGCAGGAGTTATTTGGGGTTCTGGTATTGGTGGTATTAAAACTTTCCAGGAGGAAGTTGACAACTTTGTTTCTAATGATAGAAACCCACGTTTCAATCCTTTCTTCATTCCAAAAATGATTTCTGATATTTGTGCAGGTCTTATTTCTATTAAATATGGATTTAGAGGACCTAATTTTGTCACAGTATCAGCCTGCGCATCGGCAACCAACGCACTTATTGATGCTTTCAACTACATCCGCTTAGGAAAAGCAGATATATTTATATCTGGCGGTTCAGAAGCTTCAGTTACTGAATCTGGCATTGGAGGATTCAATGCAATGAAGGCATTGTCTGAAAGAAATGACAGCCCTGAAACAGCCTCTCGACCTTTCGATAAAGACAGAGACGGTTTTGTATTAGGTGAAGGTGGTGCAGCTCTTATTCTTGAAGAATATGAGCACGCGAAAGCGAGAGGCGCAAAAATTTATGCTGAAATTATTGGTGGCGGCATGTCAGCTGATGCACATCACATGACTGCTCCACATCCGGAAGGATTAGGTGCAACCAATGTAATGAAGAACGCTATAGAAGATGCCGGAATAGACCCATCGGAAGTTGATTACATCAACGTACACGGTACCTCTACTCCTTTAGGTGACCTAAGCGAATCTTCAGCTATTAAAAAGGTCTTTGGAGATCATGCCTATAATCTTAATATTAGCTCTACCAAGTCAATGACTGGTCACCTTTTAGGTGCCGCTGGAGCTATTGAGGCTGTAGCATGTATCATGGCACTTGAAAAACAAGTAGTTCCTCCTACTATTAATCACTTCACTGATGATGAGGATTTTGATAGTAAATTGAATTTCACATTCAATAAGGCGCAAGCACGTAAAGTAAATACTGTTTTAAGTAACACTTTCGGTTTTGGTGGACACAATACTTCTATCATCATGAAAAAGTTAGTTGATTAATCAAATACCTTGATTAGGAATTACTTCTTTTCATTTTTAAGAAATACAAAACAAAACAAAGGGCTTATAACCTCAGTGAAACAAATTGCTGGTTATAAGCCTTTTCGCTTAGAGCTGTTCCAGCTCGTTACACAACATTCAAGCATAGCCAAAACATTACCCAATGGCTTTAAAGCTTCTAATGAAAGATTAGAATACCTTGGCGATGCTATTTTAGGAGCGGTAGTAGCTGATTATCTTTTTAAAAAATATCCATTTAAGGACGAAGGTTTTTTAACTGAAATAAGATCGAGAATTGTAAATCGAGAATCTTTAGGGCAGTTAGCTAGAAAAATAGGCATCACTCAGTTGGTTCAGGAAGACCTGAGGGCAAGTAAAGTCAACTATAAGTTTATTTATGGTGATATGATTGAAGCCTTTATTGGAGCTGTTTATTTAGATAGAGGCTATAAATTTTGCAGGAAATTTATAATCAAAAAATTACTGATACCTCATTTTGATTTAGATCAAATCATTGAAAACAACACGAATTATAAAAGCATTCTTATTGAATGGGCACAAAAGGAAAATAAAGAGGTAGCTTTTGAAATTGTAAAAATTGATGAGGAAAAACGAAAAAAAGAATTTCATGCTGAAGTAATCCTCAATGAAGAAAGCTTTACCAAAGGTATTGGACTAAACAAAAAGAAAGCTGAACAAATGGCTGCTTTTAAAGCTTGTAAGGCTTTGGATATTCTTTAAGTTAAAACACTTTTTATTTGCCCATCTGTTAAACTTAACTATTTAGTTTCAATATGATATTAGCCGGAGCAACAGTAAATCAAACTCCATTAGACTGGAAAGAAAACATAAAAAATCTTTTAGAGGCTATTGAAGAAGCTAAATCTAAAAAAGTTGATATTTTGTGTCTTCCTGAATTATCAATATGCGGTTACGGTTGTCAGGATTTGTTCCTTAGTGAATGGCTATGGAAATATTGCGTTGAGTTGCTATTTAATGAAGTCATTCCAAATACTGAAAATATATTGGTAAGTGTTGGCTTACCTATAAAATTTGAAGGAGAACTTTATAATTGCACAGCGCTTATCCACAATAAAGAGTTGATTTGCTTTATCCCTAAGCAAAATTTAGCAAATGATGGCGTACATTATGAACCTAGATGGTTCAAAGCCTGGCCGGTAAACAAAACAGCTACTCTACAGCTGAATCAAGGTAACTTCCCTATCGGAGACCATACCTATGAGATGGGTGCCTACAAAATAGGTTTCGAAATCTGTGAAGATGCCTGGAAAGAAGATCGCCCGGCATGTCGACTAATGGAAAGAGGAGTCAACCTTATATTGAATCCTAGTGCAAGTCATTTTGCCTTGGCCAAAAGTATGAGCAGACAGCACTTGGTTGTAGATTCCTCTAAAAACTTTAACTGCACATACATTTACGCCAACCTTCTAGGTAACGAAACAGGAAGGATGATATACGATGGCGAAATCATGATAGCCAAGGAAGGTGAATTACTGAAGTATAACGAATTACTCTCTTTCAAGAACTTTAATCTAGTTACCTGGAATGATGAAGATGATAAAACTTTTCTGACGAAACGCCCTACAGACAAAAATATAGAATTTCATAAAGCTGCAAGCCTTGCACTTTTCGATTACTTAAGGAAAGCTAAAAGCAATGGTTATGTACTTTCGCTTAGTGGCGGTGCCGACTCATCAACCTGTGCTATTTTAGTATCAGAAATGATAAGTAGAGGAATTGATGAATTAGGTCTTAAATTATTTCTTCAGAAAATACATAAGGCTGATTGGTTTGACCAAATCAATCGAGCTGATAAACCTAAAAAGGCAATTGCCAATAGAATTTTTACTACTGCCTACCAAGGAACCATAAACTCGGGGGAGGCTACTTTGAATTCCGCCAGAGAACTGGCTGCCGAGACTGGTGCTATATTCCATCACTGGATGATAGATGAAGAAGTAAAGTCCTACACTCAAACAATAGAAAATTGTCTTGGAAGAAAATTAAGCTGGGAAAAAGACGACATAGCTTTACAAAATATTCAAGCCAGGGCTCGTTCACCCATTATTTGGATGCTCGCCAACATTAAAAATGCTTTGCTCATCACAACTTCCAACAGAAGCGAGGGTAGTGTAGGTTACACTACTATGGATGGTGATACCAGTGGAAGCATTGCTCCTATTGCGGCAATTGATAAACCTTTCATTATTAACTGGTTAAAATGGGCAGAAAAAAACCTGGGCTATAAAAGCCTAAAATACGTAAATAGTCTTCAGCCGACAGCAGAATTAAGACCTTCGTCTAACAAACAAACGGATGAAACTGATTTAATGCCCTATCCTATTCTTCAGGCAATCGAAAATTTGGCTATTAACCATAAAAAATCTCCCGTTGAGGTTTATTTATCCCTGAAGCAAGAACTTCAATTAGAGAAAGAAAATCTAAAAAAGCACATCCTTAAATTTTACAGATTGTGGTCCAGAAATCAGTGGAAGCGTGAAAGAATAGCTCCTTCATTCCACTTAGATGATTACAATGTTGATCCAAAAACATGGTATCGCTTCCCTATTTTGTCAGGAGCATTTACAGAAGAATTGAAAGCGCTTGAAAATATTGATTGAGGCATTGATTTCTTAGTATTTAAGCTATTTTTGTATTAAACATAGAATTATGCTCAGTTATATAGTTTGGTCTCCCAAACCTTACATCGTTGATCTTGGCTTTACCGAATTACGATGGTATGGCTTACTTTTCGCGCTTGGTTTCATTATCTCCCAGCAGGTAATGTTTTATATCTTCAAGAAAGAAGGTAAACCTGAAAGACAAGTGGAAGTGCTTACACTCTATATGGTAATCGCTACAATTATTGGTGCGCGATTAGGACATGTATTATTCTATGAACCTGACAAATATTTTGGAGACTTTTGGAGCCACCCTTTTGATTTCTTAAAAGTATGGGAAGGTGGTTTAGCAAGCCACGGTGGAGCAATCGGGATTTTAGTAGCTCTCTATCTCTTTTCAAGAAAATATAAGGATATCAGTTATTTATGGATAGTTGATAGGATTGTAATAGTGGTAGCCATTACAGGCGCTCTCATAAGAACAGGAAATTTCATCAACTCAGAAATTATTGGCTTACCTACCGACAAAGCCATTGGTATAGTTTTCGGTAGAGATGTTGAAACTCGTGTAGCTTATCAAACATCAGCAATAACCGATGTTAAAATAAAAAAAGTTAGTGAAAATGAATTTCCGACTGAGCTAGAAGCGGAAGGTCTACAGCCTATCATATTAAATGTCTCTTATGACAGTAAAAATGGAATGGAGGCGATACAACGCTATACGGAGGAAA
This sequence comes from Marivirga atlantica, assembly GCF_016734805.1. Taxonomy (GTDB): domain Bacteria; phylum Bacteroidota; class Bacteroidia; order Cytophagales; family Cyclobacteriaceae; genus Marivirga; species Marivirga atlantica. The sequence continues at coordinate 363,341 of NZ_JAERQG010000003.1, forward strand.
AATTATTGAATGTGCTAGGCTCTGAGAAAATTAAGCAGTTTGCTTTGTTTAACCAGAATACCACCATTCAATACGAAACCAATCCGGGCGTAATTACAGCTCGTATATTTGGACTGGGAATACCGCGGCATGCAGCACAGCTTTACGAAGCATTTTCTTGTGTGCTCTTATTTCTATTATTATTCTATTTATGGAATAAAAGTAGAAGCGGCTTGGCAGACGGAAGACTCTTCGGTATTTTCCTAATAGTATGTTTTGGCTTAAGGTTCTTCTATGAATTTATAAAAGAGAACCAGGTTGCCTTTGAAGATAATATTGCTTTAAATATGGGGCAATGGCTGAGTATACCGCTAGTTTTGGCAGGAGTATACTTAGTATTTAAATCAATTAGAGCAGAAAAAAGAATCTAAGGGACAGGATCGTAGCCTGATCCTCCCCAAGGATGACATTTGCTTATTCTTTTGGCTGCAAGGGTTGAACCTTTAAATATGCCATGTTTCATAATGGCATTTTTAGCATACTCCGAACATGTCGGGGTAAAACGACAGGCTGCGGGGAAAAATGGTGAAATACCATATTGATAAATTACAATAGGCAAAGAAAAAGCCTTACGGACAAGGAATTTTATGTGTTTGGTATATGTATTGTTCACATTACTATTTTAAACAAAGATAAAAACATTATTAGCAGGATAGTTCCATATCATTTAAGAAACTTAAGCAAATTCGTAATTGTCTTGTTACTGTTATTTGCTGCAACAATATCTTTTGCCCAAACCGATTCAACTCAACAAGAAAGCTCAAAAAATTTAATTAAATCTAAGGATAATGATCCTATAGTGTATGTAACTGCCATTGAATATCGTGGTAATAAAAAAACTAAAAAGAGAATCATTTCCAGAGAGGTTGATATTGAACCAAACGCCAGTTATGCTCTTTCAGATTTGGAGAAATTAATTGAGTTAGATGAGAATAAAATCTTTAACACTTCTTTATTCAACTCTGTTGTAGGCGAAATTATCTTTCCTGAAGATGGTAGTAATAGGGTGAAAATCATATTCTTTGTTGAGGAACGCTGGTACATTTGGCCAAGTGTTATTTTTAAGTTGGCAGATAGAAACTTTAGCGATTGGCTTTTTAACCAAAATGCCGCAACTGATAGATTTGAATATGGCCTTAAGTTTGATCAATTTAATGTAAGGGGATTAAATGAAAGGCTATCACTGCTGGCACAATTTGGCTTTAAGAAACGTTTCGGTTTTTTATATAGAGCACCTTACCTTAATAAGGAACAAAAACTTGGAATGGGTATAGCCTTCTATTATAGCGAATATGATCAGATTGATTATCTCAATCAAAGAGATAAGAGATTATTTATTGATGCCGATTCTTTATATGGCCCAGAGCGAGAAAGAGACATTATATCAACAGATGTAGCAACCAAAGTTGATTTTACCTATCGTGAATCTTTTTATAATACTCACACTTTTGCAGCAATTTATAGACGTAGCTGGGTTGTTGATACCATTCTAAATATTAATCCTGAGTACTATGATGGTGATGATAATATTCAGAATTCCATTGATTTAACTTATAATTTTACTAGAGATTTCAGAGATAGAAATAACTATCCTTTAAATGGCTTTTATATAAGTGGTACTCTAGTTAAGAGGGGGTTAGGAATATTTGGAGATATCAATCAGGGAAGTGCTGACATGCGTGTGGCTATTTATAACCCACTCTATAAAGAGAGAGTCTATTTAGCTAGCTCTATTTCAGGTTATACTAGTTTTCCTCAGCAGCAAGCTTATACTAACAGGCTTGGTTTGGGTTTTGCCAACAATTTACTAAAAGGCTATGAACTTTATGTGATTCAAGGTCAACACTACCTGATGCAGAAAAATGAATTAAAGCTTAGATTATTTAGTGTTGAAGGCAACCTTGGTAAATGGATGTTTTTAAAGCAATTTAGAAAAGTACCACTATCTGCCTATTTCAAGATTTATTTTGATCAAGGTTATGTACAGAATAATTTAAATCAGAACATCAACTCAATATTAACCAACAAATATATCTACAGTGTAGGTGCTGGTCTTGATTTGGTAACTTATTATGACGCTGTTCTTAGAATAGAATATTCGTTGAATTCATTGGGTGAGGCTGGCTTATTTATTAACGTGAAATCAGGTATTTAAGCTATTCAATATCCTTGAGACTTACTTTTATCTTTTTACCTCGCATATTGAAGTAATACCAACTTCCTACTTTCTTGCCTTCATCAAAATTGCCTTCGTAAGTTTTTCTACCCTGCTCATCATAATATTTCCATTTACCAGACTCTAATCCATTTAAATAACTTCCTTCTTGAATAAGAATCCCCTGTTCATTATAAAACTTCCAGTAGCCATGAGGCAAGCCTTCTTTATAATTCCCTATTTGGCGTAACTCACCATTATTAAAATAGAATAGCCATTTTCCATGGTACTGACTATCGAGGTAATTTCCGTTTTTCTCCAGTTGTCCATTTGGGTAGAAATACATACTGGAATCCTGCAATTGACCATATTGCCAAAACTCTTTCGCTTTTATTGTACCTGATGGATAATAGTAAACAACAGAATCATGCAATTGACCTTTTTGATAATGTTCAACAACATTTTTGGCACCAGAAGGAAAATACATAATCCACTCTCCCACTTTGTCTCCATTATATAAAGCTCCAAAGCTTCTTAAAGCACCATTATTATAAAAGGTACTATCTATGCTTTGAGCATTTAAAGAAAAACTAAAAAGTAAAGAGGTAAATATAAAAGCTGAAAAAAAATAAATCCTTTTAATCATTTTTGGTATTTTGGTAAGCAAAGCGTTCAACCATTAGCCAAGTCATGCAAAAAACGGTTCTACTCCTTCTAGTGTTTTATTTCGTTCTAAACGGATTAGCTGCACAGTCGATATTTGAACCTCTTGGAGCAAGAAATATTGCATTGGCCAACACTGCTACAACAATTTCAGATATTTGGTCAGGATTTCATAATCCTGCGGGAATAAGTAAGGTAGATGTGCTGACATCGTCAGTTTTCTTTCAGAATAAATATAATTTAGAAGGATTTAATAGTATGGCAGCTATAATAGCTTCCCCTATCCCCTCAGGTAGTTTGGCCATAGGCGTAAACAGATTTGGTGATGGCCTATACAACGAACATAGAGTATCAGCAGCTTATGGCTCTCAAATAGGGATCATTCAAATTGGTGGCAGAGCAAGCTACTTGCAGTATTTTGTTCAGGGTTTTGGTACAGCTACAACCTATTCATTAGACTTTGGCGTAATTGCCAGCCTAACCAAAACGCTTACTATAGGTGCTAATGCATACAACATTTCTCAGTCCGTAATTAGTGAACAAGATGAAGAGGAAGTTCCCACCTTGTTAATGCTAGGTATACAATATAAACCTGTGGAGTATTTCTTCATCAATACAGAAATAGAGAAAAACTTAAACATGCCTGCCTTTGTCAAACTGGGGCTTGAATATACTATTACCGAACGTTTCTTTTTAAGAACTGGCATTCAGTCGGATACTTTTGAGAGCTTTTATGGGTTTGGAATGAAGTTCTTCGGGTTTCGATGTGATTACGCATTAAGCCTTCACCAAGAGTTAGGCATTTCAAACGCAATCAGCCTTCAGTATAAAATTCAAAAGCAATGAAGTGGATAGTTCTACTGACTTTATTACTTTTTTGGTCAGCATTTCTATTGGCACAGGATACTGACAACTTCGATCTTGAAGATTTTATAGAAAGTAACTTTCCTATTCAGGATGATGACACAAACTATGAAGACATTTACGAATCTTTATTTCAACTTTATCAATCTCCTATCAATCTAAATCAGGCGACCAGGCAAGATTTGCAATCACTTTTTGTATTAAGTAACCTACAAATCAACAGCTTTCTTGAGTATAGGACCAAAAACGGCAAACTCTTAAGTATTTATGAGCTTCAAGCTATCCCAAGTTTCGACCTGCCAACCATAAGACAAATTTTACCCTTTGTTCAAGTTGATGAAACTGTTTTACAAGCTGACAATCGGCCATTGCTTAAAAGAATAACCAGTGAAAAGAACAATTATCTCATTATAAGATCCGATCGAGTATTAGAGCAAAAGGAAGGATTCTCTACTGAAGATAGCTCGAGAGCATATCTAGGTGATCCAAACAGACTTTATTTAAGATACAGAGTGCAACACACCAATGACTTTAGTATTGGCTTCACGGCAGAAAAAGATGCCGGAGAACAACTCAACTGGAATCCTAAGAATAATCAGTTTGGCACAGATTTTTTCTCTGCACATTTTCAACTACAGAATCAAGGCAAATTAAAAAACATAATCATTGGCGATTATCAATTGCAGTTTGGCCAGTCCTTGGTATATGGTGCTGGTTTTGCTTTAGGAAAAGGAGCAGAAACTGTTGCGACTGCCCGTAGGAGTAACTTAGGAATATTACCTTATACCTCCGTACTGGAAACTAACTTCTTCAGAGGAGCAGCTGCTACTTACAAAATATTTAAAAATTTAGACTTAACAGTTCTTTATAGCTACAACCAGCTCAATGCAAATGTGCAAACAGACTCCATCCAAAGTGCAGAGGAGTTTTTTACTTCTATCAGGCTGTCTGGCTTGCATAGAACGGCAAGAGAACTTGCTGCAAAAAATAGCATAACCGCTCAAAATTTTGGTGGTAACCTATTGTTCCACACAAAATCTGAAAACCTAAACATAGGCCTCAACTATTTACAAACTATTTATGACCAACCTCTATTGAGGAATCAATCTAAGTACAACCAATTTGAATTTGAAGGAAAACAAAATTTCGTAAGCACACTTTTCTCTAACTATTACTGGAGAAACTTCCATCTTTTTGGAGAAGCAGGCCTAAGCCAATCTGGTGGAATAGGGGCTATCGGTGGTTTAATAGCATCAATCTCGAATGGCCTTCAAATGAGTGTGGTTCTTAGAAATTATGAGAGAAATTTTCACACATTTTATGGAACTGCATTTGGTGAAAACAGCAGGAATATTAATGAGAAAGGCATCTATCTGGGGCTAAAAAAACAATTTAACAGAAGCTTCTCTATAGCTACCTATTGGGACAAATTTAATTTCCCTTGGTTAAAATATCAGGCAGATGCTCCCAGTAATGGAAGTGAATATTTGGCTCGATTAACCTATAAATTTAACAAGCAACTATCAGCATATGCACAATTAAGGGTTGAAAACAAAGAACGCAATGTTGATAATACAGATAATTCAAACACATACGCTTTGGCCAGTGGGCAAAAACGAAATTATTTGATCAATTTCGATGTAAGACCTAAAGGCATTCTCAATCTAAAAACTCGTTTACAATTTAGTGAATATCTACTGCAGGGCGAATACTCAAATGGATTGGCTTTGCTTCAGGATGTTAATTTTGATTGGAACAGGTTTAAGATAAGTACCAGATATGCCATTTTTGATACTGATGATTTCCAAAACAGACAGTATCTTTACGAGAAGGACGTACTTTATGCTTTTTCCATACCGGCCTATCAAAATACAGGAACCCGTACTTACATTTTAGCTCAATATAACGTAAGCAAAAAAATAAGGCTCTGGGCCAGGTGGGCACAATTCAAATATATTGATACTGAAAGTATTGGAAGTGGCACGGAAGAAATTAAGGGAAACACACGTTCAGAAGTTAAATTTCAAATAATGCTAAAGTTTTGAAGAAAGATAGCTACTACATTGTCTTGCTTATAATATTGCTTTCATCATGCAAAAGAACTACTCCTGCAGAAATGCTTTTCGGCACATGGGAAGTAGCCAAAATTGTTGAAAACAGTCATAATGTAACAGATCAATATTTTGACAACACAACAGCTTATTTACAGCTAAGCCAATCCGGAATATACCAAGTTGGCTTGATGGATTCGACAAGTGATAAAAATTGGACTGCTTATCCTGAAACCAATCAGTTGGTTTTGCTTCAAGGTGGCTTAATTGATGATATTAAAAAATGGCAAGTGCGAGCGGCAGATAATCAGCTTCAGTTAATTTATCCTAGCAGAGCTTTGAAGATTACTTTGAATAGACTGAAGAAATTGCCTGAATTAACATTCAAAACTCCTCAGGACTTTGTTGGTAAATGGGTAGTTGAAAAAGTTACAATTAACGGCAATAACAGCACCTCAAACTATGCCTTTCCAGATAGGTGGATTATCCTCTCTGAAAATGGTCGCTTTTATAATGGTGAAAACAACGAAGACCAAAACACCGGTTTCTGGAAGACCAATGAATCGTTAACTAAAATAGAATTTCGGGCTGATAAAAAAGATGATAGCCCTGCCCTCTCCTTTCATGTTGCTAATGAAACCATTTGGTACCAGAAGCAACAATCCGTTAATGAAAAACATGCAGTAAAAATCTATTTTAAAAAGGAAGATAGTTAAGCGCACAAATTAATCGTTCTTTTTAGTGCATTAGCTTACTTCAAATTATCTAGTTCAACAAAAAATTATAAATTTGCTATCCGCTAAATTTTAAAGCAGGGATTTACCAGCAATTAATGCAGCTAACCAAACTAGAAATAAAGGGGTTTAAAAGTTTTGGTGACCGTATGGTTATCAACTTTGATAAAGGAATTACAGGTATTGTAGGTCCTAATGGCTGTGGTAAATCCAATGTTGTTGACAGTATCCGTTGGGTACTGGGAGAGCAAAAAACACGCGCACTACGCTCCGATAAAATGGAGAATGTAATCTTCAACGGTACCAAAAAAAGAAAGCAAAGTAACCTGGCTGAAGTTTCCTTAACTTTCAACAACACTAAAAATCTTTTACCAACTGAATATGCCAATGTTACAATCACCAGGCGCTACTACAGAACTGGTGAAAGTGAATACTTACTTAATGGAGTAAGTTGCAGACTTAAAGACATCACTAACCTTTTTATGGATACTGGTATTAGCTCAAATAGCTATGCCATTATTGAATTGAAAATGGTTGATGACATCCTTACTGATAAGGATAACAGCCGAAGAGGTTTATTCGAAGAAGCTGCTGGTATTAGCAAATTCAAAATTCGTAAGAAAGAGACTTTAAAAAAGCTAGACGATACTGATGCCGACTTAGATAGAGTTGAGGATTTACTTTATGAGATAGAGAAAAACCTCAAATCACTTGAAAAGCAGGCTAAACAAGCGCAGAAGTTTTACGAATACAAAGAGACTTACAAAGAAAAAAGCGTTTTACTAGCCAAAAAAACTGTCGCTGAAAAGCGAGACCAATTTCTGACGCTTAACAAACAGCTCGGAGCTGAAAATGATAAAAAAGTTAGCCTTAACAGGCAACTGGCAGAATACGATGCTAAGCTAGAACAGGCAAAAGCAGATCTGGTTAAACAGGAAAAGCTTTTGTCTACCCGGCAGAAAGCCCTAAATGAACATGTGAATAAAATCAGATCTTACGAAAGTGAGAAGAAGATTAAGAATGAAAGGCTTCGTTTTCTGCAAGATAAAAGTGACAACCTAAAACAGCAGATTGAGCAAGATAAGCAAAGTAATGAAAGAGCTTCTTTCAGTATAAAGAGCTTAACTCAGGAGTTAGAATCTGCTCAAAAAATATTTGCGGAGACTACTACTCGAATTGAAAGTCTAAAATCTGAATACGAAGCTCAAAAAGAGAAAACTGTTGCAATTCGTGAAGAGGTTAACACTTTAAGCAAGCAGCAACAGTCACTGAAAGATGATGTTTATCAGTTGAATAAATCTTTAGAGATAAAAGAAATTCAGCTTTCGTCAGTTAAACAAGAACTAGAGAAAAGTACAACTGACAGCTCTGAACAAAGTGCCAGTGTAGCTGAATTTGATGAGAAGATTTCTACCCTCTCCGCTCTTTTGAAAGAAAAGAATGAATATCTTCAGAATCTTAAAAACAAGGAAAACCATCTTAATGAGCAAATAGAAGATCATGTAAAAACGATTGAGCTGATAAAAGATGAGCTAACACAATCCAGCCGAAAGCTAGATGCCACGGAAAACGAATATAACCTTACCAAGTCATTGGTAGATAATTTAGAAGGTTTTCCTGAAGCTATTAAATTCTTAAAGAAGAGTTCGAAGTGGGGTAAAAATGCGCCACTTTTATCTGACATTCTAACAACATCAGAGGATTATAGAATCACAATTGAGAACTTCCTTGAGCCTTATATGAACTACTATATTGTAGACACAGAGGCCCAGGCATTTGAAGCAATCAATTTACTAAGTGATGCAAGTCGCGGAAAGGCACATTTTTTCATTCTCGATAGTTTTGAGAAGTTTATACCATCAGATACCAAGCTCTTTGACAACGCTATTGCGGCTACTGAAATAGTTGAGTTTGATGCCAAGTACAAAAAGCTGATAGCCTACATTTTAGATAACGTTTATGTTGTTCAAGGCGATTACCAAAAAATGCCTGAAGATGCGGATTGCACTTTTATTACCCAAAGTGGTAAAGTGACCAAGCGTAAATTCAGCATGTCGGGTGGCTCCGTGGGTTTATTTGAAGGTAAGAGAATTGGTCGTGCCAAGAATCTGGAGAAACTTCAGGAAGAAATTAAGAAGCTGAATAAAAGCATTATTTCTATTAAAGACTCACTAGCTCAGCGCCAGAAGGATCTTGAAAACCTAAGGCAGCATAGCTACCGAGAAAATATAGAAAACCTTCAAACTGAAATTAATGAGGTTAATTCGGAATATGTTTCAGTAAAAACCAAGCAGGAACAGTTTGCTGAAATGCTTTCCAGCGCAGCCAATAAGCGCGAAGATCTGGAGAGTAAAAGAGAGCAACTTACCGAAGAGATTGAAGCAATAAAACCTGAATCAAAAGAGAAAAGTGGCCGACTTCAGGAAATAGAAAGCAGACTAGATATCATCCGTGAGGATTTAGAAAGTCATGATGAACTGCTCAATCAAAAATCCACCGTCTTCAACCAGGAAAATATAGAATTTCATCAGCAGGAAAACAGGGTTAATAGCCTGGAAAATGAAATTACTTATAAACAAAATGCTTTCGACAGCAGCAAAGAGCGCTTAGAGAAAAATCAGTCTGAGCTTAAAAAGAATGAGGAAGATATCAAAAACCTCATTGACACCGCAGAAACCAATGATGATGAATTATTGGGCATGTACGATGAGAAAGAACAGATTGAGCTGGGGGTAAACGAAGTAGAGAAATCATATTACGCTGCCCGTGGTGAGATTGATGAGGTTGAAAAAGAAAGTAGAAACATCCAGCGAAACAGAGAACAAGTTGATGAATTAGTACTGGAGCTTCAGAATAAACTAAACGAAACCAAGCTTTCTCTGAACAGTGTAAAAGAGCGTTTATCAGTTGAGTTCAATATTGATCTCGACAAAATAATGGCAGCCGAAGAGGATGATCAGGATGAAGTAGACCACAGTGACGTTGACACGCTTAGAGAAGAAGTAAGCAAGCTTAAAGAAAGAATGGATCGCATTGGTCCTATTAACCCGATGGCTATGGAAGCTTATGAGGAAATAAAAGAGCGTAACGATTTCATTATTGAGCAGCGTGAAGATTTAAGAAAAGCCAAAGAGTCATTACTAAATACCATCACAGAGATTGATGAAGTAGCAAGAGTGAGCTTCCTGGAAGCTTATGCTAAAATCAAGGAAAACTTCATGAAGGTTTTCCGAACCCTTTTCACCGAAGAAGATGAATGCGATCTGCAATTGTCAGATCCTGACAACCCTTTGGAGTCAAAGATCGAGATCATGGCTAAGCCTAAGGGCAAAAGGCCATTGACAATCAATCAGCTTTCAGGTGGGGAAAAAACACTAACGGCAACCTCTCTCCTATTTGCCATTTACTTATTAAAGCCTGCTCCTTTCTGTATTTTTGACGAGGTAGATGCGCCATTGGATGATGCTAATATTGATAAGTTCAATAATATTATCCGTGAATTCTCAAATGAATCACAATTTATCATAGTAACGCATAACAAGAGAACCATGTCTTCTACAGATGTGATTTATGGTGTTACCATGGTAGAGCAAGGTGTTTCGCGTGTAGTGCCGGTAGATTTAAGAGAGTTAGAGGATATGGTGGAGTAAAACAAGCTCTCTTTAACTTATTCCCGTCTGATTTCATAATCTACACCCCAACCAAACACCTTTAAACCACTAAATTACAAGCCAGTACATTCAAACAACTTTTGAAATCCATAGTTTTTTATTAAATTCTTAAATTATGGAAGATTCAACTATTATTTATGAAAAAGATCACGCCAAAGTAACTTATTATCCTACAAAACAGATGATCGGTGTTAAATGGGATGGTAATGTGTCGGTAGATCAATATAGAGAAACTTTTATGTCGGCACTGGAACATGCCAAGAAAGGCTTTCCAGTCAAACGTTTTTATTCAGATACCAGAGAGCAAGGTGTAGTAGGGCCTGAAAATAGAAAGTGGTTTGAAAACGAAATGCTTCCAAAAGCCATTGAAGCAGGTTTAGAAAGAGCTGGAGCTATTAGCAGTGCCAATGTATTCAAAAGGTATTATTTAAATATGCTCCTTAAATCTGTGGGTAAGTTTAACCTGCCTTTCAAGCTATGCGGTTCTGAAGAAGAAGTAGTAGAATTTTTGATGAAAGATGAGAAAGTGACTAACTAATAGTTCATTTTGAAAATTGAATACCAAGCCTGATTTGCAAATTATAAGTTAAAGCATAATCTGTAAATAGGCTTGTTCCATATATTGATTTTGCTGCGCCAACACCGCCAAAAACTTCAAAGAATAAAATATCATTGAGTTGTTGTTTTAGCCCTGCCTCAAAGAGTAAATTAATATATGATTCAGTTTTGTACTGCCTCGTATATTTTAATTCAAGTGTATTTATTTCATTAAATAAATGTGTAGCAATATAAACCCCATTGTTCTTTTGATTAGATTTTGACAGACCTAATAAGTATTTTCTTAATGACAGTCCTATTTCAGAGTTCAGTAAAAAAATCAACTCATTTTCCTTAAAAAGATTTACGAATTGATAGCTATATCCATAATCATATCTCAATAGAAGTGTTGAGGTAAGTCTTTGCTCATAAAACAGGCTTGTATTTAAAATACCTTGTTGAAATCCTCTAATACCATCTTCAAGCTGAATTTCATTCTTCTGAGAAAAACTCATTAAAGAAATCTCGATTAATAAAACTGTAAATAATAACTTTTTGATAAGCACTGATATTTGGAAACTCACCCCTATTTTCGAAATGCAATATTACACAATTCGGTGTAAATAAAATCAGGCTAGTGTGTTATTCGTGGATCACCATCAAAGACTTCATTAGTTGTAAGTCTTTTAGTTGCCTTACTTTGTAAATCATAACTGTAGAGCTCCCAATTTCCATCTTTATTACTTCCATAATAAATGCTTTCACCATCACTCGACCAGCGTGCTATTAATTCCCAATCCGGAGAATTGGTGATATTCTCAAGCGAACGGGAAGCTAAATCCATTACATATATTTCCTGATTGTTATTTCCATCTTTATCAGAGGTAAATAATATCCTTTTCCCATCAGGAGAAACATCTGGTGCTTCTTCATTATATTTTGATTGGGTTAGATTTATCAACCCACTTCCATCAATATTTACAGAGTAAATATCACTCTGTTTCTTGTTGTTATATGAAAATGCAATCTTATTTCCATTCGGATACCAAACTGGTTTATAGGCTACGCCACCTAATGAGTCAGTAAGATTAATTTTAATAGCTCCTATCGAATCGGCAATGAATACATTACCGTCACAAGCATATAATTGATCATCATTAATGGTATTATAAATAACGTTTTTGTCATCAAGCATGCAGTTTTGAGGATGAGGGATAAACTGCTCTTTTCCGGTAAAAGGATCGAGTGAAACTCTTACGATGGTATTTTCAATCTGGCGCAAAAAGGTAATATTACCATTTCTCTTAATAGTTGGAGCCCATTCTTCCGTTGAATCTGATGTTAATGCCTTTTGGCTACTTCCATCAGCATTCATAAGGAATATATCAGAGTTTCCATTTCGGCTTGAACTAAATACAATTCTGTCTTTAGAAGAATTACAGGAACAAATAAGAAGGGCCAAAAGGAATATGTACAATAAGCGCATGGAAATCAGATTTAATTTTTCTTAATCTAAGTTTTTAATTCATGATTGCCAACCCAACACTTTTTGTGAGAAAAAATTGACCTCTTTAAAACTATTTCTAACCAGCCATCATCTTAGTACTGAAAGCAAAAATAATTTCTGAGTAAATTGAACTTGATGTACCAAGATTTTATCCAGACAGAAGAAGAAAACCTTATTGAAGAGGCACAACACGGCAACAGTTTGGCTGCCGGTAGGCTGGTGCAACTTTGGTACGAAAGGATTTACAATTATGCCTATAAGTTTTTAGGCAGTAAAGAACTGGCTTCTGAAGTAAGTCAGAAAACCTTTATAGCAGTTTACAAGAATATTGGGAGTTTGCAGGACAGGTCTAAATTCAAATCGTGGATTTACACCATTGTGGCAAACAAATGCAAGGAAGAACACCGGAAGAAAAAGAGGTGGAGCATATTAAGTTTTGATCAGATACTACCTAATAACAAGGAGGTAGAAGCTGAATCGCCAGCTTGGGAAGTTTCCAAACCATTGGATACCAACCCGGAAAAGCACTATATGCAAAGCGAATTGGGAGACATTATTAGAAAATGTATGTCAAAACTTCCTGCTGAGCAAAGAGAAGTATTAATTATGAAAGAATACGAAGGGTTAAAGTTTAGAGAAATAGCAGATGTGCTTCAGATATCTGAAAACACAGCAAAATCCAGATTGTATTATGCACTGGATGCCATGCGAAAGATTTTGAATAAAGAAAATATTAATAAAGAAACGGTGAGTTATGAATATTGAATCGAATAACGAATCAGCAAAGGAAAGAATGATGGCTTATCTATATGATGAGCTATCAGGTGCGGAAAAGAAGGCTTTTGAAAAGGAGCTCGAAAATAATCAGGCTCTCAGAAATGAGGTTGAAGCATTTAAGGATACACGTAGCCTGCTGGGAAAGGCTGGAAATGAATCGGTTACTCCTCCTCCATTTTTTCAGCTGATGGATGAACGTAAGCAATCATCAGGTAATAATGCTTTCAAATGGGTAGGAAGCATAGCAGCCAGTTTACTAATACTCCTTTTTGCAGCAAAGTTGAGTGGATTGAGTGTAAAGATAGAAAACGGTAATACCTCAATTGCTTTCAATAGTAGCGCTGACTTAAACGGTAGTTACATTCCAAAAGCCGAAGTAAATCAGATGATTGAAACATCTCTGGTAGCCTATGATCAAAAAATTAATCAGCAGCTGGATAACAGGGATCAGAAACAAGAGCATATGCTTAACGCACAGTTTGCAGAAAATAGAACAGCAATGGCCAACTCATTGAATAAAATAGAAAAGAAAAATGAGCAACTCATGGCTAACTATTGGCAAAAAAATACATCACAGCAAAAACAATATATGACATCACTCATGGGCGATTTCACCAATTATGTTGAACAGAGAAGAAGTGAAGACATGCAGTATTTAATTGCTAAAATCAATCTGCTGGAAACCGATACAGATTTGTTGGAGCTTGAAACCAACCAGCTTAAAAGTAGCTATGCAGTAAATAATACGGAAGACGCATATTAATTAGTTAAAAACCGATAAATAGAAATAAGATGATAAAGTATAAATTTTTAATAGGCTTGCTGCTCATAGTGAGCATGGCAAGTGCACAAAATTTTGATCAGAACAAAATGAACAGAGACCTTGAAGTGGCTCGAACCGTGCTCAACTCTCTGGTAAACAAGAGTGGAGTTAATTGGGTGAGCAACGACAATAAAGGCCGATACATTGAGGGCTATGGAGTTATTCTAAACATGCCTCCTCACAATTTAATATTTGGTAATTTTGATTTTCCAGTAGAAGATTTTGACTTTCATTTTGATAATGAAGATTTTGAGTTCGAATTTGAAGATGAGTTTGATAACAATGCAGAAATAATTATTGCAGATGGAAAAAGACTTGAAGATGAGGCTGAAAGGGTACAAAAAGAAGCTGAAGATATACAGAAGGATGCTGAAAGGTTGCAACGCAATGCTGAAAGACAGCAGGAATTAGCACAGCGTCAACAAGAACTTGTTGCGCGAGCTCAGGAAATAGCCAATAAAACTGTAAGGGTGCTTAGGTTAGACAGCATGCAAATAAAAAGCGAGGAAAAAAGACTAGCCGCTATGAAAACTTTCCTTGTTGATTATGCTCATCTCATTGGCCAACTTCAGCCTGAAGAGAAAATTCTTATTACAGATAAGAGTGCTCATATGGTTGAATTTACCAACTCTTTTGGAGTAGACGCGCTTAAAAACAGTAGACTTTCTGCAGAGATAGCGGTAAAAGATGTGCAAGCATTACAAAGTGGAAAAATCAGCAGAGAGCAAGCCTTGGAAAGAATTAAAATAAATAGAAATGAAAAAGAATCTAAAAAGGTGTATAAGGATCTGGAGCTTTTCAAAAGTATTATTGACAGGCTGTATAGTAGAGATTTAGCCGAAACCTACTATTCATATGGTAACATAGAGTTTGAGAAATTAGATGGTTTGGGCGCTATGTTCTTTATGAATACTGTATCGTCTCTAAAGCAATCAGATGGCATGTGGAAGATACCTACACAAGACAAAGGCGGATTGAATCAGGAAGCTAGAGATGAATTGGTTAAATCGCTTTACCCTAAATTCGAACAGCAATTAAAAGAGAACCTGGTTGAATATGGCAGAACAGTTACAAGCCTAAATTCTGACGAGCGTATAATCTTCAATGCTAAAATCACAAAATGTGAAGGCTGTGGCATTCCTAAAAATGTAGAGCTAAGTATTAAAGCATCAGATCTTGCAGACTTCAATAGTGGAAAAATTAGCAAAGAACAGGCAATAAGCAGAATTAAAGTAACTCAAGGGGAAAAGCAGTAGTCAAATTGCTGTTAATCAAAAAAGCACCAAGTGTAAGGCTTGGTGCTTTTTTATTAGTTATTGCTATAAATTATCAGGAGGCAATCAACACCATACAAAAAGCTATAATGCTCAGCCAGAATTTATAGCCGACCAATGCAGGAATGGCTACAATTCCTAATTCCATAAATACTAAAATCAGCACGATAACGATCGCTACAAGCTTAATTAAGTTCTTGGTTTTTCTGCTCATAATTCAAAGTTTGGTTAATATTTTAAAGTAAGTCTAACAAATCCTCAATCTAAATTGATCTAGCTTTTCATTAGTACTTTTAATACTATACTTCAACAAAAGATTAAAGGCCTCTCTGTAAATATAAAATTCTCTTTTTACATTCCTGTGCCTATTCCTTAATTTATGTAAATTCGCTTTTAGTTATATGGCACATATTGGCAGCAGCATTTCAGAGGCAAAAGAGATTTTAGATAGAGGTGAATTAATAGGTCTTCCTACAGAAACGGTGTATGGTTTAGCAGGAAATGCCTTAAACCCTGCATCGGTAAGTAAAATTTTTCAGGTAAAGAACAGACCTCAGTTTGATCCACTCATTTTACATTGTTCATCAATTGAGCAAGTTAAAGAATTGGTTTCCGAGTTCCCTGATAAGGCACTAAAGTTAGCTGAAGAATTTTGGCCGGGACCACTTACCTTACTTCTACCAAGAAAAAAAGAGGTTATACCTGATATTACCTGTTCAGGTCTACCAAGAGCAGCTTTCAGAATCCCTAAGCATAAAATTGCCAGAAAATTATTAGAAAAGCTTGACTATCCATTAGCAGCACCCAGCGCCAATCCATTTGGGTATATAAGCCCTACTTCAGCTATGCATGTAAATAATCAACTGGGTGATAAAATAGAGTACGTACTGGATGGAAAGGTAAGCAAAGTAGGGATAGAATCGACCATTGTTGGTTTTGAAGAGGAAAAGGCAATTGTTTACAGACTAGGCGGTTTAGATGTTAACGCCATAGAAGCGGTTATTGGTGAGGTTGAAATAATGCCATATAGCAGCTCAAGTCCAGCCGCACCGGGGATGCTTAAAAGTCATTATGCGCCCAAAAAGACTATCCACTTAGGAGACGTTGATGACTTAATCAGAAAATATAAAGGAAAAAATATTGGCATATTATCTTTCCATAAAAAATATGCTGGCGTTCCAAAAAGCTTCCAGTTAAGTAGTTCTCAAAATTTGGATGAGGCTGCACAGAACCTATTTTCCTATCTTCGTTTACTAGATGAGAGCGATGTTGACCTCATCATTACAGAACTGGTACCTAACGAGGGCCTCGGAAAAGCCATAAATGACAGATTAAAACGAGCTTCAGTTTAAATAAGACTAAAACCATAATTATGAAAACAGTAGACAACTACTCATTTGAAAATAAAACAGCTTTAATAAGAGTTGATCTTAATGTTCCTTTAAATGATAAATTTGAAGTAACAGATCACACCAGAATTAATGCGACAGTAAAAACCATCAAGAAGATATTAAACGATGGTGGTAAAGCTGTTTTGATGTCTCACCTAGGTAGGCCAAAAAATGGACCTGAAAATAAATTCTCTTTGAGGCACGTGGTAGCTGATCTTGAAAAGGCATATGGAACAAAAGTACATTTCAGCGAAGAATCCACTGGGGCTGTTGCTGAGAAAAAAGCTTCTGAACTGAATAATGGTGAGGTATTGCTTTTAGAAAATGTAAGATTCCATGCAGGCGAAACCAAAGGAGATGAAGCTCTGGCGGAAGAATTTTCAAAGTTGGGTGATGTGTATGTAAATGATGCCTTTGGTACTGCTCACAGAGCACATTCATCAACTACAGTAGTAGCCAAATTCTTTGATGAAAAATTTGCTGGTTACGTAATGCAAGCTGAAATAGAGAATGCTAAAAAAGTATTAGAAAAATCAGACAAACCATTTACTGCCATAATGGGTGGTGCGAAAATATCTGATAAAATATTGATCATCGAAAAGCTACTCGATAAGGTTGATAATTTAATTATTGGCGGTGGTATGTCTTACACCTTCTTTAAAGCCATGGGTGGAAAAATTGGTTCTTCATTAGTAGAAGAAGACAAGTTGGATCTCGCCAAAGAGTTGATTCAAAAGGCTAAAGAAAAAGGCGTTGACTTGAAATTACCTATTGACTCAATAGTTGCTGATGCTTTTGCCAATGATGCCAACACTAAAATAGCGCAGAATCACAGTATCGAAGATGGCTGGATGGGCTTGGACATTGGACCTGAAGCAACAGAAATTTTCAAGAATACGGTAGAGTCATCAAAAACCATTTTATGGAATGGACCTATGGGTGTTTTCGAAATGGAAGCATTTGCAACAGGCACTAAAGCTATTGCAGAAGCTGTTGTGAAGGCTACTAAAGGAGGTGCCTTCTCATTAATAGGTGGTGGTGATTCGGCCGCAGCAGTTAATACCCTCGGTTATGGCGATGAGGTAAGCTACGTTTCTACGGGAGGTGGCGCATTGCTCGAATACATGGAAGGAAAAACACTTCCTGGTGTGGCAGCCCTGGAGAATTAAAAAAACATAATAAATTTAAAGCAGGCAAAAGCCTGCTTTTTTCATTTTAGCCTTTAACACAAACTATGACTTATCACATACTTAACGGTGATTCACTAAAAGCTCAATTTCCTGCAAATATAAGTGGTGGAATTATAGTAGGCAGAGAAGCACTTGTAGATGGTGAAGTAAAGGCTAACTCTCTGGAAGAGTTCTTTAGAGTGAGGGCTGATTTCATGCATACTCACTATGAAGTACCTCGTGCAGAATATTTGGAAAAGTCAGCAAAAGAAATCAATAAGATACTAGATATCACCGCAGAATCAGAAATAAACTTGTGGTTTGAGGATGATCTTTTCTGCCAGGTAAACTTTTGGTTTATTGCTGACTTGCTTCTTCAGCAATCAAAAGATTTTACTATCTACCTGGTTAGGCCCACAAAAGAGATTTCTTATAATGGTTTTGCATGGCTTACTTCTGATGGCTTAGAAAATGCTTTAAAACAAAGAGTACTTATCAGTAATGATTTGATTAGCTTCTCCGAACTATGGAAAGCATACCAAAATCAAGACTCAACTAAATTAAAAGAAATTGCCGACAGACTTGCAAACTCCTACCCTTTTATACCTCCTGCCGTAAATGCACAATTAGGAAGAATGCACTACTCCAATGGTATGAATGAAGTTGAAGCAATTATCAGTAAACTTATTGATGAATTATCTACAGAAGAGTTTGTACCAATATTCAAAGCTTTTAATAAGCAGGCAGGTATTTATGGTTTTGGTGATTTACAAGTTGAAAGATTATTAAGTGAGGTGATAAGAAAACGCCAAAGTCAGTAAAACAGCTGAGTTCATCCGTAGTATATAAACACTTGCTATCTTTCCAATTAAGACCTTTGTTCTATGGAGCCTGAATACATTCACTCTCTATTTCCCTTTCATTTAAGCCACCAATAAAGAGATGTAATAAAACAATAAAATAGTACATATTACTGCACTTTTATAGTCTAAATAGCCATAAAACACCATTTAAGCAGATGAATAATTTAATTACAACTGTAATCATTTATTGGAATAGTTCAAATATATTGATTACAAACAATCAAAAAACTCAAAAAAACACAATACGGCTTCTAAACGCACTATTTAGCTACCGCGGAAGGAATAACATGTAATAAAATTTGGTTAAAAGGAATAAAATATTGATCTTATTGAAATTCTTAATAACCAAAAACCAAATTTTATGAAAAAGTTTCTTACTCCCCCTATGCGGGCGGTGAAAGGAAGTTTTAGAGGACTCATATTGGGTTCACTAATGCTAGGGGCTACTGCCTCCTTCGCCCAAGACAAAATTACAACCACTCCAAAACATGATGCTCAAACAGTTAAATTTAGAGGGCACAATGCTATTCAAGGAGTTGTTCGAGTAAAATTCAAAAACACAAAAGATGTTGAGCTTAAGCTTGAAAAGCTAATTTCTGACAACAAAAATGGAAGAATCAGCAAAGGTGCTAGCAACTACCTGAGACTTCCTGATTTCCCGGAATTTAGTGCCAGAAATAGTGAGTTTGGTGCTATAAATATGAAACGTGTCTTCCGCCCAGCTGGCAAGTATGAAGCAAGACACCAAGAGTGGGGACTTCACCTGTGGTACGAGATCGAGTTTAAAAATGCAGCTGATTTAGATAGAGTATTAGATGCCTATTCAAAAGTAGCTGATGTTGCCGTTGCCGAGCCTCGTTATGAAATGTCTTTAAATACACTTTCAGGTGCTCCTAACGATCCTCAATATTCAACTCAGGCTAACCACTATGATTTAATCAATGCTTTGGATGCCTGGGGAATTGAAACCGGTTCGTCAGATGTAGTTGTAGCCATTGAAGATCAAGGTGTAGATTACACTCACCCGGATTTGCAGGGCCATATGTGGACCAACCCAGGAGAAACTCCAAACAATGGTATCGATGATGACAACAATGGCTATGTAGATGACTACTATGGTTACAATTTCGGTAACGACAACGGAAACATAGCTATTAACTATCATGGTACACATGTTGGTGGTACTGTATCAGCTGAAACCAACAATGGTGTTGGTGTAGCCGGTGTAGCTGGTGGCTCAGGAAGTGATGACGGTGTTAGATTAATGTCCTTATCCGTTTTTGGCAATAATGCTCAAGGTGGATTCGATGAAGCATTTATCTACGCAGCAGATAATGGTGCCGTAATCTCTCAAAACTCTTGGGGTGGCGGTTCTCAATCAGCTGCGCTGGAAAATGCTATTGACTATTTCATTGCAAATGCCGGTGGTTCAGGACAACCTCTTAATGGTGGATTAGTAGTTTTTGCTGCAGGTAATAGCAATAGCCAAACAACAGGTGCTTACCCTGGTAGATACGCACCTGTGCTATCAGTAGCTTCAACCACTTACAACGGCACTAAATCAAGCTTTTCAAATTATGGCTCATGGGTAGATATTTCAGCTCCAGGCTCTAATATTTTGAGTACTTACCCAGTTTCTCAGGGTAGTTATAATACTATCTCAGGTACTTCAATGGCCTGTCCACACGTTTCCGGTGTTGCTGCACTTGTAGCCTCAAAGGCATGGAGAGATGGTGCTCCTTTAACAGCTGCGGAACTAAGAAGCCGTTTAGAAAGTACAGCCAACTTTGACCTGCTTTACAATGCCAATTCCAGTACCTATGATGGGAGATTGGGTGCCGGTATGCTAGATGCTTATGCTGCCCTAGGTGGTACTGGTGGTGGCGGAGGTGGCGGCACCTGCGATGATACTGAGGTAACCCTTACACTTACTACCGACAACTACGGTTCAGAAACTACATGGTCATTAACTGATGGCTCAGGATCAACAATTGCTACTGGTAGCGGTTATGGTAACAACCAAACTTACACAGAAACTTTCTGTTTAACAGACGGAGACTACACCTTTACTATTAATGACTCTTATGGCGATGGTATTTGCTGTTCTTATGGTAATGGTTCATATGCTATCAGCGATGGTTCTTCTACTTTAATTTCAGGAGGAGAATTTACATCTACCGAAAGTAAAGATTTCACTATTGGTTCTGGTGGAGGCACTTCTTGTGACACACCAACAGGTTTAGCATCCTCTAATGTTACTTACAATAGCTTTACAGTTTCATGGAATGCTGTTTCGGGTGCATCTTCATATGATGTTGAAGTAAATGGATCTATTGCTTCAGATGATGCGACCAATACTTCTGTAAATTTAACTGGCGCTAGTGCTAATACTACCTATTCAGTAAAGGTAAGAGCTAATTGTTCAGGTGGTTCATCTGCCTACTCGTCTGCTATAAGTGTTACTACTCCAGATGAGCCTTCAACAGGAGGATGTACAGGTGGCATTTCATCATTCCCTTATACCGAGAGTTTTGAATCTAGCTTAGGCGCCTGGTCAAACGGATCAGGAGATGATACTAACTGGACAAGAGATTCTGGTGGAACTCCTTCTAGCGGAACAGGTCCTTCAAGTGGCTCCGCTGGTTCTTATTATGTATACCTGGAAGCTTCAGGTAATGGTACTGGCTTCCCTAATAAAACAGCTTACTTGAATAGCCCTTGTTTTGATTTATCAGCTGAATCGGAAGCTAGTTTCTCTTTCGACTACCACATGAATGGTACAGCAATGGGTTCTTTAGCCTTGCAATTGAGCAGTAATGATGGCTCGACATGGACCACCGCTTGGTCAATTTCAGGAACTCAGGGTAATTCATGGCAATCGGCTTCAGTTGATTTAGCAACTTACTTAGGTGGTTCTGTTCAGGCGCGCTTCCTGGCAACTTCCGGTTCTAGCTGGTCTTCTGATATCGCCATAGATAATATTTCTGTTGGCTCAGGCTCTGGCGGAGGAGGAAACTCTGCTGTTACGCTTACGCTTGTTACGGACAATTATGGTTCTGAAACTTCATGGACACTGACTGATGATGGCGGAAGCACAATAGCTTCTGGTAGTGGCTATGCAAACAACCAGACTTATACTGAAACCTTCAACTTGTCTGGCGGCTGCTATACTTTCACCATCAACGATTCTTATGGCGATGGTATTTGCTGCTCTTACGGAAATGGTTCCTACACCCTAGCTGATGGAAGCGGTGTAATCGCTACTGGTGGAGACTTTAATTCTAGTGCTACTGAAGACTTCTGCGTGAGTGGTACTTCTGACTTTGGTTTATTCTCTGAGAATACACCAACAAGTACTGAGTTAGACAAATTTGGTTTTACAGCTTTCCCTAATCCGGCAAGCTCTTCCATCAATATTAGATTAAGTGGCTCAACAGAAGCCAATTTTATCATAGTGGACATCACAGGTAAGGAAATGTCACGAGGTACGATTGCTAATAGCGAAAAAACTATCTCTATTAGTCACTTACCTAGTGGAATGTATATTATTAAAGCCACTACAGGTGAAACATCCATAACTCAGAAGATTATCAAGGAATAAGCATTTTTTTCAACGGTTGTCTAGAACTTCGTTTTTGATAACTTCTAGTTTAATGAAAAGTCAAGTGGATTTAATTCCGCTTGGCTTTTTTGCTTTATTATTATCAGAAAATCATTTAAACCACTAAATTTTGAGTATGCGGAATATATTAATAGCATCAGTATTAATCTTATTTGCCTGTAAGTCATCACATATGAAAAGCCAACAAATAGAACAAGGAGTGCAAGGTCAGGTACGCTGGTTTCAGGGTAATATGATGCCTTCTATAGGTGGAGATACGCCTAAAGGAAAAGCTGTAGAAAGAAAAATTTACTTCTGCCAACCATTAAAGATGGATGAATTACAGCGAGATGAAAGCAATACGCTTTTTTTAGGAGTGGATGGGTTGGCCATAAAGCACACTACAAGTGATGCAGAGGGTAACTACAAGCTTGAATTAGCACCTGGAGAATACTCTGTATTCACAAAGGAGGAAAACGGATTCTATGCCAATCAATTTAATGGTGAGGGTTATGTGAATATAGTGAAAGTCGAAAAAGATGAGATCACAACATTGGATATCAAGATCACCTATCAGGCAAGCTTTTGACTAAGCATAGTCTAAAATAAGGCTTACAAAAGTCTTCTTTTAGGAGGAGAAATCATGATGATAAAAATTGGAAATCCTTTTAAAAAAATCAGCATTTCACCAATCAATTTTAGGTAACATCTGTTACATTGCCAGAGTTGTGAATAACTAACTTTGACTGCATGGAAACCGAAATCTTAGCCCGCATTCAATTCGCTTTTACAGTAGCATTCCATTACATCTACCCTCCTCTTAGTATCGGCTTAGGACTATTAATGGTGATATTCGAAAGTCTTTACATCAGTACTAAAAACAAGGAATATCATACCCTAGCTAAATTCTGGACTAAAATATTTGCCCTCACCTTTGGCATTGGCGTGGTTACAGGTATAGTAATGGAATTTGAGTTTGGTACCAACTGGGCAACCTACTCTCGGTATGTAGGAGATATTTTTGGCAGCGCATTAGCTGCAGAAGGCATTTTTGCCTTCGCCCTGGAAAGCGGATTCTTAGGAATTTTACTTTTCGGCTGGAATAGAGTAAAACCCTGGGTACATCTGGTGTCAACTATAGGCGTATTTTTGGGTTCCATGTTTTCAGCAGTATGGATTGTAGTAGCAAATAGCTGGCAACAAACTCCGGCAGGTTATCATATTGTAGGAGAAGGCATGCATGCCAGAGCTGAAATAACTGACTTTTGGGCAATGGTTTTCAATCCTTCAAGTGTGGACAGGTTACTTCACGTTTGGCTCGGTGCGTTTCTATCTGGTGCCTTTTTGATATTGAGCGTTCATGCGTATTATTTACTCAAAGGGAGATATGTGCATATATCCAAAAAAGCTTTCAAGATAGCTCTTGCTGTAGCAACAGTCTTCTCTTTAGGACAATTACTAACTGGTCATAAGTCCGCTGAAGGAGTTGCGGAAAATCAACCTGCTAAACTTGCTGCCCTTGAAGGCCATTTCGAAGCAAAGGCACCTGCCGATATGTATCTTTTTGGCTGGGTAGACCAGAAAAATCAGGAAGTAACGGGAGTTAAAATTCCCGGAGGCTTATCATTTCTAATAGATTACGATTTTGAAGCTCCTGTTACAGGTTTAAATGCTTTTCCTGAAGATGAGAGGCCTGGACAGGTAAATGCTGTTTTTCAGTTCTATCACATCATGGTCGCCATCGGTATGAGCTTAATTGGCATTTCGTTATTAGGCTGCTTCATGTGGATGCGAGGGAAGCTGTTTGATAAAAGATGGTTGTTATGGATTTTTGTTTTCGCTGCCTTGCTACCCCAAATAGCCAATCAGGTGGGTTGGTTTGCCGCAGAGATGGGACGTCAGCCGTGGGTAGTTTACGGTTTACTAAGAACTTCAGACGCCTTTTCTCAGGCGGTATCGGCTAATCAGATCATATTCTCCTTAGTATTGTTCTTACTGGTTTACGCCCTGCTTTTTGTCCTCTTTGTTTATTTACTGAACAAGAAAATACAGAACGGCCCCTATGATGAGTCTGAAGAAGATGATAGACCTCTTACTTCAGAAATCACTAATGTTTTAACCTCAAAAAAATCTTAATGGAAACTTTTTTAGGCATCGATTATCCTACCTGGTGGTATTTAGTAGTTGGCGGATTGTTTTCCGGTTATGCCATTTTAGATGGTTTTGATTTTGGAGCAGGCGCCTGGCATTTATTCTTGAAAGATGAAAAAAGCAGAAGGATAGCACTCAATGCTGTGGGGCCAGTTTGGGATGGAAACGAAGTATGGCTGGTTATTGGTGGAGGAGCTTTATTCGCAGGATTCCCCGTTGTGTATGCTACCCTCTTCTCGGCTATGTATACTCCTTTTATGCTCTTTCTTTTATTCATTATTTTCAGAGCTATTTCCATCGAATTCAGAGGAAAAGAAGCCATGCTGTGGTGGCGAAAAACCTGGGATATTTCCTATAGTGTTTCCAGCATCATGTTGGCTTTCCTTTTGGGCGTAGTGCTGGGTAATGTGTTACAGGGCTTTAAAATCAGTCAGGATTACACCTATGAAGGCGCTGGCTTTTGGGAGTTTATTAACCCTTATTCCATTATGACAGGTGTAACCACTGTGTTCCTTTTTATGATGCACGGTGCCATCTACCTTTTACTGAAAACAGAAGGTAAGCTATTCGTAAAACTGACCTATTTCTTAAAGCGGGCCATGATATTCTTTATGGTAGCTTTTGGTATAACCACACTCTATACGCTCATTTACATTCCACACCTTTCTGATGACTTTAAAGCAAGTCCTGTACTTTTCATAGTACCTCTATTTACTTTTTTAAGTATAGCCAATGTGCCACGATTAGCCAGCAAGAGAAAGTTTGGCTGGGCATTCTTCTTTTCAGCGCTCACCATCAGCTTAAGTTTGGTTTTGGTAGCCATTGAGTTGTACCCTGTACTACTCTTTTCTACCATTGATCCTCAATTTAATATTGATGTGTATAACGCTTCGGCTTCAATAAAGACATTAAAAATAATGATGACAATTGTAGCCATAGGTGCACCTTTGGTATTGGCTTACACAATCTTTGTTTACCGCACTTTTTGGGGAAAAGTGAAGCTGGACGAAACGAGTTATTAGGTGATTTATTAAAGTCTTAAAAGAATTATATATTCATCATTACTATTTCTATTCATACTCATCCCGTTCAAAAATATTATTTATATATTTGCCCAAACTTTCAACGCAAGATGAGTAAATCCAAAAAAACAATAATCTTAATTATATTTTGCTTTAAATTCACTTCTCAAATCTTTGGGCAATATATTGAAAATGATTTTTCACCCGCTTTCACTAGAGAGGCCCACATCTCTTATTCACATATGCAAGGAGATAAAATTGTAATTGGTGGCCGGTTTAATCAAGTAAATCAATTCAATACTAACGGCATTGTAATATTGAATGAGGACGGCACAGTGTATAGAGCACCAAACAATGAGATCCTAAATCAAATAAGTTATGTTAATGTCCTATCCTCAACAGATAGTCTTGCTCTTATCAAAGATTCAGATCAATCTAGGGATTACCTTTACAATTTTGTTTCAAATGAGGTAGAAGAAATCACCTTTGATTCTTATTTATATTCAGGATTAATCTCACCAGACAATAACTATATTTTCGGAATATTCTATGAAAAAAGCTTAGACGAATTTGTGGTAAAGAAATATAATCTTGATGGTACATTGGATGAAAATTTTGACATAGTAAGACTAAATAATTGGGTATCTGGTTTAACCTATTTAAACGATGGTAGCCTTATTGTGTTTGGATATTTTGACCAAGTTAATGATACTGATATTAACAAAATGGTTAAAATAAGTAATAGTGGTAAAGTAGATGATAGTTTTAATGCGGGTGAAGCATCGAATAATATTGAAAAAGTTTATGAGAATAATGTAGGCGATTTATTTGTTTCAGGCTACATAACAAGTTTTGATAACAATCCGGTTTCTGGCGGATTAATAAAGCTAAATAATAAGGGCCAGTTTGATAATTCTTTTAGCCTAGGACCAACAGGGAATACTTTTAGCCGGGTAACAGATATTAAATTTGACAATAACAATAAAATTCTGGTAACAGGTTATAGTATTTCCAGCGAAAGCATGCATAAAGTAATTAGAATTAGAATGGATGGAAGTTTCGATTCAAGTTTTAATATGCCTGAAACAAGTAATGAAATTTCATATTTTACTGGTCCTTCCTTTTTAGAATCACTTAGTAATAATAATACTCTATTACTAGGGAATTTTTTGTCAATTGATAAGAATTTTGCTCCCAGTTCAGGTGTAATTAATTCTAACGGACAATTTGATGGTTATAATGTGGCATTAAAAAGCCCCGGCCATATAAGTACTTCTGCTAAGCAAACAGATGGCAAAATACTGGTTTCTGGTAATTTCGGATTTATAAATGATAAGGAGATATATAGAATTGCTAGAATTTCACAAAACGGTGATGTTGATAATAGTTTTATGCTAGACTCAAACATTCATATTCAAGACTTAACCAATGTAATTCTACAAAACGATAACAAAATAATTATTTCAGGCTATTTCGAAGTTGGAAACAGCTCTAACATAAGACAAATAATAAGGCTGCTTCCTGATGGAAACTTGGATTATACGTTTGATGCTGATATTTATATTTCATCAGATGTTCCAATTGCGTATGATTATAGAACTAAGGATGTCTATGCTTTAAATCCTTATGTCAAAAATGACATTATACGTACAGATTCTTTAGGAGCTAAAGATTTAAATTTTTCAACGGAAAATGTCTTTCCAAACGATTTTAGAATTACTTCAATATTTCCTGACATCAATGGAGAGATTTTTGTTTCAGGTTACACATACGTTAATGGCTCTTTAACTGGTGGAGAATTATATAAAATAAATAAAGAAGGAATTTTAATCGAAGATTTCGTTGTAAATAATATTCCTCAGAGCATTACTGATTTAAAAAGAATTAGTAATGGCACTATTATTTATGTTGGAGGATTTGTAACCAGCTTTAGTTCGACAGATCCAAACCCTATTTATTTTATTAATAATGAAGGAGAAATTATTGATCAAACTTCATTTGCAACTCGTGGAGCAAATAATGTGTCTGACAATGTAGTTTTTGAGATAGTCCTCAACAAAGATTCAACTGAGGCTTTACTATTGGGTAGATTTGAAATGATAAATGAACATCAGTCAGGTCAAGTGGCTCATATTAACTTAAGTGGAACCGTTGATAAAGAGTTTACCTTCTATGTTAAAGGTCAAACTAATACCGGCATCATATATGATCAGAAATTATCATTTTTTGGTAACTTTTCAATTTTAACTGATTCAGCTAAATACTCTGCAGGTCAGATTAACCTAAAAAACTATATACCCGATATTTTAGGTACTAGTAGTGAATTATCCATACTAGAAGATTCGGTTTTATTAGTAGAGGCTAGTATTTTAGATATTGTTGATCTTGATGATACAGATCATAACCTAATTGCGCTGCCAGGTGATAATTATTCGGTTTCAAACAATAATGAAATACGACCTGACACTAATTATTTTGGAAATTTAAGTATTCCTATCAGAGTAACTGATACTAAGGATACAAGTGACATTTACAATATTGAATTAGTAATTATAGCGGTTAATGATGCACCTTCATTGGTAGATTATACAGAATTTGAAATATTTGAGGATAGCTCATTTAACATAACTTTGAACAACCTGATAATTGAAGATCCAGATTCAGAAATTCAGAATTTAACTTTTACCATATTTGAAAGCGAGCACTATACTATAGAAAATCAAGAAACTATTGTCCCCGAAGAAAATTATTTTGGTGAATTAAATATTCACATTGTTTTATCTGATGGAATAGATGAAAGCGATTCATATTACATACCAATAGAAGTTTTAGCCGTAAATGATGCTCCAATTATTCAAGGGATTACTTCAGAAATTGCTATTGCTAAAAATTTTAGCTACGAATTTAAAATTGAGGATATCAATATTTTTGATCCCGATAATTCTATTGAAGACTTAGCTCTTGTAATTTTTGATGGCGAAAACTATACACATAATGACAACGTAATTACACCGGATCAGAATTTTGGCGGAACACTCAGTGTTAATTTCAGTGTAAATGACGGGGCTGATTCTAGTAATAAATTTGTTTTACCAATAATTGTTTCTTCTATACTTTCTAATAAAGACCTGAGTTCTTTTGATCAGTCAGGAATATTTCCAAATCCCACCAATGGTATTGTAAATATTCAAATTGACGATGCCTATATTGGTAATTTAATTATTATTATACACGATTCAAATGGTAAAGAAATAGCCAACAGAAGCCATAATAAAACATCTCAATCTGAGGTTTTTAGTTTAAATACTCAAGAGTTTCAAAATGGCCTTTATCTACTGAAAATTAAATCAGAAAATGATAGATTTGCTGAATCACATAAGATAGTCGTTAAAAAGTAACATTTCTTTAAAATTGCATGAACTATTACGTCAAGTTGAACCGCCAGAGGTCTTTAGGGTTTAATGTTTATGTATAAATCAATTTTATCCCTCGGCTTATTATTAAGTCTCAGTATTACCTGCACAGCTCAGCAAGATAGTAGCCGCTATACTTTCAAAGAAGGTAGTTATGATGGTATTGGCAAATGGTACCTCGGCAGAGAAATAGCGCATGTAATGGGCTATCAGGGGATGAGCTGGCTGGAACGCGATAGCAGAGAAAAAGAAGAAAACACTTCCCGTTTAATTAAAAATATGGACATTCAGCCGGAGGATGTCATTGCTGATATTGGAGCAGGCTCGGGCTATCATGTGTTTAAAATGGCTCCGATAGCCAGTAAAGGAAAAATTTATGCGGTAGATATTCAAGAGGAAATGCTTGCAGCCATAAGAAAGAAAAACGAGGAAAAAGGGATTGATAACATTGAATTAGTGAAAGGAAGCGAAAAGAGCGTAAACCTAGCCGCCCATAGTGTAGATAAGGTATTGATGGTAGACGTTTACCATGAATTTAATTTCCCCTATGAGATGATCCAGAGCATCAAATCAGCTTTAAAACCGAATGGTGAAATATTTTTGATCGAGTACCGGGCGGAAGACAAAAGCGTGCCTATTAAGCCTCTCCATAAGATGAGTGAAACCCAAGCCGTGAAAGAAATGCAGGCTGCAGGCTTTAAACTCAAAGAAAATATAAGTAACCTACCCTGGCAGCATTGTATGGTGTTTGTAATAGAATAATACAAACAGTTAAGTAGCTCTTCAGCAAGAAAATTGTTTTATATAGGGTTATTGTTTAATTTATTGCCATGTTGAACCAAAACCAACACAAAGCTCTCTCACTAAACGATAACAAACGCTTACAATCGGTTATCAAAAATATGAGCCTGATATAACAACTTTGGTTACTATATTCGGATGTTTTGCACAAGCCAAGCAACCCCATCAATTAAAAATAAACTCCAGGATTTTTTGCATTCTAAAATTCTAGCCTTATTATTGCGGTATCAATAATTGTAACATCAAATGAAAATTGAAAACGTTATACTTTTCCAAATTGACAAAACAAGCAAAATCGCTAAGCTATACTCGCAACGAGAATTTGAAAGGTTAGGAATGGGTATAACTGTTGAACAATGGATTTTATTAAAGATAATTGAAGAAAATGATGGGCTAACTCAAAAAGAGCTAGCTGCCAAATCTCTCAGGGATCCTGCCTCTATTACGAGAACATTAGACCTATTAAATAAAAAAGAGTTCGTAGAAAGAAGGGCCGTTGAGGATAATAGGCGACAGTACAGCATATGTCTTACAAGAAATGGAAAAACCTTTATTGATAAATTTATGCCCATAATCAATAATCATCGGTCAAAAAGTATTGATGGTATTTCCCAAGATGAGTTAAATACGCTAAATCGACTGCTAGAAAAAATTCAACAAAACATGCATTAAAAAATTTGTTTATTAAATTGATATATCAACTATTGATACTAAAAGAATGAAAACAATAATTATCTCTATTACTCTTGCCCTAAGTTCATGTAGTATGAAATTATCTACTATTAATAGTTCTGATGTCTATAAAACCAGTGAATTGGGTTTTTCACAAGCAGTAGTTTTCAATCAAGTAATCTATGGCTCAGGACAGGTGGGTTGGAACACAGACTACAAGTTACCCGAACATCCCACCTTCAATAATCAATTTGAGCAAACCCTGCAAAACATAGAACACTTATTACAAAACCAAGGGTGCGGTTGGCTAGATGTACTACATCTTAGGTTTTATGTTGTTGATATTAATGCCAGCAAGATAACACGTATAAGCAGTTTTCTAAAAACGACTTTTCCAAACAACTATGCACCTGCTACAACTCTGCTTGGTGTATCGGCATTGGCAAGAGAAAACCTTCAAATTGAAATCGAATTCATCGCTAAAATCAAAAAACAATGAAAACATTAATCATTTGCACGGCAATGCTTTCAGTTTGCCAATTTCATCAAAAGACTAACATGAAAGAAATAACCAAAAACAACATGACGGTAAAGTGGGAGATTGAACAAGGTCTCATCTACTTTGAAATGGAAGCAACTACGGACGGTTGGGTGGCAGTTGGTTTTAATGAAAACAGCTCTTTAACCGGTACATACTTAATAATGGGGCGTGTAAAGGACGGAAAACCCGAAGTTGTAGAGCATTACACATCCAAACCAGGAAGCTACAAACCTATTAATCAATATGGAATAGCTAGCCAAATAAAGATCATCTCAGGAACTGAAGCAGGAAATTTTACCAAATTAAAATTTTCGATACCAGTAACAGCCGCAAGTAAGTATCACAAAGAACTCTTAACTGACAGCAAGTGGACACTGTTAATGGCCTACAGTTTAGATGATGACTTTCAGCATCACTCCATTATGCGAACATCCGTAGACATAAAACTTTAAAATTATGTGCACCAATAAACAAATCAGACCACCCTAAAATCAGGATTCACCCTCACAAATTGAGTATTAATTAATCAAAATTTAAAAACAAAAAAAATGAACAAAATAATCTTAATGAGCATATTTGCTCTTTTTACCGCTGTAAGCTGCTACGCTCAAAATTCTGACGAGAAAGCTATCAAACAAACAATTATAGGATTCTCGAAAGCAGGAGACGTCAACGATGCCGATAAATTAGCCACCTATTTAGATGACAGTTATCGTATTGTTATGAATAGATTGTTTGGAAGTAAGGAAGTCGCTATAATGCCTAAGGATGTTTATCTTGAAAAAATCAAAACGAAGGAGTATGGCGGAGATAGCAGAAAGGTTGATATTGAATCCATCACGCTAAATGGTACTTCCGCAAGTGCAAAGGTTTCATTTATAGGAATCAAAATGACCTTTGTATCTATCCTGACACTCATAAAAGACGGAGACAATCAATGGAAAATTGTGAGTGATGTACCAATCATAAAATAGTGCCTGTGCACAACATCATATAAAAGCAATAGCGGTTTGGGTGCAAACTCAAACCGTTTTTGCTTTAATTTAAGTATCTTGCTTTGCGAAAAGTAATTGCATAAAATCCGCTACTGCTATTATACGTTACCGTTGGGCGTCACTTAAAAAAGGACACTGCAAATAAATGATATACTTAATCGGGATAACCATAACATTCTTTTTGTCATTTATTTTGTTAATGAAAAAGGGAAAAAGCGGTGCAGACAGAATACTTTTCGCATGGCTTTGTGTGATTTTGGTGCAATTGATTTTATTTTCGATTATTTCCTCAAATAAATACTTGGAGTTCCCATACTTATTGGGATTTGAAATACCAATACCCCTGTTGCATGGGCCTTTCCTTTTTATTTATACCTTGGTACTCACCTCAAGGCAGTTTTCCAGACCAAAAATGTTTCTTCATTTTCTACCCTTTTCAATTGGTTTAATTGCCACAATTCCTTTTTTAATACTAAGCCCTAAAGAGAAAATCCTTGTTTACCAAAATGAAGGTGAAGGATTTGAAACCATATCAATTATTATTTTTATTGGAATCATCCTGTCTGGCATTGCCTACACCATTTTATCACTACGAGTTTTAGTTAACCATAAAAAACTGATCAAAGACAATTTTTCCTCCATTGAAAAAATAAACCTGCAATGGCTTTTTAGATTAGTACTCGGCTTATCATGTATATGGGTCTTGGCTTTCTTTGCTGATGATGAAATTATTTTTTCATCTGTAGTCTTGTTTGTGGCTTTTATCGGGTATTATGGAATTAAGCAAGTGGGCATTTTTACTAATCAACAGGTTTTGGAACTTACTCCCGCCATTGAATACAAAGAACTTGTTGAGCCATCCGTTGCTGAGGCTGAAGTTTCCAAGTATGACAATTCAGCACTTTCGGATAGCCAACTCAAAGCCATTCATGGTGAGCTGGTACAATTGATGAAGCAAAAGAAATTGTTCCTTACACCTGAGCTGACTTTGAAAATGGTTGCCGAAGCACTTGAAATACATCCAAACACTCTTTCTCAAGTCATCAATACGGTAGAACAAAAAAACTTCTTCGACTATGTCAACACATTGAGAATTGAAGAATTTAAAGAACACATTGCCATCCCAGACAATCAAAAATACACACTCCTATCGCTTGCTTACGAATGTGGGTTTAATTCAAAAACATCTTTCAATAGAAATTTCAAGAACCTCACCGGCAAATCTCCCTCCGAGTACCTAAAAGAGAATAAAGCAAGGATCGATTAACCAGTTCATCTCCCACCCCAGATGGTTCAACTTCATAAGTGATAGATTATCAGCTGCATAACAATTAAGACAACCCACCTTAAAATTGGTTCCACTTTTCATTTTGGGGCGATTGACAAACTGCATACGCTGACTTTTGCATCGAGCCTTAAAACTTGAAAGTATGAACATAAAAATTCTGGCAGGCATTGGATTGACATTTATTCTATTGTCCTGCGAAAAAGAACTGGACATTCATGAACCAGGAAACTTAGTGCCAAAAACCGTGATAGAAGACCTCAGTTTACCTTCCATATCAGTAAATGGAACAACCCTACATGCTGAAACCTATGGAAACCCAGATAGCTCACTTGTTATTTTTCTACATGGAGGCCCTGGTTCAGATTACCAAAACGGACTGAACGTAAAGCAATTGGCAGATGACGGCTATCAAGTAGTATTCTATGACCAGCGTGGTACAGGCTTGTCACAAAGGCATGATAAAAACAACTATTCTATCCAACTCTACTTGGACGACCTCACTGCGGTAATTGAACATTACAGGTCATCTCCCGCTCAAAAGGTCTTTCTCTTTGGTCATTCATGGGGCGCAATGCTCACGGCAGCTTACATCAATGCGTACCCTGACAGAATTGATGGGGCTATATTCGCTGAAGCGGGTGGGTTCAACAAACAACTCCTTGATGAGTATGGGGAAGCAAGCCGAAAGCTGAACCTCTTTTCGGAAATCACAAATGATGTCCTGTTTTACGACCAGTTTCTGACCGGACGTGAAAATGAACACGAAATACTGGATTACAAGTTGGCTATAGCTTCAAGTTTTTCCTATGCAGAAGGCAATGACGAAGGTATTGAAGGGCCTTCAGCTTTTTGGAGGAATGGAGCGACAGTCCTGCAAGCCTTTATGGACATTGCCGAAAATGAAGGTTTCGATTTTACCACCAACTTAAATCAATATCAAACCAAAGTCCTCTTTCTATATGGAGAAAACAACAAATCCTATAGATTGAGATTTGCCGAAAAAGAAGCGGCATTTTTTCCGAAATCAGAAATTATTCAAATAGAGGATACCGGGCATGAAATGATTTATTTCAAATGGAATTCGGTCTATCCTGTGGTTCTTGATTATTTAAACTCACTAAACTAAAAACATGAAGGGAATTAAAACTTGGATATTCTTAATAATGTCATTTTGTATTTACCAAAAAGGAAATTCACAAACGGTGAATTGGAATGCGCTGGAAGATTCAAAACATATCATCGCTGCAGGTATTGGTTGGGATTACAGTGTTTCTTATAGTTTGGGTTACGCCTACCAACTCAAAACTAAAGTACCCATAGTCCTGACTGGCAATTTTTCAATTCCTTCCGGTGAAAAGCTGTTGGATGACTTCAAAACCAAAATCGGAGGACAGGTTGTGCTCCTGAATAAATCCAATATGAAAGGAAGTATTGCTTTGAATGGGATCTATCGAAGGTATGAAAATCCATTAGTACGATTGCAAAACTTTGGCAGTGAGTTAAGGGGTACATTGGGCTATTACAAACCGAAATGGTTTGTGGCAGGTGAAGTGGGTTTTGATAAAGCCATTGTCACGTATTTTAAACATTCCGAAACCTTCAAAGAAATAATCTTTACAGACGTAAAAGACGGTTGGTATGAACCTTCTACAGGAGGAAATTTCCTGTATGGCATTCAAACCGGCTACTCCTTCAACAAATCGGATATCACACTCAATATTGGTATGGTAACAACTCAGGACTTCAAAACCACTCCTTTAATACCCTATTATCTTATGTTAGGCTACAACTTCATAATCAACTGATATTTTGAATAAAAAAGGCAAACGCATAACATTATATAAGAGCAATAGCGGTTTAGGTGCAAACCTGAACCGTTTTTCCTTTTAAATAAGTATCTTGCAATCCAAAAGGTAGTCGCCTTAATATCTCCTACTGCCCTTATTCTTGACCGTTGTGACTAATTAACTTTTCGAAGCTATGGCATCTCCACTCAGACAAATTCAAGACATTCAAGTACAAGCTGAAAGACTGATTTCCAATAAAGCAAATCTTGATCAAATAGCAGAATTCTCTAAATACAGTGATGAGATCAAGTTTTATCTCATGGAAAATATTGATGACGAAGAGATATTGTCATATGTAAGAGACATTCCAACATTTGAAATTGAAGAATCCGAACTCAAGAAAACTGCGGAGGGAATTTTTGCAGGAATTCTATCCATTGCTTCTTATGGTCTAGCTGGATATTTTAGAAATCAAAGAGCCAGAGATAAAGCCTTAGACGTAGTTCGTGACATAAGAAGTAAATATGCTTCGATAGAATTCATGTGTAGAAACTATTTTGAATAAACTAATCAGAACATACAATATAGCGCATAACCTTTCTTAGTTACCCCGGAAGTACCTGCGAAACATCTCATTTATCTACCACCAAGAATCTGAAGTGTTCTTCTACCATTCTCACTCTTTACCTGAAACTTTGATCACATCGGCAGATAAGCTACATTTATTAGAATCAATTAGGCCTAGAGGCTACTATGCCGCACTAAGTGTTATTCACAAGCCAAAAAAATCACTATGGAATGGATTTATGATATGACGGACCCTCTTTGGGAAACAGCTGCAGCAAGTTTTATAATCTTCATTGTCATCATTGTGGCAACCAGAATTATAGGGCTCAGGTCATTTGCAAAATTCACCGCTTATGACTTTGCCTTTACCGTAGCTATTGGCAGTATAATATCATCCACGCTAACCTCAAGCACAAGTGTTGTCCACGGTGCTGTTGCCATAGTAAGCCTTCTTTTGTTAACATTCATATTTTCATTTCTTCAAAGAGCTTTTAAAAAACTGAGTTCACTAATATCGAATAAGCCCTTGTTACTAATGGATGGTGGCGAAATATTACACGAAAACTTAAAATATGCCAGAATAGAAAAAACCCAATTAATTGCGAAGCTGAGGGAAGCCAACGTAATTGATTATAGCCAGGTGAAAGCTGTTGTTTTAGAAGCTACTGGTGATATCTCAGTGCTACACAGCTCTGATGAAGCCGTAGAACTGAACCAGGAATTATTGGAAGGAGTTAGAAAAAATATCGATAATTGATTGGTTAAACATAGTCTAGAATTCTATTTGCTCACCACCTTGTACACCTTTACTGCTGAAACGCAGTAATTCATGCTGCCGCTTTTCTACGTTTGGGTGTGGTTTAAATAAAGATCACATAGTTAAAGCTTATAAATGATAAGGACTCCGCTACCATCTCTGCAAACAATACTGGTAACAATCGATTATGAAAAAAGGCCTGAAAATCTTATTTTTGTTTTGATAAAAGGAATGATTTAAGTACTAATTAAGTTATTGCTTTGTTGCTTACAAAAGCCCAATTTATGAATACAGACAAGCTTGTAGGAGACTTATTACACGCCCATGGACTCAGGAAAACTCAAATAAGAGTAGAAATTATCCAGCAGTTTATGGAGAGCGATTTCGGACTAAGGGCTAGTGAAATCATCAATAGTTTAAAGGCCAATCATGACAGGGTTACGGTGTACAGGGCCCTTAATTCTTTTGAAGAAAATGGCATCATTCATAAAGCTTCGGAAGATGCCAATGGTGTAAAATATGCACTTTGTGGCAATGAATGCTCAAGTGATCATCATGAAGATACGCATGCCCATTTCGTTTGTGATGAATGTCAAAATACTTTTTGCCTCGATGATGTTAAAATTCCACAACCTAAAGTGTCTGATGAACTCACTGTTAATCAGGTCACCTTTACCATCAATGGCATCTGCAAAGAATGTAAGGCATAAAAAAAGCCGGTGATTAGCCGGCTAGTTGAACTTTAACCAAAACAATTACTATATTAATTTACTGTAATATCCCAGCTGATATTTAAATCTGTACTCCCATCAACTGATGATGAATTTTCACTTTTAATATCAGGTTGGTGCTTTAATACTACTCTAAAAGTACCGTTTCCACTTGCGGCAGTTGTCCACTCAGTTAGTAAACCTGTAGGCTGATTGTTTGCATCCGAATCCAGATAATTTAAGGCATCACCTCTAGCATCTGCACCTATATTACCATCACCTGCAGGATCTGTAAAAAGCCCCTCAGTAAAACCAAAAAAGAACATGTGCTCTTCATCTTCAGCAGCTACTTCTTCAGAAATAGATTCCTCTTCAATACTGTTATATAGGTCAATTTCCAATTCATAAGTTGTGTTGGCTGCTAGCGCGATAGTATTAGCTACTTCTAAACCGCCAGGACCAGAACCATCTGCATCTTCTGCAAAACCTACAACTGCTGCTCCTCCACCTTCAGGAGTAAATGTTAAAGTAACATCGGTAATAACCTCTTCCTCATTTTCTGCTTCAGGCGTTTCAGTATCTTCACAACTCATTAGACTTAATGAACTAACAAATAATGCTGATAAGAATAAGTAATTGAATTTCTTCATGCTGTAATTAATTAATGTTTGAATTACAATGATAGTAATAACGCAACAATGTTGCAAGTACTAGAATTTATATTTTACTGAAAGGCTAAGATTAATTCCTGTTTCATCAGCAAAATACCGCATACGGTTGGTATAACTTCGGTAAGCAGTATTTAAAAGGTTGTCCACTTTTGCCATAAAAGAGAAATTCTTGTAATCAGCAGCTGCATTTAATGACATGAGCAGGTAATCATCCGGAGCTGGTAAATAATCAAAATTACTATCATCTTCCGCAAATAAGTTGACATCTGCCTCTTGAGCAGCTAATATCTCTTTTACTGTGATTACCCTTGGTGCATTAAACTGTTCAGCATAGTAGTTAGCTTGTAAGCCCAGCTCAATGCCTGATAAGCCTGCCCAATTCGGAATGGTATAATTAATGCCATAACCAAGATGAGCTGGCGGTATGTCTACAAATAAATCATCATTAGTGATGTCTTTTGCCCAAACGTAATTGGCTCTTATTACGGAACTAAACTGTTTTGAATGTTGAATTTTTGAGCTGATGTCCGCTCCCGCAAATAGTGCATCTGTCTGTTGATAAATAAATAAAGGAAAAGCTCCTCTCACCGTATTAACAATCCCTCCGGGCTTTGAATAAATATAATTCTGAATGTAATTCACGTATGCGGTAAGCTCTGCACTGAACCTGTCATTTTTTAATTCGTAGCCTGAAACAATCTTAAAAGCCTGTTCAATACCCACGTATCTCTCCTCATTAGACAAGACAGCATCGTCAAAATTATTGTCACTATCTCGAACATATCTCCACAGACCATACTCTATCACAGACTGATGCTTTCCTGATCGATAAAAATCAGAGACGTTTGCCGGCCTCCAAGCATTTCCTACATTCACTCTAAATATCCTGCCTTTTTGGATCTGCTTTTTTATGCCTGCCGTAGCAGAAAAACTGCTATAGTTTAATTCATTAAAATACAAATCGTTGGAATTGTCTCTACCTATTATGTCAGAGTAGAAATAATCGAACCTACCTCCTATTTCCAGTTCAGTAGATGGAGTCAACTCAGTGCTCTCTATTAAATATGCACCAAACTCATAACTCGTATAGTTCGGTACAAACTGAATTGTATTGGTACCAAAAATATTCCTATTGTTTCTGTAAATACTCTGGAAACCTGCACTACCTAAAAAATTAAATATTTCAGGATGCTTCCAATCGAGATTAAGAGTTTGGCTGGTAAGTGATAAGTCAATTGACGGCACTTCGTTGTTAGTTCCTCTCCTTACATCATATTCCTTCCTGTTATTTTGCTGATAAGCATATTGCAATTCAACTTTCTGATCTTCCCCATGCCAGGTACCATGCAGCTTGGCCATGTTATGAGATATAACCTGACGTGGGTTATTTATTTCGTACGAGAATGGTTTTGTTTCAGGCGGAACTTCACTTTCCATTGCATTTGCCAAATCTTCCAAATTACCGTTTACTGAAGCCTTCAAAATGCCTAATTCCTGCTCAAAGTGAGAAAGGTATAAGTTCAAGTCAAAAGCTTTTCTATGATAACGAGCGGCCAGAGATGCGCTAAGTTCTTCCTTTCCTGTGTTTGTTAACTGATAATTTGGAGCCGTCAAATCACCTTGTTTTAGGTAAGAAGCCTGCCCTGTAAAGGCAAAATTCTTATAGCCTTTTTCGAGTTTAGCTTCTGTATTGAAGGCTCGGCCATTAGTGCTAAAATCTGTTCCTACTTTCCCATTCCAATCCTGTAAAAGTTCTGGCTGATCCGCATCAATTAACAGAACCCCTCCGAGTGCACCTGCACCATAGCGTACAGTTGAGGCTCCTTTAATCACTTTAATCTGATCATAAAGAGAAGGGTCTATTTCTGGTGCGTGGTCTGCTCCCCAATTCTGATATTGGTGTTGCACTCCATTGTTAATGATAAGTATTCTACTACTGTGCAAACCATGAATTACAGGCTTCACCACATTCTGCCCAGTTTGTAAAACTGTGACACCAGAAATATTCTTAACCACATCACCAAAACTCCTTGAACTCTCTCTTTCGTATTCCTTGGCACTTAGCTTACCCACAGCACTTGTTGAGAGATCACCGGTAGTTCTTTCCGCCTCCACTACTACACTCTCAAGTGTCACCTCATTTGGAGCCATATAAATGGTGGGTAATTCATGGTGAACATCATGATGGTGAACCAGTTTTTTATAACCTACATGAGAGAATATTAGGTCGAATTCTTCTTCACAGAGTCCTTTCAATATAAATTTCCCATTTTCATCACTTACCACGCCTTTAGAGGTGCCTTGAACTTGCACTGTGCTGAAAGGAAGTGGTTCATCAGTTGAAAGATTATAAATGGTACCAGAAATTACTCTGTCACAATTATCATTTTGCGCACTAACACCAAAAGGAAAAAGTAATAAAATTAGTAATATCTGTTTGAGCATAAGAACACAAAGTAAACGGACTAAATCAATAATAGCAACAATGTTGCATTAAAGAATTATCTAGTAAACTTGTTATTTTTCTGATCTAATACAAGCTGAACAGTTACAAGTGGATATCGGTTAATAATACTTCACCAATAAATTCAAATTTTTATTGGCTCAAATACATTTCATACCAACTAACTAATACGTTCTATGGATTTCAGTAACATTAAAGCTGTCTTTGTAAACTGTACGCTCAAAAAATCTCCACAAAAAAGTCATACAGCTGAGTTGTTTAAGCTAAGTAAACACATTATGGAGAAGGAAAATGTACACGTTGATGAAATCAGATTAATTGACCATGATGTAGCCTCTGGGATTTATCCTGATATGACTGAGCACGGATGGGACAAGGACGAATGGCCTGAGCTGTTTGAAAAAATTATAGCTGCCGATATACTGATCATCGGAACGCCCATCTGGCTGGGAGAAAAATCTTCCGAAGCGCAGAAGTTGATTGAAAGGTTATATTCCATGAGTGGTAAAACCAATGATAAAGGGCAATACATTTATTATGGAAAAGTAGGCGGATGTATCATTACAGGTAATGAAGACGGTGTTAAACACTGCGCTATGGGAATTTTGTATTCGTTACAGCATGTGGGCTACTCTATTCCTCCGCAAGCTGATAGCGGCTGGATTGGAGAGGTTGGCCCCGGACCAAGCTATGGAGATGAAGAATGGGCAGGAGAAAAATTAAATGCTCCGGCAGGTTTTCAGTCCGACTTCACCAATAAAAATACCACTTTTATGACTTACAACCTTTTACACCTGGCTTACACGCTTAAAAATCAGGGAGGTTACCCAGCTTATGGAAACTCTAATAAAGATTGGCAAAATGGCAATAAATGGGGATTCGAAAATCCTGAATACAGATAGCCAGCTGCCGTATCCTTTTTCATCAAATACTACCTTATTTAATTGAAAGTGATTAAATTGATTAACAGTAGTATGTTTGATAATATTTAATGACCAGACGGGGAACAGTCAAATCAGAACAAGCACTTGAACAGCCAAGTGACGATATGCAGGAGCAACATAGGTTTTTCCAAACTATAATCAACAATGTTCCCGGTGCTGTAGTGCGTTTTAAACTTTCAAATGATGGTAACCACAAATTCATCTATGTTTCAGAACAAGCTGAAAACTTTTGGGGCGTAAAAACTGATGCAGTTCTACGTGATTGGAAGATTTTATGGAACCAGGTACACGATGCTGATAAGAAAGGCTTTGAAGCCTCCCTAAGAGCTTCGGCTGCTGAGGAGTCTACCTGGGCATATGAATGGCGTATTACTACATCCAAAAATAAGTTTAAATGGCTTAAAGGAAAAGGTACACCTACCAAATATAAAGACTCAACGGTTTGGGACACCATCATTCTAGATATTACTGACAGAAAGCTAAAAGAAGTTGACCTCATACACCGCACTGAAATACTTGAACGTACAGAAGAGATTGCCAACATAGGCAGTTGGGAATATATAGCTGAATCAGGGCAACTATACTGGTCTAATGAAATATATAAAATATTCAAACAGCAATTTACGGGCGAACCAATTCCTTATGAAAAGCTAGCTAGTAACATCACGAAAGAAACCTATGCTATTCTCAAAGAGAATAGAGACCAGGCATTAAAAAATGGTGGTCCGTACTCAGCAGAAGTAAAACACATTGAAAATGGTACTACCACATACTGCCAAATATCCGGTTATGTGGTATTAGATAG
Source organism: Marivirga atlantica (assembly GCF_016734805.1). GTDB lineage: Bacteria > Bacteroidota > Bacteroidia > Cytophagales > Cyclobacteriaceae > Marivirga > Marivirga atlantica. Next base: position 405,048 of record NZ_JAERQG010000003.1, read on the forward strand.
CAATGGTCACCTTCAAAAACATTACGGTTCCATCCAGGACATTTCTGAGCGTAAGAAAATAGAAAATGATCTGAAGGCGAGTCGTGCGATGTTTCAGAATATTACGGATAACATTCCTGGCTTAGTCATTAGGTATATACAAGATCAATTTGGTGAGGAAGAAATTTTATTCGTAAGTGAAGGCATGACTCGCCTTTTTGAGATTCCAAAAAACACTACCAAAACCGATCTGAAAGAATGCAGAGATAGAATTCATCCTGATGATTATGAATTTTACAAAAGCTCCATGCTTGAAGCCAGCAATAAACTCAAATACTGGGATGAAGAATTCAGGCTATTAATGCCAGACGGTAGAATTAAATGGATACAGGGAAGAGGTCAACCACAACAGCTACCCAATAACAAAATACTGTGGGATGTAATTATTCTGGATATCACTGAACAGAAGAAAGCTTCCGAAAATATTAGGTCATTAAAAGATCAATTAGACCTTGCCATAAAAACGGCCAATTTAGGTGTTTGGCGAGTTGACCTACTTAACGATGACATGCTCTGGAATGATGAGGTACTTAAGATTTATGGAATCAGTAGAGAGACCTTTAATAAAGATAAACGCAACTGGAAAACTCAAGTTCATCCGGAAGATTATCCGGCAGTAAGAAATGCGACTCATAGAGCCGCCCAGGGAGAAAACACAATACGTGTAACATTCCGCGTGCTTCAACCTAATGGTAATACAAGGCATGTGATTGCATCTGCTTCTCCTTATTACGAAAATGGTAAAGTTGCAGGTATTATAGGCATTAACCTCGATGTTACGGACTTTAAAGAAATTGAAGAAGACTTAAGAAAGGCAAAAGAGTTAGCAGAACATAATGAACAGCAAGTAATAGCCAAGAATAGAGAACTTGAAAAGGCCAATCAAGAGCTCGACAATTTTGTCTATCGCGTATCGCATGATTTAAGGTCACCAATCACATCGGCAATCGGACTTTCACAGATCAGTCTTAAATCAAATAATATAGATGAGATTCATCAGTATGATGAACTGCGTATTGCCACTCTTCAAAAGCTGGATAGCTTTATAAGAGAAATACTCAACTACTCTAGAAATAGCCGACTTCCAATTGAAGTTGAGCCTATTGATTTTCAAGAGTTAACCGATAAAATTCTGCTGGAACATCAGGGAACCATTCAACAAAAGCAGATAGAGTTAATCATAGAAATCAATGAACATGAAGGCTTCAAAGGAGATAAAATGAGAGTTAGTACGATTATGGATAATCTACTATCGAACGCCTTTAAATTTATTAACCCTTTTGCAAAAAACCATAAAGTACGCGTGCACATTGATACCTCACAAAAAGGAGCGCATATTATTGTGAGAGATAATGGAATTGGTATTAAAAAAGAAAGACAGGCAAGAATTTACGAAATGTTCTATAGGGGTACAGACACCCATAATGGTACAGGTATAGGCCTATACATTTTAAAGGAGTGTCTCGAAAAAGTAAATGGACAAATTCAGCTTGAAAGTGCTGAAGGTAAGGGTACTAAGTTTGATTTAACCATCCCGTCATTTAACAATTAACATTATGTGTTATACTATTTACTTTGACTTACTAATTAACACCACTAAATCAGCACTTTATGATGCTGTCTCTCTACCTGAAGAGCTTGTTAAATGGTGGCCAAAGAACTGCAAGGGGAAAAGAGCTGAAGGTGAAGTTTATAACTACTTCTTTGGAGAACCTTATGATTGGTATGCTAAAGTAGAAAGTTTAACTCCCAACAAGTATATTGCTTTCAAAATTACTGAAGCTGATGATGATTGGAACCTAACGACATTCAGCTACGAAATAATAGAACAGCCAAATCAATTAAAGCTTAGGTTCCAACATGCAAACTGGCCAGAAAATAATGACCATTTCAGATTTAGTGCTTTTTGCTGGGCGCAATTATTAAATGGTCTAAAAAAATATTTGGAGAAAGGTGAAGAAATACCTTTTAGAGAAAGGAGTTAATAAAAAAGCCTTCTCATTGAGAAGGCTTTGTAATATCAATTCGTCAAAACTCTTAAGAGTCTGAAGGAAGTACGTTAGTTTTGATAGATATTTTTCTATCCTCACCAATGTTTGATTTAATAGTTACCACTTTGTTGATGGCACCCATTTTTCCCCGGCTATTAAATTTTACTTTAATCTGGCTTGATTCACCTGGAGCGATAGGCTCACCTCTCTTATACTCAGAAGCTGTACAACCACAAGTTGTTGTTGCATTTGAGATAATTAACGGCTGATTTCCCGTGTTTTCAAAAGTGAAAATATGCTCAACAACATCTCCTTGCTTAATGTCTCCGAAATCAAAAGTTGTTTCATTGAAAGTGATTTCCGGACCATCATTCTTTTCAGCAGTTTGTGCATATGAAGCGGTAACGCCAATAAATAGTAAAAATAAGAATGCTAACTTTTTCATAATTATTTATTTGTTTGTTTTTTGTCTGGACTCGTGAATTTACGAAAATCGAGCCAAAATAGTTCCTCTAAAAGAATCTATTATTAAAATTTACTAAAAAGAGTTCATCAGTAGCTCTTGTTACAGCCGTGTACAACCAGCGCACGTATTCTTTATCAATCATTTCTTCAGTTAAATAACCCTGATCAACAAAAACTGCGTTCCACTGCCCGCCTTGTGACTTATGGCAGGTAAGTGCGTATGCGAACTTAACCTGCAAAGCATTTAAGTAAGGATCTTTCCTGATAGCCTCCTTTTGCTCCTTCATAGTTGCTAAATCCATATAATCTTCTGCAACTTGCTCGTATAACTTCCTGTAATCTTCAGATGATAGAGAAGGTGTTTCTCCATGTAAGGTGTCTAAAATTACCTTTACTTGTAGATTGGGATGATCGTCATAATCACTCAGCCTCACCTCTAAATCAGCAAAACGGAAGCCATATAAATCCTCAAAGTTGACTACCTTCAGTACCTCCATAAAATCGCCATTTGCCAAAAAACCACCCGGAGTATCTTCCGTTTGAAAAACGTAGTTGTTTCGCACGATCATAAGCATATCTCCAGCCTCAAGCTCACTATCCATGAAATGAATCTGCCTTCTGATATATTCGTTATACTGAACGGCCATTCTATTCGAACGGCAAATGATGATACTATTTTCTATTCCGTATTTATCATAAGCATAACGAAGACCATCTTCCAATCGCTCACCCGTCATCCTGAATATATCTTTAAACGACTTAGTGTTGAACTTAATTTGGAATTCTTTATGTCCCAAAGTATCTCTTAAGCTAGTAGCATTGGTTAAAATACCTGACCCTTCTACTTGCCGCATAACCTCAGTTAGCTCTGTTTCTATAACTTCACAGCGATACAAACTTTTCAGAAATGAAGCATCAAGTGCAGGACTTTGAAGTTGACCTATTGGAGGAAGCTGAGCATTATCACCTACAAAGAGAATTTTATTTCCTTCATTCTGAAATACATAATTATAAACATCAGTAAGTAAACCTGACCTATTACTGCCAGCCTCATTAGTCAACATACTGGCTTCATCTATAATGAAAACCGTTTTGTGGTGATAGTTTTTTTGAAGTTTGAAGGCGAAATTTCCACTTCCTTCATCCGCAGTTTGCTTGTATATTTTCTTATGAATGGTGAAGGCTAATCTTTTAGCATAATTACTCATCACCTTTGCAGACCGTCCTGTAGGTGCTATTAAAACATACTTATAGTTAAAGAGAGGTAATAACTTTACCAGCGCACTAATTATAGTAGTTTTACCGGTACCGGCATACCCCTTAAGTAACATGGTAGGCTTCTCCTCATCCTTTAGTTCAAAAAACACATCAAGTGCGTTGAAGAAACCTAACTGGCTTTGTGTAGGCTCAAATGGAAATTTCGATCTTATGATAGCGGATGCCTTAGGCATTCACATTCATTTTATGATTCACATCAGAAGGATTGATAACTGCCATAGTGGTTGTGGCTTTTGCGATTAAATGGCGTTCATCACCTTTTACAGACCATACCTCTGCTTCACAGAAGTTGACCTTTCTCCCAGGTTTTATCACATAACCAATTGCATGCAGCTTATCTCCCATACCTGCCTTAAAATAGGAAATCTTTATTTCTGCAGTTACTACATGGCAGTCCATCGGTACAAGCGTATAAGCAGCGAAACCTGCAACAATATCAGCCACCGTAGCTGTAACTCCTCCGTGTACCAGGCCCTTCTGTTGCTTATGTATTTCTTTAATATCCAGCCAACCTTCAGTTCTACCTTCTTCAATTATATTTAAGTTAAAGCCAATATGCTTCATAAATTCCTGTCTTTCCAGAAATTTCTCTATTCTTTCTTTATAATCAGTTGTACCAGTATTGTTCATTATATTGCTTATCTTTCTATCTAATTCAATGCAAATATAAACATATCCATGTCGCTCAAAGCAAAGAGTTCAGTTAATGATAAATTTGGAGGCAATGTTAGAGTACGAGTTGTTGGTATATTAATAGAGAACAATAAAATTCTGTTACTAAAACATATGGGAGTAGGGTCTGATGATTACTTATGGTCACCACCCGGAGGAGGTCTAGAGTTTGGTACAGATGCAAAAATGAATTTAGTAAGAGAGTTTAAAGAAGAAACTCATCTAAAAGTAAAAGTAAAAGAACTGCTATTTATTAATGAGTTTATGGATAACCACATACATGCTATTGAACTTTTTTATGAAGTAGAGAAAATTGGTGGTATATTAAAATTAGGAAATGACCCAGAAATGGGTAACGAACAAATTTTAACTGATTTAGCATTTTTCGGTGAAAAAGAATTACAAAATGAACATAAAAGTAGGTTGCACAATATGTTTCATGCAATAAATAAACCTCTAGAGGTTTTAAATCTTAAAGGATATTTTAAATTTGTGATTAATTCAATAAAATAGCAGCTTAATAAAATCAGAATAGACTTAATAAAGATACAATGAGCAAAACAAAGATTTTTTCGATCGTATTTTTCCTTGCCGCGGTAGTTATCGCTTACTTTTTTGTTAGAAGTATTTCAGATGACATCCAAAGAGAAAAGAAAATTAAAAGGGAAGAAGCAAGAGTGATTGAAAAATTAAAGCTAATCCGCTCTGGGTTAATTGCTTACCAAAGAGCAAACGGTCAATACACTAGCGACTGGGATAAATTAATTAACTTTATTGATTCAGGAAGTTTCTACATAACTGAGCGTTCAGAAACTATTATACCTAGAGATTATGGTGGTGATAGCGTTATTATCAACGTTGATACTTTGGGTACTGTAGGTGTTTATGATTCGTTATATGCTGACTTACCTAACTTCCAGTTAAAGAACTTACCATATAAACCTGGAACACAAACCAAATTCAACATTTTTGCTGACAAAATTGTTAAAGGATCAGTTAAGGTAGATGTATTTGAAGTGAGCGATCCTAATCCTATTAACCCTAAGCGTAGAGAAGATGATAATGAGGATGCACTTAGAGTAGGATCTAAAACTGAAGTAACAACAGCCGGAAACTGGGAGTAATATTTTGACAGCAGTAAAAGAAAAGACTTTCAAGCAAGTAAAATCCGTTAAGGACGATAAGTTTACGATTGACAAGATTGAGCGCTATTGCTTAATCATACAAATTGGAGATCGGGATTTACAGGTATGTATAATTGATACCAAACAAAACAGAACTCTTTTACTGGAAGATTACATCTTAAATGCTACGGATTCTGAAGAAGAAAAGTCAGAGCAACTACAATCTTTGTTTGAAACTCACCACCTATTAATGGTAGGTTTCTGGAAAGAGGTACTAATATGCTTTAAAAGTGAAAAGTTTGCCTTAGTACCTCTTTCTTATTTCTCTAAAGAAAATGCACGAGCACTTCTTAAAATGAATTGCTCAGTAGAAAAAACAGATTCAGTAGGTTACTATAAGGTTAACAGTAATGATTCTGTTAACATTTTCACTTATAATCGATCAGTGCTTAAATGGCTCAGATCAGTTTATGTGAATAGCAAAATTAAAGTGACACACCAAAGTGGTATGCTTGTAAATAGCTTACTTAAAAATGAGCCTTATCTTGAGGGTGCAACAGTAAGCATTTATATTGATAGGTTCTATATGCATATTGGTGTTACTGAAGCCGATAAGCTTTTATTCTTTAACAGTTTCGTCATTCATAAATTTGAGGAGTACAGTAAGTACATAGCCCTTGTTCTCAATGAATTTAAATTAGATAAGAATAATTGCAATTTGAAGGTTTGGGGACATATCAAACATAACTCCAGCCATTTCAAGGCACTCAAAAACAAATTCCCTAGTCTTTCAATAGGCAATAGAACTACCCGACTAAACTTCGGATACAAATTTGATGAAATTCCTGAGCATCAGTATTTTGATGTTTATGGAAATTATTTTAATCTCTAATCATGTCAGAGCGCACAGCTATTTTTCCAGGTTCATTTGATCCATTTACAAGAGGTCATCATGATATTGTTATGCGTGGGCTTAAGCTTTTTGATAAAATAGTGATCGCTATTGGTTATAATTCTAAAAAGCATAACCGTTATTTTGATATTGACCTAATGGTTGAAAAACTTGAAGAAACTTTCAAAGACGAACCAAGGGTATCTGTTTTAGTTTACAACAAGCTTACTTCTGAATTAGCAAGAGAGCTTGACGCAGGCTTCTTACTAAGAGGTTTACGTAATACCACAGACTTTGAATATGAAAATAGCATAGCACAAGTAAATCATTACCTGAATGATGGCTTAGAATCAGTATTCTTAATTACTGCGCCACAGCATGCAGCCATCAGTTCTACCATTATAAGAGAAGTTCATCGATTCAATGGCGATGTAGATGAATTTTTACCTTATAAGTTGTAGTATTAAGGCAGCTTTATAGAAATAGAACTGCCTTAACAATAATTATCATTCCTTTTCGAAAACCAATAATACATCATCCGTTGTGTCAGACTCAGGATCAACATGAGCTTGTGTACTTAGAACTAATTTGAGGTTACTAACAAAATAAAGCTCCATCTTATTATCAACATCACAATTTCCATTGTAAAAGTCTCCCAGCCCTAAGTATTGACCTATACGGCTTTTACTGTTATAATACTTCCAGCAAAACTGTTCATCAGACGGTAGACAATCTCTTTTAGACATTCCGTGATAAGTTAGATTTTGCCCACTGAAAGTCATGGATTCCTTCTGTATGCAATCGTTAAGTTCTGTACCGATAAGGTGTTTATTTAAAGTACCATCATTATTAATATCCATTGCATACCTTGCTTGTAAATCAACCAGCTTCCAATTTCCCGCAAAAAAACTTTTATAATCAAAAGTATCAAGCTGCCTAATCGTATAATTCTGATAGTTATTAGCAAACTCTTTGTATATGTCTTTCATGGCTACATTTTCTTGAGTAATAGCCTTTATATGCTCTAAGTAGCCATTAAAATCATTGATTGTTAATTTTGCCAAGGCCAAATTGGAATGAATAGCCGAAATGAATTCTGCCTCATCTTTAAATTGCTGCTTCTTAATATAGTCCTGCAAAGCTTCTGACTTGGCAATAAAATCTTTGACTTGAATTTTCTTCTTTTCAGTTAATTGACCATCAATAGTTCCATCCCAAACATCTTTAGACATGGTTTTAACCATATCCTGATATTCATCATAAATATCTTCCTTCTCCTTTATATAGAACAGATAACCTGTGTAATACTTATCAAAGTGTCTTCTGAATTTATTCAGATAATTTCGATATACTCCGAACAAAAAAGCATCGAAAGAAGGCTCAACATTCCGTTCACCATAATAGCCCTTTAGCGCATCGGGAGAAGTTACCTGCTTACTTTTAAAAATAACAGTATCACTTTCATACTCCATTTTATAAAGAAACTTTTTTTCAGGAGACAACTGCATAACATAAACAGTCACTTTCGGAATCACTAAATCCCGTTTCACATAATACCTTTTATCTGCACCCTCACCAGATATTTTTATTTCATCAAATATTTTTTTGTACCTGTCACTCTTTAATTGAAACTCTAAATCGGCAACTCCACCTTCTACCACAGCACTCAAACCAGGAATATCCAATTTCTCATTATTAAGTCTTTTTTCAACATCCCTGTTTGCTGCAACATCACCTGTTAAGGTTACTTTATAAGACTTATAAATATCAGGAATTGCTAATTCTGCCGGGGCTTTATAATCGAAGCCTATTATTTTATCTTTAAGCTTTTGTGCTGTTAAAGAATGACACACCAGGCCAATGATTAATATCAGGAAAGTTGATCTCTTAAAATTCATGCTAATGGTTTTAAACGAACTTTAAAAGTATATTTTTATTGGATAAAAACTATCCTCTTGGATGAAAATCTTTTAAAGTTTGGCTTAAGAAATCCCTATCCAGATGTGTATAAATTTCTGTGGTAGTAATTGACTCATGGCCAAGCATTTCCTGAACGGCTCTTAAATCTGCCCCACCTTCAATCAAATGGGTTGCGAAAGAATGTCTAAATGTATGAGGGCTTACTTTCTTCTTAATACCGGCAAGCGCCACCTGCTTTTTTACCATGGTAAAAACTGATATTCTGCTGAGGCCAGCACCAAACCTGTTAAGAAATACGATATCTCTACTTTCAGGCTTCACATCCACATGTACCCGAACCTCATTTAAATAAATTTTCAAGAATTTTTGAGCACTTCGTCCTATAGGCACAAGTCTTTCCTTGCTTCCCTTACCTATCACTCTTAAGAAGCCTATATCAAAATAGGTGTTAGATATTCTTAAATTGATCAGCTCTGACACTCTTAATCCAGAGCTATAGAGTACTTCCAGCATACACCTGTCTCTAGTTCCGTTAGATTCACTTAAATCAACCGCATTAAGTACTTGTTCTATTTCTGGGAAGCTGAGTGTATCCGGTAGCTTACGACCTAATTTAGGGGCTTCTAGTTGTTCTGCCGGATTTTCACTTATCAAATCTTCAAACGTTAAATATTTAAAGAATGCTTTTAAGCCTGAAATAATACGAGCTTGTGTATAATCAGCCATTCCCAACTCATTAATGTATTCAATAAAGTTGTGTAAATCGGAGATATTTACCTTAAGCGGATCATCTTTAGGATTGGAGATATCCAAAAACTGTTTTAGCTTTAAAACATCGTGGCAATAGGCAGCAACTGTATTCTCAGAAAGAGATCTTTCAAGATGCATATAATTTTCAAACTCTTGTAGAAATGTTTGCCAGGCCATAAACGAAATTAATTTATCTTATGAGAATAATCATTATTAATGGACCTAATTTAAACAGGCTTGGTAAGCGTGAGCCGAGTATTTATGGTCATCAATCTTTTGATGATTATTTCGCTGATCTTAAGGATAAATACCAACAACTAGAACTGCATTATTTTCAATCGAACATTGAAGGAGAATTAGTAGATCAGTTACACAGCGCTGATGAAAAATTTGATGGCATCATTCTAAATGCAGCAGCCTATACGCATACTTCAGTAGCCATACATGATGCTATTGCTTCAATAAGTAAGCCTGTATTGGAAGTACATATTTCTAACATTTATAAGCGTGAAGAATTTAGACACAAAAGCTTAATTACCTCGCAGTGTGTTGGCATGATAAGCGGCTTAGGCTTAACAGGCTATCAACTCGGGCTTGAATATTTCCTGAATTCAAAATACTAATCAACCAATATATTACTTATAAAAGTTGACTTTGAGAATAGCCAAAGCAATAGGAATACAAGTGCCCATTTTAAATAAACATCATAGTAATCTTTAGTATCCTTATACCTCGTTTCTTTTATTTCAGCTTTCTCATATTGATCAATAATGTCAAAAACATTTTGTAGGGCTTCATTATCCGTAGCTCGATAAAATTCCCCCTCTCCTATTTCAGCAATCTGCTTTAAACCACTTACATCCATGCTATTTTCAATGTAGCGTGTTCTGCCGAAAAAATCTTTACCATAAGGCACTTTACCTTCCTTACCAACTGCAATGGTATAAATCTTAATATCATATGCATTAGCTAATTTGGCAGCCGTTTCCGGATCTATATTTCCGGCATTGTTATCACCATCACTCAGCAAAATCAATACTTTCGACTTAGTTTCAGACTCCCTCATCCTATTTGTGCCTACAGCCAAAGCACTACCGATGGCTGTTCCTGAACTTTCAATCATTTTAAAATCGATGTCGTTGATATAGCTTTTAAGCAAATCGTAGTCTGTTGTTAATGGGGAGAGTGAATAGGCTTCTCCACTAAAAATTACCAGTCCTATCCTATCCTGGAAACGTCCTTCAATAAAGTTCTTAGCTACATTCTTTGCTGCCTCCAATCTATTAGGGGTAAAATCCTGGATCTTCATCGATTCTGAAATATCCATTACCAGCATAATGTCAATCCCTTCAGTCCACTGCTCTACACGCTCATTTGTTTGTTGAGGACGCGCAAATGCCAATAGCATAAGCGTTAAACTAATAAGTAAAACAATGAAAGGAATAAACCTGATAACGCTTACATAGGCATCACCCAGTTTAACTTTGCTGGTTGCCACAGGTATTTTAGGGCTAAAACGGCTTTTGATCCATTCGAATAGTAAATAAACGATTGGAAGAGCTGCCATGATATAAAACACCCATTGATGTTCATACTCAAAACCTTGTAAAACTTCCGGCTTAAACCAATGAAAACTGAACCAATTATCGCTTTGCATGATCCTCCAATTCTTTTACTATGTTATCGAAAATGGTTGTTGCATAATTTCTAAGATATTCAAAACTGCTAACCAATTCTTCCTTTCCTCTTGATGAATAAATTGACCTATCAATTTTTTGAAGATTTACATACAGATCATCTTCATTCATCATGAAGTTAATTTCTTTTGTGGTAAGCTTAGAGAAGGGTTTCCTACTTAAAAATTCAGCATGTTTTTTCCACTGCACTAACTTTTTCTCAATTGATGATTTTTCGCTTAAATCATTAAAATCTTTGAAGCTCTCCAGAAAAAGCGAATGCTTTTTCTTTAATCGATAGATTTTCCATCTCAGCATTATTCTCTTTCCAAAGAAAATAATAACTGCTAAAACGACTACCGCTAATACAATCAATCCTATTATTAAATAAGGGTAATTAAACTCTTTTTCCACAGCCACATAGTTGGCATTAGCTTTGGCATTCAGGGAATCGCTCACAACCGGAATCATCTCAGCAAAAACTATGGAATCAGCATTACTCAATACAGAAATGCTATCCTCTCCTTTAATTACAAAAATTGGCAGCTTTAAACTCTGGTATTGATCCAATTCAAAACTAGCTAAGGTATAAATTACACTATCCTTGCTAGTGGTGCTATCAGTTTCTGTAGTAAAGAATTTTTTACTCCTAAATTCAAAAGGATAATAATTGAAGCTTGAATCAGGAAATAGTAAGGTTAAGCTGCTAGGGTATCTTACCGATAATGAAAATTGAACCGGTTCAGCTAAAGCCATGGTATCCTGAACAAAAAAGGCCTTGGGCTGAATTTGTTGAGCATACGCGAAAATGCTTGAATAAATAAAAATTAAGCAGAATAAAACTCTTTTCATATTAGGCTTTCTTTGTGCTTAAGTTTCTGATAGTAAATAATTTGATCAGCTTAGGGATAAAATCTTCTTGTGTATCTACCAATACATAATCGGCCTGATTACGTTTACAGATATCACGAAGTTCTTCGGAGTTATTCCTGTTTTTCTGTTGAAATTTTTTCTTAAATGCTGAGCTAGAGGTGTTCACCCATTTAATCTTTCCTGTTTCTTTATCTTCAATAGGAACAATCCCTAAAGTGGGTAGATTAGTTTCCATTTTATCCTTTACATGAATCACTATTAAATCATGTCTTCTTGCCAATGCCTTTAAATGGTGTTCATAGCCCTCATCAACGAAGTCACTAATTAAGAATATTACACTTCGCCTTTTAATGATTCCAAGAATATAGCTAAAAGCTTTTTCAAGATTGGTTTTAGTTGAATTGGTCTTTAAATCAAACAGTCGGCTAATGGCATAATAACCATGGTTCTGACCTTTCCCTTGCTTAATATAAAGCTCACGCTCATCACTGAAAGCGATAAGTCCAACCTGACTTCCTTCCTTTAAAGCAGATAATGTTAATACTCCGGCAATCTCTTTAGTGATATCCATCTTTTGTTTGCCAGTAGCCCCAATATTCTGTGAAGCACTTACATCAACCAAAAAATAAACACTTTGCTCTTTGTCCTCTTTGAAGGTTTTCACAAAAGTTCCATGCCCTTTTGCGGATACATTCCAATCAATGGTTCTCACATCATCACCATATTGATAAGGCCTTACATCATCAAACTCTAAGCCTGAACCTTTAAATACAGAATGGAAATCACCCTGCATCTGGTTGTTCACTGCTTTTCTAATCTTTATCTCGTATTTCCTAAGCTTTTTAAAGAGCTCTCTCATAAATTTCTACCATTTACCAAACTTCTTAAGACAAGTGAACGAAAGCACCTGCCAAAATTGTTTTTAACAATTGTCTGAAATAGCTTTGGCAACAAATTTGAAGATAATAATGTGCAATTTTAGAAATAAATGCCCAAAATAGTAAATAATGTATTTAACTCATTGGCGTATTTATAGTTGCCTTATTCAAACAACAACATAATGCATAAAACCCTACTTTTTGTCTTTACAATATTAATAATTGTTTCCTGCTCTAAAAAGGAATCTGTGCCGAACGGTATTATACCGCCTGAAAAAATGGCACAAATAATAGCTGAAATATATAATGCTGAATATAAGGTGAGTCATGTGGGTTTAAAGCATGATTCCACCAAGGTTGTATTTCGACATTACGAGCTAAAAATATTTGAGGATTTTAATGTAAGCGACTCCATCTATAAAAAGAGCTTTGCCTATTATCTGGAGAATCCTAATGAGCTTGAATCAGTTTACGATATAGTAATTGACAGTTTGAGTTTACAAGAGCAAGTAAGAGAAGCTGAGAACAGAAAAAAGAAAGATCGTAACTAACATGATATTACCTGCAGATTTTGAGCAACGTATTGGATTCGACAAAATCAGGGAACATCTGAAAGAAGAATGCACAAGTACCTTAGGTCAATCTATTGTAGACAAAATGAGTTTCTTATCTCATTTTGAGAAACTTCAAAAGCTCTTATTACAAACTGACGAGTTCAAAAAAATAATCCAATCAGGAGAGTATTTTCCTAATAGCAACTACATAGATGTTAGTGGCTTTATTAAAAGAGCTAAAATAACAGGTTCTTTCTTCTCTGAAGAAGAGTTTTATCAGCTTAAGCTTAGCCTGAATACTATACTGGAGTGTATTTCTTTTTTTGATACCTATGAAGAAGAATATCAGGAACTTTATACACTGCGAAAGAACGTTGCGCTCGATAAAAAGCTATTTGAAGCAATTGATGACAAAATAGATGATAAAGGAAAACTAAGAAATAATGCCAGCCAGGAGCTTTCAAATATAAGATCATCAATTTTTAAAGTACAGGCGCAACTAAGAAGTGTAGTTGAAAAAATTTATAGACAAGCTTCTCAAAATGGTCACACACCTGAAGATGCTTCTATAACCATACGTGATGGCCGCCTAGTAATACCTGTACTTACAGAATATAAAAAGCGCATTAAAGGCTTTATTCATGATCAATCTGCCACTGGTCAAACTTTGTTTATTGAGCCGGCAGAAGCTCTTGAAATGAATAATGAGGTACGTGAACTCGAGTATAAAGAGCGAAGAGAGATTGTAAAAATCTTAACTGCTCTGACTGCCCAAGTGAAGCCTGAGTTAGATGCATTAGATAGAGCCTATAAATTTCTAGCAGTAGTAGACTTTATAAGGGCAAAGGCGAGATTTTCGTTAAAAATAGATGCCTATTTACCAGAGTTGGTTGATAAGCGCATGCTGGTACTCAATAAAGCGAAACATCCCCTGCTCAAATTAAGCTTGGAAAAGCAAGGTAAAGAGGTTGTTGATCTTAGTGTTCAGCTTAATCCCGATAACAGAATTCTTATTATTTCAGGACCTAATGCTGGCGGTAAATCAGTAAGCTTAAAAACTATTGGACTTCTACAGTATATGCTTCAGAATGGCTTGTTAATACCGGCCATGCCTGATAGTCAATGTGGTATTTTTAAAAACTTATTCATTGATATCGGTGACCAACAAAGCATTGAAAATGACTTAAGTACCTATAGCTCTCACTTGCAGAATATGAAGCACTTTCTAGATGGGGCAAACAAGCAAACACTGTTTCTTATTGATGAATTTGGTACGGGGACAGAACCACGTTTTGGAGGTGCCATAGCCGAATCTATTTTGGAGGAGCTTTACAAGGCAAAGGCTTTTGGGGTTATTACTACACATTATGACAACATCAAAAATTTTGCAGAAAAGTACCCTAATGTTCTAAATGGTGCCATGAAGTTTGATGTTAAAAACCTTTCACCACTATATGAATTAGAAATCGGGAAACCAGGTAGTTCATTTGCGCTGGAAGTGGCAGAGAAAATGGGGATTGCTCATGCTGTAATTAAATCCGCCAAGTCAAAAATTGGTACCGAGCGTGTGAATTATGATAAAATGTTAAATGCGCTAGGTAAAGAAAAAAGAAGTCTGGAACTGCAGCTTAAAGATATTAAAGGAAGAGAAAATCAACTGGAAGAAACAGTTAAAGAATACGAGGAGCTCAACAATTTCCTTAACGAGCAAAAGAAAAATATCATTTTTGAAGCTAAGCGTGAGGCTAAAGCAATCATTCAGGAAGCCAATAAAAGAATTGAACAAGCTGTAAGAGAAATAAAGGAATCAAAAGCTAAAAAAGAAGTAACACAGCAGGCTCGTGAACAACTCAAAGCATTTGATAAGAAAGTAACACCTACTAAGGAGGAACAAGAAAGCAGCACGAGCAGAAACGATGAATTTAAGGAAGCAAAAGGTGCTATTCAGAGTGGTGACTTTGTTCGCATAAAAGGACAGTCAGCTATTGGAGAAGTGCTTGCCGTAGGTAATAAAGAAGCTGAAATACTATTAGGAGAACTTAAATCTAAAGTAAAGCTGAACCGACTTCAGAGGATGTCTAAAAGTGAAGCTAAAAAAGAAAAGAAAAAATCTTATTCGGCCTCTTCAACAGGTATGATTGAACGTTCAACCAATTTTTCTCAACAAGTGGACGTGAGAGGCATGCGGGTAGAAGAAGCCATAACGGCAGCAGACAGGTTTATAGATGACGCCTTAGTACTTGGTTATAATGAAGTTAGCATTTTACATGGACGCGGAGATGGAATTTTGAGGAAGGTACTTAGAGACTACCTAAGACAGTACAACTATGTTAAGTCATTAAAGAATGAACATGAAGAACGAGGTGGTGATGGTATAACACTTGTCACTTTAGGTTAATTTTTTTTCAGATTACTGGCGAAACACTTGTATAGAAAAACTAAATTATATTTCTTTGCACTCGCATTCGGGAGAAGCGGTTAATTTTCCCACATAGATTATAGATTTGGTCCGTTAGCTCAGCTGGATAGAGCAACTGCCTTCTAAGCAGTAGGTCCCAGGTTCGAATCCTGGACGGATCACAAAAACCCTGGCCTTTTTTCGTCAGGGTTTTTTGTTTTAAAAATTCATATCTTATAAAAGTACTTTTTGATTTTGACTTTCTAGCTTAAGAATTACCAATTTAAACTTAACCTTATGTAACACTCAGAGTGTGAAAGATAATAAATCACAATTTTTTATTTTATTAATATTTTTTGATTATAATTCTCTCCATTAACTGTTTGAATATTTAACAAATACATCCCTTGAATAAAAGGTAAGTTAAATGTATTCAAATCCTCACCTTTTATTAAATCCCTTGTAAAAATAGCTCTACCATGCATATCATATATTACAAGTCTTTCTGCAGCCATTTCTTTATCAACAAATTGAAGAGTTTGATTGTGAACTGGATTATTAACCACCAATGACTGCGTTTGAAAATTCTTTGAGGATAAAACTCGTTTTTGACAACCATTTGAAAGCGTATTTTCATCTTCGATAATTGTGCCTAAATCTAATTCGAAATTTTCAAAGGCTCTAAATTCTTTTTGATATCTAATCGCCCTGAAAATACCTGTACCATTCACTGTATCTGAATATTGATCAAAAATACCTTCCCCTGTTGGATTGATATAGGACCACAAAAGCGAGCCATCTTTCTTTATTTCTGATATTCTACCTTTGCTAGTTTCACAAACTAATAAGTTTCCGTTTTTAAGACTCATAACCCCTGCCTTTCTGTTTTCTTGTAGTGTTTGACCTAAAATATTACCACTCCAAGAGAACTCTTCATTTTGCGGCAAATAACCTTCATCATTAATTACATATTCATCACTATTTATTTCTGTTTGGATAATCATTAAACTAGAATTACCACCTGGATTATTGTTAAAAACAGTAATTTTGCCATCATCCTGAAAGCCATCATTTACCCATTTAGCATCATGCTGTCTATATAATTGATTAGCTGAAGAGTCTAGTAAGTAATTATTCTTATTTCCCCAGCGCCATAAAAAGTCACCTCCTCTATTAAAAATACCTCCTGTGTTGCCAGCGGCCTCATCTATAGTAGTAGAGTGATCGATTATGAAAATTTCAGACAAATTTCTGGCTGAAATCAATATCTGATCTAATTCCTCATTATAATCAATACTATTTACATGAGAAAAATTTAATTCTTGACTATAATTAATATTCATTAATTCAGGATGGTTACTGATTACACCATAGTTATCAAGAGTTGAATCTACGTCCTGAATTAAATGATCAAATAATCGCCATTCCCATACGATCTCAATTTCATTAGTTCCAACAGGCTTGATTTCTATTATTTTGTCCAATCTTATGGAGTCTTCTTCGAATAACTGGGATTTACCTTTTTCTAATATCTCTTCTCTGCTATAGTAGTCATATGTTATTACTAGGATATTACCATTTGGTAAAGGTTCAATGTCATGATGCTGTTGTAAAGAGTTAGTCGAATAACTCCATACTTCTTCATTGTACCAGTCGCGTATTTGTATTTTTTCAATACCCGCCCTTAAAACGCTCCCATTCTGAAGAAGATAAGCTGTTCTGTTAGGTACATCATCAAACTCCCAAGAGTTTATTTTATAACCACATTGATTAATTAAATATACAAAATTATTGTTTTCTGGAGTAAATAGCGTATAACCATCATCCGACTGATCTGAATGATGAATTAATCCAATTGTTGGATTTTGAGATAGCAGCGGAGTGCTTAAAAAAAACAGAAATAATACTAGTCTTAAAATCATTTATTTATTATTTGAATTGAAATCTAACTAAAATTTAACCTTTCGGAGACAGCTTTTCCTTCCCCCTCAAAATATCAAAAAACAACTTGAAATCAGAAGCTAAACTCCATAGTGGATAGGTAAATGTAGCGGGCTTATTTTTCTCGTAAAAGAAATGACCAACCCAGGCAAACCCATAGCCTGTGACAGGAATTAACCATAGCCCCCACCATGTTTGTGTAAGCAGTGCCCACGCCAACACTACAAAAATTAATGCCGTACCTGTGAAATGTAACTTTCTGCATGTAGCATCCTGATGTTCAGTTAAATAATAAGGATAAAACTCTTTGAAGCTTTTATATTCTCTTTCTGCCATAACACAAGCCTTTTTATTAAATTACGTTAATTGATCCGAAAATAAAATTACTTTCTGTCTGACTTCAGTAAATCCCTAATTTCTGTAAGCAATTCGATATCCTTAGGAGTAGAAACCGTCTTGTCTTCTACATTTTCAGATTTTCGCTTTAAGGAGTTGAATAGTTTTATCACGGAGAATATGCAAAATGCGATGATAACAAAGTCTATTGTAGTTTGTAAAAAGCTACCATAATTAATCGCAACAGCTTCTTGTATAATCTTACCTTGCTCATTGAGTTGTTCTGGTTTAATGGTTATGGCCAGACTTGTAAAATCAACTTCTCCTGTAAAGTAACTTATACATGGAGATATAATATCACCAACTAATGATGATACTACTTTGCTAAAAGCGGTACCAACTATAATACCTATTGCCATATCAAACACATTCCCTTTTATGGCAAATTCCTTAAATTCTTTAATAATCTTTTTCATAAGTGCTGAAACAAAAAAACCTCTAATTAAAGAGGTTTTTTCAATTAGAAAATTATTGTGCTTTAATTGATAAAATTGATTGGCACTTCAACAAGCGTATCACTCCAAATAAACTGCATCTTAACCTCCCCGTTGGATTGATCAAACATAATCGTGAAAGGCTCATACGTTTCTTTCGCTTCCATTACAGGAACTTCAAACCTCAAGTAATCTTTTTTCTCATCATACTTATATGCTCCCCACTGACCTAAATCCTTATTCAGAATGATAGTCCACTGCTCCTCTCCCGGAATTGTGAATACCGTATAAGTACCTGCCTCAACTTTGTTACCTGCCATTAATACATCTTTTGTTAAAGTGATTTCAGTAGCTTCATTAGCACCAGTTCTCCATATTTTTCCGGTAGGTGCTAATGGTGCATCAGCAGTAAAAGCTTCTCTACCTCTTAAATGAGGTCTTCCGTAAGTTACCTTCACATAGGCATCATCAAATTTATAAGTTACCATTCCTAAAGGACTAGGCTTTTGTTTGAGTGCTTCCTGAGCTTTAACAGCTGAAACACTTAAAAAAAGTAAAAGAGTAAGAGATAGTATGCTTAGAGTATTTTTCATTTGATCAATTTTTAATTTTAACACGAAGCAATTTACAATTTTTAGTCGCATTATAATAGGCTATATTTGTTTTATGGAAAAACCACAGTTTGATGATATCTTCATGGAGCTGGCCGTTAACCTGGCTAAACGCTCACATTGTATAAAAAGACATGTTGGCGCTGTGCTAACAAAGGATACGCGCATCATTTCTATTGGTTATAATGGACCACCGGCAGGTACCCATAATTGTGATGAAGAGTATCCGGAAACAGGTTGTGGTAGAGATGCTAAAGGAAGTTGTTTACTGGCTATACATGCTGAGCAAAATGCCATTATGTATGCTGTAAAAAACAAAGCCTCCGTTGAAGATTCTACACTTTATGTAACACTCTCCCCCTGTATTTCTTGTGCCAGAATTATTTACAGTATGGGTATCAAAAAAGTGATCTACTTAAATTCTTATGCCGAATATAAAGGTTTGGCTAACGATGAAGGCCTTGACTTTTTAAAAGAATTTGGTGTTTCAGTTGAAAAGTATGAGGGTAATTTGGAGAATGTTACGCATATGATTTAATAGCAAATGAAAACCTTAAAAATCATTTTCTCAACGGTCTTAATGTTAATTTATATTTCATCTTGTGATCAAGAAGAGTCCAATCCGCAAGAAGAATTAAACTTGCTTGGTTATTGGCAACTGTCCGATACTAAATTTCTTAGTTAGGATTTTGATACTTTTTTTGCGAAGAGCAAGCTAAGAATTGTGAACAACCCTTAGACTTTCAACCCTTTACATATGAATTATTAGCCGACAGCACCTATAAAATATATGAATCCGATAGTATTACTTCATCAGGAAGTTGGAAGACATTTAGAAAACTAGATTCGATTACTTTTACGGCTAACAATGGTTATACTTTAGCCTACAACATTATAAGCTTAGACCCATCAAATTTACAATTATCCTATAAAGACACCGTTTATTTGACTTTAAACCAATTTGATGTTTTTGAAATTAAATTCAACATGAATTTATATTTTAAAAGAAGGAATTAGGCCATTGATAGAAAACTCTCTATCTAACTGACAAAATATATAATAAAATCAAACTAAAACTTTGAGTATATATTTCTTTTAGTTTTGTTTGCGGTTAATTAAAAAAAATAAATGAAAAATTTTAGACTATTAGTGATATTAGTTACCGGATTCCTTTTTCTTTCAGCATGCAATGAAGATGAAGATTTAGGAGCAAAGGCAGATTTTGTAGGTGCATGGGATGTAGTAGACGTTGATATTGAAATCAATGTCAACGGTCAGGATATTGAAGATTATTTGGGACAGGATGAAGCTAATCTGTATAAAGCACTAATTTCATCAGAAATTGAATCAATATTCGATGGAGCAACTATTACCCTAAACAGCAACAATACTTATACTTCAGATATACCTGGAGAGTCCTCAGTGACTGGTACTTGGACCTTGAGAAATAATAAACTGATTTTAGATGAAGGTTCTTCTGATGAATTCGAATTTACTGTTCTTTCATCATCTAGTTCTAAATTAGAACTACAATATACAGACATTGATAATTCTTCAGATATTGATTTTGATGGAACTAATGATGAGTTTGAAGTCATAGTTGATATGACCTATATCAAATAACAAAATTAACTTCAGGATTTAGCTGTATTCTGAATTTGGAGTATACTGAATCCTGAATTTTTCTTGCCAGTTCTGCTATTGCCTCTCCTGAGCCATTTCCTTTATTAACAAGCACCAATGCTTGTTTATCATGAACTCCTACTCCATTTTCATCATAGCCTTTCCAGCCTGCCTGCTCAATAAGCCAACCTGCCGCCACTTTCATCTCTTCATCAGATATGCGGTAAGCTGGTAAAGAAGGATATTCTTTCAACAGCTCCTCAAATTGCTGTTTATTGATTATTGGGTTCTTGAAAAAACTACCTGAATTTCCTATCTGCTTAGGGTCTGGAAGTTTCGACTGTCTGATTTGAATTACGGCCTCACTTATATCTTGAATAGAAGGTTCAGTAATATTTTTTTCTGCCAGTGTTTGTTTGATGATGCCATAATCTAACTTCAACTGATGTGCATTTGGCTTTGATAGTTTGAATTGTACAGCAACTATTAGGTACTGATCTTTTAACTCATGTTTGAAAACACTTTCTCTATAGCCAAATTTGCAGTCGTCCGCAGTAAAAGTCTCTACTTCTCCTGACTTTAGGTTAAAGGCCTCAAGGGAATGAAAAACATCCTTAATTTCCACACCATATGCACCAATATTCTGCATGGGAGCCGCTCCTACTGTTCCAGGTATAAGCGATAAATTCTCTACTCCTCCCCAATTTTTAGCAATACAGTATTGAACAAACTCATGCCAATTCTCACCTCCTCCTGCCCTAACAATTAAACTACTATCATCTTGTTGCAATACATTGATGCCAAGCAGCTTATTAAGCACTATCAATCCATCAAAATTTCTTTGCAATAGAATATTGCTACCACCTCCGAGTATAAGATGCTTGTTCTCTATCCAAAGTTCAGATTTGATTAATGCTTTAAGCTGATCAACTTGGTTAATCTCTATCAGGTATTTTGCCTTTACCTCAAAACCGAAAGTATTATAGGGCTTGAGTGAAATATTCTCAGAAAACTGGAGCTGCATTATATGATTTATTCTTCCATTGCATTAAAAGAATCATCAATATTCTTCTCAATGCCTTTTAACTGATTCTTACAGGTTTTTATAAGTTCAACAGACTGCTGAACCATGCTAGACAATTCATCTATAGAAATTTCATCACTCTCAACTTTCTCAAGCAGTGATTCCAATTCATGAAGTGCTTCTTCATAGCTCTTTTGCTTTTTCTTTGCCATCAGTCTACTTTAATATCCCAATCATCATTAAGCACGCTTATTGTATGGTGTGCTGTTAAATCAAACTGACAAGGAACTACTGAAACGTAGTTATTAGCAATTGCCCATTCGTCATTGTCTTCTCCCTTATCATGGTTTACAAAGTTGCCCGCCATCCAGAAATATCTTCTACCATTAGGATCATAGCGTTGATCAAATTCTTCCTGCCACTTTGCATGCGCCTGCCTTACAATTTTAACGCCTTTAAGTGCTTCATTTCTTTTTGGGGGGAAATTGACATTAAGCGTTGTGTATTTTGGCAAGCCTGTATTTAATACTTGCTCTGCTATCTTTTTAATATAAGGTAATGTATGTTCGAAATCAGCATCGTGTGCATAATCACATAATGAAAAACCTATAGATGGAAATCCTTCCACCGCACCCTCAATGGCTGCAGACATGGTACCTGAATAGAGCACACTTATCGAGGTATTACTGCCATGATTAATACCACTCACTACTAAATCTGGCGTTCTATCTTTCAAAACGTGATTCTTAGCTAATTTTACACAATCAGCCGGTGTGCCAGAGCATTCATAGGCCTTAACTTGATCACCAAAAATTTTGGTTTCCTCTAACCTTAAAGTATTACCAATCGTAATGGCGTGCCCCATGCCTGACTGAGGGCTATCAGGTGCCACTACAACTACTTCTCCTATTTGCTGCATTACTTCAACCAGGTTTCGTATGCCTTTACTGGTAATGCCATCATCGTTAGAAACTAAAATAAGGGGTTTGTTTGCCATGTTAATCTGCCGCTAATTCGTTGTAATAATTGGTTATTTTAATAAGATCAAGTTGTCTATCTGATCTGAGTTTATTCTTACGCATATACTTTTCCACATCATTCTGATACTTCCCGAAGAAAGCTAATAAATCCTTCTTCTTTTCAGTGTACTGGACTATTCTTCCGTCAGTGGTTAAGAAATAGTAGTCATAAGATAGAATTGATCTTGAACTCAAAGTACGTGAGGTACCTCTGTAAAATGGTGAATTGTAATTGTTATTATTTTGAACCACCACATATTCCCTTGACATCAAGGTAATTGGACCTTCTTCTAAGATCTCAAAAAAAATAGGTACATCAACTGAACCATTGAGGTTGTATGGCAATGCATAGAAATATCTAAAACGCTTAAAATACTGACCATGGAAGCTAACAGATAGCAGTTGCTGTGAAGAAAAAGCTTTCACCTGCCCATCAATAGCCAGTTGGACTAAATTAGTTTTAAAGTCGTACTGAATATTTCCTCTGATTGAATCGCCATCATTAAGCACTACCACACCAGGATGCCACATTTCATTAGGTAGCTCTTGCGCTATACCCTTTGAAAAAAAAACTGCAAGTAATATGATGATAATGCTAATTCTCAAATTAATTCTTCTTAAGAATTGTATGCCCCATTTTATCTCTTTTAGTACGTAAGTAGTTCTCATTGTGCTTGTTAGGTGGAATTTCCAATGCAACATTATCCACAATTTCCAAGCCATAACCTAATAGCCCTGCTCTTTTAGTAGGATTGTTAGATATCAGGCGAATTTTACTTACTCCTAATTTGCGTAATATTTGAGCTCCCACACCATAATCTCTCTGGTCCATTTTGAAGCCAAGGTGTAAATTAGCCTCCACTGTATCCATACCTTCTTCCTGAAGTTTATAGGCTTTTAGTTTATTCATCAAGCCGATACCCCTACCCTCCTGATTCATGTAAACAATTACACCTTTACCTTCCTTCTCGATCATTTGCATAGCCTCATGGAGTTGAGGTCCACAATCACATCGGCATGAACCGAAGATATCACCAGTTACGCAGGATGAGTGAACACGAACCATAATAGGTTCATCTTTTTCCCACTCTCCTTTAATTAGAGCCAAATGATTTTCTTTGGTAGTAGTTTGCTCGTAAGCCTTGAGTTTGAAATCTCCAAAATCAGTTGGCATTTCAACCATCACCTTTTCTTCAACTAAAGACTCATGCTCAAGACGGTATTCTATCAAATCCTTGATGGTAACCAGTTTTAATTCAAACTCATCAGCTACTTTTCTTAAATCAGGTAGACGAGCCATGGTACCATCTTCATTCATAATTTCAACTAAAGCACCTCCCGGCTGTAATCCCGCCAGGCGAGCAAAATCAACCGTAGCTTCAGTGTGTCCTGTTCTTCTCAGTACTCCACCTTTTCTGGCCTTTAATGGAAAAATATGACCAGGCTTACCTAGCTCTTCTGGTTTGGTATCAGGATTAACAAGTGCCTGAATTGTTTTTGACCTGTCACTAGCAGAAATACCAGTAGTGCAGCCATGTCCAATTAAATCAACAGAAACAGTAAATGGAGTCTCAAACTGAGCCGTGTTTTTACCAACCATCAATTCTAGACCTAACTCTTCACAGCGCTCTTCAGGTATCGAGGCACATATAAGACCTCTACCATGTTTGGACATAAAGTTGATAATTTCAGGGGTCACCTTCTCTGCTGCACAAATGAAGTCTCCCTCATTCTCCCTATCCTCATCATCAACAACTATTATAATTTCCCCGTTTTTGATTGCTTCAATAGCATCCTCTATGCTATCTACAGGTATATTTTTGTTACTCATAAAAATTCAATGTAATGCGGTGAACAAAGGTAATTATATTTTCTTACCCAGTAGTACAAATCAAAACGAAAGCAGACAGGATGTGTTTACTTTTTTACAGAGCTGTTTACCGATTTCTAACTAATTAATATTGAAACACCAATGTTAATGCTAGTCACTAATTGATAATTACTTAACCACTACCATACCAAGTAAATCGCCTATTTCTCGTTTTGCCTCGTTTAGTTGCATTTGGTAGCGGAGTATCTTTTCCTCCTCAATTAAAGAGTCTGTCTCCCTAAGTTTTTGAACATTAAGATCAAGCAGATGTAAAATAGACCTATGTTTTAAGCGCAGCACATGAGTAAAAGCAGAATCATTAAGAATATGTCTTTCATGGATTGTGTAAATCTGGAATTTCTTTTCCCAATTTTCACTCAACTCATATCTATCAGTAAATAATGAAAAAATTGCCTTTCTTATTTCTTCATCCCCATTTTTGATGAAATGCGCTTCATTAAGAATTTCACCTTTATTTAAGTAATTCTTAAAATCCTCGAAAATACGTTTGTAAACAGGATGAATGAATTCAGTACTTTTAAATTCATTTATTAAATACTGTATTAAAGTAGTTTCTTCTGCCAGCGGCAAGTCACCATAACTCAAGAGTAACCTAATACTTTCCTTTTCCTGTAAAGCGGCCACTTCAAAAGGGCTATACTTTTTCTGAATCTGCTCGGAGGCCTGGCTATAATTATGACTGAGATTATTAGCCTGTTGCTTTGTAATATCACCTTTTACCTGTTTTTCACGTAGAATAATCTTATTCTGCTCAGCCACCAAAATCGCTTCATCTATCTCCAGAATTTCACTGGTTTCCTTAACATAAATAGCGCGTTTAACAGGATCAGGTATCTTTGAGATAGATCGTACTATCTCTTGAATAGTCTCTGCTTTTCTGATCGGATCCTTCTTAGTATCCTCCAAAAGTAAATCAGACTTAAATCGGATAAAATCCTTCGCATTATCTTCCAGATATTTTTTAAAGGCTTCATCTCCTAGCCGTTGTGAATAGCTGTCCGGATCCTCTCCATCGGGAAATAGAACCACCTTCACGTTCAAACCACCTTCTAGAATCAAATCTATTCCTCTTAATGATGCTTTGATACCAGCCGTATCACCATCAAATAATACAGTGATATTCTTGGTATATCGGCTGATTAATTGAATTTGATTGGTGGTTAATGAAGTACCAGAAGAAGCCACTACATTTTCTACTCCACTCTGGTGTAATGAGATTACATCCGTATAGCCCTCTACCAAAAAGCAATTATCCTCATTTCTGATTGTTTGCTTGGCTTGGTACATACCATAAAGTACTTCACTTTTATGGTAAACAGGTGTTTCTGGAGAATTTATATACTTAGGCTGCTTCTTATCTTTAATTAATATTCTGGCACCAAAAGCAATTGGCTTACCGCTAATAGAATGAACAGGAAATATTACTCTATTACGAAAGCGGTCATAAACCTTATCAGTTTCTTCTTTTTTGATGATGAGTCCAGACTTTTCGAGCAATTCTTCGCTATGCCCTGCAGACTGCGCTGCTTTTAATAACCCATCCCAGCTGTTTAATGCATAGCCAAGATTAAATTTTTCAATAGTCTGTTTAGAAAAGCCTCTTTCTTTAAAATAGCTTAAACCAATTGATTTGCCCTCTTCATGATTATGAAGTAAATCCTTATAATAATTGGTTGCATAGTTAAGCACAATGTAAAGACTCTCCTTTTCATTGTATGCCTCTTGCTGTTCAGGAAGCCTTTCGTCTTCTTCTATTTCAATACCGTATTTCTCTGCCAGTTGTTTTATAGCTTCAGGAAAACTAAGCCCCTCCAGATCCATGATAAACTGTATGGCATCACCAGCTTTTCCACAACCAAAGCATTTATAAATACCTTTATTGGGTGCAACAGAGAAAGAAGGTGTTTTTTCGTTATGAAAAGGACAACAAGCCCATAGGTTTTGCCCTTTCTTTTTCAGAGAAACATAGTCTCCTACTACCTCTTCAATATCTGCTCTATCCTGAACTTCACTTATGGTATTCTGACTTAAATTCACTGATTTTTCTTAAAAAGAGATTTAAAACAACTATTTAAGGCTGAGTATTGTTAGCTTATTCGAATAAACTTAACTTGCGCCCAAGTATACAAAATTAAGACTTTTTACGAGTAAAAAATATATGGCTATTACAAAAGAAAGCATAATAAAAGCATTATCAACAGTTCAGGATCCAGATCTAAAAAAAGACTTGGTAAGCCTGAATATGATTAAAGATGTTAGTGTAGATGGAAATGCCATTCATTTTACAGTTGTATTGACAACACCTGCATGTCCGCTTAAGGAGATGATTAAAACAGATTGCATTAATGCCATTCATAAACATGTAGGAGAAGATGTACAGGTTTTCCCAAATATGACTTCAGATGTTACTTCTACCAGAAATACAGCTCCACTTCTACCTAATGTAAAAAACATTATCGCAATTGGTTCTGGAAAAGGCGGTGTAGGTAAATCTACTGTAACTGCTAATCTTGCTGTTTCACTAGCACAATCAGGTGCAAAAGTTGGTTTGATTGATGCTGATATTTTTGGACCATCAATCCCAACCATGTTTAACTGTGAACATGAGCAGCCAGAAGTAAAAGAAATCAATGGTAAAAACACCATTATACCAATCGAGCAATATGGAATTAAATTAATATCTATTGGTTTCTTAACACCTCCTGACAATGCTGTTGTTTGGAGAGGGCCAATGGCTAGCTCGGCATTAAAGCAGTTTATTAGCGATACTGACTGGGGTGAACTTGACTATTTGTTAATTGACTTACCTCCTGGCACAAGCGATATTCACTTAACATTGGTACAAACCATACCAGTGACTGGAAGTGTAATAGTTACTACACCGCAGAAAGTAGCTCTTGCAGATGCTAAGAAAGCTATAGGAATGTTTAAGCAACCACAAATTAATGTGCCTATTTTGGGCTTAGTGGAAAATATGGCTTACTTTACTCCTGCTGAACTTCCTGATAATAAATATTTTATCTTTGGTGAAGGTGGCGGAATGAAACTGAGCGAACAATTTGATATACCTTTTATAGGTCAGATGCCATTGGTTCAAAGCATTAGAGAAAGTGGAGATAGTGGTTTACCTGCAGTTATGAAAGATGATGTAACCGCTGATGCTTTTAAAGAATTGAGCCAAAAATTGGCAAGGCAAGTAGCTATCCGAAATGCGAACTTAGCCGAAACCAAAAAGGTTGAAATGATTAACTGATAAATGATGGAAATTAAAGATAGAGTTGAAAAAGCACTTGATTCAATTAGACCATATCTGGAAGCAGATGGAGGAAACGTGCGAGTGCTAGACATCAATGACGGTTTGGTGAGGCTTGAGCTTTTAGGGGCTTGTGGCAACTGCCCCATGTCAACTATGACATTAAAAGCGGGGGTTGAAGAAGCTATCAAAAAAGCTGTTCCAGAAATAACCGCTGTTGAAGCCATTAATATCACCAGCCCTGATGATGCCAATGCGCAGTTACCGGAAACTATGAGATAAGATGTAGTTGATACAGTAGTATTTATTTTATAATTTTATAGATATTGTTTAGCTTAAAGGTTTGAAAACAATGTCAATGAGCAGAAACTCCCTTAACATATTCAAGCTGATTATTTCGGGAGTTTTTTTTATGCTCTTTTTTATGAGTGGCACCTCTATTTTAGCCCAGGAAAAATGTGCTTCTCATTTAATTCTCCAGGAAAGAATCAGCAAATCAAAAGTACTTTCCGACCAAAATTTCGAAGAGTGGCTATCTAAAAAAATAGCTCATCGAAAGTTTAGTCAACAAATAGAAGGTTCTGCATCCAGAACTGCAGCGATTGTTCAAATACCCGTAGTTTTTCACATCATCCATAAGGGCGAGGCGATCGGTCAAGGTGTTAATCTTCCTAAAGAAAGACTGGATAGACAATTAGAAACGCTAAATGAGGATTTTAACCTGCTTAATGGTAATCTGGCTGAAACCATTGACGAATTTAAGGACTTGGCAGCAGATGTAGAAATTGAATTTGTATATGCTAAGCAGGACCCTTCAGGTTTTGAAACCGATGGTATAGTTCGGTTAATTGGTAGTCAGTTTACTTACAGCTATGATCAGCGTGCCACCTTATCAGCTGAAAGCTACTGGCCAGCTGAAGACTATCTCAATATTTGGATTACAGATGTCACTTCGCCTAGTCTGGGCTGGGCTGAGTTTCCAATAGCTAACCTCCCAGGACTTGAAGAAGCTTCAGGAAACAGATTAATAGATGGGGTTACCATTGATTATCAATATATAGGAGACAATCCAAACAGCCCTATTTTTGAAAGTAAAGGTAGAACTTTAACCCATGAAATGGGACACTTCTTTGGGCTTAGGCATATTTGGGGTGATGGCGGTTGTTCTATCGATGATTTTTGTGAAGACACCCCCGAAGCAAGCTCGTCTCACTCGGGTTGCAATTTGGAGGCTACTTCATGCAATACTTTAAATATGGTACAGAACTTTATGGACTATACAAATGATGCATGCATGACATTATTCACTCAAGATCAGAAAAGTAGAATGCGAGCTGTTGTTGAAAATAGTCCTAGAAGGTTGAGTCTCACAACTTCTGTAGCATTAGAAGAACCTATTCCGCTAAACAAAGACCTTGCACTCCAAGCTGTTAACCAAAAGTTCATAAGTAATTGTGATCAACTATACACACCAACCACTTTAGTAAGAAACCAAGGGCTGGACTCTATTACAAATTACAGCGTTGAATTAAAACTACAAGGAAGCATTAAAGAAAGAAAGACCTTCTCTGACACCATTCCTCCTGGACGAGAAGTTAAAATAAACTTTGATCCTATCAGTTTTAACTCCTTTGGTGAATATGAACTATCTTATAAGCTCATACTAAACGGTCAAACCGATGAACGTATATCCAATAATGAACTAAAAGAATTTTATCAGCAAAACGCATCAAAGTCTGTACCCTACCAACAAGATTTTAGTGATGGTTTTAATGACTGGCTGATACAAAATTTAGACGATGAAGAAAGCTGGACAGAATTGAACGGGTATGTCGGTGTTCCTTTATATCAGAAAAGAACCAATCTTGGGCAAAAAGAAAGATTAATTTCTCCCATTTTCGATTTCACTACACTTGATATTCCTGCTCTTGAATTGGTTTATGCACAGGCAGCTGATACCAATGCACACCAACTGACTATTTATGCATCCTATGATTGTGGCGCTAGTTTCACAGATTTACTCTATAGCTCTACAGGTAATGAGGTAGTAACTGCTTATGGTAAAAATGAGGCATTTGTTCCAGAGCACAGGCTTGATTGGGACAGTCTCTATTTAGATTTAGGTAGGCTAAGAGGTAAACCTTCTGTTTGTTTTAGAATTGAAGTTGAAAATAGAGGGAATAATAATTTCTACCTTAGTCAATTTAAATTAGAAGAGAGTAAAATACCTGAAAAGCGACTTAGCCCAGTAAGTTGGAGGAATGCCAATGCATTATATTGCGAAGAGGCAATTCAATCAATGCTTAGACTTAAAAACACAGGCAGAAGTGTAGTTACTAACTTCAGTATAGCAGTTAAAAATGGTGATGAAACATTAAATGAATTTAATGAATCTGTAGCGATTACAAGTAATCAGGTAGTTACCTATCAACTTCCAGAAATAAATCCTCCTGCAACTTCAGGAGTTTTAGAATTACAAGTGTCCACAACATTTGAAGAAGAAACGATAACAGAAAGTATTTTCCTTCCATATCAACAAAGCTGCTCAGAAGAAATACCTCCAATTCGCCTGGATTTATCGAAGGCCAGTAAGGAAAATTGGTACATTTTTAATCCAGATAAACAAAATAGCTGGATTTTTGACAATCAATATAATGCCATGAGCAGTCAATCAGCACTGGTTTCTAAGGAACTTGAAGAGGATTGGCTAATAAGTCCAATAGTTGATGTTACTCGAACCGAATTTCTTAGCTTAATATTTAAAGTTGCTTATCATAAACCATACAAACAGCAGGAGTCGCTAGAGGTTTATCTACTGAACGAATCTGAAAGAAACATTATTGAAACACTGATTTATGAAAAATCAGCTGATTCATTAGCTACCTCTTTTGGAAATGAAGCAGATGCCGAGCCTATTTTCAGAACTGAACTTATTGATCTGAGTCCTTATACCTATAAAGAAAAAATAAGAGTAGCAATAAAGGCCATGCACGACAATGGAGCCAATGTTTATTTAAAAGATGTTACTTTCTTTATTGGTCAGGAAACACCACCACCTTACCCTGACACAAGAGCTCAATTTGCCGTTTACCCCAACCCCGTTACTGACGGCACCTTAAATCTTCATTTCAACCTAAATCAAGCAGATTCTGGCTCTTTTCAAATACTAGACCTGAGAGGGAATGTTATCATGAGGTTTTACGAACCGAAAATATTAAATCAATTTGTTTCCTTTGATGTATCAGCCTTGGCTTCAGGCTTATACCTGCTAAACTTTCAGACTGAAGGCCTTAATCAATCAGTGAGGTTTATTGTAGAATGAATCATCCCAACTTTAGGCTAACAGAAAATAAAGCCATTTGCTTAAGAAGTTTAATATCTAAGCCTTATTTTTACTCATTCTTATAATATAAGAGTATCAATTATTATACGCTGAATTAAAAGTTCAGCAACTTAAATACAGAAGTAGAAACCTTATGAGGGTAGGAATATTTTTTGGTGGACAATCCAGAGAGAGAGAAATTTCATTTGCGGGAGGTAGAACGGTATATGACAACTTAAATAAATCCATTTTTGATGCTGTACCTATATTCGTAGACAGTCGCGGACACTTTATTTTACTGGATTGGCAGTTTATATATAAAGGAACTATTAGAGATTTCTACCCACCAGTTTCATATTTACCAAAGTCGAAATATCCAGTTCAGATTTATGCTGAGTCATTAAAAAACTTAGAAGACGAAGACTGGAATAACCTCATCAGCAAAGTAGGTAAAAGAATTAGCCCAGAAAATTTTCATAAATATATCGATTTCGCTTTCCTAAGTTTACACGGACCTTATGGTGAGGACGGTAACATACAAGGGATTTTGGATTGGTATAACATACCCTATAGCGGAGCAGGTATTTTAGCTTCGGCTATTGGTATCAATAAAATTTCACAGAAGAAGCTCCTTAAGCAGGCTGGCTTTAAAGTACCTAAAAGTGAGATTTTAAGCAAAGCTGACTGGCAAAACCAGCCAAAAGAGCAAATATTTGAATATCTGAAGAAAAGCATTGGCCTACCTATTGTTATAAAATCACCTCATCAGGGTTCTTCAATTGGTGTTAGTATTGTTAAGGAAGATAACTTTGATGCTTTTGCTACTGGTATTCAGAAGAGCTTCTTCATTCAAGAAGTAAACATTGATGCATGGCACAAATTAAGTGAAGAACAGAAAGTTAGAGAAATTGCCCAATTGGTTGATATCAGAGAAGGTATCGGATTGCCAGCATTACACAAAGGAAAGTTAATTTATGAAGTGGATGAGCTTTTCAACATTCTTGATAATACTGCATCGGGAGAAACGGTAAAGCTAGAGGCTACTAATGGTGAAAGCGAATTATTAATTGAGTCTTTCATAAAAGGTAGAGAATTCTCCTGCATTGTCATTCAGGATGAAAATGGTAACCCAATCGCGCTCCCCCCTACTGAGATTAGAAAGGGCTCGGAAGTATTTGATTATAGGTCAAAATACTTACCAGGAATGAGTAGAAAAGTTACGCCTATAGATGCTCCTATCGATGTTATTGAATCTATTAGGAAACAGTGCAGCCATTTATTTAAAGCCCTTCAGATTAATGTTTATGCAAGAATTGATGGCTTTATTGATGATACTAATAACATTTACCTGAATGACCCAAACACAACTTCAGGTATGTTGCCATCATCATTCTTTTTCCATCAGGCAGCAGAAATAGGTCTAAACCCTTCACAGTTTCTAAGTTACATCATCAGGACCTCCTTAGCAGAAAGGTTAAAATCTGGAAAGCAACATCAAAACATATCCAATTTACTTGAGGGATTAGACAATAAATTAAATGCACTTCAAAAGGAAGATCAACAGAAAATTAATGTTGGTGTAATTATGGGTGGCTTTTCTACCGAAAGGCATATTTCAGTAGAAAGTGGAAGAAACATTTTTGAAAAACTTTCCTCTTCGGAAAAGTACTTCCCTATTCCTATTTTCTTAAGTGGAACGGAAGAAAAGCATGAGTTGCATGTGCTCCCTGTCAATATCATGCTCAAAGACAATGCTGATGATATAAAAGAGAAAGTACACAAAAATGAGAGGCATCCTGTATTAGATCAAATCATTTTCGAATGCAGCAATATCACCGCAAAATATGCTGCCAATACTATTCAAAAGCTTCAGGCTATCGACTATTCTGATTTAAATAAAATGGTAGATGCAGTTTTTATAGCACTTCATGGTCGCCCTGGAGAAGATGGAGCTGTTCAAAAGGAGCTTGAGAAATTTAATATTCCATATAATGGGTCTGGTATAAGTAGCTCTCAAACAACTATTAACAAGTTTGATACCAATGAAATACTGAAAGAAAATGGTATTTCAGTAGCAGATCACAGACTTGTATATCAGGATAAATGGGAGTCTGATGCAGATGCTGAAATAGAATCAATTGAAGCCCAACTGCAATATCCGCTTATTGCCAAGCCTGCAGATGATGGTTGTAGTTCGGCTGTAAAGAAGATTAAAAATAGAGAAGAACTTAAGGCTTTTGCTGGTTTAATGTTCAGACCTCAGCCTGCGTTTATTACAGATCTTGCTAACACCCTTAAGTTAAAGCCAACAGAAGAATTTCCTCAAAAGAATTTCTTTTTGCTTGAAGAATTGGTTGAAAAGCATAATGCCAAGTACTTTCTTGAAATTACAGGTGGCTTACTGACCAAATTTGATGAAGAGGGTAAAGTAACTTATGAAATATTTGAGCCATCTGAAGCGTTAGCAAGCGGTGAAGTACTAAGTTTGGAGGAGAAATTTTTAGCGGGTGAAGGTCAGAATATTACACCAGCACGCTATACCACTGATGAACGAAACTATACAAAGATTGCCGAACAAGTGAAAGAAACACTTAAGCGTACAGCAGAGATCTTAGATATTCAAGGCTATGCCAGAATTGATGCTTTCGTAAGAATTTTTGATGACTTAACAGCAGAAACTATTATTATTGAAGTTAATTCATTACCTGGTATGACTCCGGCAACTTGTATATTTCACCAAACAGCTATTAATGGCTACAAACCTTACGACTTTATTGACCAAATCTTAACATTTGGAATAGAGCGTAACAATAAAAAATTATCTACGCATGAAGCTTAAAGCAAATAGTCTTAAAGATTTATTGATTCATTTAGGGATTATTATCGGTATAGGAGCTGTACTCGTTTTAGGCTTCTTTTATATTTATTTACCCGTAAAAACCAATCATGGAGAAAGCATTACAGTTCCTGATTTATACGGTGTTCAATTTGAAGAATTGGATGAATATTTAACAGATCGCGATTTAAGATATGAAATTACACCTGATTCGGGTTATTCTGCGGACTTCCCTCCTTTCACTGTACTGAATCAAACGCCTGCAGCAGGCCAGAAAGTAAAAGAAAATAGAAAGATCTACCTTTCCATAAATGCACAGAATCCGCCTAATGTTAAAATGCCTAAACTAGTTGATGGCTCTTTGAAGAACGCTCAAATGGTACTTGAAAGCTATGGTTTAATTCTGGGAGAAATCATTTATGAGCCTCATGAATTCCAAAATGCTGTATTAAAACAATTGCATAAAGGTGAGGAAATTGAACAAGGTCAGGATATTGCTAAAGGCAGTTCAATTGACCTTGTAATCGGAAACGGTAATGGCAGAGCTTTCCCAATGCCAGAATTGACAGATATGTCTCAAGATGATGCAGAATTTATTATTAGAGGAAGTGGATTGAAGCTTGGCACGGTACATAAGAGAGATGTTGAAGATAAGCCTGCAGGCATAGTGGTGCAACAATATCCGAAAGTTGGAGAGTCGGTACGCACAGGCAATAAAATTGACATCTGGGTGGTTTCTCAAAAAGATGAGGATGATTTGAAAGCTCCTAGTGAAATATGAGGTTGATCAACTCTTTAAATATAAAAATTCTTAGTTTACTGATTTTTAGTCTTTCAATCGGTTACAATGAGGTTAGCGCTCAGGCATTACGATTGGGAGGAATTAATCATCAATCCAATAAGCATTATTCATCAAGAATAATTCAACAGACAGACACTATTAGCCTACCACTCTGGGATGACTTTTCTCGCCATGCAAACGAGGCAGATACCAGTATATGGGCTCATAGTTCACAAATACACATCAACAACGGGCTAGCTTATTTAGCGCCATCATATAATGTGGCAACTTTGGATGGATTTGATGCTTCAGGCACCTCTTATGCAACAGATAGTAGAAATGTAGGAATCGGTGATAGTTTAGTATCTCAGGCCATTGATCTGTCAGATTACACCAATCAGGATAATATTTCTCTTAGTTTCTTTTGGCAAGAAGGCTATGGCCCAACAGCACCAGATTCAGAAGATTCACTTAGACTCTATTTCAAAAATGACAGCAATAGATGGATTGAGGTATATGCTATCGGAGGAAGTGGTAGCTCCGAACCAATTCAATTTCAGCAACATTTTGAGCAAGTGAATGAATCACAGTATTTACACGCTGGCTTTCAGTTTAAGTTTGAATATTATGGAAATCTGGCGGGAGATTTTGATAGCTGGAATTTGGATTACATCTACTTGAATGAAGGTAACACGAGCGTAAGTACAGCTAACTTCAATTATGATTCTTATGAGGATAGAACCTTTTCATCAATTCCTCAAAACCTTTTTGATAGTTACTATGGAGTACCTTTAAAGCATATAACTCAAGACTGGTTAGATAGACATATTAGTGAAGGATCCCTTATTTATAATAACTTGTGGGCTGGCAATGGCAACTCCACAATTTTCGGTACTGAAATATTTGGAACAGTGAGAGACACCTTAAATCCGACATCGTTAATAGATAGCATACAAGTACAAGGAAATTTCCTTACTTCTGCTCAAGATACTGCTCTATTTAACATAAACTTTAGAAATACCCAGAATGTATCAGACTATCTTTTAACTAACAAGGAAGCTCAAGACTCAATTTATATAGAATCTCGATTTAACCTGGGAAATACGGATAGCCTGTTTTTTGAAACAGTTAACGGCACCACGATTTATTATAATCAATATTCATTTAGAGCTAATGACACTATTAAACAGGTGACTAGTTTTCATGATTATTATGCCTTGGATGACGGCAGCGCAGAAGCCAGTATTCAACTCAATTCCAAAAATTACCAAATGGCTCAACTATTTAGGATTAATGGAGGCCATTATATGACAGGAATAGATATGTATATACCTAATTTGGCACAAAATAGCGGAAGTAAAAACATAACACTTTTAGTGCTAGACTCTATTAATGGACTTAACATTACCTATGATATTCTTTTAGCACAGAACGTATTGGTCAACCCATCAACTGATCTCAATCAATTTCAGCGCTTTACTTTTGAGCAGCCTGTATTTGTTGAAGGAGTAATTTATGTAGGATATAGGGAAGAAAATGATGAAGTAGTATCAGTAGGTTTTGATAAAAACACCAATAGTGCTACTCAACTATTTTATAACCAAAGTGGAAGTTGGGAACTAAATACGACATTAGAAGGAAGCGTAATGATAAGACCTGTTTTTGGAGATACCGATGGTGTTTTAGCAAATAGACCTAAAGCTAAGAATACATCAATCAGAATTTGGCCAAACCCTAATAAAGGTATTTTGTACGTCTCAGAAGACTTCGATGCATTAAATATATACGGGTTAAATGGCCAATTAAAATACCAAATGAAAGCTGGTTTCAATGGTCAGGCAGTACAACTACCAACCATGCCGGATGGGCTTTATATAGTTGAAATAATTCTAGAAAATAAAAAGTACTTAACCAAAATGATGTTTAATCAATAATTGATTACAAATTATCGAAAAATTCAAATGCATCAATTATATCAAGATAAACACCATCAAAATCAGCTTGGAGTATTTTATCTAAATAGGCATTTTCGTGCCCATATATAATATTTTTCCATTCCTGATTCCAAAACTCTACCTTGAAATTACCTGGCCAGTCAGGATTTTCTACAGCAACCCATGAAGGTTTAAAATTATTCCATTCTCTCTTCCAGTAGTAACGATAGTCCTCTGCTTCTCCAATAGACATATAACATATCACCATTCTGCTGCCTCCATTTTGTTTGACGCGCAGACGTTCTACATCTGCTGCCGTGAAGGTTATACCATCATTGAGGAATAAATCCATTATTAGCAGATCATAGTTGGTAGCTGTAATCTCTTTTATAAAGCTTTCTTTATCGGTAAACTTATCAGGATTAATAAGATACAGGAAATTCTGAACCTGACTTAAAGAAGAAACGTGTTGATCATTTTCATTATGTAAATTGACTGGATAGTCTGCAATTATATTCAATTCCCTATCAGGTGCTGCATAAGAAACAAAGTCATGGGATTGATTAATGGTGTAGCTTTCATCCATTTTAACAGGCGTATTACAGTAATCAGTTACTAAAATGGTGTTGCCTAAACTTTGAGAAAGCTTAAGAAAGCTCATCAGATATTGACTATCTGATGAGGAAGTTTTCTGGTCGTCTTTATCATATCCAAAGAATAAATCTTCTTGCCCATGACCATCAATGGCTTCTAAGTATTCATTGTGTGCCTGACCAGACTCCTCCGCGTTTGTAGTTACCAGCTCAATCCCATTTTGTGGTATAACGGAAAAACCTGACTTTTGAGCTTTTGCGTATTCACTAATCTCAATGACAAAATCCCTCATCTCATCCTGAAAATCGACACCTGAGGGCTTTTGATAGTCGATGGATTCATCCTGACAAGCGCATAAAGTTGAGCAAATTAAAAGAAAGCTAAATAGTCTCATCAGATGTGGAATTTAAGTAAACTAACCACAGTTATTTAAATCTATTCCTTATCATCCCCTGGTTCTTTTCCCATTAAGAAGGCTTTGATAAAGTCATTTAGATCACCATCAAGCACATTTTGTACGTCAGTGCGTTCCACTCCCGTTCTTGCATCCTTAATAAGCTTGTATGGATGTAAAACGTAGTTTCTTATTTGAGAACCAAAGTCAATTTTCATTTTGCCAGCTTCAATCTCATTACGTTCAGCATTACGTTTTTCAATCTCACGCTGGTACAATTGCGACTTTAGCATTTGCATGGCCTGTTCACGGTTACCCAACTGGGTTCTGTTGGCTTGACAAACTACCACTATACCCGTTGGCTTATGCGTAAGCTGTACTTTAGTTTCTACCTTGTTTACATTCTGACCACCAGCACCTCCTGAGCGAGAAGTATGCATTTCTATTTCGTTTGGATGAATGTCGATTGTGATAGAATCATCTGCTACCGGATAAACATAAACAGATGCAAATGAAGTGTGCCTTCTACCACCACTATCAAAGGGAGAAATCCTAACTAATCTATGTACTCCATTTTCAGACTTTAAGAAACCATATGCCTGAGAGCCTTCAAATTCTAGCGTAACAGACTTCACTCCTGCTACATCACCTTCCTGGAAATCAACTTCTTTTACTTTATAACCATTACTTTCACCCCACATGATATACATCCGCATGAGTATGCCTGCCCAGTCATTACTTTCAGTACCACCGGCACCAGGAGTAATCTGAAGCATAGCCGAAAGCTGATCTTCTTCGGAAGAAAGCATTTTCTTCAACTCAAGGTCTTCAACTTTTGCGATAGCCTTATCATAAGCCTTATTTACTTCTTCCTCGGAGCTCTCTCCCATCTCCTGAAACTCACTTAGCGTTTCAGCATCACCATAGAGCTCTTCAAGGTCTTCGAACTGCTTGGTCCATTCCTTTTTAGCTCTTATATCTTTCATGGTAGCTTCTGCCGCA
Organism: Marivirga atlantica; assembly: GCF_016734805.1. GTDB lineage: Bacteria > Bacteroidota > Bacteroidia > Cytophagales > Cyclobacteriaceae > Marivirga > Marivirga atlantica. The sequence continues at coordinate 443,613 of NZ_JAERQG010000003.1, forward strand.
TCTGAGTTATTCCAGAAGTCAGGCTGAGCTGATAATAATTCCAGTTCTTTTATTTCTTCTACTTTTTTATCGTAGTCAAAGATACCCCCGAAGTGCTTCCACCCGGGCCTTTAAATCTTTCAGTTGATCTGAAGTCATATAATATGATTTGTAAAAGTTATAAGCGTATACTAAAAATGCCGCACTGCGAATATACAGAGCGGCATTTATATTTTTAAATGAGCAATCAAATAGTGAATAGCCAGTTATGCTTGTCTTCGCTATGTCCTGCTTTAATGTCGTCTAACTCCTTCAATACTTTATTAGAGAACTCTCTATTCTCTACTGCCGGAAGTTCGTAATCCGTTCCATTATGATGGATTAATTTGATATGAGCTATAGTAGCTGCAGTTCCTGCACCAAATGCTTCTTTTAGATTTCCATCCTGAGCAGCTTTAACTACCTCATCAACAGAAACTCTTCTTTCTTCCACTTTCATACCCCAATCACGAGCAATTGTCAATACAGAATTTCTGGTAATACCATTTAATATAGTCGAACCTGTTTCAGGGGTGATGAGGGTATCTCCTATTACAAACATCACGTTCATTGTTCCTGACTCTTCTATGTATTTATGCTCTTTGGCATCAGTCCAGATTAACTGATGATAACCCTTCTGCTGTGCCAGTCTAGCAGGATATAAAGAACCTGCATAGTTTCCTGCGGCTTTTGCATAGCCTGTGCCACCTTCAGCAGCTCTGGTATACTCTGTTTCAATTTTCACTTTTACAGGCTCGCTGTAATAACCGCCAACCGGGCATGTAATAATCATAAAACGATAAGTATCTGACGCCTTAATACCAATGTAATCATCCATGGCGAATACGAAAGGTCTTATGTAAAGTGCCGTACCTGCCTTTGAAGGAATCCATGCTTCATCAAGTTTCAGCAATTCTGTAAGGCCACTCATAAATAAATCCTCCGGTACTTCCGGAATGCACATACGCTCAGCTGACTTATTTAATCTTTTTGCATTTTGGTCAGGTCTGAAAACAGTAGTTTTGCCATCTTTATTTTTGTAAGCCTTTAAACCTTCAAAAACCGACTGGCCATAATGTATAACACTAGAAGCAGGAGCCATTGATAAATCTGCATAGGGCTCTATTCTGAAATCAGACCATTCACCGTCTTTATAATCAGCGATAAACATATGGTCTGAATAAATTCTACCAAATGGAATATTATCAAAATCCACCTGATTGATTTTCGATTCTGAAACTTTTTGAATGGAAATATCTAGGGTATCTATCATGTTATTATAAGGCTAAGTAGTCTAAAAAAGGACACGAAATTAGTCAAAAAACGGATGAAAATCAAGTTTACTTTTTAGGAACCCATGGCACCTCGGTGGCATTCAGCTCTTTTGTAAGCATACGAGAGAGCACAAATAAATAGTCTGACAATCTATTTAAGTAGGTCACAATCAATGGTTCAACCTCATCACTAACCTCTTGTAATGCTACTACTCCTCTTTCTGCCCTACGGCATACAGTACGCGTTATATGGCAATATGATACAACTTGATGGCCTCCAGGTAAAATAAAACTCTTCATTTCAGGAAGCTTTTCATTCATTTGATCAATAGCTTCCTCAAGCCGCGTAACATCCTCCTCATGAATTTCAGGAATCTGAAACCTGTCTGAATCAGCCTTTTCATTGGCCAAATGTGAGCCAATTGTAAATAAGCGATCCTGAATTTCTACCAAAAGTAAATGGCGATTAGCATTAACCTGCTGATCTCGCAGCAAACCTACCCAACTATTCAGTTCATCTACATTTCCATAAGCATCAATTCGCCTATCAGCTTTAGAAATGCGTGAACCACCCAATAATGAGGTTTTTCCTTTATCTCCTCCTCTGGTATATATCTTCATACTTGCTTTCTTTATTATTTTATAAAATTATGCATTAAGATATTCTAAACCCTAAGCAATCAACAAAATTTACTGCATAAAAAAACCCTGACAAGGCTGCCAGGGTTTTTAATTAATCTAAGAATATGTGAATTATCTCTTAATTACTCTTGATCTAAAAGATTTTCCTTCTTGTATTACTTCTAAAATATAAACACCCGCCTTTAAAGCTGAAACATTTATAGTTTGCTGAGTATTTCCAGCTCCTTTTATTAGAGTAGCACCTTGAAGACCTATTACTTGATAAGTAAATTGCCCACCTTGCTCTATGTTAACATTCAATTGATTTTGAACTGGATTAGGGAATACCATAACACCAGTTAATTGATTTTTAGTATTAGCAGTAACGACTAACTGTTCGCTAGCTGTTAAGTTAATTACTACTTCCTCTATATCTCCTGAATTCACAGTAACTGTTCCGTTGATTGTTCCTCCTACCTCAGCAGTTGGAGCAAATCTAACATAAACAGTGATTTCTTCTAATGAACCATCAGGGTTGATTGGTAAAGTTGTACTAGTATCAAAAGCGTCATTCTCAATTAAACTCACCTGATAATTAGAAGATGCAGTAATTGAAATATCTTCTGTTAAGTACAATCCAGATACTGTGAAAGATTGCGCTGCAGATACTGAACCAGTTTCAACAGAACCAAAATCAAAACTATCTCCTTCAACATCTACTACCAAAGAAGATGAAATTGCTGTATTAGTCAATTGCACCAATAAGTTATCAATTGTCCATTGAGCAGCACCATCAGTTGTTGAATTATACTTAAAAGCAAAATAGACTGACTTACCTGCATAAGCTGTTAAATCCACTAATCCAGATGAAGTCCAGCTATCAGAGTCTCCGTTTTCATCTAAAGTAACTGATAATGCTGTCCAGTTTGCCGTAGTAGGATCACCTGAACCAGCATAATCTTCTGAAATTAACACCTCTAATCCAACAGATTCAACAGGGAATGATACATCAGAGAAAAAACTAAAGTTAGCACTAAAAGCCGAAGATAGAGCCACTGCATTTGTAATTAACCAGTCTTCATTTTCTTGCGCTCCACTTGAAAAACCATTCATTCTCACTGCTGATCCTGTTTGACCAAAATTAGTACATGACCATTCTTGATCCCCCGTTACGCTGAAAGTATTGTAATTAGTAACATCACAATTTTCAAAGTTTTCCGCAAAAAGTACTTCGGGGTTACCCGTTTCAGATCCAGTAAGTGTAATTTCTTCTGTCACCGCACCAGTTGTATTAATAGAAACAAGGCCATCAATGACACCATCAACTCCCGAGTTTGGTGCAAACCTAACGAATACAGTAGTCTCTGCAACTGTATTATTAGTAGCACTTAAAGTTAGCTCTGATGAGAAATTAGTATCATCTATTGATAGCTCATAATTAGAAGTTACAGTTAACACAATATCTGATAACAAGGTACTTCCAGCAACAGTAAAACTTTGGGAAGATGAAACTTGACCGTTTTCAACTGATCCAAAGTCTGTTATAGACTCAACCACAGTTAGCTCAGGAATATCGTCTCCAGCTACCTGATGGAAACCTAAATTTGAAAAATCATTTTGAGGATTCACTATCCACTCAGAATCACTTGCATCTGTTCCAAAAGAACCTAGTGCAGTAGTATTACCTGATGTGACAGTTGATTTTCTCACAAGTGTATGGTCTTGGGTTCCACCCGTGACACCAGCAACATCCCAAGCAGAACCTGGATCTACTGCAGGATCACCAATCAAATCTACTAACTCTCCGTTAACGAATAATCCCATGGCATCATCTCCATTGAAAGAAGCCACTCTATCTCCTGGATTATCTCCGTAAGACAAGAATAAATCACCTTCTTGGGCAATCTCTTCTATATTTGTTGAAGAATTAACAATGACATACACATCACCAGCTGCAAGCGTACCTTGTAGGGTAATGCTATACGCTGCTGGGAAATCTGGGTGTCCATCAAAACCAGATCCATTATTAGACTGTTTCACTTCAACAGTACTCAAATCAAAATCAGCACTAGTTGCGTTGTAGATTTCGATGTATTTGTTATTACTTGAACCCTCTCCATACTCAGAGAAAAACAAATTATTGTTCGCTGAAGGCGTACTGAAAGTAATATCAGTAGTCGCACTTAATGTCCCGTCAGTTACTGTGAAAGTCACTGTTTCTTCGGTATCATAAGACAATCCTGTGAATGTTCCTACACCATCAGTCAACGTTAAATCTGTGGTACCTGTTAATGTACCAGAACCTCCACCTGAAACTACAACTGTTCTAGCTCCAGTATCCAGATTTCCATTTGCATCCTCTGCCGATACTCCAATAGTAAATGGTGTATCTGTATTTGAAGTGGTATTAGCTGTCAATACTAAAGTAGTAGCTTCCACATTGATAATATGATCATTTGAAGTAGCACCAGTTACCGTTTCAGCAAAAAGTGAACCTACTCCATCTGCTACAAACTCATGAGCCGCAGGGATAGCAAATGACACTACATCTCCATCCACCTGAGCCGCATTTAAATAAACTGATAATGTTAGAGTGCTATCTGCACCATCATTTACAGTAAAGGCGTTAGTACTCAAATCAAAAGTGATTCCTGCATCAGTAATAGTTGCATTTTCAGCACTGAAAGTATTAGTAGAAAGTGTAGCTCCTGCAAGTACCGTTGACCATGCAGCCGTATTACTAGCTCCTGGTACAATAGTTACCGAATTTACAATGGTTGGCTCAGCATCTGCAGTTCCTAAATCAGAAATTTTGAATGAGAACACATCAACAGCAGAACCAGCAGTTGTTGTGGTAGCCGGAATAGTAGCAGCTGCAATTGGAGCGTCAGCAGCTGAAATATCAGAATCTGAATCGTTATTAGATGTTGTAGTTACATTAGCCAATGCTGGATCTACTAAATAATAGCAATTATTAGCAGTATTAAAAGCATAGGCTGCAAAATGGTATGAAGTACCTTGCGTTAATCCTGTTACCTGAACAGCAGCATCAGCACCATTGTAAACAACGAAGTTTCCTGAACCTAACTCTGTACCTGCACCGAATGCAGCATCAGCAGTATAAGCATTCAATATCTCAGGATCGGCATCTACAGCGGTACCTTGTTTAGCTAAAACTAAAGTAGCATCACCATTACCAACAGTCCATGCTAAATCAATAGTATTGTTATCCACTACTGTAGCACCTAAAGCGGTAGCTTGTGTAGTTGGTTCTGTACATAAATCAACATAAGACGTCCAAGTAATATCATCAATAATAATTTGACCAGTGGCCTTATTTCTTATTTCAAGTACAAAATCACCATCAATATTAACATCAGTAACTTCAAAAATTTGCTCATCAAAGTTATCGAAAGGAGTCGAGGAAGTAATTGAATCACCATTAATGTAAAGAGAGACCTGACGTTCACCAGCTCCAGTAAACCCTTTATACAATTTCACAGAAAAATCACCAATACCCCCAGAAATAGTAGAAGATGTGATTTTAGAATTATCGGAAATTCTTCTCAACATTAAAGCAGGTAAATCAATACCCGAACCATTGGTATCATTATTAGCATCTCTAGATTCAACGTATGACCATTCAATACCATTATTTCCAATAAATGAAGAAGCTGCATAAGAAGAAGTAGCATTACTGTTAGCGAAATCTTCAACACTAGCATCGCTTACTATAATGAGATCAGTACTTGCTAAAATAGATCCGTCTGCAATATCTAAAACGATATCTTCCTCAGCGTCATACTGTAAATCTGCGAAAGTAAACTCACCTGCTGTCATCGCTTGTCCTGTTAATCCAGTAACTGAGGTTAGTGTACCTAAGGTACCAGCAGCAACTGAAACGTCAATTGATCTTGCCGCAACATCTGTGTTCCCATTTGCATCCTGAGCCACAGCACTTACTGCAAAATCAGTTGAAGGCTTCACTCTAGCCGGTGAAGTTGTCGCAAAAGTAGTCGCAACTACATCAATAGTATGTGTTGTTGAAGTTACTGCCGCATCGAGTGTAGCTTTGATTACAGAACCTGCAGCATCTGATTCGAAACCGTGTGCAGTAGGGATTGTAAATGATAACTCCGTACCATCCGTTTGAGCTGTTTGTAACCAAACTGATAAAGTAAAGGTTAATTCTCCTCCACCGGTAACTATATAAGGCGTGGCAGAAGCATCAAAAGTAATTTCTGAATCTGTGATTGATGTTGCAGTCATTGCTGTAACACCATCCGTAATACTTGCACCTTCAATTATGCTTGACCATGTCGCTGAATTATTATTTTCAATCGTAATTGTATTGATTGTAGTCGGCTCAGTATCAGTAGCATTATCATCAGTAACAGTAAAGTTAAATACATTCACTGCATCGGTATCAGCATTAGCCACTGAAGAAAGTGTAGCCGCACCAATTGGTGAAGATGCAGCAACGATATCAGAAGTAGCGTCAAAAACTACAGCCTCAGTAGTTGCACTTACTACTGTAGTTGATGTTTGTTCATTTGGAGTACCTTCATCATCAACAGCAATTATGTGAACAAAATACTCTGTTCCATCTTCCAAACCTGTTAAACTAATGGTACCATCAGCAGTAACATCTGTATAGTCTACAAAATCAAGACTTGTAAGAACAACTTCAGCAGGGATCCCTGTGTTCGGTGCTGGTTCAAGCGTATAATACACTCTGCCTGGCTCATCCATTCTGAAGGTTACATCAAATGCAGACACTGTAGGCGTGCTGGCAGCAGGTGCTTGGGTGAATATTGGCTCATAGTTATCTTGGATATCTGCAGCAGAACGAGAAGAAACTTTACTATCTCTTCCTATTGCAATGACATCTAACCTACCTTGAGGAATTACATTTGTGGCATAATCAATATTTACAAAATCAGAGAATGCATTACTTATATCAGCATCAAAATCTAATGTATTAGCACCATCATTTAATGTAGAAGTAGCACTAGCTTGTGCATCAAAAGTAGCAGTACCGTCTGCTTCATTAAATGTAACTTCATTGAATCGTAATACTCTACTTTCATAGATATCTGGATTAGCATTGTGATCAGCTATAGTTACTACTACAGGAGTGATAGTATTGCCTGTACTATTTGCTGCACCAGGATCTGCTGCTGGAACAAATTGCGTTACCCCACTAAAAGAACTTAAAGTACCTTGAAAGTTTATAATTTCATCACCTGCATTGTAAGAAGTAGTTACTGTCCCTGAGTTATCATCTACTAATAACCCAGCATCAGCATCTTGAATAAAAAACTGGTTACGTGTATTACCTGTTAAATAAGTTACGATTACGCCACCAGTGATTCTTACATCTTCGCCAGAAGAAAGTGCTCTTGCTTCAGTAACGTTAGCTACCAAATTTAAGGTTGTATTATTAACAATAGTTTCATTTGTATTTTGAAGAGCCTGTGAACCGCCATCAACAATTGAAGCTCCTGATACAAAAGCATTGTAAGATAAAATGATTTCTTCGCTATTTTTAGAAATATCTTCAGCTATTGTGAGCGTTATCTCATTAGAAGCAGTCTGTGTTTGACTCTGAATAGTTGCTAATGGCGTACCTATTTCAATAGCAAAACCACCTTCAGTAGTAAAACTAACATCTTCCGAAAAAGTAATAATGATATCATTGGAAGTTTCTGTAGCCGGAGTTACAGCAGAAATAATCTCTGGTAAAGCATCACCTGTAGTTGTAACATCAGTAGTTGCACCAGGAGTTAAATAGCAAGTACCAGTTGTATTATATTCAAAAGCAGCAAAATGGTAAGTAGTGCCTAAAGCTAATGCTGTTAAATCCTCAGTAGTGCCTGTTTCATTATAAACAACAAAATTACCTGTTCCAATTTCGTCACCAGAACCAAATGCAGCATTTGCTGAATAAGCAGTACCACTAGAAGGTGTAGCATCAACTGCAGAGCCTTCTTTTGCTAAGATGATAACACCATCACCATCTCCTCTCGTGAAATTAATCGTTGTAGCATTATCACCAGTCCCAGTAAAGGCACCAAAAGTAGCTTGGGTTGTTGGAGCAGAACATGCAACAAAACCAGTCCAAGAAATATCGTCAATAATTACTTGCTTAGAGGTGATATTAACAATTTCTATTATAACATCTCCATCAATGTTTATGTCTTCTACAGTAAAAACATGTTCTGTAAAATCGTCAAATGCAGTAGAAGTACCTTTTGAGACACCATTTACAAAAAGCTCAACTTGTCTATCACCACCACCAGTAAAACCTTTATATAATTTTATAGAGAAATCACCAATACCTCCACTAATTGTACTAGAAGTGATTTTTGAAGGTTCTGTGTCTCTTCTCAACATTAAAGCAGGTAAATTTATACCTGATGAATTAGCATCATTGTTTCCATCTCTTGAGGCTACATAAGTCCAAGTAATTCCATCATTACCTGTAAAGGAATTATCTGAATAACTTCCAGTAGCATTACTGTTTGTGAAATCTTCAGTGCCCTGCCCCATCACATTGCTTGCTGTAAAGAACAACAAGGCTGTGAGGCCAAGCGTTAAAATTTTTTGGTAAAATTGTTTCATGTGTTTAGTTTTTGAATTTAATTAATCACACAAAATGCTCCCCTCTATTATCTCATTCAAGATGTAAGTGCTACTTGAGCATTTCATAGAAATTCTGGTTTCTAAAATTTCTCAAAAGTAACAACTTATTACATACAATGCTTGGAGGATTCTTAAATCTTAGATTACCAAATTGTTAATAGAATAGAAAAAGCCATGAAAAAAATCAAATAAGTGCAATTTTTCATCGAAAATATTGACTGTAAGCACATTAGCTACTTTTGTTCTTAAAAATATGCTCTTGAAACCACTCTTTTCTTTGCTCTCTCCGCTCCTCTCTTCTTTTACGTCTTTCCTTTCGTTTTTTACGCTTTTTCCGTGCTTTCTTACGTTTCTCTTTTGTTTCTTTAGCCAAAATAATGCTTACTGTTACGGCAGCAGGAAACTCAAACCAGTCTTCATGATTTTCATGATAAGTAGGCATTATATCTGCTGAAACAGTAATAGGTAATGCAGGTAATTTCACTTCGGCACCAAAGAGTGCATTAAAACCATAAAAGGCTCCATAATCCTTTAATTGCCCTAAGTGAGCCCCTGCTCCAAAATATAAATTTGTGGCCTCTCCTATAACTGAAAGATGATATTTTGGCAAGGCAGTAAACTGGAAAGCATCAGCCTGAAAGGTCATCATTGCTTCAGCAGTAAATTTGGAAAGTATCCGCTGACGATAAGACAAACCATAATTTTCATTGCCTATTCTGGCACCTAGTGCTGAACCGTATTTCTGAGCACTTGATGAAAAAACAACTAACAAGAAGATCAAACAAACAACTATTCTTTTATTCATGGCGCCACAACGGCCATGAAATAGTATTTAGTATAGGGAGGTAAGTTTAGACTGCTCTTTTAACAATTGCATCAGGCTATGTGATACTTTTCTCTTTAATTAATATCCAGTGATAATTTAAATCAGTTAAGGTTTTACCGCTAACCGTTATATGATTTGAGCATAGATTAATGTCCTTGTACGAAACTCAAAACATTATTAAAGAGCTTTTCGGCATCCTTATCATGATGAATTTCGTGCTTAGAATTAGAGTAAGTATGCCATTCAGCCAAGTCTGTGAGTTCACTCAATTCTTTTGATGCTTGATGTGAGGTGATTTTATCTAGTTCACCATGAGCTAAGAAAATCGGATGCTTGAACTTATCATATTGATTCAAAATATTCTGCCCACCTTGTTGAATTTCTTTAAACAGTTTAGCTGAAATATAGCTATGAATCAATTCATCATCTTTATAAGCTTTTACCTCCTCAGGAATTGTTGAGATTTCATTATCATCCAAATCAGATTTTTCAGTAAATGAAGGAATTATTTCAGCGACAACATTACCTAAAGTCGTTTTCCATTTAGGAGGTTGAAAAGCCAGTTTTATCCATGGAGAGGTTACTATTCCAGCCTTTAATTCACTTGATTGATCTCTTAGCAAATAGTTTAAAACAATATTACCACCCATGCTATGGCCATATAAGTAGAAGTCAGCTTCCATATACTTTAACCTTACCTGCCTGATGAAATACTCAACATCTAATATAAGTTGAGAGAGAGAAGGAGCATGTCCCTTTTTCCCATCTGATAAGCCATGACCTCGCAGCGTGAGTGCAGAAACCGCTATATTATGTTTTGCAAATCTCTCGGCTTGTTGTTGGTAACGCATAGCATGCTCTCCATGACCATGAACAATTAATACAACTTTTTCGGGCTCACCATCGATCTGAAAGTGATGAATATTTAGCTTTTTATTGTCCGAAGATTTAAAGGCTTCATGTTTTATATGCTGCGCAGTCATAGTCTATATTAAAATATCTTTTAAGAGAATAAATAAAACAGCCGCTAGTGCAGCTCCTACAAGTGGTCCTAAGATAGGTACCCAACTATAGTCCCAACCACTGGAACCTTTACCTTTCATTGGAATGAGTGCGTGTGCAATCCTCGGCCCTAAGTCTCTGGCAGGATTAATCGCATAACCGGTAGTTCCACCCAGAGCTAAACCAATCACCCAAACCAGAATAGCTACAGGAAGTGCCCCTAAATCTCCTAAACCAATAGGAGTTTGTTGCACATCTTGTAAACTGGCAGGTGTTGAATAGAGAATCACAAAAATGAGCACAAAAGTGCCGACCACTTCACTGATGAAGTTACTGAAATAGTTCTTTATGGCAGGAGCAGTTCCGAAAGGGGCAAAGAGCAAATCAGGATCAGTAGTTTCCTTATAATGATCCCTGTAAACTATCCAGGCTACAAAAGCACCTAGACCTGCACCTATTACCTGTGCTAGTACATAAATAGGCACTAAATCCCAACTGAACTCACCCGCAATTGCCAAACCTACGCTAACGGCAGGATTTATATGAGCTCCGCTGTAAGGTCCGGCAACCACAACGGCCACAAAAACGGCAAAAGCCCAAGCAGTAGTAATAACCATCCAACCTGATTGTGTTCCTTTGGTTTTAGGAAGTACCACATTAGCTACCACACCTGAACCGAGCAATAAAAGAATGAAGGTTCCGATTAACTCCGCTACAAAATATTTTATCATGATTCTTCCCAGTTTTTTGACCTCTCAACAGCCTTATGCCAATAATGTAGATAGTTGTCAACTTTTGATTGTTCCATTTCAGGCGTATAGGTTTCGTCTATCTGCCATAATTTTTCGATCTCTTCAATTGATGACCAATAACCAACCGCCAAGCCAGCCAGAAAAGCTGCTCCTAATGCCGTAGTTTCAGTAACTTTAGGTCTTGTAATGTCACATCTTAAGAGATCGGCCTGGAATTGCATTAAAAAGTTATTTTCAGATGCTCCACCATCTACTCGCATTTCCTTTGTTTTATTACCAGCATCTTTTTCCATCGCCTTTAACACATCATTTACCTGATAAGCAATGGCTTCAAGTGCAGCCCTAGTCATATGGGCTTTGTTAGTACCTCTTGTTAATCCATGGAAAGTCCCTCTTGCATCCTGATCCCAATAAGGAGCACCCAAACCGGTTAATGCCGGCACAAAATAGACCCCATCATTATCTACTATGGAAGTAGCTAGTTTCTCCGTTTCGCTGGCATGTTTAAATAATTCCAAACCGTCACGCAACCATTGAATTGCTGCTCCACCAATAAAAACACTTCCCTCGAGCGCATAATTAACCTGATCGCCAATTTGCCAGCCAATAGTTGTTAAAAGCTTATTTTCCGAAGTAACGGCTTTATCACCTGTATTCATTACCATGAAGCAGCCAGTGCCGTATGTGGTTTTAGCCATACCTGGTTTCACACAAAGCTGACCAAAGAGCGCTGCCTGTTGATCACCGGCAATACCTGCAATAGGAATTTTGTGAGAAAATATATCTCCTGCTGTAGTACAATACTGCTCAGAACAACTTTTTACTTCAGGTAGCATTTGCTTTGGAATATCGAAAAGTGCCAGCAGTTCATCATCCCATTGTTGTTCATGTATATTGTAGAGCATTGTTCTACTGGCATTAGTAACATCTGTGATATGTTCCTTACCACTTGTCAGCTTCCAAATCAACCAACTATCAACAGTACCAAAGCACAGCTCACCTTGTTCAGCTTTCTTTCTGGCACCTTCCACATTTTCCAGAATCCACCTTATTTTAGTGGCAGAAAAATAGGCATCAATGATTAATCCTGTTTTCTTATTAACCTTTTCCGAATGACCTTCTTTTTTAAGCTCATTGCAATATTGTGCTGTACGCCTATCTTGCCAAACGATTGCATGATGGATCGGTTTTCCAGTTTTTCTTTCCCAAACAATGGTTGTTTCTCGCTGATTGGTAATACCAATTCCTGCAATTTGACTAGGTATAATATTCGCTTTGGTAATCACTTCCGTGGCCACTGAAGCCTGTGAAGTCCAGATTTCATTAGCATCATGCTCTACCCAACCTGACTTAGGAAAATGTTGCTGAAATTCTTTCTGCGCAACCGCTACAATTTCAGCTTTTTGGTTAAATAAAATGGCTCTTGAGCTTGTGGTTCCCTGATCAAGAGCTAAAATATATTGTTGTGTATCTGCCATCTATTTAATTTTAATCCTGTATTTATTGGCTAATTTATAGAATTTATCAAGTTGCTGATCTATCCATTGCTGGTCATGATTTAACAGTTCGGCCATTTTATCTGCAACTTTTGGCGCAGCCTTTACTGCAGCTTCTACATCAAGAAATAATAACCTGAATCTCCGTGAAAGTACATCTTCAACAGTTACAGCCATTTCATTTTCTACGGCCCATTGAACCTGGGCCATTGTATAAGGATAGTCATCATGAATCTTCAGGCTAAGATCCGCTTTCTTTTCCAGCGCTAATATATGATCAGCGTCTGAGCCATATTCGGCAAGCCTACCTGTTCTTTCAGTATTTTCAAATCCATGAATTTTAGTATCTGAAGATTTACTCTTATTAATTTTAAGACCTGTAACCTTCGGGAAATAATCCACCGTATCTTCTCCCATTTTTCTGAAAGTAGTCCATTTACCACCGGTCAGAGTCACTAATTTACTTTCCGACACAATTACTTTATGGCTTCTGGATATCTCCTTGGTTTTCTCTCCTTTATTCTCTGGTGCCGCTAGTGGCCGTAAACCTGCAAATACAGATAACACATCTGATCTTTTCGGTGGCTTAATCAAATAGGAAGCAGCCGTATCTAAAATGAATTTAATTTCACTCTCGAGTGCTTCAGGTTCTAATTTCGGTTTTTTCCTGAGCGTATCAGTAGTACCTACAACCAGCTTACCTTGCCATGGCACAGCAAAAAGCACCCTGCCATCACTGGTTTTAGGTATCATTAAGGCTTTGCTTTCCGATAGGAAACTCTGATCTAACACTAAATGAATTCCCTGACTAGGCTTAATCATTTTTCGGGCTTCAGGCTTATCCATTCTAAGGATTTTATCACCAAAAACACCGGTAGCATTTACTACCATTTTTGCTTTTATGGCATATGATTTTTTGGTCAGGCGATCTTTAAATTCAAAACCATCAACTTGATTATTGCTATTTTTAGTCAAAGAGCTAACCTCTGCATAATTGATTATTACCCCGCCCATATCCTGGCAGCTCTGGGCTAGATTTATTGCAAGACGAGCATCATCAAACTGACCATCATAATAAATAATACCTCCTTTTAATTTATCCTTTTTGATGTTAGGAAAGTGCTCAAGTACAGTCTCTTTTTTCAAAAGAGTAGAACTTCCAACACTTAAATTGGCTGACATCCAATCGTAAAGCTTCAATCCTATGTAATACTTTAAAACATCGAACTTGGAATATAACGGAATGATAAAAGGTTGCACCTCTGTAACATGAGGAGCATTTCTAAGTAGCTTGCCTCTTTCCCTTAATGCCTCAAACACTAAACCGACATGACCTTGCGCCAAGTACCTGACACCTCCATGCAATAACTTTGTACTTCTGCTGCTGGTACCTTTTGCAAAATCAGCCTTTTCTACCAGCACCACACTCAAACCTCTAGAAAGTGCATCAAGGGCAACTCCTAAACCTGATGAGCCTCCTCCTATTACGGCTATATCATAGTTTTTTGTTTCTCCTCTTAATTGCGATAAGCTTTCTTCCCTTGTCATAGCCTACTAACTTCGAGATATTTTCAATTCAATCAAAAAGAATAGAATATAATCTTTCATAGCTCTAAATCGCTGTTCATTTATTATATATTTGTGAATAGATTCAAACAAACATAGAGTACGCTTGAGAAGATTTTTCACTATTTTTTTCCTCTTTATTATCATTTTGGCTTGTGGTTACGGAATCTATTATTTCTGGGATAAACAGAAGTCTTTAGATGCCTGGTCATTAGTACCAGACAATACTTTGGTAGTTTATGAGAATAGCAATCTGGTAAGCACCTGGAATGACCTCCAGAAAAACCCTATATGGAAAGACTTGCTAGAAATTCCTGAACTGGCTCAACTCAAAGCAAACTTTGAAAAACTCGACAGTTTATCAGGTGGTAGTGGAGCCTTAGATGAGTTTTCGCGAAATAACAGGGTACTTATATCTATGCACCTAACTGCAAAAGATGATTTTGACTTCGTTTTTTATCAAACCTTGAAGAATACTGAGCAGGTAACTACGATTAAAGAAATTCAGGAAGAGTTTAAAACACTGAGAGTTAATGAAAGAAAGTTTGAAAATTACACTATCAATGAGTTAAAAAATAATAGTAATGAAGTAGTATTTAGCTATTTAATTCTAAAGGGTAATTTTGTTGGAAGCTTCTCTCCTATTTTGGTCGAAGATGTAATCAGAAATTTAAGCAAAGAAGCGGAAGGATTTAAACAGCTTAATCAGGAAATCTTTAAGATCGCTAAATTTCAAAATGATGCTGGCAATTTCTTCATCAACTTTAATAGACTAAATAGATTCCTGAGAATATTTACTGAAAGTCAACAACACATTCTCTTTGATGTATTATCAAAATTTTCAGGTTCTACTTTCCTTGATTTGGTGATTAATGATGAAGACTTCTACTTTAATGGGTATACTTTCTTAACTGATTCAAGTGCATTTCTCAAAATTTATAAGAATCAAAAAGGAGGAAAAATAACAGTACAGGATTTAATCCCCAACAGAACCGCTATTTTGATCCAAGAAAAATTCGACAAGCCAGAAGCTTTAATGAATGCTAAGGAAGTATTCTGGTCTCAAACTGTTGATAACTATTCAATTGAAAGAACCCAGATGAGCCGAAAGTTCAAAACAGACTTTACGGGCTTTCACAAATTTATGGCAGGAGAAAATGCCATGGCAATGCTTAAAACTAATACAGTTCAAAAGGAAACTGATAAACTCGTATTTATCAAATTAGCAGATATATCTGAGGGCTTGAATGAGTTCAACAAACTTTCAGAAGAAGCAGCTTTAGCCAATAATGATACGCTCTATTACGAAACTTATGCCAATCAGGAAATAAGGGAATTAAAAATTGAGGAGTTTCCGAAATGGTTACTCGGAGCTAATTACGGAGGATTTGAAACTAGCTACTTCAGCTTATTTGGCAACTTCATGGTACTAAGCAATAACATTCAGTCAATCAAATCTCTCATTCTGGATATTGAAACAGAAAACACCTGGGGAAAATCAATTAAACAATATCAGTTTATAAAAAGCACCCTGGAAGAGGCTAACCTCAATATATTTATTAATACTAATCAGGTATGGCAGCTGATGCTACCTGCCCTCAACGAGAAATGGGAATCATTTACAAGAAAAAACGAATACCCTTTAAAAAACCTCGAGAATCTGGCTATTCAGTTTAGTGCTGAAAATGATAGATTCTATACAAACATAGAGTTTAGTCACAGACCAAAAGAGAAGCTTGATCAGCTAAGTCAATTTGAAAGCATATTTGCTACTGAGTTTGCATTTCCTATTACAAGCAAACCTTTTGTAGTTAAAAACCATAATAGCGGACTATTTGAAACATTGGTTCAAGACAGTGCTTATAACCTACACTTGATTGGCAACGATGGGGCACAACTGTGGTCAGAAAAATTGGATGGACCAATAGTAAGTGATGTTTTTCAAATTGACTACCTGAGAAACAATAAATTGCAATACGCATTTGCAACAGATAAACAGATTTATGTAATGGATAGAAATGGAAATGAGCTATCAGGATTTCCTAAAAACATTACTAAAGACACGCCTATTGCCTATTTCAATGTGGTTGATTATGACAAGAGCAAAAATTATAGATTCTTAACTTCTACTAAAACCGGTGACATCTACTTATCTGATAAAACGGGTGACTTATTAGGAGATTGGGATCCGTTAAGAATTGGAGATAAGTTAGCTACCACTCCTGAACACATAAGAATAAGAAGTAAGGATTTCATGGTCGCGCTTCAGGAAAGTGGTAATGTGAATGTGATGAGCAGAAACTCAAGGATGAAACCAAACTTTCCTGTTCGTTTAGATGATCGCCTCACAGACAATTTATTCTTTGAATTAGGTAATACTTTTGAGCAAAGTAATATTGTAACACTTACTGCTGGAGGTCAATTAACCAAAGTGAGCTTTGAAGGTAAAATCAAAGACAAAGTTCAGATGTATAAGCCTAATAAAGAGACCATATTTAAAATTATCCCAAATGCTACAGAGCGAAATTACATCATCGCCAGACAAGATTTAAACCGAGTAAGCATTTTGGATTATCATGGTGAACTACTATTTGACAAAGATTATTTGAGCCAGCAGGAAATGGCCATTCAGTATTATCAGTTCTCAACAGAGAAAGAAATTATAGTGATTACTGACCTTGCACAGCAGTTCACCTATTTCTACACTATGGATGGTACACTTATTAATCAGCAACCTATTGAAAGCGATCATGAAGTGGCTGTTATCTACTATTCTAAAGAAAATACCATTCATATTTATAAGTGCATTGACAACAACTTTGAAATACTAAAACTTAAATTTTAATATGCGAAAACTTGTATTAACAGCTGTAATATGCCTTTTCGCTCAGCTATTAATAGGTCAGGATACAGTTAACTCATCGGAGGTATCAGTAAATCTTAACAACCCTAAAAGCACCTTAAAAACCTTCCTCGGTAATCTACAGGAAGACAACTTTCATCCTGCAGCTGCAGCTAAAACGCTGGCTCCATCAATAAAAAATATTGATAGAGAGGAAAGGATTATTCAGCTCAAGCAAATATTAGATGGCTCTGGAGTACTAATTGATCTTGATGAAGTTCCTGAAAACAGTAATTATGTTGACTCTACAAAAAGTAAACAGCGTTACTACCTTTCAGAAATTGAATTTCCAGAAATCTATCTTGAAAAGTATGATAACAAATGGTATTTCAGTGAGAAAACGATTAAACAAATACCACTGCTTCATGAGATTGTTTATCCTTTTGGAACTGATAAACTAATGAACATTCTGCCTAAACTTGGTAACCAAAAAATAATTGGTCTACACGCATGGCAGCATATTAGCATCCTTATTCTGATTGTACTTTGCGTAATTATACACAAGCTACTTACCTGGTTCTTCGATGTTTTAATATTCAAACTAATCAACAGAAAGAAAGGCTACGAAAATGTGGCTCATGATTACGTACTTCCTGTGGCAAGACCTTTTAGTTTAATAGTCATCGTAGGTCTACTAATAATTTTTGTACCAGTATTGCAACTTCCTATTACGGTTAATCATTACCTGGTATTACTATTAAATGCACTCCTTCCATTCTTTGCTACCATCATGGCATACAAACTGGTGGATATATTAGGTGAGTACCTGCTGAAGATGGCAGAAAAAACGGAAAGCACAATGGATGATCAAATTGTGCCAGTACTTAAAAGAGTGTTAAAAATATTTGTAGTGGTCGTAGGCTTTCTGTTTATACTAAGTAAACTTCGATTTGATATCACGGCCCTTTTAGCAGGTATTTCCATCGGTGGTTTGGCAGTAGCACTAGCTGCTCAGGAAACTATTAAAAACTTTTTCGGATCCCTGATGATTTTCTTCGACAAGCCTTTTCAGATTGGCGACTGGATTACGGCTGGTGACATTGATGGAACAGTTGAAGAAGTTGGTTTTAGATCAACCCGAATAAGAACTTTTAGAGATTCTGTCATCACTGTACCAAATGGTTTCCTTACTGATCAGGCTATAGATAATCATGGCCTTCGCCATTATAGAAGATTTTATACTACCATTACAGTGACTTATGACACCCCTGTTCATGTAATGCAGGCGTTTGTGAAAGGCTTACGCCAGATTGTTGAAGACCATCCTAAAACCAGAAAAGACTTTTATAATATCTACTTCAATAATATGTCTGCTTACTCACTGGATGTGATGTTCTATGTGTTTTTGGAAGTACCTACCTGGCAAGAGGAGTTAATGCATAAAGAAGAACTTTTGGTAGAAATTATGAAATTAGCCAAAACATTAGGGGTACAATTTGCCTTTCCTACTCAAACATTGCATATGGAGAACTTCCCTGGAAAACCATCATTATCTCCGGAATATGAAGACTCCAGTAGCATTGAAAATAAGATTAAGACATATTTCAAAAACGAACAGTCAGAAAGTTCTTAATTTAATAAGTCGATAGAATTTATGAGCGATAATAAAAATTACCGTTTCGGCACCAAAGCTATTCATGCAGGGGTAACACCTGATCCTGCTACAGGAGCTATCATGACGCCCATATATCAGACTACTACATATGCCCAGTCTGCTCCTGGTGAACATAAAGGTTATGAATATAGTCGTTCACAAAACCCGACAAGAACAGCATTAGAAGAGAGTATGGCTGCTCTGGAAAACGGTAAATATGGATTTTGTTATGGCTCAGGATTAGGTGCTATCGATGCAGTCATCAAGATGCTAAATCCTGGTGATGAAGTTATCAGCACTAGTGATTTGTATGGTGGTTCTTACAGAATATTTACAAAGATATTCGAGAAGTACGGGATCAAGTTCAAGTTCATCGACATGAGTGAAGTTGAAAATATTGAAGCCTGTATCACCAAAAACACAAAGCTTATTTGGGTTGAAACGCCTACCAACCCAATGATGACTATAATTGATATTGAGGGAGCTGCCAAAATTGCCAAAGCCCATCATATCACCTTGTGCGTTGATAATACGTTTTCCACACCTTATCTGCAGAATCCGCTTGATTTAGGAGCAGACATCGTCATGCACAGCGTTACTAAATACATTGCTGGTCATTCCGATGTAGTTATGGGAGCTTTAGTAACCAATTCAGAAGAGATAGCTGAACAGCTAGGTTTTATACAGAAAGCAAGTGGTGCCATTCCGGGCCCTCAAGATTGCTTTCTTGTTTTAAGAGGTGTAAAAACCTTGCACCTACGTATGCAAAGACATTGTGAAAATGGTGCTAGTGTAGCTAATTTTCTGCAAAGTTGCGATGCTGTTGACAAGGTGTTATGGCCAGGTTTTAAAAACCATAAAAATCATGACATAGCTTCCAGACAAATGCATGGTTTTGGTGGAATGATTTCCTTTTCATTAAAGGAAGATACCAAGGAGGCCGCTATAAAAGTATTGAAGAAGTTTAAATTGTTTACTTTAGCTGAATCACTTGGTGGAGTAGAATCTTTATGTGGGCATCCTGCAAGTATGACACATGCCAGCATACCCAAAGCAGAAAGAGAAAAAGTTGGACTATCAGATTCACTCATTAGACTCAGTGTAGGCGTTGAAGATATTGAAGATCTTATCGTTGACCTAAAACAGGCGTTATCTTAAAATTTAAATAATGCAGCTTAAGTCTTATCAAAGTAAAAGAAAATACGACCCGATTCTTCCAGGATCAGAGGATTGGCCAGTAGTTCAAATTAGCAGAAATAGGAAAGAATTTATTCAGGAAGTAAGTGAAGCTGCTATTAGTAGAATAAAGGAATTAACTCGTAACAAAACCGCTCTTATTGAAGAGTTGGAAACTACTTTATACAAAGAAAAAGCCAGAATTAAGGAAAACCCTTGGAAGGTTGATCCTGATGATGATTATTCCTTTTGGAGCAAAGTGAAAGCTCAACTGGTTGACTTAAGTCAGAAAAGAAATAAGGATCAGGAAGAAGTTGATGAATTACTGGAACGTATTGTATTGCGCTATGCTACTGAGGTAGCAGGCAATTTTAATCCTAGCTCATATCGTTTTGCACGAGCAGTAGCCACTTTCGGATTTAGTCGATTGCTCAACGCAGCCCGGCTTAAGAAATTTGGGGCCTTCTGGAGAAATGAACTTACGCTGAATGATAAAATCCATATTAATGGAGAAGTAGAAAAATTAAGAGCAATGGCTAAAAAAGGAACTATCGTAATAGTGCCTACCCATTCCAGCAACCTTGATTCTATTCTGATTGGTTGGGTTATTTACACCCTTGGCTTACCACCTGTTATTTACGGTGCGGGGCTCAACCTTTTTAACATAAGCCTTATAGCTTATTTTATGAATAGCCTCGGTGCCTATAAGGTCGACAGAAGAAAGAAGAATGTAATTTACCTTGAAACACTAAAGGCCTATTCAGCATTAGCCCTTAAAAAAGGTTGCCAAAGCTTATTTTTCCCGGGTGGTACTCGTTCCAGAAGTGGTAAATTAGAAAAAGATTTAAAGCTTGGCCTTTTAGGAACTGCTGTTGAAGCTCAGCGCATTAACATTCAGGAAGATGGCGATAAAGCCGAAAAGATTTTCATTGTTCCTGTTAGCCTTAATTACCACTTTGTGCTGGAAGCTCCCAGCCTCATCAGGCAATATTTAGAAAGAAAAGGTCAGGAAAGATATTATGTAGAAAATGACGAATTCTCTTCCTCCTATAAAATCTTAACCTTCTTATTTAAGTTCTTTACAAAGGGTTCCGATATATCCGTTTCCATAGGTGAACCAATGGATGTTATGGGCAACCCTGTTGATGATGATGGTTACAGCCTGGATCCTAAAAACAGGAGAATTGACATCAAAGATTACTTTATTTCGCAGAATAAAGTAACCATTAACAAACAGCGTGAAGAAGAATATACTCGCATGCTTGCCGGGAAAATCACTCAACAGTACAGCAAAATTGCCCGGGTCTTTTCAAGCCATTTAGTGGCTTTTTGTGCTTTTGAAATTCTGGCAAAGCGCAATAAAAGATTAGATTTCTTCTCGCTGTTAAGGTTACCAGATGAAGATTTAATTATTCAATTTCCTGAATTTAAAAACACCTGTAAGCTAATCAGAGAAAAAATATTTGAGCGGGTAGAGCAAGAAAAAATGACTGTTGCCAACCACATGCTCGAAGATCTGGACAGTGTTATAGAACATGGCCTGCATAATTTAGGAATGTATCATGCTAAACGTCCGCTCATTAAAACTGATGATGGCAACATTACCACGATGGATATTAACCTATTGTATTTTTACAGAAACAGACTAGATGGATATGGCCTCGAAAAGTACATTTAAGAAACCTATCGGTGTAATTGGCGCGGGTAGTTTTGGGCTTTCTGTAGCCAATTTACTCGCTGAAAATAATCGTGTGTTATTATACGCCAGAAATCCTCAGGTAGTTGATGAAATAAATAAGCAGAAGGTATACGATGGTTTTGAAATAGATGACCAGATTGAAGCCATTAATGATATGAAGTTATTGGCTGAGCAATGTGATATAATTTTCCCTGTAGTCCCCTCCTCTAATTTTAGAGAGATGATACAGACGCTTTCACCCTATTTACATCCTTATCATATCTTAATTCATGGTACTAAAGGACTTGAATTAAGTCTGGGTGAAGGAAAGAGCCTTTCAGATTATGAAGTACTCGAAAGAAAGCATATCCGTACCATGAGTGAGGTTATTAGGGATGAAAGTGTGGTAGTAAGAGTAGGCTGTTTGGCAGGGCCAAATCTTGCAAGAGAAATTAGTCAAAAGCTACCTGCAGCAACAGTTATTGCCAGTCATTTTGATGAAGTCATTCAGATTGGTCAGCAGCTGTTAAGAAGCGATCGCTTTCAGGTATATGGCAATAAAGATTTAATAGGCGTTGAACTTTGTGGTGTATTAAAAAATATTATCGCTATTGCATCAGGTGCACTTGGTGGGCTTAAACTAGGCGAAAATGCCCGCTCTTTATTAATAAGCCGAGGCATTGCTGAAATTATTTTCCTGGGAAGAGCAATGGGTGGCAAAACACAGTCTTTCATTGGCTTAGCAGGTATTGGTGATTTAGTGGCTACCTCCCACTCTACTCTTAGTAGAAACTACACCGTAGGCCGCAGATTAGCTGAAGGAGAAAAGTTAGAAGATATTTTAGCCGATATGAAAGAGGTGGCTGAAGGTATCAATACCGTGAGGATAGCTTCCAAAATTGCAGAAAGTTTTAAAATCCGTGCTCCTATTACAGAAGCACTACATAGAGTTTTATTTGAGGGAACCACCATAGATGAAGCCTTACAATACTTAATGAAATATCCGCTGAATGCTGATGTTGATTTTATGTAAACCTTACAAAACCTCAGGAAATTGTCATTCAATTTCTCATTAAAAATTCTATCTTTGTGGTTCGCTAAAAATCTGAAAACCCAATTGGGCTACGGTTCATTTAGTTATGCTATTTTATATTTTAGCATAGGCGAATTTTAGGGTTAAAAATATTTTTGAGGTAAAAAAATCATTATAGCATGGGCAAAGTAATAGCAATTGCTAACCAAAAAGGTGGCGTAGGTAAAACAACATCAGCAATAAACCTTGCAGCAAGTTTAGCTGCTTTGGAATACAAAACGCTCATTGTTGATGCCGATCCACAGGCTAACTCTACCTCTGGTATTGGTTTTAATCCAAAAGAAATTGAGAGCAGCATTTACGAATGCATGGTTGACGAGGTTGATGCGCAAGACATCATCATTGAAACAGAGCTGGATTATCTTCATATTCTTCCCTCTCATATTAACCTGGTAGGTGCTGAAGTAGAAATGGTCAACATTGATGACAGAGAATCTCGCATGCGTACTGCTTTGAAAAAAGTGCGCAAAAAATACGACTTCATCATCATTGATTGTTCCCCTTCATTAGGTTTAATAACTATTAATGCGCTTACCGCGGCTGACTCAGTAATCATCCCTGTTCAGTGTGAATATTTCGCATTAGAAGGTTTAGGCAAATTGCTTAACACTATTAAGATTATCCAGACACGTTTGAATACTAAACTGGAAATTGAAGGAATTTTATTAACCATGTATGATGTTAGACTCAACCTTTCAAACCAAGTGGTGGATGAGGTAAAGCAACATTTTAATAAAATGGTATTTAGCACTTTAATACCAAGAAACATCAAGTTAAGTGAGTCACCAAGTTTTGGCCTACCTGCCATTGTGCACGATGCGGAAAGCAAAGGGGCCATTAGTTACTTAAACTTGGCGAAAGAAATAATAAATAATAACGGATTAGGAAAATAGCAGATGGCGGCAAAGAAGTCTAGAAAAGCATTAGGCAGAGGATTAGGGGCTCTTTTACAAGATTCAGAAACATCTAATAAGAAAGAGCAGAATGAAGAGTTAGTACCAGCTAGCGGAGATAAAGCTAGCATCAATGAAATTCCTGTTGAACAGATTGAGGTCAATCCGTTTCAGCCAAGAACTCACTTTGACAAAGAAGCACTTGAAGAGCTTGCCGAGTCAATCAGAATTCAAGGCATTATCCAACCTATTACTGTTAGAAAGCTATCTGATGACAGCTACCAGTTAATATCTGGTGAAAGAAGAACTCAGGCTTCTAAATTAGCTGGTTTAAAGGCAATTCCTGCTTACATCCGAACTGCTGATGATCAGCAAATGCTTGAAATGGCATTGATTGAAAATATTCAGCGTGAAAACCTGAATGCAATAGAGATTGCGCTAAGCTATCAGCGTTTACTTACTGAGTGTGACCTTAAGCAAGAACAATTAGGTGATCGTGTAGGAAAAAACAGAACTACTGTTAACAACTACCTTCGTCTATTAAAACTTCCACCGGATATTCAGTTGGGTCTTAAAGAGAAGAAAATAAGCATGGGACATGCCCGTGCCATTATTAATATCGATGATATTGATAAACAATTGAGTGTCTACAAAAAAACCGTTGCTGATGATTTATCAGTAAGGAAAGTAGAGGCACTTGTGCGTGATTTAGTTAGTGGAAAATCAGAAACTAAAGAAAAGAAAGAATCCAAAGAGTTGCCACATGAAGTTAAAAGTGTGCAAAACAAACTTTCTTCTCACTTCGGAACAAAAATTGGCTTAAAAATTGACGACAAGAACAAAGGAGAGATTAAAATCCCTTTCCTATCTAAAGACGATCTCAATCGTATTTTAGATATTTTGGACGTTGAGCTTTAAACATGCATTTATTTAGAACTGCCTTTATTTTACTTTTAATGAGTCTGACCATTTCTGTTCAGGCTCAAGATTCCGATACTTTAGCTGTAACCGAATCTGGTGATGTAAAACTCTTTGGTAAATCGGCTGATATTGAGTCTTTTAATGTAGAAGACACTACCCACTCACCCCGACTGGCAGCACTATATTCAGCCATCGTACCAGGCTTAGGCCAGTTTTACAATGAGAAATATTGGAAGATACCGTTGGTTTATGCTTTAGGAGCATTTACCGCTTATCAAATAAAGACTAACCATCAAAGGTATATGACGTTTAGGAATGTGCTCTTTAACATAAGAGATGGAAATCCTAATAACAATGATGACTTTGACATTTATACCCAAAGGGGATTTACTGAAGATGCAGTAAATAGAAGGGTTGATGCTTACAAAAGAGATAGAGATTACTGGATTATTTTGGCCGGTGTGTTTTATGTATTAAACATAGTAGATGCTACGGTAGATGCACACTTAAGAGAATTCAACATCAATGAAAACTTAAGCATGCGCGTTGAGTCAAGTTTCCAGTCAAATCCTTATCAGAATATGCAGGCTGGCCTGATGTTAAATTTTAGAGTAAAAGGAAAAAATACATATTAACAGATGAGAATACTTTTAATTGGTCATGGTAAAATGGGAAAAGCTATTGAACAATATGCTATTCAGCGTGACCATACCATAGCCGCAACTGTTGATCTTAACGATCCTTTAATGCCAACAATAGCTGAACAAGCAGATGTAGCTATTGAATTTACTCATCCTGATGCTGCTTTCGAAAACATAAAATTTTGTCTTGAAAATAAAATACCTGTCTTATCCGGAACTACAGGTTGGCTGGATAAAATGCCTGAAATTGAGAAAATCTGTAAAGAAAATGATGGTACTTTTCTTTATGCATCAAATTTCAGTCTGGGTGTAAACTTATTCTTTAAGCTCAATGAGCAACTAGCAGCGTTAATGAACAGGCAGGAAAAATACAAACCTGCTATCACTGAAGTACATCATACTGAAAAAAAAGATGCTCCTTCAGGCACTGCTATAACACTTGCCGAAGGTATTATTGAAGGATTTGACAAAGTGACTGAGTGGAAGCTGGGCAAATCAGAAAAGGAAAATGAACTTCCCATTTTTGCTGAAAGAATTGGTGAAGTACCTGGTACGCACAAGATTACTTATAAGTCTGATGTAGACATGATCAGCATTGAACATGAGGCATTCAGCAGAGATGGTTTTGTGGAAGGTGCAGTATTAGTTGCCGAGTGGTTACCTCAACAAAAAGGAATTAAAAAAATTGATGACTTTCTTAAACTATAGTCAGTTTAAGCAAAATATAAACGAGCATGCGATTACCGTTTTTTAACAAGAAAAAGAAGAAAGAAAAGAAAAAGGAATCATGGGGTGAAGCCCTACTTTTTGCAATAGTAGCAGCTACTATCATCCGTTGGGCAACAGTTGAAGCCTTCGTTATTCCTACCCCTTCAATGGAGGGCACTTTATTGGTAGGAGACTACCTTTTTGTAAGTAAACTTCATTACGGTCCAAGAACACCAATTACGCCATTGCAACTTCCTTTAACGCACAGGAGATTCTATTTTACAGAGAACGTGCCTTCCTATCTTGATTGGATTCAACTGCCACAGTACAGAATACCAGGTTTTAGTGAGGTAAAAAGAAATGATGCAGTAGTATTTAATTACCCTGAAGAGTTACAATATCCTCTGGATTTAAGAGAATATTATATCAAACGATGTGTTGCCATTCCTGGCGATAAACTACAGGTAAAAAATGCTGAACTCTACATAAATGATGAAAAAGCCTATGTACCTGAAGATATTCAGTTTAGCTATTTTATTAAAACTACTCAAACCATAAGGGACAGAGTTTTTGAAGATTATAACATCTGGGATAAAAATTATGTAGGTGGCCAGGGGTATACTGTTCATGCCAAGCCAAAAGATGTAGAAAAAATGAGATCGCTATCTTTTGTAGAGGATATCATCTTCTCTCCTACTCTCCGAAACGGTGAAATTGTTAGCCTGGACTCAACTGATTCAGAGCCATCTACTTTCCCTAAAACACCAGAAACAAGCTGGAATAAAGATTTCTACGGACCCATTGTAGTACCTACCGAAGGTCAAACCATACAAGTGAATCATGAAAACATGCTGATGTATGGCGATGTATTAAGATATTACGAGCATTTGGAAGATGTTAAAATCAGTGATGACAGATTATATATCAATGGCGAAGAAGTAAGTGAATACACCTTCAA
Organism: Marivirga atlantica; assembly: GCF_016734805.1. GTDB lineage: Bacteria > Bacteroidota > Bacteroidia > Cytophagales > Cyclobacteriaceae > Marivirga > Marivirga atlantica. Next base: position 470,377 of record NZ_JAERQG010000003.1, read on the forward strand.
ACAGAATTACTACTTCATGATGGGTGATAACCGTCACAACTCATGGGATAGCCGCTATTGGGGATTTGTACCTGAAGATCATGTAGTGGGTAAAGCACTATTCATCTGGATGAGCCTAGACCCTAATAAGTCATTATTTAGTTTAGATAAGGTTAGATGGGACAGACTATTTAATGGTATAAACTAAAGTAGCCTTACAATTATTTAAAAGAGTGGAGCTTGCTTCACTCTTTTTTTGTTTATAAAAAGAACAATTACATCCTCTTACTTATTTCTATCTTTGTAGTAAGAAAATACTTATGCAGAAAAAGAAACAATCACCAATCAATCAAGACATAAAAGAATACACGGTTGAAGCTGACCATGAATTACTTAAATACTTACTTGATACATTTAAAAGTAAGAAAAGGCCTGTACTAAAATCTGTGCTTTCTGGAGGGCAAATCAGGGTTAATGGTGAGCTTACTACACAATTCAACCATCCCTTAAAAAAGGGTGATAAATTGAGTATCAACTGGGCCAAGCCAGGTAAAAAACTGAAGCTTAAAAAGCTTAATGTCATCTATGAAGATGCTCACCTTATTGTAATTGAGAAAGAAGCAGGACTCCTTTCAGTTGCTTCAGCGAAAGAAAAGAGCAAAACAGCCATCCAGATTCTGAAAGAACACATGGCTGCCACCAATCCTAACCAAAAAGTATTTATAGTACACAGGCTGGAAAGGGAAATGTCCGGCATATTGGTATTTGCCAAATCGCCTGAAGTGCAATCTACTTTACAAAACGACTGGAATAATTTTGTGGTAGATCGTAGATATGTTGCAGTTACGGAGGGAGTGGTAAAACAAGAAAGTGGTACGCTCAAAAACTACCTCACTGCAAATAAGAATAATCGAGTATTTGTAGGCAAAACAGCTGAAGGCTCAACATTAGCCGTAACAAATTACAAAGTACTAAAGCAGAACAAAGCTTATAGCATGCTGGAACTCAATACTGAAAGCGGATTTAAAAACCAGATTAGAGTTCAATTAGCCAATATTGGGCATCCTGTAACAGGAGACAAAAAATATGGCGCCAGAAAGAATCCTTTAGCACGTGTGGCAATTCATGCGCATCTATTAGAGATATTACACCCTATCACTGGTGATAAACTTAAATTTGAATTGGTGCCTCCATCAAGCTTCAGGAATTTAGTAACCAAAGCATAATGGCTCAGCCTGACACATATCATATCCTCACCTCTGCCAGACATGGAGAGACATTCGAGCAATATGTGAGACAGCATCATCCTGAACTAAAATGCACATATGCTCAATCTGAAGAAGAAGCCTTAAGTATATTGTCCGAGGTTAATGCCTTAGCTGGTTTTAACTTTTTACACAAAACAGATTTAAGTCACTTGAAATGGGTGCACAGCTTTGGTGCAGGAATCGATGCTTTTTTAAGGCACAACTTTTCAGCAGACTTGCTCTTCACAAAAACTGAAGGTGAGATGGGTAAGCGAATGGCTGAATATTGTCTCGCCCATGTGCTAACCTCACTACAAAAGATCAACTATTTTCAGCAGTTACAGCATAACAGAGAATGGATTCAGACAGAAACTGATGCATTATTTGAGCGAGACATCTACATACTAGGAACTGGCAATATTGGTAGTGCTATTGCGAAAATATTTAAGCCTTTGGCCAATAAAGTTGTTGGCATAAATACTCGAGCTAATTTGATCGATGGTTTTTCAGCATGCATTACCATTGAACAGTTAAAGCGCCTCAAATTAGACCAAGCTATTTTTATCAATACACTTCCCTTAACAGCTGCAACAAAAGACTTAATTGATGCATCCATTTTCAACAATAAAAAGGATTTGATTTTTATAAATGTTGGTCGTGGTGCAACACTTAACGAAGTTGATCTACTGCACGCCATCGAAAAAGGACAAGTTAAAAAGGCTATTCTTGATGTTTTCAGAAAAGAACCACTGCCAGAGGACTCTGAATTGTGGAATAATAAAGCCATTACAATAACACCTCATATTTCTGGTTTAACAAGCTTTGAAGATGTAATCAGCAGCTTTGAACAGGTTTATACAGCCATAAAAAAGGGAACCGAAGTTCCCTATCAAGTTGACATAAAAAGACAATATTGAGCCTGCAGCTAGAGTTTAGTTCTTCGTTGATAATCAAGAGTCTAACTACAAAAACGCTTAAAAATTAATTCATCAATTGTTCATTGCCAATTACCAATTGTTAATTGACTAGTTGTCTTTAACTTTTAACTGAATAACATTTTTAGGTTTGCTGTTCACATTCAAATCAGATTTTTCAGTTACCTCACCTATTTCACTATTCTGGGCTTTGTTGCTACTACTGTAATATTGCTTCGCCTCACTCATCCATTTATTTAGGTTTGATATTCTGGTGTCATAATCTGGGTGAGTTGACAAAAACTCAGGAGGAGCGCCTCCACCTTTGGCTTTCATACGCTGCCAGAAATCCGGAGCAGTTTCAGGATTGTAACCTGCCATCGCCATAAAGGTAAGTCCTAATCTATCTGCTTCTGATTCCTGTACTCTGCTAAACTTTAAAATTCCCAATGTACTGCCACCAGTATAAGCAGCCATTGCCAAGGCTTGCGTTTGCTCAGGTTGTTGCTGTAGTGCCACGCCTAAAGCAACACCACCTAATTGCTGTACCAGGGCCTGACTCATGCGTTCACCACCGTGGTTAGCCACAGCATGCGCTACTTCATGCCCCATTACAACCGCTACACCTGCTTCATTTTTACAAATAGGCAGAATACCTGTGTAAAAGGCTACTTTGCCTCCAGGCATGCACCAGGCATTTACTATATCATCTACAATGAGATTAAATTCCCACTTAAAGCCTTCGGTTAGGTCGGATCGCCCTTTCTGATCAAGGTATTTCTCTACAGAGTTTTTAATGTTGTTCCCTACTCTTTTAATCATTTGCACCTTCTCCTGATCATTAGAAAGTTTATTTTCTTTCAGTACCTGATCGTACGAATCAAAGCTGGAAGCCATTAATTGGTTATCACCGATTAAATCGAGTTGCTTTCTGTTAGTGAGTGGGGCTTTACTGCACCCAACGAAAATGATGGTAAGTATAAAAAATTGAATAAGTCTGTTCATAGTAAATTGTGTTTAAAAGTAAACAACCAAATATGTATTATTTGTTTAACAATTTACAGCTAATACTGAAAATTTCACGGCATTATTAGCCTTTTGTCTTCAACAGTAAATTTGGCAATAATACTTCTTAGATACTCGTCTGATCCTAATAAGTTTATCAAACTTAATAATTCAGAAATCTGAGACTTTAATTGTATATTCTTAATTTTCTCTCCATAGTTATAACAATATTTCCTTTGGACTTCATAATCATTAAACTTAAAAACCATGTTGATAAAAAATATTGCATGTTTATTTAAACTTGAATAGAAGGAATAAATAGTTTCTGAGTTAATAAATATCAGACTCGTTGCATTGATATTATCTTTAATATCATTCAAGTATTGTAAAGCGATCAATATTTTATAGATATTATAGCCTTCAATTAATGCATCAAAAAAGTTAAAATGTGACACCTCCTCATTTTCGTTTTGGGAATATAAATCATCATAAAGTGCTCCCAATAAAATAAAACATTCTTCTAAATTAGATGAATACCTATTATCTAGCAACGAATCATATTTCTGATTTAACTTATCTATTTTTTGTTTTTCGTATAAAAGAAGGTTTAGATCATTAATGCGCGAAAATTCTTCTTGTTGTTGTCTAAAATTAACATAAAGTAAAATGATCGTAGCAGCTGATAGCACAATACCTATTGGAGTATATATATTGCTAATATGGTTAAAGTAATCAGGATTAATTGTACCATCATATATAAACCATTGAACAGTAAATATTGAACCTACACCAATTACGAGAATTAAAATAACTATTAATCCCAGATACTTGTAAAGGAATTTATTGGTTGAAAATTTCATGTCAATTATTTACTCCTAAAGTATATTTTATTAATCTTAATTGAAAGCGAAGCATAAGATAAATAGAGTATTTAATACCAATTAAAGAACACTTATCTATTGCCAAAAAATGAAGTATTCAATGTTTATTTATCAATTTACTACAAATGGGTTTCTAGTGTAAAAAGAAAGGCTATTTTTGCGTAAAAGTTTTCAGCATGAAGATTTTAGCAATAGGAAGAAACTACGCAGACCACATTAAAGAACTCCACAACGAGCGTTCTGAGGAGCCTGTAATCTTCACTAAGCCTGATACGGCCCTGCTCAAAAACAACGACCCTTTTTACTACCCTGACTTTAGCAATGACATCCACCATGAGCTGGAAGTTATTATTAGGATTTGCAGAGAGGGAAAGCATATTGAAGAGGAACATGCACACAAATATTACGACAAAGTCGGTTTAGGTATCGATTTCACCGCTCGTGATTTGCAATCAAAAGCCAAAGAAAAAGGTTTACCATGGGCCATCGCCAAAGGCTTCAATGGATCTGCCCCTATTTCAGAGTGGAAAGAAAAGCAAGATATTGCTGACCTCAACAATCTTAATTTTAGCTTAAAAGTGAATGGTGAGGAGAAGCAAAATGGTAATACTTCCTTCATGCTTTTTTCGTTTGATTACATTGTGGCTTACCTCTCTAAATTTTTCACCCTTAAAACCGGAGACATTATTTATACAGGTACTCCCAAAGGAGTTGGGCCTGTAAAAATTGGAGACAAGCTGGAAGCATTTTTAGAACAAGAAAAACTACTTGATTTTGAGGTTAAATAAATTCTTAGCACTTTTTATATTATCACTATGCATTCAACAGACGGTTGCTCAAACCGTTGAAACCTACCTTTTCCCGGTTAATCCGGACAAAAAGAATTTCCTGGCCGGCACAATGGGCGAACTTCGCTCCTCTCACTTTCACGCTGGCATTGATATCAAAACTGGCGGACAAGAAGGCCTACCAATATTAGCTACTAAGTCAGGCTATATTACCAGAATTAAAGTTTCCACTGGTGGCTATGGCAATGCTCTTTACATGCTGCATCCTGATGGAAATACTTCAGTTTATGCGCACCTGAGAGAGTTTGCCCCTGAAATTGAGCAATGGGTAAAAGAAGCACAATACGAGCAAAAGACTTTCGAAATAGAGTTATTCCCCGAAAAAGATCAATTCTACTTTAAGCAGGGAGAAGAAATTGCCAAATCAGGTAATACGGGCGGATCAACAGGTCCACATTTGCATTTTGAAATTAGAGATCCTGAGCAGAAGGTGCTTAATCCGCTACACTACGGTTTTATGGAAGTCAAAGATGATATTCCTCCCATCGTTCAGGATTTAGCCATCAGACCAAGAAATGAAGCTTCAAGGATCAATGACCAATATAAAAGAACAAATGTAGACTTGATTAGGTCCGGTTTTAATTATCAGGCAAAAGATACTATTCATGCTTCAGGTGAAATAGGACTTGAATTATTGGCTCATGATAAGCTGAATGGTGCAGCCAATAAAAATGGTGTGAGTATTATTGAAATGAAAGTGAATGATAGTTTATACTTTCTACAAAGTATCGATAGCATGTCTTTTTCGCTGCAAAGACATATTTTGGTGCATTATCCGTATGATGTGAAAATAACCCAAGGCAGCCGATATCATAACTTATACATTGATAATGGGAATGCATTGGACTACTATAAGAATGTTGTAAACAGGGGTTGGCTAACTATTGAAAAAGATAGCATTTACCATGTGGAAATTAACATGTATGACCCTTATGAAAATCAGAGTACGCTTAGATTATTGATAAAAGGCAAAGAAGCAGATACGGTTTTATACAAAAACACAGCTTTTGAGCTGGATGAAATAGATTATGAAATTGAAAATGGCATCATTAAGTTTTATGCCCTTTCTGACTGCATTGAAAAGAATAATACTGAATTATCGGTAAGATTAGCTGATGGCATTGTAGGCCTGCAGCCTAGCTATTATTTACAAAAAACAGCCGTTTATTTATGGAATACCAATAAAGGCATGCCTGAGTCAGCTTTAAGCTGTGGGCCGGGTGTTGAGGTGAATGAAAAGATGATTCTTCCCGGAAAAAATACTAGCCTAACTGCTGAAAACTTCACCGTAGACTTTCATTCATACAGTCTTTTTGACACCATATTTGTCAGTACCGATTATCAGTTTGAAAGTACCGATTCGCTAGAAATATTCTCATTGCAGCCTCAAATATATCCATTGAAGAACAGCATAGATATTAGCCTTAATCCTCAATTGGTGTATCCAAATAAAGATAGAACTGCTGTATATGCAACGAGTGGTGAAGGTGATTTCGCTTATGAGGGTGGTGAATGGCAAAGTGATGGTACTATTGAATTCAGGACTCGAGATTTAGGAGATTATACTTTATTAACTGATACAATTCCACCATCAATTAACAGAATTAACCAAACCCTGTATTTCAAAATTGACGATGATTTATCAGGAATAAAAACCTACAATGCCTATTTAAATGGTGAGTGGATATTATTAAAATACGAGCCTAAGCAGAACTTAGTCTGGGTAGAATGGCTCAATAATGAACAAAACAAAAAAGGAGAATTTGAATTAATTGTAGAAGATCAGGCTGGAAATACCAACAGTATCAAATTCAATTTATAACCTTATAAAATTTACAAAATGGAACTAAATATAGGCGATAAAGCACCAGATTTCACCGCAAAAGATCAGGATGGAAACGACATCTCACTTGCTGATTTTAAAGGTAAAAAGGTAGTACTATACTTCTATCCTAAAGATAGTACACCTGGCTGTACAGCTCAAGCATGTAACTTAAGAGACAATTATCAAGACTTACTTGACAAAGGTTATGCAGTTATTGGAGTAAGTCAGGACAGTGAAAAATCGCACAAAAAATTCATAGAAAAGCAATCATTGCCTTTCCCTCTTATTGCTGATACCGATCATACAGTTCACAACTTATATGGCACATGGGGTGAGAAAAAAATGTATGGTAGAACATATATGGGAACATTTAGAACTACTTTTGTGATAGATGAAGAAGGCAAGATTGAGGACATCATTAAAAAAGTAAAAACAAAAGAACATACTGCTCAAATATTAAACTAATTATGGCAAGTCAGGCAAATATTCAGGAATTAGAAAAAGTAGCATCTCAGGTACGTAGAGATATTGTAAGAATGGTGCATGCCGTGCAATCAGGCCACCCAGGTGGTTCATTAGGTTGTACGGATTTTATGGTAGCATTATATTTCCATGTACTTAAGCATGATAAAAGCTTCAATCCTGATGGTAAAAATGAAGATCTATTCTTCCTATCTAACGGACATATTTCTCCTGTATGGTACAGCGTATTAGCTCATGCCGGATATTTTGAAGTAAGCGAATTAGCTACTTTCAGAAAAATCAATTCTCGTCTGCAGGGTCATCCTACGCCTGAAGAAGGTTTGCCAGGCATTAGAGTAGCTTCCGGCTCATTAGGCCAGGGCTTATCGGTGGCATTAGGCGCAGCACAAACTAAAAAGCTTAACAAAGATAATTCCCTGGTATTTGCACTTCTGGGTGATGGTGAATTGCAAGAAGGTCAGGTTTGGGAAGCAGCCATGTATGCCGCACACCATAACGTTGATAATATCATTGCTACAATCGACTTAAATGGTCAGCAGATTGATGGTTCGACTAAGCAGGTAATGGATTTAAAAGACATTAAAGCTAAGTGGCAAGCTTTTGGTTGGGATGTGATAGAAAGCGATGGCAACAACATGGACGAAATTGTTAAATGCCTTGAGCATGCCAAAAGCTTAACAGGCAAAGGCAAACCTATTGTTAACTTGATGAAAACTGAAATGGGTGCCGGTGTTGACTTCATGATGGGCTCTCACAAATGGCATGGTATTGCACCAAGCGATGAGCAGTTGGCAGATGCTTTAGATCAGTTGGAAGAAACAATTGGCGATTATTAAGTCTTTTTGAAAAGTTTTAAAACCATATTAATAGTAATTCTTGTCTTCATTGCTGGCAATTTGCGTGCTCAGGAAGTACAGCAAAGTCTACCAGAGAAGACAAGAATTCTTTTTCTCTTTGACGCATCAGGTAGCATGCTGGCTCCTTGGGGAAATCAGCTCAGAATAGATGCCGCAAAAGAAATTTTATCTGACTTGGTTGATTCATTACGGGTTAATAACAAGGTAGAAATAGCATTGAGAGCTTACGGACACCTCTCTCCTGCTAAAGAACAAAATTGTAAAGATACCAAGCTGGAAATACCGTTTTCAGCCAACAACCATGATGCCATCATACAGAGGTTAAAGTACATCTACCCTAAAGGAACCACTCCAATTGCTTATTCATTAGAAAGGGCAGCAAATGACTTCCCCGAGAATGATGAGTACAGAAACATTATGATCATCATTACTGATGGAATAGAGTCATGCGATGGTGATCCTTGCGATGTATCCTTAGCCTTGCAAAAGAAACGCATCTTTCTAAAACCTTTTGTAATTGGTTTGGGCATGAAAGAACAGTTTGCCAATCAATTCGACTGCATGGGTAAATATTTCAATGCAAAAGACATTGAAGCATTTAGAGCAGTATTGAATGGCATTCTGGATCAATCATTGAGCAAAACTACAGCCAGCGTTGAATTGCTTGATGAAAATGGCAGACCAAATGAAACGAATGTAAATGTCTCGTTTATCAATAATTTCACAGGCATTTCAGAATTTGATTTTGTTCATTGGAGAGATAGCCAAGGAAGACCAGACACCGTTGAGGTAGATCCTGTACTTACCTATGATGTAGTAGTGAATACGATTCCATCTGTGAGAAAAGAAAATATTTTTCTTAAAGGCGGTACTCATAATGTAATTAAAATTAAAAGCCCACAAGGTGGATTAAAGATCAATCAGGATAATAGTTTTGAGTACGATGAAGCAGTGATAGCACTCGTGCGAAAGGCGAATAATCCTGAGATAATTTATACGCAGCCTGTTAAATCAACTGTAAAGTATTTGATGGGTTCATATGATATTGAGCTACTGACCTTACCAAGAACCTACTTAAATGATGTGAAAATCAGGCAAGGAAAGCTCAATGAAATTGATATTCCCGCTCCTGGGCGATTGAATATAGCCTACAGCAGTAAAGGCGTTGGTAGCTTGTATCAGCTTGATGACCAAGGCATACAGCGTTTAATCAAAAGAATTGATCCGGATGGCGGTAAGATTAGCTTTGGCATTCAGCCAGGCAATTATAAGCTTGTTTACAGGTCGGATAAAGCATTAGGAAGTAAGTATACTCAAATAAAAACTTTTAGCATCACTTCAGGTGCTACCCAAACAATTAGAATTTATTAAACTAAATGGCAGCAACTAAATACACTTACACAGAGCAAAAAGATACCAGATCAGGTTTTGGAGATGGTTTGTTAGAAGTAGCTAAAAAGAACGAAAATGTGGTTGGCCTTTGTGCCGATCTTACTGGCTCCTTAAAGATGGGAGACTTCCAAAAGGAGTTTCCTGAAAGATTTTATCAAACAGGAATTGCGGAAGCCAATATGATGGGATTGGCCGCAGGTATGACTATTGGAGGAAAAATACCTTATACAGGTACTTTTGCCAATTTCTCTACTGGTAGGGTTTATGACCAAATCAGGCAATCAATAGCCTATTCAGAAAAAAATGTTAAAATATGTGCTTCACATGCTGGGCTTACTTTAGGAGAAGATGGTGCTACTCACCAAATCCTTGAAGACATTGGCATGATGCGCATGCTCCCAAACATGACGGTTATTAACCCATGCGACTATAACCAAACTAAAGCGGCCACCATTGCCATTGCAGATCATCATGGACCAGTTTACTTAAGATTTGGAAGACCAAAGGTTCCAATTTTCACAAGTGCTGATCAACCTTTTGAGATTGGTAAAGCCATAAAAATGATTGAAGGTAGTGATGTAACTATTTTTGCTACTGGTCATTTGGTTTGGGAAGCAGTAGAGGCAGAAGCCATCTTAAGAGAAAAAGGAATTAGTGTTGAATTAATCAATATTCATACAATAAAGCCGATAGATGCAGAAGCTATTATTGCATCTGCTAAAAAGACTGGTTGTGTAGTTACAGCTGAAGAACACCAGAAAAATGGTGGTTTAGGTGATGCAGTTGCCAATGTATTAGCTGAAAACCTACCTACTCCTCAACAATATGTAGCAGTAGATGACCAATTTGGAGAAAGTGGTAAACCGGCAGAATTAATGACCAAATATGGCTTAGATGCTCAGCACATTGTTATAGCTGCTGAGAAAGCTATTGAGAGAAAGAAATAAGGAATAATGTTAACTTAAAGGCATCTGGTATCTTTATCAGATGCCTTTTTTTGTTTCAAATTAACAATGAACTATGATTATTAGAATTGTCAGAATGACCTTTCGGGAGGATAAAATTTCAGAGTTCCTCGCCATATTTGACCAATATAAAGAGGCTATTAGAAAGCAACCTGGCTGTACACACCTAGAGCTATTGCAAGATTATAACCATACCAATGTATACAGCACTTACAGCTATTGGGACAATGAAGAGGCCTTAAACAATTATAGACATTCAGAAACTTTTGGGAAAGTATGGCCTGCAACAAAAAAGCTTTTCTCTGCAAAGCCAGAGGCTCATTCTTATTTAGTTAGGGCAAAAATAGACTAGACAACTTCACATTTCCATAACAAGCTCTTCCCATTTTTTATTTAGCTCTGTAATTTGAGTGTTTACTTTTTCAAATTGTTGATTTACTTCAAATAACTTGTCAGGATTACCATAAACAGAAGGTTTGGCCATCTCCTCTTCTATCTTTGATTTCTCAAATTCGAGCTTTTCAATTTGGCTTTCCAACTTATCTACCTCTTTTTGCTTCTGTTTAGTCTCTGCATCATCCTTTGGCTTTACATTCTTAGGCTTCTGGCTTTTTTCTGCGTCTTTATTTTTTACTTTGTCTCCTTCATTGGTGCTTTGTTGAGATAATCTTTGTTCATACCAATATTGAAACTCATCATAACCTCCGGGATACTCAACAACCTTGTGATCTTCAATAAACCAAATCTTATTAGCTACACCTCTTATGAAGTTTCTGTTGTGCGAAACAGTAATAAATGAACCTTCATAATGCTGCAAGGCCTGTATCAGGATATTTTCAGACTGCATATCAAGGTGGTTAGTAGGCTCATCAAGTAGCAAAAAGTTTGCATTGGAAATCATGGTTTTGCAAAGTGCTACACGCGATTTCTCCCCTCCTGACAATACTTTTATCTTTTTGTAAACTTCCTCATCCTGAAATAAGAAGTTACCTAATAAATTTCTTAGCTCCTGCTCTGTTCTATCACTACCCGCCTGCTTGAGCTCATCAAGAATTTCATTATTTATGTTTAAAGACTCCAATTGATGCTGAGCAAAAAAACCAAATTCAACATTATAGCCTTCTTCTCGCTTTCCTTCAATATGCTCATCACCTGCAATAATTCTTAATAAGGTAGATTTACCTTTACCATTAGCACCTATCAGAGCAATTTTATCTCCCCTTTCGATATGAGCAGTTGTATTTTCGAGAATCTGATTGTCTCCATAAGCCTTCGACAGTTGATCTAGTCTCACAATATGCCTACCAGACTTATTATTGATTTTAAAGCTAAAATTGATGGTAGCATTGTTATCCACCACAGCATCAACCTTATCCATTTTGTTGAGGGCCTTAACTCTCGACTGCACCTGTTTAGCCTTAGTTGCTTTAGAACGAAAGCGCTCTATAAATTTCTCAGTTTGCTTAATTTTCTGCTGTTGGTTTTCAAAGGCATTCTGTTGAAGTTCCGCTCTTAATGACTTTTCCTCCTGATAGAAAGAATATGATCCCGCATAATAGTTTAACTGAAATTGGTCTACCTCTACAGTTACCTCTATAGTTCTATCCAAAAACTCTCTATCATGAGAAACAATTATATATGCACCCTCATAGGTCTTTAAATAATTCTCAATCCATTGTATAGAAGGTAAGTCTAAATGGTTGGTAGGTTCATCAAGCATTAATAAAGAGGGTTTTTCAAGAAGAAGCTTAGCGAGCATTACTCTCATTCTCCAACCACCTGAAAATTGCTTCAATGGTTTCTGTAAGTCATCTGTAGAGAAGCCTATTCCTTCCAGAATCTCTTCCGCTTTAGCTTGAATGCTGTAGCCCTCTAGCATCTCAAACTGCTCCTGAGCTTTAGTTAATTTATCAACTAAGTCATCGGAATAGTTCTCTTCCATTTGCTTTAATATCTCATCAATCCTTTTTTGAAGCTTTAAAGCATCTTTAAATGCAGTCATTGCTACGCTCAAAATACTTTCATCAGTCTGATAAGACAGTAGATCCTGATTGAGGAAGCCTATGGTACAGTCCTTACTCTTCTGTACTTCCCCGCTATCTGGTGTAATATCACCATTTATTATTTTGAGCAAAGTAGATTTACCCTGTCCATTTAAACCTATTAAGCCTATTTTATCTTTTGGTTTAATGTGTAAGGAAGCTTCTGCAAATAAAGGTCTGTCGCCTATATAATAACTAAGATTGTTGATCGATAACATGCTGCAAAACTACGAGAGAGTGAACAGAAAAAAAATAAAAAGGCCATTCGTAAATAACGAATGGCCTTACTTTCAATTGATATTATATTTAACGAATTGCCAGGCGTACCTGCTTCTGCGTATTACCTTGTACTACTTCTACGATATAAATACCTGATTTTAAAGAAGTATTAACTGGCAGTGGTCTATTCCATAATTCATCAGGGCTAAACTGTCCTCTAAACATGCTTGCGCCTTGTAAATTGAAAACGTTAACGCTAATTGTTTGCTCTGGATGGAAACCATCAAGCTTCAAATATATCTGTCGCTCAGTTGTAGGATTAGGAACCACATTTAAGCTAGAAACTTTGTTGATTTCAATGGTAACTATTTTACTATACTCGTAGTCACCATCATAATCTACTTGTTTTAATCTGTAGTATGATTTACCACTTAATGGTGAATAGTCAGTGAAATCATAAACTACATTTGTCAGTGTAGTACCATTTCCTTCTACCAATCCAATCGACTCATAGTCGTCTCCATTATATGATCGTTGTATTTCAAAGAAATCATTATCTTTTTCAGAAGCAGTTTCCCACTCTAAATACACATAGCCATTGCTTAATTCAGCATCGAACCTTACCATTTCAACTGGTAATGGATTAGCTGCATCACCAGAGCCCACTACAAATATATTCTCACTAAAGGTAACAGCAGAAGTAGACTCAAAAGAACCTTGGTCTTTACTATTACCTCCACTAAAGCTTCCACCACCATAGTTGTCCCAACTTGAGCTTCCGCTATTCCATGCCATTACTTCGAGTTCTTGTCTATCTAGTGAGTTGCTAGAAACATCAGTTTCGGTACCCCAGCTTAAGCCTACATTGGCTGTCACTCCTGAAGGAGCAGCAGCGCCATCAGATACTATCCAGTATTCACCTTGCTGCAAAGTAGCTATATCTCCTGAAGTAGGATTCATATTAGAACATGTAGTGTTTGTTACAACGTCACGTCCCCAGAACTGCGCTTCCCAGGTTAACCCTCCTGTAGACACATTTCTAACTTTCGCAGGTCTCCAATAATTGGCATCACCAATTGGAAAGGTAAAGTTTCCTCCTGCAGAGTTTATTACTTTGGTAACTTTACCAGTTATGTAAGAATTGCTTCTTCCAGCTGCTGGAGAAACTGTGGCTGACGCACCAAGAATGACAGAATCCTGTTGATTGACCAAAAGTTTCCCATCATTTAAATCTAGACGAGTAATTATTTCTATATTTCCATCTAACATAAAATCCTGTGTTCCATTTCTATTGTCAATTGTTAGAATATTTAAAGAGTTAGACCCTGTTATTTCTCCAGAAATTGTTTGAATACTCGTATTACTATTTAATATTAAAGTTGAATTACCACTTAATATATTACCTGATATAAAGTTAAAATCTCCTTTAACAAAAGTTCTTGTACCATTTAAATTTAGAACACCACCATTAATATTAACATTTCCTCTCAAATCAGAGGCGGAATTGGTGCCAGATGCACTGTTTAAGCTCCCACCTAATAATTGTACATTATCAAAAACTCTTAATCTCGTTGTGTTACCTGAACTAACGTAAATATTACCATCATTTACAATTAAATCCCCTTGAATCTCGAGAAATTTATTAGCTAAAATCGTAGTCTCAGGGCCATCAACAATGAAATCCTCACAAACGGTAACATTATTATTCGGGAAATTTCTATCTCCAGATCCACTTAAAGTAAGGTTTCTTAAAGAAGAAATACCTGGTAATACATTATAACTACCAGTACCCGCATATTCTAATCCACCACCTGAACAGGAGAAGAAATCACCATAGTCAGCAGCTGGTAAAGGAGCACTAGAAGTATTACTCGTAATTTTAAGAGTTCCTGTACCCTCTAAAATACCTAGTCTATGACCATCAGTATTATCAACATTCAAAACTCCTCCATCCTCAATAATTGTTTTGTATAATCGAACACTATTAACATTGAAGTTAACCTCTGTTCCATTTGACACCACTAATACGGCTCCGCTTGGTGCAGTACCAGGTGTTGGCAATGACTCAACATAAGTTGCATCATCAGTAACGAGACCTCCTAGACCAGTTGAAGTATAAGTAGCAACATTGTCAGGAATTGCTAAATCTAAGCCTGCGAAATAGTCGCCAGCTATACTATTGCTGTTAACAGCATCAAAAACGACAGTATTGTTGAAGTTAACTTCATTGGCTCCCTCATCTACTAAATCGTCACTTGAGTATTTATTAATGTCATTAGTCGGATTATTAAAGTTCAATATTCGAGCCGCGATGTAATCTGCCTCAGAGTAACCTCCATCAGCTACACTTACTAAAGATTGATCATAAAATAATTGAATATCACCTTTAAAACCAGTTAAGCCTGTCGACTTAATTGTCCAATAATACTGAAGAACATTATTAATATCTCCACCTGCCAACACATCATTCCCATCATCAATTGTTGGATGGTATTCATTAGCCGGTTTTGCTGAAATACTTCCTACGCTAGAACCAGTAGTTCCTCCCGCAACACTCATATCTGCAATAACAGGAGTATAAAGTACTTCACCAATTGGAAATGTAAAAGTTTGGTTATAACCTGCATTAAATATTTTAGTCAAACCATTATCTGAGAATGAGCTATTGGTTTTAACCATATTTGTTACTGAGAAAGTACCTGTCGTGGTAACTTCGGCATTTTGACCCAGCGTAACGGATGAACTTCCAATATTGAAAACTCCACCATTCATTTTCAATTCACCGTTTATATCAAAATCATAGCCTCCTCCTTCAGGAATTACTATTCCTGCAGTGTTGGCAATAGTCACTATACCCAAGGAAGATGTACCAGACGATGAACGTTGTAACTGTTGCTGTGAAGTCCCTGAAAATTGTATTCCATTTCCAGATCCTAAATTAGAGTTATGCTCTCCATCTATTACAGCATTTCCCTTTATATCAATGGTAAAACCGTTATCGTTTATCAGTCCATCTGTGAAAGAAAATAAATTATTAACAGTCACGTCATTATCATTGATTTCAAGTGTACCTAATTCATTCTTTTCAAAGTCATAAAAGGTAGTCGTACCTGAACCTGCAATAGTCTGAGTAGTTGTTGAACCGAATATAGTGTTATTTGAAGACGGAATGAATGTACCATCATTATTCAAGTCTGCATTTAGTATTAAGTCGATTCCATTAGCATCAAATGAAGCGCCCGAATTTATGATTAGGTCACCATCAAGCTCTAAAGTATTTACCTGAATAACCGCAGTAGGGTTATTAGTTCCGTTTACTACTATCCCTGCTAATGGTACATTTGCATTGATACCAAAATTTGATTGGTTTGTAGGAGTATCACCATTACCAATATAAATTGGTTGTGTAACATTAGATGATGTTGGTAAAATCCTTAAAGCAGCCACACTTGGAGAAGCTGTATTTTGCCTTACTAATGTAAGTGTTCCACCTGTGTAGGTGAAACTACTTCCTAAGTTAGAGATTTCAAAAACTCCGCGAGAAGCCTCAGGTGTAACATTTTTCCCTACGACAACGGTACCACCAGTTTGTGAATAGCTTAATTTACCTTCAGTAGTTATTAAATTTCTCCTAATCTGTGAACCTACTGTAAGAAAGCCCCCTGAAACATTTAGTTGTGCATTACCAGAAGCAGAATACTCTATGTAATTATTTCCATTACCAACAGCATCATCCATATTGAGAGTACCTCCATCGATGGTTAAACTTCCATCTAGTCTAATACCAGAATCATCACCGCTAACATTTGCAGTACCCTGGGATATTTGCAAACCACCTGTTGCGGAAATATTATAGTCATCATCGCCTGTTGTTAAGTCAACATCGATATTGGCATTATTAAGAATAAGCGTTCCATTAATGATTTCCAGTGCTTTATCTACACCAACTCCTGAAGTTGGACCCATAAGATCAAAATCAGAATCTATCTGCATAGAATTAGCAACACTAGCACCCTTATTCATCTCGATTCTATAGAATTCAGGAACTAAACTTGAAGCATTGGTAAAGGTATTATTACCAGGATTGATGAATTCAAGTATGGCGTTATTGTTTGGTGCAGCCCCATTGTATAAATCAAAAGATGATTGCGATTCATTAAAATCTTCCATTACAATATTACCGCCTACTCTGATCCTATGCACATAACCGTTTTGGTTATCATTCTTCACAACTAGATTGGCTGGTCCATTTCCGTTACCATCTTCTAATCTCAAGTCTCCTTCAACGGTCAATGTAACTGCCCTGTCATCTCCTAGCTCAACTGTTGTACTATTATTTTCTTGCCAGGTAATCCTTAAATCTTCTTTAATAGTTACGTCATGATTCATTCTAAATCTAGGACCTCTATCCATCCTAACCCAACCGTTTATTGTAATAGGTACGGAAGTTTGTAGAATTCTATTATTATCACTTCCACCTCCCGCTTCAATTCTAAAGGTAGGATATTCTTCAAACTGAGAAGGTAAATTTACAGTTGAGTTATTATCAATCTTCCAAGTAAAATTACTATCTGTTTGTCTGGAAAAATCATTAATATCAGTCAAACTGGAGAAAGTTGGCTGACTTGCACTAGTAATTTCTAAATATATAGACCCTGTACCTGATACAGGACCTAAATCTAAAACGGCATCATTTTTTGTAACCCAAAGTCTTGGTAACCAGCCACCGCCACTATTACTGAATTCAACACGTGCAACAGAAATATCAATATTAGCATTTACCCAGCTATTCTGGTTTTCACTGCCATAATTATAAAGAAGAGCTATATCACCAGCCTGAGGATAGTCATTAACACCATCGTCTGTACCATCAGTATTAGTTGTCCACTTATTACCGTTATTCCAGTTTCTCCTACCTGTGTTCGTATTATAGAATACTTGAGGAGCTCCAACAAATTTAGATGGATCGCCAGCAGTATAAGCAGCATTAATTAAATCAAATCCTCCAGCAGGATTTCCAGACCCCTCATTACCCCAGAAGAAAATTCTTATATTATCAGCGCTGGCATTATCAATACCGGATGAACCTGGAGCACCTGCCTCAACTTCAGCTGTTCTAGTAAACGGAGTGTCCTCTAATACATATCCTGGCACATAATTACCTGGGAATCCATCAGCACCGCCATTAGGGTCATCTTTCTCAACAGCTCTAAACCATATTCTTTCTACTTTTGGCACAGAGCTGAAATTCTTATAATCAACTATCCAATATCTGTCAGCAATATCATTCCCAAGCGGATAAGGACCTGCGGTTGCCAGTTTTTTAGTAACAGGAATTACAGTTATATAGCCCTCATCTGATGCTGATGCTAATCTTATATTTACAGGTGTATACTCAGAAGTGGCATTGTCTCCAGTATTTCCAGTACCAACAGGAAATAAAAATACTGTAGGATTACTACCTGAATTGGCCTCATCACTATCAATAAAGCCTGGATTAGTGCCATCTGCGTTTACTTTTAAACTTAAGCCTCCATCTGAAGCGTTACCAGCTGTAATGAACATATCTTCTACACTAAACTGACTACTTCCATTTGGTCCATTAGCTTCTCCTGTTAACACCTCATTTAATACATCAATGGTTAAATTATTCGTACCAATATCAATTCTACCGTGTCTATATTCCAAATAATCTATTTTAACATCACTGACTAATTCTATTATTTCATCAGCACTATTAAGTTTAATACCTCCAAAACGAGAGGTGTCTGCGGTGATAAAAATAGTAGCAGCTCCCCCATCATCTCTTAATTTAAGCAGGTCGTTTTCTCCATTAGCATCTGAATCGGCTGTAACAGATGGATCAAAAACAGTTAATTCATCATAATTCACTAAAGTATCTGCATACATTCTAATACTGTGTGTTCCCTGATCAACTGTACCACTTAATACTTTAAGGAAATCTCCATCTACTCGAAGTAAATTATTATTATTTCCGTTTCGGTTAGTCTTTCCAGACTCAAACGACAAAGTCTTACCCGCTGGTCTGTCAACCACAAAATTCCAAAAGCGTTGCTCGTCTCCTGTTCCACCAGTTCTATTTAAAAAGGTTAAGGTTGCATTATCAGTACCAATAAATGAAGTTGTATTTCTTTTTCCACCCGCATATACATAGTCACCACCGGCCTCAATGGTGAAATCACTACCTATAGTTACATCATTACCATTATGGTCAAAAGTAACTCCTGATTCAATAGTGAAGTTATTTAAGATGGTCAAATCAGGATTTACGATAGTATTTGTGCCAGAAGTACGCGTAATAAGGTCAATTTCTGATGCATCACCCGCCTGATCTCTGGCTACTTCTAAATTCCAAAAAGGAACAGTAGTAGCAATGGTTGCTATATTGCCATTTCTATTTTCAACTCTTATAGTACCCCCGGTTACGCTGTAATTACCTTCAGCACTGTTAATAAATATGGCATTGCTTCTATTTCCATAGACAGTCAATGTTCCTCCACTCATGTTGAACACAGCATCTGGTAAATCAAGACTAAATAGGTCATAAGTACCACTTGTTTCTCCTGGTACACCTTCATTGGCTCTTACAAGCACATCACCACCAGACTGAGTGTAGGTATAAGTACCTGTTCCACCACCGGCTGATCTAAACTGAGATACATTTAAAGTACCTCCCTCAATTATAACTTCTCCTGCTGAGGCATTCCAGAAAATAAAGCCTGCACTAGCTCTTGTGCCAAAATATCCATCTGAAATCCTGAACCTCCCGTAAAGTGAAAGTGCCTGATTACCTCCTCCAGTATTAATGCCTGAAGCACTAACCGGAACCTGACTCAAGTTATCTGCAGTGGTGTATACACTTACATTGGCGCCATCTATCCATAGACCTCCATTTTGACCTATAGGATAATCACCATTTCCTCCAGCTACATTACCCTCAGATAAAGTTGGTATTTCTAAGCTCCCAGATAAATGAAGTGTTCCATTATAAATCCAAAGCGCCTTTCTTACTTCTGGGTTTTCTGCCGTAAAACCATTGTTAGATACTCTTCCAGCATTATTAGGACCATATAATCCGAAGTTTGCCAGATCATCAGAATTAATCTCTAATTCGTAAGTATTATCTGTTCCTTTATCTATTATTAAATTATAGAAATCAGTAGTTCCAAAAAGTGAAGCGATGTTATTTGTAGCCCCTTTGAATATAACTGTTGCAGCTCCGGTTGATGTAAACTGATTATAAACAGGAGCACTTTGATTTGTAAACCTTACAGAACCTTGATTAGTGAAATCTCCAAAGAATGTTACTTGATGAAAAATACTGTGGTAATTCCCTGCAGCTGGCATAGTTCCTGGTATAGAGAAGGAACCAACAGTATTACCTTGACCTACCGCAATACTTCCGTTAGAATCAACGAATGTATCACCCTGAACATTTAAATTTCTAATTGAGGTTGAAGAATTGTCATTAATTTTAAACACCCCGCTAGAAACTGTGAAATCACCGTTAATGTCCAAATCAGCAAGTAATACTAATTCGTCTGTAGGATTATCAAGAATTATATTGACATTATTGAAGAGTCTATTATCCGATACTGTTAATCCAGAGCCGTAATATTCAACGGTACCGCCAATAAAATTATCGGCAAAATTACTTGTGTTACCAGCAGGGAAATTACCAACTCCTCCTGAACCTGATAACCTTACAATGCCATTACCTGATATATCAACAAAATTGTGGCCAGATGTTGCTCCAATATCAAGAAGACCATTAACTTCTAAACTTGACACCACAATATCATCAACCGCTAGTGTAATATCTCTACCACTAAGAATAACTACGTTATCTGTTGCATCAGGAATACCTCCCCCTGAAGGAATTCTATCACTTCCCGAACCATCAGTTGTCCATGTCAAAGGATTAGTCCAATCACCTGTGGTATATGAATACCATGTTTGATTCGGTTGTCCATCTAATGGGCTATCGGTTGAATTAGTAGTACCTAACGTATAAATACCGTCAGTTAAATCAGCATCAGAAACAGTAAATTCTATCGAGCTGCCTAAAATAGCTTTGTCCGCATCTGCAATGGCAACTATATCATAAGTACCTGCATTTTCACGCAGTAACACATAATTATCTTTATCTCCTGAAGGAAAATCACCTGAGATACCTTCCTGAATATCGAAAGAAATTTTGGCACCTAATGAACCTCCCGATGTTTTGTCAAGATACCATGTTTTGGACCATCTTGCCTGAACACCTGTACCAAGATTTGCCGTAGAAATAGCGTTAGTGGTATTATCAGAGCCAAAAAGTATAAATTCACCATCTGTATCAAGTGATGCATCGGACTCTAACACAAATCCTTCTGACGAAGCCACTGTTAACTGAGCACTATTAAATTGACCAATACCTGTGACATTAAAATCATAATTTCCGTTCCCCGGAGTGTCACCAGCATAATAGTCATTATTGTCCATTGCAAATCCATATTTCGATGCCAAATAGTTATTCACGATAATTATTTCCGCATCAGATAAGGCGTCTGAAAAAATGATTATTTCTGCAAGATCTAAGGTGCTATAATCGGAGATAGCATCAATTAAACCGAAGGCTGAACCGGTGTATGAGCTAAGCTGCGCATTATTATTTCTTGAACCAATTTGAGAGCCATTTTGAAACATAGCTCTTTGTGCCGAAGCAAGATTGGCATCTAATCTAAAACTAAAAACCCCGAAATCAGGCGTAGTAGCATTTACCGTACTACCCGCTCCACCTGTGTAAGGTGCATTATGATCATTACCCCAATGTTGAGAATGTAATGCATTTGTATTAAAATATGGATGGAAATTTTGATTAGTTGTTCCGGTACTTCCACCCATAAATGCATTTCGTCCATTCGATCTTCGCGCAGCAACAGCGATAACTGTATAATTTGTATTCACTAACACACTACCATCGAAAGGAATGAAATCATCTGTTCCATCAAAACGAACAGATGAAAAAGAATAATTAGCATCTGCTGCATCTTTGTATGTAGGTCTTGACGAGCCCGTCTGAGAAATAATAATACCGTTTCCGGATTTATCAGCCCAGTTAGAAATAAAGTCATCATTGACCAAACCTAAATCAGTAGCATCAAACCACATCTCAAGTTTTGGCTGACCATTACTTCCGTCAATATTACCAACGCCTGCTGGACCAGTTTGCCCGAAAGCGACTGAACCAAATGTTAGTATACTAAAAAGTATTACAAAGAATTTATTGTTATAAAAATCGGTTGCCATGTTTTTCATATGCATACAGTTCTTTTAATCAACTTCAAAAATAACACCTCTTAACTTCATTTCCATCAGTAAATCACCTAAATATCAAATATTTAGAGGAAATTCATATAATTAGTTATCAAACAGTGATTTATGGGGATAAATTTTACCAGAATTCGGACTGAAAATGAGATTTAAAGGATTAACATCAATCAAAAATCTTCCGTTATTAAAATTAAGGCTTTATTTTGCACTGCATGACTAATGATTTAAAAGCATTTTTTGATTCACAAAATAAGTTCGAAGCTGGTTGCGATGAGGTGGGCAGAGGCTGTCTTGCCGGCCCTGTGGTAGCAGCAGCAGTAATTCTACCTAAAGCTTTTGAACATGAATATCTGACTGATTCCAAAAAGCTTAACCAAACAAAAAGGAAGCAACTTGTTAAGGAAATAAAAAAAGCAGCAATTGCATGGGAAATAGGCATTTGTGATCACGAAGAGATTGACGCTATTAACATCTTGAATGCCTCTTTCCTGGCAATGCATAAGGCCTTGGACAAGCTAAGCGTAAAACCAGATTTTATATTAGTGGATGGTAATAAATTCAAACCATACCCTGAGGTTAAACATGCCTGCATCATTAAAGGTGATAGTAAATACTTTAGTATTGCCGCAGCTTCTGTTTTAGCTAAAGAATATAGAGATGATTTGATGAGAGAGCTTGCTGAAAAATATCCTTACTACGGATGGGAAAAGAATGTTGGCTACCCTACCAAACAACACAGAGAAGGAATAAGAGAACACGGAGTATCCCCATTTCACAGAAGAACTTTTCAGCTATTACCTAAGCAACTTGAGTTGTTTGATAAAAATTAAGAAAACCTTGCCGCCATCAACAGACTCAATTCCTTATAGTTAAGATTAAACTTTTTAGCGATATGCATATTGGTAAGCGTACCTTTGTAGGTATAAACACCTTTCATAAACCATGAATTGGTAAAAACCATGTCTTCAATACCTCCCATATCACCAGCCTGCAGTAACATAGGCGTTAAGATATTACTTACCGCATTACTAGCCGTTCTCGATACTCTTGAGGCAATATTTGGCACACAATAATGAATAACATCAAACTTCTTGAAAATAGGCTCATCATGCGTTGTTATTTCTGATGTTTCAAAACAACCTCCCTGATCTATTGAAACATCTATAATCACTGCGTTTTTACGCATGTTCATCACCATTTCTTCAGTAACGATACACTTATTCCTACCTTTTTCAGCACGTATTGCACCAATCACAACATCAGCCTCAGTTAGTGATTCACTCAACATAACTGTATCAATTGTTGATGTGTGCACAGGCTGAGCTAGTGCATGCTTTATTCTTCTTAATTTATACAGGTGATTGTCATATATTTCAATGCTGGCACCTAAACCTAATGCAGCCCTGGCAGCGTATTCACCAACTGTACCTGCACCTAAGATAACAACTTTGGTAGGTCGCACCCCGGTAATACCTCCCAGAATCACTCCTTTTCCTCCATTTAAATTATTAAGTAATTCTGTAGCTATCTGGATGGCGGAAATACCGGCAATTTCACTCATAGCTCTTACAACGGGCATACCGCCTACTTTGTCTTCAATCAACTCAATGCCTATGGCATTAATCTTTCTCTCATTCAATTGACTGAAATAACTTTTAGTAAGTTGACCAATTTGGAGCGCAGAGATCATGAAACTGCCATGTCTCATCAATTTGATTTCTTCTGATGTGGGTGGTTCTATTTTAACTACAAAATTAGCATCAAATGCTTCTTTAGCCGAATAAACCACTTTAGCTCCCGCATCACTATATTCATTATCAGGAAAATTACTTGCTTTACCAGCCCCGCTTTCAATGATAATCTCATGGCCATTATTGGACAGTAAAGCCACTGCTCCTGGTGTCAGTGGTACTCTTTTCTCTTGAAGGGATATTTCTTTAGGAATGCCAATTTGAAGAGCTCCCTTCTTTCTTTCTACCGCTAACAACTCTTCTTGTGGATATAATGCCGACTTACGCGCTAATAATTCAAAACCTTTATGAGAAACTTCTTTAGCCATTTTTCCTTACTGTAAAATCTCTTGACTCTCCATTTTGAGTTATTGAAATATTAATACTCAAATATGCATCAGGTAATAGTGATGGAATCATTCCGGGCCACTCAATCAAACATAGATTCCCTGAATAAAAATAATCTTCTGCCCCTATGTCCAGAGCTTCCTCTTCTGACTCAATTCTATAAAAATCAAAATGATACACCTCTCCAATCTTTTCAGAAGCATATTCATTTACCAATGCGAATGTAGGACTACTAACATGATCATTCACCTCCAAAAATTTGCACAAAGCTGTTATGAAGGTCGTTTTACCTGCTCCCATTGGTGCATCAAAAAGCCAAATCTTGTAAGACTTGCCAAAAGAATAAATTTCTTCAGCAAGTGCATTAAGATCTGACAATGCAACTGTATTAAAATGCTTCTCTGAAACGGCTTCAGCTTCCATTTTTCGAAGATAATGAAATTATAGGAATTATCATTTCTTCCATTGACACTCCTCCATGCTGAAACGTATCTTTATAATAATTAACATAGTAGTTGTAATTATTCGGATAAGCGAAAAAGCTTTCACCTTTTGTAAAAACATAAGATGTGCTCACATTTATTTTAGGCAGATGAAAACGCTCTGGCTTAGGCACCTCAAGCACGTCATTATTAGCTTTATAGCCAAGGTTTTTACCTTGCTTATATCTTAGGTTACTATTTACGTTTCTGTCCCCCACTATTTTGAAAGGCTTCTTAACTCTAATAGTACCATGATCAGTTGTAATAACAACTTTCACCTTTTTTGAAGCTATTTTCTTTAATAAATCTAGCAAGGGCGAATGCATAAACCAGCTATTTGTTAATGATCTATAGGCTGATTCATCTGGAGCCAATTCCCTAATCATTTTCATATCAGTTCTGGCATGGGAAAGCATATCCACAAAGTTGTAAACTAAAACATTGAGAGGGTGATCCATCATGTTTGACACCTGATCAATTACCTGCTTACCCTGATTAACATTTACAATCTTATTATAAGTAAACTTATCCTCATAGCCATGTCTTCTTAACTGCCTGCTAACCCATTTATCTTCATTGTTATTTTTTCCATCTTCTTCGTCCTCATTTACCCAAAGGTCTGGATGTTTGGCTGCCATTTCATCAGGAAGCAAACCCGAAAAAATTGCGTTTCTAGCGTAAGCTGTTGTTGTTGGTAATATTGAATAATAATTATCCTCTTCATCCAGATTAAAATACTTCAGTATTTCAGGCTCCATCAATTTCCACTGATCAAATCTGAGGTTATCAATAACAATGAAGAATACTGGCTCATCTCCTAAATTCGGAAAAACCTTTGAACGCATCAATTCGTGACTCAATAGAGGCCTATCTTCAGTCTCATCATTAATCCACTGTTCATAATTATCATCTATAAATCGTGCAAAATTATTATTCCCTTCCAAATGCTGCATTGACAACACTTCTGCCATACTTTGATCCTCGGTCTGATCAATCTCTAAATCCCAGAATACAAGCTTCTTGTACATTTCAGCCCATTCCTTATAATCAAGATCGTCACCAAAGGCCATACTGATGTTTCTGAAGTCTTGTTGATAGGTTTGATTAGTCTTTTCGCTTACCAAACGCTTATTATCCAATATCTTTTTTACGGAAAGTAGAATTTGATTAGGATTTAAAGGCTTGATAAGGTAGTCTGCTATTTTTGAACCTATAGCTTCTTCCATAATAAACTCTTCTTCACTCTTGGTTATCATGACTACGGGTAAATTAGGTTTAGCGCTCTTTATTACGCTCAAACTTTCAAGACCACTCATACCCGGCATATTTTCATCTAAGAAAACAATATCGAATTGCTCTTCCATACATAAATCAACAGCTTCGGAGCCATTATTTACAGCCGTAATTTTATAACCTTTATTCTCTAAAAAAATGATGTGGGGTTTTAATAGGTCAATTTCATCATCGGCCCATAAAATGTGATAGTTTTGCATAAAATCGATTTCTGCCTTAAACTTATTTGATTTGAAAAAATTCAGAAAAATAAACGACCCAATTTACGGATTCATTTCCATAAAGAGTGATTTATTATTTAAGATATTGAATCATCCTTACTTTCAACGCTTACGCAGGATTCGGCAATTGGGTTTGAGTGAACTGGTTTATCCAGGAGCTACCCATACACGATTTCATCATGCTTTGGGGGCAACTCATCTGATGGGTATAGTATTAGATCAACTATTACAAAAAGGTATTGAAATATCAGAAGAGGAATATGAAGCTGCACAGGTAGCAATTTTATTGCATGACATTGGTCATGGACCATTCTCGCACGCTCTGGAATATAGTTTACTAACGGGTATCACTCATGAAAATATTTCATTACAGTTTATGAAAGAATTGAACCGACACTTTAACGGTGAGCTGTCAATGGCTATTTCAATGTTTAAAAACACCTATAAAAGGAAATTCTTTCATGAGTTAATTTCTAGCCAATTAGATGTAGATAGACTGGACTATTTAAATCGTGACTCCTTTTATACGGGCGTCTCAGAAGGTAATGTAAGTGTCGACAGAATTCTGTTTCATCTCAATATTATTGATGATCAGGTTGTAGTAGAAGAAAAGGCCATCTACAGTATTGAGAACTTCCTAAACTCAAGGAGGCTAATGTACTGGCAAGTTTATTTGCACAAAACTGCTTTAGGCGCGGAAAGGATGCTCGTTAATATTATGAACCGCGCAAAAGTTGTTCATGAAACAGAAGGTATATCGCCTGCTTTACGCTTCTTCTTAAATAAAGAATACAGTCTGGATGATTTGCAAGAAAACCCTGATGTGATTAAGCAATTTGCCGACCTTGATGATGCTGATATTTTACATGCCATAAAACTATGGGCTAATAATAATGACAAGGTGCTTAGTGCACTTTCTAAAAGTATGATCAACAGAGATTTATTTAAGATAAAACTAACAAATGAGCCACTTGAAAAATCAGCAATAAAAAAGATAAAACAACAAATAGCTGATCAATATGGCTTCCTAAATAAAGAAGCTGCTTATTTTTTTTCTCATGGCGAGGTAACTAATTCAGCATATATCGTTGGAGGAAAAAGTATTAAAATTTTAGATACTAAAGGAAAAGTGATGGACATTGCACAGGCGGCAGATTTACCGAATATCAAAGCTATGAGTAAAATAGTCAAAAAATATTATCTCTGCCTGCCGAAATCTTTATCTTTGTGACCGATTAAAATTAAATCTAATGGAGTTTAGCGTTAAACAGATTGCTGAGTTAATAGGTGGTAAAGTAGAGGGTAATGAAAACGGTAAGGTGACCGACCTCGGTAAAATTGAAGAAGGTAAACCAAATACCTTAAGCTTTCTGGCTAACGATAAATACGAAAATCACATCTACACCTCAGATGCCGCGGCTATTATTGTAGGTCAAGAATTTCAGCCCAAACAAGAAATTAAACCTGCTTTGATACGGGTAGAAAATCCTTATTCGTCTTTTACAGTTCTGTTAGAAGAATATAACAAGATAATCTCCTATGCTAAAAATGGTATTGAAGAACCTGCCTTCATAGGGCAAGACTCTAAAGTTGGTGAGGGTATTTACAGAGGAGCATTTAGCTATATAGGCAATAATTGCATCATAGGAAAAAACGTTAAGATTTATCCTCATGTTTATATCGGTGACAATGTTGAAGTAGGTGACAATACAATAATATTTGCTGGAGTAAAAATTTATGAAAACTGCAAAATAGGAAGTAATTGTAACTTACAAGCAGGGGCAGTAATAGGTAGCGATGGCTTTGGGTTTGCTCCCCAGTTAGATGGTACGTATAAAACAATTCCTCAATTAGGCAATGTTGTATTGGAAGACAATGTGAGTATTGGTGCTAATACAACCATTGACTGCGCCACTCTCGGATCCACTATTATTAGAAAAGGTGTCAAAATAGATAATCTGGTACAAATAGCTCACAATGTTGAAATTGATCAAAATACAGTTATTGCAGCCCAAACAGGAATATCAGGTTCTACGAAAGTAGGAAAAAATTGCATACTAGCTGGCCAGGTAGGTATTGTAGGTCATATTAACATCGCTGATAAGACTACCATTTCGGCTAAAGCGGGAATATCTAAATCTATTAAGACCCCAGAAACAATTCAATCGGGTCTAGTTGCCATGGATCATAGAAAATTTCTAAAAATTAACAGCATACAAAGGAATCTTCCGGATTTATTAGAACGTGTTAAGACATTGGAAGAAAAAATTATAAATTTGTCGTCCGACAAGTAAAAATACATGCATACCAAACAGCATACAATAAAAAGTCCGATCACCATTTCCGGAACCGGATTACATACAGGAGTAAAAGTTAACCTTACCTTTCGGCCTGACGATATTGATTCAGGTATACGCTTTAAACGTATTGACTTACCAGATCAGCCCATAATTGAAGCAGATGCCGATTTGGTTACAGATATATCCCGAGGTACAACACTATCAAAAGGTGAAGCCAAAGTTTCAACTGTTGAACATGTTTTAGCAGCTTTGGTGGGTTTGCAGATTGATAATGTAATGATTGAACTGGATGCTGCTGAAACTCCTATTATGGATGGTAGTTCTATTCTATTTATTGAAGCACTGGAAGAAGTAGGACTGCAAGAACAAAATGCGCTTAGAAACTTCTTTGAAGTACCTGAGGGTATTTTTTACTATGACGATGCCAAGAATGTAGAAATGGCGGCATTGCCGGTTGATGACTACAGAGTGACAGTAATGATCGACTATAATTCAAAAGTACTGGGTAGTCAGCATGCATCTCTAAACAATATTACAGATTTTAAAAGAGACATTGCCTCAAGCAGGACTTTCTGCTTTTTGCATGAATTACAATACCTATATAATAACAACCTTGTAAGAGGTGGAGATCTAAATAATGCCATTGTTGTAGTAGATAAACTTATTGAGCCAAAGGAGCTAGATGAATTAGCTGTTCTATTTAATAAGCCAAAGATTGAAGTTAAAGAAGAAGGAATACTTAACAATATTGATCTGAGGCATAAAAATGAACCTGCAAGACATAAGCTGTTAGATGTAGTAGGTGATTTGGCCTTAGTAGGTCGACCAATAAAAGCACAAATTCTTGCTGCAAGACCAGGCCATTCAACAAATGTTGAATTTGCTAAAAAGATCAAAAAAGTTATCAAGCAGACTGAAAAGGCTGCTCCAAAATACAATCCTCTTGAGGCACCTGTTATGGATATTGAGGGGATTTCGTCTATGCTGATGCACAGATATCCTTTCCAGTTAGTTGATAAGATTATTCACCAGGATCACAAAACTGTCATTGGTATTAAGAATGTAACAATTAACGAAAACTTTTTTCAAGGTCATTTCCCAAACAACCCAGTAATGCCTGGAGTTTTACAAATTGAAGCTATGGCTCAGACAGGAGGTATTCTGGTACTTAGTACAGTAGAAAATCCTTCTAATTACTGGACATACTTTTTAGGGATAGATAATTGTAAGTTTAGAAGAATGGTTAAACCAGGTGATACCATGGTTTTAAAGTGCGAACTTATGGCGCCCATTAAAAGAGGTATTGCAAAAATGATTGGTACAGCTTATGTAGGTAACCACATTGTAAGTGAAGCTACATTAACTGCCAGAATTGTTAAAAAAGAAGAAGTCTAGCTATATTACCTTTTGAAAGGAAATATACCTTCTTAAAAAGAAAAGCTTTCATAGCATGATCAATAAAAATATGTCATTTATTCATCCTGAGGCTAAAATTGGTAAGGATGTTACAATAGAACCTTTTTCATATATTGATAAGAACGTTGAAATTGGTGATGGCACCTGGATAGGACCTAACGTTACTATTAATGATGGGGCACGTATAGGTAAGAACTGTAAGATTTTCTCTGGCTCAACAATTTCGGCCATACCTCAGGATTTAAAATTTGAGGGGGAATCAACAACTACTGAAATTGGTGACGGTACTGTAATCCGTGAATATGTTAACATAAGTCGTGGTACAGTTGATAAAAAAACCACAAAAATCGGAAGTAACTGCCTGGTAATGGCCTATGTACACATAGCACATGACTGTATCATTGGTAATCATTGTATCTTAGTAAACTCCGTACAAGTTGGCGGACACGTCTCTATAGACGATTGGGCCATAATTGGTGGTGCTTCGGCCATACATCAGTTCGTGAAGATTGGCAGCCATGTAATGATTTCAGGTGGTTCTTTGGTCAGAAAAGATGTCCCTCCTTTTGTTAAGGCAGCCAGAGAGCCTCTTACCTATTGTGGTATTAACTCAGTAGGTTTAAGAAGAAGAGGATTTACAAATGAACGAATTAACGATATTCAAGAGATATATCGTAATTTATATTTAAGTGGACTCAATAATGCAAAAGCACTTGAGAAAATTGAAACATTAATTACCTCAAGTGAAGAAAGAGACACGATTACCTCTTTTGTGAGAAACTCTGAAAGAGGCATAATGAAAGGATACGGTAATTAATTCAGTTCATATATATGAAGCTTGAATTAAGATCACTTTCCAAAAAATTCAATAAAAATCATCTGTTTAAGAATCTCAATCTTTCCATTGCTGAAGGAGAGACGGTAGCCATAACAGGTGCTAATGGATCGGGCAAGTCTACTCTTTTAAAAATAATTTCAGGTTTAATAGCACCTCAAAAAGGTGAAATTATAATTAGTATAAACCAGCATACTATAAATAAAGAAGACTATCACAAGCATATTAATATATGTGCACCTTATGTTGACTTAATTGAGGATTTTACTTTAGAAGAGCATTTAAATTTTCATAGCCAATACAAAAAGCCAATTGATATAAATTTCTTACTAGAAGAGTTGAAAAATTGCGGTCTTGAACCCCATCGGCATAAGCTTGTGCGAGAATTTTCATCAGGAATGAAGCAACGTTTAAAATTAATTTTAACTTGCTGCTTCAATGGAGAAATACTTTTATTAGATGAGCCAGGTTCTCATTTAGATGAATCTGGAAAAAATTGGTATAAAAGAATCATTAATAAAAGGGTTAACAATAGCATAACACTCATTTTCTCCAATGATGTTAACGAATATATTAGTTTTACAGAAAAAATAGTTAACATTGAAGCTTTAAAACATTAGCTACACTATTGTTTTAAATAAAACTTTAATACTTTTACACCGAATAAATAAAACACTTAATTATGAAAAAACATCTTAGCCTCCTAAGTTATGCGCTTTTAGCTATCACAATTATTTTTGCATCATGTAAGCCAGATGATAATATTCCTTCTGAGGAAGAACAAAAACTTAATGATTTAGCGGGAAGTTATGCTCTAACGGGAGCTTCTGTTGATACAGAATCATTAGCTGGTATTATTTTTACTTTTACTACAGATGCGGATTATTCAATAACTGGGTATGAAGAATTTGTTGCTGCTAACTTAAATCATGATGATGTATTTGCTGCATCTGGTACTTTTTCATTAAACGACAACCTTGACGTAGCAACTTTAAGCCCTGGTGGTGAAGTAACTATCGTTAGTATTAATACAGAAACTGGAATGTTAGTACTACTATATTCATCACCTTTTCCTAAGTCGAGTGATGTAGCACAAGACATTACTTTAACTTTGACCAAACAATAAGAAATTATTTGTAAATAATATCAAAGCCGTCTTAATCAGACGGCTTTTTTTATGCTATTTTTTGTACAGTGAAAGGATTGCAAAAACAATTAGGCCAATATTCTCCTACCTCTATAGAAGAAATAAGTTATAAGCAGCGCATGCTTTATCTGTTAGAAGATTCTAAAGAAAGAGCCTTTATACGGGAAAATCTAAATGCTCATTTTACAGCCTCAGCATGGATTCTATCTTCCGATAAAAGTAAAGTATTATTGCTTCACCATACAAAACTAGACAAATGGCTACAACCTGGGGGGCATGCTGATGGTGAATTCGATTTATTGAAGGTTGCATTAAAAGAAACGCAAGAAGAAACTGGTTTAGTAGACTTACAGCTTCTTACTCCAGAAATATTTGATATAGACATACATATCATACCTCAAAGAGAAGAGGTACCTGAACATGAACATTTTGATGTTAGGTTTGCCTTTAACACCAAAAATGAAGGTGAAATTCAAATCAACAATGAGAGTAAAGCTTATAAATGGATTAAATTGCAAGAAATTAATCAAATAACTCAAGAGCAGTCTATTCTGAGAATGCAGCAAAAATCAAAAACCCTATAAAATGGAAGAAAGTATACTGATTTACGGAGCAAATGGATATACTGGTAAACTCATTAGCCAAGAAGCATTTAAACAGAAAATAAACGTTCACTTAGCTGGTAGAAATAAGTCTGCAATTCAAGAAATAGCAAAACAAACTGGTTTCGACTATTCAATAGTCTCGCTTGAGGAGAAAGATAAACTAAGGAACTTACTACAATCATTCCATACGGTTATACACTGCGCTGGGCCATTTACAGAAACAGCGAAACAAATGGTAGATGCGTGCATTGAAACAAAAACAAATTACCTCGACATTACAGGTGAAATTTGGGCTTTTGAGGAAGTTATGAATTATTCCAACCAGGCTAGTAAAGCAGAAATTAAATTAATTTCAGGGGTAGGATTTGACGTGGTTCCAACTGATTGCCTTGCAGCGATGTTAAAAGATAGAATGCCCGATGCAAATTCAATTGAAATGGCCTTTGTTGGAGATAAAACTGCAATGTCAAGAGGAACAGCAGTTACCATGGCTAAGAACATCTCTAAAGGAGGCTTTATTAGACAAGCCGGCAAGTTAAAAAATGTGCCTCTGGCCTATTCTGTAATAGAAATCGATTTTCCTCATAAGAAGCGTACCGTAATGTCTATCCCATGGGGAGATTTGATGACCACCTATCATCAAACGGAAATACCGAATATCACAATATACTCAGGCGCTAGCAAAAAGCTTATAAAGCGAATAAAACGATTCAGAGCTTTTAAATTTTTATTAGGCATTTCATGGATTCAGAAAAAGGTCCGAACAAAAATTGAGCAATCCATTACAGGACCTAATCAGAATAGTCTCAAAACCAGCCATACGTATATTGTTGGTACAGTAAAAAATAATAAAGATGAGGCACTCACCTTAAAAATGATTACCCCTGAAGCCTACAAGTTAACGGCTTTAACAGCACTTGAGGCTGCGAAAAGATTGATTAATGATAATTCCAGAGGTAAAACAGGCTACCTCACTCCTGCTCAAGCTTTTGGTAAAGATTTCATTCTAAGTTTTGAAGGAGTTGAACTTATTGAGTAAAGACATAAAAAAACCCCGGTGAACCAAACCGGGGTAAACTATCAACCTTAAAATTACGCCCATTTGAATAAATGAATCGTAAAGCTTGATACAAATGTAGGGCAGGTTTTTAAAACCTTTTTTTCGCATTATTGTATTTCCTTATTCATGTAAGGTTTTTCAATTATTTTAAACAATTATTGTACATACATATGATTTACCAATTCAAAAAAGTAATTCTAATTTTCACCCTAATTCTACTTGGTTGTTCAGCATCAGAAGAAGATTTAATTCAGGCAGCTAAGCGTAAAATGGACACTAAGGCTTATCCTGAGGCAATAGAATATGCTTCTCAAGCCCTATCTGAGAATAATACTAACCCAAACACTTTCAATTTGAGAGGTGTGGCTTACTTCTTGGAAAAGGATTATTCTAAGGCAATAAAGGATTTTTCATCTGCAATAAATTTAGACTCCACCAATTACAAGCCGTATTATAATAGAGGAAATGTATATCTAGAACAAAAAGAATACGAAAAGGCCTTATTTGATTACAACCGCGCCATTAGTCTTTTACCTAACAATGCAGATTTATATATCAACAGAGCAATAGTCTTATATGAGCTTAAGCAATTTGAAGAAGCACTTGCTGATAATGATTTTGCCATTAAGCTAAGTCCTGAAAATTATTTACCCTATTTAAACAAAGGTAAAACATTAGTGAAACTAGGTAACTTCAAGGAAGCCTCAGATATGTTAACCAATGTGGTAAAAATCAATGATGAGTTAGGCGAAGCTCATTATTGGTTAGGCTTCATCAGTATTAATACTGGCAAAAAAGACATTGGTTGCGATTATTTGATCAAGGCAAAAAACAGGGGATTTGAACAAGCTCAGGAGGCGATAGATAAATTTTGTACGAATTCGCTCTAGTAAATCTAACTTAACAACTTTTTTACCATTTAAATAAAAAAACCATCTTCTTGCGAAGATGGTTTTTTTGTAGCCCGTAGGGGAATCGAACCCCTGTTTCCAGGATGAAAACCTGACGTCCTAACCCCTAGACGAACGGGCCATAAAATATGGTAATCATTGTAAACCAATAAGTTGAAAAAGTAGCCCGTAGGGGAATCGAACCCCTGTTTCCAGGATGAAAACCTGACGTCCTAACCCCTAGACGAACGGGCCATTTTCAAATGGTGACGCAAATATAGAGGGTCAGTTTTTAAATGCAAAATTAACCCCAAAAAAAACATAGAAATATTTTCAGCGTTAAAGGAATGCTCACCTTATTTGATAATACTACCTAGGTGGTTTATATTTACTGAAATTTCTAAAACAACAACAAAACTAACTTCAACATGTCAAAAGTAAAAGTTGCTATTAATGGTTTTGGCCGTATTGGTAGGCTAACATTCAAAGCCCTTATGCAAAAAGATAATGTAGAGGTCGTAGCCATAAACGACCTTACTGACACCAAAACATTAGCACACCTGCTAAAATACGACTCTGTTCATGGTCGTTTTCCTGGTGAAGTATCTCATGATGATAATGCAATCATCGTAAATGGTAAGAGCATCAAAGTTCTAGCTGAGCGTGATCCTGCCAACCTTCCTTGGGGTGATCATGGTATTGAGATCGTACTTGAATCAACAGGTTTATTTGTTGATGAGGCGAGTGCAGGTAAGCATATACAAGCTGGCGCTAAGAAAGTAGTAATTTCTGCTCCAGCAAAAGGAAATATCCCTACAGTTGTATTAGGTGTTAATGATGATACAATGACAGGCGAAGAAACTATTCTTTCCAATGCGTCTTGTACAACCAACTGCCTTGCTCCTATGGCAAAGGTATTAGATGATACTTTTGGTATTGAGAAAGGCTATATCACCACGGTGCATGCTTACACTGCAGATCAGAGACTGCAGGATGCACCTCATAAAGATTTAAGAAGAGCTAGAGCTGCAGCTTATTCAATTGTACCAACTTCTACTGGTGCCGCGAAAGCTGTTGGTTTAGTATTACCTCACTTACAAGGTAAGTTAGACGGTATTGCTATGAGAGTTCCTATTCCTGATGGTTCTTTAACTGACTTCACACTTGAGGTGAAAAAAGAAACAACTGCTGAAGAAGTGAATGCCGCTATGAAAAAAGCAGCTGAAGGAAGTATGAAAGGAATTCTTGAATATGAGACGGATCCTATAGTTTCAATTGATATCGTAGGAAATACGCACTCTTGTATATTTGACTCTGCATTAACATCAGTTTCAGGTAAACTTGTAAAAGTAGTAGGATGGTACGATAACGAAGCAGGTTATTCAAATAGAGCTGCTGACTTAATCGCTAGAATAGCTTAATAAGTAAATTCTCCATATTTAGAAGCCCGGTTATTTTTTTGGAATAGCTGGGCTTTTTTTATAAACATTAACACCTCATTTTGATACTCACCGAAAATATTAGGCCACTTGTCTAGTAATTAGCTTGAAAATAAATTCAAATCAATTTCGATTTGTTTTAGTTAGTTTTATTGAACTATCTTATGTTTTATATGAAGATATGTAGTTTTCAAGCCCTATTAATAAGTCTTTTAGTTGCGTTAATGACATCTAATTTAAATGCTCAAGACCAAAATCAAGAGTTGAATGAATTATTTGAACTTGAACTTGAAGAGCTATTTAACCTAGAAGTAAGCGGTACCAGCCGAATACTAAAAAAGAGTGTTGCCAATGCTCCTTCTAAAATCATTACAGTTACAAGAAATCAAATTCGTAAAAGAGGTTATTCCTCATTGGTAGAAGTACTTGAAGATTTGCCTGCTTTTAAAATAGACCGTTTAGCCGATCCCCGTTACTATAATGATGTCTCTATTCGTGGTCTTCGCTATTCAGATAAATTTTTAATTCTAATTGACGGAGTAAGAGTTAGTTCACCAACCAATGAAATATTACCCATACTTGAAAACTATCCAGTTCATTTTGCCGAGCAAATAGAAGTCATTTATGGTCCATCATCTGCCCTATATGGTGCTGATGCCTTTTCAGGTGTAATTAATATAATTTCAAGAAAACCTGAGGAAGTAGACGGAACGGAAATTAGAGTTGAGGGTGGTCAGTATGGTTATGGTAATGCTAATTTAATAATGGGTAAAAAAATATCTCCTAAAACCAGTTTTATTGTCAGTGGGCAATTTATGTATGATCAACAGCCCGACCTATCAGACTACTATCCTAATGACTATCAATCTGGTGTGCAGGGGTTGAGAACTGGAACCTTTAATACCATTTTTGGTCCAATAACTCCTAATAATAGGGTTATACCTCTTGAAGAGCATCCGGTATCCACCTATGCCATTCATACCAGATTGAATGTGGGTAAGTTTTCGATAAACTATTTCGGCAATTATGCCAGAATCCCATCAACTACGGCTAATAGTCCAAATAACAGCGTTTATAACAGAGAATCATTTTTAGGACAATACACTAATACAGCAAATGCCAATTACACTTTCAGTAAAGGAAAATTAACATCTACCTCCTATTTAATTGGCAGCAGATATGATTTAGATCCATGGTCAAACTTTAGGAATGTATTTACTGCCATGGAGCCAGCCTATCTCTATTCATATAGTTGGAAGTTAAAAGCAGAGCAAATATTTAATTATCAGATTTCTGATAATGGATCGGTTACGGCAGGAGCTACTTTTGAACAATTTCTATCAGTACCTAGAAGTAACGATCTAGAATACCCTTTAAAAAAATTCACCCCTCATAATCCGATTGTAGCTAATACAATTAATAGCGACTACCCAGATGGTTTAGAAACCACTATTAAAAAAGTTCGCTACGCTAACTTTGGAGTTTATGCTGAGTATGATCAGAACATTTCAGATTATTTTACAACAACTTTAGGGATTAGATATGACAATAATACCAGATTTGGATCTACTATAAATCCACGTTTAGGCTTGGTTTGGAAACCGAGCAAGCAATTATCAGCTAAACTTATTTATGGAAGAGCATATCTGGAACCTTCTCCTCAATATACTTTTGATCAATATGGTTTATTGGAATATGATGAAGATACTCAGACGTTCTCAGCCGGCTTTGCTCAGTTGCCAAACCCTGACTTAAAGCCGCAGACTATTGGAACAACTGAGGCTGCACTAAAATATCTTTTTAAAGACATTTTTATTCTTGATGCTAATGTATTCTATTCCGAAAGCACAGGACTTATCAATCCTGTATTAGTACCTAGTGGTCCTAATTATACTTTAGAAGGATTTCCTGTTGAAACACCTCAGATATATCAAAACCTTGGTGTACAGCAAAATTATGGCTTCAATTTGCAGGCCACTTATCAAGCCAACCTAAATCAAAATTCTTCAGTAAGTCTATATGGTAGTTATGGATACCTCGAGGGCACTTTAGATCATGATGAATCAGAAGATGATATTAGAAATCTACCAGGAATATCTAATCACACAATTAAATTTGGTGGCTCTTATCAGTTTAGAAATTTATCAGCTTCTTTAAGATTTATAGGAATGGATGCTCAACGGGTGATTAACGTTGGAGCTGTTAAACCAAATGATATCACTCAATATCAATCGATCCCGGGCTACTTTATTGGTAATATGTTCATAGAATATCAGCTATCGGTATTCAGTATCTTTATAAAAGCCCATAATTTCTTTGATGTGCGTT
This sequence comes from Marivirga atlantica, assembly GCF_016734805.1. Taxonomy (GTDB): domain Bacteria; phylum Bacteroidota; class Bacteroidia; order Cytophagales; family Cyclobacteriaceae; genus Marivirga; species Marivirga atlantica. The sequence continues at coordinate 508,464 of NZ_JAERQG010000003.1, forward strand.
ACAGAAATGTGAATCTCGGAGCTGCTCCTCAGGGAAATGAAGTAGGGACTGCTTCGGCTGAATTTAGGAATGGAGCACCTCAAAATCCAGCGAGATATATAGGAGGAATCAGAATTAAAATTAATTAATGGTAAAAAGGCTCACCATATTGATCTTTTTCACCTTAATAATTACTCTCATTAACAAGAGTCAAGCTCAGGTTGATGATAGTCAGTTAAAATCCGTACTTATTGAACGTTTCTCTCGCTTTATGGAGTGGCCTGAAAACATGATTGATTCTGTCTTTGTGATCGAGGTATTAGATAATAAAGAAATGTACGAAATCATAAAAAAAACATATGCCAATAGAAAAATAAATAATTTACCTGTACAAGTCACTTTACTTTCATCCCAGAAAGAATATGATCACCCCATGTGCCATGTACTTTATGTAGGAAACTGCTATAGAGAAAATTCAACTAGCATTATTGAGATTTATCAACAATCAGGTGCCTTAGTATTAGGTCATGAAGATAGGTGTTTGGAAAATGGTGTTACGCTGGCCTTTATTAGTGATGGTAAAAAAGTTGTTTTTGGCTATGATGAGTTAGCACTAAAAAGGAATAAGGTTTCAATAAGTTATAAACTACTACAACTCGCTAAAAATCAGTAATTTGAACTTAAATTTCTATAATATATCTATAAGAAATAAACTGATAATAGTTATTCAGCTAGTTACAATAACAGCGCTGCTGGTAAGTTTTTTGAGTTATTTTATTTTCACCTCAGAGCGCGACAAGCAAAACCTTATTAACAGAATGGAAATAACAGCCAAGCTTGTTGGTGAGTATGCAGTAAGTCCTTTGGTTTTTGGCGATGCAGAAGGCGGAACTGAAATAATTACTCGCTTAAAAAGTATGCCTGAAATAGAAGAGGCATACATCCTGGATGATGATAAAGATATCTTTGCGAGCTACGTTAATGATTCTTCATCACATGAATATCATCCTTTTAATCCCAATAACAGTAGAGTTGAAGACCTATCGATATGGGATGATGCTTACTTCCATATTCTTCAAAAGATAACCTATAAAGGAGATGACTACGGAAGTATTTATTTAGTAGTAAGCTTAAGACCTTTCAAAGAAAGATTAATTAATGATCTAAGAGTATTGTTCATTAACATGCTTCTAATCATAGGTATTTCATGGGTTTTGAGTGTTATCATACAGCAGTATATTTCAAAACCAATTAAGAAGTTGGTAAAAACTACCAATGAGATTGTTCAGGAAGGTAATTACGACATTAGAGTAAAAAACCAAGGCACTGATGAGATAGGCCAATTATACGCTTCGTATAATAAAATGCTGGAACGTATTAAGCTCGAGAAAGAGCAACAGCAAAAATATTCCAAAGCACTTGAAGTTAGCGAAAGAAACTACAGAACAATTTTTGAGAATTCCATTGTAGGTATTTTCAATATCGACATTAAATCTGGCAAACTACTTCAGGCAAATGAGCGCTTTTATGAAATACTCAAATTAGATCCATCAAGGCTAGAGCAGTATACAATTGATCAGTTCCTGTCAAAAAAAGAAAGAGTTATTTTCCTGAAAACTATTGAGCGAGAGGGACAGATTGAGAATTTCGAAATCAACCATAAAGGCGACATCTGGATATCATTCTCAGGAAAAAGAATTAAAGGTCAAAACTCGATTGACGGAGTAATTCAGGATATAACTGACAGAAAAAAGAACTATCTGGAGCTTAAAAAGGTAAATTTCGAACTAGACAATTTTGTATATCATGCTTCACACGATTTACGATCACCTCTAAGATCTATATTAGGATTAACAAATCTGCTCAAGCATGATAAGCCCAGTGAAAATGGCATAGAACTAATTCAAAGAATAGAAAACTCTATTCTCCGACTAGACAACCTGGTAACTGATTTACTTACATTCTCAAAAAATAGTAGAACCAAAAGAGATATTGAAGAAATAGATTTTAAAGCCTTAATGGAAGAGTCACTTGAAGGTGTTCCTTACGAATACAAAGGAGATATTGAGGTAAGCGTAGAAATCAACGATAAGAATATTTTCAAAGGAGATAAAACAAGAATCTCAGTTATCATTAATAACCTACTGGTTAATGCCCATAAGTACCAAAGCTCAAAAAGAGATAAAAAACATATCCATATTAAAATAAAGACCAATAAAAAGGATATGCAATTTATCATATCAGACAATGGAGAGGGCATATCCGAAGAAAACCAAGAAAGAATCTTCGACATGTTTTATCGCGCTTCTGAATCTAGTGATGGTTCAGGTTTAGGCTTATACATCGTAAAAAATGTTGTTGACACATTAGGGGGTAGAATCTATTTAACCAGTACTGTTGATAAAGGGACTACTTTTGAAGTGATTATTCCGAATAATCAATCTATCTAGTAATTCGCAACTGATTTTATTGAGAAACAATAGCTATTATTAAGGGCCACAGGATTGAAAGAAATTATCTACTATCTGCATTGCAACTAACTTTTCATTATCTTCAACATCATGTTAAGTCACCTATTTAATAGCTACTCCCCTATTTATGAATTAGAAATTGGAGAAAGACCAATTCCTGAACCGAATAAAGACGAAGTACTTATTAAGGTGCATTGTGCTTCCTTGAATGATTGGGATCTGGAACTACTACAAGGTAAACCCTTTATCAATAAAATACTTTTTGGCCTTTTTAAACCTAAAATTGAAAGTCTTGGGATTGATGTAGCAGGTGAGGTAATTGCGCTGGGAGAAGATTGTAAAAACTTTCAGATTGGAGATAGGGTATTTGGCGATTTATCATCAGGAAAATGGGGTGCTCTTGCACAATTTACTACAGCCAGGGAAAAAGAGCTCCATAAAATACCTGATAGCATGTCATTTGAAGAAGCAGCAGCAACCCCACAAGCTGCTTTGTTAGCACTTCAAGGCCTGCTTGGTTTTGGAAATTTAGACAAAGGAAAAACAATACTGATCAATGGCGCTGGTGGGGGCGTTGGCACATTTGCAATTCAACTGGCCAAAGCAAATGGATTACATATTACCGGGGTTGATAAAGAGAGTAAATTTGAATTAATGAAATCACTTGGTTGTGATGTAGTGATAGATTATCGAAAAGAGAACTTTACTGATAGAGAGGATTCATTTGATTATATATTAGATGCCAAATCATTTCTGAAACCCAAAGATTATTTAAGAGCACTTAGAAAAGATGGAATATATGCCACAGCTGGTGGATCAATTCCGCTATTGCTAGAAATTGCTTTTAAAGGTTTTATGGCCAGCACCTTTGGTAGTAAAAAACTCAAGGTTATAGGATTGGAGCCTAACAAAAACCTTGACATTATCATTGCTTCTTTTGAAGAAGGTAAGTTAAAACCAGTTGTGGATAACAATATTTTCTCGTTGAATCAATTGGCTGACGCTTTTGATTATTTGCAGAAAGGTGAACACTTAGGAAAAGTTGTTATTAACATCCCCCATTAAAACTCTAGAATATAAATGCACAACAATAAACATGAGCAACACTAGTAAAATTGAAATTAAACAAGAGGCTTATCTCCCATACTCCTTCAAGCTTGTTGGCTTAACCATCAGTTTAATTTCATTCACTTTTATAGGTGTTATCATCAGTTCTTCGGGTACATTTGATCTCCTCTTAGGGCTTAAAGTATTAGGTCTTGCTGTACTGGCTATTTCAGGACTCATATTATTGACTGCTCATTATCGCCTGTTAATAGAACCAAATAAACGCAGCTACCTCGTTTACGTATGGGTTTTAGGCTTTAAATCAGGAAAGTCTGAATATTTTAACTATATAGAAAAAATATACATTAATGGCGTGAAGCTTAGCTCACGAAAAACGAGTTACTCAGGGCATGTTGTTGATCATAAGGATTATGTTTACAAAGCATTCATGAAACTTGACAATGGTGAGAAAATTCATCTGGATACTGACCATGATAGGGAAAAGCTGGATAAAAGAGTGAATTCTTATATCACACAATTAGGAAGTTTATATCAAGCAAATAATTAATGCAAACAGCGCTTCAGCAAACAATTAGTAACTTCTTTGGCATTAACAATCAAGCTACCAGTAGCATGTTGAGCTTTTTTAAAGAAGAGCATTTAACAAAAGATCAGTTTTTTGTAAAAAAAGAGCAATACTGCGACAGATTAAGCTTTATTCAAGAAGGCTATTTAAGGGTTTATGCAGAATCAGGGAATAAAGAAATTACTCAGTGGATTTCTGTCCCCAATTATTTTATTACCGAATTATCCAGCTATATTTTCGGTATGCGCTCCAGGTTTCATATCAGAGCAATTTCAGATTGCGTACTTTACACCATAAAAAAATCTGATTATGCACAGCTTAGTAAAGTAATTCCTAATTGGCCAGCTATAGAAAATAAGTTTATATCAAGCTGCTTTATCACACTGGAGAATCGTGTCTTTAATTTTCTTTCTTTAAGTGCTGAAGAGCGTTATGATAAACTCTTTGAAGAAAACAAGGAGATTTTTAATCAGGTGCCATTGCAATATTTAGCTTCCATGCTTGGCATGTCGCCTGAAACATTTAGTCGAATCCGCAATAAAAAGCTTTCTTGATTTAAGTCAAGAGCAAGCCCTGCATTAGAAGCTACCTTTATTCCATAATAAAAATAACATTATGGAAAAGCAGATTAAAACAAGCATTCATATCCAGGCATCACCAGAAGCCGTATGGAAAATTTTAACCGATTTTAAGAAATACCCTGAATGGAATCCTTTTGTGAAAGAACTAAGCGGAGAAGTAAAAGAAGGCAATCAGATTGTCGTGAAATTACCCGGCATGAATTTTAAGCCTATTGTTCAGTCATATGATGAAAACAGAGAGTTTAGCTGGCTAGGCCATTTATGGTTTAAGGGACTGTTTGACGGACACCACCAATTCAAACTGATTTGGCAGGATGATAATTCTACTTTATTCGAGCACAAAGAAGATTTCCGAGGGATATTGGTAAAACCATTATTAAAGATGGTGGCAAAAGATACAGTAAATGGTTTTCAGGACATGAATAAAAAACTGAAATATTTAGCTGAACAACAGTAAGTTACTTACAAATATTAAGTAAATTAAATCACGAAGAACAATCAACTTAATTAGATCAATATGAAAAATGCGCTCAATTGGTTTGAAATACCAGTGCTCGATTTTGAACGTGCCAAAGCCTTCTATGAAGAGGTTATGGACACAAAAATGGAACTAATGGAAATGCCAGGTTTTAAATGCGCCATGTTTCCTGCAGATTTAGAAAATGGTATTGGAGGATGCATCATGCAAGGTGAAGGCTATGAACCAAGTAATCAAGGAAGCATCATCTACTTGAATGCCGGAGATGACCTAAACGTTCCACTTAACAGGATAGAATCTGCCGGAGGCAAAGTAACGCAAGCTAAAACCGATATTGGTGAAAATGGCTTTATGGCCTATTTCGAGGATACTGAAGGCAACAGAGTAGCTTTACACTCAAATGGATAGTACATTTTTAATTACTTAAAGCTGACTACTCAACAGTCAGCTTTTTTAGGCCTTCTTCACAAATTCTGATTTCAAAGCCATTGCTCCAAAACCATCCACTTTGCAATCAATATTGTGATCACCCTCAACCAATCTGATATTTTTTACTTTGGTGCCTGCTTTGATAGGCTTTGGGGCTCCTTTCACAGGTAAGTCTTTGATAATCGTTACAGCGTCCCCATCATTTAGAATGTTGCCATTTGAATCTTTTACAACTAAACCTTCTTCTTGATTTTGTTCTTCAGGATTCCATTCATGACCACATTCGGGACACATTAATAAACCATCAGAAGGATAAGTATAAGGAGAATTACAGTTTGGGCAAGGTGGAAATTCAGACATATTTCATTAAAATTAATGGTCAAAAGTACTAGTTTTATTTTATTAAAAGCCAAAGGTACTAAGGTGATTTACAAACAAGATGATAATGAATTTAAAACCTCTACTCAAAAATAAACTAATCACAATCGAACCGCTAAAAGAAGAGGATTTTGAAGCCCTTTATGAAGTCGCTAAAGATCCGTTAATTTGGGATCAACATCCTGCAAAAAGATACCAAAAAGAAGTATTTTCAGAATTCTTTCATCAGTCATTAGCGTCTGGCGGGGCTATGATCATAATTGATAATGAAACAGCTGAGGTAATTGGTAGTTCGCGCTTTCAAAGCCTAGAAGGTTTTGCCAATGGCATTGAAATAGGTTGGACTTTTCTAGCCAGAAAATACTGGGGTGGTAAATACAACGCCTCTATCAAAAACTTGATGATAACGCATGCTTTGAAACATGTAGATTATGCTTTCTTCATAGTTGCCAAAGAAAACGAACGCTCGAAAAAGGCTATGGAGAAAATTGGTGGTAGACTTGTTGAGCCTAATGAATTCACGCAACTTCCAGACAAGGGAGATCAAAAAGTAATCTACGTGATTGAACGCTCATCTTATTATTAATGCCAAATACTGCCAGAACAAAAGCTGTTGATTTCTCGTATTAACAATGACATTCACAATTAAGAAATTACTCCATGCTAGGAATCTGGTTAAATAAAATAGGGCAAACTAAAACGCTCTCAATATTCATAGTCGCCTCTATACTAACTTTAGGAATTGGCTTTTTAATAGCGCTTTGTCTTTAATAAAGCTCCTGCCATTAAACTATCTGCTATTCATTAGCCCCTAACTTTTTATTTTGGTTTAAAACAATCGTTTTATTATATACGTAAGTAGTAAATAATCACTAAACAATCTATACTATGCTCGGTATTTGGTTACACAAAAAAGGAAAAGTAAAAAAACTTTACGCATTTTTAACAGCCTCCTTACTATTGCTCGGAGCAGGAATTGTAATGGCCTTGTAAAGAGACCTAGCTGTAAACTATCGCTCAAGTTGGCTGTTTACTTCCTTTAACAAAAAATCGGACCAATACAGAATGAATGTTTCAGAGCAATTACTTAAGATATTAGAACAAGAAGGCGTTAAACATATTTTTGGTGTAGCAGGTGACGCACTCAACCCTCTGGTTGCAGCAATGGCAAACCAAAGCACCATCAAGTGGATAAAAATGAAGCATGAAGGTAATGCTTCTTATGCAGCGTTTGCCCAAGGTGAGTTAGGTCAAAACTTTGGAGTTTGTGCCAGTACTGTTGGTCCCGGAGCCCTTCATCTTGTTAATGGCTTATATAATGCTAAAAAAGAACGCTCCCCTGTTTTGGCAATCACTGGTCAAATTCCAGTTGCTAATATTGGTACTTCCTACCATCAAGAGGTAGATTTAACAAAAGTTTTCGATGACATATGTGAATACCAGGCCGTAATTCGTTCGGCTGAAGAAGCACCTAAAATCATTCTGAGGGCCATAAGAATAGCCATCAACAAAAAATGTGTCTGCCGAATTGAGTTACCGGCAGATTTAGCTCATGCGGCAGCGGCAAATCAAAATTTTGTACAAAGAGTTTTTAGATCTGATTCGGAAATTCATCCTTCGCAAGAAAAATTAGAGAATGCAGTTCAGCTTATTGATGGAGCTAAAAAAGTAGGTATACTGGCCGGAGCTGGTTGTCGCAATGCCAAAGAGGAAGTGATTGCTTTTTCCAAATTACTCAACGCACCAATCACTCACACCGTTCGCGCTTCAGATATATTTGATCACTCCACGGAAAATGTAGTGGGTTTAACCGGCTTAATAGGTAATCCATCAGGATATAAAGGCGTGATGGAATGTGACTTGCTCATTATGTTGGGCACTGATTTTCCATACGGACCTTATCTGCCTGAAAAAACGAAAACTATTCAGATAGATATAAGACCTGAAAACATAGGTAACCGAACAGCAGTAGATTTAGGAATACACGCTGATTTAAAGTTTGTGCTACAATATTTAAATGAAAAGTGTAAACTTAAAAAGGATGACTCCTGGGTAAATAGCCTAAATAAGGAGTTTAGATCGTGGGTTGCTAATAATGGTGAAGATGCCTCCACAAAACGTGATTTTAAAATACTTCATCCGCAAATAATGGCCAAAGCTATTAGTGACCAGGCAAGTGATGATACAATTTTTGTAATTGATACTGGCACCTCAGCCATCTGGGCTACGAACTTCATGAATTTTCATGCAGAAAGAAGAATGATAGGTTCGTTTAATCATGGTTCAATGGCCGTTGGGTTACCTGCTGCCATTGGTGCACAACTACAATATCCTGAAAGGGAAATATGGGCGCTTGTTGGAGACGGAGCATTTAATATGACGCTTCATGATTTCTCAACGGCAGTAGAATACGGCTTACCCATCAAAATAATTGTATTGAATAATAACGAGCTAGGTTTTGTTAAAATTGAAATGGAAGAAGCAGGTCTGGTACCAAATTATGATGCCTTAGAAGTTAAAAACTTTGATTTTGCACAATATGCCAAGCTCGTTGGTGGCGATGGCATTAATGTGACCAATGTGAAAGAGGTCGATAATGCTGTTGAACTTGCCAAACGATCTGACAAACCATTTATAATCAATGCCAAGGTCACAGGTGCTGAACTATCTCTACCTCCACATATTAGTTTTGGGATGGCGAAAAACTTTGCAATGTCCAAAATAAAAGAAGCACTTAGCGCTTCAAAAGGTGATAAAAAGAATTGGGAAAACATCAAAAATGAAATTAAAGCCTTCATTGATAAAGAAACGGCAAATTAAAAAGGATTATGAATAAACAGCTGCAAATGATACCGGTTTTACCTTCCAATGATATTGAAAGGGATATAAAATGGTATCAGCAATCTGTAGGTTTCAAATACGCTTTCGGAGACAAACACTATTGTGGTTTAACCAGAGACAATCTGGAAATCCATTTACAGCTTCATAGAGGAACGGAGGAAGACCCTATGCTGGATGGTTCAGTTATCAAAATATTTGTACCCGATTTAAAACCCTATATGGATGAGTTTCTAAAAAGAGGAACTATAACAGCTGAAAAGATCAAAGAAAATACAGCTTGGGGTACAAATGAGTTCGGCTTTTACGACCTAAACAATAATTCTATCTTCTTTGTGCAGGATGTGCATTAATAATTGCCTTTCGTGTAATACGCCTTGAAGTGCTAACTTAATTTCATGAACTTTTAATAAAAAGCATCATGAAAAGAAGAATTCTATTTACCTTTTTGGCCTGTTTCACTAGCCTGCTATATACAAAAGCCCAAAACGAGCAAAAAACTGATCAAGTATTAGTAGCAGAAGCCTGCATGGATTACCTAGATGGATTTTATACAGGTGATACCACAAAAATCATCCGAAGTATAAAGCCTCGTTTACACAAATTCGGCTTCTGGAAAAATAAAGAAACGGGTGAATATAAGCTAGATAGCTACATGACTTTCGATGAAGCTGTTGCTTATGCGAAAAAGGTAGCTGAAAAAAACAGAACCCTTCCTGAAGGCATTCCAAAGAAAGTAGAAGTATTGGACGTAATGAATCAAATAGCCTCAGCCAAAGTAACTGCATGGTGGGGAACTGACTACATTCTACTAGCCAAGGATAATGGTAAATGGATGATTGAACAGGTTATCTGGGAAGGTCCTTTAGACAGAAAACCTTCAAACTGATCATACCATTTAAATAAACCCCTCAATTTGGGGGATTGCATTGGTTTTTAGCTTGCTGACATTTACGGATATCAATTCCAAAAACTATGTCAGCTATGCTAAACCTGAAGACTTATTTCATTATTCTGTTTACGATTTTTTATGTTAATCAAGCCAGAGGTCAGTATGCTTATGAAAGCTCCCCAGAACATCCGTATGGTCAATTAAATCCTGAAGCACCTGAGCAATTGGCAGATTATGAAAAAATCATTGGTATCTGTGACTGTAAATCGGAAAGACGGACTCAAGATGGTGGCTGGACAGAACCTGTTGATATGACATGGGAATTCCGATACATTATGAATGGTATGGCTGTACAAGATTTAACACTTAAAGCAGACGGCATACATTCCGGTAGTATCAGGCAATATAATGTGGATAGTGCGAGCTGGTATGTGCATTATTATTCTACCGCTGTCGCAACTCCAAGCTTAGCCAGCTGGCATGGTGGCAAACAAGGTGACAACATCATTCTTTATAAAGAACAAAAAGCTCCTAACGGGATGGATGGTTACTACAAAATCAACTTTACCGATATCACCGACAAAGGCTTCTATTGGCTAGGTGAATGGGTAAGTACTGATGAGAGCTTTAAACATGAAACCTGGCGGATCAGTTGTGTAAAAAGAGAAGAATCTTCTAATTAATAAGTAATTAGAGCGTAGAATTTAATATACCTGATGTTGACTAATTATATTTCCAATATATTAAATATTTTCTATTGGTTATTTTCTTGATTTTATAACATTAACTCTCGAGATTATGGAAGCGAAGCAATTGAACAAGACTCAATTCACTAACTAAGAAATAAGCTATTATACTTTAGCAACTGCACTTGTAACTTTCTTGCTCTTCTTTATTAATGAAGGTTATTATGATTTGTGTTGGATGCAAAGCCTTGTCAACTGGATAATATTCACTATCTATACTGTTTGATCAATACATACCTAACGCTAAGATGGTAATCATACCCGATGCAAGACACCAACTCTATTTATATCAACCAGAACTGGTAAACAAAACTATTAAGCGTTTTATGGAGAAGAATTGAAACATCTATTTTGGATAAGTCGAGCATTAAAAACTACCACCAGATTATAATGTGTATTAAGCCTATAATGTCTGGGTTATCTGAATGGGTATTTCACTACGGAAGACCAGATAGCATCTTTAGGCACTGTATTTATTGCAAGAGTGAGTATTATTCTCTTTCTTGAGTTGTTTAACCTAATCAACCTTAAAATGAAAAGACTTCTACTTTTACTTGCTTTTTTATGCTTTACTGCCACTTCGCAAGCACAAACCATCAAACAAGCTACAGCCCGAATTTTTGAGTCTCAGTCAAAAGAATTGTCACGTATCGTTTTGGTATATGAAACGGGAGAAAGTGAAATAATTGAATTAGAGAATTTCAAAATGTTGGCAAGCAGCTCTTCTACTAATGAAGTGCTGATAGAAAATCAAAAGAAGATCAACAAGCTCTTCAATGATATGGCTGAAAAAGGTTATGAAATATCCAAAATGACTACTACTGGCGAAGTATTCCTTTACACTTTTGTAGTTTTCACCAAAAAGGTTGACACCCTTTTTGAGATGGGTGACAACTAACCATCAATAGTCAATTAAGCGTTTGCAATATGCTGATATAGAAAGAAGTTCAACAAGCCGTTCTATTGCTATTCAATAAAAAATTTCAACAAGGTGTAATAATTATTGACTTTAGCCACTAAACAAGTAAAACTATAGTGAGTAGCGATTTTTATAAGGCCTCAATTTTACCCTATGCAGCAATCATCATCAAGATTTGCAGGGCTTACACCAACTCGCAGGAAGATTTTGAAGACTATTACCAGGAAGTTTGTCTGCAAATATGGAGGAGTAGAGAAAATTTTAATGAACATGCACAGTGGTCTACCTGGGTGTACAGGCTGTCCTTAAATGTGTGCCTTACTTTATTAAAAAAGAAGAAAAACACTTACCAGCATTTTGCCTCTGACATGCTACCTGAAGAAGCCGCAGTTGATAGCCATGCTTTTGCTGATGAATCGCTCAACCAATTGTATGATGCTATCAAACAATTATCAGAAGTGGACAGAGGGGTAATTCTACTTTACTTAGAAGAGAAATCGTATCAGGAAATCGCTGACATTATAGGCACCAATCCTAATAACATTGGTGTACGCATCAAAAGAATTAAAGAACGCTTAAAAAAATTATTAGATGGAAAAGTCAATTGAAACAATCTGGAAAAAAGGATTTTTAGAAAGTGATGCCCTTGTTGCTCCCAAAATAAATAACCTGTATGGTCAAAAGTCGAAAACGATTATTGACAGGCTAAAACGCATGATGAAAATTAACACCTATGTAATTGCCATCTTTGCTGTGCTCAACACTGGGCTTTATGCATTTTTAGGAACTCCCTACACAGGTCTATTCTTGTTTTTTCTTTTTATGGTTGCCTGCTGGGTAAGCATCAGGCAAGAAAAGTCACTCAAAAATATCGACATTAACCTTAGCAGTTATGAGTATTTGAAATCATTTAACGACAGATTGAAGTCAGCCATATCAGGGAATGCAAAAGCCATGCGTTTTTTATACCCGCTGGCATTTATAGCTTGCCTGATGCCTATTGTTCACTCCTTAAAAAAGGTAGATGTAACGCGTGAGGCTATCCTCAATTCCGGGCTACACCTCACTTATGGAATACCTACGGTTGCCTGGGCAGTAGCCATACTCATCGCCATTGTGATGTACATTTTCGGTAAAAAAATTTATTATTGGGATGTAAACCTTGTCTACAATAGGATTTTCAAGAAAATTGAAAGCATGATCAATGAAATGGAGGAGTTGAGGAAGTAAGCTTAAATAATAAGCTCGCAGTTTAACTACGAGCTTATTAAAGCTATATGTTGCAATTATTCTATAACAACCTTCACCCTGCCCTGCTGTTTAGATCCGTCAGCTTGTAAAAAGTAAATACCTGAGCCCAAACCTGAAAGATCAATCTTCTGATTTGATGCTTCAGTCAATTTAACTCTTTTTACTACTTGTCCGTTGGATGCCACTACCTCTATTTCTTGTGCCGGGCCTTGATAGCCATTAACATAAACAATACCATTTGTAGGGTTAGGATAAATGCTAAGATCAAATACCGGCTTTTCATTGCTTAATATGGCGTCTGTTTCTACGTTTACAATGCCACTGTTATTAAGGTAAATAGTCAGATTAAGTTCACGCATTAAGCTTTCAATCGGTAAATCAAAAGTACTTGCAGATTGATCAATGCCCGGGATATCTAAACGCAATTCGTAGTCTCCTTCAGAAATCTCGAGCATCTCAAAACTACCTGTACTATCAGTAACATCTACATGAACTATGCTATTGGTTTCCTTTTCTATTAGGTAGATAATCAACTCCCTAATACCTTCACCTTCAGCCAAATCTTCGACTGCCATACGAGAGTTGTTGCTACCTTCAGCTTTCACAACTTTACCCTTGATATTACCTCGACCAACTTCTTGTTGTGGTGAAGTCCTTTTAGGTAGCATGTACATATCTGTATCTATGTTGTCGTTAATATTTAGCACCGTGGCACTTCTATGAAAATGTGTGTCAGCATAATAAGTAGGAAATAAATCAGCAGAACTGCTTCCTATAGGTATAACTTGAATGATGTAAGCACCATCTCTGATACCTGAAAAACTCAAATCTCCCTTAGTAAAACTACTACGTTGGTATAATCCTCCTTCTAAAGAAAACAGTTTAGCCAGACCTACTTCTACAGGATCATCATTAGGTCTTAATACATCGAATGAAAGATTATAAATCCCCAATACCTCCACGCTCTCTTTAGTCTCTGCATAGTTCAAACTGTCGTTTCCTTCAATAAATGCAGTTACAGTTAGATTGGAAGCACCGTTTAATATGAGTTGATTATTGTTAATAGATGCATTTCCACTTTCAATGGCAAATTTAACAGGAAGCCCACTTGACGAGGAAGCAGATAACTGGATTGGCGATTGATCTTGATATAAAGTGTCAGGTAGCGCAAAAGAAATGCTTTGATTCCCCTTCATTGTAACTTCTACATTCCAAACTTGTGAGGTTTCACCATCTTCAGCGGTTACCATGAAATCAACCACTTCTGTAAAATCAATGGATTGATTGGCACTTGGTTGGATACTTGCACCAGCAGATAGTTCTATGATTGGAATAAGGCTGGTTAAGTCTGTTCCTGTTGCTACCTCTATTTTAATTTGATGATCAATACTATCAATTACAGCGGCACTCAATTGCTCATTTATTACAAATGAAGTGATATCCGTAGCTGTATTAAGATTCTCATCAATTTGCACATTCAAACTTGCTTTACATCCAAATGTTAAATCCTGAACCTCTACTGAATAATTACCTGAAGACAGATTGCCTACTTCAACTACTTTGGTGTCAGCACTCAAAACACGATATGATGTTCCGTTTAAAAAGATTTCATATTGTTCGCCAGAAATATTAGTCTCCATGGTAAAACTTCCATTTCCCTGATTACCATAATCTTCGTTAGTAATATTTAGAACTGAAGGCGTAAATTCGTATTTAGACCCTATATTTAATGAAAGCGTGTCAACACAGCCCAATAGTAAATCTTCAACAATCACCTCATACAATCCAGGAGCAAACTGTTGGTTTAATTCTATCATTAAACCATTTCCTGGGTTCTTCACGGTTTCAAAATAGTTATCTGTTTCGTCAGAATAAACGACAACTGATAAGCTATCTGTATGACTTACAGAGTCTGCTAATAAGTAAATGGAGCCATCTTCAGTGTTACTACAGCTAGCACCTTCAGTAATGCCTGTAAGCTTCATAGCATTGCAATCAAAATTTGTAAAATCAAATTCCACCCGCACTGAATCAACTACTGAACAAACAGAAGTACCATTGATCAGATAAGCGAATGAATAAGATCCGGAAGCTGCTGCTTCGAGATTAACAATTCCAGTCTCTTCATTGTATGTTGGTTTTGTACCAAAGTAATTATTTGAAGACCTAAATATCCACATACCCACTGTGTCTTCATTATCTAGTAAATCAAAAAGGTTGATTTCAGGTGTATTTTCAATGTTAAAAGTAGCTTTAGGTGCAGCATTGAACTCCCCAGTATATGGTGGACGTTGATAAGTAAACTTTAGCTCGTCAAATGTTTCATTGCATATACTATCATTATCGGTGATCGTCCATCTAATAATATAGTCTCCTGACACAGCAGAGTCTCTGACATTAAAATAAGCCGATGGTAATGTATCAATGCTAAAAATAGGCCCATAGGCAATCCCTTCCGGAGCACTTAAAACACTCCAACTCCCCTTTTCATGATCGTTGGGACTGTTAGCATTCAATTGGTATGATTGCGAGCAGGTTTCAATATCTGCTCCAGCTTCAGCAATAGTTACATTTCTTTGAATATCAACAACCTCTACCTGCACCGTATCAGAGCTGCAGCCTACCGAGTTATTAATGGCAAAAACAGTGTACGTTCCGGCCGCTAAGCCGGCATAAACTGGTTCAGTAAAATCTGGAGATTCCTTTACACTATCGCCATCAAACCAATAAAAGTCATAATCTGCAGTAACTGCGCTGTCACCAACTAAAGTGTAAGCACTGGCTGTACCATTAGCAGCTGCACTATCTGTACTGCAATAAAGGTTATCAGTTACTTCCGTTGTTAACTGAAATGGAATTGGATTAACTTTTATTGAATCGACATTATTAGAGTAGTCACATTCAAGAAAGTTGGTATTCGGAAGGCTTATAGGTGTTGGATTAGTTGAGCCGTAATCGTTTAAAACTGCATAAAGTTTAAAAGATGCACCAGACCCCGTTAATTCGAGTGTTAAAGTATCTTTACTTCCAACACTAAAGTTACTCAAAGCTATATGCTCGGTAGCCAATTTCACGCTGCCTTCCTGAAGTGGCGAACCATTATAGAAAGTAACAGGTATATCACCTGAAAGTGCTACATCGCCAATATTTTCATAAAGGAAACTAACGGTAAATTCTTGTTCTGGGCAAGTAGGCTGTATAATGGTAAAAGTAGAATCTATAATGGCTAAATCTGAAATAGGATTGGTAAGGCAGCCATCAGAACTTAAAAAGGGTGATTGGTTTAAAAAACCATTTAGAGGCCTGTTAGGACCGGGAGTACAAACTCCATCTGACCAAACCAAGTGATGTTTTTGCTGCGTTCTTGGTACAGTTAAATCATCATTGATATTGACATTAAAATAAGCGTGCTGATTCCAAACTTTTCTTGCTGGCAGCCAGGGTTCTCCAGCTGATTTATAAACCCTAACTTCAGCTGGTGCATCAAGGCTGAGATCTTCGCCCCTTGTACCAGGCCTGTAAGTTTCACTGGTACAAGTCACGCAAATCTCTGTACTGCCATCAGCATCAACATCAGCGATAATTGGGTTTTCAGTATGTGACCTGGAACGGCAATGAACAGAAATATTAATTCTACCATCTCCATCAATTATATACATATAATTCTCATCGCGGTAAACTATTTCCATTTTACCATCACCGTTGAAATCGAACAGAGTAGGTGCAGTAATACCAGAAGTTTCATCAAAAATAAAAACTGGATTAGGATCACCAAATTCATCCTTCCAAAATGGCTCCCAGTTCTCATCCAAGGCATACAAAAAACTTCCTGAAACAAACACTGCATTGAGCTCACCATCTCCATCTATATCCCCTATATTCACACGACCTGTTCCTCTTCTCCATCCAAATTGATAATTGTTAGCTTGCATGGAAGGGTCACTAAAAGTCTTAACCTCATTATTATACACATCCCAAAAAAAGACAGTAGTAACATTTCCACCATCTGCACCTGAAATAATCACATCTAAACGTCCATCTTGGTTATAGTCAGCTACAGAGGTCATTGCACTCATTCCAGATGGAAAACTTCCTCCTTTCGGTTGATAACTAACAGGCATAGTCGCCAGCAAAGTAAGTACACCTGAATCTTGAGTTCTACTTCCTAAATTCACCGAATAGATTTTATTGCCTAATACTAACTCCAGGTTTTCATCTCCAAGAATGTCAACAGCAACACCGCTACCTGGAAATCCATTCCAATCAGCATTTGAAGTTTCCACTAAACGTATACCCGTTAGTGGGTCTCTAATTTCATCTTTATAGTATAATTCTGCTTGCCCATCACGATCAAAATCTGCCAAACCTAAAGCGACAGGATCATTTTGAAGAATCTCGGATTGCCATAATGCATTTAAGCTACAATCAAATGCGTTAATCCTAAAGTTTCCAGTGCTTCTATTTATTACAAAAACCTCCCCACAATTATCATCTTCAATATTAGCCATAGCCGCACCAGACCATTCTGGATAATCTAATATTACTTCAGATTTAATAGAAGCATCATCTCCGTTTAGCAAATAGATTTTATCTTCATACTTATTCACTGTTAATATCTCCGGTATGCCATCCCTGTCTAAATCTCCAATAGTTGGGCTTACCACATTATTGGTTACATGATCTTCAGATTGATGACCTAATGATAAAGAAAACTGTGGAAAATCAGTCGGTTCAGCTTCACATGATACATCATTACCCATGTAAAATCCATCACAATAACCATTCGCTGAACAGTCAGAATCATAACAGTCAACAAAACCATCTCCATCGTCATCTATGCCATTATCGCAAATTTCCTGAGCCTGATTGAAACCTAAAAACAGAATTGAGATACCAAAAAACAGAAAAAACCTCTTCAATACACTTAGTTTAGCGGTGACTATTATTTTTAATATGCAGCAAAGGTATCATTTATTTGAGATAACGGCATGCTTACATTTATTAATTAACTCGTATGTAATATTATGATTAAGTTAACATCAAATATGAAGTAACTCAGAAATCTGTAAACGGTTAAACTCACCCAAAATGACTCTTCTTAAATGTTTTCGATAAGAGGATGAGCAGGCCTAAAAAATATAGTAAAGCAAAAGATAAGTTTACAAAAGGAAAGTTACCAAGCAGTATTTGATCTGTAGCCTGAAAAAGCCAGTGCGTTGGAAATACACCAAAGGCCCATTTAAACTGCTCCGGCACAAAAAAGGCTGCAAAAGGAATAAGTACTATGATGTTGAAGGCTTTGGCATATACCATCCCTTGCATACGGTTTTTAACAAACGAGTTAATGCCTAAAGCATAAACCGGTACAATTAAAGCTGTAATAGCTGAAAGCACCACATTCTG
This sequence comes from Marivirga atlantica, assembly GCF_016734805.1. Taxonomy (GTDB): domain Bacteria; phylum Bacteroidota; class Bacteroidia; order Cytophagales; family Cyclobacteriaceae; genus Marivirga; species Marivirga atlantica. The sequence goes on from NZ_JAERQG010000003.1 coordinate 526,462, forward strand.
CCAAATGGCAACAGTATAAAACTCCTGTACTTCCAACATTATAAAGTTTAGTAAAAAAGTGAACACATAAGGAAATAAAAATCTGCTTATGACAAACTCTGTTAAGCTTAAAGGAACGATTCCATAAACTTTTGCTACTTCAGTCTCTTTTTCATCGAGCAAAACCATGCTATTGATAAAGCAGAACATTTGCGTATTTTCTACTAAAATAACCACCATAATCAAATTGAGATACGGTTTTACCACCTCAAATTCACTTACTAAATAGGGCAAGCCAAAAATAACAATGGCAAAAAGTATTAAGGGTAAAGCCAAAAACGACTTTAAAGAAGGATCTCTGAATATTAGCTTGAAATCTGTCACTGCAAGTTTAATAAGCTTTTGCATGCCTTATAATTTTAATGAAATAGCTTTACTGAATCTATAATAGGCCATCCTATAAAAGGCCAATACAAAAAATAATGTAGCAGGTACTACATACCAAAGTTCAAAAGGTGTTCCGCTTATGCCATAATCAATCAAATCTATGCTCGATTGAATCGGCACTAAGTAAGCCAACCAGCCCAAATCAACTATTTGAAAATAGTGAATAAGCGGTAGCGCTACCAAAGTGAGAAAGACAGGAACAGATCGCATAGCAAATTTCAAAAACTCATCCGTATAGCTCAACATGAAAACACCCAAAGAGGCTGAAATTAGGCAAATGGCCATGCACCCGATAGTGAATGCTAACATATTAAAGTCGAGGCCTAATATGGCAAAAGCAAGAATAAGCGCACATATTGTTCCAATTAAACTCAGAGCGATTATTTTAGCTAAGAGATAGTGATGAACCTTTAAAGGACTCACAAAAATAGCCGACAGTATGTCGTACTTCATTTCAGTATAAATCGCCAATGCCACGAAAAAGTAACCAATAACTGTAGGGTCGTTTAATATAATGACCACCATAAGTCCTTCCAGATTTTCCGTATCTTTCAAAAAGAAAAGTAGCAAACCATAAATCAAGGTAACAGCAAGACTAACATTGATAATATTATTTTTCTGAAGGAGCTTAAACTCCCAAACCAACTGTTTAAAAAATGCCCTCATCCTTTTAAAGATTTACCAGTTACCTCGATAAAAACCTCTTCCAAAGTAGCATCTAAGGTTTCCATTCGCTTTACTTCTCTTTCCTTAATGAAATTCAGAAATTCACGATTATCACCTATTTGAGCTAAAGGAAACTCCTGACTTTGCCCATTACCTAACTCTACATTAACGGCTTCTCTGCCATATTGATGTTTCAAATTCTGAGGTGTATCAGTGGCTACCAGCTGGCCTTCAACTATGAATGCCACCCTATCACAAATGTGATCTGCCGTTTCCATGCTGTGCGTGGTTACAAAAATGGTTTTACCTGCTTCTTTTAGACTCAAAATATGCTCTTTGATTTTGTGCGCATTAACAGGATCAAGTCCTGAAGTAGGCTCATCAAAAAATAGGATGTCAGGATCATGCTGGATAGCCCGAATAAAATTGAGCCTCATTTTCATCCCCTTTGAGTAGGACTCCACCGTTTTATTCATTGCATCTGACAGATCAACCATCTCAAAAAGTGATTCAACAGATCGACTTTTTCCACTCGGATAAAAAGAAGCAAAAAGCTCCAGGTTCTCCTTGCCTGTTAGCTTCATATAATGGTTAGGTAGTTCAAAGCCTACTCCTATTTTCTCGAAATAGCTATTATCCCATTTTGTTAAGTCTTTGCCAGCAACCTCAACCTTACCACTAAAACCTGTCAATATTTTATACAATACTTTCTGTGCGGTACTTTTACCCGATCCTGAAGGACCTAAAAAACCGAAAACCTCTCCATTTTTGATTTCAAAATTTAAGCCCTTTAGTGTTGGGGCTTCGTTTGAAGGATAGGTATAAACTAAATTTTCAACTTTTATCATGATCAGATGCGTTAAATGCCGGCTTTACTAAATTGATATAATGTTGTACATGCTCCATGAGCAGTTCTTCTTTATGATGATATACTGGTAATTGCTCTGCTATACTTTTCTGAGGATTTACCAGACCAATAAATTGTAGATGTTCCTGCATATCTCGGCCCGTATGAAAAAGTGAATAGGCCATTATATTAGTCGGAATATCATTTCTAAAAAGTCCCTTTTCAATTTCGGCTTTTACAAGCTCCTCGAAAATCTGTACCGCCTGCTGCATCATGTTATCAAATAAAGGTTTAACCGATGGTGAGTGCAAGTTCTGAGACAATCCAAAAAGGAAGTGACTTTCTAAGTGGTGCTCAGTATCAAAATTGAGTCCTACTTTGAAGAGCTCAATAAAATAAGACCAGAAATCAGGATAATCGTCTCTCTTAATCTGTGCTATGTAGGCTGCCTTTACCGCATTGGCTTTTTCGATTAGATAAAGAAACAAATCCATCTTGTCTTCAAAGTATTGGTAAATGCTTCCCTTGGCTATACCAAGTTGTTTCACCACCTCTGAAATAGATGCTTCATCATAAGGCTTTACGGCAAACTCTCTGAGAAAAGCTTTTGTAATTAGCGCTTTCTTTTCAGCTTTCAGTTTGTTAAATGTAGCTTTAGGCATATTTATGACTTATCAGTCACAAATATAAAATAAATTATGACTAGTTAGTCACTTTAATTTAAAAAAGTTTTAAGAATGTTTTTATAAAATAAACTGCATATGGCATTTACGCTACTATCACTTAGTTGTAAATACCCTAATCAGGGTATGTAATAAAGATTAAAGAACCCATACTTTTGAAAAAAAACATATACAGTTATGAAAAAGCTAATTATTCTTATTCTAGTTTGTACACCCTTCATGTTATCAGCGCAAGTACTCACTAAAAAAGACCTTAAAGACCGCAGTTACGGTGCAAAAAAACTTAAGAAAGCACCCAGAGAGATTTATATAAACAGCTTCTACATTGATTATCAAACCTATAAAGCAGTTTCTGCCTCTGCAGCTTCAGGGTTTAATAAATCCACAGCAAGTATAGCAGTAGGGATGATAAGCGAACTAAGTCCTGAAGATTTTCAACAGATTACCGACAAAGCATATGCAAGAGCTGAAAAAAAGTTAAAGGAAGCAGGCTTTAGAATTGTTCCTGCAGAAGAAGCCAAGGACATAGACATGTTTAAAAAATTAGATATGATTAAAGGAGGTACTAATATTACCGGTACTTCAGTAAATACCATCCCTTCAAATAAATCATTTTTTTATAAGCCAAGCACTTTAGATAATAGTCCAAAGCTTTCAAAACAACTGGGTGATATACCTGTATTTGAATTAGCTATTCAAGTTAACTTCGTTGAGCTAATGAGAGATAATATTGGCACAGGCTCAACCTCTGTTAAAGGTAAAGTAGACCTTACTTTTTTCCCGAGTATAAGCAGAGTTGTTTGGTCTAATGGGGGCATAATGGGTGCTGCCAAAACAATGGTGATTTTTGACTCAAAGGGAAGACCGATTGAAATACCAGGCGTAATTAAATCTCAGAAATTAAAAGAATACGCTAATGCTAAGGGCAAAACAGATTATATAACTGGTACCAAGTACAATGTAAAAGAAAAGATAGAGGTAAGCCATCCTGTGAATATCGATAGAGACCTTTACATAAAACAAGTTGACACCTATATAAATGCATATGTAGATATTCTAGTTGATGAATTCTTAGAGTATGCCGTTAAATAGTTAATTATTATTAAATAAAAAAGCGTGCATAGTAATGCACGCTTTTAACCTTCTCAAAAACCAACTTACTTAATTTGCAGGAGTAAGCACTACCGTTCCGGCATCACCGTAGGTATTGCTCCACTCCAAATTGATAGTGCCATCCGCATTTACTGTTCCACTAATGGTAAAAGGATCTCCATATCTATCAGCATCCCCGAGGTCAGATAAACTATTGCATATATCTCTAACTCTTCCAGAAGGTGGAGTATCATCATAGCCTTGAGGATATAAACCAAAAGACATATCGTCAATTGAGTAAACACCATCTGTCTCAGTTGGCGTTAATTCCACTTGAGCCGATAAACCTGCGTAAGGAGCGGCTTCCCCACCGGAACCATCTCCGAATGAACCTGAAGCAGTAGTATTATAAATACCACCAATATCAGATGGACAAGAGAAGTTGATGCTCCATTCAGGATTGCCAAGAGGTGTTAATTCTCGGCCATCCTCCATCATAATGCTAATACCAAACACCCACTTATCTCCTGGTGATAAATCAGCCTCAGTTAACACATTTCCATTTACAGGAACATCTGCAAAAAGGTCATTGGTAGAAATTACCAAATCACCGGATTCAGTAATAGGACTTAATGAAACTACTTCAGAATTACCTTCAGTAGTCATCAATTGCTTAGTTATCTGAACTTCATCAATTGATGCGCTAGATGTTTCCTGTAAATCAAATGATAAAGTTACCTCACTGGTTTCACCATTTAGGTAGCTTGATGTTCCTGACACTACAACATCTCCACCTTCTGATACATTATCTATCAATAGTTCTTCCTCTAAACATGCGGTAAGAGAAAGCACCATTAAAAACAAACTGATTCTATATATTATATTTTTCATGATATTGTCGTTTTTAGTTTACATCCCATTCTACCGGATCATTAAAAATATTCACCGCTGGTGGATTGCCTGGGTTATTCGTCAACTCAGCATTCACATAAGGGTATCTTAATGGAATGATGCCTCCGGATATGTTATTCTGAGCTGGAGTGAGAGCCGGTATACCTGATCTTCTCCATTCATTATAAGCTTCTACACCTCTGGCAAAAAGAGAGATATATCTTTGAGTCATCAACTGGTCATATGCATTGTTAGCGTCATATGCCGCTGGTTGACCTGAATCTAAATAATTGCCTACTGCCACACCATAGTAATCAAATGCTGCGGTTACCGCTTCTTCATAGAGCTGTTGTGCATTTGCACCATTCACCCAACCTCTGATAGCTGCCTCGGCCTCTACGAATTTCACATCATAATAGGTTAAAAGTGGTACTGGTGAAGTCTCCTGAACAAATACAGTCCCGATACGTGATACAATGGTATTTCCACTGCCATCCTGAGGTAAATTAGTCGGGTTACCATTAGGCACTCCTGAATAATCACCGTTGACATCTCTCCTGAGTAATGTACCTACTCTAGGATCATTCAAATCTTCCAGAATTGCTACAAAGGTATCCGAAGCACCATAATCTGTGGCTCTGTTAAACTCCTGCTGAAAAAGTGGATTAGCATTGGTTTCAAGCCTTGAACCAAAGATTAATTCTACATCATCTCCACTTTCCAGTATAGGAGCACCACTATTGAGAATAGCTGACACACCATCTCGTGCTGCATTTTCATCAACCTCAGAAAGCCTCATATAAGCCACCAGCTTGATAGAATTAGCGAATTTTATCCATAGAGCCATGTCTCCTCCTGCAATTAAATCTTCTGTTGCTATTACGGCAGATTCCTCATCAACCTCATCAATAGCCAGATCTAACTCGGCAATTATGTCACTATAAACATCTCTCTGCTCATCATAAGCAGGAGTGATATTACCTGCTACTCCATTTAATGCTTCAGTATAAGGTATATCACCAAACAGGTCAGCCATCATTTGGAAATAATAGGCTTTCATGATCCTTGCTTGTGCTCTATAATTAGGCAGCTCTTCTGACTGATCAATAATAATTTGCAAGTCGTTCAGAGCTCCAGCATAAATTTGAGCCCATGCATTATTAAAAGTAGCATCCGTTACATCGTATCTATCAATACGCTGATACTGGCCACCAGTAGTTGCCCAATGCTGCACCCAAAATGAAGCGGCTCTATTCAATTCACCACCTAGATAGTAGGTTCCCTGTACCTGAGCAGATGGTAAAAGAAAGTTTGATGGTACAGCCTCAGGATTATTCGGATTTTCATTAATCTCCGTAATATCCTCCAAACATGCTGAAAGTGTTGCTGAAAACAGCAAAAGCACAAACAGTCTGATTATATATATATTTATGTTTTTCATGATTTCTTCGCTTATGTTAGAATGTGAACTTTAAGTTGAATCCCCAACTTTTAGTGCTTGGAATAGTGGCATACTCATACCCCTGATTGTCCGCAGCACCAAACATGCTTACTTCCGGATCTATATAAGGATTAGGTGTGCTTAACCATAGGTTTCTACCAACAGCCGAAACGTATACACTGCCAAATGGTGTTTTATCCAGAATAGACTTAGGTAAACCGTAACCTAGGGAAACCTCTCTCAGTTTAATAAATGATGCATCTACTAAACCTAGCTCCGTATCTCCGAAAAGACTGAAGCTACTCCAGAAACTCTCATTATCTACTACGAGGCTATTTTTAGTATATGTTGTATCGCCTTCTGTACTAATACTTTCGGCAACACCATTAAACACTATACCTGACTCACGACCTAATTCGGTTTCTTTCGCAAAGCCATTAACACGATAATGTGATACAGATGATGAATATAAATTACCACCCTTTCTCATCTCAAACAGAATAGACAGATCTATACCCTTATAAGAGAAGTTGTTTCTTAATCCACCATTCCAATCAGGAATTACCTTCGCTACAGGTCCTTGCTCATTAGTTAATACTGGTAAGCCTGTGCTTTGACTAACAATCACCTCTCCGGCATCATTTCTTCTCCATGATCTTCCATAAATTACCGGATAAGGCTGACCTAAATATGCAACTGATGAAACACTGGTGAAACCTGCCCTACCAACATTAAGCTGCTCCAGATCACCAAATAGTTCTTCCACTTTATTATCAACCTTTGTCCAGTTAGCTTGAATATCCCATCTGAATCCACTCTTTGTCCTGATTGGTGTACCTGTTAAGAGTAGTTCGATGCCCTTATTGGTCATTAAACCGGCATTTCTTGTAACAGTAGTATAACCAGACGAAGGCGCAATATTAACATTGAATATTTGATTCGAAGATTGTGAATCAAAGTAAGTCGCATCTAATGTTAAACGATCATTCCAAAAACCTATCTCAGCTCCGATTTCCCAAGAAGTAGTGATTTCAGGAATAAGATCAGGAGTTCCTATTCTGTTACCTGCTGAAAAACCAGTCACACCATTAAATGGGAAGTTGATACCATTAAATAATCCGTCAAAAGTTCCTCCCTGGCCATATACTGAACTGAGTACGTAAGGGTTAGCATCATTACCTACCTGCCCCCAGTTACCTCTTAACTTAAGGTAGGTCATATAATCATTCTCTAAAGATGGAATGGCTTCGGTTAAAATAACTGAACCCGATACCGATGGATAGAAGAATGTATTAGCATCTGCTGGTAAAGTTGATGACCAATCGTTACGTGCAGTAAAGTCAATGTAAGCCCAGTTTCTAAATCCCAAGTTTAAGTTACCATAAACTCCAAATAACCTGCGCTCATTCAAATTATTGGTAGCTGTTGGCTGACCATCAATGTTAGAGTAGTTGTACAAATCAGGCACTACTATAGCAGGTGCTGAAGAAAAAACATTCTGAACTCTTCTTCTATTATCATTTATACCTAGTACACCTGAAATTGAGAAGTCGGAACCTATTTCTTTATCAACATTTAAGAATAGATCGCTATTTAGCTGATTGTAAACAAATTGATCTTCATAGAAAGCACCATCAACATTGGCTACTGTGTTAATAGCAGTTCTACCCTTTCTGGCATCTACATATACATCTGTACCAACCCTAGCTATTAGTTCTATGCCTTCTGCAAATTTATAGCCTAATAAAACTTTACCATTTACCCTATCTCTTCTTTGCGAAGTCCTGTTTTTATTTACTACCCAATATGGGTTATTCCAAAAACCAGAGCCATACTCTAACTGTGTACCATCTGGCGCTTCATAATCCTTCCAGGGGCTTATATCTAAATCTACACCCGTATAAAGGGCCTGCCACATAAATGAAGTCTGAGTTTGACCAGCTGGTGGAATATTACCTGATTGAGTTAAGGTATAAGTAGCTGATATTTCCGATCTGAAATTATTAGCCAGTTGAGTACCAGCCTTTAGTGTAGCTGTAGTTCTGGTAACATCTGTGCTAGGCACAATGCCTTCAGATGTAGCATTAGAAAAAGACATTCTATAATGCGTATCTTCTTTTCCTCCACTAACAGATATACTGTTATTAAAAGTAGTACCAGTCTGTAAAAACTGCTTTAAGAACTGATCCTTAGCAGTTAAAGCTACAGAATCTGGTTGTCCTTCCCACTCATCATTAGGGTTGTAAACAGTTTGACCTTCAAATTTTGGACCCCAGCCTGAAAAACCTGTTGGGTTATACACCCCACCACTTCCTGTGGCATATGTTCGTTGAAATTCTGGGTAGCGCAGTACATTATCAAAAGTAACGCTTGAATTAACTGTAATAGAAGTTTTTCCCTTTGCTCCCTTTCCTGATTTAGTCGTGATTAAGATAACTCCATTAGCCGCTCTGGAACCATAAAGTGCTGCAGCTGAAGGCCCCTTTAATACTGTCATAGAAGCAATATCATCAGGATTAATATCAGCACCAGAATTTGAAAATGATGCTCCGGATCTTAAATCTGTCGATTGACGTTGGGTGTTATCGATTGGCACGCCATCAATCACGAATAAAGGTTGGTTACCATTTGTTAAAGAAGTTGGTCCTCGAACAACTATCCTGGTGGCACCACCTACAGCTCCTGTAGAATTATTGATTTGAACACCGGATACTTTACCTTGCAAACTGCTGAGTAAATTGGTATTTGCTGCTTTGGTAATCTCATCTGAATCTAAATTTTGAGTAGCATAACCAAGAGATTTTGCCTGTCGCTCAACACCTAAACCAGTCACTAATACTTCCTGAAGTTGCTCTACACTCAACTCCATTTGAACATCAACTACTGATCGGCTTCCTATAGCTTCTTCCTTTTTCTTCATCCCGATGAAGGAAAAAACAAGCACCCCTCCTTCTTCTGGAACAGTCAGCTTATAATTACCTTCAATATCGGTTGAAGCTCCGGTTCCCGTTCCTTTTAATAAGACATTGACCCCGGGAATGGGCTCTCCGTCATCTGCTCCGGTAACTTTTCCGGAAACAGTCCTGCTTTGCGCCCACAGCATTTGCGCGAGCAGCAAACAGCCTAATAATGCGTAAATCTTTTTCATACATTAGTGTTTAGTGTTAAAAATTGATTAGCAGCATGCGACATAAATCCTCTTTGAAAAGATTTAGTCGTAGCCTTAAATCAAATTTGGCTAAACACAAGGCCGTATCATTCACGCAAAATAGAGTGAATAATTAGGTTGATTTTACCGCATAATGGGTGAGTAATGAAATTAAATCAGGTGATCTTTACGTGCTCTATCAATAGCTTCCGACTTTGAATTTACATTGAGCTTCACGTAAATATTCTTGATATGAGAGCGAGCTGTTTCTTTAGAGATAAAAAGTTCTTCGGATATTTGCGTATAGCTTTTACCTTCAGCAATAAGCTTAAGTACTTCTGTTTCTCTGGATGAGAGCGGTGAATTAGGGTTCACATGAAAATTCTGAATTACCATCCTGGCAATTTGAGAACTCATAGGCGCCCCTCCTTTAGTGATTTCTTCTAAAGCGCTGATAATTTCCAGGTAATTCGCATTCTTGATAATATAGCCACTAGCCCCAGCTTTCAATCCCTTAAATACAAGTTCGGAATCCTCGTATACGGTAACTATAACACATTCTGTTTTTGGACTTTTCTCTTTTATCTGGCTAATAGCTTCTATACCGTTGATACCGGGTAGTTCAAGGTCAACCATAGCAATATCAGGCTTGCTTTTGGTAATCTCTTTTATGGCACTTTCTCCATCAGGATAGGTTTTGCTAACGAAAAAAGAGCTTGAGCCATTAATAATGAGCTCAAAGCTATCTCTAAGGTCTTCCTGATCTTCAATTATGATTACTTTCTTCTTAAACATAATCTTGCTATTTAATGGTAATTAGGATAGTGCTTCCTTCACCTACCTTGCTTGTAATATCTAATATAAAACCAGAACGAGAAGCTCTTTGGGCCATATTTTTCAAACCATTTTTCTTAAGCACCTCATCCTGATTAAAACCAACTCCATCTTCTTTAATACTAAAACAAGCTTTTGCTCCTTTACATTCATTTAATTCTACCGTTATATTTTTAGCTTCAGCGTGCTTATAAATGTTGGTGAAAGCTTCCTTCATAATCAGGCTTAAATCTCTGCTTGCCTTAGGGTTAAAAGTAAGATGACTAAAGTTTGCATCTTTGTAACATCTTAAGTTAATAGCTGAATGATCAAATAACCGCTCTGCAAAATCTTTGATATAAAAGAACAACTCTTCAAGGTTATTATTCTCCTTCTTTAATGACCAAATCAGGTCTTTGGTGGATACGAACAATTCATTAGCAGATTTCTCAATCTTCTTAACGGCAGCTTCTTGCGTTTCTGATAAGGCCTGCATCTGAGCAACGCCTGAAAAGTTGATGATTTTGGCTAAATGGTTTCCCAGCTCATCATGGAAATCAATAGCCATGTCCTTTCTCAAAGCATCCTGAGCTTCTTCTTTGATGCGTTGCTCTTCAGCCTGTTTTTTCACCTTGAGTTTACCAGTGTACCAAATACCAAAGAATATAATGGTTAAGGCAATACCCACAAAAATGGCCTGATACAATTTATTTAGATAAAAGGGAACTGTAATAACAAAGTCAATAGTGGCAGCCGAAGCCTCGTCATTCTCATGCCATACTTTGAAGGTATAATTGCCAGATGGTAACTGCTTATAAACAGCATATTTATTTTCATTAGCATCATTTGTATGGTTATCATAGCCTATTAACTGATACCTTAAAGCCGCATGCTTATTGTTATATTCAGCTACATTAAAGTTAATTCTTAAACTGTTATGCTGATATGGAATTTCAATTGACTCTTTATCTAAATTAATTACGGTTGTATCATTAAAAGTGAGCGGTTCAACGCCTTCTATTTGGATTGGATAATACTTTTGGTCATGATACTTGTCAACTATATTTCTTGGAACCACCACAGTACCAGCTATTGTGTTAACCCAGACTTCATCATCCAATGCAATCATAGAATTGTAAAATGTCTCAGCTCCCGCAATTTTATTAAATTTTCTTAACTGACTGATTTCATCTGTTTCATTAAGGTCAATAACATCTATACCTAATGAACTCCCTACCCAAAGCTGGTCATCAATTAGTTTTAATACATAAGTGTAATTTGATGACAGTCCATTTCTATCATGGTATTCGTGTAAAATTGTATTGGTTAATACATTATATAAAATTACTCCTCCGGGCGCATAACCTAAAGCAAGTACTGAGTCATTAACATGCACGATGCTGGTTATAGGCGTACTATTTAGTAACGCTAATGCTTTCGGTTGGTAAACTGATCCGTTTTCAATTATATTGAAGCCTGCCTCTGTTCCTACAAATAATTTATCGCCAATAGCAACAACACTATAAATTGAATTTGAACTTAGTTCACCAGTAAAAGGCACCTTTACCATATGGTTAGCGTCCCATTTAAACAAGCCATCTCTTGATGAACCAATGTATATATTACCATCAGAGGTTTGTATGGATAGAATTGGCTTTTCATAAAGTTCATAGTAAGTAAAGCCTTTATTTATTTTATGTATCTTCATTAAGCCGCCATTGGAGGCTGCCATAATACTATCATCACCTAGCTCTACAAAACTCCGGCAGTTATTGTAGCTTGGGTATTTCGATTTTATCTTTTGCTTTAATTCTCCACCTTCGAAAATATGAATTCCGTCATTTACAGAAGCTCCCCAAACCTCCTCACCAACTTGATGAAAATCAAAATAGCCTGAATTATAATTATCGTTATCAGCCTGAAGTAAATGAATGTCTTCTTCCTGGATTTGAAAAAGGCCTTTCATGGTGCCTAGCCACATAAAATCACCTGAGATATAAAATGACATTATTGGATAACTCAAATGTTTTTTAACCAAATTCAATGTATTGCCCTCTGCTTTACATTGAAAAAGTCCTGACTCGCCCATTAACCAATAGTACCCTTTAAAGAAAGCTGCCTGATAGATATTAACTTTTAAATCATGAGTGAGGTAGCCCTTTTTGTTTAGTTGTTTGTCATATTTTATGAGCGAATCATATTTCAACACTAAATAACTATTACCTGACTCACTCAATTGATAAGGTTTAAATTTCTGCTCTGAATTATAAATTGAAATGGTATCTATTGCTGAGTTGACATAATTTAGTTTTAGGGTTTGAGAAGAAGTAAAAAGTGTAACGGTATCTCCCTCTACTGAGGCCTTCGGAGAAAATTTTTGATCTGAAGCATATAAACTGCTTGTAATTATTGAGAAATCTGATTTACTAATGATGCTAAACCGTCCTTTACTAGAAAGCAGTAAAATGGCATCATCTAGCTCATATATTCGCCTAACCATATCATCACTTCCTTCAGTATATTTGTTGTATGGAAGCTCTGTAATTTTCCCGTTTTTATAATGGACTAGCCTGTTGTAGCTAAGTAACAAATGCTCTTTCGGACCAAGTGGAATGAGGTCGATAATAAGGTCATATTTTAACTTATCAGCTAAAGGGTGGAGCGCTTGTCCATCCCACTTATAGGCACCTCCTCCTTGGGTACCAATCCAGATAAAGCCGGCTTCATCCTGTTTAATTACAGGTACCTGACTATTGGACATACCATAAGAATAATCGATATGTTTAAAATCGAATTCCTGTGCTGGCAATTGGTTACATATGGTTAGGCATAGCCCTGTTAAAACAAGACTTAAAATCTTTGAATAATTATTTTGCAAAAGTTTTATTCTATTTAAAGCACAATATTCACTATAATTTAGGAATTCTATCTCACGCAATATGGGGGAAAAGATGGAATTATAATAAGTAAAACGAATAGGGCTTGTGCTATTCAGACGGTAAACGCCAATGATTAACGGTAAAAAATTGCAGAAGTCACCAGAAAAAAGCCTTCAAAAATTCCCCAAAAAGAGGTGATAAAAAGGACTAAATGAACGTCTACCTTTGAAATAGGTTAAAAATTAAGCGCCCCGCATAAAGTAGAATCTTCTTCAAAATCTTCTTCCTTCGGGGCCTTTTTTATTTTAGTTACCATAGTTATAAAGTTTACACTATTATTGTAGCGAAGAAAAACTTAGATTCGCCAGCTATGGAGCAAATTCAATTCCCTCTCAATTTCGAATTCAAAATAACCACGTTTTCCAATGACTTTACTGTAGCCGATGCCAAAGGACAAACTTTTGCTTATGTAAAGCAAAAGATGTTTAAATTCATTGAGGATGTGCAGGTTTATTCATCAGAATCGAAACAACAACTGATTTATAATATAAATGCCGATAGGTGGCTAGACTTCAACGCTGCCTACAGTTTTACCAATACAGCAGGCCATGAATTAGGTAAGTTGGTTCGTAAAGGCTGGCGTTCTATGTGGAAGGCGCGTTATCATATCATCGATGAAAATCAGCAAAACCTGTATGACATCAACGAAGAGAGTGTTTGGGTAAGGGTAATGGATAATTTTCTGGGTGAAATTCCAATCTTAAATTTCTTCACAGGTTATCTTTTCAATCCTACATATCTGGTAACTGATAATCAGGGAAATTTGGTACTCAAGCTCATCAAAAAACCTTCCTTTTTTGGCCGTAAATTCGAGTTGGTGAAAACAGCTGAATTTGATAAAGAAAATACCGATAAGGTAATACTTGGGTTGATGATGATGATACTACTTGAAAGAAGAAGAGGTTGATTTCAGGAAGCCTGAAATTCTTTTAAAATTTCCTGCATTTGTTTATAGTCTTCTAGCAATTCACTGTTCAGCATTTTAGGATTGATCTCACTTAATAATTGTTGTAGCTTTTCAATGCCTGCCTCTTTATGTGGTAACTGATTGTCGTCTATGCAATTAATTAGATCAATGCAGCAATCATACTTTAGTGTATTGCTTGTTGGAACAAGCTCTACCCCTGTGCTTAAAGATTGCATACTGGTGAGCTGACCAAAAGTATCTCTTAAGTAAGTAGATAAATCAAGGATTAAACTCTCTAATGAAGCTGCGCCAAAATTTGGTAACTGCTCCATAATTATTTCTGTGGCTTTACTTTGAGCAAAACTGGTATCTACTTTAGGTGGTTTATCGAAATAGCCAACAAGTAAGCCTCTCACTAAGTGAATATGGTTTAAGCTAACAGCTTCTTGCTTCTCAAATTTCTCCATTTCCTCACCATCAATAAAATATGGCAAACTGAAATCGCTCTTTGCATCCAGATGCTTTCCAATTTCTGATGATTTCTCAAAATGCTTCCAAATGATTTTATACTCCATTCATCATATTTTAGGTCAACTAAATATAATAAAGCTAGGCTTAACTATCAGATTTTGTTTATTTATGAATTATTATTGTATCCATTTCGGATTTCGTCATTACATCATATAGCTTACACTTATTATTTTAACCTAATGAATAAAATTATTCTTGTATTTTCAATTTTGCTAATCTCAAATTTTGGAAAAGCCCAATATTCAATAGATAGTTTTAGTCTTAAAGATACTTCTTCCGCTTGGTTAGATCGGAGGATTGACTTGTCAAATACCGAAATCTATACTGCGTCTGAACCAAAGGTTGAAAATTATTCATGGAATTCCACTCCCTTCTTAAAGATTGAAGACGGACGTGAAGGCACTTTGATGTATAGAGGAGAGAAATTTAAAGGTGTTAGAATGCTATATGATCTATACGGACAACAATTATTAGCTGAATTATTAATTAATAATGAATATTATAAAATAGTACTTTTAAATCAAAAGCAAATCGAATGGTTCAAAGTAGGTTCGTATCATTTTAAAAGATATAGTGAAGATACAGAAAATCGACCTCCAGGTTTTTATGCTGTTGTTTTTGAGGGTCTTCATATCGATATCATTATAAAAAAAGAAAAACGCAAAAGAATCGAAAGAGGAGATTTTGTTTTTATTGAGGACGATAAAGTCCTTATAAAATTAGGTGATCAATATAACCAAATAAATAATCGAAGATCATTATACAACCTAATGAAACCCTACAAGGATAAAATTAGAACCTATTTAAAAAACAGAAACATTAAGAGATTTGATAAAGCAAGTTTAGAAGAGCTTTATAATTTAGGTTCTTTTTGTGATCAACTTATTATAAACAAATGAAGAAAGCCTTACTTCTTATAGCAACATATTTAATCCTTACCAACGCGTTCTGCCAGCAAAAGAAATATGTCAGTTTTAAAGAATCTAGTTTAACACTTACTGAGTTCTTGGAAAAAGTTACAAGTGAATATGATGTAAGGATTTACTATAAGAATAGTTGGACCGATACGGTTAAAACAAAAGTTGATTTTACTAACCTTTCAATCGAAGAAGCTCTCGATTCTGTTCTAAATAAATATAACATCTACAAATTTCGATATAATGATGATTTTATTTTAACCAAGGATGTAATAATCATAGAACAACCGAAAATTCTACAGAGCATTTATGAACCTCAATCTAATGTAAATGGTGCCAAAGGAATGGTTTTTCAGAAAGATTTGGAAAAGATTCAATCTGAAAATAGAGACCTTAACTTAATAGAAGTAGGAAATAGAGCAAAATATAAAGAAGGTGGAAAATCCACTCTTGTTGGTTACATTAAGGAAAGAGTATCTAAAAATCCTATACCAGAAGTATTAATTTATACTGAAGACAAGAAGACTTTCTCAAAGACGGATGAAAATGGTTTTTATGCATTAAATATTTCAAACGGCAAGAACCTTTTGACCTATCAATATTTGGGAAAGCTAACAAAGCAAAAATTTATACTTATGCTTTCTGACGGGCAACTAGATGTAGAGTTAGATGATGATATTATTACATTAAAAGAAGTAACCGTAAAGGCAGATCAAAGAGATAATATTGAAAACACAATAATGGGTATCGAGAAAATTGATGTTCAGGACACTAAAAATATGCCGGTTGTATTAGGTGAAAAAGATATCATTAAAGTAGCAACAAGCACAGCTGGTATTCAAACTGTTGGTGAAGGAGCAGCAGGTATTCACGTAAGAGGAGGGAAATCTGATCAGAATTTAATGCTTCTAGATGGTGCTACAATTTACAATAGCAACCACTTTTTTGGCTTTTTCTCGGCTTTCAATTCAGATGCGTTAGATGGTATGAAAGTTTATAAGAGTAGTATGCCAGCACAATACGGAGGCAGATTATCTTCCGTCTTCGATATTGAAACCAAGAAAGCGAGTAAGGAGAAAGCTAGCTTTATAGCAGCCTTTTCTCCTATCACAGCTAAAGCAACTGCAGAAATACCTATTATTAAAGAAAAAGCAGGTATTATGTTAGGAGGTCGAATCACTTACTCAAACTGGATACTCCAGAGAATCAACAATGCATCTTTTAAAGAAAATGAAGCTTCTTTCTCAGATCTAACAGGACGATTTGATTATGACCTAAATGAAAAAAATTCCATTAAACTTTCAGCATATATTAGTAATGATAAATTTAGACTTAATTCAGACACAATCTTTTCTTTTTCTGATTTCAGTTATTCGAATATGCTCAGTTCATTAGAATGGAGGCATATACACAATAAGAATTTCGAATCAAAGATTAGTTTCTCATCGTCTAATTATGGATATAAACTTTTGAGTAATTCGGTGCCGGAGAATTCATTCAAGCAAGATTTTGATATTTCGGAACTTACAGGAAAATACCTTTTAGATTTTTTCATTAATGAAAAGCATACTCTTAAGGCAGGTATTGAATCAAAGTTCTATAAAGTAAACCCAGGAAGTTTACAACCAACTAATTCAGTTTCTGAAATAACAACAAAAAATATTCAACGAGAAAAAGGAATTGAAACAGGTATATTTTTATCAGATAAATACGATTTAAATAAAAAGATTAATTTAGATATAGGACTAAGGTTCAATAATTTTGTGAGTCTCGGAGCTAAGGATGTATTTGTCTATGAAGAAAATGCTCCAAGAGTAAGGGCTTCAGTTATTGATACGCTTGACTTTTCAGAAAATGAAATTATTAAAAATTTTAATGGCTTGGATTATCGTTTTGCAGCACGATATAGCCTCAATAAGAAATCATCCATCAAGGCATCATATAATAAAGTTAGACAATATCTTCATAGCCTTTCAAACGCTGCATCCGTTTCACCTACGGACATCTGGGTTATTTCAAATTATCATATTGATCCGCAAACTTCTGATCAGTTATCATTAGGATACTTTCAGAATTTTCTAGATAATAGTCTCGAAACAAGCGTAGAATTCTACTACAAACAATTAAATAATTTAGTTGATTTTAAGGTTGGCGCTGATTTTCTTTTAAACAATCAGATAGAAGCAGATGTCTTACAAGGAGAAGGCCGGTCATATGGAATGGAACTCTCACTCAAGAAAAAAGGTAAATTAAATGGGTGGATCAATTACACTTTTGCGCGCTCCTTGTTACGGTTAAATGGCGATTTTCCTGATGAAATCATAAACCAGGGAGATTATTTCCCAACTAATTATGATAAGCCACATACTCTTAATGTTGTAGCTAATTACAAATTAACAAAAAGAGTAAGCTTTTCTTTAAATAGTAATTTCACCTCTGGAAGACCAGTCACCTACCCCGTAGGAACATATAATTTTAAAGGATCAGAGGTAGTACATTATAGTGACAGAAACTCCTTTAGAATACCTGATTACTTTAGAGTTGATATTGGTATTAATTTAGAGGAAGGACATAGAGTTAATAAATCTTATCATTCCTATTGGTCCTTTTCAGTATATAATCTATTAGGTAGAGATAATCCTTTTTCAGTATTTTTTGATGTGAGAGATGGTGAGGTTTACGGCTATCAGTTAATAGTGTTTGGCAACCCTATTCCTATTGTTACATTTAATTTAAGATTCTAAGGATGAGAAAGATTATAATAATATACCTGTTTGTCTGTTCAATTTCTTGTATTGAACCTTTTGACTATAAAGTAAATGACTATGACCAGAACTTAGTTGTTGAAGCGATATTAACGAATGAAGACAAACATCATCAAGTTAAACTTACATACACTTCCCCTATCAATGATCAGGAAGAAATTTTTGCTACTGGGGCTAAAGTTAACATAACTTCAAGTAACAATGAGACTATTTCTTTTGAAGAAATTGAACCAGGTATTTACCAAACTATCAATAAAGTGAGAGGGCAGATCGGTATTGAATATAAATTAAATATTAATACAAAAGAAGATCGTGTTTATGAATCGTCTCTTGAAAAATTACCAGAAAGCGCTCCTATTACAAGTTTATATGCTAGGTTTGAGAATGTGCCTTCAGCCGAATTAAACAGAAATGAAGGAGGAATACAGTTTTTTATTGATACAGAATTGAATAATGGCCCTGGTTACTTTAGATATGAATGGGAGGAAACTTACCTTATTGTTGTACCCTATCCTTCTGAGCTATCTTTTAACTTAGCAGATTGTACATTCGTTGAAAGAGAAGAAATAATTAGTCGCTGTTACCAAAATAGATATTCAGAAGGTTTATTAATTGCAAATTCAAATTCAAATGAATTAAATAACATAAGAGCTTTCCCTTTACATTTTATTGGAAACGAATCTGAATCTGATGCTCCTTATAGACTAAGACATAGATATTCCTTGCTAGCCAAACAATACAACATTAACAGTAGCACCTATGAATATTATAGAAAATTAAAAGCAGCAAATGAATCAGGAGGCTCTCTTTTTGATGAGCAACAAGGAGCAATTACTGGAAACATAAATTCAGTTACTGATGACGGAGAAGCTGTTTTAGGAAATTTCGAAGTTTCAAGTGTTACATCAAAAAGAAACTTCTTTAATCCAGAAGATTTTAATGCACCTTTTGAAAGACCAGACAACCTCTTCGACTGTCCCTTTGGGCAAGAAATATTTCCTCCAGGAGATAGTTTGCTTTATTATATAACAACTGGTTTCTATGATGTTTATAAAAGGACTGAAGGCTTTGGAGCAACACTTTATATAGGCACTAAAAACTGCGTAAGATGTGATCACTTCGCAAACCCTGACAAACCTGATTATTGGATAGATTAATGGATAAAAAAGCAACTTTAATAATATTCTTTTTCCTATTTGTACAATTAACTTTTGCACAGAATAGTGATATTAGGGAACGTGTTTATATACAGACCAATGACAACACTTTTATCTCTGGTGAAACGCTAAGCTTTTCAATATTTGTTATTAGTCATAAAACACAACTGTTAAGTAGTCAAAGTAACATAATATATATCGAATTAATCGGTAATAACGGAAGCGTATTTAAACAAAAGCTTCTATTAAAAAATGGAAGAGCATCAGGCTCCTTCTTTATCAACTCATTAATTCAAACAGGGCACTACAAATTAATAGCCTCTACTAGATGGATGAGAAATTTTAATGACTTTTTCGAGTTGCCAATAGAAGTTATAAATCCCTTTGAGGATTATAAATTAAAAATCTCCGAAAAAAACTTAAGCTTTAAACTTTTACCAGAGTCTAAAGAAGTCGTGGCTAATATCCCAAATAATATATGCTTTAAAATAAGTAACACCGAATATCCTGCGGAAACATATGAAGCAAAAATAATTGGAGATAACTCTGAAGAAATAATAAATTTTAACTTCAATGATTTTGGTTTTGCTTGTCAGCAATTTATTCCAGAAAAAGATCAAAAGGCTATAATAACAGACAGAAACGGTAATATCTCTATATTCCCTTTAAAATATACAATAGAAGAAGGTACAAAATTAGTCATCGAAGAAGATGATATCGAGATTAAGGTAACGGTCAAATCGTCCGATTCTAATAATTTATTTTTTAATCTTAATATCATCAATGATGAATTACTAAGACAAGAAAGTCTTAGAAGTAATCAACCTGTTACATTCAAAAAATCTGACTTTAAGCCCGGGCTTATTAAATTAATTTTAAGGATGGACGAAGTACTAGTTGACAAACGTCAACTATATATCTCAGATGATGAATATTCAAGTCCTATTTTGGTGAAAGAAAATTACTTAAGTAATGATAGCGTTACAATTTATCTACCAATACCAAAAGGAAATTATAGTATATCGGTAAGAAAGGTCTATGACAATTTTCAATGGCATTCTTTAACAGCAACCGATAGCAAATTATGGTTTATGCTCGACACTTTAAAGTTTGAAACAATATTTCTAAAAAACACAACTTTACTGGCAAAGTTAAATGCCTTTAAAACTCTGGATAATAATGTTAAAGAAGTAAATTATTTACCTGAATCAAGAAATGAGCTTATTCAAGGAAGAGCTTATTATAAAAATGGAAAAGAATATTCGAATAAACCTCTTATTTTATCCTTCCCGGGTAAAAATTCATTTCAAAATAATATAATTAACACAGATGACAAAGGTAATTTTCTTTTTCATTTTAAGCCGGACAGTTATGATCGGACGGCATATATAAGTAGTATTAATATAGCCCCAAATATTAGCTTTGAATATGAATCTAAGTATATTAGTATCGATTCGATAAAAACCATATTTCCAGAAGTTAATTTAGATTCGTCTCAAATTTTAGACGTCAAAGAAAGGAGCATAAGGAATCAAATACTTAATGCTTATAATATCACCAACTCAATTAATAAGTTGAACACCAGTTGGCAACCTCAAATAGACAATTACAGACTTTCCTATGATTTTGATAATTATAAACGCTTCGATAATCTTGAGCAACACATAATTGAATATATAAACCTAATTTCAGTTAAAAACAATAAAGTATTCATTGGAGAGTTAAATGTACCCATTGACAGTACTAACCAGTTGATTCTGCTAGATGGCCTTCCTGTTGACCCAGAAAAAATTCTAGAAATAAATCCATATCTAGTACAAAGCATACACATAGAAAACTCTCCAATTTATTTGGGAAAGGGTGTATTTTCTGGAGTTATGCTTTTGAAATCAAAAAATGAAATCTTAGCAGATTACAACACTGAAGACTATGCTAAACTTGTAATTAAAGGATTATCAAATTTATTGGAGGTAGATGATAACTGGTATATTCCAAATAGTGATAATAATCAACCTGATTTACGCGAACAACTTTATTGGCAACCAGAACTTAGACACAGTAATGATAATTCTGCTAAAATAACTTTTAAGACTTCTGATGTAAAAGGAAAGTTTTTATTAAAAATTGATGGTTTTAGCGATGATGGAAGAGCTGTAAGTAAGAATGTAATTCTAACAGTACAATGATCATATATTAATTCAAGTTAATTTGATCGATATTCTTTTGAAAATGAAGTTCAAGGGAATCAAGATTTAGACAGCATAAATTACCCATTCCTTCCTGCTCCATTTTAAAACAGCCATTGTCAATATCCATCACCTGGTTCTTGTCAAACTGATCTCTCATTTCAATAATTCTTTTTTTGGTAATAGGTTCATGACCGTGAATAATCTTCCTATCTCCCAGCCATTTGTAATTGATAGTTTCATACCAGCCTCTTATCCACATCAGGTTATGGCTATCCTCTAAAGGATTTGCTTTGGAAAAGTCGAGTCCGGCATGTACAAAAATATGCTCCCGATCATCCTTATAAAGCTTTAGGTTCTTAAACCAATCAATATAATGATTGTCCAACTGATTTAACTTCTTAACACCAAAGCTATCTAAAGTTTCAGTAAATATAGAAGGTGGATTACCGCTGTCAAGATAATCCAAAAGCATATCTTCATGATTTCCCTGAATGGTGTGAATCTGATAGTCATTTTGCTGAAGATACATGATTTTATCAATCACCTCCTTGCTTCTGGGCATCCTGTTGATGTAGTCACCAAGTATGAATAATTCATCTGATTTATTCAATCCTATTGAATTCAAAAGCTCCTCAAAAGTAAGTCCGCATCCGTGTATATCGCTGATAGCGTATTTTGGCATATTTTTAAACTTTGGTATTTGCTTTATAAATAAATATATCGATCGGATGTTTAATTAGTAAACCTTGAGCTCTTATGATTCAAGCCTTAACAATACGTAGAACTTGTTTTAGCAATTATTCAATAGTACATAATTATGAAATATAGAAGCCGCATTCAATGTATTATTGCTGTCATAGATTAGTGATTCTTCTCAACTTTAAGACATCAGAAACGTGTAGTGGATTATAAAAGAATTTATAATTCGTATACAATCCCCATTAATTAGATGAAATCAAATATACCTTACTCCATATTGGAATTAGCCACCGTTTCTCAAGGAGAAACTCCTGGAGATTCTTTTGAAAAAGCTTTAGACTTAGCGCAAAAGGCTGAAACAGCAGGCTATCATCGCTTTTGGTTGGCAGAACACCATAACATGAAAAGTATTGCCAGCTCTGCTACTTCGGTATTGATTGGTCATATAGCTAGTGGCACAAAAAAAATACGTGTCGGTTCCGGAGGTATAATGCTCCCTAACCATTCTCCTTTAATTATTGCTGAACAGTTTGGTACCTTAGGGAGACTATACCCGGATAGAATAGATCTAGGCCTTGGCAGAGCACCAGGCACGGACCAGACCACTGCTCATGCCATCAGATCAGATAGAATGCAATCTGTATATCGCTTTCCTGATGAAGTGAACCAAATTCAACAATACTTTTCAGCTGACAATGAAACCTCTACCGTGAGGGCAACAGTGGCTGAAGGGGTAAATGTACCATTATATATTTTAGGCTCCAGCACTGATAGTGCTCACCTTGCGGCCAAGAATGGATTGCCTTATGCTTTTGCTAGTCACTTTGCCCCAGGTCAATTGATGGAAGCTTTATCGATTTATCATAATGAATTTGAACCATCGGAACAATTGGAGGAGCCCTATACCATTGCCTGTGTTAATGTAATAGCTGCTGACACAAATGAGGAAGCAGAACAACTCTCAACCTCTTTAATTAAAATGATGTTAGGTGTGATGACCAACAACATAGATTATATGCAGCCTCCTACAGCTATGACGCCTGATTTAAAGGAATTAGCTATGAGCCCAGCTTTTCAGCGTATGCTAAAATATGCCTTTATTGGTGATAAAGCAGATGTTAAAAGGAAGACCAAAGAGTTTATTAATGCTACACAGGTAGATGAGCTCATGGTAGTTTCTCATATTTACAATCATGAGGCGCGGTTGAAATCTTATGAAACTTTTGCTGAAATTATGCAGGAATTAATGAGTATGGAAGCCTAAAGTCATTCGTTTTCAGAATTTACAATATCAATAAAAAATCCGTAGTGTTCAAAGGAACACTACGGGTATAACTAAACTAAAACGAAGCTCTTTTCTAATCCACCAATTCAATTGTCTGGGTTAATTCTCCAATTATTAATTCAAATTCTCCTGCCTCTATTACTGCTTTTCCTGTAGCATCGAAATATTTTAAATCATCAGCTGTCAGTTCAAACCTTACAGTTTTTCTTTCACCAGCAGCTAAGCTAATCTTTTCAAATCTTCTCAATCTTTTTACATCAGGTGTAATTTTACTCGCATATAAATCACTGCTAAATAAATGTACCACCTCTTTTCCTGCTACTTTTCCTTTGTTTTTAACCTCCACACTTACCTCAATTACCTCTCCATTTCTGAAAGTAGACTTATTCAATGTGAAATTGCTATACTCGAAATCGGTATAGCTTAAGCCATGACCAAAGAAAAACTGTGGGTTATAGTCCGCCTCATAATTATAAACACCTTCTGCTTTCTTTTGCTCTTCCGAGGGCTTATGTATATAAGAAATGGTAGCATTAGGATAACGAGGGTAAGTATAAGGCAGCTTACCACTAGGGTTTACATCTCCAAAAAGGATATCAGCTAAAGCATCCCCTCCAAAATTCCCCGGCAAATAAGTTTGTACTATAGCCTCCATTTCCAGCTCAAAACGGCTGATCACACGAGGCCTTCCTTCATTTAATATTAGAATGATTGGTTTGCCCACTTTAGCTAAAGCCAAAGCAAGCTCTGTCTGATAAGCCGACATGTACAAATCATTCATATCTCCTGGCTTTTCGGTATAAGTATTTTCTCCTAAGCACAACACTACAACATCTACCTCTTCGGCCAGCTTTAGGGTAGCCTCCATCTGATCATATTTTTCTTCATAGTATTTTCCTCCCATGATGTAGCTCACTCCGGGACTGTACATCACATTGCCATCTCCAATTTCATTTTGAATGGCTTCTAATATGGTATTGTATTCACTAGCATATTCAGGCGTTTTTTCCCCTTGCCAGGAATAAGTCCATGCTCCATTGAGCGTTCTCATAGAGTTAGCATTAGGACCAGTTACTAACACCTTTTTATCTTTAGAAAGTGGGAGGATATCATTTGAATTCTTCAATAAAGTGATTGACTCACTAGCCATATCATAAGCTGCTTTCTCAAAAGCTTTACTTCCAAAATCAGGATAATCTTTAAAGTGAGTAGTAGGGCGGTCGAATAAATTTAAGGCAAACTTCACTCGCAACACTCTTCTTACGGCATCATCAATGCGTTCCATTTTCACAGCCCCCTCTTTAACCAATTCGATCAGACCATCGCAAAAAGTTTCATAATCATAAGGTACCATGGACATATCAATGCCTGCATTGATAGCTAATCGGATGGCTTCTTTATCTGTTGGAGCAATACGATCACGTCTGTGAAGGTTTTCAATATCTGCCCAATCTGTTACTATTAGTCCTTTAAAATTTAACTCCTCTTTCAAAAGCTTAGTAAGTAAGTCATAATTAGCATGTACAGGTACACCGTTTATTATACCAGAATTAATCATAATGGTATGTGCACCAGCCTCTACAGCCGCCTTAAATGCAGGTAAATGATATTCGCGTAATGCTTCAGGAGAAATATAAGAAGGTGTTCTATCCTTTCCTGAAACTGTAGCATGATAACCTAGAAAATGCTTTAAACTTGAAGCCACATGTTTAGGATCACCTATATTATTATTGATTCCCTCGTAGCCATTAATCATTTCAACACCGAGCTGTGCGCCTAAATAAGGATCTTCGCCAAAAGATTCCCACATTCTTGAAAATCTTGGATCTAAGCCTAGATCTAAGACTGGAGAAAAATTCCATGGAATACTACTAGCACGAGTTTCATAGGCTGTAATCTCTGCACCCTTGCGTACCAAATCTCTATTTCTGCTTGCTGCCTGACCTATCTGCTGTGGAAACATGGTAGCTCCTACCGTATAAGTGGCTCCGTGTATTTCATCTACTCCATATATAATAGGTATCTTTAAACGTGTATCGTTGGTAGCTACATGTTGAATTTCACTGATGATACTATACCACTTTTCAGGAGTCAAAGCTCGGTTGTTAGCAGTATTCAGAACAGAACCGATGTGGTAATCTACCAAGGCTTTTTTTAATGAGTCTTTATCGAGTGACAGTGGCTCAAAGCTGGAGAAACGATCTTCTCCTTTTCCCACTACATCCAGGGTAATTTGAGTCATTTGACCCACTTTTTCCTCCAGAGTCATCTTTTTTAATAACTGCTCAATTTTTTGTTCATTAGCTTGTGCCTGTGTCCAATGGATTGTTACAAAAGAGAGGCATATAAATAATATTCCTTTTTTCAAGATCATGTTAGTAGTTAATTATACTTACTTTAAATTACAATTGTCATAACTTCACCAGCAGACAACTCTACTGATAAATGTTTTTCATTTTGCTGAAGAGCAACCTTCTGCGCCTTTTCCTGGTCATTCAAAAGAATGACTACAGTTTGTCCTTTTGGTGTTTTAAAGGCTACATTAGGCACTCCTTCTATCTTATTACTTTTGATTCGCTTTGAGCCAGGTCGCACATATTTTGAGGCATGACCTATGATATAATAAGCGGGATTTCTTTCTATCTTATTTCCCTTAACAGTAATCGCTCCTAGGCAACGATCACAACCTCCCCTGTCTGTATGAGGATCTTGATTTTCATCTGCTGCAAGATTCCATTCCAAAACAGTACGGCTCCAATTTCTGGTAGCTCCAATGATCAGTTCTCTGGTATGCCATGAAAGGTTGTTAGGGAAGTCTCCCGGAGCACCTATCCATTGTTCAGTAAAATATAAATTCTTATCTGGGTGTGCTTTATGCACTTCAGATAATGCCTCAATCTCACCTCCGTATAAATGAAAGGCTGACCCATCGATATATTGATTAGCCACGGAATCATTTAATATGCTAATGGGGTAATCAGGCCTGTCTGCATTATGGTCGTAGATAATTATCTTTGTCTTTAGTGCAGCATTCCTAAAAGCCGGCCCTAAATAGCTTTTAATAAATTCTGCTTGGGCCGTTGCCGGCATAAATAAACTCGGGTTATTACCTGGGTGCAAAGGTTCATTCTGTACTGTAATGGCATCAATAGGAATACCATTATTCTCCATTGCTTTAACATATTTCACTAAATAGTGCGCATAGGTTTGGTAATATTGAGGTAGCAAAGATCCTCCTCTGGTATCTTGATTACTTTTCATCCAGCTTGGTGGCGACCATGGTGATCCAAGGATTTTTACGGCTGGATAAATAGAGATAATTTCCTGAAGCACTGGAATCAAATATTTTTTATCATATCCTAAATCAAATTGCTTAAGCTGCAAATCCTCAGCACCCTTTTCTACATCATGATAAGAGAAAGGTGCTTGATCCAAATCAGAGGCTCCGATACTTAAACGTAAATAACTAACACCTATACCATTGCCTTCCGGACTAAATAATTCTTTGAGTACCTCATGTCTAGCTTTCGGATTCATTGAAGCTAGATGCATAGCACTTCCTCCTGTTAAGGTATAGCCAAATCCATCTATCTCTTGGTAAGTGCTATCGGGATTGATTTGAATAAGTGGAAGCTCATCTGCAGCAGCATCTGCAATTACCTGATTCTTCTCTTCTAATAATTTTGTTTGATCAAGGGTTGTACGAACTATAGTTACTTGATAATTCGATTCAGATTTATCTTTTGAGCTAGACTGAGCACAGCCAATAATCACCAAGAAAATAAAGCCAGCACATAAAAGGCTTCCATAAATATTTTTCATGTGTTTAAATATTAAAAATAGCGACTGTGCTACTTTAAAGGATAACTATTTTTTTGATGGCTTGAGATGTTTTGTTGAACAACATGACAAAGTACATCCCTGACTGTAAATTATGTTCAACGAGCATTTGGTTTCGGCTTCGAGAAATTTCCATTTCCTGAATAATTTCACCTCCAAGTGAGTAAATAACCAGCTTATCAGGAGAGAAGGAGCTTCCAAAATCTATGTTAAAGTGATTTTTACCTGGATTTGGATAAATATTTACTTCCTCATTGACTATTCTTTTTTTTGTTGAAGTAGGGTTCACATCGGCTACTTTCTTAAGTTCAAACCAGTTTAGATTGAATAAGGAGGAAGTA
Organism: Marivirga atlantica; assembly: GCF_016734805.1. GTDB lineage: Bacteria > Bacteroidota > Bacteroidia > Cytophagales > Cyclobacteriaceae > Marivirga > Marivirga atlantica. The sequence continues at coordinate 554,039 of NZ_JAERQG010000003.1, forward strand.
GCTGTTAAACGAAAAGTGTAAATACCCTTATCAAGGAAAGCACCGGAGCCTTTGGCTGTTTTCCATGTTTGCCACCCACCTGTTGCCTCAAAAGAAACCTGAGAGATAGCTATAGCAGTGCCTACTTCATTAAAGTATTTTAAAGATAGAGAACCTCCACTACTTTCAGAAGCTACTCGGTAGTTCACTTCATAATTAGACGAATCAGTAACATTTACCATATATTCTACATAATCGCCATTATCGATATAGGAAAGGTTAGAGCCTCCTCCATTGTCTTCAGCATCTTCTAAAGAGAAACCATTATTAAGTACAAAGTCTTCAGCCTGAATACGACCTGGAATTTCATGAGGAATTATTCCTCCTGCTAATACAATATTTACCGGCTCATCAGAAAACGCTTCCAATGCTACACCCGACTGTGTCATAATCTCAGTGCCGTTATAACTGATCAAAACTTCATCGTAATAATCTAAACTTTCTTCAAGCTGTACATTAATCAGTTGTAAGGTATCTTCAGCTAAGGATACGGCAGAGATGGCGACTGCCTCGCCATTTCTTGTTACTGAAAAACCATGTGTATCAGGTATGGCTTCAAAGGTTTGGTTAAAAAGGAGTTTTATATTTTTTTTTTGATGAGTGCCTTCTTTATTAAGTATTTTCGGTTGCGCTACACTGGCAGAAGGACCGGTAAACGAAAAGTAATTTATGTTGAAATCACCTGTTTCAAAGTAAAGTTTAATCCTGTTAGTTCCTTGTTTAAGTACTACATCAGATACCGTTGTAGTTTGCCACGCTTGAAAATCACCTGTATTTGGCAGCTCAATGGATTCCGTTGCCTGTATACCATCTACCTGTACGATTAATCTTCCATTTGCATTGGTGGAAGCTGTTCTTAGATTTAGGTCATAATTTCCGGCTTCTTCCACTTGAACAGTAAATAATAACCATTCACCCTGCTCTATCCATCCCACATTAAAGCCATTGCTTAGTTCGTCTTCACATGCTTCAATGTCTACCCCATCATTTCGGTAAGCATAGCCATTGTTCCAGGTGGTACCACCTGCACTACCACTTGTATTAGAAGCCACATTATCGAAATAAGCAAAGCCATTTTTACCTAAATCATAATTCACCGCATAAATTATATTTTCATCTTCCGGAATAATAGAATGAGCAACAAAAGGCTTAGTAGCATCTGTATGAGGTTGTCTGATTTTGGCATCAACCACATCTTTATGGTAAATATTATTTTCTAATTTCAGATCTTCGGCTAATTGCATTAAGCCTGCATAGGCATCAGCTTCTGATGGTTTTTCCGCTCCATTGTTCCAATAATCCAATATAGCCTGATATTGATCATTTCTTTTGATTTCCAAAGGATTATTAGAACCCAATTTCTTTAATGGCCACCAGCACCAGCCCATATTATTCTGCTCAAATAAGGTAATAGCATTTGTAAACCATGTATTGGAATTTTCACCAGTTTCTCCAAGCCAAATAGGTACATTACGTTCATTTCTCATATCCAGCATTCCTTGAATGGCTCCCTGATCATTGCCATTCCAATATTTATGATAGCTGATGACTAAGTTATCATCCCATAGTGTGGGTAATCCGCTATAGTTATTTCCCCAGCAGTTCCCTTCTATCACTACAAAGTGGTTTTGATCTACCTCTCTAATAGCTTCTGTAATGTCTTTTTGTAAATTCCATAACAAAGTATTTTGCGACTCAGCACAGCCATTAGGATCATTATTAATATCCTGAAAACCCCAATTAGGTTCATTTATTAAATCGTAGCCAGCAATATTAGGCTCATCTTTATAGCGGTCAGCTAATTTTCTCCAAAGTGCAATTGCTTTTTCCTGATTGGCCTCACTTTCCCATAAAGATGGTTTGGTGTCATCATAATCACTGATATCCGCATTTTTTCCCTGACCACCAGGTGCAGCATGTAAATCCAAAATCAAATACATATTGTTTGCTTTACACCACGACAATAAGCTATCAGTCATAGCAAAGCCCTTCTCTCTCCACGTAATTTCACCTTCTATAGGTTCTTCTTCTATTGGTGGGGTAAATAATTTGTAATGCATCGGCAAGCGAATGAGATTATAACCCCATGCTGCCATAGAGTCAACATCAATTTTTCGCATGTGGTTGGCCAACCAGGCATCATAAAACTCCTCCTTCTTTTCAGCACCTACTAATTCCTCTATGCGTGCTTCTAACTCATGTTGTGGGCCACCAGTACCAAGCATATAGCCTTCCTGCAACATCCAGCCACCAAGTCCTATACCTCGAAAGATAATTTCATTTCCATTCTCATCTTTTATTTGTGTGCCATCTGCTTTTAAAAAACCTTGCGATTTGACATTTAGGTTGCCAAACAAGAGAAATAAAAGTATCAGAAATATTGTTCTACTCTGTTGCGGTATGCTATTCATCTATTAAATATTTACTAACCATTAATCATTATTAAAAAATTGTTGGCAGAATATTCCTGCCAACAATTTAATTAACCTAAACTATTTCTAATTCATTTCTACTAATTCAACATCATCTACAGTAACCCCATCAGCACCTAGGTTACCATCCCAACTTCCTACTTTAATTAATACGTATACAGTTCCAGAGTCAGAAAATGAGGTGGTATTCCCTATTTCTATTCTACCCGTGGTATAATCTACGCCATCTTCAGGAGCTGTGCCAGATACATAGTATTCATTCCATGAGCCTGTAGCTCCGGCATTATTTACTAATGCTTTAAATTTGTAAATCTGACCTGCAGTTACATCAACAGCTTGCCATACACCAACATTGGTTTGTACTGAGCTTGTTCCATTACTAAATTTCATTACTCCATCTGTAAATTCTACATCAGTTAATGCCATTCCCATATCAGTAACTGTCCAAGCAGCAGGATTTTCCATGTCACTACCTTCCAAAATATTATCTCCTTCTAATAAGCGAGGCTGTGCTACAAACTGAATATCATCAAGCCACAAGCCATTTTCTCCGAGGTTTCCATCCCAACTACCTGTTTTAATAACCAGATAATAAGTACCATCAGTTGCTATATTCACTTTGCCATCTCCCAAACAGGAAAGTTCACCTAGCGTAGTATCAAATGCATCATTACCACAGCCAGTCCAGGTATTAAGTCCGGTAAACACATCTCCTGAAGGATCACTTCCTTCTTCAGGCTCATCTTGTAATAATATTACTTCCAGCCAAGAATTAGTCATCCCTGAACCCTTAACAGACGCATCGAATTGATAGGCCCTACCTCCTTTTAACTCAACAGCCTGCCAAATAGCTAAAGTTGACTGAGCCGGATTTCCATTAGTTACATTCAAAGCTCCATCAGAAAAGGTATAATTAATTTCCGTATTACCTGAAGCTGTAAAAGACCATGCTTCCTCATTTTCCATGTCACCACCACTAACAGCACTTGACCCTGTGACAGCATCATTTGCTACGTCTACAGTTTGAGTAGCTGTTGAATAGCCTCCTGCACTTAGCACAGTAAGCGTCACTTCATAAGTACCTCGATCATCATAAGTTACTGTGTCAGTGGCTTCACCTACAAATTCATTTCCATTTCCTAAATTCCATTTATATGAAAAGCCCTTCTCTGTTGTACTCTGAAGAACATAAGTATTCTTACTATTTTGTGTAGAAATATCAGTGATAGTAAAAGCAGCTTCTGCTTTAGGTCCTAAGCCTAACTCCTCATCGTCTGGAGTACAACTTATACCACCAAAGATCATAAGAAAACCAGCCACAATGCTGAATGAATTTATATTGATAGATTTCATAATTTTAGATTTTAATATTAAAAATTAATAAGCCGGGTCTTGCTCAAGCTTGGTTCCGTCAAATTCAAGTTCTGATTGTGGAATAGGTAAGGCATCATGTTTTCCTTCAACAAAACCTCTATCTTTCAATACCTCCTCAGCTTTTCCTGTTCTTATTAAATCGAACCATCTATGACCTTCACCCGCTAACTCTAATCTTCGTTCTTGCATAATGCTTTCCATAGTAGCTGGTACAGGGCTTAATCCTACTCGCTCACGTACAGCATCCAGAAGTGCTTGCGCTCTGGCAGCATTTATACCACCTCTTACCAATGCTTCTGCCTCCATTAGGTAAGTATCGGCTAATCTGATTTCATACTCATTGGTAGGGAAATTAATTTCAAATGGAGCTGTATTATCTTCCGTTTTATTCTCTTCCTTCCCGGCAAACTTTGCTAAAAAGTATCCTGTATTTTCATGTGCTTTTTCATAGGTTAAAACTCCTGCCTGCTCCAGGCTGTCTATATTGGCAATAGTAGTTGCATACCTAGGATCATTGACTCCTCCTTGAACGAAGGCATTGACTAAACTTGGCGTTACTGTATTAAAGCTCCAACCAGATACAAAAGAAGGTGCAGCACTTTCATCAATTATTGTATATCCTCGAGGGGCTACCATAATACTTAAAGGATTTCCTTCAGAACAGGCTATACAATCCCACTGACCTTGCGAAGTAGAATTATGGCTGATTTCAAAGATTGATTCTGCATTAAATTCATTGTCTAGTCTAAAGAGATCCGCATAGTTATCTAAAAGGCTATTACCAAATTGACTACTACCTCCAGGTGTACCATTTACCTCACTAAATTGTGTAGCAGCCTGATCAAACTTTTCTTGCTGTAAGTAGACTTTACCTAACATGGCAATACCAGCAGCTTTTGATGCTCTACCAGCTTCTGTACCTAAATCAACACTTGCAGGTAAATCAGGAATGGCAGCCAATAAATCTGCTTCTATTTGCTCATAAACTACAGGCTTATCAACTTGCTCTACCTGAAATATCTCAGAAGTAGGCACTGGTGCTGTAATTAAGGGTATTCGTTCAAAAAGCCTTACCAGATCAAAATAATAATATGCTCTTAAGAATTTAAGTTCCGCCATGAATCTTGCCTTTAAAGCGTCATCCATTGGTACCTCTGGTAACTTCTCAATCAAAATATTAGAACGGAATACTCCGGAATAATTCCTGTTCCAGAACTCATATTGTGGTCCAACAACCGGATTTAGTGTATACTTGTCCCAAACCTGCATTTCATTGATGTCAGTAGGGCTACCACCACCAGCGAAAAAATCATCTGAAGCAGCATTTAACAAACCTGTTTTCACTACATAAGAGTTATTCCATCCGAGCGGATCATATGCTGCAATAAGTCCATTGTAGGCCTCTTCAGCATTTTTATAATAGTTATCTTCTAAGGCTGTTCCCTTCGGATCAACCTCAATAAATTCATCTGTACAAGCAGTGAAAACGAAGCATATCAAAGAAAGTATCGCTATATTTTTATATGTAATTTTCATAATCTTATTCTTTAAACTATAATTAAAAACCTAGACTAACGCCTATCATGTATGATCGAGCCTGTGGGTAAATCCCTCTATCTATTCCAAAAGAACCTCCCCCTATTTCAGGATCATATCCAGTATATTTGGTGAAAGTCAGCAGGTTCTCAGCCATGACGTAAATTCGTGCCTTATTTAAGCCACTTCGCTCAACAATAGAGAGAGGTAAATTGTAGCCGACTTGCACCACTTTGAATCTGAAGTAATCACCATCTTCAATGTAAAAGTCTGAAGGGTTTTGGAAGTTTTTATTAGGATCAGTATTTGTTAATCTTGGGTAATCATTTGAGGTACCAGGACCTGTCCACCTACCTAAAGCAGCTGATTGATAATTAGCTGTTGAAATATCTAAGCGTCTCAAGCCCTGAAAAATCTGATTGCCCGCTACGCCCTGACCTAGTACATACAAGTCAAATCCTTTATAATCGGCATTTAAACTAATACCAAACGACCAATCAGGAATTGGACTTCCTAAGAATGTTCGATCATCCTCATCAATTACGCCATTTCCGTCTAGGTCAGCCCATTTAAAATCACCTGGCTGTGCATTGGGCTGGATAAGGCCTTCACTTCCAGTATAGTTGTTAATCTCCTCTTGTGTTTGAAAAACACCTAGCCTTTCATACCCATAAAATGCATTGATTGGTTGGCCTACTTGCATTCTGGCAATTGTACCCATGGTTTGGATAGATGAGGTATTGTAATATTCAACATCACCAAGGTTAGTAACCTTATTCTGTAAATAGGAAACATTACCTACTACTGAGAAATTTAAGTCTCCAATATTTTCTCTATAGCCAAGTTCAAGTTCTACGCCTGTGTTTTGCATGTCTCCCACATTGGCCTCAGGCTGACCTATTACTCCCAGGTAACCAGGTATAGGTTGTCCCCGCAAGATATCAGTAGTCTGCTTTTTATACCAGTCAAATGTGATATCAAGATTATTTAATACTGTGGCCTCAAAACCGATGTTTAGCTGACTAGTTTCTTCCCATTTTAAATCTGGGTTTGCAGGTGCATTTGGGCTATAACCATTGGAACTTGTATTAGCATTTCCGAAGGTATAATTTCTACCTCCTCCAATAGTTGATAAAAACCTGAAGTCTCCTATGTTATCACTTCCTACTACTCCGTATCCACCACGAACTTTAAGAAAGTTTAGCACATTATTAGAAGGCCAGAAAGACTCACTTGTGGCTACCCATCCTATTGATCCAGATGGGAAAAATCCATACTTATTATTTGAGCCAAATCGAGATGAGCCATCTCTACGCAAAACTGCTGTTAAAAGGTATTTCTCACCAAAGTTGTAGTTCAATCTGGTGAATAAAGAAGAAACTGTATGTATTGTACCCTCTCCTGCTCCTCCAGTAATATCATCTGAAGGGACATTAAATGAGAAAGACGCATCATCATAATTATCTGCAGGAATATTTGCCTTGGCTACATCGAAGCTAAGTACTTGATTTTCCCGATAAGCACCTTGCCCTATTAGTACTGTGAAATTATGTTTATCTATTGAATTAGAATAGCTCGCAGTATTTTCTAAGTTCCAATCAAACCTTCTATTAAGGTTACCACTAACATTTGTCTTTAAATTTTGATTGGTCGTGTTTAGGTAAAAAATGGGGGTAAAGTACTTACCTCCATAAAAAGCTATTTTGCTTCCTATTGTTGATCTTAGGGTTAATCCTTCAATTGGCTTAACCTCAGCAAAAACATTGCCTACGAAATTATCTCCAAAATTGTTATTTCCTAATCTTGTTTGGATATAAGCTAAAGGATTAATCATTTCTTGCTGAACAATACTTGATATTCCATAAGGTCGGCCCGCAGCATCTCTTACCACCGGATTGGTAGCATAAGGTGCACCATTGGCCACATCATTATCTGTAATAACTGCTGGTGTTATCGGATCTAGATTTATTGCTGAACTTAGCGGACCGCCAAACTCACTATTTGTATTTCCTAAACCAACAGATTTATCATGCGAGTATCCAATGTTTTCACCAATAGTTAACCAATCTTTTATTTTATGGGTAGAGTTAAGTCTTAAATTGGTTCTTTGGTATTTTGAAATATCAGTTGCTACAATACCTTCTTGCTCTAGATAACCAAAGGAGAAATAGTAAGTAGACCTATCGTTTCCTCCACTTATACTAAGTTCATGATTTTGTCTTTTTGCTTCATTGTTAAATATTAAATCCTGCCAATCAGTTCCTTCTCCAAAAGATTCAGGATTTTCGAAAACCACCGCATTTCCGTCTGCCAAAGAAGCCTCATTTCTTAATGTTGCATACTCAGTAGCATTTAATAAATCCAATTTTCTTGCCGGCTCCGATACGCCCAAGAAACCATTATAAGAAACATTCATACCACCTGATTTACCACTTTTAGTAGTTACCAGTATAACACCTGCAGCAGCTCTTGCACCATAAATAGCTTGTGAAGCGGCATCCTTCAATACCTCAATTGAAGCAATATCCGATTGATTCAAGTACCCAATACCTCCATTATCAACTACAACGCCATCTACAACCCACAAAGGATCATTATTATTTAAGGTTGTAATACCTCTTACACGAATAGTAGCTCCCTCACCAGGTTGGCCAGAGTTAGAGGCAATTGTAATACCTGAAGCTCTACCTTGTAAGGCCTGCCCTACATTATTAACAGGTAAGGTTTCTAATTGATCAGAAGAAACACTAGAGATAGCTCCTGTTACCACTTTTTTCTTCTGTTCACCATATCCCACGACTACTACTTCAGAGAGTGTTTCTATATCTATATTCAGGCTAGCAGTAATCGAAGATTGGGTACCAACAGGAATTTCAAGTGTCTTATATCCAATAAAAGAAAATGCCAGGACATCATTCTGAGAGGCTTCAATGGTGTACTCACCATCTAAATTTGTAATGGTTCCACGAGAGGTACTTTTAACAGAGACATTCACACCGGGTAATGGTTCGTTGGTTTCTGCATCAATTACTTTTCCAGTAACAGTTTTAGATTGAGCCAAACCCCAATTTGAAAGTAATAAAAGACCTACTAGTAAGTAAATTTTCATTTTCATAATAGTAAAGTTTAAGTATAGGTCGTTAATAATTTTAATTGTTTGTTTACTCATCATGCAATCGTTTGCAATCCGAAGTTTAAACATAGACGCCTAGAAAACTATTAGCAAAATCCACCTTACACTTCCATTACACCAGAAACCAAAGGCATTACGTCAACATTACTTCAATCTATCTAACAAACTGAATGTCAAATATTTATTTATAATAAAAATGGGTTAAAATTGACCTTTTTGAGTTGTTTTTATTTTGAGGTAATGTAAATTATCTATATGTTGCTTAAATATTTGGGACTTAACACTGTGAAAATAAATCAATTCTTCATTTTATTTTTGGTGATCGTTTGCTGGCAAGAAGCAGCTAGTCAACATATTTCTACAAATGAGTATTCAGCACTCAGGGGAATCCCTCAAATAATTCATTATAATAGAAATGACTTCCATGCAGATCCTCAGTTTTGGTCAGTCTGCGAAGGGCAAGATGGTGTGCTTTATTTCGGCAATAATGACGGAGCAATTATTTTTGATGGTGAGCAGTGGCAAAAAGTCTCCTTACCCAACAATTCTTCAATACGTTGCCTAGCAGCTGATAAATCAGGCAACATTTATGCCGGTGGATTTAACGAATTTGGCTTAATTAAAAGAGATTTGACAGGACAGTACTTTTATAGTTCTATTAAAGACTCCTTAAAGTTCACTGATCCTAAACTGGAAAATCTATGGCAAGTACATATTCTTGACAACCTGATTGTATATAGAAGCTTTAGTAAGCTTATTACCATTGCAGGAAAAAAGATTACTAAACTTCCTGCAGGCTCTAACTTTATTCGATCTTTCGTTATAGATGGCCAATACTATGTTCAAGACCAGTTTGAAGGCATTTATAAGTTGAATAAGGAGAAGTTAAAGCTTGAACTAGTCATATCAAGTGAAAAATTATATGGAGAAGAAATAATTGCTGCTTTTCCAGCCGAAAAAACAAAAACCTGGTTAGGAATTGGTATCACTGGTAAGGTTTTAGAAATAAACCTTGAAACCAAAACCTCTACTGTATTGAGGGAATTATTTGACCCTCACCAGATTAATAGAGTTGAGTGTGCACTAGAAGCGAAGGAAGGAACGTATTATGTCGGCACCATTAGTTCTGGAATAATTACACTCAACAAAAAAGGAGATATATTAAATGATGTAGATACCTACAACGACTTACAGGACCAAAGTGTGCTAAACCTATTTCAAACTAATCAGGGCAATATATGGGCTTTATTAAATAATGGTTTGGACTGCATTACTGCCAACTCACCTGTTCGTACAATCTTTGAAGGGGCCTCATTGTATGATGTGCATATTAAGAAAAACGAGGTTTATCTAGCAACAAATCAAGGAGTATTTTATTCTGAAGATGTATCAAAGGTACCTCCTAAATTTTCTAAAGTGAAAGGATTAGAAGGACAAGGTTGGTCATTACAAGAGTACGAGGGTGATATTTTAGCAGCACATGATAAAGGACTGTTTGAGATTAAGAAAAATAGAATTACTCAAATTAGTAACATAACTGGGGTATGGAAAGTAATTCCTATTCATGAGAAAGAAGGCTACTATTTAGTGGCCACCTATGGTGGCCTTTTTTTACTGAGTAAATCAGCTGATAAATGGATGGTACATAATAAAATTGAGGGCTTTGATGAATCAACAAGAGATATACTGGAATCAAAATCACCTGGTACTTATTGGGTTTGTCACGGCTACAAAGGAGTCTTTCGCATAAAAATCAATGATAATTATACCAAACTGATTTCATTAGAGCATTTTACTACCCAAAATGGCTTCGCTTTTCCTTACAGCATAAATGTTTTTGAATGGAATAATGAAATTGTGTTCACTTCAAATCAAGGCATCTATCAATATAAGGCTGATGATAACCAGTTTATACCTTATAAACCTCTAAATTCTGTACTGGATTCAACAAAAAATACGCGCACGCTTTTTCAACATTTAGATAAAAGCTGGTTTGTTCAAGATGATGAAGCCGGATTTTTTTATAATTCGGATCACACAATAGAAAAAGGCTATTTTCTTCAATTTAAAGGCGCATTTAATAGAGGAATGGAATGCATTATTCCTCTTGATAGTCAAAAAGTATTGCTAGGCACGAAGACTGGGCTTTATTTATTTGATTTAACCTATAAGAATTCGCATCAACAGTCAAATACCTTGATTACAAGTGTGAGTTATAAATCAGATCAAACGGATCAATATTTACCTATCTCGCCAGAATCACGTATTCAACTTCCGTATAATACAGCTTCATTCAGTATTAAATTTGCAGCACCTGAAATGCAGAATGATGCTGACATTCAATACGCTTACAAGCTAGAAAACATTGACAAAAAATGGTCTTCATGGCAATTAGATGCTCACAAGGAGTATGCTCATTTAAGACCTGGTAAGTATACCTTTAAAGTTAAAAGCAGAAGTCTATTAGGTACTGTTGGCAATACAAGCAGCCTTAACTTTGAAATCATGCCACTCTGGTACCAAACCAAATGGATGATGTTGGTTTATGTTATTCTTGGAACTAGCTTAATTCTTATCACCATACGCCTGGTAAAGCGGAAAATTAATAAAGAAAATGCAAAGACAAGAGCCGAGGCTGCAAGGGATAAAAAATTACTAGAGCTAGAGTTAGAACAGCTTAGACTTCAAGCTGAAAAAGATAAGATCAATAAAGACAAAGTGCTGCTGGAAGAGGACGTTCTTTATAAAAGCAAGGAGCTTGCAAATTACACCATGATGCTGGTGAAGAAAAAAGATATATTTTCGGAAATCAGAGATGATATTTTGGAATTAAGGAGATATGTAAAAAATGAAATCTCAAAAAAGAAAATCCAGAATATGTACAAAAAGCTAAATCAGCATGCTATTGGAGAGGAATACATGCATGTTTTTGAAACAAATTTTGAGCAAGTACATCATGATTTCTTTACCTCTTTAAAAACCCATTATCCAGATTTGTCACAGAGAGAACTCAGGTTATGCGCTTTTATAAAAATGAACCTGACGAATAAGGAAATTTCCCCTTTACTAAATATCTCCGTAAGAGGTGTTGAAACTGCACGCTATAGATTGAGAAAGAAAATGGACCTAGAGCATGATGCCAACCTTACTGAATACTTAGAAAGTATTGATTACGAAAAGGCATAAAATTCTTTGCTCTACTTTACAAAAAAAAGATTTCTCAAAACAAGGTGTGAATCTTGATTTAAAAAAGGTATTTAGAGTTAATCTACATCCGTTATATCGCTGATAGCGTATTTTGGCATATTTTTAAACTTTGGTATTTGCTTTATAAATAGATATCTCTAACTGATGTTCAATTAATATCCTTCACGCACCTGAAACCGGTATGATTCAAGCCAGAATCCTTACTTGAGCTCATTCTACGAGATACTCTATAGCCACTACAGTAACTATCATTACAAAGAAAAGAACCTCCACGGATTACATGTTTTGGAATAGTTGGCTCTTGTGGGTCATGGTATTTATTGGCTCCTTCGGGGTTTGTTACTTCACCTTGCATTGCATATTGGGCATAAGTTTCAGCATTATATTTATCCTGCACCCATTCCCAAACATTCCCTGCCATATCGTATAGTCCATAGCCATTTGGTGCAAAGGATTTTACAGGTGCCGTTCCAAAATAACCATCCTCCTCTTTGTTTTCATATGGGAAAAAGCCTTGCCAGAAGTTTGCCTTGTCAGAAGCTTTCTCTGCCGATTCATTGCCCCAGGGATATTTAGCACCTGCCTTACCTCCCTGAGCAGCCCATTCCCACTCTGCTTCAGTTGGTAAACGTTTACCGGCCCACTTAGCATAAGCTTGAGCATCTTCCCATGAGATATGCACTACCGGATGATCCATTTTGTCTTTAATGTTACTATCTGGCCCAAGTGGATGTTGCCAATTTGCACCAATAGTCCATTTCCACCATTGGCTATAATCCTGCATATCTACTGGTCCTTCAGTTGGGGTAAACACTAAGGCACCAGCTTTTAATACAGAATCCGCTGGTTTTGGTGTTCCAGGAGGTAATTGCTTTTTCATTTCATCCCAATTGATATCTCGTTCAGCTATTGTTTTATATCCGTTAGCCTCAACAAATTCAGCAAACTCAGCATTGGTTACTTCAGTAGCATCCATGTAAAAGGCAGAAATACTCACTTCATGCTTAGGAAACTCATCCCTATAAGCTTGTTCACTTCTTCCACCCATGGTAAATTTTCCAGATGGAATTAAAACCATGTCTTTTAAACTTTTCGCATTAGAGTTTCCTTTCTCGCTCCCGTCATTATGCGGTTGACAAGCCTGAATTGCTAAATAAAATAATATCAACAGTATTAAATGATATAGCGGGTTTAAGTTTCTTCTTAACATTGGAGCCTTTATTAATCAGGATTTAAGTTCCTAATTCTTATTTAAGCGTCAAAGTGAAACTTTCAGAAGAATTTATAACTCATTCACAAAACTTATCTATCTTTGCAATAGTTAGTACACTAACTATTATCAATGCAAGAAGCAAAACTATACAGCAGGTACTCCTTTCTACTCGACAGAACAGCTCGAAGGGTAAAACAATATGCCAAGCAGCGGTTTAGAGAACTAGGTTGGGCCATCACGGTTGACCAATGGGCCATTTTAAAGCAATTGGCAGATCATGGTCCTCAGAACCAGCGTGAACTAGGTGATAAAACTTTTAAGGATAACCCCACCATTACCCGAATATTAGACTTATTGAATGACAAAGACTATGTGGAAAGAAAGCCACATCCTGATGATAGGAGAAGCTTTTTGATTTCCTTAACTAAAAACGGGGAGCAGCTTGTAAATGAATGTTTACCTGAAGTACAAAAAATTAGAATGAAGGCTTGGGAAAATCTTTCTCAAAAAGACTTCAAAGAGTTTAAAAGAATACTCGATAGTATTTATGACAACCTAAGTATTTAATTGAAATTCATATTTAAAAATTAGTTAGTAAAACAACTATAATTATACGAACTTTGTAGCCCTAAAGGCGTTGTAAAAGAACAACTTTAAAAGCATGATACAAACAGATATTTGCATAATTGGAGCCGGACCTGTTGGTTTATTCTCAGTTTTTGAAGCCGGTTTATTAAAATTAAGATGCCACCTGGTAGATGCACTACCACAGGTTGGCGGTCAGTTATCAGAGATTTATCCCAAAAAACCTATTTACGATATTCCAGGATTTCCTGAAGTAAAAGCACAGGAGTTGGTGGATAATCTGATGGAGCAAATCAAACCCTTCAACCCAACTTTCACACTTGGAGAAAGATTGGACACTGTTGAAAAAACTGCTGAAGGTTTTCATCTGACTACCAGTGATGGTACCAATATTGACTGTAAAGTTGTGGTCATAGCAGGCGGACTCGGTTGCTTTGAGCCACGTAAACCGCCTTTGCAGGATATAGCCAACTTTGAAGGTAAAGGGGTGAGCTATATGGTGAAAGATCCTGAATTATTCAGAGATAAAAACGTAGTACTTGCCGGTGGTGGTGACTCTGCACTAGACTGGACGATTGAGCTTTCCAAGATTACTAAAAACCTAACTTTAGTTCACAGAAATGAGACTTTTCGCGGAGCACCTGATTCTGCCGAAAAAGTATTTGAACTCGCCAAGGAAGGTAAAATCAATCTCTTATTAAAGAGTAACCTTGCAGGCTTATCAGGTAACGGCAAGCTTAACGCTGTAAAGATCACAGGCGCTGATAAATCAGAACTTGAGCTTGATACAGACTATTTAATTCCACTTTTCGGATTAAGTCCTAAATTAGGGCCTATCGCAGATTGGGGGTTAAGCATTAACAAAAATGCAATTGAAGTTAACACTACTGATTACAGTACCAATGTTCCCGGCATTTATGCCATTGGCGATATTAACACCTACCCAGGTAAGTTGAAATTAATCCTTTGTGGATTCCATGAAGGAGCCTTAATGGCACAAAGTGCTTTCAAGCATATTTATCCTGATAAGCACCTAAGCTTTAAGTATACTACTGTAAACGGAATTGAATCTTTCTAAAATATGATCAGAATAGCTGTAAGAGATTACAACGATGAGGTAAAGGAGATTGAAGCTCCAACTGATATGAATCTAAGCCTCATGGAATTGCTGAAGGCCAACGAATATCCGGTATTAGCTACTTGCGGTGGAATGGCTTTATGTGCCAGCTGTCATGTAAAAGTTGAGGCAGGTTTAAATCACCTGAAGGAAGCAGAAGATTTAGAGATGGACATGTTAGACACACTTCCTAATGCAGAACATAATAGCAGGTTGGCTTGTCAGCTCAGACTAACTGATGCTATGGATGGCATGCAAGTAAGACTTGCCGCGGATGAGGACTAATAATTACATTAATTCTATATTCATTGAAGCACTGTATTTTATACAGTGCTTTTTTCTTTCCTCCTCACAAAAGCAGCAACTATAGCCGCAGTAAATACACCAACAACCAGCCCAAAAACACTACTCTGTATAATATAGGCTGTTAAATTAAAATAACTTTCAGCTTCTTCCTGTGTAGCATTTCCGCTCTCTACAGCATAATTTATGGCATTTGTAAAATAATCGGGCGTGATTACCGCATGTGTAATCCATTGAGAAAGTGGAGCCAGAACCGCAATTATTATGCTTATTATAACACCACTTACAAATCCCTGCTTCCAGGTCATAATACCATTATAGTAATTGTTACGCTTATCTATCAAGGCGAATACATAAACCAGAATAGCTACTATAGAGAAGAAATTAGTGTAGGTAGCATGCTGAGCGATCAACTCATCGTGCCAACCCATGGCTTTTTCGAAAACCATCCATAACAAGGCAAGCACTGTAAATATAAATGCCCATTTAAGTTCTATCCGATATTTTTTCATGGCAATGTTTATTTAGTTCTTTTACTAACTAAATATACACCAAAAAATATAATGGATGCATAAAGCATCTTTTGCCATTTGAATCCTTCCAGACCTAATGCTACTGTAATAAGTGTGGCAAATACAGGTTGCAAATAGATGTAATAGCCTACAATAGTAGAGGTTACATGTTTCAACGCAGCAGCATTTAATAGATAAGCCAGAAAAGTTGTTCCGATGATTACATAGGCTACGCTGCCCCAAATACCTGCATCAAGTTGCGATAAATCAGACTCCATTAAAGGCACTAAACCAAATGGCATGATCATAAAAGTACCAAAAAGAAAGGTCCATTTAATAACAGTTATTGGCTCATATTTATGCATCAAAGGTTTTACCAACACTAAATAAATAGCATAAAAAGTGGCGTTTAGAAAGATGAAAATATCTCCTTTGAATGAGTCATTATCAAAACTGATTTCTTTATTTGACACCAACAAAATAGCTCCTATCAAACCCAGCAAAATACCAATCACCTTCCGCCTTGTAATTCTTTCCTTTAACCACCAGGCTGATATTAAAAGTACAATGATCGGGTTCATCGTCATGATGATGCTGGCATTTACAGGATTACCTAAGTTCAATCCATTAAAAAATATAAGCTGATTAGCCATTACGCCAAAAACCGCACACTTGGCAAAGTGCAGATAATCTTTCTTGTCTTTAACTTTTTCTTTAGAAGTAAGGAGATGATAAATCCAGAAGAGCACTGTCGCCACAGAAACACGAAGCATAATAAAAGCATTGGGCAACAAATAATCAGGCATCACCCCTTTAGCGATGATATAATTTGCGCCATAAATAAGCCCCACAAAACCTAATGCGAGATGTACCTGCCAGTTTTTTTGCATCTGGCAAAAGTAGTAGATTATCCCCATATTGCACGCGCTAAAAATAAGTTATCAGTCATGTTTGGAGATGAAAAACCACTAGCAGAAAGAATGAGACCCAGCAGCCTGGAAGAACTGGTTGGTCAGTCTCATTTAATAGGAGAAAAGGGCGTGTTGCGCTTAAGCATTGCACAAGGCAAAGTGCCTTCCATGATTTTCTGGGGACCTCCGGGAGTAGGCAAAACCACTATTGCCAATATTATTGCCAATCAGGTAAAGGCTCCTTTCCAGACTTTGAGTGCTATCAGCGCAGGCGTAAAGGATGTACGTGAAGTAATACAGCGTGCCAGCAGAGGTGGTAAAATCATTCTTTTTATTGATGAGATTCACCGTTTCAACAAATCACAGCAAGATGCGCTTTTAGGGGCGGTAGAAAAAGGGGTTATTACCTTAATTGGTGCTACAACCGAAAACCCTTCATTTGAGGTAAACTCTGCCCTACTCTCTCGCTGTCAGGTTTATACTTTAAAGTCTTTAGAACTGGATGAGCTTAAAGGCCTGCTTCACAATGCTCTTAAAAAGGATGAAAAGCTGAAAAAGCTTTCCGTAGAAATTAAGGAATATGAAGCCCTGATCAACCTTTCTGGTGGCGATGCACGGAAATTACTCAACCTGCTTGAGTTGGTGATTGATTCTATGGACAGCACCAAAAAGATAAGCATCACCAATGATGGTGTGTGGGAAATAGCGCAGCAGCGCATGGCCATGTACGATAAAGGAGGTGAACAGCATTATGACATTATTTCGGCTTTTATCAAATCTATAAGAGGCAGTGATCCTAATGCAGCAGTGTATTGGCTTTCACGAATGATTGCCGGAGGTGAAGATGTAAAATTCATTGCCAGGAGGTTATTAATTTTAGCCTCTGAGGACATAGGGAACGCCAATCCGACAGCTTTAGTGATTGCAACAAATACCTTTCAGGCAGTGACTATGATAGGATACCCTGAAGGAGAAATTGTACTTTCTCAATGTGCAGTATATTTAGCCTGTTCACCTAAAAGTAATGCCTCTTATTTAGCCATCAAAAAGGCCAATGAACTAGTTAAGTCAACGGGGGATTTATCGGTTCCCTTACACATAAGGAACGCCCCAACCAAGCTTATGAAGGACTCAGGCTATGGAAAAGGCTACAAATATGCGCACGACTTTCCAGGAAATTTTGTTGAGCAGGAATTTTTACCAAAAGAAATATCAGGAGAAAAATTATACGATCCTCAAAATAATCCAAGGGAGGCAGAATTTCGTAAGCGATTAATAGCATATTGGTCGAAAAGATACGATTATAAATAATCTAAGAATGTTGGTATTTTTTTTATTGATTTAATTCCCTACCTTTATTCCGAACGGAATACTAACATTAACTTAAATTGAACATGGATCCAAAATTGGAAAAATGGAAAGAGATAGAATTTAACGTTGATTTACCCCATGCGAAGTATGAGATTTCCAATTATGGAAGGGTAAAGAGTTATTCTACTCGGGAAACCGGTAAAATTATCAAAGGTTCCAACGTAAATGGCTATCAAGCCATTATGATCAGATTCGACAAACGAATCACGCAGAGTTATTATGTACATAGGCTGGTTGCCGAAGCTTTCATTCCGAAAGAAAGAGATGACCAACATTATGTTACGCATCTTGACTACGACAAGTCAAACAATCACGTAAGCAACCTTAAGTGGGTTTCTGAAAGAGAGTTAGCTGACCATAACAACAAAAATCCTCGCGTTATGAAGAAGAGGGTTACTGGTTATAAGCTGACTGAATCAGATGTGAAAGTGATCAAGAAGATGTTAAAAAATGAGAAAACACGTTTCAGCCAAATCGCAAGACAATTCGGTATTACCCATACCCAATTAAACAGAATAAGAAAAGGCCAGAACTGGGGTCATGTAACTATTGATGACTAATTCTTAATTTAAAGACATTTAATAGGGGGAACAGAACCTGTCTGATAGTAATTAGGCAGGTTTTTTCATGTTTATTAATTCAACTTATGAAATTTCAGATCCCCGTTTTCACGGGGATGACGCCTAGGATTATAAAAAGTGCTTATTAGAACAACACTCCCTTGAACATTCAAAGGAAGCCTCTTAACTATACTTCTTGCCGAGCTCCCAACTTTCTTTTAACATAGAAAGAAAATTTTCCATATCAGCTAGAGGTACCATATTAGGTCCATCACTTTTAGCCACAGAAGGATCAGGATGTGTTTCCACAAAGAAGCCATCAACACCTGCTGCCGCTGCTGCCCTACCCAGATAAGGAGCAAATTCTCGCTGACCTCCTGAACTACCACCTGCACCACCAGGCTGTTGCACGCTATGAGTAGTATCAAAAACCACAGGAGCAAATTGACGCATGGTAGGTAAAGCGCGCATATCAACTACTAAATTATGGTAACCAAAAGAAGCTCCTCTTTCGGTTAAGCACACATTTTCATTTCCACTTTCCTTCACCTTGGTTACCGCATATTGCATATCTTCAGGTGCCATAAATTGGCCTCGCTTAACTTTCACACATCTACCGGTTTTAGCAGCAGCCACTAGTAAATCGGTTTGCCTGCAGAGGAAAGCAGGTATTTGCAATACATCTACTACTGAAGCCACTTCAGCAGCTTGTTCAGGGATGTGTATATCTGTTATTAAAGGTAAATCATATTGTGATTTAATGGCATCAAGCATTTGTAAACCTTTTTCCAAGCCAGGCCCTCTGTATGACTTCAAGGATGTACGATTAGCCTTGTCAAATGATGATTTAAAGACCAAGTCAATATCCAGCTTAGTGGCTATTTCCTTCAGAGCTGCTGCTGTTTCCGAAAGTATCTCGTTACTTTCCGCAGCACATGGGCCTGCAAAAATTACAAGCCTATCAGCACCCATTTCTATTTTAGTAGCAACCTGAATAGGTTTATCAAATGTCTTCATAATTTAAACTTCTTGAGATTTAAACTGGATCAATATTTTCTCCAATTTGTTCTGAGCAGCCAAAATCAAATCTGCTACTTCGCGTAAAACACCTTCACCTCCATTTTTTGAAGTAATGAAATCCGCCTCTGCCGCTACATAAGTCAAGGCATCAGCAGGAGAAACACCAAGGCCTGCTTTTAACAAGCAAGCTATATCCGTTAGGTCATCCCCCAGATAACAAACTTCTTCTTCCTTTAATTGGAAAGTTTCTAAAATTTCATCAAAATAATTAAGCTTGTCTAATTTACCATGAACATGATAATCGAAATTCAATTCCTTTAGTCTTCTCTTAACTACTGCGGAATCTCTACCCGTAATCGCGGCTACAATAATTCCGTTCTCTCGCAAAGGCTTTACGATTTGACCATCCTTTACATTAAACTTCTTAAGCTCAGCTTCACCCCCATCGTAAATTATACCTCCATCAGTTAAAACCCCATCAACGTCAGTTATGATGGCTTTGATTTTAGTTGCTTTACGCACAATTTCATCGGGAAATTTTTCTATAATGTGTTGCATTGGTTTTCAAAGATAAGTAAACACTAATATTTATTGACCATCATTATCATTCAAATCCATTTTTTTATACATTAGAAAATCAATTCAAAGCGTTCTAAAGTATGAATTTCATAAAATTTCTATTTTCATTGCTCATTGCTGCTGCCCTGGTAGTGGGTTTAAATGAAAAATGGGGCCAAGTACCACCTCTAGGCAAGTTTTTAGATCCCTACAACGGTTTTTGGGCTAACGGCACATCCGGAGAAGTTCCTTTTCAGGAATCTAACAATATTCCCGAATTAAATAATAAGGTAGAAGTTTATTATGACTCACTACTAATTCCACATATCTACGCTGAAAGTGATGAAGATTTATACAAGGCGCAAGGATTTGTAACCGCACAGAATAGATTATGGCAAATGGAGTTTCAAACTCATGCCTCTGCAGGAAGAATTTCCGAAATTATTGGTGGTGGAGCGCTTGAATTTGACAGGTATCAAAGAAGAAACGGTTTATTATATGCCGCAGAAAAAGCCATTAAGGCAATGGAGGATAATGATGTAACCAGCAACATCATCAACAGCTACACTGAAGGCGTGAATGCTTACATCAATGGACTAACCTATAAAGAACTACCAATTGAATATAAACTATTAGACTATAAGCCAGAAAACTGGAGCAACCTTAAGTCTGCTTTATTATTGAAATACATGGCTAATGATTTAGCCGGTGGAGATTCAGATGCTGAGAATAACTACCTGCTCAAAACTTTGGGGAAAGATAGATTTGACTTCTTATTTCCTGATCGTTATGAAAATATGGATCCAATCATCCCTAAAAGTAAAAAATGGGAATTCGAACCGCTTGAGGTAAATCGACCAGATTCTGTTAGTTTCCCACTGGTTTTTAGTGATAAAAAGATGCCTCAGCCCGATCCGCAAAACGGAAGTAACAACTGGGCAGTCAGTGGTAGCAAAACTAATACCGGTAAGCCTATGCTAGCCAATGATCCCCACTTGGGATTAAATCTTCCATCTATTTGGTATGTAATGCATCTTAACTCTCCTGAAGTAAATGTTTTAGGCGCTACCCTACCAGGTGCATTAGGTGTTATCATCGGCTTCAATGACAGCATTGCATGGGGCGTTACTAATGCCACTCGTGACGTGAGAGATTGGTACCACATTCAATTTAAGGATAAGGATAAAAAGGAATACCTACATAATAACAAGTGGCTAAAAACTCAGAAAGTGGTTCAAACTTTTAAGATAAGAGGAGAAGAAGCTTTTAATGACACCATCTATTATACACACCATGGCCCTATCGTTTATGATGAGACGTTTGGCTCTGAAAATAGTAAAGTGAATTTAGCTTTAAGATGGACTGCACATGATCCTTCAAATGAACAGTTAACTTTTCACCAACTTAACAGGGCAGCTAATTATGATGATTATAAAAATGCACTCACACATTTCGATTGTCCTGCTCAGAATTTTGTATTTGCCAGTACACAAGGAGATATAGCCATATGGGTCAATGGAAAATTCCCGCTACGATGGGAAGAACAAGGGAAATTTATAATGGATGGCACAAGGGCTGATATGGACTGGGCTGGTTTTATTCCGCGAGAGCACAATGCTTTTGTAAAAAACCCACCACGAGGATTTGTGAGTTCGGCCAATCAAATACCTGTTGATAGCACTTACCCTTACTACCACTATGACAGAGGTTATGAGCACTATAGAAACAGAAGAATTAATAACCGATTAGCAGAACTGGAAAACATCACCATTGAAGATATGAAGCGTCTCCAAAATGACAACTATCATATGCTAGCTTCGGAAATTTTACCAGCTATGTTAGATAGCTTGGATAGAAGCAAACTATCAGAACCACAAAAAGAAGCTTATGATAAATTAAAAAACTGGAATTACATAGCCAGTGAAGATGCCGTAGCCCCTACTTATTTTGAAATCTGGTGGAACAAACTTTATCGTAACCTGTGGGATGAATTCTATGTAGAAGGTAAACCATCAAGAAGACCAGAGCTACCAGTAACAGTACAAATCTTGAAAAATCATCCTGATGAAGCTTATATAGATAATCAGTCCACAACAGAGAAAGAAACTGTCTCTAGCCTATATGAGCAGTCTTTTAAATTTGCAGTAGACTCTGTAAGTAACTGGACAAAACAATCAGATTTAAATTTGACCTGGAGCAATTTTAAGAACACCACCATACAGCATTTAGCCAGGTTGTCACCTTTTAGTCATGATCATGTGCAAATCGGTGGCAATAGACATATAGTAAATGCTACTTCGGGCAGGCATGGCGCCTCATGGAGAATGATAGTATCCTTAGAAAAGCCAGTAAAAGCCTTTGGTGTATATCCTGGTGGTCAATCCGGAAATCCTGGAAGCTACTTTTATGACAACTTAATTGATGCCTGGGCTTCGGAATCTTACTATCAATTAGATAATTCAAATGAGCCTGATTTATTAGGTCAGGTTATTTTCAAACAAACTTTAACTCCTACTGCTGAATGAAATTTATCATCAGAACTATAATCATTGCAGTTGCTGCGCATTTTTGTTTATTGTACTTCCCTTGGTGGACAATCGCAGTCTGTGGCTTTTTAGCAGGCCTTTTAATTAATGGAACTAACCTAAGCACCTTTTTTAGTGGCTTTCTTGGAATTGGTATCCTATGGTTAATACAAGCATACAATATTCATTATAGAACAGACGGACTACTTTCAAATAGGGTGGCAGAATTATTTACACTTTCTGAAGGTTTCTATCTTGTTTTAGTAACAGCTCTGGTAGGAGCTCTTGTAGGTGGCTTTAGCACATTAAGTGGTCTACGACTGAGGAAGCTATCCTCTAGAAGAAGGCAAAGTAGAGGTTATTATAAATAATGAAATACTATTAAAAATAAGAAAGCCCGATCATTAGATCGGGCTTTCTTATTAATTGCGTATTTAAATTACTCCACAACAGTTACACCACTAGCTAAAAACGCATAACCCTTTTCTGGTTCAGTAATCTTAGCAATCTCTTCTTCGCTCTTTCCTGCATCTGCCGCTAAGTGCTGTAAAGTTTCTACATCAGTTTCTGAAATAGTTGCTTTGCCTTTCAATACCACTTCTTTTCCTCCTAAATCCTTAGGAACGAAGAAGCCATAATCCTTAAAGGTTACGCGCATAGTTTCACTATTAGGAAGTTCTAAAGTCATCCAACAACCTTTGGCCTGGCATACTTCAACCACTTTACCTTTTGCTATTACCATAGTTGAATCTGACTCCGACAGCCTTGAAGTTAGTTCGGAAACCAACACTGGCTGTTCATATTCGAACGCTTCTCCATAAAACGTGTTCATTTCATTTGCTACCTCTTCAGTAGAAGTATTTTCCGCTGAATCATTTTTTTCATCTTTTTTTACATCAGAACAAGCGAATGTAAAAACAGCGATTCCTGTTAATAAAAGTAGTTTTTTCATTGATTTTAAATCCTATAGTTTGAGATACAAAGCTAACTTTTTTAAAGTTTTTAAGAAAGTTTTATTTACCCATGCAACTTTTTGGCCTTTGGCACAATCATTGAATTAGAAGACACAAAGAAATTGACATGAAAGCCAAAAACAAAAAAGCATTATACAGAGGTCTGGTTTTAGTGATAGGCATATTAGTTGCTGTTTATATGTTTCTATCAGGCTTTCAAATCAATAACAGAATAAGTGAAAAACACATAGGAGAAGAAAAGTTACTCTACACTCCTTTAGTTTATAAGTTATTAATCAATTCATAGTTAATGGTTAATTTTAGGTTAGGTTAAGTGAAAAAAGGCCCGCAATTGCGGGCTTTTTTTATGATTTTATCATTCTTTTTAAGGCTTGCTTCACAAAACCTGTATTTTTGCAAATTGAATTCAACATAGAATATACAATGGCAGAATATAACTTCAGGGATACCGAAAAAAAATGGCAAGCATACTGGGACGAAAACAAAACCTTTAAAGCTGAAGACAAAAGCGATAAGCCAAAATATTATACGCTTGATATGTTTCCATATCCTAGCGGAGCTGGGCTTCATGTTGGTCACCCACTTGGTTATATTGCCTCAGATATTGTAGCACGTTTCAAAAAACAACAGGGCTTTAATGTATTGCATCCTATGGGTTTTGATTCCTTTGGTTTACCCGCGGAACAATACGCCATTCAAACAGGGCAGCACCCAGCCATTACTACTGAGCAGAACATCAAAAGATATATAGAGCAGCTAAAAAATATTGGCTTTGCTTACGATTGGGACAAAGAAGTAAGAACAAGTGATCCTTCCTTCTATAAATGGACTCAATGGATTTTCATGCAGCTATTCAATAGCTGGTATGATCACGCTGATAACAAAGCTAGAGATATTAATGTACTTATCGAGCATTTTGAAAAAACAGGCAACCAACTCATTAAAGCTGCTTGTGATGAGGACACACCTGACTTTACCGCTACAGATTGGTTACACTTTAGCGACAAGGAGAAAGAAGAAATGCTATTGAAATACAGAATAGCTTTTCTTTCAGAAGCCGTTGTAAACTGGTGTCCGGCATTAGGCACAGTTCTTTCTAATGATGAAGTGAAGGATGGCTTTAGCGAAAGAGGTGGACACCCGGTTGAGCGTAAAAAGATGATGCAATGGAGCATGCGCATTAGTGCATTTGCCGATAGGTTACTGGAAGGTTTAAACAGATTAGATTGGCCCGAGCCTGTTAAGGAAATGCAGCGTAACTGGATAGGTAAATCTGTTGGAGCCGAACTTGATTTTCAATTAGCGAATCAAGAAGATGAATCTATCAAAGTATTTACTACCCGAATTGATACCATTTATGGTGTAACCTTTATGGTATTGGCACCGGAACATGAGTTGGTTGAAAAAATAACCACTTCTGAACAGAAGTCGGCTGTTGAAGAATATGTAAATATTGCTAAGAACAGATCTGAGCGTGAGCGTATGACTGAAGTGAAACGTGTATCAGGCGTTTTTACTGGTGCTTATGCAGTTCATCCATTCACTCAGGAGCAAATTCCAGTTTGGATTGGTGACTATGTATTGGCTGGTTATGGTACCGGAGCCGTTATGGCCGTACCTTCAGATGATGAAAGAGATTTAGCCTTTGCACAGCATTTTGGTTTACCTGTTTTAGAAGTTGTTGAAGAAGGTAAAATTATCAATTCAGATTTCCTTTCAGGCTTATCTATTAAAGATGCCATTGCTAAAGCTGTTGAATTTGTTGAAGAAAGAGGAATTGGTAAAGCTAAAGTCAATTACCGTATGCGTGATGCTATTTTCAGCAGACAGCGTTACTGGGGTGAGCCCGTTCCTGTTTACTTTGAAGATGGCATTCCTCATTTGCTAAGTGAGGATAAACTACCTTTAGAATTGCCAGAAGTGGATAAATATTTACCTACCGAGGATGGTGAGCCACCTTTGGCCAGAGCAGAAAACTGGAAAACTGAAGATGGCTATGAGCTTGAAAAAAGCACTATGCCTGGTTGGGCAGGCTCCAGCTGGTATATGTTCCGTTATATGGATGCACAAAATGATGAAGCTTTTGTAGCTCCTGAAAAACAGGTTTACTGGAAAAACGTGGATTTATACATTGGAGGTAGTGAGCATGCAACAGGACACCTATTATACTCTCGTTTCTGGACTAAATTCTTATTTGATCGAGGTTACTTAACTGTTGATGAGCCTTTCCAAAAGATGATAAATCAGGGTATGATTCAGGGAAGAAGTAATTTTGTCTACAGAATTGAAGGTGAAAATAAATACGTATCCAAAGGATTAAAAGATCAATACAAAACACAAACACTCCATGTAGATGTCAACATAGTTCACAATGATGAACTGGATATTGAAGCTTTTAAAAACTGGAGAGCAGAGAATAAAGATGCTGAATTCATTCTTGAAGACGGCAAATATCACTGTGGTGCTGAGGTTGAAAAAATGTCTAAGTCAAAGCATAATGTTGTTAATCCGGATGATGTGATTGAGCAGTATGGTGCTGATACTTTGAGATTGTATGAAATGTTTTTAGGGCCATTGGAGCAATTTAAACCATGGAACACCAATGGTATTGACGGTACTTACAAATTCTTAAAGAAATTCTGGAGACTCTTCCATAATGAAAATGGTGAATTTACTGTAGCGGAGGGTGAAGCTGATAAAAAGGCTTTAAAGGCGCTTCATCAAGCCATTCAGAAAGTAGAATATGATGTAGAGCATTTCTCATTCAATACATCGGTATCCACATTTATGATTTGCGTAAATACACTTACTGATTTGAAGTGCAACAATAAGGCAGTTCTTTCTGATTTGGTCAGGATCATTGCGCCATACGCACCTCATATTTGTGAGGAACTATGGGAGAAACTTGGCAATAAAGAAAGTGTATCTGAAGCAGGTTGGCCTCAATTCAATCCTGATTTTATTAAGGAAGATGACCACACTTACCCGGTATCAGTCAACGGCAAGCACCGTGATAATATGACTTTCTCTTTAAACACACCAAAAGAGGAGATTGAGAAGGCTGTATTGGCAAATCCTAAAATTCAGAAATGGGTAGAAGATAAACCGATTAAGAAAATGATCATTGTGTCTAATAAAATTGTTAACATAGTAGTATAAGCATATGAAGAGCAGCGCTATAGTACATGAATACTACAAAAGAGCTTTTGACGATTATCTCGTTTTAGTTCAGGTAAATCCCATCAATTATACAGGGCTAGAATTGATTGTTCACCCGGATGGGAAACTTGAAAAAACCAAAATGGAGTTTGACGAGCATATCAAGGAAGATTTAGAACATGATGATTTTGAACAGAGCAGTTCATTAGAATTCAACCTTTATCTCAAAGGATTAAAAAAATAAAACAAAGGGCCAGTCGACTTAGATCGGCCTTTTTTCTTTTAGCATCAACTCATTAATCAATAACTGTCCAAAACAAATACTTAAGTAAGCAGTTCATGTGGCAACTAAACTTTTATACACATGAATATTTTTGAAGCTTTAAGAGCAGATCATGACACCCAACGTAAACTTGCAGAAATCTTAACCACTACTTCCGGTGAGAGCGAAGGGCGCGATGAACTTTTTAAACGATTAAAAACAGAATTAGCTACACATGCGGATGCAGAGGAGCGTTATTTCTATAAGCCTTTGATAGACCATGATATGACGCAGGATTTATCAAGACATGGAATTGCTGAGCATCATGAAATGGATGAACTGGTTGAAGAATTAGAAAAAACTGATTTGAGTTCACCGGGCTGGCTCGTTACAGCAAAGAAACTACAGGAAAAGATTTTGCATCACCTGGACGATGAAGAACATGAATTCTTTCAGTTAGCAGGTAAGGTTTTTACAGACGAACAGAAAGTTAGTCTGGCTAAAGATTACCAGAAACATATGAAAGAAAACAAATAGCTAGAAATTAAGCACCAGTCCGAATTCCTGAGGAGCAATATACAGGTTAGACAAAAACTCAGGTATTTGGGCTGTTTTATTTGCATGTATCCCATGTAAAATCAAATCGAATAGCAGCAGAAATCCTCCCTGCATCACAATAGATTTCCCATAGCCCTTTAACCGTTCAGGATTCTTTGAAGTGTTTTTCGAACGTTCCATCAAATAAAATCCACCAATAACATAAGCGATATCCAGCCCTGCATTAAAGAGCAGAACTTTCTGAAAGCTTACCTGACTTTCAAGTAATTCAGCTGAATTTGATGGCACTTCTCCACTCAGAGTAAAATAATAGCCAGCTCCGGCAATACCTAAATTCACCACATTCCAAATCAGATTCATTTCATGGAAATAAGCCTTCTCTCCAATAAGTTGAGACCTTCCTATACCACCCGCAATCATATTTACCGCAGCCCAACTACCTAATATGAGCATGCCCGTTTTTCTGATTTTAACATCTTGCTGATAGGCATCTTTAACATTAAGCTGTGAGGTATTTTGACTATATAATTCTACAGCAAGAAATAATAAGATGGGAATAATTAAATGATGCCTTTTCATAAACTATTGAAACATATTAGATTCGAAATGTTCATATGCAAAGTAGAATAACCTAAAAGAAAAGAGAATCAGGGCAACTCCTACCACTCGATTCATGATTTTGAGTCGCTTGACCGTTATGAAATTTCTTAAACGTTGAGCCAAGGCTACTTTTGTGACATCAGTAATTAAAAGCGTACCGATAATGGCTGAAAAGAAGCTTATAATTTCAGTATGGCTATAGTGATTCTTAACAGTAACGAGGGTCATAACACCTAGCCAGTACATTAGCACAAAAGGATTGATGCCATTCAGTACAAAGCCCTTAATAAACTGTTTCAAAACACCTTTTTTGGTAGTTTTTACATCACTCTCAATTTTATAATTCTTTTTGAGAAAGCTATAAACACCTGTTAACAACATGATAAGACCACCTACCGCGCCAAAAACGACAGATACCGTTGGGTTATTTCTAAAAAGTTTTACGCTGAAATACATCAGCAGGATATAACTAACATCAGCAATGGCAATGCCTAATGCCATTATCACACCTGCTTTCATCCCCTTCTCTATACTGTTCTGAATAAGTGCAAAAAAAACCGGGCCGATCATAACAGCCAACAGAAGGCCAAAGAGCACTCCTTCTAAAATAATGCTGCTCATTCAATCAACTTTCTTTCTCTTAAATAATTCAACCAGCTATCGAGCTTATCACCTTTTAGCACTCGTGGAAACTTGTTCTGTCCTCCAACTTTACCCTGCTCCTCCATATATTCAATAAAGACCTTTGTTGGCAACACTTTTACTGTCATATCCTTGAGAGCGGCAGTTCTCTCAGTAGCATAATCATCGTTAAGTACTTTGAGCCTTTCATCTAGCTTTTCCTGTAACTGATTTTCATCAACTGAAGCATCAATGCCCACATACCAATGGTGTGCAAAAAGTGACTCATGTCTTACACCCGCTACGGTAAATTCTTTCACATCGAAGCCCATATCATTAGAGACATCTTCTATCGCTTTATTCATATTATCAACGGAAAGATGCTCACCACATAAACTCAGAAAATGCTTTGTTCTCCCTGTAATAACGATTGAGCTGTTAGCCTTAGAAGTAAATTTCACAGTATCTCCAATGAGGTAACGCCATGTACCGGATAATGTACTGATCAGAAGCGCATACTCCTTGCCCTCTTCCACTTCATGAACCATCAGAGTTTCGGGGTTATCACGCATGTTTCCGTCTTCATCGAAGTTCTTTTCGTTAAACGGCACAAACTCATGGAAAATACCATTATTAAGCAATAAGCGCATGTCATGTACGCCCTGCTCAACCTGAAAGGCGATAAAGCCTTCAGAGGCCAAATAAGTGTTGATATAATTTATAGGTTTACCCAATAGCTTTTCAAAACCCTTTTTGTAGGGTTCAAAAGCAACACCACCATGCACATAAATTTCAAAATTAGGCCAGATATCATGTATATTGTCTACTTTGTAATGTGCTATTATCTTTTCCATTAGGATTTGTATCCAGGCGGGCACTCCAGCTATTATGGTAATGTTCCAATCTTTGGCCTTGAGCGTCATCTGCTCCAGCTTTTCATCCCAATCTTTCTTTTTAGAAATATCTTTACCGGGCTTATAGAACCGCTGAAACCAGAAAGGTATCTTACCTGTGGTTATCCCACTTAAATCCCCCTCAGCATAGTCTCCATGGTCGTTGAGGTCAGTGCTTCCCCCTACCATTAGTGTACCGCCCTCAAAAACAGTTGAAGGCAATCCTTTGTAGCGAGAAAGAGAAAGTATTTGCCTTACACCTGTCTTCCTGATAGCATTGACCATATCCATGGTAACAGGTATTCTTTTAGAGGCTGCTCCTGAAGTACCTGAACTTAGGGCGAAATATTTTATTTTACCCGGCCAGCTGACATCTTTCTCGCCTTCAACAAGCTTGTGCCACCAGGCATCATGCATTTTATCATAGTTAAAAACAGGCACATTCTTTTTAAATACTTCATAGAATTCCTGATGTCCGCCTCTTTTGAAAGCATCTAATATTTCATCGAAAATATAGGCTCTGCCAAACTGGGTATTTCTTGCCGCTATAATAAGCTCACGCAATTCTGCCTTTTGAAGATCGAAAGGAGAAGAAAAATCCTGATTCAAGCTCTCTCTCAGCTTGATACCTCTTTTTATTAAGTTTCCTAAAAGTGCCATGCAAAAAATTGAATCTCTTATAAAAGATAAATTATTAATTATTGTAGAGAATTAAACCATTAACTTAGAATTTAATTATTTAATAATACCGTAAATAAGAAAATACTACAATGGATATCGCCAAAAATATAGATGCAATTAAAGCAGAAATTGGAGATGTTAAGCTCATAGCTGTAAGTAAAACTAAGCCTGCGAGTAACATTGAAGCAGCTTATACTCATGGGCAGCGTGCTTTTGGAGAAAACAAGGTACAAGAATTAACAGATAAAGCTGAGGATCTCCCCAAAGATATTGAGTGGCACATGATCGGGCATTTACAACGCAATAAGGTAAAGTACATAGCTCCATTTGTTCACTTAATCCACGGTGTTGATAGTCCTCGTCTGCTTAAGGAAATTAACAAGCAGGGAAGAAAAATTGAGCGCATAATACCTGTTTTATTGCAGATGCACATTGCTGAAGAAGAAAGTAAATTCGGACTTGATAAAAACGAACTTAATGAGCTTTTATCCTCCGAAGCATTTAAAGAGATGAACTTTGTAGAGGTAAAAGGTTTAATGGGCATGGCTACTTTTACTGAGGATGAAGATAAAATCCGTAGAGAGTTTAAATCACTCAAGCATATTTTTGAAGAAGTGAAGGCCAAGTATAATGATGAAAAGCTCAATATGACTGAACTTTCAATGGGTATGAGTGGCGACTATAAAATTGCCATAGAAGAAGGAAGTACCATGGTGAGAGTTGGCAGCGCCATTTTCGGAGAGAGAAATTAAGGTAGGAAGTGGGAAGTGACAAGTTTGGAGTTGAAAGAATTGATAAAATAATTTAGATACAAAATATGCAAAAGACCGTCATAATAACAGGAGCAATATTAGGAGGTTTGAGAGTAGTTTTAGGAGCCTTTGGGGCGCATGCACTGAAAGAAACCTTAACAGCATCAGGTAGATTAGACACTTACGAAACAGCAGTTAAGTACCAAATGTATCACAGTTTAGCACTTGTACTATTAGGAATTATTATGAATCAGTTTGAGCATAAAATGCTGAACTACTCAGCATATTCCTTTATCGTAGGCATGGTCATATTTAGTGGAAGCCTGTATATTTTATGTGCTACAGGAATTTCTAAACTAGGCGCCATCACTCCTATTGGTGGTTTATTCCTAATAGCAGGCTGGGTATTATTAGCTTTAGGTATATATAAAAGCTGATCAATTACTTATGATCATAAAAAAGGCTTCTGATAGTTCAGAAGCCTTTTTTTGTGACTTGATTCAACGTCTTATTTATTACCGCCCCTGAGTATTTCTACCCATCCGCTAAATACTTCATTATCAATAGTCAATTGGTAGAAGTATATACCATCTGGTAAATCACCACCATCCCATAGATTTGAAGGCCTGTAACTTGCAGATCTAAAGACAATTGCTCCCGTTCTATTGGTTACTACTAATTCAGCACCATCATCTGGTAAATTAAGAATCTGGAATTCATCGTTAATACCATCACCATCCGGAGTAAAGATGTTTGGAATAAATGGTGATCTATCGAAATCAACAGTTATATCAAAACCATCTCTCGCCAAATTCTGAACAAGCTTATTACCTGCAGTTCCACATCCGAATGAATCATAATATTCAATTTCGTAAACACCCGGTAGTAGGTTGTCAAAAGTTAACATATTATCATCACCAAATTCTAATGGTTCAGAAGGCAATGTATACAGTGCACTATTATTTCCACCTAGAGGCTCTACTAAGAATATCTGGGCCGAATAACCTGTTGCACTAGTATTACTTACTAATCTTATAGAAATAGAACCATTTGAAAAATCAGGTCTGGTAGTTGGCATAGGATTCATTTCACTTCTGCTTCTGTCAACACCTGGAGGTAATTGAGGTTCCGGAACAAGCTCAACAAATAACTCAGCAGTAGGTCCGTCAACAATTGCTGGCAAATAAGTTGACCTGATTGAATCTGTACAATTTCCTGGTTTTTGAGAAAGCTGTACATTGTATGTGCCTGTTTCAACAAATCCAAAGCTGTTAGGATCTATAATAAAGTTACCACTTAATGGAACAGTCTGTTCTGTGAAAGTTCTTATCAAGTCATCTCTATCGTTAAATAGTTGGATAACTAGTGGTAAATCTTCATCAGCAGAGATATTAGTAATTTCTATAGAACCTGACTGACCAAAACATTGTGCATTTATTCCTTCCACTTCATAAGTTGGAATAATCGCTCCGGCATTAATTGTAATAAAATTATCAGCCGAACAAGCTTGCTCATTAGTAACTGATCTTAGCGTCCATCTGTACCTTACACCTTTCTCGAATAAAAACTCGAGGTTTTCATCAGGACCTATTAAGAATTCAGCTGAACCATTAATATCAACATCTAAAGTAAATTCTGCCGTTTCCGTATCATCCACTCTATTAATGATGAAGTTATACGGGCCAGTAACATTATCAATGGTATTCTGATCAATAACTACTCTTAAGCCTTCAGGATTGTCAAGACAATTATCCGCTGGGTTAATTTCCTCTACAATGGCCCTTATTTCATTTGGAGAAACAATAGGTCCTATTTCAAAAGTCTCAGAACATCCTGTATCATCAGTAATTGTTAGTTCATCCACATTTCTGGCTAATCCACCAATTATTCTATCTGCATCTAGTGTTACTTCTTCACCATCAATAGTGAAAGTATAAGGAGCTACACCGCCATTTACTTCAGGTATTCTTATCTCACCAATTTCTTCAGCAGTAGTACAGCTGGCCTGAGTTACAAGTGTAATATTACCGTCAAGCGTAATTGGCTGGCTTAGGTGTTCAATATTAACCGCAATACTTAATTCACAATCTGATGTTCCGGGCTCATCACTCACTAAGATGTTGTTAATTGCCGGAAGACCTTCAATTGCATTACCAGAAGTAAATTCAGTCCATAGATTACCATTATCAATGGAATAATAACCCACTGAAATACCGTCAAGTGTAATCACTACTGAGCCACTATTATCACCAAAGCAAACTACGTCTACTGTATCAGAAACGGTTGCGCTAAAGGCATTAACACTTTCTACCAATAACCCACCTCTATCACTTATTTGACAAGCATCAGGATCAACGGTATTTTCAAACTGCATTAAATACGTACCTATTGCTACCTCACTAAATATACCTGTTGAATTAGTAGCGACTGTATCACCATCTGCATCTACCAAATGGAAATCATAATTACTAGGTAAGTTATTCAGTACAGCAGTGATAGTACCTGTAGTACTACCACATTCTGGTTGCTGGATATTGATATCAACAGCATCTGAACCAACTATGGCGGTATTTTCAATCGTTATGTTCTGATCTGCTACACCGCAACCATTGTTGTTATTGTTAATAAAACGAATTACATAATCACCTTCGTCAATACCGTTGAAATTACCAGTAGTACTTGTTTCTAAAACTGTTGTAAGGTCTGTTGAAGCATACAATTCATATGTAAATGAATCAGCAGTACCACTTAAGCTCACA
Organism: Marivirga atlantica; assembly: GCF_016734805.1. Taxonomy (GTDB): domain Bacteria; phylum Bacteroidota; class Bacteroidia; order Cytophagales; family Cyclobacteriaceae; genus Marivirga; species Marivirga atlantica. The sequence continues at coordinate 587,694 of NZ_JAERQG010000003.1, forward strand.
CTAATACTACCAGTAGAAATATTACAAGTTGGTTGCGTTATGTCCACACTGGCTGAAACACTTGACTTAGTACCTATGCTGAGGTTAAGTGTATCAGATAGACAGTTAATCGTTTCATCTTCAATTACATAATTATAAGTACCAGCTGTAAATAGCTCTGGGATTTCAACTATCAATCCGTTTCCAAAATTAGCTACTGTATATGTATCATAGTTTAATGAATCATTAGGCTTAATATGGAAGGTAAGAGAGTCTGATGCACTTACATTTGATAACAAGAAGAAGATTTGACCATCCTGAACGCCTAAGCACGAAGCAGCTTCAGTAATTGGTACAGCTCTTAAGTCATCACATTGGAAATCACATTCAGGTGGTTGTGTTACCTCAATATCTCGAATAATAACACTACAGTTAGCATCGCTCAATTTAACTCCATATATGCCTGCCTCCAAGTTATCTATACTAGATGCCCTGCTAATAGTATCATTTTCTGAATTAAACCAAGCATAGCTAGTTGGCATATTTGCATCAGCAAAAGTGAGCGAGATACTTCCGAACTCACCACATTCAGTAATATTATCTACAGTTGGCGTGTTAGGAATAAATGGAGCATCCTCATTTACGTCAATTTCTTGACGGAACTCGCAAGTAGTCAGTTGTCTAATGACTATCGTGTAGGTTCCCTGACTTAACCCTCCAAAGGTAAAATTCAGAACTGAACCATCTTGGTCAAGTTCACTTGCTATTTCTGCTTCATTTATATCTTCAAATAAAAGAACATCAAAGTTCAAGCCTGATGGATTTTCCACTTCGACTGATATTTCACCATCCGAATCACCACAGGTAGCTTCTATTGAATTGACGACTGTGGCAGTTATCTCTTCAAAAGGATCTATCGAGAATTCTACACTATCTACACACCCACCATTCTCAATAAATAATTTGTAACTGCCTGGTGAAAGTTGATCGTAAGAGTAACTTTCAACCGTTGTATTTAATAAGGCATCAACAGTATCAACTGCATTGGTTGCTTGCTTGATGTGATAATTAATGTCTCCGGTACTACCTGTAATATCAATGGAAATCGCTCCATTATCAACTCCACATAAAGTTTGGTTGGTAATGGTTGTATCGGTAACAGTAAATGGTATTGGGTTGGTTACTGCAAAAGTATCAACAGCTATACAGCCTCTATCGATATCGGTTACCTGTATTCTATAGTTTCCTGCTCCAAGACCAGTCAAATTTTGATCTGTGCTTGTAAAGCCTGAAGGTCCAGTCCATAGGAAAGATAGATTCCCGGAATTATTTCCTGACACGCTTATTTCCAACTCTCCATCTGTCGCTCCACAACCTGAAGAATTGGTTATTGATTCGGATATTAATATAGATGACTCCTGAACTGCAAATTTGCCAGTCATGTCATACGTACATGCATCAAAGGTTCCCGTTACAGAAATTGAATCACCTTCAATAAAATCTCCACTAGGTAAAACAATATCGATAGGACTACCAGTACCAGCTAATACTGTACCGGAAGCAATTCCATTTATTAACACCTCATAATCAACACCTAACTCGCTACCATCCAGGCTTACTGTTAAATCAGCTCCCGGACATACCTGAGTAGGATTTGCATTGGCTACATTCTGCCGAACAATATCAGCTTTAGTTTGAAGGTTAACTTTATCCGAAAGGAATAAAGAACACGATCCAGAAGTAGCTCTTATAGATAAGTCTACATTGGAAAAAGTAACGTTTGGCAGAACAAATGCGAGCGAATCACCGTCACCTGGTTTAATTAGTCCTGTTGCTGAAGTAGATATAAATAATTCATAATCTACACCTATTTCACTGTCATCAAGGACTAATATGAATTGATCACCAACACAAATCTCAACAGTATCAGGGTTTTGGATGCTTTGATCAGTTATTTCAATAACACTAATAGTAACATCTCCATTCATTAGTTCAGTACAAACTCCGTTATCTCCTTGAACACTTATGACATCGCCATCAACAAATTCTGAACTAGGAACGCTAATACTAACTGAAGACCCTCCGGCTGCTCCTGATACCACAGCACCTGTTTGTGAACCATTTACAAGGGCTTCATATGTTACACCTGGCTCACTACCATTAATAGTGATTAATCCGTCATTTCCACTACAAATATTTACGGTATTTGGTGTAGCTACATCTTGAATTGTTATGGCTGGTACTATGGTAGCCGTTGTAAAGTCACTCAACAACAGAGAACATCCGCCTAAAGTAGCATTGACAAAAATATCATCGCCATCAGCAAATAAAGCACTAGGCAAAGTAATTACAATTGAATCACCATCTCCAACTTCAGTTATGCCCGTTGCCGTGGTAGCCACAAATATTTCATAAGTTACACCTGTTTCACTGTTATCAAGAATTACAGTCAAATCATCTCCTGAACACACTTCAGTAATAGCATCATTCGTCAATGTTTGATCTACAACACTTGAAACATTAACTACAACTGTATCTACAGCATCAATACATATAGCTGCATTATCACTCACCGTCCAGGTAAAAATATAATCTCCATCTTCTGTTAAATCGGTAATTGTTGTGTTAGGGTCATTTGGTGAAGTAATGGCCACAGCCGCACCTGCTGGTTGACTAAATAGATTCCATACACCCGTTTGGTTAGTTCCAACTGCATTTGCTGCCAATGTAGTATTATCCGAGCATATTGATTGATCTGGACCAGCGTCTGCTACAGGAGCCGCAATAATAGTAAGCGTCATACTATTATTAACACTTGCACAGCTACCATTACCAGTTCCTGTTAAGGTTAAAGTAACTGTACCTGCTGTGGCATCACCTGCGCCTGGGGTATAAGTCGGTAATAAAGCTGTAGCATCATCAAATGCACCATCACCACTTGTTGTCCACGTTAAACCTGATGTATTTGAGGCACTTGCCGGAGTTGTAGCTCCTGATAAATCTATTGCCTGATTTGAACATGTACTCTCATCACTACCTGCATCAACTACTGGTGCCGGAGTGATGGTTAAGATCATATCATCATTGGCTGGTACCGTACATGGCCCGTTACCATTTACTGTTAATGATAAAGTAACTGTGCCAGCTGTTATATCTGCTGCACTTGGGGTATAAATAGGTGTATTTGCTGTATTATCATCGAATGTACCATTTCCACTTGTTGACCAGCTCACTGTACTTTCATTTGTAATAACTACAGTACCTGAAGCTGATAAGTCTAAAGCATCACCCTCACATATTGTTAGATCATCTCCGGCATCTGCCACTGGTGATGGGGTGATGGTTAATGTCATATCATCACTTATATCTCCACAATTTGCGTTACCAAAAGCTGTTAGGGTTAAAGTAACTGAACCTGCTGTAATATCTGCTGCACTTGGGGTGTAAGTGGTTATCAACTGGGTATCATCTCCAAAGGTACCTGTTCCACTTGTGCTCCATTGTATACCTGAATTATTACTTTCCGTTGGTGCTACAGTGAAAGTAGTCATATCAAATACCTCTGTATCACATATATCTTCGTCACTACCTGCTGTTACCTGAGGACTAGCAACTATTGTATAGTTAACATTGCTTGAAACTGGACTACAGCTACCATTGCCATTAGCTGTTAGTGTTAAAGTAATTGTACCTGCTGTGGCATCTGCCGCACTTGGTGTATAAGTGGTTACCAACTGTGTGCCATCTCCGAATGTACCTGTCCCACTCGTGGCCCACTGTAAAGTACTAAAGTTACTTGCACTTGCTGGAGTTGTCGCTGTACTTAAATCAAATGCTACTCCCTCACATATAGTCTCTGAACTTCCTGCATCGGCTATAGGCGCTGGTGTGATGGTTAGCAAGGTTGTATCTCTGGCTACAGGACATGATCCATTACCATTTACTGTTAATACTAAATCAACACTTCCGTTCGCGATATCATTTACTCCTGGTGTATAAGTTGGTTCCAGGTTATTAACATTATCGAAGCTACCATCTCCCAGTGTGCTCCATGTTTGGCCTGATCCATTAGCTGATGATACAGTTCCTGATACTGATAAATCCGCATCATCTCCCTCACATATGGTAACATCATCACCTGCATCTGCTACAGGAGCAGCAGTAATAGTCAACGTCATATTATCTGATATATCAGGACAAGTACCATTCCCGAAAGCTGTTAGCGTTAAAGTAACTGTACCTGCTGTTACATCCGCTGCACTTGGGGTGTAAGTAGCTAATAACTGGGTATCATTATCAAAAGTACCTGTTCCGCTTGTAGTCCACTGCAAACTTGCAAAATCACTTGCACTTGCTACTACTGCTGCTGAATTTACAGCAAAATCATCACTCGAACATATCGCTTCATCACTACCTGCATCCACTGTTGGCGCTGGTGTGATCGTCAAAGTCATATTATCTGGAACATCTGCACATGAACCATTTCCAAATCCAGTTAAAGTTAATGTAACTGTACCTGCTGTTACATCCGCTGCACTAGGGGTGTAAATCGGCTCTAAAGCAGTATTATCGTCAAATGTTCCCGTTCCACTTGTGCTCCATGCTAAACTACTTGTATTACTCGCTGAAACTGAGCCAGATGTCCCTAAATCCAAAGCATCACCCGCACATATACCTACATCATTACCCGCTTCTACTATTGGGGCAGGTAGGATAGTAAGCGTCATACTATTATTAACACTTGCACAGCTACCATTACCAGTTCCTGTTAAGGTTAAAGTAACTGTACCTGCTGTGGCATCACCTGCGCCTGGGGTATAAGTCGGTAATAAAGCTGTAG
>NZ_JAERQG010000004.1 GCF_016734805.1 Marivirga atlantica
CACCAACAATCTAGTATTGAAATAAAAACCTATAAAATGAAAAAGAGTAGCAAGTTAACACCTGCTACTCCCTATATTTAACCATAATTTTATCCTAAAAACTGTAACGCTTATTTAGGACGGGTCACCTTTCTGCCTTTGAAATAAGCTCCATATATTTACCCTATGGAATTTATACAGGTAAATAATCAATATAAAAAACACGTTGCGCTTATTAACTTAAATAGGCCTAAAGAACTTAATGCATTAAACCTTCAACTAATGGGTGAATTAAGGGATGCCCTGAAAGCATTGGACGAAGATGATAATGTGCGTGTTATCGTTTTAACAGGTAATGAAAAAGCGTTTGCCGCTGGTGCTGACATCAAGCAGATGGCTGGTAAAACAGCTATTGATATGCTCAATGTGGATCAGTTTAGCACATGGGACCAAATAAAAAAGACTAAGAAGCCATTAATTGCAGCTGTATCAGGTTTCGCTTTAGGTGGTGGTTGTGAGCTTGCTATGACCTGCGATATGATTGTAGCCTCAGAAACTGCTAAGTTTGGTCAGCCGGAAATCAAGATCGGTGTGATGCCGGGTGCCGGTGGTACACAAAGACTCACCAGAGCTATTGGTAAAGCCAGAGCGATGGAATTGGTATTAACGGGTAAATTCATATCAGCAGATGAGGCGCTAGGTTATGGCTTAGTCAATAAAGTGGTTCCTACAGAAATGTACCTGGAAGCAGCTGTTGATTTAGCCTTAGAAATTGCCCAAATGTCACCAGTAGCAGCCAAACTAGCGAAAGAGTCAGTCAATAGAGCTTATGAGACACATCTTGATGAAGGCTTACATTTCGAAAGAAAGAATTTCTATCTGGCATTTGCCTCTGAAGATCAAACAGAAGGGATGAAAGCCTTTGTAGAAAAAAGAAAGCCAGAATTCACTGGGAAATAAGATTCAATTCATAGTTCAAAAAAATGAGGTGTTGGAATTTGATAATTGATCATTGTTAATTGATCATTGTTAATTGAATTCCCTAATTTTGCATTCTTAAAAAAACACAGGATTTAAAAAAATCAATTATTAGCATGTCCTTGTCAACAAAATACAATCCTTCAGAAATAGAAGACAAATGGTACCAGCATTGGATGGAGCAGAAATTCTTTGCTTCAAAACCAGATCCAAATAAAGAGCCTTACACCATAGTAATACCTCCACCAAACGTCACAGGCGTATTACACATGGGGCATATGCTCAACAATACCATTCAGGATGTATTGATCAGACGTGCACGTATGCAAGGCAAAGAAGCTTGCTGGGTACCCGGTACTGACCATGCATCTATTGCTACAGAAGCCAAAGTAGTAAACCTCTTGAAAGAAAAAGGCATCAGTAAGAAAGACATCACGCGTGATGAATTCATGAAGCATGCCTGGGAGTGGAAAGAAAAATATGGTGGAATCATTCTGGAGCAGTTGAAGAAGTTAGGTGCTTCCTGCGATTGGGACAGAGAGCGCTTCACGATGGAAGAGGATATGTCTGCGGCAGTAATTGAGACTTTTGTTGACCTTTATAAAAAAGGATATATATACCGTGGCATAAGAATGGTAAACTGGGATCCGGAAGGTAAAACAGCTCTGGCCGATGACGAGGTAATCTTCAAAGAAGTAAATTCTAAGCTTTATCACATTAGATATCAAATAGAAGGAACTGAGGATTATTTAACCATCGCCACTACACGTCCTGAAACCATTATGGCTGATGCTGCCATCTGTATCAATCCTAATGATACGCGTTTTGATCACCTGAAAGGCAAAAGGGCAATCATCCCACTGATCAATAAGTCAATCCCAATTGTGGAGGATGATTATGTGGATATGGAATTTGGAACAGGTTGCCTGAAGGTAACACCAGCACACGACATCAATGACTATGAGATTGGTCTAAGACATAATTTAGAGGCTATTGACATCATCAATGATAACGGAACGCTTAATGAAAAAGCTCAGATCTTAGTTGGTGAGGATAGATTTGTTGCCAGAAAAAAAATAGGTAAACTTCTGAAAGAAGCAGGCAATCTCGTTAAAGAGGAAGATTATACCAGTAATGTGGGCCATTCTGAACGAACTAATGCTGTAATTGAGCCTAAGCTCTCTATGCAGTGGTGGGTAAAAATGGAAGAGCTGGTAAAGCCTGCCTATGAGGAGGTAATGAATGACAACATTCAGCTTATCCCACCTAAGTTTAAGAATACCTATCGCCATTGGATGGAGAACGTTCGTGACTGGTGTATTTCTCGTCAGCTTTGGTGGGGACAAAGAATTCCGGCCTATTATCTTCCAAATGGTGAGTATATTGTGGCCGAAACAGCAGAAGAAGCCTTAACACTAGCCAAGGAGAAAACTGGTGATAACAACCTTAAGTTGGAAGATTTAAGACAGGATGAAGACGTTCTTGATACGTGGTTCAGTTCATGGTTGTGGCCTATGTCCGTTTTTGATGGTTTCAAAGATCCTGACAATGAAGATTTCCAATATTATTATCCTACCAATGATTTGGTAACAGGTCCTGATATTCTTTTCTTCTGGGTAGCCAGAATGATCATTGCAGGTTTCGAGTTCAAAGGACAAAAGCCTTTTAACAATGTGTACCTAACGGGAATCGTTCGGGATGCACAAGGCAGAAAAATGTCTAAGTCTTTAGGCAACTCACCTGATCCATTAGAATTGATCAAAAATCATGGGGCAGATGGTGTTAGAACCGGTTTATTATTATCATCAGCAGCAGGTAACGACTTGCTTTTTGAAACCAAGCTTTGCGAGCAAGGATGGAACTTTGGCAATAAAATCTGGAATGCTTTCCGATTAGTAAAAGGATGGGAAGTTGTGAATGCTGAACCTTCTGTTGCTGCCAAAAAAGCACAGGAATGGTTTGAAGCAAGATTTAAGCAAGCGGTAGCTGAGATGGACGATCATTTTAGCAAATTCAGAATATCTGATGCATTAATGACTGTCTATAAGCTGGTTTGGGACGATTTCTGTTCATGGTACCTCGAAGCTGTTAAGCCTCCATATGGTGATCCAATAGATAGGGAAACTTATGAGCTTACTATTGGCTTCTTTGAAGATGTATTGAAGTTATTACATCCGTTTATGCCTTTCTTAACTGAAGAGTTATGGCATCAATTAGGTGATCGTGATGAGAAGGATTGTGTTATTGTAGCTCAATATCCTGAAGTTAAAGCTTATGATAACGAAGTATTAGAAAAAGCGAAGATCGCCTTTGAGCTAATCAGCCAAATTAGAAATACGCGTTCTTCAAAAGGCTTATCTCCTAAGGAACAATTGAAATTGTTTATCAAAACAAGTGATAAGTCTCTTTATAAAGAGTTCGCTTCTATCATCAATAAACTGGGCAACTTAGAAAGTATGGAATTCACTACTGATAAGGTTGATAATGCCATCAGCTTTGTAATTAAGTCGGATGAGTTTTTCATTCCAATGGAAGGCGCTATTGATGTTGAAAAAGAAAAGGCGGAAATCCAGAAAGAACTAGATTACACTAAAGGATTCTTAAATAGCGTGATGAAAAAGCTTGATAATGAACGATTTGTGCAGAATGCTCCTGAAAAAGTAATTGAAATGGAGCGTAAGAAGCAAGCAGATGCGGAAGCCAAGATCAAAACACTGGAGGACAGTTTAGCTAATTTGGGATAAAAAACTAGAACCTCGCTAATAAAATAATGACCAAAAGCATCAGGAAACCCTGATGCTTTTTTAATGTCCAATTTTTAGAATATCTTATCTTTTCAATTATCTAAAAGAGATGTTCAAAAAGCTAAAACAACTCGGGCCCGGCATCATGGTATCGGCCGCATTTATAGGACCTGGTACCATTACAACAGCTACTCTGGCTGGTGCTGGTTACGGCTACACTTTATTATGGGCCATTGGATTTTCTATTTTAGCCACAATCATTTTACAGGAAATGGCCGCCAGACTGGGTGTTATCGGACAAATAGGCGTAGGAGATGCCATCCGAAAGAAGGCTACCAACAAAATTTTCAGAATATTAAGCTTTGTTTTAGTTATTAGCGCCATAACGCTAGGTAATGCGGCTTACGAAGCAGGAAACATAAGTGGTGCTTTGCTGGGAATAGAAGGAATTAATGCGCTCAATTTTGATTTATTTGGCCTCAACATCTGGCTTCTCATAATAGGTTTTACAGCACTCATACTTTTATGGATGGGACAATATAAAAAGCTTGAACAGACCTTAGCGTTTCTCGTAGCAGCTATGGGCTTAGCCTTTATAGTTTGTTGTATTTTGCTTAAACCTGATATCATTGCTGTCTTTAAAGGAATATTTTATCCTCAATTACCGGATGATTCCTTATTAATGGTGGTAGGATTAATAGGCACTACCGTAGTTCCCTATAATTTATTCTTGCATGCCTCTTCAGTGAAGCAACGATGGAAATCATCGAAAGACTTAGCCACTGCCAGATGGGACACCATCATTTCTATTTTATTGGGCGGCCTCATTACGATGACTATTCTTATTTGTTCAGCAGTAGCCTTTCAGGGTGAAGCACAAACACCAGAAAGTATGGCCGATCTGTCTCAACAACTTAATCCAATATTGGGTAGCTGGTCGGCATATTTTATGGGTTTTGGTTTTCTGGCTGCGGGTTTTACAAGCACAGTTACTGCCCCTCTTGCTGCTGCTTTTGCTACTTCAGAAATAATGGGATGGAAAAGCGATCTAAAAACTAAAACATTCAGAGCTATCTGGATATTAGTTCTAGTATCAGGATTAGTTTTCGCCTCTTTGGGCATAAAACCGGTCAACTTAATTTTAATTGCGCAAGTGGCAAATGGCTTGCTTTTGCCTTTTCTTGCCAGTTATCTGTTATGGATCATGAATGATAAACAATTAGTTGGCCGGCATGTAAATAGATGGTGGGTTAATGGGTTAGGCCTAATCATTATCATGATAACGCTGTTATTAGGGATTAAAAGCATTAGTTCAGCCTTAGGTATTATTTAAAGTATTTAAATGTGGAAATAGATTTAAACTGCGATTTAGGAGAGAGCTATGGCAATTTCAAGGTTGGAAATGATGAAGCTGTGTTTCCTTTTTTAAGCTCTTGCAATATTGCCTGTGGCGCCCATGGTGGCGATCCGCTTACCATAGAAAAAACGGTACAACTTGCTAAGAAATACAATGTACAGGTTGGCGCTCATCCCTCCTACCCTGATTTAGAGGGATTTGGAAGAAGAAAAATGACATTATTTGCTGCAGAACTTTCTGCTCAGGTAAAAACGCAAATTGCAGTAATTGACGGACTTTGCAGAAGTTATGGCATTGAGCTAAAATATGTTAAAGCACATGGCGCTTTATATAACCATCTCAACCAAAACGCAGCCGATGCGCAGGTGTTCACAAAAGCGATCAGTGAGTATAATGACAAATTATCCATTATGGGTTTACCCAATAGTACCCTACACCAGGCTGCCAAGCATCAAAAAGTAGCATATATCAGGGAAGGCTTTATTGATAGGCTTTATCAAACAGATGGTTCTTTAAGCCCGAGAAGTGAAAAAGGGGCTGTCTTTGATAGCATAGATCAAATGATAGAGCAGTTTAAGTCAATAGTAATCAAAAAATCAGTTAAAACTTCTGAGGGTAATCACATTGATATTGAGGTGGACAGCTTATGCATTCATGGCGATAACCCTAAAATTACAAACCTAATGATACAGCTAACTGAGGTTATTAAATTAGAAAATATTACAATTAGAAAATCCCGTACATCATGAGAATTACAGCATATGGAGAGGATGCCTTACTAGTTAACTTTGTGCAGGCAATTGAGCCCGAGCTAAATGACAAAGTTAACTTACTAGCTAATAAGCTACGAAATGAAGACTATATCACTTCAATGATCCCTGCCTACTGCTCACTAACTATATCTTATGATCCCAATAAGATCAGTTTCAACGATCTCAAAAATACGATAGAAGCCATTGACCTCGCACAAGAAAAAGAACAACTCGAAAAGCGACAGTTGACCATCCCTGTTTGTTATGATGATAAGTTCGGAATAGACCTTTCGGCATTAGAAGATCAGCTTTCTATCACTAAAGATGAAATTATTAATTGCCATTCATCAACAGCATATCGGGTTTATATGCTTGGCTTTCTTCCCGGCTTTCCTTACATGGGCATCACCGATGAAAAAATTGAAGCCAAAAGAAGAGATAACCCACGAAAGAAAATTGAAGCCGGTAGCGTGGGTCTGGCAGGCAGGCAAACAGGAATTTATCCCTTTGATTCGCCCGGAGGTTGGCAAATCATTGGAAGAACACCCATACAGCTTTTTGAACCCCAAGAAAAGATACCATTCTTATTTCAGGCAGGAGACCTTGTAAATTTCAAGCGCATCAGCTCAGATGAGTTTTCAGAAATAGCCGCACACATAAAAGAACAAACATTTAATTGGAAGCAGATTTATGGCTGATATCACTTTAGAATTTATAAAAACAGGTTTATACACAAGCATTCAGGATTTAGGAAGAGCAGGCCATGAAGCATCTGGTGTCCCTAAAAGTGGTGCTTTAGATAGTAGATCAGCCAGATTAGCCAATAAGGTACTTGGTTTAGAAAAAGACTATCCTGTATTGGAAATAACTCTGGCAGGGCCTGAAATTCTTTTTCATCAGGCAGTAGATATTGCATTAACAGGTGCTAAGTTTCCTGTCACCTTAAATGGGAAAGATGTAAAAAGATACCAGAAGATAAAAGTGCCAGCTAACAGTATTCTCAAATTCGGATATGCCAAAAGAGGTTGTAGGGCGTATATGGCAGTCGCAGCCGAATGGAAAATTGAAAAGTGGCTGGGCAGTGTAAGTCCTTTAGGTTTTGGAAGCCATAAGTTGAAAGAAAACATTATCAATCAAAATGGACAGTTAGTACACTTCAGTACCTATAATGAATCTTTAGAGGCACAAGAAGTAAAGAAAAGAATTAACCTAAACCCAATCAAACGTGTGCGGGTAGCACCTGGATCAGAATTCGATATGCTCAGCAAAGAAGGAGTCGCGTCATTCTTTGGTAAAGCTCATAGCATCACACAGGAAGCTAGCAGAATGGGCTATAAATTAGCCACTGAATTAAAACTGGAAAGTAACCAAAATGAAATGATTTCTTCAGGCATATTACCAGGCACCATACAATTGTCATCCGCAGGTAATCCCATTATTTTACTGGCAGATGCCCAAACTGTTGGTGGTTATCCAAGAATAGCACGAATTATTGATCAAGACTTGGACAGCATTGCTCAACTAAAGCCTGGAGATAAAGTATGGTTTAGTTTAGCGGATACCGTTAGAAAGTAATTGTTGATATTCCTTTAAAATAGCGTTCCAAACTGTTTCTTGCTGATAATTTTCAACGATGGATTGTCGGGCATTAGAAGCCATTACTTTTCTGAAGCTATCATCAGAAATAAGCTTTTCCATTGCTACTTTTAACAGTACAGCATTTTTCACTGGAACAATTAAGCCATTATTTCCATCCTCAATAATTTCATTACTGCCATTGATGTCTGTAACAATACAAGGCAAATCCATCGCAGCAGCCTGCATTACAACATTAGGAAAACCTTCTCTGTAGGAAGGAAAAACAAAGAAGTCCGAAATAGCCAAGTAAGGTCTAATATCCTTTTGGAAACCAACATGATGAATTCGAGGATTAGCTTTGATCTCTTCCTTATAAGCCTGTTCAAGAGGTTCGCGCTGGTCTTCATAAGGACCTACCAGCACTAAATGAAAATCATTTTGTTCAATTTCCGTAAAGGCATCAATTAGTTCATGGATTCCTTTATCATGCACCATCCGGCCAACGAAAGAAGCAACAACAGCACCCTCAGGAATTTCAAGTTGACTACGCAATGCATTTAAATCATGGTTTCCGAGAGCAGTTCTATTGAAATGATTAGTATTGATGCCATTTGAGCTTCCTTTTGCTAACACCTTATATTTATTGGAAAAATGAGGAAAGTGTGCTTCCATATATTTCAGCAAATGAAAAGAGTTAGGATAGACCTTGTGGGCACAGTAATAGGTGATCCTTTCCGTAAAGTTCAAGATTGTTCTGCTGAGACCTGTTGCTTCCATCAGAGGCATTCCCGCCACAGTATGCATACGAATGGGTACTTTACAGAACCATGAAGCCATCATCCCTAATAATCCTGCTTTTGGCGTATGGGTATGCACAATTTCAGGTCGTTCCTTTTTTATCAGTTTAATTAGCTGAAACAAAGCCTTCAGATCTCTAAATGGACTCAAAGTACGTGTAAAATCAATTTGATGATGAGTTACGACTTCTCTTTCCACAATTTGACTAACCTCATTGCCATTGGCACTGGCCGTAACCACCTCAAAGCCTTTTTCACGCATGAACCTCAACTGCCCTTTTAGTAGGATATTTAGCGATATGGGCACAGTTGTAATGCGAAGAATTTTAGGCATCTCAGAAGGTATTAGTTTGGAGCCTTTCAGCTATCTCTCCCATATTCAAGCTTATCATCCCGTATTGATCACTTAAGCGCCTGAAGTGCTGAAGAATTTGATTCAAGCCTTTCATATTTTCTTCCGGATAAAGACCGAAATTATGAGGATGCCACCATAAATGATAAAACTCTTTATTTTGAGCTGCAATGGTCATTTCAGCTTTAATCCTGTTTATTTTCTTTTGATTGAGAAACAGCTCTTTCAGATTGTAAGGTCGCAGTAACCTACTTGCTGGCAAAAGATAAACATCCTCCTGCTTAAGGATGGCATTAATTCCATAGGATGTTTTTCCGCCTATATTGAAATAAGCATCGGCTCCCCTATTAAGTCGTTTCCAGAGAGACTCTTTTGATGTTCCTTCAGAAGTATCCCACCACCAATCCACAGGATTAGACCTAACAATTTGGATTCCATTTTTCTTACATACCTTAAGGTAATTGGTATTAAACTGATTTCGGGGAAATACTAAAGACTTTAATTCGCTATTATAAGCTGATGCTGATTCACAGATCGCCTTGCAGTCTGCGTCAAATTGCTCTGTCGTTTGACCCGGTTCGTTACAGTAATAATGCGCAAAACTATGTGAAGCCAGCTCTTGATATTTACTATCAACAATTAACCTTATTAGGCTATCGGCAAAATGATAAGGATCCGATTTCTCTGAGGCACCAATACTACCTGCATTTTGGATGAAATTATAAGCTGAAAGTTGCTCGTTTGAATAGCTGGGTTTTCTTTCAGGAACATGAGCTAACAAACTCTCCTTATTTTTATGCATAAGCAAGCCAACAGTTGCCCAGGTAACATGCACCTCGAATTGTTGAAAACCCAACAATAGTGATGGAATAAGCGCTCTGGTGTTTTTGAAATATTCCTTCTTGGCGTCATTGAGTTCCCATTTCTCAAATCCACCCCAATGTAACTCAAAGTCTAACGATATGGTGAATACACCTGATTGCATGGCACAAAGCTACTGATGTTGATTTAAAAAACCTCTAAATCACCTAATGAAGGTGTCCAATTGCTAAAATCTTTAAAAGAAGTAACTGATTCCATGGCTAGCGGTCTGATAGTGACATCCGGACCTAATGAACGCTTGAACTTTAACAAACCTGGTAATTTAATCTCTGTAAAGCCATCAATACTCATATAATCAAAATCTATTGATGATTTATAAAGCTCTTTTATCAGTTGCTGTTTGTCTTTATTCCTACCAAAAGCATCACATATTCTAAGTTCCTTTCCCATTGAGCCTAATTTAATTCTAAAAATACAGCAAGCCTTATCGTTAAAGTGTGCATAATAAGGAATAATGGGAATGTCTAAATAACGCCACTTAAGATAAGCCAATGAAAAGACAGTATTTATATGAGCCGATGAAGACTCGAAATTAAATTTAAAGTTATCGAAAGCATCTTCCAACTTAAATTGATCAGCCTGTGGTATCTCTAGAAATTCAGCATCAAGCTTAGCTTTCAACTTATGCTTAACAATATTTAATGGATTCTTGATACTAAGTTGAATGGGTAGTTTACCAGCCTCCTGCCATCCCATTTTCAGGTAACCCGGTTTACTTTGTTGGTTGGGCGTGTTGTAAACTAAATCGACACCTTTCGCTTTACAATCATCTAATAAACCTAAAGTTAGTTTCTTAAATATGCCTTTCCCTTGATGTTTAGGATCTGTAGCTGTATCTACCGCTCTAATAGCACTGTAAGTCGCATCTGCGCCCTGCCAATTCCATTTCATAAATGCCCTTACACCTATTATTTGATCAGCCTCTGTAGCTATCCAAACCGGAGATGCACCAAATGGATTATTGATATGCTTCCATTGCCAATAGGCTTCTGACTTTGGCATTAAAGATTCTCCCAGGCTGGCTTTAAGCAATTTAATAATAGCTGGTATATCATTTTTTGTGGCAGGTCTAATTTCCATCATTCAAAACATCTAAATAAACGTCTTCTAATTCATTTACCATCCTTTTCAAACTGAAGGAATCTAACACTCGCTCTCTGGCTTTCCTCGCAAGTGATAATCTCAATTTATTATCTCGCAATATTTCAAGTTTTTCTGCTAGTTGATCCCACTCGTCAACATCCACCATTAAGCCACTTATATCCTTCTGAATCACCTCTTTTACTCCTCCTGCATTGGTAGTGGCAACTGCACATTCCATACTCATAGCCTCTAATAAAGCAATAGGCAATCCCTCAAATTCTGAAGTCATCATGAATATGTCCATCAATGAAAACCAATCCCTGGTATTAGTTTGCAAACCGGGTAGAAATAATTTATCTGTAAGTCCGAGTTGGTCTCTTAAATCAAGCAACTGCTGAGCGAAGGGTCCATTTCCTACTATGACGGCTCGTAATTTAGGATTAACCAATGAAGCGGCATGAAACACCTTAATCCACTCTAATAAACGCTTTTGAAATCTGAAAACCGATATAGTACCTACAATGAGCATGTCAGAATCAGCCTTTTTTTGAGTAGAAAGATTCTTTAAGATTTCCTGGCCGTTATCAAAGGCTAATGCTTTCTCAGCATTATTACTTGTTCTAAAATTATCAGATGATGTATCATTCGTCAACTCATTCGCTGAAATCAGCAATTCTTCTATAGACTTTCTTTGAAAGAAATCGGTGTTAACTCCATTAAGTACAGTTTGAACCGGTATTTTTGGATGGATTTTGTCTTTTATTGATACCTCAACATCAGTACTTACAGCTATAGCCTTAGACTGCCAGTTAAAAGTTATTTTATTTAACAAGAAAGTAAGCTGATGATAGCGCTCTTGCTTATTATGCTCAGTATAAATTAAGGGAAGTCCTGTCTGTTTATAAACAAGCCTGGCAAGAAATCCGGCCCAAGGTAAATGCGCATGAATTACTTGAATACCATGTTTTTTGACATAAGCTTTTACTTTAGCTGTTTGCAGTAAAAGTTCTATGTTATTTTTGGCAGAGAGGCAAGTCACGAAAGCTCCTGCATCCTTTAAAGCACTTTCCATTTGATCCTTCCACGGGAGGAAATAGATATAATGAAACTCAAATTGGTCTTGGTTATGTAATTTAAGCGTTTCGGGAAGTAGCATTTCTGCACCTCCCCTACCAAGTGATTTTATAATATGGAGAATCTTAATTTTCATAATGAACCAAAATGATAAAGATAGGTAGAACTCATCTTCAAATAAATAATTAACTGTGCTAATTTAGAGTATATTCTAATTGTGATGTGATTAATGATATTTTGATTACTAGAGTTTAGCTAAACTGATTACTTTTGAAGTATGTTATACGGCATCTTTATTATTACGCTCTCTTACTTTATCTCCATGCAGGTGATAGACCGAATGATGCCGGTAAGAAGAAGGAAGAATAATTCACCTTTACCTAACCATAGTAGAAAGGATAATAAATTTCTAAAAAGGCTTTTTTGGTATCATTTATTTTTATCATTTGTTTACTATATCTATGCCGTTTTCAATCCTTCTGATTCAAGCAACTATTACCGTAAAATCATAGAATACTACCGAGGACCGGAATGGTCAGATTTTTATGGTACCTCTACCACATTTATTGAGTGGTTTGGCTTCCCCTTTGTGCATGGGTTAGGATTCACTTATGAAGCTATGATGGCTTTGTTTTCGTTTTTGGGTTTTTTAGGCTTCATCTATTTTTATAAATTTTTTAGAGAAAGAATTATATTCGAGAACAAGCTATTTGGGTTTGATTTATTCCATCTATTTTTCCTTTTACCCAACCTTCATTTCTGGTCAGGTTCATTTGGTAAAGGTTCTTTTATCTTTCTAGGAATTGGGCTGCTATTCTATGGGCTTAATAATATACCTAAAAGGTATTGGATTTTAATAATAGGCGCACTACTTACTTACCACATTCGTCCTCATATCTTGTTGGTCATATTGGCTTCTTCATTAATAGGATTCACGTTCAGTACCAAAGGTGTTGGTTGGGGGTTAAAATTAATTATGATTCTAATTGCAGCATTTAGTCTGGCATTCATATATCAAGATGTCTTTAGGATGGTTGGAGTTAATGAGGAAACCTTTCTAGAAGAAGGACTTAATATGAGTCATAGAGCAAGAGAGTTATCCTCTGCAACCTCAGGCTTAGATATTACCAGTATGAGTTTACCAGAGCAAGTATTTACTTTTCTTTTTAGGCCTTTATTTTTTGATGCACCTGGTATGTTAGGTATCATAGTTTCATTTGAAAACGTTTTTTTACTTCTAGTCACTTTGACATTCCTATTTAGAGGTGGTTTATTTTTTATTTTGAAGGGAGATTTTGCAGTGAAGACTTCATTCTTTAGTTTTATTACAGTTTCAATAGCTTTAGCTCAGATATCAGGTAACTTAGGAATTGCTATCAGACAGAAAAGTCAGGTGATGATTTTATTCCTATTTGTGATCATTCAGTTATATGACGATCAAAAGAAAAGTGAATTTAGAGCACGAATGAGGGCGGCAAAGAGAAAGGCTGTACTGAATCCATTAGATTCGGGATATTTACAAGAATTAGACTGATTATCAAAAATTCAGCTTTATTAGAGTTAAAGAGACATTAAAATACTGAAAGGAAAAAATCTTAGCGTTTACTCAAATGCTACCTTCCTGCAAGTATGGAGTTATTAAAGCTGTAATATTTGGTGATAGATAGATTCAAAGCGCTCTGCTATTTTAGGCATCATAAATTCCTCCTGAATCAGGTTCTTAGCATTTTGACTCATTTTCTTTCTTAGTTCCTGATTTGTTAAAACTTTATGGATTTTTGAGATGTATTCGGCTTTATCGAAAGCTTTAATTATATAACCATTTTGATCATTAATCACCACCTCTGGAATTCCACCTACTTCTGAAGCTATGACTGGCTTCCCACAAGAAAGAGCCTCCAGAATAACACCTGGTAAACCCTCTATTTTTGAAGGCATTACCATTATATCAGCTGCTTTAATATAAGCTACAGCATTACTTCGATAACCCAAAAACCTTACTTTTTTCTCTATTCCTAAGTTTACAACTTGCTCATTCAATTGATTCCTCAGTGGCCCATCTCCTATCAGCCATAATTCATTACCGTTGTCTTCCTTTAAATATTCAGCAAAGATTTCCATTAGAAAACTATGGTTTTTTTCTTTGACGAATGAGCCTACATTAATCCAAACTTTATTTTGAGAAAGCCTTTCTATTACTTCTAGCTGGCTAAAATCAAAAGTACCTATGGTGCCAGTAGCTGTAATAGCTTTAGCCTTTGGATATAAACGAATTAAATCCTGCCGACAATTTTCACTAACAGATATGGCAAAATCCATCTTATTGAGGAAAAACTGGTTTAACCATAAATGAGCTTTAGATTTGATAAAGTCAGACATCTTATTCGCATTCCTAAACGCCAGCTTTGCCTTCCACTTATATAACATTTTAGAAAGCGCAGCATATTTAAGAGTATCACCCGCATTCGCCTGTACCAGATCATAACCCTCACTTCGAATTATTTTAGCCAATCTTTTATAAGCTTTAAAATCCCAGAATCGTTTATTTTGTATAGCCCCCAAACTTATGTAGTTTAGGTCATATTGGAGTTCTCCATTATTTTCACCAAATAAGATCAGTATATCTACATCATGTCCAAGTTTTTGAAGCTCCAATGAAAGTTGGCAAGCGAATATCTCTGCTCCTCTTAATTGTGGCCTTTGAATGATCTGTAGGATTTTCAATTCTTAATCAATTTTTTAGTGTTAATATTAATTAGAGGGGTCATTTAAGGTGAAAAAGTAGAATTCATTTTATTTAATACTCTGACCAATTCAATGGATAATCAAGGCTAAATACCAAAGTACTCCTCGATCATTCGAATTTGTTTTGAGACTCCCATTTCCTTTATCGCATATTCACGGGCCCTTAAACTGGCTGCCATCAAACTTTCCTTATCCTGCTCAAGGTCAAGTATCATTTGCCCTATAGCTTCCTTGCTCTTGGGTTCTACCAACCAGCCACCATTACTATCTTCAATAACATGTTTAACGTCTCCCATAGCAGAAGCAATAACAGGTACTCCTGCAGCAAAAAACTCTCTAAGCTTCAAGGGAGAATAATGAAAACCTTCATTAGAATTAGAAGGCAGCACAGCCAAATCAAAACTACTTATGTAATTATGAACCTCATTATGAGGTACATTACCTGTAAATATCACTCTTTCATCCAAGCCAAGTTCATTAACTTTTTCCTGAAGGCCTAGACGTTCAGGACCATCTCCAACCAATAATAATTTTGCATTTGGTTTCGATGAGGATATATATTCAAATGCCCCGATCAATAGATCAAGACTATGAAATTTACGAAAACTACCTATCCACCCAATTACAAAGCTATTTTCTAATCCTAAAGAATTACGCACTCCTGCAGCATCCGTTTCATCAAATCTCTTGTTAGAAACAGTGCAAGGTGTAATCATAATTTTATTCTCATTTACACCTAATTCAATTACGGACCTTTTTACCTCTTCACTCACTACTAAAACCAGGTCAGCCATCTTTAAAGGCTTAGCATCCCCCCATTTCTTAGAAAACCACTCCCAACCTAATCGGTGGACTCCCCATTTCTTTGATTCCCAGACATATGGTGCATCTACAAAGAGGACGGAAGGTTTTCCTAATTTCTTGGCAATTTCTAACCCTTTCGTTTGAAACAAATCATGATGCTGCCAAACAAAAGGTGCATTACTGAAACGCTCAACATTAATATCTATAGATTTAATCTCTTCATAATACCAGCGCAAGTCTTTTATAAATGTCTCTGCTAGTTTACTTAAACTCGATTTACGAAATCCGCTTACTTTTTTACTATTCTTTTTCTCAACACTCTTGGAGAAACATTTTGCTCTAATCTCGCTTGATGCAAATGAATAACCTCCGGCAATAACCTCTGCATTACCATATTTATCCTCAATTCCCTCTGCCCAGTTTGCTATTGTAACCCACACGGCATCAGCCCTCAGTCTTGAAAAACTTGGTGTAAATAAAGGGACTTTAATTTTACCTTTATTCATAATTAGTTTGGTCAGAAATAGCCAGTAGATTAGAAATCTCTTTTTTCAAATCTGATTTTTTAGTTGGATCATAAAATATTGCTTGGTGATCTGGCTCAAAACAAGCTCTATAATTTCCTATTTTCTTATAATGATTATCAAAGAGTAATTGTGGCTTTCCGATCAAGGTGGAAATAATATGACCATGTAATCTATCTGTAATAATAATCTTTCCTCGACTCAAAATCCGAATACCTCGATTTAACCTTCTTTGAGCTAAGAGGTCAAACTGATTAGCATTAATTTTCCATAATTTATTACGAACAAAGGTGGAGTTTCTAAATATTCTTTGAACCAGTCGTCTGATTCGAACGGTTATTTTCGGACTAAATCTAGAATAGTACCTACCAGGCTCCCCCATAAGCCAGTCTAGCTTCTCAATTTTAAATCTTGTATTTTCTATGCTGTGACCAGCTGACTCATGATCAGTTCTAGACAACCAAACAGCATCTACTTTTGGCTTACCTTTTCTTAACAAAGCTCCTAAAGCAAACGCCATGTCCGGACAAAGCTCTACTTGTAAATTCAATTCATTCAAAACATCAAAACTTATCTTATCTCTTACCAAAATTTTTAAATCTGGGTGTTCTTTAGCCACCTTACCAAACTTGTATTTTTCAGCATCATTATCAAAAAAAACACTCTGAGGCAATTGAATAATACTGTAATCTTTAAGAGTTGAAATAATTCTTTCTCTAAAATTTTGATGTTCTGGCCAAACACTTCCTAAATTACCCCCACCATGTAAAAGTACAATTCCTCCTTTTCCTAATTTTTTGTGTAAAGCTTTTTCCGAAAATGTATAAATATCACATTGATAAACAACTTCAACTCCTATTTTCTTTAAAGCTGCTTTTTCACCTAACCAAATAGCATTATCGCCAACATTATTGTG
The DNA here is from genome assembly GCF_016734805.1 of Marivirga atlantica. Lineage (GTDB taxonomy): Bacteria > Bacteroidota > Bacteroidia > Cytophagales > Cyclobacteriaceae > Marivirga > Marivirga atlantica. Next base: position 16,566 of record NZ_JAERQG010000004.1, read on the forward strand.
ATTTGGAAAATCAAGCAGAGCAACTTTAGACTTACTGCTCAAACACTGACCAAGACAGTTGTAAATTAGCTTTTGCTGCTCTATTATGGTATCTAAATATATATTCTTATGATACATTATATCTTTAATTTGGAATTGTCACATGACAGCTTTCAAAAGAATTATAATCAGCTGTTATTAGATAACTTTAAGTTTTTTTGCTAGTTCCAAGTTATCACTCTCTATAATTGAATAAAGCTTCTGATCTACAAATATATTTTTTGCTGATGCTTTCTCTATTAAATCAAGGACATTTAAATATTCCTTTTCAACATCATGTAATCCTTGATTCTCAATATGTTTTTGATTTGCCTTCATATCTCGAACATTATCACGATAACCTTTTGCATAAGGTGTCTTAAAAAATGTAAAACCGGTAATCAATATCTCCTCACATTGCACACTAAGAACAGAATGTAGTGCATAATAACCTCTTGTTGGATGATAGCTCCCAAAGCTTCTAGTTATACTGTTAAAAAGCTTTTTAGGCAATACATATATTGATTCTTTTGTATTTAAGTATTTTTTAAAATAATTAAACATGAGCCGCCAACCCTTTTTGTCATAGCGGGGTTGAATAAGGTATTTTACTCCAAATTTTTTGAATAGTTTCCAGTCCAATGGACCGCCTCCACCTGAATCCACGTTCTCGTAAAAATTATGAATTAAAATATCCGTTTTAGAGCCTAAGTATTTTTCGTTTTCAGGGTTCCACGTGATCAAAGTCTTATTTAATCTTATGACATAATCATAATTGTCAATGACATTACCATTTTCATGATCAAATGCCGAATCTGCAGGCCCAACTACAGCCACCTTTTTTCCGTAATAAATCTTACTCGGCTTGAAGATTCTAATTTTAAAAGGCATTATCAATAAACCGAGAATAGCTTTAATCCACTTCATGAGAATTTGCTAATATAATTTTTACTAACTGTAGTAAGAGCTGGATTATTAAAACCATAAAACTTTATTCCATTTACTTTTGCAGCCTCAAAATCATTAACAGAATCTCCAATTAGAATAGATGTAGCAGATTCTATATTTTCCGTATCTATTAAGTGTTTAACCAATTCATCTTTTGCAGTTGGAGATCCATAGATCCCTTTGAAAAATTTCTCAATCTCTACCGCTTTGCAAATTTGACGCAACTCTTTTTGATCTGAACCGGACACTATAAACATCTTATAGTTTTCATAAGTATGCTTGATAAAATTTACGGTTTGACTAATAAGAAACTCAGGTTTTTTTAGGTTCTCCAGCATAATCAAAGAGAATCTCATAGCTAATTCCTGAATTTCCTCATCACTTACATCTTCCTTTCTAATCTCTTCAAAGAAATATCTAAATTTCACGTAGCGCGATAAGCCACCGTTTGCTTTGTGATAAGCTATTAATTTATTGACCTGTTTTTCAGGATAATCCTTTAAGACTTTCAAGAATCCTTGATCTCTTATTGGCATAGAATCCATAATTACGCCATCAAAATCCCAGAAAATGGTTTTAATTCCTGTAAAGTTTATCATAAATAGCTTCTGCAATTAAAAAATCTTCCTCCCAATCAATGTCAAAAGATTCGATTTTATTTTGAGTAAAAAGATATGGCTTGCTACCAATTCTATCTAATTTTTCAAGGTAAACTCTTCTCGAAGTCATAAATACTGCATGATTCACTTCATATAAAATTGGTAAATCCTGTGTTCTTGGCCATTTCCCTTCTGAATGCTCATAATTGATGATTTCAGCTCTTTTATTCAAAATGAAATTTTGCAATTCTGTGGTGGTAATCAGTGAGTCGTATCCCTCTCCCACCTTTTTAAAATATTGATTTATTACATTATCATAAACTTCAGCAGTTGCAAAAGGTGTAGTAGCATGACCCCATAAAATATGTCCTTCTTTAATGATAGTTGGTACATACCTAATTAATTCACTAAGTGGTGTACTATCCAGACATAACTCTTCGGGTCTATGAATAACTTTTATTTTACTTTCAGATGGATCTAAATCCATTGCGATATCTATGCTGACTTCATCATTGGTTGACAGCACAATGCAATTAAGCCTTGTAACTTCAAGCAACTGCTTCAATTTTAGCCTTACTATTCCTCCTTCAATACCTGCAAAGGTTCTGGTATTCTTATTCCTCACCCTTTGACTACCCTTTCTGATAGGCAGGAAAAAGCTCACAAAATCACTCATTTCAACAGAGAATAAATTGATTCAACTTCAATATTTCTATAATGAGTTGGTGTTAAGGAGATTATTCCCATCTCTGTATTCTTTAAGAAATCCTGAAAAACACCTTCATTTTCTTTAGACAAAGCTAATTCTGTTTTAGTAATATACCCCTCTTGATAACCGTCATAACCTACTAAGTAGACGTTTTGCGCATTTAAGCAAAGGGCCGTTTGCAAGGCCAGAACTGTATGAGCATCTTTAACCAAATTAGTAATGGTAATTTCCTTTAGTTCAAAACTTTTACCTTCTAATGCCTGAGGAATATAAGTGCCCATTTTTCTTGGATAAGGTGGTAACACGCATTCTCCAGAAAATCCACCAAGGTCTTCAAAAACTTTTTCTAAACGATGACCCTCGCTACCTACTAAACAAAAATACTGTGCTACGGATACATTTTTATAATATCCTGCATTCTTACTACTGGCATGGATAATACAAGTATGGTCATTTCTATCAATAAATTCCTTTACGGCATCTGCATGTAAAGTAGCATTAGGACCACCTCCTATAATAATAACATTATCAAAAGATCTTTGAGGTTCAAATGTCTCTAATTTCTGATTATCCTTTTGATTATCCTTTTGATTTTGCAATGCTCTTATAATGCTATTGAAGGAATAAAACCGTTGTGTTACCCAATTCATTACTTCCTTTTGAGGAAGAGAATTGGCTCCTGACACCATATATGGAAGATTGGTACCCCACTCATGTTGTTTCTGAAGTGTTTCAAATGAGGCTACAACATTACTCAAGCTATTAAAATCAACTTCCAAATCACTTTTAGCATTAAGTGCTGTTAACAGCAATTCGGTTTTAAGATTACCAGCTCCCCTCCCCATTCCAGTGACTGTAGCATCTACTATATCTGCCCCGCATTCCATTGCCGTTAGTGTATTTACCAAAGCTAATTCTAGATTATTATGGCCATGAAAACCTATTTTAACCTCAGTTTTAGAACGAACCAGTTCAAAGGTATTTTTTACATCTTCTGGGTATACTCCACCAAAAGAGTCCACCATATAAAAATAATCGGCTAAGCCTGATACATGCTGGATTTGATTAAGGAAATCTTTTTGCTCTGACCAGTTAGACATATACATCACATTAAATCCTACTTCAAAGCCCAAAGCTTTTACTGCCTCTGCTAAACCCAAAGCTCGTGTGAAGTTCACAGGATCTATAGCCAGCCTGACCATGCTTATCAAGCCTTTACAGGGTGACAATAAATCCTTTACATGCTCTTTTCTAATGTCTTTTTCATTCAAAATAATAACCAGTTTCTTGTCAGATAAGGCTTTTGCCTTTTCCATTAGAAAAACCGGACAATAGAAATATTCTCCCAGATAATGCTTCATAGGAATACTTCTGTAGCCTATTTCTAAATATTCTGCGGGCAACTCATTAAACGACTTGAAATAAGTTTCAACCAACTGTTTATCAAAATCCCAGTTTGTGTAGTAACCGCCATCTCGTAGCGTGCAATCAAGAATTTTTGTATTATTTTTCATTACAATATTTTGTCCCAATCTGCCATAACTTTTTTATGAGAAAATCTATCTAATCCAACATCACATTTGTTTTTTAAAGTACTTAAGAGACCAGCATCATCTGTTATTTTCTGGATGAAAAATTTTAGTCTATTATAGTCACCCATATCAAACAAATAGCCATTCTCACCATGCGATATAATCTCAGAAGGTCCTGTTTTTGTTCTTGAACTTATAACAGGAGTACCTACACTCAAACATTCCACCATTACATTCGGAAATCCTTCCCTTAATGAAGCATTTAATAGTGCAATACTACCCTTCATATAGGGTAGAGGGTCTTCAATAAAGCCCAATAAACGTACAACGTTCCCTAACTTCATCTTCTCAATTTTCTCTTCTAATTCTTTACGTAAAGCACCATCACCAAGAATCAATAAATCTGTTGAAACATAGGCCTTCGAAGAATAAAAGGTTTCGATGAGTTGATCTATATTTTTTTGTCGATTTAATCTCGAAACAACGACAAAATAAGGTCTTTCATGCTGAAAAGCTATTACGGATTTATCTTTTATTAATGGTACAGGATTATATATCTGTTTTAGCTTTCTACTATTCATAAAGTAATTCTTAACATCGTTTAATAATTCTTTCGAAGGACAAACGACATATTTTACGAAAGGGAAATTATAAAAAATCCAAAACTGCCATTCTTTGTATTTTTTATAGCCAATTAGTGGATAGGCATCAAATCTAACTATTGCTTTAGGATACATGGTAAGAGCAGCTAATATTCCACTTATTCGGGACAAAGTAATTAATCTTCTTGGTTTTACTTTCCAAACCTGGATAAATAATGAAAACCAAATATGTAATATTTTAAGGCTCCTGAAAACATACTTTTCTTTACCTAAAATTTTCCTTTCTACCCTTTTATCCAGGTCAAAGGCTATTTCCGGAGACAGCATTAGAAGTTTAACATAATGCCCCTGATTGCACAAATGATTGGCGAGCATTGCAGCATTTCTCTCCGCCCCTCCCTTTTTCAAAGAACCTATGAAAATAATGTAGTTAGACACTGAAAAAATGTTTTAAAGAATAAATAAAATAGAAAACTACTTTCTTTGAGTACTTAAAATTATACCAGTAAAAATATTGTAATTCATTAAGTTTAATAGTTCTCTTTTTTGCAATATTCTTAAAATAAGGTAGAGCAGAGTTATTCCAATGCCTCTTAAGATTATTTCTTGTTCTTAAATCATCATATTTAGATAATAAATCTTTACAGCTAAAGTATAAAGGATGATTACTTACATCCAACTTTGTTGTCTTAGTAACCATATTTTCAGAATCTCTATAATAGGTAGAAGTAATGGCCCTTATAAAGAAGGCTTTCTGAGCAATATGCATTACTCTAAGCCAAGTATCAGTATCCCCTCCTCTTTTAAACTCAGCACCTGGAAATAAACCAGCATCCATTAATAAGTCTCTCTGAATACAAATCGTATTGGTATGAAACGGTTTATTTATCAAAAATTCATTGAAGTCAATTTCCTGAGAGGTTTTAGTCTTCAGATAATATCTATTCTTTCTCACCCCTTTTTGATCTGCTATTTCGAAGGAAGTACCAAAAACGCTAATAGCATTATAGTCAATAATAGCGTCATATAACTTAGCAAGATGGTTATACTTGTATTCGTCATCTGCATCTAAAAAACAAATCCAATTTGTACTAGCTTTCTCTATACCCAAATTTCGAGCAGCATATCCTCCGGCACCTGGAGTTTCACGCTTAAAAACTTTTATGCGTGGATCAGTAAATGAATTAATAATATGAACACTGTTGTCTTTAGAAGCATCATCAATAATAAGTAGCTCAAAATCTGCAAAAGACTGCTTTAATACTGATTCGATCGACCTTACAAGGTGATTCTCTTTATTAAAGACAGGCATAATTACTGTAAAAAACATTTTTTTTCTATCCATAAGGAATAGTTTGTCATTAGTTGTAAAAACTAAATCATTGCACCACTATATTTTTTATAAAAAAATTCCAAGTGATTCTGAATGAACAATATTAGAACAAATCATAATCCTTTAAACCTTAAATTTCATAATATTATAGAGTGTATTTTTATAATCTACCAGGACCTCTTTTTTGAGAATTGCATTACTCTTTAATTTATCTTCAATTAACTTTTCAAAAGATTCATTATGATCATCGCTAAAACCAAATGCTAAACCACTATTGATCAATTCAGTATACGACTGTATCCCTACTGGATCAATTATAATTGATCTAACATTTACCAAGGCAGCTTCAATTATTGTTCCTGAAAATTTTGAAATATGTAAGTCAGATTTATCAAGTACTTTAGCTAATGGAAAGGAAGAAACTTCTGTTATTTTAACTTCTTCATAAATATTAAAATATTCGAGTTTTTGATTTAACTTTTTTATTTGATAATCCTTCATTCGAGGATGTAATCTTATCCACCAATTATAACGCTCTAAAGTATTCCTAATAACTCTATAGATATATTCAGGCAGAAACTCGTCTAAAGGTTGAAGGGTTATAAGTATATTTGGTTTGTCATTTTGATTATCAACTAAAGATAAGTCATCATTATAAAGAGACATAGACGGATTACCTCCCCTAATTATTTTATAATTACTATTATTGAAATATTTAGTCAATTGATTAGCCGAAAATTCATCCCATACCCAAAATACAGCTGGTAATAAATCATATCCTTTTAATGGATGTTTATTAATGTTATAGGCAACGTGAAGAGGCCCTTGACCTCCATGTTGCATATCGATTGATTGGATACCCAATTCGTTAGCGGCTAGATTCATCCCATACATTTGTGTATTATAATAGCAAAGACCAAATGCTAATCTTGCCTTAGATTTTCTTAAAACCCATTTAAACAGAGATTTCCAATTAAGTATTTTATTTAAGGAGCTAGTTAGTTGTTCTCTTAATCTTGAGGCTTTAATAATTTCGAGTGATTCTATATCTATTAAAAAATTATCAAACTCAGAATTACTTTTCACTAAATAGTCCCATTCAGATTTAAGATTTCTGAATTTTAGAAACGAATGGTAAAAGATCGTCAGATTTATAACTCTAAATTTTTTATAAATTGCTGATTTCGGAAATGAGTTATAATCAGTTAAGATACCTGACAGTAAATTATCCTTTGAAAGCGAATCCAAGATAGGGTCGAAATAACGGTTTAAACTATTATCCTTATAGTTTATCCTGTAGTTTGACGCTCCAGAAAAAACAATATCTGTATGTGGAATTCTTGTTGTTAACCTCTTTATGTAAGAAAAACCAATTTTCAGAATTAAACCGAAGGTCTTATTTATATTAACGAAGAGCTTTGACTTATTTACTTTAATACTATTGACTTTTTTAGAACTATTATCATTATTAAAGGAATTAAAAAAAATAAGCTTCTTAATCAGAGGCCAAATTTTCACGTGATTTAATTCCCATAGTTCAACCTGATATTTTTGCTCTAAACCTTGTAGTTTCTCTATAAGGTCAATTCTACGTTGAAATTCCATTTAATTTTTTATTCAAAAAAAACACTATTGATCCAAAAAGTGTAATTGAGGCTATAGTTACTAAAGCTTTATTAATTACTGAAATATCCTTCAATTGATAAACAAAAAAAGTCAAAAGTATAGTGATGACAAGCCATATAAAAGGAAAATAATTTAATGGATTTAGTTTCCTGTAATCACGTAGTAGAAATCCTGTATATCCCATAAACATGTAAGAAACAAACGTAGTAATTGCTGCTATCTCGAAACCAAATAAAGGTATCAAAATCAAGTTTAATATAATGTTGATTACACCTGCCATGAAAGATACTTTCCAAAGTATATGTGTCTTCTCATTAAACATCAATTGGGAATTAGCTCCCACATACATAGGTCTGTAATTGTAAGACATAACTATTATAACACCCAAATAATACATTGAAGCCAAATTCTCATTCCTGATCAAAATCTGAAAAATCTCCTTAACCCACAAAGCCAATATGAAGGTAGCTGAGAACATTGTGATTTGTGAAATAAAAGTAAGGTATCGGGCTTCATTGTACTTTTTTTCTCCATAGTTACTGGCTAACAAGGGCCCTACTGCGTTTGTCAATGCTGTACTTAAAGCTTGCATTATATTACCAGCTGTATAACTAACACCATATTTACCAACGTCTCCTGTACTCACATTTAGCGCATTCATTACAACTTTATCTGAACTATTCAACAAATAGCTTGAATAATAATGTGGTACAACAGGAATGCTCACTTTTAAATACTTTCTGATGGTTTTCCACTTAAAATTAAAGATTGGGGTAATTTTTAATTTTAAATTAAGCGGAATGAAAAATGAAATATTATTTATTATGCCCACAATAAAATTAGAATAGAACCAGCCCATGTAACCTTGTTTATAGTAAACAATGAATAATACATTCAAGCCTATAGACAGCAACCCAAAGATTAAACTTCTGATAGCAATTTGAAACGGCTTTTGTTTTAACTGATAATAAGTAGAACAAATGGTTTTAGTTTGACCAAAAAAAACTAATGGCGTTACATTTAAAAATAAAATCAGCCATCTATTTTCAGAAGCTTCTTGAGGAATTACTACTAATAATAATAAAGCTAAGATCAAAGCATATATGAAATTCCAAATTGTTAAGAAACCATAAATCTGTCTCCAGGCCCATTTGTACTGATTTTTAGATTTAAAAAAAGTGTTTACAAGTATAACCCTTAAACCTAATACCGCGAAAACTGATATTGCACCAGTGTAAGCCCCTATTATTGCTGAGACTCCATAATCTAATTCAGTTAATTCTTGTGTAATTAATGGAAGTGAAAAAAAACTAGCTACTTTGGTAATTTGGGGAGCTAAACCGTAAATGGCAGTGTGTGAAAAAAGCTTTTTTATCATTAAAATATAGCTTTCATTATTGACTCATATACGAAGGAATGCCCTAGAGCATTTAGATGTATGTAATCAGACATTATTCCTTCAGATGGTATTGATTGAACATTAATTAAATTCCCTTTAAATTTTAGTTTCAATATTTCATTATAAAGGCTTATTTGTTTAGTGATACCTGGCACTTTTAATTCATAGTTGACATTTGAAGGTAATATAGAAAGAGCATATACATCTTCTTCTGGAAAGAAAGACTTAATTTTATTTAATGAATTTTGATACAAAATTGCTTTTGTATAATATACCTTTCTCTTCTTTCGTAGGTAATAAGAGTTCTTTTGCACCAATTTTAATATCCTTTTACCAAAAAAAGGAATCTTTTGAAGTAACTTCAATTCAAGTAAAGATAATGCCCTCGGAGCACAATCAACAATTCCAGATTGTATAATAATAATATCAGGATTAAAAAGCTTATGGTACTCTAATTGTCTTACTAAATCTTGAACCGTACCGCCACCTAATGAAACTTGATGCAATTGGCAGTGCTTATTTAATAATTGAGGCCAAGTATTCTCATGTCCACAGTACTCAGGTTTTTCCCTCGGTAGAGCTAACGAATCGGTCAGTATTAATACTTTTTTCAATTAGTAAAAGGTAATTTAAAAACATATTTTCTAACAGCACATTGTTCTTCAAACGTTATCGAAGTTTTATGTACTTCATGCGGATATAGCAGAATAAAATCACCGGCCTTTAACAAAATTTGTTGATCAGGCTCACCCTTAAACAGTTGATAGTCATCTTGGTAATCATTTGATGCCTCCATCTTATTTATATTAGCAACATGAATAAGCTCTTCTCCCTCTATAATATAGTGTAAATCAATGTATTTTCGGTGGGCTTCCCATAGTAGATCTTCTTGATCTTTTGTTTCATAAGCTAAGCCTATAGCATGTATATGCGAATTTATGTTTATTTTACCAGAGGCGAATTTATTTTCTGAAATAAACTTATCTATAACTTCAGAATCATTTAAATACTTATGGATAAAATTAAAATTATCGAAGATCATCCTTTTATCTTTAAATCATTATTGCCTTTCTGGTAATCTGAAGGCTGTCCGATATCCAGCCAATAATCATCCATTCTAAAGATTTTTACTGATTTTCCTTTACCTAAAGCCTCTTCAAATAAAGTGGGCATATCATAAAAGGTATCATTTGGTATAAGCTTTAATAGGTCTTTATTTACAATATACATTCCAGCATTTATATGATAATTAAAGCTCGGTTTCTCTTGAATTTCCAATAAATTATTGTCACTATCAGCATTAATGCAAGCATAAGGTATTTCATTTGAATAGCTTTTTACACACATAGTAGCATCAGCTTTTTGTGTTAAATGAAATTCCAAAAAGTCATTAAAATCTATAGATGTGATTAAATCACCATTTACAACAAATAAATTATCACTAATATCAAAGTCAATTAAGCTCAGTGGACCTGCTGTTCCCATTCTCTTATTCTCGTGAGTATATCTTACTTCAATGCCAAAATTTGTCCCATCCTTAAAATGATTTTCAATTATCTCAGCTTTATAATTAACACAAAGAATGAACTTATAGAATCCGAATTCTTTAAAATTATCGATAATGTGTTCTAACATGGGTCTTCCTCCAATAGGTAGCATTGGTTTTGGAATATCTTTGGTTAATTCTCCTAATCTACTACCCAAGCCTCCAGCCATAATAACTACCCACTCCTCTTTTGGCGCTACATCAAAGTCATTTAATAAAACTACCTCTGTTAACTTACCCTGCTCGTCAACCAGTGGCATTTGTCTTCTATGGATTTGTTTGAGCTTTCGCTTTGCTATTACATGAGATGTTCCTGAAGGCATGGTAATAGGATCAGCATTCATGATCTGCTTTACATCGGCTATTTTCTTTGCTAAAATTGCTCTTCGTAAATCTCCATCTGTAATAACCCCGATCAATTTATTATGTTGATCAACAACAGGTAGAAAGCCTGTACCATTATGATCGAGCAACTCAACAGCTTTTTCAAATGAATTATTTTCAGAAATATTAAGCCATTTCATAATAATTTATCTTTTAATATTAGAGTATACTGATCTAGATCTTCTGCAATTTGTCGATCAACTACTTCTTCAATTCTGGAAAATCCATTTGGCTGATCAATCATTCTAAGGCAAAGGTCTTCAGGTTTTAATGTTGTGTTTTTAACTAACGGACGCTTCGAAACTACCTTTAACTCCCTATTCCTATAGGTCAACTCGGAGTCAGGCATATTAAATAGATCTTTGCCTTCAGCCCCTGTTATTTTATCTAGCCTTTTTAGTTTTCTAATAATCAGTTTAAGTTTATCTAGCCCTATTGCGGATATATAATCTACTCTATCCGAATCACCCTCTTCTAAAGTGATGTGTTTCTCGAATATTGATGCTCCTAGTAAACGAGCATATAAATTGCTTTCAATACCGTCTTCATTATTATGCTCACTATGATCAGCATAACCGATCTCAAGGCGTTTAAACTTATTTTTCAAGAAGGTAATACGGGATAACTTGACTTCTTCAAGTTTACTAGGAAAAGCCTGAAAGCCTACCAATAATCCCTTTAATTGTGCGCCAAAAAAAGAATAGAGTTGATCTAATTCCTCAAGCGTTCTACCTCCTGAACTTAATAGAACAGGGATCATAGTATTTTTTACAGCATGCTTTAACGCTTCGTCATTAAACGATACTGAATGAATATCAATAAACCTTATTTTAAAATTTTCTAAAAGTTTAAAGGATGAAATATTCAAAGGCATTGCAATAATATCTAAGCCTTGTTTGAGACAATGATCAAACACAGAACTCCATTCCTCTTCTGTTAGACAAAAGCCAGACAAAGTATCAAATGCTGTATGATTAGTGCTGATAAACTCTTCAACCTTTGTTAAAACTTGAAACTTAACTCCATTAGCACCAGCTTCTTTTGAGAGGTCTACAAGTCCCTTTAGGTATTCCACCTCTCCTTGATGATGAAAAGCGGTTTCTGTATAAAAATAAAAATCACTTCTCATATCTCAATTTTTATTGCCTCGCTTACTCTTCTTTCCATATCTAAGTTAAACTCTTTTAAACTTACAGACTTGTTTTCGGGCAACTTGATCATAACAGAATCATCCGTTGTTTTTGGTTGATCTGAAAAGAACCTAAGCATTTCAGCTAATTTTATTTTTAGTCCTTTTGATGTCTTTTCTAATATCGTTTTCACTTTCTGTAAATCCTCATGAACATCAACAGTTATTAGTTCATGCGAATAATTTTTATCAAAAGGTTTAATTACCCCACACTTTCTTTTGTTGGGCTCAAACATATACAACATTAGATATTCACTGTACTCTTGATTCATATCTTTACTGCATTGAATTAGTGCGTTAGTAGTCATTACTTCTGCCGTAGCTCCAATAGGTACATCTATCAATCTTATATAATCCAATTTCTTCAGGACCAAGCTATTAATCTGAATGTCAATATATTCATATGAGGTTAAAGGATTATCGCCAGTTATTCTCAATAAAATATCAGCATTCTCTAATTTAGAAACTGATATCATTCTCTCAATAATATTATTTGGATCCCCTCTATGGATCTTAACATTGTTTTTTTTCGCAACATCCTCTAATATATCATCAACAGGTTCAAATGATGTACATATATATATATCATCTACTTTATTACAAAGTTTAATTCTATTGATCAAAAACTCTAAAATTGAATACTCTTCATAAATATTCCTTAATACTTTTAGCGGTAATCTCTGGGAAGTGGTTCTCGCAATAATACAGGCAACAGTTTTAGGCATAACTTAAACTAAGTCTTCTTTTTGTAATGGAAAATCAGCTTTTATGTCAGCTTTAGTAGTTCTTCCAACCACCCAATCAATGTGCTCTGGAGCGATTCCTTCTCCTGGTCTTTTAAAGTCAAGCATGTCTCTGGTAATTACTTCACCTTTCTTCAATGCTTTTTTAAGTACAATGCTTCTTCTGAATGACTCTTTTCTTTCAGTATCTTCCTGTACTGAGATTCTACTAGTGCCCATGGCCTTCCATATCTTTTTCGCTCCAGCAACGATCACTTTTAAGTCTTCCTCATTTGCTGAAACCTTATGATCCCACCCTTCCATTTCTTTATCTAAAGTGAAATGTTTTTCTATTAAGCAACTTCCTAAAGCAACAGAAGCAAGAGGTACTTCAAAACCTAAAGTATGATCTGAAAATCCTACAGGATAATTAGGGTAAAGTTTCTGTAAACTTTCTATACGTCTCAAATTCACCTGCTCATCTTTCGGTGGATAAATTGATACACAATGCAGTATGATAATATTATAGTTACCAGCTTCTTCAATGGTTCTAATTGCTTTATCTATTTCGTATAACTCACTAAGGCCCGTAGACAGCACAATTGGTTTTCCTTTTTTAGCTATATAGGTCAAAAATGGATAATTATTTAAATCCATAGAGGCCGTTTTAATAAAGGGAGTTTCCATTTCGTTTACCAAAAAGTCAACTTCATCGGGAGAGAAGGGGGTACTGGTGCATTCAATACCAATATTATCGGCAAATGCTTTCATTTGTAAAAGCTCTTCTGCGGAAATACTATATTCCTCCACTATAGATTCAAGGGTATGGTCGGTCCGATTTCTATAGTCGTCAGCTACAAAATAGTTCTCTTCATAGGTCTTCTTAGAGAAAATGGTGTCTTTACTCCAAGATTGAAATTTCACACAATCAGCCCCACATGCCTTAGCTTTCTCTATAAGCTTTTTGGCTAACTCCATATCTCCGTTATGGTTAGAACCAAGCTCTGCTATGATATATGGTTTAGCGTAATTTTGAATTTCTCTACCTTTTATATCTATTTTCATAATATGTTAATATTTTAAATATTTCCTCCCACCAAAAGAAATTTAGCTTTATTCTATTTTCCTTATATTTACTGTACAATGCTACATTAAAATTAGTCAATAAATCATCAAACCGCCCTATATAGCCATCATACCGGTTTATATTTATGCTTTGCAAAGCTTCAAAATGACCCTTCACCATCTTCATTTTTTGAATAATACTATCAAAATCGTCTAGCAAAAGGTTAGCTAAATTATTGTGCTGTCGATAGTTAAAAACAGCCTCGGAGGTAAATAAAATTTTCGGTTCTTTAGCTAAAAGTATCTGCGTAAAAATAAACCAGTCAGCAATAGTAGTTTCGAGCTTTTGTTGAACCTCTAAATTATCAAGAAGACTCCTTTTAATTGAAGTATTACCAAGACCAATTATGTTTTTATCTTTAATAAATTCAGAAGGTATCAATGCTGGATTACTTTCAAACCTTTCCTGCCAGTAGTTAGCTTCAATGGATCGATGCTCCCTGTCAACCAGGTTAAAATCATGACAAACTAAATCACATCCATTAAGCAACTCACACGATAAACTTAAATAATTTGTGTTTATAGTATCATCTGCATCTATAAAGTGAATAATGTCACAACTAATTCTTTGAAGATAGTTAATCATCCAAATTCTATTTTCCAGAATATTTAAATTGTTAGGAAAATTTATGACAGAAAGATTCTCAACTCCGCTTAAATTATCTACATATATATCATATTTACTATCGTTAAAAATTAATAGTTGATAGTCATTTGTTAATTGAGATTTAACAGAAGAAATAAAATCTTGGAAATAATTCGCTACTCCCTCATGAAATACTGTTACAATAATATTAGAGGAATTGATCATTAAATATTATAAATATCAGACTTATAATTTTTCAAATTCTCTTCTTTCGAAAACCAATTGATAGTTTCATTTAATCCAGCGGTTAAATTATATTGAACCTTCCAATTGGTTAATTCTTTAATTTTTTGAGCTGAACCGAATAATCGAAACACCTCACTTTTTTCAGGCCGTAACCTCTCTTCATCGGTTATGATTATCGCTTTAGAATTAATGATATCTATTAAACCCTGCGCTAATTCTTGCATGCTTATTTCTGATTCTGTGGCTATATTAATATGCTCCCCTATCGTTTTTTTTGATTTCGCAATTTCAATAAAAGCATTTGCTGTATCTTCTACAAAAAGCAGGTCACGAGTTGGTCTTAAATCCCCTAATTTGATTTCTGTTTCTCCTTTAAGCAATTGAGAAATAATGGTTGGGATAATAGCCCTGGCAGATTGTCGTGGACCATAAGTATTAAAAGGCCTAACTATAGTAATGGGTAAATCAAAGCTTCGATAAAAAGATTCCGCAATGCAGTCAGCTCCTATTTTACTTGCTGAATAAGGGGATTGTGGTTGTTTAGAATGCTCTTCAGTTATAGGAACAAATTGAGCTGTACCATACACCTCGGAAGTGGAAGTAACCAATACCCTTTCCGTACCCAAATCTTTAGCTGCTTGCACTACATTTAAAGTTCCTTTAACATTAGTATCTACATAAGAATCAGGGGAATGGTAACTAAAAGGAATTGCTATTAAAGCAGCTAAGTGAAAAACCACATCCACATCCTTCATAGCTGTCCTTACCCCATTGGGATCACGAATATCACCAGAAAATATCTCAATTTTCTCAAGCTTTTCTTTCGGTAGTGTATCTAACCACCCCCATGAATTGAAAGAATTGTAGTAAACAAAAGCTTTAACCTGACATCCTTCATTAAGAAGTTTTTCAGTTAAATGACTTCCAATAAAGCCATCAGCTCCAGTGACTAATATTTTTTTATTTACTAATTGCATTTGCAATAATTAATTACCTTCTAACTTAATAAGTACACTCTACTTTCACTAAACCGAGAGATCAACTTCGTTTAAACAGATTTTTTTTCCGCTCTTTATCTTCATCGTAATATCCATAGCCGTAACCACCATAGCCCATACCATAAATATAACCACCATAATAGCCATATCCCTTTTTACGTAGCTGAATATCATTAAAAATTACCGACATTGGTTTGATTTTGCCCTCATTATACAATTCATTCACCATAGATAAGGCTTGCTTCATGCTTACTCCTTGTCTGACAATAAGCAAAGTATGGTCTATATGTGGTAATAACTCTATTGCATCAGCCACTAAACCAACTGGAGAAGTATCAATTATAATAGCGTCAAACTCCTCTCTTACCTCAATCATAAACTGATTCATCTTGTCACCTGCTAGCAATTCTGAAGGGTTTGGTGGAACAGCTCCTGCTCCCACGAACCACAAGTTTTTAGTTTCTCCTTTGATCACCACTTCTTCTCTTGTCGCATAACCGGCCAAGTATTCACTCAAACCTTTATCAGGGTAGGCTTCAATGAAGTCTGTTAAGTTTGGCTTACGCATATCCGCTCCAATTAACAGGGTTTTTCTTCCGGAAGCAGCCAGGGTATAAGCCAGATTGAGTGAACAGAAAGTTTTACCCTCACCACTTACTGAAGAGGTAACCATAAAAGTTTTAGCTTGATTCTTATCCTTACCTTGTAAGTACTTCATATTGGCCCTTAATGCCCTGAATGATTCAGCAACCAATGACTTCGGTTTATCTTTTACAATGGTATCTGTATCTACAATTTTATGTGCGATATTTCCTAATAGTGGAATATCAGAGTTACGATCCAGATCATCTTTATCCATGATTCTTGGATTAGTAAAGTCCTTGATAAAAAAGAACCCGATAGGTAATAATAACCCCAACGCCATTGCTACTAACAAATTACGCTCAGCATTAGGTCGTACAGGATTTTTTGAATAGGAAGGAGCTTCAATTAACTGATAATCGGAAGTGGCTGAAGCTTTAGAGATAGCAGCTTCAGTTTTTCTTTGTAAGAAAAGGTCAAAAAGATTCTGGTTGAGTTCATATAACCTTCTGGCCTGACTTAATTCCCTCAGCTCTCCTTGCAAATCACTCATTGAACCTGTTAGAAAATTACTCTTACTATTAATATCAGCTAGTTTCTCACTATTAACTTCCTGATAGCTGTTCAAGGCCTCAAAAATATTTTTCTCAAGGCGTCTTCTAAGGCTATCCTGCCTATTGACTAAAGGATTTTTGTAATTCTCTTTATTCTTAAAGAGTTTATCTTGTTGTTTTTGCTGAATGTACTCAACCACAAGATCATTTAACAAAGGAGCATCTAGCCCTATTAGACTAGGAGCGAAAATCTCTGAAGACTTATTATTTTTGATATAAGATTTCAGATATTCATAATAGCGCTCCTGTAATAAAACCTCTGCCTTTTGTTCATCCAAATCATTCAGCTTCGTAAATATAGTCTGACTGCCAAGTGTTAATTCTCTATTTTCTAATTGTAGCCGATCAATAGTCTCTTGAAATTGAATAATGGAATCCGAGATCATAGCCATCTGCTCATCGATGAAATTGATGGTGTTTTCGAGATTTTGGTTCTTTTCTTTAAGCCCCAGTTCCTCAACCACTTCATAATATGTATTCATAAACTGTATATCCTTTTCAGGAATTACACTTTCCATTTCCATGTTTAAAATGGCCGAACCTTGTTGTTTCCATGAGATTTTTAATCTTTTCTTATATTCATTAACTAAGCTTTCTCTCTTGTTAATTATAAAAAAATATTTGTTTTGTTCTGTAGAAGCCGATCTATTACCATCTTTAATTTCAAACTGTAAATCTTCTATTCTATATTTCTCATTGTAATTATAAGTTCTTTCTTCTAAAAAATTCTCCCATACTTCATCACCAACAACATTTAGTTTAAAAGTTTCATCTGTTTTTTTATTTACAAAAATTTTAACCCCATAAGGACAATTCTCTCCATAAATTGAGTCAATTAATACCTGGTAGCCATTACCACTTTTCTGCTCTACCGTTTTCACATAGCCTTCTGCGAAATAACTTACCCGAAAATTTAGTCTATTTATTGTCTCTTCTATTTTATCATTGGATTTCAAAAGTGGAATCTCTTCATAAACTTCTTGAGTTCCACCTAAAAAATAACCCGCATCAACTAAACCAGGGATGACTGATTTATTCTCGCTAAATTTTTTGGTGATAAATTGCCCCTTTATCGAATAAACCGGATTTGCATATCTATTATATAGTATACCAAGTGTGGTTGAGAAAATGAAAAAGAGTAATATGAAAGGCCAACGCCTAAGAATTTTCAATAAATATTTGAGGAAATCTATGGGCTTTTCTTCCTTTACAACCTCTTCTTGAAAGTCGAATTCGTTCATTAATTATTGACTTAAATTAAAAATTAATAAAACAAGTGATAACGTAGAGGCCGTGATACCTATAATATTAGTTGTGGTAGGTAATAGATAATTACGCGATTGTCTTGCCCTTAGTGCAGGTACTACAATTAGATCATTAGGTTGTAAATAGAAACCTTGCTGTGCCACTAAATCTTCCCTTAAGGTATTAACATAATAGACCTTCGTTTCACCTTCTTGAAATCGAATTACCTTTAAACTTGATCTGTCTGCAAAATCAGTTAAATTTTCAGCTAGGGTAATAGCATCTATTACATTAGTTTCAGGGTCAAAAGAAGTATAACGACCTTCACTATTTACTTCTCCTATTATTGTAAAATGAAAGCTTAGCAATTGTATCCTTATTACAGGTGTTTCAAAATAATCAATGAGTTTCTTCCGAATCAGCTCTTCTGCCTCCGGTATACTTAACCCTGATAATCGCACACGACCAATTTCGGGAAGTTCTAAATATCCTTCTCTGTCTAAAACAAATCCGGTTTGTTGCCTATCTAGCATTATGGGGGCTAGGCCCGAGTCCTCTCCGCTACCACCACTACCCAAGCCTTGCATACGCATATTTTGATTACCACCATTTGCGGTTCCTTGATTATATTGGTTTAACCTTCGTATTATACCTAACTGTTCTTCATATTTCTTTACAAAATCAAATTCAGACGGTGTTAAGCTGGCGATTCTTAAAGAGATAATATCTTCTGGCTGAAGTTCGTAAGGTTTATTAAATGATTGATAAGTTCTAATAATACTGTCAGATTCTTCAATTTGACCAAACTCTGGATCATTGGGGTGCTGCAGGTAAACAATTTTCTTATTAGGAACACACGAACTGAACAGTATAAAAATACTGAGTATAAAAAGAGTAATTTTGGCTTTCATATTTCTCATCAAGACCTTACAAACTTAATTATTTTGATTCTACCTGCTATTATTAATGACAATTTTATGGTTTAATTACTTATGATTTCTAAATACAAATTCAATATCAGCAGAAACCCTTAATTTTATCACCTTCCTTTAGGTCAATCTATTTCTCTCCCACATCATCTGCATCATACCGTCTTTCATGCCACTATCAGGCACAAGAATACTTGGGGCTTTTGCTAATTTCATTGCATTCATGTAAATATCAAGAGC
This sequence comes from Marivirga atlantica, assembly GCF_016734805.1. Classification (GTDB taxonomy): domain Bacteria; phylum Bacteroidota; class Bacteroidia; order Cytophagales; family Cyclobacteriaceae; genus Marivirga; species Marivirga atlantica. Next base: position 35,738 of record NZ_JAERQG010000004.1, read on the forward strand.
AGGTATAATCACATCAGCTCTATCAGGATTAAGCTGTAATTTATTAATTCTTTCTTCCATGTTAAAACTAGCAATGTATTGCTGCATTTCTTTAACCTTTTTTAATGAAATCAATTTTCCAGGTTTTTTATTAGCCATTTCCAACACCTTATTGATATTACCTCCTGTACCTATTGCGTGCACTTTTCCAAAACTAGGTTTCATTTCACCCGCAATCCAACTTTTCATTTTATTCCAAACACTAGAATTATCTATATCCGACAACTTCCTAACAGATCCTAGCTGAAATGATTTGGAAGCAATTTTCTCATGAGCTACATAAATATTTAGCTCAGTGCTACCACCTCCTACATCAATATGTAAATAAGTTTGGTTATCCATATAAGGAAAAATAGCCTTATTGATGATTTCAGCTTCCGTTTCACCATCGATTACATCAATCTCCAGACCAATTCTTTCCTTAACCTGTTCCACTAAGTCTTGTCCATTATCGGAATCTCTCATTGCAGAAGTAGCGCAAGCCATATAATCATCTACTTCATAAAGATCAATGAGGATTTTGAATGCCTCCATGAGCCTTAGAAACTTCTTTTGTGACTCATTAGAGATTCGACCAACCGAAAATACATCCTGTCCTAAGCGTAAAGGAAATCTTACATATTCTAATTTTTTAAAGGTAGGTTTACCATCGAAAATAGAACATCTTGTAAGTTGTAATCTGATAGCATTAGAACCTATATCAACAGCTGCTAATTTTAGCATCATTTAACTATTACGATTGCTTTAATTTCAAAGATGACAATAATATTCTGTTTTTATCAAAACTTATTCTCAAATATTGGTTGTTTGACTAAGTATTACACCTAATTCAATAGAAAGGAATTCAGAAAACTAGTATCTAAAATTTATTATCCTTAATTTTTAATATATTTGTAGATAACAGAACTGTATGAAGAAGTTATTTATCATATTTCTACTAATAGTTGTTGCCGATCAGGCCTTCGCACAAAGCTTCTACAACAGAAGAATTAATAGACGTTGGGTGGCATCTGGAGGTGTAGGTTATGCACGTGCTTTAGGTGACTTAACAAATCCCGGAAGTTATTTTGATACTAAGCTGAATATAGAAGGCGGTATTCATTATCGTATTACTGATAGGCTAAATTTGAGAACAAACTTATTGTTATTTCAAATGTCAGGAGATGACGGAAAGATCGATCAAGAGCTTAACACGAGAGAAAGAGGCCTGTCTTTTGTTTCAAATAACATTGAATTAAGTTCAACTCTAAGTGTAAGTCTGTTTCCTATGACTTCTCGCTTTACTCAAAGAAAACTCATCAACCCTTACATTTTCGCTGGAATAGGAGGTCTTTATTTCGACCCAAGAGCTACAGTTCCTGATTCAGTTGTGCTACCAGTAGACGGAAGAGTGGCTGTTCCTAATGCAGGTCAAACAGTTTCATTGGCAAAATACGACACTGAGAGACCTAATGACTATAGCCGATTCGCTGTTGTTGTTCCTGTAGGAATTGGTGTAAGAGTAAAAGTGACAGAATTTTTAGATATTTCAGCTGAAATTTCTCAAAGGATAACTTTTACAGACTATTTGGATGATGTGAGTGGACCAGATTATTCAGATGCGGAGCTATTCGATTATGCAAATAATGATAGAGAGTTAACTGCTTTTGCATTGTCCAACCCAAACAATGCTGATCTAGATGCAACGCGTGGTAATCCTGACAACGATGATTTTTATATGATAGTAAACCTCAAAGCTGATTTCTACATTCAAGGGGATTTCTTTAACCGACTTTTTGGTATCGGTGGTAAGAAATTTAACATCAAACCAAAAAGAGGTGGCGGCCTGTTTGGTAGAGGATCAAGCTTTAAAAGGAGATAAGAGCTTCTCAGCATAATATCTCCCTTTAATTTTAGTATGATTTAGAAAGGTAATTCGTCATCAGCACTTGGTGGTGGCACTTCTTCTGGACCACTTGAGGGTTGAGCACCTTGATTCTGGAAATCATTTGCAGCATTAACGGGAGCAATATTTGTGGAAGCACCACCTTGTCTATCTACTGCCCATATTTTAACATCAGTATACCACTTGCCGTTAAATTCACGACTTTCTACATTTACTTTGGCCGTAACCTGTTCTCCTTTTTTAAGATCAAATGTATCTATTTTATCACCCCAAACATCCATACATACTTTTTTAGGGTACTGATCTAGTGTTTCAAGAATATAACTCTGCTTTCTCCACTCACCATTTCTACCATTCCCACTTTGCTCTTCTAGTATATCTATAATTTTTCCTACTATTTCCATGCTATTATTGTTAAGTCAATTACTAATGACAAAGTTTATAAAATTTAACTTCTTAGGCCAAAAGAAATATAGAAATCCGTAAACCTTAATTAATATAATTATCTACCTGTCAAATATTCAATTTCCTTATCTTTGCACTTTCATAAAAAAGGAAGTCACATGCATCTTAATTCATTAAGCGCCATTTCACCCATTGATGGCAGATACAGATCTAAAACTGAAAAATTAGCACCTTACTTTTCAGAGTGGGCGCTTATAAAATATAGAGTTCATGTGGAGGTAGAGTACTTTATTGCACTATGTGAATTACCATTACCTCAATTAGCTTCATTTGATAAAAGTAGCTTCCCTGAGTTAAGAAAAATTGTAAGTGATTTTTCCGAAAAAGATGCTCAAGCTATTAAAGAGATTGAAAAGACGACCAATCATGATGTAAAAGCTGTTGAGTATTTTTTAAAGGATAAATTTGAGGTACTTAATATTGGTAAACAAAAGGAATTTATCCACTTCGGTTTAACCTCACAAGACATCAATAATACCGCCACTCCTTTAATGCTCAAAGAAGCAGTAGAAAAGGAATATATACCTCTACTAGAACAAATAGTTGAATTATTAAATAAATTCAGCGAAGAGTGGAAAGATATTCCTATGCTAGCAAAGACACATGGTCAGCCTGCCTCACCAACAAGACTCGGCAAAGAAATAGTGGTATTTAGCTCAAGAGTAAGGGAGCAACTTAAGTATGAATTTCAAATACCACATGCAGCAAAATTTGGTGGCGCTACTGGTAATTTTAATGCCCATCATATTGCCTATCCTGAAATTAATTGGAGTGATTTCGGAAACAACTTTGTTAAAAACTATTTAGGTCTTAAAAGAAGTGAACCTACAACACAGATTGAACATTATGACCATCTCGCTGCCAGATTCGATAACCTAAAAAGGATCAATACAATCCTTATTGATTTAAGTAGAGATGTTTGGCAATATATTTCCATGAATTACTTCAAACAGAAAATCTCTGCCAATGAGGTAGGTTCCTCTGCCATGCCGCATAAGGTAAATCCCATAGATTTTGAGAATGCTGAAGGAAATTTAGGAATAGCCAATGCCGTTCTTGAACACTTATCTGCTAAACTACCTATTTCAAGATTACAGCGGGATTTGACAGATTCTACTGTACTTAGAAATATTGGTGTTCCATTAGCACACGGCTTAATTGCTTTTCACTCACTTCTAAAAGGGCTCAAGAAACTAGAACTGAATGAGCAAGCTATTAACCATGACCTTGAAGAAAACTGGGCAGTTGTAGCAGAAGGTATACAGACTGTTTTGAGAAGAGAAGGTTACCCTGCTCCTTACGAGGCTTTAAAGGCGCTTACTAGAAAAAATGAGAAAATTACTGATCAAACAATCAGCGAATTTATTGATACATTAGATATTTCGGAAGATGTAAAAAATGAGCTTAAACAAATAAGCCCTTTCAACTATACGGGGATCTAATTCTTATTTAGCACCAATTATATTCTTCACGGCCTCAAGTAAACTTGAGGCTCTTTTTTTTGCAGCCGGAAAATCCTTTCTGGTTCTAATAAAGTATCCACTAATTCCTACTTTTGCCGCAGCAATTAAATCCCGCTCTGAGTCACCTATCATCCATGAAGTCTGTGGATCTATGTTATATTTTGCAATTGCCTTCTCAAACATCAAACTATCAGGTTTTCTAAGCAAGGATTCTGAAACTGAAGGATGCATAGGCGCCACATAAATATCATTAATTGAATAATTAGTTTCAGATTGAAGAAAATCATGACATAACATAACATCATTTAAGGTATATAGGCCTTTCGCGACACCTCCCTGGTTGGTGATCACTATTAATAAAAAACCGCTCTCTTTTGCTAGTTGAATTGCCTCTTTAACACCATCCAGAATCTCAAAGTGCTCCAATTTGTAGGTGTAATCTCCCCTTTCTCTATTCAGTACACCATCCCTATCAAGAAAAATACATGATTTACGCTTCATCAATTTATAATTGATTATCCTTTATTTAAAAAGTTTTATAGTTTTGAAGTTCAGGTGAAATTATGAATAATAGATTAGTAATCATACCCACATATAATGAAAGAGAGAACATTGAAGACATAATCAATGCCGTATTCCTGCTTTCAGTTAAATTTGATATTCTTATAATAGATGATAATTCTCCTGATGGTACAGCTGAGATAGTCACAAAACTACAGCAACAGTACCCAGATCAACTTCATATCATTGAGCGATTAGGAAAACAAGGATTGGGTACAGCCTATATAACTGGTTTTCGCTTTGCACTTGAGAAAGGGTACGACTACATTTTTGAGATGGATGCAGACTTTTCTCACAATCCTCTAGATCTTATAGAATTACATAAAGCCTGTCAAACAAATGGTATTCAGATGGCAATCGGTTCAAGGTATGTTACAGGAGTAAATGTAGTCAATTGGCCGATGGGTAGAGTTCTGATGTCTTACTTTGCCAGCAAATATGTTAAGTTTATAACAGGGCTTCCCGTTGACGATGCCACTGCAGGATTTATTTGTTATCACCGCTCAGTATTAGAAACTCTTGATTTAGACAAGATCAAGTTTATTGGCTATGCCTTCCAGATAGAGATGAAATTTTTAACCTGGAAACATGGGTTTGGACTAAAAGAAGTTCCAATCATATTTACTGATCGCAGCCGAGGAGTTTCAAAAATGTCAAAAAAAATATTTAGAGAAGCCATTTTCGGTGTTATACAAATGAAGCTTTCAAGTCTTTTCAGGAAATATCCTAAGTACAATCAAACAGCTTGATTAGCCACTTTTATTAAGGTATCATTATCAATATCGTGTTCGCCTTTAAAAGTGATATGCTCTACCTCTATATTTAAAGCATCAATAAATCTCTGTTGCTCCTCTTTTGCTTTGTCATTTACAAATTGATCCTCAGTTCCTCTGATCATTTGTACTTTTTTACCTTTCAATTTGTCACCCACTTTGGCTATATCCATGTCGTGAGGGAATGAACCTGCCCACAAGATTAGTCGTTCAAAATCATCTTCAAATCTCTGAATCCATCGTGTGACTGTAGCTCCACCTTGAGAAAAACCCAGAAAAGTAATTTTAATATTATGCGATTGAGAAAAGTCATTCGACACATGAGCATAAACAGCTTGTAAATAATTAACATAATTATCGATATCAAGCAGCCGATCCTCTTTTGTCATCCAAGTGCTACCTACTCTCCCATTAAATCCTTTAAGGTAGAATCTCGACAACCCTCCTGGTGCTATAATTACTCTTTCATGTGACGAAATATCTTTAAACTTATTGATAAAATATTTCGCAAGCTGTCCATAGCCATGCAACACAAACCAAACCTCTTTCGTGTCTTTTGTAATTGGACCACTACTAAAGTAATTAGCTCTGAAATTAAAATCTACAAATTGTTCCATAACAAAAAAGCCTCCCAGTGGGAGGCTGTAAATATTAAATATTTTATCGCTATCTCTTAAATCCTAAGACACTACCACCACAGTGGTTAGCACTTCCTTCAAAGGTAAAAGTTATATAATAAATACCTGTTACCTGGCATGGAAAGTTAAGTCCAGAAAGCGTTGAACCTTGGTACTTAGTAGAAGCCACTTGTTTTCTACTTGAATCGTAAAGTGTTAATACAATTCCATCTGTTCCTTCACCATCGTTACAAATTTGAACTTGGTAAGTAGCACCTTTAGTAAATACGTAAGAGTATTCTACTTTTGATTTCGCTCCACCTTGACCATCTATACTGTAACTTTTCAAAAATGTAAACCCTGATTGTAATTTTGGAATACAAGCTTCTACATGCTTCTCTGTATTGCATTGCGCGTAAACCTCATTAACGAAAGAGGTGGTAAATAATATTCCTAATGCGATGATTAGCTTTTTCATACAGGCTCTTAATTAATAATGTTATTTCTTATTTCGTAAACCATAGTTCTTATGGACTCAATGTTCTCATCAGTCATGATGATCTCACTGGTACTGTTGTCCTTTACAACAAGCATGCCATCTACTACTTCATAGGTTGGTTCACGGTAAACTGTTTTAATTTCTATTTTATTAAACTCCTCTTGAAGTTTAGAAAAGCGATTAGCCAAATCCCTAATATTAGGATCGCTTTCCACATAGAAAGATAATAACAAAGCAACATTATCCATAATAATTTTCTGCTCCCCTATTGTCTCCTTCAACTGCTCATTACCTGGGTTCTTTTCTGAAACCTTTGACACTATATATAGTGCTTCCAGCCAACCACCGGATAATAGCAGAATACTTAGATTAGATCTTTTCTGATCCTGAAGATATTTATTGATACTGTTAAAGTTCTTAGTAGTAATTAATAATAAGGAATCCAGATTTTTGCTGTTCGTTGCTAATCTTTTAATGGTTCCTATATCAAAAAACTGTCCGATACTCAAATCATCTGCTAAAGACTTTATTGAGTTTAGATAAAACAAAGCATCCTGATTTTGTCCATAGATGTTAGTATAACCTAAATCTGTACCATAAATACCAAGAGCTAGCGCCTTCTTGAAGTTACTGTTATAGTTAGAAATATTTTCAGGATCGTTCAAATGACTCTTATCATATTTAGTCTCGGCCTCTTTAAGCAGCGTAGAGATTTCCAGAGGAGAAGGAATCTGCTGAATAATATCAGCAATCACATCTTCTGAAATGGCAGGTTCTTCAATTTTTACTGAATCCAATACACCAGAAATTTCATCAGCGGATGGTTTCTTTTTAGAATCACAGGAAAATAGAATAGCTATACCTATTAACCCTAAGAAAATGTTTTTCATAAAACTTATTTTTACCATAACAAAAATAGAAATTCCCTCACTTTTTACAAATTATGATTTTTTTATTCACTAAAAGTATCAAAACTAATTAACTAAGCGAAAACTGCACTAACTTTTATTAACAATCTTTTTGGGAAATGACTCTACCATTAACCTCTTTTCAAACTTAAGTTGCCAAAAAACTCCAGAAGTTTCCCAAAAGCCTCAAAATACAAGGCTATATAAAGTAATAAGGACATAAACCAGATTACAAAAAGGTTAAAATAGAAGGTGTCAATGTAAACTCCCGCAAAATATTTCTGAGGTGCGAAGAAATGCGTTCTATAGTTTAGCATATTTTCTGGCTTAGCCGGCTTATTGAAAACAGGGTCAATCTGTTGGATTAATTCACCTTTAAACTCAATAACCCGATCTGCCACTGTTAAATTTCTTACTAAATCAGCCAAGCTTTCATTATAATACTTGTCTTTAGCTTCATTTAAATTAAAATCATAAGCCTCATTATTTTCTAAATGATATTGAAGCGTTTCCTTCTTTTTAACTGCTAAATTGAAATCTTGTAAGTAATTATCACGAAGCAAATCTACGTAAGTGTCTAACTTTTTAATGGTAGATTCACTGATTTTACCAACAACTAGCAACTTATCTAAATCTTCATTCTCAAGGTTACCTCTGAAAGGTTCTTTAGCTAAGCTATTTTTTATTAGTGTAATAGCCTCTTCTGTTTCTTTAATGGATTTTTCATCAGTAGAGCCGAGATTATTTTCTATTACCCTAACTTTTTCTCTAATCTTTTTTGTTAAAAAGGATGATTTAAAATCAGCCATTTTCTCGTCAGCCTCTATATCAAAGAAATACTCCTGATATCCATTATTCTTGAACATATCAACAGCAATTGCTTCATAAGCCCATCTAGATGTCATTAAATCGGCTACAACAGGCACCTTTCCTTTGGTACTTAGGAAATCATTAAGTTTATCGAAGCTAAAGAGCAAACCACTTAAGATCATTTGAGGAATAAGCAAAAGCGGAATTAAAATATAAACTGTAACAGCTGACTTAAAGGCTGAGCTAACATTTAAACCTAATACATTGGCAAAACAGGAAACACTAAAAAGCACTCCCCACATGCTAAAAGTCATTCCTTTAATTTCTAATAACAGCACGCCTATCAACACATAAGTAAGCGTTTGAATAGCAGATAAAGTAAATAGAATAACCAATTTTGAAACCAGATAACTATTCCAGCTCAGATTTAGAAAAGATTCTCTTTTAAGTATTTTTCTATCACGAATAATTTCTTCAGCACTTACGGTAAGTCCCATAAAAAGTGCCACAATTATGCTCATTAAAAGAAAGGCAGGAATATTTTCATTGAATCTAAAAACATATTCATCACCTCCGGGAGCACTTCTGTATTTAATAATAAAAGCGAGAAGCAATGCCAATAAAGGGGCCTCCAATAGGTTTATTAAAAGATACTGTTTATTACTTATTTTAGATAAAGTATCTCTTATCGTAAAAATTACGGACTGCTTAAGTTTATTAGGTATTCTTAAGGTAGACTTCGGGGCTTCCTTTTCATCCTTAACTTTATTAAGTTCAAAGTGCTCTTTAAAGAAATCTCTCCATTGTGATGGATTCACCTTTCTCTTATTAGTTAGCTGGCCATACTCATCAACAACCTTTGCCTCAACAATATTGAATATTTGCTCAGGGTTAACATTACCGCAAGTAGGACAAACACCTCTTTCAGCATCGACCTGATTAGTAGATTTTTTGAAATATGTTACAGCCTCTACAGGATGACCATAAAAGATTTGATAACCACCAGTATCCATTATCACCATTTTATCAAACATCTTATAGATATCTGAAGATGGTTGGTGAATAACCACAAATATCAGTTTACCTTTTAAAGTAAGCTCTTTTAAAAGGTCAATTACATTTTCTGAATCTCTTGATGAAAGCCCTGAAGTAGGTTCATCAACAAACATAACAGCCGGCTCACGAATTAGCTCAAGAGCTATGTTCAATCTTTTTCTTTGCCCGCCTGAAATGGTTTTATCCAGAACGCTACCCACTTTTAAATCCTTTCTTTGCTCTAATCCAAGGCTTGTTAAGGTTTCCATAACTCTTTTATGGATTTCCTCTTCTTCCATGTTAGCAAAGCAGAGCTTAGCGTTGTAATACAAATTTTGATAGACTGTTAATTCCTCAATCAAAAGGTCATCTTGTGCGACATAACCAATGATACCTTCTAATTCCTCCTCATCCTCGTTAAGGTCGTACCCATTAATTAGGATTTTACCATCTGTAGGACTTTCAATACCTGCCAGCACATTCAAAAGTGTGGTTTTACCTGCGCCAGAAGCTCCCATTATACCAATTAGCTGACCCGGACCTTCAGAAATATTAACATTCCTTAGTCCGGTTTCACCGTTTGGAAACTTAAATACAATGTCTTCTGCATTAAAAGAAAGTTTAACGGTTTCTTCGTCAGATAAGAATTGCCTAATGAGCTCAGAATAGTATAGAGCTGCACCTTTGGGAGTTTTAATAGTACTACCATGTGAGAAGTTGTAAACTGAATCGGACTTCATAATAAAGCCATTCAGGTTAATTTCTTCAGCTCCTATATATTTAACAAAATACATATCCACACTTTCAACACGCATGAAAATAATTTCACCGTTAATATCGGCATGTACATGTATTAATTCATCTTGTGAGGTATCATCACTTACAGAAAGTATATCATTGAATTCCGTAAGCTCTTTTGCACTTCTCTTAATGACAAAGCTCTCAATAAGCTTAAATTCATTTTTTACAATATTAAATACAGTAGAAACTGTATCAATAATTTCCATTCTTTGAGAAGTAAAGTTATTATCAGATGCTACCAGCTCTAATAACTTTACAAGTACAACAACCTTCTGCTTTTGGGTTAGCGTTTTATTAATCTTCTTACAAATAGCCAGAGTTCTTACTGAATCTCTAACTGAAGTAAGCTTTCTTTTTTTCTTCTTCTCGTCATCTTCTTCCTTCTCCTCTTCTCCATAACCTACAAATTTATCATAGAGCTCTAAGTACTCCTTGATAGAGTCTTGATCAAGCTCTTGCTGAAAAAAACCGATAACGAAATTTCTTTCCTTTTCAGTAACACCACCATCTTGTTTTGTGATGATAGCAAATAATTGGGTTAAGGCTTTGAGTATCTCTTCACTCATAGAAAAAGGTTATTTACATTCAGATTTTTAAACACAATAGGCCATTAACATGGCCCATTATGTATTATTAAAAAGTTTAAGAACGTTTTAATTTAATAAGTTTTGAACTCAAACGGAATCTCCACAAGTTCAGAAAATTCTTCTCCTGCTTCTTCCATATCTTCATCATCTTCATGGAAGTACCAGTCAATAGTAACACCCTCAATATCCTCTAATGCCGAAAGCACATCTAGGATTAACTTGGAAGATGCAGTATTGAAATACTCTAATTTGAAGGTAAACAAAGTTTCAGGATTAGGATCTTCACCATAAGCACTAATCCAATCCAGAATTGGTTGATAAAACTCTGCTGAGTCTTCCGGTAATGATCTTCCTGAAATTTCAAAAATACCATTGCCTTTGTCTAGCAATATTTTAGGGGTATCCTCAGTTCCTTCTAAGTTTATGATTTCCATATCAATAGATAAATTTTAAACGTTAATAATTTACTCAAAATCGGAGTATTGTTGTAGTAAGTGCGAAAAATTTAAAGCCATCACCCATATCTTCAAAACTATACTCTAGCTTTTGACCGGACTTTCTGGCCATATCAACAAAACCTAAACCCGCTCCGCCTTTGTCAGACAGATGATTGGTTTTGATAATATCTTTATACATCTTTTTTAACCCTTCTTTGTCAAGCGTGTTAATTTCATCAAGCCTTCCTTTTAAAGAATCAGCTGCTTCAGCATCCACCGGATTACCACTTGTTACCACATATCTGTCATCTTCTTTTCCGATGATAAATATAGCAGCATTTCTTTTAGCTGATAATGGATTAAAGTCTTCAGAATGCTTTACTATGTTTTGAAGACATTCAACCATAACGTTGAAAACCTTTCTTTTCACGCTAGACTCTTCTCCCATTGAGTCCATGTTTCGTTCAGCCATAGCTAACACTGACTTGGTGATTTCCTGAGTAAATTCACCCTCATAAACCAGTATCAGGTTACGCGATAACATGGTCTTATGGAGGTCATATATATACTTCATGCTTTTCGGGTTAAAATGCTTTTTTAAAACCTATTAGTCCGTAAATAAGGCTTTAAATTAAATAATTTTATTTATAATATAACTTTTTCCAACTAAAATCTAATACCTATTAACAGTACATCATCAGTCTGTTTATAATCAGCTTTCCAGCCTTCCCATGCTTCGTCAAAGACTTTATGCATTTCGTCCATATCTTTACCTTGATTATCGACAATCATCTGTCTTGTACGCTTAGGTCCAAATTTTCTATTTTGTGGACCACCGAACTGATCAGGGAATCCATCTGAACAGAAGAACATAGAATCTCCCTCTTGATAATCAATAACATGATTCTCGAAATTAGTCTGGTTTTTATAAATACCACCACCAATAGGAAATTTATCTCCTTTAATTTCAACTAGTTCACCATCTTTTTTCAGATAATAGAGCGGACGGTGTGCACCAGCATATTCTACTTGCTTCTTCTTCTTATCAATTTTACAGAAAGCGATATCCATACCATCCTTAGTAGTAGAATCATCTCTATCCTGGCGAAGCGTAGCTGTTACACCGGCATCTAGCATGTCTAGAATAATACCAGGGTCGCTAATCTTTTGTGATCTTACAATATCATTTAATAAGAAGTATCCTATTAATGAAATAAGTGCTCCCGGAACACCATGCCCTGTACAATCAACTGCTGCTATGTAAATAATATCATCAACTTCAAGGTACCACGGGAAATCACCACTTACCACATCTTTTGCTTTATAGAAGATGAATGATTCAGGCAATTGCTTTTGAATCACTCTATTATCCGGTAAGATAGAGCCTTGAATTCTTCTAGCATAGTTAATAGATTCTGTGATCTTCTTATTCTTGTTGGCTATTTCAAGCTCAATGGCCTTTCGGTCTGTTATATCATGAGAAACCATAAGCACTGACTCCAGTTGGTTTTCCTCATCATATTCAGGAATGGCATTAACCTGCATTACACGATCTCCCATATCGGTAGGGAAATCCATTTCTTCATTGATTTTTTTGTCTTCCTCCTTAACACGCTGTAAAAGATGCATCCACTCTTCTACAATTTTTGGCTCAATTCCAGATTCTGACACATCTTTTTGAATAACATCAGCTGGTTTTTTACCCGTATAATTCTCTATCATTGGGTTTACATAGAAGAACTTACCTTCGTTATCAATTCTGGCAATTAAATCGACTGAGTTTTCAGATAAGGCCTGCATTTTACTTCGCATTCTCTCCTCCTGCTCAGCTCTTCTTTTCTCAGTAATATCCCTAGTGTTAAAGATAATACCTTGAATAGCAGGGTCATCCAATTGGTTTGATCCTGTTACTTCAACCCAAACATAGTCACCTTCGCTGTTTTTATACTGATGTTGAGAAGTAATCGATTCATCAGGATTAGCTACCAACTGCTTAAACAACTCACTAACATTATCTCTTGATTCAGGATGAACCTTATCCAGATCATTTGTATCAATAAGATCTTCCTGTTTAAAGCCGAGAATTTTCTCAACGGATGGAGAAATATAGCGAACTGCACCATCTTTTTCATATATGGTAATAACCTCAGAGGCGTTTTCAAGCAATAGCTGCATACGCTTCTGAGTTCTATTAACTTCCTCAATTTGGTCTTCAAGCCTTTGATTAGTACGCTTCAACTCCTCTTGAGTAGCTTCCATTTCTTCGGCATTCTGCCTTAAAATTTCCTGTTGTTCCTGAAGCTCCTGACTCATTTCCTGCGATTCAGCAAGAAGCTTTCTTGTACGCTCGTTAACCTTGATATTAAATACTGTACGGGCAATAATTAAGCTTATTTCTTCAACAAATTTTACCTGACTTGAATCAAATTTTTCGAAACCGGCAAATTCGAGAACTCCGTAAACTTTCTCATCTGTAATAAGTGGTACTAGAAGAATACATGTTGGCCGCTTATCACCAAGTAAGCCAGAGGTCACAGTAACATAATCGTAAGGAATCTCTGTTCTTAATAATGTATCCTGTTCAATAGCAGACTGCCCTACTAATCCTTCCGCGAACTTGAACCGAGCATTCATGTACTTCTTTTTGTTATAGGCATAACTCGACTTCATTTCAAGGAAGTAGTCATCAGAATCATCATCATTAAGCACATAAAATGCGCCCTGTATAGCGTTTATCTTATCTGTTACATAGGCCAGAATTTCATCACCTAGTTGCTCAAGATCATCGTTACTCCTAAGTATTTCTCCAGTTTCAGCAACTCCGGTAACAATCCAGTTCCTTTCTTTATCTCTCTTTTCAGCCTCTTGAATGGAGTTACGCATGTTAATTAAAGAATTACCTAGCGTATCCTCTTCAGAAATTGGCTTAAAGTCAGCATCAAAATCTCCTTCACCAATTTTCTTAGCAAAAGTTGCTGTATTCTTTAAGGAACTGATAAAATTATCAAGGATAACCGCCATTTCTCCTATCTCATCATCTGATTTCTTAGGTACATTATTTGGAAGGATTCCTTTACCCAATAGTTTCAGGGTTTCTTTCAGTGATTTTATTGGGTTAACCAATACTTTCGAGAAAATCAGTGATATAATGAAGGTAAAGAATAGCAAGATTAATCCTGCAATAGCAAAATTACCTAGTAAACTACCCGATTGTTCATCAAGTTCAGAGCTATTAACCTTAGTTACCAATCCCCAACCAATTGAAGGAATGTTAGTCCAGGCAGCCAGCACTTCGTTACCAGCATAATCCTTATCAAGCGCATAGCCATTCTTACCTTTTGCAGCTTCTTGGACAGACACGCTATTTTTCTCACCTAGAGTAACGCTTTCAGGTGCAAGACTATCAGGCACAAATCTTAATTTACTTAAATAGCTTACCTTTTTCTCATCCTGACTAGCTAATATACTTTCTATTGTTTCGTAATCATTTCTACCTTTTTTGTAAAGTAGTTCATAAACAGGAGTCATACTTTTAACCAAAATAAGAACGCCTGCAACGCTATTATAATCGTCAATTAAAGGTTTGCCATAAAGCACATGTTTTTCATTACCAAGCTCAACAACAGTACTAAAGTTATCTCCTATTAAAGCAGCTTCAAAGAAATCAGGAAATGTAGCAGATACATTGTTACCTTGAGATAAATCCGACAAGTTGCTATTTGAATTGAAGAGTACATCACCGTTTATATCTGTAATAGCCACTCCGCTTAGGGTGTAATTATCTGAAAACAACCTTACTTCATTTTGAATATTATAAAGTACGGTTGTCTTTAAACTATCCTGATTAAGAGTTGTATCATTCTCTTGTAATTGACGGATGCCTGACTGAAGAGCTGAAAGGCTTCCTAAATGATTAGCATATTTCTTAACCTGCTCGAATTCACTATTTATTTTATCTGCTTTAAGCTGAGCCTTTACCACTATACGCTCAAAATTGAGCTTTTCAATAGAGCGCAAATTCATATTATAAGTCATGTAGCTTATAATCAAGATGCTCAAAAGCACCACACAAAGTAATACTGCGCTTATTTTAGTACCTATTTTAATATTCTTAAACATGCTCTGTTTGTTCAATGCTAGTTAATTACTCCTCCTTTGCTGTCTCTTTCTTTGGTTGTAAGGCATCGGATAGTAATTGTAATACCTTTTGAATAAATATTTCTTGTGCTTTCGTAAATTCTTTAAATGATGCGATTTCGGCCACTCCTACCAGTGCTTCATCTTTCATAATAGGGCAAATAGCTAAACTTGCAGGCTTTGATTCCCCAAGACCAGAAAGTATATTAATATAGCCCTCCGGAACATCATCAACCACAATCATTTTCTTCTCTTTAGCTACCTGACCGGCTAGCCCTTCTCCAAATTCATAAGATAAGGTTTGGCTCTCAGGTAAAACAAATGCATATGAAGCGAAAAGTGTAATTACATTTTTACCATCTTCCTTCCCTGCTCTGTAAACGCTCGCCTGACTTGCTTCCACTTTATTTGCAATTTCAGACAATGCAAGCTCCGCCTTTTTCTTGGTATCCTTCTCTAATTTAAGTTTATCCTTTATGGCAATAACATCTGTATCTGTTTCTTCCTTTTCGCTGTTGGCATCGGAAGTTTTATCAGCCTGCTCCTTTTTATCTTTGAATTTCTCGATGTAAACCACATTGCTTTCTGAATCACCATTACGTGAGAACAACGAAAATAAGATGGCTGCAAAACCTAAGCCCAAAGAAATAGCAGAAAAAACATAAAGCTCTTTCATAACAGGGGCCAATCTGGCAGTTTCGTCAAGGCTGATAACATGGGTCATGTTTGCCAAACGCTCAGGAAATATGTATAAATAATACGCCAAGCCAATTAAGCTCAGTGTAAATAATAAGGAAAGTACAACTACTAAATTTTTATAAATTACTTTCATTTAATTTATGGTTATAAGGCAATCGAAACAAGCACTTATTCAATCATTTAAATTCTATATTTTGATTGAAAACATAATTGAACGACCTATCAAATATATATAAATGTTCCGCCTTCAAAGAATATATGTTTAAAATCATTGGTACAATTTATTTAATTCCTTCAGAAAATTAATAATTTCCTGAACTTTTAAGGTATGGTCAATTTCCGTTAAATTTCTGGCTGCAACAGGCATGGTATCAATCATACATTCATCCGGATCCTGAATAATGGTTAATCCTCCCCTATCCTTTATTCTCTTCATCCCCATGGCTCCGTCCTTATTTGCGCCAGAAAGTAATATACCTATTAGTTTATCTCTATAATTATAAGCAGCCGTTTCTAACGTAATATCAATTGCTGGTCTGGAATTATTGAACATCTCTTCAGTAGAAAGAGCAAAATTGTTACCCAATTCAACCGACATATGGTAATTAGCTGGTGCTAAATAAACCTTGCCCTTCTTAATTTGCTCTTTATCATACGGCTCAACAACTGGTTTTATACTCTTTATAGATAAAGCCTCCACAAATCCATTTCTTACATGTTTCAATCTATGAAGACACATAATAATAGGCAGATTGAAATCAGCAGGTAAGGACGAAAGAATCTGGGTAATACCCTGAAAGCTTCCGGCAGAACCACCAATCACTATGGCCTTGTATTTATTATGGAGATTGTATTTACCCATTGAGCAAGGTTTTCAGCCTCAATCTTTAATTTTTTTATAGATTTTTTCCTCATTATTCACCACAATGAATTTATTGGCTATCTCGCACCAGATAAGTGATTCTTTAGAACCAATTACTAAATAGCCATATTTAAATAAACTCTCATGATGTTTTTTAAGCACTTCATTCTGTAGGTTTTGGTTGAAGTAAATCATCACATTGCGGCAAAGGATTAAGTCAAACTTATTGAATACCACACCCTGAACCAGGTCATGCTCTCGGAATGATACATTCTGCACCAGTGTTTTATCCATTACAGCCTTACCATTCTGTTCTGTAAAGTAATCTCCGAACTTATTTTTGCCTTCAAATCTGATATAGTTCTTCTCATTTAACTCCATATTCTTCATAGAGTAATGGCCCATTTTAGCCTTTTCAAGAATCACTTTATCGATATCTGTTGCAATAATTTTGGCTTTGTTAAGAATCCCCATTTCTTTTAACAAGATGGCCATTGAAAAAACTTCTTCCCCCGAAGAACAGCCTGCATGCCAAATACTGATATTGTTATGATTAAGTAAAATATTAGGAATAACATCATCCCTAAGTACCCTCCAGAAGGAAGGGTCTCTAAACATTTCTGTAACATTCACGGTAATTTCAGCAATAAAATCGCTGAAGAATGCATCATCATCTTTTAGCCGTTTTATAAGTAAATCGGCCGATCCGAATTTGTATAGCTCCATTATGCGGAGTATTCTTCTTCGGAATGAGGACATCGCATAATTAGTAAAGTCATATTTGTACTTTTCCTTTACCAATTCAGTGATTCTCCTCAGGTCTGATATTTCTATATCCTGTCTATTCATGGGGAAGTGTATCAGTTAGTCCTTTTTATTATAGGTATCAGTATCTTCAATATTTAATTTCGGTAGATTTATTAAAAACCCTCGAAAACCAAAGCATTTAAGCTTTTCAATATTTTTATCTGTTTAACAATTTACAGACCATGTAATAATAGCCTGCACGCAGAAACTGTTTAATATTAAGACTAATAAATTATTTCTGCAATAAATATGAATTACATCTTAGGTAATTCGACCGATTGTTAATTTTTACACATAAATATGATTTTATCATTTTTTCTCTTAAGCAGATTAATAACTTTGCCATCGTTTGCAAAAAAACTATTAAACGGCTTAAATCAATTTAATAAGTATTAGGAGTATCATAAAAATTTAGAGCCTATCAGTTTTAAAGTCTTTTTATGACACCTAACTAAAAACGAATATATTCATGAATCATATTTTGGTTATTGGAGCTGGCCGATCAGCCAGTGCATTAATTAACTATTTAAAGGAGAATGCAGAACAAGAGAAATGGCAAATAAAATTAGCTGATTTCGACATCAGTTTAGCCGAAGAGAAAGCAGGAAACCATCCTGCTGTGAGCTGTATTCAATTTGATATTTTCAATAGCACTCAGGCAAAGGATGAAATTGCTAAGGCAGACTTAGTTGTTAGTATGTTACCTGCAAGGTTTCACCATTTGGTTGCCGAGGTGTGTGTGGATTTGAGTAAGCACCTGGTTACGGCCTCTTATAACAACAAAGATGTTGCTGCCCTTTCAGATATTGCGAAGGGTCAAAATACACTCATTCTTATGGAATGCGGCCTGGACCCGGGCATTGATCACATGACTGCTATGGAAGTGATAGATGATGTGAAAGAGAAAAATGGCAAAATGCTTTCTTTCAAATCATTTACCGGAGGACTTATTGCTCCTGAAAGCGATAATAATCCATGGAATTATAAATTCACTTGGAACCCACGAAATGTGGTGCTAGCAGGTCAAGGAACGGCAAGCTTTATAAGAAATAACCGATACAAGTATATTCCTTACCATCAGCTATTTAAAAGATTAGAAACCTTCACCTTTGATAAACTAGGTGATTTTGAGGGTTATCCTAACAGAGATTCTCTCTCATACAGAAAGGTCTACGATATTCAGGAAATACCTACTCTTTTAAGAGGAACCTTGAGGAGACCTGGCTATTCAAAGGCTTGGGATGTATTCGTCCAACTAGGTATTACAGATGATAACTATGAAATGGAAGCACTAGATCAGCTTAGTCATCGTGATTTTCTTAATGCCTTTTTAAAATACGATGAACATAAATCTATTGAAGACAAGCTTTGTGAATATACTGGCATTGAAAAAGGATCGGATGCTTTTAATAAAATAGCATGGCTAGGTCTTTTTGATGACAAGCCTTTGCCTATTGAAAAAGGATCTCCTGCTCAAGTGATGCAAGCTATTATGGAGCAAAAAATGAGCCTTTCACCGGGTGATAAGGACATGATAGTGATGCAACATAAATTTGAGTATGAGATTGATGGCAAGAAGTACGAGAAAGTATCATCTATAGTATCTTACGGTGAAGATGAAAGTATTACTGCTATGGCAAAAACAGTAGGTTTACCATTAGGGATTGCAGTCAAAAACATCCTCAATGGAAATATTAATTTGAGAGGAGTTCAAGTACCAACTCAAAAAGAGATATATCAACCCATTCTGGAAGAACTTACCAAGCATAATATTTCAATAACAGAAGAAGAAAGAGAAATCTAAAAGATGGTAAGAAAGGGCGTCATTAGACTCCTGTAATCATCGGAAAATGAATTATCCGCATTCCTGACAGTTACTGTTTTGGTTTGCGGATTTTTTATTGCTGCTCTTACAAATTTTAGAATTTTCCTCAAAGGTGCTTTATTCTCATTATGCTTTATAAAGATAATCTCTTTAACAAAAAAAGCTATTTTCGTCATCTCCTTCTCAAATAATTCGCTCTCATAAACAGGTAGCATAACAGATGCTTCTCCGTCCTCTTTTAGCAATCTTTCAATAGAAGTAGCCAATTCATAAAAGCTTAAGCTGTTGGTATGGTAAGCTGTGTTCTTATCTGGGTTAATAGCAGACTGCAGATTATTATTAAAGAATGGTGGGTTACTAAAGATAACATCATATTTATCTTCAGGGTAAAACTGTTGAATGGCCGAATGATGAATATTTAGTCTGTCAGCAAAGGGGGAATTTGTGAAATTACTCTGCGCTTCCTGAAAAGCATTCTCTTCAATTTCAACAGCATCAATATTTGCCTGATCAAATCGCTGCGCCAACATAAGAGTTAAAACTCCTGTTCCTGTTCCAATTTCAAGAAATCCTCTGTGAGCCGCTGAGGCAGATAGTTCTGCAGCAAAAATTGTGGCATCTGTAGTTATCTTGGCTGCACTTTTCTGCTGCCTTACTGCAAATTGTTTGAACTGGAAAATCATTGCTCAAAAATAAAGGGTTATCCATTAAATGAATAACCCTTTATATACTTTAGCCTTATTCTACCTTAAAAATAATACCTGATTGACATACCGAAACCTACATATATGTAAGGATCCGGCAAGAAATCAAGAGCTGGCTTTACATCAAAACCTATTACAAAAGGAATTTCAGTTAAGGTATATTCCATACCTAAAATACCATCGAGACCTACTGAAAAACCAGCTGCCCTCCCATTATAAAAATAACCGGGACGAATCACATTATCCGCAAAGAAGTTAATATGAGCTCCTGGTCCATAGTACCAATTTAAATAAGGAACATCAAAAGCGTTTGTGTGGATTTCATAGAGACCGGTAAATTCAAAACCTCCTCCATATCCAGAAAGGATAGCTTCAACGGCCGTATTCTTTTTGAAAAAATGTTTACCATTTAATCCTGTCGGGAAACCACCTCTAACACCAACGGCAGTTTCATAATCCTGCCCGACAGCAGTTGCTGAAACGAAAAAAAATAGCAATGCTACTATCACAAATTGCTTATTCATTTTAAAAATACACTGTTTTCTATTCATAGATGAATTAATAATTGATTCGGACAATGCAACGATGAACGAGGCATTTTGTTGGACAAAACTACTTATTTTCGAAACCAACGTCCACTTTGTGTGGGCCGTTTTGAGCTTTTTCTACAGCCAATTGGTCACATCTTTCATTATCAGGATTTCCGGCATGACCCTTCACCCAATGAAAATTGATCTGGAAAGGTTTAGAGACCTCCAGATAGCGCTTCCAGAGGTCTACATTTTTCTTGTCTTTAAAATTCTTCTTTACCCAGTTGTTAAGCCAGCCTTTGGTAATGGCATCTATCACATACTTTGAATCTGAATACAGGTGAATCGGATACTTGGTGGTCTTCATGCTTTGTAGTGCCACTATGACCGCTAAAAGCTCCATCCGGTTGTTGGTGGTATTTCTGTAACCTTCTGATATTTCTTTCTTTTTTTCTCCGAAGCGCATCACTATACCATATCCTCCCGGGCCGGGATTACCTAGTGCTGAGCCATCTGTATAGATTGTAACCACTAAAAGAAGTTTTTAAATAGTTTGATTGATATTGCTAATAAGATGATACCAAATACTTTTCTTAAAATACTAAATCCTGCCTGGCCAATTTTTCTTTCCAGCCAGCCACAAGTTTTTAACACCACAAAAATAAGAACAAGATTGAGAGCTACGCCAATAATGATATTTATTTGCTCATATTCTGCCTTTAAAGAAATAAGTGTTGTCATAGTACCCGCACCTGCAATTAATGGGAAAGCAATTGGCATAATTGAAGCACTTGAGGCTGAAGCATCTTCATGCTTAAAAATGGTAATGCCCAATACCATTTCCATTCCTATTAAAAACATAACCAAAGCACCAGCTATTGCGAAAGAGCTAATATCTAAACCAAATAACTTAAGAATTGACTCCCCTAAATAGAGAAATGCAATCATAATAATACCAGCTACAATAGTAGCCTTACCCGACTGTATATGACCTAATTTTTTACGTAGGTCTATTACAATAGGCACTGAACCCAGAATATCGATTACTGAAAAAAGAATAAGTGATACTGAAATAATTTCTTTGAAATTGAGCATGTTTTAAAAATTTGCGCGAAGGTACGATAAGTTAAAATAGCAACAATGGATTGCTATTTTATTTTTGTATTAATCGTATAGTTAATTGATTAATAATCAATTGATTTGAGTATCAAACTTCCGTAAGAAATTTAGAAGCTGATCGAATTCATCATCCGCAATAGCAGGGAAGTTTGCTATTCTGAAAGTGGAGCTTTTCAAACTGCCATAGCCATTCCCTAAAATGATGTTTTCCTTTTGTGCGGCCGATTTTAATTGATCAATTCGCTCATCCTGCATCTTGACACACAGCACTGTATCGGAGCGGACTTCAGCATTTTTAATGAGCAACTCAAAATTATTTAACGCCCCAATTGCATTATAAAGCTTGGAAGACCTTCTACTTATTTTAGCTGAAACTTCTTCAATGGACTCCCTGTCTTCCAACACTCTTTTAAGGAAGTAGATGTTAGCAATATTGGGTGTATAATGCGTTTGTCCTTTTGCGGCATTTTCCAGCATAAAAAGAGCTGAATTGTAATGGTTGCTCTCCCCTATATTTTCCGCTTGTTCAATAGCTTTAGGACTCAAAATAAGTACTCCTAAACCTGATGGTAAACCAAAGCATTTTTGAACTGATGCAAACCATATATCTCCTTTTTGCCAATCTAATGCTACACCAGCCGTTGAGGAAGTAGCATCAAAAGCAATTAACTTTTTAGCATAATCACTTCTAACTTTTGCAATAAAATCATTGGTAAGCTGTGTGCCATTGCTGGTTTCATTATGGGTGAAAGCCAACACATCAAAATTTGATACATCCTGAGGAAAATCAGCTAAAGTATTCAACTCAAATGATAGGCCCTTACTATTCGCAGTGAGTTTTTGAGTATACTGAAACCACTTTTCACCAAAAGCTCCATTGTAAAAGTGCAAGCTTCCTTTTTTGGTGAATGATTGTGCAATAATCTCCCAGACTTCAGTGGCAGATGAAATGAATAATAGCTGATATGACTTGGGCAGTTGTAATTTTTGTTGAAACTGATGAACCACATCAGCATATAATTGCTCAAAAGCCTCCGACCTATGGTTTCTTTCAAGAATTCCTGCAGCTACAGCTTCCTGAAAGTATTTACTAATATTAGCATCTAATTTTGATGGGCCTGGATAGAAATTAAGCATATGCGAATTTAATAAAATGGTATATAAATCAATCCTCCCTACCTCCTTCTCCAAGGAGAAGTTTAATTCTACTGAAAATCTTAATAGCTAAAAACTCGACTCCTTAATTAGAAAGATTTTTATACCAAAAAGTAGCAATTTTAGCTGATTTTATTTGCTGCTTTAATTTTTGGACAATCCATAACTTTTTTCTAAAGTATGTTAATCTCTCTCCTTCTTAAAACCGTACAATACCTGGTCTTTAAAATTATCAGGAAATTCCTCCACATGCTCAAAGCCGAGGGGTTCATCACGACCGTCATGAGGGATATAATTCGTGCGGAAAAGGTAATCCCAAAGGCTTAAAGAAATGCCAAAATTAGCGCCATAGTTGTGAGGCATTTTTTTAGCATGGTGCCAAATATGCATCTGCGGATTATTAAAAACATATTTTAAAGGTCCTAGCGGCACCTTGATATTGGAATGGTTAAAATGACCAATGGCCAAAGCAAACAAATGGACCAACAAAAACTCCTGAATGCCAAAGCCAATCATAGCCAGGGGAATATATTCTATGGTTCTATAAACTATTGTTTCCATCCAGTGAAATCGTAAATGAGCAGCAAAGCCCATTTGCTCTACTGAATGATGTACCTTATGGAACTCCCATAAAAACGGTACCCTGTGTAACAAGCGATGAACATTCCAGTGAATAAAATCGCGCAGGATAAAAAGCGTGAGCAATTGAGCCCAAACCGGCCAGCTATTGATTTCTATGGCTATCAGATTTTCAACACCGAAAATCGCCAGAAAATCGTTGAACAGTTCTACAAATACATTGGAAAAGGCATAATATCCAACGAGGGAGAAAAGAAAGAAATTGAAGAACATGTAAAAAGCATCCAACCAGAAATCTTTTCTTATCAAGGCCTGATTTTTTCTCCAGGGAATTACAATTTCCAGCAAGTAGAAAAATAAAGAAATACCTATCAGCCAAAAGAAGTAATTACCCCAATGTGGATTCAAAATTTCATTACCCACATAGCGTGCATAATCTTTAAAAGAAGAGATAAAAATTTCAAAATATTTTTCCATAAGTATAATTACCTTAAGCTATACTTTAATTTTGTGATAAAAGTTCAGCAGCTCGTTTCAATACAATTAACGAAAAATGAAGCTCTTTGGCTTGTAACTTATGTTACAGAAAGTATTATGCATAAAAAAAGGTGTTTTAAGAAAAACACCTTAGTCTTACAATGGGGAATTCAACATAGTCGGCCTAAACCCCATGCCGACTATGCGCAAATTATATATTTTATAATTGTTTGATTTGAATCTCATGCTTTCCAGAACTAGTGTTTAAACCAATCGGAACAAAAACCTTCAATTGATTTTCTTTGTGCTCAGCAATAATACCCTCAGCATCTGCATAATCAGGTAAATCAATTTTTCTATAAAAGATTGGTATGCGAACACCACTACCTTCTTGATTCAAATGGGCAGCAAAAAGTTGCATATACTTCCCTTCAGTTAATATTTTAAAGTTATCGGGAGATACACTTGGTGCAAATACGGAAATCAAAAATCCATCTTCCTGTCTTTCCATTTCCATCGTTATCTGAGCGATACCTCCTCCTAAAGTGTGCAACTGATCACCTTGAAATAATAAATTTCTAAGCAGCGATTTATTTTCTAGTAAATTCATATCTCCAACCATAATCCTTTCATTTTTCACTAAGACATCAAATAATATTCCACCCAAAAAATATTCTCTATTAAGAGTCATTTTGTCTGTATATCAACTCGAAGAAATCAAAATACATGCCATTCTTTCAGGAACGATATGAGAATTTGTCCAAATAGAGACATTAAAAGCTGAACGATTTTATAAATTTGCAGGCTAATTAGAATGATGTATTCAAAGACTGTAGTAATAATCCCTGCTTTTAATGAAGAAAATGCTGTTGGCAAGGTAGTAAGCGCTATTCCGAAAGAATGGGTTGATAAAATTATAGTAGTAAACAATGCCTCTACCGATAATACACGTAAAAGAGCCGAAGCAGAAGGCGCTATAGTTATTGATCAGCCGATAAAGGGTTATGGAAATGCCTGCTTAAAGGGAATTAATTATATAAAAGAAAACGATCTACATCCTGAGATTGTAGTTTTCATTGATGCCGATTTTTCAGATTATCCTGAAGAGATGCCTTTGTTAATTAAACCAATAACAGAAGAAGGCTACGATATGGTGATTGGGTCACGCGCATTAGGCAATCGACAAAGAGGCTCCATGACTATCCCTCAGGTATTTGGAAATTGGCTGGCCACTAACCTGATTAAATTATTCTACAAGGTGAATTTTACAGACTTGGGTCCTTTCAGAAGCATCAGATACAATAAACTATTAGCAATTAATATGCAGGATAAAACCTATGGCTGGACAGTAGAAATGCAGGTTAAAGCAGCCAAGCATCAATTAAAATGCACTGAAGTTCCTGTGAATTACAAAACCCGAATCGGTACGTCAAAAGTTTCAGGAACAGTGAAGGGAACTATTATGGCAGGTTATAAGATTTTGTATACTATTTTCAGATATTTATAATATGAGTTGGGAGTGGCTAGTTATATCGCTTTATGGTGCAGGATTGATCTTCATTTTTCTATTCAGCCTTGGGCAACTACACCTTACCTGGCACTATCTAAGGGCTAAGAAGAACCCTAAAGTCGCAGAAGAAGCTACAGCGGAATTTACCGCTAAAGTTTGTGTACAACTACCCGTTTTCAATGAAAAGTATGTAGTTGAATCATTGGTAGATTGCGTTTGCGCACTGGACTATCCGAATGAGTTGTTAGAAATTCAGGTTTTGGATGATTCAACAGATGAAACAACAGATATCCTCCGAGAAAAGATTAGTGATTGGCAGGCTAAGGGAAAAAATATTCAACTCATTAGGCGGGCAGACAGAAGTGGCTTTAAAGCTGGTGCTTTGCAATATGGCATGGAGCAAACTGATGCAGCCTATATCGCCATTTTTGATGCCGACTTCCTGCCTCCAACAAATTTCTTAAAAGCTACCATTCCTTACTTTCATAATAGCAAAGTGGGCGTTGTGCAAACACGTTGGGGACATACCAACAAAAAATATTCTTTACTCACTAAACTACAGGCTTTTGGCCTCGATGCTCATTTTACCATAGAGCAGGTAGGTAGAAGTCATGCAGGTTCCTTTATCAACTTCAATGGTACAGCTGGCGTTTGGCGTAAAACTACTATTGAAGATGCTGGTGGCTGGTCAGCTGATACGCTCACCGAAGATTTAGACCTTAGCTACCGAGCACAATTAAAAGGCTGGGAGTTTGTCTACAAAGAAGATGTTGAGTCTCCTGCTGAGTTGCCCATTATCATGCCGGCTATTAAGTCGCAACAATTCCGATGGAACAAAGGTGGAGCGGAAACTGCCAGAAAAAATTTCGGCAAAGTATTAAGAGCCAAGCTAGGTGTTAGCAATAAACTGCATGCCTTTTTTCATTTATTTAACAGCTCTATTTTTATAGCTATCTTATTTACTGCCTTGCTAAGTGTGCCTATGCTCTACATCAAAAGCATCAGACCTGAGTTGGCATTGCTTTTCCAGATTGGAAGCGTATTTCTGATCGGTTTTTTCTCTATAGCTATTTTCTACTGGATTGCCACGAAGCAGTTAAAGAACGAGCGTTTTCACTTTATTAAAACATTCCCACTTTTTATAACAGTATCTATGGGGCTCTCATTACACAATGCTATTGCAGTAGCTGAGGGATTGTTGGGTTTTAAATCTGCCTTTATCAGAACACCTAAGTTCAATGTTAAAAAAGGGAGTGATAGCTGGAAGCATAATAAATACCTCAATGTACAAATTAGCTGGCTAACCATTCTTGAGGCTATACTGGCAGTGTATTTTGGTTTCGGTATTTGGTTAGGTTTCAGTCTGGGCGACTACGGATTAGTTATATTCCACTTTATGCTGATGCTTGGTTACGCCATAGTATTCTATCATTCAGTAAGCCCTAAACTCAAAAATTGATTGCCCAGAGCCGACATAGAATTGTATTGATTCTTTTCGGCTTGCTGCTGATTTCCATCAGCTACTTTACGGCAAGGCATGACAGTGTAGCACTCATCACACAATACATCTTATTATTCAGCGCATATGCTTGGTTACTCTTTCAAAAGACTGGTTGGAACTTTAAACAACTCATTTGGTTAGGCATTGGTTTTCGTATTTTGCTTTTGCTTGCCACGCCTAATTTATCGGAAGATGTATTTCGCTTCATCTGGGATGGAAGGCTTTGGCTACAAGGCATTGATGCTTATGCCTATTTACCTAATGACTTGATAAAAACTAATCCCGAAGTTTCAGAAAAGCTATTTAAACTACTGAATTCACCCGGCTATTACACTATTTATCCACCGATTAATCAGCTGATTTTCGTGATAGCCGCTTCTGTTACCAGTATTAAAGGCTCCATAATCATTATCAGACTTTTTATACTCGCTGCAGAAGTGATAAGTCTTATCACCTTATCAAAACTAATTCAGGCAAGAAATGGTGAAGCCAAAGCTCTAATGCTCTATGCCTTAAATCCGCTAGTGATCTTGGAATTAACCAGTAATCTGCATTTTGAAGCTTTTGTGATTTGCTTTCTGTTACTCGCAATCTACTACCTGGACCAAAATAAGAAAATTAAAAGTGCCGTAGCTTTAGGCCTATCGATAAGCTTTAAGATCATTCCGATCATCTGGCTTGCGACATTCTTCAAAAAGATCAACCTTAAGGCTTATGTATTTTTTGTCCTCGTAGCGCTAGCAATTGCGCTGGTCACCTTCTTACCATTACTCCAAACCAGCATTTTCCAAGGTGGTGGAGCCAGTGCCAAACTCTATTTTCAGACTTTTGAGTTTAATGCCAGCATTTACTATTTGGTGCGTGAAGTCGGCTATTGGAGTAAAGGCTATAACATCATCCAAACGGCAGGCCCGCTTATTAGCTTAATCGGTTTTGCGCTAATAGGCCTTTATAATCTGTTTGCGTCAAAAAAAACAAGCATTTCAGAACGAGCTTTGTGGAGTTGGTTTATCTATTGCCTCTTTGCTACCACCATTCATCCGTGGTATATATTACCAATGGTCGCATTAAGTGTGCTAACAAATTACAAGTTTCCGTTACTTTGGTCATTCCTGATATTTTTCACTTACCTTGGTTATTCGGCTAATGGATTTAGTGAAAACTTATGGATTACCGCAGTTGAATACATCTCGGTGATCAGTTTTGCCGTATTTGAAATAATAAAAGGAAGAAAATAATTAATATGAATCGCCTCATACAAATAGCCAGTTTATCGCTGCTCAACCTCTTGGGAGCCTGCGGTCAGCAGACTTATGATCAGAAATTAAATAGCTTATACAAACGCACTGTACCACTTATGCAGCCTGCCACGCTTGATAGCATGATGGCTAGCCAAGACGTTTATTTATTAGACACGCGTTCGCCTTCCGAATACCAGGTGAGCCATCTAAAAAATGCCCAATTTGCCGATTACGACAACTTTAAACTGGCAGATGTTTCACTTCCTGATAAAGATAAAACCATCGTGGTTTACTGCTCAGTGGGCTATCGTAGTGAACGTATAGGCGAAAAACTAAAAGAAGCGGGCTATAAAAATATTTACAACCTTTACGGAGGCATCTTCCAATGGAAAAACGAAGGACTCCCTGTTTATAATCCTGAAGGAGAAAAAACCGACAGCGTGCACACTTACAACAAACGCTGGGGTAAATGGCTGGAAGAAGGTAAAGGCGTAAAAGTAACTGATTGATGCAGAAAAACTTACTAATTGTATTTGTGAAGAACCCTGAATTGGGTAAATGTAAAACACGCTTAGCAGCTACAGTGGGTGATGAAAAAGCCCTTATTTTTTACAAAAACATGTTGAAGCATACCAAGGATGTAGTAGCAGATGCCAATACACATAAATACATCTTCTACTCTTCCTTTATCGATACCCATGACCTTTGGCCGGAAAATGAAAGCTTTAGCAAACACCTACAGTCTGAGGGTGACTTAGGTGATAAAATGTGCAAAGCGTTTGAACAGGGTTTTGCAGATGGTTATCAAAACATCTGCATCATCGGTAGCGACTGTTATGCCTTAGATGCCCAGATGATTGACAAAGCTTTTGATACTTTACAAGATAACAAAGCAGTTATTGGCCCTAGTACTGATGGAGGCTATTACTTGCTCGGCATGTCACAATTGATTCCTGAAGTATTCCAAAACAAGCAGTGGAGTACTGAAACTGTAACAGCCGATACGGAAGCCGATTTGAAGCGGTTGAATTATTCATACCAAAAGCTGCCTGCCCTTACTGATATTGATAATGAGGAGGACTTAAAGACTATTGATAGTAAAGTGGTAGAAAGTTTATTTGAAGCGTAAGGAAGTTTGTAGAGTGAAGAGGGAAGTTGTAAGAACGGATCCTTTTTCAATTTGAATAGATTTGGCTAATCAATAAACCTTAAAATAGTAGTAGCTAAAGGTTAAATTATGTAGTTTGTGTACATGTTTAATCCAAACCGAAATAGAGCTTCTCAACTAAACGACAACAATCCGTTACAATCGGTTATCAAGAAATATAAGCCGGATATAGTAACTTCGGTTGCCATATTCGGATTTTACATTTCATAACTTTACTATTCACATGAGAATCTTAATCGCAATTATTTTCATTTTTTCCTCTATTCAATTAAATGCTCAGAACACAGACAAACTTAAGTTACTCATAGGTTCTTGGGAATGTTATCATAAAGAATTAGAGGACGGTGAAACAGGCGAAAACATGACCCTTGATGGGCAACCATATAGTTGCGATGACTTGACAATTTCATTAAGCTCTGACTTGACTGGAACAGAATCTGGTGGTGGTTTAGAATTTATGTATTCAATCAAGGACTCTTTGCTGTATCTTGGTGATAGGATTTATGTTATTGAACAGCTTGAAAAACAGAACCTAATTCTTAGAGATTACGACCCTGATCAAGATAAGCTATCAGTTTTCAGAAGGAAGTTCAAAAAAGTTACAGACTAATCTGAAAAACGAAATGTAACACTATATAAAAACCATGCGCTTCAGCAGTCTCAAGCAAGCAAGACTAGTTGATTCCCGCAATTTTTGGCAGGCGAAGTAAAAGGTAACTTAACCAGATTCGGTCACGTCCACCCAGCTATTGATAGCAAAATAAAAATTGCTAACTTCATCACCTTAATTAAAAGTGGCGCACGGATTTTTACACGCGCTCGTTAGAGGAAATCAGATGGTGGAATAAGCAATGAAAATGGAGAAAAAACCAACATCTTATAATAATTCTATTCAAACGACTGGTTATTTGATAAGTCACATTCATTGGCTAAATAAAATACGAAAGACAACAAATGAACCCGATATAATAAAAGGGATTAATATATCAATATCAATTTTACTTTGCACATACATAGAATCTATATTGAATGAATTACTTGAATCCATAATTGAAAAACGCATTAAAGAAACCAATGATACTTCTTACAAAAGGGTTTTGGAAACTATTCAAATGAAATTGACAAAAGCCTCATGGAACCAGTACTTGGATATTAGTAAAACTATTTTACCAAAGACTTTAAATTATTATGTGGACAATGAAACATGGAAAGGAATAAAAATTCTTTTTAGCTTAAGGAATGTAATTGTACATGGTAAAGAAATTAAAGCCAAACTTCTATTCCAAGATGATAATTATAAAATAGAATACTCCGGAATTTATGAAAAGATCTTAGATTATTTTAAGGAACAGAAGGTATTGAAATCTCATCAACTTAGATCAAGTGGTCATAAAATACTTTCGATTCAATCAACAAATCATTTCATAAAGATTACAGACAAATTTATTGATAAAATAATAATCAAAATATTAGAAGAACAAGGAGTTAGTCATGGTGAAATATTTTCTTACAGATTTAACATTTTGGGAAACCATGGTATTGATTATGAAGAGATTTACCCGAAATCCCAAAACACAAAAATGAACGATGACGATTTACCCTTTTAATTGAAATTGTGACTTATAAAATAATACAAAATTAATAAATGGCAGCCGCTAACAGCACCTATATCACATGACCGCATTTGAGTTATTAAGACAAATGATTAGTAAAATAAACATAAAGGAAATCAATAAAGATTTGAGTAGCAAGCGGCCATGTGCCATGGCTGCAACACGTTAGCGAAAATTGAGTCGAATGAAACTAATAACAAGATGTGCTTCTTGCGGATCCTTCAAAACCTTTCATGCTAAAGTTTCGGATAGATTTGACTTAGTTAAAAATAGAGGAGAAAAAGTCGAATTATCTTGTAAATCTTGTAATGCAAATCTTAAGTACGACCCAAACAATATTAAGGCTGTTGAAAACAAAAGAATTTATCTAGTGGCAGCATTAATTTTCGCAATTGGTTCAATTGCGATATTTGTTGGTTTTTGGCCTTATTTGTTAAAATCAAGAAACGCTTATTTTGTAGCTGCATTTACAGGTGTGGTTACAGTGCCATTCCTCATATATCAAAATATCCATCACAGTCAGGAAAATAGAATAAAGTATTTTAATACTAAAAGATATGGCTAGCATATAAAAAAATTCGCTAACATGGCCTAAACCCCATTTGCTTACTCATTTCATAGCTAGGTTTTCTGCAGGTGTCCCGCTTGTCTGCCGACAAAGGCTGGCAATTTATGCTTTCATTTTTAGTGGCACTTAACACCCAAAGTTTCAATCAATACATTTCGCACACAGCAAAATCTGTTAAACATTTTTAATCAAAGAAAAATCCAGAAAAAACGTCATTCTACTCATTTCCCTTATAGCTAACACTTTGCCTTTTACACCTGCGGTTTAAGCCATTCGCATTTTTATGGCTAAATTACTGAAAAACAATAGCCATGAAACACTTCATTACTTCACTTAAATTAAGCCTATTTTTCTGTCTGGTATTTATAATTCCTACTCAGGCACAGCAAATTCATTGGTCCGATGATGGAAACAGCTATTATAAAGTAGAAAATAATAGTATCGTGCGTTACGATTTACCGGCAAACACCCCCACAACTCTTATCAGTGCCGATATGCTCACACCTGAAAATGGCGAGCCACTTGCAGTGTGGGACTTTACCTTCTCGCCTGATAAGCAGAAAATGCTCATTTATACCAATGGCAAAAAAGTATGGCGACTTCCTACCCAAGGCGATTATTGGGTGCTCAATTTAAAAACCAAAAAGCTACAACAAGTAGGAAAGAAATTCCATGCTTCCTCTCTTCGCTTTGCCAAGCTTTCACCTGATGGTTCCCAAGTAGCATATGTAAGCGAATACAATATTTATGTGGAATCACTTGATGACCAGCAAATAACCGCTGTCACAAAGGATGGTAATCGTAAATTGATTTACGGAACTTTCGATTGGGCTTATGAAGAAGAGTTTGCCTGTAGAGATGGCTTCCAATGGAATACAGATGGCAGTAAAATAGCATACTGGCAAATTGACGCCCGAAAAATTCCTGATTATGATATGGTTAATTTTACCGATTCAGTTTATTCTGAAATCATTCCGGTAGAATATCCTACGGCAGGTACAGATCCATCACCGGCTAAAATTGGCGTTTATAATTTGAAATCGAACACTACGAACTGGTTGAACATCCCAGGAGATCCACAGCAACATTACCTCACACGTATGGAGTGGAACAATCCTAATCTGCTCTTTTTGCAACAGCTCAACCGCAAGCAAAATGAGAGTAAAATATATAAATGCGATGTGGAAAAGAATACAGCCACCGTCATTAATCAGGAAAAGAATAACTCCTGGATTGACGTTTTAAGCCCCTGGGGTAATTCTTATACCCTTACCTTCAGACATGAGTTTCAGTGGATAAATGATAAAAAGGAATTCCTATGGTTTAGCGAAAAAGATGGCTGGCGTCATATGTACCGCATCGGCTTAGATGGCAAAGAGCAGCTCATCACCAAAGGTGACTATGATGTGCTGGAGCTACTTTATGCCGATGATGAAAAAAATGAGGCTTACTTCCTGGCCAGCCCTGAAAATGCCACCCAAAAATACCTTTATAAAATCAAGCTAGATGGCAAGGGCAAAGCGGAAAGGGTAACGCCAGGTGACATGCCAGGCACGCATGATTATAACATCTCACCTAATGGAAAATATGCATTTCATAGCTTCCAGAATAGCTATACAAAACCTGCTAAAGAGCTCATCACTTTACCACAGCATAAAGCACTTGATAAAGACAAAAGCATAGCTGTACGACTTAGCGAATTACAGGAACCTAAAACAGTAGAATTCTTTAAAGTTACCATAGTCGATGGAACCGAAATGGATGGTTTGATGGTAAAACCGAAAGACTTTGATGCCAGCAAAAAATATCCGGTAGTATTTTATGTGTATACAGAACCATGGGGAGCTACAGTAAATGATACTTATTCGGCAGGAAAAAACTTTCTATACAATGGAGATATGGCTGAAGATGGTTATATCTACATCACCATTGATAACCGCGGAACACCTGCACCAAAGGGAACAGAATGGAGAAAATCCATCTATCGAAAAATAGGCAGACTGAATATTTCAGACCAGGCCAGGGCAGCTGAAAAAGTACTGGAGTGGGATTATGTAGATCCTGAAAGAGTGGCGGTTTGGGGCTGGAGTGGCGGTGGCTCTGCTACTTTAAATTTGATGTTTCAGTATCCGGAAATCTATAAAACCGGTATTGCAGTAGCTGCAGTTGCTAATCAGTTAACTTATGACAACATCTACCAAGAGCGATATATGGGCTTACCACAAGAGAATAAGGAAGAATTTGTATTAGGCTCTCCCCTCACCTATGCCAAAAATCTAGAGGGCAATCTGCTCTATATTCATGGAACAGGCGATGACAATGTACATTATAACAATGCCGAAATGCTGATTAACGAGCTTGTTAAATATGGCAAGCAATTCCAGATGATGGCTTATCCTAATCGTACGCATGGCATCTCCGAAGGTGAAGGTACAGGGGAACATTTAAGCACACTTTATACCAATTACCTCAAAATGTATTGTCCACCTGGAGGTAGATAAAACTTCTCTTATTGGAATATAAATTTGCATAGTGTGAACGCTTAATGCGTCTTTGTTTTATATATATTAAATATATACTTTAGACGGTTAAAACCATACTTAATCTAACAATGACTAGAGAAGAGCGACTACAATTTTGTAAAAAATGCACCAATAGAAAAATGGACATGCAGCAGGGTTTAATTTGTTCATTAACTGGTGAAAAAGCCACTTTTGAAGGAGAATGCCCTGATTTCAATTTGGATGAAACGGTTACTATTCAACCAGTTAATACCGAGCCTCTTGAACAAGATGAATTAAGGTTTAAGCTTTCTAATGATGTTTTAGAAAAACTAAAACTCGAACAGAGGCTTTTACCTGGTATTATGGCTGGTCTTGTAATTGGCTTGGTTGGAGCTATTCTTTGGGGACTTATTACAGTAGCTACAGGTTATCAGATTGGCTATATGGCTATTGCAATTGGCGCGGGAGTTGGATTTGGGATCAGATATTTTGGGAAAGGTCTTGATCAAGTATTTGGTATTGCCGGAGGAGTTATTGCAGTGTTAAGTTGCTTTATTGGCAACTTTTTAAGCATCATAGGTTTTTTTGCTAATTCGGAGGGAGTTGGGTTAGTAGATACCTTACTACTTTTTGACTATGCCTATTTTTTCCCTGTTATGTCAGAGACCTTTAGCTTCATGGATATTATCTTCTATGGTATAGCGGCATATGAAGGATATAAATTCTCATTTCGTTCATTTACTGAAGCTGACCTTGCTGATTTGAAATAATATAATTTTCAGGACTTTGTAATACATGTTACAAACCCTATGGATATGAGCACGTTACTTTGTATATAAATTAGAATATATGGCAACTATACAATTAACAAAAGAAAAATTTTTAGAAGATATATTTGACTATACTTCCGAGAAAGAGTGGAAGTTTAAAGGAGATAAACCTGCTATTATTGACTTCTATGCCGATTGGTGTGGTCCTTGTAAAATGGTAGCTCCTGTTTTGGAAGAGCTTTCAAATGAATTTAAAGATCAGATAAATATTTATAAAGTTGATACCGAGGTTGAAGAGGAATTAGCAGCTGTTTTTAGAATTAGAAGTATACCAAGTATGTTGTTTATTCCACAGGAGAAGCAACCTATGATGCAGGCAGGTGCTTTACCAAAGAATGCCTTAGAGGATATTATAAATAAGGAACTGCTTAACTAATATGATTTACATTTCTTTAAATAAAAATTGAAGAGGCAGTCTCAATAGAGCATAGACATTGCGAACGTAGTGAGGCAACCTATTTTAGTTTACTCAAATGAATTAATAGATTGCTTCGTTCCTCGCAATAACCAGATGGTTTTGAGACTGTCTTTTTTTTGCCCAATTTAAATAATTCACTCAAAGGCATGCTTGAAATATAAATTTTCAGTTTAAAATTGAATATCAGACAAATATTTGAATCATGCCCACAAAATATCTCTTTACCTCTGCCCGCCTTGGTTTCCGCAATTGGCAAGATGAAGACCTACCTCTTCTGCTCGCACTCAATCAGGATAAAGAAGTGATGCGCTATTTCCCTGAAATAAGAGATGTACAAGAAAGTATTAAATGGATGGATAGAATGCAGCAAATGTACCTTGAAAAAGGCTACTGCTATTATGCCGTCTTTGAATTGTCAAATGAAGATTTTGTGGGTGTTTTGGGGATTGGTGACAAGGATTTTAATGCTGACTTTACTCCTATTATCGATATAGGCTGGCGAATACATAAAAAGTATTGGAATAAAGGTTATGCTACCGAAGGCGCTCAACAATGTTTAAAATATGTATTTAATACTTTAAAGCTGAATGAAATAAAAGCGCTATGTCCTATAAACAATAAGGCTTCTGAGCGGGTAATGCAAAAAATTGGTATGCATAGGGAGTTGGAATTTATTCATCCTGAACTTACTGATTATCCTGAATTAAAAGACTTTGTATTATACACTATCAGTCATACACAGCTTTAATAATTGTATACTTATCGGTTTTGACTAAATTAGGTGAAATTCATTTATCAAATGAAAATAAGCCTTACCTTATTGTCTTCTATTCTAGTTACCTTTCTGTTTTCAGGATGCAAGGAAGATACAGCTTCAGAAAACATCTTTTTCTCTGATGTAACAAGCAGGAGCTTCCATATGGGCTTTAGTACCTGGCCTTATGCCGCCAGTATTGAGTCAGTTAATGATACTTACCAGTTTATTGCTGATCATGCTGATATTTATTCAGAGCACATTGACAGCAACATTCCCTGGTACGCCTTGATCAACAATCAGCCTCTTCCTGATGCTTTCATAAAAGACATAGCAAACAGAAAATCTCATAAAATAAGTGACAAAACTTTAACTATTTCAGTGAGCCTCTTGAATAGTGCAAGAACCGATCTAGCAACAGATTATGATGGCTACTTGCCCAATTTCACTTCCTATGCAGATAAAGAAATTGAAGATGCATATTTTAAGCATTTAGAATACATTACTGAACAGCTACAGCCTGACTATCTCATTGTGTCAATTGAAGCCAATGAACTACTTATTAACACACCTGAACGTTGGGATGAGTACAAAATCTTAATGCAGAAAATCAGAACACGCATAAAGGATAGATTTCCGAGCTTAATGGTATCAGAATCTGTTACACTTCATAACCTCTATCAAGCTAATGCTACTGAAAACAATGAAGTATTTAGTTATATCAATAATTTAGATTTTGTAGCTGTTAGTTTTTACCCATTCTTTAAGGGACTTAACACAGAAACTGGCTTTCAGGATGCTCTTGATTTTTTGCAAAGCCGAACAAGTAAGCCTATCGCATTTGCTGAAACATCTCATTTATCAGAGAATCTGACAGTCGATTCTTTCAATTTATTTATTGAAGGAAATGAAGATGAGCAAAACACCTATCTGAGAACATTATTAAACCATGCTCAAGCCAAAAACTACGAATACCTTATATGGTGGGCACATCGAGATTATGACGAACTCTGGGAAACTTTCCCTGACGAAGCGAAGGATTTGGGTAAGATATGGATAAGCACTGGCCTGATCAATGAAGATGGTCAGGAAAAAGAAGCTTATGCTTCCTGGCAGTCAGCTTTTAGTAAATAGCAAACTTTTAGTTTATTAGAATATCATCCTCTTTAAAACGCACAGTATTTGATATTTTACTTATCCCATAAGAAACTGATCCTCAAACCTATATAATCAGGAATAATCTTCTTAAATTGTTTGTAAGAACCAACAGCTGGCAAATCCCCTGAAAATGCTGCTTTATCGAACTATCACCTTTACTTATCCATTATATCGTGGTCTCTGTCTTAGAACTACTTTCTTATTTATTGTTATTCTTTTTTGTTTCTTCAATACCAAACTCAAGGCTCAGCAAACCCAAGAGCAAAGCCCCGCAGGCACCAATTACCTTATTTACACACCTTCAACCTATAGTGCTTCAGGAGCTGGTAGTCCTCTCTTAATTACTTTAATGGGAGGTGGAGAAATTGGCGATGATTTTTCGGTATTCTTTAGGAACAATTCCAATAGAAGCCCTGCCTGGTTGATAGATAGGGGTGAATGGCCTTCTGATTATCCCTTTGTGGTTGTTACTCCTCAATTACCAAGAGATGAGGCTATACCAAATGTTAACGATCAAAAGTGGCCTACCTCTTTAATAGACGAGGTTATAGCAGATGTAATTGGCAATTTCAATATCGATACTAACCGGTTATATTTTACAGGTGTTAGTTTGGGGGCAACTGGCTGTTGGGATTATGCAGCGGCATTTCCTGAAAAAGTAGCTGCCATGATTCCTATGTCGGGTCCAGCCGATATTTCAACAGCTTGCACCGTAAAGGATATTCCTATTTGGGCTATACACGGAGACAATGACGGATTGGTAAATCCCTTTGCGAATTCTACTGTTGACATGGTTGATAGTATCAATAATTGCAATGGACTCTATCAGGCTCATTTTGATCTGATTCCCTCCCGTGGCCATGATATCTGGAATGATGTTTACCCGGAAACGATGGGGCTTTCTATCTTCGAATGGTTATTAAAATTTGAAAAAGGGCAAACTATAAATACCAAACCTTATGTTGGTTTAGGCCCTGATTTGAAGCTTCTGCTTCCAGATGAATTTACATATATCCATGGATTTGGCTTTGATGTTGACGGCTCTATATCAACCTATTTATGGGAGGTAATAAACCCTGCCTCAGCAACCATTGAAGTGATTGATGATCAAAACATAAAGCTTTTTCCACAGGTAGCAGGCTTACATCAAATAAAACTAACTATTACCGATAATGATGGTGCAGTAAACTCGGACACTGTTGAGATTGAATTTTTTGAAACCCTTCCGGGCAGCCTTAATTTTATGAGTGGACTTATGCTGCAGGATGGTGATAGTAATGTTGACTTATATCAGCTAGAAGATGGCAATAATATCATTAACCTTTTCACTTTAGGAACAAGCGATATTAACATAAGAGCGCTTGATGATGGATTGTGTAATAGCTTCCGTTTTGCAGTAAATGGCTATCAAAATATTAGAACAGAAAACCGACAGTCAGTAGGGCTTTTACTCAGCAGAAGAAGAAATCCACCTGAGTGGAACGTGAGAACCGGAACCTACTTAATAAGTGCAACCCCCTACTCGGGAAACAAAAATAATCTGGGTACCGAAGGGATTTCAGTAAGCCATAAACTTTCAGTCTATAATCAAGAGCCAAAATCATACAGCCTTCTTCCAGATTCAGATATCAGCATAACAACCAACTGGATAGACAATTCAAGCTCAGAAAATCCCAATGGCTTTATCTCAAATTTCCAAACATTTGAAATTACTGACAGTGCCTATTTGAACAGTCCTATTTTAGAAACAGGAGTAGTCACAAATATTGAACTGAAGTCTGGTGGTTACCTGACCTTAAATGACTCCTTAGCTATTCCGTTAATACTTGATTCTGCAGCCACTCTGCAAATTAATCACTCATCAGGTGTAGATTTCTCCTCTGTTCACCCTTATGCCAATATTATTTACAATACAGTGGGAACACTTGATTTCTCTAGTGCAGGAAAGCTCACAGTTACTTCAGGCAATCAACTGAGTTTAGAAAGTGATAGCGTAACGCTTAATAGTTTAACATTAGGTGAAGGCGCGGTAATTCAACACAGCACTGGATTAAATATCAACATAATTGAAGATTTAATCATTGAAGGAACAACAGATTTCACACCATCGGCTCCGTTTTCAATTTCATTTAACTCTGATAGAAAGCACCAAATAATTTATGAGGGCAATGCGCTTACATTTGAAGAAATATCCTTATTAGGTCAAGATACTTTGTTAATATTAAATCAGACTGAACTGCTTCTAAACGCAAGTCGCATTAATTTGACCCAAAACACTTCTTTTGAGATAGGGCATGCACAAATTCATCTTACTGGTGATAACATTCTTTCAGAAAATCCATCTGGCGGAAAACTTAAAGTAGGCAATAGAAGCTCCTTATTCATTGATGCCTCACCTACTGAAAATAACTACCTTAACTTAGATCAGACAGGTAATATTTTTAAGGAACTTCAGTTCAACATAAATGGTGTAAACCAAATACTGTTATCAGACACCCTAAAAATCTATGACAAGATAGAAGCAAATAATGGAACTCTATCAAGTAATGGTTACTTACAATTATTGGCCACAGATTCCACAACAGCCTATTTATTAAATAATTCTGGAAATATAGATGGTGAAATTATTAGTGAAAAAATAGTACCACAAGGTAGAGTTTATAGATACGCTGGTAGTAATATGTTGAACTTCTCAGTTGAGAAATTACAAAACTTCATTCCCGTGACCGGCACTTTTGCAGGAGCCAGTAGTGGACCAACTTTAGGAAGTGATCCTTCCATTTTCAGTTATAATACCACAACAGAAAGCTGGATTCCTTTTCCGAACAGCTCTAACCAAGAAGTTTTTGAATTAGGGAAAGGTTATGCCATATTTTTTAGAAATGAACAGGAAGCAGCCAAAATAAAATGGCAGGGGGAGTTAGTGCAGAACACATTCGACTATACTTTAATTGGCAATACAGACATTCAAAATGAATTCTCAGGTTGGAATCTACTAGTTAATCCATATGCTTCTCCAATTGAATGGGGCACTACTGGTTGGGTCAGCTCAGGAATAAGCAATACGATTAGTGTGGCAGACAATACCGTGGCAGGGGGCAGATTTTTAGTTTGGGATGGAGAAGTAGGAGATGTTGAATTCTCTGGCATACTATCCCAAAATCAGGCATTCTGGCTACGCACAATTGACGAAAGCCCTAGCCTTAGTATTTCTGAATCAGCCAAATTGCCAATAAACAACTCAAATACTTACAGAAATAGTACTGAAGCCATAGAAGGACTTGTAATTTCGCTAAGTCAAGGTGAATTAATTGATAGATTGTTCTACAGGTTAAATAATTCAGGCTCTTTGACGTATTTACCGCAAATTGACGCAGTAAAAAGATTTAACGGCTATTTCAGTTTATACCATAACAGTAATGATTCAATTCCTATTGCCATTAAAAACTTACCCTATGACCATTGTTTCAGTCATAAGCTTGGAATAAAGGATGCAAAAGCGGGGAGCTATAAACTTGAATTTAAACACTTATCTGAAAAACTGCCAGAAGGAACTTTCATCTTTAAAGACTTTTTATCGGATAGTTTAATAAGAGTTGAGCATGGTTTAACTTATGAATTCTTAATCACTGTAACAGACTCACTGAATGCAAGTGAACGCTTCATATTGTCTTATGAGCCCGATATGGCTGAACCTCAGATTGAGGCCATAGGAAACCAGCTTAAGGCCAATTATCAAGAAAATATCCAGTGGTTTCGGAATGATGAACCTATTGAAGGAGAGACAAATCCCATTTTATCGCCAAGTCAAAATGGCTCATATTATTTTCAGGTTAATTATAAGTCTTGCAGCTTGACCTCTCCAACTATTCAATTTTCAATTACAGCCAATAAAGAAGAATTACAATCTCTTCAAATATTTTCTAACCCTGTAACAGACGATCGTTTAATCATATCTTCAGCTAATAAGATCGATGAAAAAGTCTGTATCAGCTTAATAAATGCAGACGGAAAAATTGTATTAGGTAAAAAAGAGATGCTTTTAGACAAAAAATATTATGAAGTATTAATCCCTAAAGAAATACAGAATGGACTCTACTATTTAAATATTGAATCGGATGACGAGCACTATTATTTGAAAGTTGTAGTTCAAAGATAGCGTATTTGGCTATTAGAGAGGCTACCTATTTAAAGTAGCCTCTTCTATTTCTAAACCTCCTCAACCGACTTTTTGTACATCCTAAAAAACAGGAACGGTAAAAAGCCAAAGCCAAATACAAGGAAGCTCAAACCTAACATGAAAGCGGCACCCATCAGGTGTTGAAGCTTCATCCATGAAGCAAGCATAAACATGATGAGCGAGGTAGCTCCTAAAATCCATTTCAGTTTCTCAGACATCACCTTAGGTGCTGACCTCTTAAACTTATTGATTAAAAGCAGTGGAATAAAAATAAAAGCAAATCCACTACCACCACCAAACATCAAAACTGTTGCACCCGGCAAGTGCATTAGTTTAAAGAAAATACCAACTATCAAGGCCAAAGTGAATAGATAGCCTGAAGCATACGTTAATCGTTTCATAAGCATAATTTTATTATAGTTTAGTAAGAAAAGTGTTTCATTTTGAATTTCATTTAACCCATTAGGAGCTGTTTGCTTGTAGGCACTTTGTAATGCTGATTGAAAGGTTTTTCCTTTATTCATTTCAATCTCCACCAGGCAACAGAAATGGTCGATTAAGTCGTCCTTAAGTTCCCGGCTTTTCACGCTGCTCTGCTCTATCTCCTCAATAATTATTTTTTCCTGAGCTTCACTTAACATAAGCCTGATGATGTTTTTAAATCACTAAAAATTACCTTCTCAATCGTTTTAATGAAATCTCTCATTTCATCAAGTAGAGTTTCTTTCTGTGCCTCTCCTTTTGTGGTAAGTTTATAATATTTACGCACTCGCTTACCAATACTCACTTCCTCATAGGTCAGTATTCCGTCCTTTGTGAGTTTGTGCAATGCCGGATATAGAGAGCCATCTTTTAAATGAATTTTCCCCTCTGTTTCTTCCTTTACTTTTTGTGATAGTTCATAGCCATACATCTTTCCTTGTTCAGAAAGAAGTTTCAGAACTATTACTTCTAAAGTGCCTTTTAAGAGTTCTTTTGAATACATATTGCAACAATACATTAATTCTTGATGTATTGCAAACAAATACCTCAAATATTGAGGTATTACTTCTAAATATTTTATAAAAAAATAGATCAGAAACATGAGATAAACCAAATAAATTACTCATTATCAGTATTTTGCACTTGTTAAAATTTGATTATCACCATAAAAAAGTGAATTCTATTTGCATTCTATTTTTTAATAAATAACATTTGTTACAGTAATGCACTCAATACAAGCAACATATCGCACAACACTTTTGCAGGAATCTCCTGTTAGTGCGCCTGTATTGACTTTATCTAGCCGTTTACGCAATCGCCTAAGGGCGTAATACGTTTCTGTGGAGTTTACGAACTCCACCACTCCCAACCATTCTATTTACTTCATTTTTGAACTGCTTCGCTTAGAAGCACAAACTCTCACTATTGTGCATTTTACTATTACTATAGCAAATAAAGCACACTTTCCTCATGCGCAATATATATGCGACATGATGGAAAATGCTGCTAAAAACAGAGGTACAGGCATCGCCAAAAGAGCGCCAGAGTACATCCGCAAGAAAATGGATGAGGGCAAAGCAATCATTGCCCTCAATAATGAGCATCCTATAGGGTTCTGTTACATAGAAAACTGGGAAGGCCATAAATATGTGGCCAATTCAGGTCTTATTGTTCATCCCGACTATCAGAAAACAGGCCTGGCCAGGGCTATTAAACAAGCCACCTTTCAGCTATCAAAGCAACTATTTCCTCATGCCCAGCTTTTCGGTATCACTACCAGTATGGCTGTTATGAAGATTAATTCTGACCTGGGCTATAAGCCGGTCACCTTTTCAGAATTAACTCAAGACGAAACTTTCTGGAAGGGCTGTCAAAGCTGTGTCAACTATGACATACTTCAAAGAACTAATAAAAGCATGTGCTTATGTACAGGTATGATTTGCGACCTGAGCAAGATTCCTTCTGAACCAGTAAAAACAGCTCATGAAAAGTCGTGGGATAAGTTCAAAGCCTTTCTGAAGGAAAGAGCAGAAAGAATAAAGCAAAAGGCAAAAGAGATTCCAGCATTTAAAAACGTATTAGAAAATGAAAAATAATAAGGTAGTACTCGCTTTTAGTGGAGGCTTAGATACCTCTTACTGCGCTAAATATCTCTCTAAAACCAAGGGTTTAGCAGTTTACTCCGCTCTTGTAAATACAGGTGGATTTACACCTGAGGAACTTCAGCTGATAGAGGAAAGAGCTTATGCGCTGGGTGTTCAGCAACATCAACTTCTGGAAAAAACGGAGGAGTTTTATGAGCATATTCTCAAATACCTGATTTTCGGAAATGTGCTGAGGAATAATACCTACCCACTTTCTGTTAGTGCAGAGAGAATCTACCAGGCCATTGCCTTAGCTAAATATGCAAAGGAAATAGGCGCTAATTATTTGGCACATGGCTCTACGGGTGCAGGAAATGATCAGGTACGTTTCGATCTCATTTTTCAGTTGATAGCTCCTGACATTGAGATCATCACACCTATTAGAGATCAGCAATTAAGCAGAAAGCAGGAAATAGATTTTCTAGCGGAAAACGGACTTGCCCTGGACTGGAAAAAAGCGCAATACTCTATCAACAAAGGGCTATGGGGTACCAGTGTAGGTGGAGCAGAAACGCTTACTTCACATGGTGCGCTTCCCGAGGAGGCTTATCCTTCGCCTTTACAGAAAACAGAGGCAGAAAAGATGACGCTTGAATTTAAGCAGGGAGAGCTTTCTGCTCTAAATGGTAAAGCCATGAAGCCT
Organism: Marivirga atlantica; assembly: GCF_016734805.1. Classification (GTDB taxonomy): domain Bacteria; phylum Bacteroidota; class Bacteroidia; order Cytophagales; family Cyclobacteriaceae; genus Marivirga; species Marivirga atlantica. The sequence continues at coordinate 79,726 of NZ_JAERQG010000004.1, forward strand.
GTTGAAATTATTCAGCACCTGGAACAAATGTCCAACAAGTTTGCCATAGGCAGAGATATACATGTGGGTGATACCATTATTGGTATCAAGGGAAGAGTTGGTTTTGAGGCAGCAGCCCCTTCCATAATCATCAAAGCGCATCATACACTTGAGAAGCATACCTTATCAAAATGGCAACTCCACTGGAAAGAACAGCTAGCCAATTGGTACGGCATGTTTATTCATGAGGCACAATATTTTGATCCGGTTATGCGAGATATAGAAACATTTCTCCAAAACTCTCAGAAGCATGTGTCAGGCAAAGTAAGCATAGCGCTCCACCCTTACAGATTTAATATTCTTGGCATTGAATCTCCTCACGATTTGATGACTTCAGATTTTGGAGCCTATGGTGAAGAGAATAAAAACTGGTCGGGTGAGGATGTGAAAGGTTTCACCAGGATCCTCGCCAACTCTATGCATATTTTCAAACACGTAAATAAAGATTTATCATGATAAACGTAGGTATTATTGGCAGTGGTGGATATGCTGCAGGCGAACTCATCAGGTGCCTGCTTCAGCATCCGGAAGTGGAAATAGATTTTCTCTACAGCCAATCACAAGCAGGAAAAAAGCTCTTTACTGTGCATGAGGATTTATTTACTCATCCGCATATAACTTTTACAGACACCATTAATTATGAGGTAGATGTGGCTTTCCTTTGCTTAGGGCACGAACACGCTAAACCTTTTTTAAAAGCGCATCATTTTGCTGCAAACACCAAGATTATTGACTTAAGTAGCGATTTCAGACTAAATGACAACAGCCATGACTTTATGTATGGCTTAGTAGAGCTCAATAAATCAGTGATACCGCAAGCCCAATACCTTGCTAACCCGGGTTGCTTTGCCACAGCTATACAGTTAGGCTTACTCCCCCTTGCCAAGCATAATTTACTAAAAAAGGATGTGCATGTTCACGCTATTACCGGCTCTACAGGTGCCGGACAAGGCTTCAGCACTACCAGCCATTTCAGTTGGAGAAATAACAATATTTCAATTTATAAAGCTTTTGAACACCAGCATCTGCAGGAGATCAGCCAGTCAGTTCATACACTGCAAAAAGGCTTTGATCAAAAGATAAATTTCATTCCTGTAAGGGGAGATTTTACCAGAGGAATTTTTGCGACTCTTTATACAGAAAGTAGCCTATCGGAAGAAGAGTTAAATAGCATTTTTAAAGAGTACTATGCTGATGCCACCTTTACCTTCATTACTAATGAGACACTAAGCCTGAAACAAGTGGTAAATACGAACAACTGTCTTATTCAGGTTCAAAAGGTGGAGGGTAAAGTATTGATTACCTCTGCCATTGATAACCTGCTCAAAGGTGCTGCAGGACAGGCAATTCAAAACATGAATTTAATGCATGGCCTGCCTGAAAAGATGGGCCTTCAATTTAAAGCAAACTATTACTGATATGAAGTTATTCGATGTATATCCACTTTTTGACATCACCCTAAGCAAGGCAAAAGGTGTTTATTTATATGATGATAATGGCCAACAGTATTTGGATCTGTATGGTGGACACGGTGTCATTTCAATAGGGCATAGTCATCCTACTTATACAGCCCGACTAACAGAGCAAATTGAATCTATTGGTTTTTATTCAAATTCTGTTCAAATGCCGCTGCAGCAGGAGTTGGTAGAAAAGCTAAGCACACTAAGTGCTTATCAGGATTACCAATTATTTCTCTGCAATAGTGGTGCTGAAGCCAATGAAAATGCCTTAAAGGTGGCCTCTTTCTATAATAACAGAAAAAAGATAGTGGCTTTTAAGGGGAGTTTTCATGGTAGAACAGCGGCAGCCTTAAATATCACAGATAATGCTTCTCTCTCTGCAGAAATCAATAAAGACAACTTTCCGGTTGAGTTTATAGAACTCAATAATGAAGAACAGGCAAGCCATGCTTTAAGCAGGGGGGATGTGTGTGCTCTAATAGTTGAAGGTATTCAAGGTGTGGGAGGTTTGGATATGCCTTCCGATGATTATCTCAATTATTTAAGTCAGGAATGCAGGAAATATGGTACCCTATTAATCCTGGATGAAATCCAAAGCGGCTTTGGCAGATCAGGTAAGTTCTTTGCCCATCAATGGGCTAATATTGAAGCTGATATTATTACTATGGCCAAAGGAATGGGAAATGGCTTTCCTATAGGAGGATTGCTAATCCACCCAAAAATAGCAGCTAAAAAAGGAATGCTGGGAACCACTTTCGGAGGCAATCATTTAGCCTGCTCCGCTTGTATTGCTGTGCTGGATACACTTAAAAATGAGGAGCTGATGAATCATGTAGTAGTCATGAGTGATTATATCAAACAGGAGCTATCAGGCATCAATTCCATCAAAAAGATTAAAGGAAAAGGCCTCATGTTAGGCCTGGAGTTTGACTTCCCCATTAAAGAAATGCGACAAAAGCTGGTCTATGACTATCGTATTTTTACGGGAGCATCTGCCAATCCTAATTTACTCAGAATCCTTCCTCCCTTAGGCATAAGCAAGCAGGAGGTAGCACCATTCATTCAGGCATTAAATGAAATTATCATATGAAAAAATTCACTGCATATAAAGATGTGAGCCAGGCAGAAGACTTGGTGGCTCTGGCGAAAGAACTGAAACAACATCCTTTTCAACATCAGGAGTTTGGTAAAAATAAAACACTGGGGCTTGTCTTTTTAAACCCTAGCTTAAGAACCCGATTAAGTACTCAAAAAGCGGCTTTCAACTTAGGAATGAATGTGATGGTGCTAAACCTCGATAAGGATTCCTGGAGTCTTGAGCTCGAAGATGGAACAGTGATGAACCAAAACTCACAGGAGCACATCAAAGATGCTGCGGCAGTAATTTCACAATACTGCGATATAGTAGGCATCAGAACTTTTCCTGATCTAAAAGATAGAGAAGCAGATTATAGTGAGCAATTGCTTCAGAAGTTTATCAAGTACGCGCAGGTACCCATTGTCTCATTAGAAAGTGCTACTCGTCATCCACTGCAGTCGCTTGCCGACCTTTTAACCATTGAAGAACATAAGGCTAAAGCAAAGCCTAAGGTAGTGCTCAGTTGGGCGCCACATCCAAAAGCCCTTCCTCAGGCAGTGGCTAATTCATTTATTGAATGGATAAAGGAATCGGATGTAGAACTAGTAGTATGTAATCCGGAAGGAATGGATCTGGCACCCGAATTTATAAAGGATGTTACTGTATTGCACAATCAGGAAGAAGCCTTAAAGGAGGCAGATTTTGTGTATGCCAAGAACTGGTCGTCCTATGAAAATTATGGAGAAATTTTAGCAGGCCATGAAAACTGGAGGATAACAGCTGATAAGATGCAGCTCACCAACAAAGCCAAATTTATGCATTGCCTTCCGGTAAGGCGAAATGTGGTTGTTACCGATGAAGTCCTTGACAGCGAACAGTCACTAATTTATCAACAAGCAGAAAACAGAACTTATGCTGCTCAGGCAGTCTTGCTAAAATTATTGGGCCATGAATAAATTGACTCTTGTTAAAATTGGGGGGAACCTCATTAATCATGCTGATCAGTTAGATACCTTTCTAACAGATTTCGCTCTTTTACCTGAGCCCAAAATATTGGTGCACGGGGGTGGGAATAAGGCATCTGCGCTTAGCCACCAATTAGGGATTAAGCCTCAGCTTGTGGATGGAAGAAGAATCACATTCTCCGCTGATCTGGATATTGTCACCATGGTGTATGCAGGGCTCATCAATAAGCAAATTGTAGCCCTTCTCCAGGCAAAGGGGTGCAACGCTATGGGACTTTCAGGGGCCGATGCAAATCTTATCACTTCTGTAAAAAGAAGAGAGCAAGCAATTAATTATGGCTTTGTGGGTGATGTAAAAGAGGTCAATACTGAATCTATTCAGCATTTGCTTCAAAGGGATATTAGCCCGGTTTTTTGCGCCATTACGCACGATGGTGCAGGGCAGTTGCTCAATACCAATGCCGATACAGTAGCGGCTGAAATAGCAGTAGCCATGAGCCACTATTACGAGCTAAGCCTGATCTATTGTTTTGAAAAAAAGGGTGTGTTAAAAGAAGTAGATAATCCTGATTCCCTTATTGAGCAGATCAATAAAAAGGACTTTCAACAATTAAAGTCAGATAAAATTATAGCAGATGGAATGTTACCTAAAATGGATAACTGTTTCTATGCACTTGAAAAGGGTGTTAAAAAAGTAATAATAGGAGGGGCTCAGGTAGTAGGAAATCAAAGTTCTCAACATACCGAAATTTCACTGAAATGAAAGCTAATCACTACCCTAAAGCTTTGGACTTACTGCAGGCCTTAATTGAAACACCTTCTTTCTCTGATGAGGAAGAGGTAACGGCTTCTTTGATTGAAGCGTGGCTTACTGAGGAAGGTATAAAAACCAACAGGCTCAGGAATAACATCTGGGCAGTAAATAAGCACTTTAATGCCTCCAAACCCAGTGTTTTACTCAATTCTCATCACGACACGGTGAAGCCCAATAAAGGCTATAGCATAGATCCATTCAAAGCTAAAATAGAAAATGGAAAGCTCTACGGATTGGGCAGCAATGATGCAGGAGGCTGCTTGGTTGCTTTGTTGGCCTTGTTCAACCATTATTATTCAGCTGAAAATTTAAGTCATAATCTGATTTTGGCAGCTACAGCCGAAGAAGAGAACTCAGGGCCTAATGGCATTACAGTTTTGTTACCTCATTTACCGGAAATAAGCTTCGCACTTGTAGGAGAGCCTACACAAATGAAAATGGCCATAGCTGAAAAGGGATTAATGGTAATAGATGCTGTTGCAAAAGGAGTTTCCGGCCATGCTGCTCATGAGAATACTGAAAATGCCATTTATAAAGCAATGCAGGATATCCAGTGGATTGAACATTTTCAATTCCCTTTGGAATCAGACTTATTAGGGATGGTAAAGATGACGGTAACACAGATTCAGGCAGGGGAACAGCATAATGTAGTGCCGGCTGATTGCCATTTCGTGATTGATGTGAGGGTAAATGAGTGTTACCAAAATAAAGCACTTTTTGCTGTAATCGATCAACATACCAATAGTGAATTGAAAGCGCGCTCTTTCAGACTTAATTCTTCCTCTATTGGGAGACAGCATGCATTTGTAAAATGTGGCCTATCCTTAGGGCTAAGCACTTATGGTTCGCCAACCCTCTCAGACCAGGCTTTAATTAACTGTCCTTCTCTGAAAATGGGACCAGGGAATTCAAGCAGGTCGCATGGTGCAGATGAATTCCTTGAATTGAATGAACTGGAGGAAGGTATCAATACCTACATTAAACTATTTGAAAACTTTTTAAAATAAATGCTCATGAAACTCTGGGACAAAGGATATACCACTGAAAATATAGTTGAAAGATTTACAGTCGGGAACGATAGAACGCTAGACCTAAAACTGGCTAAATACGATGTGCTGGGAAATATGGCACATGCCAAAATGCTAAACAAAAGCGGGTTTATTACAGATGATGAATTAGCTCAAATGCTGAATGTGCTGGAGGAAATTCTGCTATCCATTAAGGAAGGAACCTTCGAAATTGAAGATGAATTTGAAGATGTGCACAGCAAAATAGAGCATGTGCTGATTGAAAAAGTAGGAGAGAGTGGTAAAAAAATTCATACTGCAAGATCAAGAAATGACCAGATTCTGGTAGACCTTCACTTATATAGCAAAGTGGAAATCAAAGAAATAATTGTACTTACTGAAACACTATTCCATACCTTATTAAGATTAGCAGACGAACATAAAGGTGTATTACTACCAGGCTATACACATCTACAAATAGCCATGCCTTCTTCCTTCGGTCTTTGGTTTAGTGCCTATGCTGAAAGTTTAATAGACGATATCACTTTCTTAAATGCTGCCTATCAGATAGCTGATCAGAACCCTTTAGGATCCGCAGCAGGATATGGCACCTCTTTCCCTATTGATAGAAAAATGACGACTGACTTATTAGGCTTCAAGCAATTAAAATATAATGTTGTAGCAGCTCAGATGGGGAGAGGAAAGCTAGAGAAATCTGTGACTTTTGCTCTGGCCTCAGTGGGCAGTACGCTGGCAAAAATGAGCATGGATGTATGCCTGTACATGTCTCAAAACTTTAATTTTATTGGATTCCCTAAGGAATTAACAACAGGGTCGAGCATTATGCCTCATAAGCAAAACCCAGATGTTTTTGAATTGATTAGAGGCAAATGTAATAAGATCCAAAACCTGCCAACTGAAATTATGGCCATAACTAACAACCTTCCCAGCGGTTACCACAGAGATTTACAATTGCTAAAAGAAAGCTTTATAGATGCAATTGAAAGCATGAAAGGTTGCCTGGCAGTAAGTGATTTTATGCTGCAACATATTGTGGTCAAAGCGGATATTTTAAAAAATCCTATGTACGATTACCTCTACAGTGTTGAAATGGTGAATAAACTAGTGATGCAGGGAATGACCTTCAGAGATGCTTATAAACAGCTGGGGCAAGATATTCTGGAAGGAAAATTCATTCCTGAGAAAGAGATTAGTCACACACACGAAGGGAGTATAGGTAATTTATGTTTGGACGAAATAAGAAATAAATTTAAGCTGGTGAAGCAAGCTATCAACTAGGAGGTTTATGAAACCATTAAATTGCAACCGCGCACATCCGAATGATCGAATCTGCCTAAAACTTTAAAAGAGCCATTCGGATAAACATAGCCAACATCTTTAGTTTCAATGAAGGCACAGCTATCTATATTAGCCAGGTCAATCACGTTAATACCTCCTGCCCTTTGCGAACTGTGTGTTAGAGCAAAAGGATCATTAACCTCTCTCGTAAGAATTTTCATGCTTTTCGAGGGATGAAAAATACCTACTCCCTGGCTATAGCTTTGCGACAATAATTCGGTCATGCCATATTCAGAATGCACTTCGCTTACATTTAAGCCTTGCTTAAGTATTTCATGTAATTCTGCTTTGGTAATTTCCGCTCTTCTGCCTTTCATCCCGCCTGTTTCCATTACTATGCATTCAGAAAAATCCGGCTTATAATCTTCTGCCAAATCCAAAAGTGCAAAGCTTACACCCCAAATAATAATCTTAGTATTTGATTGATGCTCCTTTAGGTAAACAACTTTATCAATTAATGCTTGATAATCGTGCAAATAAAATCCCGAATGTTCTGATTCAGTTTCTTTGATAAAGTAATCAACCATAGCAACTAAGGAAGAATTATTCCTTTCAAGATATGAAGGTAGTAAAGCTAGTATGGTGTAATCGCTCAGTTCGCCATAATCAGCTTCAAACAATTGCTTACTGTGCTGTAAATAAAAGTTTAAATCAAACACGTAATGCTTGCTATTTCCTGTGGCTGTTGTCCCACTACTTTCAAAAACTGCTTGCTCATTAAATGATACATTTTTAGCGGCCACTCGCTGAGATTTGAAGAATTCTATAGGTAAAAAAGGAATATTGGTAAGTTTTGAAATAGCTCGAACATCTCTCCCTAATAAATCCACATATTTTTTATAAATAGGATTGTGTTTATATTGGTACTCAAATAAAAAAAGAGCATGTTTCTCAAAATTTTGAGGATTTAGGGCATCAATTTGATCTAAAAAGCGTTCTCTTTCCGACATCTATGGGACATTACTGATTTATGAGCAAATATAATAGAAATAACTTCCTTGCTTTAGGCCTAATCATAGGCTCATTATTTTTTATGGGCTGCCCTACTCCTCCTGAATTTCCAAATACACCTGCCATAAGCTTTAGAGATGTTTCTTTCGAAAAAAGACCTATTGAGGCTCAACCTAATGTAACAGAAGATGTAATTACCATAACACTAGGTTTTGAAGATGGAGACGGAGATTTAGGTTTAGCTAGTTCTGATATTGAGCAACCTTATAATCAGTTTTTTGTACCCATCGACATTGAAGGTTTCCCTATTTTTATTGGAGATAGTGATACTTTACCTCCATTTAATCCGCTAGATTATCTGGTTTTCCCTGAAGATGATACGGTAATAGTTGGCAATGCACGACTTTCAGGTGATACCATCTACATTGAAAGAAACCCACGATTTTATAACATCTTTATTGATATGTATTACAAGCCCACGAATGACAGTGAATTCATTAAATTCGACTGGGAAGGACCTCCATATTATCAAAGTTTTAATGGCAGGTTTCCTATTCTAAATACTGAGGACTACGAGAGGCCGCTTAATGGTGAACTGTCTTATGAGTTAAAATCTTCAGGTTTCAGTTCAGTTTTTAGAGATAGCGAAGTTAAAATTGAAACTTATATTTTGGACAGAGCTGGAAATAAAAGTAATGTCATTCAAAGTGACCCCATTAAACTAGAAGTTCCCGAATAAATTTCTCAAAACAGCAGCCTTCAACACATGTTGTATACAATATGAGGTTAAGAAAGAAGAAAGATTTATCAATACGCGAAATTGATAGAATTGTAGAAATGGGTTGGGAAGATCGCACACCATTTGATGCTATAGAGACTCAATTTGGTATTCCAGAAAAGGAAGTTATCAAAATCATGCGATCAGAAATGAAACCTTCTAGTTTTAGGATGTGGCGCAAGCGCGTTCAGGGAAGAAAAACCAAGCATACTAAACTTAGAAAGGATGAGGTAAAAACTTTTAAATCAAGTAGGCAGAAACAAATAAGCCATAATAAGTATAAATGACTTAATGCATGCGATCTGCCCTAGGTTTTAAGTTTCTCATAATTTCAGCTTCCTGCTCAAGCAATTCATTCCATCTGGCTCTTACTTTTTCTTTTGGCATATAGGTTTCCGCCAGTTTCAGGAAGTTTCTGTAATGTCCTGCTTCAGAGATCATCAATTCATAATAGAAGTTTTTTAATTCCTGATCTTCAAGCCCATGATGCAAAACTTTGAATCGTTCACAACTTCTGGCCTCTATTAAAGCATTGATAAGCAGTTTCTCCATTACCTGAAAATCTCTGCTACCACCTTTTTCCTCCAACTTCAAAAGCTGAGCTACATACTCATCTTTTCTGGGCTTGCTTAGCTTATACCCTCTTTTGTTGAGTTGTTCAATTACCCTTTCAAAATGTGACCATTCTTCAGCAACCACAGGTGTTAGCATTTCTACCAAATCATCATATTCTGGAAAGTTGATGATCATGCTGATACAGCTACTGGCAGCCTTCTGCTCACAATACGCATGGTCTACTAATATATCTTCAATATGCTTTTCTGCTACATTTACCCAACGCGGATCGGTAGGTAACTCAAGACCTAGAGTAAATTTTTCCATTACGTAATTCTGTTAATTGTTAGTTAAAGAATGACCATGACACACCAATATCAAATACCGCTTGTTGCCCCGTATAGTAAGGTGTGGTAAAATAACCATCAGCAGGCAGCCCTTGGTTAAAGTGCCTGTACTTCAAAAATACTTTGGCTGTTCCTATTTTGAAACTCGCATAAACATCTCCGAAAATATAAGCCGGAATTTCAAAATCATTTTGTAAATAGAACTGTTGCGTAACCGCATCATAGTCATCAGCAAAATAAGTACTCTGGGCATGAGTATCAATTCCAAATCGTGCAACAAGGTTATCTACCAACCTTCTTTCGTAGTAAAAGCCTAGTGTAAAAAAGTGCTCTGGTATTCTAAATACATTAGCAGAACCTCCTTCAATGGTTGTATACACATAATCAGCATTAATATTGAAATAGCCTAACTTACTATTCAGCTCAACTCCCGGGTGTATCATAGTAGCTGTACCAGAGGCCTGTGCCGGTTCAGCATTTTCGTTAAAATATAAGTGATCAGTAACAACTGAGATGGTGGCCTTTGGCCTTATATCAATATAATCCTTCCATTTAAAATAGGCTTTACCTTTAAGCTGTTGTACTTTTTCGGTGCCAAAGTCATTCCTCCAATAATCATGATTGCCTAAATAGCGCTGGTAGAAAAAAGGAGCATCAAACTGCATAGACAGGGCGCTAGCCTCTAAAAAAGGAATTATCAATTTGGCTTCCAATTTATAATTACCATCTAGTTGATATTCAGCAGAGGCTCTTAGCTGCCAGTTTTCCTTTGGTGCTAACCGAATATGTGCTCCGGCATAGTTTTCTACAGGGGCAAATAACTCTCGCATGTATTTAGTTTGATAGCGGATATCTTTTCGCTTCACATAAAGCCTATAAAATATTTTACTGACTTCACCTTTCAAGCCGATAGTGTTCTGAATGTAGTAATAAGAGGCAAGATCTGTTGTGCTATCAGATCTAATAAAATACTGGTCCAAGTAGTTGATTTCAGAATCAGCATCTGCATCGCTATTGATAAACTGATTAAGCTTTCTCTCCCAATCAAACTGATGATAAAAACCTACAAGTTTGCTGAGGTTGTAATGCTGATAAATATGGTAATGCTGTTTCAATTCACTCGACTGGCCGTTACGAAGGTTAATATCTTCATCCTCATAATCGAAAAGTTCTTCGTAGTCTATTACACTTGCAGTGTCTTTAATTCCACCAGTTTCATCAACCTTATGAAAGGTTCTGGCAAAATTGAATAGTACTCTGTACTTTTTGTTAGGGGTAAAATAATCAGTGTAGACATCATATGAATGTGTTAACACATTCAAATCTCCCCTACTGGACAAAGGCCCTAACTGCTTATCAATAGTCCATCTTCTGAAGCTAAAGCCTACGTTCCAATTTGGTTTTACATTTCTGGAGAAATCCACTCCAATAAAAGCTCGGTAATTACCGCCAATAACAGACCTTAAATTGGTGTAAGGCGACTTGGTGTCGAAATACCTAAACTGGTCGCTTTGCTTCACATAATTATCATACACATTAAACCCACTTCTCCTACCGGTAACTTCCGGAGCTTGATAGAAGATGGGCTGCATAGCCGTGCCTACTGTCCCCAAATATTGCCAGTAATAATTATTTAACTCAACAGGATCCCAATTATGGGTATCAGCTAATGTGGTATCAAGGCTATAATATCCATCAATATTGTTGAGAATATTCTCTTCCGTGGTGTAAAAAGTAGTTTGAGGCCCGTATACATTCTTTGTTGTATCATCAACAACTTGCCCATGAAGCACTGGTGCTGAAAGCAGAAAAACGGCAAACAAAAGGAATATGTAACTATGGATTTTTCTCAAAACGATGCGAAATTAAATATTAAGAAGCAGTTTATTCAACCTTTGACTGACTAATTTATTGCGAAGTCTAATTAGTGGTTTTATCCTGATTGTTAATCAAACCATTTAACTGCTTTTCTAATGCCTCCTCTCCTTCCAAAAACTGTACCATCATAGGTAAATAAAACAATTTATCGCCTAATACATTTTCGAGTTGCTTATCGCTTATTATCCTTACCCAATCCTTTTCAGTACAGATTACATCAGCGTGGTTAGCTGTAGCAAAAGCATTCACCTCATCAATCTCCTTTTCTGTAAACTGATGATGATCCGGGAAATTAAAATGTTTTACAACTTCATAGTCACTTTCCAGGTATTCTAGCATAACTGATGGATTTGCAATACCCGTAACAATAACAATTTTTCTCTTAATGGTTCTATCCAGTTTCGAACTGACAAGGTCATATTGAATACCTGAGAAATAGATGGCTTCCTTTTTAAAATAGGCTGAAGCCTTCTTTTGCATGCTTCTCATTTCTTGCTGCGAAATGCCTTGCGGACATTTAGTGAAAATTAATACATCTGCTCTATTTATTCCCTTTCTACCCTCTCGTAACAAACCTGATGGCAAAACATAGTCATTATAAAAAGGGCGGGCATAATCAGAAAGAACTATTGAAAAATTTGGTTTGATACTTCTATGTTGAAAAGCATCATCCAGCAAGACAACATTATTTCCCGGCTTCTCCATTAAAATGGATGGGACAGCCAAAACTCTGTCTTCACAAACTGAAACATCTATAGCCGGTGCAAACTTTTGATACATTTGAAAAGGCTCGTCTCCAATACTTTTTGCATTGGTTTCAGCATCTGCTAGCATAAATCCCTTTGATTTTCGTCCGTACCCTCGTGACAATGTCGTGACAGCTAAATCAGGATGCTTTTTCAAGAAAAACCTAATCAGATACTCTACCATTGGGGTTTTACCTGTTCCGCCTACTGAAAGGTTACCAACAGATATAATCAGGTTGTCAAAATCAAAAATAGCCTTGTGCTCTATATCATAGAGGTAATTTCTGAACTGCATTACCCATTTGTATAAGAGGCTAAAGGGGCTCATTAAGATCGCCCAAAGTTTATGATCGAAGAGTTTATTCATTATTAGAAATCAAAATTAATTATTTCTGTCTGAAAAGAGCATTAAAAATCAATAAGCCTCAAACTCTTTACAGCTTTAAATCTTGGGCTGCTTCATTTTATTTTTAACTTTGACAACACCATGAATACAGTAGCGGAAATAACGAATTACCTCAATAAAATAGCTCCTCCTTCTCTTCAGGAAAGTTATGATAATGCAGGACTCCTTGTGGGTGACCCATCAAAAAAAGTAAGTAATGTGTTAATAACATTGGACGTTACAGAAGAAGTGATTGATGAAGCCAAAGCTAAAAACTGCGAGCTAATAGTAGCGCATCACCCCATAATTTTTAAGGGCCTAAAGCGACTAACCGGAAGTAATTATGTTGAAAGAACTGTAATTAAAGCTATTAAAGAAGATATAGCGCTTTATGCCTGTCACACCAATTTGGATAATGTAAAGCATGGAGTAAATGCTAAAATAGCTGAAAAGCTTGGCTTATCATCCCTTCAGATTCTTAGTCCGAAGAAGCAGCAACTTGCTAAATTGAGTGTATTTGTTCCCAATAGTGATGCTGAAAAAGTAAAAGAAGCTCTTTTTGAAGCTGGAGCAGGACAAATTGGCGAATATAAAGATTGTGCATTTGAAAGTGCGGGCACAGGAAGTTTCAGACCTTCGGAAAATGCAAACCCGACTATAGGTAGTAAAGGTGAGTTAGAAAAAGTCAATGAAACGAAGGTAGAAGTTATTTTCCCTGTTCATTTAAAATCAGCTATACTTAATGCTATGCGAAAAGCGCATCCTTACGAGGAAGTAGCTTATTATTTACACCAATTGGAAAATGATTATAGTGAAATTGGTGCCGGCATGTTTGGCATGCTGGAAAAGCCAATGGATGAAGTAGCGTTCATGGATTATCTTAAAGAAAAGATGAATCTGCAAACCATAAAACACACACCATTACTTGGTAAAAAAGTGCAAAGAGTGGCTGTATGTGGGGGGTCAGGGGCTTTTCTTATCAAAAATGCTATTGCCGCAAAAGCTGATTTCTACATTAGTGCTGATATTAAATACCATGAATATTTTGATGCCGACAAGCAACTGGTTATTGCTGACATCGGGCACTATGAAAGCGAGATATTTACAAATGAGTTATTTTATGCGTTATTGAAAGAAAAATTTGCTAATATTGCACTCCATTTAGGACAGACTGTTACGAATCCGATAAAATATTATTAACTGCATGGAAAGTACTGTAGCACAAAAGCTTGACGCCTTACAAAAATTACAGGCAATAGATTCAAAACTTGATGAAATTAAGAAAGTAAGAGGAGCGCTTCCTGATGAAGTGGCCGATCTTGAAGATGAGATTGCCGGCTATGAGACGCGTATCGAGCGATTTGATGAAAGTGTTAAAGTAATCAATGACGAAATTGCGGCTAGCAAAAACGGAATCAAAGATGCTGAAAAGCTTATTGCTAAATATGGCGAGCAGCAAATGAACGTGAGAAACAATCGTGAATACGATGCTATCACTAAAGAAGTAGAACTTCAGCAACTTGAAATCCAGATTCTTGAGAAAAGAATTAAAGAAGCGCAAGCCAAAATTGAGGAGAAAGAGGGTTCTATAGAAGAAACCAAAAACTTACTTGAAGATAGAAAGAAAGATCTTGAAGCTAAAAAAGGTGAATTAGACACTATTGAGCAAGAAAGCGAAGCTGATGTAAAGAAGCTTGAGAAAGATAGAGAAAAAGCTATTAAAGGGCTTGAAGACAGATTGGCTGAATCATACGAGAAGTTAAGAAATAACGTAAGAAATGGTTTGGCTGTAGTTCCTGTAAAAAGAGGGGCTTGCGGTGGTTGTTTCAACACTGTACCACCTCAGCGTCAGGCCGACATACGTGAGCGTAAGAAAATTATCGTTTGTGAGCATTGCGGTAGACTTTTAACTGACGTGGAAGACGAAATTGTAGAAGAAAAGCCTAAAAAGAAAAGAACTACAAGAAAGACAACAACAAAGAAAAAAGCGGCTGATAAAAAATAAGTCCTTTTTATAAAGATAGAACAAAAGCCTCAGGGAAATCTCTGAGGCTTTTTTATTTCATAGCTGATACACTTTTGGTAGTAAAATTAAATCATACAATCATGCTGTCATTTTATAAGAAATAAATGTGAACTTTCTTATTTTACTATATCTCTATCATTCACTTTAATTATAAGCTCATTCTATTAGCTGTTAAATGCGCATAACGCACATTTTACTGTTGTCTTTTTCGACCAAATTTCAGGATTAGCCAATCAACAGTAATACGTTTTAAAAGAATTTAAACTATTTTACCTGTCTTCTGAATACTTGATAATGAATGATATAAATCAAGACGGGCTATCTAAAATAGACAGGTTTTATGAAAAGCATAGAGACGTTGCAGTAACCGTTTCTTACGGAATGCTTTCGGCTATACTCGGCCTGATAAAAATCAATACTCCTGGTTTTGAAGGTAGCTATAGCGATTTGAGAGAAGTGGCACTAATAGTTTGTCTTTTCCACTTACGCAAACCTATCTATATCATTCCACTTTGTTTAATTACATTGATAGGCATACCTTTTAACACAAGGCTAATCGCTGTATTTTTAATGCATGTAATCCCATTAGGGGTATTATGGTATGTTTATGATTGGTTAAGGCAGAAGAACTTACGCTCACTTAACTTTTCATTTTTATGGAACTTACTTGTATTCGGATACTTCACCTTGCTGTTATATCCTATTTTAATCATCACCTATCAACTACTAGGGTTTAATACAGAAGTAAACTTCATCAATTCTTATAAATCCATTTTTGAATCAGGCCTGATAGAAATGATAACCACCTGTTTCATTACAGCATTATACCTCCTTCAGCTTAGCATGAGACGCAAGCTTAAAAATACCAATATTTATCTGGAGGAGATGGTGCAGAAAAGAACCAGTGAGTTATCAGAAGCTAATGAAGAATTACTTAATCTAAATGAAAACCTGGAGCACCTGGTGCAGGAAAGAACTACTAAAATAAGTAGTCAGCTGGCGAAGATTACCGAGTACGCTCATATTAACTCGCATGAAGTAAGAGGGCCATTGGCTCGGATCATGGGTTTAATCAAGCTCATTAATGCCACAAAAGAAATTCATGAAATTATTCCTCTCATCAACAAGCTAGAGCAAAGTGCTAATGAACTAGACGAGATTGTTCGTAAAATGAATGGCTTATTAGGCTCAGAAACTCAGATAAATGATTGAGTAGCCCGTTATTTAAAAATTAATACCAGAAAATAATTTTTATAAACATAGTTGAATTATTGTTCAATTTTACTTTACTTTGAATTACAAAGTACTTTTTATGAAAGAAAAATATTTAAATGATATAAAAGAAATAAAGGAGATGATGAACAAATCATCAAGATTTGTTTCTTTAAGTGGCCCTTCAGGAATTGTTGCAGGCATTATTGCACTTATAGGTGCATTTGCAGCTCATCAATTAATTTTTAAAGAAACAACCATACTAGGCTTTGATAGAATTTTTCTTTCTGAAGAGCAGTTAATAAATCTAGTGCTCATTGGCGTGGTAACTCTTGTTACCAGTATTCTGCTAATTATCTTACTAACCACAAGAGAAACCAAAAAGCGCAATCAGCCAATATGGGATCAGCAAACCAAAAGGATATTAATCAATTTGGCCATTCCACTTTTTACAGGTGGCTTCATTTGTCTTATACTATTGTTGCAAGGGTTTGCAGGCTTACTTCTACCCTTCACATTAGTTTTTTATGGGCTTGCCTTAGTAAACGTAAGTAAATATACGCTTCATGAAATGCTGAGCCTCGGTTTAATAGAGTGCTTTTTGGGCTTATTAGCATTAGTACTTATCGAGTATAGCCTCATTATCTGGTCAGTCGGCTTTGGGCTTGTTAATATCATCTACGGATTTGTTGTAAAAACAAAATATAAGTAGTGAAGGAGCTACTCAATAAATTAGACAAGGCCTTTGAAAACAGGGTGAGGCTTGGGATTATGTCAGCCTTAGTGGTTAACGATCATCTTGACTTTAATGCTTTAAAGGATCTACTAGGCGTAACTGATGGCAACCTCGCCAGCCATCTAAAATCTCTTGAAAAAAGTAAATACATCACTTATGAGAAAGAGTTTCAAGACAGAAAGCCCAACACTAAATATTTTGCCACCCAAGCTGGAAAAGTAGCATTCAGGAATCATATCAATGCAATCGAGCAATTACTAAAATGAGGATGGAATTAAAAGATATTTTCTTCTACTTTTTGATGTTGATTTTCATAATGCTTGGCATCATGAATATCATAGAAGTAAGGATTTACCCTGGTATAGCTTACTTAATCATTTCACTTATCTATTGCCCTCCACTTGGAAACATTTTACAGCGCTATTTAGCAATAAAAGTACCTTATTGGCTCAAAATTATAATAGCATTTATTGTGCTTTGGGGAACGCTGGCAGTGGGTGATTTAGCTGAATTACACGGTTTTTAATATAAATACTTAAACACAAATACTATGTACGTTATGAACAAAAACAAAAGACTGGCAGGCATACTGCTTACAATGGGCATTTTATTGATGGTACCTTTGGTTGCCATGCAATTTACTAATGAGGTTGACTGGAGTTTATTTGACTTTGTGGTGATGGGAAGCCTTTTATTGATAGTTGGGCTTACAGCTGAGTTCTCGCTTAGGAAAATTAAGGCTACTAAGAACAGAATTATTGCCATCGCCATTATACTATTCATTTTCCTATTGATTTGGGCTGAACTGGCAGTGGGTGTTTTCGGAACTCCTTTTGCAGGAAGTTAATAAAAGTGGGGTCGAAAACTGTTAGCCGAAGATATTTGATCTTTCAAGTATCACCGCTAACGTGTAACTTAGGAACAGCTATAATTCCATCTGCTCATCTCTCAGTTATCACTTAAAGTAATGGAAACAGAAAGCAATATCACACTAAGGCAAGGCCTGGATGATTTCTACAACGCATATGAAGGTCATCTTAGCCATACCAAAGAAGGTCTACCTGATGAGGTTAAGTCTTTCTTTAAGTCTCATGATGTTGCTCATGTTTTATTCGGTTGTGATATATCGCTCTTTGGTGAGGGGGCTGTAAAAATCTGGACGATATTTGGTACAACACTCGGCTTCTGGAACCACTTTAATGAATACCGCAAAGCCAACGCTTATGAATTGTCAAAGAATTTCACCTTCCTTCATGTCATAAAAAATATATTCAAGTTATTAGCAGCAATTCCTTTGCTCATTATCAGAGCAAAACGCATGCACAAAGCCTGGCCATGGTCAGGCTTTGAAACTTATATGGATCAACCTATAGCCGACATCCGAAAAGAGTTTAATATAAAAGTTCTTAAATAATTACCTTTTAAAATAGGTTCTACGCTTATTCATCCGAAACTTTTAGTTGAAAGTCATAGTCAAATCAACCGACAAGTAGCAATAGAAACTTTGGGGCATTAAGCTATGTTCAACGTACTTCTGGTGATTGTGATCGTGTCGTATCTCGACTGAAGTCGAGAGAGCCATGAAAGGCAAGCTTCTCATTTTTCTAAAACTCCACCTTGCTTCATATAGCCAAAATGTGTAGTTTAAAAATATGTTTCACCAAAACCGATACAAAGCCTCTCTTCTAAACGACAATAAACGCTTACAATCGGTTATTCAAAAAAATGAGCCGGATATAACAACTTTTGCTTGCTATTTTCGGGTGTTGGGACTAATAATGGGTAGAAAAAAACTAATCGATAATGAATTTTAAATCATTCTTTGAAGTAACCTACCTCTATCAAGTTTACAACGATAAGTTCGAAAACACACAGACCAAAGGAATCGATAAATTAGATGGTAGGAATTTCAAAAATGATGCCTTTGGAAAAATAGCTATTGCAAGTAGGAAGATTTTAGATGGTGACTTTGAATTCAGCCCCTATCTTGAGTTGCTTAAACTGAAAGGGCGTAATAAAATACCAAGAGTTATTTCAATACCTACTGTACGTGACCGAATTGTTCTTTTTGCGCTTAAGGAAACGCTCCATAATTTTTTCGAAGAAAAAGTCAATCGGAAGAAGCCAAACGCTTACATAAGAGAAATTAAAGATTATGTCAGTGAAAATGAAAATTCTGCCTTCCTGAAGTTAGATATTGAGAAATTTTATGATCGCATTAATCGAGATATATTGATTAGAATATTAGAAGAAAAGGAGCTAGACTCTCGTCTCATTAATTTGATTAAAAAAGCAATCAATAACCCCACTGTTCCACTTAATACATCTAGGAATCAATATTCAAGTTTTGAAACTGAATTAGGAGTTCCGCAGGGATTATCTATTTCAAACATACTAGCTCAGATCTACCTAGGAGAATTGGATGACGCTCTTGAAAAAAGGAAATACTTCTATAGGAGATATGTCGATGATATTGTGATACTCAGTGCTACTCACATATCAGATTTTAGATATAGAAACATTGAAATTGCTCTTGATAATTTGAAATTATCCCTCAATCACCGTAAAACAGCAAAAGGGTCACTAAAAACTGGCTTCAACTTTTTGAGCTATAAAATCAAAGAAAATAAAGTATCAGTTGCTGAAAAAAATATTGAGAGTTTCATAAGAAGAATTGCCGGTAAATTCACTTGGTATAGAGCTAGAATCAAAAACCACGAACTGAGGCCAAATTGGCTGCAAGATCAAGAGCGATTTAAAACAGTCTTTATTGAGGAGCTAAATGAGACAATTACAGGAATCGTATCATCAAAGAAGAATTACGGATGGCTATTCTATTTTTCTGAAATGAACGATTTAAGTCTACTTTTTAAATTGGATAAGATTATAAGTTCATTTTTTGAATCGCTTCCTTCTTTCGATCATGAAGCTCCGAGCGAATTAAAAAAACTAGTTCGGGCCTGGCATTCAATTGTACATAATGATTACACTTATCTATCTAATTATGATGAAATAGATACAGTAAGGAAGAAAAGAGGACTTTTAGTTAAGAGAGGCAATATAGCTCCAGAATCAAATCCCTCTGATCAAGAGATTGAAAATTTGTTTAGAAAGTATTTGAAGAAACAAATAAGAAGATTAGAACGAGATGAAGGATATAATTACATTGCAACGGGATGACTTCCATTTATGGGACTTATCTAGTGATAAGTATTGTTAATATAATCGTCTAATGACGCTTAGATTTCTTAATTGAAAAATTGAACCTTTGATTTATAAAGTCATCCCATTTTTTATGAAAGAGGAAATAGAAGATGATACAAATAACTTTGGGAGACAGGAGGTGACAAATTCACTGCAGTTAAAAGGTTTGAATACTATGATAAATTGTTTTTATTAACTCTTAGCATATGGAAGAATCGACTGAAATTAAAAAATTTCCAACTTACAAAGATCACCTCAACAAGACCTTTCTTGAGGAACTAAACTATAAGCTTTGGTCAACGAAAGGAACGCGATTTAAAGCAAGTAAAAGACTTCTAACACAAAACGATCTATCAAACAAGGCAATAGCTTTTCTATCTGCCTATCTAATAATTCTAGGTCTGTTGTCTGTCTATAGAGTTACTGGCGGAACGGAAATAAGCTCCAATTTGATAGCTTTCGGATCAACGACTCTCTCGATATTATTACTAGCTTTTAGCCAAATGGAAGCGGCCCAGGATTTTAAAATAAAAGCAATGAACTTTCAAGATTGCGCTTTAAAAGTCTCTGCCATTTATGACAAGTTAAGAATCGAAAAAACCCTTGTAAAACCAGACGAGGGACAAAAAGTTACTATATGCAAAGAACTAAGTAAACAGTATCAAGACATACTGGAGAATTACCCGAATCATGAACACATAGATTATAAAATTTTTAGATCCGAACATGCTGAATATTTTGAACTCAGCAAATGGGCTGTGTTTAAAACTAAAGCAAGATATTACCTACAAGTAAAACTCCTATACCATTCCCTGATAGTGATTCCCCCAACTGTTATGATAATTTCGATAATAAAAACCTCAACCTGAAAAGTTGGAGTTTTTAGATAAAGAAAAGGTCCTAACAGGTGCCAAGCCCAATCGGCTTACTTAGGTATTTAAAAAGGAAGTCTGGATAAAATAAATTTGAGCTATTTGAAAAGCTGGACTGACTGTGCTTAGTTAGACATTATTCCTATCAAAAATATGAAATACTGGGTTTTTGAATCTAAGAATTTAAAGCAGTTTTTTCTGTTAACTAAACGTGCCTTGCTATTTGGCTCATATTCTAGTAAAAAAGTTCAAAGCTTGATTGAAGCCATAGAGAATAATAAGACCATTCCAAAAGAATTAAAAGGGATAAAACTTGATTACTTTAATTCAATTGAAAGAGGAATAAATAACTGTATAATAAATATCAAACTGACTAATCAAGATTCTGAAATCATAAAATTTAAAAATCAAGAAAGCAGGGACGAAATTTTCAATTCTCTCACTAAACAGTTTAAGGTTAAAGAAAGTATTAGTTTAGAAATAAAGTATAAGTACAAAAAAAGACTGTTAATCAATCTTTTAATGATAATCTCAATTTCATTAGCACTTTTTTTCTATTGGCCTACTTTAATACCAGAATCAATATATTATAAAACTCCATATCTTAAGAGCTTTTACCAATTGATTAGAAAGTTCTTAGTGAATTTCGACAGGCCAGGTATCTTAGCTTTGTCAATTTTAGCTATAACTTATCAAATAATAATCTTCCGTAGACACTTAAAAAGAAATTCAAAAATTGAAAGGATAATAATAAAGAGCAGAACATAAACCCCATTTACTCACCCCTTTCATAACAAGCTTTCAATAAATAATACCACAGCCCTCAAATGAATTTCAGAATAGCCCAAGAAGAAGATTTAACTACACTAAACACTATCAGTGTAGCGGCTAAGGCTTACTGGGGTTATCCTGAAGCATGGATGCAGCATTGGCATGATGAACTTACACTCACTACTGAAAACCTGATCAATGAGCATGTTTTAGTGCTTGAGGTTGATGATACCATCATTGGCTTCTCTTCCCTTATAGAAAATAATGACAACTATGAAATACTGCACCTATGGCTACTCCCTACTCATATTGGAAAAGGCTTTGGCGGCAAACTGCTTGAGGCAACTATTGAGCATTGTGTTAATAGCAATAAGGAGATAATAGTTGAAGCCGACCCTCATGCTGAAGCCTTTTACCAGCATCATGGCTTCACTACTTTTGACAAAGTAGAGAGCTTTCCTAAAGGTAGATTCTTACCACTTATGAGAAGAAAGAAGACTGCCAAACCTTAACACAATTCTCTCAACACACTACTAATCAACTGTTTCTGTTTCTCAAATCTCCCAAATAAATGACAAAAATCAGTCTTTCAGCTGAGAGTTATCATGGCATCCACAATTAGGTAACAAAAGTCACAAACCTCTGAAAATCAATACGTAATATAGTGTACATATTAAAATTCAGAGCCATGATGAAGATAGAACAAATTTATACCGGATGCTTAGCACATGCCGCCTACTATGTTGAAAACAATGGAGAAGCAGTCATTTTTGATCCGCTTCGTGAAGTGCAGCCTTACATAGACAGAGCCGAAAGAGACAAGGCCAAAATCAAATATGTATTTGAAACCCACTTCCATGCTGATTTTGTAAGCGGTCATTTAGATTTAGCAGAAAAAACAGGAGCAAAAATCGTATATGGTCCAACAGCCAAACCAGCTTTTAACGCTATAGTAGCTGCCGATAATGACCTTTTCACTTTAGGTAATTACAAGATAAAAGTATTGCATACACCTGGCCACACCATGGAAAGCACTACTTATTTATTAATTGATGAAAACGGCAATGACCATGGCATCATCACGGGTGACACTTTATTTATTGGCGATGTGGGTCGTCCTGATTTAGCGCAGCATGTGGTTGAAGATTTAACAGAAAAGAAGCTGGCAGGTCATTTATACGATTCATTGCATAATAAAATTCTTCCGCTGGATGATAAATTAATTGTTTACCCGAATCATGGTGCAGGTAGTGCCTGTGGTAAAATGATGAGTAAGGAAACTACTGATACTTTGGGTCACCAAAAAGCCACCAACTATGCGCTACAACCAATGAGTAAAGAGGAATTTATAAATAAAGTACTTGATGGCTTAACAACACCTCCAGCTTACTTCCCTAAGAATGTCCTCATGAACATTCAAGGTTATGAAAGTTTGGATAAGGTGATGGACAGCGCAAAAACTCCTTTAAGTTCGGAAGCTTTTGAGGCAGCTGCTAACGAAACTGGCGCTTTGGTTCTAGATACTCGGAATGCTAATGATTTCGCCAAAGGTTTCATTCCAAATAGCATCAACATAGGCCTCGATGGCAATTTTGCCATGTGGGTTGGTGAAATGATTCCTGACATTAAGCAGCAACTTTTACTTGTGTGTGATGAAGGTAAAGAAGAGGAAGCCATGATCAGGTTATCTCGTGTAGGTTTTGACTATACCATCGGCTACCTAAAAGGAGGATTTGAAAGCTGGCGCAGAGCCGGCAAAGAGATTGAAACAGTTAAAAGAATGGATGCTGAAGAACTTGCCGGCAAATATTCTGAAAAGCCCCTTATCATTGACATCCGTAAAAAGAGTGAATTTGATTCAGAGCATGTGGTAGATGCTGTCAATATACCTTTAAATCAAATCAATGAGCACCTGTCACAATTCCCAAAAGATAAACCATTCATCATGTATTGCGCAGGTGGCTACAGAAGCATGTTAGCAGCTTCCCTTTTAAAAGCAAGAGGCTGGAATGACTTTACCGATATACAAGGAGGTTTTAAAGAAATTCTGAATACGACAATACCGGTAACAGCATACAAATGTCCTACAACCCTGCTTTAAATTAAAGCAGCTATTTAGTGAGAAAGCCAGACTCTGTCTGGCTTTTTTAAATTCCTATAAGTCTACCCAAAAATCAGTTTAATTAATTATTTAATCAATTTTAGTACCTGAAGCAGTTCCTTCAGCATAGTAGGAAAAATTTTGTCCAATAATCTGAAAATCATAGTCAAAGCTTATACTAGATTCGTTGAACTCACCGCTTAAATTCAACTCACAGGTCAGTATATCATTATCATTAAGAGCAGAGGTATAAATCGTAATAAACTCAACATCTTGTAGTTTAAAAAGGCTACCACTTAAGATAGCGATTTGCTCATCCCTACTTATTTGAGCCCTAATAATATCCCTGGTATTAAACTGAAAAAATGTTAACTCTTCAATAATAGCCTCAGCAAGAGGCTCAATATCTAGAAAGACTTCATCCTCATCTAATAAAGACTCTAAACTCACTTCGATTTCTGGATTACTCGACACAGAAAAGTCACCTTGAAATATGCTTCCAGTCAAATTATCAATTTGATATGTACCAATAAATGGTTCTCTTGCATCAGGCTCAACTCCATCTTCTTCTTGGCAAGAAAGTAGAATAAGACACAGATAAATAAAAAAAGCGTGTATAGGTTTCATATTAAACTGCTAGTATTTTTTATACATATGTACCTAAATTAATTAATTCTAGTTAATAATGTATCCCGATCAGCATTTATCATTAAATTAAATAAACAATAATTAGTAGATTATTTCTAAAAATGCTTGACCAGTATATCCGTAAGTTAATACGAATTCAGTTTGTCGTGATATTCTTGTTTATGGTATTGAAAGCATCTCGAAAGTCAATTATCAATAGTTTTGACAACGAATATTTGACCATTTTCCTTTATTCATTTCCCAATTTTGCCGAAGCAATTGTAGGTACTTTTGTTGTTTGCGGTATTATGTTATACTCAAAAGCTAAGGTTAAATTCTTATTTCATTTTCCATCAAATGCAACATACTTAATAGCCACGCTACTTGCGGCTGTTTATGTCATCCTTCAGGAAATGAAAATCCATAATTTAGGAGGTGAAAATATTTATGATCCTTATGATATTGCTTTTTCAATTATAGGTTTATTTACCGCTTACTTAATAC
This sequence comes from Marivirga atlantica, assembly GCF_016734805.1. GTDB lineage: Bacteria > Bacteroidota > Bacteroidia > Cytophagales > Cyclobacteriaceae > Marivirga > Marivirga atlantica. The sequence continues at coordinate 104,141 of NZ_JAERQG010000004.1, forward strand.
TGTTATTAATTAAACCAGAGCGCTATGAAAGAGAAGATCATGACACTTCATCCTGAAGGGAAACAAGGAGTGAATATCTCGAAAAGAAAGTATGAGCTTGTGAAGGAATTTATCATAGCTACACTTTCAAAAAATGAAAGCATTACCTTTAAGCAGTTAACCGTATTAGCCAATCAAGAACTGAATGAAGCTTTTGATGGAAAAGTCACCTGGTATTTGGTAACAGTCAAGCTGGATTTAGAGGCCCGGGCTATTATTGAGAGAATCCCCAATTCAAGTCCTCAAGAGTTGAGATTATTAAAGAAATAGATACTTTATTAAACTTAGAAATGGTGAAAAGACTATTAATACTGGCACTACTATGCACAGCTTGCGCAGAGAATGATCCTTCTACCACTGTGGATGAAGATGAGGTGAACTACACCTTTGAAGATGGGTTTGAAACTTCTGGAAATGAGCTTTCCGAATTATTCCCAAATGATGATAGCAGGTGGACCAACATTCAGCAGGTTGACCCAGACAACGGGAATAATGAAATTAACTTAGAAAGTTCAACTGTACTAGCAGGAAGTAGCTCCCTTCGAATTTATGCCGAGGCTTCAAATAATATTTTGTCTAAAGCAGATATAGAAAAAGGCGGATTTAGCGCACCAGAAGGCTCAACCATAAAAATAACCGCTAACTTTTATATCGCATCAACTGCCAATATTGAAAACCTATTATTAATTGACCTGGAGTGCTGCTCATGCTGGGATCCTGAGGTGCCTGATAATCAATGTCCCGGCATTAGGCTGATGATGAAAGAAAATGATTTCTTATCGATTGAACGAGGTAAAATATTAGGCTCAACTATTGTGCAATCAGCAGTTGCCTTTCCAAGAAATGTATGGGTTAATGTTGTATGGGAGTTAGCATTATCATCCGATAATAATGGCATGAACAAACTTTACATAAATGGTCAGGAAGTTATTTCCGAAAGTGGGATGAATATGCCAAATGCGGATTTATTCAGAGCTGAGTTTGCTAAAAATGGAATTGATTTTGAGCTTCAAGTACCTTTGTATTATGAACGCTTTCAAATTGGTGCTACTGCTAACCCAACTCAGGATGACATAGAACTATTTATTGATGATGTTAAACTTGAAATTAAATGAAGCAAACAAAAAAATTATTGTTTGGAAGAACACTTCTTATAGCATCAATTTTCTGAATATCTCGCCACAAAAAAGCCCAAACAACTTTCGTTATTTGGGCTTCAAATATCTAAATAAGATGCTCTCTAGGCAATACTACCTATCATCTTTAAATGCTTGGTATGTGATTTCATTGCTGCAATCATTGTAGGAAACTCATTATAAGCCACGTTAAATTGCTCACAGGTTTCCTTAACCAATTTATTGATAGCAGGATAATGCACATGGCTTATTTTAGGGAATAAGTGATGCTCTACCTGAAAATTCAATCCACCAGTGTACCAATTCAGAACTTTACTCTTGGTGCCAAAATTAGCTGTAGTTCTTATTTGGTGAATGGCCCATTCAGTAGGAATGATTCGCTCACCTTTAACAGGTACATCATGGAAATCTGTTTCTTCCACTACGTGTGCCAATTGAAACACAACGCCAATGGTATAACCCGTAATAGCTGTTACAACCAAATAGCCTACAAGCGTAGCAATTAGACCTTTCATTAAAATTGGAAGGATAAAAAAGGTGGTAATATAAGCCAGCTTTGTTAACCAAAAGATCAAATGCTCCTTAAAACTCATTTTTGCCAATTCTGTATCAGCTACTTTTCCTGTAAAGTACTTTTTGAAATCTTGAAAAAACACCCAGAATGAGTATGAAGTAGCATAAAGTGGATAAGCATAAATATGCTGATATTTATGATACCATCTTTTCTTTTGATGTGTGCTTACACGTATAAATGGCCCAATATTGATATCGTCATCCATTCCTTCAATGTTAGTAAAGGAATGGTGATTTTTGTTGTGCTTATTTTTCCAAATGAAAACAACGCCACCCATAAGGTTGAGCGTTAATCCCATCATATAATTAACATGTTTGTTATTTGAGAAGCTCCCATGTGCGCCATCATGCATCACATTGAAACCGATTGCTGCAAGGTTTAAACCAAAAAGCGCACAAAGCACAATTGATAACCAGGCAGGCATAGAAATAAAAACTATGGCTGTGTACAATGAAGCAAACGCAACCAACAAAATAGTTGCCTTTGTATATAATCTACTATTTCCCCAGGTATTGATGTTATTCGATTTAAAATATTCATCTACCCTTTTCTTTAAAACGGGAAAGAAGTTATTGGTATTGATTCTTTCTGCTGAATGCATGTACTATTGTTTTAATGATTCCTAAAGATAAAGCTTATTACACTTACTTATTGTTTTTATCTTTAATAAAAGGTTATTTTTTTCAAAATTGCAAGTTTGTTGAACAAGCTTCCATTATCACTTACACAATGTTCAACATTTTTTTTCTTGACGACCAAAATGTCATCCGAATTACTTTCACACAAAGAAAATCAGTTTTGACTATTATTTAGAAAACAAAAAGCTATACCTTAAAGTCATTTAGATGATAAAAAAGTTCAATTAAGTGAATAATAAAAAATCCGCGTCAATAAAAGCATCGTAAGTAGACAACCATTAGTAAACTGAGCAATTGAATAATAAGACTGCCATACTTTTTTTTAGTAGAACTGCCAATTCTGAGGCGGATCATAAGCAGTGGTCAAAAAATAATCACCTCAATCACTCTGTTGCTAGTTTACTAATTCAAAATGCTTTAAATCAACTCAAGAAAACGCAACAAAGCTTTTATCATTTTGATGAGCACCTACAATGTGGCAATCACTTTGGTGAGAAGCTAAGCAATGCTTTCGAAGCCTTATATGAAAAAGGATTTAGTTCTGTAATTGCGATAGGCAATGACAGTTTAAATTGGCATAACATCAATTGGAATGAGCTTTTTGAAAGTTTGCAGCAAGGTCATTCTGTTTTAGGACCTAACTATAGAGGTGGTGCTTATTTAATTGGTATACATAAAAGAAATTTCGATAAAGCTAGTTTTCAAAAACTACCGTGGCAACAACCTTTACTTTACCAGGCTCTTAATCAACACTTGGGTGAAAATGCCACAGTGCTAGAAACTACAAAAGAGCGTGATTTCAACACATTTCATGATCTTCTACTATTTATTAAAGCTCAACGCCAGCAAATAGCTCTTAAATCGATACAATCTGTATTAAGATCTATTTTAATAGTTAGCACACCTTCATTCAATAACAAAAAAGGTAAACACCTACTTTCTGGCTTTAGAGCCGGCTATACCCTCCGTCCACCACCATTCTTCTACGCTTAATCCGCAGGTAGAAAAATATTAAACTTACTTAAAACAGCTTAAATGAAAGCGAAAAAGGCTATTAATGGCTTTTTCTTCTCATTCATGCTTGTTGCGCTAATAAACTGTTCTCAAAAAGAGGAAAAGCAACAAACAAATTGGAAGGAAGCCTCATGGGAGAAAATTGAAGCATCATCAGAAAATACTGAAGTAAACTTTATGATGTGGCAGGGAAGCCCAGTTATGAACAATTATATTAATAACTATGTGATTCCTGCTTTAAAAGAAAAGTATAAGATTGACCTGAAGATCAGTAGTGGTCAGGGGCCTGAAATAGTTCAATTGCTTATGAATGAAAAACAGGCAGCAAGCGACCAGGGCCAAATTGATATGGTTTGGATAAATGGTGAAACCTTTTTCCAATTAAGAAAAATTGAAGGCCTGTATGGTCCTTTTGTTCAACAGCTTCCTAATGCAGAGTACATCGATTTTGATGATCCATTTATCAGCATTGATTTTCAGCAAAACATCAATAACATGGAAGCACCATGGGGTATTAGCCAGTTTGCCTTCGTGTATGATAGTGCCAAAGTTGCTAACCCTCCGAAAAATCTTACAGCGCTTACAGCTTTCGTGAAAGCTAATCCCGGAACCTTCACTATTTCAAATGATTTTTCAGGCATGACACTTCTTAAGGCCTTTCTGGCTGAGCTTGGCGGAAGTCCCAATAGTTTGGATGGTAGCTTCGACCAGCAAAAATATGATACACTGTCGAATCAACTTTGGCAATGGATCAATGAAAACAAGCAATATTTCTGGAAAGAAGGAAGCACATTCCCTAAAGAACACAGCCGTATGGATCAGATGTTTGCCTCAGGCGAGCTCCTATTATCTTACGGATTTGCCGAAGGTGGAATTGAAGAAAAAGTGATACAAGGTTTATTCCCCAAAACTACACGTGGTTATGCTTGGAAAAATGGTACCGTCCTAAATTCTAATTATCTGGGTATTACCTATAATGCAAAGAATATTGCCGGAGCCTTAACAGTGATAAATTTCCTCTTATCACCTGAAGCTCAACTTAAAAAGGCTGACCCGGGTGGTGCGAATGCAAATACCGTATTGGATATGGATAAGCTCCCTGAAGAATGGCAGAAGAAATTCCAAACGATTACTACTCGGCAATATGGCCCTTCTCTTGATGAATTACGCACTCACGCCATCAAGGAGCCAGCCCCTGAGTATATGTTAAAATTATATGAAGATTTCAGAACCCATGTTATTGAAAAATAGAGGTAACATAGGAATTCTACTCTTTTTTGGAGTCATCATAATGCCATTTGCGATAGCATTCCTTTATGCCCTATTATACAGTTTTGGGCTCGTGGGAATATTAAATGACGGCTTCACAATAGCGTATTGGCTTACAGTATTGTCCGCTCCGCAGCTTGGCTATAGTTTTCTATATAGCGCGCTTATTGCAGCTGTATCGGTAATATTTTCCGTTGGCTTATCACTATTTACTGTTTTATACCTGAAAAAAGCGCTAAACAAGCCCTTTATCAATTTTATGCTTTACATGCCCTTGGCTATTCCGGGTATTGTATCCGCATTCTTTACATATCAGTTATTTGCTCGAACAGGTTTCTTTTCAAGGCTAAGTTATCAACTTGGTATCATTACTGAAGCAGCTTCCTTTCCTGATCTTATAAACGATCAATTTGCCTTCGGTATCATCCTGACCTTCATCAGTCTATTAGCACCATTTTTCATATTGTTCTATCTAAATCTTTATAAGAATGAGAACCTTGAAGCGCTGGAAAGAGTGGCAATCTCTTTAGGTGCAAACCCTAAACTTGCTACATTAAAAGTTAGCCTACCAATTTTGCTAAAGAAGTCTCAGACAGTTGTTCTCCTCTATTTTATATTTCTGCTGGGCGCTTATGAAGTCCCACTTATTTTAGGGCAGGAATCTCCACAGATGTTATCAGTATTGATATTACAGGAGCTAAGACAGTTTGACCTCAACAAAATTCCGGAAGGTTATACCATGGCTGTCATATATACTTCAGTTGTGAGCCTAATTACTTTTTTCATTTTCAGATCTCAAAAAAATAAAGTGATACATGGTTAAAAGCTGGAAACCCTTTTTTGTCACAATTCTGATTGTACTGGTATTATTTCCTTTTATATACCTTCTGCTGCTTTCTATGTCTTCTGGTTGGGCGTTCCCTCAGATCATTCCTTCTAATTTTGGATTTGATAATTGGAAAGCAATCACACAATCAGAGGTAGGGCTTTTTACGGCATTAATGAATTCTATTCTTATTGCGCTTACAGTGGCGTCTATTGCTACTTTTGGTGGCTTTATACTGAGTAGAATTGTTGCTTACCACAAGCAAAAAAACAGCCTTATTTTAATCAGTTATTTCCCTTATATACTTAGCCCGGTAGTATTTGGAGCCTGCCTGAGCTTTTTCTTTATGAAAGTAAACCTATTTGGAAATATGGGAGGAGTCATAATTGCACAACTGATTATAAGTCTGCCATATGCCCTAATATTTTTCGGAAGTTTTTGGAACGAGAAAAATAGGAATATAGAAAATCTGGTCGCCACCCTAGGTGGTAATAAAATTGTAAGTTTTGTAAAAGTGCTTCTACCATTAGCAAAGGGCTTACTCCTAGTCTGTTTTTTTCAGACTTTCCTTATCTCATGGTTTGAATACGGGCTTACCGCAATCATTGGTCTTGGCAAAGTGCAAACATTGACCATCAAAGTATTTCTTTATATAAAAGAGGCCAATTTTTTCTACGGAGCACTCAGCAGCTGCCTGCTGATTATGCCTCCTGTCATATTACTTTACTTAAACAAAAGATTTGTATTTAACAGAATGAGCTAATGCATCTGGAAATTGAAAAAATAAGCAAATCCTACGGAAATGAAGAGGTTATCAAGGACCTTAGCCTTCAGCTGGAAGCTAACAAAACGCTCAGCATTTTAGGTAAATCAGGCTGTGGAAAAACCACTATGCTTAAAATTATTGCGGGTTTAACAAAGCCTGACAATGGTAGCATTAAAATGGCCGGAAAAGATATTTCTGATCTTTCTCCGGAAAAGAGAGGCATAGTCTATCTATATCAGGAGGATTTACTTTTCCCACACCTTAATGTGTTTGAAAATATTGCTTTTGGCTTAAGAATAAGGAAGGAAAATGAAGCAGACATCAACAGAAAAGTGAATGAAATGCTTCTCTTTCTTGAACTGGAGAAGCAAGCGCAAAGGATGCCTCATGAATTATCAGGAGGACAACGACAACGAGTGTCTTTTGGCAGAGCCATTATCATCAACCCTTCAATTCTTTTACTTGACGAACCCTTTGGAAGCCTGGACAGTGGCACACGTCAAAGAATGCAACACTTGTTCAAGGACATGGCAGATAAATTCCAAATCACTTCTCTGCTTGTAACACATGATTTAAAAGAAGCTATTCTCATGGGTGATCAGATAGGCTTTATGAAGAAAGGAAGACTTCAGGTTTATAACTCAAGAGATGAGTTCATAAATGATCCACAAACGGGAGTGCAAAGTGAACTACATTTCTGGGAGGGCTTAAAAAATGAAAAAACAGAACAGCTATAACAGCATACTATGAATGAACAAAAACAAAATATTTGGATAGATACTGATTTAGCAGTTGGTAAAAAAAGAACACACAAACCGGGTTATTGCGATGTTGACGATGGCTACGCAGTATTACAGCTTCTAAAGAATGATCAAATAACTATATCAGGAATAAGTACTGTATTTGGGAATACCAGTATAGAGAATGCTTATGAAATTGCTGCTGATATATGCGATAAATACGCTACCTACGAAATACCCTATTTTAAAGGAGCAGAGGCTGCGCTTGATCCGCAAAAAGTGGAGCATAACGAAGCCACTCTCGCTCTGGCCGAAAAGCTTAAAAATAACAGGCTTAAAATTTTAGCCATTGGTCCTGCGACTAACGTAGCCATAGTGCTACTAAAGAATCCTGAGCTTGCCAAAAATATTGAGGAAGTGGTTCTTGTGGCAGGAAGAAGAAAGCCAACCGATTATTTCAACATAGGTTCAAAAGGCAACAGAGCTCCTGATCTCAATTTCGATTTAGATAATCTGGCTTTTGAAGTAATGTTTCAGGCAGGCATTCCTGTAACACTCTGCCCTTTTGAAATAAGTAGCAAAGTGTGGATTACTGATGAAGATTTACAAAAACTTGCAAAGAGTGATTCAGCCAACCAGTGGCTGGCAAATCACTCAGAGGCGTGGCTGAACCAGTGGCTTGAACAGGGCGCTCAAGGCTTTAATCCATTCGATGTGTTGGCGAGTCATTACCTCATTGCTCCTGAGCTTATAAAAAGTGAAATGCTATCAGCCAAACTTGAACTACACCTCAATGACCAGATACCTGAAAATCCTAATCAGCAATTCAAGAATTACCTGCTTTGTGGCGATGAAGGCCTTTACAAAGTGAAATACTGCTTTGATGTGGCAGATGGGTATCATCAGGCATTAATTGAATCTTTAACCAAATAAATATGCACCTACAGAAAGACACTGAACTCATAAATAATTTCTTAAAGTCGAACAACTGGATTTCTTCGGATGAAGAAGTGACAGTATTAGAAGTACCAGGAGAAGGCAACATGAACTTCACTCTAAGGTGTAAATTAAACAGCGGCAAAAGTTTTATACTAAAGCAAAGTAGAGATTTTGTTGAAAAATATCCGCAAATAGCTGCCCCTGAACAAAGGGTATTGGAAGAAGCCAGGTTTTATGATTTCATAAAGGATGATGCTTTCCTAAGAGATAGAACACCTAGCGTACTTCAACTGGATCGTGAATCTCATATCATGATGATGGAAGACCTTGGTGAAGGGAGTGACTATACTGCTTTATACAAAAAGGATGTTCAGTTAAAAGAAAATGAACTCGAAGAACTGATTGCCTTTATAGCGCACTTGCATAAAAACTTCAATAAGCAGAACTGCAAAGAAACTATAACCAATAGGGAAATGCGCGCACTCAACCATGAGCATATATTCGTGCTGCCTTTCGAAAAGGATAACGGGCTAAACCTCGATGACATCATGCCCGGTTTAGCTGAAGTATCAAACCTGGCAACTAATAATAGCAAGTTAAAAGAAGCAGTAAAGTCACTTGGGCAGCAATACCTTGAAGATGGGGCACAACTGTTACATGGTGATTATTTTCCGGGCAGTTGGTTAAAAACAGCAAATGGAATTAAAATTATTGATCCTGAATTCTGCTTTTTTGGGCCTGCTGAATTTGAATTAGGTGTTTGTTTGGCTCATTTATACATGGCAGAACAACCCAAAGAGTTCATTCAAAAAGCCATCAACATTTATAAAAAAGACGCCCCCCTTAATGATATGCTCATGATGAAATTCATGGCTGTGGAAATGCTGAGAAGAATCTTAGGGGTTGCTCAGTTGCCACTTCAACTTTCCCTGAACGAACGCAAGGCACTTGTTGAAAGGAGCATTCTAATAATCACTGAATATTGATATGATGGAAAAACCAAACTTCAATAACTACGATCAAATCTACTGGGCCTTTACGCAATTGTGCAATGACCAATGCATCCACTGTTATAACAGTTCTGGCCCCAAAGGCACAAGAATATCGGAGGAAGAATGCCTGGCAATTGTGAATAATTTACCGGATAACCTCAATAAGCTTATTCTGAGTGGCGGTGAACCGCTTGCAGAGAAAAAGATACTTTATGCTATTCTGGAAGCTGTTGAGAAAAAGTATGATGGCAAATTACAGGTAGCACTGCAGTTTAATGGTGATTTACTAAACCCTAAAATATTAGGAGAGCTTATCCATTTAGGCGTTGATCATTTTTCTATAGCCAGTATAGACAGGTATCATAAAAAGCAGGGCGAAAGAAAAGAAGTTTTAGCAGCATTATTTGAAAGCCAGAGAGTAAAACTAAGAGAAGGCCAGCCAAAAACTAAAAGATCTGACAATACAAAGATTGAAGCGCCTCAGCTTACCTACGGTTTTTTCGGAGCTACTGAAGATATGTGGCTTGGAGGAAACTGGGCAAGGGGAAGAGCACTGGAGCATGATATATGGAAAAAAGATGGCACGCATAACTTTTGCGCCATTCACTCAGGCGCCATAGGTTTCATCGACAAAAAGAATGATGACATTACACAGGAACTTTCCATCCAGCTATGGAAAGTTAATCCATGTTGCCCGGGAACAGTGACACCAATGGGTGATGCAAGAAAAGAGAAGGTAGCTGATATTGTTGAGCGCATGAGCAAACATGAGGTTATGAAAAAACTAAATGCCGGCAATATTTATCAAATCGGTGAATCAATCGGGATATCCGAAGCTTATGCCCGCCAGCGAGCCAAAGAATTGAAAAACGTCTGCCTATGGTGCGATGAATTCTTTACCAAGCATTACGATATGAAAGAACAACAAGAAAAAACAACCACTAACAAATAAAAGATGAAAAAAATCTACCTACTGATTATTTGCTTAACCATTAGCCTCTGGCAGGTACAGGCACAAAATCAAAATAGCTATAAGGCAACTGTTACCGATACCAATGGTGGCGGTATACCCGGTGCTACCATCAATGAAAAAGGCACCAATAACTATGCTGTAAGCGCGGCAGATGGAAGTTTTCAGCTCAAAACTACCGCTAAAGATTTTACATTAGTTGTACAATCGGTAGGCTATGTAAAAAAGGAAATAGCAATAAATGATGGCAGAGTTCCTGACAATATAATTTTAGAGACTGACCTCATGAACCTTGATGAAGTGGTTGTTACTGCGCTAGGTATTGAAAGAGAAAAACAGTCACTTGCATCTTCTATAGCAGAAATTGATAAAAGACAATTAACGGATGTGCCTATGACCAATATGGTAAATAGTTTGGCAGGTCAGGTTGCTGGTGTACAAATAACTAACGGATCGTCTGGAGTAGGCTCTTCTTCACGTATTATCATTCGTGGTGAAAACTCACTTACAGGCACCAACCAACCTCTTTTTGTAGTAGATGGTGTACCTATTAGTAACGAACAGATCACAAGTGACCTGGTTAATAATGGCTCATTACAGGAAGTTGACTATGGGAATGGTGGAGCAGAAATAAATCCTGATGATATTGAATCGATCTCTATATTAAAAGGTGCAGGATCAGCTGCCTTATACGGATCAAGAGCAGCCAATGGCGTAGTTTTAATCACTACTAAAAGAGGCACTAAACAACAGGGAATTGGTGTTACAACCAGCAGCGCCATTACTTTTGAAACCTTACTCACCTTACCTGAATATCAGAATGAATATGGAGGTGGTATTGGTGATTTTAGTTTTAATACCGGCTTAGGTGCACTTGACGGTACCCCGGGTATATTTAGCTATGGCCCTAAATTAGATGGATCACTTATTAGTCAGTTTGATGGACCATCTACCGATGCAAACGGAAATCCTGTAAGAGGTGGTGATGTGATTGCCAGAAGGTTGCCAGATGGATCACTTGCACCTATAGAACCAACACCTTGGGTGGCCAGGCCGGATAACATCCGTAATTTCTTTGAAACAGGTGTTACCTCTCAACACAACATAGCTGTAAACTCTAGTGGCGACAACGGTAAAATCAGGCTAGCTTATAGCAACTTAAGAAACGAAGGCATCCTACCTAACACCGACCTATCAAGAGATGGACTTGCCATTAGTCTTGACCAGCGATTAACAAATAAGCTTAGTGTGAATAGTTTTGTAAACTATATAAATAGCCGTAGTAGCAATAGACCAAACCTGGGCTATGGCTATGAAAATGTGATGTATGGCTTTAATTGGTTGCAACGTCAGACAAATATTGAGTCGCTTAAAGATTACTGGCAAGCAGGTCAGGAAGGACGAGAACAATTCAATTATAATTATGCCTGGGTAAACAATCCATATTTCACGCTTTATGAAAATACTAATAGTTTCAATAAAGACAGAGTGTTGGGAAATGCTTCGGCTAATTATGATTTCACAGAGAAACTTAGCCTTAGTGTAAGAACCGGAGTTGACATTTATAATGATAGACGTGCATTTAAAAGAGCGCTCAGCACAAATGCAAATCCTACAGGTAGTTACAGAGAAGACAATGTAGTTTATAAAGAAATTAACACTGATTTTCTCCTATCCTATAATGACAGACTGAATGAAGATTTCAAATATGGCGTTTCCGTTGGTTCTAACAGGTTCAATCAAAGCATAGCGTATAAGTACACAGAAGCCTCGCAACTTTCATTACCTAACATTTATACATTAGCTAATTCCAAAGCACCACTAGTAGGGAATAATGAGCTTTTTGAAAAACGAATTAACAGTGTATATGGAATCGGAAATGTTGCTTTCAGAAATGCGCTCTACTTCGATTTTACCTTGAGAAATGACTGGAGTAGTACATTACCACAGGAAAACAATTCATTTGCCTATTATTCTGCAGGTCTAAGCTACATACTTACTAATATGTTTGAGCTTCCCGAAAGTATCAACTATTTAAAGCTCAGATTAAGCGCTGCCAGTGCCGGTAATGATACAGATCCTTATCAACTAAGAAACACTTATACCTTCAACCAAAATTATGGTGAATATTTAAGGGTAACTAACCAGAACACACTCAAAAATAGCAACCTGAAACCTGAAAGGCTTAATGCTTATGAAGCAGGTGTTGAACTTTGGTTCTTAAATAACAGATTGCAGGCAGATTTGGGTATATATGAAAACACAAGTATAGATCAAATTATAGCCCGTCCTATTTCACTTACTACTGGCTATTCAAATAAACTTGAAAATGGTGGCAAAGTAAGAACCAGAGGCCTTGAAGCTTCATTAAGTGCTTTGGTAATAGATAAACCAAGCTTTAAATGGAAAGTAAGCACAAATTATTCAACCTATAGAAGTACTGTTATTGAACTTCCTGAAGGTGTAGAACAATTTATTACCGGAAGAGCAGATTTCTTTGGTGGATCTGGTGGAGCAAACTCTATTTTCTATATAGCTAAAGAAGGTGGAAGAGTTGGCGATATGTATGGTACAGGGTTCAAAAAAGTTGATGGACGAATAGTTTACGATCAAAATGGCCTTCCTGTAACAGACCCTAACTTAAGACTTCTCGGCAATTACAATCCTAACTTTTCGATGGGTCTTAATAATGAATTTAATTATAAAGGAATCATTCTCAGCGCTTTGATAGATTGGAGAAAAGGCGGTGTATTCGCTTCAAGAACAAAAGCCCTGGGTAGTACTTCCGGTGTTTTGAAAGAAACACTTGTAGGGCGAGAAAACGGAATTGTTGGCGATGGTGTGGTTAATATTGGTACTGAAGAGTCTCCAAACTATGTTGAAAACACCACGAATATTTCTGCCTACAACTATAATAACCAGTTTTATTCCCGAGGAAATGAGGAAAGCTCACTATATGATGCTTCTTATATTAAATTGAGGCAACTGAGCCTTTATTATACACTTAACAAAGCTTTTAGTAAGCGGATTGGTTTCCAGAATATTCGCTTAGGTTTCATTGGCAACAACTTGTTATTAATTACAGAGAATCCGCATGTTGATCCGGAACTAAATGCCTCGCAAGGCAGAGCTATTGTTTATGGTGTAGATGACATGTCTTACCCTTCCACAAGAAGCTTTGGCTTTAGTATTAAAACGCAATTTTAAGAGATAAAAAAATGAGATTATATAAAACCATATTCAGTATAGCCCTACTATTTAGCTTTATTGTTGGCTGTACAGATGATTTTGAAGAACTTAATCAGAATCCGAATGCTCCTGAGAACGTTGAACCGGAGTTTCTACTGTCAAACATTATCTCTGTTGCTATAGATGAGAACACATATGATCAGGGATTTGACCGGGCAAACTACTTTGCTCACTTTGCTGCTGCGATAGACTTTGGTTTTCTGGACCGATACATTATCGGCTCAAATTCAACCTATTGGGAAACGTTAAATGGCCTACTTACAGATGTTGAGTCAATGAAAAATGCTCCGGGAAGCAATGAGGCTTATCAGGCCGTGGGTGAAATTATGAGCTGCTTCTTTTATTCACAACTTACTGATCTTTGGAATGATGTGCCATACAGCGAGTCACATAAGTTGGCTGAGGGTATTGATAAACCAAAATACGACAGCCAGGAAAGTATTTATACTGATAGCGAGAATGGTATTCTGGTAAGACTAAAGAAGGCCTCGGAAATTCTGGAAAATACCAATCAGAGTATTAGAGGAGATGTGATGTTTAATAATGACCTGGATAAGTGGGTACGCTTTGCAAACTCCTTGCGTTTGCGCTTTCTTTTGAGGATAAGCAAACGCCTTTCTGACTATTCTGAAATAGAAACTCTTGCAAGCGCTGGAAAGCTTATGCAGTCGAATGATGACAATGCAGCGGTTCCCTATTTAGCGGCAGCACCCAATCAATTTCCATTTTATTTATCATCAGTGGGTGGGCTCGTTGAACACGTAATGTCTAAAACAGTAGACTCAGTATTGTCACTATGGAATGATCCACGTGTAAGTGTTCTATACAAACCCGTTGCAAATGGTCTTGCTAATGACACCGTCTATTATAGAGGAATACAAAATGGACAAACTAATGAGACCGTTTCAAGCCAGGGGTTAGGTATAGATGATCTTTCCGTTTTCGGTGCAATTTTTAGGGATGTTCCTGATGGAGTGGATGCTCAATTTATGCAATATGCTGAAGTACAATTTGCTTTGGCAGAAGCCCGTCAAAAAGGCTTTATTACCTCAGGAAGTGTACAGCAATATTATGAAGCAGGTGTAAGAGCAAGTTTCGAATATTATGGTGTTGATGTACCGGCTGATTATTTCAGCAGAGAAGCCATAACCTTAGACGGAACCCATGATCTTACAAAAATCATGACCCAAAAATGGTTAAGCCTCATCAATATTGGCCATGAAGCATGGTTTAATATTCGTAGAACAGCTATTCCTCAAATTAAGGCAGGGCCAGATGCTGTTAATAACGGTCTGTATCCGGTAAGGTATCTATACCCTGAATCTGAGCAAGCTACTAATGCGGAAAACTACCAGGAAGCAGTAAACAGAATAGGTGGTGACAATATCAACAGTAAAGGTTGGTGGGAAAAATAAGCTATTCAAATCGGCTATTAAATTAATAAGTAATGGATGATCCAAAGTTGATTTTTGTATATAACGCCAACTCCAAAAAATGGAATGGCTATCTGGATATTTTACATAAAATAGTTTCCCCTGCTACCTACCCTTGTAAGTTGTGTGATTTAACACACGGCATCTTTAAGGTAAGGCAGGAATGGGTAAGTTTTAAGGAGACTATTGATATACCTATGGAATTTTTGCATAAAGATGAGTGGCTGGAAAAGTATCAAACCAAGAAAGATTTACCGGCAGTATTCAGCCTAGTTAATGGACAACTTAATACCGTTATAGATGCAAAATCCATGGAGAAAATGGATTTAAACGATTTGCAAGAAAAACTGAGAGAGGCTTCGGCAGACCTTAGCAAGTTGGCAGAATCATAAATATAATTCTAAAGTGATCGTATGACTTCAAGTCATGCGATCACTCAAAAATTTTACTACAATACATCATTTGCTAAGTTCGCTAACTCAGAACGCTCACCTTTTTCCAAGGTAATGTGTGCATAGAGTTCATGTCCTTTCACCTTATCAATCAAATAGGATAAGCCATTGGATTGTGAATCGAGATAAGGCGTATCAATCTGGTTAATATCTCCTGTGAAAACAATCTTAGTGTTTTCCCCTGCCCTGGTAATAATGGTTTTCACTTCATGAGGAGTCAGGTTCTGCGCCTCATCTACAATGAAGTAGATATTTGACAAACTTCTTCCTCTTATATAGGCAAGTGGCTGTATCATGAGTTTCTCTTTATTGACCATATCGGTAATATTCAAAAACTCTCGCTCATGCTCCTGATATTGATGCTGAATAAACTTCAGGTTATCCCAAAGCGGCTCCATATAAGGGTTCAACTTGCTCTTAATATCACCTGGTAAGTATCCAATATCTTTATTAGAAAGTGGAACAATTGGACGTGCCAGGTATATTTGTTTGAATTCTTTTCTTTGCTCTAGTGCTGAAGCTAAGGCAATTAAGGTCTTGCCTGTACCCGCTACACCTTGAATAGTAATAAGTTTTATATCAGGGTTCATTAAGGCATGGATAGCAAATGCTTGTTCTGCATTTTTTGGTTTTATGCCATAAGCGGATCTCTTTTCTACTTTATCAATCTGATTGGTAACAGCATTATAAAAGCCTAAAGCAGAGTTTTTATCACTTTTAAGAATAAAGAAAGTATTATTTACAGGTTTCTGCTTCCCTAATACCTGCTTTACACTACAATGATATTTGTCGTAAAGCTCATCAACCGTTTCGGTAGTAACGCTTTCAATCTGCTTCTTTCCAGAATGTAAGTCGGAAACATCCTTAATCTTTCCTGTTTCATAATCCTCAGCACTCAAGCCACAGCTCTTGGCTTTTAACCGTAGATTTATATCCTTGGTTACCAGAATAACAGGTCTGTTTTTCTCCTCCTTTTGTAACTGTAGGGCACTTCCCAAGATTTTATGGTCAGGAATATCTTCCAGAAAAATATTATCCGTATCGAAAGGATCTCCACTTGGCATCAGCACTTTCACATTTCCCTTGGTCTTTCCATTGAGCGGTATCCAATCGCTTAATGACTGCCCCTTTGCAAGTTTATCAATAAACCTGATGAATTCTCTTGCCTCAAAGTTCTTGGTGTCATTTCCTTTCTTGAACTGATCCAATTCCTCGAGCACTGTAATTGGAATGGCTACATCGTGCTCCGCAAAATTTAAAACTGAATCGTGAGAGTAAATTATAACTGAAGTATCTAATACGAATATCTTCTTAACTTTCTTAGCTGCTGCCATGTATCGTAGTTTGATGGGTTACTTAACTCAATCAATTTATAAAATATTTCGATATGTTAAGAAATTGGGATTAGTGAAATAAATAAATTTTAAGCAACTCACTTACCGTCAGTTAAATACAATTATTATTTAATACTTAAATAACATTGAAAATAAAAAAAGCAGCGGTTACCCACTGCTTTTCTAGTCAAATATTAATTTTTAATCAGAATTCCTGAGCAACAAATACAAAGTCACTTAATGATTCATTATCACCGAATTCACCTGAACGAGGCGTTGGCTTCAACCTTTCCAGATAAGTATATAACTCTGTTAATGTAAGAATTCGATCTGAGCCACCATAACTTCTCAAGGCTTCTAAAAGCTTCTTAGCAAAAGGTGAATGCTCACCTGGAACACCATCAGAAACATATTCTTTTCCACCTGAAGTTAAATACCTTCTGGTTTTATAGGAAAGCTTTCTAGCCAGCAATTCCCTGTCATCTGCCTCAAATGCTGCCCTGCTAGAAGCAATTCTAGGATCAAAAGTACCACCGAAACACACATCCATCGCTAAAAATATATGTTCGCAAGGGATGTTATTCACTACTGACCTCAGGCGTGCATGAGATATGTAAGAGGTTTTTGACTTATCATTAGCTAATGAGTTCTTTGCTACTATATAACCTTCACCAAAATCTTCATCGAACTGGCCGTGACCGGCAAAGAAAATCATCAGCTGATCCTGCGGCTTATATTCCTTTCTATTGTATTCCAGTATTTTTTCAAAAACATCATTTTGCGTAGGGTTTTCAACTACCTCTACTTCGAAACCATATTTTTTCCTAAGTTCTTCAGCTATGGTTTTTCCATCATTTACGGGATTCACCAAATCTCCCCAGTTGTCATATTTATCTGTGGCAAAAACTACAGCATAATCTTTTCTATCTATTGCAACTGCATCCTTTATAGCGTCCATACCAACAAGTACATTACGAGAACTACTAACCGTACCTCCTTTTGCACTTGTTGCTGTTATTTTGAACATGATGTCTCCATCTGGCAAGAAAAAATCCTGTGTGATATTTAATTCTGTTTGCCCCTCCTCAATGGAATAATCCTTACTACCGAGTTTACCATTATCTTCCTTTCTAAGCGCAATCATAGATACCTTTGAGAATCCGCTTTCCGAACTCACTTTTGCTTTAAAAGTAATTTTATTCTCTGCGCTATTGGTATACTCCAGCTTGGGATTTATCCATACAATCTCTGGTAAATCCACCACCTCTTCCGACTGAGTGGAATTGTCAATTTTAATGCTGGCAGTCTTAGTAGAAACACCTTGTCCGCTTACAGTAAATACTGTAAAAAGCACTATAATTAATACAGATACTAATTTATTTATATTTTTCATCACTCTGATGTTACGTTCTTTATTACTATTAATTCGTCTTTAATATTCTACCAGTATATATTCCAGAATCTTCACCTTGTATATAGATTCTGTATAAATACAATGCAGAAGACACTTTTGTGTTATTCATATTTGTGCCATCCCAACTCAATAAATGAAAACCTTGACTAAATTGTTCATTATCAGCTATTTTCTTGATAAGCTTACCATTAACATCCAATATTTCCGCACTTACCTTACACTGATTAGCAGATTTCGGAATGTTAAATGCTATTGAAGTATTGTTGTTCATCGGGTTAGGTATTGGTGTACCAACCATCATTGTTCCCAAATCAAAATCACCACCATACTGACTGTAAACTATCTTGAAAGATCTTTTTCCGTCTTCTGCATAGTACTGACTAGTTGTAGCCATATCAACTTTATTCAGTGTTTCTAGATCAATCAAGAACAACTGACCTTGCGATAAACCTTCATTATTCCAAGCTAAAGATACGGGGTTGTTCTTGTCATGGCTGTTAAGATTAAACTCCCATATATGTTGAGCCGAAGGAGCCGTTATGTCCTGATTATAATTATTGTAGAAGCGATCAGTCTTGTTAAAGTCGATCTCCAGGTATTTCTCAAATCTTGGTGGATTAGCCAAATCAAATTTATCTAACCCAACCTCAGCCGATTGATGCATTCCAACAGCACCTCTTGCTTTCAACTCATTTTGTGAGGCGAATAAATTCAGTTTCCAGTCGAAAGGGGTTTCTTGTTTACGCTGTGAACTTCCTGTATTAATAGAGGCAGTTAACTCAATATCTTCATTGACCAAAACGAATCCTCCTCCATAAACTGGTAAAGTACTTGAATTAGTATAGCCACCTTCACCATAAACATAAAGTGCTCCTACATCAGTCCCCGCAATAATAGCTTCCCAATCGAGTGCAATAGGATAAGGATTGCCTATTTGATTCCATCCCTGTTTTAGATTCCATACAAACTGCCCCCCTGCTTGTCCTTCAGCTTTATATTTAAAAAGGTTACCCTGCCCAAATGTAATTTCTGGTGCTTCTTGGGTGGTAGTAAACCAGTAAGCCTTACCTTCCTGAAAATTGGTAAGACTCACAGTATTCTGATAATCACCAGTTGCAGTATTGTAGCTGAAAATTCTGAAATTCTCCAAGCTATAGGCAACACCTAATTGCTGTTCCATAAAGTTCTGAATATCTACATTTTCCACTTTATAAGGCAGGGAGAACATTCGATAATCTGCTGTAGTCTTACCCTGTCCTATAAATTCAGTTGGCAATGGTGAATACATATTACCTACTGGTAAATCCCTATAGACATAGTAAATCTCCGAGCTATCCACATTGCCAGACATGTCTGAAGCAATCACTTGAAATTTAGCACCAAACTCATCATAATCACTAGCAGCTATTGATAACTGATAGGTATTAGTGGATGTATTTAAACTGATTTCTTGCGGACTTGTGAAAGAATTCGAAGTAACTGATGCCTTTCTAAATTCAACTTTATCAATTTCCCAATCATCAATACCTAAATCAAATATTCTTTCCTCGCCATTAGAAACTACATTCTGGGTAAAATTATCTGCTGTTATTTCAGGTGCATCATTATCAATGTACTGCGTAATATTTATTTGAAACAGTTGAGCTGTAGATAATCCAGTGTTATCAGTGGTTTCTATATAGGCGTAGTAAACAGAATCACTATTGTATGATAAGCTTACTTCCTCTTTAAATTTCAACTGATATAGGCCGGATGATGGATTAATGATCTCAAAACTATTATTATCATAAATGCTATCATTCTTACTTTCATCGGGAATCAAAGCATAAGTATGTGTATCTTCTTCATTTTCATCAACTGTTGATAAATCTCCTACTATTCTTCCATTAGAGTTTTCTTCAATATTTTCACTTAAGGTATTGTTTGATAAATCAATCTCAGTTGGTGCTAAAGGTGCGTTAGGATCGACTACAGAAAGTGTGAATTCTCTTTGAAATATTTTCGTCTCATTTGACGAATGATTAGAGTCCTCAAGTCTCAGGGTAAAAGTGAAATTATTGTTATCAGGGTTTCCTGTATCAAAGGTGATAGGAGAATCGCCAGCCACTAAATTGAAAACTTGCCCATTAGGATCATAAGTGACAGCAAAGACATCACTACCAGCTCCAACTGGTACTGTTAATAAATACCCTTCAGAACTATAAACTGTTGCTAGTGTTGAAGATAGTTCATCATCTCCAATGAAGATTCTGCTTATTTTTTCATTGGCCTCCTTTGGTCCAAATTCTGGAGTTGATAGACTTAGCACCAATGAATCAGGAGTATCATTTATGTCAAGTACATTAATTGAGAAATCCTGACCGCTGGATTTACCTCCAGCATCAGTTGCCCTCACATATAATGATAGAGGATTCGGTAAACTATTATCTTCAAAATTTAAAGCTCCATTTAAACCAATTACACCTCCGGTAACAATTTCAAAGTAGCTATTATTAAGGGTATCTGGCAAAGAGAGTGAATAAGTATCGCCAGCATCAGGATCCTCAACAGAAACTTCTCCTATCGTAGCATTAGCGCTATTCTCTTCTACATCGAAACTGGACAATGAAATGGCACTCGGTGCCTCATTTTCATCTTTAATATAAATATTAATAACTGATTGAACTGTTTCTCCTCCACTATCTTGTGATTCAACTCTAATAGAATACGTTGATTTACTTTCAAAATCGAAACCATCTGTTGCCTGTACAATTTCTCCGGTTGATGGGTTAATTGTAAAAGATGCATTGTCTTCATCCCCAGTTCCGGCTACAAGGCTGTAACTGAATGTATCATTCTCATCCACATCAACTGTAGAAACCGTTCCTACGACCGTATTTTGTGCTTGATTTTCGCTAATTGAATCATTATCAATTGTTAGACTATCAGGTGCATCATTCGCATCAGTTACGTTGATAACAATCTCCTTCACGAAGTTTGCTCCTTTAGGGTCTGTCGTTCTCAGCCTTATGCTTAATTCATTTACGGTTTCGAAATCAAAAACTTTGGCAGATTTGAGTAATGGAGGGTTTGTAGAATCATCAATAGTAAAATCGCTATTATTTTCTCCACCAGTACCATCCACTAACGCATAGTTAAAGTTGGTATCATCAGCATCAGGATCAACGGTAGATATCTCACCAACAACTGTGGCAGAATCAGCGTTTTCTGCTATGGTGGAGCTACTAAGTACAATATCAGTTGGTGTTAAGTTAAAATCAGTGATACCGATAGTAAAGTTATCTTGAAAAGTTGCACCAGCGGCATCCTGAGTTTGGATGGTAATGGTATACTCTGATTGAACAGAATTATCATAAGTAGCATTAGTTAATAATTCACTATTGTTAATAGCGAATGCTCCCCCTGCGTCATCCACCAAAGAATAAATAAAAGTATCTCCAGAATCCTGATCTTCAGTAGTGATATCTGCAATTTTATCACCAATGGAAGCATTTTCTCCAATTTTATCACTACTTAAACTTATACCTGTTGGTGCATCATTTGCATCAGCTACATTTATTGTAAATGCCTTTGTATAGGTTAAACCATGAGGATCAACAACACCTAAACGGATAGATAATTCCTTCTTACTCTCAAAATCAAAACCACCACTAGTTCTTAAAGTATTACCAGATATGCTGAATAAGTTATTATTTGCACTTCCTGTGCCGCTTACCAATCCATAAGTAAAGTCACTATTGTCGTCAGCATCTGCATTAGAAATTGTAGCTACATTAGTAAGTGAGTTAATATCTTCGTTAACGGTATTTGCTGAAATACTAATATTTGTTGGTTTCAAATTTAGCTTATAAAGAAAATTTGAGTTTTGAAAAGTTCCCGAAGCCACATGAGCCATAAAATATAGAGAACCATTTATTGAAGTGAGTTTTCTAGGATAGGTGGAATACTCCTCTAACACCTTCTCAACGTTCAACTCGTTTAAAGCAGTTTTGGCCGCGTCATCATTAGTTATTTCTTCAGCTATTAAATAACCTGATTGGGTTTTTGTGGAAAGAACATTTAACTCGAAGCCATTTTGTTCACTATTAAAAACTACATAATTACCGCTGGAGGTTGATCCAAATTCAGGTTCAAAAGCAAACCCCTGTGGGTCATAAGATGGAAATCTATCAAATGCCAGCTTAGATTTTTCTGCCAGATTATAGTAAAACAGCGAGCCCTCGGCCCTCGAGCCATCGTTTACTTCAAAATGTATCCCTAAATATTTTTCACCAAATACTTTGGCGCTGTTAGCAGGATACCTTGTAATCAGCTTCTCACCTTTGTTTAAAAAAGATCTTTCAGTATCAAATATTACAGTTTGGTATTCATCACCATCTAAATTGGTTATGGTGACAAAATCATCACTTGGCTGAAGTATATTAGTCACATCATCTGAAAATGCAGAATTTTCAACTATTTCATTAAGACTATATGGTTTAGGATTACCACTTGAAAAATCAACGAAATAAACGTCCTTTTTAGAGGCTTTTGTAGGATCAATATTATCACTGGACCAGAACCCAAACTGTTTATCTCCTAATTTAAAAAACTTAAACCCGAAGCTTTCAACATCCTTAATTTCTTCTTTGTTACCTGAGGTGTTAGCAGCTATAATTTTACCACTCTCACTGAATAAAATTAAATTTTGCGCGTAAGCAAAAGTACTATCAGGCGTTTGAGCAAAATTATTTAATTTTTGTGGTTCACCTGGCTGAATATTGTATAGTACACAGTTTTTAGAGTCAGTGTCCCACAAACTCATCCAGGCAATTCCTTTACTATTTACCTCAATCTTAAAATTTTCAACAACTCTATTTTCTGAAATAACTTTGGGAGCTTCCCTTATATCTGATGCATGTGCCAAGCGTTTGATACCTTCAGACTTTACCACAAAATAAAATGAAGATTCAACCGCGTAAATATCAAATAACTCCAAATCAAAAGGTGTAACAACGGAACCTTCCACCATATCAAAAATGGCAGATTCTTTAAAGTCTCCTGCACCATTGTAGAAATTAACAAGAGCAAATCTGTTATAGGTTGCCGCAAACTTAGCTATTTGATGACCATAGTCATCAAACTCTTTATATTCTTCAGTTTCTACATTATAGTAGCCCATTATACCATTAGAATAGGTATAAAAACCCTTTTCAAAATTCACCATATCTGATATTGGTAAATCCTTACTAGGTGTAGCTTCATCAAAGTACAATCTGGATATTTTGTCCTTATCGTTATTATCAACGAAGCCACCCTCAAGCTGAGCTTGGGTTATAAATGGGAAAACAAATAATATGATTAGTAAAATATTTCTCATAATTAAATTAATCTTCAGATTGAGGAGTTTGCGGAGCGCCTTCAATATCATTATTTGCAGGGCCAGCCTCATCGCCACCTAGTTGTGTAATTAGAAAATAAATACCACCTGCTACAACAGCACCTGCTCCTATTTGCAATGCAAGAGGATACTTTCTTTTCACCTTGAATTCATCTGAGAAGACGATGTCGTCTTTATTGCTTTTATCAGATATGCGTAATCTATACCCTTTTCCAGGCTGAACATCTTTTGGTATGATCAGGTCATATTCCCCGACATTAGCAATATTGGAAAATAAGGCAACTTTATTATCACCTTTATATAATTCAATATTGAGGATATTGCTTGAACTACCACCAGTCCAGGTTAAATCATAGAGTTTACCTCGTTTGAGGCTGGTGTAATTAAAATCATCTAGTTTTACGAAAGGAATGTAAACTCGGCCTCGAATTTCCAAAGCGATTTCTTCATTGAAGTCATCACCATATTCAGCAAAAGGATCCCAAATAATTTCTTTGCTATCACCCGCGTAAATTTCAACACCTACATCGCCTGTTGTTTCCTTTAAAGGAGAGATGTAATTGTCCTTAGAACCATATAGTTGTATTTGATAACTTCTATCTTTTTTATCATCATGCAGTTTGTACTGCACATGAACTTTGGCATTTTTGAAAAATATCCTATCAATTTCTACTCTCTGACTGTAAACATTTGAAACAGTCAGTAGAAAAAAAAGACTAAAAAGTATACTTCTGGTAAACTTTGCTTGCATACGGTTAAGTTTCTAATTCTCAATCATCTAACAACCAAAAATATACTAAAAATGTGAATAATCAAACTATTTTTTGAATTATTCTTATTTTAATTTGTACCTATGGAAGAGTCTGACTAGAGAAAACTTTGTATATGAAGCATCAGCTCCTCTAGGTGTTTTTGATCAGTCTGATTGAAAGAATTGAGTTCATCACTATCAACATCCAATACAAGAGCTACTTCATTGTTTTTGAAGGCGGGCAATACTATTTCAGATTTAGAAGCAGAACTGCACGCTATATGGCCAGGAAAAGCTTCAACATCTGGAACTATTAAAGTTTTACCTTCTTGCCAAACTGTTCCACAAACGCCTTTTCCTTTCGCTATTCGCGTACAGGCAATTGGCCCCTGGAATGGTCCAAGCACCAACTGATCTCCCTTTACCAAATAAAAACCAACCCAAAAGAACCCTAATCCTTCTTTTAATGCAGCTGCAATATTGGCCAGATTGGCTGTCACATCATCCTCTCCCGTTGTCAAAGCCTTTATCTGAGGTATCAATGATTTGTATATTTCTTCTTTCGGTGCTGTTCTATCTACTAATAAGCTTTCTGCCATTATTCTATCTTTTTGAAGTAGTTTAAAATATCTGTTTCAATTTGTTGTGATCCAACGAGTAACCTATCATTAAGTTGAGGTGCTTTTACACCACCATCAAAAGTAGTTTGTGAGGTAAAAACTCTAGCTTCATTCCATAAGTCTTTGTCAATAAAATGCTTGAGCGTACTCGCGCCACCCTCCACAAACAATGTTCTAATGTTCCTTTTATCTAAATCAGCTAATAAATGATGAAAGAATTCTTTCTCTTCTAGCTTCACATACTTTACTGTTCCAATCTCTTTGTTCTCAAGTAAATTGTAAATTACTGTCGGCACAGAATTATCAAAAATATGCAAGTCGCTATTTAATGCCAATTTATGATCAACTATTACCCTTAATGGATTTTTACCGGACCAGGCACGCGTTGTCAGTGATGGGTTGTCATAATGAGCAGTATTCTTCCCTACCAAAATAGCGTCTACCTCACTTCTCCATTTATGCACTATTTGCCTCGATTGTGTACTGCTAATCCATTTTGAATCAAAATTTTCTCTTGCCACATAACCATCAGCAGTTTGCGCCCATTTTAATATAACATAAGGTTGTGCATACTTAATTGAGTGAAAGAAACCTTCATTTATAGATAAACATCTATCCTTTAAACAATTAAGCACCACTTGTATCCCTGCTTCCTCAAGTTTAGCAATACCTTTGCCTGCAACCAGAGGGTTAGGGTCTGTACAACCTATCACTACCTTTTTTACTTGTTTCTCAACTAGTAAATCTGCACATGGCGGGGTTTTCCCATAATGTGCACAAGGTTCCAAAGTGACATAGACTGTTGCGTCTTTTAAAAGGTCTTGGTTTTTAACCGAATTAACAGCATTTACTTCAGCATGTGGTAAGCCTGACTGCCGATGCCAACCTTCACCTATAATAAGGTCATCTCTGGTAATTACGCAGCCGACCACAGGATTAGGGCTGGTTGTGGCCTTACCTAGAAGAGCTAACTCAATAGCTCTTGACATAAATTTCTCATCAAGTTTATGCATGCCCGCAAAAATACTTAATTTTAATTAGTCTTCAGAAAACAACTAAGTATGCGTTCGAAAGAACTTTTTATTCATATTTCAGAAAAGCTTAAAACAGTCGAATCAAAAGAAGAAGCTAATAGCATCACCTACATAATTTTGGATGAATTATTTCATTCTTCCAGAACAGATGTTCTTATTGACAAAGAAGTGCCTGACTATAAAAATAAGGCAGATGGACTAGATCAAATTATTGAAAGATTACTTAACAAAGAGCCGGTTCAGCACATATTAGGTCATACAGAGTTTTATGGACGCAAGTTTCTTGTAAATAAAAATGTACTGATACCCAGACCCGAGACTGAAGAATTAATCCACTTAATAATTACCGCTGATAAAAGTCTAAAAGAAGGTAAAATAGTTGATATAGGTACTGGCTCAGGAATCATACCGATTACCCTTAAAAAAGAATTGCCTGAGAATAATGTTCTAGGAATTGATATTAGCCATGCGGCTCTGGCAACAGCCAAACGGAATGCCCAATTAAACAATGTAGAAGTTGAGTTTATTGAAGATGATATTTTAAACTCAGAGAGCGATTATCTTGCTCATTCAGACATCATCGTTAGCAACCCCCCTTATGTCACTAATTCTGAACGAAAAACAATGGATACCAAAGTTCTTGAGCACGATCCGGCATTAGCATTATTTGTAGAAGATGATGACCCCTTACTTTTTTATAGAGTTATAGCAGAGAAAGCATATGACAAACTTAATGTTGGCGGTAAGCTTTATTTTGAAATTAATGAACAATTTGGGGATGAAGTGGTACAGCTTCTAACAAAGTACAAGTATAAAAACATTACACTCATTAAAGATATGCAGGGGAAAAACAGGTTTACCTCTGCCATAAAGTAAAGAACAGAAATGAAAAAGACAGCATTTATAACAGGAGCAACATCAGGTATAGGGCAAGCTACGGCTCTTTTATTAGGTAAAAACAATTTTAGAATTATTGCAACCGGAAGACGACAAGAACGCCTCGATGAATTAAAGGAAGCATTAAAAGATCATACTGACATTTATACGCTGACGTTCGATGTTCGCAATCAAGCAGATGTTATTAAAGCTATACAATCTCTTCCTCCTGAATTTGAGCAAGTGGATTTACTAATAAATAATGCCGGAAACGCTCATGGTCTTGCCTCTTTTGAAGATGCCGATATGGACGACTGGAATAATATGATTGATATTAATGTAAAAGGATTGCTCTATGTTAGTCAGCCAATTATTCAGCAGATGGTTCAGCGAAAAAGTGGACACATCATTAACATTGGCTCTGTGGCAGGAAAAGAAACATATCCAAATGGCAATGTTTATTGCGCCTCAAAACATGCCGTAGATGCCATTAACAGTTCTATGAGATTAGACCTCAATAAACATAATATAAAAGTATCTCAGGTTGCTCCCGGACTGGTAGAAACGGAGTTTTCATTAGTACGCTTTAAAGGAGATGAGGAAAGATCAAAAAAAGTATATGAACAATTTGATGCACTTCAGGCTGAAGATATTGCTGACCTAATCCACTATATGGCGACAAGACCAGCTCACGTTAATTTGGCTGATGTACTCATATTCCCAACAGCACAAGCATCATCAACTATGGTCAAAAAAGATTAATCGAATCTGATAGCTTTTATCGGCTTTAATCTTGTCACTAAAAATGTTGGCAAGGTTAAAGCTACACCTACCAGGAGCAATACAGCTAAATTTATCAACAAAATCGATTTGACATCCCACAAGATTGGCACATAACTCATATAGTAATTCTCAGCATCTAATGGTATAATTTGAAAGTGATATTGTAATGCTGCCAAGCCTAACGCTAAAACATTACCATAGAGAAGCCCTTTCAGTGTTAACCTAATACCACTAAAATAGAAAATTCTTCGAATGAGCCCATTATCGGCACCTACTGCTTTCAATAAGCCAATCATGTTAGTGCGTTCCATTATTAATATAAATAAAACAGCAGCCATATTAAAGCAGGCTACAAATAATATCAAGCCTAAAAATACTCTAACATTCTGATTAAGGAGATCCAACCACTCAAAGTACTGGTTATATTTTTGCTTCGAGTTATTAACGAATTGATCAGAGTTTACTTTATCAAATATTTCAGTTTCAGCTTCATCAATGTCAGTACCTTGTTTCAAGAATATTTCATATCCACCTACCTGATCAGTTTCCCAATCATTTAGTCTTTGAATCATTCCCATATCTCCAATGATTATGCGCTCATCAAATTCCTCAAGACCTGTTTGGAAAATTCCAGTAATTGTAAGTTGTCTATACCTCGGAGGATTCTGAACAAAATACATCAAAAGCTTATCCTTTACCTTAATCTGAAGCAGCTTTGCTAATTTCTCACTTATTACAACATCTGTTGTGTATTCATCCTCAGTAAAATTAGGAAACGTACCTTCCACCATGTTTTTACTGAAACTTGCTGTATCAAAATCAACACCGACTCCTTTTATAATTACACCTTCTACAGCATCATTGGCCTTTAATAAACCTGCTTTGTAAGCAAAAGCCTGTACACTCTTAATGTAATCCAGGTCTTGCCAGTTATGGTAAAAATCAGTATTGGTAGTAGTAGGCGATGATTCAAGTGAATTACTTAAAGTATACTTCGAAACTTGAAGGTGACCTGTAAAGCTATATATCTTATCAGCGATTTGCTGCTTGAAACCACCTAAAATTAAGATGGACATCAACATAATAGCAAGGCCTATGGCTACACTACTAATAGCAATCCGGTAGATGCTTCCTGAGAAAGCACCACCTTTGGCATTAATTGTACGCTTTGCTATAAAATCAGGTAGATTCAAGAATAACTGCTATTTTTGACAAATGCTTAAGTCTGCAAATTACAATATCATTATTAAAGTCATCATTCTTATCCCCCTATTTTTTTCAGCGGTTTGTTGCGATGGATATTCTCAAACTGATGGAGAATCAATTATAGTAGGAGCTGAGAGAACCAATCAGTATTTACCACTTTTGAAAGATAAAAAAGTAGCTCTGGTTGTTAACCAAACATCAACCATTAAGGCGACCCATTTAGTGGATAGTCTTTTAAGATTAGGAGTGGATATTGAAAAAGTATTTGCTCCAGAGCATGGCTTTAGAGGCAAAGCTGATGCTGGTGCCATCGTGAAAAATGGGATTGATGAAAAGAGCGGACTTCCAATCATATCGCTTTATGGAAGCAATAAAAAACCAACGAAGGATCAATTATCAGATATTGACATTGTAATTTTCGACATCCAGGATGTAGGCGCCAGGTTTTATACCTACATAAGCACTATGCATTATGTAATGGAGGCATGTGCGGAAAATAATAAGCTACTTATCATACTTGACAGACCTAACCCAAATGGGATGTATATTGAAGGTCCTGTATTAGATTTAGCACATCAATCATTTGTAGGAATGCATCCTATTCCAATTTTACACGGATTAACTGTTGGTGAGCTTGCGGGCATGATCAACAATGAAGGCTGGCTTAATGATAGTTTAAAGTGTCAACTTGAAGTGATTAAGGTAGCACACTACAACCATGGGATGCATTATTCTTTACCTATAAAACCTTCTCCTAACTTACCAAACGACTTGAGCATCGCCTTGTATCCGTCTTTATGTCTATTCGAGGGAACAGTCATCAGCGTAGGTAGAGGAACAGCAATACCATTTCAGCAAATAGGTCATCCTAAACTCAATGATGATTATACTTATAGTTTTATTCCTACAAGCACTGAAGGAGCTAAATACCCGCCCTTTGAGGGTGAAGAATGCTTTGGGTTAAAGTTTGACAGCAAGCTCTATAATGAAGGCTTCACCTTACAATATTTGATAAACTTTTATCAGGCATTTGATGAAAAGGATAAGTTTTTCAATAATTTCTTCACAAAACTTGTAGGCAACCAATCGTTAAGAGAACAAATAGAAGCTGGATTTACAGAAGAGGAAATTAAATTAAGCTGGCAAACTGATCTCAATAATTATAAAAATATGAGAAAGAAGTACCTGCTATATGAAGATTAATATTGCTTAATCCTTAATTATAGACCTTTCGTCTAACAAAAAGAAGCTTTCATAGAGTAAGTTTAAAATATTATAACCATATTTAACTAGAAATAAGCACCTTAGCTCATGCAGCTCAAAGCTTTAGTTAAATATCAACAGGATTTTAAAATCCTTCTCGTAGCACTTGGCTATTTCTTTTTTGCCAGATTAGGCTATTTTCTGGTATTTCAAGACATCTATATTTTACCTACTTGGCCACCTTCAGGCTTAGCCTTAGCCTTTATTATTATACTAGGTAGAAGAGTTTGGCCTGGAATCACCATAGGCGCGCTGCTAGCCAATATTTTAGCCTATTGGAATACAGGTGATTTGGCTTCTAATTCAGTTATTCTGCTTTCTTCCGTAATAGCTACAGGACATACTTTAGAAGCCTTACTAGGCTATTTTTTGGTAAATAAATGGGTCGGGAAAGAAAAGTATTTTACAAAAACCGTATTCGTTTTCCGGTTTCTGGGAATAAGCCTGTTAGTTTCACTGGTAAGTGCAGCAATAGGTACGAGTGTTCTTTATTATCAGGGTTTGTTTGAAGGCGGAGATTTTGTGAGCCGCTTTGTTTCATGGTGGGTTGGCAACCTAGTAGGAATATTACTTTTCACTCCATTTATACTCTCCTTTAAAGAGAAGATTATATTCAAGTTTAATAAAAATCATTTACTGGAAACAGTACTATTTTCAGTTGGTGTCACCATAGTTGCCTTTTTACTGAACAATGACTCATTAAGAGAGCCTGTCCAAATGGCTTTACCTTTTTTAATTTTACCGTTAATCTTGTGGTTAGCCTTTAGGTTTCATCTTTCAATAGCCATGTTTGCTACTATTTTGATTGCACTCATTTCAGTCTATATGACCATTCAGGAATTAGGCCCTTTTGTAATGGAAACTTCGGACAATGCTATGCTGATACTTCAGATTTTCATCAGTGTGATAAGTATATCTACTGTAATACTATCAGCTACTGAACAGGAAAGAACAGATACTCAGCTTGAATTGAGGAACCTGAATGGCCAATTGGAAGAAAAAATAACGGAAAGAACTAAAGAGCTGGAGCAAGAAAACGCTGTTAGAAAGAAGGCTGAGGTTGAGCTACAATCTTCAAATATTGAATTAAGAAAGATTAATTCTGAGCTGGATAATTTTGTATATAGGGTGTCACACGACCTTCGTGCTCCAATAGCAAGTATGCTAGGCCTCATTAGTTTGATCAGAAGTGATGAACAACCCGAGATGAACGAGTTGTACATATCTAAACTAGAAGATAGTGCTAAGCTACAAGATGAGTTTATTCAAGAGATTCTAGACCAGTCAAGAAACTCCAGATTAGAGCTAAAGCCTGCTAAAATCGATTTCAACGATTTAATAACTACCACCTTCGACCAGCTGAAGTTTAGCAATCCCAATGAAAGGGTAGAGAAAGATATTAAGATCAGCGGTAAAAAAGATTTTCAATCTGACCCATGGAGACTGAAAGTAATTCTTAATAATATTTTATCTAATTCAATCCGCTACAGAAATGGAAAATCACCTAAAATAGAGGTTGATATTAAAATTGATGATAAAGAAGCCTTAATTAAAATTGCTGATAATGGCAGAGGTATTGAAGAGCAGCACATAGGAAAGGTCTTTAATATGTTTTATCGTGCTACTGATGATAATGCAGGCTCCGGCTTAGGGCTTTACATTGTTAAAGAAACTGTTGATAAACTAAATGGAGAAGTGTCAATTGACTCAAAAGTTAGTGTAGGTACTACAGTCAATCTTAGAATTCCCAATATCAGTTCTGCCAAAAAAATAAAGACACAAAAAAAGCCGATTTGATTAGTCAAATCGGCCTTCTTCTATAGTTAACCTAACTTTAATTAGTTAAGAACGAATCTAATAGGAATTACACGCTGAGAACGTACAGCTCTACCCCTTTGCTTACCTGGTGTCCAAGCTGGTGCGTTTTTCACAACTTCCTCTGCTACTTCATCACATCCACCACCGATACCTTTAACAGCTTTTACATCCGTTAAAGAACCATCTTTCTCGATTACGAACTGAACGTAAACAACACCTTCAATACCCATACGCTGTGCTTGACGAGGATACTTATCAGAAAGCTCTCCAGCCACATAATCGTAGAATGCTTGAATACCACCTTTAGGTTCAGCTTGTTGCTCAACGATAGTAAATATCTGATCAACTTCCTCTTCACCCGGATCTTCTTCAAAGATGATATCTTCAATCTCAGTATCTTCTGACATATCTAGGTCAAGATCGATATCGATATCTTCTTCAATTTCTTCCTCATCAGGAATCTCCACGATTTCAGGAAGTTTCACCTTTGGTGGTGGTGGGGGCGGCTGCTGTGTTGGTGGAATGTCCATGATTTCTTCCATGTTATCTTCCACTTGACCTAAATCCATAGCTGGCCCTTCATCGTAAGACTTCCACTCAAATGCAAGGAAAGTCAAAGACAAAGAAACCACTAACCCTATATTTAAAAAAAGGGTAGATTTCTTATTTATGTCCGCTTTCGGATTTTTCTTAAGTTCCATAAATCACATTGTTTATAAAGTAAAACTATTACTTCTTAAAATAAATTCCAATTCTATAATCACTTTAGTATGGTAAATATCAAATTTTATAAATCAGATAGAATACGCCCATACCAGCAAAAGCTCCTAAAGAGTTGGCTAACATGTCCCAAATTTCCAAACCCCTACCTGGTATAAAGGCCTGACTAATTTCAATAAACAGACCAACACCAAAGCTTATGAGCACTGCTAATTTAACAGCATGGTAACGATAAAACAAGTAGGTATATTGCTTGGAAAAGCCTACGATTAACAGGAAGCTAAATATTGCAAATACTGCAAAATGAGCTGCTTTATCAAAGCTTAAAATCTCCCATAAATTAGTTAGAGGCATGGACTTGCCTGGTGTTAAACCAAGCAAAATAATAATCACTAACCAGATGATTCCAAACAGGTTATACCTGAAAAACATTACTCCCCTATCAGGTCTTTATAAGCATCTGCTGAAAGTAGATTGTCAACTGATGACATATCTGCCGGCTTTATCTTGATCATCCACCCTTTATCATAAGGATCTTCATTTACGGCTTCAGGCTCACTTTCCAAGTCTTCATTAAACTCAATTACCGTTCCTGAAATTGGCATAAAAAGATCTGAAACGGTTTTCACAGCTTCCACTGTTCCAAACACTTCTCCTTCTTCAATTTCTTCATCAACTGATTCAACTTCAACATAAACAATATCACCAAGTTCACGCTGTGCAAAATCTGTGATACCTACAATCACCATATCACCATCAACTTTAATCCATTCGTGATCCTTAGTATATTTTAAATCGGCAGGAATATTCATTTGTAACTTATTAATTAGTTTAAAATATGATTTTAGAGTTACCTGAAAAGGTACCCAAAAATACATTCATTTTTGTTACAGAAAAATATTATTGTAACCCAAATCTAATTTGTACACCAAAAGCTGTATTTGTGGTAGGAAACGAATTAGTCAACTTAGGCTCATTAAAGTTTCGTTGGTAGTACAAATTAAGATTAAGACGCTCATTAACAGTATAGTTAACTGTTGGCCGGAGTTGGAAATTCAAATTTCCATCAACAGTTTCACTATCACCATCACCAACTGAACGTTGAATAGTTTCCGTATCCCTGACTGTTACGCTCAACTGCATTGTTAAATCATTTTTGAGAGAAACAACTCTACCTTTCACTTTAAAAGGCAATTTGAAGCTAGGGTCGGTAAAGCCTATATCAAGCACAAAGTCGTTACTACGCTGATCGGTTAATTGAGATGTTGATGTACTAAGAGCCAGGTTTCTTTCTTTTCTGTATTCTACTTTAGCGGTTAACCTGCCTTTTGTTCTAAGATTAACCCCTATCAGTGGTGAGAATTTTTCAGATATTAATACCTGACCAATATTATAAACTGGTAAGTAATAACCGCTATCAGCAGGTTCTGATGGAAAAGGATAGTTGGTAATACTATTATTTAAGTTAATTAGACCCTCATTATCATAGGTCGTATTATTCACATAATTACTAACGTTGAAGGTAGAAACATACGAATGGCTCAGCGTTACTGAAGGGAACACTTCTTTTATAGCTTTAATATTACTCAAACCTTTATAGTCCACTCGCCAGTTCGGCAGAGGAATCTGAGGAAAAGGATTCAAATCAACCTCATTAGCACTTTTACCTCTATAGGCTGCCAGAAATGCTGGAATTAAAACATCTTGTTGGTTAAGTAAATAGAATGCACCTTCAGAATCATTAGGGTTTGCCTGTTCTAATCTTTGCCTGATTATCTCTCTGTTTTCTCTGAATTGTTCGAAGATTGGTGCATCATCTTCCGTAGATTTTGTGAAGGCTGTATTGATAATGCTATAACTCAACACATAGTTACCACTTCTGGATGGTGTTAGGTTATCAAATCGATCAAGAGATTCCACATACCTGAAATTCTCCTGATAATTATCATTAATTACTCTGTTAAAATCTAACTGAACGTTTAAGTCTTTAGCTGGCTCCAGTATTGCCTTCAGATTAATACTTTCGACCGTAGACTGAGTGAAAAAAGCATTCTGAGACTCTGATTTGGTTAACCAATCATTATCTGCCGCTCTAAAGCGAATATCAGCATCCTGATTACCAAAAATGAAGGGTAAGCCCGGAGCATTAAAAGAAGAATCTAAACCAAACAGATATGGCCTATACCTATAACCTGGTAATAATGTTCCTCCTCTTAAAGAATATGAACCAGTAACATTTTTTACAGACATTAATAACTTTAAAAGCCCTTTCGTCAATTTACCTCCCGGTGATTGAAAAGTGGTGTCCTTCTGACCAGCACGTAACCTAGGAGGATTATTAATTTGATTAAGTATTTTCACCTTATTATAAAGCTTATTCATATTAAGGCCAGCATTAATACCGTATTCCGAACTGTTTTGTATTACATGACCCAATGAATCTATCTGACCTAATGAGCCTGAAGTCCAGTTGAAGTCAACTTTATATCTTAAATCTGCCGTAATCCAGTCTGTAAAAGGTATTTTATTTAAAGGAACCGTATATCCGGTCACAACACTTTGATCGAAAGACTTCATCCTACCTAAATTACTCAGGTTATTCAATATGGAATCATTTTTAGCTTCTGTGTTTATTTCTCCGGCAGGCTCATCAATAATAGCAAAAGCTCTGGCTGTATAATTCACATTCAAATTTTGCATTAAATTCCAGTTCAGGTTGTAAGACCTCGCCATTGTAAAACTCTTTTCAAATTGAGGTTCTATACCATCAATAGTAAGTCTATCATTTCTTAACTGGGTCTTAATATAGCTTCTATCCAAATCTGCCCTAAAGCCAAAACTTGCCGGTAAAGGATTGATGTTGATATCTTTTATGATTTTAAGATAAGGTGATTTAAGCTTCTCTGAAGTCTCGAATGGTGCCATACTTCCATTAGGGAAGGTATAATTATAGCCAACGGCTCCTTTATAATTTCTATTTTCATATGATGCCGTTTGCAGGTTACTTCTAGTTTGTTCGCTGTAAGCATAAGTGAAGTCGAAATTAGAAATGGCAATTGGCCACGCTAGTTTTTCAGTGTTCTTTCTCTCCTTTCTAACATTAGTAAAGTTGATACTTCGCCTTCTCTCCTGATCTATAACAATGTTGCGGTAATTCTCTCTTTCTTCAGCATCTTCAATACCCTGCAGAGCGGCAGTCAGCGGTATATCCGGGTCTGTGGGATCAAAAAATGGAACTGCTGTGAAAGTTTGATAGCCTAAATACATCGGTATTTTAATGCCGCTTTCTTCCTTAAAGAACTTACCCAGACTA
The DNA here is from genome assembly GCF_016734805.1 of Marivirga atlantica. GTDB lineage: Bacteria > Bacteroidota > Bacteroidia > Cytophagales > Cyclobacteriaceae > Marivirga > Marivirga atlantica. The sequence goes on from NZ_JAERQG010000004.1 coordinate 139,690, forward strand.
ATATTGGCTGAAACATCAAAACCAGTTGAACGCTCTCTGGTACGCTCAGATATATTTTGCTCAATACCACCAAAACCAACAGATGTATACTGAGTACTAGTAGTGATATTAGCGAAATCGGCCAACTGTGTATTAAGAGTCGCATTTGCTGCCCAACCTGATGTTTGATCAAAGTCAGTAACACGCATCTCATTTGCCCAAATACAAATATCTTTTGGTGCGGAGCCTCCTCCTCTAGGATTTCTTAGACCAATCATAATCGTTTGCAGAGAACTCATATCAGGCCTACCTCTTACTGTTAAGGTATACTTACCGAACTCTTCTGAATAAGGAAGCAGCACATTATTGATGCCTAAAGATCTATTTCTTCTTGACTTTAATTGATAAAGCTGATCAAACGCCAGGTTTATTTCATTCTGTTCTGGCCATATTACTGCCGGATCTATTGACTGATAAGGAGTTATTTTTAACGGAAGTTCTATTTCGTAATAGTTGTCATCAAAGTCAGTACCCAGCCTTACAAAAGCAACTACTTCATCATCCGTTGCATTAGGACTTTGCGCATGTAAAAACATCTTAAGTCTGCCATAATTTACCAAATCAAAATTCACATTCTTGAAAGCTGCTACGGCCTCGCCATCTTCAAAATCATCAACACATAATTGAATGGATTGCTCATTTTGTCTTACCTGATTGGCAGCGGCTGAAATGTCCTGATCTCTCTGAATACCAGGTGGAAGAACATAAGGCACTTTACCTTCTCCGGTTTCAGAATTAGCTTCTATACTAACAACTGATACGGTTAAGTTAGCATCCTTATTCTCTGGTGTTTCCGAAATGCCACTTTTGGCAAGAGAACCCTGATACTCTCGCCACTGAGAGCCCACTAATCTAAAATCAGCCATTCTTAACACGGCAGGCTGCTGAAAATCTGTTAAAATAGTTCTGATGTACCTGATAGACTTATAACCATTTATACCGCCAAAAGAAGCCGAAGGTTCACGTATAGGAATCCTGAATAAATACCACTTAACACCTTCATCCTCTGAAGTTGCTTCATCAACGATAAGTGGATTGTCTGCAACACTTAACTGATCTTTACTTAGTGCCACTTCATATTCGTAATATTCTTCTAGTGTTGCTACAGTTCTGTCATTATTTAGATCTTCACTATCAGGTGTTCTAGAGCCTGATGGATTGAATTCTTGATTATTGGTTGCTATTGGTGTGTTATTCTCGTAGTTGTTGAAATTCTTGTATCGTTCAAGAATTGAAGCTTGTCTTGCATCAAAATCATCACCTAAGAAATATCGGAAGTTGTCAGCCGAAGGGTCATTAATAATGGCTTCCTTGGCTTCAGCAGAGATACCGGCATTACCATTGATCTCGTCAATAAATTCTTGAAAAAAAGCTGCTTCTTCATCATTTCTCACACCATCTAAACCCACATCCTGATTCTCTCTGGCACCTGCTTGATTGGAAAAAGCCTCATTAATAGGCGCATCTCCAGGTACTCTGGCAAAATCCGTTATCACCACATCCGCTCCATTGTTGTCCTCAGGCAGACCATTTTCATATGATAGCTTATTATCCGGAAGTAAATCTTCGGAAACACTTCCTAAGTGAAAAATCAATTTTCCACCCGTTGTATTTGAGGTAGGATTTGTAGAACCATCATCGATTACACCACGAGGCGTGTCAATGAAAGGATCAAGCATCCAGAACTCAATATATTCAATGTTAGCCTTATCAAAATCAACTTCTGAAGTTACTGCCCTGGTAATACCTCCCCAGTTTTCTCTTGGGTTCTTGAGCATTCCATCAGTTGTTAAGTCGGAAGTGTAATTGTACATACCTCTCTCAGAAGGATAATAAGCTAAATTGAAGACTGGAAGCGCATTAATACCAATATTTCTATCTCTGTTTTTATATATCTCCTGTGGAGCAATGAAACGAGAATAATGGTTTTGCAAAGAAGCTTCAGAGATTTCAGGAACATTCGCTCCGTTGGTATTATATATAATCTGTTCAATTTGATACCACGCCAGCTTTGCTCTCTTCTTATTGGCTGCATATTTTCCCGATCCTACATATCGGTTGTCGTTTGTCTCAGGCGTTGAGGCTATATTCCAGCTAGTTACATCTGATCCCAAATTATTAATGGTAACCGATTGCTCAAAGTCATCTATATAAGAAGCCCCCTCACCATTTACTTGATTTGACGTTCCAGGAATCATCTGAGCAAATTCACCTCTAAAAGTTACGGTTGATGGCGCCTTGGTATCAATAAATGGAATAGCGTCTACAGCTTTTGTTAGGAATGGTGCTTCACTACTGTAGTTAATATCAAGTCCCCATTTAGTATTATTTGTTGGTTCTGAACCGATAGAATATCTCGACACACCTAAAGGACGTTGTGTATGTCTTAAAACGGTAGCTCCAAAGTTAATTTTATCACTAATGATGTAATCGAAGCGGGTACCGATTAAAGATTTTGATTGAAAGTTGAATAAATCTTCTCGTTCAAAGCTGATGGTGATGTCTCTTCCCGAATTTAAAATACCTTGATTAAGTATGGTTACCCTTCCCAGATTAGGATCAACACGATAATCAATGTTAGGTGTTAGTTGCGTTCCACCAGAGCTTACCACTACCGATTCTGGTGAAATATTAATTCCTGGAAGTGCAATTTCTGTTGATGAGCCACTTGCATATTGCCCTTTAATGAAGAATTTATCTTTGGAGGTAAGCTGTTGCGCATCGTTTTTGGTTGATTCATATAGCGTATTAAATACATACTTACCTTTAAACGACTGTTCTTCCTGCAAAAAGAGCTCATTTAGGCTCATTCCGAAAGGTTCAAGCACTGGAAATATAATTCTACCATTAGATTCATCTATGGTCACATCAGGTATGTAGTCAAAATTACCATCAGGCTGTGGATCACCATTTTGGTTAAGACTATCAAGATTGAAAAGTCTTAATAATGGAATATCCTTCAAAGAGCTTTCGTGCAAACTTGGGTTATCCTGACCTGTTCTATCATCTCTGTAAATGATTCTTAGCTGAAAATTATCTTGAGTGATCTGATTACCTGGTAAGTTGTAAATATTCTTCATCATCAAATCCCAGGTAGGCGCATCAATATTTACCTTTGAAGGTCTTAGTAATTTTAGAATAGCCACTTCATTATCAGCCCTAACACCATAAGTTTCTGATAATTCACCGACAACAAATCTTTGTCCATTATAAGAGTATTCATAAGACACAGCCAACATCTCATCGTTCTGTAATTGTCTTTGTAGACTAACATAGCCGAGCCGGGCATCAAAAGTATATTCAGAAGCTTCCAGTTTTCTGGCCACATTAATCGCCTCATAATCTTCCGTTCTTGTGAGATCCGGATCAGCGCTAACAGCATCAACAAATGAATCATAATCCTTAGGATATGACTGCACCTGTGACCACAAGCTGTTAATTTGATTATCTGTAGGAAGATTTCCTTGTTGGTTCTCCAAATAATCTGTGTTACCCATATTAACTGGGTTTGCCTCACCTATATCCATGAAAGCAGCGATTCTTCTTTGGCTATTGGTGTTTTGCGTTCGGTTAATTACAAAAACCTCTACACGTGTTACATTAACACCTGAGTTTAAGCGAGGTAAGCCATTAAGCCACCTTTCGTAATTATCTCTAAAGAAATGACCTAAGAAGAAATGCCTGTTTTCATCATAATCAGATGAGCGCACTTCAAACTCTTGTCGTTGACCCTGACCACCAGAAACTGTAATAGTCTCGGCTGTACCTCTTTGGGTTGAGGCAACACTTGTCACATATAAGTGTCCGAATTGGAGTTGCGTTTTTACTCCAAATAAGTTCTGAGCACCAGTTATCAAAGAGTTATTAACCGGCATGCTCACATTACCAATTTCAATTTTCTTGATAATTTCTTCCTCGTAGCCTGTGTATTCTACCTTAAGGTCGTTTTGGTAATCGAATGAGTTATTATTAGCAAAATTTGCCGTTACAGCGAGCTTCTCTCCAACCTTACCAACGGCATTCATGTTTATCTGAGGCTCAAATTCAAAGCTTGAATATCGTTGGGATCTTACCGGTATATTAGGATCCTTATTTCTGGTAAAGCGTGCTCCGAAGTCAAGTGTAACAAAGCCATTAGGAATAATTTCAACAAAACTACCACCAAACAATCTGTCAAATGCAGGACTCACATAAAGTGGTGGAATTAAAGACCTTCCGCTTACCGCACTTTCTCCATCAAGCCCTAATGATCGCTCACGCCAATAATCATTGAGAATCTTCTCGTTTTGGTATTGATTAAACTCTTCAAAGCTCATGGAACTGGTTGGCCTGTAATTGATGTCACCTATCTTTTCGTAGATGGTGTAGTTCAAACCGGTATCAATTTCCACATCCAGGCTTAATGCAGCAGGGTCACCTAATAAAAGAGGACTTTGACTTAGATTGGAAGAGAAGGGGTCTCCATATCTATCTTGTGCCTGGTAGGTAGGCCTTTTGGTCGGTTGGTAATTTCTTACCGAGTCAGTTTTTGTGCTGTCACTAGCAACAGAATCCTGTTGTTGCGCAACCTGTTGAAACAATAATAAATTGTTTTCGTTAGTTTCTCCGTATAGATGTGGTCCACATAAAAAGGAAAAAACAGAAATAACCCATAAAAGAAGATTAATCCTTTTACTCTGCAAAATAATTAATGGTTTAGGCTGATTTTAAGGCTTGCTTTATCAATTCCTCCAAAGATAATTTTTCACCCTGCTTTTGCAAAATCTTATCAATTACTTTTTCGGCTGAGTTTTTAGCAAATCCTAAATTAATTAATGCAGATAACGCTTCTTTTTTCACGCTATTGTTTGAAATTACTGAAGAAGGTGAAGATTCTTCAAGAAGATCTTCCTTCCTGAACTTATCTTTAAGTTCGAGGATTACTCTTTGAGCTGTTTTAGCTCCAATACCTTTTATTGATTGTATCTGCTTTACATTTTCAGCTGCTATTGCACCCTTAATTTCATTAGGATTCATGGCAGACAACATGCCCAGAGCTGTTGAAGGCCCTATTCCAGATATCCCAATTAAATCTAAGAAAACAGCTTTCTCTACTGCAGATTGAAAACCATACAGTGTATGTGCATCTTCTTTAATATGAAGATGCGTTAACACTGTAGCCGTTTTTTGTCCTTTAAAAGCATCAAATGCTGATAATGGAATATTTACATGATAACCTACTCCGGCAACATCAATTATTAAATAGGTTGCTTCCAGAGACTGGATTTCTCCTTTTAAGTATGCTATCATATACTAATCTGATTATTTTGGATTTGGGCGTCTACCACAGCAATAGCCACCATATTTACAATTTCTCTTATAGAACTACCTAATTGGAGAATATGAACAGGCTTATTCATACCCATCAAAATTGGCCCGATGGCTTCTGCATTCCCGAGCTCCATTAATAGTTTATAAGCAATATTACCAGACTCCAGATTAGGAAATATAAAAGTATTAGCACCTTTTTCAGCTAACTCGCTAAAAGGATAAGTCTCTGTTAACAACTCCTTATTTACGGCAATATTAGCTTGAATATCTCCATCGATAACAAGGTTTGGCCAGCGCTCTTTTGCAATTTCTCTCGCTTTGGAAACCTTATAAGGTATATCACCTTTACTTGACCCAAAATTAGAGTAAGACAGCATTGCCATGCGCGGATCTATACCAAAAAATTTAGCACCTCTTGCTGTTAATCCTATAATATCAACTAATTGATCTACCGTAGGATTAGTATTAACAGTGGTATCTGAAAAGAAGAAAGTACCTTTTGATGTAAATAGAATGTACATACCTGCCACACGTTTTCCTGGTTCAGGCCCTATAATTTCCAATGCTGGTCTTACTGTTTTCGGATAATCTTTTGTTAATCCTGAAATCATAGCATCAGCTTCACCCACTTCTACCATCATACTACCAAAGTAGTTTCTGTCACGCATCAACTTGACTGCTTCATATTCAGTAACACCTTTACGCTTTCTCTTCTCGTAAAACATCTTACCGAATTCTTCTCTCTTCTTATCTTGCTGGAAGGTATCGATGATTTCGCAACCTTCAATATCCAATTGATGCTCATTTATAAGTTCATCAATTTTAGTTTTATTCCCCAGAAGGATTGGTTTGGCAATGCCTTCATCTATCACCATCTGAGCAGCTTTCAATATCTTAACATTGTCTGCTTCAGCAAAAACAACACGTTTAGGATCTTTCTTAGCCTTTGAAAGAATTCGGTTCATCAATTTATGATCAACTCCTATTCTTTTTTGTAATTCAACTTCGTAGGCTGCCCAATCCGTAATTTTTGTTTTGGCTACTCCTGATTCAATTGCTGCTTTGGCAACAGCTGGAGAAATAGTGGTGATTAAACGTGGATCAAGTGGTTTTGGAATTAAATATTCTTCTCCGAAAACAATTTTTTGGTCATCGTAAGCCTTGTTTACCAATTCAGGTACTGGCTGCTTGGCCAAATCAGCAATAGCATAAGCCGCAGCTAATTTCATTTCTTCATTAATAGCTGTCGCCCTAACATCTAAAGCTCCTCTAAAAATATAAGGGAAACCCAATACATTGTTTACCTGATTAGGATGGTCTGAACGGCCTGTGGCCATAATGATATCCTTTCTGGCAGCCATTGCATCATCATAAGGGATTTCAGGGTCCGGATTGGCTAAAGCAAATACTATTGGTTTATCAGCCATTGCTTTGATGTGTTCTTTACCTATCACATTTCCGGCTGAAAGGCCCAGAAACACATCTGCACCTTTCATGGCATCCAGAATATTATCGATACCCTTAGCATTATCCTGCGCAAAAAATGCCCTATTCTCATCAAGATCATCACGCTCTTTATTGATAAGGCCAGATCTATCGAACATGTAAATATTCTCTTTCTTTAAGCCTAAAGAGTGATATAGCTTTGTACATGAAATAGCTGATGCTCCCGCACCACTTACAACGAGCTTCACATCCTCAATCTTTTTCCCTGCAAGCTCTAAAGCATTTATAAGTGCTGCACTGGATATAATGGCAGTTCCATGTTGATCATCATGCATTACAGGAATGTTCATTTGCTTTTTCAATTCCTGCTCAACCTCAAAACACTCGGGTGCTTTTATATCTTCAAGGTTGATCCCTCCAAAAGTAGGCTCAAGAGATTTTATGATCTCAATAAGCTTTTTAGGGTCTCTCTCCTCAATTTCGATGTCAAACACATCTATACCTGCAAATTTCTTAAATAAAACTCCCTTACCTTCCATTACGGGTTTTGAGGCTTCTGGGCCAATATCTCCCAATCCTAGAACAGCTGTACCATTGGAAATAACACCTACGAGATTTCCTTTGGCAGTATATTTATAAGAGTTTTCTTTGTCTTTCTCTATCTCCTTACACGGCTCAGCTACTCCGGGAGAGTACGCCAAAGCTAAATCATTTTGTGAACTAAGTAATTTAGTAGGTACTACCTCTATTTTACCAGGGGTACCTTGCATGTGATAATTTAATGCATCTATTCTTCTTATCTTCTTAGACATAAGTGCTAATCAAAAATTTTTAAGTTTAACCAGAATACTGGCTATTAGTCATTAATCGTATCTGGAATATCAGTTGTACCTAATACAGTTTCCAGAATTCTTAAAGGCTCGCGTTTATCTTTTCCGGGGTTGTCAAGATAGCCTTCTACATAATACGCTTTTCCAGTTTCTTCATTAGCCAGTAAATAACTAATAAATGCGCCTCCTCTGCTGTTGTCAGAATATTTCCATAAACCTCTGGCCTGTAATGCATAATTACCATTTAGGTTTACAGTGTCTATGGTTAATGGTAATTCATCTTGAGTTGTTAAATACAAGGAGTCATCATCAATATCGGTGATATATCTTTTGCCTAATGTATTTCTGATTTTCTTCATATTAGCAGGATCGAACATATCTTCACTGCTGTAAGGCATTTCAGCCACCCACAGATTAAATTCTTCCTGATTATCAAGCAACCTTGCCCATAAGAAATTCTCCTGCTTTTTGGCTATATCATAGCCATAAGGAACAAGCATCTCAAGACCAATGGTGTCAGATAAAAATTTCATAATACCAGTTGAAGCAGACTTTTTTAAATCGACTAAAAGCCTTTCTTGTTCCTTAGCATTAAAGAATTCCGAGATTTGCTTCTCGTGTTCATTTAAATTATTTAAAAGCTCTTTTTCACTTCTACCAAATAAATAAAGTACTTCTTGACCAGCTGCATAAACATCTTTTTGATTAAAAGAGAATAGGTTAGGGTTATTTTCTATTTGTTGAATGGAATTATCAGTGAAATACTTTTTCATGTAATTGCCTTCTGATGTATTATTATCTGTAGTTGCTACAAAAAGCAAATTTTTTGAAGCTTTGAGCACACTATTCAATTTGCTAGGATCTGCCTTCTTTAGATTATATTTTGGTTCATCTTGAGGAACTCCTTTTATGGACTGATTGAATATTTCTCGAACCTTTTCTCCAACAGGTCCTTCCCAGTGGTTTGGTGCAATTACCAATATGATCTCACCATTTTCGCCTCTGGCTTTTTGCATCGTTGAAACACTAGAAGAACTACCATCTTCTTTATTTCCTCCACAAGCTACTGTGAAAATTGAAATCAATAATAAAAGCAATAGATTGTTATAAAATCTTTGTGAGTTCATAGAGCTGGTTTTAGTGTTCTTATAACTGATTTAGCTCACTTTGAGCTTTTGGCCAGGTTTTATGGCGTTACCTTCCAAATTATTAAGTTTTTTCAACTTCTCCACAGTTAATCCTTCAAATTTACGTGAGATATCCCATAAGGTGTCACCTGGCTGAACTTTGTAATAGCCATTTTCAGCTTTATAAACTTTGGATTTATTCGTGTATTCCTCTATAGACTTGTTAACCTCATCGTAAAATCCATCTGCTATCCATATATCAAGACGTTGACCAATACGGATTGTATTTGATCGTAGATTATTCCAACTCCTAATGTCAGCAATGCGCACATTATAGGTGTTGGCAATTTTACCCAAAACATCGCCTGACTTTACCGTATATTTTAACTTTTGGCGACCATAAGTACTACCTGCCTCGTTTCGCGCTAATTTGTCCCAATGCTCTGCTCCTTGCTCAGCTATAGCCAGTATCTCATTCCTATTAGCATCTATTATTTCCTTTTGCTGCTTGGGTATTCGTAAAGCGTATTTGTTACTATGCGTTGACAGAGCACCTTTCTTTATAGCCGGATTAAGCATTTCTAAGGTAGGATGACAAATACCAGTATGTTCAGCAAACAGTTTAAGGTTTAAAAACTGTGAAACCTGAATAGTATCATACTCTGGTAAATAATCCATTTCATCTAAGAACATATTATGCTCTTCCATAAAATTCATGGCATAAGTAATTGCTATGAATTGAGGTACATATGAACGTGTTTCTCTGTATAGATAAGGGTATATTTCCCAAAACGATTTTTTATAGCCGCTTCTGCGGATTGCCTTTCTTATATTTCCTGGCCCAGTATTATAGGCTGCCAGGGCCAAATGCCAGTCCTGATCGAAATAATTATATAGAAATGATAAATAACGACAGGCTGCAATGGTTGATTTCTCAAAATCCATCTTATCATCATTGTACCAGTTTTCGTAAAGGTCATAATCTAACCTTCCTGTGAGCGGCATAAACTGCCATAAACCTACGGCACCAGCCCTTGATTGCGCAACGGGATTTAGGCCAGATTCTACTATTGCTAAATATTTCAACTCATCAGGAAGACCGTATTCCTCTAAATATTTTTCTATGAGCGGAAAGTAACGAGATTGCAATTTGGCAACCCCCTTAGTGTATGCCCTATCTTTAATGACAAAATAGTTTATGAAGCCTAAAACCTTATTATTGAAAGTTAATGGGATTTCATTTTCAATAGCTGCTAACCTGGCTTGAACAGTATCTTCTACTACGTCAGGAACATATTCGTAGCTATTATAGACAGTATCTACATCATTATACTGAGCGCTCAAGTTTAGCGTACCCAAAATCAGTAAAGCGGCAATATGATACTTTATTAAGTTCATAGTCAATATTAAGCTTTCATAAGGTAGTCAGCAAATGCAAATAACTGATCTTCTTTAAACACATCAGCCATTAATTGAATACCAATTGGCATGTTTTCATTATCAACGCCTGCAGGAATAGATATTGCAGGAATGCCTGTAACATTTGCCTGAACTGTAAAAACATCCGCTAAATACATCTCCGCAGGATTCTCGGTCTGTGAATTCATTGGTAATGCTGTTGTGGGTGTTGTAGGTAAGATAATAAAATCGTAATTATTGAGCACTTCTCTGGTTTCATCACGAATGATTCTTCTTACTTTTTGTGCTTTTGTATAGTAAGCATCATAATAGCTTGCGCTCAGCACAAAAGTGCCAAGCATGATTCTACGTTTAACCTCTTCACCAAAACCTTGTGTTCTGGTCAGCTTATACATACTTTCCAGATTATGGGCTTCGGGTGCTCTGTACCCATATCTTACGCCATCAAACCTTGAAAGATTTGCACTAGCTTCCGCTGTAGTGAGTATATAATATGTGGGTAATAAATATTCTAAATGGGGAAGCGTAACTTCTTCAACCTGATGACCATTGCGCTTCAAAAGGTCGATTTTGTGCATTAAAGCCTCTTTTATTTCCCTTTGCAGCCCTTCATTTTCAATAGTTTCTTTGATGTAGGCCACCTTATAATTTTCTCTAGGTTGAAGGTGTTTTTGGTATTCAGGTACTTCTTCGGAAGAAACTGTACTATCAAATTCATCTTTCCCTGCAATTACAGAAAGAATTAGCGCATTATCTTCTATGTTGTTGGTGAAAATACCAATGCAGTCAAAAGAAGAGGCATATGCTATAAGTCCATTTCTGGAAACTCTCGAGTAAGTAGGTTTTAAACCCACTACCCCACAAAATGCAGCTGGCTGCCTAACAGAACCTCCTGTATCAGTTCCTAAAGCAGCCATACATAAGCCTGCCTGCACAGATACTGCCGAAGCTCCTGAAGATCCTCCCGGCACCTTATTATGATCGGCAGCATTTAAAGTTGCTCCATATGCCGAGTTTTCATTAGTGGAACCCATTGCGAATTCATCGCAATTTTGCATACCAATAATGATGGCATCTTCCTCTAAAAGTCGTTGTACTGCGGTTGCGGTGAACTGTGATTCAAAGCCTTCAAGAATTTTACTCCCTGCTCTTACGCTATGGTTTTTATAAACCAAAACATCCTTTATGCCAATCACAAGACCGAAAAGCCTTCCCAGCTTATCTCCCTTATCTAATTTTTGTTGAAGCATTTTGGCTCTTTCGAGTGCCTCATCAGCATAAACATCTAAAAAAACATTTAGCTGTTTATTAGCTTCAATAGCATTTAAGTAATGATTTACTGCAGATGTAAGATCAATATTCTTTTGTTTCAGGGCTTCCTGAAAAAGCGACAGGCTTTGATATCTCACCAAGGTGTGTGCTTATTTATCGTCTGATTTTAACTTTTTATCGTTATCCTCAATTTCGTCTTTTATTTCGTTGGTAGCATCTTTAAACTCTCTAATGCCTCTACCTAATCCTCTGGCTAATTCAGGTATTCTCTTAGCTCCAAAGAATATCAAAATCACAAGGATGATCAGCATAATTTCCCAACCACCTAAACCACCTAGAAATGCAAATACTGTATTCATTGCTTTGTTTTTAAATTTGGTGTAAAGTTAATTAATAATATTAGTCCTAACCAATTGCACATTACAAAAAGAGGACTGATGATGTAAGATAAAATGAATGAAATAAGTTCCTGCTACTTTTTAAATAACCAGCTTTCAGGATTTAACTTTTGATTATTTCGCCACACCTGGAATTGAATCTCAGAAGTACCATCTTTATCAGTATATACCGTACCTAGCACTTGCTTGGCTTCAAGTTTATCACCTTTTTTTACTTTTACGTCCTTCAGTTTGGCGTATACAGTAAAATACTCACCATGCTGTACCATCACCACATTATTCATTGAAGGCACAAAGGCTACATATTTTACTTCTCCAGCAAAAACAGCTCTTATCTCTTCATTTTGATTAGTCTGAATATCAATTCCATCATTATTAACAGTGATGTTTTTATAAACAGGATGTGGGTGCTGGCCAAACTTTTGTGAAATAAAGCCGGCACTTACAGGCCAATAGAGCTTACTTTTATTGCCCGCGAAAGAATCAGACAATTCTTTTGCTTCTGGTGTTAGCGCAAACTTAGTTGATGATTTGCCTGCTGAACTCTTTTCAATTTCTTTCTTGATGAGTTCTGCAATAACCTTCTCTAAATTTTCAACAGCCTTTTTTCGTTTATTTATTTCACTTTTAACTTCTTTCTCTCTTTGGCTTAATTGAGCGACCAATTTATTTTGATCTACTTTAAGTTTATCCAGTTCCTTTACTCTGAAAATCTGCTCTTGTAAAAGTGTACTTTTTTCTAATCTGATCTTCTCGGCTTCAGCTTGCTGATCAATTAGTAAATCTTTCATGACCTCAATCTGCTCAGCTTGGTTTCTGCGCACTTTTGCATAATACTGCATATACTGCATACGCATAAGCATTTGATAGAAAGAAGATGCCGCAAACACATAAGCCAACTTACTCAATGATTGATCGCTTTTCTGTGCCGAATACAACATTGCAGCATACTCCTTTTTCATTTTATCAACATCACGTTGCATGGCATTAATGATTCCACCTATTTCATTTATTTCTGCATTTAAGAGATTAATCTCTTCTGAAATTGATTTAGTAAGCGACTGCTGTACTTCAATTTTGAAGTTTAAAGCGTTAAGTTGACCAATAGTGGCTTTTTTCTTTGAGGTGGTTTGATTCAGTATTTTTTCAGCCTGCTCAATCCGTTGTAGGTTCTCTTTCTTTTCTTTCTCTAATTCAGATCTGGATTTCTGTGCAAGGAGCTCAGGAATACAAATTAGAAGGCATATGCATAAAAGAAAAAGATACTTCTTATTCATACTTCGAAGGTACACTAAATAGGAATGAAATAGCCTCAGAACCTACATCAACTTTTGAATGGTTAATTTCTACTTCTGTATTTTCTATTTTACCTGCAGTTTTACTCTTAATTAGAACAAGCGCCTGATATGGTAAGGCCTGATTTTCAACAGTATTGAAATCCGTAAAAGTGATAAACATTTCATTACCATCCGGCTCTTCCTTCACGTTAATGTTAGTTACTTTACGAGAGTTTTTGTCGGCCAGTGTGGTCACGTTAAATCGTTGCCTTAGCTGATTAATTTTCAACTCATTCGTGCTTTTGGAATATTTATCCTCAGGTAAGAATTTAAAAACCTGATTACCTAAAAGCACTGATTGAAGGATGTCATAGTTCACCTCAAAGTTGACCATGCTGCTTAATGACTTATAATTATATCGGTAAACATCTTTATTTACCCTGTCGATAAAAACCACCGTATCTCGAGTGATCATTCCTCTGGCTGCTTCAAGACCGAATACCGGAGTAAGCGATATCCAGATGATACTATCTTTTTTCATTCTGATAGTAGCTGAAGAAGTCAAAGACCTATCTTCAGAATCATACTTGATTTTTGATTTAGCTTGTAAATACTCAAAATCAAAATTTTCCAATCCATATTCACGCTCGATGGTGGATACAGGAATCGCTTTTTTAGAGCATGCTGAAAGCAGTATAAACACTGAAAAAAGTACTATTGAAAGTTTATTCATAAAACTGTTTATCTTGAATTTTTTTATCGATTCGATCAGAAGCTCCTCCTATTTCCTTAGCCTTTTGCCATTGAGTAAGTGCCTCTTTAGTATTCCCTAATTTGAATAACACATCACCATAGTGCTCAACAATTGTACCTGAAGGATTAATTTCAGCTGCTTTCTTTAACTGTTTCTCAGCCACATCATATTCTTCCATTTGAAATAGCACCCACCCATAAGTGTCTAAAAAGGTAGCATTTTCGGGGTTAGCCTCTATCATTCTTTTTGAAAGTTTCTTGACTCTTTCCAGATTTTGCTTTTTTAGAGAGGAATAATAAGCGTAATTATTAATGGCAAAATAGTTATTAGGATTTGCTTTAATGGCTTCCTCATAAGCTTCGAATGCTTCTTTGTATTGTTTGCTGGCGTGTAGTGCATCAGCCATTTGTGCAGAAAACGTACTTTTTAACTGGTCATTTCCAAACACCATGTTTTTTCCTTGTTTCCACATATTAATAGCCTGCTGATACTTCTTCATTGAAAAATATGCTGTTCCTCCAAAAAGATAAATAACTGGTTGGTTTGGGAAATAAGTCAAAGCTTCTTCGGCATAATTAGCTACTTTTTCATAGTTCTTAGCTTCTAGTTCAAGGTTGAGAATGTTTTGCCACAATTGCATATTTGAGGCATTAAACTCAACAGCTTTTCTGTAGAAAAACAAAGCACTATCCTTTTGATCTAATGAGAAGTACAAGTCACCATTGGCAGCATAGGCATTTGAATTCTGAGCGTGAACTTCTACTAAAATCTTACCCAGCTCTTTAATAAGTGCTTCCCTGTCGTTAAGTTGTTTTACTAGCGGTACAAAGTTATTGAGCTTATCCTGTAAAGAAATCTCTTCCGACTCAAAAGCTTTTCTCAAATGAATAGAGGCTTGATCATACAGATTTCTTTGAATCAGTAATTCAGCTAATTCCAAATGAGCTACCGGCTGGTTATTATTTTCGTCCAAATAGTTAGTCAAATATTCTACTGCATCGTCCGCCTTATCATTAGAAATCATGATTTGGGCTAAGTCAACGGCATAGTTGCCAACATGGGGAAATGCCTTCACTAACTTATCACCTTCAGCAATTGCTTCCTTTAGCTTATTTTGCTTGAGCAGGATCTTTTGCTTCTGAATACTTACTTCCTCTAATATCCCTAATCTGTTTTCAA
The DNA here is from genome assembly GCF_016734805.1 of Marivirga atlantica. Lineage (GTDB taxonomy): Bacteria > Bacteroidota > Bacteroidia > Cytophagales > Cyclobacteriaceae > Marivirga > Marivirga atlantica. The sequence continues at coordinate 154,741 of NZ_JAERQG010000004.1, forward strand.
TCCTATCATAAGTTTTTAAGGCTTTTGATGGTTGATTATTATAGATGTATAAAGCTGCTAACTCCAACAAATAATCATCCGGGGCATCATCAGAATTCTCATAAAGTTCTTCATAAGTATTAATCGCTCCGGATAAATCTCCCGTTTCCGTTTGAATATTCGCTAATAGAGCTGCGTAGAAGTGGTTTTCAGGTGCCTGCTGATTGGCATTAACTGCGTAAAAAAGTGCATTATCATATTCTTCCGACTGCTGATATATTTCTGCAATCTTGCTGTTTACGGCAGCGTTTTCCGGCATTAGCTCATGCGCCTTTAAAAAGCTATTCAATGCCTTCGTTTGGTTTTCGATTGAAAGAAAGTGCATGCCTTCCGTAATCAAAAACTCAACATTTGTTCTCTCAAGTTCGAGCGAATCAATAATAGGAGTCATTTGCTCGTCCTGAATTGGCTCAGGCCTTTGAGCAAATAATGATCCTATTGAACCAATTGCAAATAGAGAAATCGTAAAGAAGTATGTAATGCTTCTACCCACTAATGTTAACCGATAATTTTATTGTAATCTCCTACACTTAAATCCTTTGCAACGCCATCATAAAGTGCATGGTTGCCCAGCATACTGTTTGTTAACCTTGAATTTGTCACTTTAGTATGAGTTTGGATGATGCTATTGTCAATTCTTGAATCCTCAACCTCAGTATTATCTCCGATAGAAACGTGAGGACCGATGACTGAATTGATGATTTTCACATTTTCACCTATATAAACTGGCTCAATAATTACAGAATTATTGATGCTAGCACTTTTAGCAACAAGATTTGAATCTTTGATAAACTCCAGATAACGTTGGTTAGTGTAAACGGTAGCGTCCTTATTACCACAGTCAAGCCATTCAGTTACTGTGCCAGGCTTAAGTTTCACACCTTTGCTTTTCATATTTTCAAGCGCCACAGTGATTTGAAACTCACCACCAGCATCTTTGATATCATTATCAAGCAAATACTGAAGCTCCTTGCGTAAATCCTCTCCCTTCTGGAAATAATAAATTCCGATAATCGCCAGATTGGAAACAGGCTCACTTGGCTTTTCAATAAAGTCAGTAATTACATTATCCTTATCTACTTTAACCACACCAAAGGCTGAAGGGTCATCAACTTCCTGAGTCCAGATAATTCCTTCTTCTGAAGTATCTAACTTGAAGTCTGCCTTGAAAAGTGTATCGGCAAAGGCCACAACAGTATTACCGTCTAACAATTCTTTTGCACACATAATAGCATGAGCAGTGCCCAGTGCTTCTTCCTGATAATGAATGGAACCTTTAGCCCCAATCTGATCTGCAATAGCTAAAAGCATCTCTTCAATTTCCTTACCAAAACTCTCTTTAATAATGAAACCTACTTTATCAACTTTGCTATCACAAACCTTAGCAATATCTTCTACCAATCTATGAACAATCGGCTTGCCAGCTATAGGTACTAATGGTTTAGGAACAGTTAATGTATGTGGCCTCATTCTTTTACCCATGCCGGCCATAGGAATGATGATATTCATCTGTATATCTTTAAAGGTTTTAAGTCTATTTAATAATCAGCTTATTTCTTCCCAGTACTACCAAACCCACCAGCACTTCTGGTGGAATCTTCTAAGGTATCAACTGGTAGCCATTGTATCTGCTCATGTTTGGCAATAACCATTTGAGCTACTCTTTCGCCATCTTCAATGACAAATTCTTCCTCTGAAAGGTTTACTAAAAGTATCTTTATTTCTCCACGATAATCAGCATCAATGGTACCTGGGCTATTCAAAACAGTAATACCGTGCTTGTAAGCTAGTCCACTTCTTGGTCTTATCTGTGCCTCATGTCCTTGTGCTAATTCCATAAACAAACCTGTTGGCACCAAGGCCCTTTGAAGGGGTTTCAAAGTTATCTTATCTTCTATATTGGCTCTAAGATCAAGCCCCGCAGAGCTTTCTGTCTGGTATTCAGGTAATTGATGCTTAGATTTATTAACTACTTTTACAATCATGATTCTATTCTTTCTTCAAAAGTAAAGGTTTATAATTTATCTGAAAATATTCTGCTACGTTCAAAAAAGTAAACGAACGCTGTAAATATAAAAGTTATTATAAGTCCTAGTACATAGTTTAAGATATCATTGGCCGGCTTCAGATAATAGTAGGCTGTTATCAATAACCCAGCAACAACAATATTTCTAATAATTTTTAAAACAGGATAGGGAATGTAGAAATATTTCTGACCTGTAAAATAGCAATATATAACCATTGCCAGATATGCCAGTACAGAGGCAATAGCACAGCCAAGATAACCGAGTAAAGGAATTAAGAGTATATTACCCCCAATAATCACCACAGAACCAAGCACACTAATGAGTATTCCGTAGTAAGTCTTATCCGTTAGTTTGAACCAAATGCTTAAATTGATATAAATACCAAAAAGAAGTTTTGCAAATAATAAGATAGGAACCAAAAATAAAGCCTCTTTATAAGATTCTCCCTTTAAGAATATGTCTCCTATTAAATCTGTATTGAGGCTAACACCTACCCAAATAATGATAGATAACCAGACAAAATAATATAGCACCTTGGCAAATAATTCTGGAGACTCTTTGTCTTCAGCTCTGCTAAAGAAAAACGGTTCACCTGCATATCGAAACGCCTGAATAGCTAATGCCATAAATACACTAAGCTTAAAAGTGGCACTATATATACCAAAAGCTTCCTCAGAATTATAACCATCATAAAAGCCGGCCGGTAGTAGGTATTCAAAGATCCCGGTTTTATCAAAACTTTCAACCAGCATACCAGCAATACCCATGATAAAAATTGGTGAACTGTAACTCAAAAGCTCTTTAGAGATTGAAATATTGAATTTTATTCTAACCCCTAAAAACTCTTTAACCAAAATGATTAGCATCACTGAATTGGCAATAAGATTGGCCAGAAACACAAACTCAATATCCATGGGTTTTTGAGACGGCCAGTTAATCATGCCTTCCTTAGAGAAGTAAGGTAATACCTTGAGAAAAATATAATTAAGGCCTACTGTAAGTACAATGCTTGAAATTCTGGCTAATGCAAATTTCTTAGCTTTTGACTCTAAACGCAACTTAGCTAAAGGAATAGCTACTAGTGCATCAACAAGCATGATAACACTTAAGTATTTTATAATATTGGTATCAGCGTCTAAATCGAAAAAATGAATAATAGCATCATTATTCATAAAAATCAGGGTACTAGACACAACAGAGATTAACAATACTATAGAGAAACTATAATGATAATAGGCCGCAGATTTATTTTTAGTAGTGAAACGAAAGTAGGCAGTCTCCATTCCAAACGTATAAGTAATATTTAGAAAGGCCACATAAGCATAAAGAATGGTAATATCTCCAAACTGATCAGGAAAGAAAACAGCTGTATGTAATGGAACCAATAAATAATTAAGCAACCGACCGAGTATACTCGGTAGTCCATATAAACCTGCTTCGCTTGCTAACTTTTTTAATGGGTTCATAAAAAAAATGCTTCAGTCTATTACTAGCTGAAGCATACTAATTCAATTATAATATTTTATTACTCACCTTTAAATTCTGCTGCTCTTTTTTCTAAAAAGGCTTTTGTTCCTTCTTTAAAATCCTCTGACTTACAGCACGATGCAAAACTATTAGCTTCTGTCTGGAAGCCGTTTTCTTCTTTTGCATAGTAAGCATTTACGCTTTCTATTACCATACCTATGGCTAAAGGAGCTTTGCTATTAATTTTTTGAAGCAAATTATTGGCCATTTCTATCAAGCCTTCTTGTGTTTCAGCAATATGATTTATTAATCCTAAAGCCTTAGCTTCTTCAGAAGAAATAAAATCCGCAGTCATCATTAACTCTAGGGCCTTACCCTTACCAATCAACTGTGGGAGTCTTTGAGTACCGCCATAACCTGGAATAATTCCTAAATTCACCTCCGGCTGACCAAACTTAGCATTTGGTGTTGCAATTCTAAAATGGCAAGCCATAGCTAATTCGCAACCTCCTCCTAAAGCAAATCCATTTACTGCAGCAATGACAGGTTTATGACATTTTTCAATCATACTGAAAACTTCCTGACCACTCTCGGCAAACTTTCTCCCGTTCATTTCATTTAGCTCGGCAATCTCACTTATATCAGCACCGGCTACAAAAGCCTTTTCACCTGCCCCAGTTAGAATAACTGATTTAACACTATCATCATCATATACAACTTCCTGAAAAACAACTCTTAACTCTTCAATTGTTTCTAAGTTAAGTGCATTTAGTTTATCAGGCCTGTTAATTGTAATGGTTAAGACACCATTCTCGTTAACTACTTTTAAATTGTTATAATCAGCCATGTAAGAAAATTTATGGTTGTTGAAGAAGCAAATATAACTGATGCAGGTGCAATAGCAAAGTAGATATATTTATATATCGTTTAAGGGGTAAACCACATCATGAAATACCTTATTTGTCGAGCAAATTAAATCATACATAGTAAAACATGCCAGATTGAAAGAAAATAGGCATGATTTGAATCCAATAAGTCTCTGAATGTAAGAATTTTAAGTGTATTAAGCGAATAATAAATCCAAGTATGAGGTTATACCCGTATATTTGTATTATGAAAAAGTCTATAACTTCTTTACTAGTAATCTTTACACTATCTATAGGAAGCGTTTTTGCCCAATGTACTGATAACGGTACTCTTAAAAATAGTGGAGCATCTGATGTTTTCTTATTTTCTGATATCATTAACTGTCCTAATGGAGATGTTACTATTACAGATGCAGGTGGTAATGGTGTATTAAGGTTTGCTTCAGACGTTACCTTAAATAGTTTAAACATAGTCTTTCAGAATGGTAATAAGCCAATTACTATTGAAATACCAAGTGGAGTAACTGTAACAATTACACAAGGACTTACTTTTGGCGGTCAGCCAGATAAGGATAAGTTTTTGGTTGTTGAAGGCAACTTAAATGTTGGCGAAACTCTTGACTTCGGAAGCATTCAATTTGAAATAGATGGCACAGGTACAATAAGTGCTAAAACCATTACTGGTGGTGGAGATACTACTTGTTCTCCAGGTTCTGGTGGTTCAGGCACTTGCCCTACTATGACTGCTGAATCATGCTCAGGAGGTGGAGTATGTAATGATGGTAACTTCACGTTACCAATAGTACTTAAATCATTTGAAGGTGAAGTAAAATTTGAAAGAGTAGTGCTTAGTTGGGTTACAGCCAAAGAAGAGAATTTCTCACATTTTGAGATTGAAAGAACAACCGATAAAGAAATTTATGATCCCATTGGATTTGTTCAAGGTTTAGGTGAAAGCCTTTCAGACGTTTCATACGACTTTACAGATAACAATCCTCCTTATGGCAATATTAACTATAGGCTAAAGTCAGTTGATATTGATGGATCATTTGAATATTCTCCTATTATTCAGGTAATAAATAGCTTTGAGGGCAAAGTAAATCTTTCACCTAATCCTGCTAACTCTATTTCAAACATCAGAATTAACCTACCATCTTCTTTTAATGATAAGGTTGATTTGGTATCGATATATGACTTAAATGGTACTCTAATATCTCAACTAATGAATGTAGATGCTTCTTCTGATTTAAAGTTTGATAGACCTTTAAAAGCTGGGATGTACATCATAAAAGTACAGCATAACGGAGCGGAAGAGAATTTAAGGTTATTAGTTCAGTGATCTGAACATTAGCTCTTTAAATAAAAAATGCAGCCCAATGGACTGCATTTTTTATTTGTTTTAACGAACGATATCTGAGAAACATGTTGTTACACGTATGCTTTATCGAATATCATTAATTCAAGCAAACGAATACAAATGTTAAACGTTAACTTAGTGTAATAAAGACACTTATATATTGATCTGATTAAATTCAAAATGAAATCAAATTTATACACAATAGTATTATTTATCTTTTACTCGACAACCGTTCTTGGTCAAGGTCCTTTTACCTATACATCTAGCAGCAATAGTGGTATTCAAGATTGGACTCAAGACGCAACCTGGAGCAGAAGTAGTCCGGGACTTGCTTGGCCGCCAAATACTCCAGGCCAGCCAAATACCCACGGTAATTTCGGTCAGGCTAACATTAATGGTTATGTAGCCATCAATTCTGGAGGTCTTAACGTGGCAAGTGCCAGTCCTTTGATAAGAGTGATAGATACCCTCTTTATCAAGGGAAATGTGACTTTGGCTTCAAGTGCAAGTATGTCAGTTGAATCAGGAGGTTTATTAGTTGTCGATGGTGATTTAGAACTCAATGGTTCTTTTGATATGGACAATACAGGAACTGTAGTCGTTACAGGAGATTTAGACGTACTTAATGGCAACATGACCAATAGTAGCAAAGTATATACTTTCGGAAATACTAATGTGACTGGCGGAGGTGATATCAATGGCTGTGATGGCTATTCTGCATGTGACTTTACAAGTTCAATTAGTTCACAAAGTGACCTAGCCAATGAAAATGAAAACCTTTACAATTTTGTGTCTTCAGGAGGTACTTTACCTATTGTACTTAAATCATTTAATGGTGAATTAAGATTTGAAGAAGTAGCACTTAATTGGGTTACAGCTAAAGAAGAAAACTTTTCACATTTTGAGGTTGAGCGATCAACAGAACAAAAGAAATTTGACCCAATAGGTTTTGTACAAGGCTTAGGTGAGAGCCTTTCAGATGTAGCTTACGATTTCACGGATAACAATCCGCCATTTGGTAAAATATATTACAGATTAAAGTCCGTTGATATCGATGGATCGTTTGAATATTCTCCTATTATTCAGGTAAAAAATAGCTTTGAAGGCAAGGTGAAACTTTCACCTAATCCAGCTAACTATAGTTCAGACATCAGAATTGACCTACCATCTTCTTTTAATGATAAGGTTGATATGGTATCGATCTATGACTTAAATGGTACGCTAATATCTCAACTAATGAATGTTGATGCTTCTTCTGGTTTACAGTTTGATGAACCTGTGAAAGCTGGTATGTATATTATTAAAGTGCAGCACAACGGAGTGGAAGAGAATTTAAGATTATTGATACAGTAAGTTTAATTATTGAAAGGTATTTTAAAGCAGTCTATTTAGGTTTAGGCTGCTTTTTTTATGCCCTTATCTGATGGTTTAATTATTTCATGATTTATTTAGATTAAAACATAGTGTTTGTTTAATAGTTAGTGTTGGTATCAATCAAACATTTAAACAATAATTATGAAAACTAAATTTTTTGGAGTAGTACTACTAATGGTCATTTTTTCAATTGACGCGACTGCACAAGATAGTCATGCAGGTATCAGAGGTTCTTTAAACCTTTCAAACTGGTATACGGGTGATGATGTAAACGATGAAAACTTAAAAGTAGGTTTTGCCATTGGAGGTTTTTACAGGTCATATTTAACTGAGAACCTAAGTTTACAGCCAGGACTAGAGTTTAGTCAAAAAGGCTCAACATTTACCTATAACAATATATTCGGTGATGGTGAAATAAGAGGTATTCTGAATTACATAGAATTACCAGTTCTTTTAAACTTTCACTTAACAGAGACCTTACACGTTGGTGCCGGACCTTATGCAGCACTATTAATTGGTGCTAAACAAAAAACTGTTGATGATGACGGCTCTACTCAGGATGTAGAAGAATATGATCGTGATGACTTTACTACATTAGATTACGGTTTATCTTTTGATGGCGGAATTGACTTAGAAGGTATTTCTGCAGGCTTAAGATATAATTTAGGAATGAATGACGTGATTTGGGAAAACAGTTTAGAAGATACCAATTTAGGTAAGAATTCAGTTTTACAGGTATATCTTCAGCTGAACTTCTAAGAAAAATACATTAAACCTTTAACGAAAAGAGCTTCAAAATTGAAGCTCTTTTTTTTATTAGTTGAAATCAAATTCATCATCCTTTACAGGAGTTTCTTTTTCATTTACAATCTCAACTTCTAAAGTGTTTCTTTTAAAGAGTGCATCTTCTGCTTCTCTTATTTGACGGGCAATTTCTTTATCATATTCCGTCACTTTAAATTCAGTTCTCCTATTCGTTTCATGCTCCTCTTCCGTTTTAGCATCTTTAATAATCAATCTACTTTCACCATAACCTTTGGCTTTTATTCTGGTCGGATCAATCCCCTGACTAATAATATAAGCCACTGCTGATTCTGCTCTTCTCTTCGAGAGATCCAGGTTATAAGACGGTTCTCCGCGGCTATCAGTATGGGAACTCAATTCAATTTTAATTGGAGGATTATCTGCTAATATGGTTACCAACTTATCCAACTCCTTTGCTGCATCAACTCTAATGTTTGCTGAATCGAAATCGTAGTAAATATTTTCAAGCTCAAAGGCTTTATCAAGAATGATTTCTTCCAACAGAATATTAGTTTCGAAGGTTTTATTAGTAACAAGCTCACTCAATTTACTTTTATCTAAACTTTTGCCTTTAGTAGAGAATAATTTTCTGGTAGTGAAGTAGTCTGCTTTATCAGCTATAATAAAATAGTCTTCCTCCTCACTAACTCTAAAATTAAATTTACCATCTTGTCCCGTTAGCACCTCTCCTATCAGTACACTATCTGACGAATAAAAACGAACCTGAGCACCTGGCAATATCACCTCCTTATCATCTTGATTATGCGTAGTAGTTGTACCTGCAAGGAAATAGTTGACGATTTTCAGGTTAGGATCTTCATTTTTGAATGTGTAGATATCATCTCTTCCAACTCCACCTTCTCTGTCTGAAGAAAAGAAGCCTCTATCTGGTGCATAAAGAAAAAGTGCGAAGTCATCTTTATTAGAATTCATAGGAGCGCCCAAATGGGTAATATTAATTTTCCCTCCTTTTCTTTCTGCAGTGAATAAATCAAGTTTACCTAATCCGGGATGACCGTTTGAACTGAAATATAGTTTGCCATCTTGTGAAGTGGAAGGAAACATTTCATCTTCAGCTGTATTAATTTTCGGCCCTAAGTTTCTCACATTACCCCATCTTCCTCGACTGTTCGCTGTGGCAGAGTATATATCAGCTCCACCGAAACCTCCTTCACGAGTTGAGGAGAAATACAATGTTCTATTATCGGAGCTAAAGGCGGGAGTAGAATTCCATGCATTTGGATCATTGATAGCCATTAACTGAGGTTCTGACCATCGCTTATTTCTGTACCTTGTTATGTAAAGATTTACATCATTGGCTCCTTTTCTTTTACCAGTGTTTCCTTTGGCAAAAACCATTGTTCTACCATCAGAACTTATAGCAACAGAACCTTCATTAGCATTAGGCCAGTTAATAACGGCAGGGAGTTTTTCTGTTGTTGTAGTATCAACGCGAGCTCCTTGAGTTTTTATTTTGTATATATCTGAAAAGCCATCACCTGTAGCCTTATAAATTCTGTCATTATTTCTGGTTGAAGTAAAATACAAAAAGCCATCATGATAAAATGGGGCATACTCGGCAGCTTTAGTATTCAGCGCTCTAAGGTTATTTGCTGTGTATAGTGAGCTATCTTCAAGAATTTCATTGATGTTATCCAGGTTTTCAAGCTCATCGCGCATTAAATCTCTTATTTCATCTTGCGCAACATCCAACATGTTAACCTCTAAAACCCTTCTGGCTTCATCATAATTACCATTGGCTTTTAAAGAACGAGCATAGTAATAATACACTTCCTGAGTTGTCATTCCTGCATCAATTGCTGACTTGTAGTATGGAGCTGCAATTTCTAATCTGTTCGATAAGCGATAAGATTCAGCTGTATAAAAGAGTGCCTGAGCTCTGTGCTCATCATCTTCATCAATAGCTTTTTTGTAGAAGTCAATAGCTACATCATATTCACCTTTTTCAAACTTCTTTTCAGCCTTCTTATAAACTGAACAAGCGTTTAGCGTAATTAAAAAAAGAAATAAAAAAAATAACCTAAGGCTCATAAAATATATTTTACTCAAAAGTACTGCAGCTTATAAACGTTTACTTCAGCTAAAACTTATACTAAAAGTATCTGCTCATCCACGAATCTTTAGCTGGTATTTTCCACTGAGATTTAAAGCTACCCAAGTCTGTCACCATATTATTAAATATAATGCTTTCCTTATTTAAAGTACCATCATTTACTTTCTCTTTAATAGCTGGAAAAGGAACCTGCTTTATGGCATCTCCATCAACATATGCTACCCTTGATTTATCTAACAACTGAACTCCTAGTTGATTTTCAAGTGCCTGCACAAAATGAACTGATTTATCAATTGAGCAGCCTGTTGCAGCCGCTGCGCTTTCATCTACTGAAAGTACGATAAATTGATTATAAAATATCTCTATTGATGATTTCAGGGCTTTGCTATGGGCAGTCCAGCTAGTGACAAAATTGACACCCTCTTTATTAATAAAATCTACCTCCGAATCCGTAAGTTTTCTATCTGCTTGATACACCCACACTCTTGCGTTGGGATTTAGTTCATCAAATGGAATATACATAGTTGATTTTTTTTGCTAAAACGAGGCTTAAAGGTAATAAGTTCTTGGAGAAGTAGGAAGAAAGTAGTTTGAAGAAGGGAGATAGAAGTTTAAAGGTAGAAGTTGGAAGATTGAGGTTGGAAGTTGAAAAGGTTTAATAAGAATACGATGATTGAAAGTTTTGAGATGTGAGCTTCGAGAAAATATACTCGAAGCCCGCAACTCATTGTTTATATCAATTCTTACTCATGAACTGGCTAGTTTCTACCATTTTGATGAATTCAATTCTGTAACCATTTTCATCTTTTCCCCTAGCACTCTTAGCCCATTTTAGAACTGTTTTAAAGTCTGCATCCTCTATATAATCTGAATTCTTAATAAGCATACCAAATGTTGCTACTGCAGCTGACCACCTTAAGTTATCCGAAGATTTGTCCAACGAAATAGTTTCATTATCAACTGTTTTCACAATCAGCTTACTTACATCACCATCAGGCCTTTTATATCTGAACTTTACGGTAAGCAGCTCATCACCAAAATTGCTTTTGGGTTTTTCATCCTTCTTGTCCTGATATTTCAGGTCATCAATTGGTTTGAACCAGCTATCTACTCCTTTAGGAATTATTTCATATAAAGCTGTAACAGTATGACCTGAGCCTAATTCGCCTGCATCTTTTTTATCGTTATTGAAGTCTTCGGCATTCATCACCCTATTCTCATAGCCAATCAGTCTGTATGCAGCAACATTGGCAGGATTAAACTCTACCTGTATTTTCACATCTTTGGCAATGGTAAACAAGGTGCCTCCGAATTCATTAACCAATACTTTCTTTGCTTCGAGTAAATTATCGATATAGGCGTAGTTTCCATTTCCTTTATCTGCTAATATCTCCATTTTGGAATCTTTATAATTACCCATGCCAAAGCCTAAGACTGTTAAAAACACACCTTCTTTTCTTTTTTGCTCTATCAAGTCTTCCATAGCTTCATTGCTGCTGGCGCCTACATTGAAGTCACCATCGGTAGCAAGAATAATTCTGTTGTTGCCTTCCTTCACAAAGTTGTCTTTAGCAATTTTATAAGCCAGGTTAATACCTGCACCACCTGCGGTAGAACCACCAGCCTGTAAATTAGAGAGTGCCTCAATAATTTTATCCTTTTCATCACCGGAGGTAGAAGGAAGTACACATCCGGCAGCTCCGGCATACACTACAATTGATACTTTATCCTCAGGTCTTAATTGCTCTACCAGCATTTTAAAAGCTGATTTCAACAATGGTAATTTATTCACATCAGACATGGAACCTGAAACATCTATCAGAAATACGAGATTAGATGCAGGTAAATTTTCAGTAGGAATATTTTTCCCTTGCAAACCTATATGCACTAACTGATGCTTTTCATTCCAGGGCGCCTGAGAAACTTCAGTATTGATTGAAAAAGGATCATTTCCTTTTGGCTGCTCATAGTTGTAATCAAAATAATTGATCATTTCTTCTATTCTGACAGCATCAGCTGGTGGTAATTGGCCACCATTTATAAACCTTCTGAGGTTGGCATAAGAAGCCGCATCCACATCTATTGAGAAAGTAGAATGAGGTTCTTTGGTAGGCTCCTTAAAAGTGTTTTCATCAAGACCTTCATATTCTTCAGTATTTGGTCTTTCATTCGGCATTGGATAAGGAATCATTTCCATATCAGCCATTTCATAACTGGCTTTTTTGGAGAAGACATTTCTAATGGCTGAGCCCAAGCTTCTGTCTTGTACAACAACTTCCGAAAGCTGTTTCACATCAGGAGCTAGTGATACGTCAATAACAGTTTGTCCGTTTACTGCTACTTCTTTCTGCTGCATGCCGATATACGAAAAAACCAGCACTGCATTCTTTTTATTGAAGCTAATTGAGTATTCGCCATCCATATCTGTGGTAACTCCTATACTAGTTCCTTTTAGGTTAACGTTGACACCTGGTAGCGCATCTCCCGTTGTGGCATCTGTTACCACTCCACTTACTGTTTGCGCCTCTACGGCTACTAACTGGCTGGCAGTTATCAGCAACCCGAAGAAAAAATAAATCATTGTTAGCTTTTTCATCATCATAAATTTTAGTGAGACATTTTTCCTTTAGGATGCAGCGGTTGAAAAGATTCCATAAAAGTTTTTCAACTTTTTTATAAAATGGCTTAAATATCCCTTTGAAGTGGATTAAAAATGGGCTTATCTTATGATTTAGTCTTTACTAGTTGAAGAAAGATTCAGACATATCGAAGGAACAATCTTTGCTGATCGCCTATCAGGAGAGTGGAGAGTTATCCAAATTAGGAGAGCTCTACAAGCCCTATATGCCACTTGTGTACGGACTTTGCCTTAAGTATTTAAAGGATAAAGAAAAGGCTCGAGATGCCGTAATGGAAATATTTGAAGAGCTTGTAGTGAAGTTGAAAAAATTCGAAGTAGACAATTTTAAAAGTTGGCTTTATGTATTGGCTAAAAATCACTGCTTAATGTTATTAAGGAGCGAAAAGAAACGGAATAGTGAATCTCTTTCAGAAAATCACTTAAGTTTTATGGAAAGTGAGGCTGCCAGGCATCATACAAGTGAAGATAAACTTGAAAAAGAAACGGAGCTTGAAAAGCTTGAGTCATGCATAGCTCAACTAAAAGAAGAACAAAAGCTGTGTGTTAAGCTGTTTTATCTTCAACAAAAGAGTTATAAACAAATAGAAGAACAGACGAAGCTTGAACTAAAAAAAGTGAAAAGCTTTATACAAAATGGAAAAAGAAATTTAAAGATTTGCATGGAAGCAGGTGAGTGATAAAAACAACCATATTGAACCTCTTAAAAGTCTAAGTCCTGAAATGATGGAAGCTTATTTAAATAATAAGCTTAATGCACAAGATCAGTACAGGGTGGAAAAATACCTATTAGATCATCCTTTCGAGGCAGAAGCCATGGATGGTTTCGAAACTTTTCCGGAAGCTATTCAAGACATTCCTATGCTTGAACAACATATTGATAAGAGAATTAATCAAGAAGAAGAGAAAAGAACTAAAGTGATTCCATTATGGAAGAGAGCTTTACCTTATGCAGCAACATTGATAATATTGCTTACAGCCACTATTATTGTATTAAAATATGCTTCAGAAGATAAAGAAATAAACCCAATTTCAATAAAAGATAGTGATGAGATTGATTTAGATTTATTCACCTATGAACTACCTGTTAAACCTTCTAAAGAATCTGTAAATCAAACAGTTGATAATTATGCTTCGGAGCAAATTGCAAAAACTCAACCAACCAAAACCACTCAAACCAAGACATTAGCCGATAATAAGCCAGTTAAAATGGAAATTCAGGAACAATCAGACTTAGAGGAAATAGTATTCGAGGATTCAGATATGATTGCAGCCACTCCTAATAAAACAGAAGTAGTATTTGATTCTCCTAAAGTAGCTGCCATAAACGTTCAGGTAGAACCTATTCAAATTGATATACCGGCAGAATTAGAAATAGCTATGGCCGATGAAGTAAAAGAAGAAGAGCCTTCTCTCTCAAAAAGCGCAGGAATGGCCACTGAAAGAAGTATGGCAAAGAAAAAAAGTAGCCAGAGTAAAACTATTTCGGGTTATGTGACTGATGCAGAAACTGGTGAAGCTTTACCAGGCGTGAATGTATTAGTGCAAGGCTCCACTCAGGGAACAAATACTAACCTTGATGGCTATTTTGAAATTGAAGCCTCTCCTAATGATATTTTACAAATCGCTTTTATTGGCATGCAAACCAAAGAAGTGAGCGTAGGCAACAATAGTACTATTGATGTAGAATTAGAAACTGATGTTCAGCAATTAAGTGAAGTAGTGGTAACCTCACATGGAGAAGAAAAAGAGCAAACTGAAGTTTATATAAGTGCCAAACCTGAAAACGGAAAAAGAGCTTTCAAAAACTATGTGGAAGAAAACATACGGCTTCCTGAAGAAGTGAAAAGTGGAGAAGTATCTGGAAAAGTAAAACTACAATTTACAGTAACGTCCAGAGGTGAGATTATTGACATTAAAGTTATTAAATCTCTTTCTCAGGCATGTAACCAAGAAGCTATTCGCTTACTCAAAAGCGGCCCAAAATGGCAACCTGCTACCAGAAATGGCATACCAGAAAGTGATGTAGCGAAAGTGAGTATTAAGTTTAGGCAATAGTTAGTTATTGCTATGAAGTGCTATTCTATTGCCTTCTGTATCATTTATAACAGCCATATAGCCTCTCTCTTCCGTAATCATCCTCTTGGGAAGGACATGCTTACCACCAGACGCTTCTACCCTATCCAAAGCCTTTTGTAAATCCGGATTAGCATTTAAATAAATTAAAGGACCTTGTTCTCCTGAAAAGTAGAATCTGGGGTAGTGCACCAATGCACCTCCAATCCCAGAGCCATTTTCATCTACAGGAAACAAAGCCATAGTAGGTCCATTAGGGATTTCAAATAACTCTAGCTCTATTTGAAGCAGGGTTTCGTAGAACTTCTTCGCTCTCTCAAAATCCTGAACGGGGATTTCAAACCAGTTGATAGCATTTTCCATAATTCGTTGTAGTTTTTAATGAACAGATTAAAAAAGGCAGCTGTCTTACATTGAATTTAACAATAATATTTAATCCAATTCACTCATTAAGTCATTAATATCCAGTCTTCTGGTATACATATCAATCTCTCCATCTTCTGTTTTTGGCCATTCGTCCTTAGGCCTATCAACATAAAGTTCAACTCCATTTCCATCAGGATCATCCAAATATAGCGCTTCAGAAACACCATGATCAGCAGCACCCGTAAAAGGATAATTTGCCTCCTGCAATCTTTTGAAAATTTGAGCCAAAGACTTCCTGTCAGGGTAAACGATAGCAGTATGAAACAAACCAGTGCTGTGTTTAGGTGCAGGCGGTGCTCCTTTACTTTGCCAGGTGTTTAAACCAATATGATGATGGTAACCTCCTGCTGAAATAAAAGCGGCCTGATCACCTAATCTTTGTATTATTTCGAAACCTAATAAGCCATGATAAAAATCAAGCGACTTATCCAAATCTGAAACCTTCAGGTGCACGTGACCTATTCTAGTTTTTTCGGGGACTTTATAATTATCTTCCATGAATTCATTTTAAAATTTCCCTTCCCCCCAACTTGTACCAAAGACAAATTCATCAAGGGGTTTTCTGACTCTCTCCTTATTTTCTCGAGCTTCAAACCTTGGATCAAGCTTATCCTCATCACCCAAATAACCTAAAGCAATAGCACTCACTACTTCAAACTCTTCCGGAATGTCAAATGTGTTGTAAATTTCTTTTGGTAAAATACCTCCCATTTGATGAAGATAGATGTCCATGGCAGTTGCCTGTGCGCTCATATTGCCAATAGCCAGACCTACATCGTGCCAGCTGTGGTTATTTGGCATACTGGTCTCAGCAACATTGCTTTTGGCAAAAGTTAAGATGAGAACAGGAGCATTGTGAGCCCATACCCTATTATGTTCATTTATACCATTAAGAATTTTTTGATAAGCTTCCGGTTGATTTTTAGTAGCTACAATGAAGCGCCAGGGCTGCTCATTTCTGGAAGAAGCCGACCATCGTGCTGCTTCGAAAAGCATTTTCAACTCTTCTTCCTGCACACTTTTTTCAGAGAAATTAACAGTACTTCTACGTTTTTTAAGCAGTACTAATTGTTTTTCAGCTTGTTCAGTTATTGTATTTGTAGGTATATTTTCCATAAGATTATTTACGGAAACATTTATTACATGTTGCTACATGTATTATAAATTAGAACTTTATGAGATTATAATTGGTGTGTTAACTTTCCATCACGCATTTCATGACGCTCATCAGCCATTTGGGCCAGTTCCTTATTGTGGGTGACTATGACAAAAGCCTGACCTAATTCATTACGCAGTTTAAGAAACAGTTGATGAAGGTCTTCAGCATTTTTAGAATCCAGGTTACCGCTAGGTTCATCGGCAAAAACAATTCCCGGTGAATTAATTAAGGCCCGAGCTACTGCTACTCTTTGTTGTTCCCCTCCACTTAATTGGGCTGGCTTATGAGTAGCTCTGTCTTTTATATCAAGCAGGTTTAAAAGTTCGTCAACATTTTGATCGATGTCGGCTTGCTTTCTACCAGCCACATATGCAGGAATAGCAATATTCTCAGCCGCTGTAAATTCAGGCAACAGGTTGTGGAATTGGAATACAAAGCCTATTTCTTTATTTCTAAAACCAGAAAGCGTTTTCTTATTCAACCCTTTAATAGATTGGTTATTGATAACTAACTCTCCAGTATCGGCATCATCAAGCGTTCCTAAAATATGTAGCAAGGTACTTTTACCCGCACCACTAGGACCAACAATTGCTTTTATCTGCGCTTTATCAATTTCAAAATCAATCCCATTTAGCACGGTTAAATCGTCATATTGCTTAACAATATTTTTAGCAGCCAGTATACTCATACTGTAAAGATAATAATCAAAAAGACTTTGAAGGTATAATTAAAAATCAATCCTTTATTCAAACTAAATTGAAGTTGAATAATTACTATTATTGCCGTACATTCGCACAAAAATTTATCCAAGAATGAACATACACGAATATCAAGCCAAGGGAATACTTGAAAAGCATGGAGTAACCATTCAGAAAGGAATAGTTGCCGAAACTGGAGAAGAAGCCAGAAAAGCTGCTGAACAACTGAATAAAGAAACAGGTACGGAATGGTACGTGGTAAAAGCTCAGATACATGCTGGTGGAAGAGGAAAAGGTAAAGTAAAAGAAACTGACTCTAACGGTGTAGTTTTAGCAAAAAGCTTGGATGAAGTTTCTCCAAAGTCAGAAGCTATTTTGGGTGGAACTTTAGTTACTCACCAAACCGGCCCTGAAGGCAAAAAAGTAAACAAGGTACTTATTGCTCAAGATGTTTACTACCCTGGTGAAAACGAGCCAAAAGAGTATTATATAGGTATATTATTAGACAGAGCTACAGGAAGCAATGTAATTATGGCCTCTACAGAAGGTGGTATGGACATTGAAGAGGTTGCTGAAAATACTCCCGAGAAAATTATTAAAGAGTGGATTGATCCTGCTTTAGGACTACAAGGTTTTCAAGCAAGAAAAGTAGCTTTTAAACTTGGTTTAGAAGGTGATGCTTTCAAAGGAATGGTAAAGTTTATCTATTCTTTATACAGCGCATATGAGGCTACAGACGCTTCTATGTTTGAGATTAACCCGGTATTAAAAACATCTGATAACAAAATTTTAGCGGTTGATGCTAAAGTAAACATTGATGACTCTGCATTGTACCGTCAGAAAGATATTGCTGAAATGCGTGATATCACAGAGGAAGATCCTGCTGAAGTTGAAGCTGGTGAATCTGGCCTTAACTATGTGAAGCTTGATGGTAATGTAGGTTGTATGGTAAATGGTGCCGGATTAGCAATGGCTACAATGGATATCATTAAGTTATCTGGCGGTGAGCCTGCTAACTTCCTTGATGTAGGAGGTAGTGCCAATGCACAAACTGTGGAAGCTGGTTTCAGAATTATCACTAAAGACCCTAATGTAAAGGCTATCTTGATTAACATCTTCGGTGGTATTGTTAGATGTGACAGAGTAGCTAAAGGTGTGGTTGAAGCTTATAAAAACATTGAAGGACTTGATTTACCAATTATCGTTAGACTGCAAGGTACTAATGCTGAAGAAGGTGCTAAAATCATTCAAGAGTCTGGCTTAAAAGTAACTTCTGCAATAGTGTTGAAAGATGCCGCAGAAAGAGTAAAAGAAGCAATAGGATAAATTCCAAATTAGATTTAAGATTGACGAAAGTCGATTTTAAATTTCAGATAGTATGTTAAAGAAGCTAGGAGGAAGACGTAATCGTTTTAATTCTAGCTTCTTCTTTCTAAATGCACCCGTAGCTCAACTGGATAGAGTATCGGATTTCGGCTCCGAGGGTTGGGGGTTCGACTCCCTCCGGGTGTACCACCTAAAAGCCATCATATTTGATGGCTTTTTCTTTTAATTTTCAAATATGAAGCATACAATACTCATTCTATTAATACTTTTTTCGTTTTCACTTCATGGTCAATTTTATTCCCCTATTAAGGTCGAATTAAACTCAGGTGAAGTAATCGGAACAAACTATGCTTATTTGTATTATGCTAGTTTTAAAGGTGCCGTTGTAAGAATACATGATGAGAATGGACCAGTTCTAAAGGCTAAAGATGTAAAAAAGATAGAAGGAATAAATCAAGATGGTGATAGTCTTTATTTTGAGACAACTGATTTTAGAGCTTCCAAGATATGGCTACGGAGAACCTTTAAATCTGAAAGAATTGAAATATTTACTGAATCAATGACTCAGCAGAATATTGGCACTGGAGCTTCTTTCACATGGAAACTGGATTACTATAGAAAAGATGATGGAGAGATAAAGCCTGCAAAATATCAATTCATGAAACATGATTTGCAAGATAATGCTGAATCAATGAAGTTTTTGAAAAAAGCCAACACTGCCAAGATTGCTCAACTAATTCTATATGGAGCAGGAGTTGGTTTCTTAATAAATGGCATTGCCCAATTTGCTAACGAAGATCCGCCACCGCCAGGAGGATCAACTTCTTCCTCACCAAGCGTATCGCCTTCTCTAATTTTAGGTCTGGGATGCTTTTTAGTACCGCTGATCATAAACCCTTCAAAACAGGATAATTTTATTAAAGCGCTTGAATCTTATCAGTAAGAAACAAAAAAAGCATTCTTGTTTCCAAGAATGCTTTTTCGTTGTGGGCCCACCTGGGCTCGAACCAGGGACCCCTTGATTATGAGTCAAGTGCTCTAACCAGCTGAGCTATAGGCCCTTTTTTCAATTAGTAATTAACAATTCTTAATCATTAATTACCTCTTTGAAAAAATCAAATCAAAAAAACCGCTAACGACTCATTGATTTTGGGAGTGCAATACTAGCTATTTAGTTAAAATTGCACAAGTATATAGGCTACTTTATTTCCTTTGCAGGTAAAATTTCACTTCGCACCTCTCCGAAGCCAATGCGAACGCCTTCTTTCTCACCATAACCTCTCATGATTACTGTATCGTGATCATGGATAAATTTACGATCACTACCATCACTCATAGCAACAGGCTTAGTACCTTTCCAGGCTACTTCCAACATAGAACCATAAGTACCTTCCTCAGGTCCAGAGATAGTACCTGATGCATAAACATCACCAGTTTTAATGTTACAGCCATTAATGGTTTGATGAGCCAGCTGCTGCACCACATTCCAATACATATATTTGAAGTTGGAATTAGTTACCACCTTCTCCTCAGCACCTTTTGGTTGCACAGCTACTTCTAAATTCACATCAAAGTGATAGTTACCATCAAATTTTAAGTAAGGGAAAACTTCAGGGTCTGGCTTGGGTCCGGCAACTTTGAATGGCTCTAATGCTTCCATAGTTACTATCCATGGCGACATGGATGAACCGAAATTTTTTGCTAAGAATGGACCTAGTGGCACATACTCCCAAACTTGAATATCTCTGGCTGACCAATCGTTAAAAATAGTAAAACCAAAAATATGATCTGGAGCATCTTTAGTTGAAATCGGCTCTCCCAACTCATTCTTGCCACAAGTAATAAACGCCATTTCTAATTCAAAATCCACTCTCTTGGATGGACCGAAAGATGGCGCATCTGCATCGGGTGCTTTGGTCTGTCCATTTGGTCTACGCAGTGGAGTTCCTGAAATCACGATAGAAGATGCTCTGCCATGATAACCTACCGGTATGTGTTTCCAGTTAGGAAGCAGGGCATTATCAGGATCACGAAACATGGTACCTACGTTGGTAGCGTGAGATTCAGAAGAATAAAAATCTGTATAATCGCCCACCTGAATCGGCAGGTGCATAGTAGCCTCCTCCTGATCGATTAGTGCCTTATCTTTTAACTGGTCATTATCCTGTAGTTCGGAATTATCTTCTCTTAAAAGTTCTGAAATTCTTTCTCTCACAGGAACTGTCACACTTTTGCCCAAATCCATAAAGGCATTAAGCGTTGGTTGATCAAAGATCCTTTCAGGTAGTTCTAATTCTTTGAATAATTGTGCAGACTGTATTTCAACCAAATCAAGAATAAAATTACCGATTGCCACACCTGCTCTGGGTGATTTCTTATCGGTTGAAAATATTCCGTATGGTAAATTCTGAATAGGAAAGTCAGAATCCTTTGGAACATTAATCCATGATTTTAGTGAAGGGTCGTTTGCTTTATAAGTCATAATATATTTTTACTTTATAAATTCTCTAACCAGAAATTGGTCATCATGTTAAATAAATGTGGTCTTGCGCCATCTTCATAGATACCATGTGTTCTATCAGGATAGTAAAAAAGCTCAAACTGTTTTCCAGCTTCTAAAAGCGCATCTTGGTATACGATGGAATTCTGAACATGTACATTGTCATCACCGGTACCATGAATCACTAAGTATTTTCCTTTTAGCTTATCAACTTTGCTTAGAGGAGAATTTTTATCATATCCTTCAGGATTATTCTGTGGAGTATCCATGTAGCGCTCAGTATAAATGGTGTCATAAAAGCGCCAGTTTGAAACCATTGCAACAGATACTGCGGCATTGAAAACTTCATTACCATCTAAAATGGCATTACCTGCCATATAGCCTCCATAACTCCAACCCCAGATACCTATTCTATTATCATCAACATAATCGAGATCAGCCAGATATTTAGCTGCCGATATCAAATCAAGTGTTTCAAACTTACCAAGGTTTCGGTAGGTCATCTTTTTAAATCGTTCACCACGACCTCCTGTACCTCGGGTATCCACTACTAATACTAAATAGCCTTTTTGAACCATCATTTGGTGCCAATAATAATGGCTACCTCCCCATGCATGCTCCACATCCTGGCTACCTGGACCACTATATTGGTAAACTATTACCGGATATTCTTTGTCTTCATCAAAATCGGCCGGCTTCAGAAAATATGCATTTAATTCTGTTCCATCCTCAATAGCAAATTGAAAAAACTCTTTATCAACCAAACCATATTCCTTTGCTGTTTCAGCTAAGGCCGCATTATCCTTTAAAACTTTAATTTCTTTATTACCTTTTGTTTTATGTAAGCTTACTTTCAAAGGTTTATTCTGATTGTGGTAATATTTTAGGTAATAACTAAAATCAGGACTCATATTAATTCTCGTAGTACCTTCCGTTTCGGCTAAAGCCACTTTACCTTTTCCATTTAGCCCAATTTTGTAAAAAGTTCTGTCAAGCGGAGAAACCTCCGTGCTAATGTAATACACTTGATCAGTCTCTTGATCAATACCCACAATATTCACAGCTTCCCACTTACCATTAGTAATCTGGCGTACTTTATCACCATTCATTTTATAGAGATAAAGGTGCTTATAACCATCTTCTTCTGATGAATAAACAAAATGCTTACCGTCATTTAAATAGGTTAAATCATCACAATAATTTAAAGCTACATAGGTATCAGACTCTTCTTTTAGTACCACTTTTGATTCACCTGTACTAGCATTAGCATGTAGAATTTCAAGAATGTTCTGCCTTCTGTTCATTCTGATGATGCTTAACAAATTTGAATCCTGCGTCCATTGAACGCGCGGCAAATACTGATCTTCTTCCTCGCCAGTATCCATTTTAATGGTCTTCTTTGAGTTGAGATCATATACTGATACCCAAACGATGCTATTTCTTTCTCCAGCTTTCGGATACTTATACACATAGTTTTCCGGGTAAAGGTGACCGTCATTCCACTTTTGCAAGGTATATTCTTTCACATGGCTTTCATCCATTGAGTGGAAGGCTAGCTTTTTGCTATCTGGTGACCAATAGAATGTCTTGGTGATATAGAATTCTTCTTCATACACCCAATCTGATCCACCATGGATAATTTCATTGATTTTACCATCTTTGGTTACCTGTGTATTTTTGCCCGAAGCTAGATCAACTATGTAGATATTATTTTCAAATACGTAAGCTACTTTCTTGGCATCAGGCGAGAAGGTTGCATACATCTGCTCTCCTTCGGCTAATGGCTTAAGCTCTTTTGTACTCAAATTATATACATAATACTTTGCAGTATAGGAACGTCTGTAGATGTAGTTGATATCGGTCGCTAGTAAAAGTTTACTTTCATCATCGCTGAATGAATAGCTTCTAATATTCAACTTTGGCTCCAATTCATCACCATCAACCAGCACTTCTGTGGTTTCACCTGAGGTTACATCAATTTTACGAATCTGGTTGTCTTCTAATGCTGAATAGTATTTACCATCATTCATCCAGTTAACATTGTAAACAGACTCTTGTCTGAATACACCTTTTTGGTAAATATCATCTACCGTAATCATTTTCTGGGCTGAAACTGATAGCGCAGCAAAAAATGACAGTATTAACAGAAAGCTATATTTTTTCATTGATTTGGTGTTTAGTGAATATTATAATTACCTCCAGAACATTAATGTATAGAGTACTAAATGTATGATTGTTAGAAATACTAATCTAAAATAGTCGATGTTGCTCCGCTCCTCTTTAGGTGTTTTGTTGATCAGGTAATAAGACACTGCGTAATAAGGAATGATAATCGCAAGGAAAAAATAATGAGGAATAAGTACCCTGAATCCAACAACTATGATAGTTGGTATATAGTATAAAAAAGGAGCAATCCTTTTTGCTTTTTGAATATCCATGAGCTTAAAGTTTCTCGTAAATAACTGCTGCACCTTGGCCTACACCTACACACATGGTTGCCAATCCATATTTTACATTTTCTCTTTTTTGCATTTCATGAAGTAGCGTAGCAGAAATACGGGCACCGCTCGCTCCTAATGGATGACCTATGGCAATGGAACCACCGTTTACATTGACGATTTCAGGATTTAGCTCTAAATCGCGCATGCAAGCTATAGATTGGCTAGCAAATGCTTCATTGAGCTCAATTAAATCAAGATCACTTATTTTTAAGCCTGCCCTTTTAAGTGCTTTTTGTGTAGCAGGCACAGGCCCTATTCCCATACAATCTGGCGTTACACCAGCCACGGCCATTGAAACCACTCTGGCAATAGGCTTTAGGTTGTATTTCTTCATAGTTGCTTCTGAAACAACCAGAGCAGCTGCTGAACCATCGTTAACGCCACTAGCATTTCCAGCAGTAACAGTTCCATCCTTTTTGAAGGCTGGTTTTAGAGAAGCCAGCTTTTCTACTGATGATAAACGAGGGTGCTCATCTTTATCGAAAACAATATCATCTGTCTTTCTTTGAGGAATACTTACCGAAATGAGTTCACTTTGAAATTTACCAGCTTTATGAGCTGCATCATATTTTAGTTGAGAGCCATGGGCAAATTCATCTTGCTCTTCTCTACTTATTTTCCATTTTTCAGCTACATTTTCAGCCGTTTCACCCATAGCAAAGGGATAATGCATAGCTGATAGTTTAGGGTTTGGGAATCTCCAACCAATGGTAGTATCGTAAATCTCAGCATTTCTTGAAAACGGAGTTTCAGCCTTCGCCATTACAAAAGGTGCACGTGTCATGCTTTCAACACCGCCCGCTATATAGGCTCCTCCTTCATTAAGCATGGTAGCTCTACTAGCATCCATAATAGCTTGCAAACCAGAGGCGCATAAGCGGTTAACAGTAAGTCCTGCAGTTTCAATTGGCAACCCAGCCATTAGTCCGGCCATGCGTGCTACGTTTCTGTTATCCTCGCCTGCCTGATTGGCTGCTCCAAAAATAATATCCTCAACTTCTGACAAATCAAGTTGAGGATTTCTTTCAATGAGTGCTTTAATAATATGTGCGGCTAAGTCATCTGGCCTTACTGAACTTAAAGTCCCACCAAATTTCCCCACCGGGGTTCTAACTATATCTATTATATATGCTGCTTGTGACATAATGCTTAAAATGATGTGTAGCGAAATTACATCATTTGGCAGCAAAGAAAAATTATAGACACAATCTTCCGATGAATATTTATATGTTCGGACACATCCTTATTTTAGTTGCTTATAGATATCAGGACATTTACCTAAATACTTACGTTTCTCCTTTTGCTTGAAACTGAAGGTGTAGCTCAAGGTAAACTCATTTGTAGCACCAAAATTTGTGTTCGCCTCTGACAAGAAATAGTCGTAGCTGTACCCAAGACCTAACTGATTAAAGGATAAACCGGCAGTAAAAACCATCGCCTGGTTCACTCTGTACCAACTACCTAAAGTAAGTATATCGTTGCTCCAATAGGCACCAACATTCAAATAGTCGGAAGCACCTTGCTTTTCATAAATCACGCTAGGCGTAATATTGAAGCTTTTTCTTCCGAAAAAATATTGTTGAAAGGTATAGGCTGCATGTAGGGTATAACGCACGGGAACTGCATTTTGTGATTCCGGATTAAATCTTTCTTTTGGTCTGTTAATATGATTAATATTAATTCCTGCTAATAAATTGTTTGAGGAAAATATAGCACCAACTCCTAAATCAAACAAGCTATTATTGGCATTACCAAAACGCTCCTCTGTCGGATAAGTATTATTGCTTCCTGATCGCATCTGGTCTTCAAATACCAGGTTACTCCAGTCAAAACGCTTCTGGAAATAATTAGCTGAAAGACCAAAACCTATCATTTGATTTCTGTTTAATACCAATCTGTGAGATAAAGAAATACCGGCTTTAGCATTTTTAATTACACCATCCATTTGAATGTCATTCAATGCCTGCAAAGCCATACCCGAACTTTCACCCAAAGGCATATCATATGAAAAGGAGGTAGTAGTGTAAGCACTAAGTTGAGCCCATTGCCTTCTATGCGCAATTACCGCTCTTGATTGGCCTGTTGAACCAGCAAAAGCAGGGTTCAGAAATACAGGGTTAGCGTAAAACTGTGAGAAATAGGCATCCTGCGCCTGAAGATGGCGTGGCAGAATCACCATTAATAAATAAAGGATTAATAATTTAAGTAGAGTCTTCATCGGTTTTTATTTTACAATAGTAAAATTGATGAATAACCCACTTCTAAACATCAGGATATAACTTAAACCAAAATTTAGGTAAATCCCTTAGCCTCAATCAGCTATAAATAAAAAAGTCCTGACGCTCGCGCCAGGACTTAACAAACCAAAATTTAAACAAACAAATTCTCTTTTATGAAGTCCAGTTGATTGTTTCAACTGCTACTCCATCACTATAAGTAATGTATGTACCTTCTGTACCAGCCGCATTCCAGATAATTTGAGAAGTTATTATAGATTGACTTGAGCTATTGATTTCATATATACCCAAAGATCCTGAACCATCTGAAGCTATATTAAAAATCACCTTTTCATTGCTAGAACTCCATGTCATATTAAATGACCCATCTACAAATTCCTCCCAATTGTATGAAAATAAAACACCACTATTTTCTTCTAAACCGTACCAGCTTAGGCTACCTACTCTTAAATCGCCTTTGCTTTCTCTTCCCTCCAATAGTTTGTAATAATTATCTGAATTGTATTTGTAGAATATCTCAAATACATAATCATCATTATCTTCACTTAGTTGATAGGCATAAGTGACTGAATTAACACCGTCACTCGCTGTCCATGTATATACACGGAATGAAGCTGCAGTTCTTTCATTAACTCCTGTGATGGGTGTAGTGCTATACTCGGCACCTTCAGGAACTTGAAAATAGCCATTATAAGTAGTTAAAGCATTTACAGATGCCGCAAAACCGTTTACAATTGCTGTATATTGATTTGATGAGTTTTGCATAGCTGATGGCAACTCAACTGGCGGATTTTGCGCGTCAAACTCTAAAGCTTCAATTGGATCTTCCTCTTCCGGAGCTACTTCATCATCTGATTTACAAGCAAAAAGTGCTATAAAAATTAAGCTTAACAGGCTTAGTCTGAGTGATTTTAATTTTAACATATCTTGAATTTCTAAATTGATGAATCAAATATAACAGAAAGAAATTTTACATTAAAATAATTACAATTTTTATTTTAATTTTTATGTTTTACCTATCTAATTATTTAAGCTTATACCTAAAGCCAAATCCAATATTCAGATAACCTCCTTTATCAATTATGGTATTACTTTGCATACGTTGAAAATCTTGGTATTCACTAATTCTTGTTCTTTCAAGCTCTTTTAATCCATGCATTAAGCCAATTGTGTTATAAATTGACCATTTATTAGTTAGATTGAATTCTAGTCCTATGGCTGTTTCTAACAAACCATAGCTCTTATTGTAACGCTTCTCTATAGTGTAACCATCACCAGTGCTTCCTATAAATTCTAACGCTTTGTAAGAATTAGGATTAAACCCAATATGATAGCCTAAGGTGGTATTAAGGAACAGTTTATCTTTAAGCAAGGCAATTTTTGAATTGATCCGCAAAGGAATTTGAAACCTACTTAAAATGGATAAATTGGTGCCTGATGTATTATTTTCATCAATTCTGATAATATAACCGGTTGAAAATGGCTTGTAGGTAAAACCTGTTTCAATTGAGATCAAACTATTTAATTGATAGCCTATATTAAAGGTGGTAGCTGGTTCAACAAAATGTGGGTAAGGCGGTTCTATTGAGCTCTCCGGATTACTTAAGGTGTACTGATCTTGTACTATAGAAGCTTCTAACCCTATATAAAGCTTATTCTGTGCTTTTACAGCGTACTTTACTACAAAGACACTAATGAATAATATAAATAATTTGGTTCTCATTTTAGTTGATTCGTTTAGGTTAAACTTTCTGGTTCTTTGATTTTCCTAAATTCATCTTCAAACCAAAGGTGAAAGCATTATAACTACCATTATTAATTACAGTATTTGATTCGGATACACCATTACTATTTTCATACTGCACATTATGCCTGCTAATCGTTTGTTGTCCCATTAATAAAGCAAAATTCCCATAAACTGACCATCTTTTATCGATTGAATAATTAAGCCCAAGACCTGCCTCAACTAAATCGTAGATGTTCGTGT
This sequence comes from Marivirga atlantica, assembly GCF_016734805.1. GTDB lineage: Bacteria > Bacteroidota > Bacteroidia > Cytophagales > Cyclobacteriaceae > Marivirga > Marivirga atlantica. Next base: position 182,297 of record NZ_JAERQG010000004.1, read on the forward strand.
AAACTTGCCTAAAGGCAGATACATTTTCATTATATCCTGAAGAATTACCTTGACTGCCATAAGAAAATTCGGTTAATGGTTGTATAATTTCTCCTGACTCACCATAATGATAAGCTACACTCGGCTGTAGAAAAAGCTTTCTTTTAATAATTGCAATATTTGATTTTATTCTAATTGGTATTTGAATTCTATTTCCTGAAGTATAACCTCCTGCATGTTTAGAGGTAGAGTAACCATCATAAAAAGATTTAGATATCAATCCTGTTTCCAGATGTAACCAGTTAAATACTTCATAACCTAGCAATAAACTCACTGCCGGTGCCTCGATATAAGATAAATCAGGCCCTTTGATTCGGTTTGAATACGAAGTTATGGCTTTGTCTTTGGTAGCCATAAACTCAAAAGCCGTATAAAACTTACCCTGTGCATTAAGTCTAGAAAAAGATAATAGACCGATGAGCACAAATACTAATGCTTTAATTTTCATAGTGGTTGATAGTTAAGTGTGAATGTTTTTTTTAACTATCTATTAACTGATCGGATAATTGATAAATTGTACTCCCTATGGAAATTTAAATCAATTTCTTTAAATTATTAAGGCGATAGCAGAAACCGAGTGCCATATTTATGTAGTTACCTTTATCTATAAAGACATTGCTATCAACTTTCTCATTCCCTTCATATTCACTAATAGATGTGCGTTCTACTTGGCTAAAGCCCTGCATCAAAGAAATGGCACAGTAAAGAGACCAATCATCAGCAATTTGATAACTGATACCTGTTCTGATTTCAACAAGATGGTAGTTTGTATTACTGTCTCTATTGATAACAAAAGTCTTTTCCCCTGCCGAAATCCTTTCACTTCTAATATTATCGTTAGGATTAAAGCCTAAATGGTATGCCAGGGAGGCATCAAAAAATAATTTTTCATTATTCAGATTTGTATGGATGTTTAATCTAATTGGAATCTGATATCTATTTATCACCTCCTCATTGGTAGCCTGAATTGTTCTTTCATCTATAATCACTCTAAATCCATTGGTATAGGGCTTATGTATAATACCTGATTCTACAGATAAATAAGGCTTAAATTGATGGCCAAAGTATAAAGAGGTTGAAATGTTTGAGTAGGCCGTAGGTTGTGTAATATTACTATCGAAATTTTTAGTTTCTACCCGGTCGATTACGTGTGATAGATCTGCTTTTAAATAAAGATTGCTCTGAGCATTTAAGCGTATGCAGGCAAACAGGCTAACGAATACTAATGCTTTAATTTTCATAGTGGTTGATAGTTAAGTGTGGATGTTTTTTTTTAACTATCTATTAACTGATCGGATAATTGATAAATTGCCTAACCCTATAAAAATAGATTAAATATTTTTCAACCTCTGGTTGAAATAAAAGATCCCCGCTTTCGCGAGGATGACGTTCTAAGGGAATTAAGATATGCGTTTTGACGTCATTCCCTTGAAAAAGGGAATCTCAGAAAATCTGATTGAAAATTTCTTTATGAGGTACTAATCTCTCTTACTATTTTCAGATAATAGATAAACACCGAGACCACCGTTAAATAGCGGACCAATTAAACCGAAAATTGAAAAGGGACTAATTTCTGCTTGCCACTCATAGATGTTTACTGCCAACCATATGAAGTTGATTAAAATAAGTAAATAAGCTAAGGTTCTTTTCCCAAACATGATAATTCTGTAATTAAGTTTTAAATTTTATTAGCATGAAAAAGCCACCCAATTTCTCAGGTGGCTTCAGGATATGAATAAATAAACGTGTATTAAATTAAGATCCGCACATTTCGCAATTGTCAGGATCATCAAGTGAGCAGGCTACTTGCGCTGCCTTTAAAGCTGCTAAATCGTCTTCCGCAGTTTGTGCCTGAGGCGCATTACCTGATGCAGGAGTGTTGCCCTGATTAGGAGCCGGACGATTCACTTTTGTTGCAGTATTAGTATTAATATCCTGCTGCGTATTCTCTTCCGGCTTTGGCTCTCCTAATTGTGATTTATCAACCGTGAACTGAATAGCACTTGTAGCAGCCTTCGATCTCAAGTAGTACATACCTGTTTTCAAGCCTTTCTTCCATGCGTAGAAATGCATTGAAGTCAACTTACCAAAGTTAGGATCTTGCATGAACAAGTTCATACTCTGCGACTGACAGATATAAGCTCCTCTATCTGCCGCCATATCAATTACTGACTTCTGAGAAATCTCCCAAACAGTTTTGTATAGCTCCTTAATATGAGCAGGAATTTCAGGTATATCCTGAACAGAACCATTAGCTGCAATCAGCTTATTCTTCATGTTATCATTCCAGATACCAAGCTCAATTAAATCATGCATTAGGTGCTTATTCACTACTACAAACTCGCCAGACAAAGTTCTTCTGGTATAGATGTTTGAAGTATAAGGCTCAAAACATTCGTTATTACCTAAAATCTGTGAAGTAGAAGCTGTTGGCATTGGCGCCACTAATAAGGAGTTACGCACACCATGTTTCTTCACTTCTTGCTTCAGGCTAGTCCAATCCCATCTTTCAGTTGGCGTTACATTCCACATATCAAACTGGAAAATACCTTTTGATACCGGAGAGCCTTTATACGTTTGATAAGGACCTTCAGCAATAGCCAAATCCTTAGATGCTGACATAGCTGCAAAGTAGATCGTTTCAAATATCTCTTTATTCAGCTTGCGTGATTCTTCCGAATCAAACGGGAAACGCATCAATATAAAAGCATCAGCTAAGCCTTGAACACCTAAACCAATTGGTCTGTGGCGCATGTTTGAATTCTCAGCCTCTTTTACTGGATAATAGTTTACATCAATTACCTTATTCAGGTTTTTAGTTGCTGTATAGGTAATATCATATAACTTCTGGTGATCAAAATAAGGTGCTCCTTGCTCATCTTTATCAACAAACATTGGTAGCGCTATTGAGGCCAGGTTACAAACTGCCACTTCATCTTTAGAGGTATACTCCATAATCTCCGTACATAGGTTTGAAGATTTGATAGTACCCAGATTCTTCTGATTAGATTTATTGTTTGCCGAGTCTTTATACAACATATAAGGCGTACCAGTCTCTATTTGAGATTCTAACACCTCAAACCATAAATCCTGCGCTTTAATGGTTTTTCTACCTCTACCTTCACGCTCATATTTCTCGTAAAGCTTAGTGAAATCTTCACCGTAAGCCTCATCTAAACCTGGGGCTTCATTCGGATCGAATAGTGTCCAGTCTGCATTAGATTCAACTCTTTGCATGAACAAATCAGAAACCCAAAGGGCATAGAACAAATCTCTTGCTCTCATTTCTTCTTTACCATGATTCTTTTTCAAGTCAAGGAAATCGAAGATATCAGCATGCCAAGGCTCAAGATAAATCGCGAAAGAACCTTTACGTTTTCCACCACCTTGATCTACATAACGAGCAGTCATGTCGAAGTTTCTTAGCATAGGAACTATACCATTAGACACACCACCTGTCCCTTTGATATATGATCCTGTTGCTCTTACATTATGAATGCTTAAACCTATACCACCGGCTGACTGCGAGATTTTTGCTGTTTGTTTAAGTGTATCGTAAATACCATCGATACTATCTTCCTGAATTGTTAACAAGAAGCATGAAGAGAGTTGAGGTTTAGGAGTACCCGCATTAAATAATGTTGGTGTAGCATGTGTAAACCATTTTTCTGACATTAAATTATAGGTGTTGATAGCTGCATCAATATCTTCACCATGGATACCAATTGCTACACGCATCAACATATGCTGCGGACGCTCAACAATTTTACCATCAACCTTCATCAGGTAAGAACGCTCCAAAGTTTTGAATCCGAAGTAGTCGTATCCAAAATCTCTATCGTAAATAATAGCAGAATCTAACTGTGCAGCATGCTTTTTAATAATGCCGTAAGTTTCTTTCGAAAGTAGAGGAGCATTTTGCTCAGTTTTAGCATCTACATAAGTGTATAAACGCTTCATTGTACTTGAAAAAGACTTTGAAGTAGTTTTATGTAGGTTTGATATAGCTATTCTGGCTGCAAGCTTAGCATAATCAGGGTGCTTTACCGTCATGGAAGCAGCTGTTTCAGCAGCCAGGTTATCAAGCTCCTGCGTGCTTACGCCATCGTAAATACCATTGATTACTTTACGAGCAACATCAATTGGTTGAATGTAATTTAAGTCCAGCCCATAGCATAGCTTTTCTATGCGGCTGGTAATTTTATCAAATTTAACGGACTCTCTTCTTCCGTCTCTTTTTAATACTAACATGCTATTGTGGTGTTAATGGTTATTATAATTAGTATCGAGTATGGAGTAACTGGTATTGAGGTTACTTACACCCAATTTTGGTTCTTGACTTTTATTTCTAAAGTCTAGATTAAAAATCTTCATCTAAAGAGAAGCGTGCTGTAGAATCATCATCCTTTTTCATCACTCCTGCTTTTTGATAATCTCCAACCCTCTTCTCAAAGAAGTTTGTTTTTCCCTGAAGGGAAATCATTTCCATGAAATCGAAAGGATTAGTCGCATTGTACACTTTTTTGCAACCCAGCTCTGAAAGCAATCTGTCGGCTACAAATTCAATGTACTGTCTCATTAATTCAGCATTCATTCCAATAAGGTTTACAGGTAATGAATCTGTTACAAATTCCTGCTCAATTTTTACAGCATCAATAATGATATCCGTTATAGTTTGCTCAGGAAGTTTATTTACAAGGTGGTTGTTGTATAACAAACATGCAAAATCACAATGAAGGCCTTCATCTCTTGAGATTAACTCATTTGAAAAAGTAAGCCCTGGCATAAGGCCCCTCTTCTTTAACCAGAAAATAGAACAGAAGCTACCTGAAAAGAAAATACCTTCAACTGCCGCAAAAGCGATCAATCTTTCCGCATAAGAACCTTCATCAATCCAACGTAAAGCCCAATCTGCTTTCTTCTTCACACAGTCCATCGTGTCTATCGCATTAAAAAGGCCACTCTTCTCTTTATTATCCTTTACATAAGTGTCTATTAATAAAGAGTAAGTTTCTGAGTGTACATTTTCCATCGCTATCTGGAAACCATAGAAAAATTTAGCTTCCGTATATTGTACTTCAGCTACAAAGTTTTCCGCTAAATTTTCATTAACAATACCATCGCTAGCTGCAAAGAAGGCCAAAACATGCTTAATAAAATGACGCTCATTATCAGTCATGTTATCCCAGTCCTTCATATCCTGGCTAAGATCAATTTCCTCCGCAGTCCAGAAGCTCGCTTCCGCCTTTTTATAGAAGTCCCAAATATCAGGGTGTTGAATGGGAAAAAGTACAAAACGATTTTTGTTCTCTTTTAAAATTGGTTCTTCCTGATTGGCTAATACCTCACTCATCTCTATAATTTTTTTTGATCGTTAAAACTTTACAAAAAACCGAGGAGATAATTTCACTAATAATTTCTGTACAAGACAGTTAGCAAAAATTACAGGCTGGGACACGCTGAAAAACTCCCCCTATTTGTTTTCTGTGTTTACAAATATTAAGAATGAGTGACTAAATTCAAAGCCCAAAAAGTTACGTACACAAGTATGTGGATAAGTCCTTAAGTGTCTAAAATACAATGATTTATATGTATTTATTTCAAGATAACTTCGGCTCTCAGAAAGTATATTTAGGGTTGCAATTATTTTTTAAAAGTTTTCCACAAGCACAAGCAAAAAGCTGTTGTATTTATTTAAGAATATTACATAAAATAACCTCAGTTATTTATTATATAACAAGCGCTCTTTAAGGTCATCGGGCATGTTTTCAATCTGCGGTTCGTGCTGATTTAAAAAGTAATTAGCTGGTCCATAGTAGGTTGAACCACTTACGGGGTCTTCGAACTTTTTATAGGCTCCTTTCTTTATTTTATTGGATAAAGCCGCTGACACTGAACTCCTTACCTTACTTTTATTAAGGGTCGGTTCCTTCTCAACAATAAACTCTACCACCTCATTAGTTTTAACCAATTTCCGCCTAAACTCTATAAAATAGGCTATTTTCTTAGTCCATGGCCACTGATCGTAATAAGCATTTGTTTTTTGATGCAATAGATTCTGCTGCTCATTATCCTGAAAAAGCGGCAAGTTCAATAAACCTGCCAGGTGGGCATCTATCTCGGCTATTTCAGCCTGGAACTGACTGATCTTTTGATTTAAAACTTTCTTTTTGTCTTCAAGTGCCTTTACGTATAAATCAGTATATTTCTCAGGAATATTAACTTTCATAAGCTTGGCTGTAATTAAGTTCAAACTGCACATCAAATTAAAGCAAATCAAGCATACTAAGCAAGCAAAGCAAGCGATAAAGCTGACCTAAAACACCAAAAGCCCTATAAGACAAGAAAAATGCTCGAACAATATGCTTATTCAAGCATATATTAAGCTGCTGTTAAAATGTTAGCATTAAGATAATATGAGCTAATAAGATATTTACATGTATGTTTTGTACTTATTGATAATATAGTTATCTTTGCAGTCCTTTTTGAGGGAAAAACACTTTATAATTAACAATTATTCAATGTACGCAATTGTAGACATAGCCGGAAAGCAGTTCAAAGTAACGCAAGACCAGTTCGTTTACGCTCCATTAATGGAGGGTGAAGATGGCGCTTCCGTAGAATTCGACAAAGTATTGTTATTAGATAACGATGGAAAGGTTGAAGTAGGCGCACCAGTAGTTAAAGGTGCTAAGGTGTCAGGAAAAATTCTTGGACACGTAAAAGGTGATAAAGTAATCGTCTTCAAAAAGAAGAGAAGAAAAGGTTACAAGAAAAGAAACGGACACCGTCAGGATTTTACTAAGGTATTAATCGAAAAAATTTCAAAATAATATAAACTATGGCACACAAAAAAGGAGCCGGTAGTTCCAAGAACGGAAGAGAATCGGAAAGTAAACGATTAGGAGTAAAAATTTTTGGAGGTCAGGCAGCCGTAGCTGGTAACATTATTGTACGTCAGCGTGGTACTGCTCACCACCCGGGTGAAAATGTTGGTATGGGAAAAGACCACACATTATTCGCTTTAACGAACGGAGTAGTTCAGTTTAAAAAAGGTAGAAAAGACAGATCATACGTATCTGTTGAGCCTGTAAACTAAGCTAAACAATACTTACTATATTAAGGTCTGTCGATTATTCGTCAGACCTTTTTTTGTTGGTTGATTTCGTGGATGCTTTTGCACTGTTTGAATAAATTCTATAACTTCAACAGTAAACTAAAATCAAAAACCATGAATGAATTAAACCAAACTGATCACAAACCACTCTCTGTAGGCGACTGGATAGTAACATTAATTATCACAGCAATCCCTCTAGTAGGTTTTGTTATGCTTTTTGTATGGGCATTCGGCAGTAATACCAATCCCAATAAAGCCAACTGGGCAAAGGCAGCTCTTGTACTTTTTGCAATAGGTATTGTACTATCAATTTTGTTTAGCATTATTTTTGGCGTTGGGATTATGTCCTTCTTGAATAGCCAGGAAAACATGACTTACTAAAGCAAATTATTTGAAAGCAAAGCGCTATCTATCCTTTTTTATAAGTTTTGTATTAATATTCGGGCTGATAGAAGTTTTATTATTTGGCGCCTTGCTAAATATCATAACACTAATCAGAACAATAACTATAGGAATTATCTGTACCCTACTCTATATGTTTATAAGTTGGATCAGAAGAAAAAGGAAATAAGAAACTAAAGCTCATAAAAAAGGCTGCTCAAAATTGAGCAGCCTTTTTGTTCGTGAGAATCACCAGATTACTTCAAATATCTATCTAAATAATTGATGTAGTTATTCATCAATAATAAATAACTTGGATAGTTATACGCTACTCCATGAGCTCCCGGAGGGAAAATCTTTAAATCATGGTCTTTACCTGCATCAATTAAGCCTTTCACTAACTGGAAAGTATTCTGCACATGAACATTTTCATCCATAGTACTATGCGCAATAAACATATGACCTTCTAAATTCTTAGCATAAGTAGTTGAAGATGAATTAATATACCCTTCTTCATTGTCCTCTTTTAAGCCCATATATCTTTCCGCATAAATGCTGTCATATAACCTCCAATCTGTAACAGGCGCTCCAACAATTGATACCTTAAATACGTCAGGATGATTTAAGATGGTAAAACTTGACATATACCCTCCGTAACTGTGGCCTCTGATAGCGATCTTATCAGCATCTACATAACCCAAGCTTACCATATGCTTAGCAGCATCTGCAAAATCCTGTGCTTCTGCATGACCTAAGTTTTTATAAACAACTTTCTCAAATTCACGGCCATAACCGCCTCCACCTCTGTTGTTCACTTGAATAACCACATAGCCATTATTTACCAAGTACTGATGCCATGCATTTACACTCCATTGGTTGTAAACTGATTGTGCACCAGGTCCACCATAAATATCAACCACCATCGGGTATTTAGTATTCGCATCAAAACCTACTGGTTTATAGATGGCAATATCAATTTGATCATCAGAAGAGTTGGTGAATGATGAAAGTTCCGGCTTAACAAACTGAGCATCTTTTACTGCATCAACAACCTCTTTATTGTCTTCTAGCTGAACTACCAACTTACCAGACGCATCTCTTAAATCTACTTTAGTTGGGGTTTGTGTATTAGAATATCTGTCGATATAGTAGTTTGCTTCAGGAGCCATATCAATGTTATGTCTTCCCTTCTGCTCTGTAAGTTTTTTCTTACCCTTACCATTAAAGCCTACTACATACAATTGTCTTTCCAATGGTGAATCCTCAGTTGAAGTGTAATAGATTTTCTTCTTTTTACTATCAACTGCATGTACATAAACTACTTCCCAATCACCAGTTGTTACCTGATTCATTAATTTGCCATTATAGTCGTATCTATAAAGGTGTGCATAACCATCTTTATCAGTGATCCAGAAAAACTCTTTTGAGTCTTTCGGGAAGAATGCATAGTGCATAATACCCGCGAAGAAATCGAACACATCGATCCAGGCATCAGAAGTTTCTTCAAGTATCATATTAGCTTTTCCTGTATTGGCATCAGCCATATAGATGCGCATTTCAGTTTGCGCTCTGTTCATCTGCATTACCGCTAATTTAGCTTCTTCAGCAGTCCAGTAAATTCTCGGGATATAACCATCGTTCAATGGCACCTGCATCCACTCCTTACTATTTGCTGATACATTTATTACGCCAATCTTCACAGTAGGATTAGTATCTCCCACTTGTGGATAAGGCAGTTTCACATATTCTTTATGGGTGCCTTGATAATCAGTCATCTGGTAAATAGGTACTTCACGCTCATCTGATTGCCAGAATGCAATGTACTCACTATCGTGCGACCACTCCCATGCCTGGGCTAAACCAAATTCTTCTTCGTAAGCCCAACCGAAACGACCATTGTAAAAACCATCCTCTGCATCATCAGTCAATTGTGTTTCTTTTTTCTCAGCAAGGTTGAATACAAAAAGATTACCTCCTCTTTCATAACCTACCATTTTACCATTCGGAGAAAGCTCTGCCGTTTGTGCGTCTTTTGCTACAAGTGCCAAAGTTTTATCTTCTATGCTGTAATAATAGTAATCTGATATACCAGATCTTCTCCACACCGGGCGGAAGTTTGTTTGAAACAATAAAAACTTGGAGTCATCAGACCATTGGAAAGAAACATAAGAGAATGGATCTTCTGAACTCGGTACCTTCAAGCCTTCTGTGCTAAATATTAATTCTTCTTCTCCAGACTTGTTATCATGGGTTTTAATTAACTGAGCACCATTTTCGCCTCGTTCCGTAAAAGAATAAGCTGTTCCTTCATTAATCCAGTTAACATTTCCCGGGCCTGAGTTACCATAAAATGGACGAACACCTGTCATAGCTTCCTGGAAACTACCAAAGCCATCCTGAGCAAGTAGCGTGGCTGAACTTGCTATGAAAAAGAGCATGAGCATGCTCCAGTATTTTATGCTTTTCATCATCATAAATTATCTTTTATTTAATTTTCTTCGAAATCAAAGATAAAAAAATGCAACTATTAATGGTGGTTGTGCATCTACCGTTTATATAAAAAACATAAAAGTCCTCCCGTTACACGCGTTAATGCTTTTATATTTGAATACAATTTCAACTTGGTAAAACCCAAAACATCTTTTATTACGCTAACCACTGAACATGATTAGACTTGAAGACATCAGAAAATCCTACGGTGTTGGGAAACAAAAGCTTGAAGTATTAAAAGACATAAACTTTACCATCGATGAGGGAGAGTTCGTTTCCATCATGGGATCTTCTGGATCAGGAAAATCTACCTTACTCAATATTTTAGGTATACTTGATAACTATGACTCAGGCAACTATTACCTAGCAGATACTTTAATAAAAAAGCTTTCTGAAAAGCAAGCGGCACATTATCGCAATAAATTTTTAGGTTTCGTCTTTCAGTCATTCAATCTACTTTCCTTTAAAAATGCTGCTGAAAATGTAGCCCTGCCCCTTTATTACCAAAAAGTGAGTAGGAAAAAGCGTAACATGAAAGCTGAAGAGTATCTGGAAATGGTTGGCTTAAGAGATTGGGCTGAGCACATGCCGGGTGAACTTTCAGGTGGTCAAAAGCAACGTGTTGCCATCGCCAGAGCTTTGATTTCAGATCCTAAAGTGATATTGGCCGATGAGCCCACAGGTGCTTTAGATACGCAGACTTCCTATGAAATTATGGAAATCTTTAAAAGGGTAAATGAAGCAGGTAAAACCATCCTGATTGTTACGCATGAGGATGACATAGCTGAAAAAACCAAAAGGCTTATCCGATTGAAGGATGGAATAATTGTTTCTCAAGATACCGCAGCCATACATTAAAGAAGCCACGCATGTTTGATTTAGATAAATGGCAAGAGATATTCTTCACGATTAAAAAGAACAAGCTTCGTTCTTTTATCACTGCATTTAATGTGGCCTGGGGAATTTTCATCCTAATTGTACTTATGGGCTTTGGCAGTGGTTTCCAGAACGGAGTTGAGTACCAATTTAATGATGATGCTACTAATTCATTATGGATTTTTCCTGGTGAAACAAGTAAGCCCTATAGAGGTATGAAGCCTGGCAGAAGTATTCGGCTGACTAATGAAGATTATGAAGCCATCAAGCGAATACCCGGCATTGAATATTTAACTGGTCGTTATTATTTATCAGGAGAATTTACCGTCCGCTACAAAGACAATATTTCTTTCTTCAATGTACGCTCGTGTCATCCTGATCATAAATATCTTGAAAAGACTTTAATTACTGAGGGCAGGTACCTCAACGACAAAGACCAGGCTAGCAAAAGAAAAGTAACCTGTATAGGAGAAAAAGTAGTAGAAGTGCTCTTCGGAAATGAAGATCCTATCGGGAAATATATAGACGTTAATGGCATCAAATATAGAGTAGTAGGCATCTTTAAAGATGAGGGCAGTGAATATGAAGCGAAGGTAATCTACATTCCTATATCAACTGCTCAAATAGCCTACGGTGGTGGAAACAATATCCATCAACTTATGGCAACTGTGGGCAATGCTTCAGTGCCTGAGTCAAAAATGATAGAACACGAGGTGCTCTCGTACCTAAGCGACACGCACAACTTTGATCCTACCGATAGCAAAGCCATGAGAATTGGTAACGGAGTTGAAAACTTCATGCAATTTATCAATCTGTTTACAGGTATCAGGGTATTTCTTTTTATAGTAGGTGTATTTACACTTATTGCAGGAGTAGTTGGAGTAAGCAACATCATGCTCATCATTGTAAAAGAAAGGACCAAAGAAGTAGGTGTGCGAAAAGCACTGGGTGCAACTCCTAATAGCATTACGAGTCTCTTTTTACAAGAGAGCATGTTTATCACCTTGGTAGCGGGTTATGTAGGCCTTGTATTGGGCTTTGTATTCATTGATTCCGGTGGACTATCAGAAATGATGTTCAGCTTTGGATTTCCTGTTGATTTCTTCAAGAAACCTGAAGTGAGTTTAAGAGGTGCAGCTATTGCCACACTCGTACTTGCCCTCTTAGGTAGTCTGGCAGGTTACTTCCCGGCCAGAAAAGCAGCAAAAGTTCCACCGATAGAAGCCTTGAGAGATGAGTAAAACTTCACCTTTAATATTGAAGCAATGTTTGATTTAGACAAGTGGCAGGAAATATTTATTACCATCAAAAAAAATAAGCTACGCACATTTCTAACTGTGTTTGGTATAGGGTGGGGTATTTTTATGATCGTTATATTATTGGGTGCGGGCAAAGGATTGCAGAATGGTGTAGAGCGTGACTTCTCAGCATGGGCTACTAATAGCGGTTTTTTCTGGTCAAGGCGCACGACTATCTCTTATGGAGGATTTCAACCTGGTAGACGTGTGCGATTCACCAATAAAGATACTGAGATGCTTCGCAAAAAGATCAGCGGCTTAGCCTATCTCGCTCCAAGAAATCAATTATCAGGTTTCAACGGTGGTGACAATGTTTACTACAATAATAAAACAGGTAACTTCTCAGTATATGGTGACTACCCAGGTTACATTTCTATTCAAAAACTAGATATACAAGAGGGTCGTTTTATCAATGACAAAGATATTGAAGACTCTAGGAAGGTAGCGGTTATTGGCCGATATGTACAAAAGGTTTTATTTGAACAGGAAGAACCTATCGGGAAATACATAAAAATAAATGGTGTGAATTTTTTGATAGTTGGCGTTTTTGATTCTCGCAGATCAGGAGAGCAAGCAGACAGAGATACACAAACCATTTATACTCCTTTCACCACTTTCCAAACGGCTTTCAACTATGGCAACAATGTAGGCTGGTATGCCTATTCTGTAAAAGATAGTTATAATGTATCGGATGTAGAAGAAGAAATATTAAGCACACTTAGAGAGGCGCACGATATCTCTCCTCTTGACCTCGATGCCATTGGCTCAAATAACCTGGAAGAGGAGTTCAAGGAAGTGTCAGGCCTTTTTCAGGGTATTAATGTATTTACCTGGATGGTAGGTATTAGCACCTTACTGGCAGGTGTAATTGGTGTGAGTAACATAATGCTCATTATTGTAAAAGAACGCACCAAAGAAATTGGCATTAGAAAAGCTTTAGGTGCTACACCAGTATCCATCATTTCACTTATCATTCAGGAATCAATTTTTTTAACAACAATAGGTGGGTACGTAGCACTGGTAACTGGTGTGGTACTCATAGAGGCAATTGCACAGGTAGTTCCGCCTGATGGTTTTATGGGGCCACCTGAGGTGGATATAAAAGTAGCTGCAGGTGCCTTAGGCTTATTAATTATTGGTGGAGCTCTGGCAGGTATTCTGCCAGCCAGAAAAGCTGCAGCAGTGAGCCCTATTGAGGCAATTAGAGTAGATTAAACAAATAGAAATTAGCAATACAATAAACCGAACTATAACATGAAAAAATTCTTCACCATCGTCTTAATCGTTTTGGCAGTAGTAAGCCTCTTCGGAACGGGCTATTACTTATACAGCAAATCTGAAGAACCACCAGTGGTATATGAAACCACGAGTCCTTTTAAAACCAGTATTGAAAGGAAAACGGTAGCTACCGGATCTATTGTACCAAGAAAGGAAATTGAAGTTAAATCACAGGTATCCGGTGTTGTAGAGAAAATTTATATGGAAGCCGGCACACAGGTAAAAGTAGGTGATGTAGTGGCTAAGATTAAGATCATTCCTGATGTAGTGGCATTAAATAATGCTGAAGCAAGAATTAAAACTGCTACTATCAACTTTAAGAATGCTGAAAAAGAAAAGAACCGACAAGAGCAGTTGTTTGAACAGAAAGTGATTTCGGAAATAGATTTCAATCAATTTTTGCTACAGTACAGACTGGCTCAGCAAGAATTAGAAGCAGCTGAAAACAATCTTGAATTGATTAAAGAGGGAGCTTCCAAGAAGTCAGGTTCGGCCTCTAACCTGGTGCGTGCTACCACTGCGGGTATGTTGCTTGATGTGCCTGTGAAGGAAGGTTCTTTTGTAATTGAGTCAAACACCTTTAACGATGGTACTACTATAGCCTCCATTGCTAATATGAATGAAATGATCTTTGAAGGTAATGTGGATGAAGCAGAAGTTGGTAAAATTAAAGAAGGCATGCCTTTGCAATTAAAGGTAGGAGCTCTGGATACCACAAAGTTTGATGCCAAACTAGAATATATTTCTCCTAAAGGAGTAGAAGATGAAGGCGCTATACAGTTTGAAATTAGAGCAGCAATTCAATTAAGGAATGATGCATTCTTAAGAGCAGGTTATTCTGCTAATGCTGATATTGTACTAGAGAAACTTGAGGATGTAATGGCTATTAAAGAGCGTGACATTCTTTTCGATGCTGATACACCTTATGTTGAACTAATGGTCGCTGAACAGCAATTCGAGAAGAAAAAGATTAAAACAGGACTTTCTGATGGTATCAATATTCAGATACTGGAAGGACTCTCAGAATCAGATAAGTACAAGAAGTTATAAGTTAATTGAAGAAGGCTTTTATTGGCCTTCTTCTATTTCCTTAAATATTTATAGTCCATATAGAAAGTACCGAAAGGTATAAGTGAAGCAATCCAAAAGAGGATCATCTGACCGAAGGTAATTTTCTTTTGAATTCCAACCTGAAACACCTGAAGGCAGTACAATATAAATAGCACACCATGAGCCATACCTACAAAATAATTCGGCTCAGGTATGTCCATCATATACTTTAAAGGCATAGTAATACCAAACAGTATGTAAGAAATACCTTCCATGATGGCCAGAATGCGTAATCTGCCAATTGAATTATTAATCGTTAATTCCATAAATTATAAGCTCTATTTAGAATAGGGAAAAGTCAGCCATCTGATTCAGAAAATGACTAATAACCTGAGGCCATAGGAGGATAGTAAAAATAATTCCAAATGCGGCTCCTGCCAAATGCGCTTCATGACCAATATTATCACGCTGGTTCTTAGCGGAAAAATAAGAGTAAATCACATAGATGGCACCAAAAATAAATCCCGGCAAGCAAAGCAGACCATATAGACACAGCTCCTGTAAAGGATTGAAAAGAATACTGCTAAACACTACCGCAGATACAGCACCCGAGGCTCCAAGTGCATTGTAATTAGGATTATCCTTATGCTTAATAAGGCTGGGAATATCAGAAACCAAAATACCTAGCACATACATGGCAATGTATAAGACTGTACCATATTGGCTAACCTGATTGAAATAGAATTCCACTATATCCCCAAAGAAATAAAGGGTAAGCATGTTGAATATCAAATGCACCCAATCGGCATGAATAAAGCCAGAAGTGATCAACCTACCATACTGTTTTCTATGTACAATCTGGTAAGGATTCATCATCCACTTATACTTTCTGGAGCTATCCTGAAAAGCCAGATAAGAGGTGATACAAGTAATTATGATGATAATGATAGTAGTGCTCATTTACTTTTGTCTTTTAATAAGGTATTCAAAAAAGTCCTTCATTAGTTCTTTGGCTAGATCATCACCCTCAATTTGTTCAAGTTGCTGAAAACCTTTATCGAAATAATCCTTCATTAGGTTTTCTGTCTGTGCTTTGATATTGAGCCTCTCATAAATGGCTTTTACCGCTTCTACTTTTTCCGCTTTATCAAAGTCTTCTTTTGCTATCCATCTTTTTAATGCGTCTGCTGTATTACCCTCTGCTTGTTTCAAAGCAGTTAGCAATAAGAATGTTTTTTTATTGGAAATGATATCTCCACCTACTTGCTTGCCAAAAGCGGCTTGGTCAGCATAAACATCAAGAAGATCATCCATTAACTGGAAGCCAATACCTACATTTACACCCATGTCATAAAGTAACTGGCAATCTTTTTCAGAAGCTCCTGAAAGAATTCCGCCTAATTCAAGACTGAAGCCTAACAGCACTGCTGTCTTCTGACGAATCATATCAATATACTGCTCTACACTGACCGATGCTTCCATTTCGAAGTTCATATCATGCTGCTGACCTTCGCAGACCTCTGTTGCACATTTGTTAAAACGCTCCAAAACTTGCTTTAACTGATCTGCCGGCACGTGCTTTATAAATTGTTCATAAGCTTTTACCAGCATCACATCACCTGATAATATAGCAATTGGTTCATTCCACTTCTCATGCACCGTAGCCTCCCCTCTTCTGAGTGGCGCTTTGTCCATGATGTCATCATGCATTAAAGTGAAATTGTGAAATATCTCAACTGCAATAGCTGCAGGAATCGCTGTTTGATAATCAGGCTTATTTAGTTGATAGCCTAAAAGACTTAACAGCGGCCTCATTCTTTTACCGCCCAAATCCATTAAATAATCTATTGGCTCATAAAGCTCCGCAGGGCTTTTCCCATATTTAGTTTGAGCTATTTCCTGATTGAGTTCAGCTATATATTGTTTGATTGAATTATCCATTTGATATGATTGAGGGCTAAAGATAGCCTTATTATTGAAGCTGGTAAAATCCAAGAAAAAAAATTAAAATCAATAGATAATTTGCTGATGAGTGAAATTAGAAAATTAATAATTCTACATCCTGCTATTAAGCTAAAATCAAAATAAAGAACACTCGTTTGCACACCAATTATTGTTTGGCATCGAACACCTGTAAAAGCCATACCCTATTTTGCTTTACCTAATAATCACCCTACATTTGCAGCTGTTATCAGGTAAGAATAATTCTTACCTAAGAAATAATCATGGTGAAATCATTAACTGACATAAAAGAGAAATTGCTTTCAGCGAATCTGAAGGCCACTCATCAGCGCCTGGTGATATACGAGGCACTGTTGCAAGAAATGACTCACCCCACTGTGGAATACTTATTTGATAAAGTAAAGGTGAACAACCCGACCATATCTTTAGGCACAGTCCACAAAACACTTGATACTTTGGTAGATGCAGGATTAGTCAAACGAGTTTCCTCAACAGATCAAACCAAGCGGTTTGATGCAAACTTGGAAAAACACAATCACATATACCTTGAGAATTCGAAGGAAATAGTGGATTACCACGATGAGGAATTACAGCAAATGGTGATGGACTATTTAGCCAAAAAGAAATTCAAGAACATAAAAATTAAAGAAGTTCAATTGCAAATAAATGCTGATAAGCTTGAGGCCGATTCAGCAATAGAAATAAAATAAATTTTTTAACAATTAAATTATAATTATATGTCTTTAGTAGGAAAAAAAGCTCCATTATTCAGTACAGGTGCCGTAATCAACGGTGAAGAGATTGTTAACGATTTCTCTTTAGAGCAATACTTAGGTAAAAAAGATGTGGTATTCTTCTTCTACCCGAAAGATTTCACATTCGTTTGCCCAACAGAAATCATTGCTTTCCAAGAGAAATTAGCTGAGTTCGAAAAAAGAGGAGTTGCTGTTGTAGGTGCTTCTACTGATACAGAAGAAACTCACTTAGCATGGTTATTAACGCCACAAGAAAATGGCGGTATCGAAGGAGTTACTTATCCATTAGTTGCCGATGCTTCTAAAACTATTGCTAACAACTATGGTGTTTTAGCGGGTGACTGGAACTACAACGAAGCTGGCGACCTTATTTTTGAAGGTAACCCAGTAGCTTTCAGAGGTTCATTCTTCATTGACAAAGAAGGAATTGTTCGTCATGAGACTATCAACGATTTACCATTAGGTAGAAACATCGATGAGATGTTAAGAGTAGTTGACGCTTGGCAGCACGTTGAGAAGTTTGGTGAGGTTTGCCCTGCCAACTGGGAAGAAGGAAAAGAAGCGATGAACGAATCAAGAGAAAGCGTTTCTTCTTACTTAGCGAAAAACAAGAAATAAGAAGTTCTTTAACTTCTAATAGCAAAAACCCAGGCGAGATCGTCTGGGTTTTTTGTTTTTATGTCCTGACTGGGTATAATTCTTTATTTAGGTTTACAAATAATCACTTTTCTATATAGACCTCATTCGTTTTGAGAGAGGTTAACTTGATTTTTTTATCTTTTCGCAAGCCAACTAAATATTTTTCTAAATAAAAACTTTCATTATAGAAAAAATCTTCTTCTACAAGAAATACATCAAAAGCTACCTTTTTACCCTAAAAATCCGCTAAATCTAAATTAAGTTGTTTTAAACCTAAATGATCTATTGTGAGACGATTGGCTATTTTATCCTCTGTATAAACATTGACATATCCATTAGTATCAGATTTGTGAACTGATAGAATGCTACTGTCCTTTAAAAGTGTAATATGAGAACCAGAGATTAATTGTTTCTTACTATTGTAAACAGTTAATGCTATGCCAAGACTATTTGGTTTTTTAGGTAATAATTGCTCACTATCCTTCTCTATAAAATATGAGGGATTAGGATCTAATAATTTTTCATGGAATAAAATCATCGTATCTTCTACAATTAGAAAATAGCCTATCCTTTTTGAGGCTGCACCAAAGTCTGAATTCTTGGTGAGAGTGAAATTGTCTTTTGAAAAAGAGAGATTAATCGAAGATAAGCCTCCTGGACTCACAAAAATATAATCCCCTTTGAACAAATTACCTTGGCAAAAAAGGCAATTACTTAGAAGCATAAACTTTACAAAGGTCAAATATTTAACAGCCTGCATTGTTTCCTTTCTGTATTTTAGAGTTTCCATTTAAATCAAGACCTGTTAATTCCACTGCAAGTATATCAAGAATTCTCTATTGATCATTAATAAATAATAAAAGGAAGTTTATTTCCCTGAATCAAAATAAACTCCACAAGTAACTTTATCATGCACCTCCCATTTTCCAGACTGGCCCTTTCTTAAAAAATATACACTTTGATCTAGACTGTTGTTAATTAAATAACCAATAACAAAAGCAATTTGATCATTGAAGAAAATTGGTTTGGAAATTGATGCACCGACCTCTAAATACCGGTTTTCGGATTTAAATTTTGCCGGTTTCCAGTAATAATGATTTTGTTTATTAATTTCTGAAACAATAGCATCCGTATTAATGGCTTCAGCAAGAATCTCTCGGAAAGAATTATTTGTCCTTAAAAGAGAGTCAGTTGTCTCATGACTTAAAAGAGAAATCAAAATTAGTGAATCGGGACAAATGGTTGAATTCAGCAGACTACTATTAGAATAGTCCTGCATTAATTTAAAAATCTCTGTATTTGTATTTTCAGTCTGCGCGAAGGAAAAATTAATAGTCAAAAACGAAATAAGAACAATCATCAGTTTAGGCATGGTGAACTCTTTGAATTATTATTAAAATCCTCGCTATTATTTACTTTTATTATTCTCTCCTTATCGGATGATGTTAATACTGTTGATTGTTCAAAAGTTGTGGTTCCCATCAAACCACCCCAAGCTAAATCGAAATAATATTGGTCTTCAAACTGTGAGCCATATAATTGTTTTAAAACTAGTTTCGTAAAATTCACATAATTCCGAGCCATTTCTTCATGTTGATATCGCTCTATTTCTATTTCAGGTATTCCATATTTTTTGGATAGCATCTCGCTCCATAGAATAGGAAATGCTCTTATCGATTTAGTAGGATTCTGTCCACCTACACCAATAATATAACTTGAAATATAAGCGTGTATTAATTCATGAATCATTGTCCTTGAAATGGATAATTTTGTTGCAACCTTTAAATAATCACTATTTAAAGTGGTAATATAGCTATAACTACCATCATTTATAGTTTGAGCCAGGTTTAGAGCATTAGTCTCGTCAATTTTGATGTAATAATCAAAACCTGAGCTCTGAATATTAAAGTGTTCAAGTATTGAATTAAGGCTTATGTTATTGGTATTCAGTAAATTATAAAACAATCCCGACACACACGGATTATTTTCTAAATAGTTATAAATCTTCGGTAAGACACATTTGTTATTTTCATCCTTTATATATTCAGGACCACATACACCTGACAAAGTTCCAGGTGGGTCTAGAACATCATCAACTTCAAGAATGGCTCTTTTAGGTAAAGGTTGCCCACTGTGATTGGCTGAACCACCAAAACCACCGCCTGAACCTGTACTGCCTGTTGAGAAACACTCAGTAAAGGTATTTGTAGTAGGTACACAATAACTTGGTCTGCTTGGGTCAGGGCATATGAAACTCGTCATCGTGTAAGTAATACAGGTTAGAGAACTACTCCGCTCATTACTGTTATTAGCAACCACTCCATTATTAATAGCTGTTGAAAGTATTACTTCACTCTCGAGTGTACTTATTTTGAGTTGACCTGTATAGGCATGCCAGCCTGGAAACTCTTCTAAACTATTGTACCAATCCGCAAGGGAGCATATTCTCTAATAAAACAGCCTCGATGACTTCAGTCATATTTATTCAAAAGTAGTATTCCCAAAATTGACTCAAATCATTTTTTATAACTATGAATAATGTTTTTGGTCCTGTTGCAGGTCTATCGTCAAATTCTGGTTTTCTTCCCCAAAATACATAATAAAAATTATCAGTTTTATAGAAATAAATTTGCTTATCGGTATCTATAATACTTTGGTCAATGTTTTTGAATTTCCTGTTATTCGATATAAAGTTTTGTAAACTATTACAAACATTTTCATCCTGTACAATAGCTATTTGCTCTACTTTTTCGCCAGTAGCACCTGTTTCTTCCCTAAAAACTTTCCTGTCCGGAAGAGTAAGAAAAAATTCTACCCTATAACGTGCCAATCTGCTATTAGAAGTACAAGAGTTAACGGCTGTACGCTGCGCAGACATTTCAAATGCGCATAAAATTAATACACTTAATATTATTCCTCTTTTAAAATATCTCATTTGCCTATGTTTTAATATCCACATCTGTTGTATTCTTTTATTCCTGCACTATACCTAAAATCATAACTATATATTTTACCTCCATCAATCACATAACCTGCTATATTGAAATTTCCTAAAAAATTCATTAAATCCATTAAGAAAATATAATCAGGATCGCTGGGACCTCCCTCATAAGATGTTTCTCCTTCAGCACCACAGGGCCCCAGAGTATTTTCTCCAATATAAAACGGGTGTGAGTGTACATAGCCAACAATATTATCAGGTATTAAATCTTTCCAGTTTGACGGAGGACTAATACCACATGGATCTCTTAAAAATGTAGGAGGAAAAAATACAACATCATATCCTCCATTAATTTCAATTATCCAACCGCCTTGTTCAAGTCTTTCATCCATTGGTATATCACCACTGCTTGCATTGCTACCCGACCATATTTTTAATAAATCAGATTGTATTTCCTCACTATCTAAAATATTATTACCAGTATCACAAGGATCAGGTTTCGGGACGCATCCACCATTTCTGTCAGAAACCATGCCAGGCTCACAAACACTTGGCAAAGTGCCAGGTGGGTCTAAAGCATTATCTACTTCTATGATGGCCCTTTTTGGTAAAGGTTGCCAATTATGATCGGCTGGACCACCAAAACCACCTCCTGAACCTGTACTGCCTGTTGAGAAACAATCAGTAAAGGTAATTGTAGTAGGTACACAATAACTTGGTCTGCTTGGGTCAGGACATATGTAGCTCGTCATAGTATAAGTAATACAGGTCAAGTTAGTACTTCTCTCATTGCTGTTGGTAACAGCTTCTCCGTCCCTCATGGCAGTCGAACGAATTACTTCACCATCAAGTGTCCTTATTTTGAGTTGACCGGTATAGGCATGCCAACCCGGAAACTCTTCTAAAATATTATACCAACCCGCAAGTGAGCATATTCCCTAATAAAACAGGCTCCATAACTTCAGTTATATTCATTCAAAAGTAGTACTCCCAAAATTGACTCAAATCATTTTTTATAACTATGAATAATGTTTTTGGTCCTGTTGCAGGTCTATCGTCAAATTCTGGTTTTCTTCCCCAAAACACATAATAAAAATTATCAGTTTTATAGAAGTATACCTGTTTATCAGTGTCTTTATAACTTTGATTAATATTATTGAACTTTCTATTATTAGATATAAAATCGTTTAAAGCACTACAAGTCTGCCCATTTTCCACAGCTTGAACTTGCTCCACAGTTTCTCCACTTGCACCAATTTGTTCTCTAAAATCCTTTGAGCCAGCTAACTGTATAAATATTTCAACACCAAGCTTTGCTAAACGACTTTTTGCAGGGCATTCATTGTTTTTTAAATCTATGCTCTGAGCAAAAGAACTATAGATGGTAAATATAAATAAACCAGCTACTAATATATATTTTCTTATTCTCATAATATTATTATTTAATATCCACATCGGTTATACTTAACTATACCAATACTATACCTGTAATCATAACTATAAATTTTGTTGCCGTCTATTACATATCCTTTTATGCTAAAGTTGCTTAGATGATTCATTAGCTCTGTAAGAAAAACATAATCTGGTCTACTAGGCCCTCCCTTGTAAGATGTTTCCCCTCCTGTACCGCATGGACCCATCGTATTCTCTCCAATGTAAAACGGGTGTGAGTGTACGTAACCCACAATATTATCAGGTATTAAGTCTTTCCAATTCGATGGAGGGCTCATTCCGCATGGATCTCTTAAAAATGTAGGAGGAAAAAATACAACATCATATCCTCCATTAATTTCAATTATCCAACCGCCTTGTTCAAGTCGTTCATCCATCGGTATATCACCATTGTTCGCATTACTACCTGACCATATTTTTAATAAATCGGATTGTATTTCTTCACTATCCAAAATATTATTACCAGTATCACAAGGATCCGGTTTCGGAACACATTCTCCATTCCCATCAGAAACCATACCATCCCCGCAGACTTTAGGCAAAGTACCAGGCGGGTCCAACACATAATCAACCTCTAAAATGGCTCTTTTTGGTAATGTCTGCCAGGCATGATCAGCCATGTTTATTGTACCACCACCTCCTTCACTACCTGTTGGGAAACACTCTGTTACCATCTCATAAACAGGGTAGCATACCTCTTGTCCGCCTGGTCCGGCACATGTTTGGCCTACCACTGTGTTATAAGTAACACATGTGTAGCTAGAAAGCCTTTGGTTTGATAGTTTTTTGGTAGCCCCATTTTCAATTTCAGTTGAATACAGAACCGCTCCCTCCATTGATCTAATTTTTAATTGACCGTTGTAGGCATTCCAACCCGGAAATTCATCCAAACTATTATACCAGTCTACATCCAATATATATTCTATTATGAGTCCATTAACTTCACCTGCTTCATTTTCACTAAGCAGAAAGCTGGTTTTTATAGAAGGGACATCCGTTACTAAATTGGCAGAATAGAAAGTTGCAGCAGTAGCAGAATCGTACCAGGTAATGGCACGGCTTAAATCAACTGCATTTAAATAATTTGTAGCTGTTCTTTGATTTGTATTTCCCTTGAGGCTTGAAACTAAACCTTCAAAGTGTGCATCATTCTGAAGCAGAATAAAATCTTCCGTTCGTTCTTTGGTAGGTAATTCTTGTTCATGACAAGCTGTGAATAAGCTCACCAAAACAATTAAGCATAGTTGCTTAAATAGGTTCATCTTAAGCATAAGGTTAAGGTTGATATAATTAAAAGCCTAAAACTAGCTTTCAAGATGTTAATATACAATAGCCTCTGATAAAACTTTCAATGAAGTTAATGTAAATCTGTATCTTTTTTGAGTTTCTGCATTATATAAGTGAACAAACAACAAATATGATGAAGAAACTATTATTATTATCGATAAGTATTTTTGTATTACTAAGTTGTGAAACTGTTGAGCCTGAACCCGCAATGGAAAACGACAAATTAGAGGTTCAGCTTAAACAAAAAACAGGAGAATCGAGCGAAAAAAGCCATGATGACCACCTGAAAGATTGTTTTGATAAAATGATAGAGTCAGTAGGAGCAGATTTTACCGGTGTAGCTTGTAGAACATGCATTGAAGGAGATGTTTCCGCTAAAGATACAGTTTTTTTGTATAGGGTATTTTTTAGTTATCCTGACCATACTAATTATGATGATGAACACTCAACAAAATGGGAAATAGAGGGTGTTGGAGGACAAATCATTGAAGCTGACTCGCTTGATTATGTACAAATAGCTTTAACAGAAGATTTTGGTACTGATACACTGAAAGTGCAAGCCACTAGTACGTCTATTCGAGTTAATGAGGACGGAAGCACTTCGCAAAATATTTGTAGCAGTCCTGAATATCTGAGCTTTTAAAGCATCCCTCCTATGCATTAATTGGAGAGAAGAAATAATCTTTATTGACTTAAAGAAGTAAAATAGTTATAAAGCGCATGATTAACATTTCATGTGCTTTTTTTATTATCGGTAAAAAAAATCTTTGATATTTCTTAGGCCATCTTAATGCTAAAACAAAATACCACTAACATATAATTCTCATTTGCGTTATTTTAATTGGTTTGTTTAGGTTAAAAATTATTTACTCAAAACTTAGAATTAGGCAGACCTTCATAATTCCTCATGGCTCAAAAAATTAATTGTTTACTTTTGTGCCATGATGGAATTTCTTTACCAAATAGGTATTGGCTTTTTAATTAGTATCCTTAGAATTCATGCGCTTTTTAATAAAAAATCTGCTTTGGCAATTAGTGGAAGAAAGAATCTTTTTCCGCAACTGGAAGCTGCTTTAGCTCATAATCAGAAGTCGGTTATTTGGTTTCATTGTGCTTCTCTTGGTGAGTTTGAGCAAGGCAGACCATTGATAGAATATTTCAAGGCCAATCATGATTACTTCATTTTGCTCACCTTCTTTTCTCCTTCGGGTTATGAGGTGCGCAAAAACTATGAACATGCCGACTACATCACCTATATGCCATTTGATACAGCTTCAAATGCAAAGCAATTTGTATCCATCGCAAAGCCTACAATGGCCTTTTTCATCAAGTATGAATTCTGGCATTTCCACCTAAAAGCCCTTGAGCAAGCTGACTGCTGGATATTTTCCATTTCTACCATTTTAAGAAGTCAGCAGCCTTATTTTAAATGGTATGGAGGCTTCAACAGAAATATGTTCAAGCGAGTTGATCATTTTTTTGTGCAGAATGATACCACCCAAACGCTACTCAAAACCATTAATATTCATAATACCACAGTCACAGGTGATACGCGCTTTGACAGAGTGTATGAAATAGCACAAAATGCTAAAAAAATTGAGCTAGTAGAGCAGTTTACTAAAGGAAGCAATGTCCTAATTGGCGGCAGCACTTGGGAGCCAGACATAAAAACCATAGCACCATTTTTACAAAAAAACACAAATTGGAAAGCAGTTATTGCCCCACATGATATCAGTGAAGCCAGCTTGAAAATACATGAGCAAATACTTGATATCCAAACGGAAAGATTCAGCGAAATTGAAAACCAAGTTAAGTCTGAAACTCGAGCAATTATCATAGATAACATTGGTATGCTCACTTCTCTATATCAATATGGAACCGTAGCCTTTATTGGAGGTGCCTTTGGAGATGGACTGCACAACACCTTAGAGGCTGCTTGCTATGCACTTCCTATTTATTTCGGAAACAAAAAGTTTAGTAAATTTCAGGAGGCTAAAGATTTGCTTAAAATTGATGGCGCACAAAGTGTTGCAGATGCAGATGATTTTGCTCAAAAAATCAGACAGAAAATTGACGAAAGTCAATTGGCAGCAATGGGCAGAAGAGGTGAAACTTATGTAAAAGAAAACCTAGGGGCCACTGCTAAAATCATTCGACACATTGAGCCTATTATTCAAAAAATGACTTATGAAGGGTAGAGTCTTCAAATCGACAGGATCATGGTACAGCGTAAAAGTTGGCGATACATTTTACAATTGCAGGCTGCGTGGCAAAATGCGTTTGTATGATGAGAAAGTCACCAACCCGGTAGCCGTTGGCGATTGGGTGGAAATTCAGTTAGAGAATGATGAGGAAGGTATCATTCAGGAGGTGGTAGAAAGAACCAACTATGTGATCAGGAAATCTACAAGGAAGAAGCGACATAGTCACATTTTAGCTGCTAATATTGATCAAGCAGCACTCATCATCACTTTGGCTTTCCCAAGAACAAGCTTAGGCTTTATAGACAGGTTTTTAGTAGCCTGCGAGTCATTCAGAATACCTGCTATTCTGGTTTTCAATAAGTCTGATTTATTAGATGAAGAAGCCCTCACCTATTTTGAGGATTTGAAATTTGATTACGAATCTATCGGCTATAAAGTGCTTTTAGTTTCGGCTGAAAGTGGTGACAACATGGATTTGTTAGAAGATTCGCTCAAAGGTAAAACCACATTATTTTCCGGTCATTCAGGAGTGGGGAAATCTACTATGCTTAATTTACTCTCACCTGAAATTGAACAACGTGTAGGTGAAGTATCGGATGCAGTAGGTAAAGGAACACATACAACAACGTTTGCAGAGATGTTTGAAATTGCAAAAGACACCTATGTAATTGACACACCTGGCATCAAAGAGTTAGGCCTTTGGGATATTGGAGATGAAGAACTCAGTCATTATTTCCCTGAAATGCGTGAGTTTATAGGGGAATGTAAGTTCAATAATTGTACACATATTCATGAACCTGGCTGCGCCTTCAGAGAAGCCATGGAACGCGGAGAAATAGCCCCATCACGCTATGAGAATTACCTGAGCATGCTAGCGGATGATGACAATCGGAGATAAACAATTTTATATTTTTGTTGGTGATAACACCAACAAAGAGGAAAGATAATACATCAAAAATCAATCCTCCCAACCTCCTTCTCTAAGGAGGAGCAAATATGTTGGTGATATCTCACCAACGAATTTTCAAAAACTATTTACTCAACAATACATCAGCAAAATAATTTTTGCTGTCATAGAAGTATTGCTGCACTTTTAAATCTGCTTTGGTGGCAAGGTTCTCAATCATTTCATGATCAAACTTCTGAGAGAACTCCACATGAATGGGTTCCCAGGCTTTGAAATGAAAACTTTTTTCCAAATCTGCAAAGTGAATATCTTGCTCTATTTTTGATACGATGAAGCTTTTGGCCGTACCTGTTTGAGGGTCGTAATAAGGGTAATGAATAAAAGTGTCAGTATCAAAATTGGCCGAAAACTCCCTATTGAGTCTTCTGAGCAAGTTCATATTAAATTCGGTTGTGATACCTGCTTTGTCATAATAAGCATCCAATATGAGGTTAGGATCTTTCTTAAGATCAAATCCAATCATCAGTTTATCGCCTTCCCTTAAATTATCAGCTATTTTTTTCACAAATAGCTCAGCATCAGAAATATGAAAATTACCAATATTAGCTCCTAAAAAGAGCACTATAACAGGATTTTTTCTATCCTCATTTAGTTCATCCAGTGCTTCAAAGTATTCTTTATTTATAGGATCAATCGCTAAAGTTGGCAGCGATTTCTGCATTCTTTTCTTAAGCTGCTTGAGCACAGAGGCTGAAATATCAACCGGACGATAGGTGAAATTTATTTCTTCACTTGTAAAATGCTTCAGCAGTATTTCAGTTTTCAACCCATCACCGGCACCAAACTCTATCAAATTAAATTCAGGAGAGTCAGCTGAAAAACTCTTTAAAATAGCCGATTTCTGTTCTTGAAAGATTTCGTATTCACAATCGGTGAGGTAATATTCTGGCATGGCCATGATTTGCTGGAAGATTTTATCTCCCTCTTCATCATAAAATAGCCAACTGGGTAAACTTTTATTTTTTTTACTTAGTCCTTCAACCACCTCTTTTGCCACCACACTGTTGAGTTTTTCTGCTGTTGTCATAAATCTTTAGCTAGTCGTATTCCATTGAACTGCCATTGCAAGTGCGGATGGAAAAAGTTTCTGTATGTTTTACGGGAATGATTTGACGGTGTTCCAATGGAGGCTCCTCTCAATACCATTTGGTTTACCATAAATTTACCATTGTATTCGCCAATGGCTCCTTCTGGTTTTTTATATCTGGGATATGGCAAATAGGCACTACCTGTATGTTCCCAACGTTTACCCCAATTTAATTGATCAGCTGCTGTCTCCCATTCAAACTCGGTTGGCAAACGCATGCCTTTCCATTGTGCAAAGGCAAAAGCCTCATAAAAGCTGATATGCATCAAGGAAGCTTTTTCATCAATTGGTTTTAATCCTTGAAATGTATAATAGTACCATTTTCCTTCTTGCTTGTGCCAGTAAAGTGGCCGATCGATGCCACTTTCATCAAGCCAGGCACGTGCATCGCTATGCCAAAACTCATGATTTTCATAACCATTGGCTTCTATAAATTCAAGATATTCTCCATTGGTTACAAGCTGCTTATTAATGGCAGCACCTTCCAGGTGCACTTCATGGCGGCCGTGCTCATTATCAAAAGAAAAGCCTTCTCCATTATGTCCAATGGTATAATTACCTTTTGGAACCTCCACAAAGCCAGAGGCTTCATTTTCAATTTTATACTCTTCAAAGTCTATCTTATAAACAGGGAAAAGTGGGTTATGTCCTAAAATGTATTTGATATCATAAAAAAGCAGCTCCTGGTGCTGTTGCTCATGATTAAAGCCGATCTCTAATATTTCCTGCTGCTCATTTGTTAAGTCACCACTTAAGAATGCCAGCATATGTTTATCTACATGTGCTCTGAATTTGTAGATATCCTCCACAGTTGGTCTTGTCATGTTACCACGATTGGGCCTTAACATGCGCTCGCCCGCAGCCACATAATAACTATTAAACAAATAAGGATATTGAGGATCAAACTCTGGATAAGCTTTCACATAAGGCTTAAGCAGGAAAGTCTCAAAGAACCAACTGGTATGTGCCAGATGCCATTTCGGAGGACTTACATCCTCAACAGGCTGGGCGACATAATCTTCAATTTGGAGAGGTTTACAAATAGCCTCAGAATGAGACCTGATAGATTTGTATTTTTCCTGATGTTGATTCATAAATTCAACAATCAATATAATTGTTTTTTGTTTTGCCGCCTAAGCAAATACTTTAAAAAGCTCCTGATTTAGTTTCACCCAAATTAGTTCAAAAACTCCTCAGCCATTTTATCAGGGAAATATTTATTTTGGATATTAACAAATTCATCACCTTTTAAATACATATCAATGGTAATTTCCTGAATAGAACTTAAGCCACATGCCGCTAATAACTCCATTGTTGCCTTTAGTGTGTTTTGATGAAAATTATAAGCCCTTTCTGCTTTATCGCTCACCACTAATCCCTTTTGAAGCATTTCATTTTGTGTGGCCACTCCTGTAGGGCAGGCATTTGTATTACACCTTAGTGCCTGAATGCAACCTACAGAAAACATAAAGCCTCTGGCACTATTGCATATATCAGCTCCTAAAGCCCTTATTTTGATAATATTTTCTGCTGAAATAATTTTTCCGCTGGCAATAATCACGATGTCATTTCGAAGCTCCATTTTTTGAAGCACTTTATGAATAAAGATTAGAGCAGGTTTTAGGGGAAGGCCAACACTATCAGAAAATTCTAATGGAGCAGCACCTGTTCCTCCTTCGGCACCATCAACAGTGATGAAATCCGGTTTTATACCTGTTTTCTTCATAGATTCACAGAGCTCAACAAACTCCTCGGCCCTACCAACGCATAACTTGAAACCCACAGGCTTACCTCCTGAAAGTTCCCTCAACTCAACAATAAAATCCAGCAAGCCTTCAGCATTTGAAAAATGACTATGGCTGGGAGGTGAAATAACAGTTGTATGAGGTTTAACTCCTCTTATCTTAGCAATTTCAGGTGTATTCTTTTCTCCCGGTAAAACACCACCATGTCCTGGTTTTGCACCTTGTGAGAGCTTGATCTCAATCATTTTCACCTCAGGTCTGTTTGCACCTTCTTTGAACTTTTGGGGATCAAACTGACCATCCTCAGTTCTACAACCAAAGTAACCGGTTCCTATTTGCCACACTAAATCACCACCATTTTCTAAGTGGTAAGGGGAAATAGAACCCTCACCTGTGTTGTGGTAATAATTCCCCTTTTTAGCTCCAAGGTTCAATGCTCGGATAGCATTTTTACTTAATGAACCGAAACTCATGGCTGAAGTATTGAGCAATGACGCCTCATATGGTTGCTTGCAGTCTTTACCTCCAACTTTAATTCTTGGAAATTCCTCATGCGGCTTTCTGGCATAAATTGAATGCCTCAAACCTTCATAATCACTATTATTTAGCTCCAACTGTGTACCAAATGGATGTGTATCATTTACCGATTTAGCCCTTCTGTAAACCAATGCTCGATGGTTTCTGCTGAAAGGCTTACCATCAGTATTTCGCTCAATAAAGTACTGTTGTATTTCAGGAGATATTGATTCAAAGAAATACCTGAAATACCCAAGTACTGGAAAGTTTTTAAGTATCGCATGATTCTTTTGAAAAGTATTATAAACACCTATAAAGTAAATAACTCCAACAATTATAGGCCCTGCTAGCGGGATTATCTGGAAGTAGTGTAAAACTACAAGCCCACTGAACAAAATACCGCCTATCCATAGAAATTGATTTCTCATGTTTTAAAAAAATTTGTACGTAACAGCTCAATTTAAAGCTAATTAATAAAGAGTCCTAATGTAAATAATGAAACAATAAGCTGATTGTTTGTTGTATTTTTAGGTTAATTTCGCACCATAATCTTAAATCTATTAATGCAAGAAATTCATCAGGATGTCTTAGAAACAGCCATTGACCATCTGGCAGAGAAGGGCTTTTTTATTTGGGATGATTTTATCGCAAAGGATGAAGTATCAAATTTGATTAATACAATCAAACAAGACAAAGCTGCAGGAGAATTCAAAAAAGCTGGTATCGGTAAACAGGTATTGCATCAGGTAGATAGCTCCATCAGGGGAGATTATATTGAATGGGTAGATAGGCAACATCCCGCTCCAGTGGTTCAAAAATTCATTAACAAAATAGATGAGCTACGGACTTATATTAATCAAACCTGCTATTTGGGTTTAAAGGATTTCGAATGTCACTTCGCTATTTATCCTGAAAATACGTTTTATAAGAAACACATCGATAGGTTTCAGCAAAATGCTCACCGCGTACTTTCTTTTGTTCTTTACCTGAATGAAAACTGGCAAAAAGGCGATGGTGGTGAGCTAGGTATTTATCCTGATAAAGAAGAACATATTGTAGAACCAGTAGCAGGAAGACTTATTCTTTTCAGGAGTGAAATTTTGCACGAAGTACTACTTTCACACAAAGAGCGCATTAGCCTTACAGGCTGGATGCTTGATAAAGACATGAGTCTTACTTTCTTACAATAGAATTGCGAATTCAGAATTACGATTTACGAAATTGGATTGACTCCCCATAAAATTCTATCTAGACCGAGGTATTGCATGTATAGCTTCTTGACGGCCATCTATATAATAGATAGAATCTCCTGTAAAAAATGCTTCCTGCTCAAGCATAATTCGGATTTCCTTCTTCCATTCTTCTAAATAAACAGCGGCATTGAGCTCAATAGAATAAGCTGTATTCGGGTAAAGCGGATAATCCCCAGAACCTGGCACACCACCTTGCTGATCCCACATACCAATAGTCGGGCCTGCCGCATGACCATGCAATCCGATAGGATGTGTGTAAATTGTAGGCTTCAATCCGGCAGCTTTTGCATCTTCTAATGCATTAGCTAACATTTCATTTCCTGTTCGCCCTGTCTTAAACTGATTGGTCAAGTGATCTTGAACAGCTTTACCTTGCTCAAAAGCTTTCTTTAAATAGACTGGAATTTCTTTTTCCTCTGGTTTCAAAACATAAGCATGCTCTTGTGTATCGGTGTTTAAGCCTAAATAAGTTATACCGAAGTCAACATGAAGTAGATCTCCGGGAATAATGGTTTGTTGATCAGGTCTTTTGCTAAAGCTTCTTAAATGGTCAAAGCTTTCAGGATCTGCTCGTTGAATATCAACAGTAGGATGAAACCATGTATCCAATCCTAAATCATTAATTTCTTGTCTGTACCACCAAACCAAATCCTCTGTAGTACTTACGCCTGGAGTAATTGCTTCCAAAGAAAAACCTTTGGCAATAATTTGATGAGCAATTCTGCACAGTTGTTCATAAATAATGATTTCCGTTGCCGATCTGGTTTCCAGCCAGCCAACTGCAAGTGGTTCTGCGGAAACCACTTTATCTTTTAATGATTTCGGAGCATTACTCATAAAAAGCTCATATTCCGTTTTATTGATGCCATCGGCATGGCCATAATCATCAGAATAATTCAGTCCTATCTGCTTTGGATTCAGGTCTTCTAAAAGATTAAATAATGCCTTCCATTGATCAGGCTGTAATTCCGGGTTCCATGACTTCTCAAAGAAATCGCCTACTTTATACCTTGCCACTGCATAACCCTCAACAGCACCTTCACCTTCTGAATGATGCATTACTAAAATAGTGCGTCTCCTGGCAGACATCCAGGTGGATGGCAACATAGTTTTTATAACAGGATCTTCATTATACTCTCTTGAAATAATAACCCAGGTATCGATAGAAGTGCGTTCCATTAAGTTCGGTAATACCGTTTCAAAACGCTGTTTTAATATTTTGTCTTCCAAGTTTGCTCTTTCACGTAGTGGAAGAATTTCAGCATACTGAGCAGAACAAAAAGAAATTGTAAAGAATAAGCAGGTTAATCCTTGAAAGAATTTACGCATTAATAAGTTTATTTAGAGTATTCAATTAGTACGGTATAATATTTCAGATCTCCACTTTTATCGTATGATTCGGTTCTGACAGCTCCAACACCTTCAGCGATCCACTCTGCACTTCGCATTTCTCTTTTTCCCATCATGTCAATAACTGTAGTAGAAGTAATTTTATAAGTATTATAAGTTCCGGCCGGAACAGTGATTTCTTCTTCCGTAGTCACTTTTCTATCTTCTATGGTTATATCAAACGACATGGGCATTGGTCCCTTTACAGTCATATGAACACCACCATCAGCCAATTGCTGACCAACTGATAGTTTTTCCGGCACTTCTATTGGATCCATTTTCATTTCAACATCCATATTTTTGAATGCGTCTAATGTTTCGGCCGGCAGATATTGAGACATATCTATATGAATTACACCATCTTCACAGATGAACTCTATCTCTTTTTCCATCTGCAATTTGTCCTTTTTATCAAAAGACTTCACAAGTGTTTTGGCTATAAGCTTGTTATCCGATTCTGTCATTTCAAGAATCTCGTATGACTGCTTGCCTTCATACTTGTCCTTATGGTTATAGTTGGCAGTTGTCCATTTTTTACCTTCAGCGAAAGTATAAAAAGGATTGCAGTTGTTTTGTGCCTTTGCTGCGGTGGCAAGAAGAACAAATGAAGCGAGAATGATGGTAAATAGATTTTTCATGCGTATAACGTTGGTTTCATAGGGCACATGGAATTAGCATCAACTATTCATCTGGTGTTTGGTCCTGATAGCTATCGGGATTCACCCTCGAATATTTATGCTCATTTCATATCAATTGGATTTAACAATCGATGAAAATACAATATTTACCTATCAAAGTAAAATTTAATAGAGCTTAAGCAGATTGTAACTCTTCGATCATTTGTGCACGAATCTTTTCTTTGAGGCTCTTTTGTTCCTTCTGGGTATAGCTGGAAGTATCTACAGGAGGCAGTACTTTTACTTTTATTTTGCCCGGACTCATTAATAAGCTACTTGGCCTCATCAATTTGGCTGCTCCTTTCACAACTATAGGAATAATTTTCACCTGTGCATCAATAGCTATTCTAAAGGCACCATCATAAAAGGGCTGCAGTACCTCAGCAGTTCTATTCATAGTGCCTTCAGGGAAAACTAAAATAGAGCTTTCTTCATTGAGCACTCTATTAAGACGTTGCTTACTTTTCTGCCTACTTTCAGGGCTAGACCGATCAACAACCACAGTCACCATTTTCACAATGAAACCAAAAATTGGAATCTTAGTAAGCTCCTTTTTTGCCAATGCTCTGAAAGGTCTGTTGATGGCTTGA
Organism: Marivirga atlantica; assembly: GCF_016734805.1. GTDB lineage: Bacteria > Bacteroidota > Bacteroidia > Cytophagales > Cyclobacteriaceae > Marivirga > Marivirga atlantica. The sequence goes on from NZ_JAERQG010000004.1 coordinate 216,290, forward strand.
GGTAAAGCGGGTGAATCCAGAAAAGATGTGTGATTTACAATGAAAACATAGTTTTCATCTTTACTGATATTTTCCTGCCCTTCGATTTTATAAATTATTCGGTTTAATGAGCTGAAAATAAGTGACCAAAGCCTGATGGCTTTCCAGCTTAGTACATTTCCTCTTTTGTGCAATAAAGGAGGAATGATAAAAAAAGGAAATAGTATAATCATGAAAACATGAAAAACTAAAAGTGCCCAGAGGGTGTAAATAAATCGAAATAATTTGATCATGCTTGCTGCTTCTAGTTCACAAAAATGTGAAATTATCTTGAAAACATGATAAAAGCTCCCCAATAGTAAGGGTCTTTGTACTGTTCCATGGTACTAAGCTGGGCTTTACGAAAAGCTTCTGCCACATTTCCGCTACTGGCTCTGTTCTTATAGAAATTTGACATCAACTGCTGGGTAGCGGCATCATCTACCTTCCATAAGCTCATAATGATGGATTGTGCACCCGCTATAATAAATGCCCGCTGTAAGCCATAAACGCCTTCACCTGCTTTCACATCACCCCTACCGGTTTCACAGGCTGATAGCACCACCATTTCAGTATTGGCCAAATTAAGGTGAATGGCTTCGTAGGCAGTAAATACACCATTATCCGCCTGATTAAAAGATTGACTACTTCCGGTAGCTTCACTTGTGGCTGCACCTGAAAGCAACAGACCTGATCTTAATAGCGGATTTTGCTGAATGTATTGTATTTGAATACCCATAAGATTATTCTGCAAATTATCATCTTCTAAAAAGAACCCATGGCTGGCCAAATGCAGTACATAAGGTGAAACAGTTTGCTTTAAATTATATTCTGAAGCTTTTTCTTCGGTATAATTCTGCACTTTTAATTGTGCTTTTAAATACTGGCTAATAACATCAAGCTCCTTTTTTGTGCCTGGTAACTGTTGAATAGCACTATTACCATATGAGGGATTACCCAGCAGAAATGCAGTACTCGTTTTCGTTAATTGATTGCTTTTCTGAGTTAGCAAATCATTAGGATGACCAATATATCTAATATCGTATTGCTGAATCAGATACTGGCCATTTGCTGCTTTCAGGGTGTTTAAGTTGAGTTGGTTATAAATGCCATCAGGAGAAATATAAAGCTTTTTATTTGCAGCTACTGCACTTTCTATAGGACCAAAGAACTTGTTATAAGAGTAGTCATCCTTAAATTTCTGCTTGATAACATTGTTGTAATAAGCAAAGTATCTTCCTTCAAGCTCTGATCCTTTATCATTGTAAATCAATTGAGGGCTGCCTGAACTTTTTATTACAAGGTAAACATATGCAGAGTTGTCGCTTAGCTGTTTGTCGTATATCGGAAATTGTATAACCTCAACTAATACTTCTCCAACCTTCAACTTAGCCTGTACTTTGTTTAAATCAAGATTTCTACTTTCAAAAGCTTTCGTAAAAGCCTTAGACTGTGAAGCCAGTGCTCTTTCTTTACTATTGGCAGCTTGCTCTAATGAATCTACATTAATCTGCTGTTCCTTTATGTCGTCTTCAGATAGGGCATAAACATTAGCCAGCTGCTGTTTTAAATCGAGCCATTCGTTATAAAGACTCTTAAGTTCAGCATCATCACTATTATAAATTTCATTCTGAAGTGCTGTGGAAGCCGTTAGCAAGATTCCTTTGGTAGCTAGTCGATACCTAATTAAATCCTCGAGCAATTCAGGCTTCTGCTGATGGTTACTTGTGGCAAAATTGTAAAACCTAAAGAACCTTGGCTTAAGCTGCTCCCAATATTTAGTTTTCTCTGCTTCGCTTAAAGCAGGGAAATAAGTTTTGATGAATTCCATACTGATTTCCATCACCGCTTTAAAGCTACTGTATGCTTTGTCAAGTTCACCAATTTGCCATTGGCAAAGCGCAATATCTTCTTTGTTCTGAACTACTTTTGGATGTGTTTCCGATAACTTTCTTTCTCTTGTATAAAGTGCTTCCTCTAAATAATTGAGTGCTTCTTTGTTGTTGCCTTTGTATCGGTAAAGATTACCTAAATCGGCCTGTACCTCAGCTGTTTCCAGGTCATCGATACCTTTACTTTCTTTATACAGTTCATAAGCTTCTTTCAATGAAGTTTCAGCTTTCTGCAACTCGCCTTTTTCTACATAAAGTGCAGCAATATTCGCTTTGGTGTGTGCTAAATTGGCCTCTGACTTCTTACCGATTTTTAGAAATGAAGATTGTAAATCAAGTACTTTTTCAAAAGTTGCCTCAGCCTTATCCAGTTCACCGTTTTCCTGCTCCAATATGGCTTGATTAGTTAAAAACTGTAAATAGGTATCATTGCTTTCTGAAAGGCTTTCTTCTGAAACAGCTATGCATTGCTTCATATATTTAAGTGCTTCTGCACTTCTACCCATATATTGATTAAGAATAGCCTTATTGTTGATATAAATGGCATAAGGTAATGGCTGCTCTTCCTTAATTTTAAGTAATTTATTTTCCAGCTGACTCATCAAATCTTCAGCTTTCAAATAATCTCCTTCATTCATCCTTAGAACTGCCAGATTACTCATCTCGGCCAAATAGCCTATACTTTTCTCTCCTTGCATACGCTCCCAGCCCGATAGTGCTCTAATTGTAAAATCTTCAGCACTCTTAAAACGCCCCATATTATTATAGATAACACCTAATAAGCCCAATGATTTATAGTAAATCGGGTTTGAGGCTGTATCCGTAGTTTGACTGGCAATGATAGCGGCCCTCAGGTAGGATTCCGTCATGAAATAATTACCCAGCCCATAACTGATGTTAGCGAAATCATAGAGTTGTCTTAATTTCTCTTGCTCAGTTTTCTTTTCATCTTCTCCCAACATAAAGTTGGCAGTTTTGATAATCCCCTCATCTTTTTGCTTATTCTGAAAAGATGCTGTTTTATCGAGAAATGCAATGGCATAATTGAATGAAAGCGTATCATAACTAGCCGCTTTCTCTGAAGTTTTCTCCTTTAGAGTTTCCTTTAATATTTTTTCAGCCTTATCCTTTAAAGCATTTTTCAAACCGAACTGTGCCTGCACACTTGTATGAAATAGTATGCTTATGCTTATTGCCAATAATAAAATATTTGAAATTTTTGGCTTTTGAGTAAGTTTAATAATTTTCTTCATTTATATCATTTAGCTAAACAAAACAGCTGCTTTACAAGTAGTTAAAATAACTTTTTAATCAATCTGAAAGTAATGAAAAAAATAAAGATACCGAAAATAGTATCTGACTATAAAAACAAAGAGCGTATTATTTTACGGGATTTTTTAGCCTTAGAAAGAACTACCTTAGCCAATGAGCGTACCCTATTTGCTTACATCAGAACAAGCCTGTATTTAGTACTGGGTGGCATAGCTTTAATTCAATTAGAAAATTTAAAAAAACTAGTTTGGCTCGGTTACGTTGCCTTTGCAGTTAGCGTGTTCTTAATATTCTTTGGTTTGCTACGGTATTTTAAGCTAAAAAGTAAACTGCAAAAGTTTTATGATGAAAAAGATTTAGAGCACCCAGAAGAGAGATATAAAAAAGAGAAAGAAAATTAAGATTTTTCAAATAAAAACTACGCATTATCAATATTTGAAATCGTAACTTTGCGCCCTGAAATTAACAACAAGCATGTATCCTATTAAGAAAGTACTTATCGGCCTTGATTTAACTGAATTAGACAAAACAATGATTGAGTTTGCTGATTTTTTAGCAGAAAGATCAAATGTTGAAGATATCCATTTTTTGTATGTAATCAAGAACCTTCAGGTACCTCAAGATTTATTGAAGGAATATCCTGATATGATTGATAAAGTTATACAGGAAAAAGAAAATGAAATGCGTAAAACGTTTTTAGATTATTCTAAAACTAAGCAAAAAGCAAAAATTCATTTTCAGGTTCAGAATGGCCGCATAGCTGATAATATCCTCAAGTTCAGCAAAACTGAAGATATAGATATGATCGTAATGGGTCGTAGAGAAAAAGCAGAGCTAAGTGGAAGCCTTGCACAGAGACTAGCCAGAAGAGCAGCATGTAGTCTTTTAATTATTCCTGAAGGTACAAAGCCTAAAATGGATAAAATTTTAGTGCCATCTGATTTCTCAGAATACTCTACATTAGCCATTGAAGAAGCAGTTGAAATAGCTTCTAAAAACGATTTCAAAACTGAAATTATCATTCAAAACGTTTTTACCGTGCCTTCTGGGTACCATTATACCGGCAAAACATTTGAAGAGTTCGCCAACGTAATGAAGAAAAATGCTGAGAAAGACTACAAAAAATTCATTAAGAAAATAGATACGAAAGACATCAAAGTTAAAGCCGTCTATTCTCAAGACATTAATGATGATGTAACATCAGACATGATTGATAAGGCACGAGAAATTAATGCAAATGCCATAATTGTAGGTGCTAAGGGAAGAACGGCCACCACTGCTTTTTTCTTAGGAAGTATAGCTGAAAGGCTTATTCAAATAGACCACGATATTCCTTTAATGGTAGTAAGACCAAAAGGCAAAAATGCTGGCTTCATGGAATTCTTAAAAGAATTGTAATGAAGGGCTTAATAGAAAAATTTTACGATAAGATTTTTACCGATCCGGAACGTGATGAAGAAGTGCCTTATGCCAATAAGAAATTCATGTTTTGGTTCTCCATCATAAGCTTTGCCATCGTATTATTTTTTATTGTGAAAGACATCGTTCAAAATATTCAAAGAATAAATGCTCAATAAATGGAGCATCTTTCATTAGCCACATTAAATCAACTTATAAAGGATACGCTTAATACTACCCTTGAGCCTAGTTACTGGGTAGTGGCTGAAATTGCTGAATTAAGAACAAATTATAGCGGCCACTGCTATTTAGAGTTTATTCAGAAAGAAGAAGAAAGTGGTAAGGTACTCGCTAAAATCAGGGGGACAATCTGGTCTTACACCTATCGCACAGTTAGTGCATGGTTTCAATCAATCACTGGTGAAGAACTAAGATCAGGGCTAACAGTACTCGCCAATGTTCAAGTGCAGTTTCATGAAGTATATGGACTTAGCCTAAATGTAAAGGACATTGATCCTAATTTCACTTTAGGAGAACGCGCCAGGAAAAAGCAAGAAATTATTAAACAGCTAGAGGAAGATGGTATTTTTGAGATGAATAAAAGTCTGAAATTACCATTGGTTCCACAACGCATAGCCGTAATTAGTTCAGAAACCGCAGCGGGCTATGGTGATTTCATGAATCAAATCACACATAATGACTTTGGCTACAAAATTGAAACCCTACTATTTCCTGCCACTATGCAAGGTGATAAAGCACCTGATGCTATCATTAATGCATTACTTCAGGTTCATAATGCTATGGATAAGTTTGATGCAGTTATCATCATTAGAGGTGGTGGAGCACAGGTTGACTTAGATTGTTTCGACCATTATGAATTAGCAGCACATATTGCTCAGTTCCCACTTCCTGTTTTTACCGGTATTGGTCACGAGCGTGATGAAACAATCTGTGATTTAGTAGCACATACCAGTTTAAAAACTCCAACGGCAGTTGCTGAATTTCTCCTAAGAGGAATCCGACAATACGATGAAAACATTACCATCCTATTTGAAAACATTGCTTCTGTTACATCCAGATCTATTGAACAAGCTCAATATAACTTACGCGAGATTAGCCATAGGTTTAAAGGTTTATTCGTAAAAAGACTTGATGCTGGTAACAACAAATTAGACAGGCTTTCTCAACAACTAAATTATAGTACTAAGAGGTTATTAAGCGAAGAAGCCAACAAGCTACAGATGATCGAAAAGACTTTCCATTTGATCAACCCGGAAAATGTTTTTAAGAAGGGCTATTCTTTTACTAGCAAAAATGGCAAAAGTATTAATGGTCAAGAAATTAAGGAAGGCGACCAGCTCATAACAACCAATAGTTCGCATCGCATAACGAGTGAGGTAAAAAAAATAGATATCGAAAAGTAAAAAGTACTATCTTTCCTTTTAAATCATAAAAGGATGGAAGCAAAAACTACTACTTGTCCCAATTGTGAAAAAGAAACCTTCGGTAACTTCTGCCATCATTGTGGCCAAAAACAGGGCATTAACAGACTAACCTGGGGTAGTGTATTTGGCGAACTACAGAAACGTTGGTTCGGATTCGACAACAACTTCCTAAGAACAGTTAAAGACCTTACCATAAAGCCACATAAGGTGGTGGAAGCTTCAATTGAAGGTGTTCGTGTAAGGTATATCGGGCCGGTGGGTTATTACTTTTTAATGCTTACCATTTATGTGTTGATCATATCATTCTTAGATATTGACATGAATCAATTTTATGAATCCATGAATCAGTCTTTCAACCCTGAAGTATCGGCAGAGCAACAAGCCTTACAAAAGGATTGGAATAATTTTGTTAATAATAATTTTAGAATTGTGGCTTTCCTAATGATGCCATTTTTCATTCTAGGTATTTGGATTGTCTTCAAAAATAAGGGGTACAACTTTCTAGAAACAGCTGTTCTTAATTTTTACGGACAAGGTCATCCTATGCTTGTTTCTATTGTTATGATGGTTGTTTATAAGTTTACAAATGATGGTGCTTCTTTACTAACCATGACAGCTATCACCTATCTGTATTTACTTGTTGTAATTACCCTTTTTTATAAAGGCAATAAACTATGGAATTTTATAAAGGGTATTTTTGGTATACTATTAGGTTTTATTTTATTGATGTTGTTCGTTTTTGCTGCAGTATATTTAATTGGTTGGATTTTCCCAGAATTACTTTCTAAATACGTACCACAATAAAAAAGGGATTCAACTACGAATCCCTTAAATAAAACAAACCATAAAAAACTAAAGTTTAATTACCTGATAACCTACGCCATCTGGCAGCTCATCGGTTTCCACTTCCTGATAATAAACGCCATCTAACTCATAATATTCCATTCCGTCAATTTCTTTTACCTTGTAGCCATTTGGTAGTGCATCTACCATTGCTCCTTCAGGGGCCTCAACCACTTCATATCCATCTTTTACATCTTTATAAAAGTTTCCGTAGTAATAATAATATTTGCTGCTTTTTAATGAAATGGCTTTGTAACCCTTTGGCAATAGACTTATTCTAAGCCCTGCAACGGGTCTTATTACTACATATCTTTTGTTATTTAATCTATAAAAAACACCTTCATGAAAATAATAAGTATGTGCTTTATACCTCACAACAACTGCACTTTTAGGGATTCTATTAACAGTGGCCCTGTATTTTGGTAAATGTGCATACCTCAAATGAGCTCTTCGCTTAACTTTACGATAGACTTTTCTCTGAGCCCGTTTATGAGCTAAATGCTTACTTTCTGCTTTGCTGACATGTAAAACACTAACATGTTGGGCTTTAACCTTTGTTAATAAGCCTGATAATATGATAATAGAGACCAACAATCCTAACACTAAACCGAGTCTCTTATTAATAGATGTAGTTTTCATAGACATTATATTTTTTACAGGCATTTGATGCTACTAATCAGAAAAGGTTTAATCTCAGGTTAACTTTTTTACTGAAGTAAGAAATAACTGCTCTTTTAGTCAATTATGTAAAACCTTTCAGCGAAACAGCCTGTTTCATGGGCAGTTAACAAAATAACACATGGGGAAACAGACGCAAGCAAAGACTTCAACTACAAAAAGTAAAGTTGATCACTTAACCAAAATATTAGATGCTTACAAACTGCATATCTTGGAACATGGAGCTGAACCGGCTTCTGTCTATAAGTTTACAAAAGATTTGAAGTTAAAGGAAACGGTATTCTACAATCACTTCAACTCCTTTCAGGCAGTAAGACAGTTTATATGGAAAAGTTTCATAACTGAAACCATAGCCGCTTTACATGCTGAAGAAGCTTTCATAGAATACTCTGCCCGTGAGAAATTACTGGCGTTTTATTTCACCTTAATTGAAGTGCTTAAAGACAATAGAAGCTATGCTATACTAGACTTACAGCACATGAAAAAGCCAGAAATAACTCCTGCCTTTTTAAAAGAATTTAAAAAGCACTTTGTGCAGTTTGTAGATGAAATTTTACTACAAGCAAAAGAAACTGAAGAAGTTGTTGACAGGCCTGTGATTGGCAACAAATACGGAGAAGGCCTATGGATACAAGCGCTTTTTGTACTGCAATTCTGGACTAAAGATGAAAGCATTGGTTTCGAAAAAACAGATGCTGCTATTGAAAAAGCAGTAAATGTCTCATTCGATTTAATGGGCAAAAGCCCAATTGATAGCGTATTGGATTTCGCTAAATTTCTATATCAGAACAAATAAGATGGCAGAGAAGAAAGAACAGAAGAGAATACCAGTTTCAAAAATACAACGAGCAAGTAAGTTTGTTTCTACAGGGGCAAAAGTTGGAGGTAATTACGTAAAGTACTACACAAAAAAGGCTTTCAATAGAGATTTAGATCGTTCGGAATTGGATAATGATAACGCTGAAGATATTTATGAATCTTTAAGCCAGCTCAAGGGAAGCGCCTTAAAAGTAGCGCAAATGTTAAGCATGGATAAAAATTTATTACCACCAGCTTATCAGGAGCGTTTCACTATGTCTCAATATAGCGCACCACCACTTTCTTACCCTTTGGTTGTTAAAACTTTCAAAAAAGAATTTGGCAAAGGTCCTGAAGAAATGTTCGATACTTTCACCAAAAAAGCAGTCAATGCTGCTTCAATGGGGCAAGTACATCAGGCCACTATTGGAGATAAAAAGTATGCTGTGAAAATACAATATCCTGGTGTGGCGGATAGTATCAGTTCTGACTTGAGATTGGTTCGTCCATTTGCAACAAGGCTTTTTAACATGAGCAATGCTGAGCTAGATCATTACATGAGCGAAGTGGAAGGTAAATTAATGGAAGAAGCTGATTATTGTCTCGAACTGGATCGTTCACAAGAGATCACAGAAGCAATTGGTGATTCTATTGAAGGACTATTCTTTCCAAAGTACTACAAAGAAATGTCCGGTGACAGAGTAATTACAATGGATTGGCTTGACGGCAAGCACATGAAAGAATTTCTAAAAGATGAACCAAGCCAAGAGATTCGCAATAAAATAGGACAAGCACTCTGGGACTTCTACGATTTCCAGTTTCATCAATTAAAGCAGGTGCATGCTGATCCTCACCCCGGTAACTTTCTTTTGAATGATAAAGGGGAAATGGGCATAATAGATTTCGGCTGCGTGAAGGAAATACCTGAAGATTTTTATGAAAATTACTTTAGCTTGTTAAAACCAGGGTTCCTTCAGGATAAGGAAGAAATTGATAAAAGGTTCACTGCCTTGGATTTCTTCCATGAAAAAGACACACCAGCTGAACGTAAAATCTTTAATGAAGTATTTCTTGAAATGATAGGTATGCTAAGTAAGCCCTTCCAATACGATTCTTTTGATTTTGGAGATGACTCATTCTTTGAAGCTATTTATGCCATGGGTGAAAAAGTTTCTAACATGAAAGAGGTAAGAAATAGTAATGGCGCCAGAGGTTCAAGGCATGGTTTATACGTAAACAGAACTTACTTCGGTCTTTACAATATGCTCAACCAATTAGGTGCTAAAGTAGACATTAGAAAACCAGATTGGTTAAAAGGAAAAACAGAGCAGGTAGCTTAGGACGTTTAACGAGATTATGTAGAATATCAAAAAGGATTGAGATTATAACCTTTCTCAATCCTTTTTTTGTAATTATAATTTATCCTCCTGTATTAAAAAGGGTGTTTTGCCGTCCGTAATAATGATTTTGGCATTTGGACTTTTTGACAACTCTCTAAATGCCTCAATACTTCTAAGCTTAATAATTGCTTCATTTAACCCTTCAGAAAGTATTTTTTGAGCATCTCTATTTCCCTCAGCTTCAATTCGCCTTCGTTCAGCTTCCTGCTTCTCAATTTGAAGAATAAATTCCATTTCCATTGACTCCTGTTCCGCCTTTAGCTTTCTTTCTATAGCCATTGAAAGTTCTTTCGGCAACTCAATGCTTTTAAGCAGAACTTCTTCAATAATGAAACCTCTCTCAGCAAGCACTTCAGACATTCGATCTTTAATTTCTGCTTCTATCTCGCTTCGCTTGCCAGAATGCATATCCTTAGCCATAAAATTTGCTGATATATCAGAAGAGGCGGATCTGAAAACAGGCAGAATAGCATTTTTCACATAAGAAGGACCAATATTTTCAACAATTAAGGGCGCCTTCTCACCAACAACACGATAGAGAATTGATATTTCAGATTTGATGGTTAAGCCCTCTTTACTAGGCAGGCTAAGATTAACCTCCAAATTCATGGTACGAGTTGGTATTTTAATCATTGTAGCAAAAAAAGGATTTATACCGTACAGACCAGCATCATAAATTTCAGGGTTGATTTTTCCAAATTTACGTTTTACGCCAACCTCTCCTTGCCTAACGGTAACGCAGCTCATAATTAAAATCAGGATAGTTAGAATCATTATGATTTTTTTCATTTCTTGAAGGGTTTAGTGATAGTTTGTTTTATGATCGTCTAGGAACAAAAATTATACCACCCACAAAACAGACTAAACACAACTACCTCAATTAAAACACTATACACTTGAAATTAACTTCTGAGTCCGTTATTGAAAACAACCCAGTAATATGTAAATAATAAATGCTTACATGAAATAGACCCGTTTTCGAATCTTATAATACTTTAGCCATTCTTAAAAAATACTGTTACCTGCAAGTGCATTATAGTAGACCAAAAAACAGCTAGTAATATAAACCGCCATAAACAGCATTAACAGCCAGGTTTTCTTCAAAATATAATATCCGACAAAAGGGAATACCTGAAGTGCATGAATCCCAATAAAATGGGCAATTCTTAAATCGCCATAATGCTTACTCCAATTTAAAAATGGAATACCTTCGCCCCCATCATTAGCTCCAACAGTATGTTGTAGCTGGTTAGCCATTTCAAAAGCTTGAAATGAGAAAATCACAAAAGTGACAATACCAATTCTAATACCCCAGAGATAAGCCTTTGGTAATTCTTTTAATTTAAAATAGAAAAATTGACATCCTATAAATGCCGTCCATGCTACTAATATGCTTATGGCAATACCCATGAGCATAAACATTATTATGGTAAAAGAAGACTCGGTGTTAAAGTGAGATAAAGTACCCCTACTTGCCTGCAATACTATATAAATATTTTCAAAGCCGAAGAGCAATATCACCATCCATCCGAAAGCCTTATTCAGTTTTTTGGTTGGCAAATACCTAAGATACCACAGCATCGTCCAGCTGAAAATGGTTGCTGAAATAAAAAACTTTGAGGGTTTTGTATACGCGTTAATTCCTAATACCTGGGTTTTAATAAAAATCATCCCCAAAAGGCATAAAACAAACGCTATTATATTAAACCATCCGAAATAATAAAGGGGCTTATGCTCATTTCTTAATTCCTCTAAAGTAGCTCTCATTGATAGTCTTCAAAGTATCTTTTGGTATAAATACTTCTTATTATGATGTAAAGCAGTAAACCGGTTGGCCCTAACATAAAGGTTAGAAACAAGCACGGAATTAGAATAAAACGGTTGACTCCATACTTCTGGGCATTATTAGTAATGAATAAACCTACCATTAAATCAAACGCTAAGTAATGAACCCAGCCTGCTAACAAGGCTATTTCATTTTGAAACATAGTAGCTATACCTGAAAGAGAACCAAAGCTTTCCATTGCATCAGCATCAAAAGTTTGGGTTATTAAAAAAACATACAGAATTGCCAGCCCAACCACTACTATGCCCAAGAGTAGTTTTTTAACTAACTGACTAAAAGGAAAAATTAACAATACCACCCAACTTACAAGTGCGATAGTATTTACGGTTGAAAATAAACTAGCATTATCCATTTTTTAATTTATAAAATTAGGATGATAAAATGCTACTAATACTTCTATTTCAGCTTCGGATATTGCTTAGTTACATAAAGTACTGTTGCGATAACTACCAGAAATAAGCATGATGCTGTGAGTAAATCACCATAAATAACAAGTCCTGTGGCGAAGAGGAAACAATAAACTCCTATACAAGCAGCCACCATACAAAGAATACCAATAGGTACTTTCCACTTCCCTTCAGCTGAAGGATAAATAACTTCTTCAGTAGCCGCATAAACCCGTTTCCATCCGGGTCCACCTGGATTAACCTTCTTAATAAAATCTTCAAGCTTTTTGGGATCTGTTTCTGGGCTAAGGTAACTCACCACTATCCAAACCACCGTAGTTAAGCCTACACCCATTACGAGTTCCTGCCAAGCAGCAAATGGTTCGAAACCTAGGTTCTTATGAACAAACCCGAAATAAAGGGCTATCAAGAAACTGAAAATCATTGCTGATATTTCACTGTAAGCATTCACACGCCACCAGAACCATCTTAAAATATAAATCAAACCAGTTCCGGCTCCAATCTGAAGTAGTATCTCAAATGTCCTTAAAGCGTTTTCTAAATACAGGGCTAGGATCATACTGATAATCATAAGAATCACCGTAAACACTCTTCCTGCATTAACATCTTCTTTTTCACTGCTACCAGCTTTAATAAATCTTTTATAGAAATCATTTACCAAATAGGAAGCTCCCCAATTTAAGTGTGTTGAAATAGTGGACATATAAGCTGCAATCAATGAAGTAACTACTATTCCCAATAATCCGGCAGGAATAAAGGTAAGCATAGCCGGATAACCCATATCATGACTGATAATGCCTTCAGTATTCGGAAAAGCAGTTTTAAAACTGGCTAAATCAGGAAACACAACTAATGAGCAAAGCGCTACAATAATCCATGGCCACGGTCTTAAAGCATAATGTGCAATGTTAAAGAATAGCACTGCCTTTATCGAATTATCTTCATCTTTGGCCGCAAACATCCGCTGGGCTATATAACCTCCACCACCCGGTTCAGCTCCAGGATACCAAACACTCCACCATTGCACTAAAAGTGGTATTAGAAAAATCATTAGAAATAATTCAGGCTGATCAGGCGAAGGAAAAAAGTTGAGTTTATCGACTACATTTTCATGATGCAATAAATTATTGAGCCCATTTACTTTCGGATGATTAAGCGCTACAATAGCCGCAACAATAGCGCCCCCAATAGATAAAAAAAACTGTAAAAAATCAGTGATGAGCACACCTCTTAAACCACCCAATGTACTATACAATACTGTGATAGCCCCAGCAATTACTACCGTTTGTAAAGGAGTTAAGCCAAGTAAAACTCCTCCTATTTTTATGGCAGCTAAAGTGACCGATGCCATAATCATTACATTAAAAAGCAGTCCAAGGTACACTGCCCTAAACCCTCTCAAAAATCTCGCAGCCTTACCACTGTAGCGCAATTCATAGAATTCCACATCAGTAATTACTCCGGACTTTTTCCAGAGGCGTGCATAAACAAACACTGTTAGCATGCCTGTAAGTAAAAAAGCCCACCATGCCCAGTTTCCGGCTACACCATTTTGTCGAACGATATCTGTTACCAGGTTAGGGGTGTCCGTAGAAAAGGTAGTTGCTACCATTGAAACACCTAAAAGCCACCAAGGCATTTTACCTCCGGCAGCAAAAAACTCTGAAGCACTTTTGTTTTTACGGGAGGTAAAAATTCCTATTCCAAGTGATATTAATAAGAAACCTATAACAAAAGACCAATCAAGGGTAGTTAGTTGCATATTCCACTTTTAAAATAGTGGTGAATATATAAAAATATTAAATGCTTTAAAGCTTACTACCGCTAATCTGCCTTGTATTTGGTTTCTACCTTAATATCACTTTCCAAAGTTTTATGAACAGGACATCTGTTGGCGATGCTGATCATTTTCTCAATTTGATCTTTGGTTAAATCGCCCTTAATCTCTATTTCGCGATCAAAGAAAGATATCTTAGCATCATCTTTTCCTGCTTTCACATCCTTATCATGCCTTTGTTCATGATTTACATGAACCAGCACTTCTTCAACAGGCCATTTTTTGTGATTGGCATACATTCGTAATGTAATAGCTGTGCAAGCCGCCAGAGAAGATGTGAGTAACCCATACGGGGTAGGTCCATAATTATTGCCTCCAATATCTTCGGGCTCATCAGCTATAATGTGATGTCCTTCGGTTACAATTTGAGTCGTAAGTTGATCTTCCTCACTTCCAATTGCAGCAACTGTTTGTGCATCAGTTTCTAATTCAGAATCTTCCGTATTTTCAAGGTACCTATCGGCCCAGACAGCAATTATTTGCCCGGCATAAATACTATCCTTTGCATTTTGTAACAAATGATCAGCTCCATCTAAAGAAACAAAACTTTTAGGATGGTGCGCTTTCAGATAGATATCCTTGGCGTTTGATATATCAACAATCTTATCTTGAGGAGAATGCAGAATCATAACAGCCTTTCTCAGATTCTCCAATCCTTTGGACTCATTATCCTTTTTTAAGTCATCAATAAATTGAGACTTAATCTTAAAAGGTCTTCCACCAATATTCACTTCTGCCACGCCTTTCTCCTTTACATCTTCTATCTTATCTTTTATTAAATGCAAAACATGATCAGGATGTGATGGTGCACCAATTGTTGCTACGGCCTTTACAGATTTTATTTTACCGGCAGCTAAGAGAACAGCTGCTCCGCCTAATGAATGTCCCACCAAAAGTTCAGGAGCTTTATAGTTTTGAGAGAGAAAATCACAAGCTGCTAACAAGTCTTCCAAATTCGATGAAAAGTTAGTGTCAGAAAAGTCACCTTCACTTGCCCCTAAACCAGTGAAATCAAAACTTAAAACAGCAAACCCATACTGGGTCAAGCCAAGAGCAATATTTTTTACTGCATTAAAATTCTTATTACAGGTAAAGCAATGTGCAAAAACAACATAGGTATGTGCTTTCTGATCAGCCGGTAGGTTAAGGTGTCCCGATAATTCACCTCCTTGAGAACCTGGAAAGGTTACTTTTTCTTTCTTCATAGAACGGATGTCTTATTTAACTAAAGATATTCATATTGAAGCTGAAACAGAAGAAAGATGTTTGAAATCTAAACATGTTTTGAGGCGATAAACTAAAACAAAAATATTTTTAGCTGCTTTTATTTAGGCTGACTTTAATTTTAATTCAAAAATTACATTGAACAGCTAAGCCCATGATATTTTGAAAAGTATTGTTATATTTATTGGCAATACGTTAAAAATCGTAGTCAGTATTTGAATAACCTAAAACTTTAACCAGGTCAAACGCTAAAATCATGCTAAAAGAACAACTAAAAATTTTGATTAAACTAGCCACTATTGATAATGAATTGGCTGATAAAGAAGCTAACCTTATTGAAAAAATTGGTAAAGCTAATGGTATAACTGAGGATGAGATTTATGCCATGATGAAAAATCCGGAGCCTATCCAAAACCTGGAGACTTTATCAGACGATCAGCGTTTTGAATATTTGTATAACATTATTCAATTGATGAAAATAGATGGTAAGGTGTACAAAAGCGAGATAGTTTTCTGCCAAGAGATTGCAGAGAGACTTGGTTATAAGAAAAAAGCTGTTTCTGAATTATCTAAAGGAATATTTAGTGATCCGAGCATCACATCTGACAGAGATGAACTTAAAAAACGATTAGCTAAATACTCTATCAAATAATAAAAAAAGCTCCTAATAAGGAGCTTTTTCTTTTATAGAGCTATTAATACCTAAAATTCCGAATCATAAAGTTCTTTGCCCTTCCTTATAAACTTTTCATCAACTAGCACATACATTTCTCGCGGAGCTCCTTTCATTAATTTTATCAGTACTTCTTTTGCCTCACTATCTCTATCTTCATTAAGCAACATTTTAGCGTAGTAATAAGCGTTAGCAGTATGTTGAGGAGCAATTTCATAGGCTTTAGTCAACATCTCTTCTGCTTTCTCATCTGATGGCCAGGTAAGTACAAAAGGAATATCAGGTGCTTTTAAATGAATTCCGCCCAATAATCTTAATGCTCCAGCTTGGTGATACTCCGGATCGAGTTCAATAACCTTCTCACAAATGGTTTTCACTTCATCTAAAATACCTTCATCAGCAGCTTCGGTGATAGGAATTAAATCACCCCAACGGGAGAAATTAGCAATATACCAGTAAAGTACACCCGCATCATTAGGATACATTTCTTTGGCCTTCTCACCAATGTCTATTCCTTTTTTATAAGTAGCTCTGGCTGTTTCATCATCAACACTTGTCCAACTACCTTTAAATTCATACGCTTCTAACAAGCCTGCATATTTTTCAGGAGAATCCTTTGCTTTCAGGTAATATTCAATTGCTTTGTCCACATGTATAGGGTCAGCCATTCCCTCGGACATTTTATCATACCTCTTGGCAAATTCCTTCTCAGCTTTTTCCAGTTCTGAGGATTGGTGATTGAAAGGTACAATTGTGGTAAATAAAAAAATAAGGGGGAGAAAAATTTTCATAATTAAAAAGTTTAATAATTAAACTAGCAATTGGCGGAATTGTTAAAAGAGACTTTCAATTTGATAAATTGTATATTGAAGTTTTAATCAAGAAAAGTGAAAAATGAAGGATATAAACATAGGTGGAGCTAAATCTGTAGATTATTCACGAACCACTATTACTGAACTGATGATTCCATCTTACGCCAACTTTGGCGGAAAAATACATGGTGGCATATTGCTATCGCTAATGGATAAAGTAGCTTATGCATGTGCTTCCAAACATAGTGGAGCTTATTGTGTAACTGTATCTGTGGACAATGTAGATTTTCTACAACCTGTAGAAGTAGGTGATTTAGTTTCTATGCTTGCCTCAGTTAATTATGTAGGTAACTCAAGCATGGTAATAGGCATTAAAGTGATAGCTGAAAATGTTAAAACAGGTATTGTAAAACATACCAATACAAGTTATGTAACCATGGTGGCTAAAGATGAGGATGGCAATTTAGAAACTGTGCCTCCCCTTCTTCTAAAATCTTCAACAGATGTGCGCAGATTTACAGAGTCTATTAAAAGAAGAAAGTTGAAAAAAGATCTTTCTCAGGCAATGGATGAAGAGAAGAACAGATTCAATTTAGATGCAGAAATTAAACTTTTAAATAATCAAAGGTGTGAATTAAAATTAGATTAAAGTAAAAGGCTGATGAAATCCACCAGCCTTTTCACAATGCCTATTGCTTACTTTTAAGCCATTCTTTGGCATCATCTAAACTTTTGAAAGTCGCCATTTCTAAAGCACCACCTATCTTTACATTTAACTCTTTAGCTGACATTTCCGAGAAAGTATTGGCAGAAACTATGTGTGCATAATATTTTAAACCAGCCTCTATTACATTCGGAATTAAGTAGCTTTCAATCCATTCAAGTGCTTGAGTCCATGGTCCCGTTGATTTACTGTCATCATTTAATAAAAAGGCACATTTGGTTTTTTTCACGAGTTGTAGATAATCTTCACCCCATGATTTCATGGCGTCTACATTAGCATAACCTTCCCAGTCGCAATAGATCCAGTTGTTTTCTTCTTGGTATTCAGTAGTACAAATAACTCTGTCAAGGTTATTTTTGGTTTGAAATTTCATGAAAATTTGGTTTTAGTTGAAACATTGTCCGATTATACAAAAAAAAGACGGTTTTGCATTCCCCTTGTAAGCTTTTCAGCAAGAATAAACGCTTTCATAACTAAGCGATTATATAATTTTAGTTTATTACAACAATTTTAATTAGCAACACTTTAAATAGTATAGTAAAAGCATATTTTTACTGTTCATGATGCTTTTAAAAAAATAACAAGTACCATGAATTTAACCAAAACCCAACTTACAATGTCAGACAACAAAACCTTTCAGAAGGCTTATCATCTTTTTGAAGAAGATTACCTCGACCATCTGTTTTTTGAAGTATCACCTGAAGGTGATATAGATGCCAATAAATACTCTCTATACAATTTCACAGGTGATCCTAAACTGGAACACGCAGAGTGGGCTTCTCGCATTGATATGATGAACAGCTGGTTTACCGATATGAGAAGAAAAAACAGATTTTTATATGAGCGCCAGTCACAAAATGGATCAAAAGTATTGACCAAAGTAAAAGACCCTGACACAGGTGAAATCAGGGAGATGCTAAATTTCGCTTCCAATGACTACTTAAACATGACGCAAAACCCTGAAATATGGGGTAGAATACAACGCGAATCGGTAAAATATGGCTCAGGAGGAGCAGGAGGCGTCCCCCTGCTAAGCGGCTCAATGGATATTATTGAAAAACTCCAGATCAAAATTGCTGAAATGAAAGGTATGCAATCTTCCATAGTGTACAGCTCTGGTTATGGTGCCAATTATGGAACAATTTCAGCTTTGATTGGAAAAAAAGACATAGCCATATACGATATGTTTGCGCATGCCAGCCTCATAGATGGTAGCAGAGGTTCAAATAAGAAATTCTTTCAGCACAACAGCCCTGAATCCCTTGAGAAAGTTTTAAAGAGTGTGCAAAACGACTACATCAATAAATTGGTTATTCTGGATGGGGTGTATTCCATGGATGGAGATATTGCCAGATTGCCCGAAATTTTAGACGTTGCACATTTTTATGGTGCCTGGGTTTTAGTAGATGAAGCTCATGCCACCGGGGTTATAGGTGAAAACGGAAAAGGAACTCTTTCACATTTTAATTTAGAAGGTAAAGTAGATATTGTAACTGGAACCCTGAGCAAGGCTGTTGGTTCAGTAGGAGGATATGTAACCGGCTCAGAGAAACTCATAAATTACCTCAAATATACGAGTCGGTCTTATATGTTTTCAACATCTCCTTTTATACCTTCTGTAATAGCTTCGCTTCAGGCGTTGGAATTAATCACAGATAATAAAGCTCCAATTGATGCGCTTTGGAAAAATATCCATTATGTAAAAAAACGACTGCAGGATGCCGGTTTTGACATCGGAAATGCCGAAACGGCCATCTTCCCTATTATTATAGGAGATGACGTGCTTGTAAAAGAAATGACATATAGGTTGCATGAAAAGAATATTTTTGTGAATCCGGTACCCTACCCTGCTGTACCACGCAAGTTAACCCGCGTGAGACTATCCATAACAGCAGGCTTTACAAAAGAACAGCTCAAATACACTATGGACACCATAGTAGAAATAGGAAAAGAGCTGAAAATTATTTCATAAAGCAAAATTCATCTCTTATTAATGCTCGGAACAGACTTCTGTTTCGGGCATTTTTTATTTAAAGTGTTCGCAATTATTTGCACCTACTGTACATTTATGAACACTCATTTCAGTCATTTCTAAAAATTATTCCATTTATACCAACTAAGCCCCACTTATGGAATATGGCACATCCTGTGCATCTAACTAAGCCAAATGAACATCATACTATTAAGCCATGAACATGAAAACTCTTATTTGTTAGGTGGGGCTTCGCGAACCTCACCTGACATCTCAAGGGCTGATAGCTCATACTTATTAAACAAAACCTACTCATGACAAACTTAATTACACGACACACATTTTTGATGGCAACATTAGGATTTCTTTTGTTGTCGGCATTTAGCAAAGCACAAACTGGCCAGGTTACTGGTTTATTGACGGACAAAGATAATCAAGCCGTACCATTCGCGAATGTAGTATTATACTCACTGCCTGACAGCAGCATGATTACAGGATCAGTTAGTAGCGCTGATGGTAATTTCATGGTAAAAGCACCTTTTGACAAAGCCTTTTTTCTTAAGATATCTGCTGTTGGTTATCAAACCTTTCAATCAGCCAAGTACACTTTAAGTGCATCTAACCCCATTCTTCAGTTAGATAAGATTGAAATGACTGATGACCTGGCAGTATTAGGCGAGGTGGAGGTTACAGCATTAAGACCTCAAGTAATGATGGAAGCCGATAAAATGGTGGTATCTGTTGAAGGTACTGCCTTGGCCGCAGGTTCTTCAGTATATGAAGTTATTGAGAAATCTCCTGGTGTATTTGTCGATCAGGACGGGAATATTCAGCTAAATGGAAAAGAAGGAGTTCAAATAATGATCGATGGCAGATTAACCTATCTTTCAGCCGAAGATTTAAGGTCTATGCTTCAAGGTATGTCCGCAGAGAATCTTAAGAATATTGAAATAATTACTAATCCGTCTGCCAAATACGATGCACAAGGTAATTCAGGAATTATTAATATCACACTTAAGAAAAATACCATAAGAGGTGTAAATGGAAGTGTAAACGCAGGTGCCAGATATAACGGCTTATTAGGATATGAAACAGGTGTTAGAATTAATCATAAAAAAGGTAACTGGAACAGCTTTGTAAATGCCGACTTGTCTCAAAGAACCAGACTAAGAGATGCACATCTTTATAGAGTTGTACGCGATACAGAGGGCAATCCTTCAATCTTTGATCAGGATGGCCACCAAGAAAACATCCGATTAGCACCTACAATCAGACTAGGTACTGATTACGATTTTAACGACAGACAATCTTTAGGTGTAATGTTTAATATCTACGCTCAGGATGCTGTTGATCAGTTTGATTTCAATACTTTATTAACAACTAATAATATTGATACTACCCTTATCACCAACAACAATATAAAAAACAGATTTATGCATTCCAGGGCTAATATTCACTATACCTATAAGCTGGATACAAATGGAACAAAAATCTCAACAGACTTCAATTTTATTAGGTTAGCCAATCAAGGGAACTCTACATTTGCTAACGAATATTACGTAGCTGGTGCTCCGAACAACCCAGTAAAATCTGATCTGTTGAAGACAGACAACCCCAATTCATATGACATCTACTCCGGTCAAATTGACTTCGAAACGAAATTATTTAAGAAATACAAAGTTGAAACTGGAGTAAAAGCTAGTTCTGTTACTTCAAATAATAACCTGAAGTTTTATGAAATAGTAGATAATCAAAGCCAATTTGATGAGAACAGATCTAATCACTTCATTTACAGTGAGCAGATTCTGGCAGCTTACACAAGCATTTCAGGAAGAATCAATCCGAAATTATCATATCAATTAGGGTTAAGAGCTGAGCAAACTTATTCAGAAGGAGAATCTATCACTAAAAATCAGGTTACTCCGAGAGACTATTTCAACTGGTTCCCGAGCGTATTTGTGCAACAGACTATTTCTGATAATTATCAGGTTAACTACAACTATAGCAAAAGAATTGACAGGCCTGATTACGACAATTTGAATCCATTTATTTTTTATCTGGACCCTAAAACTACTGCTCAGGGCAATCCGTATTTAAGGCCGCAAATTTCGCATTCATTTGGCGTTACTCAAACATTTTATAAGCAGTTTAATCTTGTATTAAATGCGTCAAAAACAAGTGATGTAATTACTGAAATACCATTTCAGAATGCGGAAGATGGCACCACAGTTTTCATGCAGGAGAACATGAGCCAAAGTTATAATTATTCAGGAACTGCGGTAATACCATTTCAACCTTTCAAGTGGTGGGGCATCAACAATAATGTTACTGTTTTTCATCAGGATTTTGAATTTACCATCGACAGCATCAAAAGGGAAAATAAACAAACTACTTACATGCTTAGAACTAGCAATACATTTTCTCTCCCAGGAAAGTACAGAATAGAATTAAATGCCGATTACCGTTCTGGTTTGGTATGGGGAGTGTATGAAATTGATGCCCAATGGGGTATTGACTTAGGTTTCAAAAAATCATTTTTTGATGGCAAACTGGACGCCTCTTTGAATTTCTCTGATGTCTTGAGAACAAGACAGTGGCATGGTAACTCGAATTTTGCTGGAAACATCAATGACATAAATCAATATTTTGGGCAGCAAAGTGTCGGCTTCTCATTAAGATACAAATTCAGCAAGGGTGAAGAGTTTAAGGCGCGTCAGAGAAATACAAATCTTGATGAATTAAATAGAGCCGGAGGCTAATAAAGACAAACAAAGAATTGAGAATCTATTCTTATAATTTTTGTTTAGGTTGAAAATGATTGAATGATGAATATTCTTTGTAAGGCTAGCCAGAATTGGTTAGCCTTTTTTCATTTTATGATAACTTAAGATGCATTCATTCGTTTTCTTTGCAGGTCAAAAAAATAAATCAAACTTTTAAACTATCATGACAAAGAATTTAAAGACTTTACTTTTAGGCTTTACAGGAGGAGTTTTGGGTGCTTTGTTAATTTTTCAATTACTACCTCCAACTTCTGAGCAGAACATTTCTAATAATAACAATTTAACGCCAGCATTTGCAGCTTATGAAGTAGATAGACTGCCAGAAGAAAAGATAAGTAAGCTCCCTGGGGAAAATTTTGTAAAAGCCTCTAAACTAAGTACGGAGAGCGTAGTCTACATCAAAACAGTTTCAGAAAGATATGGAAGAACGTCATGGTTGGAGTTATGGCTAGGCGGTGGAGGAGCCATGCAACAAGTAGGTTCAGGCTCAGGCGTAATCTTTAAAGAAAATGGTTATATCCTTACAAATAACCATGTTATTGATGATGCCGATAAAATTGAAGTAGTAATCAAGAAAAGAATTTACGAAGCTAAGCTCGTAGGCAGAGATCCCTCAACTGATTTAGCCATACTAAAAATTGATGCTAACAATTTACCAGCCATTCAAATAGGCTCGTCTAAAAATGTGGAAGTAGGTGAATGGGTACTTGCTGTTGGTAATCCTTTTAATTTGAATTCAACAGTTACTGCCGGTATTGTAAGTGCCAAAGGTCGTGAGTTAAACATCTTAAAAAGTAATTTCCCGATTGAGTCATTCATTCAAACGGATGCAGCCATTAACCCCGGAAACAGCGGTGGTGCATTAGTTAATGCTGAAGGTGAACTAGTAGGGATTAATACCGCTATAATTTCGCAAACAGGCTCATATGCTGGTTATGGCTTTGCCGTTCCTATTGACATAGCCAAGAAAATCGCTAATGATATTATCGAATATGGCGCTGTCCAAAAAGCTTTTATGGGTGCGGATGTTACGGCATTAACTCCAGAAAATGCTGATAAACTTGGAACTGATGATTTAGATGGTGTTGTGGTTAGCTACCTGCAGCAAAAAGGAGCCGCTGAAAAAGCAAATATTCAGAAAGGTGATATCATCAGAAGTATAAATGGTGAGAAAATAAGTTCGAATGCTGATTTTGAAGAAAAACTCAGCTTAAGATCACCAGGGGATAAACTTTACCTCACAATAGAAAGAAAAAACAAAACCTTAGAAAAACAACTGGTGCTAACCAATAGCGAAAATACAACTCAACTGCTTAAAAGAGATGCTTTCTTTTCTAACTCATTAGGTGCAGAGTTTGAGGCTGTGCCTAAAATGGAACAAAACCTTTTAAATATTAGCAGTGGGGTTAGGGTTGTAGATGTAAAAAATGGATTCTTCAGCAGATTAAATATCGATGAAGGATTTATCATCACAGAAATCAACGGAAATGAGGTTAGTGATCCTAAAAAGCTTGCCGAAATATTAGAGGAAATTAAAGGTAAAGTGATTATTAAAGGGATTAACAAAAAAGGTATTAAGGGATATTATTCTTTCTATTTTTAATTTTTAACAAGTTAGTCAAAGTACTCCAAATAGGCATTGATAATAGGTTATGATCAATTATCAATGCCACTTTCATGATTTCTCAGCTTCAAATCTTTATCTTCTTCAACTAGAATCTCTTCTATCACGAAGTCATTAGAATTAAGATCCGATAAATCTGGTTGACCTGCATTAACCCAGGCTGTATACCAAAAATCACCTACCATTTTAATGGCTTTTCGCATTTGCCGCTCCACTTGCCCTGAGAGCATTTTATGATAAGCTCTTGAAAAATCTCTGGAGTAAACCTTTGTGTTTACATTACCTCTCATTTCAGAGCTATATTTTTCATCTTGCTGATATCTGGCCGTGAGTTCCTTCTCATACGTTAAAACTGAATCGAGTGCAGCATGTGACTGCTCTACAGCTTGCCATATATAAAGTTGAGTATTTTCAATATAGGTCGCCTGGCCAATGAAGAAATCATAGTCTTGCACGTATAACTCGGGCAACCTTGATTCCCAAAACCCATGTATACCGTATTGACCTGTTAATTGCCCATTGTAATTTTCAGTGGTATGAAGAGGTACATTAGCATCAGCAATGTAATGGCCTAAATCGGCTGATAAACGAAGAATCCTTTCCCTGTCCTTTTCTTTAAAAGCCTCAGTGAGTTGATAAGCAACTAAGTTTACATGCCACGGAACAATGCCATAAGCCTGTAAAGAATCTTCCCCATACTGTTTAACGGCATCAAACCAGTATCTGGGCATTTTGTAGATAGCGCTATCACCATAAACATCTATATCGATATAATGCCTTGGTGCCTCTTCCTTTACAGCGTATCTTCTCTTATCAGGATTTACCGCATTCTCAGTGATATACTGTATATTATACTTATAGAAGCCAATCATCTCAGGCGGAAGCGTGAAAACTGCAGTTCTATTTATCTTCTGATGGGCATAAAAACCCCATAATATCCTATGAGCAGATAAAGCCAAAAAACAGATCAAAGAGATTAAAAGTATAAATCTTTTTACAATCATTGGATCATAATTTACTACAAAGTTATATAAATTTGTATTGTATTTTCAGGACTTAAATCTGGAAATCAACAACATAGACACAATACTGCTATACTGTAAATATTCGCAGAAATAGTAAAATCATTTTGTTAGATTAAACTATTCCTTTTATATTTGCAGTCCGAAAAAGGAAAGCAAGATTTCAATTGATAAATAAATAACATGGCAAATCACAAGTCAGCATTAAAAAGAATTCGTTCGAGTGCATCTAAGCGTTTACGTAACAGATATGCAGCAAAGACTACTCGTACTTATGTTCGTAGATTAAGAGCTACAACTGACAAGGCGCAGGCGCAGGAGTTGTTGAAAACAGTTACCTCAATGTTGGATAAATTGGCTAAGAAAAATATTATCCATAAGAAAAAAGCTGACAACAATAAGTCAAAGTTAGCTAAGCACGTTGCTACTTTAGGATAAGTACTAGCTGTCAGAAAATATTTTGAGAGCCTCAGCTAAAATAGTTGAGGCTTTTTTAGTTTACTCTATTTAACTATCTTCTACTATTATTTATAAGAATGGAAGAGACTTATCCTGACAAACTACAAAATATAAAACAGTGGGCCGAAGCTGACAGACCAAGAGAAAAGTTAATGACCAAAGGAAGGTCTGTACTTTCTGAGGCAGAATTAATTGCCATACTTATAGGCTCTGGCACCAAATCATTATCCGCTATAGATGTAGCCAAGAATATTCTTGCAGCAGTAGATAATGACTTGAATGCCTTGGCAAAATACACTGTTAAAGATTTAATTAAGTTTAAGGGTATTGGTGAAGCAAAAGCCATTAGTATTGTAGCAGCCTTAGAGCTAGGCAGAAGAAGAAAAGAAAGTGAAGTAGTTACTAAACCTAAAATTACCTCATCACAAGCTGCTTATGAAGTATTAACGCCTTATCTGCTTGATTTGCCACATGAAGAGTTTTGGATCATCCTTTTAAACAGGGCTAATCAGGTAATTGCACTCAAAAAAATTAGCAGTGGTGGTATTTCAGGTACAGTAGCTGATGTGAAAATGATTTTCAAAGAAGCCCTTGACGAGTTGGCGTCAAGTATTATTTTAGCACATAATCATCCGTCAGGAAACAATCAACCTAGCCAGGCGGATATTAACTTAACTGCAAAAATGAAAGAAGCTGGTGCCATACTAGATATTGCTGTTTTGGACCACATCATTTTTGCCGATAATAAATTTTTTAGCTTTGCCGATGAGGCAATGATGTAAAAGCACATTAGTTATGAATAACGATCCAGAATTAAGCGGAAAATATTTAGGAACAATTACTGAGGATTTTGCCCTCGTGTCGGATACTTTGAAAGAAGCTGCTTATGCAGTTCGCAAAAGAAATTTCTCTGATTACCCAATATTCCCTATCTGTAAAGTTGAACAGCCTATTGGTCAGTTGCTTTTAGCATCCGCTGAAATGAACTTAAAATGGAACTACAACATCACCTATCTGGATGAGTTTGTAAACCGTAAAATCATAGCTGAAGATAAAGTAGAAGAGTTTAAGAGAAATTATAAGGACCCAGATGAGTTTTGTTGCTTATTTGTGATCGATAATGACTTCACCAACTTTGTCTTTATTCCCTATCCTGAAGATTGATGATAAATTGATTTTCAGTATTTGATAGATTTATTTAACTAAATAGCTTAAATTATAGTCAATAAGAATCTGTAAACCAGATCCTTAGTCAGGTTAAAAAATTTAAGCATCCTTAGTAAGTGAATCATGGATATAATAGAAGAACTTCCTTCCCAAAGCGGGCGAATTTTTATCGTTACTGGAGCCAATGCCGGATTAGGTTTTGAAACTGCCCTTGCACTCGCTAAGAAGAATGCGAAGGTAATAATGGCTTGCCGTAACGCTGATAAAGCGAATAAGGCCATTGTTAAAATTAAAGAAGAAGTTTCTCAAGCGGATTTAGAATTCATGCAGATTGACCTAAGCAGCATGGATTCTGTAAGAAAGTTCGCTAAAGAATACCAATCAAAATATGACCGATTGGATGTTTTGATTAACAATGCGGGAGTAATGATGCCTCCCTACTCCAAAACAACCGATGGCTTTGAACTGCAATTTGCCGCTAACTATTTAGGGCATTTTCTTTTAACGGGTTTATTGTTGGACAATCTATTAAGCACGCCTCATTCCAGAATAGTCTCTTTAAGTTCATTGGTTCATAAAAACGGACAAATAAACTTTAATGATCTGCAATCTGAGAAAAGCTATTCGGCCTCGGCTGGTTACAGTCAATCCAAACTGGCTTGTTTAATTTTCGCTTTTGAGCTTCAAAGGAGATTAGAGAAGGCAGGCCATAGAACAATCTCAATTGCTGCTCATCCAGGAATTGCTGATACTGAACTAAGTCGTCACTTCCCGAAATTCTTATACTATTTAGCGAAATATACAATAGCCCCTTTCCTCACCCATTCACCCAAAGAGGGTGCTAAACCAACATTATTAGCCGCCTTAGGAGAGGCAGAAGGTGGAGAATATTTCGGTCCAACAGGATTCAATGAATACAAAGGAAAGCCTGGTAAGGCCACCTATACAACTAAAGCTCAAGACAAAGAGCTGGCCGAAAAACTCTGGAAAGTTTCAGAAGAGCTGGTCGGAATCAAATATCTTGAGAATTAGTATATCCAATTTTTTACACTGAAGTTTATTGCAATGCTTTACTGTTTTATAGATAGCAATTATCAAGTAGGCGTTAATTCATTTCTTTTCTAACCCAAACTTCATCATAAACGAATCGGACCAATGTATCAGCATTGGCTATCCTAAAACCATCGGCATCTTCATTTAGTGATTCATTTTCATAAATCAGATAAACTTCCTTATCACTAATGCTATAGGTAGCTTGCCAAACAATATCATTTCCACCGATTAAAACCTCTGCTTTATTATTTTCATGAAATTTAACCCATTGGGTGCAACTGAATTCTAGATTACCGTCATTAGAGCAATTATCATATGTATGTTCAAAATAAGCTCCTTCTAATTTGAGCTTTGAGCTAATTACCTCATCAGCATCATCCATACATGATGCAAGCAAAAACATTACAAATATTACGGAAAGGTATTTTTTCATGAATAGGTAGTTATTACTATACAGATTAATAGACACTTAAAAACTAGTTTTAGTTGCCTTAGTATAATAAATTTTAAAATTTATTTAGCATAGTTTTCTACCACTCCTAAGCCAAAAAGCGCAAAATCATATCTTACTGGATCCGATGGGTCAAAAGCTCTTAAAGCCTCCGTTAATTCTTCAGCTGCTTTCCAATCAGCTTTTGTTCTTTGCATTAAACCAAGATATCTTGCCACTCTTTCAACATGAACATCGCAAGGACAAATTAACACTGCCGGATTAATATTCTTCCATATGCCAAAGTCTACTCCTTTATCATCCTTTCTTACCATCCAACGTAAAAACATGTTAATACGCTTACAGGCTGAGTTTCTGGCAGGAGTAGCAATATGTTTCCTTGTTCTTTGAGGAGCATTTTCATCCGAGAAGAAAAACTGATGAAACTTTATAAGTGAATTCTTTATAAAATCCTCATTAATTAAACCCTCCCAGTTGAGAAACGCTTCCTCTAAACTTTGATGTTTTTGATAATACTGCTGGAAGAAATGGATGAAATAAAGGGTATCAGTAGGATTAAATGTTCTATGCTTAAAGTTCAAGAATCTTTTTAAATCGGACTCTTGATGGTTTAATATAAAGTCATGCGGAGCATTGTCCATTAAAGCAAAGAGTTCTTTGCATTTATTAATAATGGTAACCCGCTGCCCCCACGCAAGAATAGCAGCTATAAAACCTGATATCTCAATATCTTGCTGCTTAGTAAACTGATGAGGAATACTGATGGGGTCTAATTCTATAAAATCTGGTTGATTGTAAACTTCAACTTTATGATCTAAGAAATCCTTAAGCTCAGTTTTATCATTAATCATTCAAAGGCAGGTAACTAATCTCAACAGGAAATTTGTAATCAACTCCGCCAAGTCTCTGAAATGCTTTCTTTGAGATTCTAATAATTACCTTCTCGTCAACTCCAGTATCAGGTAATTTACCAAGTACTCTCACAAATACTATTTGATCGTTCAAATCATTTCTTACTTGCATGATGGTGCCAATTTTAGCAGTTCTATGGAGTGCAAGATACTTTTCCGTATTATCTGATCCTTCAATTACTTCTGCCACACCCTTTTCAACTACTTTTTCAATTTTAGGGATATCTTCCTCTTCAACTGTAAAATAAGCTTTAGTATCTTGCTTTTGCTTATCTGAGGCCATATTAACCACATCTACTGTTGGCGTTTCTTCCTTTTCTTTATCAACTTCATTTTCTACTTCTTCATCCACTACAAAGGCATCTGGATTTTTGATGTAAAGCTTTTGGCCAAGACTCAATTGGTAATTATACAGGTTATTCCACTTTCTTAAATCTTCTATAGCTATATCATATTGCGATGAAATGCTGTAAAGCGTTTCACCTGAAGCTACAGTATGTATTTTTTCATCATCAATTTTAGAATTTCCTTTCTTTTCATCAATGTTATCTCTTGTTTGAGCCGTATTAGCTTCCGGAGCAACAATCTTAATCACTTCCCCACCGGCAAATGGTTCTTCAAAAACATTCCAATTCTCAACATCAGAGAGGAGTAAATTATATTGATCAGCAACATCAGCGTAGGTTTCTCCCGCTTTTGCTACGTGAAATTTCTGAACAGACGCACTTTGTACAGGCTTATCTTTAGTTGCGGCTATGTTATCCTTATTACTTTCCTTGTCCTCTTTGACTTTCCTTCTGATGACTAGTTTCTGCCCCACTGAAATCTCGTTAGAACTTAGGTTATTCCATGCCTTTATAGATTCTTGCGGTACATCATATTTTCGAGAAATGCCATAGATGGTTTCTCCCACATCAACAGTATGTACCAAATCTTTGATAGAGGTTTTACTCTCCCTAGGCTGTTTAGTAGCTTTTTTACCCACGATTAACTCTTGGCCTAGGGCTAGTTGATTGCTGGTTAGGTCATTCCATTCCTTTAGTTGATCAACAGATACATTATATTTTTTAGAAAGTGAATAAAGTGTTTCCCCAGATTTAACTTTGTGTCTTTTTGAAGGTTCCTTAGCCTGACTATTTTGAACATCTATTTTAAGTGGGATGTACAATATGCGGCCAATCTGATCTATTGCATAACCATCTTTTTCTGCTTCATTATTTTCTCGAATCGCTTCTACAGAAACTTGATAACGCTTACTTAATGCGTACAAAGTCTCTTTTGGATCAACTTTGTGAACTATAAATTTCTTCCCTTTAATAGTTTCTACCCTTAGGGAATCTATGGCAGAGAACGAACTTTGACTAAGAAAAAGGAAAGTCAACAAAAAGATTATGGTCAAAAAGGATTTATTCATACTGATTTTTTAAGCTTTGAAGTTAAGCGCTTATTCAACTACAAAATTGCTTATTTAGTTGATGATGTAAAAATAAAACAAAGAAGAAAAAGAAGCTTTCTTAAGCTAGCTTCTCTAATCAATTTTTTAAACGCTATAACATTTAAAGGATTATAACTGATTTTCAATTAAATTAATGAAATAGCTTTATTGTAGCTTAAAAGCTAAACTACTAAATTGAAATTTAATTCGTTAGCATGAAGCATTTTGTATTGGTATTTTTCTTTTCCCTCATAACCTTTCCTGACCAAATTATAGGCCAATCCATTGACTCTTCTGAAAAGAAGGTTTTTGTGATGGAGATAAGGAGTGAGATTGATGCCAGAAGTAAACGTTATGTTGATCTGGCTTTGGAAGAAGCCAAGAAGGCTCAGGCAACACACATCATAATTGATATGAATACTTATGGTGGTGCCCTGTACGATGCTGATGAAATCCGAACTGCCTTACTTCAGTTAGAAATACCAGTTTATGTATACATCAATAAAAATGCAGCCTCTGCCGGTGCGCTGATATCAATTGCTTGCGACAGTATTTATATGGCACCAGGAGCCAGCATCGGTGCTGCAACAGTAGTCAACCAAACTGGTGAAGCCGCACCTGATAAGTACCAAAGCTATATGCGCTCCATTATGCGCTCAACTGCTGAGGCTACCGGCAGAGATCCTAAAATTGCTGAAGCCATGGTAGATGAAAATTTAGTAGTTGATAGCATTTCTGAACCGGGACAAGTGATTACATTTTCTACGGCAGAAGCCATCAAATACGGGTTCTGTGAAGGTGAAATGGCTAGCCTTGATGATGTGCTCTTCGAATTAAACCTTCTGAATAGCACACGAATCGATTACAAAGTATCTACCACAGAAAAAATAATATCTTTCTTCATTAATCCATTTATAAGTGGAATATTAATACTCATCATTTTAGGAGGTATCTATTTTGAATTGCAAACACCTGGTGTAGGTTTCCCTATAGCTGCCTCTATAATAGCTCTAGTGCTATATCTTGTACCTTATTATTTAAATGGCTTAGCGGAAAACTGGGAAATACTGGCTTTCGTCATCGGGCTGGTGCTAATAGCTTTAGAAATATTTGTCATTCCAGGTTTCGGTATATTCGGAATACTAGGACTTATCCTTACACTCGGCTCTTTAGTGTTTATGATGCTTAATAATAATTTCTTCGACTTTGAATTTGTACCGAAAGAAAATATTATGCAGGCATTAATCACTACGCTTTTGGGCCTCTTTGGTAGTCTGGTACTCATGTTTATAGGAGGAGTACGTTTGACTCAAACAAAATATTTCAAAAGAATAGCGTTACAAGACACACAAAATAGTGCTGAAGGTTACTCTTCAAGATTTATTGAGAAAGGATTTATCGGAAAAACTGGAACTGTATATTCAGTTTTAAGGCCTAGCGGTAAAGTAGAAATTGAAGGAGACTTATACGATGCTTATACAAGAGGAGAATATTTAGAACAAGGTGAACAAATTGAGGTAATTGAAGAGAGTGGCACCAGCCTTCGTGTAAAAAAGAAATCAAACTAAGCTATGGATATATTAGGAGTAATTCCCGCCAGATACGCCTCAACCAGATTCCCCGGAAAACCGCTTGTTGATATTGCCGGAAAAAGCATGATTCAGCGTGTAGTTGAAAAATGTCTCGCTTCAAAAGTTTTCAGGAAGGTAGTAGTGGCAACTGATGATGAGCGTATTTATGATCACGTAGAGGCGCTAGGCTATAACGTAGTGAGAACAAGTGCTGACCATCTAAGTGGTACAGAAAGATGCCATGAAGCACTTAAAATGGACGAAGGTAGCTATGACTTTCTTATAAATGTTCAAGGAGATGAACCGTTTATTGCTCCTGAACAAATCCAACAACTGGCTTCAGTGCTCGATAGAAAATCAGAGATTGCCACTTTGATAAAAGTTATTGATAAACTGGAAGATCTTGAAAATCCCAATGTTGTAAAAGCTTTAAAAGCTGATGGCGGACTAGCATTATACTTCTCAAGATCAAGCATTCCTCACATGAGAAACATCCCCACTGAAGACTGGATGAAAAGTCATCAGCATTACAAACACATAGGTATATATGCTTACAGGGTGGATATTCTAAGTAAAATAGTGACTTTAGCGCCTACTCCGCTAGAGCTAGCTGAATCTTTGGAACAGTTACGGTGGATTGAAAATGGTTTCAGAATTAAAACTGCGATCACAGATCAAGAAACTATAGGGATTGATACCAAAGAAGATTTAGAAGAAGCGCTGAAATTGTTAGAAGCAGGAGAAATAAAATAAAAGATTTTAACCGATTTGATGAAAAAAGAAATAGACGGCTATCCTTACATTCAATTAAAGCATCACCACTTGTCTGATAGCGAAATGATTCAAAAAAGTGAGCAATATTTTGAAGCCATGGATAAGAGAAGGTCTGTTCGCGACTATTCAGATAAACCTGTACCTAAAGAAGTAATTGAGAATATTATAAAAACAGCTTCCACCGCTCCTAGTGGCGCTCATAAACAGCCCTGGACTTTCTGTGTAGTATCTGATCCTGAAATGAAGAAGAAAATCAGAGTAGCCGCTGAAAAAGAAGAATATGAAAGTTACAACAGCAGAATGAGTGAGAGATGGCTGAAAGATTTAGAACCATTGGGGACTGATTGGCATAAAGAATTTCTGGAAACAGTACCATATTTAATTATCGTTTTTAAAAAGGTTTATGAAGAGGAAGAGGGTGAAAAGAAGAACAATTACTACGTAAATGAATCAGTAGGAATTGCATGTGGATTTCTTATTTCTGCTATACATCAAGCTGGTTTAGCCACATTAACACATACGCCAAGTCCTATGAATTTCCTTACGGAAATCTTAGGGAGACCTAAAAATGAAAGACCATTTCTGTTATTACCTGTGGGCTACCCAGCGCAGGAAACATTTGTACCGGATATTAAAAGAAAGGAATTAGAAGAAATTAGTAAATTCTATTAACTACAGATCAACAACAATTTTCTCCTCACCTTCTAGTAATTGAATGTGGCAGCAATCTTTACCGATTGTCATTTGATGCTCAACAATATTTTGATCATCAATAACACCAACAAAAGTTAACATAGTGCCCTCAAATGATAATAAGTTCATTTGAGCATCTGAAGCGACAGGATAAATACCTTCGGCAGGATTACTGTCAGCTTTATCTATTTTAAATTCATTTTTGGAATCGATAAAGGTATAATAATCATCCAATGCCACAGGCTCACCATCAGTATCAACTACTTCTAGCGTAACAGATACAAAAACTTCAGTACAGCCTATGGTAGGTGGGCAATCAGTTTGAGCTACCTCATCCTTACAAGAAAAAAAGAGAAAAGGGACTACTACGACAAATAAAGCTCTTGTTAGATTATTCATTTTTAATAACAATTTCAGTATCACCAGTTAGTAATTCAATGCTGCAACAATCTTTTCCCATAAGCATTTGATGCTCCACTACGTTGCGCTCATTTACAATTCCTACAAAGGTTAAAATAGTACCTTCGGGATTGAATAGATCATATTGCTCATTTGTAGCAACCGGATACCAACCAGGTCTTATGGCATAGTCTTTTTGTGTTTCTTGAAATCTTGTTCTCGAATCAATAAAACTATAATAATCATCTAACAGGACAGGATCACCGTTATTATCAACTATTTTTATTGATATCAATCCGATTGAATCTTCACATTTTACAGTTTCACAATTAAGGTCAACTGAATCATCTGAACAAGCCGATATTAAAACGGAAAGTAACAGAAATGAAATAGGAGAAAATAATCTATTCATAACTTATTAACGATGTCTTCCTTCCAAAATTTTAATCACATCCTTAAGTTTGTATCCTTTGGCCTGAAGTAATATGAGATAATGAAATAGTAAATCGGCCGATTCATTTAAGAATAGCTCTTCATCATTGTCTTTGGCTTCAATCACTACCTCAACAGCTTCTTCACCTACCTTCTGTGCTATTTTATTAATACCTTTATTGAATAAAGATTTCACATAAGACTTCTCATCGTCACCATTTTTTCTACCTTCAATAACATCCTCCAACTTATTAATGAAGCCAATACCTTCGTTTTTCTCATTCCAACAAGTGTCGGCTCCGGTGTGGCAAGTTGGTCCATCAGGAATTACTTTTACCAAAATAGCATCTTGATCACAATCAACAGACATGCTCACCAAATTGAGATAGTTCTCAGAACTTTCACCCTTCGTCCATAAACGCTCTTTGCTTCTGCTATAGAAAGTTACCTTTTTAGTTTCTTGGGTTTTCTCATAAGCCTCCTCGTTCATGTAGCCTAGCATTAAGACTTTATTGGTGTAGGCATCTTGGATGATTGCAGGTAGTAATCCTTTAGGGTCTTTAGAAAAATTAGGCTCGCTCATGGAGTTTATTAATTTATGTATTGTGTTGAATTATTTACTGAAGTGATTTATTATAATCTGACTTCTATCTGATTTTGTTTTAAAAAGCCTTTAAGCTCTGGAATACCTATTTCTTTAAAATGAAAAATACTTGCAGCCAATGCTGCGTCAGATTTCCCATTCTTGAATGTATCTACGAAATGCTGCATATTACCTGCACCACCAGATGCGATAACCGGGACATTTACTAACTGACTAACCTTACTGAGCAATTCATCCGCAAAACCAGCCTTGGTACCATCATGATCCATTGAAGTGAGCAAAATTTCACCAGCACCTAGCTCAACCACTTCTTTAATCCAATCTTCAGTTTCAATGGTTGTAGCTTTACTTCCTCCATGTGTATGGACAAGGTTTTTTCCATTTACCGCTCTGCTGTCAATAGCTACCACTATACACTGCGAACCGAATTCATCAGCCATTTGCTTAATAATCTGAGGGTTACGAACGGCTGCAGAGTTGATTGAAACTTTATCAGCACCTGCAGCAAGTAACATGGATACGTCCTCTACGGTACTGATGCCGCCCCCTACAGTAAAAGGAATGTTGATAGCCTCAGCCACTTTCTCTACCAATTCTATTAAGGTCTTGCGCTTTTCATTAGTAGCAGTGATATCTAGAAACACCAATTCATCAGCTCCTTGCTGCGCATATATTTTGGCCAGCTCAACAGGGTCACCTGCATCTCTTAATTCTACAAAGTTAACTCCTTTAACTGTGCGTCCATTTTTTATATCAAGGCAAGGGATTATTCTTTTAGTGAGCATAATTAGATATTTTTTAACTCTGAAAGGCTAATTCTTTTTTCATAAATGGCTTTCCCAACAATAGCACCATATACTCCTATTTTGTCGAGTTCTTCCAGATCATAAAGATTACTAACACCCCCGCTGGCTATTAATTTGATGGTAGGAAAACGATCTAATATTTTTATGTATAATTCTGTAGAAGGGCCTTGAAGTGCACCATCTTTTGATACATCAGTACAGATCACGTGCCTCAACCCTTTTTCAAGATAATGCTCAAGAAAATCATAAATCTGCCAATCAGCTTTTTCTTCCCAGCCATGGATGGCAATTTGTTCATCCTTTACATCTGCTCCCAGTATTATTTTGTCACCACCAAATTCATAAATCCATTCAGTGAAAAGTGCTTCATTTTTTACCGCTATGCTTCCACCTGTAACCTGGCTGGCACCTGCGTTAAATACCTTTTCTAAATCTTGGGTACTCTGCACACCTCCACCAAAATCAATAGCTAAATTGGTCTCATTAGCGATGTTTTTGAGTACATCTAAGTTGACAACCTTTTTTGCTTTGGCTCCATCTAAGTCAACCAGATGAAGTCGTTTGATGCCGGCAGCTTCAAATTCCTGTGCCACCTCAACAGGATTGTCATTATACTCTGTTTTCTGGTTGTAATCGCCCTTGGTAAGTCTTACACACTTACCATCTATAATATCTATTGCAGGAATGATCTCCATTAATGCTGTTTTATAAAGTTCAATAAAAATTGTTCACCACCATCTGCACTTTTCTCCGGATGCGGCTGAATAGCGAGGTAATTATCTTTTTTTAGTACCGTGCTAAATGAAAGCATATAGTCGGTTTGAGCGATAGTTTGCTCACAAATATCTGCGAAATAACTATGTACAAAATAAAAGTATGAAGCAGGTTTAATTCCACTAAAACAAGCGTCATTATTGTGCTCAACCGAATTCCACCCCATGTGTGGCACCTTTAATTGGTTAGGAAATTTTTTCACTTCTGTATCGAAGATCCCTAAGCAGTTAGTATCTCCCTCTTCAGAGTGCTTACACAATAACTGAAGCCCTAAACAAATACCTAAAAAAGGATTCTTAATATTTAAAATTACCTCATCAAGGCCTTTATCTTTAAGATATTTCATGGCCGAGCTTGCTTCACCCTGACCAGGGAAAATTACCCGATCAGCTGAGAGTATCTCTTCAGGATCATCAGTTAGTACACCTTCATAACCCAGCCTTTTGAGTGCAAGCATTACCGACTTAATATTACCCGCATTGTATTTAATTATCGCAATCTTCATATTCGATGCAAACCTATAAAATTGAGCTTAGTTTACTGTCTTTTCTTTTAATCTATCTTCAATTACTTTTTCTATGGTATCTAAAGAAGTATAAAGCTGCTCGTAATTGTCGATAATAAAGTACTTTGTCTGAAAAACATCTTTTCTGTAGCTACTATCAATAATAGCTTCTACATCGTAGTTGAAATGATCAGGCTCATCACTAAGTGAAAATTTGGTTTCTCCAGGTGAAGAAATAATACCTGCTCCATATATTTTCAATTCACCTTGCTCGCGGATTAAGCCAAACTCAATAGTGAACCAATAAATCCTGCTTAGCAGATGAATCGCCCATTCATCATCTATATGCTTTAGCCCTATTTTGGCTAAGCCCTGAAGAAAATCCACAAAGTGCTGATTTGTTAGCAAAGCTATATGACCAAAGACATCATGAAACATATCGGGCTCTTCCAAATAGTCTAGCTGATCCTTTGTTCTCAGCCATGTTGTTGCAGGGAATATTTTGTTAGCCAAGAGTTCAAAAAACTTATCATCATCCACTATACCTGGCACAGCAGCAACCTGCCACCCTGTTTGCTCGGCTAAATGTTTATTAGTTTCCTCAAAATTAGGAATAGACTTTTCTGTGAACTCAATTTTATCAATTCCTTTCACAAACTCTTCAGTAGCTACGGTATTAATATTTTCCCACTGCCGGCTAAAGAGTATCCTCCATACGTCCTGGTCTTCTTGTGTGTAATTTTCGTAAATCTGCTTCATCATCTTATTTTTTAGACATAAAAAAACCCGGTTCTTTCGGAACCGGGTTGCTTGATATTTTAGGTTAATTTAAGTGCTATTGTAATTATGACATAACCATACCATTACCGATTCCACTTTGGAATAGATGATAATAGTAGTAATAATGGTTATTTATGTGTGTCATTGATTGCAAATATAACGCGCTAATTTATTAAATCAACTTTTAAACGTAATTATTTAGCATTACAGGCATCACTAACAATAGTATGTCTTCATTTTCATCTAAGTCAGATGGAAATAACAAACCAGCTTTATTTGGTGCTGACATCTCAATAGAAATCTCTTTACTGCTTAAATTATTAAGCATTTCTACTAAGAATTTAGCGTTAAAGCCAATTTCAATATCTTCTCCCTGGTGCTCACAAGCAAGAATTTCATTAGCCTCATTAGAGAAATCTAAATCCTCAGCAAAAATCTGAAGCTCACTACCCGATATCTTTAATCTTACCTGATGTGTGGTTTTGTTTGCGTAAATACTGATCCTTCTTAATGAAGACATAAACTCCTGACGATTGATAGTCATTTTGATATCGTTCTGCGCAGGAATTACATTTTCGTAATCAGGGAAACGCTCATCTACAAGTCTACATATCATTTTGATGTTGTTGAACTTGAAATAAGCATTAGACATATTAAATTCAACAGCAACATTTACATTCTCAGCAGGCAAACAGTTCTTCAATAAAGTTAAAGCCTTTCTTGGTATGATAATTCCCGTACCTGCATCAGATGCTACATCCACCCTTCTATAGCGAACCAATCTGTTACCATCAGTAGCAACAAAGGTGGTATTGGTTTCATCAAAGTTTACATAAACGCCACCCATTGCCGGACGTAACTCATCATTACTCGTAGCATAAATGGTATGATTAATAGCTGTTGCTAAGATATCAGCAGAAACATCTACCGTATCAGGATTTTCTACTTCCTGTACTTTAGGGAAATCGGTAGCATTTTCACCAGCCAACTTATAACGGCCATTGTCAGAACTAATTTCTATACTGTAAGTTTCCTCGTCAATTGTTAGCGTAACTGGCTGCTCAGGTAAGTTTTTCAGTGTATCCAATAGTATCTTGGCAGGGACTGCAATACTTCCATTTTCAGACGACTCAACATCTATTTCAGTAATCATAGAAGTTTGTAAATCTGAAGCTGTGATAGTTAATAAACCATCTTGAATTTCAAACAAGAAATTTTCAAGGATTGGCACCACCGGATTGCTGGTAATAACACCATTGATGGCCGAAATTTGCTTCAATAGTGCTGAAGAGGAAACGATAAACTTCATATTCGCTAATTTTTTTTAGCCTGAGCTTGATAAAAACACTCTTTTTAGTGCTCAGGAATAGGGTTTTGTTATAACGTAAGCAAAGTTAAAAATTAATTCGCAAATCTATACTTATTCAAGGATTAAGCAAATAATTAATCAGACAGGAAAGAGGATTTTATCAATTACTATTTCAAAAATTGCACTGAATTTGGGAAATACTTATTGTAACGTGCCTTTTGAATGCCCGCCCACTCCCTATCATTTATCTTAACCAGTATAGCGTTAAAGTTAGGATGGCTAAAAAAATCAAGCTTAAGGTTTCTATTTTTATCTAAGGCTTGAATACGTATTTTTCCTGCTGAAGCAAACTCACTGACCATTTGTACTGCTTCGTGATTCTCAGGAAGAAACTGATCTACAAAGAAATAATTATAAGTTTCAATATAATCCATCACTTTTACACTATCCGTATTGGCCCTGTTCTGAAGCTTAATTAATCCTTTGTCATATTTAAAAATTAATGAATCACCATCTGGGCATTCAAGTGTTAAGCTAACAATATCTTGCCATGTGCCGTTGAAAATGGTTCTGTCGCGCCAGTCTAAAGTTTTCACTTCAAACATACCAGCCACATAGCTCTCATAACCCGGTAGCTGCATTTGGTAAACCTTATCATTGTTTACAAAATAAGATGCTATCTGACTAGGGTTACCTACTACTTTAAAATCTCTGAGCTGCTGCTTATCTGCATAAATTTGCACTTGTATTCCGGTATCGGCTGCTATTTGAATAATTTCCTTTTTTAAATCACCAGATATTTCACGCTGAACCTCCACTCTTTCAAGTAGTGCCATTAAAACCTGCTGCATAGCAGGGTCAAGTTTATATTTATTATTTACTGACCAGGCAGCATTCTTCAATTCAAGCGTATTACTAACATCCGGTCCATTGATCACTACTTTAGTGAGGCGTTCGGCAGGATTAGCAATGGCAAACACATCCTTCTGCGTAATGCTTGAAGTCTTTTTATAAGGATAGTAGTTAGCCGCTACTACACAAAGCACTACGAGTACAACAAGTGAAACTAAGAGGAAGATATTTTTTCTTTGCTGTGTCATGGATTTAGAAATTTGTGTATTTGCGCTTTCTCCACCAATAGCGAATTACTCCAAAAGCTACAATCAATAACACAGGGAGCACAATATTAATCAACTGAATCATCAGCTTATCCTCCCTTAGCTTTACTTTGTCAAGCGGCCTGATCTTGAAATCTTTATTTTTAGCAATGATCAGACCTTCATCATCAAGCATATAATTGAGCATATTGAGTAACAATTGTTCATTGGCAAATGGTGTAGCGTGCCGGGCATAAGGATCAACACCCAGTTCAAAAGGTTTACCTGTTTTTTTATCTGAGGTATTTAACACCATATCGCCATCGCCAACTACGATAATTTTATTAGATGCACTCCTTTTTATCACTACGGCAGACTTTCTGCTTGTAGGCGCCAATCTATTTTTGAAGGCCGATGAAAATTCCCCTTCCAACAAGTAAGCTACCGGAATATTGGCTTGATTGAATTTATCTGGTTGCATATCTTCCTTCAAACTTTCAAAATTAACCAGAACCGGCCCTTGTAAAGTGCGGCTATAATCAGAAGTGAAAATAAGAGGTGTTTTTTCAATTCCACCTACAGCTAAGGTATCCAAAGAACTAACAAACTTGCCATAAACGGCATTTAAACCATTTACAATTGGGTGTTTTGCATATTTATTAAAGATAATATAATAGGGCCAAGGTAATAGTTGTACCTGCGCATTTGATCCCAGATTACCAGTTACTATAGGGAAATTACCGCTATTAACATCTTGAATGATATCATCATTTACGCGTACTCCATACTTAAAAAGCAACTCATCAAGGTTGTTCTGAATGGGCAGTGCCATCGCACCAAAATCTTTGATGCTATCAACACTCATACTTAGGCCATCCAAAAAGAACAAAGCTTTGCCACCATTCATGATATATTGGTCAACATCGAAAAGTTCTGTATTGGAGAAATTCTGTTGTGGCTTAATAAATAGCGCCCCATCAAATTGGTTAAGCTTGCTTAAATCAGTAAGTACTTGCAAATCAAATTTATTTTGAAGACTCTTTCTTAAACCATAAAGTTCTTCCCCAGAAGCTTCCTGATGCCCCTGAACAAGGGCGATCTTTTTGCGCTCGTTACTTGCTAGATTATTAATGGTTATCGCCAATTGATACTCCAAATTCTCAACAGACTGATTAATTGCTTCCTTGGCTCCGGCAGCATTATTACCATTAAGTAGAATTACTGGTGCTTTTCTTCCTTTATAACTAATCTCCGCACCTGGGAAAATAAGTTTTTGGGTTTTCTTACCATCAATATTATCGAAAACTGTAGTCGGGTTAATCCCCTTATCTATTAATACGTTGTAATATTCATTTCTTGCATTGGCAGAGCTAGCAGCATCCGGATTAATGAAGTTATATTGAACGTTTCCTCTTGAGTAAGTTTTAAACTGATCAAGTGTTTGCTGTATAGCAGTTTGTAATCTTTTAAACTCAGCATTGATATCGCCTGCCAGGTAAACCTCCACATAAACTGTTTCGTCTAAATTGGAAAGCAATTCCGTTGTGGCATCACTCATGCTGTAGCGGTTCTCTTCGGTTAAATCAAAACGAAGTAATAGATGACGAGCCAGCAAATTGATAAGCACCAAGAAGGTTATGACAATCAATAATTGGAGCGTATATGTAAGTGTTTTCCGCTTTAAGAATTCCATTTCTTCAGCTTTAAAACCCAAAATGTAGCATAAATAAAAATGAATGTAACGCTTATAAAGTAGATGACGTCACGAATGTCAATAACACCTTTGCCCAAGGCATCATAATGGTATTGCATGCCTAGCTGATCAAGTGAAGTACTCATACCTTCAAAAATAGTCAATGAAGAAATTGATGAGAAGCCCATAAAAAGCAAAAAGCTAAAGAATAGTGCGATAATAAAAGCAACTATCTGATTTTCTGAAAGTGACGAAGAGAATACTCCAATAGCTGTATAAGATGAAGCCAGAAAGAGTAAACCAATATAAGCTCCAATAATCCCAGCGGTGTCTACATTTCCTACCGGATTACTGATATATCTTAATGAAAAATAATAAATAATAGTAGGTAATAAAGTAACCAAGACCAGTGTTAAGCCCGCCAGGTACTTACCAAAAACCAACTTTATTTCATTTATAGGCTTGGTAAATAATAGTTCTAACATGCCTGATTTTGACTCCTCCGCAATTGATTTCATCGTAATTGCCGGAATGAGAAACATGAAAACAAAGGGCACCATGTTAAAGAATATACCTAAGTCAGCATAGCCATACTCAAAAATGCCAGTGTCAGGAAACACCCATACAAGCAAGCCCATAGTGACCAAGAAAACAGTCATCACCAGATAGGCAATAAGGCTATTTAAAAAACTACTGATTTCTTTTCTATATATACTCCACATAAAGCGGTTATTAGTCTTTGGTTAGTTTCTGAAATACGGTTTCCATACTTCCTTTTTCAAGAGAAATACCTACTAAATCAACACCTTCTTCTCCTGCCCATTTGAATATTTGCTTTCTGATATCTTCTGAAGCTTTTATGAGATAGGTCA
The DNA here is from genome assembly GCF_016734805.1 of Marivirga atlantica. Taxonomy (GTDB): domain Bacteria; phylum Bacteroidota; class Bacteroidia; order Cytophagales; family Cyclobacteriaceae; genus Marivirga; species Marivirga atlantica. The sequence goes on from NZ_JAERQG010000004.1 coordinate 258,743, forward strand.
GTTTATTTGCTTTCTGTATGGAAAGAATCTTTTCCTTTTCTTTCCAACTTGATAAATCAGCAACATCTGCCAACTCAATTTTTATAGTATGGCTTTGCTCTTCAGTTGTTAATTCATCAACAGTTTCATTAGCTACTATTTCGCCATTCTTTATGATAATCGCCCTACTACACAATGCCTGAACTTCCTGCATAATGTGTGTGCTAAGTAATACAGTTTTATCCTTACTAATAGATTGTATCAATTCACGTATCTCTATTATTTGGTTAGGATCTAAACCAGTTGTTGGTTCATCTAAAATCAATACTGAAGGATTATGCAGTAATGCTTGAGCTAAACCAACTCTTTGTCTGTAACCTTTAGATAGTGAACCAATAAGCTTGTTTTGTTCCTTAAGGAGGCCACACTGTGCAACAATTTCATTAATCCGAGCAATAAGTACTTGTCCTTTTATACCATAAACCTTTCCACAAAATTGCAGAAATTCATGTACGTACATATCAAGGTACAGCGGGTTATGTTCAGGCAGGTAGCCAATCTGTGATTTTATGCTATCAAGCTCGCTTTTAACATCCAGCCCATTAACAAAAATCTGACCTTCGGTTAGAGGTAAATTACCCGTGATCATTTTCATAGTGGTAGACTTACCAGCACCATTTCGTCCCAAAAAACCTACAATTTCTCCCTTGTCTATTTCAAATGAAATATTCTTAACTGCACGCTGTTCTCCAAATTGCTTTACTACATTAACTACCTTGATGGACATTAATCAGAATTCCGTTTTAGGGTGATTGAACGCAAAAATAGTAAAAGAAGTATGCAAAGCGAATTAGTGATTAGGAAATAGGTTTAGTGTGCTTGGTAATTGCCACCTTTAGGCATTAAATGGCGTGATGCTAAAACAAAGGATGAAAATAATTAAAGCTATCCACCCAAGTATTTTTCTCCCTTGCGACAAAGGTCTTTCATCAATAGTTCTTGGATGCTTTATTCCAATAAATCTACCTAAAAGTAGCACAAAAAGCAGATAGCCAGGAAAACCCGATACGTCTACAATCAGCATACTTGTTAAGAATTGCGCTACATACATACTTACAGCTGTTAAAAGCGTATTCAATCTGTTAAAGCCTAAACCCTGAAAAGCAAAATACAGAAAGGCAATATAAGCTCCTGAATATAGCAGTAAATCTTCTTGAGGAGTTTGAATTGATACTAAACCTAGGCCCGCTAGGAAGGCAAATATCAGATAGAGCACTCTGGCTATTTGTTTATGTTTTTTAACACCCAGTATTCCGTAAAGAATATGTCCACCATCTAGCTGACCAATAGGTATAAGATTTAGAGCCGTGAAGAAAAGTGCCAGGAAACCTGAAAACAGATAAGGATAATGCATAATCTCTTTATGATTAGGCAACCTATCTGGATCGGCCACATACTTCTCAAAAAATCCGAAAAGCAGGTTGTTACCCATTTCTATACTAACGACATCATCATTATTCTCATAAACGTGATCTGCATAATCAAGACCATATTCAGCATATTCAGGATGTATGTTGAAAATATATTCCGGCTCCGGCAAGTGTGTAAAGCCATACCATAAGACACCTAAAGCCACCACAAAGCCTGCTAAAGGCCCAGCAATTCCTATATCAAAATATTGCTTTCTTGATTTAATAGGGCCTACTATCCTTATCAAAGCACCAAAAGTACCAATAGAGAACCCAGGGAAATACATTGGAATATAATTGGGCAATGTGACTTCTACCCCATAATATTTGGCCGTGAAATAGTGACCAAACTCATGTACAGTTAAAATAAGTAGAAAAGGAACAGAATAAGAAAAACCTGCTGCAAAATCGGTCCATGAATAATCAGGAGTAAAAAAAATTGATTTAGCTGTTACAAGTTCTGAGCCTGCTAAGGTGGTGCAGATCAAGGTAAGAATAAATAAAACTATTTTTTTTATGTAGTAAGCTGCGTTCTTATTGATCATTATGAATTAATCTCCTCTAATTTCCGATTTAACAAATCAGAAAACCCTTCATTTCTAGGTATGTGTAAAACATGCATACCAACGCTTTTTGCAGCTGCTATGTTTTCTTTTGAGTCATCCAAGAAAAGTATCTCATTCAACTCAACGCCACAAGCCTCTTGTACTTTTTGATAAATACTGGGTTCCGGCTTTCTATCACTTAATTCATGAGAGAAAAAAACCTCGTTAAACAGCTCATTTAAATGAGTAAAACTGTGTGATTCAGACAAGATTTTATGAAAACAATTCTCGTGAATGCTATTGGTATTGCTTAACACCACGCACCGAAACTTCTTTTTTAATTGCTTGATGTCTTCAATCCTATCTTCAGGAATATCACCGAGCATCGCATTCCAGGCTTTATCAATACTCTCATCATCTGTAATTACATTCAATGCTTTTCTAAGCTTATCCCTGAAATGCTCATTATTCATGATTCCCTGTTCATGAAGCTTGAAAAATTCCGCCTCTTTGTAGGCTTCCATCACATCCCATTCATCAATACCAGCCAATTCAGCAAAAGCCTTAAAGGTTCTTTCAGGATAGAGGTTTATGATAACACCACCCAAATCAAAGAGAAGTATTTTTATTTGTTGATTTGACAAAGTATGAATGTTTGCTCAACAAATATGTTAATTCTTTATGTAATAGACAATGATAGCTTCTCCAACTAATTTATCCTATTACTAATCGAACAAGTTGGTTTTTTATAAAAAACTTCACGTTATTCGCGAGATATTTTAACTGTTATTTTATATGAAAAAAAACTACCTAATTATTTTAGTCCTATCAGTATTTGTATTCGCTTCTTGTAGCGAAACAGAGTCCGAACCATCCGTAATTAATATCAATAACGATGTTAGAGACTCTGCCAATATAGCAACACAAATACAAACATTGAACGATGCCGGTGCTTTCTACAATGTAAGTATGAAAATCTTAAATGGCACTACTCCGATAGATGGTGCTCAAGTAAAATTGACTTCTTCAGTAAATGGTGAAACTATTGAAATGACTGAAAATGCCGATGCTTCGGGAAATGTTGTTTTTGATGGAATAACTGTTGGAGGAAACTTTATCGAAGTTTCAGCAGAAGGATACTATTCTGCTCTTGGAATTATAGATTTTAAGTTTGAAAGAGGATACAACTATGAGATAATTGATGGAGTTGTTACGCCAATTACGAAAAGTGAAACAGCTATTATTCCTCTTTATAGAAATGGTGAAGGAGAAAACACAGCGAAAATTAAAGGCCAAATAAAAATCGAAACAGATGTTACAAATAAAGTATCAGAAGTTCTTAAAAATAAACTGATTCGAGCTGACTTTAGTGGTAATATAATCAATGTTAGTGAAGGACTTACTTTTAAAGAGTACTCTTTAAATGTTGAAGGTGGTCTTGGAGAAGATTTAACTGATGATAATGGACAATATGAGATTATAGTACCTACAAGTCAAAATGGAACTCAAATAAATTTGATAATCCCTCAGCTACAGGTAAAACAAAAGCTTGCGTATTTAAACGAGTTTGACGAACCAGTTCTTGACTCAGTACTAACAACATTTGGAACTAATGAAACATCATCAAGTATTCCATTTGTGTCTGGTATTAAAACAATAATTCCTGAACCAGCTGAACCAGGTGCCGGACTACAAGTTACTAATATAAAAAAGCACCCTAGACGTTTATTTGAATCTGGCAGTCCTTATTACTCACCTTCTTCTAATCAACTATTTCCTGGAGGTAGTATTCAGGACATGAACAAAATGAAATTTAAATTTCAATCAGGCAATGGCTACAAATCTGTACCAGAGGTGGTAATTGAAGATGCTACTGGTGCAAATGCCCTAGTAAACGCTGAAGGAGAATATGCTATTAAATCAATCACACTGGATAGTACAGGTTTTTATCCTTCCAATACCAACATTAACTATGATATTCTCGCTTACTATCAGTCGAGCTGGGGAACACGTTCCTATTACATATACGAAGGGTCAGTTATCACAAATAATAGTGGCGAAATAACGCAAGAGGCCCTTGACGAAAGCTTAGAATTTGCCTTTGTTGAACGAGATTGGTTTGGAGAAAGATATAGACACCTTAGCAATGGTGAGGTTGATAGTATTAAAATAAACTTTGATTCTTATTACTATAATTCGAGCCGAGCTTATGGTACTGTAGATTACGACATCAAGGTAAGAATGCTTGAAATTTTGAATCCTGGAGATAATTATATTGACCCTTCAATATCATTTGTAGGTGGAGACCCCATTACTCCTGCAACTTTTGAAATAATTGAATTTCCTACACCGTGGACATTCCAATTAGATAATAGTAATAACACATCACCTTATGTGGCTAATCCTTCAATAAATATTGAATTCCTCATTGATGGCACTTATGATATAAGTAACAGGATAAGAACTGATGAAACAACTTATGATTTTGTAAGTCAAGTTATTAAATCTAAAGATGGAAATATAGTATTTAAAGAAAACCTGGATTATTTCACATATGAATATTCTATTGAACAACCTGAATTTTATATAATTGAACCAATACACTATAAAGCGGACGTTCAATTTAATATTGACGAGAACACTGGTGAAATCAACTATCACTTCGATTATAATCGAGGCAATGGCTATAAGGAAAGGTTTGAAGTAGCTGTAGAACCAACCTTTGACGAAATAAGTGGTGAGGGAGCAAGTTTTCAGGTGATTGGCGGAAGTAAATATGGAGATGAATATCAATGGAGTGGTGATCTCTATATTAAAAACAGAGGTTCTGGTTACGTAAGAAATGTAAATAGAATCAATAGCCGATCATTTAGCATATCAAATGACTTATCAAATACTTATCTGTATAATGGAGATGAAGTGATCGTGAATATTGATTATGGCACCGGAAGAAGGTAAAATTCTAATACTCTAAAATTTATAAAGGCTTACCATTTAGGTAAGCCTTTATAGGCTCAAAAAAATCTTCATTAATTAAAAAAGCATACCTTCAAGTAGGTCACCAACGAAGTAAGCGGCCGCAGCAGCAATGGCTCCCAAGCCTAATGTTTCAAAAACACTTTTAAACAACCCACCTTTAGTAAGCAAGTGTTTTGCCCAACCTATTAAGACAAAAGCCACGCCCGCACACAATGCTGAAATTGTAAAGGGTTTGAAGTTTGAAGCGTTTTGTTGTGTAAATAAAAAAGCAACAAGAGGAACAGCTCCTGCTAAAACAAAGGCAATAAGGGTAAAAATACCAGATTTAACTGCCGATTTGGTTTCAGGCAGCAGTTCGTGTCTATACACTAATAAAGTATGTGCCCAAAGCTCTTTCTTGGTTCTAATTTGACCAGTGATGGTTTCTAAATCTTCATCTTCAAATCCTTTATCTGCATATATCTGGTTCAAATGTTTTTTAGCAAGCCAGGGCTCTCGCTCAATTTTATAATGCTGCCTTTTTAAATGCTTTTTGTAGTTATCAATTTCAGATCTTTTCGCCAAATAAGCACCAACTGACATTGAAAGTCCATCAGCAATGAGATTAGCCATCCCTAAAATGAGTACAATCTGAATGCTGAGATGAGCACCTGCGGCACCTGCAACAACGGCAAAGGTTGTAACTATTCCATCTATAGCGCCATAAACCATTTCAGGTAAATAAGTTTCAATCTTTTCTTTGGCACTCAGTTTATCCATGCTACTACTTGAAAAAACGGATAAATCAAGCTGTATCGTTTGATCGCTTTGCAGGTTTCTCTTTATCAGCGTAAAAGGCATAGCTAGTTATTTAAGCTTAGGGATTCGATTTCTAAATTTGAACTGTCAGGTTCAAATTGTTGATCTGTTAAAGTTTTCATGAAGGCGATGATTGCCTCTATTTCATTGTCAGTTAAATTAAGAGAGTCAGGCGGTAAAGTCTGGTAGCGCACATCTAAACCCATTCCTGCTCCACCACCTACATTATAAAACTGAAGCACCTCTTCCAAACTTTCATAAACTCCATTATGCATGTATGGCGGGGTTAAGGCAATATTTCTTACTGTAGATGTTTTAAAGAAATGTCTCTTTTCTTCTACCTCGTAAGGATAAAATAAGCCAGGATCATCATCTAACTCAGGATTAGTAAAACTTGCATTGGCAGGAACGCCTAAGTTTTCAAATTCCGTTTCATTGTATTTAGGTGGAACAGTACCATTAAAAGTTGGAGCAAAGTGACAGGTGCCACAGCCTGCTTTGCCCATAAATAAATTAAATCCTTGAATTTCTGATACGGTTAAACTTTGCTCGATATTCTGCATATTCCTATCGAACTTACTGTTAAAAGAAGCCAAATCTCTCACATAATTGGCAATTGCATTTCTAATATTTTGATCAGAAATTTCTCCTGCGTAGGCGGCATTGAATAGTTTTCTGTAGGCTGAATCAGCTTTAACCACATTTTCCACCTCCTTTAAGTCCATGTGGAATTCATCAGGAGCATTTACCACACTTACTATCTGGTTTTCTAAACCATCTGATCGGCCATCGTAGAAAAAGCTCTTTTGAAAGGCAGCATAAGTCAGTGTTGGTGTATTTCGTTGAAGTTCTTTACCATCAATTCCAAGTGCTTTTGGGTTACCATCTGTGAATGCTTTGTTGGCCAAATGACAACTCGCACAACTCATATTCTTATTTTGAGAAAGGCTAGCATCATTAAAAAGTACTTTACCCAGCTTAATTTGCTCCTTACTTCCAGAAGCATTCTTTTGATAAGCGTACATTTCAAGATTAAGGAAATCTTTACTGAACAGATTTTCAGCATTTGGATTAAGCTCTCTCGATTTGTTAAGCTCAACACCCCAGTCGTCAGCAGTTTTGTTAACTAATGCTAGTTGATTATTTGTATGGTTTTTTATGAAACCGTATCGATCAAATGAATCGAAATCACCTTTCTCAAGTATAGTAATTGTTTCTTTCAGGTTAGACATCCACTCTTCGTAAATGGACTTATCATTGAAACCATCTTTGTAGATTGTTATAATTTGACTTATAGACTGGTAATTGTAAGCAGCCTCCTTCAACGAATTAGCAAGCATGGGAGAATCGAAACCTGTGATACCTTTAGCTGCAATATTCACAATTGCATCTCTAATTAGTTTGAGTTGATGTTTATCTCTTTGTCGATAAATGATATGGTTCTTCTTTATAAAAGGCAGGCGTACTTTGAGAAACTGAAGCGTACTATGAAGTTTTTGTAGATCAGGTGATTCATCAAAAATTATTTCCTCTACCACCTGTAAGCTTTTAGGTTCAATTTTTTTTATGTCCGTGTAATCATCAATCTCTACTTTTAAAAGATTGGGACCATTTATAGTAAGGTAATTTTCGTAATCATAAGCCATCAACATTGGCTCATTATATTTATACCATTTTCTAACCTCTAAAAATAAGCTCTGATTTTTTTGGAGCGAGTTAGCAGTGTCCATTTGATTTAGGTAGTAAATGGTACTGTCAAGAGTGGTGAAGTAATAGGCTCTTACTTCATCAAGAAAAAGAGAAGTATCATTATCTCTGGTATATTTCTGAGGTTTCTCCTCAGAACAGGAAATAGTTATAATCGAAATTATAATGAATGAGAGTATAGAATATCGCATGGAGGTAAAAGTTGGAGTAAAGAAGAGGCCTTGTTTTAAGAAGACCTCCTCTTGATTTGACTAATTATCTATCTAGTCCAGTAATTTTAAATAGGAACGAACCTTCCATTTCTGACTCTGTAGCCGGAATTGCAGTAGGATCGTTAAAAGGTTTGCCATCAGCTCTAACAGCTCCTGGTATATCTCTGTTATTCCAGCCATGAACTTGAACACCACCTACAAAAGTAGGTTCTGATGCACCAATGATATCAGTCACGTCAATTAAACCGGTGATTTCCCATTTGCCACCACCGCCATAGTTGGCTATTACGCTAGGATCACTCTCATTACACTCCATCACTGTTTTGATAGTACCATTATTTAAATCATACTGATACAGTTTGGCCCATCCTTCGATAGCTGAGTTAGCTGCAAAATAACCATTAGGATCTTCCTGAATGTAAGCATAGTTTTCAGTTACCAATATGTTGTCTGGTGAGTGGAAGCCATCAGCTTTACCTCCTACTTTATCTCCATCCAAAACACAAGTGATTTTAGCATCTCCTGTTGGATCATTAGGGTTTAACTCTAATTTATAAACTCTACCTAATGAAGTTCCTCTTTTGGCAAGGTCTGGATTATCACTTCTGATTCTTCCTGTAACGCAGAAATAGATAGTTCTTTGGTTTGATGCAGAGCCTCTTCTCCAATCAATATCTTCAATTCGTTGAAAACCAATAGCCACTGAATCAGCTGCTTCCTGATTCAATTCTTCAATAGTTCTTTCAGACATTTTTACCCACTCAACATCGTAGCTGGTACCTTCTGCCATACCCATTTCGAATTTCAAACCACCATTACCAACATTCTCAGTTGTATCTTTACCTCTTAAAACGTAAAGCTCACCGCCAGATAAATCACCTCTGTTACCAACATACATACCTAAATGACCTTTAGGGTAAGTATTGTTTGATTCATCATCACCCATAAATACAACAGTTTTATCGGAATAGGCATCTTTACCAATGGCAACCGCATTTTCTGTAGACCATTCACCTAGTGCAGGTAATCTATCGGCCTGATCTCTATTTGAAGCATCTCTAAAAGGATCAATACGATAAACACCTTTATTTGCACCACCCCACTCACCACCAGAAAGGTAAAAAGGTCCAAAACCGTGCTCTTCTTCTGTAATGGAAGATCCAGAGCATTGTGCCGTGTAAGCAGTTGCATTGGCATTTACGATATACTCGCCAGTTAATGGTTCAAGCTTATCATTCATTACAATTCTAGCAATAGCAAAATCACGCTCCAAATTGTTGATTAAAGAGAAAGTACCATCTCCATTAGGATAAAGTGCTGTCCCATCCATATACGACCCATAAACGAAAGAAGAATCAGAGTAAAGGATGTCCTCTGAAGTCATGATCATTTCAAGCTTCATGTTAGGAAACTCTGCAGAGTTAAGTAGCATAACACTTTCCGGTGTTACTGATTCTGTCAAAGGTTTTGGAACAACAGTGATCGCTACATCAAGATTAGCTTCAGCATCACCATTTTTTACAGTGAATTTAACATCTATTGCCTCACCTAATTCAGCATTAAAAGGTACTTCTACCGAATACGTTACTGTACTATCGGCCGATAAGCTAAGCGTCTCACCATTTGCTGTAATTTCAGGAGTTCCATTTTTTGCTGAAATTTTAGCTGTTACCTCAACAGTGCTTTTTTGATAAGCCGTTAATGACTGTTCTCCATTAATGGAAACTGTTGGTTCCATTTGCTCCAGGTTGTCTTCATCGTCATTACATGACATTAGTAGTGCCACCATTGTCATAATCATGAATGACTTTGCAAGTAAGTTTTTCATTGTTTTTTTAAGGGTTTGTTTTACAATGCGAAACTCACTAATAAGACCGATAAGAAGATGAAAATTTGATTATCAGTAATTTAAATTAATACTGATGTATTTAATGTCCTGATCAATTAAATTTAAAACTATTTTAACAGCAGTAATTCAATTATTTATAGTTCCTGTAAGAAGGAAAATCATTTACTATAAATTTCAAAGAAAAATAGCACTCCTCCACGAAGTGCTATTTATATTAGATTAATTGCTCAAATTTATAGATTAAGGTCAAGTTAAATTACCAACATGTCGTTCATTCAATCTTAAAATAAGCTTAACTTTTTAGGAATCTTAAGCAATATCCTTTTTTACAAGGATGTAATAGTTGATTGTCAAACTTATCAAATACAAACCCACACAAATGATAACACTTTGTATGCTTACATAATCCTGAATTTCCATGAAAATATAACGCTGAAATGGCACTGGAACGAGGTTATTTACTGCTTCAATTGGGAAGAGGTTTAAAAACCAACTATCATCAGTAAAGTGACCTAAAATACCGACTGCAATTGGCTCAACAAAAATGCCATAGAAACATAAAAGAATAATAGCAAAACCTGCTTTCTTCATTAATATTGAGATAAGCATAGCCAAATTCAGAAATGTTACAAGCTCAATAAAATGAGCAAGTAAAAAATCTGAGCCCATAAAATACAGATGGCCTTCAAAAGTAGAGGCATTTGCCACTCCCATTATAGTACCTGCAAGCCAAAGTATAGCAACGTTAATCACGCTAAAAGCTAAAATCATTAATTGCTTGGATATTAAGAAGCTTTTGGGTGACATCCCATCAATGATGTTTTGCCTGATGGTTCTATAACTATATTCATTAGTTACAGAAATTATTACTATAAAGGCTAAGAAGAATTTAAGGTAACTAGCGAGGTAAGCTAAGTTTTGCCAAACATCCGGGAAATCATAAAATGGAATAATGTCAGGTGAAATACCTTGAAACTCCATCCCCTGGCTTTGCATCCAGCTAAGAACTAGTTGTACACTGCATAAAACTAGTAGTAGCAATAAATAATAAACTATCGCAAGCCTTATAAAAGTTTTATAATTCTTAAGTTTTAACCACTCTATTTTTAATAATTGAAGCATGTTTATTAGGCTGAAAGGAGTTCTAAAAATTGTTTCTCTAAAGATTTGCTGATGTAGCTTAAGTGAGTAAGCACCACCCCGTTATCGATGAGGTATTTATGGAATTGGCTGATATCTTCCTCTTCTTTAAAACTCATCACGATACGTCCTAAATTATTGGTACTTATTCTGAATGAGTTTTTATAGTTATTGCAGAGTTTTTGAAGCTGCTCCATATTATCAGAAGAAAGTTCAACTCCATCATTTCCGGACAAACTTTCTGCAACACTGCCCTGAAAAATCTTATTCCCTGTTTTTAATACAGCAAAATCAGTACATACTTTTTGAACTTCATCAAGGAGATGGCTTGCCAGAATAATGGTTTTACCACTTTTGGCTATATCAATTATCAACTCTCTTATTTCAGCAATACCTTGTGGATCTAGTCCGTTTGTAGGCTCATCCAATATAAGTAGTTCAGGATCGGCCAATAAGGCTGATGCTATGGCTAAGCGCTGCTTCATTCCTAAAGAGAAAGTTTTAAATGGATAGTCAGCTCTCTCAATTAAGCCCACTTGTGTTAGCACCTCATTTATTCTGCTTCTTTCCACATTCTTGATTTCAGAAACTATGTTGAGGTTCTGTCGGGCAGATAAATAAGGATAAAACGTAGGACTCTCAAGAATTGCGCCTATGCGCTTTCGTGATTCCGCAGTTGGCTCCTGACCAAACCACTTATAATCACCGCTATCTTTTTGGGTAACACCTAATAAAATCCCGAGTGTGGTGCTCTTACCTGAACCATTTGGTCCTAGCAAACCAAAAACGCTTCCTTTTTGAACTTGTAAATCTAGCTGATTAACAGCCTGAATGCGGCCATACCTTTTGGATAGACCTGATATTTCTAAAATAGTTTCCGACATTTTTATTGAGCTATTTTTTCCTGGTTTTTGATTGAGTCTTCTTGCTGCTCAATACGTTTTTGTTCTTCGCGCGCTTTCTTCCAGATTTCGCTTCTTTTTTCCTTCTTACTTTTATCATCCAGAAAATTACTGATTGGGCCAAGATTTAAAGGGCTATTCATCAACTTCACAACTTTATTTAAATCGATTCTCCCTTCAGCCCAAATCAGATTTACGCCATCAGCTGTTTTTATATAGGCAAAATATTGATCATCTGACTCTTGCGGAGCATAAATAGCGGTTAAGCTACCATTTGAGGATGCCTGAAACAATTCATCCCATTCTGAGAAATTCTGTTCGGCAAACCAAGCCTGATATGTACTATCGTTTGAATCCTTGCTTAAATCAACAGACAGATAATGAATTCTTTCAATATTCTTGGTGGCCTGGTAAAAGGTTGTGTCATTTCCCAAATTAACCATTCTAATGGTGCTTGGGTACAAATAAAGATTTAGTGAGTGTATTCTCTTCTCTTTTAATTCTGAAATTGGATTTTCAGATTTTTGGCTACAGGAGCCCAACAGCAAAAGTGATAAAATGAAAAGGTAGTAGCTTTTTTTGTTCATAGGTTCTTAAATAAAAAAATAGCAAATGGCTGAACTTGTTAAAAGCCCAGCCTTTGCTTAAATATAGATAGTTTTAAATATTATTCATCCATGTCTTCCAACTGTTTCAGGTTTTCCATTCCTGAAATGTTAAGACTTTTACCCATTTTAGACATTTGTTTAAGATCTATATCTCCGTAAATGCTTGCTGCTACAAAGCTACTATCACTACCTACCAGCATCACTAATTCACTGATTTTACCACCGCTTTCCTTGATAAGGAATTGCATATTGGAGTCTTTGTCTCTCACTACCATTAACTCATCGTAACCTCTTTCAAAAGCTTTTTTAGCTTCACCGTAAAGTGCTGATGACTTATTGGTTTTCTGATTAGCAATCAACTTAATCCCTTTAATTTTTGAAACTGCATCTAGTGCTGCCTGATCTTCAGGGTTATCAGCTTCCAGGTTACTGAATAAAGAAATCATTCTTTCATTAACAGAAACCACTGTAAAGTCCTGATTTGTTGAATACTTGTTATAGAAGTTTATAAACTCTGAGTTCTGCGCAAATGCTATGTTACCTAACAAGCAAAATGCTACTATTACTATTACCTTTTTCATCTGTTTTGTTGTTTAATTTATGAGTTCTCTTTTTTGTTGTTTTCTTTTTCAAACTTGTTCTTAATCTTATCCTGAGCCACTTTAAATAACTCTAAAGATTCTAACTGAGCTTTACCATTATTCATCATTGAGGCCATGAGTGCCAGTGTTGCTTTAGTTTCTTCAAAGGCCATTTCGGGCGTTTGCTGTGTATTATCTAAAGCCAGTTTATCTTTCTCTTTTTGCTGTGGAATTACAATAGCAGTATAACTCAAAGTTATAATCACTAAAATGGCTGCCGCTACTTTCCACCAGTTCCAGCTATCCTTAGATTCTGATTTTCTTTCCTGAATCTTAGCCATAATGTTGTCATCAAAATCATCATCTAACTGTAATGATTCTTTAAAAGAAGCTGTACTGTTAAACCAGTCGGCTAGTTCCTTAAGCTCCCCGCTTAAAGCATCGTAATTATCAAGCAAATCTGCTTTAAATTGGTCTTCCTCCTTATCCGAGAGTTGACCTTCCCAATACTTCTCAAGCAACCGATTCAGTCCTTCCAATTCCATAATTGTTTATTTTTAACATGCATGTTTTCAATTTCTTTCTTGCCCTAAAAAGTTCTGTCTTCACTTGGGCATCTGACAAATCGAGTAAATCAGATATTTCTTTATAAGAATGACCTTCGATATCCCTAAGCTTAAAAACCATTCTCTGGTTATTATTTAAGGTTTTCACTACTTCATTCATTACCTGCCATTGATCCTGCCACACTGAAATTCTATTAGGGTCTCTCTCATCCCTGTCATCAATGAGCATTCTGTTTTGATGCTTTCTTGCATTTGATAGCTTGCGTAACCTATCAAGGCAAATATTTTTAACTACCATCATGCTCCATGCCTCCTCATTTTTAATACCTGACCAATCAGCACGTTTATCCCAAATTTTCAAAAGAGCATCTTGCAAAGCATCTTCGGCAGCCTCAGCTTCTTTGAGGTAGTAATAGGCAAAGCGAAATAGCTTTTGCTTCATACTCAAAAAGGTGTTCTTAAAATATATTTCTTCACTCATGGCTACCTTTATTCTCAGCTATTAAATTTAATTATTCTTTTTTAATGCCTTTGTATATAGAAGAAGCTCATGTTTCTAAAAAGTTACACACCTCATTAAAAAATTTTAATCATTTACTCAACCCGCTGATTACCTGAACATTAATCAGACCGCCTCAAATCAATTTATTTAAAGAAATAAAAAGAACTTCCACAATACTGTGTTTTTGCCACAATCAAATCATATTTGTAGTATGAGTATTAATTCTAGTTCACCCATAGGTATTTTTGATTCAGGCATTGGCGGGCTTACTGTTGCACATAAGGTAAGAGAAATACTTCCTGAAGAAAGAATAATATACTTTGGTGATATTGCACATTTACCCTATGGTGATAAGTCAGCAGCTGCTATTCAAGCCTATTCAGTAAAAGTTACTGACGTATTACTTCAGCAGGGGTGCAAACTCATATTGATTGCCTGCAATTCTGCCTCTGCTGCTGCTTTTGATCTTGTGAAGGAATATGTGGGTTCTAAAGCAAAGGTTTTTAACGTAATTGATCCAGTTGTAAAATATACTGCAGTGCATTACAGCAATAAGAAAGTAGGCTTAATTGGAACTAAGCAAACAGTAAACTCAGGCATTTACGAGCAAAAGATTAAGCAATTAAATGCCTCCGTAGATTTAAGCAGTTTAGCTACACCCTTATTAGTACCTATGATTGAAGAAGGTTTCTTCGAGAATAAAATTAGCCATGAAATTATCAATACTTACTTGAATGATGCTACTCTTAAGGGTATAGAAGCCCTAATTTTAGGTTGTACACATTACCCCTTGGTTAAAAGGGAAATTGATGAATTACTGAATGGAAAAGTAGACATTCTAGACTCTGCCTCTATAGTAGCGAAAGCTCTCAAGACTTTTTTGGCTAATGAAAATCTTTTGGCTGATAAACATGAAGGTAATGACAGATTTTTGGTATCAGATATTACCAAATCTTTCGAAAGCTCTGCAAAGATGTTCTTTCAGGATTTAATTAAGCTAGAGAAGTATCCTATCTGGGATTGATAGGTAGTTTGATTGTAAACTTGGTGCCTTCATTTATTACGGATTCAATTGCAATTTCACCTGCCAGATAGGTAATTGCCCGATGTGCCAGAAATAAGCCCAGCCCTGAGCCCTGTGTTTTATTGCTTATTTTGAAGTAAGATTCAAATACCTTTTCATGGTAGTTTTCATCAATACCATACCCATTATCCTGTATATGAATATAGAAGAAATATTTACCAATGTCTGTTGTAATTTCTATTTCAGGTCTAACATCTTCGTTATGATAGATCAGTGCATTTTCAAGCATATTGTCTATTGCTATCTTAATTAAAGCAGCATTAGCCCTTAGCTCCTTAGCCTTTTCTGATATTTTAATATGAATTTCTGCCTGCTTATAGTCAATTAGTCTTTTTTGGTCACGAATGCTATCATTAATTACTTCCTCTACCTGGACTGTTTCTAACGAATGATTATTATTAAGCTCATATGCCATCTGCAGCTTAAATAGCATTTCATCCATATTCATGGCCGTATCATGAACTTTAGTAAACAACATCTTAAGTTCGCTCGGATCATCAGTAAACTTCATTACATTATTCAATCCTAACAAAGTTCTTATTGGCCTTCTAATATCATGTGAGGCTCTATACAGGTAGTTATCTAACTCTTTGTTAATTTCAAGAAGTCTTGTTGTTCTCTCTGAAACCTTTGCTTCTAACATTTCATTAAGCCTATCTATTTTTCTGTTTTTATGACGTAAAACATAGACATACCACAATACTACCAAAAAGGCAAAACCAATAATAAATAATAGTGCTGTTCTTAGTTTAAGATGAGAAGCTTGTAGCTCATTAGTTTTTTGAAGAAGTTCTAACTTAGTGATTTCTTTTTCCATGAGATACTTCTCCTGGAGTCTGCCAACATCATTAATTTTCTTAATAGAATCTATCTTTTTATCAATTGAAATGTATTTAGTTAAATACTCCTTGGACAAAGAATCATTTTCTTCATTCTCAAAAACATCAGCCGCCAGTTTATAATATGCCAGCAGTTGCCTGTTGTTAAAGTTTATTTCCTCGTTTTCCTTCATTGAGGATATTTTACTGAATAATGTATCAAGTTTCTGCGGTTCATCATTTTCCAGGTAAATGTTACAAAGCGTTATCCCAGCGTTAAATGCACTACTTTTAACTCCATTTTTCAAGCTTGTGATATAGTCATTTCGCAACAATGGTTCTGCTGCAGCAAAATCACCAGTTTCGTAGAAGATTACAGCCTTATTACCTTTTGAGATAGCAACACGTACAGAATCACCAAAGGCCTGATTTATTTGTATTGCTTTATCAACATTATTAAGAGCATCTTCATATTTTTGAAGTCTTCTGTTTACTATTCCTTTTACACTGTAAATCAAGCCCAGAGTAGCTGAATCGGTTCTGGAAGAAACTCCATATTCCATTAGGTTAACCCGAGCTAATTCAGCGTATTCTAAAGCAATTTCATTGTTAGTACTTTCATAGTTAATCAGAGAAATATTGATGTATACATGCGTCAATCCAAAATGATCCATCTCTTCCTCGAGTATTAAGGATGCTTTTAAGTAATTCTCAAGCGCAGGAATGGTTTCAGAAAGGTATTTGCTCATCATACCAATTTTGAAATAAACAAAGCTTCTTTCAATTGACTCAGGTTTGGTGAGCAATAGTACTCTTTTGAGCAATCTTCTACATATTTTATGCTTTCCGAGCCTTTCTGCACCCGCAACAAAATCAAGTATGCTAAGAATATCTTTCCCTCTGATGCTTGAAACACCCTCTAACTGAATGTTTATAGAGTCTAATTTTTGATCAAAAGAACGTTCTGATAAAGGAGAATCAGCATAGTAATCAAGTTTTGCATTATAAAAGCTCATCAAAGAATCAAATGAAGTATCTGCACTTGACTCTTTAATGCCTATGATTGTAATGAGAGCAAATAAGATTATTAGTGATTTGCGCACGCTTGGTTATAATTTTTTAATCAGTATGTCTGATCCTTTTCTAATATTATTCAAGAATAACTACTTAGCCAAAGATAAACTTAATTCTGTTTTAAAAACTAGGCATATTTTTACTTTACACCGTAAAAAATGAATTAATAATCGAATTTATTACTTGTATTATTTCAAGTATCATCTTTGTGTGCATAAAATAATTGAACAAAAACTTTAATAGGCTTAACTTTACAATTCAAAATCAAACTATATGAGTGACAGCATAAAACACGAGTGCGGAATTGCCCTAATAAGGCTTAGAAAACCTTTGCAGTTTTACATTGATAAGTATGGCCCGCTCTATGCAATGAATAAGCTTTATTTATTGATGGAAAAACAGCATAACCGTGGACAAGATGGTGCTGGAGTAGGTAACATCAAGCTCGATGTTGAGCCAGGACATCGCTATATCAGTCGCTACCGTTCAGTAGATTCGCAGCCTGTCACTCAGATTTTCAAGAAGATTTCTAAGAAATACAAAAAAGCCCGCGAAGAGGGTGGCAAGTGGTTTAACAATGCTGAATGGTTAAAACAAAACAGTGCTTTTACTGGTGAGGTTTGGCTCGGGCATTTACGTTACGGTACACACGGAAAAAATGCTATTGAGAACTGCCATCCAATGTTACGTCAAAATAATTGGAAGAACCGTAGTCTAATGGTAGCAGGAAACTTTAACATGACCAATGTTGAGGAGCTTTTTGATATTTTAACAGAGCTAGGTCAGCACCCGAAAGAAAAGGTTGACACAGTTACCGTTATGGAGAAAATAGGCCATTTTCTTGATGAGGAAAACCAAAGAATTTTTGATGAATACAAAAAGCAGGATACTACAAATGCCGAAATCACCAAGATAATTGAAGATAAGCTTGATTTGCTAAGTGTGTTAAAACGTGCGTGCAAAGATTTTGATGGAGGTTACGCCATGGCAGGTATCACTGGTGCAGGTCATGCTTTTGTAGCACGAGATCCCTCAGGTATCAGGCCGGCTCACTATTATGTGGATGATGAAGTTGTTGTAGTTGCATCTGAAAAAACCGCCATTAAAACTGCCTTCAATGTTAACTATGAAGATATTCAGGAGATTAAGCCTGCACATGCTCTAATAATTGATAAAGAAGGCGATTATAAAATGGAAGAGTTCATCAAACCGCTTGAAAGAAAATCATGCAGTTTTGAGCGAATTTATTTCTCAAGAGGATCAGACCCTCAAATTTATGCTGAGCGTAAGCAGCTCGGGAAACTGCTTATACCACAAATTCTAGAATCCATTGATTACGATTTAGAAAATACCGTCTTCTCTTACATACCTAATACAGCTGAAACTTCTTTTCTTGGTATGATGGAAGGCATGGAGCAACATTTAGCCAAAAGACAACTTGAAGAGCTGAAAAGTAAAAGAGAGAATGATGAAGATTTAGAAAAGCTCTTATCATTCAGACCTCGCGTTGAAAAACTGGTAATCAAAGATGCTAAGTTAAGAACTTTCATTACTGATGATGAACACAGAGATGAATTAGTAGCGCATGTATATGACACCACATATGAGGTTATTAAGAAGGGAGTTGATACAGTCGTGGTCATTGATGATTCTATTGTACGAGGCACAACCCTGGAGAAAAGTATTCTTAAAATGTTGGATAGGTTGGAGCCAAAGAAAATTATCATAGTTTCATCCGCACCACAAATCCGTTTCCCTGATTGTTATGGTATCGACATGTCAAAAATGAGGGAGTTTATAGCCTTCAGAGCAGTATTATCCTTATTAAAAGAAACCAAGCAGGAAAACATTCTGGAGGATGTATATCAGAAATGTCTGAATACAGATAACTCCGAAAATCACGTGAAAGAAGTTTTTGCTCCGTTCAGTTATGAGCAGATTTCTGCTAAAATTGCAGAGTTGATAAAAACCGATTCAATTAATGCTGAGGTTGAAGTAATTTATCAAACAGTGGATAATCTTCACAAGGCATGTCCTCAACATTTGGGAGACTGGTACTTCACAGGTGAGTTCCCTACTTTAGGAGGTAACAAAGTAGTTAACAGAGCTTTCGTCAACTTTATGGAAGGCAAAGAAGTAAGGGCTTATTAAAACTTAGGATTACAAGTAAACAAAAAAGGAGCTGAAAAATCAGCTCCTTTTTTTATTTAGTATCCATAATATTTATATAGAAAAACTTTCACCACAACCACAGGTTCTGGTGGCATTAGGATTCACAAAATGAAATCCTTTACCATTCAATCCATCGGTAAAATCTAAAGTTGTTCCTAAAAGATAAAGCATACTCTTTTTGTCTACTAAAAGCTTGATGCCCTTATCTTCAAACACTTCGTCCTTCTCAGTTATCTGGTCATCAAAGCTTAAATCATACATTAAACCTGAACAACCTCCTCCTTTAACTGAAACACGCACATTATGCTTTGGTGTATGTCCTTCCTCAACTTTCAATGAGGCTAATCTATCTTTTGCTTTATCAGTAACTGTAATCATAATTAGTATTATTTAAGAAACAGGGTTAAGTACTACACTGAACACTGTAATGGTATTACGATCTCTACCGTAATAGAGTTTATCTAAACTGTCTAATATATTGCTAGCCCTAAAATAAGAAGTATGTAATTCCTTTTCATCTTTCGCCATCCACTGTATGGTGTAAGAACTTTCCTGATCTCTGTAATTCTTTACATAATCAAGCATTTTCTTTAACACTTCCACTTTATCAAATCCTAACTCTGAATGAAATAAAAACGATTGACTGTGCCTCGGGTTAATTGTGATTAAGTCAAGTTTTTGTTTACCATCAATAGTGCTGTACTCAAAAACCAGTTCACCACTATTCACTCCAAGATAATTCTTTATCTCACGCTGTATTTTGGCACTTTCAACATGTATATCGCTTGATGTTTCCATCTTCTTCTCTTAATTAAAATTAGGTGCTATCTAAAGCATGCAACTTTTTTATCCGTCAAAAAGTTTCTGCAACTTTGCAAAGTTAATAATTCTCTGACACTAACACACTAAACAATGCTTAAGGTAGAACATATAGGTATAGCAGTAAAGAATTTAGAAGAATCTAATGAGCTATTTACTAAATTATTTAACAGTAAACCTTATAAGCAAGAAGCAGTAGCAAGTGAAGGAGTGACTACTTCATTCTTTAAGATGGGTGAAACGAAGATAGAATTATTAGAAGCCACCAACGAAGATAGCGCTATTGCTAAGTTTCTGTCTAAAAAAGGGGAAGGCATTCATCATATTGCCTACGAAGTAGCTGACATTAAAGCCGAAATGAAACGCCTTAGCAGGGAAGGATTTCAAATTTTAAATGAGCAGCCCAAAAAGGGGGCTGACAATAAACTTGTATGCTTTCTTCACCCAAAAACAACTAATGGCGTGTTAGTAGAACTTTGCCAGGAGATAAAATAAAGGCTATTGGTGTTGAATTGAATTATAATACTTCAGCTTCTTTTTACCTTTGCGAGTCTGAAATGAGTGTTTAGCACAACTGGAAAAAATAAAAGCACCTAATAAGGTGAGCATCAATATTTTAAATAGCTTTATTTTCATAAAGTAAAAATAGGAATTTCATAACGAAAGCCAAAAACAACATGAGTGAGCAACAAAGAACGGAAGTAAGTAAATTAGGTGAATTCGGCTTAATTGAGAATATATCTAAAAAATTCACTAATAAGGTACAAAGTACTTTTAAAGGAATTGGTGATGATGCTGCAGTATTAGATATGGGAAGTCATTTTCAACTTGTATCCACCGATATGCTTGTTGAAGGTATTCATTTCGATCTAAGTTACCATCCTATTCAGCATTTGGGATACAAGGCGGTGGCAGTTAATGTATCGGACATTGCTGCTATGAATGGCATTGCTGAGCAAATAACTGTTAGCCTCGCACTTAGCAATAGATTTTCTGTAGAAGCCATTGATGCTTTCTATGAAGGTGTTCATGCCGCATGTGAGGCCTACCATGTTGATTTAGTGGGTGGTGACACCACAGCTTCTAATGCTGGCCTGGTCATTTCTGTTACAGCCATTGGTAAGGCAGAGAAAGGCAAAGTAGCTTATAGAAACGGTGCCAAAGTGAACGATATCATTTGTGTCACTGGTGACTTAGGTGGTGCTTATATGGGACTACAAATTCTTGAAAGAGAAAAGCAGACCTACTTGCAGAACCCTGAAATGCAGCCAGAATTAGATAAGTACCAATATATAGTTGGCCGACAACTCAAACCTGAAGCTCGGTTAGATTTGATTCATGAATTGGATGATTTAAGTATTGTCCCTACATCCATGATTGATATTTCGGATGGTTTAGCTTCTGAGTTACATCATATTGCCACGCAGTCCGGAGTAGGTTTAAATATACACGAAGATAAACTACCTTTTGCTTCTGCAATGCAGGAGGCAGCAGCTGAATTTAAATTAGACACCAATACAGCCGTACTCAATGGAGGTGAAGACTACGAATTACTTTTCACTATTTCACAAGAAGATTTTGAGAAAGTTAAGAATCATCCAGACATCCATTTTATTGGCTACATCAATGAAAAGGATAATGGACTTAACTTAGTAACCAACAATGGTAACGCCATTCAATTAAAAGCTCAAGGCTGGCAGCATTTTTAAGATTAAGTTACCTATTGCAGATGGTGCTATAAGGGCACCATTTGCATTTATCCAGATCATCGGTTTGATCGAAAGGCTGGTCGCTGGCAAACATTTCCTCCAAAAGAATATTAAGTTCTTCTTCAAAACGCTCCATAAAAGGAATAGCATCTGAAACCGGCATCTCCCTGCCTTTATCTTCTTTTAAAATTAGCTTTTCACTAAAGTCATCTTTAAAGATGTACTTACCCGCATAGAGTCCCGGCTGAATGGCTTCACTATTTAAAACACCCTTTTTCTTAAAATATAAATAAGAGTAAAAAAGCGTTTGCATGGCGGCTCCATTGCGTTTATTATGATCCCTGTCAAAAAGTGAAGGAATATCAGGAAATTTAAGATCATCACCTCCTGATTTATAATCAATGACCCTAATGGTGTTGCCTACCTTATCAAGTCTGTCAATTTTAGCATCCATGAACACTTCTAAATCAGGCTTAACAGCTTGGCCTATTATGTATTCGTCTTTCTCCTCAAGTTCCAAAATTTGAATTGGCGCCAGAGAAATATCATAATCGAGCATCCTTGTAATCATTTTAAGCAGCATATCACGAGCAATGATATTTCTACCCTCAAAAACAAAGTCTTCAGCATTGCTTCCATATTCTTCTGCAAACCTCTGCTCTACTATTGCCTTAAGCTCTTTCTTTTTTAAGCCTTCAATTGCAGCCTTATCTAAAGCCTCTTCACCAACAAATGGTGTGTATAAATCTTCTAAGCTATTATGAAGTATATTACCAAATGCAGCAGCATCCAGCTTCTCCTGAACCTCATCCGGCTCTTTCAAACCAGCAATGTATCTGTAGTAGAACTTCAATCTGCAATCCAGGTAAATTTTAATAGCCGAAGCAGAAAGTTTTCTGGCACTCGGTACGGTATATTCCATTAAAATATTTTTTACATCCTTATTCTTAGGGATACTAATTTCTAATGGCATTTGAACCTTGCCAGATGCAGATAATGTTTTGTGCTTAAGTTGAATAGCCGTATTGCCTGACTCATAAATCAGTTGCTTAATAAAACGACTCGGCTCACCCCCTTTGCCATTACTTCCTTCAGCGTTATAGTATATATTGAGTTTTTTACATCTGTGCAATAGTCTATAAAACAAGTAGGCATATATGGCATCATGTTGGTCCATAGTAGGTAAACCATAGGCCTTTCTAATATTATAGGGTATGAATGATTGCGTATTTCCTTTAGCAGGGAAGTTATCTTCATTCATGGAAAGTAAATGCACCTCTTCAAAATCAAGATTTCTAGATTCCAACACACCCATCAACTGTAAACCTTGTAATGGTTCACCCGAGAATGGCACCCTGATTGACTGGATGATTCTATTTAGCAACCTAATAAGCGCATCAAGCCCTAAAGACAGCTTAAAATCATTTACTATCTGCTCTAACCTGGCTACATGTGCATGTAAGTCGTTAAAAAAGCCCAATTCAATGCTTTCATCATCTTCAGGATAACAGATGAGAATAAGCTCTTTCAAATAGCTGAAATAGTTATCTGAAGCATCAGAAAATATCAATCGAAATAATTCATGCCTGTTCTCATTCAATTCTTTCAGTCCAATCCTTACCTTATTGGTACTTTCAATTTCATGAATCTTGGCTTTGGTGAAATCTCTATCAAAAGATAAAACCAAAGGATGTTTAAGTATTTTGAGTACATCACGATGATTAAAATCAAGCGATTTTTTACTGAGCCGCTTATTCTTTTGTAGGTAAAGACAGCTGATCAGCAAACTATAGATTGATGAATACTTTAGAGGGTAACCCATGGTAACATTTACCTTATCCACCTTTTCCGGGATAGCATGCAACACCGAAAAAAGTAAAGACTCATCACCTAATATAACAGCTGTTTTTTCAGGATTGCTGAGGTCTGCCTGTTGTAATTGCTCGCCCAGTAACTTGGTTTGACCCAAATTTCCTGAAACTTCTATTAAGTTTACCTCCTTTGTTTCATGCTTGATACTTGCTGGCAAATCTTTGGGAAATGTATTACCAAGAATGGTATGCTTCCTGTAATCTCTGAAAAAATTACCTGCTTCCTGATGCAACTGTTTATCCCCGGCATAGTAAGCATCCAAGTCCCAGAAAACCTGTGCATTACCATTTGAAACGGCATTAGACATTATGTATTCTTCGGCTTTTGTTAAGGCATTAAAACCGGCAAAAATCAGCTTATCTGATATAGTATATTTTCCGGAAATAATATCTTCTGCCAACTGACGATATAACATGCCCGTATAGCCTAACTTTTGAGCCATGAGCTCTTTTTTGAAATCTACATAAACCTTAAAGAGGATATCCCATGTTTTTCTGAACTTCTCTTTAGCTTCAGTGGGTCGTTGTTCAAAGTTACTCCAGAATTGCTCTATTAAAGCAATCTGCTCTTCCGATAAGAAATCAGTGGTTGAAGTAATAGCCTTCCACTCGGCCAAATTGGCGAAAAGAGGCCTGGCATCAGCCATGTATTGATCTACATCATTAAAGTCTTTAATAAGCAGATCTCCCCAAAAGAAGAATTGCTCAAAATTCTCCTGAAAAGGGCTGTGCTTCTGAAAGACTTCATGCATTTTAAAAATGAGGGTGATTTTATCAGGCACACTAAGGGTAGAATGACTCTTCACCAGCTCCTCAAAGCTCATGATTTCAGGTCCCCAGATTGGTTGAGAAACTAACTCCTTCAATGCTTGATTGAAAAACAACCCTGCTCTTTTATTTGGAAACACTATCTTCTGATGAGATAGATCATTACCATACTGACCATATAAATCAGCAGCTAGTTCTTGTAAAAAGCTTTTATGAACCGAATTATTTTGATGACTGCTTAGACTGCTCATTTTACTTCTACAATTTCAAAAGGATCAAGATAAGCCAAGTAACCATTCACTTTCTCAAAGCCCATAGTTCTTAAAACTGATTGATAGGTTTTGACCTGTTTAATATCTGCCGCTTTTTTAGCTCCTGTTTTAAAATCGATAATCTCAACCTGATTACCATTTATATGTACCCTATCAATCCTTATATCTTTACCTTTAGGATTTACTATGGGAACCTCCGTTCTTACTTCCCAGCTGGTGTTAAACCATTTACTAAATGCTTCATTCTTATCCAGATTATTCAATACCAATTCATTAACCTGATCAAGTTCTTGCTGAGAAAGTGCATTCTCACTCCATAGTTCTTGCAAAACCTTTTCCTTATCGGTGATATGTTTCATTCTGGAAAAGACCTCATGCACTAACAGCCCAACATTAATCTTTCGTTTTGTTTCTAGCTTTTCTTCACTCAGCTTTAGCGCCTTTCCTTTTCGTATTTCAAGCTTCTGGTTCCAGTTAAAACTTGGGTAGTTCCTTAAATAAATTGCTTCAGATTTTAGATGCTCATCAGATCGTTTGCCTTTAGAAAATTCAAAGCTACCTTTTTCATAAATACTATTCTTGTCATCCCAAAATTCCGTTTCCGCTAGCACATTTTCTACTACACCAGCTATCTGCTTACTGCCGGCCTTTTTCTGCCCGGTTACAATCAAAGCATCCTCTGCCCGCGTAAATGCGACATAAAGTAGGTTGAGGTTATCCAAATAACTCTTGATTTCCTCTTCCCAGAATTCTTCAGCAAAATATGATTGTTTAAGAGCCCTACCGCTATGTTTAATCGGCATATAAGGAATATCTTTCGGTAACTCTTCCACAGCTGAAGGCAGCCATAAAATTGGCCCTTTACTACCATGGTTAAGTGGCCAATCCAGAAAAGGTATCAGTACAACTTTAAACTGTAATCCTTTTGATTTATGAACTGTTAGCAAGCGAATAGCTTCAGTTGATTCGGGGATTTTTACAGCATATTTGGTCTGATTAGTTTCCCACCATTCTAAAAAATCCTGAATATCACCTTTATTACCAAACTCGAGTAATACATCCTGAAAGGCTTGTAAATATGGAATCTCATCTGATTGACTTCCAAGTTGAAAGTACTGAATCAGGCGTTCACTCAAATCAAGAAGGTTACTATTTAAAAGGTCCTCTCTATTTTCAAGAAATGACTTAGGTAACAACTCCTGAATCTGCGATATATCATGTTTATCATTGCAGGCATGAAGTAGCTCGTGCTCCTCAGCATGATTACCACAGACAATTTTCTGATAGTAATACACTACCTGTGCTAAAGCCACTCTATTATTTGGCGAGTAGAGATATCGAAAACAATTAAGAATAAAATTTACCAATAGAGAAGCACTCAAATAAAGTGATTCATTTGAGATCACCTCATAACTATATTTTGAATCATTATGCTGCTGATACTGAAGTAGGAAATCATTAATTTCTTTTCCATGAGCAGCCTTGCGCACTAAAATGGCAATATCTGATAACTGTATGCCTTTATCTTGCAGTGATTGTAAATCCTTCAAAAGCTTAGCTAAGGCCCGTTCTTTCCAACTCTGGTCATCAACTTCCTTATCGAAGAATTTGATGTTGATATACCCCTCAGCATCATAGGCATCTCTTTTTTGCTGAAAAACCTCTTTATACGCCTCAGTAAAAGAATTTATTTTATCATGTAGGTCTAGCGCTAAATTTTCATCTCCTATTTCAGTAGTGATATGTTGTTGAAGTAAAGCTGGAAGCTTCTCAAATAGCTGATTATTGAAATCGATAACATCTGGTTTAGAGCGGAAATTTCTATCCAGACTTTGTTCTTGAAAGGCATGTGCCCGAACATCATTCTTTATTCCATTAAGCAGCAAACGCCAATCTCCCCCACGCCATCGGTATATACTTTGCTTTACATCACCTACCACTAAGTTAGTATAACCTTGATCCAAGGAGTTATTTATTAATGGTTTAAAGTTATTCCACTGAAAAGCAGATGTATCCTGAAACTCATCAATTAAGAAGTGGTCATAAAAGGCACCCATTTTCTCATAAACAAATGGTGTTTCTTCTTCGACTATAATTCTATTAAGAAATAAAGTAGCATCATTAATGAACAGAATGCCTTCTTCCTTTTTGTACTCAACCAATCTTTTTTGATACAACCAAAGAATCCCTAAACTGTAAATATTAGAAAGAATAGCTTTAGCTGTAGCATACTTTTTATAATCTCCTTCATATAAGGATACAGCCTCTTGAAAATAAGATAATAAGCCAGCTTCGGCTACAGCCGCTATCTCTTCTTTCCTTTTAGAGGTCTTAGTAGCTAACTTTTGGCCTTCTGTTTCAATAGCCTCATAAACACGCTTGCCTGGTTCATATTTACTTTCTGTAATATTATTGAAGTAGTTAGCTGCACTGGATTTTCCATAGCTGAAATCTGCTATTGAAAGCCCGTGTTGCTGGATAAGCTTCAAAGCTTCCTCTCCTATTTTTACCATTTCTGACTCAAAAGAATTAGTGATAGTAAAAAGCTTATTTTTATAGGCAATAATATTCTTACTCTCTTTTATACTACCGAGCAATTCATTCTCAATAGATAAAAAATCTTCGTTAGTCAGCTGCTTACTAAATTCAAGGATATCCTTACGAACATCCCAAGATTTAGCATTTTCCAACTTATCTGTTGAAAATTCTAGCAACCAATCCCGCAAATGCTGATTACTGTTTAAGTCTTCCAGCAACAGATCTATTACCTGCTCTCTGGCTTCGGAAGAATCAAGTAACAATTCGCCATCACCATGAAGGCCCAGTTCTCTGGAAAATGATTTCATCACTGACTGGAAGAAAGTATCAATTGTCTGGATGGCAAAGCGAGAATAGTTATGTAAAATCTTTGCCAGCAATTCTGCAGACCGACTGGCTAATTCGTTTGCAGTTATGGCTAAGGCTGTCATAATATCCTTACCCATATCGGTTATATCACCTTCGGAGAATTCAGCTAGTGTTTCTACTATTCTATCCTTCATCTCTTGGGTGGCCTTGTTGGTAAAAGTTACCGCAAGTATTCTTCTATATTTCTCAGGAAACTGAAGGGCAAGTATTAAATAAGACTTAGCGAGCGTGTAGGTTTTACCACTACCAGCAGACGATTTATAAACAGTAAATAATTTTTCCTGCATATGGAAAATTACTGACTATAAACGGTGATTACAAAATGAGTAGGTGAATTAAATTAGGTGATATATAATTACTGTTAAAGCAAGTACACACTGAAATCCAATAAGTACACCTATAGCAATATCCTCCCTGCTATATTTAGAAGAGAACGATTTTTTGGTTGCAGTTTTTACATTACTTGACATATATCCCCCTTATTAGTAATAGTTCACTATAAAGGTAATATCATACATACATTGATTACAAATGTATATGTATAAATCTTTACATAATTAAATAATAAACATATTTATTATTAGTATAATTATATTTTTTAAAATTTAATTATTATATATTGAATAAATCTTACATCTTAATCAACATGAGAAACTCCTCCAGATACTATGAATTTCATGGCATCGGTACCATTGGCATCCCATGGTTTAATAAGTTCTTTTCTTACAAGGATTATATTACCAGAGAAGTTGTATGAATGAGGCAAATACACTGAGCAGAACCCTGGAAGATCAAGGTTACTTAAATCATCCTGAGTGATAAAACCGGGCTTCATTACATTACCTCCATCATCAAACTGGACAATTACGGGTTTATTAAATTTTCTTTGATCTCCAACGAAAGCCCCTATCAAATCCTTTATTGAATTGTAAACCAGACTTAGCAAAGGCACTTTAGATATGAAGCGCTCAAACATTTCAAAAATAGGTTTCATGAAGTAAGTAGAAGCCAGGTAACCTACAGATACAATTATTCCTAAAATTATCAGTAAGCCTAAGCCGGGAATATCAACGGGTAGAAGATTATCAACCCAATTAAAAATGGCTTCAAGTACTAAAAATGTAAATGCAAGAGGTGCAACAAATAAAATCCCTCTAAAGAAGTAATTAACAAGTTTATTCATATCGATGGGTTTATACAGAAATCAGATATTGAAGTTAACGCTTTTTAATGCTACACTAAATCAATGGACATAAAAAAAGCCTTATCAAAATTGATAAGGCTTCCTGTAATTATATTTAGTCTTACTTATATGGAAATTCCCATAAAAGACATAAACGCCATTCCCATTAATCCGGTAATAAGCATTGTAATTCCTAAGCCTTTTAAGCCATCTGGTACGTTCGAGTACTTAAGTCTTTCCCTGATCGCAGCTAGCGCAATAATAGCTAAGAACCAGCCTATTCCAGAAGAGAAACCAAATACACCAGCTTCAGCTAAAGTATAATCTCTTTGAGCCATAAACAATGACGAACCTAAAATAGCACAGTTTACCGCTATTAGCGGCAAGAATATACCTAATGAGCCATATAAGGCTGGAGAAAACTTCTCAATGACCATTTCAACCAACTGAACCATCGAAGCAATTACCGCAATAAACATGATAAAACTCAAGAAGCTTAAATCAACAGTTGCAAAGCTCTCGCCCATCCATGATAACGCTCCTTCTTTTAATACATATTCCTGCAATAACCAGTTAATAGGAACTGTGATAGTTAAAACGAAAATAACAGCCATTCCTAATCCAAAGGCTGTACTCACCTTTTTTGAAACCGCTAAGAAAGAACACATGCCCAAGAAGTAGGCAAATACCATGTTCTCAATAAATATTGCTTTTATACCTAAACTTAATAAATCCATTTTTTTAGCGATTAATGTTCTACGTAACCAGTTTTATTTCTTTGTACCCAGATGATTAAGCCGAGAATGAAGAAGGCTCCCACAGGGGTTACCATCAAACCATTGGCCTGATAATCTAAACCAATCCAACCATCAGCAGTAAAGCCTATTGCTTCAAACACTTTAAATCCGAAAATTGCTCCAGATCCAAACAGCTCTCTAAAGAATGCTACGGCCAAAATGATCCAGGCGTAACCTAAACCACTTCCTAAACCATCTAAAACAGAATCATAAGGTTTATTTCCCATTGCAAAGGCTTCCAATCTACCCATAACTATACAGTTGGTGATAATCAGCCCTACGAATACACTTAATTCTTTATACATATCAAAAGCAAAAGCCTTAAGCACTTCATTCACTAAAGTTACCAAAGTAGCAATTACAGCCAGCTGAACAATGATACGTACCCTACCTGGCACTAATTTCCTCATTAGTGATATAGTAAGGTTTGAAAATACGATTACAAAGATAACCGCAATTGACATTACCATTGTTGGTTTCATTTGAGTAGTTACAGCAAGCGCTGAACAGATACCTAATACCTGAATAGTAATTGGGTTATCATCACTCAAAGGATCTTTTACAAGATTTTTTCTCCTTTTTGAAAGTAAAGATTCTGATTCTTTAACTTCTTTCTTTTCTACAGTTTCTGTACTCATAACAAATATTTTATATTAAAGAGCAGCTGTAGCTCCTTCTTTCTTATTAAAATAAGGTTGATAATACTTGAAGTAATTTCTAAGCATATCTGTAACTCCGTTACCAGTAAGGGTTGCACCTGACATACCATCAACATGATGCTCGTCCAATTTACTTGGCGGATTATTTTCTCCTTTTAACATTTCAACCGATACAAATTCGCCTTGCTCGTTGTAAAGCTCTTTCCCAGCGAACCTGCTTTGCACTTCCTCAGAAGTTATCCTAGCTCCTAAACCAGGAGTTTCACCAGCATGTGCAAAAACGGCTCCTTCTATTTCTGTGCCCTTTGTATTCAAGGCAATATATCCCCAAATATTATCCCAAAGACCATTTCCATAAACAGGCAGAATGTATGACTTAATTTCGTCAGTAGCTTCTTCACCATAAAACTTAAAAATAGGATATAATCTATCTTCAGCAGGTTTCTTAAATTGTTTACCTATTTCAACCTTCTCGGCAACAACTTTATTTCCATCAGCATCTGTTGTTACTGTCTCACCTTTATAGTTAAGAACCTCAGATTTAATCACTTTGTCATAAAGAGCCAAAACATCAGCACCTTCAGGAACTTCCATAACTGCAGCCAAAATCTGTCCTTTAGTGTCAAGTTCAACCGATTTGGCTTGAATTGGACCTAGACCTACAGATGTAGCTGCTAACAATCCACCTAATACTATTGTAAGTATGGCAGAAAATAAGATTACATATAAATTAGACTGTCGCACGTTTTAACCTCCTGTTTTTATTAGATTGAACAACATAATGATCGATTAATGGGGCAAATACATTCATTAGAAGAATTGCCAACATAATTCCTTCAGGATACGCTGGGTTAACCACTCTGATTACCACAGTTAATATACCTATCAGGAATCCGTAAATCCATTTACCTGTTTCTGTGTGTGACGCTGAAACTGGATCCGTAGCCATAAAAACTGCTCCGAATGCCAAACCACCAATCACTAAATGATAATGAGCAGGCATTTCCATAAAAGCGTTTAAACCTAAAGCATTAAAGCCTAAGCCCATTAACCACGCTCCTGCAAATACACTAAATATTATCTTCCAGCTACCAACTCTTGTAATAATAAGAATTAGTGCGCCTACTAAAGCACAAAGTGTTGAAGTTTCACCAACTGAACCCGGAATAGCTCCTAAAAACATATTCTTAAACGTATACATTCCTTCTGCCCAATAATTAGCGAAAGCTGAAAGTACTGTTCCGGATCCATTAACCGCTGTATCATAAGCCACGGCTAAAGCTGTAGCACCTGAGTAACTATCAATTGGTGTTGCATCACCAATGTAGGTCCAAACGCTACCAGAAATATCAGTAGGGTAAGCAAAGTATAAAAATGCTCTTGCTGTAAGTGCTACGTTAAGAATGTTCATCCCTGTACCACCAAAAACCTCTTTTGCGATAATTACTGCAAACACAGTGGCTAATGCAACCTGCCATAAAGGAATATTAGGTGGCATAATTAAGGCTATTAACATTCCTGTAACCAGGTAACCCTCATTAACAGGGTGGTTTCTAATTACGCAGATGGTAAATTCTGTTGATAGACCTGCTGCATATGAAACAATTACTATTGGTAATACTTGAAGTGCTCCAACGCCTATTTTAGACATGAAAGA
This sequence comes from Marivirga atlantica, assembly GCF_016734805.1. GTDB lineage: Bacteria > Bacteroidota > Bacteroidia > Cytophagales > Cyclobacteriaceae > Marivirga > Marivirga atlantica. The sequence goes on from NZ_JAERQG010000004.1 coordinate 290,370, forward strand.
AGCTGTTTCACCTATTGCTAGAAAATGCTGGTGACCTACATTCCATATACCAAAAAGTAAACATGGAACCATGGCCAAAACCACAGTAATCATCATTCTTTTCAGGTCATTACCATCACGTACCTGAACACCCTTTTTACCTGTTACCAGCTTAGGACGGAACAATATAGTTCTGTGGCCTTCATAAAGGGTGTAGTATTTTTCGTATTTACCTCCCTTTTCAAAAAGAGGCTCAATTTTATCGAAGAACTTTTGTATTGGATTCATATTATAACTCTATATTAAAGCTAACCGCTAAAGCGATCATTATCCATTTATCATTAAATTGATTCCTTTTCTCAGAATTCCTTGTAAGTCGTGCTTTGAAACATCTATAAACTCACAAAGCGCCACATCCTCCTCAATTATCTCGAAGATTCCGAGTGCTTCCATTTCATCAAAATCCTCTGCCATTATAGCTTTGAACAGATAAGTAGGAAGAATATCCATCGGAAGAACTTTCTCAAATTCACCCGTCATCACAAAGGCTCTTTCTTCTCCGTTAGTATTTGTGTTAAGCACATACTCCTTGTTAGGATTCATGAAAGAAAGTAAACCTATTGCTCTATGAAAGCTTAATTTTGACGTAGTTGGCTTAATCCAACCTAGCAATTCTTCAAAGTCACCTTCAGGAATTACTGTTACCTGATTATCATAGAAACTAATATAACCATCAGCATCAATTCTTTCACCCGTCAAAACATTACCAGAAATGTACCTTACATGGTCAGACTTGATATTATCTTTTACCATGTTCTTAATAGAAGAACCAGTAAATGATTTATAATACTGAGGGTTTTTAACTTCAGATCCGGTAAGTGCAACTATTTTAGAAGCATCATACTTTCCTTCCAGGAATAACTTACCGATTTGTGCAATCCCGTAAGGATTGATAGTCCAAATCAAATCTCCCTTACCAATTGGATCAATATGATGAATCTGAACACCAACATTACCTGCAGGATGTTTTCCAGATATCTTATTGATTTGAACGCCTTCAGCTTGTGTGAACATTGCTGGGTTGTCTCTGTCAGCAGAAACATTTAGGTGAACCTTACCATCAGTCAGCTTCTTAAGAACTTCAAGACCTGCCTTGAAAGCTTCATCCTGTCCTTTTAATGTAATATTATAATCAGGAGCTAATGGATGTGAATCAAAACAAGAAACAAAGATAGCTTTAGGAGTTTCATCGGCATTTGAAATAATACCATAAGGGCGCTGCACCAAATTAGGCCAAACACCTCCTTTAAGCATTTGTTCTACTGCATCTTCTTTACTTAAACTTTTAAGATCAGATGATGAATAAGTTTTATGAGTATGATACTCAATTTCTTTATCAGCAAGGATTTTAACCTCAAGTAACTTTCTTTTGGCTCCTCTTTTAACTTCTACGATTTCACCGCTTACAGGAGAACAATGAAGCACTTTATCTGTCATTTTATCGAAAAGTACAGGAGTACCTGCTTTTACCTTATCTCCTTCTTCTACTAGAAGCTTTGGTCTGGTAATGCTCGGGAAATCAGTTGGTTTTATCGCAAATGTTTCAGGATTACCAGCATCTGTTACGTTATTCTGGGCTTTACCAGCAAGGTTTATATCAAAGCCTTTTTTTAGTTTTATGGTTTGAGACATGTCGTTATTTACGAATGAGACCTAGTTTGAAAACGTGGCAAAATTAATAATTTTTTAACTAATAAAAATCATTTAGCCGATTAATGCACATGCCAAAAACTGGCATCTGTGGGTTAACAACCCATTGGTTCAGGTTGTTTTGTATTTTCAAGGTAAGTTTTAACTTTTTCCATCAACCACATGGGTGTAGAAGTAGCTCCACAAATACCTACAGTTTTAACTTCATCGAGCCAATTCAAGTCGATTTCATTAATATCTTCAATAAAATAACTATTCTTATTGTTGGCCTTACATACTTGGTAAAGTGCCTTTCCGTTTGAACTTTTCTTTCCGCTGACAAATAAAATTAAATCATGTTCTTTTGAAAATTCCACAAGTCTTGGTTCTCTGTTTGATACTTGCCTGCAAATACTATCATTTGAATTCACTAGTTCATTCAAAGGAGTATTAGGATTTTCTAACTGCATCCGTTCTTCAATAAGACCCTTGATTCTATAAAAGCCTGAAGTACTTTTTGTTGTCTGGCTAAACAAAGTAACCGGCCTTGTGTAGTCGATTAAGTCCAAATCTTCATCATGCATTATGATGATTGCTTTACCGTTTGTTTGCCCTGTTAGTCCTGTTACCTCAGCATGACCTTTTTTGCCATAAATGACTGTTTGCCCTGCATCAGCACACATTTTATCGTGAGCATTTTTCACTCTATTCTGTAATTTTAAAACCACAGGACAGCTTGCATCAATTAGCTCAATATTGTTCTCTAAGGCAATTCTATAAGTCTCAGGCGGCTCACCATGCGCTCTTATGAGCACCTGACAATCACGTAGGTCTTTCAAATCATCATAATTTATTACTTGAAGACCTTTGGCATTGAGCCTTTTTACTTCAAGGTCATTATGAACTATATCACCCAGGCAATAAAGCTTACCATTTTCTTCCATAGCATCTTCTGCCATTTTTATAGCATACTCAACACCAAAGCAATAGCCTGAACCTTGATCAATTGTTACTTTTAAATCACTCATTATGAATAATCATTTTTTCTGTGGCCAATTGCAATACTTTTTCCACTTGCTCTTCAAGCGTTAAATAGCTTGAATCAATTTCATATGCATCCTTGGCCTTTCTCAAAGGGTTTTCCTCCCTTTCTGAATCTATTTTATCTCTTTTTTTGAGATTTTCTTTTATTTCTGGTAGTCCAACTAGCTGATCTTTCTCTAATAACTCCTTCTGCCTTCTGCCCGCACGAACCGTTAAATCGGCCACCATAAATATCTTTAATTCCGCATCAGGAAAAACGTTGGTTCCAATATCTCTGCCATCCATCACTATGCCCCGTTTTTTACCTAGTTTGCGTTGTTGATCAACAAGTCTTCTCCTAACTACAGGTAAAGCGCTTATTTCACTAACACGCTGTGTAACCTCCATTTTCCTAATATGCCCCTCAACATTACTGCCGTTCAAATAAGTTTCACTAAAACCAAGCTTTTCGTTGAATATAAAAGAAATATCGATTTTGTCCAGTGCCTTTTCAACCTCTTTAGGATTTGAGGGATTAATATAATGTTCTATAAAATAGTAAGTAACTGCACGGTACATTGCTCCGCTATCAATATAATTAAACCCGAGCTTGTTTGCGACCATTTTCGCAGTACTACTTTTACCGCAAGCAGAGAATCCGTCAATGGCAATAATAATCTTTCTCATACTAGCAATCTTTTATGGGACAAGGGAGTGGCTTCCTTTTTGGAAGGCTCTTTCTGTTTTTGTGGCCTGCACATGCTCCTAACAGGGTGGCACCTATTAGTAAAATTGATATGTAAAATTTAAACCTCTTAATCAATGTTAAACAAATTTATCTGAGCTTTTTAGTTTCAGTAATGCGACAAATATAAGGCTTAATAATTAAAAGAAATTGTAAACACTAAATTGTTGACCTCCAAAGTAAGTTATGTTAAATCTTTGGCTTTTTTATACTTAAAGACATATAGTGCGAACGAACAAAAGGTCTACTTTTCGGTTAATTAAATAGTTAAAAAGATTAGGAGCTATGAGAAAAGATTCAGTAGAATTCAACGGATTATTAGGTGGATTTATCATACTTATAGGCTTAGTAGTTTATTTCTTCATCATGAAGTTGGCAGGATTAGAACATAATCTAAATCTAAGAGCACTCAACTTACTAATAATGGCCGCAGGTGTTTTTTACGCAGTTAGGAGTATTAAACATAAAAATGATGATTTCGACTACTTAAAAGGAATAGGCACAGGATTGGTAGCAGCCGCTAGTTCATCTTTAGTATTTGCTATTCTGGTTTTCATATACCTGCAATTTATCAATCCTGAATTCTTAGAAGCTATAATTGAAAAAGAACCGTTTGGACTTTATTTGAATCCCTTTAAAATTGCCTTCATTATAATTATTGAAGGTTTTGGTTCTGGTTTTTTACTTACCTTTGGTATGATGCAGTGGTACAAAAAAAGAGTACCACAATCATTAGTTGATGCAGATGGAGATAATGATAAAACTAAATAGAAATGGATAATCAAACTGGTAGTGCTGAGGCTTTCTTTAGCAAAGCAGGCAAAAAAATTGATGAATTATTTAAAGAGTTAAAGGAGTCTGATTTCTCAGAAAAGCTTGACCTCAAAAATAGACTGGAAGAGCTCAAAAAAGACAAGGATAGATTATCGCAACAATTTAATCAGTTTACGAAAGATAATCAGGATACCTTTGATGATATTAGAAATAGTATGGAAGAATCAATTGAAGATATTAAAAAAGCTTTCAGTAAAAAGAGAAAAGCTTAAAAGGGGTATCCTATACCTATATTATAAGTAGGACTATAATTGTTGCCGCCTGCTAAATTCCATTTATCGGCTGTCCACCTTTCTCCTTCAGGCTGTGCGGGATCATATAGTTTAAAGCCAATATCCAATCGAAGAATCAAGAAGGAGAAATCAATTCTCAACCCAGCACCCGTTCCTATTGCTATTTCTTTATAGAAGCGATTAAATTCAAAATTCGCACCTTCTCTTTCTGGTGTTTGATCAAAAACCCAAATGTTACCTGCATCTACAAACAATGCTCCATCTAAAAAATTAACCAAGTTTCTTCTTACTTCAACGCTTGTTTCGAATATGATCTCTCCAAACTGCTCGAAATCATAATTTAATTCACCATTATCATCTGTTGCTGCAAAATTCCCAGGGCCTAATCTTCGAGGAGCCCATGCACGAATACTGCTGCTACCTCCTGCAAAGAAATACTTTTCGTAAGGCAAGGTGTTTTCTGAAATAGCACCATAAGGTTTGGCTGCGCCCATATTTATTCTGAAAGCAAAAGTACTTTCACGCCCATAGGGAAAATAGTGCCTAAAGTCCACACTTGATTTTAAAAACTGATAAAATTCCAAATTGGACTTTTCACTAAGCTGTCTTACACCTTTAAAATTGAGTAAGTTACCTCCTGTTTCAAAGTAGTACTTCAAAAAAGATGCTCGCTCTTTATCAGTACCATAGTTATTAAAATTCTTGGCGATATTGATAAAACTACTTGATACAAAAGATGGGCGAAATGTCCTTTCAAGTTGACTACCCCTACTACTTACACTATCGAGTCTTCTTAACTCTTTAGAGAAAGCTTCTGTTAGATCAGATTGGATAACGTTTAAATCAGCTACTCTGAGATCATAAATCCAGTCCTTCCTATTCATCCAGGAATAGCCAAAAGAGGCATTAAAATTTGACCTGTCATATTCAGGCCTGTCAGTATAGTTATAACCTATACCTGTTTTGGTTTTAGGGTTTAGCAAAGCAAAGGTTGATTTGAGCTCATTACCTAATGGGAATAAGAAATGGGGAAATGTTAAGGTTAAATTTAATCTGGCTTCAGTAGCATAAGCAAAAGCTGTTTGATCAGTAAAGTTAGCCACACCTTCTAAACCGACCCTACCTGACAACTCCAAGATTTCAATACCTCCAAAAGGATTTCTATTCTTAAATGAAGCATTATAAAATGGGCCTGGGAAACCATAAGAAACATTTACGTTAAGCCCGACTTCATTACTAATCTGATACTGATCCAGAGGACTTGTGAAAATATTGGCAATGAAATTACCTCCTGCCGTGTCGTACTTTACATTCACAAAACGGAACATATCCAGGTTACCAAGCTGCCGCTGTGTGTTGAAAGTACTGTTTAAGCTGTATAATTGATTGGGCCTAATAAAAACCCTCTGATCTAGGATTTTCTTTTTATATGCTGGCTTATAGTAATAGTAGTTTATTCGGTTAAAAACTTCTTCATTTCTTTTCCCAGAACCATAGGCGCTATTTACATCAGTTGTAAAATTTACCTTATCTATTTTAAACTGCTTATGTACACTTTTATTAACAGGCTTATTGATAAGTACCTCTAATTGAAGGTTATTGGTATCTGGCGACTGATAAACGTTAAATTCCACAAACTGCCTTGTAAAAGCATAATAGCCATTATTCTTGAGTAGAATTTCTATTCTTTCTCGTTCAGCACTAAGTCCGGCCTGATCATATTTCTGCCCTTCTGTGAGTATGCTCTCGTTTCTGTTTTCGACAAGCAGCTTTTGAATGGTTGTGTCCTGTCCGGCATTATAAAAGATAGTATCTATAAAATGAGGTGTACCTTCCTGAACTTTATAGGTAACCAGCACACGTTTTTTATTTAGCCCTTTTAACTCGGTATCATAAGTTACAATGGCATCAAAGTAACCTTTTGACTTTACAAATAGCTCAATCTGCTCCTGGGTTCTTTGAGATGAAGTGGTATCATAAACCGCTAAGGGTTCACCCCACCTCATTAATAAATTACCTTCATTAATTTTCTTACTGAGCTTATCCTCCTTTCTGTTAAGCTTTCTTTCTAGCCGTTTGGCCTTTCCGCTTTTGTCATTTTCTCTTGCCTTCTTTATGGCAGCATCTAATTCTTCTCTTGTTCTTTCCAGCTCAGCAACTACTGAATCCTGATTATAATTTTTAGAACCTATCTCATAAAAAGCTACATATGGCGAAATTGGTAACAAAAGGAGTCTACGGTTGGCTTCTTGGGTATAGAAGTCATTTAATCTTTCAGTAGAAATATTTTGATTACCTTTTATTTTCTGCTTAAATAGTACCTTTTCATCTCCTTCAAGGTAACGAGTACCCACACAAGAAGATAAAGACACCATTAGAACTAAGAAGGTGATTTTATAAATTTGTTTAACCAATTTTATACTTACAGAAAACGTGCTTACTAAGAATAATGCAAAGTTCATTAAATCTCTCCAATTAAAGAAATTCAGGCAAAAAGAAGCCTTATTTATAGTTGAAGGAGAGAAAAATACCCTTGAGTTGCTAAATTCAGCCTATAAAGTAAAAACAATTCTTGGCAGCGAACAATTTCTGAGCGATAATCATCTGATTATTTCAAAAGCTGGCGCAGAAACAATTGAGGTTACTGATAAGCAGTTAGCGAGTCTTGGGAGTTTCAAATCCAACGACAAAGCATTAGCAGTAGTGCATATTCCTACTGAACCTACTTACGAACGCAGAGGCATCCAACTTGTTTTGGATGATATTCGAGACCCAGGTAATTTAGGTACTATCATCAGGATAGCTGATTGGTATGGCATAAAGAGCATTATTTGTTCCGAAACTACTGCGGAGCTTTTTAATCCTAAAACCATTAGTGCTTCCATGGGCTCAATATTTAGGATTAACGTTTTCAGAAGAAATTTAGAAGGTTTTTTCAAGGAACAAAGTGGCATAGCCGTATATGGCGCTTTACTCAATGGCGATAATATCCATAAGACAAAGTTTGATAAAGAGGCTTATATAGTAATTGGAAATGAATCGAACGGCATAAGAGAGACACTTTTATCGTTTATTGAACATCCTATTACCATTCCAAAATTAGGAGGAGCGGAATCATTAAATGCCGCTATGGCTACGGCTATTATTTGTGATAATATATTCAGAGAGGCTTAAAAGAAATCGCTATCAGCCGCTTCTTCAGCCATTTCATTAGCACTGTCTTTGCCTAAATAATTATCTATGAAATAATGAGCCACGTAAAGCAAAGGTGTTAATAGAATGGCTAAAGCTCCTTTGTATATGTAATTAATAATACCAACTGATAGCATTTGTTCTAAAGTCCAATTGCCAAATACGTAGAAAGCTATAAATAGCACTACAAAACTATCAATTAGCTGACTTACTAATGTAGAGCCTGTAGCCCGAAGCCATATTTTACCTTCTCCTGTATATTTTCTCAGTCTTTGAAAAACCAATACATCTAAAAACTGCCCAATCAAAAAGGCGGTTAAAGATCCTATTATAATACCCAAACCTTGCCTAAAAATAGTTTTATAGGCAAAATTGATGTTAAAAGCATTTCCTACATTATCAGTACTATTTACTTCCATCCAGAAATCGGCAGGGCTTAAAACAGTAACACCATAAATCACCAGAAAAGAATAGGTAATAAAGCCAGCAGTTAAAAAGCTTATCCTTCGTACCCCTTGTTTACCAAAATATTCATTGATAATGTCTGTTGTAACAAAAACTATAGGCCAGATGATTACTCCAGCAGTGAGGTTAAAATCCAGTATGAAATCTCCAAATAACTCGATCTGAGCAGGTGCCATTCCTAGTGTTTTTTCAGCTGAGAAAATTTTAACACCCAAAATTTCAGCTAACAAAGCATTGGTCAAGAATATTCCTGAAAGCACTATAAAAAGGTTTCTCTTTTTCCTTTGGATGATATCCTTTTGTTCCTGTACTTCCATTTTTTAATCCTCCACGTAAAAGGTTAATCCTTCCTCACCCAGATATGACTCTTTAAATTCAGATCTGGCTTCCGCTAAAAGTGGTTCAAGCTCCCTATAGCGATTAGAAAAATGGCCTAAAATTAACCGATGTACATCAGCTTTTTTAGCAATAGTAGCTGCTTGCTTAACAGTAGTGTGAAATGTTTGCTTAGCTCTATCAATCAGTTCATGTAAAAAAGTGGATTCGTGATAGAGTAAATCCACATCCTTAATGAGTGGAATTATTTCTTCATTGTAGATGGTATCAGAACAGAAGGCATAACTTCTGCTTTTTCTTGGAGGTAAGGTGAACTCTGCAATACTGTATTTCAGCTTTCCATCCTCATCCAATACATCTTCTCCGTTTTTTAAGCTATTGATTTCAGCAATTTTTAAATCTACGCTTTCAATCTTTTCCTTGATGAGTTTTCTCGGCTTTGGCTTCTCTTTAAATAAAAAACCATTGCACTGTATTTTATGCTTAAGCGGAATGGTGAAGACTGAAACGACCTTATTGTCAAGAATGAGTTCAGATTGCTCACTCCGCAGCTCAACAAAATTGAGCGGATAGCTTAGTCGAGTATTCGAATATTTTAGCTGGATAGTAATGATATCAGCCAAACCGATTGGGCCATAAACTGTAAGCTCGTGTTTGCGCCCATTAAGATGCATAGTGGAAAGTAAGCCCATAAGGCCAAGAAAATGATCACCATGCAGGTGGCTGATAAAAATATGGCTCAAACGATTTTTCTTTACTCCATATCGTTTCATTTGGAGTTGTGCCGATTCTCCACAGTCGATCAAAAACTGGTAGTTTTGAATGCGCACACTCTGTGAAGTATGATGCCTGCCATGGGCGGGAGCAGCAGAGTTTGAGCCTAATATTTGAACTTCAAAAGGCAAGTTTAGTCCTCCTCAGAATCCTCTTCTTCACTTAAACCTTTCTCCAACTCATGCATAAATACAGACTCAATAGCCTCGTGTGCTGTAGGAAGTATATCCAACACTTTGTCTAACTGAGAAATCTTGATCAATTTTTCAGTATGCTCAGATGGAGCAGCAATAATAAAAGTACCGCCTGCTTCACCAAAAACCCTGTTACCTACTAATAAGGCACTTAAACCTGATGAATCGATATATTTTACTTCAGAAAGGTCAACAATTACATTTGGAACACCTTCCGCCTGCATAGTAATTAAATCTGACTTAAGCTCTGATGAAACTGAAGAGTCTAACTTCTCTTCTTTTATTTTCAGTAATGAGTATTTTTCGTCTTTATCAATTGAGTATTTCATGTACGATTGTTTATTTCTATTTATTAAATGGAATCACCAATGATTCCTTATTATTTATAATTTGAGGTTTCACCGTTATTAGCGTTTGCTAATTTTACCTAACACTTCGTTTTTATTTAATGTTTTTGAGAATATTTTGCTCAATGTTCTCTTGAACATTATCATAGTCTCTTGGAGTAAAATTACTACCCGTTACTTTCTCAAAAAGCTCAATATAGCGGTTTGAAATTTCACTTACCTTCTCATCAGTCATTTCAGGTATTTGCTGCCCCTCCTTGCCTTGAAAACCATTCTCTATCAGCCATTCTCTTACGAACTCTTTGCTCAATTGTTTTTGCTTATTGCCATGCAGCTGGTTTTCCCGATAGGTATCTTTATAAAAAAATCTTGACGAATCAGGGGTATGTATCTCGTCTATCAGATAGATTTCACCATTATGCTTGCCAAACTCATATTTGGTATCTACCAAAATCAATCCTTGTTCGGCTGCCATTTCAGTCCCCTTATTAAAAAGCTCAAAAGTGTAATTTTCAAGCTTCACGTAATCTTCTTCACTCACTAAGCCTTGTGCTAATATTTCTTCTCGCGAAATATCTTCATCGTGCCCTTCATGGGCTTTGGTTGTTGGGGTGATGATAGGCTGAGGTAGCTTGTCGTTTTCCTTTAAACCTTCCGCCAATGGCACACCACATAACGTTCTTTTTCCTGCTTTATACTCACGCCATGCATGACCGGCCAGATAACCCCTGATGACCATTTCCACCGGAAAAGGCTCACATTTCAAGCCAATACTCACATTCGGATCAGGGCTGCTCTGCAACCAGTTAGGCACAATATCTTTTGTTGCCTGCAAATTTCTTAATGCAATCTGATTAAGCACCTGTCCTTTAAATGGAATGGCCCTTGGCAAAACCACATCAAAAGCTGAAAGCCTATCGGAAGCTACCATCACTAGCTTATCGGCTGTGGTATAAACATCTCTTACTTTCCCTCGATAGAAATGTTGTTGACCAGGTAAATTGAAGTTGGTTTCCTTTAATGCTTGCATAGGCAGCAAAAATAGGAGATTAAGTTGAGATTGGAAAGGTTGTTTTTTGGAAGTTAGAAGTATGGAAGATGGAAGTTTGAATATTAAGTCTAATAGCTAAAAGATTGTATATTGTATTAGAAAATCTGAAGATATGGCAAAGGACAAACCCAGATTAGTCAGACTTACTTCCATACTTACTCATTTGCAATCCAAAAAATGGATTACGGCCAATGAAATGGCTGAAAAGCACAGCGTAAGTCTGCGCACCATTTACCGTGATATTAGAACGCTGGAAGCTTCAGGAATTCCTATCATAGCAGAAGAAGGTCGAGGTTATTCTATTGTTGATGGCTACAGATTGCCACCAGTTTCTTTTACTGAAGATGAAGCCAACGCACTTATCATTGCTGAAAAGCTTATCAGCAAAAATAAGGACAAGTCATTTTCAGAAAGCCATCAGCAGGCCATCACTAAAATTAAAGCAGTTTTAAAATCTCATCAAAAAGATGATGAACCACAAATTGTTGACAGGTTACAAATCCGGAATAATCCGGCAGAAGAAAAAACGAGTAATAACCTGTTAATCCTTCAAAAGAGTATCATCCACAGGCAAGTGGTGTGTATTCAATATGAAGATGAAAAAGGAATGCCAAGCGAACGCACCATAGAACCCTTTGCCCTGCTTACCACTCATGATAATTGGGTGTTGATAGCCTACTGCAGAAAAAGGCAAGATTTCCGATACTTTAGACTAGATAGAATAAAGCATTTAGAAATAACTGCGGACACTTTTGAAAAACATGACCTAACACTTGATGAATATTTTAAGCAATGCCGTGAAAAATGGCAAAAGCATGCTGACATACCTATGACACCAACCTCAGATACTTTTGCATAAAACAACATGTAAAAGTTATGCAAAAAGTAAAAATTGATCCTTTCCAAATTATTGGAATCAGTGTAAGAACAACAAACAAAAATGACCTAGCCAGCGAACAGATAGCAGCACTCTGGGGTGAGTTTCTCGAAAAGAACCTGATCACACAGATTCCTAATAAAGTAGATGATACTATTTACTCACTTTACACCGAATATGAAGGAGATTATACACAGCCCTATACCGCCATTCTGGGCTGCAAAGTGCATTCTCTAGACAACATTCCGGAAGGAATGTTGGGTAAAAGCTTTTCAGGTGGAGATTATGTGAAAACAACAGCCAAAGGTGATTTAATGAATGGCCTCATAGTAAACCATTGGAATTCTATTTTTGAGATGAACCTGGATAGAAAGTATACAGCCGATTTTGAGGTCTTTGGTGAAAAAGCTCAGGATAAGAATAATGCAGAAGTTGATTTCTATGTTGCTGTGAAGTGACTGAAGCAAAGTATATGAAGAATTTAATTGTAAAATCATCAAAAGCTGCGGATCAAGTATTCGCAGCTTATCCTTCCCATATAAAAGAAAAAATGCTCAAACTTCGTGAAATGGTTATTTCAGTAGCTCAAGAACTTGATGAAATAAAGAAGTTGAATATTGAGCTCAAATGGGGTGAGCCCAGCTTTATCACCAGCATTGGGAGTACTTTACGGATGGACTGGAAACCAAAAACGCCTGATGAATATGCCATGTACTTTCAATGCAACAGCCGATTGATCAACACTTTCAAAACCGTTTATGGAGACCTATTCACCTATGAAGGTAACAGAGCTATTCTGTTTAAATTGAATGATGAATTACCTGAAGAACAATTGCAAGAATGCATCAAAGTAGCCCTTACCTATCATAAAGTGAAGGATCTCCTTACTTTGGGGTTGTGAGTTTATAGGTTCTTAAATTCATCAAATCCAAAATCCATTTAGATTTATACTTCCAGTTAAATACTATTTTTAAAACTGATGCTATATTTGTGACATGAAAAAAGTACTACTTCTCTTAGCCATTCTTGCCGTTTCACTTCAGCTGAACGCACAGTCTGGTAATTATTATGAAGAGGAGGAATTTTCAACTAACGACTTACCCGTACTCTACTTAGGAATTGGTACCGGCACTAACAGTTATACTGGGCTTTTGGGAGGATCGATAAATTACAGAGTTCAAAATAAGCTTTTCATTCAAGCAGGTTTAGGCTTAAGTACTTGGGGCTACAGGTCCTCTATTGGTTTACGTTATGACCGAGGGTATGATAAGGGCTTTACTTTTGGCTTAGGTGTAGCCAATTCATCAGGAGTGAATAATATACTGCTTGAACTGGAGACAGCAAATGGTGATATTAGAGAACTTGATATGAAGTTTTACGGTGCCTTTACTTTAAACATTAAAGCCGGGTATAACTTTAAAGTAGGTAATAATGGCACTTTTTATATTAATTTAGGATATGCTGTCCCCTTCGAACAGCAACCATGGAATGTAAAAGATGGCACATCTCTATCTGTTACCTCTCAACAAGTGTTAGAAATACTAGCTCCAGGAGGGTTAATCTTTGGCACAGGATTTACTGTAGGTTTTTAGGCTTCTTTCACTCTATTTCTTACTCTCTTTTCAAAAAATCAAACTATAAGATGAATCATCTGTTTGTATGAAATGCCATTTTGAGTTAGGCATTGTATAGTTCCGTACCTTTTTTAAAAGTCATAAAACATTTCATTTGATAAATATTAAAGACAAAAGCCTGTTTGGTTATGATAGCAGGGTTATACTTTTGGGAGTTGCCAGAATGGCTGATGCCTTTGGTAATTCCTTTCTAATAGTTGTTCTTCCACTTTACATTGCAAGCAAAGGTGTAGAAGGAGATGCTATGGGCCTTTCTAAAACATTTATTACAGGGATCATCCTTGGCTTATTCGGACTTATCACCTCCATTGCCCAGCCTTTTACAGGTAGATTATCTGATAAAGTAGGCAAAAGAAAGTTGTTCGTAGTGATTGGATTAGCCCTCTTTACAGTCGCTAATTATTCTTATTCGATAGCTGATTCATATATTCTTTTATTGATCATACGAACTGCTCAAGGTATTGCTGCTGCATTTACCATAACAGCGAGTTTAGCCTTGATTACCGAATTAAGCAATAAGGGAAATAGAGGTAAAAATACCGGTATCTACAATTCATTTCGTTTAGTGGGTTTTGGTGTGGGGCCTTTACTAAGTGGCATTTTAACTGAAGGCGGACCTTATCACTTACCTTTGATTGGAGAAATTGATGGTTTTACCGCCTCCTTTGGGGTAGCCTCATTGGCAGCATTGGTCAGTGCTTTGCTAGTTGGCTTTTTTGTTTCTGATCCTGACAACACTAAGCCCAGCACTAAAAAAATGAAAATCAATCTCCTTACTGAAAGGAAGGGTTATTTTCTCGATCCTATTTTTGCCCTGGCGCTGGCGACACTGATAATGAGTTTTGGCTTCTCTTTATTGGCGCCTATAGAAACTGCCATTAATGAAAAGCTTTCGCAAGGAGCTTTTATGTTTTCCATTCAGTTTAGTGCTTTAATTGCCATGCTGGCGGTGACACAACCAATAATAGGAAATGCCAGTGATAAATATGGGAGAAGAATATTTATCATTATAGGGTTAATAGGTTTAATACCTATCATTCTATTGGAAGGATTTGTAACCGAATCGTGGCAATTAATAGTTGCCAGAGCATTACAAGGCATAAGTGCCGCAATGGTTTTTGCGCCCTCATTGGCACTGGCAGGAGACTTGGCTGAGGAAGGTCAACGAGGTTCGCAACTTGCAGTGGTGACTATGGCTTTTGGCTTAGGCATTTCATTGGGGTCTTTTGTATCAGGCTATGCTATTAAATTTGGCTATGCTGTTCCTTTTGTTATGGCGGCCATTCTATCAGCTATAGGGGTTTTTATTGTGAAAACACAAGTACCCAAGAAAGAGGCTGAGATTGATTAATGAGATGCATATTCTACGTCACTTGCCAGTGAGTGAGAGCATATATCAAGTGGCAAGAGCGTTTTATACAAAAAACAGATTTCTACGGATCTACCTTTAAAAACAGAGACAAAAAAAGCCTTCCAATAGCTATTGGAAGGCTTTCTACTTTTTATATTATGTTTTTTATTAAGCCATTTGTGCTTCCAGCTTGTCAGCTAAAACCTGCTTAGGAACTGCACCAATTTGCTTATCAACAATTTCACCACCTTTAAATACTAATAAGGTAGGGATACTTCTGATACCAAACTTAGCAGAAACGTTAGGATTTTCATCTACGTTAACTTTACCTATAACAGCTTTTCCATCGTACTCACCTGCTAATTCTTCCACTACAGGGCCAATCATTTTACATGGTCCACACCACTCTGCCCAGAAGTCAACCAATACAGGAGTTTCTGATTTTATAATTTCTTCAAAATTGCTATCAGTAATTTCTATTGTTTTTGCCATCTCTTTTAAATTATCTATTTCTATTCTATGTCAAGGAAACGCAAAGATAAAGCTTTTTGTTACTAAATTGTTATTCAATAAAGAGCAATAAGTCACATACTTGACATTAGGCTACTTATATAGCTTAAAGCTCTTCCTGTACTTTACCGCATTTCAACATTTTATCGCCAAAGTACGGGTTCATAATCGTTTCTTCCTGACTTAACCAAAAAGCTCCTTTATTATTAAATGCCATAGGGCAATATTGTTTATACACAGCTCCTTCTACTTTATCAGCATTAGCCTTTACTACATTATACATTGAACTGCTAAGCTTTTCAAAATCCGCTCTGATGGCTTCAACATCTTCCTTTTGTTGCATACCCGAAACCAGAGATTTTAAGTTACTCATTTCGTCAGTCAAATTTTTCACTAAATCAGAAGCAGCTTTTTTAGCCTCTTCAGCGCTGGTATTAACCAAAGCGTCTTTTAAACTGAAATAAGACGATAGCATACTTTCAAGCTGCTCTTTACTCACTGTTGATGCTTCCATTTTATCCGGATTCATTTCTTCAGCATGAGCATGAGCCTGGCCCTCCCCATGCATATGCTCACCATCATGCATTTCTGCCTTATCATGATGGGCATGTTCATCATTTGCCTGCTTTTTTGTGTCACAAGCCTGAACTATAAATGCCGCAGCGAGAAGTGTAGTAAATATTTTAGTCTTCATGTTTATTTGGTTTTTTGTTTTATCAATTTAAATGTAAAAATAATGAATAATAAGCCCACCTGCTATCCATGCATAAGCTATAAAAGCCAGATACTTTAAAGTGCTTTCAAGAGCGGGACTTTTGGGTGCCATCTCTTTATGGTGCATAACCTCCTTACCTTTTACAAAGCCAAAGTAAATCAATACACCTGATATAATGAGAAAAGCAATGTTCATAAAAAAGGTATAATCAATTTTAAAATGTTCCTGCCCAGCAATATTTACAGCTTTTGCCGCAGGTAATATATCAATTGCATCTAAACCATAATGCAATAGCAGCGAAGCTCCAATCAGAGATGTGAATAATAAGAATAGGATGAAGAATGACATCTTCCATCCATAGTACTTGGCATTAATCCTTAATACAGGAAAAACCACCAAATCACTAAAAATAAATGCCATTACACCTGCAAAACTAACTCCCTTACCAAATAAAAGAGCCGCTAAAGGGATGTTACCCATTGAACCAATGAATGTCAAAAAAGCTGCAACTGGCCCCACAACTATATGCTCTAGTAAAGTAAAAAAGCTGAAAGATGATTGACCTTCTGCCGTATTGATAAACAAAGTCTCAAAAAAACTATCAGGCACAAAGGCAGCTACAATACCAGCTATGGTAAACCCAACGGTGACATCCTTCCACACCATTTTCCACTCCATAAAGTATTGCTTACCTACTTTTGCCCATTCCTTTTCGGACTTTATTTTTTCTATAAAGCTCTTATCATCCGAATCACTTTCATCAGCCTTGCCTAGATTTTCTCTGGCTTGCTTAATGAGTTTTTGCGGCTTAATAAGCTTAATAAGCAACCAACTGCTCAAGATCAAAATAATACCACCCACGTATTCACCCACTACAAATTGCCATCCTAAGAATATAGAGATTACAATGCCCAGCTCAATAACCAAATTGGTTGATGCCAGCAAGAAGGCGATAGAAGAAACAAAACTGGCTCCCTTTTGAAATAATGACTTAGCCGAAGCCAATGCTGAAAAGGAACAAGAGCTACTAATAAACCCAAAAAAGGTTCCTAAAAAAACGGGCTTAGCTCCCTCGCCTCCCATCGTTTTTTGCATGCGTTCTTCGGTTACAAAAATTTGGATCATGCTACTAATAGCGTAGCCCAATATAAAAGCCCAAAGTGCCATCCAGAAAAAGCCTGCTGTGGTATTTGCAGCTTCACCCCATTTGGTTAAAAAATTATCCATAAAAGATATTCTGGTTAAAAAATTATATTTCTGATGTTGGTATTTGCTCCAATTTACAGCCTCACGCTTCTTAATCTTAAGGCATTTCCAATTACGCTGACAGAACTTAAGCTCATGGCTGCAGCCGCCAGCATTGGACTTAGCAAGATTCCGAAGAATGGGAAGAGTAATCCACCTGCAATTGGAATACCTATCGTATTATAAACAAGAGCAAAGAAAAGATTTTGTTTGATATTGCCCATCACGGCATCGCTTAGGTGAAAGGCTTTCACAATGCCGTCCAAGTCACCTTTTACCAGAGTAATGCCTGCACTTTGTATCGCTACATCAGTGCCAGTGCCCATGGCAATACCCACCTCACTTTGCGCCAAAGCCGGTGAATCGTTGATACCATCACCTGCCATAGCTACCTTTTTACCTGCTTCCTGCAATTTTTTGACCTCCTCTAGCTTATCTTCTGGTAACATGCCCGCTCTAAAGTCAGACAAACCTAAGTTTTTAGCCACCGCGGCTGCCGTATTTTCACTATCTCCTGTAAGCATTATGACATCAATGCCATGATGCTGCAAATCGGCAATGGCCTTTTTACTGTTCTGCTTGATAGCATCTCCAATCACTATATAGGCTACAATCTGACTGTCAACTGCAAGATAGCTTACTGTTTTACCAGATTTTTGTGCCTCCACTCCTTTTCCCCGTACCTCCTGGCTAATTTCAGCTTGAACATCTTGCATCATGCGCTCATTACCAAGTGCTACTTTTTTACCTTCTAGCATTCCAGAAACGCCCTTTCCACCATGTGCCTTAAAATCATTAACCTCCAAAAGATCGACCTTCAGCTCATGGGCAAAAGCTACTGTGGCTTCGGCTAATGGGTGTTCACTTCTTTGATTAAGTGAGGCGATATATTTTGTTGCCTTTTGTTCGCTATAATTTTCTTTAACCGACACCACACCCTCCACTGAGGGCTTACCTTCAGTTAGGGTACCGGTTTTATCGACCACCAGCACATCTATTTTATTGAGTGTTTCCAATGATTCGGCATCTTTGATTAATACACCTTGCTGCGCACCCTTGCCCACACCTACCATTACAGACATAGGAGTAGCGAGTCCTAAGGCACAAGGACAAGCAATAATTAACACTGCAATTGCATTGACAAAGGCGTAGACGAAACGAGGTTCAGGACCAAAAATCACCCAAAGAACAAAGGTAATAATGGAAACTAACACTACTATCGGCACAAAATAAGCTGAAATTTTATCTGCTAATTTCTGAATTGGCGCCCTACTTCTGCTGGCTTTATTCACCATTTCTATTATCTGAGACAGCAAGGTGTCTGCTCCTACCTTTTCAGCCTTCATGGTAAATGACTGATGACCATTAATAGTGCCTGCACTTAGTTTGTCCCCAACTTCTTTAGTCACGGGCAGTGGCTCACCAGTAATCATTGATTCGTCCACACTGCTTTCTCCCTCTTCCAAAACACCATCTACAGGAATTTTTTCTCCAGGCTTTACTCTAAGCAAATCCCCTTTAGCAATATCATTAATGGCAACAACTTCTTCTTTACCATTTTTGATTCGTACTGCCTTATTAGGGGCTAATTTAAGCAATTCTTTCACTGCGGAATTAGTCTTGTTGTGGGCTCTGGCTTCTAAAAGTTGCCCTAAAAGCACCAGGGTAAGGATTACCGTAGTGGCCTCGAAATAAACGTGTACTGTTCCTGTTTCAGTAGTAAACTGTGCCGGAAAAATTTGAGGAAAGAGCATACCTACTACACTAAATAACCAGGCTACACCTGCTCCTATACCAATAAGGGTAAACATATTTAGATTCCAGCTGATGATGGAACGATAGGCTCTTTCGAAGAACATCCAGGTAGCATAAAACACCACTGGCAGCGACAAGCCAAATTGAATCCAATTCCAATATTTCAAATCCAATATGTTGTATAAAGGATTGCTGGGTATCATTTCTGACATGGCTATCAAGAAGACAGGCAGAGTAAAGCCTACTGCCCAAAAGAATTTGTGAAGCAGGTTTTTATAGGTTGTATTTTCCTCTTTCAGCTCTGGCTCTTTGGGCACCAGGTCCATACCACATTTAGGACAGCTACCAGGACCTTGCTGTACCACCTCTGGATGCATGGGACAGGTATA
Source organism: Marivirga atlantica (assembly GCF_016734805.1). Lineage (GTDB taxonomy): Bacteria > Bacteroidota > Bacteroidia > Cytophagales > Cyclobacteriaceae > Marivirga > Marivirga atlantica. The sequence goes on from NZ_JAERQG010000004.1 coordinate 309,708, forward strand.
TTCTGTTTGAGAATTGGCACTGCTATTTGCCTCTTCCACTAGATCCATTCCGCAAACAGGGCAATCGCCAGGCTGGTTATACGTTTTATCGCCCTCGCAATGCATGGGACAATAATAGGTAGCACCTGGAGTAGGCTTTTTCTTTTTAATAGCAGGAAAAGGTACTAGCTCATCAGGCTCTTTACCAGGAATATGAATATCGTATCTATCATTATCACCCTGTACCACTTCATGCAGTTTGGAAATTGGAATTTCTTGTTCTGAACTAATTACAGCTTCCTTATTGTCAAGGTTTACGCTTACCTCTTCCACCTCGCTCAACTGAGCAATACTTTTCTCAACATGCTCTCTACAGCCGTTGCAGGTCATTCCAGAAACTTTATAAGTTTTTTCCATTGCTTCTTATTTTATAATAAAATTAAGCGACCCAATGTAGATGTATCTACACAATTTTAATTAAAAGCTATACAATTTTGTCAATGCCCCTTCGCCTGGTTACTTCTTGCCCTTTATAATCACTTAAACTCATGCCTACAAAGGATTTGAATTGTTTGGAGAAATGATTCACATGTGCATAATCCAATTGTTGGGCAATTTCAGTGAAGTTTAGGCGACCATATTGAATAAGTTCCTTAGCCTTTTCTACCTTAAGCAAAAGAAAATAACGCTCAATAGTAATTCCTTCGTGCTGCGAAAACAATTTGCTCAAATTAGGATAACTCACAGCAAATTGCCTGGCTAATAAGTTGGAGAGTTTATCGTCTAAGGTAAGTGGCAATTGATTGAGCAAGGATTGTAAAAAGATTTTCACTTGTTCCATCAGTACCTCTTGCGCATTCTTGATCAATTCAAATCCATGCGCTGCCAGGGTATTTTCAACTTCTTTCAAATCTAAGGAATTGCTATATCGTGCCATGCCAAGTTTCACCTCAACATCTTCTGCACCAAGTTGCTTTAAGCTACTTTCTACTGTAGCAATGCATCGATCACACACCATATTCTTGATTGTGATTTCGCCTTTATTTTCCTTTGCCTTTTTCATTATCCTTTTATGCGCTAGAATCTTAACGTCAATACTTTGATGGTTTCTCTTATAATTCAGCAGTTACCTCTCCGCATGTAAGCATAGAAGCTCCAAAATAGGGGTTTCTTATTTCACTCTCCGCACTCAACCAGTCGGCCCCCTTATTGTGATCGGCCATAGGGCAATGCTGTACATAAATCTTGTTATCACTCCATTGAAGTGTTTTCAAAAGGTCAATCATTTGATCAGAAAGTGTAATAAAAAAATGGCGAGCCCTTGTCATGTCCTTTGCCTTTGAAAGACTAAGTGCATCTCCTTCCAAAGGCTTCTTAAATTTCATCCAGACTTGATGGGCATCATGATCAAAGGCATGCATAGGCACCTGCTTGATATGCTTTTCCAGCGCAGCGGCATTCTTTTGGGCCATCTGAAAATCATCTTTCACAAGACTATTTTTCACCTCTAAATAAGCATTAAGAATAGCCGAGAGCTTATTTTTAGCTACTTCACTTAAGCTATAATGTTGAGGTTGCTCACGATTCATCATACTAGCTTTGCCTGCCAACTGCGCGGCAGCGTCAATACTAAAGGTTCCATTCACTGCAATTTCTTCACCTGCTTCCAAACCACTTTTGATGATATAGCTATCTCCCAAACTAGGTCCAAGCACTAACTCACGCATGCTAAAATTCACCCCTCGATCGGACGATTGCTTCACATAGGCTACGGATCGTTTACCTGTCCACATCACTGCCGACTTAGGTATCACTAATTGAGATTTCCCCTCCCTTAAAGAAGCTTCCAACTCACCAGTTACAAACATTTCAGGTTTCAATTGATGTGCTTTGTTCTGAACAACAACACGCGCTTTTGCTACTCTAGTGACCGGATCAATGATAGGGTCCACATAGCTGATCATTCCTGAAAAGCTTTCACCAGGAAGAGATTGCACCCTAAAGGTAATGTCCTCCCCTTCTTTTACCCATTGCATGTCTGACTCATAAATATCAAACAACACCCAGAGGCGCGATAAATCAGCTATGCGATAGATTATCTCTCCCTTTTTCAGATAATCCCCTTCATTCACCAACTTTTCGACAACATAGCCAGAAACTTCTGCTCTTACCGGAAAATTCTCAGTGGCAGTTCCTTTGGATACAATTTGGTCTATTTGCACATCAGTAAGTTTCCAACTTTTCAATTTGTTTCGCGCAGCCTTGAACAAGCCTGGCTGTGTCTCTTTTATTTTTTGAGCTTCGAAAAGTTCCTCTTGTGCGGTCACCAATTCTGGTGAATACACATAGGCAAGAATCTCACCTTTATGCACATGCTCTCCGGTGAAGTTTACCTTCAACTCTTCGATTCTTCCAGGTATATGGCTTGCTTGTGAGGCTAATGTGCGCTCATCTACTTGCACCTTACCATTTAGCCGGATGTGTTTTATGGGAATCATCGTACCTACAACATCGGTTCTTACATTGGCCAACTGCATTGCCGTTGCTGACATGTTTACCGCATCAGGATTCAGTTCATCCTGCTCGGCATCAGCTAGTGGAATTAATTCCATGCCGCAAATGGGGCAATCACCCGGCTCAGACTGCCTAATTTGAGGATGCATAGCACAGGTCCAAATAGTTTCCTTAGCCAGATCTGTTTCATGCTGCTGTTGATCGGTATTTTTATCAGTATTGCCTCCAAAAATCAACCAACCCAGAAATAATCCGACTAGTAAAGTCAGGATGAGCACGAATAGTGAATTCTTATTTATCTTCATCTCTGTAATTATTTAATTTGAAGCGGTGAGGTAATTCAATTCCGCCATTTTAATATGATATACCTTTAGGGCTGTAGCCATTTGTTTTTGATATTTAAGCAGTTTTTGTTGTACACGCAGCACTTCTTCAAAGTCCTGTCCTGCATTACCATAAGCTGATAACAATAGCGTCAGCATCTGCTTGCTTTCGGCTATTTGTCTATCGTATAAATTGATATAATCAACTTGCTGTTTTAATTCAAATAGAGCCAATTCATAGTTGCTGCTCAGTTGATTACGGTAATCCTTTTTTTGAAGGGTGTAGCTTTCTTGCATCAACTCGGCTTCTTTACGGGCAGCATGATACTTCCTTCGAAAAATGGGCAGGCTAATAGATACCATAGGCATCAGTGCATCCTTTCCATTGTTAGCTGGTGCTCCTGCATCTGTTCTTTTACCCACCAACATATAGTCTAGTCCAACACCTATTTTAGGCATTCCCTGCTTTTGGGCCACCAATGCTTTGGCCTTACTCGCTTTCACTTTGAATTCGAGGGATTCAAGCACAGGGTTTTCAATAAATAATGAATCCTTTGTTAAAGGGATGTTTATGAGATCGGCTTTCAATGTATCTGAGACAAGCACCTCAACATCTTCCTTTCTATTCAATAAGTTATTGAAAGCTACCTGCAAAGGATCTTCCTTTTTTTTAAGTATCTCCAAATTGGTTTGAGCATCCTGAAGCATAATATCTACCCTCAGCACATCTACCATGGTGCCGGCACCATTTTCAAATTTATGCTGCGCAATTGCTTTATAAGCTTCCAGCACCTCGATATTCTCTATTTCAATACTTTGCCATCTTCTCAGCTCATACAAAGGATAGTAGGCTGTCGCTACTTGCAAGCAAAGTTTACTTCTTACTTCCAGAAATGTTTGATATTGAGCATCAGCCATAAGTGCAGCTGCATTTCCCTGAGCCTTTAGGCTACCAAACCAGGGGAACATCTGAGTCAAAGAGAACTTAGCCTGTTGAGGACCTACTCTGGTTTCTATGGGAGATAAAAAGTAACCCATTGAGACTGTTGGATCGGGCAGGCGATTTTGTTGATTTACACTTTGCAATGCTGCTTCAAACTGCTTGTAGGCAGCCTGCAAACCAGGGTTATTTTCTGCTGCTATTTTTTGGTAATCCGATAAACTTTGTGCCTCTAAGCTATTAGAGGTTAGAAGGCAAAAGATAGAGGTCAAGTAGATTACAAAGCTAAAGCTTGAAATAAGCTGAAGTAAAATTGAAAAAATAGCTCTCATATTCTCGGAATTAACAGTTGAATATCATTTTCTCCCCAAGAAATATCCTCCACGTGTCCCATTTGAGTTTTACGTCCATTTAAAACATGCATGTGTAAATTACTGTCATGATGGGTGTAGACCCCTTTTGCATCTGTAGCATAAAAGCCAAGAATCGTCACAGCCTCATTTTTAATTTTACCGATATAAGCACCATTTTTGTGATGAGCCATATCACCATTTTGAGTATCAAAGTTGATTATATGATAGCTCACTTCAGGCTTCCCAATTAGTATAAATGGAAAAGGAGCTTCTATTCCTTTATCAAAAGCTTGCTTTGCAATAAGTTGCTCAATATCGGCTTCTGCTTGTACTGAAATTGTATCCCAATTATCCACTTTAGCATACACTAATAAAGTGGCTTCAGCAGATGGATTGATTTGAATGTAGGGCAGCGAATCCTGCACTGTAGCCTCAAAAACTTTTCCATCCATCATCATGATTTCACCAGAAAGTGAATCAGAAGCACCCAAACCATATAATCCTTCCGTTGCAAGCGTATCAAGCTTCACTCTGGCTTGATACTTCCCCTGATGCATGATTTCCCGTAGGGCACCAATACTTTTAACTGATATTGCCTGCCCATTTTCCTGACTGGTGCATCCAGTCAGTATCAATATTGATAGCGTAATGATATATCTCATCTTTAATCCTGTTTTCTTTTTTGTTGAAATTCTTCTCTCATACAATACAGTACCGGCACAATAAAATAGGTAATAGCTGCTACCAACATGCCCCCAAAGGCAGGTATAGCCATGGGAATCATGATATCCGAACCCTTACCGGAGGAAGTTAAGACCGGCAGTAGCGCAATAATAGTAGTAGCTGAAGTCATAGCAGCAGGTCTTATTCTTCTGGCACCTGCTTCTACTACAGCAGCTCTAATATTCTGAATGTTATTTGTTGCGTTTCTTTTGAAGCTTTGGTCGAGATAAGTTCCTATTAAAACACCATCATCAGTAGCAATTCCAAAAAGTGCGATAAAACCAACCCAAACAGCTACGCTTAAATTGATGGTTCTTATCTGAAAAAGATCTCTGAAATCTATTCCCAGCAGGGAGAAGTTTAAAAACCACTCCTGATTGTAAAACCAAATCATTATAAAGCCTCCGGTAAAAGCCATTGCTATACCAGTGAAAATCATAAGTGATGTACTTACTGATTTAAACTGGAAGTAGAGGATGAGAAAAACTATGATTAAAACGACCGGAACAATTAGTGAAAGTCTTTTTTCAGCCCTCACCTGGTTCTCATAGCTGCCTGAAAATTTGTAGCTCACGCCTGAAGGAACTATTAATTCTCCTCTGGCTATCTGTCCTTCGATAGCAGTTTGAGCCTCATTGACAACGCTTACCTCTGAATAACCGTCATTTTTATCGAAGAGTACATATCCCACTAAAAATGTCTCCTCACTTTTGATAGCCTGAGGCCCTTTTACGTAATCCAAATCAACCAATTGCCCCAACGGAATCTGAGCGCCTAAAGGAGTTGGTACCAAAACTTTCACTAAACTTTCAGGGTCATTTCTAAGCTCACGAGGATAACGAACCCTTACAGGGTAGCGCTCACGACCTTCAACTGTGGTGGTGAGTTTCATACCTCCAATAGCTGTTTCTATAACCTGCTGAACATCTTCAATACTCAAACCATAACGAGCAATTTCCTGTCGATTAATATTGAGATGTAAATAAGGTTTACCAACAATTCTATCGGCAAATACTGTCTCTTTCTTAACAGAAGGTATTTGCTTTAGTCTTTCTTCCAGTTGTACGCCAAAATCTTGTATAGTCTTAAGATCAGGCCCATAAACCTTTATTCCCATCGGTGCGCGCATGCCGGTTTGTAACATCACCAGCCTTGTTTCAATAGGCTGCAATTTAGGAGCCGAGGTAACACCAGGAATCTTAGTGACTTTTACAATTTCATTCCATATATCATCAGGTGATTGTATTTGCTGACGCCAGTTTCTGTAATATTGCCCGTTTCTAGCGGGTATAAGTTGCTGTTCTAAAGCTGATAAAAGTTGGAAATCGGCAGTTATTTCAAGCGTATCTTCCCCATTAAAGTACCATGATTTATTTTGGTCTAACTTCCTACTTCCATCCCTCTCCTTCTTACTTTCCTCCAAAAAATAATTCCCCTCTTCATCAACCTCAAATCTTTGCTTATGCCCTTTTGCATCCAGCTTATACTCAGGTTTGTAGTTGATTACATTTTCAAACATAGAAATAGGTGCAGGATCCAAAGCCGATTCAACCCTACCTATTTTACCAACGGTGAGCTCTACTTCCGGAATATTACTTACCATCATATCAAGCTGACCCAATACTTCACGGTTGTATTGCAAACCTGAGTGCGGCATAGAAGTTGGCATCAATAAAAAGCTACCTTCATTAAGGCTGGGCATAAATTCTTCTCCTACTCCCGGAAAAGAATCACTAAGCCCCGACCACAAACTTGTTTTTCGGATTTCAATATTCACACTATCAAAACCCTTAGCTATAAATCCAAAAACCGTATTGAAGCCAAGCCAAATATTTAAAGCTATTAGAATTAAAAGTGCTGGAATCAAAAGAAAAGCCGCTTTGTGAGCCAGACACCAGCCTAAAATAGTTTTATAGTAATATTGTAACAGGCTAAAAGCTCCTAAAATAAGTCCTACAAGAATTGCTGTAAACGTTATGTTACTCAATAGGCTATTTCCTGCACCCAGTGGAAGCCAATAGTTCGCCAGCAGCCATAAAACTCCTACAGTCGCTATTAGTAATTCCGCATGATTATAGCACCATACATACCACTTATTACCTTGAAGTACACTTTTGTAGAGTTGCTTTGAGAATCCTATTATTCCAAATAGCAGCAGCATGATTCCAGCCCAAAAGAAATGATAGTATAAGGAGATAATTCCTAAGACAACAAGTGCAGTATGAAATACCCTTTTTGTTCCCTTATTGCTGCGAGAAGTGTTAAATCCAAAAAACCAATAGGCTAAGGTTGGCAAAATTAGTAAGGTGACTATCAGAGCCGCAACAAGTGCGAAGGTTTTAGTGAATGCCAATGGTCCGAATAGTTTACCTTCGGCTGCCTGCATGGTAAATACAGGAATAAAGCTAACAATAGTAGTGGCGACAGCTGTTAGAATTGCGGTAGCTACTTCAGTTGATCCCTTGTAAACCGTAGTTAGTAAAGGCTGATCCTCTGGCGATTCTTCTAAATGCTTAATGATATTTTCCGAGAGAATAATACCAAGATCAACCATAGTACCTATGGCAATGGCTATTCCTGATAAAGCTACAATATTGGCATCAACCCCAAAATAACGCATGGCAATAAAGACCATCAGCACAGCAATAGGTAAGATGCTGGATATCAATAAAGAGGCTCTCAAGTTGTAGACCATTACAATCACAACCAAAATTGAAATAAGAATTTCCAGCGAGAGGGCTTCTTCCAGTGTTCCTAATGTCTCATAAATTAGTTCAGAACGATCATAAAAAGGAACAATAGTTAACTGACTTTCTCTACCATCGGCTAAGGTCTTTTTAGGTAAGCCCGAAGCAATCTCTTTTATTTTGGCCTTTACATTATTAATTACCTTCAGAGGATTGGCTCCGTATCTGGCAACCACCACACCACCTACCACTTCAGCACCATCTTTATCCAATACACCTCTTCTGCTGGCAGGGCCCAAACTTACACGAGCAACATCCTTTATCCTGATTGGCGTATTATTGGCCACAGTAACAACAGCCTGCTCCAAATCTTCTAAAGACTTAACATATCCAAGCCCACGCACCAGGTACTCAGCTTGATTGAGTTCAATGGTTTTAGCACCTGCATCCTTATTGGCATCTTTCACCGCATTCATCACTTTATGCAAAGGAATGTTGTAAGCCTGCAGGGCATCAGGGTTTACGTCAATTTGGTATTCTTGCACAAATCCTCCAATGGAAGCAACTTCTGAAACACCCTCAGTAGCATTTAAGCCATACTTCACATAAAAATCCTGAACTGATCTTATTTCATGCAAATCCCAACCATCTGTAGGATTGCCATCTTTATCTCTCCCCTCAAGGGTGTACCAATAAACCTGACCTAATGCTGTAGCATCCGGACCTAGCGTTGGTTGCACGCCATCGGGAAGCAATCCTGATGGGATTGAATTTAGCTTTTCCAGTATTCTTGACCTGCTCCATTAGAACTCCGTTTCTTCATCAAAAATGATGTAGATACTTGAAAACCCGAAAATAGATGAACTTCTAATGGATTTCACACCAGGTATTCCTAGCAGATAGGTGGTAAGCGGATAGGAAATTTGATCTTCAATATCTTGAGGCGACCTGCCAGACCATTGTGTAAAAACAATTTGCTGATTCTCACCAATATCAGGAATGGCATCAACAGGCACAGGGTCTGAAGGTAAAACCTCAAACTTCCAATTGAAGGGAGCCACAATAACTCCCCAAAGTATAAATCCAATAAGTATGAGAACAGTAACTAGCCTATTCTCAAGAAAATATTTTATAATTTTATTAAGCATGATAATATCTCATAATCAATTAAGTGTAGGGAAACACCAAAAGCCATGTAAAATGGCCTTTATAAAATTGATTAGGATATCATATAAGAAATTGCTGATACCTCACATGGAGGGAATCAGTGGGTAAAGGAGGCGGGTCGGGTGAAACCTCAACAACTGCACTTCCTGAAGATTCAAATGGATTGGTAAATAGATACTGAACAAGCACATAAAAAACAGTAACAAATTGGCTACCCTTTTTTATAATGCCGTAGTTTTCAGAGGTTGGTTTATTTTTATCTGAAGTATCCAGGTTTTGCTTTTCTGTTTTACAGCAACCTTCTTTTTCAGTTTCATGATGACACATCCCCTCTGTTTGATGTGCTTTACAATGTTTTTCAATCTTTGTTAAAGAAAGTTCTTTGAGAGATGAACCACAAAAATGTTGATAAACAACGGCTCCTAGACTTGTTGATAGCATCAACAGGGAGAAAACAAGTGCCGTTATGGTTCTAAAATTCATCACGAAGGTATTCTTACGCTCCCAAATGTAAAAAGTTACAATGAAACAAGAAAATTTAATAAACATTAGATAAATCAAACCCGTTGAATTCTACTAATTTAATTTACGGAAAACTCTTAATCCTTTTATAATGAAATTTGGTAGCGCGGATAATCCTGAAGAAATTGATTTTACTTTACCTAAAGACCATCCTGATACAAAAAGGGTATTGAGTGAAAATACGGCAGGTTTGAAGGAGGTTTTTGTAGGTTGCGCAAAATGGAATAAGGCAGATTTGAAAGGCTTTTATCCCAGAGGAACCAAAGATGAACTGAGTTATTATTCACAGCAGTTCAATTCCATTGAGCTAAATGCTACATTTTATAATTTCGATGCTGATCAAATAAAGGTCTGGAAAGATAAAACTCCTGATGATTTTAAGTTCTTCCCAAAAGTACCTCGCTATTTAAGTCACTTGAAAAGGTTAAAAGATTATGGTTCATACCTTGATGATTACCTGGCTGCTATTAGTGGATTTGATTCAAAGTTTGGAATGGCCTTCTTGCAAATGATAGACAACTATGGGCCAAAAGATGAGAATATCAGAAGACTGGAAAAATTTCTAAACGACTGGCCAGCAGATTTACCTCTCGCTGTAGAATTAAGGCATACAGATTGGTTTAATGATACAGACATTGCTGAAAACCTTTACCAATTACTTGAATCAAAGAATAAAGCAAATATCATAGTTGATTCTGCAGGCAGAAGGGATATTATGCACATGAGACTCACCAATACTACTGCCTTTGTGAGGTATGTAGGTGCCAACCATTCTTCAGATTATACACGATTAGATGATTGGATTAAGCGCATAAAGGAATGGAAACAGCAGGGCTTAGAAAATTTGTATTTCTTTATTCACCAAAATATCGAAAAAGAATCACCTCTATTAGCCGTGAAATTTATTGAAAAGCTAAACAAGGAAATAGGTACCAATATCAAAATACCTGATCATCCCGGAAATAATAGTCAAGGAAAATTAGACTTATAATTTTTGCAGCATAGCTTCAACATGCCTGCCCGCAGCGAACATGTTCTCGAAAACTCCTTTTATTTTATGCTCTTTGTCAAGGAGATAAGTAACTCTCCTATTCATTCCTATTACAGGAATTGTTGCTTTGTATTGCTTTGCCACTTTACCATTTTTATCAGTTAAAAGATCAAAAGGTAAATTATGTTGCTTGATAAACTTGTGATGAGACTCAATTGAATCCTGACTTATCCCTAGTACTTTAACATCGAGGTTACGAAATTCTGCAAAAGCATCTCTGAATTCACAAACTTCCTTTGTACAACCTGGAGTAAAGTCTTTCGGGTAAAAGAACAATATAATCGGCTCTCCTAAATAATCTTTTAAATTAAAATCGCTTCCTGATGTTGACGGAAGACTGAAAACAGGTGCTTTTTGATTCTCTTGTAATGGCATAGATTAAAATTATTGAGTATTAAACTATTCTTGCTTTTAATGGTTTAATAAATGTCGTTACATATAACGGCAAGTTTTCATGTTCAATTAGGTTAATAGCGCTATCCATTTGCATGGGTAGCGCTTATTTTTTTCCTATCTCACCCGACTCTTAAAAACTTTATTTTAAAGGATTTTCTTAAGTAAACATTAAAAAATTCACTAGTAGTTTTACAAGAATTGAGTCATTAACATTTTCAGCTGATAGTAGTCAAATGGCTACATATAAGCTCACCAATAGTTGCTAAAATCTTTAGATTATTGCTTTATGAATCTGATTATTTCGGTAAAGTCATTGGATTTGGCTTCCAATAAGTAAATCCCTTTACTCAAAGTATTAATAGAAATATAAATTTCATTATTGAGTAACTCAAAAGAGTAGTTGTTTTCATTAATAAGCTGTCCGTCTACTGTATAGAGTGTAAGCTGTATATTTTTCAAATCCTGATTTACAATACTGCTTCTCAAATTGATAAAGTCATTAGCAGGGTTTGGATAAAGCTCCAGCTTGTTATTCATGTTTTGTCCACCAACCGAAACAACAGGTGAATACTCAAAATCGCCATCAAAATCAACTTGTTTTAAACGGTAGTAAGTTTTAGCTTCTAATGTTTCTACATCCTTGAAACTATATGAGGTATTTACTTTAGAGTTTCCTGCCCCACTTACTTTACCTATTGTATCAAATGTAATTCCATCTTCACTCCTCTCAATCTGAAAATAATCATTATCTTTTTCACTTGCTGTCTCCCACTCTAATAGCACATAGTCATTTTCTTTGATTGCATCAAAATATAGTAATTCAACAGGTAGAGGGTTATTGACATCAGTACCAGTGAAGCTAGAGAATGAACTTAAACCTGAAACAGAGATGCTGTTAGATGAGACAACTGGCGAAACAGAGGAATAAGTATTCCAGCCACTTCCATCATTTTTTGCTAAGCGTAAATCTGATTCAGCTGCTACGGTTCCTGATAAAGCTTCATCATAAAGAAATTCAATCTCGTAAGAGTACCCGCTTCCTCCCAATGCACTTATATCAAAGTAGCAATTCATATATTTAGCTGATGCAGGATAAATATTTGGTGGATTATTGCCAGAGTAATACTTCATATAATTTAGAGTGGGCAAAGTACCCGAACCACCCCAGGTAATTCGTGCTATTGTTCTATTGCCTACTGTAAAAGTTTCTGTCCCCCCTAAAGTATGACTTCCCGTAACCACTGCATCATTTGGAGTAGCCGAAGGATTAATCTCATAGGCACCGATATCTGGTGCACCATTAGCTAAGGTTGTACTTCTACTGGAGCCAGTAAAGTCATCTGTTACTGTGCTGATTTGAACTCCTGTTCCATTTACATACCAGCTATTAGGATTACTTTCATCGGGCTGTAAATTCGTAATTGAGCTGAATCCAGGATCTGCTGAAATGTCGCTACTATTATTTGTACTAAGCCCTTTCCAATTAGACAAAGTTGCATAATCTGTAGATCCTACTCTTCCTATTCGATTAGTACCGTTTCCTGTGGCATTTACGTAAATATTATTATAATTCTCGGCTTCTAACTGACTTGCATTTGTACTTAAAACAATTCCATAACTACCTCTTCCAGTACTTGCTGTGAGCCCTAAATTATTTACCAGATTATTATTTCTAATATCGGCCGAGCTATTTGCGGCAATATAGATACATGATGAAATAGCATTAGTTCTGTTAACAGTATTACCATCAAGATAAATTGAATTATTGTAAATATCTATTCCAGATTGCGTACCTGTAAGTAAAATACCTGTAGGATTGTATAATGGAAAAGAAGAAATGTCATCTCCATCCCCATCAATTTGATAAATGAGATTATTGGAAACTTCTAAGCTAGCGTTTGTACCAGCTGAGGTAATCCTTATTCCAATACCAGTGTATCCAGCACTCCCAGTATAACTCAAATCATGAATCTCATTTTTCTCAATTAGACTATTTCTAACTGCAGATGCCACATATATGCCATAATCTCTTTCATTATCAGTACCATCAAAATTACCTATGTTATTTCCTGATATAAGTAGATCATCTATTGCCTCCACATAAATTCCCATATTATCCAAAGCATCTGCGCCTGCTTGATTCATATTATTGTTGGTAATTGAAACCCTACTACCATTAAGACTACCAGCAGATCCACCATCAAAATAAATTCCATAATCACCATTTCTGAAAGTATTATTATCGATTGATATATTATCGAACCCGCCATTGTTAGAAGTAAAACTTTCTTGAATAGCTAATAGTCCAATTGATGAACCACTTGCAGCATTTGCGACCTCAATTGTACAATTTGAGATATTTATATTCTCATTAAAACTACCACTAGCCGAAGCAATAAAAACTCCTATCGGTTGAGCTGTATTATTATTAATCACCTCTAGTGATTCTAGCGTTACATTATCTGCTCTACTTAAAGTTAAAAGTCCTTTATAAGCACCATCATATAGCGTATTTCCAGATAAAGCTCCTTCAATAATTGGGGTTACGCCAGTTTGAGGCTCTATTGTTAAGCTAAAAGAGTTGGAAGATGGGCTTGGAGGATTGTTATTAAAGTTATCAATTTGAATCGGAAAAGCCTCGTTGGCATCATAAGTCTCATCCGTTAATAAAAAGCGTGTGTCTCCTGAAACACCGAAAGAATTTAAGAAATAGGTGGCATCTGTTAAAGTAGGGAAAAAGGCAGACGCATCGCTTCCTACCAAGTAATCTCCCGAAAGTGAACTAGGCACAGGACCTAATGATAAAATTATATTATCAATAGCAGCAGGCACCCCGTTAGTCGTATTATTATCATTTGTCCAAGTAAAAACCAACTGGAGATCCGTTCTGCCTTCAATAGAGGTAGGTAAAGTTTCATTATATGTTGTAAATGTACTTTGGCCTGAGAATTCGTTTCCTGAGTTTAATGGAATTACAGTTCCAGAATGCGCAGCAATTGCGGACTCAGTAGGGTTTCCTAATGAGCGATCTACCAGATAAACCTTCATGTAATCATAGCCTACCTCTCCAACACATTTCCATGTAAAAGATAATTCAATATTATATGTTGCACTTGAAGGAAAATCAACATTTTTTTGTAGATAAGCTTCATCTGCCACAGTTTCATTATATCCATAAGTACTTTCATCGTCACTTATATAAATGGCTTTATTCCCTTGAAAAACTCCTGAAGCATCTGTTCCTCTAGCGAAATTGTTGTCTGTAGTCTCAAAACCGAACCAACCGCCAGCACCAGCCTGACCTTCCCAGTTTTGTAAATGAATAATTGATTGTGCATCCGCATTAGAAATCAGAAGAAAAAAGATTGGAAGAAGAAATAATATATACTTATGGAGATATTTCATATTATACAAACAAAAAATATAGTAGTAATTGTTTGTATTATATTTAGAAAAATTGAATATAAAAGTGAAAACTAGATTTTTCGATTAACACAAATAAAAAAAGCACCAACCTTATGGCTGGTGCTTTTGTAACACCTGTTATTGATATATATATGCTAATCTACATTATCATGTAGAAATTTATTGTTTCCCAGAATTTGATTATCGTCATTCAGGTTGAACTTAGAGATATTCTTTTCAGCTGAATGAGGCACATCATTTAACTTAACCTGCTTACGCTTATAGGCTGGAACTTCCATTTGCCTATAAGATTCTGGCGTATTGGTATGACCTCCATTTAACTGCTTAAGCTTTTCAATACGCTCCATTGAACGTCTTTTCAGCTCTTGCTGTCTAAGCGCTTCATCTCTTTCATCATCTTCTTGACGCTGCTTATTCACAATTTCATAATCATTCTCTAGATCCTTTGTGAAGTCATCTTCTTCATAATCAAAGGCGTGTTCATCAATCTCTTCTTCAGGCTGAGATGATGGAACCGGACGACCGAAAGCATAACCTCTTTCTTCATCTGCCTTTGGCTGCTGCTGAGGCTTAGGTTGCTGAAATTCTGTTCTTGGCTTCATCTCAGGTTCTCTGGGACTTTGAGTTGGATTATCCGCCTCGAACAAAGAAATCTGCTTAGGTTCTTCATCTAAATTGAAAACACGCTTTGATTCTTTCTGAGATTGTGGCAAAGCATCTTCTTTATAACCTTGTTGGTCAAAGCCTGTAGCAATTACAGTAACAGATAAGGCATCACCAAGACTCTCATCCACACCATGACCGAATATCACTTCCGCTTCATCACCAGCTTTTTCCTGAATGTAGTCGGTAATTTCTGTCAACTCATCCATTTGAAGTTCAGCCTTTTCACCAGAAATGATAGAAAGAAGAATTTTCTCAGCTCCTAGAATATCTGTATTATTCAATAACGGAGAGTTTAATGCCTCTTCAGCTGCTCTTAATGCTCTACCATCACCTTCAGTTCTGGCAGAACCCATAACCGCGGCACCCGCATTATGCATAACTGTTTTAACATCTTCAAAATCCACGTTTACATAACCTGGAACAGTGATGATTTCTGCTATACCTTTTGCACCAGTTGTTAATACGTTATCGGCTTTAGCAAAGGCATTACCAATAGTTAGGTTACCGTATATCTCTCTGAGTTTATCATTGAGGATGACCAATACGGTATCACAACTTTCTTTTAATTCTCTTATACCTTCTTCCGCCTGTTTAGCCTTCTTTTTACCCTCAAAAGCAAATGGAGAAGTGACAATCCCTACTGTAAGAATGTCCATTTCCTTAGCTATTTTAGCAATAACAGGGGCCGCTCCGGTACCAGTACCACCGCCCATACCCGCAGTTACAAAAAGCATTTTTGTATCAGTACCGAGTAATTCACGAATGTCCTCCTTGCTTTCCATAGCCGCTTCCTTCCCTTTAATAGGGTTAGCTCCAGCTCCCAGTCCGCTAGTTAGGTTTACACCTATTTGCAGCTTATTAGGAATAGGGCTTGATTTAAGCGCCTGGGCATCGGTATTGCAAATGATGAATTCAACATCTTTAATACCTTGGTTAAACATGTGGTTTACTGCGTTGCTACCTCCGCCACCAACACCAATTACTTTTATAATTGATTTGTGGTGCTTTGGTATCTCAAATTTGTATCCTTCTGTAGTCATCTTTCTAGGATTTAATTCTTTCTATATTAAAAGTCATCGTTATCATCGAAATCATCGATTAACAGACTTTTTGTTTTATTAATAATCTTGCTGAAGAAGTCTCCTTCTCTTTTTCCAGGTTTTTGCCTCTCGTTATTGAACACGTTTTGGTTTTTGGCTTTTACTTCCTGATACCTGTTTTCTCGTTCATCTAATGAACGGTAACCTACTAATACAAGCCCTACTGCAGTTGCAAACATTGGACTTTTTACCTGCTCTAGCTTACTCTTACCTAAGTGCTCGTTAGGGTAACCAATTCTGGCGTCCATACCACTTTGGTATTCTACTAATTGCCTAACACTGTGCAATTGAGAACCACCACCGGTAATTACAATACCACCAGCAAGTTTTCCATCATATCCAGAGTTTAAAATCTCTGCATGAGCCAGATCAATAATTTCTTCCATTCTGGCCTCAACAATATGAGCCAGATTTTTCACTGAAATTTCCTTTGGTGGTCTGTTTCTTAAACCTGGAATAGAAACTATTTCGTTTTCATTAGCTTCCAGCGCTATAGCTTTACCAAATTTAGTTTTAAGCAATTCAGCTTGCTGTTGCATTACCATACATCCTTCTTTAATATCAGAAGTGATGATGTTACCTCCGAAAGGTATAACTCCTGTATGGCGTATAATATTTTCATGGAAGATGGCAATATCTGTAGTACCTCCACCTATGTCAATTAAGCATACACCAGCTTCTTTTTCTTCGTCAGATAAAACCGCCAAGCTAGAAGCTAGTGGCTCCAATATCATATTTTCAATATCTAAGCCGGCACGTTTAACGCACTTTTGGATATTGTTAATTGAGTTAATGTCAGCAGTAATAACATGAAAATCAGCTTCCAAACGCACACCTGTCATACCAACAGGGTCTTTAATACCATCATCGTAATCAACAGTATACACTTGAGGCATTACATGGATAATTTGGTTACCGGCAGGTATAACCATTCTATGCATGTCGTTAGTCAGGCGGTTTACATCCTCCACGGTAATTTCCTCATCTCTATCCTGTCTGGTAATGCTTCCTCTATGAATTGAACTTCTGATATGCTGACCAGCTATACCAACATTCACCACTTTAATATCTATTCCAGAAATTTCTTCGGCCTCTTCAACTGCCTTTTTAATGGCTACGATTGTTTTCTCGATATTGATGACTTTACCCTTAACAACACCATCAGATACGGACTTACCCATACCCAATACATCGAGTTTACCGTATTCATTCTTACGGCCCACCATCACACATATTTTGGTGGTTCCAATGTCTAGTCCAACTACTATTTTATCGTTTTGCATGTTCATTTCCTGCCATTATTAATTTACTCGCAAATAATCTGATTTTCAAACTTCAAATTTACTCGATTATATCGATTCCATCCCCTGTCTGGGAGTATCTTATCATAAAAAATTTTAAGCTTTTTTAACTTCTCATCATACTGATAAGTATCGCCAAACTCTATCATTTGTTTGGTCACCTGAGGGAAGATTTCAATCATCCCTCTTTTATCTACTTTTAGTTGTGCAAACTGGGCACTCCAGAATTTATCTTTCTCGATGTATTTGATGAAATAGAATAGGTCTTTTCCTTCATCATCTACCAGCATATTCTTATCTAAATACTTTTTAAAGAAGCTACCACTTAACACCATCACGCGTGCTGTAAACCTATTGCTTACAGGAAGAATTTCCCCTCGCTCACTTATGTAATGATCCTGACCTGATGGATTAAATATTCTGGCAATTGGTCTTTCTTGTCGGGCATCAATCATCATATTACCTGCCAGGTCACGATATACTTCAGCCGACTCTACGTATTTATGATTTTCAATGCGCTCTTCGATATCTTTTAACTCAAGCTGCTCATAAGGCAGATTGATTACCATTTCACGGCCACCATTGGTTACCAAATCGTTAATATCAGCTTCATTGATAAAAAAGTTGCCCTGCTGATTCTCTATTGAAATCAGTAATTTTTTACATAATGCATCATTTTGCCTTTTATTGACAAAGCCAATAGAAACAATGAATACCACTAAGGCAATCACTATTTTAACTCTATTATATATCTTTCTTTTAGACTGCATATGTCTTATTAAAAATCTCCTTTAGTGGCGTCACTAATCTGTCAATATCACCTGCACCTAGAGTGATAAACACTTCAAACCTATTATTGGAAGCATAATTTCCAACTTCCTCTTTAGCCAATATAAGCTTTCTGTCCGCAGTGATATTTGACAACAACATTTCACTATTCACTCCTTCAATAGGTTCTTCCCTTGCCGGATATATATCTAATAAAAGTGCCTCATCCGCTAAGCTTAAACTTTCAGAAAAACCTTCAGCAAAATCTCTGGTTCTGCTGTAAAGATGCGGTTGAAAAAGCACAGTTATCTTCTTATCTGGAAACAATGCTCTGGCTGATTTCAGCATAGCGCTTATTTCAGAAGGATGGTGAGCATAATCATCAATAAAAATAAAATCATCTCTTCTGATGATGTATTCAAATCTTCTTTTTACGCCTTTGTAAGAAGCAATGGCTGCTTTAATTTTATCAGTTGAGATGTTAATTTTTTTAGCTACTGCAATGGCAGCTGTAGCATTCTCTACATTATGGTAGCCCGGAACAGCTAGTTCAAAATCTGTCATCAGCTCTCCATTAATAGCCACATCAAAACTGAATGCTCCGTTCTCAATTCTAATATTGAAAGCTTTTACATTGGCTCCCTTCTCAATAGCATATTCAGAATGAGTAGCCGCAATTTTATCTGTTGACAACCCTTCCCACAAACCTTCTTTTATAAAAATCTGTCCTTCAGCATTTACCTTCTGCAAAAATTCTGCAAATGACTTTTTCAGCTCATTTGCTTCACCATAGATATCCAGATGATCAGCATCCGTAGAAGTTACTATCGCAATATTTGGATGAAGTGTTAAGAATGACCTATCAAACTCGTCAGCCTCAACCACAACTTTTGCAGTATTCATTTCACCTTCATTCAAAAGCATATTAGTATCATAATTTACTGATATACCTCCAAGAAAGCCTGTGACATTCTCACCTGAATGCTTTAAGATATGAGCCACCATCGAGCTGGTAGTTGTTTTACCATGTGTACCAGCAACGGCAATAGTAAACAAGCCCTTTGTTATTTCTCCTAATACCTCCGAGCGTTTGTAAAGCTTAAATCCATTCTCTTTTAAATAACTAAAAGCTTTATGCTTAGCTGGAATGGCCGGTGTATAAACAAGCAACACCTTTTCATCTTGTTCTTTAACAAAACCTGGTAAAGCGGCTACCGACTCATCGAAATCTACATCTATACCTTCTTGCTGTAATCTTTCAGTCAATGGTGATGGTGTTTTATCATAGCCGGTTACTTTCACCCCATTATGGTGGAACCATCGGGCAATAGCACTCATACCGATACCACCGATGCCTATGAAATATGCGCTATGTACTTCCTTTATGTTCATGCCACCATTGACATTATAATTTTCACTATATCTTCTGTAGCATTTGGCTTAGCCATCTGCTTTATATTTTGAGAAAGAATTTCACACCTCTCTTTATCATTCAATAATTGTAAAGCTCTTGGAATTAACTTTTCCTCAGCCTCATCATCCTTTATTAAAATGGCCGCATCATTCTCTACCAAAGACTTAGCATTTTTTGTCTGATGATCTTCTGCCACATTAGGTGATGGTACAAAAATTACCGGTTTACCAACTACTTCCAGCTCAGAGACAGAGAGAGCTCCGGATCGCGATATAATTATATCAGCTGCTGCATAAGCCATTTCCATATCATCAATAAAGGCATTAAGTTTAATGAAATCAGATTTATGATCAGCCATTCTAACTTCCATCTCCTGCTCATAGAATTTACCACACTGCCAAATCAGATTGATTTGATTTTCGTTGATGGCTTCTAAAAAATTAAGGACACTTTCATTCAATGTTCTAGCTCCTAAGCTACCACCCATTATGAAAATGGTTGGCTTATCTTCAACTAATTCCAGAGCCTTATAGGCCTCGGCTTTTTCTGGTAGTTGCATTAAATGCTTCCTTACCGGATTACCCGTTCGGTGTAATTTTTCCTTCGGGAAATAGGCTTCCATACCCTCATATGCTACACAGATATGCTGCACCTTATTTTTCAACCATTTATTGGTTAAGCCAGCATAGGAATTTTGTTCTTGCAATAAGCAAGGGATGTTAGCATTAGATGCTGCTCTTAAAGTAGGGCCACTTGCATAACCACCTACACCTATTACAGCATCAGGTTTAAAGTTTTTTACAATCTTTTTCGCCTGTCTTAAACTACTTAATAGCTTAAAAGGAAACGCTAGGTTTTTAAGTGTAAGACTTCTTTGGATACCGGCTATCGGCAACCCTAGAATCTTATAACCTGCTTTAGGCACTCGTTGCATTTCCATTTTACCTTCTGCCCCGACAAATAGAATCTCAGTATCCGCGTACTCATGTTTTATCTGGTCAGCAATTGCCAAAGCAGGATAGATATGGCCACCTGTGCCTCCACCACTTATTATAAATCGATATGGTCTTTTATTAGTCAATTAAGCTGCTTCCTTTTTAGGTAAATTGGCAAATGAATTTCCATTCTTGGCATTGGCCACTTCTTCAATTTCTCCTCTGCTGACACTTAAGATAATACCCATAGCCAGCCCTGTAAATAATAGTGAAGTACCACCCATACTCAATAATGGAAGTGGTAAACCTGTTACAGGCCCTAAGCCTACTGCTACTCCCATATTCACCAAAGCTTGAATGACAATGGCAAAACTGAGACCCGCGGAGAGCAAACCTCCGTATGCCTTTCCACTGGCAGCAGCGGCTTTCATGCCTCGGTATAGTAATGTCAGGTAAAGTAAAATAACAATTGAAGCACCAATCAGTCCGTATTCCTCCACTACAATAGCGAAGATAAAATCGGAAAAGGCTTCAGGTAAGAAATTTCTTTGACTACTGTTCCCAGGACCTTTACCAGTGATACCGCCTGTAGCAACAGCTATATAACTTTGCTGTGCTTGAAATGGTACTTCATCTTTATTAATAAAATTCTCTATTCTGCTAATGGCTGTTGCTCCACGCTGACCCACCACCATAGCAATACTCACTGCTAACACTCCCACCAAAGCAAGCATGGCTAAATACTTTACGGGAATTCTACCTATAAAAAGTAGTAACATACAAGTCATGAAAAGCAAAATAGCGGTACTTAAATTAGTCATAGCAATAAGTCCACATATCAAACCACACCACAATAGCATTGGTATTAATGCTTTTTTAAAATCATGTATATTCTGTTGCCTTTTTGAAAGCATACCCGCCAAGTTGATAATTAGTGCCAGCTTGGCTAAATCCGAAGGTTGAAATGATTGATTGATTAAAGGTATAGTGATCCAACGAGAGGCATTATTTAGATTAACACCAAACTGCCAGGCAAAAATCAAAAGTGGTACTGATAGATAAAGTGCGAGGCGCGACAACTTTGAATAATACCTGTAATCAATTTTGTGAGCCACCCACATTGCAAAGAAACTTAGGAGCACCAAGAAACTGTGTCTGAGTAAGTAATACTCAGTATTGCCTCCGTACTTAAAATAGGAAATACTTCCTGTTGCACTGTAAACTACCAGAATACTCAACATCCCTAAAGCAAAAACAACTGACCATATAACAGGATCACCTTTTAAATGCTTATCAGTCCAACTCTTTATGGTATCAATATTAATCATGCTTGGTGCATACTTTTTAATGCTACTTCACGCTCTAGAAGCTGTACAGCCATTCTAAACTGATTGCCTCTGTCTTCATAATTCTTAAAAAGGTCAAAACTTGCACAGGCCGGAGAAAGCAATACTACTTCTCTGTCTTTAGCGAGTTTATAACCCATCCGTACTGCCTCATCCATCGATTGAGTTTCTTCAATGATGGCAAACTGATCTTTATAGAAGTCTTTAATTTTCTGATTGTCCTTACCCAAGCAAATAACTCCTTTAACGCTCGAACTAACAGCATTCAATTTTGAGTAATCATTCCCTTTGTCGACTCCACCAACAATCCAGATAACTGGTCTTGAGAATGACTCGAGGGCATAATAAACAGCATCTACATTAGTAGCTTTTGAATCATTGATAAAATCCACTCCATGGATAGAAGCAATAAGCTCCATTCTGTGTTGTGCATTCTTGAATTTTGGTAGACTATCCTTAATAGTGGATGCTTTTAATCCAGCCAAAGTGGCTGCAAAAATTGATGCCATAGCGTTAATTTGGTTATGCTTACCTTTAATGGAGAGTAAGCTCAATTCGAATTTTAATTCTTTACCTAAATACTTTAATACTATTTCTTCATCTGTTACATAGCTGTCTGCCCGTGCTAGCTGCTCAGTAGCAACTCTTATTTCCGGAGCATTTAGCACCTCTTCCTTCTTAAATTCTTCTATAATTGAATCCTGACCATTTATAATTATATGATCAGATTTATCCATATTCATAAATAAGCGAAACTTGGCGTGTGCATAGTTTGCCAAGTTCTTATCATATCTATCCAAATGATCTGGAGTGATATTAAGTAACACAGCAACATCAGGCTTAAAATCTTTAAAGCCATCAATTTGGAAACTACTTACCTCCAGCACCCACCATTCGTAGTCTTTGTCGATTAGTTGTGCTGCCATACTTTTGCCCACATTGCCGCCCAAGCCCACATTTAAACCTGCCTCTTTTAAAAGATGATAGGTTAATAGTGTAGTGGTAGTTTTACCATTTGTTCCTGTAATGGCGATAATTTTACCTTCCGTAAAACGATAAGCAAATTCAAGCTCATCAATTACTTTTATTCCTTTTTCCTGCAACTTTACTATTATTGGCGCTGTGTATGGAATACCAGGACTTTTAATCACCAAGTCAGCATTTAGAATTTTTGATTCCGTATGCTGTTTCTCTTCAAATGGTATTTCAGCAGTCAATAACTGCTCAGTATAATTATTTTTAATCGCTCCAAAATCAGACACAAAGACATCATAGCCCTTCGCTTTTGCCAGCAAAGCAGCACCGGTTCCACTTTCACCAGCACCTAGCACTATGATCCTTTTTTGCTTCATTGAAGTTTTAAAGTAGCAACTGTCAGTATTGCCAGTAGTATGCCGACAATCCAGAAGCGGTTTACAATTTTGGATTCATGTATTCCTTTCTTTTGATAGTGATGGTGCAAAGGAGACATTAAAAAGATCCTTCTGCCCTCACCATGTTTTTTCTTGGTGTATTTAAAGTAGCTCACCTGCATGATGACAGATAATAGCTCTACCAAGAATATTCCGCATAAAAGTGGAAGCAATAATTCTTTTCTGATAGCCAATGCCAGTGTGGCGATAATTCCTCCTAAAGCCAAACTTCCAGTATCACCCATAAATACCTGAGCAGGGTGCGTATTGTACCATAAAAAGCCTACGCAGGCTCCAACAAATGCGGCACAAAATATCACCATTTCTCCTGAAGTTGGGATGTACATAATATTCAGGTATTCTGAAAAAATGACGTTACCAGAGAGGTAAGCAAATATCCCAAGGGTTAAACCTATAATAGCTGAAGTACCTGCCGCAAGGCCATCAATTCCATCAGTTATGTTAGCTCCATTTGATACAGCTGTAATAATAAATATTGCCCAAAGCACATAAATTATTACCGTAAAGTCTTGAGGTATAAATGGAAGTATGTTGGAATAATCAAACTCGTTGTCCTTCAAAAATGGAATAGTAGTTTTCATAGATTTTACATCTTCATAAGCTACCTCCCCTTCTACCATTTCAATCTCAGCTGAAGTAGTTTCAGCGGTTTTAAATTCTCTTACTACTACTTCCTGATTATAAAAAAGGGTTATCCCCACTATGAGTCCAAGCCCTACCTGACCAACTATTTTAAATTTACCTTGTAGTCCTTCTTTATTCTTTTTAAAGACTTTTATATAATCATCTAGGAAACCAATCAATCCCATCCAAACAGATGAAATAAGTAAGAGGATGATGTATACATTCTTTATCTGAGCAAATAAAAGTACTGGAATTACTATCGCCATTAGAATGATGATACCACCCATAGTTGGCGTACCTGCCTTTTCATTCTGGCCATCTAAACCCAAATCGCGAATGGTTTCACCCACTTGCCTCTTTTGAAGCATTTTGATTAATTTTTTACCAAAGGTGATGCTAATCAGCAATGAAAAAACCGTTGCCATACCTGCTCGGAAAGAGATGTATTGAAATACTCCTGCTCCGAAGAGATCCATTTGCTTATCTAAATAGTTGAATAAGTAATATAGCATTGCCTTTGCTTATCGGTTATGAATTAGGTTTAACATTTCATTTACTACTTCTTTATCATCGAAGTGATGTTTCACTCCTTTTATCTCCTGATAGGTTTCATGTCCTTTTCCTGCTACTAAAATAATATCACCACTTTGCGCAAAACTACAGGCGAGCTTAATGGCCTCTTTTCTATCAGAAAGTTTAGTCACTTTTCTCACTTGCGATACCGAAACGCCTTTCTCCATGTCGGCAATGATCTGATCAGGATCTTCATTTCTAGGATTATCAGAGGTAAGAATTACCCTATCACTCAGTTTGCAAGCTATTTCTGCCATGATTGGTCGTTTGGTTGTATCGCGATTTCCTCCACATCCTACTACAGTTAGTACCTGCTCGTTACCTGTTCGAACATTATCGATTGTTTTTAACACATTTTCTAACGCATCAGGCGTATGAGCATAATCAACAATAGCAGTGATTCCGGCCGTGTTAGGCACCTGTTCAAAACGACCATTCTCCAGCGAAATTTGAGAAAGGGCAGTTAGAACCTCTATACTTTCTTCCTCTAAAAGGGTAGCAACTGTATAAGCCGCCAATAAATTATAAGCATTGAAATAACCAATCAACTTAAACCACACATCCTGACCTTCAATATTTAGTTCTAAACCTTGTAAGGAATTGGTCAATACCTTTGCCTTATAATTAGCCATTGACTTAAGCGAATAAGTATACTTATCGGCTTTGCAATTTTGCAGCATTACCATACCTCGCTTGTCATCTACATTGACTAAAGCAAAGGCTTCAGATGACAACCCATCGAACAATTTCTTCTTTGCTTTTATATAGGCATCGAAAGTTTCATGATAGTCCAAATGATCATGTGAGAGGTTTGTAAAAACAGCACCCGCAATATCTAAACCGGCCATACGCTCTTGATCAATGGCATGACTGCTCGCTTCCATGAAAACTACCGTACAATCGGCCTTTACCATTTTATGTAAAAGCTGATTCAGCTGAATAGCATCAGGTGTAGTGTGTGTTGCCTCAATTACAGATTCATTAATCTGATTTTGCACTGTAGAAAGTAGACCAACATTATAGCCTAATTCTCTAAAAAGCTTATATAAAAGCGTTACCGTTGTAGTCTTTCCGTTGGTTCCGGTAACAGCTACAAGCTTAAGTTTTGATGATGGATTGCCATAGAAGTTAGAAGCCATGATACCCAGCGCACGAGCACTATTGTCAGTTTGAATATAGGTTAAACCTTCATTCAATTCTGCCGGCATGTCTTCGCAAACAATGACCTTCGCACCAGAAGCTGTTGCTTTATCAATAAAGTTATGACCATCTACCTGCGTACCTCGAACAGCAATAAAGATATTGCCTTCTTCAACTTTTCTTGAATCGAACTGAATAGCATTGATGTCTATATCTGTGGCACCATGTACCGATAGCAATTTTACTTTATATAATATGTCTTTTAATTGCGTCACTAACTCACTTCAATTTTAATGGTGCTTCCTTTTAATGCTTTTGTCCCTGGCAGTTGTGATTGTGTAATCACCCTACCTCCATCACCTTTAATAACTACTTGCAACCCTTTATTTTCTAATAAGTATAGAGCATCACGCAAGGTCATGCCTTGCACATTAGGCACTACATTCCCTTCAGCTTCATTGAGCTTCCACTCTATTGAATTTTTATCGATATCAGCTCTTACCCATTCTGCTTCATCAACCTCACTATGATTTGAAATACCTAAAAAGTTAAGCATCAGACTCAACTCATCTTTTTTACCGGCTTGTACTACAGGGAAAATGCCCATTTCAGGTTGTTCTTCCAGCGCATATTTATCATGCATTTTTAAATCTAAGGCATAAATTTTATCTGCGATTTCCTTAAATACTGGTGCAGCTACATCTGAACCATATTGTCTGTAACCTTTAGGATTATCCATTACCACTATGGCTGAATACTTAGGGTTGTCAGCAGGGAAATAACCAGCGAATGAAGTGTAGTATTGTCTTACATATCGGCCATTTTTTAAACTCTGAGCAGTACCTGTTTTACCAGCCACTTTATAATTGGCATTATTGATATTAGAAGCAGTACCCCTTTCTACTACACCTTCCAATAAGGTTCTCACTTTTTTGAGTGTTTCTTTCGAGCAGATTTGATCACTTATTACTGAAGTTTTATAGGTATTGATTTCTCTATCTACCTGTCTGATAGATTTAACCAAAAGCGGACGAATCATTTTGCCATTGTTGGCAACTGCATTATAAAGTGTGAGTATCTGTAAAGGAGTAAACTCCAGTCCGTACCCATAAGCCATCCATGGTAAAGTGATGCCACTCCACTGATTCAATGGTGGTACTTTAGGTTTGCCTTCACCAATCATCTGGAAACCCAAAGGCTCAGTTAATCCCATTGTCTTTAAGTAATCTAGAAACCGCTGCGGGTTTTCTCTGAAAGTTTCATCAATCAGTTTAGCGATTGCAATGTTTGATGATTTCTCGAAAGCCTCTTGCAAACTGATAGTACCATAACCGCCAGGTTTATGATCACGAACAGTTTCTTTATAAAATTTAAGTTCGCCATCACCTGTTTTGATAGAATCGGACAATTTCAAGTCTCTTTCTTCAAGCAAAGCAATGTATGAAGCAAGCTTCATGGTACTACCCGGCTCTCTCAGGCCATGGCTACCAACTGCATAATTGTAAACTTCTCCATATCTTCCACTGCTTAATTTTTTGAGGTTACTGATAGCTTTAATTTCTCCGGTAGCAACTTCCATCACCACTACACAGCCCATATCCGCATCGTGCTGCACCAAATGGCTCAAAAGTGCAGATTCGGCAACGTCTTGTAGGTTAATGTCTATTGTCGTTTGAATATCATAACCATCCTTCGGTCTTACTTCGGTACCATCATAAAGTGGTCGCCAGCTACCTCCTGAAATTTTTTGGAAGAGCGCTTTACCATTTTGCCCTGCTAAATAATCGTTAAAGCTGTACTCTAAGCCTGCACCATAGTCATTCTCATTAAGGAAGCCGATTGTTCTAAAAGCCAGGTTGGAAAATGGCCTGAAACGCTTATCTGTTTTTGTAAAGATCACACCACCACCTAGTCTGCCTTCACGGAAAATTGGCCAGGATTCCATTTCCTTTTTTTGCTGATAACCTATCAAATCTCTTGTAAGCATAAGGTATTGGTTACCCTTTTGCCTGGCAGATTTTATCTTTTGTTTATAATAAGTAGCAGACTGACCGAAGCTTTTTGATAAAAGATAGCTCAAGGAGTCTACCCCTTCTCTAAAAATATTATCGCCAGCAATGGTAGGATCGATAGCTACCCTATAAAAAGGTAAAGAAGTAGCCAGTAGACTACCATTATCAGAATAGATGTTACCACGTGTAGCTTTAACTTCCTGGTAACTCAGGTTAATTTCTTCAGCCATCTGCTTCCACTTCTCACCATTAATCCACTGAATATTTACGATTTGGTAAATAATGGCAATGGCGAAGATCAGCACAAAAAGAAATGCTATCCTTACTCTTAATAATATGGATTTCTTAATATTCACCCTCTTCTATCACAATTTTAAACGGTGGCTCCTGTGATTCCACTAATCCTAATT
The DNA here is from genome assembly GCF_016734805.1 of Marivirga atlantica. Classification (GTDB taxonomy): domain Bacteria; phylum Bacteroidota; class Bacteroidia; order Cytophagales; family Cyclobacteriaceae; genus Marivirga; species Marivirga atlantica. The sequence goes on from NZ_JAERQG010000004.1 coordinate 337,511, forward strand.
TTTTAACTCTTTTAGCTACTTCAGATTGCTTGGAAGCAAACATGTATTCAGACTTAAGTGTGGTATAATCAGCTCTTAAATCTTCAACTTCCTGCTCCAGTTTGTCTATTTTCCTAATGGTTTTATCAGCATAATGGCTATTACCTATGTAGAAGATGCCAAGCACGACAAAAAACAGAAAGTAAGGAAGGTATTGAACCGGAAGCCCTTCACTCTCCTTATCACCACCAAGCTTCTTATCTAAAAATGAAAAGATGCTACCTGATGACTGCTTGTCCATATTCCCTTTATGCTTAACCTTGTAAGTATTCTTGCTCATATCTTCTCCGCAACTCTAAGTTTTGCACTTCTTGCTCTATTATTCTGCTGCAGCTCCTCTTCAGAAGCTGTTATGGGCTTTCTATTTATAGCCTTAAAAGCTTTATTTACATTACCATAGAAGTCTTTATCTTCTTTACCTTCAACATTTCCTTTATTGATGTAATTTTTCACCAGCCTATCTTCCAGGCTATGGTAGCTCATTACTACCAACCTTCCTCCAGGTTTTATTACTTCTTCCATTTGCCTTAGCATTTCTTCTAAAGCTGTTAACTCTTCATTTACTTCTATGCGTAAAGCCTGAAAAACCTGTGCATAGTATCTATTTTCACGCCCTCTTTTAGCGTAATTATCCATGATAGATTTTAGCTGACCTACAGTAGTGATGGCCTCATTTGTTCTGGCACTAACAAGAGCTCCTGCCAACGTTTTAGCATTTCTCACCTCACCATAAAGTCCTAAGATTTTGTGTAAATCAGCTTCAGAATAACTGTTAATTACTTCTTTAGCAGATTGAGAAGCCTGCTGATCCATTCGCATATCCAGCTCCGCTTCAAAACGAGTGGAGAAGCCTCTTTCTGGTTTATTAAACTGATGAGAAGAAACTCCTAAATCCGCCAATACACCGTCTACCTGCTTTACACCATGCAACTTGAGGTATTTCTTTACCAACCTAAAGTTGGCCGGTATAAAATTAAAGCACTCATTATCTATAGCTTCTGCATTCACTACAGCATCCTGATCCTGATCAAAAGCATACAACTTTCCTGTGGTCAAATGCTCAAGTATAGCCTTCGAATGACCACCACCCCCAAAAGTTAAATCCACATAAGTACCAGTAGGATCAATAGACAATCCTTCCAGACACTCTTGCAACATGACCGGATTATGATATTCACTCATAAGGATTACTCTTGAAAAAGGTGTTTCTCAGCCAACTCAGAAAACGCCTGCTGGTCTTTGATCAGGAATTCATCATAACGTGATGGCTCCCAAATTTCTACCCGATTACCCATGCCCACTACAATACTGTCCTTTTCTAAACCAGCATAGCTGGTCATGTTTTTCGGAAAAAGAATTCGGCCGGCAGCATCGAGCTCAACGATAGCATTCCCCCTGAAAAAGTTACGCTGCAAATTTCTGTACTCAGCGTTAAACTCATTTAAACCCGCAATTTTTGAGTAAATCTTTTTATACTCAACCATTGGGTACAATACCAAACATGGCTCAAACCCACGCCTCAAAACCAGCTCGCTTCCCGAAATCTCGGGCAGGCTGTTTTTGATCTTGGCGGGCAAGACCATACGCCCCTTGGCGTCTATTTTGCAATCATATTCTCCTGTGAAGAATGCCATGTTCAGTTTTTACACAATTTCTTAAAGACAAAACTAACACAATTAGCGACATTTCATACCACTTTCCCCCACTTTTTTCCACCTTCAAATAAATATTATTGAAATGATGACTGCATCTGTAGAAAAAGTGCAATTAGGTAGCTAAAATCAAGAAGAAGAGCCTGTTAAGGAGGTAGATGAATTTCCCTATTCTTTTACTCATTAAGGCTTTTACTCAGAATTTTTTGGCTTAACTCTATTCAAATGAAGCTATTCCACTGTTAAAAGAGGCTGGTGGGGTAATGTGGGGCATTTTTTCCATAAAGCTCATTTTAGCCACGAAGTTTTTCAGTCCTACAATCTGCTTTCCGTCTTTTATGGTAAGTTTCTGAGCCTCTTTTGATTGAAAAAGTGTAGCTATATCATTTAGTCTTCCGGACGGCACTTTCTTTCTTTCAAGTATTTCAAGCAATGTTATACTATCAAATCTTTGAATGCTCTCTTGCAAAAGAGTATTCAACTCCGTCCTGTTTTTCACTCTCTGTTTATTATTCTCAAATCGCAGATCATTTGCAATTGATTCAACATTCAAAGACTCACAAAGGAGCTTAAACTGTTTATCATTTCCTATAGCCAAAATTATTTGAGCCTTGTCGGCACAGGTAAAAAGTTTACCATATGGAGCAATATTCGGATGCTCGGCACCCATTTTCTGCGGGTTATAATCACCCACCAGGTAATTGGTTGCCTGATTCACCAAAGAAGAAACAGCTGCATCAAATAAAGAAACAGATACCCGGCTTCCCTCATTAGTTTTCAACCTGTGAATGTAAGCCAATAAAACCGCCTCCTTTAAATGGTGAGCAGCCAAAACATCTATCAAGGCAACGGGCATTTTTATGGACTCGCCACCGGGCTCCCCGTTCAAAAACATATAACCTGTTTCAGCCTGTAGAATAGCATCATACCCTACTTTCGGACTGTCATTCCCATAGCCGGTAATTTCAGCATAAATGAGTTGAGGATTAATATTTCTTAGCGTCTCATAATCAAGACCAAGTTTTTCTGAATCACCTGGTTTATAACTACTTATTAATAAATCGGCTTCTTTTATTAAATCTTTGAGAGTTGCCTGATCTCTTTCTGATTTCACATCGAGGGCTACACTAGTTTTACCTGCATTAACTGCAGAAAAATAAGCACTTACACTTGAGTTATCTGATTCCTCTGAAGTCTTCCAGCTTCGCGTAACATCACCTTTGGTTGCAGGATTCTCTACCTTTATTACTTTAGCACCAAGCTCTGCAAAAAACTGTCCTACCGAAGGGCCGGCAAGCACATTTGCAAGCTCCACGACTTTTAAAGAATCAAATATATGTTGCATAGCTTTTCAATTAAGTACTAAATTGCAAACATAAGGATTTCAGGCATATGACCTGTCATTGCATTTTTATGTTCTTAAGCCTTTTTTTATCGATATGAATAAGTTAAAAATTCTTTTTACGCTTCTTGCAATTAGTCTTCTTTCAAACTGCACTAACAACATAGAAAAGGCCGAGCTGGATGGTTTATGGATTGGCAAAATCTATATGCAGAATAAAGAGATGCCTTTCAAAATGTTAATTGAAGAAAAAGGTGACTCTACCGTAAAAGCTACCGTTATTAATGGTGCAGAGAAAATTGTACTTGATGAAATCACCAGACATGGCGATTCATTGCATATTCCTATGAATGTTTTTGATATCAGCCTCGATGTAGCCATTAAGAATAATACCCTTGCAGGTATTTATACCAAACACTATAAAGAAGGTTATGAACTACCTATCACTTTTGTAAAGGGTAATGACCGTTTTCTGATAGATAAAGCTGATGCCAAACCAGCTTCATTTGATGGCAAATGGGAAGTAGAATTCATAGAACCAGAAGAAAAAGACACCTCTAAAGCTGTCGGTATTTTTAAACAAAACGGCCACCAGGTAACAGGAACTTTTCTTACTCCTTTAGGAGACTACAGATACCTTGCAGGAGTAGCCGATGGCAATCAATTAAAGCTTAGCACCTTTGATGGAAACCATGCTTTCTTATTTGAAGCTGAAATGCAGAATGATGGTACCCTTAAAGGTGATTTCTATTCAGGAAAAGACTGGCATGAGTCATGGACTGCCTTTAGGAATGATGCAGCCAGTTTACCTGACCCTGATTCGCTTACCTATTTAAAGAAGGGTTATGACAGAATCTATTTCGAGTTCCCAAATTTGGAAGGTGAAATGGTGAAATTCCCTAACGACTCCTACAAAGACAAAGTGGTGATTTTACAGATTTTTGGTTCCTGGTGTCCAAATTGCATGGATGAAACCAAATTTTTAACCAAATGGTATGAAAATAATAAGGATAGAGGTGTAGAAATCATTGGCCTGGCATATGAAACCAAAGACAATTTTGAATATGCAAAATCTCGCGTAGAGCGTATGATCAAAAAGTGGGATGTAGGCTACAATTTTGTAATAGCAGGTACTGATGATAAAGAAGCGGCTTCCCAAACTCTGCCTATGCTCAACCGTGTGATCTCTTTCCCGACCATGATTATTATTGATAAAAATGGTGAAGTTGCAAAAATCCATACTGGATTTAATGGACCGGGTACCGGAGCCTATTATGATAAATTTGTTGAGGACTTCAACAAAACCATGGACAAATTACTTAACTAAGAAACCCTTTTAATATCGAAGTAAATTATGTTAAGATTTTTTTTAACATCGTGTCTTCTATTGTGCTACCTATCAGGATTTAGTCAGGATTCTGTAAAGGTTGAAGTTGAGAAAAGAATCAAAAAAGAAGACCTACCAATTATAATGGCTAATAGATTAGAATCACTTTTAGCTAATGCTTCAAAGATTAAATACTATCAGGAGCAGCAAAATGCGGTAACATTCTTTGAGGTAAAACTTAAACGAAATCAACAGCTATTAAGTGTAAAATTTGATAGTGCTGGTCAGGCCCTAGATGTTGAAGTTATCACTTCTTTCAATGATTTAAATAAAGTTACACAGGACTCTGTTAACGCCTACTTCAAAAAACACACATCTAAATTTGATATCAAAAAAATTCAGAAACGGTATACATCAAACACGTCAGATGTATTGGAGGCTTTCCTGAAAGGTGATGAAAAACTAACAATAAGCTATGAAATAGAAGTATTATTAAAATCAGAGAAGGCTAAGCATCATGGCTTTTTCGAATTACTGTTCGATAACCAAGGAAATTTTTTAAAAAAACGAAGAATACAATCCTCTCCGTCAGATTATGTACTTTACTAGAAAGCACTTTTTTATAGTTACATTCTTTCTACTATCCATAAAAGCTTACTCTCAAACACCTGCATACAGGTGGGAGCCTGGTTTTTCCATAAGCAAGCGGCTAACCAATAAGTGGCAGGCTAATGGGCAGTTCAAAGCACGGATACGTGCTAATGATTATGGTGATCAACAATGGAATCCTAAACTATTAATGATTGATGCCAGAGGCTATCTCACATACACTTTATTCAACCAATCTAAGTTGACCATTGGATATTTAACAAGAACTAATAATCCGCTGGAGGAAGACTCTAACGAAAAGAGAATTATAGAGCAATACGCCTTTTTCAGCCAAATCAATAAATACAGATATACCCATAAAATTACGCTTGAACAGCGCATGAGAGAAATAAACTATATCGGTAGGTTACGATATGCTTTGTCGTTTGATTTCCCGCTTAATGGCGAAAAGTTAGATAAACAAGAAATGTATTTTTACAGTAAGGTGGGTATGCTTTATTCCTTTAATAGCTATACACAAGGATTAGAAAACAGAGCGGCTTTGGGGATTGGAAGAATGTTAAAATCCGGTCATCGCTTTCAGCTAGACCTTGAATCACGGTTAAGCGGACTTTTGAACTGGAATGACAGGAGTTTAGCCTTACAATTTAACACTGTGTATTACATCAGTTATTGAGTATTATTACAGATGTGGAAAACTTTATCGGCAGAGTTTCTGTTTGGATAATCGTTGCATTAACTTTGCAGCCAACCTCGGTGTATTAAACATATTTTGGTGAACCTAACAAGTATAACAATACCGGGTGAAGCAGACTTGTAAAGCCAGGCCTCATCATGACGATTCTGTCATGACCTCGTTACCGATAACTCTGTAGCAGGATAACAGTGGAAGGCTGATCAGGCGAGCAGCCCAAATCCTGTAATAATCGGGGTTCACGCAATATCTTTGATATGCTGAGGTTTTTTTATTTCAGACGAATCTGCGCTTGCACGGGAAAATGATCTGAAGGATAATGCATTTCCTTGCTATCTGATAGTGTAGCATAACTCAAAACCTCCACTCCATCATTCACAAATATATAGTCAATTCTTCGCTTAGGCATTTCTGAAAATCTGAAAGCATTAAAGGTAGCTTCCGGTCCGTAAGGAGCCTTTTCACTTATTAAGTAGGAGTCTGATAGATTTTTAGTAATTAATTGATATGGCTCACTATCATTGGTAAAGTTAAAGTCACCCATAACTATTACGGCTGAATTCCCTGCAATTTCATTGACCTTTTTTGTGATGAGCCTGATACTATTCTTTCTGGCCTCTACTCCTACATGATCAAAATGGGCATTAAAAACATAGAAGGATTTCCCTGACTCTCTATTTTCAAAATGAGCCCAAGTGCAAATTCTTGTATTGGCTGCATCCCAACCTTTCGATGGTTTATCTGGCGTTTCTGATAGCCAGAAATTGCCTGATGATTTTAGCATAAATAATGTTGAGTCATAGAATATAGCACTGTACTCACCTTCTTGTTTGCCATCTTCACGAGCAACTCCCACATATGTATAATCAGACAGGGCATTGTCTATATCTTCCAATTGATTAAAAAGCCCTTCCTGTGTTCCAAAAATGTTTGGCTGATGGTACTTCAATAAACCAATCAAATGCTCCTTCCTGTTATTCCAGTTATTAACCTGATCATTTCTATCATCAAACTTGATGTTGTAAGTCATTAATTTGACAGGCTTTTGCAGCTGAGCTTCAGATAGAAATGAACAGCTTAGGAAAAAGATGAATGTTGCTAAATATTTCATGTGAGAATTTTTAAGATCAAATAATTCGTTATCAGTCCGTAATTAAGTTTCAATGGTAATTGCGAGTAAAGGAAGTAATCTTTATTCGAAGAGATTGCTTCACTTTGTCGGTCTTCGCCTACAAGAGTTCGCAATAACCAGATACATTTATTAGTCACAATAATTCAATCCAAACACACTTCAGGCGTTTCGGTAAAATCACAGTTTTCATTGACCATCAATACTTCATGTAGCTGGCGGAATTTCTGCTTTACTACATCATAGTAAACGAAATCCGCCACTTCCTCACGGTAATGCTTAAAAGGCTTTCCCGCCCAGGAATGATTATCACCACAACCAGTTAAAAGATAATAACCTTTATTTAACGACTCCATCTTTTTTGCTATGCTGCCAGCACCATGGAGCATTAAATAGCCTACATCTTCCTGATCACAATAATGGTGAGGTGCAGAACCATAAGGCACCAGGTTATCACAGCTTCCATGGAAAAGCTGGATGGGCATAGCGCTTTGCTCGTTGATCAAATCAATATCGAAAATAGCGCCTGCCATACTGATAAGTCCGCCATATTTGAAGTCAGCAGGAAGTGCCTGTTGCGTTTCGGACCAGAAGGCTGCATGTAACACAGCCTCTGCACCCGCACTGCTCCCTGCCAATATCACTTTAGTTGGGTCAATTCTGAACTCTTCACGCCTGTTGATCAAATAGTTAGTAGACTTATTAATTTCAGTTGCTACTTGTTTAAAAGTAGCCATCTTATTAGCAGCTGCCTGATCGCAACTGAAAGATTTACCCTTCATGGTTAAGGTGTATGACATGCTAGCTGTAACGATTCCCCTGCGTGCCATATTTCTACAGAACTCTTTGATTTCAGGTTCATTTCTCGCACCACCAGCAAAGCCTCCGCCATGCACAAATAGTATCATAGGTCGCTGCTGTAAAGTATCTTCTGTGGACTGATAAATATCCAGCTGTAGCGGATCTGCATCAGTCACTAAATAGGTCAAAGTCTTTTCTGAAACTTCATCGAAAATCTGATTCTTATATCGCTGTCCTATTGAGGAAAAACCGATTAATAGAAGCGAAAGAAGTAGAGTTGATGTTTTTAGCATAGCTTTATGAGTTGCGAGTTATGAGCTTTGAGTTACGAGTATTTAGTTATTAGTTGCAAGCTGATTGTTTAAATTAATCGGTATATAGTATTTCACTTTTAGCTGAGATGCCATTTTCATTAAAAGCTTCTACTTGGTAATAATACCCTTGATCAGTATTTAAAGCTCTCAATTCGTAATTTGGCTTATCGTACATCAAAGCCGAGAGGTTTAATCTATCCTTCTTAATCCCCCAATAAATCACATAGCCTGCGGCATCCTGCACTGCATCCCATGTCAAATCAGTATTTCTCCTATCAGATTGCCTTGATACTTTAAAGTTAGCAGGAGTGGCTGGCTTGGCCTGATGTCCTTTTCCGAATACTCTGAATTCAGAAATAGACAGGTAATTGTTAGTACAATATTTATGATCATACTTTACATATCTGGCTTCAGCCGGTTCATCCAATTCAATATAAGCATGTGGCATATCTTTCTGGTTGTTGGACAAATCAGCCATGGCAAACCAATTTTCACCATCTGTTGAGCCTAGAATTTCAAACTGCTGTTTTAGTGTATCTGGTCTGCCGTAAATATCACTTCTGAAATCCTGAAAATTAATTTGCACAGCATTGATAGTCATCACCTCTCCTAAATCAACCTTTACATAAATAGAATCATGGTTGGCCTTCGACACCCAATAAGACCTGATTTCTTCATCATTAATTTTATTGATATCAAACTCTCTGATTTGCTCCAACATATAGCCCGATGAACTTTCATCCACCACATTGATATCATCCTTGACCTCAGGAGAATTAGTGCTCACCTCCTTATTATAAGAAAGCAACATCCAGCCTGTAAAGCGTTTTTTATGATTATCAACCTTTGTTTCAGGTAAATAATGTGGATAATCACCATAAGCAGTATTTACAAACATTTGTCCTTCTTCACCTTCAAAACCTGCCGGATACATCCCTATTCTTCGTTCAAACTTATAATTCACAGAAATAGCCATGGTGGCGAAGTGCCAATAGTTGCCATTATTATCTTTCACTGTACTGCCATGACCAGAACCTTTCAGAAAGCCTCCCGGTTTGTATGAAATTGGGTTGTAATCGGCATAAGTAAAAGGGCCAAGCGGACTGTCACTTGTATAAACACCATCGGCATAAACATTCCACTGTGTGCCAGGCGCACCATATTCCAAATAATACTTTCCATTATTCTTCACCATCCAGGGTCCTTCAATGTACGGACCAATATCTGATTTGTGGTCTTGACCGAAACGTTCCCAACCATGCTTATCAGCATCCAGATTAAATAAATCCTGTTGCTCACCTATTGGAACAAAGTAATTGTCAGGATCAAGTTCTACACCACGGATAGGCCATTTATTTGATGATTCCTCAAATAGATATACTCTGTTATCATCATCCACAAATAAATCCGGATCTTGTATACCCTGCGGCATATTGAGTACCGCAAAGTTGGTTTGCCAATCACCTTTTTCAGGGGTTGCTGTTTCTATAATAGGACCACTTCCGGTAGGATCGCCATAAGCGATAATTTTATCTTTATAAACTGCCGCAGCAGGTGCATTGCTTCCCTGAAAATACCAGGCTTGTGGCCTGATGAATTGCCAATTGCTCATGTCATCAGAAACCCAATAACCGTGAGAGCGCGTAACAAACATATAATATTTGCCTTTGAAATTAACTACAGCAGGATCAGCCCCTGAACGATAAGACACTCTGTTCTTAGCCCTATAATGCGACATGTAAGAATAATCTATATCGATTGGGTTGCAGTAGGTTTTATAGTTCTTTTTTGCCTCTTGCTGCTCAGTTTTATCATTTCTCGTTTGCTCATTCTGGCCATCCTTTTGACAGCTAATAAGCATTACAGCCGAAAGTAAAATAATTAAGGTGCGCTTCATTGTCCTACTTTTATGTCTTTATCATTAATGGGATCATAGGCAGTTCCTGTATTGCCTCTGAGCTTCTCAAATTGTTTGTAAGCTCGCTCTACTTTTTCTTTTGGAGCCTGTTCAAATTCCTTTTTGGTCACTTTATAAACTTGCTGTAATGAATCCAAAGTAGTCCTAAGTCTGTCTTCAATAGCATCGTAAGCCGGGTTATCAATTTGGTTATGAATTTCCTTTGGGTCTTCCTCAAGATCATATAATTCCCAGGTATCAATATCATCATAGAAATGCATGAGTTTATAGCGCTCCGTTCGCACTCCATAATGCTTCTTCACCATATGAAATGCAGGATAATCATAATAATGATAGTAAACAGCATCTCGAAAATTGTCATCTTTCATGGTATTTTCGAGCAGTGGTTTTAAGGATTTCCCTTGCATATCTGCCGGAACAGCTACTCCTGCATAATCAAGAAATGTTTCAGGGAAGTCAAGATTTTGCGTGAGGGCACCAATTCGCGAGCCTGGCTTTATATGATTAGGATATTTCATCAAGAGTGGCATCGCCAGTGATTCCTCATACATATAGCGCTTATCGAACCAGCCCTTCTCCCCTAAATAAAAGCCCTGGTCGGTGGTGTAAACCACTATGGTATTTTCCGCTAAACCGTTCTTTTCTAAATAATCTAAAACTTTACCCACACCTTCATCTACTGCCGCAATAGTCGCCAGGTATTCATGTAAATACCGCTGCCCTTTCCATTCTGCCAATGCTCGCCCGGAAAGATTTGCCTCATGAAAAGAATCGTTCTTGGCTTGATAAGCTTCATCCCATTGCCTTCTTTGTTCAGGCGTCATTCGTTCAAAGTCAGTAGTCCAGGGATTATGTGCCAACTCAGGACTACCCTTTTCTTTGGTCATCTTCAAATCATGACCTTCATACATATCTTGATAAATTGTTTGCTGTTGCTCTTTGGAACCAAGAGAACCAGCATGATCAGTGAAGTAGGTTTCAGGTAACGGAAACTCAACAGAATCATATTTATTGACATGACGCAAAGCCGGCATCCAGTTTCTGTGAGGGGCTTTATGATGAATCATTAACATAAAAGGCTGATTACTACCTTCAGCATTTTTAAGAAACTGCAACGCTTCTTCTGTAATAATATCAGTAGCGTAACCATGAATTCTGGTGGTATCAACCTGATTGGTGGATGTATCCACTTTGAGAAAATCAGGATTATAATAATTACCCTGATCTGTTAGTATATTCCAATAATCGAAGCCTTGAGGATAACCTGCCAGATGCCATTTACCTACAATTCCTGTTTTGTAACCAGCTTGCTGCAATAGCTTAGGAAAGGTTTGCTGATCCCCATTGAATCGCTCGCCATTCATGCGGAAACCATTGACATGGCTAAACTTGCCCGTAAGCACCACTGCCCGGCTAGGTCCGCAAATAGAATTAGTACAAAAGTTGTTCTCAAAAAGCGCACCTTCAGCAGCTATGCGATCTATATTAGGAGTTGGTGCAAGTTGACTTACAGGATGACCATAGGCGCTTATCGCTTGCTCAGCATGATCATCAGCCATAATATATATAATATTTGGTCGCTTCGAAGCTGCTTCATTTTCAACTTGCTTCTTATTCCCTTCAGAACAGGCCGAGGAGAGGAAAATAATAAACAGTAGGAAATAATTTCTCATCTGTTAATTTTTAAGTTTAGCTATTTAGTAAGACTGAAGTCAGCTTCTAAACCTTCCGCTGAACTTGGCCCCACAAATACTTTGAAATCACCCGGCTCTGCATAGAAACTCATATCCTGATGATAAAAAGCCAGGTCATCAGCAGTTAAACTGAATGTAACTATTTTACTTTCACCCGGAGCCAGTTCAATTTTTTGAAAGCCTTTCAGTTCTTTAACAGGTCTTGTAATAGAGCCCACCAAGTCTCTGGTGTAAAGCTGTACCACTTCTTTCCCTTTACGATCACCTGTATTAGCAACCTCCACAGACACTTTTAATGTCCCATCCATTGAGATTGAATCCGCGCTTAATACCAAGTTTCCATAATCAAAATTGGTGTAGCTCAAACCATAACCAAAAGGATAAAGCGGCTCGTTGGAAACATCCAGATAATTGGACTTAAATTTTTGAAACCATTGTCCATCAGGCAGCGGACGTCCCGTATTTTTATGACTATAATAGATTGGTACTTGCCCTACATTCTGTGGCCATGTCATAGTCAATTTCCCTGAAGGGTTTACATCTCCAAAAACTACATCAGCAATGGCATCACCCGCTTCGCTACCAGCAAACCACACATTTAGGATAGATGGCATATTTTCATCTTCCCATTTTAAAGCCAACGGTCTTCCTGTAAATAAAACAGTAACTACCGGCTTGCCCGTTTTTAATAACGCCTTTAACAAATTGCGTTGAGATTTCGGTAATTCAATATCTGATCTACTTGAACTTTCACCACTCATTTCTGATGCTTCCCCAACAGCAGCTATAACAACATCTGCTTTTTGTGCCGCCTGAACCGCTTCCTTAATCATAGCCTCTTCAGAGCGGTTATCTCTGTGCGTATTTTTGCCGAAAACGCTGAATCTTTTTTCCAATTCAGGGTCAGAAACGAAATTGGCTCCTCGTGCATGAATTATATTCGCCTGATCGCCAATAGCATTTTCAAGACCTTTACGCAAAGAAATCGCCTTGTCTACCTGGCCTGCTACACTCCAGGTACCATTCATATTTTCTTTATTATCGGCCAAAGGGCCAACCAGCGCTATGGTACCGGATTTTTTAATCGGTAAAATATTGCCTTCATTTTTTAAGAGCACAAATGATTGGGCTGCGGTTTCTCTCGCTGTCTTCCTGTTCTTCTCGGAAAATATTTCCTGCTTACCTCTTTCTACATCACAATATTTATAAGGATCATCAAACAAACCCAATTGGTATTTCGCTTCCAGCATTCTTCGGCAAGCTTTATCAATATCAGCCTCAGTTACTTTACCCTCTTCTAAAGATTTCTTAAGTGTGGTAAGAAATCCTTCTCCTACCATATCCATATCTACACCTGCCTTTAAAGCTAAGGCAGAAACCTGCTGCAGGTCACCCATTCCGTGCGCCATCATTTCATTGATAGCCGTATAGTCGGTCACTACAAATCCATCGAAACCCCATGCTTCACGGAGAATATCATGCATTAGCCATTTATTGGCACTGGCAGGAACGCCATCTATTTCATTGAAGGATGTCATAACACTACCTACACCGGCATCAACGGCTGCTTTGTAAGGAGGGAAATAGTCGTTGTACATTCTTAGTCGGCTCATGTCCGTAGTGTTGTAATCTCTGCCAGCTTCGGCTGCACCGTAAAGAGCGAAATGCTTCACGCAAGCCATGATAGTATTAGGATCAGCCAAATCTGTCCCCTGATAACCTTTCACCATTGCCTTGGCAATCTGTGCCCCTAGATAAGAATCTTCACCCGATCCTTCAGAAGCTCTACCCCAACGAGGATCGACAGAAATATCTGTCATGGGTGAGAAGGTCCATGCGATGCCATCAGCACTTACTTCTTTGGCAGCAACTCTTGCCGATTGCTCTATTAAGTCCATATCCCAAGTACAGGAAAGCCCTAAAGGAATAGGAAAAATGGTTTTGTAACCATGGATTACATCCATACCAAATATTAGCGGAATACCATGTGGTGATTGCTCAACAGCTATCTTTTGCACTTCTCTGATTCGCTCAGCAGACTGAATATTGAATAATCCTCCTACTTTGCCTTCCTTAATGCTTCCTGCAATATTAGAGTTGGCGGCTTCTCCGGTAGTAAAGGCTCCGGAAGTAGGTAAATTCAGCTGGCCGATTTTTTCATCTAAACTCATTTCATTCATCAATGAGTCTATAAAGGCGGTTTGGTCATTACCTTCAGTTGATTTATTTTCTGAAGGACTGCATGCCACGATCATTGAAAAAGCAGCAGCAGAAATTATGGTTGTAAGCGATCTGGTTATCATATTATTTACTTTTTGAAAATAGCCACGACATAAACTCTGGTTCAGCAAATGCCGGGTCCCAACTATTGTGATTGGCCTCAGGATATAATGAGAATTTCACATTAGCTCCTTCAGCTCTCAAAGCCTGATACATCTTTTCAGAATGTGCAGGGTCTACTATATCATCTTTTGCTCCATGAAAAATCCAGAAAGCCACCTGATCAGCATATAATGAAGCATCATCAGGGTTTCCTCCTCCACAAATCGGCATGGCCGCAGCAAAAAGCTTAGGTCTTCTTTTTACAATTTCGAAAGTCCCCATCCCTCCCATTGAGAGGCCTGCCATATAAATTCTGGATTGATCGGTTGTAGCTAGCTGTTTTAATGAATCCATCATAGAAAGCACCAGCTGCATAGCTTTAGTTGGTGGACCTTCCGGTGAAAAATCAAAACTTCTTTTGCCAGCCTCATTTCTTGTTACTGATACATTTGACCAATAATCTTCTTTGGGGCATTGCGGAAAAACTACTACTGCCGGATATTTCTCTCTGTTCTCTTCTTGCAGAAATAAGGAAGAGCCATGTACTAATTGCTTTTTGTTGTCATTCCCTCTTTCACCAGCTCCATGTAGAAAAAGCACGAGCGGATAAGTTTTATCACGGTCAAAATTTTCAGGATACAGTATTCGATAGAGTAGCGTATCACCATCAGAAATGAAAGTTTCTCTTTCAAATAACTCCTTATCTTGAGCACGTAAAGTAATGCTCAGACAAAAAGCTATCAGCGTTGATATATAAATCTTAATCTTCATAGCTGAAACCTAGTTTTTCTAATCCTTTCTGTACTTCGGGAACCTTAGCGAATAAATCCCACACAAAGCCTGATCTGTAATTTTCAATCATGACTGGAATGGGTCCCTGATCAATTGCCAAATAGCGCGGTAAATACCAATCTGCTTCAAAGCTGAATGCATCATAAGGGCCATATTTACCTCTTAAGCTATCGAGCGATGGTTGATACATAAACTTTAAGAATTTCATGCTTTCAGCCGGTGTATAAGGGAATGAAGAAAGCGCAGCAGTTGGTGAAATCACACCCAAATCTCTGCTTGGATTATGACCTGCATAACCTCGCATTGAATAGCTTGATGTTAATCCCCAACAATTTTCACCATAGCCTTCGTATTCTTTCGGATTATCAACACAATATCTGTAATGAATCAGCGCATGGTTTTGATTAAGCTTCCAGTAATCGCCATACTGATCTTTTAGCCCTTTAGGGTTCAAGCCCAAATATGAATAATGCGCCCAAAATAATGGTCCGACAGGGTCTTTACTATGCTCATAATGATCTAAGATCGTTGGCAGATCATAAAAGGTGGTATCATTGGCAATCGCCCCTGATCTAGCCCAGCCTTCCGTATAAGCCGCTTTTGAGATGGGATGTGTTGGTGATGATGCCGCCAGAATGTACATGATTAAACATTCATTATAACCACCTACAGCAAAGTTCATATCCCAGCCATAGTTGGGCGACCAATGCCAATAGAGTACATCTTTTCCTTGTGTGTACCAATCCCATTCAACTGCTTCCCAAAGTGTATTAATTCTACCGGCTAGGGCTTTCTCCTGTTCATTTCCATCAGAGAAATATTGGCGAACTGCCAAAAGACCCTGCATTAAAAAGGCTGTTTCCACTAAATCGCCCCCATCATCTTTTTTACTGAAAGGTTTTACTTTTCCTGTTTCACCATTTAGCCAATGCGGGTAAGCTCCATGAAAACGATCTGCCTTTTCAAGAAAAGACACCATTTTATCAAATCGATTAAATCCTTCCTCCCTGGTAATGAACCCTCTTTCTATGCCGACCAAAATGGCCATCAACCCAAAGCCTGTTCCGCCTGTAGTTACTATGTTTTTATCATTAGAAGGATAGATATTATCCAAATGAACCCTTTCACAAGCCAAACCTGAATTTGGCTCAGCACCTTCCCAGAAATAGTTAAAAGTCTGGTATTGTACCAGGTTGAGTAATGAGTCGTCAGAAATACTCAATTCAACTTGGGTGGTGTTATCATTAGAAACTTCTGAGCTTTTCTCCGAGCTCTTTGTATGCTGCTGACAGGCTACTAAAATTAGAAAAGAGATTCCCATCAAAATAAAGAGAATCGATCTTCCCGCTTTAAAATGACACTTTGAAGGATCTATAGTTCCTTCTAAGTGCTTATCTCTGTATCCTTTAGTCATTTCTGACGAATTCCCCTCTTGAGAGGGGTTAGGGGTGTGATTCTTCATAATCATAGATATAATTTGTGATTGTTCTTAACACATTATTTATGTCTTGCATAACCTCTATATCGGCAAACCTTAAAACCGTTAATCCTAAACCTTCAAGTGCCCGTTGTTTAGATTCATCCTTCTTTTGTACTTCCTCAAATTTGTGGGTATAACCATCCAACTCAATTACCAACATCAATTCGTGACAGAAAAAATCTGCAATATATTTCAGTAAAGGCTTCTGACGATGAAAATCATACCCCATCATTTGCTTTCCCTTCAACTGCTGCCATAACCTGATTTCGCTTTGTGTACTATTATTCCTTAACTCCCTTGCCAGTAGCTTCAATTTAGGATCATATGGTAATATGTTTCTTTTCATTTCATTTACTCAAGGACACACCCCTAACCCCTCTCAAGAGGGGAAAGTGAATGTCAAACCAATCGGTAAAATCAGAATCTCATTAAAGTTCATTTTCATATCAACTGAAGTTAATAAGTAAATCCAAGTTTGTTAAGTCCATCCTGCACATCAGGATCGCTCATGTATAGATCCCAGATTAAGCCTGTTCGGTAATTTTCAATCATAATGATGATTGGCCCCTGATCAATTGCCAGATAACTATTAGCATACCAATTCTGCGTTACATTATACGCATCATGAAAGCCATACTCACCCCAAAGTTTATCTCCCATTAAATAATAGAAGTGTTTGATCGCTGCCATCGATTCTTCAGGTGTATAGGGAATAGACGATATGGCTGCAGTTGGCGTGATAGTACCTATGTCATTGGTAGGCGAATGAGCCGTATAGCCATTGTAAGTATCGCTGGCGGTTAAGCCCCAGGCATTTTCTCCATAACCCACATAATTTTGAGGATTGGCGATACAATAGGCTCTGTTGATTAATGAATGAGCAATATTCTGTTCCATGTAATTGGCGTATTGGTCTTCAAGATTTCTTGGGTCCATTCCCAGGAAAGAATAATGTGCGAAGAAAAGTGGACCACCACGATCATAGCCAAGAGGTAATTGATAACCATAATAAGTTGAACCATTTACCATTCCTCCATTGCTTGCCCAGCCCTCTTCATACACTTGTTTAGTAATTGGATAAGTTGGAGATGAAGCAGCTAAGGTATAAATAACCAAGGCCTCATTCCATCCTCGGATTTTCAGATTCTTCTCAAAATCGAAATTTGGTGACCAATGCCAGGTGAGCACATTGTCTCCCTCCTGTTGAAACCAAGTCCATTCAACTTCTTCCCACAGTGTGGTGATTTTTGAAATGATCGCAGCTTCTTCAGTAACATTACCATCAAGATATTGTCTGACTGCGAGCAGCCCCTCAATCATAAATGCTGTTTCTACAAGATCGGCTCCATCATCATTGGCGCTAAAAGGTATGGTTTCCCCAGTGTTACCATTCATCCAATGCGGCCATACGCCATGAAAACGATCAGCATTTTCTAAGAAATTAATGATGGTCGAAAGTCTTTGAACACCTTCTTGCCGGGTAATGAAACCCCTTTCAATTCCCACCAAAATAGACATAACTCCAAAGCCCGAACCACCAATGGTTACTGTGTTCCCTGAAGTATTTCTCTCTCTGGCTAAGCCACTCACCGGATGTCCAAAATCCCAGAAGTACTTAAATGTTTGCTCCTGAACTTTGGTTAATAAGGCATCATCTGAGATTTCAGGAAAATCGTAGGTGGAGTCTATTTGGGTGTAGAATTCCTTTGTAAAGCCTTCAAATCGAAGATCAGTTGCACTTCTAAGTTCATCAGAAATCTCAAAAGTATATTTATTTAAGGGCTGTGCTTCTCCACTAACAGTTAAAGAAACATTTTTATGATCATTCGATAAACTTAGCTGCGATGACAGTGCACTACCAAATCTATTTTTTACTGTAAAGAATTGTTGAATTGCTCCTACGTTTTGCAGTGAATCAGAAAAACTTAATTGAATCGTTGGGGCAAAGCCTACATTTTGAATTCTACGACTTGAAAACAAATCGTTATCTGCTAATGTGGCACTGAGTAAATTAAAACTACCTTGTTCCGTAATAAAGGAATATGAGGCGCCTGGAAACGCACTATTATTTACCGAGGTTATTTCACCAATTAAAAGAGTATAGCTTATAGCCCGTGGTAGAAAGTTAGAAGGAATTATTGATATTGTTTTATCATTGTCAAGATAGGCGTACGACACATCAACCAAGTCGCCAGAATTATTCCTAAGTTCTAGATTTGATTCCGCAGAAGACCTATCTAGCTCTTCTGAGAAGGTAATGACAATATTTTGATCTGCTGGCACTTCTTGTTCAGGCTCATTTGGACTTAAGCTAGTTGTACCAACACGAATACTTTGCAACCTTAATATCTCATTTTGAGCATCAGGCGTTTCTTCATTGCAGGAAAGAAGTAGGAAGGAAAGTAGTAAAATTAAGGGACTTAGATGTCTCATATAGAGTTTATAAAAAGACAGAGGCCAATTACAGCCTCCGTCTTCAATTATGAAAAAAACAATCTATTATGGCTTTTCTGCATTATAAAGGTTAAGCACATCTTCAGAAGAATAAGATGCATCAAAAATTCTAAAGTCATCTAACATGCCTTTAAAGTGATTTGAGGTCGGTAAATCAAAATTACCAAATCCTGTATCTTGCCAAAGTTCACCTCTACGTGATTGTACCCATCCAAAAGCAAGATCTGGGAAAACATTAGGTTCTTCACCCGAATATTTCCATCCAACGCAATCTTCTTGTGGATGTGGAGCATATTCATTGTAATCTTGTTCTTTCATAAGCTTACCATCAATATATATGGAAGCAACTAAAGAAGGCGCGTCATAAGTAAATACTATATGTTTCCAATTACTTACAAGTACCGCTGAAAGACCACCTTGATCCGACAAATCTTCTTCATAGGTGTGGCCTCTCCAACCACCTGTAGCATTATAAATTCCATCACCATTAAAACTGAAGCCTTCACCTCTAGTATAAGGGTCTTCTCCTTCAGGCTCTATTTCCCAGAAAGTGGCTAAACTAAAATTATTTGCTGAACCTGAAGATTCCATTCTAAAACCATAAAATGCTCCTAAACCAAACACAAACTGACCTGCCGGACCTGTACCATCTGCATTTAAGTTATTAAGAGTATCAATATTCATCCATAGACTTATGGTCCAACTACTATTCTCTTTCATTAAATCAGCAGCATCATTTACTTCTATGATACTAGCATCACCATCAAACAGAGCTGTACTTGAAGCTTCATCATGCCTGTCAGTTACATACTCTATATTAAGTTCAGTATCGGCATCGTAAGTGCCTGTTTCATCAGTTGCATCTCCATCAAACTTCCAGAAAGCCAATTGATTCTCTTCTTTCGGAGGTACTACTGGCGCTCTACCACCTGTTTTAAAGCTTCTGCTTGTTGCTGTGAGTGACCCACCAGCTGTTGATGAAACTTCACCTAATGACAGGCTAAAATTTGTTCCTCTCGGAAGCTCTTCGGAAACAGTAGCTACTACATCCATTCCATTTACAGCTAGATCATAAGTAGCTCCTTCAATATTAACAGAGCTTTGAGAAACAGTAGTTTCATCTACTTCTGCACTAAATGTAATTGTTATTACAGGATTAACTGGAACACCTTCTGCAACAGTTGCTCCATTCAAATCAATGGTTGTTTCTTCACCACTTTTAACATCGGTACCTGTAGCAGTAATTGCTGTTACAGTAAGCGCTGCTGGTTCATCGTCTTCATTATCACAACTAACCATAAACAAAACACCTGTTATTAAAACCAGGTTAAATAAATGTTTGTACTTTTTCATAATTCAACTATTTAAATTTATACATATTTAAAACTTACTCGTAATTAGGATTTTGTGTGATCCTTCTTTGTGAAATATCAATTTCAGACTGCGGGATTGGAAAAAGTTCGTGCTTGCCTTCTACAAAGCCTAAAGGGCCAAGAATAGTAGAAGCTCTATCAGTTCTTACTAAATCCCAATACCTGAGCCCTTCAAAAGCCAGCTCATAGTTTCTTTCATCTTCAATCAAAAGTCTCAAAGTAGCTTGATCAGTTGCGGTTATATCAGGTAAAATATCGGTATTTCCTGCTCTGGCTCTAGCCCTTACCTGATTTAAATAATTCAAGGCAACATTTGGACTCCCATTTTCATTAGCTGCTTCAGCGGCCATCAGCAACACATCCGCGTATCGAATAATACGTTGGTTGTGACCAAAGGACTCTTGCGCAGTTGTACCAGGAGTCCACACTTTTTGATTATAGCATTCTATTTCAACAATCTGGCCATCAACTCTAGTTGTATCGGTTGTTGCATCATCACCTAAAATCTCAATACCGTCTAATACCTCTCCCAAGAAAATGACACTTGCATCCAATCGAGGATCTTCATTATTCTGCATTTCGATAATCCATGGATAAGCTGGTCTTCCAAATCCCCAGCCTCTATTTGGTGTACCTCTCACTCCCCAGGTATTTGCATATTGATTGCCTCCATCTCCAAAACCAAAAGGTAAGGCCGGAACTTCCCACACGGATTCAACCCCACCTTCACTTTCAACGTTAAAAGCATCTTCAAAATCTGGTTCAAGACTATATTGACCTGAATTAATCACTTCTTCAGAGTATTGTTGTGCTAGAGGAAAATCGCCTAAATACAGGTAAAGTCTAGCTAATAACGCCTTTGCTCCACCCCGGGTAACTCTTCCTAAATCTTCAGCAGCATAGTCAGACTTTTCAGGCAAGTTTTCCACTGCAAACTCTAAATCAGGAATAATCACATCCTCCCAAATGATTTGCGCATCGGTTCTAGTTAGATCAAGTGGAGGATTTATTTCTAATACTAATACTGCATCACCAAAAGCACGAACAAGAATAGAGTAAAAATAGGCTCTCAAAAATCGAGCTTCAGCTACGTATCTAGTTCTGAGCTCCTCATCCATAGTAATCTTTGGAACTTCAAGAATCACTAAATTACTTTTTCTTATTCCTTGATAAAGTGTTGCATACCATCTTTCCATTGCAGGATCGAATGCGTCAAACGTAAAATCTTCGAAAACCGCTGTTGCGGCACCATCTCCTGCACTACTTCCTTTGGTTACCTGATCTGTCATAATATCCAGCAATGGAAATCCACCAGCATTAAGGTTCCATTGTCTAAGACTATTATAAGCTCCATTTGTAGCTAATAAAGCATCATTTGCAGTTGCTGGAAATAGCCCTTCAGTTGTTTGGCTAAGCGGTGGTTTTTCTAGAAAATCTTCATTACAAGAAAAAGTTAAGAAAAACAGTAAAATACAAATACTAATATTTAAATATCTCATAACTAAAAGTTTACATTTAGTCCTACACTATACGTTTTGGTAACCGGATAACGTCCTAAGTCGATAACCCCGTCTAAAGGATTACCCGTACCAATATCAGGTGAATATCCTGTATATTTTGTCCAGGTTATCAGGTTAGTACCTCTAACATATATTCTGACCTGACTCGCCTTTATTTTGGATATTAAGTTTTGTGGAAAATTATAACCCAGTGTTAATGTTCTAAGTCTGAGGTAAGAAGCATCTTCTACAAAATAATCTGAAGGAGAAAAATTAACCCCTCCTTGAGTAGCTCGAGGATCAGTATCAGAAGTACCCTCACCAGTCCAACGATCTAGAAATTTATCCTCATAATTTAGGATAGAAAATCTGAGAGCTTGTTTCCCATTGTATACATCTACTCCAGTTTGCCCTTGAAAATCAGCAGACAGGGAAATACCCTTCCAACCAACCGATCCTCCAAAACCAAAAGTTAAATCAGGAATAGAATTGCCAATTACTGTTCTGTCTTCAGCGTTTAAAACACCGTCATTATTTACATCTCTGTAAATAAAGTCGCCTATTCCCTGAGCTGATAAGCTAGGAAATTGATTGAGTTGTTCAGAATTTTGAAATACTCCCTGTACTTCATAACCATAGAAGAATCCTACGGGGAAACCAACAACTGTTCTAGCTACTCTTTGACCATTACCCAAATCACCTCCAATAATTACCGAGTCAGCACCAAACCCCTCTCCTAAGTCTAACACCTCATTCTTGATAAATGATCCTAATACATTTAGAGAATAATTAACATTCCCAATTTGATCCTTCCAACTTGTATTAAATTCAAATCCTTTATTCTCAACATTGGCAACATTATATCTTATTTGTTGAAAAGCACCAATACCCGTATATCCTAATGGGGTAAGATTCACCAGTATGTCGTTAGTAGTCTTATTATAATAGTCAAGTTCAATTACCAACCTATTATTTAGGAACTCTCCATTAATCCCAAAATCGTACTGTACCTGCTCTTCCCACTGAAGATTTGGGTTGCCAGCAGAAGCAAATGAGGCTCCTGGATTTAATGTTTCATTCTCGCCAAATACAGCACCTTGTCCGGTACCAATAGTAGAATACTGATTGTTAGCTGGTATTTTCTCATTCCCAACAATACCCCAGCTAGCCCTCAGTTTTATATTCTCAACAAAATTTGTTTGAGGGAAAAAAGATTCTTCAGATAAATTCCAACCTAAGGCGAAAGATGGAAATACGCCATATCTATTATTAGCTCCAAACTTTGAGGATCCATCTCTTCTATATGTGGCAGTAAATAAATACTTATCCATCAAGGAGTAATTTACTCTAGCCAAAATTGAAACAATTGCTGTTTCTGATGCATTGTTACTAACATTTTGTAGTAATGGATCTCCATCTCCAGCATTGATATACCAAAACTCTTCCTCTTCTCTTAATAGGTTCTGCGCAGATCCATTTAAGAATTCACTTCTGGTTTGCTGTGTTGTATAGCCAGCTACTGCATTAATTCTGTGAATCCCATTAAACTCTTTGTTGTAAGATAATATGTTTTCAAAAATCAACTGATAAAAGTCAGAATAACTCTGAGAAATATCACTCGTTTCATTTTGTTGAAGTGGTGCTACAAAGAATTCAGGTGTGAATGACTTAGTTTTTGACAATGATCCATTGAACTGAAAAGATGTTTTAAAAGAAAAGCCATCTAAAAAAGAAAATTCAGCATATAAATTACTAACCGCTTCTTGACGAGTTGTCTTACTGTTTTGATATTCAATAGCTGCCAACGGATTAGCACTACCCCTAACCTCTGCAAAAACTTCATTTCCTAAAGAATCAGTTGTAAAAGGTTCGTCAATCGGGAAAGCCCTTAAAGCAGTAGTAATAACACCAGGAGCATTACTCTTGGTAGTAGATGCAAGAGATAAATTAAGCCCCATTTTAAAAGACTTACCTACTTTATAATTGTTATTAAGCTTTGCCGTAATTCTTTCAAAATCTGATTTTGGTAAAATCCCATCTTGATTAAAATAACCTAGACTAAAATAGTAGTCTGACTTTTCAGAAGCTGAACTTACTGAAGCATTATAATTATTGATAGGAGCTAAATCTTCAAATATTAAATCTTGATAATCAACATTTGGTAAAACATCAAGATTATTATAAGTACCTGGAGCAAACTCATTAACATAAGTTGCGAATTCTCTTCCATTCATCACACCAATTTTATTCGCTATTGACTCCCAACTTTGTTCAGCAGAAAAATTAACTCTTACAGTTCCTTTTTCTCCTTGCTTGGTGGTTATTAAAATAACACCATTACTTCCCCTAGAACCATAAATAGCAGTAGCTGAAGCATCTTTTAACACTTCAACCGATTCAATATCATTTGGATTCAAGAAGTTTATACCACCATTAAGAATTACACCATCTACCACATAAAGAGGGTTGTTATCATTTAAAGTACCTATTCCTCTTAGTCTAACAACTGGCTCTGACCCTGGATCACCACTAGTATTGGAAACCTGCAAACCCGAAACTTTACCTTGTAAAGCTTGTACAGGATTAGCCGCTGGTACTTTAACAAGTTCCTCACTTTTTACTGAAGCAACAGAACCAGTCAAATCACTTTTTCTCACAGTACCATAACCTACCACTACTACTTCAGAAAGTGTTTCAACATCTACTTGAAGTTGAATATTAATTTGACTCCTTCCATTTACTGGAATAGTTTGCGTTTTATATCCTATAAATGAGAATTGTAGTTGTGCATCGGAACCAACCCTTATCGAATAGTTACCATCTAAATCTGTTGTTGCTCCGTTTGTGGTATTCACTACTTTAATTGAAACTCCAGGGATAGGATCTCCATTTTCTGCATCGGTTACAGTCCCAGTCAATAAATCTTGAGCAGTAATCATATAACTGCCTAGTAGAAAAATAAGAATAGTTAGATAAAGTTTTTTCATATTTTACAATTAGGTGCTGTTTAGATTTTATACGTAGTTATTTAGAATTTGACCATAACCAACTTAAAATTGAATCGGACTCATTTAAGATGTAGTTCCATTCATGACCTTTTCCCTCAGCCTCAAAATATTCAGCTTGCTCGTTTGGCAATTCATTTAATGCTTCAATTAAGTCTCTGCTATATTTTGGAGGGACAACCCCATCATTACTTCCATGATATAATCGGATAGCTATATCATTACCATAAGTTGATACTAAAGATGAATCATGTCCTCCAGCGATAGAAATAGCTGCAACTGGCAAATCTGGGGCATAATAGAGGTATTCCAATGTACCTATTCCTCCCATTGATAAGCCCATTACATAAATTTTATTCGGGTCAGCATCACCAGATGCTATTAGTGATTTCGTTAACTCTATGACTAAGCCCATTGGCTCATTTGGATTGTCCTCAACAGGAAAAGAAAAAATTCTATCTCCGCCAGAATCATCTATTTCTCTTCTCGACCACATAAACTCTGGTGGGCATTGTGGATAAATCACAATGGCCGGATATTCTTCTCTCGCCTTCTGATTATTAAAGACCTGAGTCCCATAAGCTAGTTGACTTGTGTTATTAGTTCCGCGCTCTCCAGCTCCATGTAAAAATATAACTAATGGATAAGACGTCTCAGAATCATGATTTCTAGGCAGCATCATTTGATAAGGAATAGAGGCTCCATTAAATTCAAAAGTCTTTGCTTGAAAAAGTGAGTGTCTTTTACTTGTAAAAGCTAAATTTTCTAAAGCATCTGGAACGATAGTGAATGCATTATTTTCAACTAAAAGTATACCCTCAATATTGCCACTTTCATAGGGTACTTCAAAATCAGACAAACTAGAATTCTCACTAATACGCAAGCCAATTTGGTTGCCCTCATCGTCTTGTAAAATACTTTCTTCTAATTCAGCTATTTTTTGCCCTACAAGTGACTCATTAAATTGTACACCGTATACTTTAATGCTTTTCTGATTATAAGAGTCATTCAAATCCGATAAATCAGTGACAATATCAAAATATATAGAGTTGTCTGTACTTATATTTTGAGATCGTTCTGCAAGCTGTTCAATTTCAATAGATGTGTTATTATTATCCCCAAAGACTTGCTGTTTTTCAGCATCAAAGAAAAGGCCTGTTAACAATAGAAAGATTTCATCACCTTTATTAAAATTATTATCAGATGCGCTTCCGGAAATGTTAATAGATAAAGGTGTGCTACCCTCTTGAAGATATATGATACCTTCTATGTTACCGGTGTTATCCGTTGAAGCTATTACTACTTGAAGAATAACGGTATCTTCTATTAAACCATTTGATGTAAATGATTGAATAAAATCATCCAAATCATGAGTTTTTCGCCAATTAATCTCAATAGTAGTTTCTTCCTCATCTATGATATTTGGTTCTTCTTCAGAACAACCAACTAATAATAAAAACAAGAAAGTAGATAACAAAAAGACACTTCTGCTATTGAAAATTCGATTGCTTTTAACAGGATAATTATAAACCATACCCTAATTAAGAAAAAAATTAACATCACTTCCAAGTCTAAATCTTAAAAAGATTCAATTGTATCTTTTTAAAATCATTAAAAAACAACTCGTTTTTTGCGCTTTAAAAACAAGCATTAATAGACTAAAATTAAATATTGACAGAATTATGCAAACGTTTGTCTCGTTTAAAAAACAATAAAAAAAATTTCGGTAAATTATTGAAATAATAATATTTCACTGAATCTCTTCAAATTTCAACGACCTATCGTAACCGTAAGAAAGTAAGGCATTCAAGTAGGATTTACCATTGCTCTGAATTTCATCATCAACCTTCTTTCTGAATTGCCAAATAGTATTCCTTCGCATTTCAAGAACTTCGGCCATTTCGTCAAGTGTGTACTTATCTTCATTGAGGTATGAATACACTATAAAGAATGCCTTATGGAGTGGAAATTTTAATCCTTTAAATACAGTAAAAGCGGTTGGGCTTTCATTATAGCCGCACTTAGTACATCTGCGCGAATAATTTTTCTTATTTTCAATATATTTCTCATTATCGCACTTTTGACAAGTGTAGCTGCTTTTCCATTTGAAGTCAGCAAGAATTTCAAGACATTCATCTGAACTACTAAATATTTCAGAGAACTCATCAAAATCGAGGTTTTTATGAGACAAACGCTCTTTCTGAATCTTCTTAATATTGTTTTGAAGTCGCCAATTGTCTAAATCAAGAATTGAATTGATTTCAGCTATTTCATTATACTGTCTTGAAATCTT
Source organism: Marivirga atlantica (assembly GCF_016734805.1). Lineage (GTDB taxonomy): Bacteria > Bacteroidota > Bacteroidia > Cytophagales > Cyclobacteriaceae > Marivirga > Marivirga atlantica. Next base: position 364,248 of record NZ_JAERQG010000004.1, read on the forward strand.
ATTGTTGGTTTCCTCCAGTAGTGAGTTCTTTTCACGCAAGTCTTCCGTTCTTTCAGCAACTTTACGCTCAAGGTCTTTATTAATCTTATTGATAAGTGCGATATTCTGTTCATGCTGAGTCACAATTCTTTTCAAGGCTTTATCACGATTGGCCTTTAGTATTCTAACCCTATCAGAAAGTGCATACGTCAGGAATAACATCTCCAATATAAAACAGATATGTAAACTGTAATAAGTAAGTATACTGAAAGGTATAACAGACTGCATTACCAATGCTTTTAATATAAAACCAAGAAACAGTATGCCATAAGCCAGAACGAAGAACCTGGCAGGTTTATAACCCCTAATAAGCACTGCTATACTGGATATAAAAATGAGAGAGAGTGGGATAATCTCAATATTCCTTAGCTGAAATAACTGATGATCAATAAAAAGTGCCACAATAAAGAATGCTATCCTGGCCACAAAGACCATTAGAAGTAGCTTATACAGTTTGGGAGCCCTTTGTTTAACATTCAGAAACTTAAGCGAAAATAATATAGACCAAAAAATGATTGAGAACAGTGCTATTCCGTAGGCAAACTGATTTAATATAGGCTGATTAGGCCACAGATACTGATAGGCAATTCCATCGATACACATGGCATATAAGCCAACACTCAAAATGTAAAGAGTATAATAAAGGTATTTGCGCTCCTTGATGGCAAAAAATATAAGCACGTTGTACAATGAGATAATCAGGATCATACCGTAGAAAAGCCCATACAACATATACTCACTAAGTGTATATTGAATAAAGCGATCGATTCGCTTGATGGCTATTCTGATATCGGCATATTGAGAATTTTTTACTTGAATGTAAGCTTGATAGTGGTTGTTGCTTTGAAGGATTACCTCAAAGTTCTTATGATGAATGTTTTTCTGGTGGAAAGGAAGCGCATCACCCATCCTGATTTCATCAAATCCGGAACTATCTTTAGCTATATATACATTAATACTATCTATAGATTGGTCATAAAACTCAAGTACATAATTACCATTATATTCGGGCAACTCCAGATCGAGCTTTACCCAATAGGTTGAATGCTTATTATAATTTTCAGGCTTAAATTCTGGATTTAGTTGAAACCTTTTTTGATACTGAGGGCTAAGTATTTGATCAAAATCAAGCTTATTCGATTTATCTTCAAAATGAGCTAAATCGGAAATTGTAAGGATAATCTCCTGATCGGTTTTATCAACTTTTAAAGGTGGTTGAAAGAAAAATGTTAGAAAATGAAAAAATACTAAAAGCATATTAAAAGTGTTTACCCCAACAGACTATACTAAATATACCTTTAAAATAGGAAAATCTAAATTTGTCTGCTTATCTGGTTAACACCATTTAGCTAAATATCCTTCCATTTCTTCTTGAATTGATTTTGCTTTTTGAGCTGCTACCTGAGCAAAGTTTTTTTCATCAGATGCATAAATAATTCCTCTAGATGAGTTCACGAGTAACCCACAATCTTTATTAAGTCCTTTCTCAGAAACATCAGACAAATTACCACCTTGAGCACCTACACCTGGCACCAACAAGAAATGATTGGGAATTGACTTCCGTATTTTTTCAAGCTGATCCGTTCTGGTGGCACCGACTACATACATCATATTTTCAGAATCACCCCAATCTTGTGATTTCTGCAGCACCTCCTCAAATAAGGACTGATCATTGACCTTCAGATATTGAAAATCCTTCGAACCCTGATTAGAAGTTAAAGCAAGCAGAATTACCCACTTATTCTCAAATTCAAGAAAAGGCTCAACGGAATCACTCCCCATATAGGGAGCAACAGTAATGCTATCGAAATTCATTTGCTCAAAGAAAGCCCTGGCATACATCTTTGAAGTATTACCAATGTCACCACGCTTGGCATCTGCGATGGTAAATATATCATCTGGAATATATTCGATTGTTTTCTGTAAGCTTTCCCAGCCTTTGGGTCCGTGCGCCTCGTAGAACGCAATATTTGGCTTGTAAGCAACAGCATACTCATACGTAGCGTCAATAATCTGTTTATTAAATTCAAATATGGGATCTTCAGCAGATTTCAGATGTGAAGGAATTTTATTGATATCTGTATCAAGACCAACACACAGATACGACTTCTTACTGAATATTTGTTTGATGATTTCTTGCTTAGTCATATTAAGAACATAAAAAAGCCACTGATCTTTTCAGTGGCTTAAACATTATCTAAAGTCTAATACCTCTATGTTAGGATATTTTGATGGATCAAAATTAAATGCTGAAGCACTTAAATCATTTCTCACCTTAAAATCTGTAACTGCATAATTAAAAATATTCCCAGCTCTATCAAAAACCGACCAGCTATTTAATAGATTGGACTGCTTATCAATCTTCAATCTTATTTTGTAAAAATTCTCATCTTTATTAGTTGGTACTAAATCTATAATGTGATATTTAGCGGTACCCTCACCAGCCATATACAAATATTTATAACCTGATTTATAAGCATCATATATTTTACTAGGATTCATTTCGCCTGCCTCTGGGTCATAATTGCTAATAGTCACTTCATTAGCATCCTTTAAATAAGTCCAAACAGTTTCATTATTATTAACGATTACCTGACCAGCAACATCGGCTTTAAACTTATCTCCCATTACGGTAATGGTACCTGTAAAGCTGTCGTTTATGTTTTCATCTTTGTTCTCAAGTGTCTGTGTAAATGTGGCAGAAAAAGCAGGAACTTCTCTGTATTTAGCACTCATCTGGTCTAAAATCTTTTTGGCTTTAGGGTCATTCTGAGCCACAGCAATGTTAATTGCAATAAATGTTAAAAGAATCGATTTTAATATTTTCATTTTTGTAGTCTTTTAATTGTCCATGTTGTTCAATAACTGTTCCAAACTCATTTCGTCAGGAATTAAAACTTCTCTTGCCTTACTACCTTCAAAAGCTCCTACAACGCCAGCTGCTTCCAACTGGTCAATAATTCGGCCTGCTCTATTATAGCCTAATTTCAACTTACGCTGAATGAGAGATGTACTACCTTGTTGGTGCATAACTATGAGCCTTGCAGCTTCGTCAAATAAAGCATCTCTATCTGATAAATCAACCTCACCTACTTTGCTATTGTCGTCATCTCCAGAAAACTCAGGTAATTGATAAGCCATTTCATAACCTCTTTGGTTACCAATGTACTCTACTACATCATCAATTTCAGGTGTATCAATAAAAGGACATTGCAGCCTTATTAAATCAGAGCCTTGAGATAACAGCATATCACCCTGACCAACCAACTGTTCTGCACCGCCAGCATCAAGAATTGTTCTTGAATCTATTTTTGAAGTTACCCTGAAAGATAATCGTGCAGGGAAATTAGCCTTAATAATACCTGTGATAACGTTAACTGAAGGTCTTTGTGTAGCAATAATCAAATGAATACCTATTGCTCTGGCCAACTGCGCCAACCTGGCAATTGGTGTTTCTACTTCTTTACCGGCTGTCATCATTAAATCAGCCAACTCATCTATCACTAATACTATGTAAGGTAAAAATCTGTGCCCTTTTTCAGGATTGAGTTTTCGGCTGACAAATTTATTATTATACTCCTTTAAGTTTCTACAACCAGCATCTTTAAGCAAGTCATATCTATTATCCATTTCAATACAAAGCGAATTTAGCGTATTAACTACTTTCTTTGTATCTGTAATAATAGGTTCTTCACTGTCAGGAAGTTTTGCCAGGAAGTGTCTTTCAAGCTTGTTAAAAAGTGTTAACTCCACCTTTTTAGGATCCACCAACACAAATTTAAGTTGTGATGGATGCTTCTTGTAGATAAGTGAAGCTAACATCACGTTTAAACCAACTGATTTACCCTGCCCCGTAGCACCGGCCATCAATAAATGTGGCATTTTGGCCAAATCTGCCACGAACACCTCATTAGATATAGTTTTACCTAAAATAACAGGGAGTTCTTTATCACTACGCATGAATTTATCTGTTGCCAAAACAGACTTCATGCTCACCATCTCACGATTTTTATTAGGTACTTCAATACCAATTGTACCCTTACCAGGAATTGGCGCTATAATACGAATGCCAAGAGCAGCTAAGCTAAGTGCAATATCATCTTCGAGGTTTTTAATCTTGGAGATTTTAACACCAGCCTCAGGTACGATTTCATAAAGCGTTACAGTTGGCCCGATGGTAGCCTTAATGCTTTGAATTTTAATCTTGAAGTTGGTAAGTGTCTCAAGAATCTTGTCCTTGTTCTGCTCAAGTTCCTCCTGAGTCACCTTCACTTTACCTGAATCATGATCTTCCAGTAGATCAAGCGTTGGATATTTATAAGACGATAAATCAAGGGTTGGATCATAGTTTTCCACCTTGGTAGCTGACTTTTCTTTGAAATCGGATTCTTCTACAGCAAAATCAGATTCCTGCTCAGCTTCCTCTTTTTCACTATCAGCCTGTTCTTTTATATCATCCTCTGATAAAACTGCATTAGAAAGTGTATTCTCCACTTCCATTTCCAAAGTAGGCTTCACCTGCTCTTTCTTTTCCTGCTTATCAACAGTTTTTACTGTCCAGCTATTACTTTCATCCTCGACTTCCTCCTCACTTTCTTTTGAGTAAGGTTTTTGATCTTCAGACGTATTCTGTGTTTCAGATTCATCATCTTGACTATCGGCAACTTCTGTTTCATCAGAAGGTATATAAACATCATCTTTTTGATTAAATGATAACAGCGAAGTGATGTCAAAATAGAAAATGCTGAATACAAGCAATGAGAATATTAATACCAAATACGTTCCCCAGCCGAAGAGGCTATCGAACAATACGGCCAACTCATAACCTATACCTCCACATAAAAAAGAAAAAGCATTGGTTTCGCCAGCTTCAAAAACCATAAAGCCCAGTAACAAACTTATCCAAAAAAGGAAGAATGCTACAAAGCTAAAAGCACTAGCTGCTGACATAATAACCTTCTTGAAGGTTATGTGGTAGCCTAGAATAAATAAAAAGGGTGGTATTAGAAAAGAAGCTAAACCAAACCATTTAAAAATAAATAAGTAAGAAGCCTGAGCCCCTAGCAAACCTAACCAGTTTTCAATTTCAGCACCAGAAGCCTTTACATCCATTTCGGCTGCGGCCTGTATCACACTCATATCCGACTTACCCGTAAAGAGATAAGAAACAAAAGCTGTAAAAAGGAATAAGGAAGTAGTTAAAAGAAAAAAACCGACTGTGAGGTGTAATCTTCTATCTTTAAAAAAAGCAAAATTAAAATTGAAGTTTCTCGATTTCCTTTCTGCTTTCTGATTTTTCTTAAAAGTGTTTGATTTATAGGTGTTTTTAGCCATCAGCACTGCCTAATAAGCGAATACAAAGTTGTTAAATTTGAATTTAAACGCAAATTACAGTAAATATTACTCACATCAACAATTATAAGCCTCTCTTTAGAATAGCCTTGTTGATTTTTTTAATGAGCGATGGACCTTCGTAAATAAAACCTGTATATAACTGAATAAGGCTGGCGCCTGCTTCCAGCTTTTCTATAGCATCTTGGGCTGACATTATTCCACCAACACCAATAATTGGAAATGCACCTGCAGATTTATCATGAAGATATCGTATTACCTCAGTTGATCTATTTTTAAGTGGCTTTCCACTCAAACCACCATTGCCGATATCGCTAATTGTTGATTCATCAGTTTTTAGGCCTGATCGGTCAATAGTAGTATTTGTTGCAATAATTCCATCTATTTTAGTTTCCCTTACAATCTCAATTATATCATCAAGCTGCTCATTGGTTAAATCTGGAGCAATTTTTAATAAAATAGGTTTTGGTGTATCTTTTTCCTTGTTAAGCCTCATTAAGCCATTTAAAAGATTGGTTAATGGCTCTTTATCTTGAAGTGCCCTTAAATTAGGTGTATTAGGTGAACTTACATTTACCACAAAATAGTCTACATAGTCGAATAACTCCTCAAAAGATGTTTCATAATCCTTATAAGCCTCTTCGTTAGGAGTAACTTTATTCTTGCCGATGTTACCACCTACAATTACTTTAGATTTTCTATTTTTCAATCTTTCAATTGCAGGTTGCAATCCTTCGTTATTGAAACCCATTCTATTAATAATGGCTTCATCTTGCCTAAGCCTAAATAATCTAGGTTGAGGATTGCCTGGTTGTGACTTAGGCGTTAGGGTGCCTATTTCAATGAACCCGAAGCCTAGTGAGGCAAACTCATCAATCATTTTAGCATCTTTATCAAAACCAGCTGCTAAACCAACAGGGTTAGGGAATTTAATACCGAAAAGCTCTCTTTCAAGCTTCTTATTTTTGAGGCTAAAAAGACCTTGATTAATTGATTTTGCACCTGGAATGCTAAAAACAAATTTTGCCAGCTTGAAGGTAATATAATGCGCCTTCTCAGCTGGCAAAAGAAACAATAAGGAACGGATTAGGGATTTGTACATTGGGATCTTTATTAATTGACTTGGACAAAAAAAAAGCTTGTACAAATGTACAAGCTTTTAAATATTGTCGTTTTAATGTTATTGCAAAGTATAAGTAGTTACACCTCTTTCACCGTAACCAGTTGCTTCCCAATAAATTGTTATAGTATTTGCATTGGGATCATAGTTACTAGTTGGCTGAGTAGCGTCCTGTACAATTAATCCACCAAATTGATCACTAACAGTACCCCAAGTTATCTCATTACTACTCGGATCGATAGTTATAATTGCATTTCTAGCGCTTGCTCCATAAAGATCAGCATAACCAATCCCCCATAATCCACCAGTAATGTCAACCAACGGATAAGAGCCCTCAACAGTACAGTCAGCTAAACCTAGCGCCTCCTCGTAAGAATAGGTTACTGGACCTAAGTCTGAAACCAGAACATCTCCGTCAACCGCATAAAGACCTGCTAAGTCACCACAATCATTATCAGAAATTTCCACGTAGAATTCTTTTCTAATAGAGCCTCTACCTCCAGCAAAAGATAATCCTGCACTTTCAACACCTGTAGCCCCATTTAAAGTAACAGTTAGCTCTTTTGTTCCGTCCTGAACAAAGTTTTCAGGAAAAGAAATGGTGAATTCTGCTTGATCAGTTACAAACTCATTCGGCTTAGCAGGTAAAAATGGTATTCGTATTACCGCTCCATTTTCATCAACGGATTCTAAATACTCACTGCTTATTGTAAAATCTGTACCATAAACTGCAGTTCCTTCAAAACTCAAGCTAGCTAATAAATCCTCACCTCCAGATATTGGAGCTTGAATAGTAACTGCCTGAGGAAAATTAGAACCCTCAGCCAATGCAGTACTATCAGGAGTATTAGCACCAAATTGAACAAATAAATCCGTTTGTTCTACTCCAGCCAATGGATCAGCTACATCTTCACAAGAAGCCAATACAAAAACGGTTGCAATTGCGTATATTAATTTTTTCATATTCATTAGTTTAATCTTTCAAAGAATACTGGTACATCCCTCAATGGAGAAACATCTGGTGCATTCGAATTCGAGCCCAGAGTTGATTGAGGTAACGGTATTCTGCTAATTACAGTATTAATTGGCCCACCAACTGCCGGAGTTAAGGCCGGACGTTTAGTTCTTCTCCAATGAGACCATGCTTCAACACCATTACCGTAAAGGGCTTTGTAAAGCTCCTGCTGTATAAAAGATACCGGATCTGTTTTACCATTCAAACTGTTTGCAGCAATATAAGCGGTAACATCAGCATCAGCAATCTCGTACTCAGTACCATCAAATATACCCATATGGGCTGTAGTACCATTGGCAAAAGCAGTTTGAGCATCACCTGTTGCCAAACCTCTTTGATATGCCTCAGCGGCTAATAACCAATATTCTGAAGCTGCAAACCAAACATCAGGTGCATCTTGTCTAATGTAAAAATCAGAAACAAACCCTCTTTCAGCAGGATCTGGTAAAGGCGCAGCACCGTTTACTGCTCCAGTAAATTCATAATCATCTGGTTGAGTATAATACGGAACAAAGAATGAAGTTAATCGTGGATCATTATCATCCTCTAATAGAGTTACCATTCTATTAGACGCTAGTCGCCAAGCCTGATGTTGTCTATCAGTTGCACTCGGCAAATAAGATCCTAGATTAGAGAAGTTATCAAAAGTGGCGTAATCGAAATTTTGATTAGATCTTTGATTGTAATATCTAAATATAGCATCCTCAGAACCATCCACTTCATCGATAAAGTTTGCTCCAGAACTTAATAGTGCACTTATTTCTGCATCTCTATTTTCTACGTAGGATAATCTCATTAAGGCTCTTAATTTCAACGAATTACCAAAAGCTTCCCAATTATTCATATTTCCACCATAAATATGGTCAAAGGTAACAATTGTGAAAGGTTCATCCTGATTATTCAAATCAATTAAACCTAGTGCCTCATCAAGTAAATCAAGTATCCCTTGGTAAACATCTGCACCCTCATCAAACTCTGGATTAACGAAATCTGGATTATTAACTTGATAAAAAGGCATTTCTCCCCAACGATCAATTCCATGAATCCATGCAAACGCTTGTAGTAACTTCAATTGAGCAACAACATTATTATTTCCTTCCTCGAGTGCTATATTAATAGCTAAGTTAGGATCTTTAATAATGTCCTGATAAAATGAAAATTCCCAAAAGTTGTTATTACCAATTTCACTAAACCCATAAGTATCAGGGGCAGTAAGTACAACAACAGGCTTATGATGTTGAATAAAAGCCGCTCCATCTGGATTAAGTGTATTTAACCTATTTTGTGATAAAGCTATAGATGCATTCATCAGCAAAGTACCAGGAGGCACCTCTGATGAGGCGTTAGGATTAGTATTAACATCCAGAAAATCTTCTTCGCATGATGTTAATATAATCAAACCTGTTAGTAAAAGTGTTATATATTTTTTCATCTCTTTCATAATTTATTAAAATGTTAATTTAACATTCACTCCCAATGAACGAGTAGTAGGTAAGTTAAATGCCTCAATACCTTGTGCATTACCAGAACCGTAGAAACTCACCTCAGGGTCAATATGAGGAATTTTCGAGTATAATAAGGCCAGGTTCCTTCCTTCAACCCCCAAAGAAAGACTACCAATTGGAAGGTCATTAAACCAAGCACTTGGAAGAGTATACGATGCACTTAACTCTCTTAGTTTTACATAAGTAGCATCAAAAACACCGTCAGCATCAACAGTATTCTGTTGTCCCCAGAATTGCTGTGCAGTAATGGCAATGTCATTAGGACGAGTTGAAATAGCATTTCCATCTTCATCTTCATCTAGTAAAATAACCCCATTATCAATGTATGCTAAATCTCTACCTTCAACAGTCTCCATAACAGCACCATTTCCTCTTAATGATTGAACGGTTTGTGAATGAATTTGACCACCTTGTCTCCAATCAATTAAAGCACTAACAGACAATCCTTTGAAACTGAATTCATTCTGAAAACCTAATCTAAAGTCTGGTGTTATGTTACCAATCTTTTGCCCATCTTGAGATAATCTTAATCCACTAACCGGGTTTATCAATATATTACCCTCACTGTCTCTTCTCCAATCAGAACCAAATATTGTACCTACAGGCTCACCTAAATAGGCTCTTAAACCAGGATCTGTTCTAGTACCTGGTACATCAACAAATTCAAATTCATCCTGAATAGATACTAGCTCATTAACGTTTCTAGCAAAGTTAACAGTGGATACCCATTTAAAATCTCCTAATTCAAGCGGAGTTCCTGTGATCTTGACTTCCACTCCACTGTTTCTGATAGATCCAGCATTTAAGAAGAAAGATGAAAAACCTGTTGAAGGTGCTACCGGTACATTTACAATCTGATCATCAGTTTGTTGTACATAATAAGTTGCATCTACAATTAATTTACTTAAGAAAAAATGAAATTCACCACCAACCTCATAGGATGTAGTAATCTCAGGACGCAATTCTGCATTTGCCCTCGCATTATTACCAGCAAAACCAGGGATTCCATTAAAGGGATAAGTATTGTCTACACCAAATAATTGGAAAATACTAGTTTGCGGAAAAAACACTGGACTTAGTTGAAAAGGAGTGGTTGAACCACCTACTTGAGACCAGTTTGCACGCACTTTTAAGAAATTGAAAAGATCAGAACCAAAATCAAATGCATCTGTTAAAACCGCACTACCACTTACCCCAGGGAAGAAATAACTATTATTATCTACCGGTAATGTTGAGTTCCAGTCATTTCTACCAGTAATATTTAAGAACAAGTAATTATCCCATGAAAATCCAGCGTCAAAAAATGCACCAATAATTCTTGTTCTATTGTTAATTACATTTGAAGCTTCTTTATTATTTGCATTTTGAATTACAAAAAGTGTTGGATCTGTCAAATCTTGTCCTCTATCGAATGCAGATTCTACGTAAATATCATTTACGTTATGTCCAAGTATTAAATTCAGATTTAATCTATCAGTAATATCTTTGTTAACAGTAACTAACAAATCTGAGTTAGTTTGTTGCTCAAAAATTCTATCATTCCATAAACCTCCGTCAACATAACCACTTGAACCTGCCTGATAAATTTGCTTTCTATTATCATAAATAACATCAGTACCCAATCTCCAAGATATATTTAACCAATCTGTTGGTCTAAATCCAATTAGGCCATAACCAAATAACCTGTTTACATCTTGGGTAAATACGTTTTCATTCAAAGAGAAGAAAGGATTCTGCGTGATTCCCAAAAATGGAACAGGGGAACCATCTGGATTCAAATACACATCCCTGTCTTTGTATCTATCTAAATCAATATTCCTTGGAATAGTAGTTACAATGGAAGCTACAGCATTTGGGTTATTAAATCCAGTTTCTGGTCGACCATCATTATCAGATCTTTGATAAGTTACAGCAAAACTCGAATAAAAGTTATTATCAAAGTTACGAGACCCATTTAAATTAAAGGTAGTTCTTGATATAGCAGTATTTGGAACAATACCTTCTTGATCCAATTGTGTTATACCAAATCTATAAGTTGATTTATCATCACCACCAGCAAGAGATACACTATTGATCATAGTTTGCCCAGTTCTGTAAAAATTTTCTACGTTATCTGGTACTGCGGAATAAGTAGCAGTCGAACTATCAGGTGCTATAAAAGACCTTCCATCAAATCTCGGACCCCAGTTAGCTTGAGAAGCACTATCCAATTTATTTATTGATCCTTGACCATATTCATTTTGATAATCTGGCAATCTGAAAGGGCTATCAAAACGTACTGAGCTATTTACAGTTACAGACATTTTGCTATTCTTTTTCCCTTTTTTTGTTGTGATTACAATCACACCGTTTCTAGCTCTTTGTCCATATAATGCTGCAGCTGCACCACCTTTTAAAACAGTCATTGACTCAATGTCGTCAGGATTTATATCACCCGCCCTATTTCCATAATCAACACCTGAAAATCTGTCAACAGATGCGATGTTTGTGTTCTGGATGGGAACACCATCTACAACATAGAGTGGTTGGTTGTTACCGCTTATTGATGAAACACCTCTAATTACAACTCTAGATGATCCTCCAACAGTACCAGAAGAAGCATTAACATCAACCCCAGCTACTTTACCAGCGAGTGCATTATTAATATTGCTTTCTCTTGACTTTAAAAACTCATCGGATTCAACCGTTTGAACTGCATAACCCGTTGCTCTTGATTCTCTCTCGATACCAGAGGCAGTTACTATAACCTCTGATAATTGTTGTACATCAGTAGCCATTGAAACATCAATAACGGATTTTGAACCAATCTCTTTTTCGACCCTGTTCATCCCTATAAAAGTAAAGACTAAAGTACCACCCTCTGACGGTACTGAAATTCTATACTTACCATCAAGATCTGTATTGACACCATTCCCTGTGCCTTTAAGTAGAACCGTTACACCAGGTAATGGCTCCCCTGTCTCGCCATCGGTCACTGTTCCCCCGACTGTGCGATCCTGTGCCCATGCGTATAGCACAAACACCAACATGAAACATGTTAGTAGAATCTTCTTCATACAATTTTATTTTAGGTTAAAAATAATTAATCATTAAATGTAAGTAACATTCAGATTAAACACCAAATAAAAATATAATTTTTTAGCTAAAAAGATTTTAAGAATATTTAATGGTAAAAGTATCAATCACAGATTAAATCGGTATTAAATACAACAGTAGCAAAATTATTTCCATACCAACAAGTTGATTTAAAATATAACTATTCTAATATTATATTATCTTAATCTTAACTAACTTTTTAAAAACACCATCATTTTGAGGTTGAGCTCCGTAACCATTATACTTTAATCGTTCCGTTGAAACGCTTTTTTTTAAAAGTTCTTGATAAACAGCTTTTGCCCGACTTTCAGATAAATTCATGTTATATGTCTTTGAACCGACATCATCAGTAAAGCCAGCAATTTCTATTTTCACATTAGGGTTATTTTTCAGGAATTCTGCGATTTTCTCAATCTCTCTCTTCGACTTTTCATCTAATTCATAGCTATCAAAGTCAAAATAAATATTATTGAGACTAATTGACTTTCCAGCCTCAATAGCTTCCAAATTGAAATCCTGCTCATGCTGTACGCCATCAATATCATTAACTTTCAACGATCTGAATAAATAACCCGTAGACTCAACGTAAAAGGAATAATCTGATTTATTAGGGATAAGCACCTTATAGCTACCTGTTACGGCATCAGAAAATGTTTCTCTTAATAAACTATCAGTTTCTAAATCGAAAATTTGAATTGAAGCTTCCAAAGGGTTGTTAGATGAGGCATCCTTAACAGTTCCATAAACTAGCAATAAACTATCTAGCGCTGCTTCCTTATTTATAAATAGTATCTCAGATGGTGGATATTTTTCATCAGATTTTAATTCACGTGCCCAATAGATACTACCATCGAGTTTTTTATGAAACGAGGTCTCATCCTGAAAGCTGTTCATTGGTAAACCAATATTTCCCGGAGAATCTTGACTGTTCCAGGCAACTTTAAAAAAATCGAAGCCACCCATACCAATTCGTCCATTTGAACTGAAGTAAAGCGTATCTCCGCTCAAGTCTAAAAAAGGTGAAATCTCATCAGCGAAAGTATTAATTGTGCTTCCCAAATTTTTTGCTGGCTTCCACTTACCATCAATATCTTTAGTGGAATAATATAAATCTCTTTTACCTATTCCGCCTGCTCTGTTTGAACTAAATATGAGCAACCTGCCATCGGAAGATAAATAAGGTTGAGACTCCCAGTTTCTTGTATTGATGTTACTTCCTAAATTCTCCGGAGCAGTCCATTTGTTATTCTTCTTATAGGATATATATAAATCACAGCTCCCGTAACCTCCTCTTCTATTGCAACCAGTAAATACCATTACTCTTCCATCGGCCGAAACAGCAGCAGCGCCCTCGCTTTCCTTACTATTTACAGTGGGCACTTCTTCAACTCTTTTGAATTTAGTTCCGTCTAGCTCGGCTCTGTATATCCCTTCTTCAAGGCTTCTTAAACGTTGGGCGGTAAAATACATATCATCTTCAGGGTATAAAGTGAAGAAGGGAAAGTATACGCTTCTGAATATTTGTTGAGATTCTATTTTCTGCACCTTATATGCTGACAGATCAGAATCCGCCAAAGCATCAAGTGCAAATTCAATTGATTTACTAATCACTTCGCTCAACTGAAGTGATTGCTCATTATAACCCTTTTCGAGGTATTTGTCTATTGGCCCTTGAGCAAATTCGTAATTACCATTTTCAAAGCTCTCCTTCCCTAGAACAAAATAAAACTCGTGGTACTTAGCTTTCCAGTCCGGATTTAGTTGGTATGCCTTCTTTAACGAAGGCAACATTTTAGGGAAATCTCTAACAGAATAATAGAGATAAGCCTTTTCAAGATGTACCTGAAAATTATCTGGCTCATTAGAAACAGCTTCATTCATGTATTGAATAGCTGAATTCCAATTTCTACTATTGAGAGCGTTTTGTGATTTTTCTAAAAGCTTTTCTGTTTTTCGCTTTAAATCCTGAGCGTTCACAGAAAAACCAATAAAAACTATTGTAAGAAGGAGTAAAGATTTTTTAATCATATCAGCAATTTACCTGATATGATTAAAGAATAAAAGTGGGATTTATTTTAAGGAATATCCAAATACTTGTGCGTCTGTAAGGAAATAGACCACTTAGGATGTTGCTTTACATACTCTATTATATAAGGAGTCATTTTTTCCTGCTTACTCCATTCAGGCTGTAAAAGCAATTTACATTTATCATCAACAAGGGCAGCATGCTGTTCGGCCCATTTAAAATCCGACTCATTAAAAATGATAATCTTCAATTCATCTGCCATTTCATACCATTCGGACATAGGAGCCTTGAATTTCTTTGGTGAAAGACATACCCAATCAACTGTGCCGCTAAAAGGGTGCGCACCAGAAGTTTCGACATTTATATGAAAACCTTTAGCTTTTAATTCAGAAGTAAGCCCATCTAAATTATACATAAATGGCTCGCCTCCAGTAACTACCACTAGTTTGGATTGATAATTACCAGCTTCATCAACAATTTCTTGAACTGACCTTAATGGCCATTTGTCAGCATCCCATGAGTCTTTCACATCGCACCAAACACAGCCCACATCGCAGCCACCCAGCCTAATAAAATAGGCGGCTTTACCACTATAAGCTCCCTCACCTTGAATGGTATAAAAAGCTTCCATAAGTGGTAATTCCTTTGTATGATCAAAGGAGGTCTTATCCATATATTTCTTTTTGTGCTGCCAGCCAGGTATTCATTAATAAACCAGCGCGAGTCATTGGACCTACTCCACCTGGCACAGGAGTTATATAAGATGCTTTTTCGGACACCTCCTCAAAAAGCACGTCTCCTTTTAAGGCAAATCCGGACTTCTTATTTGAATCAGGAACTCTCGTAGTTCCTACGTCAATTACAACCACACCTTCTTTAACCATGTCAGCAGTTATAAGCCCTGGCTTACCTACCGCTACAATGAGAATATCGGCTTGCTTTGTATATTGTTCTAAATTTTCAGTGAATCTGTGAGTAAGTGTAACTGTAGCATCACCAGGATAGCCGTTATTTCCCATAAGAATACTAACAGGAAGCCCAACTATTCTGCTTCTACCAACTACTACACAGTGTTTTCCTCTGGTAGGAATGTCATATCTTTTGATTAGTTCCATTACACCATAAGGTGTGGCAGGCAAATAAGCAGAAAGACCTGTGGACATTCTTCCAAAATTTGTTGGATGGAAACCATCAACATCCTTTTCAGGCTTGATCGCACTTAACACTTTATCTACATTGATGTGCTTTGGTAATGGAAGCTGCACTATAAAACCATCAACTCTATCGTCATTATTGAGTTTCTCTACTTCAGCAAGCAACTCCTTTTCAGTGATTGTTTCATCAAAAATCAGCTTTGAAGACTCAAAACCAATCTCTTCGCAATCCTTCACTTTTGCATTTACATAGGTTTCACTGGCTCCATCATTTCCTACTAAAATTGCGGATAGATGAGGTGCTTTGCCTCCACTCTCTTTAAGAGCTCTAGTCTTTACCTTAAGTTCTTGCTTTATTTCAGCTGAAATCCTTTTACCGTCCAATAAAGTTGGTGTCACAACATCCATTATTTATATCTTAATCAAGTTTTAATACAGCCATAAAAGCTTCCTGCGGAATTTCCACATTACCTACCTGACGCATTCTCTTCTTACCCTTCTTCTGCTTCTCTAAGAGCTTACGCTTACGGGTTATATCTCCTCCATAACATTTCGCCAATACGTTTTTTCTTAAAGCTTTCACTGTTTCACGAGCAATAACTTTAGTACCAATAGCTGCCTGAACAGCAATTTCGAACTGCTGACGAGGAATTAATTCTTTTAATTTCTCACATAGTCGTTTCCCCCACTCATAAGCCTTGTCTCTATGAACAATTGCTGAAAGAGCATCTACTCTATCTCCATTCAATAAAATCTCCAACTTAACCAGGCTACTTGTCCTATACCCCATTAATTCATAGTCTAAAGAAGCGTAACCCTTAGAAATAGTCTTCAGCTTATCGAAGAAATCAAAAACAATCTCCGCCAGAGGAATTTCAAAGGTCAATTCCACACGACTTTGAGTTAGATAAACCTGATTCTTGATTTCACCACGCTTATCCATACACAATGAAATTACAGGACCTACAAATTCATCCTTCGTAATAATCTGTGCTCTTATATAAGGTTCTTCTAAATGGTCTATGTCTCCAACTTCAGGTAGTTCTGAAGGAGCACTTACCTTAAGCATTTCTCCTTTTTTGGGATATGCATGAAATTGCACTGACGGAACAGTCGTGATAACTGTCATGTCGAACTCACGCTCCAAACGCTCTTGAACAATTTCCATGTGCAACATTCCTAAGAATCCGCAGCGGAAACCAAAACCAAGTGCTGCAGAAGTTTCAGGTTCCCAAACCAGTGAAGCATCATTCAGCTGAAGCTTCTCCATGGAAGCTCTTAATTCTTCAAAATCTGAAGTATCAACAGGATAAATACCTGCAAAAACCATAGGCTTCACATTTTCGAAACCTTGAACTGCCTTACCTGGGTTATCAGTGAGTGTAATGGTATCACCAACCTTTACTTCTTTTGCTACTTTAATACCGCTTATGAGATAACCAACATCACCAGTACTTACAACACTTTTAGGTTGTTGCTTTAGCTTTAAAGAGCCAATTTCGTCAGCTTCATAGCTTTTACCGGTATTGATAAATTTGATGTTATCTCCTTTTTTTATTTCTCCATTGAAAACCCTAAAGTATACTTCAATACCTCGGAATGGATTAAAAACTGAATCGAATATCATCGCCTGAAGCGGCTCGTCTTTATTACCTTTTGGAGAAGGAATTCTTTCTGCGACAGCTTCCAATATCTCCACAATACCAATACCTTCTTTGGCACTTGCATGTAGAATTTCTTCCTTTTTACAGCCAATCAAATCAATAATTTGATCCGACACTTCATCAGGCATTGCACCTGGTAAATCAATTTTATTGAGCACAGGAATAATCTCTAGATCATGCTCAATAGCAAGGTATAAATTAGAAATAGTTTGAGCCTGAATACCCTGAGCAGCATCCACAATCAATAATGCACCTTCACAGGCAGCAATAGATCTAGATACTTCGTAAGAAAAATCAACATGGCCAGGAGTATCAATTAAATTATATATGTAAGGTTCTCCTTTGTATATATAATCCATTTGAATAGCATGACTTTTTATAGTGATACCACGCTCACGTTCCAAATCCATATTATCTAGTAACTGCTCTTTCTTCTCGCGCTCGGTTACAGATTGTGTAGCATCTAAAAGCCTGTCTGCCAGGGTACTTTTACCGTGGTCAATATGTGCAATGATGCAAAAGTTTCTTATATTCTTCATCTCCATAATCAGGCTGCAAAACTACATATTAAAGCGCAGAATTAATAACAAGTAAATCTGATTTAATAATTGAAACAGTACATAAGCAACATGTTTATCGCTCTTTTTGATTAAATCTTGTACAAAAGCATATTTCTTTCCGAAAGGTTCAGCTTAATTTTCTAATTTTGGCCTCATGGGAATTAGAGGATTTTTGAGTAAGCCATTAGCTGCTTACATTGTAAATGACCAGAAAAAATGGGCCTCCAGGCCTGCTATCACTCAGCTGAAACAGTTTAATAACCTTATCAGCAAGGCTAAAAATACTGCGTTTGGTCGTGACCACGGTTTTTCCGATATCAAAAACTACAATGACTTTAAGAAACAAGTACCTATAAGAGATTATGAGGGACTTAAACCTTACGTTGATAAAATATTAGCTGGCGAATCAGACATATTATGGCCCGGTAAACCTGCCTATTTTGCCAAAACAAGTGGCACTACGTCAGGCACCAAATATATCCCCATCACTAAAGATTCGATACCCAACCATATCAATAGTGCTAAAAATGCGCTTTTGAATTACGTAAATGAAACTGGAAAAGGTCAGTTTCTTGATGGTAAATTGATATTTCTTTCTGGCTCACCTGTATTGGATCAGAAAGCAGGAATAAACACCGGCAGACTATCTGGTATTGTAAACCATCATGTGCCTAATTATTTAAGAACTAATCAACTGCCGAGTTATGAAACTAATTGCATTGAAGACTGGGAAGAAAAGCTTGAAAGAATAATTGACGAAACCCTGGATCAGGATATGTCTTTGATATCAGGCATACCGCCTTGGGTGCAAATGTACTTCGACAGAATTCAAGCACGGGTGAATAAACCGATCAAAGATATCTTTCCAAATTTTGAGATGTTTGTATACGGTGGTGTAAACTTTGAGCCATATAGAGCTAAACTTTTTGAAAGCATAGGAAAGCAGGTAGATTCTATAGAGACCTATCCTGCTTCTGAAGGTTTTATTGCTTATCAAGACACACAAACTGAACCGGGCTTATTACTTCTGCTGAACAGTGGTATTTTCTTCGAATTCATTCCAGCAGAAGAATACTTTGATGAAAACCCAACCAGGTTAATGGTTGATGAGGTGGAACTTGATAAAAACTATGCGCTTATCATTAATAGTAATGCAGGTTTATGGGGTTATTCAATTGGTGACACGGTAAAATTTATATCAAAAGATCCGTACAGAGTTGTAGTTTCTGGGAGGATTAAACATTTCATTTCCGCATTTGGTGAACACGTAATTGGTGAGGAAGTTGAGAAAGCTTTGAAACTTACAAATCAGAAATTTGAAAACGTAAAAGTGACTGAGTTTACCGTTGCTCCGCAAGTAACACCAAATGAAGGTTTACCTTATCACGAATGGTTCATGGAGTTTGATAATGCACCTATTGATTTAGGAGCTTTTGAAAAAGAACTTGATAACAATTTAAGGAAGCTAAACTCTTATTATGATGACCTACTAAAAGGCAGCATTTTAAGAACTTTGAAGATTAACACATTAAAACCATCAGCATTCATCGAGTACATGAAGTCTCAAGGAAAGCTTGGAGGACAAAACAAAGTACCTCGCCTATCTAACGATAGAAAAATAGCAGAGGCACTTTTGCCATTCTGCAAACAATAATGGCTTTAAAGGCAAAAGTGATCATCACAACATTAAATTTAATTTTAAATAGAACCCGATAAAGGCGTGACGCAAAAAAAAGGTATAGCCATTTTAGGCTCAACAGGTAGCATAGGAACACAAGCACTCCAGGTTATAAAGACTCATCCTGATAATTTTCAGGTTGAGGTATTAACAGCTCAAAACAATGCGCAGCTACTTATTCAACAAGCAATTGAATTCAAACCAAATGCGGTAGTAATAGGCAATGAAAGCTTGTATGATCAGGTAGATGAGGCACTTGGCATGCATGACATTAAAGTATATACTGGAGAAAATGCTTTAGCTCAGGTAGTGCAAATGGAAGACATTCATATTGTACTTACCGCCTTAGTAGGTTATGCTGGTTTATTGCCTACTATAAAAGCCATCGAAAGCGGAAAGCATATTGCACTCGCCAATAAAGAAACCTTAGTTGTAGCCGGAGAATTAGTAACAGCTCTGGCAAGAGAAAAAGGTGTTAATATTTATCCCGTAGATTCTGAGCATTCTGCCATTTTTCAATGTTTAGTAGGTGAATTCCATAACCCAATAGAGAAATTAATTCTTACCGCCTCGGGAGGTCCTTTTAGAGGAAAAGATAAAAAATTTCTAGAATCAGTTACAAAAGCACAGGCACTTAAACACCCCAATTGGGATATGGGTGCTAAAATCACCATTGATTCAGCTAGTTTGATGAACAAGGGGCTGGAAGTGATTGAAGCCAAATGGTTATTTAATGTTGATCAAAGCAAGATTGATGTGGTAGTGCATCCACAATCAATTATTCACAGCATGGTACAGTTTGAAGACAGCTCTATCAAAGCACAAATGGGCTTACCTGATATGCGCGTACCAATTATGTATGCACTTAGTTATCCTGATCGATTAGAAGCTGATTTTCCAAGATTCAACTTCATGGATTATCCGGAATTAACATTTGAACAACCCGACACCGATACTTTCCGTAACTTAGCCTTGGCATTCAAAGCTTTAGAGAAAGCAGGAAATATGCCCTGTATTTTGAATGCAGCAAATGAAGTAGTAGTTTCGGCCTTTCTTGAAGAAAAAATCTCCTTTTTAGGGATGTCAGAGGTCATTGCCAATTGCCTCGATAAAATGAGTTTTATAAAAAAACCGAGCCTTCAGGATTATATAGAAACAGATAAGGAAACTAGAATCAAAGCTTTAGAGTTTATACGTTAATGGAAACAATAATTATGATTGCCCAACTGATATTGGGCCTTTCAATTTTAGTAGGGGTACATGAGTTTGGCCATTTATTAGCTGCCAAAGCATTCGGAATGAGAGTAGAACAGTTCTCTATAGGCTTCCCACCAAAAATTTTCAGTTTTAAATATGGTGAAACTGAGTATTCACTAAGTGCCATTCCTTTAGGTGGTTTTGTGAAAATATCAGGAATGATAGATGAATCACTAGACACTAAAAACCTAAGTAAAGAGCCTGAACCTTATGAGTTTAGAGCAAAACCTGCATGGCAGCGCTTAATTGTTATGCTTGGCGGTATAATAGTAAATGTGATAGTAGGTATCATCATTTTCGTATTTATTACTTTCGGTTATGGCGAAAGCTACATCCCTAAGGACGTGGTAGTAAATAATGGCGTATATGCTTATGATTTAGGTCAGGAAATCGGTTTGCAAACAGGTGATAAAATCATTGCACTTAATGGGCAAGACTATAGAAAGTTTGATGACCTCACCAATGCTGATGTTTTATTGACCGACAACAGCTATTACACGGTTTTAAGAAATGGTGAAGAAGTTAAAGTGACTATCCCTAATGATATGCTGGATAGAATTACTGAGGATAACGACAGAGTAGATTTCATCGAGCCTTTATTTCCTTTCAAAGTTGGAGCCGTTCAGCCCCAAAGCAATGCCGACATGGCTGGATTAAAAGAGGGAGAGAAAATTGTGGCAATTAACGGACAGCCTGTTAAATACTTCCAAGAATTTAAAGAAGAATTAGGACAGCACAAAAATCAACGAGTAGCACTTGCTATTAAACAAGGTGAAGGCATTGCCAGAACCGATTCTGTTTTGGTGAGTGATGATGGAACTATCGGTTTTGCAGTCGACATGGATGTTGACCTTGCTCATCAGGATTTCTCCTTTGGTGAATCAATTTCAATCGGTACTAAAAAGGCCTTCGGTGTGGTTTGGACTAACATCAGAGCATTTGGTAAAATCTTCAAAGGTGAAGTTTCAGCTTCTAAATCATTATCAGGGCCAATAGGTATTGCGCAAATATTTGGAGGTGAATGGATATGGTCAAAATTCTGGGCTATTTGCGGTCTATTATCAATGGTGCTAGCTTTTATGAACTTGTTGCCAATTCCGGCACTTGATGGTGGTCATGTAGTTTTCTTATCTTACGAAATCATTTCAGGTAGAAAGCCATCTGATAAATTCTTAGAAGGTGCTCAGAAAGTTGGAATGGTTTTATTATTAGGTTTAATGGCTTTTGCCATATTTAATGATATTTGGAAAGCTATATTCTAAATCATGAAACCAGTAAAATTATTAATGATAACGGCTGTAGTTGCTCTGGTAGTGATTACAGCCGTTAGTCTATATACCAGTCAACAAGGGGTTACATCTGAAACTGAAACAGTTGAAGCTTACCAAGCCTCAGTTCTTCAGAGCAGAGCAGAGAAACATCAGTTCATGAAAACTGATGAGGAATCTCCGTTTGTAGTGCAAAAGGAATCCTTTGATAGCCTCAATTATTTTGACATCAATCCTGAGTTTAAAGTAACGGCTTCAGTAGAAAAAATTGAAAACGGAAAAGTGCATCAGCTACAGACTAGTGATGATTCCGTAAAAGTGTATCAGGAAGTCGCAATACTCCATTTTGATATTTTAGGATCTCACGAAGACCTTACTTTATTACAATCTGCCGACAGAGACCATTATTTCTTACCTTTTTATGACGAAACCAGTGCTGTAAGTACTTATGGAGCTGGTCGCTATTTGGAGACTGAATATGACGGTTCACAATCAAAAATCACTTTAGATTTTAATTATGCCTATAATCCATATTGTGCTTATGTAAAAGGTTACAGCTGTCCGGTTCCACCTCCACAAAATCAACTGTCAGTAGCCATCACTGCCGGAGAGAAAAATTTCGATTAAGTTACTTTAAGCATTCTCATTGTCATCGATTTGATTAATTTTGCTGATTAGCAAAGTCGGTTCGCTCATTTACCTATTATTTAACGGAGCAAAACAACTGACTATTAATCGAATAGCCGTGTTTGGCTGAAATTTTATTTGACAATGAAGATTGCTTTAAACTGGTTAAAGAATTATATAGAAATAAATAAAACTCCTGAAGAACTTTCACAACTGTTAACTGATACGGGCTTGGAAGTTGAAGGCCTTGAAGAAGTTGAATCCGTACCAGGAGGATTAAAAGGTGTTGTAATCGGAGAAGTATTGACATGTGAAAAGCATGAGAATGCTGACAAATTAAAGGTAACCACAGTTGATATTGGTGAAGATGAACCAGTTCAAATAGTGTGTGGAGCACCCAATGTGGCTGCAGGACAAAAAGTAGTAGTAGCCACCGTAGGTTCCATACTATATCCGGAACCAGATAAACCCTTTAAGATCAAAAAATCCAAAATAAGAAGTGAAGTATCTCTGGGTATGATCTGCGCAGAAGATGAATTAGGCCTGGGAAAAAGTCATGATGGTATTTTGGTTTTAGATACTGATTTAGCTAATGGAACACCTGCAGCTCAATATTTTAATTTAAGTTCTGATTATGTTTTCGAGATCGGCTTAACACCAAATAGAGCTGACGCTACCGGACATATTGGTGCAGCAAGAGATATTAAAGCTGTAACCAAAAAAGAAGTTAACTGGCCATCAGTTGATAATTTTAAAATAGATAATCAGGACTTACCAATTGAGGTTTCTGTTGAAGATGAAAATGCTTGTCCGCGTTACAGTGGAGTAACAATTAGCAATGTTGAGGTAAAAGAATCTCCTGACTGGTTAAAAAATGCGCTTAAAAGTATTGGTTTAGAACCCATCAACAATATAGTTGATATCACTAATTATGTGCTACACGAAGTAGGGCAGCCATTACATGCTTTTGATGCTGATCAAATAACAGGCAATAAAGTAATTGTTACCCAATTGCCAGAAGACACCAAATTCACTACACTTGACGAGAAAGAGCGTAAACTCAAATCAACAGATTTGATGATTTGCAATGGTGATAAACAGCCAATGTGCATTGCAGGAGTTTTTGGAGGCATCAGTTCTGGTGTAACCGAGAAAACGACTAAAATATTCTTAGAGTCAGCCTATTTCTCGCCTGATAGCATCAGAAAAACTGCTCAAAATCATCAGTTAAAAACAGATGCTTCTTTCCGTTATGAGAGAGGTACTGATCCTAACATAACCGTCTACGCACTCAAAAGAGCTGCTCTTTTAATAAAAGAATTAGCAGGAGGCACAATCAGTAGCGAAGTGATTGACCATTATCCAAATCCTGTTAAAGACTTTGAAATAACCGTTAAATATAAAAACATCGACAGACTTATCGGTAAAAAGATAGGACACGATCGTATTCATGAAATATTGAATCTGCTTGACATTAAAACTGAGCAGAAAAGTGAAGAAGGCTTCAAAGCAATTGTTCCTCCTTACCGAGTTGATGTAACCAGAGAAGCCGATGTAATTGAAGAAATCATCAGGATTTATGGCTTCAACAATATTGATACGCCTGAAAGCATGTCTGCTACTTACCTGGCGAGTTTCCCGGAAGTTGACCCAATGCAAAAGAGAAAAGAAGCGGCAATGCTTCTAGTAGGCAATGGCTATCAGGAGATTATGACCAACTCACTCACCAAACAAAAATATAGTGAGCTTATTGATGCCTACAACCCTGATGAAAATGTTGAAATACTCAATAAGTTAAGTGAAGAATTAGGTGTTATGCGTCAGGATCTATTTTTCACTGGATTGGATGTACTCGCTTATAACATAAACCGTAAGCAACAAAACCTTAAGTTTTTTGAATTCGGAAAAACTTATAAAAAAATAAAAGGCAATTACCAGGAGAAAATGCGCCTGGCATTGTACCTGACAGGTAAAAACGAATCCGAGAACTGGATTCAGAAAAATGAATCAGTAAAATTTCACGACCTCTATGCGGCAGTTCTGAAAATTTTCAATAAATTTAATTCGGAAAGTGTTGAAAATGAAGAATTTCACAGCGATGTCTTCGACTACGGCTTGAAGTTAAAAATCAACAAAAAAGAGGTTTGCCAATTGGGTAAACTGAGTAAAAAAGTACTGAAAATTAATGGGTTAAAGCAGGATGTTTTCTATGCTGATTTTGATTGGTCGCTACTCTTAAATGAAGTAGACACCAACATCAAGTTCGAAGCAGTAAGTAAATTCCCTGAAGTAAAAAGAGACTTGTCTTTAGTTATTGACAAATCTGTTAGTTATAAATCCATTAAAGAAATCAGCTTAAAACAGGCAGGATATCTCATCACAAATATTGATGTGTTTGATGTGTATGAAGGTGATAAAATTGACGAAGGCAAAAAAGCCTACGCCTTATCATTCACCTTGCAAGACAAATCAAAAACCCTGACCGATAAGATTATTGATAAAACAATGAACAAACTAATGCAGGCCTTTGAAAAAGAAATTGGTGCTGTGATTAGAAAGTAACACATGGAGCAGGCTAGACTACATAATGAATTAAACACACTTGAGCGGAAAGTTCAGCTTTTACTGAATGAGTATCAACTTGCAAAAGATGAACTTAGCCATTTAAAAGCTGAAAATCAGGAATTAAAGCTAGCCTTGAAACAAAAAGACGAGAGAATCAAAGACTTTCAAAATCAAGATAAAATTAGTAAGATTGTAGGGACTATTGGGAAGAATGAAGCTGAGACTTCTGACATGAGGGAGAAAATTGACGATTACATTAAAGAAATTGATAAGTGTATATTACACTTAACAAGATAGATAAATAAGCCAGTGGCATGAGGGAGTTATCCATCAAAATAAAAATTGCGGACAGAGAATACCCGATGACGGTAAAAGCGGAGGAAGAAGAACGCATTAGAAAAGCTGGTAAATTAATAAACGAACGATTAAAATCGTACAGAGAGCGCTTTGGCATTGATGACAAGCAAGACTTGCTTTCAATGGTGGCTTTCGATGCTTTAATCGACAGACTTAGTGTAGAGGATAACATCAACAGCAATGATGAATCTGCACTTAATAAAATTCAATCTATCAACCACTTAATAAGTCAATCATTATAACCCTTGTTAGTAGCTAGCTGGATGCTTCCCATTTAAATATATAACACAATGGGAACAACACTGTACATCATTATTGCCGGCATAGCTGGAGTTGTGATAGGATTTATTATTAGCAGGCTTACTCAGAAAAGCAATGTAGAAAAAGCCTTAAAAGAAGCTGAAGACAAAGCGTCAATGCTGGTTCGTGAGGCTGAAATAAATGCTGAAAATATCAAAAAAGATAAAATGCTCGAAGCCAAAGAGCATTACCTTAAAAAGAAAGCTGAATTTGAGGATGATGTTAATCGAAGAAAAAATCAACTTGTAAATAACGAAAACAAACTCAAGCAGCGTGAGCAAACTGTGTCTAAAGAATTAGAACAGTATAAAAGAAAACAAGCTGAAATTGATAAGTTAAAAGAAAATCTTAATGCCCAATTAGAGGTACTCGCAAAACGAAAAGAAGACCTAGAAAAGGTTCGTGAACAGCAAGTTAACATCTTAGAGAAGGCCGCTAACTTAACAGCTGATGAAGCCAGAGAACAATTAATTGAAACCTTAAAGGACGAAGCGGAAACCAAAGCATCCTCCCTGATAAAGGATATCATGGAAGAGGCCAAGCTTTCAGCTACCAAAGAGGCTAAGAAAATTGTAATCTCAACTATCCAAAGAACGGCTACTGAACATGCTGTTGAAAACTGCGTTTCTATCTTCAATATCGAAAGTGATGACATCAAAGGTAAAATCATTGGTCGTGAAGGGAGAAATATTCGTGCTCTGGAAGCAGCAACCGGTGTAGAAATTATTGTTGACGACACACCAGAGGCCATTATTATTTCAGGTTTTGATCCAGTAAGAAGAGAGATAGCTAGACTATCACTTCATAGATTAGTACAGGATGGCAGAATACACCCGGCAAGAATCGAAGAGATTGTTAATAAAACGACCAAAAACATAGAGGAAGAAATTGTTGAAATTGGTGAAAGAACTGTAATTGATTTAGGGATACATGGACTACACCCTGAGTTGATCAAGATGGTAGGTCGTATGCGCTTCAGATCATCGTATGGTCAGAACTTATTACAGCACTCCAGAGAAGTAGCTAACATGTGTGCTACAATGGCTTCTGAATTAGGCTTGAATGCTAAACTTGCCAAACGTGCAGGCTTACTTCATGATATTGGTAAAGTTTGGCCGGAAGAGCCTGAGCAGCCACATGCCATTATCGGCATGGAGTTCGCCAAGAAATTCAAGGAGCATCCTGATGTATTGAATGCCATCGGTGCTCACCATGATGAGATAGAAATGACGTCTCTTATCTCTCCTATTGTACAAGCGTGCGATGCGATATCAGGTGCAAGGCCAGGGGCCCGAAGAGAAATCATGGACAGCTATATCAAGCGACTTAAAGAGCTTGAAGAGTTAGCCATGGCTTTCGATGGTGTAAATAAATGCTATGCAATACAAGCTGGTCGTGAGCTTAGGGTGATGGTAGATGCTGAAAATGTTACTGATCAAAAAGCCGGTCAGTTATCATTTGACATTTCTCAGAAAATAGAGAAAGACATGCAGTACCCAGGACAGATTAAAGTAACTGTAATCAGAGAAATGAGATCTGTTTCTTACGCGAAGTAATATCTAGACAAAACTTATTCCTAAAAAGACCGAAAGATACCTTTCGGTCTTTTTTATGAACAGACATTTTATATAAGTTTGCAGTTGAGAAATTGTACTTATATTAATCATATACCTAATGAAGAAATTTTACTTATTTCTGTTGTTTATAATAACAGTTTTTTCTGTTTCTGCACAGCGTCAAACCTCTGGTTCCGAAGAGCAATTATTTAAACAGAAACCACATTTATTAAAACTTTCACAAAATGAAAAGGCCAGTAGCACCTTTCCAAAACTGCTGAAAAGAAGCTCTCAAAAGATGGGTGAAGCACCAGCAGTAAATGATGTTGAGCTATTTGGAGGAACAGGTGAAAATGTATTTCTAAAATCCTTGGAGGATAGTGATGGTAAAATCACAGCTTTTGGCTATTACCATAATGAATTAAGTATTGATGGTCAAAATTTGAGTAATGATAGTATTACCACCTATTTTATGGCTAAGTATAGTGCGGCTGGAGATTTAATTTCTCTTCAGGATATACTAACTTTTTCGAGTGATATTACTTTCAACATGGATGAAATAACTTCCTTTGATGGAGGCTACTTAATGGTGGGGAGAGCGAATAAAGACTTACTGATAAATGGAACTTCCTACCCATTATCTGAAAGAAGAAGTTTCTTAATCAAACTTAATCAGAACGGCTCAACACAATGGGTGAAAGATTTTGCCATTAACAGAGACCCAAATGCCTTTACTGAATTTATTCCTATGGATATTTCAGGTGATTCTATTTATATCAGTTTTAATCTGAGCGAGGTTGCCATTTTAGACTTAGAAGGAAATGAAGTAGACAAATTTGGTTTTAATTTACTCTCCGATGGTCAAATAAGTGATTTAGTTGTTAATGACACATCGATAATTTTAACCGGTTACTTTGGTGGAATTCTTGAGCTGAACAGTAGCAGTATTGAAGAAACAAATTCCTACCAGGCCACATTTTTAACGTCTCAAGATAAAAATAGTCGAGAAGTCGAATGGATGAAAGAAAATAGTGTCCCTGTTGGGGAATTCGGTGATTCCTATCCAATTCGGCTCATACAGGACGACAACAATAATACATATCTTTATGGGAATTCAAGAAACAATATATCTTGGGAAGGAGAAATACTCCAAGGCTACGCAAGTAATGGCAGATTCATTTCTAAGATTAAACCAGATGGTGTAGAAGATTCAACCTTATTTTTAGAAAAATCATATTCATCGATCGGTGAACAATTGAGCTATTCAAATGGAAAAGTATTTATTTTAGCAAATAATACTACAGAACTTAATTTCGACAACTCAATTAATATTAATGATTTTATTGTAGTTGACACCTCATTAAACTTTTTGGAAAGCCCTTCCTTTTCTAATGACTATTTATCTGAAAAATTTCTTTATGGAATAAATGAGTTATCTGACGGAAATATACTATTAAATGGTGCAGTAGATTATAATGCTACTTTAATAAAACAAAATATTGAAACCTATAACACTATTTTTAAAACGCAATCAAACAATTTAACTGGACGCTTTGATATCAGAGCCTTTAAAGAGGCTGATAGCAATGGAAACGATAAAATAATAGCTGGTAACAAAAAAGGAAACATTGAATTTTCTGGAGAAATACTAAAGGACTCATCAACAGCAATAATAGCAAAGATCGATGCTATGGGTATTAAATGGATGAAAAAATTATACAATGCAGAAATACCCTTTCAATACCAAAATAGTCTGGTCTCCAATAACAATAAAATAGCATTCCTAGGTCAATCTGAGTCTGATTTTTACATTGATGAAAATCATTATAATTTCTCTGGAAATTTTGTAGGTCAATTTAATCAAGATGGCACAGTAGATTGGGTCAAGCAACTTTCAGGTTTTGAACTTCAGAGTGCCGCCTACGATTCTGAAGGTAGTCTTTATATTTCAGGAAATATGAACTCAGACTTTAATATTGGTAGTCAGAACTTTCTTAGTAATGGGGGATATGATTTTTTCATCCTCAAGTTATCATCCCAAGGTGATTTAATTTGGTTTAAAAATTACGGAAACAGTGATATATTATATGCATATGGTTCAAGTATTACAATAAGCAATGACAAAATAATATTTACCGGTGAATATAGCAGTTCTGGATTAACCAGTTTAGCCATTGAGGACACAACCATTAGCCTGGGAAATGAGGAATTTGGTAATAATTTGATGATATCTTTAAAAAGAGATGGCAATCTTAATTGGGCTAAAAGCCATGGTGCATCTGATTTATCAAACGGCCACTATTATTATTGGGGATGTGCGTTAACAGACTCGAAAAAAGGTGGAATATACATGTCTGGCTTTATGGGTAAATCAAATATTTTTGATCAGGACACCATAAAAGGAGCTAACAATTATAATCATTTTATAGCCAAATATGATAGTCTAGGTAATACTGAATGGGTTAAACCAATTCATCTAGAGAGAATAGAATACAATTATGGAGAAATTAATACGGATGAAAATAATAGTGTTTACATTCAAGGATCTTTAAAACAATCCTTATCAATAGATTCTGTAGATAATCTTTCAGCCGATGGCGGAACATCATTGTATATTATTAAACTCTTAGAAGATGGCACATATGATTGGGGAAAGACAATAAGAACCAATCAAAGTCAACCAAAAGTTTTATGCGTTAGAGGAAACAATTCTTTAACAATTGGTGCAAATTTAGAAGGACGTTATTCAATGGATGAAATTGAAGGTCAAGCTTATTTTGGAAACTCTTTCATTGCTAGTTTTTGTGATTCACCTTCCTCAATTACTTCTCCCTCTGGTGAAGAGGTTGTCACCCAAACATCACTTACCTCCTATACAGCAACTTTAAATGGTGCTAACAAGGCAGAGTGGAATTTATCTCCCACTCAGGCTGGTACCATAGACGTGATAGAGACTGATTCGATTACCATCAGCTGGTCTGAAACTTTTGAAGGAATTGCAGAATTACAAGTTCAAGAAAGCAACCTTTGTGGCACAGCAACGTCAGCACCTCTCCTAATTACGGTTGAAAAGCTATGTAATGCATTATCACAGCCAGGACAACCTACTGGAGCAACCACTGTGACCCAGACTGAGAATAATACTTATAGTACAGTATTGAGCGATTACGACTCAACTAGCTGGACACTTGAGCCAGCAACTGCCGGTACTTTAACCAAACTCTCAGATGATGAAGTATCAATTACTTGGGATACTGAATACTTAGGAGAAGCTGCCATTCTAGTTACTGCCTATAACAACTGTGAAGAAAGCATAGCCTCAGAGCCACTCGCCATTACAATAGAACTGTTATGCAACAGCTTATCACAGCCAGGCCAACCTGCTGGAGCAACCACTGTGACCCAGGCTGAGAATAATACTTATACTACAGTATTGAGCGATTACGACTCTACCAGCTGGACACTTGAGCCAGCAACTGCTGGTTCTTTAACCAAACTCTCAGATGATGAAGTATCAATTACTTGGGATACTGAATACTTAGGAGAAGCTTCCATTGTGGTTACTGCCTATAACAACTGTCAGGAAAGCTTAACTTCAGAGGCGCTAAATATTAATGTGGAAGTATCCTGTAATGAATTGGATCAACCATCTCTTCCAATAGGCGGGTTAGAGGTGATTCAAAATGAGCAATCAGCCTATAAAACAACATTAGGAGCTTATGACTCTGTAACTTGGAGTTTAACTCCAGAAAATGCAGGTGAAATTACTGTTATTGAGGATGATTCAATTACTGTTCTTTGGAATGAAACATTTTCTGGGGAAGCATCTATTCAAGTAGAAGCCTATAACAATTGTCAAGAGAATTTGAGCTCTCCTAGCTTAACCATCACTATATCTGAACCAGAGGTCACAGCCAATAAACCTAGGGGTATAGCTCCATTCAATATATATCCTAATCCAACTTCTAACCTATTATATATAGAGAAAGAAGGGGCAGAGATAATCAATTCTGTAACTATTTTAACAATAAATGGTCAGGAGGTGTTCTCTCAATTAAGTTTTACTAAAACTGCCATTGACGTCAGTAGATTGGAATTGGGAATATACTTTATTGAAATTCAAACCAATGAAGGTAAGGTCACTTCTAGATTTATGAAGAAGTAATTACTCAAAATTTATAAAAGGGAAGCAAAAGCTTCCCTTTTTTATTTAAATGCATTTAACAATCATTAATTTTGATGGATGAACAAAAGGCTCATTCATTCTATAATATTTTTATCCATACTATTAATTGCCTCTTGTACCAAGAAACAGGAACAAGCGACTGAAAAGAAAAGTGATCTTATTAAGTATGCTGATAAACTCTCCATTAAACATAATCATGGATATACTGAAGTGACCGTTGAGGTTGCTAAAAATGAGTTTCAGAAATATATCCTCTATTCAGAGAATTACCCGGATAGTTTAAAAGCCGATGCTTTCATTAGAATTCCAGTAGACAAAGTAATCTGTACTTCAACAAGTCATTTACCTGCTTTTGATCTACTAAAATCTGAAGATAAATTAATCGGCTTTCCTGGCACTAAATGGATTTATGATAGCTCCTTACGTACAATGGTTAAAGAAAATAAGCTATCAGATGTGGGTATCAAACAAGAGCTTAATATTGAGAAAATACTAAACCTACAACCTGATATATTCATGACATACAGCATGCCTAATAGTCAATCAAAATATGACTTAATAAAAGCGTCAAACATATCAGTGATTTACAATGCTGACTTCATGGAGACCTCTCCTTTAGGAAGGGCGGAATGGATAAAGTTTACAGGTCTTCTACTTAATAAGTATGATGAAGCTGATAGTATTTTTACGGCCATTGAACAAAATTACATTCAGCTCTCCTCGGAGATACAGCCTACAGACAAACATCCAAGGGTTATGACAGGTATCATATATGGTGATACCTGGTATGTACCTGGCGGTAAAAGCTATGCAGCTAAGTTTATTGAAGATGCCGGTGGCAATTATCTATGGTCAGATAATAAGGAGTCAGGTAGTCTAATGCTTGGCTTCGAGAATGTGCTACAAAAGGCTAGCAAGGCAGATTTATGGATAGGCGTAGGTTCATTTAATACTTATGATGAATTAGCCAATGCAGATGAACGATACACCTATTTTGAAAGCTTCCAGGAAAAACATATTTATAGCTATACTAAAAGAATGAACGAGTTCGGTAGTAATGACTATCTTGAATCTGGTTACTCAAGACCGGACTTGGTGTTATCTGACTATATAAAAATGCTTCACCCTGAATTAGATTTTAGCAAACAAGCTGAATTTCATTATTTCGAATCACTTAAATGAGCGAAAAGGTTGACCATAGCAAATTCTTCATCCTATTCGGTAGCCTATTACTAATATTAGTAATAATATCAATTTCTACCGGCTCCGTATACATTTCACCAGTAGAAATATTGAACCTCATTTCCAGTTCAAATGAGTCGGATAGTGCTTTTAAAACTATTGTCTTTAGCTATCGACTTCCTAAAATGCTTACTGCCCTCTTTGCAGGAAGTGCCCTTGGGTTTGCCGGTCTTCAAATGCAAACGCTCTTTCGAAATCCGCTGGCCGGTCCCTTTGTATTAGGCATCAGCTCTGGAGCAAGTTTAGGCGTTGCCATTTTGGTATTAAGTGGAATTGGCTTAAACGGATTATTTGCGTCATATGGAATGGCGACAGCTTCAATAATAGGTTCTTCCTCCGTATTGGCAATTATTTTACTCGTATCATTCAATATTAAAGATAGCATGTCCTTATTATTGATAGGCATTATGTTCGGAGCATTTACCTCTGCAGTTGTCAGCGTATTACAATATTTCAGCTCTGCAGAAGATATACAGAGTTACCTATTTTGGACCTTCGGGGCAACCGGTAATTTGACATGGAGCGAATTAAGAGTATTTATCCCCCTAATTCTGTTAGGGATAGCACTTGGATATTCACAAATCAAACAATTAAATGTGCTGCTTCTAGGTGAATATTATGCCAAGAGTATGGGCTTGAAAATACTAAATACGAGGATCATACTTGTACTAAGTACAAGTATATTGGCAGGAATTGTAACTGCCTTTTGTGGACCTATAGCTTTTATAGGATTGGCCATTCCTCATTTTAGCAGATTAATTCATAAGACTTCGCATCACAAGGTATTAGTACCATCAGTGTTATTAATTGGCGCATGTGCTTTACTATTATGCGATATCATTGCTCAGCTACCCGGGCTAGATTTAATTCTCCCAATTAATGCCATCACTTCATTATTTGGTGCTCCAATCGTAATTTGGTTAATCATTAGAAGAAAGAACATAACCAGAACTTTTGGGTAATCAGACAACCATATTGCAAACAAAAAATCTATCGGTTGGCTACACCTCAAGCAGGGAGCAACAACTTATCTTCAATGACTTAAATTTAGCAGCAAAAACCGGAGAGCTCCATTGTTTATTAGGCGTTAATGGAATTGGTAAAAGTACCCTTTTAAGAACATTGGCGGGTCTGCAACCTACTCTATCCGGAGAAATAATCATTGACGGCCAAGCCATTCAGCAATACAATAGCAAACAATTAGCTACTAAAATTGCAGTGGTACTAACCAATCAAGGTATCAATGCCTCACTAACAGTAAAGGAGTTAGTTGAAATGGGGAGATATCCTTATACTGGCTGGTCAGGAAGGCTAAATGAAACTGATAAAGAAGCTGTGGCTAAGGCATTAGCTTTATGCGAAATTGAGGCAATTGCCCATAAAAACATTCATAAAATTAGTGACGGTCAGTTACAGAAAACTCTAATTGCACGTGCCATTGCTCAAGATTGTCCTTTAATGATTCTGGATGAACCAACTGTGCATTTAGACCCAAACAACAGGTATCTCATAATTGAATTATTAAGTAAGGTAGCTCATCAATCAAATAAGTGTATTTTATTGAGTACGCATCAGGTAGAAATGGCCATTGACTTATCCGACAAAATATGGCTTGCTAAGTCAGAAAATACTTTATTAGCTGATATACCGAGTAAATTGTTAGAAAACAATGATATTAAGTCAGTATTTCCTTATACAAGACCTTAAGGTAAAATTGTAATTTTTCTATACATACATTGAAATTATTTACATACATAGGTTCATAAATCATATATTTATTTATTTTTACAAGATCACTAAAATTCAATTATTTGCCTTTTCCAAAAAAGATAGCTTTGCAGTTTACACCTACTGAAAACTACACCTTAATTTATAGTGAAGGTACCCGCTCAACACTGTCTGACTCTACTAAGCTTGCGGAGATTATAGCAGATAAAATGCGTGAGACCCCAAATAAAAAACTTCTGCTGGATTACAGAAAAGCTATATATACAATCCCTTCTTCTGACGCCTATAATCTGGTTAAAGTATTTGAATTGAAACTAACTGATTATCGCCAATATAAAATGGCTGTTATTGTTAGTAAACAAAATGAAGATTTTGGTAGAGTGTGGGCTTCCGTTGGAAGGCAGAGAGGATTTGACTTCGAAATTTTCAAAACTTTTGAAGAGGCTGAATCCTGGCTTCTGTCATAAAAAAAGCCCCTTGCGGGGCTTCTTACTATCTTGTTAGCTTTTTATATTTAATTCTTTTAGGTATTACGTCCTCACCTAATCTTTTCTTCCTATTCTCCTCATAATCTGTAAAATTACCTTCAAACCAATACACTTGAGAGTCACCTTCAAAAGCTAAAATATGAGTAGCTACCCTATCCAAGAACCACCTATCGTGACTAATGATTACTGCACAACCGGCAAAGTTTTCAAGACCTTCTTCCAAGGCTCTTAAGGTGTTCACATCTAAATCGTTTGTAGGCTCATCCAGCAACAGTAAGTTAGCTTCCTGCTTTATGGACATGGCTAGATGCACACGATTTCTCTCACCACCAGATAGCACTCCAACCTTTTTCTCTTGATCCGATCCACTAAAATTGAACTTACTTACATATGCTCTTGAGTTTATTTTAGTATTTCCTAATTGAATCCACTCATTACCTTCTGAAATATTCTCCCAAACTGATTTATTAGGATCTAGGTTATCATGCTCTTGATCAACGTAAGACCACTTAACAGTAGAACCTACTTCAAAATTACCTTTATCAGGTTTTTCAGCCCCAGTAATTAATTTAAAGAGTGTAGTTTTACCAGCACCATTAGGTCCTATTATTCCGACTATACCATTCTGAGGTAAGGAGAAATTTAGATTTTCATATAGAAGTTTGTCGCCAAATGCTTTCGCTACATCATTAGCCTCTATTACTTTACTCCCTAGCCTTGGGCCAGGTGGAATAAACAGCTCAAGCTTCTGCTCTTTCTGTTTTGCCTCTTCATCAAGCATTTTTTCATAGTTAGATAATCTTGCTTTCGATTTAGCTTGTCTTGCCTTGGGAGCCATGTTAACCCATTCGAGCTCTCGCTGTAATGTTTTTTGCCGTTTAGATTCAGTTTTTTCTTCCTGAGCCAAACGCTTTTGTTTTTGATCTAACCAGCTGGAATAATTTCCTTTCCATGGAATACCTTCTCCTCTGTCTAGTTCAAGAATCCAACCTGCCACATTATCTAAGAAATACCTATCGTGGGTTACAGCTATTACTGTCCCTTTATATTGCTGTAAGTGATGCTCCAGCCAGTGCACAGATTCAGCATCTAAGTGGTTAGTTGGCTCATCTAATAGTAACACATCGGGCTCCTGCAGCAATAACCTACATAGCGCAACTCTTCTCTTTTCACCACCAGATAAGTTCTTTATTGGGGCATCTGCAGGAGGGGTTCTAAGAGCATCCATAGCTTGTTCAAGCCTACTATCTAGCTCCCATGCATTATGTTGATCGAGCTTTTCCTGAACCTTCCCTTGCTGCTCTATCAGGTCATTCATTTTGTCTGGGTTGTCCAGCACTTCAGGATCAG
This sequence comes from Marivirga atlantica, assembly GCF_016734805.1. Taxonomy (GTDB): domain Bacteria; phylum Bacteroidota; class Bacteroidia; order Cytophagales; family Cyclobacteriaceae; genus Marivirga; species Marivirga atlantica. Next base: position 400,381 of record NZ_JAERQG010000004.1, read on the forward strand.
CAAACTTTTCATTGATCTCTTCAAACTCTTTTAAGAGGCTCACAACCTCTGCAACACCTTCTTCAACAACTTCCTTCACTGTTTTGTCCTGATCTAATTCAGGTTCTTGCTCAAGCATACCTACAGAGTATTCTTTTGAAGCTACAACCTCTCCCTGGTAATCTTTATCAATACCAGCTATAATTTTTAAGAGAGATGATTTACCTGAACCATTCAGCCCTAGTACGCCAATTTTGGCTCCATAGAAAAATGATAGATATATATCTTTTAAAACCTGCTTTTTAGGTGGGTATATTTTTGATACACCCGACATTGAAAAAATAATTTTCTCGTCACTCATTGGCTTATTTTAAATAATATTTGTTTAATACTGTCAAATTACGCTATTAAGCGATGAATAACATAATAGGTAATAGGTATCTTCTAAAATAAATTTATTTTTGCACCTTAACTGAAAAAACGCATAAATTTTGACTGCAAGTAATACAGATTTCTTCTATATACAAGACAACAAGGTTATTCTGAAAGAACAAGGTAAATTTCCTGAAAGAGAAATTGGTCAGATTAAAGAAAGTGAAGCAGAAACCATCACATACTTTGAGGAAAGGTATAAGAAGCTTGTTGAAAAAGTAGATGCTGTTCAAAAACAGATTGAGGAGCAGGATAATAAAGGTTCGTTTCTTCAAAAGGTCATCAATTTACAGAACGATCTGGATTCTTATGATGGCATTGGTGACTTCATATCACTCGATGATAGGCTGAATAATCTTCAGTTAATGTTAGAGGATTATATCAAGCAGAACCGAAAAAGAAATCTGGAAGTAAAAAATACTTTAATTGCAGAGGCCAAAAGCTATGCCGCAAATCCGAACTGGAAGGAAGCTACAGAATCTTTAAAGGAGTTAAGACAGCGGTGGATAAAAGTAGGCGCTGTTGATGCTGAGCACACTGAAGAAGTTGAGAGCGATTTTCAATCTGTTTACGATGACTTTTATAAGCGTAAAAAGGATTTTCATGAAGCTAAGCAAGTGATGATTACATCACGGATCAATCAATATGAACAGCTCATTGAGAAAGCTGAAAAACTGAATGCTGATAAAGCAATTTCTGAGGATAAGAAGAGAGAAAAAGCAGAAAAGCTAATTGCTGAATGGAAAAGCTTTGAGAGTATACCAAAGTCAAAATATGATGAACTCTTAGCTAAATTTAAAAAGCTTACCAATGCCAAAAGCAAAAAGAGCAATTCTAAGAAATCATCACAATCAAATAATAAAGAGATTGAGAAACAAAAGATTCAGCTTGTTGAGCAATTAAAAGAACTGGCTCAGGATAAGGATCTAAAGAAAGCTGTAGAAAGTGCAAAAACCATTCAAGACAAATGGAAAAGCCTGGGTAGAGGCTATGCAAGCAAACAAACACATGAAGAATACTTTGAAATAAACGATTATATTTTTGAGAAACACTTTTTAGAAACTCTTTTTGAAAGAAAGGCTAAAAAGGATTTATCTCAAAAAGATGCCGTAAAACTTAAAATGAGTTTATTAAGAGACCTTATTAGTAGAGATAAAAAAGAACTCTTGATTTTTGAAGAAAACATGGGTAAGTTCAATCTGGATAGCTCAAAAATTGATAAGATGGTAACCGGAAAGCATGATAGGCAAAAGAGAAAGCTTACCATAAAAGAACGTTTACTTAATGAATTAAGAGAAGAAAATAAAAATTTAAAATAATCGGAACTTTAATAGCGTATTAATAGTATGTGTTTTCAAAGATTAAATCTTTGAAATACAAAAATTTATCATACTTTTGCGCATCGAAAAATAGAGAGATAGAAATATGTACTGGACATTAGAATTAGCTTCATATTTGGAGGATGCACCATGGCCTGCTACTAAAGACGAATTAATTGATTTTGGTATCAGATCTGGAGCACCGTTAGAGGTTGTCGAAAACTTGCAAGAATTGGAAGATGACGGACAACCATATGAAAACATAGAAGAAATATGGCCGGATTATCCGTCTAAAGAAGATTTCTTCTTTAATGAAGACGAGTATTAATTGCAGGTGAGTTAAAATAGCTCACCTTCTTTTTTCCATATAGGCTTCTGCGAAAATGAGGTCTTCAGGAGTTGTGATTTTTATATTCATATAATCACCTTCAATTAGGTTTACTTGCCCACTATTGGCCTCAAATACTGATGCATCATCTGTAAATGTTGGCTGGTAATCAGCTTTAAAGGCTTCTTTAATCAGCTTAATATTAAAAGTTTGCGGAGTTTGCACAGCGACTAACTTATTACGGTCCAGATGTCTATTACCTTGCTCATCTCTTTCACGAACTGAGTCTTTCATTGGAACACATACAATTGCATTACCTAGCAGCTTACTCTGCTTTATAGACTCCTTTATTATATTCGGACTTATTAAGGGTCTTACGCCATCATGTATAGCTACTATGCCATCATCTATTTTGATTGTCTTTAATCCATTAGAGACACTGTGAAAGCGAGTTTCACCACCTTCAACAATTTCATGCTTTATAGTAAAGTCAAACTTTGTACAAAGTGACTTCCAATATGCTATTTGATCCTTGGGAAGTGTGAGAATAATATTGATTGATTGATCAGCATTATAAAAAGCAGTTAAAGTATGCATTAGAATAGGTAATCCTTTAAGCTCAAGAAATTGCTTTGGAATTTCACTTTGCATCCGGCTACCAGCACCTCCTGCCACTATAATGGCATATTGATTATTTACTTTTTCTTCCATAAATAAAAAAAGGGTCTGAAGACCCTTTTAATTATAAACTATACTGTTTGCTATTTTTTAACGATGAACTCAACCCTTCTATTAATTTCGCGTCCCATTACTTCATCATCATTACTTACTAAAGGTTTTTCTTCACCATAACCAACAGCCGTTAGTCTTCTCCTATCAATACCTTTTTTAGTTAAATAATTTACCACTTTGTTTGCTCTCAATTGTGATAACTCTTTATTGAAAGCATCATTACCGATGTTATCAGTATGGCCTGCAATTTCAACATTCACATTAGGATTTTGCTCCATAAAGGCCACCATCTTATTCAATTCATCATAGGAGCCATTGCTAAAGCTAGCTTTTCCGAAATCGAAGTAAATATTTCTGAGGACTTTGCTACTTCCAACTTCTGGTTTTTTAAGTGAAATAGACTCTCTTATAGTTTGTGGTTCAGGCTGAGATGCTGGAATAGTAATTCTCTTGTTAACAAAGATATAACCTGATTTTTGTACTGACAACATTAAGTCTGTTGGTTCATCTCTAACTATAACATATTTATAGATTCCGTTATCATTGTTCTCTGCTGGCACAGCTAAATTATCAGAAGCACGTTTTAAGTCTATATCTGCGTTTATTACCTCACCTGATTTAGCATCGGTAACTCTAACTAATAATGTAACTGGGGCATTGGTTTTTTCTACTTCGCCCTCTGCTTTATCAACCTCAACATTTTTTACATCCTTATTGCTTTTGGTTTCTTCAGTATCCACAGGATTCTCTTTCATAGCCACCTCACTTTTTTTAACTCCTCCACCAGCATTTGCTATGGTTACTCTATAAATATCATTATAGCCCATACCATCTTCTCTTACCGAAGCATAATATCCTGTTTTACCATCTTTAGACATTACAAAGTAGATATCATCATCAGGGGAATTAAGTGGATAACCTAAGTTTTCAGGAGTACTCCAAACGCCACCAGCACTATCATAAACTGACTTGTAAATATCAAAACCACCCATTCCATCATGTCCTGTAGAACTGAAATAAAGTGTTTTACCATCAAACTGTAGGAAACACCCATCCTCGTCTAATTCAGTATTAATGATATCACCTAAGTTCTTTGACGCGCCCCATTCACCTTTTCTATTCTTCTCCGAATAGTAAATATCAAAACCTCCATAGCCGCCAGGTCTATTACTTGCATAAAATAAAAGTGAGCCATCCGCAGATTGTGATACTGATTTTTCATTATAGCCACTCGAATTAATATTATCACTTAAGCTCTCAGGAATTGACCAAGTGTCTTCTGACAGTAAGTTTGTGTAATAAATATCACCGTTACCTTCATCGCTGTAGATATACAACGTTTTACCATCAGGGGAAAAGCCTAGGTTTGAATCATGATATTTTGTGTTTACTACATTACCAATATTTTCAGCAGGTTGCCACTCACCATTTAATTTTTTGGATATAAAGATATCCTCATAATGGAAGTTATCATCAAAAACGTTTTCGTTTAAGTTACCATCACTCCTTCTAGTAGTAAAAATCATGACTGTTTCATCAGCGTTAACAACTGGTCCATAATCCCATGATTCAGAATTTATTCTATTACCTAAATTTACAATTGAATAGCTTATTGGATTAGCCTTGTACTTTCTTCCATTTTCACACTCGTAAATACGTCTTTCTACTTCTGACAAAGGAGTTTTATCAGCGCCTTTATAGCCTGTATTTTCTTCTAACTTTTTTTGATACTGATTGTAATATCCTATCGCTGTTTCGAAATCATATCCGAACTGGTAACCTTGTCCAATAAGATATAAAAGGTTGAATTTGTAGTTTGGATCAATCTGATATGCCTTAAGTAAAAATTCGGTTGCTTTTGACTTTTCTGTTGTCTGTAAATAAGTAGAACCAGCCATAAAATTAGCTTCCACATTAGACGGATCAGTTTGTGAAGCCAATACATACATATCCCTTGCCTGAGTTAATACTTTAGTTTCAGCTAGGATCTCCTTTGCAGTATTAATATAAACTTCAGCAAGTTCTTCTGGACTTTCACCTTGTGCAAAAATAGATAAGTGCGCAAAGAATATTAGCGGAAAGACCAGTAACAGTCGATATATCAATTTCATACTATTTCTTAAATAGGTAAAAGTTAGTGAGTTAGCTCACTTCACTCAAATAATCACTTAAATTAAGTTACTTTTTTACGTATAACAAAAATTAGGTTAAAAACTTACGTAAAATATTAAAATAAATAAATCTGTTGCACTTTTCATATAAAGCAAAGAAAGTATCTTTGCAGCATGAAAGAGATTAAACAGGCTGAATTTATAATAAGTAATACAGACTACAAAAAATCACCTGAACCTAACTTACCGGAATACGCCTTTATAGGGCGCTCTAACGTAGGGAAATCTTCTCTCATCAATATGTTAGCTGGGAGAAAAAGCCTTGCAAAAACCTCAGGGAGACCCGGTAAAACACAGCTCATCAACCATTTCCTAATGGACAAAAGATGGTACCTGGTTGATTTACCCGGTTACGGCTACGCGAAGGTCAGTAAAAAAGCACAGGCTGAATGGGGTTCCATGATATCAGAATATCTCAAGAACAGAGAAAACCTTGTTTGTGTATTTGTATTGATTGATTCAAGGCTTGAACCTCAAAAAGCAGACCTTGAGTTTATCAACTTTGTTGGTGCCAATCAACTACCAATAGCATTTATCTTTACCAAAGCTGATAAACAATCTATCAATAAGACTCAGAAGGTAATTAGTGCCTATAAAAAAACCTTAAAGGCTAGCTGGGAAGAGTTCCCTCCCCATTTTATAAGTTCAGCTACATCTGGTGCAGGCAAAAATGAAGTATTGGGCTTTATAGAACAATTGAACGATGCTTTTGACAAGGCATAAAAAAACCTGAAGCACAGGCTTCAGGTTTAAAAATAATAATTAATAGAGCTCGCTAGTTTCCGCTAGTCATATCTCTCATCATTTATATCTTTATTCATCAAATATCTGATTTCAACATCACCGAGTACTCCGCCTGAAAGGTTTTGCACTAAATGAGCCTTTTGATAAGTCATGGTGATAATTTCTAGATTTATAGCACCTCCACCGGTAGTGTCTGCTACAGAAAGTGTTAACATATCATCAGAGGCAGACCAAGTGCCTACTGATAAGACACCATTACCATCCTCTAGAATGAAATTACCATCTTGTTCTAGTATAAACCTTTCAATAAGGTCTGAATTCTCAACCTGACCAGAAACATAAGTTTCAACCGTAAACCATTCCCCTTCTGCCATTCTTGCAGCAGTAGGATTTTCAGGTTCTGCACATGAGATAGCCATTACGGCTATCCCTAGTACAATTATATAATTAAAATACTTTCTCATTTTTCTTATTGTTTAATGATTCTGATGTTTTTAACTAAGTCTTTATGCTGAATCTGCATATTGTACATACCTGGTTGCAAGTCATTAATTGAAATACTCTCTCTTGACTCAAAACTAGTTTTGTCAAAATCTTGCGTTTTCATTAATTGACCTGTTAAGGTAGTAATCACAATTCTATGCTGCCCAGTATACTCACTAGCTATATTAACAGCTATTTCGTTTACAGCTGGGTTAGGATATGTGTTTACATCCATTTCAACTCCCGATCTATTAGCAAGTACTCTTCCTATATCAGCGGTAGATGAAGTCAATATACATCCTGATCCATATTCAACTTCTATGCTGTATTCTGCATTATCAGATATAGTGATCGAGCTACCTCCAACATTCTGAAGTAAAACACCATTTCTGTACCATCTAACTTCGTCAACATCTGAAGTCTCATAAGAAGCAACTAATTGAGCGCCTTGTAATTCTAAAACAATGTTTCTGATTCTAGCCTCTCTGTAGTTTTCAGAGTTAGCATATGTACACCCTGTACCATCCGCATATGATATCTCAAGATAGAAAGGAGTTAAATCCTCTTCTACTATACCTGAAGTAATCGTAGCATTTGTATTAGATGGAATAGTTACCGGATCACCAGAAGCTAAACCTGTATTACCATTCATCAATTGGAAAGTCATCGCAGAACCATTGTTGTTACGAACGTCAAAATCTATTGTTCCACTCCCACAAGTTTCTGAAATCTGGTTAAAAGTTGATGCAACTGGTTCAGCAACCTCAGTTATTGTAATTGCATTGGATTCTGGTGAATAACAACCAACAGCATTACCAACTTCAACAGTGTAAACACCACCTGAAACTACTTCTAATACATTTCCATTCACAAGGCCTTGAGTAGGATTTGAAATAGTGCCACCATTTCTTCTCCATCTGTAGTAATCAAAGCCAGTAGGTGCAGTTAATGTCACTGTTCCTTCACCTTCACAGAAAGTTAGGGCACCATCAGCCGTTAATGTAGGGCTAGCAGTAGGTTGTTCAACAACATTAACAGTGAATTCATTTGAGCTAATAGTACAATCAACATTTAAGTTGTTGAAACTCCAAACAAATGAATAAACACCTGATTCTTCGATAAAGAATTCTCTATCACCACTTTCTACAGTTGCGAAATCAGCACCATCCTTAACAACAGTAATATTACCATTATTAGTCCAAGAGTTACCATCATAGAACCTTACTGTGAAACCTTCGCAAACATCTATCTCTTCACTATTACCAATGAATTCATTAGTATTCAGATTTCTAACACCAAAATCAGGAAGATCATTTCTATCCACCTCAACAGGAGCCGAACTTGTAGAACCACAACCTCCACCGAAAGGTGCATTTGATACTCTTACAGTTACACTTCTGGTATCATCAACTTCAATGCTCCGAGTAGTTTCACCAGTACTCCATAAGTAATAGTCAAAATCTGCAGGTGCAGTAAGCACCACAGGGTCAGCTGTTGAACAATCAACCAGGTTACCACTTGTTACCGAAATTAATGGTTGATCAGGAGTTTCTACTACATCTACTTGAACCGATTCAGTTGTATAAATACAAGATGCAGTTGTTACTCTTGCAAAGTAGGCACCTGACTCAGTAACGTCAGTATCCTGAAGCGTTACTCCAGTTTCTACCGGATTATTTAAATTATCTCTAAACCATTCAACCAGGTCAGTTCCCCCGGTAGTAGTCGATCCATCAGCTACTAACCTTCTAACTTGAAGAATGCTAGCTCCTGAATTATTACAAACTGTTACTGACTCTCCAGCTTCAGATAATCTCCAATAGTTGTTCGCACCACCATTGTTGGAATAAAGCATATGCATCTGCTGAACTTCTACAACATCAGTAAAGCTAGAAGTAAGCGTATTACAAGTAGTACCCGATGATGTCATCGAGGTAATTCTCATTGCTAAAGGAGTTGTTTCAGTGACAACACCAATATTGATTTCTGTCTCACCTAGCTCAGGATCATACATTAATTCACCAAGAACATCTCCTGCTGCATTCAAGATTTCATACATGAAATAATCTTGTACATCATCTACGTTTACAATTACGTCTTCTGATTCACAAGCCAATGGCGTGTTAAAACTAAACTCAGCATCTGTCTCAATTGGAGCTGTTAATTCATACCTTAACTCATTAAATGTACCTGAAACTGTAAAATCATTATCAGTAGTGGCATCGTAAGCAGACAATCTGAATCTGAAAGACTCATTATCATCTCCTGCTAATAATACATCTGAAGGCATTTTGAATGTTATTTCACCAGTGCCTTCGATTAAATTGAATTCATAACCTTCGATATCTCCGATGTTTCCGAATTCATCTTTATGCTCAACAGTAACAACATTATCAGCACCGAATCTACCTCTGATTTCATAACCTACTGTTATATCACCATCTAAACAGCCTTCTGTTGCCGAAATGCTTGTAAGTTGAAGAGTTTGACGAACAACATCAATATCATCACCATAATAATCGAATGGAATAGTTTCGCCAAAGTTGATATCCATATTACTCAACTCGAAGTAACCTTTAGATTCTTCTTGTCTCCATCTGAATCTAACACCTTCAGCCTTCATTTCTTCAGTTAAGGCATAAGTGAACATATCACCATTAAGTGTCATATCCGCGTCCATTTCTGGATAAGAAGTCCACTCAGTATAAGTTGCACCTCCATCAATCGAATATTCAAATACAACAAATTGATCAGCTGTAAGAGATGCTGGTAATTGGTCAAAATCAACACTATAGCTTAAGTAAGTGGCTTCAGCTAATTCATCAGCAGTAAAATCTCTAGTAGTGATTAATCTTCTACCTGCCCCTTGACCTTCCATATTAACAACTTGATCGTCAGAAGATTGATAGAATCCTGGAGCACCAGAATACCATAGGTTGTTACCATTATTTGCGTCATAAAGCTGAACATTAGTTATTTGGAAATCACTACCATCAGCAATATCGTTTTGTAACCTCCATCTGAATGTGATTCTATTGTTATCAGCGTTACCGTTTCTCATACTGCTTGGTAAGAAAGAACCATAATTGTTCACGTTTCCAGAGAATGTTGCAAAATTAGTCCAGAGACCGCCATTTAAAGAGTATTCCATCACAACATTTTGAGAAGCTGCTCTATTAAAGTTCATACTGAACTTAATAGCAGCATTAGTATTATAATTCATATAACTCTCATAAACCTGATATGTCATATATTCTGGTAGTCCTGGTAAATCCGTTAGGAAGTTTTCCTGATCATCATCAAGATTGTTCAAATCACCATTCATTAACTCATCACCAACCTCACCCAATGGGCCGCCTTGGCTGAACATTACTTCAAAGTCAAGGTTTCCAGCTTCATCAGTTGGAAGTGGGAAAGTTATATCTCCTAATCCTTGCTGAGTTGCAACAATAATGTCTCCATCAAAAATTATGTTTGAATAGATATCAGCGTTATCAGCAAGATTTGTTTCATCGTTTTCTAAGGAAATAGCAAACTCCACATCTTGACCAGCATAAATTGTTGCGTTAGGATCTCCTAAATACTCCAACTGAGCCACTCTCAAGAATACATCTAAGTCACCAACATCATCGCCTGACTCTTCGTCACCAATGAAGTAATATTTCTCACCGTCAACATCTACGCTAGCGGCCAATCTCACTTCATAAGCTCCATTTACAACATAGAATGGAACTTCAGCATCAAATGCACTACCAAGTACATCAGTAGTTCCTAAAACGTATGGTAAACCTGTATCTGGATCAATCACATATCCACCATCCCAAAGATAGAAGTCAAATGTAGTTCCAGCAGGAAATGCATCAGCATCTGCCGCAGCGATACCATCAGCAAGATCCCAAGTATAAACAAATGATTCACCATTGAATACAGCATCATCTAAATCAGATTGAACCCAATTGTAATCTCCAAGATTTGGAGTATTCAAGTTGATATTAAATACAGGGTTATTGAAGTTTTCATAAACATAAGAAGCAATGTCATTTCCTCTATTTAACTCTAATTCAATACCATCAACATACCAATCATTTTCATCTACGCCTAAGTTTAATGGTTGATACCATCTAAAATGTGTAGCTGAAGTAATATATTCTGCAGGAATCTCAACTGAGTAGAAATCCGCTTCATATAAAAAGCCCTCGTCATACATTGACATTTCACCTGGCGCCAAGTCCTCCACATTAATTTCTTGGAATGTAGCTCCTCCATCAGTAGAAACTTGTAGCCTAGGGATTGTATTTTTATTTGCATTAGGTGCAAAATCACCATATGGACCGTTGTAGCTAAAGTTCAAGTATACTGACTGCGAACCTGAAAGATCAAACGCTCGTGTTAAGATTTCACGATCACCAGCTCTGTCCATGTCAAATGAATCGAAATTAGTAGGGATTCTATCTCCATCAATAACAAGGAAGTCTTCTTCATTATTAACAGTATAGGTTTCACCAATCATTAACGGATCTCCTGCAGTAGCAGGCATATAAGGAACAATCTCAAAATCATATTGATCAAGTGGATTGTCTTCATCTAAAGGAAGAACAACTGGCATAGTAGCTGATATAGTACCTGCTCCTTGAGTTGCACTTGTTCCAACTACATAGAACTCATTACCTTGAGTAACCACAGCCGCAAATTCAACACCTGGCGCAAAACCAACAGCATTATAATTTACCTCAACAGTTTCTCCGATAACAAAGTTGGTATCATCAAAAGCATTTACCGATAAAGTTGGTCTATTCAAGTTAAAGTTTGCAAATGCACCAGTTGATTCTAGGAAATCAGGTGCTTCAATAGATACATTGTTGATTTTGATAACATATTCATTCTCAACATAGGCTCCGTCTTCGTTATATATAACTCTAAATTGCGTGTTTGAAGACCAAATTGTATTAGGAATAACAGAAGTTAAATCTACAATATCGCCGTCAAATACCGTTTGTTCATCTAATTGAATCCAGTTCGTTCCATCTACACTACCCTCTAGTCTTACATCTACACTCGAAGGGAAAGTACCATTATTATCATGATCAATTTCAAATACAACATAAGCACCATATGGTAAATCGAAAGGAACTGTTGTAGCAGATCTAACACCTGACCCAGTAAAACTCTGAGGCTTACTTGGGAAATTATTAGAAGTTCCCTCTAAAGAAGCCCATAATCCATCAGGATACTCAGTATTTTCAAATTCATCAAAGTATACTGTCATATCAAAAGGACTATTACTATAAATACCACCATTACCTAATGTTAACTGCAATGAAGGATTTGTTGTATAATCAATTTCAATAGGTAAGTTAGCAGTTATAGAGCCAGCATTTACGTCATTTGAAGAACCGATTAAAACATAATCGCCAACGTTATCATCATACACATAAAGCATAATTTCAGCAGAAGCTCCAGGAGTTCCTAAAACTGAATAATCAACCGTGATACCTTCTCCCGGTGTACCATACTCTTCACCAGCAATAGATATAGGGTTTTCAAATGTAATATTATCAATGCTTAACTCATTGTTATAAATAGCTAAAGGCGCACTGAAGTAGTTTTCACCATTTGCAGTCTGTAAATATATTGTATAGTCTCCAGCTTCAATTGGTGGCACTGTAAAAGTAATTGAGCCAGTCGCAATATCAGCAATAGTACCAACAATAATATCAGCGTCAGTACCAGTAGCTCCTCTATCTAATACAGCATTAGCACCCGTACCAGAAGGGAATGCACCTTCATCAATTGTATAAGTGAAAGCATAATCTTCCATTGGATAAGCAAGACCATCACCACCTACATCAATTAAATCGATAGTGATTTGTGGTCTATCTATATTGATAAAAGTATTACCTAAATTGATAGTACCTCCAGCAATAATATTTGAAGCATTCTGTAAAGAAAGATCTCTTAGAATCCATGCATCTAAGTCAGCTCCATTATTGCTTAACTGTCTAAATCTGAACTGAGTTGAGCTTGAAACAACACCAGTTGGCCAAACATCAAAATCAACCTGAAGGAAACCATCACCCTCGAAAGGTAAATCATTCAGTGTTAAGGTTGTTAATTCTGTAAAATCAGTACCATTAGTAGTATATTCTACAATAATATCATTACCCGCAGGGCTAATTACATCGTTCTTTCTAGCTATATTAAATGTAACAACACCTTCTGTACTTGTGATATTAAAGGCAGGTGTAGTAACAGATCTGTCAGTAGCTTGATCAAAAACTAATCCATCGCCATTTTGAACTCCTCCCATTAGATCAAACCCATCAGGAAGACCAGCAGTGAAGTCTACAAATTCATTGATGCCAAAGCGAGCTGAAGTACCTTCGAAAGGATAAATTATTACTGGCCAGTTACCACCACCATCATTATAATTTATTTCTGTAGGAACAGTACCTGTTACTTTAATTTCTTTAGTAACATTGTCTTTAGTAAAAGTTTGACCTTCTAAAAGATATTGCTCATTTGTATTTGGATTTATTACAGCCGCAACAAAACTCTTAGGTCCCAAATCAACATTTTGAAGTTCAGCTAAAACATTAAGCTCATCACCAGGGAAATAATTGAACTCAGAAGCATCTGTTTCATCTTGAGTATCAACATAACCAATGAACGGAGTATTAATTGCTAAATCTGCATCAAAACCTAAACCTGGAGGATTAATCAAAGTGAATTCATCACCAATAGATATGTCAAAAGTGAAAACAGTCCATGCCTGACTTGTACCATAATCAACTGTTCCTTTTTGACGGATTCTAAAACTAGTATTAGCTGTTTTAGCGCCAGAAGGCAAATCAAAGGTGAAAGTATTGAAGGTAGAAAATTCTGTATCTGTATTTATATCCTCTAGAACTGTTCCAGCAGTAACAAAACCATCAGTTGAATAAAGAACCTCTATTGGATTGGTACCAGCATCAACATTACTTGCATTCATAAAAATGTCTAATCGTACTGGAGCAGTAGTACTCAAATCGTAAGCTGTAGTTGTCATCTGACGTAAACTAGCTCTATCGAAATCGAAGAAGAATCCTCCGTCATTGGTACCTACAGCCGTTATCTCAGAAGATTGCACTGCAAAATTATCCGTATTTTCCAAGAAAGTATCTCCTGAGAAACCTCCCAATCTTAACCTGAAAGTATTATCAGGAAGATCAAATACGATGTCCTCATCAGCACCCTGTGCTTGTGAAGTACCAAATACAGTTTCACCTGGGTTTATTCTATTATCGAAGTTAGCATCGTTCCACAGAATAAAAGTAGTTCCTGCATCAAAACCAGATGCATTATAGGTTACAGTTAGCTCTTCACCGCTATAATAAGGACCAGCGGGCACAGTGACCGTATTAAAAGTTTGCGCATTTCCCTTAAACGCAAAAAGCCCTACCACAAGGGTAAGCACCAGCGCCTTTAGGTAGCGTGTTTTAATTTGTAAGTTATTTTTCATTGCTATTTATTTAAATAATTAATGATTACAGTAATTTAAATCCGAAGCGGAATGAATTTGCTACGTTCACATTGGCAAAGTTTCCTTTGGTTTTATCCTGGTAAAGCTCGCCATCAACAAAAACTTCAGAATTCGTTCTATTGATCAACTCAAATCCAACTTCAACACCAAAATAAAATCTAGAACCAAAATGGTATTCAGCACCAGCCCCCAGACGTAAACCAATGTCAAAATATCCCTTAGTAATACTTTGGTTAGTCTGAGAAGGCACAGTAGTAGAACCTAACACTGTCGGACCTGTTGTTGACTTCCTACTCAAAATACGCTGACGTAACAGAATATCACCAGCAGCATAAGTCCTAAAAGCACCATCTGCTGTTAAATGATACTCAAAACCAGGAGCAAATCGATACTCACTGTCATGTATAACCACATCAGGAGTAGAAGTATTATTTTCCAGACTCATCCAGATTCCTAAGCGAGGAACCATGATATCTGATAAAAAATACCGCCCTCTAAATTCTGTAAAATTTAAGATACTGCCACCTGTATTAAATGGTGTACCAGTAAACTCAATCAATACATCACCCGAACCTGCTCCTCCTGAGCTACCCTCGCCTTCGTCCTGTGCGAAGATGGTAGTGGAGGCCAGCAGAAACGCAGTGAAAAACATTACTAGTCTCTTCATAGCCTTTTTTAGTTAAATTTTAAGTTGATTTATTGTATTATACTTTATTTGAATAGAACGAATTTAATACTAAAGAACCTAATTGCAATAATTGTTCGATAAAATCGTTGAGATTTTCGAAGAATTTTTTTTCGGTGAAATAAAACCTATTTTATAAAATACTGTATATCAAATACTTAAATGAGTATTTAATCATAATTATCAGATCATTAATATATTATCAACAACAGTACATAGAGTTTTATAAGAATAATACCATTTTTGTTAAAATACTTTTATGACTGAATGAACCAACATCAATCAACAGTAGTAGTGAGTCTTATGAAATAAAATGAATCTGCGAGCAAAGGAATAGGTATTAGCTTTACTTACTGACCAGCCTTATCAACCATATTGGTAGACCCAACATAAAATGGTACTCTTTGGTGTAGAGTTTCGGGCTGGATATTAAGAATGCGGTTTTTACCATCAGTGGCTTTGCCACCTGCCTGCTCACAAATAAGGGCAAGTGCATTGCATTCATAGTTTAGTCTTAGCTTACCATTTGGTGATTTATCTGTTGCAGGATATATATAGATTCCTCCTTTTAAAAGGTTTCTATGAAAGTCCGCTACTAAGGAACCAATGTAACGTGCCGTGAAATTCTTTTCTTTACAAGCTTCAATATATTCTTTAACATGTGGTTCAAAACTTTTGTAGCTACCTTCATTGATTGAGAAGATCTTACCATCCTTTGGAATTTGAATACTGGGATGAGATAAAAAGAACTCCCCTAATGAAGGATCATAAGTAAATCCATTCACACCACGACCTGTCGTATAAACCATCATGGTAGAAGACCCATATAATAAATAACCTGCCGCTACTTGTTCTGATCCTTTTTGCAGAACATCTTCTTCAGTAATCGGGCCTCCCACAGGAGAAACTCTTCTAAAAATAGAAAAGATGGTACCTATAGAAACATTTACATCAATATTTGATGAACCATCCAAAGGATCCATAGCCACAATATATCGGCCATCAGGATTTTTGACATCTAAGATTTCTTCGTCTTCTTCGGAAACGATTGCACAAACCTCACCGCCATTCTTAAGCGCGCGAATAAAACGGATATTGGCAATTACATCAAGCTTTTGCTGCTCTTCACCCTGTACATTTTCAGCACCGTATGCCCCTCCTATATTAAGTAATCCTGCTCTGTTTACTTCCCGATGGATAATCTTTCCTGCTAGAGCTATATCTCTTAAAAGTTGAGAGAGCTCACCGGTAGCAAAGGCAAAATCATTTTGCTTTTTCTTGATAAAGCGATCTAAGGTAGTTCCGACAGGAGTGGCTAAAGATTGGTTCATGGGAGATTTATTGATATTGGCGCTAAATTATAAAAATTGCTATTTAATTTGCCGCTTGATTAAAGAAAAGAACAAAATATGCAGGTTTTTAAATTTGGTGGAGCTTCTATAAAAGACGCAGCAGCCATAAAAAACATGACCAATATATTAACACATTACAAAGGTCAAAAGCTTGTTGTAGTAGTTTCGGCCATGGGAAAAACTACCAATAAGTTAGAAGCAATTCTTAAAAATTTTCTGCAGTCTGACGACCGGTATAAAGACTTAATTGAAAGCCTCTATATAGAGCATAAACTTATTGCGGATGCATTATTTCAGCATCCTCAAGCCATAACTGATAATATAGCTGAACTCTTTGATGACTTGAAAAGTACTTTGTTAAATATTGAAAAGGACGATATAAATAAATTATATGATCAGATTATTTCCTATGGTGAACGCCTTTCATCCACTATCATTAGTCAGCACTTACTAAATTCATCTTTACCCACGGTCCGGCTTAATGCTTTTGATGTAATAAAAACTGATGATACCTATAGAGAAGGTGTGGTTAATTGGAGTACTTCGCAAGAACTTATAGTGCAGAAAGTTGAAGAATATCATAAATCAGCAGATATTATTTTGACTCAAGGATTTATTGGAAGCAACTCATCGGGAAATATCACAACCTTAGGTAGAGAGGGGTCGGATTTTACTGCTGCTATTTATGCCTATTGCCTTAATGCTAAATCAGTAACTATCTGGAAAGATGTTCCGGGAATCCTAAATGCTGATCCTAAGAAAATTCCGGGCGCTACACTATATCATGAACTCTCTTACCAAGAGGCCGCAGAAATGACCTATTATGGAGCTTCCGTAATTCACCCAAAAACAATAAAACCTCTAGCTAACAAGAGCATACCTTTGAATGTGCGCTCTTTCACAAACCCTGAAGCTAAAGGCACAGTAATACATGATTGTGACATTGCCCATATTGAGCCTTGCATTATCATGAAAGAAAATCAGTGCCTGATTACTTTTAGAGTAACAGATTTCACCTTTATAAGCGAAGGAAACATTTCTAAGATTTTTGCAGCATTATCATCCCATCATATCAAAATAAATATGATGCAAAATTCAGCTATTTCTTTTTCCATCTGTGTAAATGATGACGACTATAAACTAACCCCTTTTATAAAATCACTAAAATCAGATTTTGACATTCTGTATAATAATAAGCTATCCTTAATCACCATCAAAAATTATCAGGAAGGGCTTATTGGCTCTTTAAAAGGAGAGCGGAAAGTTTACTTAGAACAAAGAACAAGAAAAAACTACCAGATGGTGTTGGGGATGTGAGATTTACGAATTTAGAATTATGATTGAAGAAAATACGGTTCTAGCTTCTGGAAAGAAAAACAGTACAATCTTTCTTGTTTATTGCTAATTGAGAATACTTACCCTAAATTCGGGGTTCCAAAATAAAAACCAACATGGAATTAAAAGATATTGCATCAGTAAGCGGAAAAGGCGGATTATTTAAAGTTGTGAAGCCTTCAAGAACAGGGGTTATCCTTGAATCAATGGATAAGCACAAAAAGAAAATTGTTGCTCATGCCCATGACAGAGTTTCAATATTAGATGAGATATCTATTTACACAACGGATGCTGATGGCAGTGTAGCACTTCAGGGAGTTTTGCAAACTATAAAAAAAGAGTTTGGAGATGACCCTGGCATAGACAATAAGTCTTCCAAAGAGGAAATAATGGCATTTTTAAAACACATTCTTCCTAACTATGACGAAAATCAGGTTTACCCTTCGGATGTTAAAAAGCTGGTTACCTGGTATGAAATCATCTTAAAAGAAGCTCCTGAAATTTTAGAGGACAAGAAGGAGAAAAAGAATACTAAAAAGAAAGCTGATAAAGCTGAAGATAAGAAGGACGAAGAATAAATAGTAAAAAGCACAAAGTATTGAGTTGATCATATTATAAGATTCTTAATACTTTGTGTCTTCTACTAAGAATATTTTCAATCAAATAACTCTCAGTACCAATCCTTTCAAATACTCCCCTTCGGGATGGTAAATACTAATCGGGTGATCTTCCGGCTGATGTAATTGTTGAATAATCTGTACTTTTCTACCAGCTCTTGCCGCAGCTGAAAAAACTGCAGTACGGAAATGCTCTTGAGTAACCACCTGAGAACAGCTGAAAGTAAAAAGCACCCCGCCTGACTTCATGTTCCTTATAGCCTTCTCATTAATAGTTCTGTATCCCTTAATACCATTAGCTAGTACCCTTCTGTGTTTGGCAAAGGCAGGAGGATCTAACACAATAACATCATATTGCTCAGGCATCTCATTTAAGAAGCTAAAGACATCTGCTGTGAAAGATTTATGATTTGAATGATCTTTAAAATTAAGTTTGATATTTTCATCTGTTAAATCAATGGCCAATTGAGAACTATCAACACTGTGTACTAGCTCAGCACCGGCTTGCATGGCAAAAACCGAGAAGCCTCCACTGTAACAAAAAGTGTTAAGCACCTTTTTCCCTTTACAGTATTTTTCAAGTAGTTTTCTGTTTTCGCGCTGGTCCACAAAGAAACCTGTCTTCTGACCTGTTACTACATTGATGTTAAACTTGCAACCATATTCTAATACTTCCCATTCTTCTTTTTCCTCGCCATACAGAAAAGCATCAGAGGTGCTTAACTCAGCCTTATAAGGAAGCGTGTGAGCGCTTTTATCATATACAGCCTTCAACTCAAAACCTAATACTTCCTTAATAATATCAAGAAATACATCTTTAATGAGGTACATCCCGACTGTGTGCGCTTGAAAAACCACGCAACCCGCGTAATAATCTACTATCAACCCAGGGAAACCGTCTCCTTCTCCATGAATGAGTCTGAATACATTAGTTTCAGGATTACCCCACAAACCGGCTGTTCTTCTTAACTCGATAGCCTCCTCAAGTTTGGCTTGCCAAAAAGCTTTGTCTAGTTGCTCATTTTGAAATGTGAGCATGCGTACAGCAATAGAACCAATTTGATAGTAACCTATCCCAATGAAACTACCATCAACTTTTCTTACTTCAACGATTGAACCTTCTTCAATATCTTCAGGCAAGCTTTTAATGGCACCCGAAAAAATCCACGGATGGAAGCGTTCTAGAGATTTTTCCTTTCCTTTTTTTAGTACAATAGTTGGGTAGCTCATATTCAGGGTTGGTAATTTCTTAGGCTTTCACCAAAGAGTTTAGGAATAACATCATATTCATTTAGTGTGGCACAAAACTCAATATCTTTAGTAACATTCATTTTGGCCAACCTTTTAGCGTGAGCTGAATTTTGCAAGGCTCCTTTCAAATCTCCTTTAAGTTTTTGCCACATGGCTTCTGCGGCAATCGGCACATCACCTAAGTATTCAAAATTATCTTTCAATAATTCACACAATGCTCCGGCAAATAGGGTATCCTCTAAATTAAACTTCCCTTTCCACCCAGCACAGACTATTACAATGTCTTGATTTTTGCCTGATAAGTATTTAGCTAATACATCAATATTTAGAAAAGCTCCAATAAGAATTTCATCAGCCATTAAGCTTTTATGGATGGCCAAAGTGCCATTGGTTGTTGTAACCGCCACCTTCTCACCTTTCAACTCATCATTCATGTATTCAAAAGGGGAATTACCCATATCAAAACCTTCGGCCTTTTCACCGTTGCGCTCAGCCGCTGTGAAATAGCCTAAACCTTTAAGCGCCACACACTCTTCTAAAGTTGAAACAGGCATTATTTCCTTCACACCTTGAGCAATACCCGTCACCATGCAGGAGGTAGCTCTTAAAATATCAACAACTACTACAATCTTATCCTCCAATTCATATTGGTGAATAAGCTCAGGTGTGAGGCATATATCTATGGATTGTCTCATAAACAATTACTTCTTCAAATCAACTAAAGGAAGCTTCTTCACTTGTGCTTTCACTTTGTTTTTTCGAACACCAATAAATATTTCCGTTTCAGGCTTGGCATGATCGATGTTTACGTAACCCATTCCAATTCCATGGCCTAACATTGGAGATTGAGTACCGCTGGTAACTATTCCGATGGGATTATCATCAACATCAAATATTTCATAGCCTTGACGAGGAATGCCCCTGTCAATCATATGGAAACCTACAAGCTTTCTCTTTACTCCAGCTTCTTTAGCCGCAAGCAGATTTTCGCTGTTTACAAACGGTTTAGTAAACTTAGTTACCCAACCCAGGCCTGCTTCTAATGGAGATGTGGTATCGTCAATATCATTACCGTATAGGCAGAATCCCATTTCCATCCGTAAAGTATCGCGAGCTCCTAAACCTATTGGCTGAATGCCAAACTCCTCACCTGCTTCCATGATCTTATCCCAAATCATTTCGGCATGCTCGTTATGTAAATAAATTTCAAAACCTCCAGAGCCGGTGTAGCCGGTAGCTGATAAGATTACATGCTCGGCTCCTGCAAAATCGCCCACTTTAAAAGTGTAGAATTTAATTTCTGATAAGTCAACTGAAGTTAATTTCTGAAGGGTTTCTGTAGCTTTTGGGCCTTGAACGGCAAAAAGAGAAAAGTTATCAGAAATATTTTTCATCTCGGCACCTATGCCTTCATTCTGAAGTTTAATCCACTCCCAGTCCTTTTCAATATTGCTGGCATTTACCACCAAAAGATACTCATTCTCTCGAATGCAGTAAATCAATAAATCATCAACTATTCCGCCTGTATCATTTGGCAGGTAAGCGTATTGCGCTTTACCTTCAACCAATTTAGTAGCATCATTGCTACTCACTTTCTGAACTAAATCTAAAGCTTTAGGGCCGGTCACTAGAAACTCACCCATATGTGACACATCAAAAATGCCCACCTTCTCACGAACAGTTTTGTGTTCTTCGAGTAGTCCTGCATAAGAAACAGGCATATTATAACCTGCAAAAGGCACCATTTTAGCACCTAAACTAATGTGTTTATCATTAAGAGCGATTTTCTTCAATTCCATATCTTTTCAGTTTTTTAAAGCACTGCAAAAGTAAGGATTTAGGCTAAGAAAGAAAGTTGACAAATAGGATATTATAAGAATAACTCATTGATAATTCGCAATTGATAATTGATCATTTCAATTGCTAATTACCCATATTATCCCTTATTTCGTTGCAAATTTTTGATTCAATGAGCAATTATATAATAAGTGGTATTCAGCAAATAGGTATTGGCGTTTCAGATGTTCAAGCTGCCTTTAAATGGTACAGACAAAATTTCGGGATGAGTGTTCCTGTTTTTGAAGAAGCTGCTGAGGCTGCACTTATGTTGCCTTATACTGGTGGCGAGCCAAGAAGCCGACATGCTATTTTAGCCATCAACATGCAAGGTGGTGGTGGATTTGAAATCTGGCAATATACTTCCAGAACGCCTGAAGCACCAAAATTTACTCCTCAGCTAGGTGACCTAGGAATCAACATTGCTAAAATGAAATCAAAAGATGTTGAAGCAACTTATGAATTGTTCAACAAAAGAGGACTCAATATTCTTAGTGAGCTCTCTAAAGATCCTGATGGCAATCCTACCTTTTTTGTAAAAGACCCCTGGGACAATATTTTCCAGATAGTACCTAGTGACTCATGGTTTCAGAAAAGAAAAACTGCATTGCCTGGTGGACCTAATGGCGCAATCATCGGTGTTACAGACTTCGAGAAAGCCAAATCACTTTACAGTGATATACTTGGTTATGATACTGTGGTTTATGAAAAAGAGGGAACCTTTGATGATCTGAAGGGCATTCCTGGAGGCGACAAAAAAGTAAAAAGAACCTTACTGCGCCATAGTAAACCCAGAGCTGGTGCTTTTAGCCCATTACTTGGAGCAAGTGAAGTTGAATTAGTAATAGCACTTGAGCGCAAACCTAAGAAGATATTTGAAAACAGATTCTGGGGTGATTTAGGCTATATCCACCTGTGCTACGACATTAATGGCATGGCAGATTTAAAAGAGACTTGTGAATCAAAAGGATTTCCTTTCACCGTAGACAGTGCCAATAGTTTTGATATGGGAGAAGCCGCAGGACATTTCACTTATGTTGAAGATCCTGATGCTGCACTTATTGAATTTGTAGAAACTCACAAAGTACCTATCATGAAAAAAATTAGCTGGTACCTAAACCTACAAAAACGAGATCCTAAAAAGCCATTGCCAAGATTCATGTTGAAAGCTATGGGATTAAGTGAAGTTAAAGACTAGGTTTCAATTATGAATTGTCAATGAAACAGAAACTAAATAACAGAATAAGCCTCATCGCTCTTATCATTTATGGAATAGCAACGAGTACTCGGATAATTTTAATGCAAGCTGATATCAGAGATAATTTTGATTATTTTCTACTTGGAAGTGGTATTGTAATTAGCCTCGTTTCCTTCTATAAATTGATTAAAAAGTAGTGGTATAGACATTCATAATTGGTAATTGATAATTCACAATTATTAACTACTCATTATCAACAGTTTCACCTTGTAGCTGCTTTTGATAAAGCTCTTTGTAAGTACCATTTAGTGCTAATAGTTCTTCTTCAGTTCCCTGCTCAATAATTTCACCATCATCAAGTACTATGATGTAGTCTGCAAGTTTAGCTGAACTCACTCTGTGTGAAATCACAATACTGGTTCTATTCACCATTATTTTTTGAAGAGCATTTAAGATCGCATTCTCTGTTTTGGTATCTACTGCGGAAAGTGCATCATCAAAAATCATGATTTTAGGATCACGAGCAATAGCTCTGGCAATTGAAACTCGCTGTTTCTGACCTCCGGAAAGCGTAATACCCCTTTCTCCCAGCATGGTTTCATATTTCTTAGGGAAATCAAGAATATTATTGTGCAAATCGGCATCTTTTGAAGCTTGTAACATTTGCTCTTCTGTTAAACCAGTGGCCCCAAAAGCAATATTATTTCTGATCGAATCAGAAAATAAAAACACATCTTGTGGCACATAACCAATTTGCCCTCTCAGGTTACTCACCTTATAATCCTGAATGGCAACATCATCAATAAAGATTTCACCTGAAGTAGTATCATACATGCGTGTTATCAAATTGGCAATGGTAGATTTACCAGAACCAGTAGTTCCTATAACAGCCAGTGTTTCACCTTGCTTAACTGTGAAATTCACACCTTTTAAGGCTTTAATTCCTGAGTCAGGATACACAAAACTCACATTCTTAAACCCAATATTGCCATCAATATCTTTTTCAAGGTTCTTCTCTGAAACGATATCTGTTTTAGTGTTTAAGAATTCATTAATCCTTTTTTGCGAAGCCGCAGCCCTTTGAATAATACTCGTTACCCAACCTACAGAAGTTACCGGCCATGTTAATAAATTCACATAAATGATAAACTCAGCGATATTACCCGCTGTAATGCCACCATTCATTACTTCAACACCACCTACATAAACTACGAGGATTACACTTAAACCTACCATTCCCATGATCAATGGAAAAAATAAGGCATTCACAAAAGTGAGCCTAAGTGATCTATGCTTATAATTATTACTCTCTTTAGTGAAATTTCTTAGTGAGTCGTCCTCCCTAACAAATGACTTAAGTACCCTAATTCCTGAAAAAGCCTCTTGCACCATAGTTGAAAGTTGTGACTGACTTTGTTGAATTTCTTCAGAACGCTTATTCATCAAATTATTAACAAAATAGATGCTTACCGATAGAAATGGTAGCGGAATTAAAGAGTACCAAGTTAATGTGGCATTCACATTAAACATAATAGGAATTACAATCAGAAATAAAGTGATCAGGTTAGCTGAATACATAATGGCCGGACCTACATACATCCTTACCTTACTAACATCTTCGGAGATTCTGTTCATGATATCTCCTGTATTATTTCTTCTGTAGAAACTTAAAGGCAAGTTCTGATAGTGGTTGTATATCTCATTTTTAAGATCATACTCTACCAAGCGTGACATCACTATTATTGTCTGCCTAACGAGAAATAGAAACAATCCTCTTCCTAAAGCTAAAAGTATGATGAGACCACCATATAATAAGATAGCCGTTCCGAAAGTATCATTATAAATAGCTTGTAAATCAAAGCTATCGAAAAGGCGATACATCTCTATATTCTCTTTCACCAGATTAAAAGCATAGCGCACTACTTGCGCTGGAAAGACGGCAAAAAAGTTGGAGATGATCATAAACAGCACGCCTAAAGAGAGGTGCCATTTATATTTGAGAAGATATTTATTAAGATACTTTAATTCTTTCACAGCAATTACAACGGTTAGCGGTGTCTATAGTTTGACTATTTAATCACTCAGCACGCAAAGAAAATAATTTTAATCTGATTAAAAGATGAATACCTTCTGTTTATTATGGGAGGCGGGTTTCAAAATAAATTTTCAGCAACTTCGGATTTTAAAAAGTAGGTAGTACTTATAAATTGAGAAATTTTAATTTAAATAAACCTTATTTAACAAAATTTTATATTGAAGTATACTAATTGAATACAATAACAAATAAGAATTGAAGACATGATGGTGAATTGATAAACATCTAAAAATCATTTAATTTCGCAGCGGTTGAAGATGAAAGGTCTTCAGAATAATAATCATTTAAACACACATAAGATGGTTGAATTAAGCAATACCGATACTGCCGAAGTATTTTCTGCTTTTAATGAAATTACAAAATTAGGCCATGAACAAGTAGTTTACTGCTACGATGAACCTACAGGCCTAAAAGCAATCATTGCCATACATAATACAGTTTTAGGTCCAGCTCTTGGTGGTACAAGAATGTGGACATATAATAATGACCAAGAAGCTTTAATAGATGTACTTCGCTTATCAAGAGGTATGACTTATAAAGCAGCCATCTCAGGCTTGAATCTTGGTGGTGGAAAAGCCGTCATCATCGGTGATCCTAAAAAACTCAAGAATGAGGCCTTCCTTAGAAGATTCGGTCGTTTTGTTGATAGCCTAAGCGGTAGATACATCACTGCTGAAGACATGAATATGTCTACAGCCGATATGGTACAGATATCATACGAAACTGACTATGTTATGGGGATGCCTGAAAGCATGAGAGGTAGTGGAGACCCTAGCCCGGTTACTGCTTATGGTGTATATATGGGTATGAAAGCTTCTGCTAAAAAGGCCTATGGTTCTGATGACCTAAATGGTAAAAAAATTGCTGTACAGGGTGTTGGTCAGGTAGGACATTACCTGGTAAACCATCTAATAAATGAAGGCGCAAAAGTTACTATTACTGATATAAATGAAAGTAATATTAAAAGAGTAACCGATAAGCACAAAGTTGAGGTAGTTGGCACTGATGCCATTTACGATGTAGATGCTGATATTTATGCGCCATGTGCCATGGGAGCGACCATCAATGATGATTCTTTAAATAGAATTAAAGCTTCCGTTATTTGTGGAGCAGCCAATAACCAATTGGCTCAAGAAGTTAAGCACGGTAAAATGTTACAAGAGCAAGGCATGCTGTACGCACCAGATTTTCTGGTAAATGCAGGAGGTATTATTAATATCTTCCCAGAGTTGATGGGCCATTACAACAAAGATTTAGCTCTTCAGCAAACAGAAGGTATCTACGATAAATCAATGGAGATTTTCAACAAAGCTGAAACTGAAGGTAAAACTACTCATCAGGCTGCTTTGGAAATTGCCGAAAAGCGCATTGCCGACATGGGTAAGGTTAAGTTAGCCTACTAAATATTAAATAATCATATTAATAAAAGCGCAGTTGCTCTCAAATGAGTGATTGCGCTTTTAATATTTTAAATTCTTACATTAGCTTGCTATAAGCTATCTGAGTTCTTTTATTACTGAAGCTATGCTGAACAGAAGATCACTACGTATAAAAGCCATGCAATCTTTGTATGCAGTTCAAAAATGTGAAGAAGCAAATTTTGAATTAGCTAAGTCATTTATTGATGACTACTTCGCCCCTGACCTTAACTCTATGGAAGTACAGGATAGGGCTCAATTAAGCAGAGATGCTAAAATTGCTAAAAAAACATTTAGCCAAAACTTTGGTAAAAGCTCCATTAAAGAATCAGAAAATTCGTCTACTGAAATAAGAAATGCTATTTCGGAAGCTATTGATTACTACAACAATCAAGTAAAAAAGGATAAAGCTTTTATTAAAAAGAACATGCTTGAAGCAGTTAACACCTTGCTTGAGAACTACTACTTATCCTTGAAACTTGTACTTGAGTTTGCAAAGATTAACAAGGAAGAAGTTGAAGCTCGCCAAAAAAGAATGGTGGAAACCAACAAGCAGGTTTTTGAGAGTGAGCTAAACCTTTACAATAGCAAAGCCATAAAAATTCTTGCTGATAATTCAGATCTTAACAATGAGTTTATCAGGTTTAAAATTAGCTGGGAAGACGACCTCCTCACGGTGAAACAATGGTATAGAGAGGTACTAAAGAAAGAAAGTTTCTACCAGGACTATCAAATGAATAATGAGCCTTCATTTGAAGAGGATGTATTGATTCTTGACAAAATTTTTAAGCAACTTGTCATTAAAAGTGAGGCCATATCCAATTTCATGGAAGAGCGCGATTTGTACTGGGCTGAAAATAAATCAGCACTTAAATCGATGCTTAAGAAAACCCTTAAATCACTTTATGAAGACTCAGAGCATGTTGAGTTAATTGAGCTTTCTGCAAACTGGGAAGATGACAGTGAGTTTTTTAAAAAGCTTTATGAAGAAACTGTTGCCAATAGCGATGAGTATGAGGAATTAGTAGGCCAATACACTAAAAACTGGTCGAAAGAGCGTATCACAGATATTGACATGATCATCCTTAAAATGGCCGTTAGTGAAATGCTTAATTTCCCGAGCATCCCTGTTAAAGTGACTATTAATGAGTATATTGAGCTTTCTAAAAACTACAGCACTCAAAAAAGTAAAGTGTTTGTAAACGGAATGCTTGATAAGCTCTCTGCTGAGCTTCAAAAATCCGGTAAATTGCGAAAAAGCGGAAGAGGTCTGATGGACAATAAATAAACATCAGCAATTCATTTTCGTAATGTTGGAAAAATGATAAATTCGTTTTTTCAATTTGTCAATATTGAAAATCATAAACTTTGAAGACATGAGTAAAGGAAGTAACTTATTTTCATTCTTATCCGGTGCAGCCGTGGGAGCCATAGTAGGTATCTTATATGCTCCAGACAAGGGTGAAAACACAAGAGATAAAGTATCCTACAGATTAAGTAAGTACAAAGAAATGTTAGAGGATTTGCTCGATGACATTGCAGATGGCAAAGAGCTTAACCTTAGCACAGCTAAATCTGATGGAGAGAAAGTAATTAACTCCGCTAAACATAAAGCAGAGCAATTACTTAGCGATGTTGATGATCTGTTAGGGCAGATCAAATCAAAAGATGAAGAAAATTAATAGTTCAATTAATTAAATATAAACAGCAATGAAAAAAGTACTTTATGCAGCTTTATTTCTTGCAGGTTCAGTTTATTTAACTGCCTGCAACGGAGATGTTGAAAAAAGAGTAACCGATTTAGAAAGAAGAGTAGCCGCATTAGAAGGAGGTGGAGTTTCTAAAGCTTCTCCTAAAAATAGTCTTGTAAAGCCAACCTCAGATGTTACAACTACACCTAAAGAGAAACCAGAAGGCCCTTTACCAGAAATGACTTTTGATATCACTGAGCATGATTTCGGTACTATTACTGAAGGTGATGTGGTTACCAAAAAATTCAAATTCACTAACACAGGTGAGGCACCTTTAATTATTACGAATGCTTCATCTTCTTGTGGATGTACAGTTCCTACTTATCCTAAAGATAAGCCTATTGCACCAGGTGAGTCTAGTGAAATTGAGGTAAAATATAACTCAAGAGGCAAGAAAAATCAGGATAACAAAACAGTTAGAATTACTGCTAACACCTGGCCAACAGTTAATAAAATTAACATCAAGGCTTTTGTAGAACCTAAACCAGATGCAGGAGCTACCACTGGTCCAGTAAAACAATAATTTAATGATAGACTTTATATTTGCACAGGCGGCAGCCGGTGGCGATTCAGGATGGATAAGCCAAATTCTTTTATTTGGTGGTATTATCTTAATATTCTACTTCTTCATGATTCGCCCTCAGCAAAAGAAACAGAAAGATCACAAGAAATTTGTTGAGGAGATCAAGAAAGGTGATAGCGTAATTACAATTGGCGGTGTTCATGGTAAAATCTTTAGTGTAGAAGATGACATCGTAATTGTAGAAGTTGATAAAGGAGTAAAAATGACTTTTGAAAAATCAGCAATTTCGCTTGAACAAAGCAAGAAGTTGAATGACAAAAAGTAAAATATATACTTGAAACTATTCGAGAAAATAAGTGATTGGCTAAGCAATATATTATTGCCTATGTCAAATGAAACTATAAAAGTGGTAGTACTGTGCATTGTTACAGCTACCACTTTTTGGTTTTTTAATGCTTTAAATGATAATTATACCACTCGAATAAGCTACCCCATTGAATTTAATTACCCAGATTCAGCCATGGTAGTGGTTGAAGAATTGCCCGATAATGTAAAAATTAATGTGAGCGGAGGTGGTTGGAATCTACTTCGAAAAACTTTCTGGTTCACAATTGATCCCGTTGTTATTGAACTGGAAGACCCCGCTAATGAAAAATTTGTACTGGGTTCTACTTTATATCCCACTATTTCTGATCAAATGACGGAAATTCAACTGAATTTCATTGAAACCGACACTTTGTGGGTTGCTATTGATTCATTGAAGCAACAAAAATCTGTATTGAAATTTGACAGTGCGGCTGTTAAGCTTGCTTCAAATTTCAGAATTACCTCATCTATTTCACTATCAACGGATACCGCTATTTTCACAGGACCTAAAAGGTTTGTTGACTCAATCCCATCTGAAATAATCCTAAAAACTAAAAAGGACGCTATTGACAGTGATTTTAAGGAAGATATTATGCTATCAACTTTTGGTTCCAGCCTGGTAAGAAGAAACCCGGTAGAAGTAGAAGTACGCTTTCAGGTTGCCAGATTTATCAACCAGGAACTTATGCTACCTTTTAAAATGATTAATGTGCCAACCGATTCATTTAACTACAAAATGATCGACAGTCTGGCAACATTAAAGTTTCAAATACGCGAAGAACTAGCTAATCAATACAACCTTGATAGTTTCAGCATTGTGGTTGACTACGAACTTATGTCTCCTAATGACTCAACAGTTATACCAATATTGGAATCTTCTCCTAATATGCTCAAAGCTACCGATATTAAGCTTGACACGCTCAATTACAATTATTCAAAGAATTGAAAAAAATTGGTATAACAGGAGGAATAGGAGCTGGCAAAAGTCTTGTCTGTAAGATTTTTGAGGTATTGGATATACCTAACTATCCTGCGGATGCCAGAGCAAAGTGGCTTCAAGTCAACAACTCACAATTGAAAGCTCAAATTGAAGCTTTATTTGGTGCGGAGGCTTATCAAGAGGGTCAACTAAATAGAGCATTTATTAGCAAAATTGTATTTGACAATCCCGAAAAATTAAAAAAGCTAAATGAGTTAGTACATCCTGCTGTGGCAAAAGACTTCCAACAATGGTGTGAAAATCATCAAGATAAGCCTTTCATTCTTAAAGAAGCTGCCTTGCTTTTTGAAACAGGAAGCTATAAGCAGCTTGATGCCACAATACTTGTACATGCTCCTGAAGAAATTAGGCTGAAAAGGACACTACAAAGAGATCCGCATAGAACGGAAGAGGAAGTACAGAAGATAATGGATCAACAAATGGAAGAATCAAAAAAATTAGAGCTGGCGGACTTCATTATTACTAACGATGGTAAAACTTCCTTAATTAAACAGTGCCATTCTTTATTTGAAAAAATCAGCAGACCTATTCAATAAGAAATATATTTCTTATTCCGCTCATCAACTTTAGTCGTTAAGACTTTACATTTTAAGGTAAAATTGGCAATTTGAAAGGAAGTGATAGCAAAGATCATTGTGCTACACTATTTCTACTAAACCAATTTTAAAATGAGCGATAGAATTCACAGCCTGAGCGGCTATATTCATGAATATCAAAGAAGTGTTAATCAACCTGAACAGTTTTGGTCACGAATAGCAGACTCTTTCCATTGGCAAAAAAGATGGGATAAGGTAGTGGATTGGGATTTTGAAGGACCAGATGTTAAATGGTTCCTCAATGCCAAATTAAATATCACAGAAAATATTTTTGAAAGGTATCTCTTTACTCATGGTGATCATCCTGCCATAATTTGGGAACCTAACGAACCTAATGAGAGCAATCAAACAATTACATTAAGGCAGCTCTACGAAAAAGTAAATCAGTTTTCGAATGCCATGAAAGCCAAGGGTGTTGGAAAAGGTGACAGGGTAATTATTTACATGCCTATGGTACCAGAAGCAGCAGTTGCCATGCTTGCCTGTGCCAGAATTGGTGCAGTACATTCCGTAGTATTTGCCGGCTTCTCTTCCAATGCGTTAGCGGATAGAATTAATGATTGTTCTGCCAAAATGGTTTTAACGGCTGATGGCAATTTCAGAGGAGCCAAATCAATCCCTGTAAAAGCAGTAGTTGACGAAGCATTAGAAAAAACATCAACAGTAGAAAAAGTAATCGTATTTGAGCGTACCAAAGAAGCGGTAGACATGAAGGCTGGCCGCGATATTTGGTGGCACGATGCCATAAAAGGTCAGTCAACGGAATGTAAAGCGGAAGTCATGGATTCGGAAGACCTATTATTCATTTTATACACTTCCGGCTCCACAGGTAAACCAAAAGGTGTGGTGCACACTTGCGGTGGCTATATGGTGTATACCAAATATTCTTTTGAAAATGTTTTTCAGTATGAGCCAGGAGATGTTTACTGGTGTACAGCAGATGTCGGCTGGATAACAGGTCATTCCTATATAGTATATGGCCCATTGTTGGCTGGTGCTACAACCGTTATGTTTGAGGGCGTACCTACCTACCCTGATGCCGGAAGGTTCTGGGAAGTAGTAGAAAAATACAAGGTGAATCAGTTTTACACTGCACCAACCGCTATCAGAGCACTTCAGGCACACGGAACAGAGCCTGTTACTAAGCACGATCTCTCATCTTTAAAAGTAATAGGAACTGTTGGGGAACCTATTAATGAAGAAGCATGGCACTGGTACCATTCACATGTTGGTAAAATGAAATGCCCTGTTGTGGATACCTGGTGGCAAACAGAAACAGGTGGGATTATGATATCGCCACTGGCCGGAGTAACCCCAACAAAACCTTCATATGCCACTTTACCACTACCTGGCGTGCAACTAGTAATTGTGGATGCTGACGGCAAAGAGCTGAAAGGAAATAGTGTTGAAGGGAATCTCTGTATCAAGTACCCATGGCCTTCCATGATTAGAACTACTTATGGTGATCACGAGCGCTGCAAGCAAACTTATTTCTCTACCTACAAAGGCATGTACTTTACAGGTGATGGGGTCAAAAGAGATGAAGATGGATATTACAGAATACTAGGAAGAGTTGATGATGTAATAAATGTTTCTGGTCATAGAATGGGCACTGCTGAAGTTGAAAATGCCATAAACGAGCATCCTAAAGTTATTGAGTCTGCTGTGGTAGGCTATCCTCATGAAGTAAAGGGTCAGGGCATTTATGCTTATGTGATCTGTGATATGGAAAACAGAACCGAAGAAAACCTCACTAACGAAATCAGTGAAACCGTGCGTAACATTATAGGCCCGATTGCCAAACCAGATAAAATCCAAATCGTGCCAGGTTTACCAAAAACCAGGTCCGGAAAAATCATGAGAAGAATTCTTAGAAAAATTGCTGAAGGCGACACCAGCAACTTAGGAGATACTTCTACACTATTAAATCCGGAAGTGGTGGAAGCTATCAAAGAAGGAGCTAAATAAATTTGTTTCAACCTAATAACATCCTTTGATCGCACGTACGATTTCTAATTCTTTATTATCTGAAAAAGATAAGCGAATCTATAAAATAGCTAATATACTCATGCTGTTAGCTATTTTTGTAGTGGGCGGTACCGGTGCATACATGTCAACAATTGGTGGTATCATCCCTTTCTGGATATGCACCTCTGAAGTGGCAGTTTTTTGCTTACTACTCTACTGGCACACGCATGGCAGAATCGCGCTGGCGAGATACATATTTTTCTTATTCTCAATATGTATGACAGCAGTAGGCAGCCTTTTTCATGGTGAATCAGGGGGATTTGACTTCTTGTTTTTTGTAACAGCTCTTTCTCCAGTATTATTCTTTGATAAACGCTGGCAGTATACATCCTTATTTGTTCTTAGTATAATAGTATATCTTGTGGTTAAAAACCTTTATGATGTGGTTCCTGCAATAATGCCAATAGAGAGAGCCGCAGTACCTTATTACATGAATATTGTGATTAGCGCCCTGCTGGTATTCTTTGGTTATGGCCTTTTTAAACGTACACACCTTAAGCATGAAGAGATTCTAAAGAAACAAAATCAAACAATAGAGGAACAAAAGGAAGAACTCAACAACGCCAAAACCCAGCTAGAAGATGTACTCAAGCTTAGGACAGCTAAAATAGCTGAGCAGAATAGTGCTTTTGTCAGATATGCTTTTCTAAATGCTCATAAAGTCCGCAGCCCTCTTGCTCGTTTACAAGGCCTAATTAACATTACTGCCTATGAGGATTTCGCAAACGATAAAAAACGAAAATTCTACTTTGACCAAATTCAGAAAAATGTAGCGGAACTGGATGATACCCTGAAGGAAATCAGCATTATCCTCAATACAAATATGGAAGAAGAATAAGATATCGCTCAACGCCATAAACTATTTAGTTCATTTACTCCTCTATCATTAAATTGATTAAATTGGCACTTATGAGAATAATGCTGCTCTTATTATTTCTTTTTGGAACTGTTTCCGGGCTTATCGCTCAGCAAAATGACAGGCTTATTGGCAAGCTTGAAAGTGCCCGTACCAGAACAGAAAAAGTTGAAGCACTTTCTGAGTTAGCAGATTCATACAGAGAAAAGAATCCGAACAATGTAAAGCTCTATGCAGAAGAAATGATTTCCCTGGCTAAAGGAGATTCCAGTCAGTTAGCTTTTGCATGGGGAAGCTATTATCTGGGTGATTACTTCTATTTAACCAATGAGTTTGAGCAATCCATTCCACATTTTGAGCGGGCTCTTGTCATATTTAAATCAAGCGCTTCTTCCAAGGGTATAGGAGAAGCAGCAAGCTCTTTAGCCAATGTTTATTTCTATCTGGACAGATACAAAAACGCATTAAATTATGCGGAAAGCGCTTTAGACGCTTATTACAAAACCGGCAACTTACTGAAACAGTCGAATGTACTTACCCTCATTTGTGATATCTACACCTACATGGAGCGTTACAACCAGGCTATTCAGTATTGTGTACAATCCATGAAAATTAAAGAAGAAATTCAGGTAGAAGAAGACAAAGAAGTCACACTGAATACTATTGGCTTAATCTATCAAGAACTAGGCACTTACAATAAAGCAAAGGAGTATCTTAACAATGCTTTGGAAATAGCCAAAAGCAATGGAGACTCATACAACATTGCCACTACCTACAGTAATTTAGGTAACCTTTATATCTTACTTGAAAAATCAGATTCTGCCCTGATGTTCTTCAACAAGGCTTTGGAAATTGATTCAATTGCTAATGACCAAAGTGGTTTAGCTTATTCCTATTTTGATATAGGATCACTCTATAAAAATCAGAAAAAATTTAGAACAGCACTCGACTATCTAGAGCGTTCACAAGTTTTAGCAATCGAACAGAATATGCCTGAACTAATCTCCAGGGTAAGTATCGAATTGGGAGATGTGTATATTAACCAACAAGAGTACAATCAGGCTATTAATGAGCTTAAAAGAGCTCTTGTTATGGCGCAGCGTATTAATTCAACTAATATACTGAAGGATGTTTATCAAAACCTATCTAAGGTTTATGATGCAGTCGGTGATAAAGAGAATGCATTAATTTATATGAGATTATACCTTCTGGAAGCTGAACGTAAGTACAAGAAGGATAACACCAAAGCTATTGCAGAAATAGAGACGATTTACAAGCTCGATAAAAAAGAACAGGAAATTGATTTGCTAAAAAAGGAGAAGTCAATTGAAGACCTGAAGACAAAACAACGCAAGTTCTTTTTATATGCTGCGGCTGCAGGTATACTTTTTCTACTCATACTCATTCTAATCCTGAACAATCGTAACAAGCTTAAGAACAGAACCAACAAAAAGCTTCAATTGCAAAATGTTGAGATAGTAGAACAGAAAGAGGAAATAGAAGCAATCAATGAGAAGTTAGAAGAAAAAAGCAAATCGCTTGCTAATAAGAACGAGCAAATTACCGACAGCATCAATTATGCTCGGCAAATTCAAGAGTCATTGCTGCCTGCTAAATCATTATTGAAAGAACAATTTCCAAATGCTTTCATTTATTACAAGCCTAAAGACATTGTAAGTGGTGATTTCTATTGGCATGCCGAAGCAGGAGATAAAATAGCTCTGGCTATCATAGATTGTACAGGACATGGCGTACCTGGTGCATTCATGACCGTACTTGCTAATTCTTTACTAAATCAAATCATATTAGAAACAGGGATTCATTCTCCTGATTTAGCCATCAGTCTGCTTGATCAAAAAATTCAACAAACACTTCATCAAAATCAATTAGGCTCGGCCAGCATGGATGGGCTTGATATCGGGTTACTCTTTATCAATAAAAAGAAAAAAGTTGCTGAATTTACTGGGGCAAAAATACCGCTTTATGTGGTAAAGGAAGGTGAACTTTCAAAAGTAGCGGCCGATCGTTATTCTGTAGGAAGTAGCCAAGGGCTGGACAAAGTATTTAACAAAAAAGAAGTGAAGCTTGAAGAAGGCAGCATGCTTTATTTAAGTACTGATGGCTATCAAGATCAGTTTGGCGGGCCAAATGATAAGAAGTTTATGAAGAAAAATTTTTATAACTTCTTAACGTCAATTAGTAACCTTCCTCCTACTGAACAGGAACATGCGCTGGAAACTCAGTTTCAGCAATGGAGGGGAAGAAATGCTCAAACTGATGATATTTTAGTGGTAGGAATTAAGGTTTAATGCGCATATCAAACTACAAAAAGCTCTTTTTAATAGGGATTGCTTTCCTGGCATTCTACATATTCCTTGTTTTCAGGCTTTGGGGTTATGAACAATACGTTCAGGATGCGCCTATCAAAAACTTAAGTGATGCTTTTTGGTATAGTATAGTTACCTTAACAACCGTAGGTTATGGTGATATTGTGCCAGCATCTGAGGAAGGCAGAATCATCGGCTACATTTTTCTGTTTTTAAGTATTGGTATTTACGGTATCCTTATTGGCCAATTCTCAACAGTTATTAGCAACATCAACGAAAATAATAAAATAGGCATGCACGGCACCAGCTTTCAAAATCATATAGTAGTAATTGGGTGGACTCAATTTGGGAAAACAGTAATTGATCAGTTGATAAGGGCAGGCAGAAAGGTAGCGGTGGTTACTAAAAACAGAGATAATATTGATCTCTTACATGAACTCTATGATAAAAAGCAGGTGTTTATATTGTATTCGGATTATGAGAATTTCGAATTACTAGATAAAGCTAATATTGAACATTGCAGCTCAGTATTCATCAATTTGGAGAATGATACCGATAAACTCGTCTATATTCTCAACATCAAAAAGCATTTTGAGAATCTTCAATTTGTTGTAACACTTGAAAACGCTAACCTGAAGCAAACCTTCATTAATGCAGGGGTAAAATATGCCATCTCGAAAAATGAAATTACCTCGCGTTTACTTGCTAGTTATATGTTTGAGCCAGATGTTGCTCAGTATTCAGAAGAAATATTAGCCTATCCTATTGAAGAAACTGATTACGACATTAAGCAGTTCAGAATATTAAAAGGCAATCCATTCATTAAGCAAGAGTATGACAAATCTTTCTATGAACTAAAGAAAATGTATAATGTCATCCTTATTGGTTTAGTAAGAGAAGAAAATGGGCAAAAAACTGTTCATAAAAACCCTCAAGATAATTTTATTATTCAGGAGGGTGATTTCCTGATGATGATTATGAACAGAGCAGCGGAAAGTAAAATCAGAAAAGTATTCTCCATTAAAGAAGGTATTTAAGTCTTCTTCAACTTAGCCCTGGCAGATTTCTCCCAAACAGCTGATTGTTTCCCTTTTAACAACCTAAAAAAGCCTTGATAGACTGATACATTCATAAACACAAAATAGAAAGGTATGAGAAACACTTTACTGCTCTTGCCTTTTAACTCATACAAATTACCCATTGCCGCTAAAAAGTAGAAAAACACTTGACTTGCCAACAGTACAGTATACACTATTCCGGCACCAGCAACTACCAGGTAAATATTTATTAGAAGTAAAATGAGTAGACTTAATGGTGCTACAGTCCAACGGAAGAATCGATGAGATATATACTGGAAGCTGAGTGTTCCATATTTAAAAAAATTGAGAAGCCCTGCAAATAAGCCTACCGCTTGCAGACCACCAGCAGAAATTCTTACTTTTCTTTTTCTTTCCTCTGCAATGGATGATGATCCCGCTTCCATTGCATAGGCTTCCGGCTCATACCTTACCTTATATCCGTTCATGGCAATCTTAACCGACAAAAAGAAATCCTCGATGATGATTCCGTCAGGTACAGGATCCATCAAATCACTTTTTACAGAGAACAATTCACCAGCAGCACCAACAACAGAATACAATTCCGAATCCCACTTTTTTAATTGTGATTCATATTTCCAATATGCACCTTCTCCGGCCCCTGCATTCTCATCTTCATTGGTAGAAAAAACTCTCTTCTCGCCTGCTACAGCTCCTACTTTTTCATCCTTGTAATGTCTTACTAAATTAACCAGTGCTTCTTTATTAAGAAAAGTATTCGCATCACAGAAAATAATGTAGGGTGTCTTTAGTAAAGGTAAAATTCTATTGATAGCTGCATTCTTTCCTTTTCGCTCATCTGAATGAAAATGCTTGATATTAGCATATTTAGCAATAATTTCATCGCTATTATCATCACTGCCATCAGTAACAAAACAGATGTCTAATTTGTCATCAGGATAGGATAAGGCTAGGGTATTGGCTATTTTTTCTTCAAGGATTTCTGCTTCATTGTAACATGCCACAACTAAACTCACTCGTGGTAATTCCGATGGCTCAAAGAATAAAAGTTTTTGCCTATTAAAAAGGCGTTTTAACTTTACAAGTAAAAACAACACTACAGGATAACCGAGGTATGTATAAACTACCAAAGCAAGGCAGAACCAAAAAACCAATTCCATAATAATCGTTTAATCGAAAATATGGCTTGAAGATAAAGTGTTACGATTAATTTTTTGTACTTTTCCGATAAAATATTAGAGTTAAAGACATGTGCCGCGCCTTTCTGAAGGGAATCAATTTTTCAAAGATTTTTATTGGCTTAATAGTTTTGATGCTACAGCAACACCAGCTGCTGGCACAAAACAATCCAACCTTTACATCCACGCCATCAGCAAGTATTACCTATGGTGAAACCTATGATTATTTAGTAGAAGTAACTGATTTAGACGGTGATGACATCGAGGTGGTAATACAAAGTGGCTCACTCCCTGGAGGGCTTAACTTTACGGATAACTTAGATGGAACTTATAGTATTGCAGGTGATCCAACAGAGGCAGGCACTTTTCCTATTACGCTAGAAGTACGTGAAGTTCTAAATAATGCTAATAGCAATACGCAGGCATTTAATATTGAAGTAGCCAGAGCACAACTTAATGTCATTGCTGATAATAAAACCATTACCTATGGTGATGCAATTCCAACACTCACTTTCTCTTATCAGTCCTCTGATTTTGTAAACAGCGAAACAGAAGCTGTTATTGATGTTGATCCGGATATTTCGACAACTGCTACCATGGCTAGTAATGCAGGTACTTATCCTATCACCCTCGCTGATGGTAACGATGATAACTACACTTTCCTTTTTACTGATGCTACATTGGAGATCACTCAGGCCAGCCAGACTATTACTTTCACTGATCCTGACAACAAAACTTATGGTGATGCCGATTTCAATCTGGTCGCTTCTTCTGATTCTGGACTACCTGTTGACTTTAGTATTGTTAGTGGACCTGCTACACTTACCGGAAGCACGGTAACCATTACTGGAGCCGGAACTGTTGTGGTAGAAGCTACTCAGTCTGGTGATGTTAATTATACAGCGGCCACACCAGTACAACAATCTTTTGAAGTAGCCAAAGCACAACTTAATGTCATTGCTGATAATAAAACCATTACTTATGGTGATGCTATTCCAACACTCACTTTCTCTTATCAGTCCTCTGATTTTGTAAATAGCGAAACCGCTGCTGTCATTGATGTTGATCCGGACATTTCGACAACTGCTACCATAGCGAGTGATGCAGGTACTTATTCGATCACCCTCGCTGATGGTAGCGATGATAACTATAGCTTTATCTTTACACAGGCTACCTTAGAAATTACGCAAGCTAGCCAGACTATTACTTTTACTGATCCTGCCGACAAAACTTACGGTGATGCAGATTTCAATCTGTCTGCTTCTTCCGATTCAGGTTTGCCTGTCAGTTTCTCAGTTATAAGTGGACCTGCAACACTTTCCGGAAGCACAGTAACCATTACTGGAGCTGGAACTGTTGTGATAGAAGCTACTCAAGCTGGTGACGTTAATTATACAGCGGCCACTCCAGTACAACAATCTTTTGAAGTAGCCAAAGCACAACTTAATGTCATTGCTGATAATAAAACCATTACTTATGGCGATGCTTTGCCAGCACTCACTTTCTCCTTCAATGCTGCTGATTTTGTAAATAGTGAAACAGAAGCTGTCATTGATCTTGATCCAGATATTTCTACAACGGCTACCATCGCTAGTGATGCGGGTACTTACCCAATCACCCTCGCTGATGGTAGCGATGATAACTATAGCTTTATCTTTACACAGGCTACCTTAGAAATTACGCAAGCTAGCCAGACTATTACTTTCACTGATCCTGCTGACAAAACTTATGGTGATGCCGATTTCAATCTGATTGCTTCTTCTGATTCTGGACTACCTGTTGACTTTAGTATTGTTAGTGGACCTGCTACACTTACCGGAAGCACGGTAACCATTACTGGAGCCGGAACTGTTGTGGTAGAAGCTACTCAGTCTGGTGATGTTAATTATACCGCTGCCATACCAGTACAACAATCTTTTGAAGTAGCCAAAGCCCAACTTAATGTTATTGCTGATAATAAAAACATTACCTATGGTGACGCCATTCCAACGCTCACTTTCTCCTTCAATGCAACTGATTTTGTGAACAGCGAAACAGAAGCTGTCATTGATCTTGATCCAGATATTTCTACAACGGCTACCATAGCGAGTGATGCGGGCACTTACCCTATTACATTGGCTGATGGCAGTGATGATAACTATATCTTCATCTTTACGCAGGCTACCTTAGAAATTACACAAGCCAGCCAGACTATTACTTTCACTGATCCTGCTGACAAAACTTACGGTGATGCTGATTTCAATCTGGTTGCTTCTTCCGATTCTGGACTACCTGTTGACTTTAGTATTATTAGTGGACCAGCAACACTTTCCGGAAGCACAGTAACCATTACTGGAGCCGGAACTGTTGTGGTAGAAGCTACTCAAGCTGGTGATGTTAATTATACAGCAGCCACACCAGTGCAGCAATCTTTTGAAGTAGCCAAAGCACAACTTAATGTCATTGCTGATAATAAAAACATTACCTATGGTGACGCTATTCCAACGCTTACTTTCTCCTTCAATGCAACTGATTTTGTGAACAGCGAAACAGAAGCTGTCATTGATCTTGATCCAGATATTTCTACAACGGCTACCATAGCGAGTGACGCTGGTACCTATCCCATTACACTCGCTGATGGTAGCGATGATAATTATACATTCCTTTTTACTGATGCTACATTGGAGATTACTCAGGCTAGTCAGACTATTACTTTCACTGATCCTGCCGACAAAACTTATGGTGATGCCGATTTCAATCTGGTCGCTTCTTCCAATTCGGGTTTGCCTGTCAGTTTCTCCATCATAAGCGGACCTGCTACTCTTTTCGGAAGTACAGTGACTATTACAGGTGCCGGAACTGTCGTTGTAGAAGCTACTCAAACAGGTGATGTTAATTATACCGCGGCCACACCAGTGCAACAATCTTTTGAAGTAGCCAAAGCACAACTTAATGTCATTGCTGATAATAAAACCATTACCTATGGTGATGCTATTCCAGCACTCACATTCTCTTATCAGTCCTCTGATTTTGTCAACAGTGAAACAGAAGCTGTTATCGATGTTGATCCAGATATTTCTACAACGGCTACCATAGCTAGTAATGCAGGTACTTATCCTATCACCCTCGCTGATGGTAGCGATGATAACTATAACTTTATCTTTACACAGGCTACCTTAGAAATTACTCAAGCCAGCCAGACTATTACTTTCACTGATCCTGACGACAAAACTTATGGTGACGAAGATTTCAATCTGATTGCTTCTTCAGATTCTGGTTTGCCTGTTGACTTTAGCATTGTTAGCGGACCTGCGACACTTTCAGGAAGTACAGTGACTATTACAGGTGCCGGAACTGTTGTGGTAGAAGCTACTCAAGCTGGTGATGTTAATTATACAGCGGCCACACCAGTACAGCAATCTTTTGAAGTAGCCAAAGCCACAGCATCAATTACTTTTACTCAGTTACTTAAGAATTTTAATGGTAGTCCTAAATCAGCTGATTTCACTACTACTCCTGAAGGACTGAATACTACAGTTACCTATAATAACAACTCAACGATACCCACAAATCCCGGAAGCTATGATTTAGAAGTAACCATTGACGAGAGTAATTATGAAGGAACTGCTTCTGCAACTTTTGTGATAAATGGAGCTCCAAATGTTACTTCAATAGGACCATTTAATTATAACGAGGATGAGTCCCCTATTTCAAATATTCTCCTGCTTAACTACTTCTCTGATGTGGAAGACAGTCCATCCCAATTAAATTTTAGCCTCATTGGTAGAACCAATAGCAGCTTATATAATACATTCACCCTGTCTGGAAATGAAATTTCTTTAAGTCTCGCAGCTAATGCATTCGGTAGTTCTACAATTACTATAAGATGCACTGATTCTAATGGCTTATCAACTGATCAGAGTTTTACAATTAATGTTTCCCCGGTTCAGGATGATCCACTATTTACAAGCACTCCGCAAGTTTCTGTTAATGAAGATTTCACTTATCAATATAATATAACTGCGGCAGACGCTGATCCTTCAGATGAGTTAAGCATTACAAATCAGTTAGCTCTTCCAGTCTGGCTGTCTCTAACGGATAATGGAGATGGAACTGCATTATTAACAGGCACACCAAACAACAATCAGGTCGGTAATTATGGAGTGGCATTAGAAGTGAATGATGGCAATGGAAACACGGCTCAACAGCTCTTTAATATTGAAGTTATCAATACCAATGATAAACCAATCATCACAAGTACGCCTGTTTTAACTGCCTCGTTAAACACTTTATACAGCTATACTTTTACGGCTACAGATGTAGATCCGGGTGATGAATTAACCATTATAGTCAATCAAAAACCATCTTGGATTACGGCTACTGAAACTGAACCTGGTAAATTAGTGCTAAGTGGAACTCCAACAAATAACGATAGAGATGAATCTACAGACGTTAGTATAACAGTATCAGATTTAGCCGATGCAGAGACCACTCAGAATTTTACCATCTCTGTTAATTTCCCAAATTCTGCTCCTGTATTTACATCATCCCCGCAGTTAGAGGTGAATGAAGATGAGCTGTACCAATATGAGATAGCCGTAAATGATATTGATAATGATTCCTACACTTTAGA
Organism: Marivirga atlantica; assembly: GCF_016734805.1. Taxonomy (GTDB): domain Bacteria; phylum Bacteroidota; class Bacteroidia; order Cytophagales; family Cyclobacteriaceae; genus Marivirga; species Marivirga atlantica. The sequence goes on from NZ_JAERQG010000004.1 coordinate 442,170, forward strand.
AGCTTTACTTAAACCCGATTGGCTTAACTTCTCCAATGAGAATGATCAATACAGTCTTCAAGGAACACCTTTAAATGAAGATGTTGGAGCGCATCAGGTTATTCTTCGAGTACAAGATCAATTAGGTGCTAACACTACGCAGAATTATACTATTGAAGTAATCAATGTGAACGATACTCCGGTTTTTGTCACTACTCCCATTTTAGAGGCTCAACAAAATAACACTTATAATTTACCACTAGAAGTACTAGATGTAGACACGAATGATGAATTAACTTTCTCCTTTATTCAGCAACCTACTTGGTTAACAATCAATGCTTCAAATACTTTAACTGGAACTCCTAATAGGGAAGATGTAGAAAACTCTCCCCATGTGGTAGAGATTAAAGTGGAAGATAATGCGGGTGCTTCTGATACGCTAAGTTTTTCAATAGAAGTTCAGTATGAAAATTCAGCACCAACGCTTGACCCAGTTCCTGAACTGATTACGTTAACGGAAGATGACTTAGCCATTAAAACAATACTACTTACAGGAATTACTGCTGGAGAAGAAAATAATCAAAGCATTAGTATATCAATAGATAATTCCAATGAAGCGCTTTTTGAAAGCTTCTCACTTAACTATACATCTCCACAATCAACTGCTGAAATTTCTTACCAGTTAAAAGCCGATGCCTTTGGTGAGGCAGTTATCAATATTACCGTAACTGATGATGGCGCTGAAGATATTAATTCTATTTCAGATTCATTCACAATAGCAGTAGAAGGGGTAAATGATGCCCCTTTATTTAATTCTGATCCGGTTGTAAAAGCACAATCCAATACTGCCTACACTTATAACATTGAAGTAGATGATGCCGACCCTACCGATGTTTTAACAATTTCACAAGTAGTAGGCCCATCATGGCTTAGTGTAACAAACCAGAATAATAGATCAGCTATTTTAACAGGAATGGTACCGGAAACGGCTACTTCCGAACAAATTACTCTAAGAGTTACAGATGAAAGTGGTGAGTTCGCTGAGCAAGCTTTCACCATTCAAATTAATACCCAACCTGTAATCAATAATTATGAGGTTGAGCTAAATGAAGATGAGGCTTTTATCCTAAATAGCGACCTATTGAATACCCTTTATTCGGACGAGGATGATGATCCTTTCACTAAAATAATTTTGAATTGGGCAGCTGGAAATTTCACTTCAAATGGCGCTGAAATAACCAAAGGTCAGGAATTAGATATTTCAGAAGGTGTAGCTTTAACTTATAAAGCGCCCGATAACTATAGCGGTACGCAAACAATTTCTTATACAGTTTCCGATCCTTTCATTTTTTCAGAAGAAGCCATCATTACTTTAACTTTTTTACCAGTTAATGATGCCCCAACCATTACCAATATTGAATCTGAGACACTCGAATACGTACAAGGAGCCAGTCCTATACAGATTACCTCATCAATCACCATTTCTGATATTGACGATCAAATGATAGATAGTGCATGGGTGAAAATCAGTTCTAGTTATAATCAAAGTGAAGATGAGCTAATACTTGAAACCGATGCAGAAGTAACAAGTAGGTTTGAAAGGAATTCTGGAACTTTGCTCATAACTGGTCAGCTGAGTAAATCTGAATATGAAATTATATTGAGTGAAGTAGCCTATTTCAATAGTAATGAGTTAACTGACGATACCACTCCAAAATCCATTAGCTTTCAAATTTCTGATGGAGATAGTTTGAGTAATGTGCTAAGCAGAAATCTGGTTATATCAGAAGTACTACCTGAACTTGAGATTTATACTGCCTTCACACCAAATGGAGATGGTATTAATGACACCTGGAGATTCCCAAATATTGATCAATTTGAAGATGTGCAGATAAAAATATCAGACTTGAATGGTCGTGAAATTTTCAATTGTAGAGGTCAAACGTGTGAATGGGATGGCGTATACAATAGTGAAGTATTACCAGCGGGTACTTATTTTTACAATGTATCACTTAATGGAGGTAGAAGAAATTACGATGGTACTGTTACAATTATAAAATGAGATATTCATTAATCATATTATCATTTATTTTCGGTGCTGTGCATGCATTTGGGCAGTCTGCCGTTTCAAGAACGCAGCAATATATTAATCCTGAATGGAATCATCCAGCACTTACAGGAATGAGCAATTCCTTAAAATTAGGAGTATCTTTTCGGCAAAGTATAACAAGCTCAAATAACACACTCAGGTTATATCAGGCAGGTGTCTTCCTACCTATTAAAAACTCATATAATAATGAAACTGATAATTCAGGATTTGCCTTAAGCTCGCCTTTATTAAATGAGGAATTAGGTAACAACAAGCGCAGCAGAAGAAAACACGGAGTAGGGTTGCACCTCAGTAATTTATCGGTTGATGCTTTTAACAGACAATCTATTAGTGCTTTTTATGCCTATCACTTGCCTGTGTCAGACAAGCTTACAACCAGTTTTGGCACTTCATTAAACTATATCCAAAATAACTATGGGGTAGATCAATTAACTGTTGAAAATACGCAGGATGAACTGTATCAAATGCTTTTGCAAGAAGGGTTTAATAACTCAATGTTATTGGCTGATTTTAGTGTAGCACTTTACAGCAAGGCATTAATGATCACTACCCACATTAGTTCAATAACACTAACTGAAAATAAATCAGATCTAGTGGAAGCAGCTAACAATGCAATAATTTATGGACTGGCAGCGGCCTATCAGTTTCAACTAGGTACAGATTTTGTTATCTCACCTTTCGTTTCATTCAAAGCAAATCCTCAATATCAGCATGACCTCAATCTATCTTTACGTATAAAATACAGCGATATGATTTATGCTGGATTTGGAATTCAAAACGACTTGAAGTATTCAGCACTTGCGGGAATTAAATTACCTAAAGCTATATTTCTTGACTATTCTTACGATCGTTTCAATAATGCTGGTGGTGTTTTGGCGGGTGGAATGCATGAAATAAGCTTGTCATACATTATTCAGAATAAAAAACTGGATAGCCCTTTCTTATGGTAAAATTTAAAGCAATCATTTTATTATATAGCTGTGTTTTGCTATCAGTAACTTCTGTGACAGCCCAGCAAATAGCCGAGGTAACTAGGCTTGCCAGTTCACTAAATACTGAGGCTGAAGAAACGACTCCCCTTTTTGATGGCGTTACAAACAGGTTATATTTTTCCAGGGTATTACATCCTGAAAATAAGGGTGGAAAGTACAGCGGGTCAGATATATGGTATCAGCAACTATCAAGTGGCATTATAGAGAAGTCTGCTATTGACATATTAAATGATAAGGGTAATAACTTTATCATCGGTATAAATGATTCTGAAGATATTTTGTACCTGAATAATTCTGAAGATGCCGAAAAGGGAATTTACTTTTCCAAGAAATTATCAGATGACTGGCTTACCCCTGAGCCGATTAATATTAAAGGGCTACCCATATCAGGCTACAGAAGCGCCTTTGTATCATCAGATTATAAAGTAGTGTTGTTCTCCATGAACAAAACTGAAGGTTATGGTAAAGAGGATCTTTACATTTCCTTTCTTGAAGATGATGGAGAATGGAGCAAACCTCTTAATCTAGGCGTAACTATTAATACTGAAGGCAGTGAAATATCACCATTCTTATCACCAGATAAAAAAACGCTCTACTTCTCAAGTAATGGGCATGGTGGCTATGGCGATATGGATATTTTTAAAGTGGAAAGACTTTATGATAGCTGGACTGTGTGGAGCAAACCAGAGAACCTAGGCAACAGGATTAATTCAGCTAAATTTGATGGATATTTCTCCATTTATGGTGATACTCTAGCTTATTTATCGAGTAATAGAGATAGTAAATTCGCTGACATTTACCAGGTGAATTATGAGAAGCCATTAAAGCGAAGTGCTCAGAGTATATCATATGTACCTATTACATCAGCTAGTAGTAGAGAATCCAGGAAATATCTCTCAAGCACTGAAGTAAAGGATGATCTGGGTTTATTTGCTTCTCCAAATATCCCATTGACCTCAATAGAAAATCTTGAAGACAATGATAACCTAAAGACTAAACTGGCACTGATAGCATTTCACTTGAATGCAAATCCTCAGCTGGCAATAGCTATTAATATTGAGCCTTCTTCTAAACTGGAGACTTCAATTGTAGTAAATGAAAGCTCACAACTGATCTTAGTGATCTATAAAGAATTGTTGGCACTCAATGTAAATAAAGATCAACTCAAGTTTGATGGTATCAGTAAAAAAGGAGAAATCAATTTCTATGGTGAGAATTTAAGGTACCTGGTTGGTTTAAAGTTCTTTGAATAAATCAGTTATTTAAAATATCGATAGAAGGTCCTATCTGCTATTCCCAGCATTTCTTTATCCCCTGAAGAATCACCGTAAGCTATTATTGAAGCGTAATTGTCCAGGTCAACAACCTCTTTTATTCTGTTCACCTTCTCTGCCCCTTTACAATTTTCACCTTTAATGTTTCCAGTATAGCTGCCATTAACCTCTTCTAATTGAGTAGCAAGTAGTTTTAGCTGACTGTACTTTTCTACCCACGGCCTAAGCCAATTCTCCAAAGAAGCAGAAACGATGTATACATCGTCACCAGCTTTAAGGTGGTTTCTTAATGCCAGATCAGCTGAGGGCTTAATCACAGATGGCAAAACCTGACTAGCAAAACCTGAACAGATATTATTAAAATTCTCGACTTTAATACCTCCAAAGAATAAGCTGAATAACCGTTCTTTGGCTCTTTTGGTAGTAATTAACTTTAATTTCCACTTGACCAGCTGAGGAATAAAAAGGAGAAACCTGAAAGGAAATTTCCATCCTGAAATATATTTCAAGAATAGAAACATGCTATCTCTATTAGAGATAGTGCCATCAAAATCAAAAAGCACCAGTTTTTTTGTCATGATTTAAATAATATAAATCAGGAAATAGAAGGATAATGCCCAGCCAAATAGTACCAAAAGAATGAAAACGTCTGTGAAGAGGATTCTGGTAGGGGAACCACTTTTCTTTTCTACCATAGTGATCTGTAAATACCTCATGATACCTGCAATCACAAAAATACAAGTGTAGAATAAATATTCAGAATCAAGTCTTTGCTTTACATCATCAGAAACTGTGTACATAATATAAGCTACAATGATAACGGCAGACAACATTGTAAGACAGGCATTGGTAAAATCAAGGTTATAACTAGATGATGACTTACGCATTAATTTCGGATTATCCTGAGCAAGGATAAGATCATCACGTCTTTTTGCCAAAACAAGAAATAGTGAAAGTAGCAATACCATCACAATTAACCAATGTGAAACTGGTACTTCACTTAATAAACCACCACCAACCACTCGGAAAATAAAGCCTGAAGAAACTAAGAATAAATCAAGTATAGCAATATTTTTTAAGCCAAATGTATAAGCGATATTCAATACCATGTAAGCCACTATACAATAGGCAAAATTGGTGTCAAGTATGAAGGCTCCGCTTAATGAAGTAATAAGTAAGACTCCAAATAAAAAGAGTGCAAGGTTTTTACTTACCCTACCTGAAGCTATCGGCCTTCCCTTTTTAGTGGGGTGTAACTTATCAGTTTCAACATCTTTAATATCATTTAAAACATAGATAGCACTGGCTGTTAAACTGAAAACAATAAAACCAATAGCCGTATTAAGCAATTTTTCATTCTTGAAAATATCACCAGCAAAGAATATGGGTAAGAATATAAAAAAATTCTTAGTCCAGTGATGAGGTCTTAAGAGATGTGCTATTGCTACAAACATTACCAGGGATTCTCTAAATCTTCTTTTTGATATAAATGGTCTCTTTCTGAAAAAGCGCTATTTCCAGGTTGCTTTAATTTTAGCTGATCATTGGTAAATAATCTTTGAACCAGTGAAATTGGGAACAGAAAAACATAAAAGATTATGCTGAGCAATATTCTTGTATTAATCCAGCCAAGAACCAAAGCTAATTTCATCCATAGCCAGTTAATAGCCGTGGCAAATGCCGGGATTAAGGAAGCCCCTACCCCAACTATCAATGCCGCATAGAGTAAATAATCTATTTTAAAAATAAAATAGAACACTAAGACTCCACTTACTATTACGAGTATGTTCTGGTATTTCTTTAAAGGCTCCATTAGAAAAGTGTGTAGATAAATGGTGCTATTGCTGAGCCACCGCCAATAACTACTAAAACACCCAAAATAATAAGAAGCAATATTACAGGTGCTAACCACCACTTTTTACGCTCCTTAATAAACTTTAATAAATCTTTTAGAAAGTCCATTTTAATCTAATTTATAATCGTTCTGCCAATTATCCTTTTCTAACCATTCCGGTTGATTACGCTTATTAAACACATAATTATTAATTACCAGATAATCCATCTCTGTCCTCATAAAGCATCTGTAAGCATCTTCAGGCGTACATACAATAGGTTCGCCTCTCACATTGAAGCTGGTATTAACCACAAGGGCATAGCCTGTCAATTCCTTAAAAGCATTTATCAACTGCCAATATTGAGGATTTGTACGCTTATCTACCGTCTGAATTCGGCCTGAGAAATCAACATGTGTTACTGATGGAATATCTGATCTTTTGGTATAAAGCTTTTCTTTCATTCCAAGACTGTGATAATCAGCCGGAATAGGCTCTTTTCGATTATCAACAATTTCCTGAACCAGCAACATATAAGGAGATTCACCTTCCAATTTGAAATAATCCTGAACATCCTCTTTCAAGACTGAGGGCGCGAAAGGTCTGAAAGACTCTCTATACTTAATTTTAAGATTAAGCTTCTTCTGCATTTCCTCATTTCGAGGATCACCCAATATGCTTCTACCTCCTAAAGCACGTGGACCAAACTCCATTCTACCTTGAAACCAGCCTACTGCGTTTCCATCTGCTAATATCTCAGCTACTTTATTATACAATTGGTCATTAGAATACTTGGTAGCCTCAGCCTCATACTTTCTGATGATCTTTAAAACATCCTGCTCATTATATTCAGGTCCTAAATAGGATCCATTTAGTCTGTCTGAATCAGATTTTTTCAGAGCCTTACCAAAATAGATATGCTCTGCTGCCAGTGCCGCACCTAATGCTCCACCAGCATCACCTGCAGCAGGTTGAATAAATATGTTTTCGAAAATCTTTTCATTCAATAACTTTCCGTTGGCTACACAATTTAAAGCTACCCCTCCTGCCATGCATAGATTAGTTGATCCAGTTAATTCTTTGGCGTGTTTAGCCATTTTGATGACTATCTCCTCGGTAACATTTTGAATGGCCAAGCCCAGATCACAATGCTGCTGTTCCAAATCAGATTCTGGCTCCCTTTTATCGATCCCGAAAAGCTTGCTCCACTTTTTGTCGTTCACCATTCTGAGGCCCGTGCTATAATTAAAGTATTTCTGATTAAGCCAGATAGATCCATCATCATAAATATGGATAAGTTCTGACTTTATAATTTCTTCATACTTTTTAATATCTGCATGACCACTTCTCCCATAGGGCGCCAAGCCCATCAACTTATACTCGCCAGAATTTACTCTAAAACCCAGAAAGTACGTAAAAGCTGAATAAAGTAAGCCAAGGGAATGTGGAAATTTCAGTTCCTTTTCAATGGTAATATCTTTTCCATTGGCTTTACAAATTGAAGCTGTAGCCCACTCACCTACGCCATCAAGCGTTATGATGGCAGCATTATCAAAACCTGAAGGATAGTAAGCACTAGCGGCATGAGACAAATGATGTTCAGGAAAAAGCATTTTCAACTTTCTCCTATCAAAAGCCTCTATTTTGCCCAATTCTTCTTTGATAATTCTCTTCAGAAACATTTTCTCTCGCAACCAAACAGGGATAGCTTTTATAAAAGAAGCTAAGCCTTTTGGAGCAAAGCCATAATAGGTTTCAAGCAGGCGCTCAAATTTCAATAAGGGTTTATCATAAAAAACCACCGCATCTAATTGATCTATACTATAGCCAGTATGATCCAGGCAATACTTAACTGCATTAGTAGGGAAATTGGCATCATGCTTAATCCGTGTAAAACGTTCTTCTTGCGCTGCTGCCAGAATTTCTCCATCTACTGTTATGGCCGCTGCGGAATCATGATAAAAGGAAGAAATACCGAGAATTTTCACTTAATAAAGGGCACTAAAATATCTAGAATACTAAGATTGAATATTAATTTACTAAGTTATGAATATTTTTTTCACCATTGCTAAATTTGAAAAAAATGAAGGATTTTTATTGATTTTCCGTACAACTATCAAGTTTTCTGGCTTAATTCACCATTTAATTCAGATTACTTAAAATTCAGTTAAGCATTGCAAGTCAACAGCAAATAGCCGATGTCAAAAAGAGTTTATTTCGTAGATTTTGCCCGTAGTTACGCTATATGTCTAGCCCTTTTCGATCATTCAATGAATGATTTTAGCATTTGGGAGAATTATTCTTTTAACCAATACGCTATACTAAAATTATTCACAACATCAGCTACACCAACCTTCCTGTTCCTTTTTGGAATGATGCTGGAGCTTATTTATTTCAGGAGACTTTCTGAGAAAGGTTTAGAAGCTATTAAGCCAGGGCTTTTCAAAAGAAGCTTTCAATGTTATCTTGGGTTTGCCTTGACTTCAGTAGCGGGGTTCATAGGTGGCTATCTTACTTTGAAAAGAGGATTTGCAACCTTATTATTTGCTGCTAATAACCATTATGGCAATATTCTTAAGCTGTATGCTGTAATGATCATTCTGGCTATACCTTTACTGTTTTTTAGAAAAAGATTTGGCATTTGGCCTACAGTATTGCTCGCTTTGTCCTATTGGATACTTTACCCCATTTATGAGCACATTGATATTCAAAATGGAAACATCGCCATATTTATGTCTGCCATGATCGGTGTAGGAAAAGCTGGAGGACCAAGTGTGATGAATTCATTAACTCTGGTGACAATAGGCATGCTATCAGCATCATTTATTGATAGAGAAAGACGCTACAATTTTGCCAGAAAAAACCTGCTGCTGCTAGCCACATTGGTTTTAGGGATATTGATCGTACTCTATATTGTGCCATGGAATGAATTTGTAGAAAATTATTTTACTAATACATATAGGAGACAGAATCATCCTATTTACTATTTGGTGTCCATGTCACTGGCAGTAATCACAGTTCTGGTATTTTCAGTATTAGTGCCCATCGGCATACAACTAAAGGATTGGACTAAACATTTGCTAGTCTTTGGAAGGAACTCACTAAGTGCTTTTACATTAGGTAATATTATTTTAAACCTAATATTTCTGCATATCATTGATTATAAATTCAATTTGCTGGCACCGCTATCGTTTATTCTTATTATGTATTTCTCATTATTCTTTTACGAAAGGTTTGAGAATAGAAATAAAGCGCGCAAAGTGCCCGTATAAATATAAGTTCGATAAGCATATTGTAATTAAAGCTTAGCTGCGCTAATACTTACAGATTTATCGTTTAATTTTGCATATTAATTATCATTAACGTATTACTACCTCATGGATGTAATCTACATATTGAAGGTTCTGTGGAGAAAGAAATGGATTATTATCATAATCCCAATAGTTTCATTAATTGCTGCATTCCTGTTTACCAGAAACTTAAAACCTCAGTATAGAGCTAACTCTCAAATTGCTACGGGTTTTACAACCAATGAAGGAGTTAACGTTACCGATGAGAAATTCAATTTAAGAGGTGTTGATGTAAAGTTTAGCAACCTACTTGCTACCATGAAATCAGGAACCATTTTCAATATGGTCTCTTATAAGCTTATGGTAAACAAACTGGATTCTGCGGCTAGCGGAAAGGGTAAAATAGCCAAACAGTACACTCCTGAAGAAATTGAAACAGCAAGAAAACTTTTTAACAGAAAGCTTGACACACAAACTACAATTACCATAAACGATACAAATGCTGATCTTTTGAGAAGCATGTTGAACACCTCCAACTTTACTTTTGGTCGTATTAAAGGCGGTTTTGATATCAAACGAGTACCCAATACTGATTTCATCTCTATATCATTTATTTCAGGGAATCCTGATCTATCTGCATTAGCAGTTAACGCTTATTGTGCAGAATTTCTCAGGTATTATACCTCTACCAAGAAAGAATCGTCTGGTGAATCTGTTACTTTTTTTAAAGAACTAGTAGCCAGAAAGAGTGAAGAATTACAAAATAAATCAGAAGCATTAAGGGCATTTAAAGCCAATAACAATATTAGCGCATCTAATTCTTCTAATGATACGCAGGTTAGCCAGGTATATGAATTAGAGAACCAACGAGATCAAATAAACAACAACTTGTATGCATTAAGATTAAAGCTTTCAAATCTTGAAAACAGTTTAAAAGAAAAACTCGGCCAAACACAAGGAGGGCCAAGTGCTACACCTTCAGCTAACCAGCGTATTGTAAGTTTGAAGAAAAGGATTGATAATTTGAATGAAAGATTTATCAATTCAGGTTCCGATGATCCTGAATTATTAGACTCACTAAATCTATTACAACAACAGTACCGAGTGGAACTTAGCTTAATGGAGCAACCTTCTTCAAGTACTCAATCTTCGGGACTTTCTGCCTCTGAGTTAAGATCATCCATAGATCAAACCAAAATAGATATTCAGGTTGAGGAGTCGAGACTTCAAACTGTGAATAATAAAATTTACTCTATCAGAAGTAGTTTCTCCGGTTATGCCAATACAGAAGCAATGTTGAATACATTAGAACGCGATGTTAAGGTAGCAACTGATGAATATCTTTCTGCCGTTGATAAATACAATGAAGCACAGGATAAATTATTAGCAAGTGCAGGATCAATCAGACAGGTTTACATGGCATCACCTCCTGCAAGTCCTGAGCCTTCAAAAAGATTAATAATCACCGCATTAGCAGCTTTTGCTACTTTTGGTTTAACTGTTTTTGCCATTATTGTGCTTGAAGTTTTTGATTCTTCCATAAAAACACCAAACCAATTTCAGCGAATGGTTGATATTCCTTTAGCAGGGAGCCTTATCAAAATAGATGTAAAAAAATTAAACTTCACCAGCCTGTTTGAGAAGAAACACGAAGAAGCTGATCTCGAAATATTCAAGCATTTTTTAAGAAAAATCAGGTTTGAGGTAGAACAAACTAATGCGCAAACTTTTCTTATTACCAGCCCGAAGGAAGCAGAAGGTAAAACCTTCATCATATTTTCGCTTGCTTTTGTTTTAAGCTTAATTAAAAAGAAGGTGCTTATTATAGACACCAACTTTAAAAGAAATACGCTTACAAAATGGCTGGCTACAGCTAAAAAAAGCAGGAAATTTATTGATCAGCATTCTGCTATCAACAAACTACAAATCCTTGAAGCTGAAGAAGACTTTGACCAGTCTCAGAATGACAATTTATTAATAGCACCAACCAAGTATCCGAATATTTCAATCATTGGTAACGCAGGAGCAAATGATTCACCTGAAGAAATATTCCATAGTAAAGATTTCAAAAGTCTAATTGAGGGTCTTAAAAAGAGATTTGACTATATTCTACTAGAAGGTTCTTCTCTAAATGAATACTCAGACACAAAAGAGTTAATAAAGTATGTAGAAAAGATTATACCTGTGTTTTCTGCCGATAGTTCTATTAAACCTTTGGATAAAGAATCAATAGAGTTTTTAAAAGCTCAGGGACCAAAGCTTGGCAGTGCCATTCTTAATAAGGTTGATCCTAAAAATATCAATGTATAACTCAGGGTTCTGTGATAATACCCTCGGTTTTTTGCTCAATTTTTTTCTTTTTTTGAAGAATCAATTGTTTAGCAATTGCCTTGGCCGTTTCAGGGTCCATTTTATTTAACAGGTCGTGAGTTTCGATATACCTTAAGCCTTTTTTAATATGCTTTATTTGAACATTCTTTAGAAAAGCTTCACGTAAAATCTCTGGGTCAAAACTATCAATTTTGATATGCTTCTTACCAATTTCAAACACCTGCTCAACACTTTTTATTTTAGTATTTTTTAATTCATCAAGTGCGGCTCGTACATCCTCTTCCTGCACTTCATCAATACCTTCAATTAGCTGATCAAAACTGACATTATTTACTTCAGCAACATCCATCAGGTTGTCCACCTTATTATTAACTGAATCCTTGAGCTCTTTGAACTTAGGCTGATACTTTTTAGGAATTACCTTATTGTATTTATCATTTACAATTGCATCAGCTACCATTTTTGGATAATAATGTTGATACAACATGTAGCCACCTAAAGCAAGTACCAACAAAATACTTAAGGTTATTAATAACTTCTTCATTTTATAACCAGTGCGTTAAATCCTTATTTATTAATTGACTTAATTTCAAAATATCATCCTTGTAGATGTTTTCAGTAATCTGAGATTTCAATTCCTGAGAAAGTTTAGGTCTGGCCAGGTTTTTAGCCCTGGCATCATTTAAACGCTTCTGAACGAATTGTTGATTCTTAAATTTCTCGAACAAAGACTTAGGTACTATTTTCTTAATGAATTCCTTTGGCCTACTATTTTGTCCAATTAAGGCATCTACCTTTTTATTCTTGATGAAGCCCGATTTATTATACTCTACTGAAAAGTCAACTTCTACATGATCACTAACACCTATAAACTGAAAAATACTTTTTAGTACTTGATCAGGGTTAGCGCGCATTTCATCATAAAGAATAACCTTAATCTGATCAGCTCTGAATAGGTTGTAGAATTTTGATAGGTGCTTTCCATAAAAGCCTTCCTTTACTAAATCGTTTCTTTCCCACCAGATGGTCTCTTTATCCAGGCAATCTTCAAAATTTGGTGTAGGTAATCTATCTTCTCTGGCAAGGTGGAGGTATCTAGAGTATAGTCTTTCTGCCGGCTGTCTTAAAACAGCAAGCATTTTCATTTCTGGATTGTAATGCTTAATTCGCTCGGCAGCCTTATCATGATACATGTAAGTATTTGATGTCTCTCCTTTTAATTGCCCTTCATTAGCTGGTTCAAACAACTTTAAATAGTCATCAATATTGGTAACTGAGTTGTTGTAATGATTAATTTCCGGGCTTCCGGCAAAATCTTCAGGCGAGTTTAATTCATAGCCAAAAAAATTAGGCTCCTTCTTTGCACATATGTAAAGATCAGGATGTTGCTTTAAATAGTTATCTAAAGAGGTAGTGCCAGACTTACCGGCTCCAATAATCAGAAAGTCAGGGATTAATTGGGAATTCAACGTTTTTTCTTGAAGCATTCTTTATAAAGAAAATAGAATGATAAAATTACCGATTTTTTTTTCACTCATCAAAGATAAAGCTTCTGGGATGTATTAATTTTGGGCATGTCAAAATACAATTTCATTTATCTGGCACTAGCCCGATGGGATGGGCCTTACGCATCCACTGCCTGGGCAATTGCAAAGGAGTTAGCTGAAGATAATCATGTGTTCTACATCGAAAACCCCTTCACGCTGAAGGATCTGATAACTGGCATTGGCAAAAAAGATATTAGAAGAAGATTGCCTGCGTTGATATTTGGGATGAACAAATATCAAAAACCTTTAAAGGACAAGAACTTAATTGTTGTAACACCATTAGCTATTTTACCTATAAACTGGCTTCCCAATAATGCGATTTACCGTTGGCTTAATAAAATTAACAATAAACTTATATACAGGGCTGTAAGAAGTACGATCAGAAAATATAATTTAAAAGCGTATATAAGCTTCAATTCATTTAACCCTTTTTACGGACCGCATCTTTTAAAAAGTTTTAAACCTTCATTATCCATTTATCAATCAGTTGATGCCATTGAGCAATCAGAATATTTAGAAAAACATGGTCCGTATTGGGAAAAAAAGTATGTGGCAGAAGCTGATTTTAGTATAACCACTTCATCGAAACTAAAAGAGAAACTTCTATCCTATCATCAGAAGATTCATTTGATACCTAATGCTGCCGACATCAGCCTTTTTCAAACCGCCAGAAGCAACAACTTTGAATTACCTCATGATATTAAAAATATAAGCCCTGAGCAGCAAGTGATAGGATATATTGGCAACATATGTCATAGGCTTGATTACGAATTGCTACTGGCTATTGCTAAAAAATACAGCCATTGTAAATTAGTCATGGTAGGACCAATAAAAGCCAATAATGAGACCCTGAATCAGTTAAAAGCTATGGAGAATACTTTATTTACAGGGGCTAAACCTCTACACGAATTACCAAAGTATTTACAAAGATTTGATTGCGGGCTAATACCATTCCTATCGAATAAGCTTACAGCCAGCATTTATCCATTAAAAATAAATGAATATCTTGCCTCTGGTACACAGGTTGTTAGCTCTAGCTTTTCTGAGGATATAAAAGACTTTGAATCTGTAATCCACTTGAGTAATACGCAAGATGAATTTGTGAAAAATATCGAGAAAGCACTTTTACCTCCTACTCAGGAATGGAAAGAAAAAAGTATCAATTTCGTTATTAATAATAATTGGGAAAACAGAGCGAACCAACTCTTAGAACTTATAAAAAGCTATCAGCAAGATGGACAAAAAATCAACTAAAGGCCCAAAGCCAAAAGGCATCATTTTATTCTTCTGCATACTTTATGTGGTATTTGTCTATACCATTATTTTCTTGAAGATATCTTTCATTGAATAATATGGACAAAGCTCAAATGAAAAAATATGTTTTTCTGATAGTATTAATGGGAATAGCCATTGCGCTACCATTAATAATGGTTAAAACTACTTATTTGGTAGCACCACTTATTATTATAGGTGTTGCAGCTATTTTTCTGTTCGGGATGACCTTCTGGCACTATCATTTTGGTGTATTTCTTCTATTTATATATGGCTCGATTATATTTTACATTGATCGGCTGTTAATGGTGGCAATACCCTATGGAATAGCCTTTGACTTTATCATCGTTCTAATATTTCTGGCACTGCTTATTAATTTAAAGGGTAGCGGTAGCTTTCAGTGGAAAACTAAAGAGCCTATCACCATCATTCAATTTATATTTTATGCCTATTTTATTTTGCAGATTGCCAACCCAAATGCTGTAAGTATTTCAGCATGGCTAGCCTCTGCCAGATTCCTCACTATTTTCTTATTATTTTACATTCTTCTCCATTTCTTTAAGAACAAAGAACGTATCAGGCAATTCAACACCATGTGGATTACCGTGGCAATGATTGTTGCGGCTTATGGTATTTTTCAGGAATATTTTGGTTTGAGAGATTTTGAATGGAGATGGGTAAGAGCAGTACCCAACAGGTATGACTTATTATTTGTCTGGGGAAATATGCGGAAGTTCTCCATACTATCGGATCCCTCAGCTTATGGCTTATTTTTAGCTTTTTGTGGCACTTCAGTTTTAATGCTAGCCCTAGGGCCAGTAAGTGCACTGAAAAGAATGAGCTACATAGGTATGACACTTTTTATGTTCTTTGCCATGTCATTTGCAGGAACAAGAACAGCCTACGCCATGATAGTGGTAGCAGTTGTACTATTCATTTTGTTGAACCTTAGGAACCCGAAAATCTTGGGAGCAAGCCTTTTTGTGATAATGATTTTCACCATATTAATGGTTGGCCCATTTTATAGTGGACCAATTAATAGAATGAGGTCTACCTTAAACTTCTCTGAAGATGCCTCAATGGGTGTTAGAGATCATAAAAGGATAAGGTTACAGGCTTACGTAAAAACACACCCTATCGGGGGAGGAATTAACACGGCAGGTAATTCAGGTTTAAGATATTCGCGCGGTCATCCTTTAGCAGGGCCTTATGATCCTGACAGTGGTTATCTAAGAACAGCGCTTGAAATGGGTTGGATAGGTGTTTTCATGGTAATTTGTTTGAATGCCAGTATTGTTATTTCTGGTATTTATAATTATTTCAATCTGCACGATCCGGAATTAAGAGCTTATAACTTAGCCTTCATGATACCTTTTCTGGGTTTAAGTGTAGCGCATTACACTCAGGACGCTTTGTTTCAGAAACCGGTGAACATCTTAGTAATAGCCACTTATGCCTTGATGATTAAAGTGAAGGATATCGATGCTGATATGCAAAATGAGTTGCCCACATAGAAACAAAATTCAATAAAGAACTATATTTGAAGAATCAATAAAATATTTAAGATGAAAAGAGTTTTCTCTGCCATAGTAATATTAACATTAATACTTTCTAATAGCTCGCTTGCACAGCAAATTGATTACAATAAGATCGTTCTTCCAGAAAGTATTAAAACAGCGGATTTTAAAGAAAAGCTCGTACAATTAGCTTGGTTGAACCATCCTGATAATATTAGCGCGAGAAATCAAGTTGAGGTAGCCGAATACAATCTTAAAATCTCCAGAAGATATTGGTTAGATGGTTTCAAACTGCAAGGAAACTTAAATGAATTCAACATTGATCCTGAAAGAGACATCGCTAACAGATCACAATTCCTTCCTAGGTATAACCTAAGTTTAACCCTTCCTTTAGGCCAGCTTTTCTACAATCCTATTGAGAATAAGCAAAGTGCTGTAAAGGTAACTATAGCTGAAAACGATAAAAAGGCAACCATGCTGGCTTTACGAAAAAACGTATTAGCAGCTTATAATGATTATTTGATGTATGAAGAAATATTCAAGATACAATCTTTAGCACTGAGTGATGCTGAAACCAATCATGCCATCGTTGAAGAGGCCTTTAAGCTAGGAGAAGAAACTTACGATAAGTACACACTTAGTCTGAATAACATCAACCAAAGAAGAATTGCCAAGCTTCAGGCTCAGAATGACATGAAAAATGCTAAACTGGCCGTTGAACAATTCATTGGCAGAAAGCTTGAGGAAGTTAATTAAGACTATTGCATTTCATAGGCTCCAATATCTGTAGCAGCTCCAACCTTTCTATCATTACCTTCAAAGTCGAATATAATTCCAAACTCGGAAACGTCTACTCCGGCATCAATAAGTGGTGAATTTGGGTTTACTTTGGCATTTCCGGTAACCAAATCCTCAAACCCAAACTGACCAATATCTTGGGTGAAAATATTTGCCTGAGAGTCCAACTCAGCTCCTTTAGGTATTAAATCTTCTATTGAACCGGCAACTACATTATTGTATATTCTTTTAATGCCCCCATCATCATTATAAAACACTAATCCGAAATGTCCTGAGTTCACAAAAGTGTTATTCATAATATTATGATAGCCATTTGGAGATCTGTAAACAAATTGACCAGAGGCACCAAAGAATCCGCTTTGCCCTGCATTAACAATGATGTTATTGTATATGGTAACATCCCCAATTCCCTGGTACTGTATTCCATTTCCCGTTCCGTTAAGTACTAAATTATTATAATACTCCCCAGTACAGCCTTCACCTATAAATAAACCCTCATTATGTGCGCCTTCCTCTCTGTTACCGTATGAACTGACAACATTATCATGTACTGATGCATTTTTGTCAGCATTCTTTATTTGTATACCATCAAAGCCTACATTTTCAATTAAATTATCAAATACTTCTATGTTCTGAATAGAGTGAGAGTAGGTAATCTCATTACAGTCACTTTCCTTTCTGCCAGTATAAAAACCATGTCCGATGTACAAACCTTCTCCTCCGGTATCATGAATGTAATTATCATGAACAGATATATTTTCCATAATCCACGCAGTACGAGTGGGATCAGTAAATACATCACAAGCCTGATAGGGACTAGTTTTTATTCCTATTCCTGCAAAGCCATTATTAGGACCTAAACCTTTCGGCTCTAATCCTGCTACCTCAACCCTTGCTATTTCAAAATCAGTTGAGAAATACTCCATCGTCAGGAAAAAACCATTTTGGGTAGATATTTTTAGTCCATATTTAGTCTCAGCACCATCTCCTAATACTTTGAAATTCTTTGATTCCTCAAACTTCACCCCGAAAGATTTATCAGAATTGACCGTTGCCACTCCACCACAATTTCGAATAATAACAGGGTTACCTCCTTCACCTACGATATTCGTAAATAAGAGAGGACCATATTCAATACCAGATTGAAGACAAATCACATCACCCGGCTCAATACCCAGCTCAGTACCGTCATTGGAATATCCTTCAACGATGTAGTCACAAAGACTACAATCAAACAATTCGAAAATTTCTTCCTCTTCATCTGCAGGTTTAGGATTATCCTTTTTACACGAGAACATAAAAAGCACCAGGGTTACAAGGGTATAATTGACAAGTTTTATGGGGTTGAAATAAGGATTTTTGAAAGCAGAAGACATGAGATTAATATTTTTAATACAATTTAAAGTTAAAATATTTAAATTTCAAGAGTGCTGCTACTTCTTACATAAACATATATGTAGGAGATTTCAGGAATCCTTGGAGCCAGAAACTTGAATTTAAGTTCATAATTAGCCTCAATGCACTCTTGCACCTCATATGGATAGAAATTATTGACATCAGGTATATCCTGAAATAAGATAACATCATATGCTGTTCTTTCCACTTTTTCACAATATAGCTCAACTTCCCTATCAAAAAAGGCCACTCCTTTATGATACCACAGTGGAATATTTTCTCCCTGATCATAGGCTAAATCCAGTTCATACGCTAAAGGGGTGAGCTCAGTCATATTTAAAACGCGAATGTCATCTCTTTTAAAAACATCCATTTTGGTAAGCTTCATAATTCCTTCTGCAGTTTTCTCGGGAATTTTCACCCCTTTGAAAGTCGGAAGATGCTCAGGAACAATCCATTTTCCACGATTCATTTTTTGACTACTGGAATCACCACTAAGCAGATAAGTATTTTTAGAGATCACATCATCCTGTTGTTCAGTCTTTAACTTGCTTAGCACTTTTGATCTAGCAAACCTTACCCAATACACGTTACTCCACCAGAAACCTACTAAAATGAGTAATGGCCACAGCACAAATCCTTTCTTGAAATTGAGCTTATCCTGAAAATTCAGAATGAGTAAGGCCACAAAAAAAGTATGGAAATAAATATTACCGTCAAGAGGGGTGTAGCTTGTAATTTGAATTACCGATGCCTGGAACAGAATAAACAATACGATGAAATGGCTGGTAAAGCTTTCTTTGTGCTTAAGAAAAGCCTCCTTGCTGTTAAACTGATAAAGTATTAAACCTGCCGTTATCAATAAATAAAATTTTAGCCATTTGGACGCACCCAAAAATTCATCCAGCAAATCGGCAATTGTTAATCTTGAGAAATGAGGATATTGGCCATAATTAAACCAATAGCCGAAATCATAAAATGTAAATGGAAGAATAAATACAACAATGGCTATTATCAACCCTGCACAGTAAAATATGATAGATTTAATATTCCTTTTGAGTAAGCTATCGTAAATCAAAAGTGAGCCTGTAAGAACAAGCGTTAATCCACCTGTATCTTGTTTTGTAAGGAAAGCCAAAACTACTAAGATTGCACTGAATACTACATTTAGTACTTTCTTATTTTGCAGAAGGTACCTTAATAAAAAGTAGATACTAGCCAGCTCAACTACAAATACTAAGTGATTGTACCACGGCCAGAAATTAAACAACACATAAGATAAAATAAATACAGTAAGTACTATTATTCTACCATGCAACTTGATCCCGAATTGCTTAAGTATTCTAACCAGTAGCAAGTTTGATAAAATATTAGTAAATGCCTGCACCTTTAACAAGGTGGCCACATACGGCCCAAATATTTTAAAAAATAAAGCTGGTAGAAGCCAAAAGACATAGCCTACCGGAGAGCCAAAATCTTTATAAGGAATTTCTCCTTGTGAGATTCTGTAGGCCCCTTCCCATGCTAAAAATAGATTAATCCTGTAAGGTAAAGTAAATAATAGGGGAACAAGGGGTAAAACTAATACAAGAAACCACTCAAAATAATCGTAAAATTTACTGAAGTGCTTTTTCATTTTAATTCATTTCAGGTGCAGGTTTTTTAACAAGCAGCGTGAGCAAAGATATTGTCGGCCATAAGTAGCATAGAAACACTATATACCACTGAATATAGGGAATATCGTATTTATTAATTGGGTGTAAACTATTGGTAAGTGAATCGGCATAAAATAACATCAAAACACTCACTGTGAATAGTAAGACAAAGTAAATCCATGTGCTACGAGATTTTATAAACCTTGTGAGCAACTGAGGATCATATTTAAAATAAGAAACACCATAAACAATCATGAAAGGTGCAAACAAAAATAGAAGCCTTAGCTCATTGTAAATACCAAAAAAGAATGTGGTAGAGAAAATTAATATGAATCCTATCAAAAATGACTTTCTGTTAAAAAGCCTTTGGGCCTCTTGTTTCAAAAAAAAGCGCGGTATTCTTTCTTTAAAGCCTTTAAAAGCAAGAAGCCATAAAAATGAAAAACTCAAATAGCCAAAAACCAAAACCTGTTCAACATTACTTATATTCCAATTGAGCCCTAACCACTTATCATATTCGTCCATACCCATATGTATGCGAAGGGCAAACCATGTAGCTACCGGAATAAATGACACTGCTAATGTTTTAAATGTAGAACCTACACCAAAGAACAGGCGAAGTAAGGGAAGTAACATTAAAGTTTCTCTGGTTAAAACCCCTGCCACAGCAAAAAGGACAAATAGTAAATCCCTCTTTTTCACTATAGCCCATAACGCCCAATTGAATAGTGCAAAGGCAAGAAAATCTTCTCTTGTATGTACTGGAACTGTATAAGCAAAAGCAAATGGAACTGATACTATATAGACTAAACTACCTATAACCACTAGTTTGTAATCTTTGAAACTAGCTTTTAGCAAAAAGAACATGCCCAGCGTAGCAAAAAGCACACATAAGTAGCTAATTAAATAATAGGCAAAATAGAAATTATCTGCACTGGTTAAACCTGCAGCACTAAGAAAATCTGAAACGGATGATACTAAAAAAGGAAATGCTATTCTGTACTTAAATGGTGCTTTTTGGATAATTCCCCAATCAGATAGGTTACCAGCTGGGGCTTGTATTTCTTTACCTAATAACTCTTTGGAATTTAGAGAGCCCTCAAACAACAGTTGATTTGCAAAGAATACAGCCGTAGCAAGTATTAGAATGGTTAAAAGGTTGATAGATTTTCGCTGAAGCAAGGTTCAATTTGTTAAATCGACCCTAAATATCACAATTTATTATCATGTTAACACAATTCTTTTAATGAATTCGATTAAAAATTCTCTTATTACTAATTTCAATTTATGAGATGCCAGATTTCAACAGGAATTTCGATATTTGCCTCTTGGTAAACACCTTATGGCTTCAGAAAAGAAAAAAAATTATTGGATTGATTCGGGTAAGTTCGCACTGCTTGAAAGATTATCCGTACTGGTTTTTGGCGTAGGTACATTTATACTTCTTGTGAGAACACTCAGCACCGAGGCATATGGCTCATGGATGCTATTTATTTCTTTGGCAACCCTGTTGGAAACAGCACGAAACGGCTTCTTTAAAAACCCATTAATAAGGTTCATCAATGTAAATCAGGATACTGACATAAAAGAATTGCAAGGGTCATCCCTTTTAATGAACATCCTTTTTTCTGTTTCTATTGCTTTAATACTTGCACTAGCTGCTGAGCCAATAGCAATGGCATGGCAAAGTCCTTCTCTTATAAGTTTAATATATGTATTTGTACCAACCTGTGTAATTCTTGCCTTCTACTTTCATCTCGATTACATACAACGAGCTAACGGACAGTTCTTTGGGCCCTTTTTGGGCTATTTCGTTAAAAATGGAAGTTTGTTCCTAGCTGTTGCCGTTCATTTTCTATTCAAGATTGAACTACCCATCATATGGTTGGCTTATTATTACCTCTTGGGTGCATTTCTTGGAACGATTACTTCTTTTATTTGCGCCAGAAGTACTTATAGTTTTTCACTAAGTGCTAAAAAAGCCATTTGGTTACAGCTTTTCCATTATGGCAAATATACATTGGGCACCAATTTAAGTGCAGTACTACTCAGAAATATTGATGTATGGATGATCGGTTGGTACCTAAACCCTGCCTCGGTAGCAATTTATAATGTAGCTATAAGGGTGGCCAATTTGTTCGAAGTGCCCTCTATGGCACTAGCTTCTATTCTATTTCCTGAAGCAGTAAAAAGAGCAGAAAAAGAAGGGACAAAAGCCATGAAGCAACTATACGAAAAATCGGTTGCGGTCATTCTGATTTTTACAGTTCCTTTTGTAATAGGAGTACTCTTATTTTCCGAGGAGATAGTAATGTTATTGGCCGGATCTGCTTATTCAGAATCAGCTATTATACTGAATATTACTATGCTTTATGGCCTCTTGGTACCTTTCAACAAGCAAATGGGCGTTGTATTAGATGCTGTAGGAAAGGCAAAATCGAATATGCTTTTTGTAATGCGAAATGCACTAATCAATGTGATATTAAATGCAATCTATATACCCATATGGGGTTTGAAGGGAGCGGCACTTGCTACACTTTCTACTATGGTAATTGTTTTGCTAATCAATCAGGTATATCTACAAAGAAACTACAGCATTAGCCTGAAAGATTTATTTATGCACTACTTTGGGTACCATAAAAAGTTAATAGCAAAAGTGCAATCAAAGCTTTTAAGCTAAACTTTCCAGATTGATAAATCCCTATTTAATAACTCTTCAAGCTTAATCACCTCTGGTTCAAATTCCTTTAAAAGTGATTTATATTCCTCATCACTAAATTCCATTTTTGAAAGATTTCTCCCAGAAAGCCAGGTTACCATTCTTCTTCGTTTTTCCTCTGTTGGTAGAATAACCCTGGCTATAGGTCTTATTAGCTTTCTTATTGGGCTATTTTGTTGCTGCAAATTATCATGCAGTAATCTGTTTTTAGGAATTCCTGATTCGTTAAATTTTAAATCAGTTTCAAAATCGAAGTCTGCTGAAACACCCAAAAATTCAATTACTGATTTGAGCACTTCTTTTGGTTTACGCTGCAAATCTTCATTAAGGATAACTTTTACTTCAGTAAAAGCCTCCATAAAGGCTTGTACATGTTCATAATAGTGGCTTACAGCTCTAAAATGATGAATTAACTCGTAGTTATTTTCTATATAGTAAGCTTCTTTCGATAAAGCCTCCTGAAAGCTTCCAGATTCTCTCTCATCTCTCACCAAATGCTGGTAAGCCGAAAAAGCTCTTTTAGCTGGATTCCTTAAAATAATGATGATTTTTGGATCGCCTAGTTTCTCTTTTATAATCGGAATGGTACACTTATGAAAGTAGATAGTATCAGCACTTGCCTCTCCTATTGCATTCTCCGTTACTCCCTCAAATAGTGCTTTATAGGCCTCAAAACTTTTAACGTACCAATCTTCCAGCTTATCACCTTTTGGCCCGTTAATAGGAAATGGCATGCATTGACTGCTGAAATACCTCGGCTCCTTTTGTTTGCTAATAAAAACCTCAGGGTGTTGCTGTAGATATTGTGCTAATGAAGAGGTACCACATTTTGCCATGCCGGCAATAAGAAAATTAGGTAAGGCCATAAGGATTTAATTAATGCTTAGCTGCCTATAATTAGACGACTTTTACTTTTAAATATAAGTTTTATAATGTGTACCGCTAAAAGACAGAGAGCAGTTACAATTATAAAGTAAACCAAATAAGTGAAAATATTTAATCCATTGATAGGGATTAAGTGCTTGTTAAACAACAGTTGAAAAAAGTTAATGCAATAAAGGTGTAAAAAGAAGATTCCAAAGCTATAATCACCTGTTAGCTTCAGTATTCTAGATTCTTTTTTTTCATATTTCTGAAAGAAAATCATTAAGAAAACACAGAAAACTATAGCCTTTAATTTACCCGGATTAAACTTCAAAATAAGTGTGGCATGATCTCTTAGTTCTATCAGCTCACTTATTCGAATTACCTCTAACACCTCCAAAAGACTAAAAACAGCATAGATTAGCAGGCTAGCGAATAGAAGAAGTTGCCCTTTTTGAAAAATAGGCTCTCTCAGTTTAGCGAACCACATCCCAAAAAGATAAACAGGTAAAAAGTGTAAGAAAGAAAGCGCAATGTTAGAATAATAGCCAAATTGATTCGTCCATAAGCCAAGAACCAATAACAACGGCACCAAATAATCAAAAGACTTAGTTTTTGACCACTTAATAAATAGTATGGAGAACAGATAAAAAACGGCTATCATCGGTATAAACCAAAGCACACCTGAATGCTTTCCTGTCGCCAGCATATAAAGTAACTTCTCAGGAATAGATCTATCCATAAATCCTCCTTTCATCCACCAATGATCACCAGTATCGACAAATAACTTATCAGCTAAAGCAGGAATTGAAATAATTAAGTAGGGCAGAATTACATATTTAATTTTCTTTTTAAGGTAATCTTGGTAGCTGAATTTGTTATGGCTTAAATAATAGAATAGAAAACCAGCAATAAAAACGAAAAGTATGGTTCCATTATTTGTAATACTAAAAAAGAGATTTTTTGTATAGACACTTCCCTTCCAAGGCAAAGAAATAAGCGTATGCACACCTACAATTAATAAAATGGCAAATCCTCTAAACTGATGGATATAATTTAAGAAAGGCCTTTCGGTTCTCAACTTGATAGTTTTAAAAGCTAAAATTAAACAAAATTAAGCTTTGCCTAACATTGATTTCTTATAAAAAGCCTAAGAAATATTCAAAACTGTTAACTTTGGATCTGAAAGAAGCCTAAATCAGTCAATGCAAGAAATCACCAATTGGAATCTTTACCCTAAAGTTAAAGCTGAAGTAAAATCTTTTACCTCAAAAAATGAGCTAGCTAGACTTTCTGGGATGCATTTTGATACCATTAGAGGAAATGGGAGAAGCTATGGTGACGCCTCTTTAGGAGCAAAAGTCATAGACACCACAGCCTACAATAAGGTGTTGTCATTCGATACTGAGAAAGGCATTATCACGGCACAGTCAGGCGTGTTGCTTTCGGATTTATTAGAAATAATTGTACCTAAAGGATGGTTTCTACCTGTTACACCAGGTACTAAATTTATTACATTAGGTGGTGCTGTTGCTTCTGATGTGCACGGTAAAAACCACCATAAAGAGGGCGCTTTTTCAAATCATATTGAGTATTTAACTCTACTTGATGCTCATGGTAATCTGGTTCAGTGTAGTAAACAGTCAAACTCTGAAATTTTTAAAGCTGCATGCGGAGGTATGGGCTTAACTGGCCCGATTGTAGAAATCTCTTTAAGACTCAAAGCTATAGAGACTGCTTACATCAAGCAAAAACAAATAAAAGCTAAAAATTTAGAGAATCTTCTTCCACTATTCGAAGAAAATGCCTCCTACACCTATTCCGTAGCATGGATTGATTGCCTAAAAAAAGGTGAAAACTACGGACGAAGTATTCTTATGTTAGGTGAGCACGCCACGAAAGAAGAAGTAAAAAGTAGCCATAAACTTAAAGTTCCAAAAAGTAAAGCCTTAAGTATACCCTTCAACTTTCCCTCATTTACTTTGAATAACTTTACAATAGGCGCTTTTAATCAGCTCTACTACAGTAAAAACATTTCCGCAGTGAAGGAAATGGTAACACCTTATGAGGGATTTTTTTATCCGCTTGACAATATACTTCACTGGAACAGGATTTATGGAAAAAAGGGGTTTTTACAATATCAGTTTGTAATTCCAAAGAATGATGGCGGTAAAGGAATTATTAAAATCATGAAAATGATCAGTAACCGTGGAATGACCTCTTTTTTAGCTGTACTGAAAACAATGGGTCCTGAAGATACTGGCTACCTTTCCTTTCCAAAGGAAGGTTACACCCTCGCTCTGGATTTCCCTATTAGAAAAGGTTTATTTGAATTCCTTGACGAATTAGATAAAGTAGTAATTGAGCTTGGTGGAAGGCTATATTTGGCGAAAGACGCCAGAATGTCTGCATCAGTCTTTCATAAAACTTACCCCAATATTGAGCTATTTAGAGAGGCAGCTAAGAAAACGAACTTATCAAAAGATTTTAATTCAGACCTTAACAAAAGGCTATCAATCATATAAAAATGCATATCAACCATTTATTAATTTTAGGGGCAAATAGTGGTATAGCTGAAGCAGTGGCTTATGAAGCAGCAGACAAAGGCATTAAATTAACACTGGCAGGAAGAAGTGAGGAGAAGCTTATAGCTTTAAAAAGTGACCTCACTATTAAATATGAATCAGAAGTTGATTATGTCTTATTTGATGCTTTCAATATCAGTTTGCATGAAGCCTTTTATGATTCTTTACCAAACAAACCTGATGCTGTACTTTGTGCCTTTGGAATTTTAGGAAGTCAGGAAAAAGCTCAGCAAGATTGGCAGGAAACAAATGCCGTTATTGAGAGCAATTTTACAGGAGCTATTTCCATTTTAAATATAATTGCTAACGATTTTGAAGAAAAAGGTGCTGGTATTATAGCAGGTATCAGTTCAGTTGCTGGGGAGAGAGGAAGGCAAAGTAATTATATATATGGAGCTGCTAAAGCTGGTTTCACCGCCTATCTTTCAGGTTTAAGAAATAGAATGGCAAAATCAGGGGTTCATGTTTTAACTGTAAAGCCTGGCTTTGTAAAAACAAAAATGTTAGAAGGTCTGGAAACTCCCGGCCCTTTAACAGCAAAGCCCGAAGATGCAGGTAAAGCAATTCTATCTGCTATGATAAAAAAGAGAAATACCTTATATTATAAAAGCATTTGGAGGTTGATCATGTATATTATCAAAAGTATACCAGAACCAATCTTCAAAAAGCTTAATCTATAGCAAGCTCGAAACCTCATACAAAATGAAAAAGTCATACATCATATTATTGCTGCTTTTTAGTTTCACCTTATTCTATTCTTGTAAAGAAGAAGATAGTGATGTAGAAGAAATAGAGGAGGAAATTGTAGACGAAAATGAGGAAGAGGAGGAAGAGCAAGACACTACTTATTATGGAGTAGTTAATTGGGAATCAGATTTCCCACAGTTGAGAGCAGGTACAGCTACTGCAGATTTTCTCCTACAAACTGAGGAAATTGCTAACATCTATTATTTGATTACCAGTACAGAAGTAAATTTCAATTCAGATTCTCTTTTAGTAGACATTAGTACAAGTACAGAGGAAATAGACAGTATAACGATACTTTCTAAAGGTTTACAAGAAGAAATAAATCCTAGCGATACATTAAAGATAAACCTTGAAAACCTCGAATTAGGAATAACCTATCATGCTTATGCAATTACGCAAAACCCCAATGATAGCACACTACAAAATAGTATATCAGTATATAATTTCAGTTTAACCGAGAGACAACAGATTTTCACATTCACATCTGAGGCAGAATCAAGAGAAGTGCTCTATTTAGGTTACCAAATGGATGAAGGATTAAAGTACCCTGAAAAGAAGTATCCTGCTATCTTTCATATGGGAGGCAACGGAGAAACAGCTGATCAAGGTGAAATAAACATTATTAGAAATGGCTCTCTGGCGCAATACATTGACAAAGGAAATGACGTACCTATGTACGTATTTTCACCCCAGCATATCAGAAATAATTGGAATACAGCTATGATCAATGAAATGGTTGAAGAAGCCTTGTCTCAATATCCTATTGATGAAAACAGATTGTACTTCTCAGGAATGAGCGGGGGCGGTATTGCTACCTGGAATTATGCAACAGACTATCCTGATGTACCTGCTGCCATTATTCCTATAAGTGGCGATGGTAGAGACAACAAGGCTTGTGACATTAAAGACATTCCTGTTTGGGCTTTCCATAATTCATCTGACGGCATTGTTAGCCCTAACGGCTCTATTAATATGATTAATGCCATAGAAGCTTGTGATCCTGCTCCAGCAGTTGATCCACTATTAACACTATTTAATGATGGTGGTCACAATGCCTGGAGAAGAGTGTATGATCCTACTCACCCTGATTGGGACAATAAAGATTCTGGTGTTGAACCTGTAGATATATACTCATGGTTCCTTCAGTATAGCAAAGATTAAATTACGGTTTAATAACTGATTGTATTCTGTCAGCAATAATCTGATTACCATTGGGTGATACATGGCAGAAATCTATGTAGACATATTCATCATTGTCAAAAGCATCTGTCATGATATAAATCCAATCGAAATTCTCTTCTTTGATTCTTGTTATCAATGCATCGTAAACTAATTGTACATTTTCACCCAGCTCTTTACCTAATTTCAGGTGTTCAACTTTTGGATTACCCACATATGCAATAGGCTGTAAAATTGCTGTAAATTTACCACCCCTATTGGTTACCAATTCATGAGCCAGTTTCCAATTGCTTATCATAAAATCTACGATAGCCTGAACCTTTTCTGGATTCGCATCACAGTTATACTGTTGATCATAATCAGGTGGATTTATCTTTTGAATGAGCAGCAGGGTTTTATCTAGAAATAATTTATTAAATACCTCGAAAGCAACTGCCTTCATGCCACCATAAATCTTTTTATCGAATATTGGTGCTAGTCTATGCCCTGGCACTGGCACATCTGAAGGACATAAAAAAGAGACGTCATTTACTCCATCATAAAAAATAACATCTCCTATCTCTTCACCTTTATTTATGAGATTGATAAGTACTTCTACATTTTGCCTGGAGTTATAGGCAAGTTGTCCATGATTATAAACTTGTATTGTCGGATTTTTAGCTTGAAAAATTGCCGGTATTGTTAATGAGTCAGGAGAACCTTCTCCCCACATGGTTGATCCACCAAAAAAGCGAACCTTCTTATAGGCACTATCCGCAACATATGCGTTTGGGTAATATCGCATCCCATTCTCATTAACATGAGTATATCTGGCGGCATAAGGTTTATTTCTCCATCCAGTAAAAGATTCGTAGCCAAAAGCCTGCTGATTATACTCTGCAATGACTTTTTTGGCCATTGCTCTACTGTCGCTATAATTAGGAAGTTCTGCCCTGGAAGGTTCTCTAGTCCACTTCAGGAGATATGAAGACAATATATTAACAAGAAAGAGGAGAAAAAATAAAACCATCAGGTTCACTAGAATGAACCTGATGGTTGAAAATACCTTTTTAATCATTTAGTCTATTTCATTATAATTTTTCTAGTAGCCAACTGAGCATCTTGTCTGATAGTTACTACGTATATGCCAGGTCTCTGATCATTACCGCTCAGGTCAATATCCACACCATTTTTTAGGTCTCCATTGCTAAATTCAGCATTATATAAAGCCCTGCCAAATGCATCATATACTATTACTTCTATCGGACTCGTATTTTCCAGAGCTGCCTGAATGGTAAAATTAAAGTTGTTAGTTGGGTTAGGGAATATGGAAATATTCTCATTATTAAGTTCAACTTTATTTGATGTAATAACAAAGCCAAAAACGTCCGACTGAATTAAACAACCTTTGAAATCGAGCTGTGCAAAATATACCCCTTGCTCAGTCAATTCAATTTCTGCTGCTTCCGAATAGAATTCATCATTAAAATACCAGCTAATTTCACCTTCAACATCATTTTCAACTGATAGTATATTATCATTAAAAACTAATTCAGGTTTTATAAGAGCAGTAGTTTCTATTAAAATTTCAACCTTCTCCTCATTACTACATCCTAACTTATTAAAAGCTTCTACAAACAGCTTCCTTGAATCAAAATCTACTTCATCAATTTCAAAAGTGAATACTTTACCATCAGCTAGGATATTTCCATCTTCATCATACCATTTAACAGAACCATCATTAGTCAATTCTGGTATCTGAATGCTTAATGACTCTCCCAGACAGGCGTCATAATTAGTCTGCTCTATATTCAATTCCAGTAGGTCAACAATACTAAAAGACACCTCTTGTTCTAAAGGTAAAGCCTCACAACCATCCTTTTTCACCATCACTTTCAGAATACTATTTTCTACTGATTGGAGATTGCTTGCTTGAAGGTTAATAGAACTCTCTACTGACGCAACTACAAAGCTTGAATAGATAATACCTGTTTCATCTGCCAGATAATAGATGAAATCAGTTTGAGGATTCTTCACTTCAACATTCAGGAGATCAGAAGGGCATAATGCTTGAGTATAACTCACTTCTAAATTTCTGTTGACGTTAATGAATGTTAAGTCCTTTTCACTTACAAAAATAGAATCATAAGTATCACTTTCACATCCAATGGAAGAAACAGCTTTTACAAAATAATAGCCTGACTCTTCAGTTTCATTAAGTGAAATTGAGGCAGTATTTTGATCTAATTGATTTCCAAAACCTTCAAAATACCAGTTATAGCTTGCCGCATTACTAGCAGCAGTAAGTACAACTGATTTTTCATCACATGTTTCGTTGATTACTCTTGAAAGTGTAGGTTTTTCCAAGTTATTAACAGAAACATTAATTTCACTTTCTAAGAATTGAATATTACAACCTGGGAATCTCGCTTGTAAGGAAAAGTTATCTGATGTCTGAATATCAGACGATGTGATAGATAAATGTAGCTCTGAGGTTTCAGCATAAATCCAATCCGATATTTGGTTGCCATTGTTGTTGATTATCGAATACTCTACTCCCAATTGGGCATTATTCAGAGATATATCTAATGTTTGTCCTTCACAAATCTCGGAGCTGTACTCTACTGTTTCTTGCAAAGCAAGCGCTTTTGGTATAAAGCTAGCACTATCAATAATAAGCTGCACAGATGCATCACTTATACAGCCAAGTGGTGATATAATTCTCACTTCATACATTCCCATGTAATCATCAAGACTCTCTAATTCTAACGTATTAGAGGTATGATCAAGAATCACATCATTCCAGACATCATACCACTGATAAGATTCATTGGTATGAGCTCCAGAAGCCTGCAACCTTACAACATTGGCTTCACATCCTGATATAACAGCTTTTGATATTTCAGGAGTTTGAGGCTTACTAATTGAAACTGAAATCGGTTCTGAGGCATCTATGATATCACAACCAGGATAGTTTATTTTAACAGAGAATTGAGATACCCCTTCATTTAACAAGCTATTTGGCAAGTGTAATCCAACCTTATTAGATAAAGCCGTTGAAGCTAATTCTAAACTATTTCCTTCTTCATCGAATAAACTATATACAGCTCCAGGTTGAGCATTAGTAATAAGAATTTCAGCATCATCGGAAATGCATAGCTCATTTTCATATTCATAGGATAAAGTAGTATTTACATCTGGTCTTATAAAAGTTAAGCTAAATCTATCTTCAAAAGTGGCAGGAGTATTTTGATCAATGCTAAAGCTATATGCATCAGTACCTGTTAAGGTTACCACCTCATTTTGGAGATTATCAGTTAATTCAACTCTAGCATAATTGAACTCATTAATATTATCAAATGCAATGCTGTATGCGCCTGTTTGAACATTATACATTCCCAGGTTCACAGTTTTATTGCAGAATTCGTTTGACAGGGTATTAATTGCTACTTGTTCACTATCATCAGTCAATGAATAAAAATTAATGCCCGTATTAGGTTTTTTGAAACCGTCTTCTCTTTTATTATAATCATCAGCACCACCATTATCAAACTTCACTAACGCCTGATCTATCTTTCCAGTCGAGATTTCTTTTAAACTCAGCTTTAAATGGCTTACTAAAGGAATCTCTGCTGATCTATAATAGTTGGCACTTGGAGCATCTACCGAAGCTACCTTAGCTTGTTCTGTAATGGTTAGACTTGGCGATTGATCAAGTGTTTGAATCCAAAAACCCTGACCAGAAGCAATGTAGCCATTTGGTAAAGTCCCTGTATTATCAGTGCGATCATAGTATAAAAATGAGGATGAGCCACCAGCGCCATTGATAGCCACAGCAATGATGTTTGAAACTCCAGATGAAGTCCAACCAGTATTATCCCACTGTATGGTTGCAGGGTAAGGATTTGCCACCAAATTCCAACCATCATCAGCTCCACCGCCAGTGCCACCAGTTAAATTAAAAGAAAACTCGCCTTGAACAGGGGCACCAACGTTGTTGATGATCAAATCATTATTACTGTCTCTAATAAAAGGCGCATAACCTACTCCCGGCTCTATAGCTGCAGAATTATCTGTGCCTGATACCGGATGTGCCAGCCAACCACCTTGACTTTCGTCAAACCTGTACAAAGAAGCAGATGTTCCTAAGCCGGGACCAGTACTTGCTCCGGTAAAATTACCCGTGATGGGAAAATAATTTTGCCAGTCAGCCACAGTAACACCTGTTACAGGAGCACTGGTATATCTGTAGGCTCTGGTTGCAGACATAAAACGCTCAGCTTGAATATTACCATTAATCTGAGCTCCTGTAGGTAACTCTTTAATGACAGCTGTTCCGTTCTCATCCGATCTCAGTACAAGACGACCATTAGCATTTAAATCACCATTAGTTAAGTTTAATTCAGCTATTAGATTCAATTCTTCCTCTAAAACTACATCTCCAGCACCTGTCAGGTTCACTTCGAACTTTTCAACAATATTGCTATCAGCATCAAAATAAAGGTGTGAGTCACTTGCCGTAGAGATATCAAAATTCATATTACCTCCGTTAATGGCGATTCTTCCAGTATTATTTTCTGCGTTGAAAGCTGCTGCGCCAGTTAGTTGAAGGGCCTTATTTGAAACATTCAATAAAGCATTGTTTCCAAGTCTCACTCCTCCACCTTTTTGGCTTCCTGCAATCAAATTGACAGGATTAGCAGAATTAATTTCCATAGTATCTTCATCATTCAGAGTCAATCTATACAGAGATAAATCTCCAACTGTATTGAGTTGATGCTTTTTGCCTCCTTGAAATGCTATTTCAATTCTATTATCCTGCGCAACATCTCCCTGAGTTCCTTGAATATCAAGATCGCCTTTCACTATTATGCAAGAGCCATTATTGCTGCTACCCTTTAAGGTAATACCATTTCCAATAGTTAAATTACCTTTTACCATTACCTCATTTGTACCTACAGTTTTGGTGCCTGTACCGCTAAGCGTTAAGCTACCAAATTTACCTGTTGGCATTTGTGTGAAATTATTAAGGATGATATGGCTATTATCTGAAGACTCTTCAAATGATGGTAAAAGGTTTCCATTAACAGCAATAGTACCATTGTTCTCTACCTGAACCTTACCATTTAAATTACCATTCAGGCTCAAAGTTTCTCCTTCAGTAACTACTACCTTCGAGATGAGTCCACCAACACTCCAATCATTACTCATTGAGGTGCTACTTCTATTAGCAACTCTAAATATTTGACCATTAAGAGCAAAGTTTGTCGGTGCGGTGCCTGTTCCATCTGTGTTTGTTCCCCAGGTTGCTAACACATCTAAATCTCCAGTACTCTTCGAATAATAAATAGTAGGTTGAGACGAGGTAACACTTACTTCACTAGAATAAGCGGACACATTTCCTGATCTGTCATAAGCCCTTACCTTAACCAAATAAGTTGAATCAGGTAAAAAGTCAGTAGTATAGAAAGTATTATCTGGGCTTGTTCCAAAGACAGAATCATTAGCCGCAAATTCATAATATGCTACTTGATCATTATCAGTACTAGCATCCCATTTAAAGCTGGAATTAGTATAAGTACTATTAACCACAATTAAATTTGAAGGAACCGTAGGCGTCTGTGTATCCATTGAGTTGGTAGCACTTAATTCATTGCTAAAAACCGAAGTTCCATTTTTATTTACTGCCTTCAGTTTGTAATAATAAGTTACTCCTGGAGCAAGATTTAAATCAGTATAAGCCTGGCTGCCATCTTTGGTGGTGCCAATAAGACTAAAACCACTACCACTGGTATTTGACCTATAAATTTCAAAATGCGTTAAATAAGATAAAAGTTTCGACCTTATCTCAGTAAACATATAAGCATGTCCGTCTTTGTTTAAATGAATTCCATCACCATAAGCCAAAGATGGCTCAATCATATCACTATCATCGGCCAGGCTATCGAACACATCAATAACATAATCACCAAATCCTTCTCTGACAGAATCTAATTCTGCCATCAGAACAGTCCGCTTAGGAGAAGAAGGTCCAAAGTCTCTAGGCTGTGGTGTAACAATGAATGTTTTAACGCCAGCTTGATCTGCCAGTGCTTTAATTTCTCTGTAATGTGCCATTGTAGTATCTGCAGGAATCTGAAGATTAGCATTATTTGATGGCAAATTGATTATTAAATAATCTGGATTTAAGCTTAACGCCTTTGTGATATTATGATCTGTATCGACAGCGGCATTGCTTCCGTTATCTGATCCATCAGGTCTGATATGATAAGTGGTAAAGCCTCCTACAGCGAGGTTAGTCAAAGTGTAATTAGAGCTATTATCACCAAGCCAATTATCTAATCTGCCCACCCAGGTACTATCAAAAGGAGAAATACCATATCCTTCTGCCGTAGAAGAACCAAGCACTACTATGTTAGTGTTGTCAGGAATTAATTCTGTGTGATCCCAATCTAGTTCAATAGTGCTTAAACCTGTTGAAGTCGCTTGTAAATTAGTAGGTGCTACAGGAGGATCATTGACTACTATAGTTCCGCTTTTTAACATTTCATCCGGAATAGTCTGCCAAGTACCCCCATCCTTGCTATACTCTACAGATAAACATTGTCCGCCACCTCTCTCAAAGAATATTACAGTAATAGGGTATGCACCAACAGCTAATGAAAGCGTTACATAGGATTGATTTACGTTGCAACCGTGTGTTCCATCATTATTATTGACTAAATTTTCGTCTAAATCATTCGGATTAAAGCCTCCTATGAACACTCTACTACCATCATCAGATCTAGATCTGAACCTATAGTCTCCAGCTTCGGTAATATTCACATACCCATCAAATTTGAAACTGATGTAATCGTCTTGGGTACGTTCTGAAAGTCCAAAATTATTGACAGTTCCGTAGTACTCTACAAAACTCCAATCAATTTCAGAAAGGGAATTATAAGCACCAGTACTATGCTCATAGGTAAGCCCTTCAAAAATAGTTACAACATTTACCTGATTACTAGCTGCTGATAAATTACCTGCATAATCAATTGCCTTTACTGTAAAGGCAAAAGATCTGCCTTCCTTCAGGTTTGAAACAGTATAACTGGTATTCGTAGAACCTGTCTTTATAGAATCTGATCCATAATAGATGATATACTCTTTTATGTTTTCATTATCAGTTGATGCATTCCAGCTTAAATTAGCTGTGGTTAAACTATATTCTACAACTTCAAGATTTGAAGGAGTTGTTGGCGCTTCTGAATCAGTACCAGAGGCCACAAATAATGCAGAGGTATATGGAGATACTTTATCATAAGCTACTGCTCTCAACTTATAATAATAGTCATCATTAGATGTAACTGAATTGTCCAGGTAAGAAATTGCATCTTCAGGAAGCAATGCTACAAACTTATAAAAGCCAGACTCTGAAGTTGATCTGTAGACCTCATAAGCTGTTTCTTCATTGCTATTATCCTCCCAATAAAGTCTTATCTTATTATTGGTAGTTAAATCTGCTGTAACATTTGTAGGAGCAGATAATGTTGAGGGTGCGTTAAAAGTAACATTAACAGATTCTGCATCTGCGCTTGGGCATCCTCCGAGTGTCTCAGTAGCTACTGTAAAGACTCCAGCTGATTTCACATTATAGAAATTTGTATCACCGACTATAGCACCATTCTTATACCATGTATAATATAAGTTAGAATTAAGTTCAGTTTGAAGAGATACAGAATCTACTCCATTTATATCTGGGAGATGTACTGTATTTAAAGCAGATATTATAGGTTTAGAAACAACGCTTTCTCTAATGGTTACAGGTTTAGACCACTTATTCCAATCGGCTTCTGTAGGATTTGCCTCAAATCTACTAAACCTACATCTATAGACGCCTGGAATATCTGCAAAATATACGCTAGAATCCGCACCGTTAATAATCTCTCCATCTCTCTCCCATTGATAAGCCTGAAAACCCCATGACACACCCAACTTAGCTCCTTGGCCATTACTCGCACAAATGGTACTATCCTGAAAGTATACATGGATATCCGATTTATCTTTCGATTTTATCCAAGGAAAGAAATTATCTTCACCATAGGCAGCATTCCATGTACCATGTCCCAAATTATCATAGTAAGTAAGCTCAATGGAACCACCCATCTCTTCGAAATATCTCACTAAACTGTTTGTCTCGCTAGGAGAAGGGTTATTATCCTTTCCTCCTTGAAAAACCCAAAATGGAATATGAGCTAGTTCATAACTATCTCTAACTTTGGTGTTTGAAGCGGAAGGTGACATTAATAAAACGCCAGCAAATAAAGCTGGATCATTTTTCACCAAAGTAACCACGTGCTGAGCACCATTTGATAAACCATGTACTACCACCCTATTTCTATCAATATTATGAGTCTCTATTATTTTATGAATTATCCTAATTGTTTCTCTAATCTCCGATCCGTTCCATCCATTCAAGTTTTGTGGAAATAACACAAAGCCAGGAAAAGCATTATATGCTAATGTGGGATCGTTAGGGAATTTAGAACCTGCTCTGTTTACAGCATCTAAATGTGGTTTACCTCCATGAACAAGATTATGATCGTTATTAAGTAAATCGGGACTTGTTGAAGGACCTGCTATAGCTGGTGAATTAGTTTCAGCTTCCCAGTTTTTGTCAGAAAAGTAACAGTTATTATTCCAGCAATTCCCTCTTTCACCGGCTCCATGCATCATAACGATCAAAGGATATCCCCCTTCATAATTCTCATCATATCTACTAGAATCTGCCCCCCCTGGAAACAATAATCTATAATTCTGTTTAAATTGATTCGGGTTTGTTTGAGTCCTCATCAAATGACCTTGAGTATAAGGATCAGAATTCCAACCTGTTCTATCATAATACCAAGTAGGACCTCCTGCGGTGGATTCTCTATAACTAAAAGTGCTATCTCTTAATTCGTACTGATGTGTATTGAGCTTAGGACCATTACTACCTTCATTTTGGTTATATTTAACACCATGCCTGTAGTTGGTTACCCACTGAGCACTTACAGATTGAGCAAATAATAAAAAAACACAAAAAACAGTTGAGAATACCCTCATCATTTCCCCTATAATTTAGAATTCAAACCTTACATCATTTTCCAAGTGATATTTTTTTACAGAGTATGATTTGATCACACTTAAAGCACCTGCTTTTTATGTAAAGTCTTAAATACAAAACTAGCTAAATGTCAAGTATTAAAGAATTCAATTCGACTAATATTCAAAAAAAATATTTCAATTGTCATATTACAGCTACCAATAGTGAATAACCTTAGACAACTCTAGATTTGATGAAAAAATAGTTGTGAAAAATAAAAAAACTTACTCCCTCAAATTAATTAATAGAGAGTATCCATGCCTTATCAAAGTCTAGCAGGCCTGCAGTTCTTATTTGATTCAATATTTGTTTGGCACTTTCTATTTTTTCTTCTTTTGCCAGAATAACATAGAAATAACCTGATTTACTATAAAAGCCTATATCGGCTTTATAACCTTCCCTCTTAATGGCATTGGCATAAACTTGGGCATTATCAGTTGAAGAAAACGCACCAGCTATAATATAGAAGCCTCTTTCATTATCAATTACATTAGAAACATCATTCTTAAAGTCATTAGAATTTTTCAGGGGCTCAGTTAACATTGGTTGCTCTTCTGCCTTAGGCTCATTAGTTATTTGAACTTTCTCTTCAACAACTGGCTCGTTAATCACCTCAGGTTCAGTGTTTTCTTTGATTACAGTATCCTTTTTGACCGCAGAGCTATCTACTTTTGCAGGTTCAATTGTAGTATCTTTCATGTTTTTTTCTTCAACCTCGTCTGCTTCTGAAGCATCACCTTTATTTTCATTAGGTTCCTGCTGCTCTAATTCCTCAGGAATTTCCTGGATTTCTCTTTTAATGAACTGATAGTTGAGATGCAACTCATGTGTGGTAAGAGCTGAGCTATTTTGTTCGCTTGAAGGCTTTAGTCTTTCATAACCATAACCAATTTTTATAAGCCTCAATAAATTAAACCCTATCTTATACACAGTTCCAATTTCATGCTGATAACTTGCACCTATCCACGCTAAATTTCTATAGTTCACTAATAGCATCCCTTCAACAGTTCCTTCTTCTATTTCATCTTCGGAAGAGTTGTATGTTACCCATGGCGTAATGGCAAAATCTTCTCCAACTAAGAAATCATACTTTAGATAGCTGAAAGTATTAAATACAGGTAGAAATTCTGTTTCCTGAGATTGACTAACTCTTATGGTAGAAGCCGATCCGAAAACATCTCTTAAAGCAGTACCAAACATTAGGTTATTCCACTGGTAATGCAGCCCTATTTGACCTAAAGGGTGCTCTATTTGATTAGCTAAATTGGCTACTGCAGGATCAAGTGGATTATCTATCTGACCATAATTCAAGTTACTCATGCCGTAACCACCTGAAAAACCAAGAGAAATAAAATGTACATTATCATTTTGCCTGGAGAAATGTTGTTTATAACTGAAAGAAAGCATGGCTCCATAGCTCTCATAAATATCCAGCCTGCCTCCCAAAGCCGTGAGACCAACAGCAAAATTACTTAAAAAAGGCAGCTGTGCTTGAAACCTAAAGGTTTCGGGAGCTCCTTGAATTGTTAAAAATTGCTTTCTATAATTCAGATCCAGTTCTAGAACATTATTGCTGGCCAATGCGCCCGGATTCACCAAATACGGACTTAAATAATACTGATTATTATCTGTAATTAATTGCCCTTTAGAGTAGTGAAATGATAAACTAATTATCAAAACAAGCAGGTATATCTTTTTAGTACTCAACATAGCTGGTGCTTTTTTAAATGAAACTATTTATCGAATTATGGTAATAACACCACTAAGCGCGGCCTTTTTATCAGGACAATCAATTATATAATAATACATTCCTTCAGGAACTGGCTGACCAAGTTTATCTGTACCATCCCAACCATCATTATAGCCTACTGAACTAAAGAGGACTTTGCCGCGGGAGTTTATGATTCTTACTGTACAATCCGTAAGCTCTTCGGCACCTTCAATATTCCACACATCATCTATCCCATCGTTATTAGGAGAAAATATTCTTCTTGGTCTTGCCAGTTCCTCTTCCTCCAAAACAGTAATCCTTGTTATTTTTGAAACGGTGGAATCCAAAGCATCAAAAACCGTTAATCTCAAATAATAAGCTCCGGTTATGAAATTTGTGACCTCGATATTTGCAGCACTATCAGGACTAATGCTGAGTTCTGAAGGACCTGTTAGTTGTTCCCATACATAATTAGTAATAAGGCCATCTGGTGAGTTAGCCAAAGCATTAACCTCAATTACCTCCTGTGGTAGTTGCACTAGAATATCGTTATCCAATTCAAGAGTTGGTGGTTGTGGTATATCTACCTCTTCTTCAGGGTAAACTATAATTTCAGTCTCATCAAAAGCTGATTGACCTTGATCATCCACGGCAGATAGCCTAAAGTTATATGTCCCTTCAATTAATCCCTTTACAGTTAAATTCAAAGTATTAACATTACTCAATATCGCAGGAGCAGGACCGGATATTTGTTCCCATTCTACGGATACAATAGTTCCATCAGAAGCCACTTCCCCACTTAAAATAGCCTCATCTTCAGGAAGTTGAACAGTTGTTAAAGGACCTGCATTTACAATAGGGGGCTGCAATATTTCTTCTGACAATACATCAATTATCACTCTATCTATCCCCCTTTCTCCATCTGGATCAGTTGCAGTAAATTTGAACAGATAGCTTCCTTCCACTAATTCTGTGAGGCTTACCGTCAAGCTATTCTCACCTGTTATCGATACTGAAGGACCACTCTCTTTTGCCCACCTGTATGTGAGTGCGTCACCATCAGGGTCACTAACAGTTGGTGTTATTGTAACTGAATTGTCAGGCAACTGGATTGATATATCTGGACCAGCATTAACAGTAGGCGGTAAATTGGCTTCTTCTTCAAGTACAGATAAATTCGTTTCATCAGATACTGAAACTCCATCATCATCTTCAGCAGTTAATCTAAACACATAGTTTCCAGCAACTAAATCAGACAATTCTAAATTTAACGTGCTTTCATTAGCCAATGTAGCAGTACCTCCACTTACTTTTTCCCAAATAACATTTGCTATACTTCCGTCAGCATCATTAGCTGTACCGGTTAGTGTTATGGAATTGTCAGGTAACTGAATGCTCTGGTCAGCACCAGCATCAACTGTTGGATTTTGGTTAGTTTCAGCTGAAAATACATTCACATTAACTCTATCTGTATCAGTAGCACCATCGTCATCAGTAACTTTCAGTTGAAAAACATAAACCCCTTCTACAAGATTGGAGGTATTTAAAGTTGTAGTACTTGTGTTTGATAAGCTTACACTTGGACCGGACACCTTCGTCCAACTATAACTCACGACCTGTCCATCCTGATCAGATCCTGATCCATTAATTACCAAAGTGTTTATCGGTAAAATAGTTGATAAATCTGGACCAGCATCAGCATTAGGTGGTATGTTGACTGCCTCATTAGAAATAGTTAAAGTCATTTCATCAGAGGAAATAGCACCATCATCATCAGTAACAGTAAGTTTGAAATCACAAACGCCTTCCACTAAATCAGACACTGTTAATGTACTATTGTCTGTGTTTTGCAAAGTAAGATTTGGTCCTGAGATCTGCTCCCATGAGTAACTTACAATGGTACCATCATTATCCGTACCACCACCAACAATGGTTGTTATGTTTTGAGGAAGCAAAATTAGTTTGTTATCTCCTGCATTTGCAACCGGAGACTGATTAACCGTTTCCGGCAAAACAAAGACCTGAACATTGGCATTGGCACTTGCTCCGTCATCATCTGTAGCTGTTAGTCTAAAAACATATGAGCCGGCCACTAAATTAGTCAATGTCAGATTCGAAGTATTTTCATTAGTTAGTGTTGCATCTGGCCCGCTAAACTTAACCCAGCTGTAGCTAGCAATTGTACCGTCAGCATCAGATGCAGAACCCTCCAAAACAGTACTATTGGTTGGTAATGTTAACGACTGTGTTTCACCAACTGCAACAACAGGTGGTTGATTTTGGGCTTCTGGTTGTACAACAACCATTACATCATCTACCCCCTGAGCGCCATCATCATCTGTTGCCATAAACTCAAATGTATATGATCCCTCCACTAAGTCTGACACTGTTACCGTTTTCGTATTAGCATTTGTTAAAGTAGCAGCTGTAGGTCCGCTTATTTGCTGCCATTGCCTAGAGGCTATTGTACCATCTGAATCGCTCTCTGTGGCCTGCAGATTTAAACTGTTAACTGGTAATTGAATGGTTTTATCAGTGCCAGCGCTTACTACAGGACTTTCATTATCTGGTTCATTTACAGTAATTTTTAAATTGTCAGAAGAAACATCCCCATCATCATCAGTGGCGGATAACTTAAATGTGTAGTTTCCGCTTACAAGATCGGTAACCTTTAATAGCGATGAATCTGGAAATACGATTGTGGCAGTAGAAGGTCCAGACACTTGCTCCCATAGATATGATGCGATTTCACCATCCGAGTCAGAAGCTGAACCACTTACTTCTGCAGAATCCAAAGGTAGAGTGATAGTTATGTCATTTCCCGCATTAACTGTGGGTGGTACATTTTGTGCATATACTGTAATTAGCACTTCATCTGTTGATTGTGCACCATCATCATCTGTAACTGCAATTGAAAATTCGAATACACCTTCAACTAAATCAGAAAGCATCAAGGTAGGTGAATCAGCTCCGGCAATTGTGATACCACCAGGCCCTGAAACCTGACTCCATAAATAAGATGCAATTGTACCGTCTGAGTCAGAAGCTGTGGCTGTTATATCAGCAGTATTCTCAGGCAAGGTTAATTCAACATCGGCACCTGCTGAAACAGTAGGAACAGCATTCACCTCTTCTGGTGCCACAATAACCTCGACAATATCTGTATTTTGATCACCATCGTCATCAGTAGCTCTAAACCTAAACCTATAGCTACCTTCAACCATACCTGTTAAATCTAATTGATAGGTTGTTACACCAGCTAAATTGACAGCTGGCCCTGCCACCTTACTCCATCTAACTTCAGTAATAGTACCATCGGCATCACTGGCAGTACCCGTTAAAGAGATGGAATTTGTAGGTAAAGTGATGAACTTATCCTCTCCGGCACTAACTGTAGGAGGTGTATTCACTTCTTCCGCTGCAACAATTACAGAAACTGTTTCAGAATTACTTGCACCCTGATCATCAGTAACTGTTAATGAAAAAACATATTCTCCAACTGAAGAAAGACCGCTAACTGTTGTTGTTAAATTATTAGGATTAGCTATAGACGAGGAAGACGGTCCACTTTGTTGCTCCCATAACCTTGAAGCTATACTACCATCAGGGTCATTAGCAGTAGCTGATAAAGTTGTGCTAGAAGTTGGTAAAGTAATATTGACCGGATTGTTGCTAATGGTAATTGTAGGAACCTGATTGGCTGCTGAAACGGTCACTTTAACTCTATCCGAAGCGCTAGCTCCATCATCATCTGTTACTGTTAACTTGAACTCATAAATACCTGCTGTAAGATTTGTAGCTGTAGCTGTAGCTGTAGAAGTATTTGATAGTGTTACTGAACCACCTGAAAATTTTTCCCAAAGGTATGTAGCAATTGTTCCATCGGTATCGGTGCCGGTACCATTAAGATTTACTGTATTGACTGGCAACTGAATATTTTTGTCTGGTCCGGCATTAGCTGTAGGTGAAGCATTAGCAGCAGCCAACACTTGAAGATTCATCTCATCGCTGGCCGTTGCACCATCATTATCTGTCACAGTCAATTCAAATGTATAATTTCCTTGAACCAAGCCAGTAACATTTAAATTGGCAGTTGTAGCATTTGAAAGCGTAGCCGTACCACCGGAAGTTTTTATCCATGAATAGCTTGAAATCGTTCCGTCACTGTCACTTCCTGAACCATTTATTGTGGCAGAATTAGTAGGAAGCTGAATCTGTAAATCATTTCCTGCATTAGCAGTTGGACTGCTATTTGAATTAACCACAGTGACCTTCACGTCATCAGCCGCACTTGCTCCGTTGGCATCAGTGGCGGTAAAACGAAAAGTGTAAATACCAGCTACCAAGTTCGAGACAGTCAAAGTATTTGTTGTTGTATTTGACAAGGAAGCCCCTGAAGGACCTGAAACCTTAGTCCATAACCTGGTGCTAATTGCAGCTGCCGCATTAATTGTAGCAGTTAAATTAACGGTATTTGTCGGTAAATTGATCGTTCTGTCATTACCAGCTGAAACTGATAAACTTGATTTGCTGTGCGACATAAACCACTGATAAATATTAGGGTCATGTAATGAATTATCAGTTCTATAAGCTCTCGACCAAGAGTTGTGCCCTACACCTTCATAAATAGTAATTCTAGCTGTGGGATCGATAGCTGGCGTACAAGCATTAATGGCATCAATCATATTAATTGTTTTGTTAACGCTTACAGTACCATCGGCATCACCATGAAATGCCCAAACAGGAATATTTTCAGCAGCAATATTGCAGGCTTCGCTGGTGTTATTTCTACTACCACAAACAGGAGCTACTGCAGTTATTTTTTCAGGAAAACGCTGCGCATAAAACCAGGCACCACCTCCGCCAAGGCTTAAACCAGTTATATAAACTCTATTTAAATCAATTCGAAGATCACTTGCAAATATGTGCTCCACCACCTCATCCATATAATTAGGCGGCCAATTACCTAAATTCGTTTTTAATTGCGGGGAGATCAATATAAAAGGGAAATCAGTTCCGTTTTTAACATGTAATGGAGGTCCATTTTTAGCAACTTTGGTTAAATCACTTTCATTATTACCCCTCTCCCCTAAACCATGAAAGAAAAACATTATGGGATAATCATCAGTGTTATTATTATAGTCAGCAGGTAAATATTCATAATACCATGTGCCATCTGGAGTTACTTTGGCTACCTGATTTTGACCATAAACATTTAGGGATAGAATAGATAAAATAATCCCACATACGAGTCTGCTAAAATTGCTGTAAAAAGGGTTCATCTAAGGTTAATAGTTTAGAAAAGGAATAGCGACAAAAAGATATTTAATACTAAAAAGTCGGTTATCTTAAC
The DNA here is from genome assembly GCF_016734805.1 of Marivirga atlantica. Taxonomy (GTDB): domain Bacteria; phylum Bacteroidota; class Bacteroidia; order Cytophagales; family Cyclobacteriaceae; genus Marivirga; species Marivirga atlantica. The sequence goes on from NZ_JAERQG010000004.1 coordinate 486,423, forward strand.
TTATGATTTTTTTTCGACCAAATTTACAACAATGGGTATTCTGTAAATTACCTGCTACTATCATTCGTTTATATCTCGAACCACCCAAATTCAAGAAATAAGTAATATTCAATAATATTGTAAACTTAAGAAAATATTTAATTTATTTTATAAAATATTGAATGTTAAGATGATAAATATTTCCTCCCAGCAAATTGAGCTCATTTTCATCAACAATATAGATTTCATTTTTGGCGGTAAAACAGATACCCGCTTTGTGAGAAAAGTGCCCTAAATTTAACTGGTAAAAATTCCCTTCACTCACCTTTTCTGTGTGAGATTTTTCGATGAACAAGATTTTATTATGAAAAAGCAGGGCAATTAAAGAACCATCTTTGCTTATATCTGCACCAGTTATCCAGTTATCCATGGCCGCACCATCCAGCTTAAAGCTATCCACCTTTTTTGCCTGGTAAGTTCCAGTCTTTTTTGGAAGCGCATATATGTTAATAATCCCATTATAAGGATCAGTTCTGTTTTTTGTAAATAGGTAGAGTGAATCTCTTATACTTATTAAGGCATCACAATCAAAGTTTGCGTTTTCAGGTTTGGCAGGATAGGTTAACTGATCTTCATACCGAAAACTAATAGGCTCAGCTAAAGATATGGGATGATCAATAGTAGATAAGGGGGGCAATTTGTAAACCTTCAGGTCCTTTTTGTCATTTCTATTATTGCCCGTGGCTGCAATGTAGAAATTTCCTTCACTGTCGATAGCCAGATCTTCCCATCCTTTATTCTTATTTTTCAAATGGATGGTTTTCCTAATCTCACCTTTAGAATCAATTCCATATAGAATGGATTTGCCGCCATCATTATGAGTCCAAAAAAGACTGTCCTTATCGTAAATAGCTAAGCCTGAAGCCTCATTAATAACAGTTGGCAATTCAGCAATCTTCCTAAAACTAAACTGCTCAGCTTCAATGATCTGAATTTTTGGTTTCAGTTGCGCATAAGAAAAATTGACCCCTAAGAAAGTAGCCTGTATTAGTAAATATAGTTGAAAGGCATTATGGCAAAACTGTTTCACGCGCTATAGCTTTGTATGTGTTTAACCATTTTTGAGCCGTTGCTTGCCAACTGAATTGTTTCACTCGCTCAAACCCTGCTTTTGTTAATGTCAGATGTTTATCTTGATTTGTCAATAATAATTCAAGTGCTTCAGCGATTTCTTCGACATTATCAGGATCTACTTTAAGTGCTGCATCTCCAGCCACCTCTGGCAATGAAGAAGAATTTGATGTAATTACCGGTGTTCCACTAGCCATTGCCTCAAGCACAGGAATTCCAAAGCTTTCTCGTGTTGAAATAAAAAGAAAAACCTTGGCTAGGTTATAAAAGTACACGAGTTCTGAATTATCAAGGTAACTTATGCAAATAACGTCTTGCCAGTACTGTGCGGCATTATTCCTATCAAAAAAATGCTTTACCCGACTCGTACTTGCATTCAAAATACATAATGGTATTGTTAAGCCAGCTCTTCTTAAAGAGATATAGGCTTCAATTGCTTTAACAAAGTTTTTACGCGGATCCTCATTAAAAAAAAGTAATAAAAAATCCTCAGGAAGTTTGTGCTCCTTTTTAACGGCCAATAGCTTTTTATCATCTTTCGAGATTAATCTAAAGTGATCACTGTACGCATTATGATATGTCTGAATTATTTCTTCATCAAGATTAAACTCAGCTATTATCTTTTGTCGTTCATAGTTCGAAACTGTTCCTATTCTCTTTGCCCTAGGCACAATTTTGGGCACTATTACGCTTCTATATAAATTACCTAAACGCTGGTACCAGCTACCTTTATTGAAATAGAGTTTCTCTAAATAAATAATATCATGTAATAACAAATAAAGTGGCACCTTGAGCTTCAAAGGAGCAGTATTTGCCGTACAATGCAGCAAGTCAAGATCATAATCCTGAATCTTTTTTGGTAAAAGAAATTGCTCCCAGGTTACATAGTCACCACTCCCAAATAAAACGAAATGAAAATTATCATTTAAATCCGGAAAAATATCTTCTACACTTTTTTCTCCAACTCTGCTGAAAATATAATATTGATTTACGGTATCAATCTGTTGTAAAGCTTTAATAGTTTCAATAGCAACAATGTCCATTCCGTATCTTTTTTTACGAAATATTCGTTGCGCCTCTATTCCTATATTCAAAACTTTACTCATTTAGTTTACTGATGTTTTATTGGTAAGATTCCATCTCACTCCTCTAATGAAAGACTTAAGATTCTTAAAATCACGCATTAAAAGATAATTTAGAAGGTTCTTCGGTATTGTAAGAGCAACATAGAAAACAATCCAGCTTAATTTCTTAAGGCCTTCGGTATTTCTCCTTAAATAAAGTATTCTGCCCCTGGTCATATAGTAAGTCTTAAAAGGGCTATTCTTACCAATTGACATTGACTCTTTATGGTATACTACAGAACTAGCAACTATCCACAGTTCATAACCGAGCTTTTTGGCACTACTACACCAATCGACCTCTTCGTAATACAGAAAGTAAACTTCCGGCATTAGACCAATTTTCTCTATTACTTCTCTTCGTACCATTAGAGCCGCCCCATGTAGCATTTCTGTAGGCTTTGAGAAATTAAAATCGTTATTATCCTCTTCCTTAAAATACTCTCTAAAGCTTCTTCCTGTATAAGGATTTATACTTCCACTACCTACAAATTGTATTTTATTTGTTCCGTGATAAATAATTTTAGGGGAAGCCATACCAACTAGCTCATTCTCCCTAAAAACTTTAAGTAAAGGATCAATAAAGTCTGGCGCTGGTTCTGTATCATTATTTAAGAATAAAAGATAATCTCCTTTTGCCACCTTAATACCCAGATTATTACCTCCTGCAAAACCTAAATTCTCTTGATTTACTATAAACTGTACTTCAGGAAAATCCTTGATTAAAGGCTTTACAGGCTCCTTGGTACTACCATTATCAATAACAATAATTTCAATGTTTTTATAAGTCAACAACCTAAGGCTCTCCAAAAAAGCTCTTGTCAGCTCTAACTGATTATAATGGACACTTATTATGCTTATTAAAGGCTGTTCCATTACTGTTGCTTTACATTTTCCGTACTACCGTGTGGCGTATGAATGAATTTTTTGTTGGCACCTTTGAGCTTAAATAGGAGCCCAAACATTTTCAAGAAAATGACTGGCAACATGAAAACAGATTTTACCAACTTAAAAGAATAATATTCTCTTGAAATAGAAAGCATAACACCCAAGTCAAGAAGAACAATATTCAACAACCATAAATCAGCATTAAACAACTGATTTACAGAATTAATAGCAATAGCCAATATGCCGAGTAGATTTATTAATCCAATATTAATTAGCCGAGGTAGCTGTAGATTTCTTAAAACAATACTGTTAAATAAGGTGATCCTTAAAGTAAAAAAGGCACCGATCCCTTTCCAGAAAAATTTCCTCAGATAGAAGTACTGACTTGATATCCATCGCTTTCTTTGATTCTCAAAAACTTCCGTTTTCTCAACCTTCTCATCCTTAACAATGGCATTATGAGCGTAGTAAACCTTGTGGCCACTCTGTACCAACCGTAACTCCAACTCTCTATCAAAGCCTCCAATTGATTCCATTTCTGCCAGGTTATCTTTAAGCAAATTAAAATCAAAGGACATGCCTGAACCTTTTAAAGAAGCAGACATATTCAAAACAACACTACCTTTTCCGTAAATATTATTATTGATGTTTTCACTTAAGCCATCAAGAAATGATAAAGTAGTATCATCATTTTTTGAGGCTCTTTGACCTTGGATAGCTTGAAATCCTTTTTGAACATGCAACTCCTCAATTTTAGCCAGAAACTTGCTTTCCATGAGATTATCGGCATCCAGAATTACTGCATAATCATAATCATTTGATAATGAAGAAAGCGCTTTGTTCAGCGCTTTTACTTTAGTGCTTTTTTCAAAACTTACTTCTATACACTTTATGGGGAGTGCATGTAGCTTTATTAAAGTTTCAGGTTTGAGCGAATCAGCGATAACTACCACATCATATAATTCAGCTGGGTAGTCCTGCTCAAGGGCATCTTGGGCCACACTAATTATTACTCCATCTTCTTTATAAGCGGGTATTAGTACGGCAAACTTTGATTTAGGCTTATTATAAAGATAAGAGGGGAGCTTATAGAAAATACTAGAACCGCCTAAAACAAATGTGTAAATACTCACATAAAGAGCATAAATAATTAAAATATACTCTATTACTGTCAATAAAATCTGCACGTAGATACTCTTAGATAATTACCTGGGAAAACCTCTTTCTAAAATTAAACTGCTTCTTCCTGAAATAAGGCTGGCACAGTTTTCAAAAGTAATTTAATATCGAACATAAAAGAATGGTTTTTAGCATAAGACATATCTAAATCAATTCTTTCTTGTTCTGACATTTCAGACTTCCCTCTTTTTGTTACCTGCCATAAGCCGGTAATTCCTGCTGGAGCCATAAACCTAAGTGCAGCTTGATCTTTAGTAAGCTGCTGTGCTTCGTAAAGCGGTAAAGGTCTATTGCCTACAATTGACATATCTCCTTTCAGCACATTAATTAATTGTGGTAATTCATCAAGACTTGTATCCCTCAAAAACTTGCCAAATCTGGTTATACGAGGATCATTTTTTATTTTGAAGAATACAGGATTAGAACCGTTTTCGTCTTTAACTTCTACCCCACCACTATATTGATTGAGGTGAAGCAACTTACTAAGCTCCTTATCAGCACCTGTACTCATTGAACGAAACTTGAGGAAGTTAAACACTTTATAACCCATACCTGCTCTTTTAGAGATGTAAAAAACAGGACCTTTAGATTCAAGCTTAATTATTAGCGCAATCAACAACATGATAGGGCTAGCTACTAACAACAATACTCCTGAAACCAAAATATCAAACATTCTTTTTTCAAATGAGATTTTCACATCTGAGAATTGATCCTTCTCAGTGCTATTTTCTTTAGCCAGCTTCTTAAATAGCTTTAAGAAATCTATCCAATAGTTCAGCTTTTCAGGCTCAAAATTTGAACTGATACAGTCATCAGCTCCAAACTGCAAAATTTTCTTTTTAAAATCCTTATCGGCATCATTATTAACGATGATGATTGGGGTATTAAAATTTCGTTCTTTTAATAGGTAAGCTAGTTTAACTAAGTTTTCATAAAACAGTCTGTCATTATATTCAGACGTATAAATGATTGCATCAGGTGATTCAGCAGAAGCCACATGCTCCAAATATTTTACAGACTCTGTTGGAGTCATGTGCTTGGTTTCAGTAAAATAACGACCAACACACTCCTCGGAAGCATTATAATTTACGCAAAGAATACGCTGATTAAACTTCTGAACTTCCTGTTTTTCTTTTACAAGAACTCTCTTTTTATTGAAGTTTAAATCTGAATTTAGATTAGCTGCATGTTCATTATAGAAATCCATTGTATTCTGATTTTTTGTTAACTCGTTCTTCTTGCACTTTGTACCTTTGCTTTTGTTAATATTGAATCCAACATCTCAAATAATTGAGGTGGATCAAAAGGCTTTTCTAGAAACCCACTTGCACCCTTTTCCTTACACTGCTTTTTAAAGTGTTCATCAACTCTGGATGACATCATAACAAATGGAATGTCGGCAAAAATACCACTATTAGATAGACTGCTAAGAAAATCAAATCCATTCATTTTTGGTAAAACAAAATCACAAAGTATTACATCGGGCATATTACCTTCAGCCAGGTATTTCATACCTGATAGTCCATTATCTTTGAAAGTCACTCTATACTTATCTTTCAATAAATAATCTATCAAAAGCCTCATCGGCTCATCATCATCAATGATCAATAGTTCCCGCTTCACTTAGTGTAATTTTTTTCAGGAAAATCCAACATTATCTTAAACTGGCATAATGTTGATAGTTTTCATTTTAATTAGGCTATAAAGATATGATACAATCTTTTATCAATAAAATATAATACCTGTTTTTTTGGACTTAAACCACATAGAATCGTTAAACCCTTGTTTTTCAACACTTAAAGGCTATTTTATTGGGATTAAATTATTATTATCTGAAAAACTATAGTTTTAGTGACTGCTTGCTTAATTAATCTTTAAAAAAGCTAAGATTTAATGTAAGAACAAATAACCGTATGTAATATTTTCCACTCAAAAAACACTAACTTTCAGTTTAAATATTTGCTGTTTGTCGTACTTATCAATACTATAATCTTAAAAAAATGCAGTTTTAAAGAAATAAATGATACGGTAACATTAGATTGCTAAGCAATCGTTTGATCTGCATATAGTTCAATTAACTTACATGCAAGTGGGGCTGTTAAAGGTTAGTCTATAGAAAGTATTTTAATCATTCAGTGCATAAAAATCATAGTCTTTACCCTTCCCATAAGCCGTTAACTCACTTAGCTTAAACTGTTCAAGACTATTGATATCCTTACATAGAAAATCCTTCTGATCTACAGCTTTTATAACATCAAACTCATGTTCTTCATTATAATTAATAAGACGATACCTCTTACCTACTCTCACAGTTTCTATTGAAATGGGCATATCATAGATTTTAATTAATGACAAAACTGATAAATTTATTGATCATTATCAGACAGGAAATCATAATTTTACCAACTCAAAAGATTAAAGCAAGATGGGCAAGAAACTGTTTATTACACTAGCTATATTAATTACTATTTCAACTGTTGTTTATGCTATTTTAGGAGGGTTTAAATCAGCAGATCAAACCATAAATAACAAGCCACTCATTTATATTTATGGTAAAGAAATAAAAAGCACATTAGGCTCTGACTCCTTAAAGAATGCCTTCATGAAAGCACGAGATTTGGTAGAAAAAGAAAGTGAAGCCAGTGCCATAGCGATAGTATATTATGGCGAGGCAAATGAGGAGACAGGAGAAGTCTTCAATTTTATTGGAATCTTATTAAAAGAATCAAACACTACTTTAAAAATTGAAGATTGGGAAGTAAGAAAAATTGAAGCTCCTAATAGTGTAAAAGCTTGTATTGAGGCAAATGTTCTTGTTATGCCTACCCCTGACGATATGCTCTCCAACCTAAAAGAATACAGTTATGAAAATAAAATAGAGCCTGACTCCATATTCATCGAATACTATTCAGGCCCTAATAATTTGTGTGTGGAATTACTCAGCAAATAAAATTCTATTCATGCGTAATCGTATAACCTCTTATACCATGCTCATGACTATCCAGACCTTGAGTTTCATGCTCTGCAGAAACCCTGACACCGATAGTTTTCTTTAGCAAGAAAAATATTAAAAAAGCTGAGCCAAAAGCTGCTGCTCCACAAATGGCTACACCAGTCAATTGATCTACAAATTGAGACCAACCGGCCTTATCTCCAAAAATACCAACTACCAAAGTACCCCAAATGCCACAGGTTAGATGAACAGAAATTGCACCTACGGCATCATCTAGCTTTAATTTATCTAAAGTCATTGCCGAGAGAACGACTAAAACTCCAGCTATAAATCCAATTAATAAAGAAGAACCCGGCAGCATTAGATCAGCACCTGCTGTTATACCAACCAGTCCAGCCAGCACTCCATTTAAAACCATGCCTAAGTCAAGTCTTTTAAAAGCTATATAACCCATCAAAAACCCACCTAAAGCACCGGCAGCTGCTGCCAATGAAGTATTAACCAACACTAAAGATGTTTTTGCAGGATCAGCAGAAAGAACAGAACCACCATTAAAACCAAACCATCCAAACCACAATAAGAAGACACCAATTGTAGCCAATGGCACACTAGAACCTGGTTTGTCGACCACTTTTCCGTTTACATATTTACCTAATCTGGGACCTAAGACAATTACTCCGGCTAGGGCACCCCAACCGCCAACAGCATGCACTAATGTTGAGCCGGCAAAATCATAAAAACCCATATCACCTAGAGCACCACCCCCCCAGGTCCAGCTACCAATTGCAGGGTAAACAAAACCAACAAATAATATAGTAAATATCAAATAAGCTGAAATTTTAACCCTTTCTGCCACTGCTCCCGAAACAATTGTAGCTGCTGTAGCAGCAAACATAGCTTGAAATAAAAATGAAGTCCAATAGGTAAATGAAGGATTATAAGCCAGTCCTAAGTTGTCATTTAAGAAGAACCCTGAAAAGTCAAACCACCCAGGTCCATCTGCGAAATCAGGATACATTAAATTAAATCCTAAAATAGTGTAAGACACCAATCCAATAGCAGGCGTAAGGGTATTCTTAAACAGAATATTTACCGTATTCTTTGATTGTGTAAAACCTGATTCAACACATGCAAAGCCCAAATGCATAATAAACACTAAAGCTATACATAACATCATCCATACATTGCTGGTAGTAAGCTCTAACATTGCTGTTTGGCTTATTTTTTCACCTGCATTCACCGTATTTTCAAAAACTGACATAAAACTGGTTTATTTTTTAACCTTAATAATTGAATATCTTACAATAATAAATCAATCAAGTTAAAATTAAAACCTAAAAACACATGAATCACATTAAAATAACGAAAACAGGTTAAGAATAAACCTAAACAATAAGAAAAGATGATAATTTATACTAGATGGCTTGAAATTAAACCGCTGACTTCAGAACTGTTAAAGTTTGCGCCAGCTGTGCATCATTAAAATCGAGATGCGTAACAAAACGGACATCGTGTTTACCAAATGGAACTGCTAAAACACCATGCTTTTGTAGTTTAGCTACAAAGTCAGTAGCTAGCTGCTTATCAGAAAGTCTAAAAATAACGATATTAGTATCAACAGGAAGCACATATTCAACAAAGCTTTGTGACTGTAGGGCTTCACCAAGTAGCCTTGCCCTAATATGGTCTTCAACCAATCTGTTGATATGATGATCAAGCGCATATATGCCGGCAGCAGCTAAAAAACCTACCTGCCTCATTCCACCGCCTAAAACCTTCCTTATTCTTCTGGCTTTCTTTATAGTTGATTCACTCCCTAACAGCACTGAGCCAACAGGACAGCCCAATCCTTTTGATAGGCAAATAGAGATAGTATCGAAATATTGACCATAGTCCTTTGGATTATCCCCTGAGGACACCAAAGCGTTAAAAACCCGGGCTCCGTCTAAATGAAGAGGTAAATTATGTGTTTTGCACAAGCTACTGATGGCTTTAATATCTTTTATATCATAAAAGCATCCTCCTCCTTTGTTAACAGTATTTTCCAAAGACACCAATGATGTAACTGCTGCATGTATATCATCAGGATTATTAATCTGATCAGCAATCATCTCAGCATTTAACCTGCCACGGTCACCTTGCAACAATCTTACTGAGGATAAAGAATTATAAGCGATACCTCCTCCCTCATATAAATAGATGTGTGATTTCTCATCGCATATCACTTCAGACTGTGGCTGAGTGTGTAGTCTTATTGCTATTTGGTTGGTCATAGTACCTGATGGACAGAAAATACCGGCTTCCATACCAAAATAGTCAGCTGTCTTTTGTTCCAGAGCAATAACTGTAGAGTCTTCCTGAAAAACATCATCGCCCACTTGTGCCTCCATCATTGCTTCTTTCATGGCTAAAGTTGGCTTTGTTACGGTATCACTTCTTAAATCAATAAGCGCCATTAATCAGGTGTTTGATGGAATAAATCTTTAGGTAATTTAATCTGGTCGGTATAAAATTTTCTACGACTGTTGTTAGCGTTAAAAGGAGTTATTTTCTCTATTCTGTCAGTTTTAGGATGATAGAAAGCCTCTACATAAAATCCATGCAATAAAAATAGGTTGACTTTATATCGATAGTATCTGATGGAAGTAATAAACTCTCCTTCCACATAAAGCTCCTTAATTCTTTTAAACAGGGTTAAACTCTTAAATTCTTCTAACTGCACTACTGACTCTTCTTTTTTAGTGAATATAAGTCCTTTCTTCTATCATTCAAATTTCTAACACTGCCATATGTATGAAGTTCCTTTAATAAATCTACATCAACATCAGCTATAAGCGTCATTTCAGTATTAGGAGTAGCTTCTGCCTTAACAGCATTTGTAGGAAAAGCAAAATCTGAAGGAGTGAAAACTGCTGATTGAGCAAACTGAATATCCATATTATTAACCTTAGGCAGGTTACCTACGCTACCCGCTATTGCCACGTAACATTCATTCTCAATCGCTCTGGCTTGGGCACAATGCCTTACCCTCATGTAGCCATTTTGAGTGTCCGTAAGAAAAGGTACGAACAGAATCTTCATATCTTCATCTGCCATAAGCCTACTTAATTCTGGAAACTCTACATCATAACAAATATTGACTCCTATTTTGCCACAATCAGTGTCAAAGGTTTCTATCTTTTTTCCTCCACTCATTCCCCAGGCACTTACCTCTGCAGGTGTCATATGTATTTTTTCATAAGTTTCGTAAGTACCATCTCTTCTGCACAGAAATCCTTTATTATATAATTTCCCTCTGAACATAACCGGCATACTTCCGGTGATAATGTTCACATTGTAATTAATGGCATACTCCTGGAAAATCTCCCTTAAAGGCTCTGTGTATTTGGCTAACTCACGAATGGCACTTGGCTCATCCATATGGTTAAACTCAGCCATTAAAGGGGCATTGAATAGCTCAGGAAATAATATAAAGTCACATTTATAGCCACTAACCACATCTACGAAGAATTCAATTTGTTCTTGCATAGCTCTTAAAGATGGCGTAGGCCTCATTTGCCATTGCACCAAACCCAGCCGAATAACAGTTTTAGGTAAGTCAACCAGCTTATCAGATGGTTCATAAAAAATATTATTCCACTCTATGAGAGCAGCATAATCCATCGACTCTTTATCGCCAGGCAGATAGCCTTTTATAACTTTCTTAACATGAAAATCATTAGACAGCTGAAATGACAAGGTAGCATCATACAATTCCTTATTCTTTACTTTCTGAATATATTGCTTTGGTGATAACTTATCGGCATGCTCTCTATAGCTTGGTAGTCTTCCACCAGCTAAAATAGATTTGAGGTTTAATTGCTCTGCTAGATCCTTTCGTGCATCGTACATCCTTCTTCCTACTCTCATGCCTCTATAGTCAGGATGAACAAAAACATCTATTCCATAAAGCACATCACCTTCATCATCATGCGTTTCAAAGGTTTCATTCCCAGTTATTTCAGGGTAGGTATGCTTATCACCAAATTTTTCATAATCCACTATGATTGAAAGTGCGCAACCGGCCACCTGTCCATTAACAAGCACACATAGTTGTCCTTCAGGAAATTTATTAATAAGTGTTTCGATGTGTTTTTCCTCCCAGAGGTCATCCCAGCCCTCATAGGCCTTTTTCATGGAAGAGATTAGAGAACGATAATTGCTGATTTTCAAATTCTCTAAAGTGATGATGAGGTTGTCTTGCATATATTTCTAAGAAATAAAAAGTATAGGACCAAAAAAAGCCACTGCATTCATAATACAATATAAATACAATGGCTACAGTATTTTGTTAAAAAATATTTAGATAGGAACGTTTACATGACGCTCAGCATGGTATGACGATCTTACCAAAGGACCTGACTCAACATACTTAAGTCCTCGTTTTAATCCTTCCTCTCTATACATATCAAAAACTTCAGGATGCACATATTCTATGACTTCGTGGTGTCTTTTTGTTGGCTGAAGATATTGACCCACTGTTAAAATATCGCAACCATGAGCTACTAAATCGTCCATCGCAGCAAACATTTCATCCTGTGTTTCTCCTAAACCTACCATTATGCCTGTCTTAGTTCGCTTGCCGTACTCTTTAGTTAGTTTGATTTGATCAAGGCTTCTTTGATACTTAGCCTGAGGCCTAACTCTTCTATATAAACTAGGAACAGTTTCTACGTTGTGAGAAACAACTTCCTGACCTGCTTCAATCATTCTGTATAAAGCATCCCACTTACCTTTTACATCAGGTATTAAGGTTTCGATTGTAGTTTCAGGAGATAGTTCTTTAGTTTTCACCACTGTCTGATACCATATTTCAGCGCCTCTATCTTTAAGCTCATCTCTATTTACTGACGTTAAAACAGCATGTTTTACTCCCATTTTCTGAATAGCCTCAGCTACTCGAAGTGGCTCCTGCTCATCATACTCTGGCGGTCGACCAGTTGCTACTGCGCAAAACGAACAACTTCTGGTACACACATTACCTAAAATCATAAAGGTTGCTGTTCCTGCTCCCCAGCACTCACCCATATTCGGGCAATTACCACTTTCGCAGATCGTATGTAAATTATGTTCATCAACCAGCTTACGAACATTCGCATATTCTTTACCAACTGGCAGCTTTACTCTCAACCAATCCGGCTTTTTTGATTTTTTCTTTTCCTCTTTACTTACAACCGGTAAATCTATCATATCAATTATCCTTTCTCTTTTTAAATCTATTTCCTTGAGCCAAAAAGAATGCTCAAAAATAAAGCAGGGTAAAAATTATAATTTTTTGTTCCTGTAGGTACAATCTCAACCTCTTGTGCAAAATACTCTGCTACTCCTCCAACCTCAAAACCAGTAATACTACTCTTAAAGGTTCCAAATTCGAACAACAAAGATAACCTTAAATTAAGTCCGACTGTAGCATCCATTTCACCAAATCCAGCGAAATAATTTGCTGCGCCTATAATACCTTGAGGGTTTGATAAGTATTCTGAATATTGGAGCAATTCGCCCGATTCACCTCTCAAATAATAAGGTGAAATAAAACCTACTGATGGGCCTCCTGCCATTACTGCATTTATCTGTACTCCTTTTCTGTCAGCTTTTTTAAATAATAACGCATCGTATCCGTACATTAAGCGCATACTCATCAAATAGTTCTCTTTACCTTCGTAAATATTAGAACCATAAAAATTGCTTTGCACTTTTCTTTCTTGCGGATGACGTATATTGGCAAATTCTATCCCGTAAGTTTGTAGAATCCTATCGGTCTGCTTAGCACTGTATCTGAAAAAAGCACCAGATATAAAACCACTATTGGTTGAAGTGCTTACACCAAAAAGAAACTCCTGACCGTAATCAAAGGGATCATCTTCCTGTCCTACAGATAAGAAGGGCATTGTTAAAATGAAGCATAAAATCAGGAAGTATCTGTTCATTCTTTACTTAATATTCTACAAATTTAAGCTTTTAACCCAAACGATAAAAAACTCTTATAGTTTATGGCAACAGCAAAGATTTATTACCAGCATTCACTAAAGACCAAAGCTACACATTTAAACTCTGGAGAAGTAATAACTACTGATGCACCAAAAGATAATAATGGTGATGGTGCTTACTTTTCTCCAACAGATTTAGCTGCTACATCACTAGTTAGCTGTATGCTAACTGTAATGGGTATTTATGCTAACCAAAACAAATTGGAACTTGGTTCCATTTCATGTGAAATGACCAAAATCATGGCATCAAACCCTAGAAGAATAGCAGAAATCAAAATAGATGCTGACTGGAAAACTGATCTTAATGAAGCATCAATTAACAAGTTAAAAGAAATAGGCTTAAACTGCCCGGTAGCCAAAAGTCTTCATCCGGATATCAAGCAAACTATCAATTTCGATATATCTACATTAAGCTAGTGCCTGCTCCTTTACATCACTGTAGCTAATTCCCATATGAGAATTGTCGTAAATGCACGTGCCATTTTTTATGACAAGAATTTGCGGAGATTGATGCTCTATACCAAATTCAGCTGCAATAGCATTAGATACATCTCTATTAGCTATTAAATCGAGGTAGTAAGCATCAGCAGACGACATCTCTGTTTCATTCCATGAGCGCTCAAGTCTGTTAAGTGCCATAGCACTTATAGAACAGCTTGTGCTGTGCTTAAAAATAATAACAGGCTTCTCTTTCGATAATTCTTTTATATGCTCAAGTTCTTCCAGCTTGTCTAATTTCTTCCAGTCTAACATATGTTATTTCATTGTTCTTCACCTGACTCAGCTTGTTCAGGTTTCTTATTCCATTCATCAGGGTGTACGGTCGTATCCCAAATTTGCCCCTCTTTCTTATCTCTTCTCAGCTTAGGCTTTTTCTCTGTAACTGAAGAAGGTTGCAAATCCCAAGGCCAGATTTTTGACCAGAACATTGACAGGCTTTGCTGAGTTCGTCTTAACCACGGAATACCATGTCTTGAAGCAGACAAATGCCTACTACTAGGATGATAATCTTTACCCTTTTTAGTGGTTATCTTATAGTCACCGTCATACTTAGCAATATCTTCAGTTATGCGCTTCATAGTTGATGATGGGTACTGCCTTTCCTTTACCGTTAGCAACCTTTCGTCATGTAACTTTGAGCGTTCAATCTTAGGGACAGTTATCATGAGCCTGTCATCATGCAACTCCGCCTTTTTAGGTTTTTCCGGAGCTGCTACAAGTAGCCGGTCGTCATGAAGTTCTCTCTTTTTTGGTTTCTCTGGAGCAGAAACTAACAAACGCTTGCCATGAACTTCTTGCTTCTTAGGATCCTCCTTTGTGATGTACATCAGTTTATCGTCATCATAAGGCTTTGGCTTATCTGCCACCTGAAAATTCATGAGCTTATCATTATCAAGCTTAGTTGGTTTGGACTTTCTTTTTGAACTTTCAAGTTCGTCAAAATCATAAGGTTTAGGCCTGTCACTTTCTTTAGCAGTGTAAAGTCTTTTGCCATCTACTTTCCTATCTGTTTTATCCTTCTTTTTATTCTGAAGTGTTTTTTCCGGTCTAATAATACCAATGATAGGGACATCTACCCGAGGACCAACATCTTTACCACTAGGCTTTTTAGCTTTGTTTTTTTTCTGAAGAATAGGCCCCTTTTCTGCAACGCGGGTATCATACGGAATAAGAGGTGTTTTTAACTCAACAGCGCCTTCACCTGGCTTTCTACTTTCTGATCGTATTTCAGGCTTTTCATTGTAAACTTTGCGCTTTGGCCGTTTATCAGGATTATACTTTTTTGTTTCGTAATCACTCTTTCTGGCCTTGAACCACATAATTTTACTCCAATCCCATTTGGTAATCTTAGAACGTTTACTGGTTTTCACCTTTTTAAGATCCATTTTAGGTGGATCAATTTTTTCCGTTTCTAAAGGGTTCTTACCTCTTCTGATTTGGGCAAAGCTTTCCTGCGTTGCTCCACAAATGAGGAGCAAACCAATAATTATTAGATATGGTACACTTTTTCTGATTTTACTAAAGTAATTAAAATTCAGCTAAGGCCTTAATTTTATCTTTTATTCGCTCCTTTGGTAGAAAGTCTTTTTCCAGTTCGCTATTAAAAGGAACAGGGGTATCTAAACTACCTTCTCTCATAATAGGCGCATCAAGATCATTAAAGCAATTTTCAGCTACCCAAGCCGAAATCTCCCCACTGATACTTCCTGTGAGACAGTCTTCGTTAAAAATAAAGACCTTACCAGTTTTCTTAATACTAGCTGCTATAGTTTCCTTGTCCCAAGGAAGTAAAGTTCTTAAATCAATCAACTCAACAGAAATATCAGGAAAATCATTCATTGCTTCTTTTGCCCAGTGAACGCCCATTCCATAAGTCACCAACGTGAGGTCAGTTCCTTCCTGAATAATTTTGGCTTTTCCGATTTCGGTAGTGTAATAATCATCAGCAACTTCTGAAGTTATTGATCTGTAAAGTGCTTTGTGCTCAAAGAACATAACTGGGTTAGGATCTTCAATGGCAGCATTTAATAATCCTTTCGCTTCTTCTGGATTAGATGGATATACAATTTTCAATCCTGGAGTATGGAAAAACCAGGCTTCATTAGATTGTGAGTGGAAAGGACCCGCTGCTACACCTGCACCCGTAGGCATACGCACCACAACATCAGCATTTTGCTGCCATCTATAATGAGATTTAGCCAGGTTATTGACAATCTGGTTAAAACCGCAAGTAACAAAATCAGCAAACTGCATCTCAATTACTGATTTCTGCTTCTTAATACTCATGCCCAGACCGACACCAATAATGGCTGATTCACAAAGTGGAGTATTTCTAATTCTATCCTTGCCAAATTTATCCACAAAGCCTTCAGTAATCTTAAATACACCTCCATATTCAGCAACATCTTGCCCCATTATGACCAATTCAGGATATTTCTCCAATGATTGATTAAGCGCATCAGAAATGGCATCTACAAACCTTTTGTCGGACTTTTTACCTGAAGGCTCTATTAGCTGCTGATCATGCTGCTGAAACATGTCATCTACCTGATCCTGGGCTTTAACAATAGGATAAACATCTTTTGAAGCTATATCCAAACCTTCATTAATCTGAGCCTTTATTTCAGCTCTTAGGTCTGCTACTTCCTGTTCATTGATGACACCTTCTTTTAATAAATATGCCTCGTAATTATTAACAGGATCTTTTTTAGCCCACTCATCAAATAGTTCCTGTGGTACATATTTAGTTCCTGAAGCTTCTTCATGGCCGCGCATTCTGAAGGTCATTGCCTCCATGAGAATAGGTTGCGGTTTCTTTCTTATTTTCTTGGATGCTGCTTCTACCGCATGATAGACTTCCAATACGTTATTACCATCAACCTTAACCGCTTCCATGCCATAACCAGGTCCCTTATCAATGAAGTTCTTGAATTTAAACTGCTCATTGCTAGGTGTTGAAAGTCCGTACCCATTATTTTCGATCATAAAAATCACAGGCAAATCCCAAACCGCTGCTACATTTAGCGCTTCATGGAAGTCTCCCTCGGAGCTTCCACCATCACCACTAAAAACTAAAGTAGCCTTCTCCTCTTGGCTTATTTTATTAGCTAGCGCTATTCCATCGGCTACTCCAAGCTGCGGCCCTAAGTGAGAAATCATTCCTACGATGTGGTACTCATTCGTTCCAAAGTGAAACGATCGATCTCTACCTTTTGTAAAACCCTGCATTTTCCCCTGAAACTGAGAAAACAGTCTATTTAAAGGAATGCCTCTGGAAGTAAATACTCCAAGGTTCCTATGCATAGGCAGAATATATTCATCGTTTTCAAGTGCTAATGTTGCACCCACAGAAATGGCCTCTTGACCAATTCCTGAAAACCATTTACTAATCTTGTTTTGACGCAGCAGTATTAACATTTTCTCCTCAATGAGGCGTGGTGTTAATAACTGTTTATAGATATCTAATAACTTTTCGTCTGTTAATTGCTTTCTCTTAAATTGCATGTTCAAATGTAATGATGGCAGGTTTTGCCTTTCAAGTTAGGTTAATAGTAATTTGATTTGGCATAAGCGTAAAATTTAACGAGCAGCTGCCTTAATCATCAGGCAAAATTAAAGTAATGCGCCAATCTGCAAAAGGCCGTTATATTTTTTATTTTTGAATCACACTATGATAAAATTTAATTCATTCGTTCTTGATAATGGTTTACAGGTATTTGTTCATGAAGATGATAAAACCCCTTTAGCCGTAGTTAACATTTTGTATGACATTGGATCAAGGGACGAATCTCCTGATAAAACCGGCTTTGCACACTTGTTTGAGCACTTAATGTTTGGTGGCTCTGAAAACATCCCTAATTATGACGAGCCTTTACAAAAAGTAGGTGGTGAAAATAATGCTTTTACCAGCCCTGACATTACTAACTATTATGTGACAATTCCTTCCAAAAATATTGAAACAGCCTTTTGGCTCGAATCAGACAGAATGAAATCTCTTTCTTTCGATCCAAAAGTTTTAGAGGTACAGCAAAAGGTGGTTATTGAAGAGTTTAATCAGCGCTACTTAAATCAACCTTATGGTGATTTATGGTTAAAGCTGAGGCCATTAGCTTATCAGGAACACCCATACAAATGGGCCACTATTGGTAAAGAAATAAAGCATATTGAAAACGCTACTATGGCCGATGTGAAAGATTTTTTCTTTACATATTACAGACCCAATAATGCGTACATGGTGGTAGCAGGAGATGTAAAAACTGATGAGGTTAAAAAATTAGCTGAAAAATGGTTTGGGGATATTCCTTCTGGTGAAAAGTTGGAAAGAAAATTACCTAAAGAACCTGAACAAACAAAAGCTCGGTTTTTAGAAGTAGAAGCTGACGTTCCTGTTAATAACATATACAAAGCTTACCACATGCCCGGAAAAAAAGAGGATGCCTTTTATGCCTCGGACTTGGTGAGTGATTTATTAGGCAGGAGTAAATCTTCAAGACTTTATCAAAAACTGGTAAAAGAAGCAGGCATTTTCACTGGCATATCAGCTTACGTGACGGGATCAATAGATCCGGGACTTTTAATGATCAGCGGTCAGGTTGCCGATGGCATTCCGCTTGATCACGCCAATAGAGCGGTAGAAGAAGTCATAGCTGACTTCAAAACTTCAGAATTATCAAATAAAGAAATAGAGAAAGTAAAAAATCAGGCCATATCAACAATTGTTTATGGCGAAGTTGAACTATTAAACCGTGCCATGAGTATAGCCTTTGGAGCCGTAATGGGTAATCCTAATTTGGTGAACGAAGAAGCTGACAAAATAAGAAGCGTTAGCAAAACAGATATTGAAACAGCAGCTTCGAAAATATTGAAACCTGAAAATTGTTCTACCTTATATTATAAAGCAAAATCAGCATAACAATGCAAAAAATTAGAATAGGATATGGCTATGATGTTCATCAACTAGCCGATGGTGAAGAGTTTTGGTTAGGTGGAATCAAGTTAGATTATCACCGTGGCGCTGTGGGGCATTCCGATGCTGATGTACTGATCCACGTTATTTGTGATGCTTTACTAGGTGCCGCCAATTTGAGAGATATTGGTTATCATTTCCCAGATACTGACCCAAAGTACAAAGGGATTGACAGCAAGAAGCTACTAGCTGAAACCACCAAAATTATCAGGAATGTAGGTTTCGAGATTGGTAACATCGATGCTACCGTATCACTCCAAAAGCCTAAGATAAAACCCGTTATCCCAGATATGATAAAATGCCTATCAGAGGTAATGGAAATTGATAAAGAAGACTTATCCATTAAAGCAACTACTACAGAAAAACTTGGCTTCGTAGGTCGTGAAGAAGGTGTAGATGCTCATGCAGTAGTGCTTATTTATAAAAAATAATATAAAATGAGTGATGTAAAAATTATAGTGACAGAAGATGGAAGTCATTCGCTTTATCATAAAGTGTTGAAAGAAACCTATCACTCATTTCATGGGGCTATCAATGAATCTAACTATGTATTTCTTGATAAGGGCATTCGCTATTGGAGAACAAAAGAAGGCTTACCTTCTTCCATCAACATTTTTGAAGTAGGTTTTGGCACAGGTTTAAACGCCTTATTGGCAGCTCAATTTGCTGAAGAAAATAGAGTAAACATTCACTTTCACACGATTGAGCCCTTCCCTCTAGACTTAGAAGTAGTGAAAGATTTAAACTATACTTCAAAAATAAATGATGGTCAATATACTGAGCTATTTAATAAAATTCATGAAGCGGCCTGGGAAGAAAAGATTGAAATTTCGGAATATTTCTCAATAAGAAAAGACAAGCAGAGGCTTCAACATATTGAAGATCATTTCAACAACAGTTTTGATGTCATATTTTTCGATGCTTTTGCACCAAGCAAACAAGCTGAAATGTGGGAAATTGCTTTAATAGAACAATGTTTTAATTTACTTAAGGATGGAGGTGTATTTGTAACATACAGTGCTAAAGGTCAGCTTAAGAGAGATTTAAAACAAGTTGGTTTTGAAGTAGAAACACTTCCAGGGCCTCCTGGTAAAAAGGAAATGGTTCGAGCAACAAAAAACGCATCTACCTAATGGACTTAAGGTTATTTTTTAATCCTGTATCTGAAGAGCTTTTCGATAACATTAAAAAGCAAGGCTCTTTTTATAAAAGCATAAAAGTTTACACAGAAGTTTTTCCTGACTATAAGGAAGCCGATATTGCTTTGATTGGGATTTCTGATAAGCACAATTCGGATGAAGAACATGGCCTATGGGAAGGCGCAGATGCTATTCGTAAAAAACTATACCGACTAACAAAAGGTAGCGGAGCCTACAAAATAGTTGATTTGGGTAACATATCTGAAACTATTGATATAGAGCAGAGCTATGGACGAGTACAAGAGGTGTGCAGAGCCTGTATAGAAAATAACACCCTCCCAGTACTAATCGGTGGTTCTCATGATTTCAGTTATGAGCAATATAAAGCTTATGAAGAAATGGAAAAGCTCATAAGCATTATAAATGTTGACGCCTTTCTTGATATGGAAGAACCTGAGGCATCACCGAACACCAATTTTGTACAGAAAATATTGATGCACCAGCCCAACTATCTTTTCAATTACAGCCATCTGGCTTATCAAAGTTATCTGGTCAGTCAACAAGCTGTTAACATTTTAGAGAGGCTGCATTTTGAGGCTCACAGAATTGGCGCACTAAGGCATGATATTAAAGAAATGGAGCCTATTATTCGTCAGGCAGATATGATGAGTTTTGATGTAACAGCCATTAAATCGGCTGATTTCCCTGCTTCTGAAAAAGCACAGCCTTTTGGTTTAACAGGTGAAGAGGCCTGTCAGCTATGCTGGTATGCAGGCATAAATGATAAATTGAGTAGCGTAGGATTTTTCGAATTTGATCCATGGCTCGATGATCAATCAGAGAAATCTGCCAGCGTATTAGCTACCATGATATGGTATTTCATTGAAGGATTTTATCATAGAAAAGATCATACTGATTTTAGGTCTAACGATTATGCCAAATATGTAGTAACGATGCCTGAGGACGAAACGGATGATCATATCATATTTTACAAAAGCCTTGTTAGTGAAAAATGGTGGATGGAAATCCCCAATCCAAATGATAAAAAGATTTACAATAGAAATTTCATAGTACCCTGTAGTTATTCAGATTATGAACAAGCTATGAAAGGTGAAATCCCTGAAAGATGGGTTGCCATGCATGCGAAACTCTTTTAAACGGAATTGTCTCAAATGAAAAATTACTTACTGTTCATTTCTTGTCTTCTAATCTTTTCTTGTAATGAAGAAAAAGAATCGGCTGATTCAATTATTAAAAACGCCATAGAATATCATGGAGGCGCTGCTTATGATTCCGTTAATGTAGAATTCCAGTTCCGAGATAAGCGTTATCAAATAACCCAAAATCACGGCAATTTCAAATACAAAAGAGTTTTTGTAGACAGCTTAGAAAATGTTCTGCTCGATATACTTACTAATAATGGACTTATAAGACATTACAATGATTCTTTGGTTGAGCTGTCGGCTAAAGATTCATCAGCATATGCCAATTCCGTGAATTCTGTTCAGTATTTCGCCATGCTGCCACAGCCACTATCTGATCCTGCAGTAATAGCTTCAAGGAAAAAAGATGTTTCTATAAAGCAGAAGGAATATTACAGTATCGAAGTAAAATTCTCTGAAAACAATGGAGGTGAAGACTTTGAAGATATTTTTATGTATTGGTTTGACAAAGAAGACTACAGCATGGACTATTTAGCCTACCAATATAATACTGATGGTGGTGGGGTTAGATTTAGAGAAGCCTATAATTCGCGAGTTATAGATGATATTATTTTTCAGGATTACAATAATTTTAAAGCCTCAATAGGAACTCCATTAATAGAATTACCTACTCTTTTTGAGCAAAACAAGCTAGAGTTACTTTCTAAAATAGAATTAGAATTTATAAATGATTAAATCAGGTCCTAAATACCAGACAGTTTTCGCCTTAAGCGTATTTCTCATCTTACTTTTTATTTCCTTCTTCTTTTTATTGAATAGTTTACTTAGCAACCCTGAGTTCTTTATTTTAAAACTAATACTTACCCCTATTGTGTTAGTTATTGCATTGTTAATTCTTAACAAGCTGATTGCCGGAGTAAAAACTATTGAAGCAGGTAATAACCAAATTTCAGTTTTTCACCCCATTAGCAGGAAAAGAATTAAACTTCAAATAGCAGATATATTAGGCTGGCAGGAAGAAGTAGTGAAAACCAAAAATGGTGATTTCCGGGAAACAAAAATTCTTTACGCTAAAAAGAAAGTTATTAAGCTTTCTAATAAAGAAAACACCGAATATGATAGACTGGTAAAGTACCTCCGACAAAAAGCTAAAAAAAAGGAAGTAAGAAATAAGTAACCTAAAGTGCGCTTTGCAGTTATTAATAGCCAAAACTAAAACGATTTATTATGGCTAAAATAACTTTAGGCGGACAACCAACCGAAACAAATGGTGAATTACCTGCTGTAAATGAACCAGCACCAGATTTTCAACTTACGAAAACCGACTTTTCTGAGGTTAATCTATCAGATTATAATGGTAAAAATGTAATACTTAATATTTTTCCTAGTGTTGACACCAGCGTTTGTGCTATGTCTGTAAGAAAATTTAATGAAGATGCTGCTTCATTGGACAACACAGTAGTATTATGCATCTCTAAAGATTTACCTTTTGCACAAGCTAGGTTTTGCGGAGCAGAAGGTATAGAAAATGCTATTCCTCTATCAAACTTTAAACATGCTGAATTTGCAGAAAAATACGGTGTGAGAATTCAAAGTGGCAATTTTGCTGATTTAAATGCCAGAGCCGTAGTGGTTGTAAACCCAGAAGGAAAAGTTGTTCATACTGAATTAGTTCCTGAAATTGGCGAAGAACCAAACTATGAAGAAGCGTTAAACGCTGTTAAATAAAAAAAGCCCTTCTGAATAATTCAGAAGGGCTTTTTTCTTATTTTATCTTAATTACGATTATTCTGCACTTTGAACTTTAACTTCAATGGTAATAGTACCATTTCCGTTAGTATCATTAATTGCTGTTACTTTGGCTAAACCTAAATAGCCTCCTCTATCGGCATCAAGTTCAAAAGCTACCACACTTCCTACAGATAAATTCGTAGCTGAAGAATTAGTATTAAGTTCTGAATCTGCAGCAGAAACTAAAGCTGATTCCGATTCAATTCCATCAAAATCTTCCGGTGACAAAGAAGTAACTCTAAACCTTGTTGAATTTCTTGTACCAAAAGTTGCTGCTATATCTAAATTTGAGTTGGTAGCCTTATAAACCGCTTGAAGTCCACCATCATCAATTGATGCTAAAGTGTTTTTATCATCATTTCCCCAATAATAGGCAAAATCTACTGGTGAGCTATTTACAGTTGAAGCGTCTCTCGCTTCAGCGAAGGTATATCTTTCATTATCAAGTGAGTTGTAAAAACCTTCTTCTGTGTTACCTTGAGCTCCAAATAAAACCGATTCATAGGTGTTAATAGATGCTACAACATCAAATGAAACAGAGCTTTGTGCTGTTCTATTTTCACCATCTTCTATTTCAACAGTAACGGTTGCTTCTGAATTTAATGATTCTTGAGGTATAGTTAAAGTAACAGTAAACTCGCCAAGTGTATCACTAGCTACACCAATACTATTAAGATCTAAAACCACAGGATCAAAAGTAACATCGTTATCTGATTCAACAGTAAGCGTAGCACCAATCAGTTCTGCCTCTGCTCTAAAAGATATGTCAAACTCTGCTGTTGCACCTGCAGAGTAGGAAGTTTCAGATGTTGTTATTGTAACCGAGGGCCCTGATGTTACTGGTTCTTCAACTGTATCATCGCAAGACGTAAAAAATAATGCCGATCCCATTCCTGCCAGCATTAACGCGTTTCTAAATAATTTTTTCATGTTTTTCTCTTTAAAATGTTGTTTTGGTTTTACTAGTACTATAGACACACTCCCCCCCCCAAAGGTTTGAATTATGATTACTTATTTTCCATTTTCTGATAATTGTTATGGTTTTAATTGATATAATATTACATTGTAAGGGAGAAGAAAGGGGTATGACAATTTCATCCAGTTATTAACAATAATGGTCTCTTTTTTCATAGAATTGGTATAAAATGTAATTTAACTGGTAGAAATTGAAGTAATAAATTTTAAATTGCGTACTGATTTATGAAGAATTTAATTACATTTATAAATCGTTCGCACAAATAAAACTTTAACTAATTAACCATCACTAAAGAAATTGATTATGGCAGAGAATAACCAGAGCATCTTTGACATGATACACCAATACGGTCCTATGGTGGGCTTGGGTATTATTGGTATAGCTGTTTTAATTGTTGTTTTGTACTATTTGCGTTTAGCAAGTCTTAAAGAGTTCAAACAGAAATATGACTATATCAACAAAAATGAGATTGACACACTTTGGCGTGCAACTGTAGTGCTTTTAATAGGTGCAGTAGTGGCTGTCAACGCACTTTTTGGTGAAACAGAATTTTTATGGTTAGCAGTTAAAATATTTGTTTCAGCCATGTTAGCACTAATTATTGGTGTTATCATCCAAAATATTCTTCGTTTCTACTTCCCTTTTTACATTGAAAAAAGATTAAAGAAATTAAGATATACTCCTCGTATTTCGCCTAAAACTGGAAAAGCAATGAAGCTTTTAAGTGAGGAAGAAGAAGATGTTTACCTTGATGAAGGTATGCAAGCTGAGGAGGATATATTCTCTGTGGATTATGATGTTTGGGTTGATGAAGAAACTGGTTATACTAAAATTGAGAAGTATTCTGGTCACTTACATGCCTTGCAGTGTTCAGAATGTAATTATCAAACTTTGAAAGTTGTTAAGGAAGAAATCATCAAGTCTCCTACAATGACTGAAGAAGGTGAGCTGATGAAATATTACAAATGCTCATATTGTGGGCATAAAGCAAGAAAGACTTTCCACATTGCTAAATTAAAAGATAACGCTGATGCTGCAGATCAGGCGACTGGTTAATAAATAATATTAGAGTTAATAAAAAAGGCTTTCCAATTGGAAAGCCTTTTTTATTGATTGTGATTGAGTATTATTGAAATTTTAATGCGCTAAACAAACATTCTTTTGTTCAGTAAAAAACTTCAAGGCATCAAAGCCTCCCTCCCTACCTAATCCGCTATTCTTAGTTCCTCCAAATGGAGTACGTAAATCTCTATTCATCCAGCAGTTTATCCATACAATTCCACTTTCAATATTAGCTGCCAAACTATGTGCCTTCGAAATATCATTAGTCCATAAAGTAGTGGCTAATCCATAGGAAGAATCATTCACCAATGATAGTCCTTCCTCCTGGCTTTTGAATTTTTGTAGTGTAACCAAAGGCCCAAATACCTCTTGCTGATTTACTTTACAGCTGTTTGATAAACCTTCAAAAACGTGTGGTCTTAGGTAATAGCCAGCTTCATTTTGAGTCTTTAACTCAATACTTTCATTACCACAAAGCAGTTTACCTCCTTCATGATGAGCAGCACTAATAAAAGCTTTTACTTTTTCAAGATGATCTTTACTAATGAGGGCTCCCATATTTGTTGAAGCATTTCGTGGGTCTCCAACCTTTAGCCTTTTTACTCTTTCTACGAAAGCTGTTTTAAACTCCTCATATATGTCTTCTTGAATATAAATGCGAGAAGCACATAGACATATTTCACCCTGATTGGTAAAAGAGGCCCTCACTAAATCATCAACTGTTTTGTCAAAATCACAGTCATTGAATACGAGAGCGGCATTTTTACCTCCTAACTCTAGGGAGATTTTACGAAGCATAGGAGCAGAAATTTCGGCAATCTTCTTTCCTGTAACAGTCCCTCCGGTAAAGGAAATTGCTTTTACAGCTTCAGAAGTAACTATTTCATTCCCTATTGAAGCTCCAGTTCCATGAACAATATTTAGTACACCTGCAGGCAACCCTATCTCAATACATATTTTACTTAAAAGAAATGCTGTATATGGTGTTAGTTCTGACGGCTTTGCAATTACACAATTACCGGCTGCTAATGCAGGTGCTATTTTCCAACTAAAAAGATATAAAGGAAGATTCCATGGTGAAATACAACCTACTACACCTAAAGGTTGCCTCAAAGTATAATTGATCGATTCAGTATTTGAATAAGACTCAGATCCAAATTGGGTGATAGCCTGTGCAAAGAATTTAAAATTTTTACTAGCTCGTGGAATATCTACTCTTTTAGCAAGAGATAATGGTTTGCCGGTATCAGTTGATTCAGCCAAAGCCAGCTCATCCAGTTTATCAGCAATGAGGTTGGCAATAGCTAAGAGGTAATCAGAACGCTCTTCATTAGATAATTTACTCCAAATAGGATAAGCGGCTTGAGCACTTTTAAGAGCTAAGTTAAAATCATCCCTATTACTTTCGGGCACCAAAGAAAATGGTTTTCCTATTGCCGGATTAATATTTTCCCTAAACTCTCCTCCCTTTGGAGCTATCAGCTCCCCATTAATGTAATTGAGTATTTTCTCCATTTTTTAAAGACAGCTTAGCCTACCTCCATCAACAGGCATATTAATTCCATTAATATAAGCGGCTCTTTCTGATGCAAGAAATAAGATGGCATCTGCTACTTCCTTTGGCTCAGCAAATCTTCTTGCGGGAATTGCATTCTGCATTTCTTCACTAATACTTTCTAAAGACTTACCTGAATTTTTACTTTTGTTTTGAATAATGCTCTCCAACCTACCAGTCAGCGTAGCTCCAGGAAGTACATTGTTTACAGTAATATTGAATTCACCTAATTCATTAGCGAGTGTTTTTGACCAGTTAGCCACAGCTCCTCTTATTGTATTTGACACTCCTAAATTGTTTAGCGGCTGCTTCACAGAGGTTGATATAATATTAATGATTCTACCATAACCCTCTTCCTTCATACTTCCAATTACGGCCTTAACGAGGTATTGATTACATATCAAATGCTGGTTAAAAGCTTGCTGAAATTCCTCTGTTAACGCCTTATAGGCAGGACCTGCTTTAGGCCCACCAGTATTATTTACTAAAATATGAACCTTTTTGTCTTTTAAAGACTGAGATAATACTTCATGCAAACCTGCAGGATCATTAAAATCTGCCACCAAATAAGTATGTTTTTGGCCTTCTATTGACGGTAATTCATTAATAGTTCTTTTCAATTTATCCTCGTTACGAGCAATAAGAATTAAGTTTACGCCTTCTGCACTCATAGCATGTGCTACGGCTTTACCTATTCCTGCTGTGCTACCACATATAATGGCAGTTTTTCCTTTTAAATTTAATTCCATAAAATTAATTGCTGAGGGCAGTTTTAGCTGCCTGTTACTTTAAACTGACTCTTAATTTCATTAAATTTAGAAGATAAACAAAATGAGTTTTGAGCTTGTAGTAAGCTTTTAATTATCAAAGCATTTCTGATATGGCAATTAAAAAACCTTTTAACTTAAATAAGTGGCTAGATGAGAATAGAGATTTATTAAAGCCACCCGTTGGTAATAAAAACTTGTATAAAGAAGCTGATGATTACATCGTAATGGTTGTTGCAGGACCAAATGCCAGAAAAGATTATCATTATAATGAAACAGAAGAGCTTTTTTATCAGCTGGAAGGTGAAATAACCGTAAAGATTCAGGAAAATGGAGAAGCCGTAAGCATGGACCTCAAAGCTGGTGATATGTTTTTATGCCCAGCCAGAACACCTCACAGCCCAATCAGAAAAGAAGGTTCAATCGGACTAGTGGTTGAAAGGAAAAGAAAAGATACTGACTATAAAGATGGATTATTATGGTTCTGTGATAATTGTAACCACAAACTTCATGAAACCTATTTTCCACTTGAAGATATTGAAAAAGACTTTCTACCCCGATTCAAAGAATTTTATAGTTCTGAGGAAAAAAGAACTTGTGACAACTGCGGTCATGTGATGGAAACTGATCCTAGATTTGTTTAAAATGGAAGTAATTAAAAATTTATCGGACCGACCCTTAAAGATTGATATCCATACTCATATCCTGCCTAAAACATGGCCTGATTTAAAAGACCGTTATGGCTATGGTGGTTTTATTAGGCTTGAGCATCACAAACCCTGTTGCGCCAGAATGATGATGGATGATAAGTTCTTCAGGGAAGTTGAAGATAATTGCTGGGACCCTAACACAAGAATGCATGAATGCGACCATCATCAGGTTGATGTTCAGGTGCTTTCTACAGTACCTGTAATGTTTAGCTACTGGGCTAAACCGCAACACGCATTAGATTTATCGATGATTTTGAATGACCACATTGCCGGCATTGTTCATCGTTATCCCGACAGGTTTATTGGTTTAGGAACTCTTCCTATGCAATCACCTGATTTGGCAATTAAGGAGCTTGAAAGATGTGTGAATGATTTAGGCCTAGCCGGAATTCAAATAGGCACTCATATAAATGACTGGAATCTGGAAGCTCCTGAAATATTTGCTGTTTTTCAGGCTGCCGAAGATTTAGGTGCGTCAATTTTTGTTCACCCATGGGATATGATGGGTAAAGAGGATATGACCAAATACTGGCTTCCCTGGCTGGTTGGAATGCCCGCTGAAACATCCAGAGCTATTTGTTCTATGATTTTTGGTGGTGTATTTGAAAGATTACCCAAACTGAGAGTAGCATTTGCCCATGGTGGGGGCTCATTTCCCGCAACTATTGGTAGAGTAAGTCATGGTTTTGATGTTCGCCCTGATTTATGTGCTATCGATAATCCTGTACACCCTCGAAATTATATCGGAAAGTTTTTTATTGACTCATTAGTGCATGATCCTAAAGCTTTAGAATTTATTGTCAATACTATGGGAGAAGATAGTATCATGCTTGGTACTGATTATCCTTTCCCTTTAGGAGAACTAGAGCCTGGTAAACTTATTGAAGAAAGTAATTTCACAGATAGTATCAAGGAAAAACTACTCAGCAAAAATGCTTATAAATGGCTGGGCATTAACCAAGAAGTGAATGTCAGCTAGTGCTATATACTATATTGACAGCCCTTTAGGCAAGTTATTAGCCAGGTTTGAAAATGAACTTTTAGAAAAGTTAGAATTCTCAGAAACCCTTGGTAAAAATACTTCATCTGTTCCAGTTTATGTTTCTATAATTGAAAAGCAGGTAAAGTCTTATTTTGAAGGGAAAATTCAAGATTTCAACATCCCCTACAACTTAAAAGGCACCAACTTTCAGAAAACAGTTTGGAATAAATTATTAGAAATACCTTACGGAAAAACAATCAGCTATGGTAAATTAGCAGCTCTTCTGGGGAACCCACGAAAAATCAGAGCTGTTGCCAATGCCATTGGTAAAAACCCACTACCCATAATAATTCCTTGCCATAGAGTAGTGGGAAAAAATGGCGAACTAACAGGCTATTTGGGAGGCCTAAGAAGAAAAAAGCAGCTTCTGGAGTTAGAAGGCTTTAAACAACTTCAACTATTTTAACATTTCAAGAAATTAGCTACATGCCAGAAAATTTTGAGAATTCACTTTCATTCGCACAGCAACAAGATAAAAACGATCCTTTAAGACATTTCCGCAATGAATTTCATATTCCTGTTATCGACAATCAACAGGTGATATATTATACAGGTAATTCCTTAGGACTGCAGCCTAAAAGAACGCGCAGCTATATTGAAAAGGAAATGAAGGATTGGGAAATGTTCGGAGTAGAAGGACATTTCAACCCTAAGAAAGAAAATATTTGGTATCATTATCATGAATATGGGAAGCAGGCTTTGGCTTCAGTTTTAGGAGCTAAACCCATTGAGGTTGTTCCAATGAACAACCTTACTGTAAATCTTCACCTTTTAATGGTGAGTTTTTACAGACCTACAAAACAACGATACAAACTGATTGTGGAAGCTGGTGCCTTCCCATCAGACCAATATGTTTTTGAAACACAGTTGAAATGGCATGCCAATCATTGGGATCAGCAGTTATTCGATCCTGAAGAAGCTTTAATCGAATTATCACCACGCGAAGGTGAAAATACACTTAGGACAGAAGATATTCTAAAAGCAATTGAGGATAATGGAGATGATCTTGCCTTGGTGCTTCTTGGTGGCGTTCAGTATTATACCGGGCAACTTTTTGATATGCAAGCAATCACCAAAACCACACATCAGGTAGGTGCGTTAGCAGGCTTTGATCTTGCACATGCAGCAGGGAATATCGATCTTAAATTACATGATTGGGATGTAGATTTTGCTACTTGGTGTAGCTATAAATACTTAAACTCCGGCCCTGGCAATGTATCAGGTGTTTTTGTAAATGAGCGCTTTGCCAATAAGCCAGACTTAATTCGTTTTGCCGGTTGGTGGGGTCATGATGAAGGCGAGCGCTTCAAAATGGAGAAAGGCTTTAAGCCTATGCAAGGTGCCGATGGCTGGCAGCTAAGCAATGGTAATATTATAGCAACAGCAGCCCATTTAGCCTCCTTATCAATTTTTGAAGAAACTAATATGGAAGCGCTTAGATCTAAAAGCAAGTTGCTAACAGGTTATCTCGAATTTTTGATTAAAGAAATCAACAAGGAAGAAGAGATTTTTGAAATTATCACACCTCAGCATCATAAAGAGAGAGGATGTCAACTCTCTTTGTTTACCTTGAAATACGGCAAAGATTTATTCGATCAGCTAGTAAAGCGTGGTGTGGTTGGAGACTGGAGAGAGCCTGACGTAATCAGGTTAGCACCAGTTCCTCTGTATAACACTTTTGAAGAACAATTTAGATTTTCAGAGATATTAAGGGATTCAATTAAAACATTGAAAGCTTGAGCAATAAAATAAAAAGCATAGGAATACTTGGAGCAGGTTTAGTAGGCACGTTGCTGAGCCTATATCTTAAAAAAAGAGGCTATCAGGTAAAAGTATTCGAAAAAAGAAGTGATTTAAGAAAGAGTAATAATGAGGGAGGTCGTTCAATTAACCTTGCCTTAAGCAAAAGAGGTATTAAAGCCCTCGAAGAGGTCGGTGTTTTTGCAGATGTAAAGTCCGTTCTTATACCCATGGAAGGAAGAATGATGCATAACCGTGAAGGTAATTTAACCTTTCAGCCTTATGGCAAAGAAGGTCAGCATATTAATTCTGTTTCAAGAAGTGTACTAAATGAGCACCTTATTGAAGCAGCTGAGCAGGAAGGTGTTCAGCTATGTTTTGATCATACGTGCACAGCAGTAGATTTGGAAAACACAACTATCTCATTTGAGCATAATGGAAAAGAATCTACAGAACATTTTGATTTAGTTTTCGGTGCAGACGGAGCTTATTCTCAACTGCGCCAAGCAATGTTCAGAACCAACAGGTTCAACTACCAACAGTTTTATATTGAACACGGCTATAAAGAATTAACCATACCTCCTACAGAATCAGGAGATTTCGCCATTAACCCTAATGCCTTGCACATTTGGCCGAGGGGTAAGTACATGCTCATTGCACTTCCCAACCTTGACAGGAGCTTTACATGCACATTATTTCTGCCGTTTGAGGGTGATCCTTCTTTTGAGACATTAACAAACAAGAAGTCTGTTCAATCATTCTTTGAAAAGACTTTTGCTGATACTCTTCCGCTGATTGAAAACTTGGATGAAGAATTCTTTGAAAACCCTACCTCCTCATTAGTGACAGTAAAATGCTATCCATGGGTAAAGAATAATTGTGTATTAATAGGCGATGCATCACATGCAATAGTTCCTTTCTACGGGCAAGGTATGAATGCTGGTTTTGAGGATTGCTTTGTACTTAATAAGCTACTTAACGAATTTGATGATAATTGGGATAAGACTTTAAATGCTTATCAACAATTACGTAAAGAGGATGGAGATGCCATAACTGATTTAGCTCTTAATAACTTTATTGAAATGCGTGACTTAGTAGCTGATGATAAATTTCTACTACAGAAAAAGATAGAGCGACATTTACAAGATGCTTATCCTGACAAGTGGCTCCCTCTTTACTCTATGGTTACTTTTAGCGATTTGCGCTATTCCGAAGCTTTGGAAATCGGTAAAAAACAACAAGCTATTATGGATGAGGTTATGAATAGAAATGATATTTTCGAGAACTGGGAATCCTTAGATTTTGAAGAAATAGTGAACCAATTATAGCAACATATGTTGTGATAGTTAGACTTTTTTAAAGCCAAATTTTTTATTGGCCCTGTAGTAACAACTAACTTTTTAATCTAATATGTTATCTCAACTTGTTTACGTAAGTAAAAGAAAGAAAAATTGCACTGAGGAAGAAATTGATAAGATTTTAGCCAAATGCAAGCAGAACAATCCTGCATTAAGCATCACTGGAGTTCTACTTTACTCAAAGGATAAATTCATTCAATTGGTAGAAGGAAATTCTCAAAGAATCATGGATTTGTATGACATCATCAAAAAAGATGAAAGACATGAAAGCTGTGTGATGATATCGTATAATCCAATTGAGGAAAAGACTTTCCCAAGCTGGCATATGGGTTCAAAAAAGATTGAAGAAAGCAACATCAATTTTGAAACAACAATCAGTAAAGAAGATGAAAAAATATTCAACAGTATTTTGATGGGTACAGCGAATGACGGAGATAAAGTTGTTAAGACATTAAGAAAATTCTTTGACTAATAGTTAAAAAGAAAAAGGCCAAACTGGATAAGTTTGGCCTTTCTTATAATAAGATAATTTCAACTAATTATATCTTGGTTCCTTCCAATCCTAATTCCTTTGTCAGATAATCAATCACCTCATTTTCATCTGCCGAAACACCATCAGAAGCATGGGCAAATAAATACATTGTTTCTAACACAAATTCTTTTGAAGCTTCATTCTTCTCAAAATACTCCTTTAAAGCTGCCAAGAATTTATCTTGCCATTGGTCAAGATTCTTAATCAAATACCTGAACTCTGACTTATAAATAAGCATCAGATTCTCTTCCTTCTCTTCACCTAAATCATCAGTAGCAAATTCGTCCCCTAAGATTTTGGCAAGTCTTTTTACTGTAACCCACTCATCCTGATCTACAATACCATCACTCAAGACCACCCTTAATGCTGGAAAAAGGTTGACAATGTATATGAATTGCTCATTATTCAGTGAAATAAATCTCTCTGTTATATACTCTTTATGGAGTTCTTCCATTTTAGACATAGCTATTTGTTTTGTTAGTTGAAACCGCTACTAAATTACTGAATTGTCCTCTTCAAAACCCCTAATTTCATCACTTTTTACAAGTTGTTTGTACTGTTTATAACGCTGAAGTATACTCTCAACGTAATTAACAGGCTCCGAACCTCTGCAATATCCATACCTCACAACAGGATCAGTATAATATTTCTCCTTTGACTTGAGCAACAGATATTTCTCCACATTACCTTCCCACTTATTAGGGTCTGCATCATATTTCTTGCAGAGCCTTCTGGCATCTTGAATGTGGCCAATACCCACGTTGTAGGCAGCCAATACAAACTTTAGTCGGGTAACACTGTCTTGTATTGATTCTGAAAAAGTATTTTGAAGCCAATTAATGTAAGCTGTGCCTGCATTTAGGCTTTCATTAGGATCGTTACGGTTAGAAATCCCATATTCTTCAGCTGTATTTTCAACCAACTGCATTAAACCAACGGCTCCTGCCCACGACTGTGCATTAGGATCAAACTTGCTCTCCTGATAAATTAAAGAGGCTAATAGCAGCCAATCCCATCCTAGTTGATCTGACGCTACTTTTATTTCCTCATCATAGGGAGATAATTTATCCCCTGCAACTGAAGAAAATTCGCTATATGACCTGTTAGCTGAACGCTTAAGATTTTTAAAATATTTGTTATACACTACATAGTAATCTGTAGTTTTTTGCTTCTGCTCCAGCCAACCATTTATAGTGTTTTCCAGTGAATCAGAATTTTGTCTGATGGCCCAGGCTATTCTTTGAGAAAAACTAATAGGTGTTTTCACATCAATATCCGGAAAGAAAGTGGCGCTCAATAAGGCTACATCTTCATCAGCAACTGTGTAATCAATTTCACCCTCTGCAACCTGCCTTATTAATTCATCTATCTCAGCATTCACAGTATCTTCTACTATGTTTATTTCCGAACCTATTTCTTCGGACAGATTCTTTAATCGGGTTATATAAGCAGAAGCCTTTCTAACATGAACCGTTTTACCAGCAAGCTCAATCGGGTCCCTTATAAGTTCTTGTTCAATTTCATGGATTTTCATAGTGCGCCAGTTATCCGGCCTCTTTTGAACTAAGACCTGTCTGGCATAATAAAGTGGCTCTGTAAAATCAACAAAGCGTTTACGTTCATTTGTAATTGTCAGGTTGAAAGCTACAATATCACCTTCGCCCTCATTTAACAATTTTAGTGCTTCAGCAATATCATTTTTGATGATTATTTTAAGTTCAACCTCCAGATAATCGGCCAGCCATCTGAGCATCTCATACTCATACCCCATAGGCCTTCCTTTATAAATAAAATAGCTAGTGGCACTATTATCGACAATGGCTCTTAATACACCTCTTTCTTTAATTGCCGGTAAGTCAATATCTGGTGGGGAGATGTTATAGATAACATCAGAGTTTGAATTGTTCGATTTACTACATCCCAGCAATGCTGCTATGAGTGCTAAACACAGCATATAATTTCTCAGGTATGTAGCTTTCATTTGAACGATAATGTGAAAAAATATTAAGGAATAGTTCTTTTAATATACAACACTCGAACTTTTTTACCTATTACATAAAGCTATTTTTCGACCAATTGTTCTAAAGATGAAAGTGTTACCCTTCTGAGATGGCACTACCGCTAATTCTTAAAATCTCAATTTCTGCTAGTTTTGCTTCGTATAAAGCATTTAATAATCTGCCTGCTGCCTGTACAGCATTTAGTTGAGCCTCTCTTAAAGCTAAAGAATTACTTCTACCAACCTTAAATCTATCAAGAGCTAACTCTGCATTTTCTTTGGCTACTTCAGTGTTGTTCCTTTCGATTTCGACAAGTTCAATTTGGTTTCGGAATCGAATATATGCAGCATATAAACTACCTTGAAGTTCATTTCTCAGTTGGTTATAATTGTTCTCATTGTTATCGAGCTGGATTTGACTTAATTCATTTCTGCGTGATCGGTCTAACTTATTGAACGGAGTCCAGTTAAGACTTAGACCATAATTCACTCCACGTGATTGGTTTTGAATAAGAAATCCTGCCTGCGAGTTCAAATTCTGATAACTATAGCCAGCATATGCATCTATGTTTGGAGACCATTCAGTATTAACTTTATTTTTTTCAAGTTCAAGTAGCTTTCCCTCATACTTCATTGCCAATAAGGCCTTATTGCTTTGTTCCAATTGGTTTACAAGCTTATCTATATTAAAGTAACTATTAATTTTTATTGAGTCAGAGGCCTGAACTTGACTCATCGGATTTCTACCAATGGCCATATTTAAATTTACCTTAGCATTCTGCAACAATTCGTTTTGACTAATCAACGAACTCTGATCTGTATTTAAATCAACTCTGGCTGCCAAGTAATCTGATTTGGAGCTAGTACCTACTTCATATTTATCTTTCGCTATTTTATATCTAGTTTCCGAAAGCTTTACCGCATCTTCAAGTATAGACCTCTGATAGCTTTGATAAACTAAATTAAAATAAGCCATTGCTATTTGACTTACGGCATTTTGTAGGGCGAATTGTGTTTCATAATTGGACTGTTGCAGTTCAAGATCAGCTTGTCTTAGATTTAGAAACATCCGTGTCCCGTCAAAAATATTCAAAGTAAGTGTTGCAGCCCCATTCAGGGAATTTGATTCAGCATTATCAATAATTCTGGGATCTTGATCAACGAAAGTTTGCTCACCATTTTCTATCTGAAAATTATAACGACCAGTAATATCCAAAACTGGAAGCAGGGCAGCATATTTATATTCCTCGTTAACCTCATTAATTGCATTATCATTTTTAGCAGCTATAATTGAAAAATTATTCTCTAAACCAATGGAAATTGCATCTTCAAGAGATAATACCTCCTCTTGTGCCTGGAGTTTAAAACAACTCACATAAATAAGGATGAATAAAAAGTATCTGTACATAAAAATTAAGATTCAACTCTGGCTAGTCGCCCTTCTTTACTTGATAGATAAGAATAAATTGCCGGGATCACATAAAGTGTTAAGCCTGTTGCGAAAATCAAGCCTCCAATTATGGCGATACCCATAGACACTCTACTTTCAGAACCGGCTCCTAAGGCCAAAGCTATTGGCAGAATGCCCAAAATAGTAGACAGCGAAGTCATTAAAATAGGTCTAAACCTTGATTTAGCAGCTTCACTAATGGCGTCTTTCACGCTTAGACCATGAGCCTTTCTTTGATTCGCAAATTCTACAATAAGGATGGCATTTTTAGAAACCAAGCCTATCAACATGATGATACCTATCTGACTGAAGATGTTTAGGGTTTCTCCAAAAAGATATAAGGATAAAAATGATCCACCAACGGCCAAAGGAACGGTAAAAAGAATAATAACAGGATCTCTAAAGCTTTCGAACTGCGCTGCTAATACTAAGTAGATTAACACAATTGCAAAGGCAAAGGCAAAAAGTAAGCTAGATGAACTCTCAAAATAGTCCAGTGAAGCACCTGATAAAGCTGTACTAAAAGATTCATCTAGGACTTCCTTGGCGACAGCATCCATTGCTTCTACACCATCACCAATAGTTTTACCCGGTGCTAAACCAGCAGATATTGTTGCAGACAGATAGCGATTATATCGGTATAGAGAAGGTGGTGTAGAAGATTCACCAAGTGTCACTAAATTATCAAGCTGTACCATTTGTCCATTAGAAGCTCTCACATAAAGTGATCGCAAATCCACCGGATCGTTTCTGTCACTTCTCTGAACCTGACCAATCACCTGGTATTGCTTGCCATCCATAATGAAATAATCAAAGCGCTGGCCACTCAAGCCTAACTGAAGCGTTCTTGCGATATCCAAAACCTCAATGCCTAATGACTGCGCTTTTTCTCTATCAATCTGAATATCAATTTGAGGCTTAGTAAATTTCAAATCCTGATCAACCACGGTAAAAACAGGGTTTTGCTGAGCCTTTTCAAGAAATTCTGGCAGATACTCTTGTAGCTTCTCCAAAGATGTAGCTTGAATTACATACTGGATGGGTAAACCACCTCGTCTACCTCCTATAGTTTGCTGTTGAAATGCAAAAGCCTTAGCTGCCGGATACTCACTTAAAAGAGGGGCATATTCCGCATAAAGCTCTTGCTGAGATTTTTCTCTGTCTTCTGCATCAACAAGCTTTATGCGCATGAAAGCTGAATTAGCACCTTGTGTTCCAAAACCAGGTGAAGTAACTGAAATAAGGCCATTGGTAGGCAGCTTCTTCATGGTTAAATCTACCATATTATCCACGTACTCATCCATATATTCAAAAGTGGCTCCTTCAGGACCTGTAGCATTCATGGAAATTAAGCCTCTATCTTCGAGAGGTGCCAATTCCGATGGAAGTGTTTTAAATAATAAAAAGATCAATCCACCTGCACCGAGGAATATCAGAACTCCCATCCATCTAACCTTCATAAAAGCATCGAGTGATCTACCATAGCCCTTGTTCAGCCAAACAAAAAATGGCTCCGTTTTTCTGTAAAACCAGTTGTGTCTTTCTCTTTTTTTAAGGATTCTACTGCTCATCATTGGCGTTAATGAGAGTGCTACAAAAGATGAAATAACCACCGCAGTAGCCACAACCACTCCAAACTCACGGAATAATCTACCTGTAATACCTTCTAAGAAAATTACAGGCATAAATACAGCAACCAGGGCAATAGAAGTGGCAATTACGGCAAAAAAGATTTCTATAGATCCTTTTTTAGCGGCTTCCAAAGGTTTCATCCCCTCTTCTACTTTAGTGTAGATATTTTCAAGTACTACTATGGCATCATCAACTACTAAGCCTATAGCCAGCACTATACCTAGTAGGGTTAGTACATTAATAGAGAAACCAGCTAAATACATCACGAAGAATGTACCGATCAATGAAACAGGAATGGTAGCAATAGGTATCACTGTTGTCCTCCAATCTCGCAGAAATAAGAATATAATGAGTATTACAAGTAAGAAGGCAATGATGATAGTTTGCTGAACTTCTGTGATAGATTCACGGATGTAATCCGTTTGATCGAAGCCTATACCCAGCTTTATATCTTCAGGTAAATCCTTTTCAATACTTTCGACACGCTTGTAAAATTCATCAACAATTTCGATACTGTTAGAACCAGGCTGAGGAATTAAAACCACCCCCACCATCGGAACGCCATCACGTTTCAGAACTGTTCTCATGTTAAGCGGACCAAGTTCGGCAAAACCTATATCTGAGAAACGCACAAAGCTGTTATCGCTTTCTGCTACAATTAAGTTATTAAAATCTTGTTCTGTTTTTAATCTACCTTGTGTACGAACCACCAGCTCAATCATCTCACCTTCTATACTTCCCGAAGGTAGTTCTACATTTTGGCTTTCTACGGCATTCAACACATCTAATGGTGTTAGCTGATATGACGCTAGTTTTAATGGATCCATCCACAAGCGCATAGCATATTGCTTTTCTCCCCAGATGCGCACTTCACTAACACCAGATATTGTTTGTAATCTTTCTTTAAAAGTATTCTCAGCTATTGCTGAAAGCTCTAAAAGATTGCGCTGCTCACTATTGATATTTAAAAACACTATAGGCTCAGAATCTGCATCTGCCTTGTTTACGGTTGGCGGTTCAGCATCTTCAGGTAATCTTCTACGCGCTCCTGATACCTTATCACGAACATCATTGGCTGCAGCTTCCAGGTTTTCCGAAAGATTAAACTCTACGGTAATTCTACTTCTACCTTCGGCACTTGTGGAAGTAATAGTTCTAATACCTGCAATACCATTAATGGCTTCTTCAAGCGGTTCCGTTATTTGTGACTCAATTACATCGGCATTGGCACCTGCATAATCTGTTGTAACCGTGATGATGGGCGGATCAACAGAAGGGTATTCTCTTACTCCTAAGAAATTAAAGCCTATAGCGCCAAATATCAGTATTACCAGTGATAGCACTATCGCTAAAACTGGTCTTTCAATGCTTATTTTCGATAATGAAGCCATATTACATAGAGGCTATGAGCCTTTTACATGAGAAAAATTGTGAATAGTTGATTTTCTGTACCAAATAGTAGGGTTTTATAGTTTTAGATACTACTTTTCTTTTAGTGTTTTAATATTTACTGCTGCCTTATTTTTAAGCTGCGGAACACCAGCAATAGCAACTGTATCTCCTTGTGAAACTCCTTTTACAATTTCAACTTCTGTTGCCGTTCTAATACCTAATTCTACATCTTGCGCTGTAGCTTCACCATTATTTATAATAAATACCATATGGCCATTTGACTTTGGCATAATGGCAGTAGTAGGCACTAAAATGGCATTATCTTCACTTTCTAAGCTAAGTTTCACTCTCACAAACTGACCAGGAATAAGCGTGTTATTTGGGTTGTCGCATTGGGCACGAACCTTTAATGTTCTGGTTACAGGATCAATCTGTGGTTCAATAGCATATATTTTTGCCTCTCTATTAATATTTTCAGCCTCCGACACAAATGAAATATTATTTCCCTCATTCACCAAAGTACTAAAGCGACTAGGTACCGAGAATTCTATTTTAATAGGATCAACGCTATATAAAGATGCTATCTGTGTAGAAGGTGTAATATAGCTTCCCTCACTTACATATCTCAGCCCTATATAACCGGAGAAAGGAGCAGAAAGTCTTGATTTCTCAATCTGGGCTTCAACCTCAGCTATTTCAGCTTGAATAGTTTTGTAATTAGTAAAAGCTATGTCATACTCCTCTTTACTAATGGCTTCAGATTCTAAAAGTTGTTTCTGTCGTTCTTCCGTTTCCTTATTAAGCTTAGCTGTATATTTCAATCGTTGAAGGTTGGCTTTAACATCATCTACATTGGTTGTTAACAACAATTGCCCTTTTTTCACATATTGGCCTTCTTTAAAATAAATGGCATCTATTTTTCCAGAAATCTCACTAGCCAATTCAACCGACTCATTCGCTAATAACGAGCCTGCCAAGGTAATATCATTATTGAAAGTCTTGTAATTAACCACTTGGGCATCAATTACAACACCTTGATTGGGTGCGGCTTGTTTTTCCTCTTCCTTTTTGGGAGCTGAGTCTTTTCCGAAAGAGACTAAATCAGGAAATGCAAGTAAAATGATTACAGCGAGCACTGCAACGAGTGCTATTATGCGGGTAATTGTTTTGTTCATATATAAGTTACTATCTACAAAATACCAATAAATGTAGTGACACAGAATTACAAAACTCGAATATAGGCAATAAGGTTATGAAAATGATGCATTATGTAATAGACGGTATCCGTTCTATTTAAAAGGGCGTAAAAAAACCCTGACGGGAGCCGTCAGGGTTTTTGAAAATGTTTTCAATTATCTCATCATTACTTCTTAACTAACTTATACACGAAGTTTTGATCATCAGATGTCAATATAACCGTATACAGACCAGCTTCAAGTGAACTGATATCAACACTTTCATGTGCATTTATATTTAGGATATGCTTTTGGAGTTGCCCATCTACCGAATAGATTAACATTTTATCAATTGACTTTGATGATTCACCATCGATGTTAATATAAATTGTGTTCTTTGATGGGTTAGGATAAATCACATTCTTTGAGAGTTGATAACCTGATATTGCCAAAGGCTCATCTTCCAATAACTCTATATCCTCTTCAGTTCGAGGTGAAATGTGATAGTAATCGTTATCCTGCCCAACAAAGCCAGTTATATTTAATTTAACACCTGGAATTGACTGATCTACAAGAGGATGCTGCGCACTTCCTATTCTGATTTTCAATTCATTAGTACCATCTGAAATGGTAAAGTCACCGCTAAATCCGGTACTGGTAAAATCTCCAGACTCTACAAATTGTACGCCCTCAATAGTTATTAACTGAGATTCCAAACTTTCACCTACTTCATCGATAGTAACAATTTTCGGATTTGGTAAACTAGCATCTGTTCTAATTACTTCAATTAAAACAGGCGATTCCTCAATTTCCATCCACCCATTATATTCTGATAGGCCTCCTGTAACAACAACACTATCTCCCTGATTCAAATTAGCTGATTCATTGTCTAGATCTGTTCCTCTAACCACTATACCTGCAGTACCATCATAAATAACTCGGTTAATTGCATTATTATTACCATTATCAATAACAACACCACTAACTTTTACCAATGAGCCAAGACTTTTGTTTCTAGCAGCATTGATAGTTGTTAACTCTACATCTTGGGTTTCATCAGCTAATACTAGATCATTAGCATCTCTTACTGAAATCTGGTAATCACTTTGAAATTGCCCAATGAAACCTGTTATGTTATATGTACCGCTAGGAACTGTTGAACCCACCAAAGGATGTTCATCCGATCCTATACGAAAAATCATCGTTCCTGTACCATCATTGATATCAAAATTACCAGCACCTCCACTACCTTGAAAGGTCGCACCAGAAGCATTAAAGGTTACATTTTTGATAGTTACAAGTTCAGATTCATAAGATTCACCAACTTCGGCAATGGTTATTTCTTGTGGTTCAGGTAGAGTGGCATTTGATTTTAGCAATTCAATAGTTATTGGAGACTTTTCGATCTGTAATAACTCATTATATGAACCTAAACCACCTGTTACTAAAATGCTGTCACCAAGCGTATAGTTTGCTGATTCATTTCCAGTATCGAAGCTTCTGACCATAATACCAGCCGTCCCATCATAAATTACTCTGTTATCATCACTATTATTACCAGCATCAATTACAACTCCAGCAACTGTAACAACATCATCTAAAGACTTTTGTCTCGCTTCCTGTATGGTTAAAATAGGCTTTTCTCCTTCATTACCTTGAACCTCAAAGTTTTCAGTATCGCCAGTAGTGGTATGAGTAACATCTAATACTATCGATTCATCCGAATTAGCAGGCTCATACTTAAGATAAACCGTATAAGTTTGTGCTTCAGATCCATCATCAGATAATGTTATCTCGGAAGAAAAAGAATTCCCATCAGTTGACACAAAAAAGGGTGAAGCAACACTTACTGAAATATCACTCTCTAAATTATAAGCATTAATCGTGTAGGTTTGTACTAAACTCTCTCCCAGAGGGATATATCCGAAATCTGGATTAAAATTTCTTTGATCAATAATTAAA
This sequence comes from Marivirga atlantica, assembly GCF_016734805.1. GTDB lineage: Bacteria > Bacteroidota > Bacteroidia > Cytophagales > Cyclobacteriaceae > Marivirga > Marivirga atlantica. Next base: position 528,612 of record NZ_JAERQG010000004.1, read on the forward strand.
GTAGGAGCTGTGGTACTTCCCCATATTTCTGAGACCCATTCAGGATGATCAATAAAAGGATTTCTGTTCTCCTGATACCCATAAGCACCCTCATGTCTATCAATTTCATATTGATCGACAGGATCTTGTTCATGCCATTTGATCAAGGTATAGAGCACACCCAATTCTGGATCATTTGACCCGCTGATCCTATCTACAAGCTCAAGATCAAGGAAATCGCTCTCATAACGAGTAGCCATGTAAAATAATATTCTGGCTACATCTCCTTTAATTTCATCACGCGGATCCCAAAAATCAGAATTTGTATAAGTATCAGGTGCTTCCCCCTCTGCATTTTCAGAGATATTTTCAACGTCATTAAAGTCTTTATTACTTTTTGAAGTGTTAACGGAAGCATCTGATGGTCTTAGATTATGAACATCAGTATAGGCTGTATCTGACTCATCAGGAAATCCATGTGATTTTGGCCAGGTATGTTCTCTATTCCAAAAGTCTTGCTGATTGTTACTAGCGAAATTCGCCTTTGGAATAGAAGCATTCTTATAAAACAAGATGATATTATCTGAATTATCAGGGTCTTCATCCAAAGTTGGTAAAATCTCGTCTCTGAAATCTCCGTAAGTAAAAACTTTATGACCTCGAATAATTTTATGAAGGGCAAGTTTTAATTCCTCCCCGTTCAGTCCATTCGCGCCATCATAATATCCAGAAGGAGCCTGAGCATTAGACGATAATACGAATAAGAGTAATAGAAATGTATATAAATGTTTCATATGCTTAAACGACAAAAAGGCTACTAATAATTTAGTAACCTTTTCGTAAAATTTATTTATTTAATTAATTAGACTCTATCAATTCAAATTCTCCTACACCAACTAATTCAAATGTTTGTGAATCTGTACCATCATTACCATCATAAGTAGCGTAATTTACAGTATACAATACTTGAATACCAGGAACAGGTTGCGCATCAGCATACTTAGTAGTTAAGAAAACATCTAAACCTTCAAGTAATCTCTCTTGAATTAATGCTTCTGCCTCAGACTTACTTAAACCTGCATATTCAGGCTGTAATTCAGGATCTCTACTATCAACTCTGATATCGAAGTTTTCGAAGAAAGCATCTGCTCCATAATAATCCTCAGCTGTTTCAAAGCTATTCAGTAGTTCAGGACGAGTTTTCGCTACTTCATCTACGATAATTTGATAATCAGCAGAAGACATGAATATTTCTACAGACGGATCAAATACGAATCCATTACCAGTATTTTTAAACTGATCTGTCTTTTCAATTTGTACATCCTCAAAGCTTATAGAGTTCCATGTCCCATTTGTATAAACATATGTCGTAGCTCTTGCAGAAGTTGATCCACTAAAATAATCGTAAACAACTACAAATTCATCTCCTTCTTGAGCATAAGGCATTAGGTATTCTAAGAATCTTGGTAGATAATCATCAGGTGAAACACTACTGCTAAAATTATCGAAGGCTCCTGGCTGACCACTTTGCTCTCCAAATGAATCATAATCATCAGAGTTCAAATAATATGCTCCTTCATTAATTGCACTCCATGACGTACCTGTGAACTCATACAGTTCATTAATTTCACTGGTTTCAGGAGCTGCTCCAACATCTAAACGTATGTTTACTACTTCCCAAAGTGCTGCAAAATCTGTTGTAGATTCATAATAAAAAGCTAGTCTTATAGTATTTCCTTGTGCATTTGGTAATGCAACTTCACTTTCATGAAGGTCATAATTATCACCAGATGGGTAAGATGATAAGTTTGCACCAACAGAAACCCATTCAGTAGTTGCTACATCTCCAGTATAATCTGTCGTAAAAAGAATATCTAATTCTTGTCCGAATTCGGCAGCCCCTTGGAAATTAAGAATTTGAGATAACAAAAGTGTTATGTCACCATCTTCACCAGATAAATCAATTTCAGGAGAAACTAACCAATCTTGGTTTGGAACAGCACCACCTGAGAAACCAGAAATACGCGCATAGGTGTCTTCACCAAAAGTTCCCCATGCCCACTCTTGATCTCCTACTAAGCTTATGCTTTCGTAGCCATTTAATGTGGTAGCAAATCCTTCGTTGTAAATTGTCTCCCCAGAAAGCTCAGAATAAGCTATGTCAACGAATTCATATGTAACACTATAGATATCACCTTCCTGTGCATCTCTAACTTGATCGTTAAGAATTACAGGAAGTTCATTACTTACATCAATATTACGATCGAAAAAACCCGCTGAACCAGCCTGACTACTTACACTTGCATAGTCCTCAGATGATAGCGTATAATTATTTTCAAGATACTCACTATTTGTTGCTCCTAATTCCTCAAGAGTGCTTTCTAATAAATTATAAGTTACCTGAACAGCAGCTCCTTTCTGAAATTGTGGAAATTCTTCATTCACTATTGCTGATAATTGAGTTGAAGCATCCACATCTGCTGTCAACACATTATTATCCTCAATAAAGTTTGCCAAAGTACTATCACTGGCAGTGGCGTTAGCTCTGAGTGAATTAGCAACAGTAGCATAATCGGCATCAACCATAGTATATTCTATAGTAACTCCGGCATCTACTCCATTCTCTTCAGCAATCTGATCAATTTCATCATATGCATCTTCTAAAGGATCACAACTTATTATTAACATAGCAAATATGCCTGTTAATAAGGTATTAAATATTGTTGAAAATTTCATTTTAGTACTTTTAAAATATTAAAATTTAAGTCTTAAGCCAATTGTCCATTGTCTACCAGTTCCAGGGTAAACTTCAACTGTTTCAATAGATCCATCAATGGCATCAGTAATGTAGTCAGCATCCAACACGTTGTTTACATTTCCATAAATGATAGTCTCCTGATTTCCTATTTTGAAAGAGTAATTAGCATTAATATCTAGGTTAAAGTAATCAGGAATCTGCCATGGTTGAACTCCTATATTAGCTTCGGTCGTTCTGTCATTAGGATCATAGTCAGCATAGTTATCAGTATAATAGTTTGCTAAAGCGCCAATCTTTAAGTTTTGAAACTGATAGCTAGCACCCAATGAAGCAGTTGTTTGAGCTGAATTACCAACTTTTAGACCGGAGATATAAAGATTAATTGGGTCACCAACAGGCTGTTGAAGCTCATTAAAGATTTGAACATCTGAAATATCATTAGCCCATGTCCAGTCTCCTAATGACACCATACCATTTATTCTCAAACCAGTAATTGGCTTGTAAACCCAGTCGATTTCAACACCTTGGTGAATGGCATTAACACCTGTCAAGTTAGCTATGTAAAGCGTATCTCCAACTTGAAATGATTCAACTAATGTTCTATCATTCCATCTAGTGTGATATAAGTTAACATTTGCATTAAAGTTGGCACTTCTATAACCATAACCTAACTCAACACTTGTAATCTTCTGCATTACAGCATCTTCATTAGTTTCATTAGTAAAGTCTAAGAAAGCTGTTCCAAATTCAGGTGCCTTTGTAAAATTACCTGCATTAACAAATACATTGTGATTATCAGTTAATCTATAATTAGCTCCACCTTTTACTTGGTAACCTAAGAAATGAAGAAATTCTGATTCTTGGTTTTCAGGCTCATATTGAAAATAGTCAACCCTTTTGTATGAAGTATTAGATACAGAAGCAGAAAGAAAAGCGGTCCATTTATCTTGGGTATATTCAGCTTGTCCAAATAACCCCTCCCACAATACAACACCATCATTGTAATATGAAATCTTATCTCCTACTTTGGCTCTTTTATTAGGATTATTTATGTCACTATTGTCTAAAACATAATTAGCTCCTAGTAAGTCTGTAACTTCAGTAAAGTGAATTCCACGATAAGATCTTAAATCTAATCCACCTTGAAATGAAAGAGAACTATTTATATCTGTGTCAATTGTACTAAGCATTCCATACCATCTGTGGTCATTTCTTGAAGCTCTTAAAAAGCCTGTAGCATTTCCATCACCGCCATTAGCGTAATCGTTATTTTCATAATTTGCTTGTCTTGTAGCCTCTAGGTCGTATAAATCATCCTCTAACCCATTACCATTTACATCTGGTTGTAAAAGTGTACCACCTACACCACCACCACCACCAGTACCTGTAGATACGTATAGAGCAGTTGAAATATCTGTAGTTTCATTTAATGACCAGTAATGGTTCAAGGAAATCTGTGGTTTGTGATAGAAGTTATCTTCAACATTTACTAACTGACCATCTAAATAACCATAATCTGTATTAAGTTTAATGCCTCTATCATTCTTTTGATAAGTTTCAATGGTTTTTCTGCTTTGTCTTTGACCATGTCTTTGAGGAGCACCAAAACCAGTTAATGATAGTGAATGCTGATCATTAATTATTTTTGACACATTAAAGAAATAATTATAGCCTTCAAAAGAAGTACCATCTACAAAACCATCACCTGTAATTTTCGCTCCAGAAAGAGATATAGCCCAATCATTATCTGTAAGACCTGTCGAAACATAAAAAGATGACTTTTGGAAATTGTTATTACCTAATCCATAATAGATGTTTCCACCCTTTTCAGCATCAGTATTTTGTGTTAGAATATTAATAGTACCTCCAATTGATGGTACTGCCACCTTAGATGCTCCTAAACCTCTCTGCACCTGCATGCTAGTAGTTACATCAGTTAAACCTGCCCAGTTTGACCAGTAAACTCTACCGTTTTCCATGTCGTTTACAGGCACACCGTTTATTAAAACAGCAACGTTTTCAGAGTTAAAACCTCTTAAGTTAATACGAGAGTCTCCATATCCACCACCTTGTTTAGTTGCATAAACTCCTGGTGTAGATTTTAATAACTCAGGAAATTCCTGGTTACTTGCTCTTTCTAAAATTGTTTTTCTTTCAACAGTTGAAAACGCAACTGGTGTTTTACGATCCATTGCGACAGAAGCGAGCACTTGAATTTCATTTAAACCCACATATGAAGGCTTCATTTTGATTGAACTCAAATCTGATGAAGCAGGGATTTCTATTCTTTCATAACCCACATAGCTTATTTCAAGCATTGCTCCATTATCTACCTTTAATTTGAAGTCTCCTTCAATATCGGTAGTAACACCATTTCTAGTTCCTTTTTCCAGAACGGTTGCTCCAATAAGCGCTTCACCGCTCTCCGCATCCACAACCTTTCCTGATACAGTGTTCTGTGCGTAAGCATAAATGCTGCAAACGCTCAAAACAACCATGAGTAAAAATTTCTTCATTTTGTTGTTTGTTTTAAATTTGGTCGCAAAAATAGAATTCTGCATTTTTTAATGTTTGGTCAAAGCTATTAAGTATTAGTTAAAACTAATGAATATTTTGTTAACAATTTGATAACATTAAACTCAAAAACCCCCTGGCTCTATTTATTAGTTACTTTTCTATCTAAGTGAATCATTAATATGTTAAAAAACCCTGACGAGAGCCGTCAGGGTTTTTGAAAAAAATATGATTTAAAGAATTAGAATCTTATTGTAACTCCTGCATTAAAGTTTCTTGGTAATCCCAAGAATACTTCTGCATCATCTGCATCATGGTCACCATCAAAGGCATTAAATCTTGAGTTATCAGTTGCATCTTGAATGTAAACTTCATCAAACAAGTTGAACACCGATGCAAAAAGTTGTATACTGTAATCACTAGTTTTCATTGGAATAGTGAAGAAAGTTCTGAAATCAACTACGCTGTAACTAGGGACCTGCCATGATTGAGTTCTATCAGTTTCATCCGTTCTTGTCAGAGGATCAAAGTTTGAATAAAATCTATCGTAATATCTATAATCGATTTTGAAAGATAAGTTGGATATTGGATTTATCTCTGTAGTTATGAAAAATTGAGACTGAGGGGCATCACCTACCTTTAAATCTTTTATATAAAGATTAAAATCTTCTTCAACAGGAGAACCATCTTCATATGTTGTGTAAGTTGCACTTACATCATTTGCATAATACCAGTTGGCAAATGATGCTCCGGCATCAAACCTAAGCTGTTTAATAGGCTTGAAGCTCGCTTCCAGCTCTAAACCTGTATGAATTTGCTCAAGACCTCCTATGAATAAGAAATCTTCATCACCATTTTGCTGCCTAACATTTCTGGTGATTGTTCTATCTGCCCAAGAAGTGTTGTAGAAAGCTGCATTAATCACGAATGTATTAGTAAACGCATACTGAGCACCAAATTCGAATGTAGTTATTTTCTCATTTTCTGGGCTATCGTAGGCAACACCATCACCGTCATCAATTGCATAATCAAAAATAGGGTTTCTTGATATATAACCTCCATTCACATAAGCATTAAAATATCTGCTGAAGTTGTATGTGAAACCCGCTTTTACCTGATAACCTGGAAGATTATCTGTTACAATATTAAGCTCATTTCCATTATCATCTTGAGTAAAGAAATCTGTATAATCATATTTAACTCCGGTATAACCTCCCATTAAAAAAATATTTACCCTTTCTGTCTGATATTGTCCTTGAGCGTAAGCACCAAGCCAGTTCACTGTATTAACATTGTGGTAATCAATTTTGTCACCAAGCCTTTTCATATACTGGTTTGGAGAAGTATCGAAGTCATTACCAGTAAAGGTATAATAATCACCTCCTAATAAATCTCTAACCTCTCTCCAATGATAAATACTTGCTGTTCTGGCATCCAACCCAATCTGAACAGAAAGGCTTTCATTTACATCGTAGAATAACTTTGTTATAGCTCCATATGTATCTTGTTGATTAACACTATTTCTCATAATACCAGTAGAAGCGTATTCAGAAGTTGAGTACGTTGAATCTATGTTCCCGGTATTTTGAGCTATTTCATCGTCCCATTGTCTGACTCCCATTCCATTAAAAGAATAATCGGTTGCTACACTACCAAAAGTACCTGAACCACCACCTTTACCTCCAGACCAATAAAGAACTGTATTCCACTGAAGTTTTTCAGAAATATTCATGAAGTAATTTAAGTTCACCTGCGGCTTATGGTAGAAATTCTCTCTTTCCATAATGTAATAAGGGCTCTGCCTTTCAGTTGTTCTCTCTTTATACATCTCATAATATTGACTTCCTGAATATGTTGGATTCACGCCACCATAATTCTGATTGAAATCACGGCCAGCCTCCCTGTATTGATTGAAAGCTGCTGGATCATACGAGTCTAGAGAACGAGCAAAGTCATGACTATACCTAGCAATGTTTTGAGCATATAGATTCTGTCCATGTGTTTGTGGAGCTCCTACTACATAACCTTCAATCTTGTTTTTATCGTTTATCTGGTAGGATAATCCCATATAATAGGCCCATGAATCAGTATAAAGTCCTTGTGCAAAACCATCACCAGTTTTCTTAACCACCGTTGCAGATGCCGCGAATTTATCATTTATCAAACCTGTATTGTGAGAAATTGTAGTTTTACTAAAGTTCCAACTTCCTACTTCCTGCTTAATCATGGTACCTTCACTTCTAGTGGCTGGATCTGTAATTATATTGACAGTACCACCTACTGAAGGAACAGCGAGGTTAACTGGGCTTATACCTTTCTGAACCTGGATAGAAGAAGCCGCATCACCAAGACCGTCCCAATTGGACCAATATACTAGTCCATTCTCCATATCATTTACAGGAACGCCATTAATCATTACACCAACATTCTGATTATTAAAACCACGAACTGTTAGTCTGGCATCACCTGACCCTCCTCCTTGGTTGGTAGAATAAACTGAAGGTGCCGTATTTAAAACCATTGGAAGATCTCTAGAACCCAAATCTTCTTGAATTTTTTTCTTAGCCACCTCTGTGTAAGTAAATGGCTGATCTCTAGTTATTCTAGAAGCCACAACTTCAATAGTAGAAAGCTCTTCTATTCCTGACTCTAAGTTTATCTTTCCTAATTTTTTAGAATCATCAGAGTTCAAGGATATAGAGTAAGGTTTAAAACCTATAAATCTGATTTCTAACGTAATACTTTTTGTAGGTACTGGTAACGAAAAATTACCCTCTATGTCAGTAGTGGTACCAATAGAAGTACCTTGAATCACCACATTCGCACCAGGTAGTGGCTCATTAGTATCGCCATCTACAACTTGTCCTGTTACAACATTTTCGTTTTGAGCAACAGCAATTGATGTTGCCACAGCAAATATTAAGCTGAAACTTAATATATAACTTGAAATTCTTTTCATTTTTTTGCTTGTTTAATTTCATCGTAAAAATAGCCACAAGAACATAAGCACCTGTTCTCTAGATAGTTAATTATTGGTTAAACTGGTTTTATATATCTAACAATTTCTTAACAATTAGATGGGATTATAAACACAACATATTTATTAAAGTCGTGACTTACAGACTGACAACTTGTGTTTTGTATAAAATATTCATCTAGAGGAACCCTGTGTGAATCAATTTTTTATATAACTTAGCAGTCTACAAACTATCACCCTGTGTACCAAACCTATTTCATCGATGCTATAAAGCTATTTTTAATAGCTATTCTTTTTAGTTGTGCTACTTCAAGTAAGAAAAAACAAGGTTCCTCAGAATCAAATAATAATGAGCCAATAAAAGCTGATATACCTTGGGGACCTGATATTCCTCCAGAATATGCCAGATTAGAGGGTAAGCTCATTCATAATGAAGAAGTATTTAATTGTAATGATACAGAATGCACAATTCAATTTATTGTAAAGCAAGTTTTGGGTAGAGGTGCCACTTTCTCTGATAAAATTATGACAGGGGATACACTAAAAGCCAAACTTAAATATGGAGTCTTTTCAATTAAAGATTCCAGTCAACTGAAGGAGTTAAAAAGCCCAACTTCATTTATTGCAGAAATGCAGGGAAACCCATTAATAGAAAAAAAATTCACCATTTATAAATTCCAAAAACTTAATTAACATGAAAAGAATTTTAGCAATTCTATTACTTATTTCAGTGACCGGCTCCATATCTGTTGTAGCACAAACTGAAAAAAGAAATGATGATCAACCCAGAAGGTTCAATTATAAAAGACTCACTTCAGACCCAAACAGTGAATACTATAATTACAATATTAAAAAATCAAAAGACAATGCCTCAGAGAGATATAACTTTGAGTTTAACCGGCTTAAAAATCCAAAAACCGGTAAAATACCAGAAAATATAAAAAAGCTTGAGCTTGAATATGTGCTTTCTGAAAGAAGCAAACTACAGTTAGCAGATGAGGGTGGCTTTTTCAATTTTAGAAATGGCTTAAATTTCAAAACTGCTAATGGAGATCAGTCTAGCCCATGGGTAAATAGAGGCCCCTTTAACGTAGGTGGACGAACCAGAGCCCTCGCTATAGACTTGGATGATGAAAATATCATTCTTGCAGGGGGAGTTTCTGGCGGTATGTGGAGAACTACAAATCAAGGCACTACCTGGACAAGAGTAACATCAGGAAGCGAACATCCTACTGTGACCGATGTGGAGCAAGATCCTAGATCAGCATTTAACGACACATGGTATTATAGCACCGGTGAGCGAATTGGCGCCAGCCAAAGCGGGCGAAACGGATCTGCCTTTTTACAAGGAAATGGAATTTATAAATCCACAGATAATGGAGTAACATGGTCAGTTTTAACTGCTACTCAAAACAATACTCCTCAATCCTTTGATAATGCCTTTGATTTAATATTCAATATAGAAGTTAATCCTGTTAATGGAGATCTATATGTAGCTACTTTTTACGGCATTTTTAGATCAACAGATGGTGGTACATCGTTTACAGAAGTTTTATCTGCTGAATTCGATAACTTCTCGGATATTCACATTACTAGTACAGGTGTTATATACGCTGCCCTAGATAATGATGGAGGCAATGGAGGCATCTATAGAACTACGGATGGTGCAAGTGGTACATGGACTAATATTACAGACGCTAGCTTCCCTTCATCTTATAGTAGAACTGTAATTCATTCTGCTCCTTCAAATGAAAATGTTCTATACATTCTGGCTTCTGGAACACCATCAGCTCCTGTAGGACATGATTTCTGGAAATACACCTATGTATCTGGTGATGGAAGTGGCTCTGGCGGAACTTGGGTGAACAGATCTGCTAACCTTCCTAATATAGGTGGTAGTGTAGGTAGCTTTAATTCTCAAGGAGGCTATGATTTGTACGTTAGAGTACACCCTACAAATGAAGACATAGTTTTTATTGGCGGAACCAATATTTACAGGTCCTCGGATGCATTTGCCACGAGCTCAGGTGTATGGATAGGTGGCTATTCCCCTCTTAACAATGTGAGTCTTTATACAAATCATCACCCCGATCAACATAGCCTGGAGTTTTTTCCATCAGATCCATCAAAAGTTATTACTGGGCATGATGGAGGTATTAGTATAACTGATGATATAATGGCTCCTGTTGTAGGTACTGAACCAGTAACATGGACTTCACTGAACAATGGTTACCTGACCACGCAAGTGTATGCGCTTTCAATTGGCCCTTCCGATCAACTTATGGCTGGCTTTCAAGATAACAGTACTTGGTTTACTAATAATACCAACCCAGCAGACACTTGGGTAGATGTATTCAGTGGTGATGGTTCATATAATGCCTTCAATAGTGATGGTACTGTAAGGTACCTTTCATCACAAAGAGGTAATATATATAAAGTAACTTACTCAGATGCGAATAGTGCCACCCCACAAAGTTTCACCTCCTTATCACCTGCTGAGGGTTTATTTGTAGCTCCATTCGAGCTAGATCCAAACAATGACGAAATCATGTACTACGCAGCAAGCAATACTGTATGGAGAAATGATAACTTATCAAATGCTACTTCATCAACTGGATGGACTCAGCTTACGAATGCAGCATCTTCAAGCAATGTCTCTACTATAGGTGTTTCTACTCAGCCTGCTAATGTTGTTTATTTTGGGACGACTAGTGGTGAAATTTATAGAATAGATGGCGCCAATACCGGGAATCCTTCCGCAACAGATATTTTCACTTCTAAAGGATTACCTTCAGGAAATGTCTCAAGTATTAATGTTAATCCATACAATGCTGATGATGTAATTGTTACATTTTCTAATTACAGCATCAGAAGTATATTTCAAACTTTAAATGGAGGTACTAGCTGGACTAATATCAGTGGTAACTTAGAGGAAAATACAGACGGAACAGGAAATGGACCTTCTGTAAGATGGGCTAGCCGCATTGGTAATAATGACAGATACTTCATCGGTACCTCAACTGGTCTCTATTCCGCCACATCTTTGAATGGCACTTCAACCATTTGGACGCAAGAAAATATGGAAGGTATCAGTAATGCTGTAGTAGAACAAATAAGGGTAAGAAATACTGATGGCTTAGTTGTAGTTGGAACTCACGGAAACGGTTTATTTTCCGCAAATTATGAAGTGAGTCAGCCTGACGTAATTGTTGAGAATCCTTTAAGTGACATCACAACAAGTGCCAACTCTTCCGACATTGTACTTGATGTAAGCAATATATTCAAGTCAAATACGGACCCGATACAAACTATTACTGTAACAGTTGACAATAACTCAAATCCTTCACTTTTAAGTGCTGGTATTTCAGGAAACAATCTAACTATCTCCTTAATAGCTGATCAATATGGTACTGCAGAGATTTCATTAAGAGGAACAGATGGAAGTGGTGAATTTGCTACTTCAGCCTTCAATGTATTTGTAACGCCTCCACCAGTTTCAAGCTTTCCCTATACCGTGGATTTTGAAAGCAATTTACCTGATGGCTGGAACACCTCAGGTGATATGGATTGGATAATTGCTAGCTCAGGTACTCCATCACCTGGAACAGGTCCTCTTGTAGACCATACTTTCGGAAATTCAACAGGGCAATTTATTTTTAGTGAAAGTTCTGATCCTGTAGTCCAAGATGACGAGGCTATACTAACTTCTCGTAAAATTGATTTAAGCACTTTAACTAATCCTAGATTACAGTTTTTCTATCATATGTTTGGTGAAAGTATGGGGAGCTTAAAAGTTATTGTAAATGATATTACTAACTCCTCTACTACTGAAGTATTCTCTGTTACAGGCCAGCAACAGCAAAATCAGGATGATGATTATTTATCACCTGGCCCTACAGGAATAGATTTATCATCCTTTAATAGCTCAGTAGTTACTATTGATTTTATTGCGGTAAAGGGGACTAATTTTACCAGTGATGTTGCAATTGATGATATCGAATTTTTTGAATTGCCAGGTAATGATGTCGGTGTTGTTGATGTAAGTGTTTCAAATCAGCCGTTTTATGGTGCAGACGAAACAGTAACTGCAGCAATTATCAATTATGGAGGAAATTCACAATCATCTTTCGATGTAACATATATATTAGATGGAGGTACTCCTGTAACCGAAACAGTTTCTGCCACTATAGCATCAGGCGATACGCTTTATTATGATTTCAGCACAAAGCTTGATGCCAGTAGTCTTTCAACTTTTAATGTTGAAGCTTACACTTCACTTACAGGTGATGTTGATGCTTCAAATGATGCTACAACCAACTCATTTATTAAGGCTATTTTAATCAATAGTTTTCCATATTACAGCGAAAGCTTTGAATCTGGAACCAATAATTGGTATACCACAGGAGTCAACAATAGCTGGGAACTTGGAGCGCCAAAAGCAACAACTATTAATTCTGCCTCAGATGGAAGCAATGCATGGGTAACAAACCTTACGGGTGCCTATTCTAATTCTACTGACGCTCAAGTTTATTCGCCATATTTTGATTTAAATACATACGAAAAACCAGTGGTGCAACTAGACATATGGGCTCAATCAGAAATTGATTGGGATGGAACTGTTTTAGAAGCAACATATAATAGAGGACAAGACTGGCTTGTGGTTGGTAACTTTGGAGATCCTGATAACTGGTACAATAACGATGAAATAGAATCCTTAGGTGGAGGTCCTGGCTGGGATGATACTGATGGCTCGGGATGGGTAACAGCCACAAAAGCATTACCACTTTTTGCCATTAATCCTGAGGTTGCTTTCAGAGTTAGGTTTGTTTCCGATGGTAGTTTCACTGATGAAGGTTTTGCTTTTGACAATTTTAAAGTTTTCGATCTTTTACTAGGCTTAGACCTATCATCAAGTAGAAATACAACAAACATTCCTCTTGAAATCACACCATTTGAGAACGTCATTTATTACAGAATGGATGTTTCAACTGATAACTTCAGCACCTTTTTACCAGGTTATGAAAACGTTCAGCTTTTCAACCCATCTATTAACATCACAGGCTTACAGCCTGATACAGAATACAATGTGCGCATTAAGTCATATGTGACAGATGCATATTCATCGGATTACTCCGAATTTATAGTAAGAACCATGGCATTACCAGTTGCTACAGCTGCCAGCAATATAACTACCTCTAGCTTTACTGCTAACTGGGAAGTTTATACTGAATATCTTGGTGCTGATTCTTATAAGTTAGAAGTTTCTGATGATAACTTTGTTACAAATCTGGCCGGTTATGATATGGTTGATATTGTACCAAATTCACTTGATGTTACAGGCTTAACTGAAGGAACTGAATATCAATATAGAGTGAGTGCAGTTGTAAACGGAGAGCTTACTGACCCTTCTGAAAGTATTTCAGTAACAACACTAACTAGTCCTCCGAGTGCACCAGACAACTTGCAAATAAGTGTAATCAATAGTAACTCACTATCACTTAGCTGGAATGATAATTCAACCAATGAGGATGGTTTTGTAGTTGAAAGAAAACTAGCTTCAGCAAGCAATTTCGAAGAAGTTACGACCGTACCTACAGATAACACATCTTATACAGATAGTGGCTTAGATGCTAACACTGCCTATATTTATAGAGTCTATTCAACAAATACAGCTGGCAATTCAGCTTACTCTAATGAATCGGAAGCATTAACATTAGCTGATGCACCTACCGCTCTTGCCGCAACTGAAGTTTTAGAAAACTCATTCGTTGCAAACTGGAGCAATACGGGTTCAGGTTTGACCTATCAATTGGATGTATCAACTGATAATTTTGTTACAACCTTAGCCGGTTATAATGCTTTAGAATTGTCTGAAACATCTAAATCAATTGAAGGGCTAGAAGAAAATACTCAATATCAATACAGGGTAAAAACAGTTAACGCCTCAGGTAATTCATTGGCTTCTAATATAATTGAAGTTACCACATTAAAAACATTACCTACCGCGCCAACTCAATTAACTATTTCCGTTGGATATAACTTCACAAACCTTGAATGGACTGATAATGCTGACAATGAGGAGTCCTATACTATTGAAAGAAAACTAAGTTCACAAAGTAACTTTAGTGAAGTAAGTAGTCTAGGTGAAAATATTTCGTCTTATCAGGATACAGATGTTGAATTTAACACAGAGTACATATATAGAGTATATGCCAGCAACTCAAGAGGTGTATCAGACTATTCTAATGAATTTACTGTTCAGACACTTCCCGAAATACCATCGGCACTTAATGCTACTGATATTGCTGAAAACAGCTTTATTGCCAATTGGTCAGATCAAGGAGAAGGTGTTAGTTACGCGATAGATGTTTCTGATGATAACTTTGAAACAACACTTGAAAACTATACCACTAAAACTATTAGTAGTGGGAATTCTACTCTAGTGGAAGGTTTAGATGAGTTTACAGTTTACAAATACAGAGTAAGAAGTGAAAATTCTACAGGCTATACTGATTTCTCAAATATTATTGAGCTTACCACTTTAAAATCATTCCCGTTAGCTCCATCAAACTTATCACTGTCTGAAACAGAAGAAGGGATTGTTTTATCTTGGGATGATGAATCTTTCAACGAATCAAGCTTTGTAATTCAGAAAAAGTTAAGCTCAAATGATGAATTTGTTGATTTAGTGAACTTAAGTGCAAATACAAGCTCTTTTATTGATGATCAAATTAGCTTTAATACCAGTTACACTTATCAAGTTTTTGCGGTAAATAGCCGTGGTAATTCTAATGCTATTGAAGGAACAATATCAACATTACCAAATGCTCCAACTGCAACAGAGGCTACTTCTTTAAGTATTAATAGCTTTACAGCTAACTGGACTGGTGAAGGTGCAGGATTAACCTATTTGGTTGATGTTTCCGAAGATGACTTTGCCAGCACATTAGAAGGGTATAATGCATTGGAAGTGGATGCGTTATCAGTTGATGTAACTGGCCTTGATGATTTAAAGAGTTATGCTTATAGAGTAAGGGCTATGAATGCCTCAGGTTCTTCGAACTACTCTAATACTATAGAAGCTACTACTTTATTAGATGTTCCAGAAGCACCAAGTGATTTGGCTTTTGAATTGGTTGATGCTGAAATACTTCTTTCATGGTCTGATAATTCAACTAGTGAAACAGCCTTTATTATAGAACGGAAAATAGGTGGTTCTGAGTTTGTAGAATTAGCTACAGTAGAAACAGACATAACTACATATCTTGATGAAATTGGCGCTGTACAGGAGAATGTAACCTACCGTGTGTTTTCTGAGAATTCATCCGGTAAATCTGAAGCTTCTAATGAAATCACTGTTGGTGTGGAGGTTACTTCTAACAAAGCCAAGAAAATTGCTTCTCAAATAAGCGTTTTACCAAATCCTTCAACAGGAAGATTTAGCATTCAGTGGCAAAAGAAAATTGAGATAAAAAGTATTAAGATTGTCGATCTATCCGGAAAGGAGATTCTACTAAAACAGCTGAACGCTTTTAATGACAATTTCAATATTGATTTATCTGAATATGAAAGTGCCGTTTATCTACTGGTCATGGAAACACAAGATGGTTTCCAAATAATGAAGAAGCTTATTAAAAAATAGCAAAAAACAATAATCATTAAAGTCCGCATTTAAATGCGGACTTTTTTATTTTGAGATTTTTATAAAAAGTATTCACCTTTTGTAATAAACTCAATCAACCTGATACTAACTGATAAAAACCTATTTAAATGAACTACCTTTTAAAACATCAATGGCTGCAATTCAGGCGTTCTGGCAGCTTTGGAAGAGAGTTAGGGCTATCAATCTTTATAGGGCTGATAGCAGTATTTCTTCTCTTCATGGTATTCTTTCTTTCATTTCAGTTACCTGGAATAATTCCAAAATTGGAGTTTGAAGGAGCTGCTGAAAACCCTATTAAATTCTTTAATGGGCTCCTCATTTATTACTTCTTTATGGAGTTATTTATGAGATATTTTCTTCAGAAAGTACCTATTCTGGATATTCAGCCTTATCTCAACTTACCCATTAAAAGAAGCTTTATTGCGCGTTTCTTATTAGGCAAATCGTTATTGAATCTCATCAATATACTGTCATTAGTATTAGTGATACCTTTTGCACTCAAAACTGTTGCGCCAGCTTCTTCAGGTTTAAATGCATTTCTATGGGTAGCAGGAATATTCCTGATTTCTCTATCACTGCACTTTTTTAACATTCTGTTTAAGAAAAGATTAGATGATAACCTTTGGGTATGGATAGGAATCATCATCGTTTTTACTGCCAACTATTTTCTGGCCACCTATGGCGGTATAAACTTGCTAGGCTATGTTGGCCTCGCATTTGATGCTTTTATCTACCAACCAATAACAGTTGCTATACCTCTGGCATTATTCATCGCAGTAGCTATAAGCAGCTATAAAATGTATGTTTCCAACCTTTATCTGGAAGAATTGTCAGCCAAAGAAACTGGAAATACTGAAACATACTCAGATAAGCTGAGCTTCTTAGGAAATTACGGATTGTCAGGCCAGTTAATTCTGGAAGAGTTTAGAATGATCATCAGGCACAAAAGAACCCGTTCTGTACTAATGCTTTCATTGGTATTTCTGGCTTATGGATTGATCTTTTTACCAAATCCTGACTATGATGACTTGAAGGGTTTTCATGTATTCCTTGGTATTTTCATTAGTGGAATATTCGCAATTAACTATGGACAGTTTCTATGGAGTTGGAATACGAATCAGCTCGACTTCTTTTTCACTAGGCCATTGGCATTAACCACATGGATTAAGTCAAGGTATATGTTGATCTTATTTGCAACGCTGGTAAGCACTATACTTTCAATACCCTATGTATATTTTGGTTGGGAAGTTTTATTGGCATTCTTAACCTGCAGCATTTATAACATAGGTGTAAATATACCAGTAATGATGCGCTTGAGCATGTGGGGACCAAAACCAATCGATTTAAATAAAGGTGCTTTTATGAACTATCAAGGAACTGGTGCTGCACAATGGGTTATGGGAATTCCGGTTCTGCTCGGGCCTTTTATAATCTACACCCCACTTTATTACACTTTAGGTCATATTGCCGGATTAATAGGTATTGGCATTATCGGCTTAATTTCTTTAAGTCTCCGCGATTACTTCATCAAACAGATTGAAAAGAAATTCAGGAAATCTAAATATCAATTAATTCACGAACTAACGGTATAGAACTATGCTAACGATAAGCAACTTAAAAAAACAATATAAAAGTAACGTAGTACTTAACATCAGCTCTCTGGAAGTTCCTCAGGGTCAGTCTTTCGGCCTGGTAGGAAATAACGGAGCAGGAAAAACTACTTTGTTCAGAATCATTCTTGATCTTATAAGAGCAACAGAAGGTTCAGTTGAAATTGAAGGTCATGATGTAAGTAAAACGGAAGACTGGAAAAAATTCACAGGCTCCTTTATTGATGAAAGATTTTTGATAGACTACTTAAAACCAGAAGAGTATTTTGAGTTTCTGGCAAAGATTTACGGTCTCTCAAAAGTTGATCTTCAAAATTTCTTAAAGCAGTTCGAAGAGCTTTTTAATGACGAGATTTTAGGACATAAGAAATACATTAGAGATTTATCTAAAGGAAATAAAAAGAAAGTTGGTGTAGCCGCTGCCCTTATTGGCAACCCATCTGTTGTATTATTAGATGAACCCTTTGAAAATCTAGATCCTACTTCTCAGATAAGACTAAAGAATATATTGAATGATTATAAGAAGGAGCGAAATGTTACCTTCCTAATTTCAAGCCATGATTTAGGACATGTTACTGAGATTTCTGAGAGAATAGTAGCGCTCGATAAAGGTGAAGTAATTAAGGATATAATCGTAAATGAAAAAACCCTCGAAGAGCTAAATGATTATTTCAGAGGTAATGCCGAACGTAAAGAAACTGCTGATGTTGAAGGAAGCAGTATGTAAAGTTGATGATTGAAGATTAAACAACTATCTTAAACAGATAATACAAAGGCTGGTTAGTTTAAACTAATCAGCTTTTTTGTTTTTAAACATCTTTAGAAAATGAAATATTATTTAGCAGTACTACTCTCATTACTTCTATCCATTAATGCCATTCAAGCACAGGTTGACCTTTCTTATTATTTACCGGATACCGTCAAATATGATCCATCTATTCCTACACCTTCCTCCATAATTGGACATGAAGTTGGGGAATGGCATGTAACACATGATAGGCTTGTATATTATATGAGAGCTCTGACGGATGCTTCTGATCGCATTCAGATTCAGCAAACCGGTGTTACCTATGAAGGAAGGCCTCAGCTACTATTAACTATTACGCATCCTGATAACCTTAGCAACATAGATGACATAAGGAATAATCACAAAAATCTTACAAATCCTGAAGTATCAGCCTCCCTGGATACTAAAGAAATGCCAGCAGTAATCTGGATGGGTTACAGTGTACACGGTAACGAACCAAGCGGAAGCAATGCATCAATGCTTATGGCCTATCATTTAGCAGCAGCCCAAGGTGATGACATTGAAGAAAAACTTAAAAATGTTGTTATCCTTATGGATCCTTCATTTAATCCTGATGGCTTAAACAGATTTGCCACCTGGGTAAATATGCATAAAAGTGAGCACTTAGTAATAGATCCGAACGATAGAGAATTTAATGAGGTATGGCCCGGAGGTAGAACAAACCATTATTGGTTCGACTTGAACAGAGACTGGCTACCGGCCCAATTAACAGAGTCCAAAAATAGACTAAAACAATTTCACAACTGGAAACCCAATATTATGACGGACCACCATGAAATGGGCACAAACAGTACTTTCTTTTTTCAACCAGGTATCCCTTCGAGAACTCATCCTATTACACCAGAAAAAAATCAGAATTTAACAGCCGAAATAGGTGAATATCATGCTAAGTTTTTGGATGCTGCAGGTTCTTTGTATTTCACCAAAGAAAGCTACGATGACTTTTATTATGGTAAAGGCTCTACATTTCCTGATGTACAAGGTGCTATTGGCATATTATTCGAACAAGCCAGTTCAAGAGGACATGCGCAAGAAAGTGTAAATGGGGTATTAAAGTTTCCTTTTACTATTAAGAATCAGTTTATCACTTCTTTATCTACTTTGCAGGCGGGTTACGAAATGCGTGAAACGCTCTTAAATTATCAAAGAGACTTTTACATGGAGGCAAAACGCTCAGCACGTGAATCTGAAACGCAGGCTTATGTGGTATCAGATCAGGATGCTTCTAAATTATTTGAATTCTCACAAATCTTAACCAGACATGAAATTGATGTTTACCGATTAAAACAAGACGTGAAAGGTTTTCAGCCAGACAACAGTATAATTGTACCTGTTCAGCAATATCAGAGCAAATTAATACAAGCAATATTTGAGAAAAGAACCAGCTTTACGGATAGTCTTTTCTATGATGTATCAGCCTGGACTTTTCCTCTAGCTTTTAATTTACAGTATGAAAGCCTGAATAGTAAAAATTACACAAACAGCTTATTAGGAGATATGTTAACGGCTGAAAGTGAGCCAAAGGCTCAAATAATAGGTCAAGAAAGCAATTATGCCTACTTATTAGAATGGGAAGATTACTTTGCACCTAAAGCACTTAAAAAGCTACTTAATGCCGGATTGCACATTAAAGTAGCTACCGAAGAATTCACAGGACCTAATAAGCATTTATTTAAAAGGGGTACTATTCTAATCCCTGTGAGGCAGCAAAATAAAGATGCAGAAGAGCTCTACAAACTGGTTAAATCTTCTATTGAAAATACAGGAGTTACCGTTCATAGTTTAAATACTGGCAACACCAAAGGAGTTAATTTAGGTAGTAGAACCTTTGAGCCTATTGAAAAACCAACAGTTGCTATGCTGGTGGGTTCAGGAGTCTCATCTTATGATGCAGGAGAAATTTGGCATCTTATGGATCAGCGTTTCCAAATGGCTGTAACAAAATTGGATATAAACAGCTTAAACAGGGTTGATCTAAATTCATACAATACACTCGTTATCCCAAATGTTTGGAGTCAATCAGCTTTAAAACCATTTAAGAATAAACTGAATGCCTGGGTTAATGAGGGAGGTAATTTAATAACATTCGAAAATGCTTCTAAGTGGTTAGCCGACAGCAAACTAACTGAGGTGCAATTTAAAGTAGATAGCACTAAAAACCCTGGCTTTAAAATGTACAGCGATAACCGTAATGAAAGAGGAGCGCAAGCCATTGGAGGAGCTATTTTTGAGGCTGATCTGGACTTAAGCCATCCTTTAGCATTTGGGTACAGCAGTAATAAAATTCCCATTTTCAAAGGAAATTCTTTGTTTATGAAAACCTCAGATAATGCTTATGCAAACCCTGTAAGATATACCTCCACACCATTAATGAGTGGTTATATCTCTAGCGAGAATTTAGCTGACCTCAAGGAAAGTGCAGTTGTTTCGGTAGATGCCGTTGGCAGGGGAAGAATTATTAGTTTCACTGAAAATACTAATTTTAGAGCCTTCTGGTACGGTACTAACAAACTATTTATGAATGCCATATTCTTTGGCCCTATTATAAGTCGCTCAACCGCCAATTAAACTAATAATAGGATAATAATAGAGTTGGTAATAAAATACAAAAAGCTAATCAATTCAAATTGATTAGCTTTTTTAATGGTGATACCAAATAACTAAGTGGCTTTAATTAATCACCATCATTGTCACTAAAAACAGTTAACAAGCCTAGCTGGCTCATCATATCATTTTTGATGATAATGGTTAAGTTGATCATCTCAAGGTAAAGCTCGTCCAGCTTAGGGTTTTGATTGATTATGGCTGAAGATAAATCCTCCTCTATACTTCTTGCAATATTAATTACCTTATCAAACTGTTGATTAATTTTCTTGGTCAATAGTAAGCCTTCGTCATCTTTCACATCAAGTGCATTGAGGTAATCATCCATGCCTGCACCATTTCCTCCATTAAAAACATCTTTCACTGATTCTACATTTTCTGCCAATAGCTCTAGTGAAACGTTACTGTAAGGAGATTCAACTTTGGCAGGATGTGGTTCACCCAAATCAGCTTTACCCATAGGTTCACCTAGCTTCATATTTTTAACTTTCTCTAATAGGAAAATCATTTCATTAGCTACCAAAGTCATTGAGGAAGAGGCTGAATTTCCCGTTTTATCTATAAACTCTTGATGATAGGCTGTATTCCATTTGTCCAATACCTTGTCCATATTGTTAGACAAATCGGTACTTAATAATTGAATAAATGCCAGCTGCTGACCAGACAACTCGTCATTCGAAAATAAAATAAATTCAATAGCAGCTAGCCCCTTTTTGTTGCTCC
Source organism: Marivirga atlantica (assembly GCF_016734805.1). Lineage (GTDB taxonomy): Bacteria > Bacteroidota > Bacteroidia > Cytophagales > Cyclobacteriaceae > Marivirga > Marivirga atlantica. Next base: position 550,248 of record NZ_JAERQG010000004.1, read on the forward strand.
CTAAGCTTGCCAGGTAGTTCTCCTGATTACTATAGTTTTCAACTGCCTTGCTTATAGCAGCAGTATCAACAGGGAAATAATGCATGCTATTTTCAAGAAAGAGACTTTCAATAGGCCCAAAATTATAAGCTTCAGCATATTTCCATACCAGTGCCATTTGAACCCACGCCTCCCTCAGTTGCTTCATATTAGCATCAGCAGGCTCATTTTCATATACATTTAAACCTGATTGAAATTCAGAAACCTCTAATTGAAAATTACTGTAAGCCGGAAGGATTAAACTATCACTAATATTAATCAGAATAGGCTTTCTATCATACGAAGAAGCCGTCTCCTCTTTACTATCACAAGATAAAACAGCTATTGAAATGGCAATTAAAAATATTTTGTTGAAATGTTTCATTTATAAAGAGTTTACGAAATCAATCACATTTTTTCTATCTGTTGCAGTCAATTGGCTAAATTGATTTTTGGCTTTTTCAGCTTCTCCACCATGCCACAAAATAGCTTCTTCTACATTTCTGGCTCTACCATCATGCAATAAGAAGGTATGTCCATTTACAGTTTCACTAAGCCCTATTCCCCATAATGGTGCTGTTCTCCATTCTTTACCATTAGCCAACCCATCAGGTCGGTTGTCAGCTAAGCCTTCTCCCATGTCATGAACTAATAAATCTGTATATGGAAAAATCTTTTGATTCTCGAACTCAGGTAAGTTAGGATGAGCCCCTGTTGTAAAAGATGGATTATGACAACTATTACATCCAATCTGGTTAAATAATTGCTTTCCTTCAAGAATAGAGTCTGAGCTGAATGATCTTCGCATAGGAACAGCCAGCGTTTGAGAATAGAGTGTAACTCTATTCAAAATTGATTCTTTTAATTCAGGTTCGTTATCCTTAAATGCATCCTCGCAATCTTTTTGAGGTGCGGTACAAGTCTCACTAGGAAATATGCTCGATGTAATACCAATATCACCTAAAAAAGCCGCAGCTACTTGTTGCCTTACACTTGGCTGATTAGCTTTCCAGCCAAATCTGCCAACAACATTTCGTTTGCTTTCCACATCCCATACGTAATTAATTTTACCAGAAATTCCATCTTGATCTTTATCGTCAATATCTTCTAACTTTTTTAGATCGTCTTCCGGAATGGCTTCAAGCAAACCCAAGCCAATTAAATGACTGGCTAAACGAGGTGATATCATAGTACCTGAAGAAAACTCGCCATAATTGAGATCATAGAATTGATAATTCGGTCTTCTTAAACTAGCCGTCTTCCCATCAGGATAGGTGACTACTTCTTCTGTATAAGTCACTTTTACTTTACCTTCAGAGGGCACATCTACAATTCCCAAATGATTAAACTGACCTCCATAGCTTGGCTCAGGAAGAGTTTCCCAATCAATTTCAGAATTCCCAGGAACACTTAAACGGAATAAAAGATCAACAGGCTCTTCATCAGCTATGGTAGGTGGTGCTCCTTTGCCATCAAATTCATGACAACTAGAGCATGACCGTGCATTAAAAAGCGGGCCCAATCCATCTAAATCTTCTGTTGAAGATGGGGCCGTAACCCAATTACGCTTGAAAAAGGCGTTACCAGTTACAAAATCCATGTCCTTACCTCCAGTAAGATTAGGAGCTGCGTGCCCGAAAGCATTCATTGAAAAATCATCCGTAGAGGCTGCACCTCCCGGATATTGCTCACCTTCTTCTAATAAAGACCTGTATAAGTCCTTTTCATTATTACAGGCAACAAGCAGATGGATTAAGATGGCAAATAGAAGTAAATTTCTCATACTTATAAAAGGCAAAACCAGCACAAAGATAATGGCTGGTTTATGCTTAAAACAAACTAAACAATTTATTTAGATAGCGCTAGGGTCAAATTCGAAACCAAGAACACTAGCAGCCTCGGCTAATTTATCTCCCTGTGCTCGCAATAAGGTTATTGCTGTAACAATTCTTTCTCTTCCTTCAGGATTCAGAATCTCTTGATCGAAAGGAGGTTGAATAGCCTTACATGCTGCCACACTTTCTTCCATATTTGTTTTAATCGCTTCAGCAAGGTCAGCATCTTTATCCTTTAAAAGATCATGAATGCTAACTCCCTTAATAACTGTTCCAGAGTTAGTTTCATACCTACCTAAATATACATTTTGAATACCTAATGCATTGTTTACAATATCTCGATGTGTATTATCGCTAAAGCAAGAGTGTTCATCTTCCTTTGATTGTAAATCATAAGCTACAAACATTCTTTCTCCTGCCAACTCTCCTTTGCTGAGCTTCCCAAGTGCAGATATTATATTTTCTATTGATTTCTGTGGTGTTGCTGTAAAGCTTTCTCTAAAATTGTTTCCTCCGCTATCCCATTCTTGCACTAGTGAAGACAAATCTGCAACTAAAAGTTTAGTCACCTCATTTAAATAGGTTGATCTTCTATCTTGGTTAGAGGCAGTTCCTTCATTAGTTGTAAGGTAATCAGTATAAGGTCTTTCACCTCCTCCAGGGCCTTCACTTAAATCTTGCCCCCAAAGTAAAAATTCAATAGCATGATAGCCTGAACTTACGTTGGTCTCACTTCCCTGCTCATTTAGCTCGGCAATCATATCAGCATTGATATCAGGAAAGACGTCTGGGCTATTGATAATATTCGCGTTACTTTCTGCACCACCTATGACATAATCAATATATGCCTCATCGAGTGGCCAGGCATTTAACTGTCCTTCAGGACCGTCTTCATCATCAATTGGTCCTCCATAAAAACGGAAAGCCTCTGTTTGTCCATAACTTTCTCTGGCATTCAGCCAGGCATCTTTTGCAGCTTCCATTCTAGCTTGAGAAGGTTCCGCTATAAACTCGTTTATTTTACTCTGAAGTTGCATGGCATCTTCATAGGTATCTTTATAATTGGCTAAAACTATCTCGGAATAGTTTTCTACTACATCACTACTTACTGAAGCTTCTTGTTCAGCACTATCACAGGCGCTTAGAATAAAAAAGGATGCTGATAGTATCAGGTAAAAAATATTTCGCATTTATATTTTATTTAGATTGATTAAAAATAATAACGCAAATATAAGAGGCTTTATGAATGGATCAAACAATTGCTTAAAATTATTTAGATTCATTCTTAATAACTAGATTAGCAATTAGATAATATATAAATCACCTCTTAATACATCTGAGCCATTAATTTTGAATAAAATTAGCGGTTACATGAAAATGCGTTTAGTTCTATTCTACTTATGTTTTGCAAGTTTAGGTTTTGCACAAAACAAGCAAAAACCCCAGCAATACGTAGTTTTAGTCTCGTTTGATGGATTCAGACATGATTATGTAAAGTTATATAACACGCCAAATTTTGATAAACTCATTAAAAAAGGGGTGAGTGCAAAATCATTAATTCCCTCCTTCCCCAGTAAGACCTTCCCCAATCATTATACTCTAGTAACAGGTCTTTATCCAGCTCATCATGGTTTGGTAGACAACAACTTTTTGGATAGAGATAGAGCAGAAGTTTATACTATGAGCAAACGTGCATTGGTGCAAGATGATTATTACTATGGAGGCCAGCCTTTATGGCAGTACGTTCATAAATTCGGTTTGAAGTCAGCCTCTTACTTTTGGGTAGGCTCTGAAGCTCCCATCAATGGCAGTTATCCTGATTATTACTATCAATATGATGGCTCAGTAAGTAATGAGCAAAGAATTAAGCAGGTGACTAAATGGTTGAAGCTTCCGGCCGATAAAAGACCTCAATTTATTAGCCTCTATTTTTCATTGGTCGACTCACAAGGACATAGAAATGGACCTGTATCAGCGGGCGCAGCTCAAGCTGTTGAAGAAGCTGATAGGCTATTAGGTAAACTGATGAAACAAATCTCTAAAAATGATTTAGCAATTAATCTGATCGTAGTTTCCGATCATGGCATGAGACAGTTAGCAAATAAACAAGAAACGTTCTTACAACTAGATGATTTTGTAGACTTAAACTCCCCGGATTATAAAGTAGTCAATAGCGGAACTCACGCCCAGGTTTATTTTTCAGATAGCAGTAAAATTGATGAGTTGTTTAATGGGCTTTCCAATCAGCAGTTTATTAAAGTTTATAAAAAAGGTAAATTTCCTGAACACTGCAATTATAATGTTAAGAGTAATAGAATTGGTGATTTAATTATTACTACCGCAGAGAATAATAAAGTATTAAGCACAAGAAATTGGTCTCCTGGTGACTCAGACTATATTGGCGTACACGGATATGATCCTATTATAGAAGACATGCACGGGATTTTCTATGCCAAAGGCCCCGCTTTCAAGAATGGAATTAGAACAGCTTCTTTCGAGAATATACATGTATATCCTCTCATTTGTCAAATTCTGGGTATTCCTATCCCTGATGATATTGATGGTACTATTGAAAAGCTCTCATCGATATTAAAATAAAAAATCCTGATAGTTTTTGCTATCAGGATTTAAAGAAGGGTGAAAGATGGGATGGTGACGAAGCAGGGCTTGTCACCATGATGACCGAAGCGTCATCACTCAATCTTATCTACCAATTCTCTTCCTTGAAAAGTCAATTCGTTTGAATATTTGTTTATGAACAAGAGAAGTTTCGTTCTATTTAGATTTTTCAGTTTTCGTTCTAGTGCTAAAGCTTCCTTCCTATTCTCTTTTGTTGTTACCCAAACCAAAAACCAATCATTAGCTCTGGATGTATAATACTCATTACCACCTAGATGATATGATAGTCTCTCATCAAAATTTGAGGTCTGACCTTTATAAAATCTATCTAAAACACTTGAATAAAGAACATACACTTTAAAAGTTGGCATGCCTTAAAAATAAAAAATCCTGATAGCAAAAACTATCAGGATTAAAAGAAGGGTGAAAGATGGGACTCGAACCCACGACCTCCTGAACCACAATCAGGCGTTCTAACCAACTGAACTACGATCACCATTTTTGGGATCACAAAGGTATGTCTAATTTATGAAATCAAAAATATGTTTATTGATTTTTTTCTTAAACTTTAAAACTCAATCGTTCTCCTAAGGTTCCCTCAATTATTTTACCATTATCATATACCTTATTACCGTTTACAAAGGTGCTATCAACCCTTGATTTAAAAGTATGACCTTCAAAAGGTGACCAGCCGCATTTAGAAAGAATATTACTTTCTGTCACCTCAAAACCACCATTAAGATCAACCAAAGTAAAATCGGCATAGTAACCTTCTCTTATGTATCCTCTATCTTTCACACTAAAAAGTATAGCAGGATTGTGTGCTGCTTTTTGGGCGATAAAAGGCAGCGTCATTTTGCCCTGATGATAAAAATCTAATAGAGCCAATAAACTATGCTGCACTAAAGGCCCACCGGAAGGTGCCTGAAAGTATTTATTGTTCTTTTCCTCTTTGGTATGCGGTGCATGATCAGTGGCAATAACATCAATCCTACCATCAAGCACGGCACGCATAATTTCGTCTCTGTCCTGAGCTGTTTTTACTGCCGGATTCCATTTAATAAACGCACCCTTGTCTTCATAGTCCTTATCAGAAAACCACAAATGATGAATACAGGCTTCTGAGGTAATCTTTTTCTGTTCAAGCGGCAAGGTATTACCAAATAAATTAGTTTCCTTTCCTGTAGAAATGTGCAAGACATGCAACCTGGAACCATGCTTCTTTGCCAGCTCAACCGCCAATGACGAAGACAGATAACAAGCCTCTTCACTTCTTATAACAGGGTGCATACTAATAGGTACATCCTCACCAAACTGTTCTTTGGCCTTTGCTGTATTAGCCCTAATGGTTGTTTCATCTTCACAATGCGTGGCAATAAGCATAGGTACTTTAGAGAAAATATTATTTAATGTATCTTCATTATCTACCAACATATTGCCTGTAGAACTTCCCATAAAAACCTTTACCCCGCAAACGGACTTCGGATCAGTTTTTAACACCTCTTCTACATTATCATTACTGGCACCCATGAAGAAGGAATAATTCGCTATAGACTTTTTAGCCGCTAATTGATATTTATCTTCAAGTAATTCTTGCGTTAAGGCATTTGGTACCGTATTAGGCATTTCCATAAAAGAAGTAACACCTCCGGCAACTGCAGCACGAGACTCAGTAAAAAGCTCTGCCTTATGAGTTAGACCAGGTTCACGAAAATGTACCTGGTCATCAATTAAACCTGGAAAGAGGTGTTTTCCTGCAGCATCGATTACTTCGTTGGCTTCACTTGCGCTAATTTGGTTGGCAATTTTCTCAAACCTTCCGTTGCTTATTAATACATCCTTAGGTTCAATCTTACCTTCATTTACTATATTTGCATTTGTAATCAGTAGCTTTCCCATTCGAATTCAAATTAAAGGTTCATGTCGCAAGATATCTCATCATTTCAGGATTTTAAACTAAATAAACAACTATTCAATGCTATTGATGATTTAGGCTATCAACAGCCAAGTGAAATTCAGCAGAAAGCCATACCCTTAGTACTAAATGGTCATGACGTAATCGGCATTGCACAAACTGGAACCGGTAAAACTGCCGCCTTTGTGCTACCTCTATTAATGAAAATTAAATTTGCTCAAGGTAATGATCCGCGAGCGCTGATTTTAGCACCCACCAGAGAGCTTGTAATGCAGGTATATGAAAACATATTAGCACTTGGGAAATATACTGATGTAAGAACAGTTTGCCTTTACGGAGGAATAGGGCCCAAAAAGCAGGCAGCTGAAGTAGCGGAGGGTTGTGATATTATTGTTTCTACACCTGGCCGATTACTTGATATTTATAAGGAAGGTGTGCTGAACGCCAAACTTATTAAAACCTTTATTTTAGATGAGGCTGATAAGATGATGGACATGGGTTTTATGCCACAGATCAGGAATATCCTTGAACTGCTTCCTATGAAAAAACAAAACCTGTTTTTTTCAGCTACATTTCCTGATAAGGTTGAGAAATATGCTCATGAGTTTACTGATTTTCCTGAAAAAGTAGAGGTAACGCCTCAAGCCACTACAGCAGAATTAATCGATCAGTACTTGTATCACGTTCCTAATTTCCTGACAAAAATTAACCTACTGGAGTACCTATTGAAGGATGAGATATTTGAAAGGGTAATCATATTTACTAAAACTAAGAAGTATGCCGACAATGTATTCCATTTTATTGAAAGGAAAGTAACTGAAAGCGTAAAGGTAATTCATGCGAATAAAGCTCAATCAACACGGATCAATTCCGTTCAGGCTTTTAGAGATGGTGGCATCAAAATTCTTGTGAGTACAGATGTAACGGCTCGTGGCATTGATATACCAGAAGTGAGCCACGTAATTAATTTTGATACTCCTGATAAGCCAACAGAATACGTGCACAGAGTAGGCCGAACCGGAAGAATTAAACATGAAGGTATTGCTATTAGCTTCGTAAATGAGGCTGAGAAATATAGCATTGAGGATATTGAAGCTCTTACCAACAAGAAAATTAAAGTACTAGCATTACCTGAAAATATAGAGATAGCCGAAACGCTTCCTCAAGAGCGAAAGGAAATTGAACAGGCCATTGACAGGTATAAGCACTTGAGAGATCCTGATTATAAAGGAGCTTTTCATGAGAAAAAACATAATTACACAGCCTCAGGAAAAAGAAGAGCTATCAAGAAATCTAAAACAAAAGGTAAGAAAAGGAGAAAGTAATTTATTTCTGACTAGGAATATTAAGTTTAAAAGTTGTTCCCTTTTTCTGCTCACTGGTGAAGCTAATTTCACCGCCCAGAATAGTAACTAATTGCTTCACAATTGACAAGCCCAAGCCTGAGCTTGTTTCTTTACCAGTTGGTTTAGTTGAAATCTTTTGAAATTTCTTAAAAACTTTGTGGTGTTCTTTTTCCGGAATACCGAGACCCTGATCAGCTACTACCACAAATAAGCCTTTTGATTTCAATTCATATTTTAACGTGACCTTTGATTCAGAAAAGGAATACTTAAAAGCATTACTTAACAAATTATCAATGATGCGCTGCAGCATATTTTCGTCAGAATAGAAACTGGCGCCCTCATCAAATCTATGTATAATTTCAAATTCAATATTCTTCTCCTTGGCTATTTGCTTAAACTTATCTTCTAAATCTTCAGCAAATGGTTTCAGCTTTATTTCAGCTGGCTGAGGTTTATAAGCATCTTCAAACTGGTAAAGAACCAATAAGTCGTTAATAAATTTTAAGCCTTGTTTACCTACATGCTCAATCATGCCGAGGTATTTTAGGTTATCCTCACTTTTAACCTCGCCTGACTTTTGTATCACGTTTGACAAACCAATGCTTGTATTTAGAGGTGATTTTAAGTCATGCGCCACAACATGTAAAATACCATCCTTCTCTTGGTTAATGTTTTTTAGGTTATCATTCGCCTTCATTAAAGCTTCATTTTGTTCATCTAATTGGATGGTACGTTCTTTTACCTTTTTCTCTAATTCCGTATTCAATTGTTGAAGAGCTAAGCTTAATTCTTCCGTTTTTTCATAATTAAGATTAGTACGATAGGCCATTATTACAACATGCGAAAAAAGATATAGGAAAATGCCGGTAGCAAAAATTACATCTCCCCTCAATTCCGCCTGATGCATTAATATTTCAAATACAGTGGCTGCGAAGAGTATGGTGAAGCCTGCCAGTGCTACTCTTAGTTGAGTACCACCTTTAATGGCATTTTTAGTAATGTAGAATAGAATAGCCGCTCCGGTCAATACGGTTAAGATCTGGGCAAACGGTACTATGTAAGAAGTGTAATACAGTGGCGCAAAAAAGGTAAATACGGAAGCAACAACCCCAAAAGTAAATGCAACAGTATTAATGATTTTAGGAATTACATCAGGAAATAAATAGTAAACAAAACGTGCTGTAAAACCTAAAAGCAAGAAGAAGCTTATAATTTCAATTCTGGTAACTACAAACCACGACCATCCTGCGTATTCAACCAAAGCGAATTCACCAACACTGGCCGATCTTATAACAGTTAAAAAACAAACAATGGCAAAGTTTCTGGCCAGTTTATCTTTGTACTTAAATAAATTAAGCGCCAAGTGATACACGCCCATAAAAAGAATAGCCCCCATTAAAAAGAAATCGAGAATAAGCTTCTTTTCCTTTTTAGCCCTTAGCGTTTTCATACTGCTCATAATTGGAGCACGCCACATTCCTCCCTTTCTGTAATGAAAATTGGATACATGGTAGACTATTTTTAATGTATCCGTTTCAGGAAGTTCATAAATAATATTCTGATACTTAGGAATAGAAGAATCTTTGCTCTTACCCACTTTACCCAGTTCACCTTTTAATTCTCCGTTTACGTAAAGCTTGTAATTAAGCCCCGTGATTCTCGCATCCATGCCGAGGTTCTTAGATTCTTTAGGTACTATCACTTTTAAATAGTAGGTAGCAAACCCTAGGCGCGGTAAATCGCCATCATATTCATCCCAGGTGCTAGGGATACCAACGTATTGCGGATTACTTACAGTATCCATCTGCTGAGCGCTCAGAAATTCTCCAAAATAAAACTGCCAATCAGCTTCCAGAAACTGTAGCTCGCTGGTATTCTCTTCTGTAAGGTCAAGAATATTTTGCCCCATACTGGTATTTGTATAAACACACAGCAATAGGGCAAATGCTATTTTCATTATTTTAACTGTTACTTTCAAAGCGCTGGATACTAACTTATTAAAGTAACTAAAAATAATATATGGTAAAAGGAAATGTAATAATTAAGGCAAAGCTATCCTTATTCACTATTTTTATTCGTCAATTTTAAGTCTATCTTCCATAAACGCTAGCTCCCAGGCGGTATAAAATACAAGATCAGTTCTTTTCTTAAGAAGGTCAAATTGAATCTTATCAACTGTATCAGTTGGTCTATGGTAGTCTTTATGGATACCATTGAAGTAAAAAATGATTGGCACCCCGTTTTTTGCAAAATTCCAGTGATCAGACCTATAATAAATTCTATCAGGGTGATCTTCCGCATTGTAAGTATAATCCAGATCAAGCTTGGTGTAATAATTATTAACACTATCGCTTATATCATGCAGCTGTGTTGAAATTCGGTTAGAGCCTATTAAATAAACAAACTCCCTATTGTTTCTATGCGATGAATCCAGCCTACCAATCATATCAATATTAAGATTGGCTACTGTGTTCTCTAATGGAAAAACAGGGTTTTCAGAGTAGTAAGCAGAACCAAGCAATCCCTTTTCTTCACCAGTTACAGGCATAAAGAGAATACTTCTTGTTGGCACAAATCCATCTTTCTTGGCTTTTGCAAATGCTTCAGCTATTTCTAAAACTGCCGTAGTTCCAGAAGCATCATCATCCGCACCATTATAAATTTCATTTCCTTTAATCCCCTCATGGTCGTAGTGTGCGGTAATAACAATCAACTCATCCTTCTTTTCTCCTCCTTCTAAGTAACCTAACACATTTTCAGTTTCCATTGTGCTGGTAGTAACCTCTCCAAAAATCTCTGCATCTACTTGATCACCAATTTTAAGCTCATCTACATTTTTATCAAACATATTTGAAGCTACTTCTCTATATGTTACCATACTTACAATACCGTCATTTTCCGGTTTATTCCTAGAAAGAGAACCTTGTGTAACATAATATTGCCCATAACGAATAACTAAATCCATTTTAGCACTATCATCCGCAATAACCAAGGCACCTCTGGCACCACTTTCTTCTAACCGACTTAAAACTGGTGTGAACTGTCCATCAGCTTTAAACACAACAAATTTATCTTTTACATCAAACTTCTTTAAATCGTCTTCAGTAGCTTTGTTAACAAAATGGAAGGTTACTTTGCTTCTCTCAATAGGATTATCTGACCAATAGACTATTTCCTTTAAGTTCTTAAGCGTATCATTATTTACAATTAATTCCGAAGCTCCCCTTTTGGTAAGGTATAAATTAAATGTTTGGAAATATTCTGAGCTATTAACTGGCGCCTGTAACCCTAGCTTTTTGAAATGCTCTTTAATATAGGCCGCAGCCATTTTCTGACCTTTTTTGGCTGTTTCTCTACCTTCAAGAGAATCGGATGCAAGAATACTGAGATGCTTCTGAAGATCTTTATAGTCGATCGTAGCCGCATACTTTCTGGCTGCCTTTTCATTGATCTGTCCGAAAGACAGATTAACCAACAAACAGGCTATTAGTGTTAATGTATATTTAATCATGGATGAATGGTTAGTAAGTGTTTATGTATAAGGAATTAAGTATTTGATACACTTTAAATTAAACAGAAAATTTAATTATCCGCATTGATAAACATTGCGGATAATACTTAGTTCGAAACAAACAGGCTTCAGCTAAATTATTTTGTCTATTTTACTGTTAACTGCCTTAAAATACAGATAATATTATTGTACTTTTGCGGCAATATTGAATGCCTCAATATTTGAAAAATTTTAATGTTTACCTTCTAATATTATGAAATTAAATCCCGCTTATCAAGAAAGATTTGAAGTAAGGCATAACGGACCTGATGAGGAGCAGATTAAGGAGATGTTGGTTACCGTAAAAGCCGATTCTTTGGAAGCTTTAATTCAGGAAACTATTCCGCAATCAATTAGGCTTAAACAGGAAATGAACCTGCCGGAGGCTGAAACAGAATTTGAGTTTTTGGAATCTTTTAAAGCCATAGCAAGAAAGAATGAGATTTTCAGATCATACATTGGGCTGGGTTATTATAATACGCACGTTCCTGGTGTAATTCTAAGAAACATCATGGAAAACCCAGGATGGTATACAGCATATACTCCTTATCAAGCAGAAATTGCACAGGGTAGACTCGAAGCACTTGTGAACTTCCAAACAATGGTGATGGATTTAACAGGTATGGAGCTAGCAAATGCCTCATTACTTGATGAAGGCACTGCTGCTGCTGAAGCTATGAGTATGTTCTTTGGCTTAAGAAAAGGCACTAAGAAAAAGGCTACAACTTTTTATGTCGATGAAAAAGTGTTTCCACAAACCCTAGATGTGCTTACCACAAGAGCCATTCCGATGGGTATTGAACTTAAAGTAGGCGACATCAATAAGATGGATGTTACGGATGAGCAAATCTTTGGATTCTATGCCCAACAAATAAATACCTATGGTGATATTCTCGAGCTAAAATCAATAATTGAGGCAGCATCTGAAAATAATATTTACAGCACCATTGGAGCTGATTTGCTTTCTTTAACACTCTTAACACCTCCTGGTGAATGTGGTGCTGATTGTGTAGTAGGTACCTCTCAACGTTTTGGTATCCCATTGGGCTATGGAGGCCCTCACGCAGCATTTTTTGCTACCAGAGAAGCTTTTAAAAGACAAATTCCTGGTAGAATAATTGGTGTTTCTGTAGATAAAGATGGTAACAAAGCCTACAGAATGGCCCTACAAACCAGAGAGCAACATATTAAAAGAGAAAAAGCTACTTCCAACATTTGTACTGCTCAGGTATTACTGGCGGTAATGGCTGGAATGTATGCCGTATATCACGGTCCTAAAGGTTTGCGGCAAATAGCTGAAAGAACCCACGCATTAGCTCAGTTACTAGTTAAAGCTTTAGGATCAGTAGGTTACAAAACCTTAAATAACAATTACTTTGATACCATCACTGTTGAGGTTGAATCAGAAAAAGTAAGAGAAAAGATTCACTCGCTTACATTAGATTATGGTATCAACTTAAACTTTAGTGGTACTCACACGGTCTCTATTGCACTTAATGAAACTACACGAATTGAGGATATCAAAGATCTTTATGCCATCTTCACTTTAGCAATTGACGAAGATCCTAACGAATTTCCACTTAGAGAGGAAGCACAAAACATTTCCATTATTTGGCCTTCTCATTTTGTGAGAAAAAGCAGCTATCTAGATCATCCGGTGTTCAATAGCTTTCATGCTGAGCATGAGATGTTACGTTACATCAAAAGGTTGGAGAATAAAGATCTTTCTTTAGTGCATTCTATGATCTCTTTAGGATCATGCACTATGAAGTTGAATGCAACAACTGAGATGATTCCTGTAACATGGCCTGAATTAGGCAACATTCATCCTTATGCACCAAAAGAGCAGGCCTTGGGCTATCGGGAGATGTTCATCAAATTAGAAAATTGGCTCACAGAAATAACAGGCTTTTCTGCAACCTCTTTACAGCCTAACTCTGGTGCTCAAGGAGAGTACGCAGGCCTAATGGTAATTAGAGCTTACCACCAAAGTAAAGGCGATGATCAGAGAAACGTAACCATCATTCCTTCGTCAGCACATGGCACCAACCCTGCTAGTGCAGTGATGGCAGGCATGAAAGTGGTTATTGTAAAATGCGATGATAACGGCAACATAGATCTTACTGATCTAAAGGAAAAAGCTGAACAACATAAAGACAATTTATCTGCCTTTATGGTAACATATCCTTCAACACATGGTGTATTTGAGGAAGACATTATGGAAATGTGTCAGATCATCCATGACAATGGCGGTTTAGTTTATATGGATGGAGCCAACATGAACGCACAAGTTGGGTTAACTTCCCCTGCCAATATTGGAGCAGACGTTTGTCACTTAAATCTACATAAAACATTCTGTATACCTCACGGTGGTGGTGGACCTGGCATGGGTCCAATTTGTGTGGTAGAACATTTAAAAGAGTTTTTACCTGGGAATCCACTAGTATTAACTGGAGGAGATAATTCCATTTCTTCTATATCTGCGGCTCCTTGGGGTAGCGCAAGTATTTTAGCCATAAGCTATGCTTATATAGCTTTAATGGGTCCTAAAGGATTGAAGAATGCTACGCAAATGGCTATTCTTAATGCCAACTATATAAAAGCTAAATTAGATGGCCATTACCCGGTTCTTTACACCAATAAAAAAGGGAGAGCAGCTCATGAAATGATAATTGACTGCAGAGGATTTAAAGAATTTGGTGTAGAAGTAGAAGATATCGCTAAGCGCTTGATGGATTACGGATATCACTCTCCAACAGTATCATTCCCTGTGGCAGGAACGATGATGATTGAGCCTACTGAGAGTGAAACAAAAGCTGAGCTAGATCAATTCTGTGAAGCTTTAATAGCTATCCGTAAAGAAATTCAAGAGGTAGCTGACGGTAAGGCAGATAGGGATAACAATGTATTGAAGAATGCTCCTCATACTATGAAAACCGCATTGGTTGAAGAATGGGATTTACCATATAGCAGAGAAAAAGCTGTATTCCCACTTCCTTATGTAAAAGCAAATAAATTCTGGCCTAGTGTTAGTAGAATTGATAGTGCTTATGGGGATAGAAACCTTATGTGTAGCTGTATTCCAACATCAGAATATGAGGAAGAAGAAGTAATGGCTTAAAATAAACTAAGCCTAAGATAATTGTAAAAAAGCTTATGGGAATCCATAAGCTTTTTTTTATGAATCGTAGAATCTTCTAACTATCTGCTGATCTTTTCAATAAGCCAATGCCTGAACCGAAAAATATTAAGCCAAGTATGGCAAGGGCCCATGGACTGAGGGTAACCAGGTTAGTTCCGAAAATACCTATTATACCAAGAATAAGTCCTATTATCCCAATAACTGTTAGTGAAACTCCTATTATCTTATTAGTCATTCTATTAAAAAGTTTGGTAAGTAATGATTCTTTTAACAGAATAATTAACAATTAGTTTAAATCTCACATGCCAGATGATGCCTATACAAGATATCTTTTACATCCATTTCTTTTAGTCATCTTGACTTATTGGAACTACCTTCCTTTATCATTTAAGTATACTAAAAACAATAAATCAAAGAAAGCCCACCTCCTTGAAACGAAAGTGCCATATAATTTGACCGATTATTCCTACTTGTTGAAGATTGCTGAATGTTATATAAATCAACCCCATCTTTTGCATCTTTTATAGCTCGCTTCATAATAGCCACTCCTCCTAAAAAAATAGCAGTACTTCCTATTGCAGGATATATACCTGTTAATCCGCCTTCCGAGAATAAATAGACAACACTACCAACCATACCACTAAAACCAATACCTGCTACTATATCAGCTAAGAACTCTTTTTTTCTGGAAGACTTTATTAAAGCAAGCGCTTCAGGGTTCATCACCATTAACTTCATTACTTGCCTTTCGCGAATGACCTTACCATTTAGCGTATAGGTCTCTTGTATGTAATTTTTATCTAAATTAAGTGGAGAAGATATTTCCTGACACTTTACAGAAATACTGAATAAAAGATAAATAGCGAAAGAACTTATCTTCAATTGATTGGCTTTAACTTTAATATCCATCATCTTTAGTTTTAAGCTTAGGATCTGTCATTAATTTAGTTAATTCGCTTAAAATTTTAATGACTGGTTACTCTTTAAATTGAATATGACCAAAACACCAACCATCGCTGTAATTAAAAAACAGCTTTCCGTAGCAGAGCCACCAGAATTAATAGAGTTGTGTCTAACATTAGCAAAATTCAAAAAGGAGAATAAGGAATTGTTGAGTTATTTATTATTTGATAAAGCCGACTTGAACCAATATACTGATGATATTAAGGCTCAAAATGCTATTGCCTTCAGTGAGATCAATTATTCCAATTATTACTTTATGAAAAAAGGAATCAGAAAGATTCTCAAAAATGTTAATAAATATATCAAGTTTACAAAAAACAAAGAGGTAGAAATTGAACTACTAATGGATTTTTGCTTACATCTAAAAAAGAATAAAGCCCTCCATTTTTAAAAATAGTGCTTTGACTAATCTTTATGATCGGCAAGTAAAACTTATCCTAAAAGCCGTAGACACTTTGCATGAAGATTTGCAGTATGATTATTTACTGAAGATCAAACAACTTTAACCACGCAGTACTCTTGTGAAAAATATTTAGCACTTATCTCTCTAATATCTTCTGCCGATATACTTCGAATGGTTTTCACATAATTATCAAAGTATTCCTGATAATCAACCCCTTCCGAAACCTTTGATTTATAGTTATCTGACTGGCTAAAAATAGTATCTAAATTACCTGCTAACTTACCTAGCAAGTAATTTTTAAGAGTGGATAGCTCCTCCTCTGAAACCAAGCTAGACTGCATATTATCTAGCTCCTTTCTACATTCATTAATAGCATCATCTACCGCATCAAGCTTTACGTCTGCTCCAATAATATGATAGCTCAATCCTCTATAGTTGATGATAGTTGAATAAATACCATAGGTATAGCCCTTATCTTCCCTGATATTTTTCATCAACCTTGAACCAAAAAAACCACCTAACATTTCGTTAGCAATAGCAAGTTTAAAATAATCGGGGTGAGACTTATCGATAGAAAGTGAAGCTAGTCGAATTGATGCTTGTACAGAACCTTCACGCTTAATTTCATGAGTTTCGTAGTTAGGATCCAGCTTAAAGTCTCTATTATCGAATTCATCCTTAAACGTTAGAATACCAAATAAATCTTCAATTCTACTTTCTACATCCTCATCAATTTCACCGGCTATGATAATTTGTGGTTTTACACTAAAATTATTAGCATAAAATGATTTCACATCATCAATTGATACTTCTGCCAGACTATTCTCATCAGCCACCAAGGCATATGGAGAACCTTTTAACAATTGCTTCCTCAAAGCTTTGGTAGCTAAATAGCCATTCTTGCCATTATTAACCTTTGCCTTCTGGATCATCTGAAATTTAAGTTTCTCAAAATCCTTATCATCAAAAAGAGGTTCTGTAATAACACTCTTTAGCAATGGAAGTAAGGTTGTGAAGTATTCCTTCAGACATACCATGCTAAAGGTAGTCTCATCATAGCCTACTGCTACATCCGCATGCGCTCCGTAATGATCTAAGGTTTCCTGCAGTTCAGAAGAAGGATAACTCAGCGTGCCTTCCATCATCAGCTTTCCGCATAAAGTAGCTGCGCCTGCAATATTCTCTTCACATTTACCTGTGGGGAAGAAAATATCGATCTTAATTACGGGATTGGTATCATCGGCCAAAATGTGCAACTTAACACCACTACTAAGCTCTGTTAGCTGAACATCCGCCAGTGTTAAGTCATCTAATAAATAAGATTTAGGCGGCTGGGTTCTATCTAGCATAAATTAATCTTTTACTGTGTCCTTGTTGCTGCTTAGCTGATCAAGATTAAAAAGTGCTGTAAACCTTAGTGTTTCTCCAAGTGGATTCTGCTTTTTAACAGGTATTAAATAAGAAAAGTCAAGCCCGAGTACCTGATACCTGAAGCCCAAGCCTGTAGTAAAGTATTTTCTTCCACCTTTAGTATCATGCTCATGAAAATAACCTGTTCTTAAGGCAAAGACATTATTATACCAGTACTCTAATCCTGTAGAGATGGATATCTCTCTCATTTCTTCTTTAAATCCACCTGGTGCATCACCAAATGAACCAAACATACCTTCTAATAAGGTAGGCTCAGTTTCTCTATCAGGATCTGGTGTCGGTACCATAAGTTTATTAAAATCCACCGAGAAGGTTAATGAATTATAAGCATCCAGATATGTTTCAAATGCCGAACCTAGTTTTAGGTTAATGGGTAAAAATTGTTCCTGATCGGCACTGGAATAAGTAACTTTATTTGAAATGTTGGATACCTGAAGCCCAAGATTGAAGTCAGAATCTTTTCCATTAAACAATAACTCTTTCGTATAGAAAACTCCTAAATCAACGATTAAGGCCGTGGCAGGCTTACTTTGCTCTTGCGATGAATTAGAGTAATTGCCAAAAAGATTAGAACGAGCCATTCCTGCTGTTAAAGAAGCTCCTAAGGCATCACTCAACTTTCTTGAATAAGCAAAAGAGATAGCAAAGTCTTTAGGTTTTGCTTGAAGCCCTGGGTCATTTGCGCCAGTTGTGAAGGTGATTTCGCCTAAATCGAAGTATTTTAAAGAAAAGCCTATTACTTGCTCCTGGCTAAGTTTATAGTAGCCACTGAGGTAAGAAATAGACATATCGCTCACATTCAAATTCGCTAACCAGGGTGAATAAGATAATGCACCTCCTACTTCACTTTCTACAAAAGCTAATCTAGCCGCATTCCACTGCATAGCGTTAGCATCAGGACTAAGGGCAGCCCCAACATCACCCATTCCTGCTGCCCGCGAGTCTGGAGAAATTAGTAGGAAAGGCATTGCCGTGGTTATTACATTTCTTTCCTCACCTTCCTGTTGTCCCAAACCGGTTGTTGGAGGAGGATTCTGAGCTTTTAAGGTTGTAGATATAGCAAAAAGTGTTAAAACTACTGATGCTAAGTACTTTGCTTTATGCATGTTTTAATTATTTATTTCAAATATACTTAATTGACTACAATTAGCTTTTTAATTTGACGCGTTTTTGATGCATCTGATGTTGAACGAAGGTTTAATGAGATAAAATATATACCTGCCTTAATTTTTTCTCCACCCCCGGCTCTTAAATTCCAGCTATCTTGTCTTCTTAAATCGGATGTCACAAATTTATCTGAAAATACCATCCTACCAAATCCATCTAATATTTCGTAGTTAACCTCAAGCTCCTCTCCCTTTCTATTGTGGGCAAATACCAGGTTAACATTATTTTGAGCTGGGTTAGGGTATACCAGAAAATCAAGAATATTCAATTGATCACTGCTTACCACATAGAAATCAATAAAAGTCTCCGAAGGATTGTTGAAAACATCTACCGCACCTACCTTTAGTTGGTGCATACCTTCTTCCAATTCTGGTAAGCTTACCTGCACACTACCTTTTTGATAGGAATCTTTTTCGTAATAAAAGAAGTCATTGATTTTAGTCTTTTCCCGATCATCTAATTGAAAATAAACACCATTATTAAGTCCGTTTTGAGAAATACTTATACCATATTCATCATAGAGTGAAATTAATAGGTCATTCTTGCTTCCAACTTCGTCTCCATTCTGAAAAGTACTATCATTCAAAAAAGCGGTAATGTCAGGAGAAATATCATCTTCAATACCGACATTACTACTTCCACCAACTGTAAAATCAGTTTTAAAGCCGTTTGCGTCAGTCAAGTCTTTAGAGTTTGCCGCGTACATACTTAATTTACCCAGCCCATTCTGGTAGTTTATTTCTTTAGGCAAATAAAATGTAAGCGTAAACTCTCCATTATTTACCGAGCCTCTACCTCTATAGAGTACACTTTCGAAACTTTCAAACTGGTATTTTTCATCTTCTTTGGTTTCCTTTAATACAGCTTTATCAAAAAGTTCAGCAATTACTTCACCATCAAAATCATTTAAGCGTGCTCCATTAAAGTTTTCAATATGGCCAGTTATACTTACTTTATCTAAGCTTCTTAAAGTATCAGTGGGGCCATTTTCATTGTACAATTCATCAACTATAATTTTTTCCTTCGGCAACCCTAATGTCATCGATGGATCACCTAGTAGAATGAAATTTCTATTATTCACATCACTTATGGAGTTATTTTTTGTCTCTCTAATGATATCACCAAGCCTTTGTGGAGTATTATTCTCTCTTTTGAAGGCATTAGCATAAAAAGCTTTGTTCAATTTCAGATTAGAACTTGAATATACGGGGCGCGAAGTGGTTAATAAGGCGATTGCTCCTGAGTTATGCTTGTGTAGAAGCTTCTGAGCACCAGAAACTATGAAGGGATTATCGTGTCTACCAAATTCACAAGTTGCAGTAACAAATAATGGAAAGTGGTTAGTATTATTCCATCCTCTAATCATGCTATTTGTAAGTATGGCTTCATTTGTCCAGCTTTCTTCAGCTCCATGCCCAATGTAGTTAACCAATAAAGCACCTTTCTCCATCATTTTGTTGATGGCATCTTTCATTTCTGGTGAACGCTCGGAACTTGCAAATGCCTCTTGCTCATAAGCACCTAAGAATAATTTATTGATATTAAAATAATCAAATTCGGATACTACAAAATCAATTAACTGCTGACTTTCCTTATAGAATTGATTAATGTCTGAGCTACTTGGGTTATCTTCATCATCAGCCACATAGTATAATTCATTTCGCCACTTTCCTTTAAGTATAGGATCTTTATCATACCTGATAATCTTGTCCACGGTATGCAGAGCATCTTCCAGGTTCCTAGCAGTGATTCTACCTATTCCTAAATCCATCTGATCGTTGTTTGAAGTATTCTCCTCCCAAGCTCCTTCATTATCATCCATGAAAACAAAAAAATCATCTGAAGCATACGTTGCCACAGGATCTAATGACTCCCTTGATTGATAGATGGGAACGTAATTAGTATTTCTGCTTACCCGATTTTTATAATCATACGAGCCTGAGCCCATCATTAATACATATTTTAATTTATTGGGTGCTTGGCGATAAAGCTTTCTGATGTAGTTACGAAGGGCAGAAACATCTCTTCTTCCTGAACCAAACTCGTTAAAAATATCTGAAGTTGAAGCTACAGTAACATCGAAACCACTAAAGGAGCTTCTATGACTTGCCAATTTATTGGCTGCCTCGATGAAAGCCGGATGACTAATAATTAAGAAGTCTGGCGTACTTGAGGTATTCAAAGTCAGTTTATCAACACTCTCAATAAAAGTTGGCTTGTAGGCTATTTCCTGATTGAAAACAACAAACTTAACTTCAGTAGTATCATTCGTGTTTTTGAAAGAAAAACCACCTGAATTGTGATTAATAGACCTTGGCATAAGTTCATCAGAAACATCCCATATTTTGGCCTCAGAAGCCAGGTCAATAGCTACCTTAAAATTTGACTGCAACTGAAAATTTCTGTTCCTAATTACAAGCTGTTCAGAATCAAATATGTTCTGCTCTGGCACTTGTAGATAAAGATAATCCAAATAACCACTGTACTGATTTCCTTTTGAATTGATATGCTCCAATGTAACTTCTAGTGATCTCCCTGACAAAATAGAGGTAGATATTTGGTCAAAATTATTTATCAGCCTTCCTTCTGCTGTATAATCAGAGTCCGAAATATTGGGTATGGGGTGTTCAATTAATTGAAAATCATTGACAGAAATTCGTAAACTATCTACTGATGTACTTTGTCCCACATAAGCAGAGTTTAGAACGATAGGTTGATTACTTGCTAATTCGTTTCTAAGGTCAAAAGTAAAACTCCTGCTTTTTTCCACTAAAAAAGATTCTCCAAACCATTTTCTTCCAGAGCTTAGGACGTTTACTAATTCCCTTTCATGCAGATAAATCTGATCTGACCAGTTAAAAGTATTAGTACTTGTTGTACTTTCATTTACTATCTGTATTAATTTCTGGGGATTGTCATCATCAATGGCAATAAAGAAATACAATGAATCTGAATAGATATTTTTAGAATAGCTGTATATCTTTTCGGCAAAATCATATTGAATATTGTCTACATGATCAGCATAAAAGAGAATGTATTCGTTACTCTCGAAAGATGAATTCGAATTAGCTTCTTTTGAAATTGCTAACTGTTGCGGGCTATTAGGATAAGCGATACTATTTGCTTGCGGTATGCTTCCTCCAGGCATTCCATAAACGCCAATTTTATTAGGGTCAATTTCAGAAGGATTAAACCCGGCACTTTTTAAAAGAGAAGCATCAATTTTATAAACACCTTCCTTACTAGTAGCAATCTTTAACACATTTGATTGTGTAAGCACCGATTGGGCTTCAGCTACTAAAGCTGCGCATAAAATTATTAATAAAAGAATTAGGCGTTTGAACATTTCAGCGACAAAGAAATTAGCTTTGATAACACAGTTTTTTAAATATTAATTTCGGCTTGCTACAATATTATTAACTACTGACAAAAGTATATAAAAGGCTATAACGAAAGGAATTCCAGAAAATTGAAAGAGCACAACCAAAGTTATAGCACCTAAAATTAGAATATACCTAAAGATGTTCTCCTTGAATTTTAAAGACTTAAATTTCAACGCTATCATTGGTATTTCAGCTACTAATAAAAGTGAAAAAATAGTGACAACAATTGATAAGGCTGTTTTTTCAAATAAGAAATCAAATCCTGGTATATCTTTCAAGAAGATTAGCGAACATATAAAAATAGCATTTGCTGGTGTTGGTAAGCCAATAAATTGATCAGATTGGCGTGTATCAACATTAAATTTTGCCAACCTGAAAGCTGAGAAGACCGCTATCGCAAAAGCTATAAACTTCCAGTTACCAGCATCAGCGGCTGATAAATATTGAAACATTATAAATGATGGTAACACACCAAAAGTCACCATATCTGCTAGTGAATCAAGTTGCTTACCTATTTCCGAATGTACTTTTAATAACCGGGCAACCAGTCCATCAAGAAAATCAAACAAAGCCGCTATGCCTATGCAATATGCACTTGACATGAATTCACCATTTAAGGCAAAATAAATACCAATGCAACCAGCAACCAGATTGCCAGTAGTGATCATA
Organism: Marivirga atlantica; assembly: GCF_016734805.1. Lineage (GTDB taxonomy): Bacteria > Bacteroidota > Bacteroidia > Cytophagales > Cyclobacteriaceae > Marivirga > Marivirga atlantica. Next base: position 572,689 of record NZ_JAERQG010000004.1, read on the forward strand.
TTAGGAATATTCTTTTTTATCATTTCTTAATGTATAGCACAAAAAGGATTAGTATTCTTCTCCTTGCCTAAAGTTGTAGTTCCTCCATGCCCTGGGTAAACAACCACTTCATCATGGTATTTAAATAATTTATTTTGAATTGAACTGATCAAGGTATCATGATCACCTCCTGGTAAATCTGTTCTTCCGATACTACCATCAAAAAGCACATCGCCTCCGATAAATATACGCTCTTTCTCATTCATAAAGCCTATATGTCCGGGTGCATGTCCTGGTAGATGAATAATATCAAAGGCTACATTACCAATTTTCAAGACATCGCCTTCTTTAAAAAAGTCGGTAGGAGAAGCCGGAAGATAATTAGCGAACCCATAACCTGCTGCATAACTCGGGACGGCCTCTAAAACAGGTACATCGAGTTCATGCATAAAAAATGGCACTTGGTATTTATCAAGCACAAACTGATTACCTAATACATGATCAATATGGCAATGCGTATTGATCAACTTACTTACCCTCAAGTCTTGCTCTTCAATATATTTAACCAATTGATTTTGCTCATAACCCTCATAACAACCTGGATCAAAAATTACCGCTTCTTTGGTATCATCATGAACAACATAAGTGTTTTCCATGAAAGGATTAAAAACAAATTCTTTAATATGTATCATTTTGCCTAAACTTTCCTGCAAATTTGTTGAAAATTAAACTGATAGCCTAAAATACAATTATATTATCTATGAAGGTCGATTTTTTAATAGTAGGGCACGGAATTGCAGGTATAAGTATTTATGAGCATTTAACAGCAGCCGGGAAAAACTGCCTGGTAATTAATGAAGAGAAAGAGTTTAGTAGTTCTAAAGTAGCAGCAGGTCTCTATAACCCCATAACAGGACGCAAAATGAAGCAGACGTGGAAAGCAAACGAGCTTTTCCCTTACCTTCAGGGTTTCTATGGCCAGCTCGAGAAAGATTTAAAGGCGAAAATTCTTATTGAAAAATCAATCTACCGGCCTTTTGCAAGTATTGAGGATCAAAATGAATGGTTAAGCAATCAGTACAACCATGAAAATTTTGTAGCAAAAACTTATACTTCAAGTCAGTTTAATGAAATTGTTAATGATCCTTTTGGTGGTATCCTTCTGAAAAATTCAGGCTTCGTAGATTTAAAAAAACTAATTCTTGAACATCGAAATCATATTCAGAAAAAACAAGCTTATAAGGCCGGACGCTTTAAATATAATCAGCTTAAAATAGAGAAGGATAGATTTATTTATTCAGATATTGAGGCATTAAACCTTATCTTTTGTGATGGCCCTTTATCGTCAAACCCATACTTCGATTGGATTCCGGTAGCACCAGTTAAAGGTGAATTATTGCATATAAAATTAGAGCAGCAATTACCCGATGATATTATCTTCAACAAAGGCGTATTTATCCTGAGGCATCAGGAAGGCAACTATTACAGAGTAGGAAGTACTTATGAATGGAAAGATTTATCAACTACGCCTACTGAAAAAGCTAAAAATCAAATCATTAATAAGTTAAATGAGTTAATAAAAGTACCCTATCAAATTGTTGATCAGGTAGCAGGTATAAGACCCGCCACAAAAGATAGAAGACCATTGATAGGAACACATCCTACCATTAAGAATATGTTTATTTTCAATGGTTTAGGAACTAAAGGTGTGTCATTAGCGCCTTACTTTGCTCAATCATTGACTAATTACATATTAAATAGAAATGATTTGCATAATGAAGTAAACATTAATCGTTACTATTCATTATATTCAAGTTAGTTTAAGCATGTTATCAAAACCCTTTACATATAAGCTAGTAGTTATCTGTATACTGTTGATTTTTTCGGTGAATAAATCAACAGCCCAAATCGTTGATGAAGAATTTGGAAAGAGCAGAATTCAGTATCGACTATTTGATTGGCGACACTACAGCACACCCCACTTCAACATATATTACTACTACGGAGGTCAGGATTTAGCCAAGCATGTAGCTTCTTACATGGAAGAGGAGCACACGAGAATAACTGACATAATGGGATACGCCCCATATGCTAAAACTAAAATCTTCATTTATAACAGTAACTTAGACCTCAACCAAAGCAATGTAGGTTTAAACGAAGCTAAGTTTGACATAGCAGGACAAACAAATTTTCTGGAGAGCCAGATTGAAATAGCTTTTAACGGCTCTGTTACAGATTTTAAAAAAGGCTTAAATTATCAGGTATCAAAGAGTTACATAAACGATATGCTTTTTGGAGGCTTGGTTTCAGAAATACTCTCTTCTTCCTACTTATTTACAGTTCCGGAGTGGTTTACTTCTGGCATTGCCGCCTACATAGCATATGGCTGGAATGCTAAGATGGATGATTTCGTTCGTGAGTTTCTTACCGAAGAAAATGTAAGTAGAATTACCAAGCTAGAGGGTGAGGAAGCCATGTTGGCCGGCCAGTCAATATGGAATTTTATTTCAGAGAATTACGGTAGAATAAACATTTCATCAATACTTAATCTGACAAGGATTATAAGAAATGAGGAGAAATCCATCACAAATAGCCTCGGTATTCCATATAAACAGTTCCTGATGGACTATAGATCCTTTTATTTAAGTAATCCTGTAGAAGGTACTGAAGATCTTCCGTCCAATAAGGTAAAAGTTAATAGCATCTGGAATAAGGCCGATTACTTTAAGTCAAAGATCAGCCCTAATGGAAAGTGGTTAGCTTATAGCGCTAATAAAAATGGAAGGTTTAAAGTAAAACTTAAAGACATAAGCTCTGGAAAAACAGAAACGATTTTAAAAAATGGTATTAAAAGGTCAGATGAAAAAGCCTATTTAAAAGCACCTGTATTTGATTGGGGTGACAGTACAACTCTAGGCATAGTAGTGTACGAGAGAGGAGTAAATCTGCTGAAATTATATAACCCGTATACCAAGGAGTGGCAAACAAGGGATTTAAGAAGGTTTGATCAAATTAATCAAATGGACATCTATCCAAATGGTAAGACCGCTGTGATTAGTGTTACTGATAAAGCACAATCCGACTTATTCCTGATTAGTACTGCGAGGCCTAATACAAGAAGGCTTACAAATGATATTTATGATGATCTTTATCCTTCATTTATTCCTGACTCTAAAAAAATAATTTTTTCTTCAAATCGACCAAATGACAGCACAAGTACAAATAATAGTTTTGAGCAAATAAAATCGCATCTTAACCTATTTGCTTATGACATTGACGCACCTGTTTCATACGCTATAGATGTTTTAACAAATGACTTGGGCAGCAACACCAATACAACTGTTACCGATAGTTCAGCAGTATATTTTCTGAGTGATAAATCAGGAATTAAGAATTTATATAAAATAGATCTCAATAATAAGATTGCTGAACAAATTACTGCTTATCCTACAAGCATAGAAAATTATGACATTCTACCAGAGCAAAAATATCTAAGCCTATCTCTGTATAATGATGGAGATTTGGACTTATACTTCTTGCAGAAGCCCGAAATCTCTACTCCTAAGTTTTTGATGTCAACTTTTAGAAAGCAGGTTGAGCTGAGTAGAAGAATAGCAGTTAAAGATGATAAAGCAAAGAAGAATACAAATCCAGTATTGACTGATCGAGACACAGTTGAAATAACATCTCAAGAACTTGCCGATAGCGCCAATATTACTGGAAAACTTGATGCAGATGATTTTGACTTCGAATCAGTAATTATGAAAGCACGTTCGAACCAGAGTAGCTTACTAAAAAACTTAAGCAAACTAAGAAAAAAGTCATCCATTACCGGACCATATGATTATGAGTCAAGCTTTAAAATTGATAATGTTACGGTTTCCTTTCTATTTGATCCATTATATGGTTTCTCTCCTTTCGTAGAATATCAAATGAACGACTTGATGGAGAATAACAAATTCTCTGGAGGAATTACAACCTCTATTTTTAATTCTAATTCAAGAAGCACTACGCGCTTCTATGGTCAGTACCAATACTTGGCTAGGTTATTTGACTATACAGTACGATTTGACAGAAAATCGGTTATGTTTAGACAGACAGATAACTTTGCGGATATCTTCGAGCAACAATTTGCCTATAACATATTGAGCTTAGACGCTGCCTTGCCTCTATCCACCAACCTGCGAATTAATGCAGGTCCTCATTTTGGAAACAGGAACTTTACCGAAACAAATCCGGAAATTTTTAGTGGTAACATCTCTCCGGTTGAATCTCCAATTCAATCAGAGTTTTTATATGGGGGCAAAATAGAAATGATTTATGATGACAGCGAAATGCTTGGCCTAAATATACGCCAAGGAAGAAGAGCTAAAATAGCATTTGAAAATTATAATTTTGGTGGAGACTTTTCAGAGTCTTTTAACAAATTCACTGTCGATATTAGAAATTATCAGAGAATATTTAATGAGATTACATTTGCCACCAGATTATATGGAGGTGTTTTCTTTGGCAATAATGCACCTTATTTTATGCTAGGGGGCCTCAACAACTGGGCGACACTTAATAGAGATGCAACTATACGCTTACCTGAAACTGGAGAAGGTGAATATGATTTAGAAAGAAATCCACTGAGTTTCGAATCAGTAGAATCTGTTACTCCAAACAAAAATTTACTTTTCCATGAAGTGGTTACAGGTATAAGAGGTTTTAGAGTTAATGAACTTAGTGGAAGGAATACTATTTTACTGACCAATGAACTTAGAATTCCACTTTTTAGAGCCATCAGTTCAGATGCAATCAAGTCAGCATTCATCCGCAACTTTCAGCTTTTGGCCTTTTATGATATAGGTACTGCATGGCTGGGAGGAAGCCCGTGGGATGCTAATAACAGTATCAATAAAGAAGTAATTTCAAACAATAGTTTTACCGCTACTATTAGAAATTACAAAAATCCATGGTTATCAAGTACCGGACTGGGAATATCTACAGTTCTGTTCGGTTACTATGGCACAATCTATTACGCTTTACCAATTGAAGATTATCAAATCCAAGACCCAACTATTTTATTAGGCATTGGGTATAATTTCTAAAATATATGATTAAATCAATGACCGGATTTGGCAGCTATACGCAGTCAATCAATAATATTTCTATAACATCTGAAGTTAAGACCCTTAATTCAAAATTTCTTGACCTCTCTCTAAAAATTCCAAAATCATTAAGTTCTAAGGAAATTGAAATACGTAATCTAATCAGTGAGCATTTAGTACGTGGTAAAGTAAGTTTTTCCATCCAAATAGATACAGAGTCTAGTTCAGATAATTTTGTAATCAATAAAGACCTGTTTAAGGAATACTATGACTATTACCTTTCTTTAGAAAAAGAAACTGGCAAGACATTCACTGATATTCTAAAGCTTTGTTTGGATTCTCCCGGTGTTCAAAACACTCAAGAAGATAGTTTCGATGATAAACTTTGGCAAAGTGTTCAATCCAATATCATAAATACTCTTTCACAATGCACGGAATCAAGAATTACTGAAGGGACAAAGCTGGCTGAGGTTTTATTGCAATACATTGATTCTATAAGTAAAAGCTTAGACAGTATTATAGAAATTGAGCCCCATCGTCTTAATCAAATAAGAGAACGCCTTAAATCAGATATTAATGATTTAATTAGCTCTTCTGAATACGATCATGACAGATTAGAGCAAGAGCTAATATACTATTCCGAAAAATTAGATATTAATGAAGAGATTGAGCGACTCAAGATTCATTTAAACAGTTATAAAGAAACTATTAAAGAAAATCTTTCTCAGCATGGAAAAAAGCTTGGATTCATTTCACAAGAAATTGGAAGAGAAATAAACACTATTGGTTCAAAAGCCAACTCAGCAGACATTCAAAAATATGTTATTTTAATGAAAGAAGAGCTCGAGAAGATTAAAGAACAAACGTTAAACGTACTTTAAATCTCATATCTCAGCTGATAACATTTTGATTTACTCTCGACAGCCGGTCATTTTATGTTAAACTTGTTTATAGTCAGTGGTCGCTATTGAGCGATTATAAAATGATTAGGCATAAAAAAAGGATTGCTGAATAAACAACAATCCTTATATAATAAAAAGCTGGCAACGACTTACTCTCCCACCTTTTAC
>NZ_JAERQG010000005.1 GCF_016734805.1 Marivirga atlantica
GGGCACCTTTCAGCAAGGGCATATAAGCCCATTGAATACCATCAATGATTTTATCACTTACTCTTTCCAACCAGCGTTCAAATCGGCCAAACCGGTTCTTTTTGTTTTGGATGGGCTTCATGAATAATGCTGACATCATTGGAACATAAGTCAGGCAAAGGAAGATAGCACCAATCATCGCGAACCCAAAGGTGTAGGCCATAGGCTGGAACATTTTACCTTCTACACCTGTAAGGAATAGAATCGGGGCAAATACAATAAGAATGATAATCTGTCCAAAAAATGCTGAACTCATCATCGTACTGCCGGCATCATAAGCCACCTCATCCATCACGCCCTGGTTGAACTTAATTTTTCCTGATCGGATGCGCTTCTGTATTTCGTACACTGTGCCTTCAATAATGATTACCGCACCATCTATAATAATTCCAAAGTCAATAGCCCCTAAGCTCATAAGGTTGGCCCAGACACCAAATTGCTTCATCAGAATGAAGGCAAAAAGAAGGGAAAGCGGAATAGTTGTGGCGGTGATAATACCACCGCGGATGCTACCCAATAGTATTACCAAGGCAAATATCACAATGAGGGCACCCTCTAGAAGGTTCGTTTTCACTGTACTGGTAGTTCTTTCGATCAGGGAACTACGGTCAAGAAATGGTTTTATTTCCAAGCCTTCTGGCAAAGACTTCTGCACTTTTTCCATTCGTTCCTGTACATTCTGAATGACAGAATTAGGATTGGCACCCTTGAGCATAAGCACCATACCCCCAACGGCTTCTTTACCATCCTGCGTAAAGGCTCCATAGCGTACTTGATTTCCGAAATGCACTGTCTCTGCCACATCACCAATCGTGACAGGAATGTTGTTTTCATTCCGTACCACTATATCCCGGATGTCGTCAAGCGAACGCACAAGACCTTCTCCACGAATGAAATTGGCCATGTTGTTCTTCTCTATATATGCACCTCCTGTATTTACATTATTGCGCTGAAGGGCTTCAAAAACTTCTGAGATGGATACATTCAGTGCGTTAAGTTTTTCAGGATTGATAGCTATTTCATATTGCTTTATTTTACCCCCGAAGGCATTGACATCTACCACACCATCTACCAGTGTCATCTGGCGTTTTACAATCCAGTCTTGAATGGTCCGCAGTTCTGTAGGGGTATAAACAGTATCATACCCAGGCTTTGGTTTTATGGTATATTGGTATATTTCTCCCAGACCTGTTGTAATGGGGCCCATAGAAGGGCTGCCGAACTTTTCAGGGATTTTGTCACGTACTTCGTTGAGTTTTTCCTGTACCAGTTGCCGGGGTTTGTATATCCCCATTTCGTCTTCAAATACGATAGTAACTACGGATAACCCAAAACGGGATACTGAACGGATTTCTGTAACGCCCGGCAGATTCCCCATGGCTAATTCCACCGGATAGGTGACGAACTGTTCTATATCTTCTGTGGCCAGATTTTGAGACACAGTCATCACCTGGACTTGGTTATTGGTAATGTCGGGTACAGAGCCCAGATTGACCGTGTACATGGAGTATATACCCACTCCAATGAGTGCCAGCGTAAGCAGGCCCACGATGAATTTATTCTTTATTGAAAAAGAAATGATTTTATTGATCATACGACTTTAAATTATTTGACATGGAAAATGAAAAAGTGAAGGAGCCTTACGATCATGGCTACCAATAGAATTGCGCTAATAAGCACAATGAAAAACCACTTCAGCACCAGTTTAAGCGTGATTTTCTTCCTTCTTCTTTTCCTTTTTTTCGTTTTGTTTTTATTCAATTTTTTCAACTTTCTGAATAAGATTGAACACAATGAGTTTTTGCCTTTGAGTACTAAAGGCTCATTAAAAGAAAATGCCTGACAGGGTAAGTAAAATGCTTACTGAGTCCTGATAAAAAGGACTTATCAACGGTGCATACTTATCCTGTAAGGCAAGAAGAATTATGATTTGGGGGGCTTGAGAAATCCAGAGATTTCAATGCTGTTGAAATCCTGAAAATAAGCAGTATAAATGGTAGGTAATTTTTCGGGATGGGTAAAGGCTATTCCCGAAGTAGATAAAAAATGCACGTGGCAGCAATGGCAAACGCAAAGCGGTGAGCAACCATCCCACCCCTGATTGTGGTCATGGTCATGATTATTATCCGCAGCGTTGACTACTGTAATACTTTCCTCGCTATCCTTAAGGGGAACGGTATCCACACAGGCCATTCCGGCAAGGATTATTAAGTAAAAGCTCAATATGTAGCACGCGATTTTCATTTTTGCAAATATACGTAATTACACAATGCAAAGGTATTGCAAAGTTAGATTGGACTACCAGGAAAAGTAGGACTTCTGAAACCCAATGGATATCCAGAAATCCTTACACTACACTGCCTCAGCATTAAAACCCGCTTTCTGTACCGTTTTCTTTACTTCTTCTTCAGTCAGATCAGAAGTTTCTACAGTAAGTATGCGGTCATCACTTTCAAGGTTGACATCCCATTTTTTTATGTTCTTTTCCTCGTTCAAGAAGGGAGTCACTTTTGAAAGGCATCCGCTACAATTGATATTGGTTTTGAATTTTAAAGTGTTCATTATTTAGTCTATTTAAAGTTTATAATTTGATTCTTAAATTTTAGCTGCTTTCAACCGCAGACTATTGGCTACTACCGATACCGAACTGAAGGCCATCGCCATGCCCGCAATCATCGGATCAAGTAAAAAGCCGTTTACCGGGTATAAAAGCCCGGCTGCTATCGGGATACCGATAATGTTGTAAATGAATGCCCAAAAGAGGTTCTGACGAATACCCAATACGGTTTTCTTAGATAGCTTAAGTGCTTTGGGTATGGACTGCAGGTCTGAAGTTATCAACGTCATCTTCGCCACATCCATTGCTATGTCAGAACCTTTGCCCATCGCAATACTCACATCGGCTTGTGCCAGAGCGTGTGAGTCGTTGATGCCATCTCCAACCATCGCCACAATTTTTCCTTTGACTTGTAGCCCTTTTACAAAATCTGCTTTGTCGGAAGGCAATACTTCTGCTTTAAACTCCTTAAGGCCTACCTGTTCGGCAACTGCATGGGCTGTTTGCTGATTATCACCGGTGAGCATGTACACGTTAATGTTTCTTTCCTGAAGGGTTTCAATAGCTTTTTTAGATGTTTCCTTAATCTTATCGGCAATTGCCAGCACAGCTAAAGCCTGATCTTGATTGGCAAAAAAGATGACTGTTTTAGCTTCCTCCCGAAGTGTTTTGGCTTTTTTGTCAAGTTGATTACTCACACTGATATTATGTTCGGCAAGCAATCTTTGGTTACCGATATAGAAGCTCGTGCCATTTTTATACTTTGCTTCAACCCCCCGCCCCGTAATGCTGTTAAACTGTGAAATGGTTGCAGATTTAATGCCTTCCTCTTTTAGCTTTTGAACCACCGCTTCTGCCAAAGGATGTTCCGATTGCGACTCCATGGCCAGTACCATGGGCTTGAGCTTTTCGGATTGCTCCTCATCTTCCCAAAAGATATCCGTAACGACCGGCTTCCCTTCGGTGATGGTGCCCGTTTTGTCTAAAACAACAGCATTTACCTGATATCCTAATTCCAGGCTTTCAGCGTCTTTGATCAGAATATTGTTTTCAGCGCCCTTTCCGACACCAACCATAATAGCCGTTGGGGTAGCTAGCCCCAAAGCACAGGGGCAGGCGATCACCAATACAGCTACCGAGGTAAGCAATGCATGCGTGAAGGCATCATCTCCACCTACCAACATCCAGGTAATAAAAGTCACGATGGAAATAACCATTACTATCGGCACGAATATTCCGGCTATCTTATCCACCAGCTTTTGAACCGGGGCTTTACTCCCCTGGGCTTCTTGCACCATTTTGATTATTTGGGCAAGTAAGGTATCCCCGGCTACTTTCTCAGCCGTAAAGCGAAAGCTACCTTTCTGGTTGACCGTCCCTGCAAACACTTTTTCACCTTTGCTTTTCTCCACCGGTATGGGTTCTCCTGTAATCATGCTTTCATCCACAAAAGAATTTCCCTCGGCCACTTCACCATCTACAGGTATCTTCTCCCCCGGACGAACCAAAATGGTATAACCCACCTCAACCGAGGCAATGGGCATTTCCACTTCCTCTCCATCCACAATCACTCTCAATGTTTTGGGCTGTAAACCCATTAGTTTTTTGATGGCAGAAGAGGTATTGGATTTCGCTTTTTCCTCCAATACTTTTCCCAGTGAGATGAAAGTGATGATTACGGTAGCCGCTTCATAATACACATGTGGATGTATGCCCCTATTGTGCCAAAACTCAGGAAATAAGGTATTGAACAAGCTGAAAATGAATGCAATCCCCGTACTCAGGGCCACCAACGTATCCATGTTGGCCTTCCCGTGCCTGGCTTGTTTATAGGCATTAATGAAAAAACTTCTGCCAAACCAGAATAAAACCGGAATGGTAAATGCCAGAGAAATCCATCTGCCCGGCACCCAGTCCATGTAGAACATGCCCTGAATGAATACCGGTAGCGTTAAGATAGCAGACCAAATGGTTCGTCTTTTTACTTCCTGATAATGCTTTTCCTGAAGCTCCTGCTGCGCTTCTGATGGGTTTTCAGCGTCAATAATCAAATCATAACCAACTGACTGTAGCGCCTTACGCAAATCCTCTGAGGTGAGTGAATCGTTATATTCTACTAATACCGAACTATTAGCGAAATTGACACTTGCCTTGGCCACACCTTCAGTATGGGTAAGGATGGACTCCACGCTGGAGGCACATGAGGCGCAAGTCATCCCCGTTACAGGAAAGGATTTTTTTAGTGTCTTGTCCATCTTTTGAGATGGTCTTCTTTTTGGTTCAATAATATCTATGGCTTCCATATATCATTTTTAATCTATATGTTCTGAGATGAACAATACAAAATTCGGAAGTGCAGAAGGAATAAGTACTATAGGATTTGCTTAAGGTTTTACAAAATTGTCAGTATGCCGAAGCATCTGGATTTGAATATTGAATAATTATATGTTATCCAATGTGTTTCTTTTTCTATCAACAGTACTTTTAAACTGAGAAGGTGTCATACCAGTGACTTTTTTAAATTGACTACTTAAATGTGCCGCACTGCTGTATCCTAACTGAAAGGCTATTTGGCTCAGTGTAAGTTCATCATAGATCAGCAATTCCTTAATGCGCTCAATTTTCTGGCGGATGATATATTGCTCAAGGGTGATGCTTTCTACCGAAGAAAAAAGCATGCCGAGATATTTATAGTCATAGTTGAGTTGGTCAGCGATCAAATCAGCCCATTTCACATCTAAAACATCCTGTGAATGATGAATCTTTTGAACAATCAAATTTTTCATCTGCTCTATCAGACGGCTTTTGCGATCATCTATAAGAGAAAATCCCACGGCTTCCAGTGCTTGATTTAACCTGCTTTTACCCTCATCCCCTAATCCTTCTTTGAGTTCAATCTTACCCAGCTCCACATTTTGAAAGGGTATCTCTAATTCTTCCATGAGTTGCTTAACCGCTGTTATACAGCGCGGGCAAACCATATTTTTAATATGAAATATTTGATTCATGTTATTAAAAACTTCAATTGCTTATTATTTGAATTTTAGTCTCAATAATTGCGCATTAGCCGCACATACAATCGTACTCAGGCTCATAAGTCCTGCACCTACAGCCGGATTGATCATGATACCTTGATAAAACAAAACACCGGCTGCTAATGGAATAGCCACCACGTTATAGCCAGTCGCCCAAATAAGATTCTGAACCATCTTCTTGTAGGTTGCTCTTCCGAATAAGATCAGGTTAGCAATATCAGATGGGCTGCTCTCGGTAAGAATGATGTCAGCAGTTTCTGCAGCTACATCTGTACCTGAGCCTACGGCAATGCCGATATCTGCTTTTGCCAATGCTGGAGCATCATTTACACCGTCTCCCGTCATGGCAACAAACTCATCCTCACTTTGAAGTTTCTCGATCAATTCTGACTTCTCATGAGGCAACACCTGGCTGTAGTAACCATCGAGCTTTAATTCGTCAGCTACTGCCTTGGCTGTTTGTTCATTATCTCCAGTGGCCATCAATACTTTGATGCCTTTTTCTTTCAGCGTTTCAATTGCGGATTTGCTCTCCTTTCTGATTTGATCTGCTAATGCAATGAAACCTATCAATTGACTTTCTTTAAGAATGAATACGACTGTCTCTGCTTTGTTTGAATTGGCTTCCTCAGGTAAGTCTATTTCTTCTTCTTCCAGATATCCGGGACTCACTATTTGATAAGTTGAGCCGTCAATTTTTGCACTCACCCCTTTGCCTTTGGTGGAGCCAAAATCAGAAATAGAAGGAAATTTGAGTTCACGCGATTTAGCCTCTTTTACAATCCCTTTGGCAATTGGATGTTCAGAACTTTGCTCAATGGCAGCCGCTTTGGAAAGCAAATCACCTTCCGGTTCATCCTCCAATGAGACAACTCTGTTCACTCCGAAATTTCCCTCTGTTAGTGTTCCTGTTTTATCAAAAACGATGACTGATATTTTTCGGCTGTTTTCAAAAGCGGTTCTATTTCTGATAAGTAAGCCATTCTTGGCAGATAGAGCAGTAGAAATCGCTACTACCAACGGGACGGCTAATCCTAATGCGTGAGGACAAGTAATAATCATCACCGTAACCATACGTTCAAGTGCAAAGTCCATGCCCTGCGAGCTAAAGAAAGCCCAGGCAATGAAGGTGACTACTCCAACTCCAATGGCGATGTAAGCTAACCATCCTGCAGCTGTGTTGGCGAGGTTTTGCGTTTTGGACTTGGTTTGTTGTGCTTCTTCTACCAGCTTAATAACCTTCTGTAAGTAACTATCCTCACCGGAAGATTTCACTTCCACTTTTATGGTACCATCACCGTTAATTGCACCACCAATAACTTCATCACCTTTTGATTTTTCAACAGGCTTGCTTTCTCCCGTTAAGGCACTTTCGTTTAAATCACTGCTCCCTTCAACAATTTTTCCGTCAGCTGGTACTTTTTCTCCAGATTTGATAAGGATGATATCACCCTTCTTGAGTTCACTGATTTTGACATCATGAATATTATCACCATCTACTTTATGTGCCTCTGATGGCATCAGCTCTGCAAGCTTCTCTAGTGCTTTAGAGGCTCCCATGATAGAACGCATCTCTAGCCAATGCCCTAAGAGCATAATGTCAATCAGAGTGACCAACTCCCAATAAAATACTTTACCCTCCAGACCGAAAACAACTGCGGTGCTGTAAGCCCATGCGACTGTAATTGCAATGGCAATCAATGTCATCATACCCGGACCACCTTCAGAGAGTTCCTTTTTTAGACCTTTAAGAAATGGCCAGCCTCCATAGATAAATATGAAGGTAGCCAACCCAGCAGCTACATTGCCCATTCCAGGAAAGCTGAATGAAAAGCCCAGGAATCCCTGGATCATTTCAGAAAAAGCCAGCACAGGAATAGATAGCACAGTATTGATATAAAACCGCTTCTTAAAATCCTCGATCATCTGGGCATGGTGGTCGTGGTGACCGCTTGAGTGATCAGCATGATCTTGATGATGTTCTTTGTGTTCGTGATGTTCCATTTATAGTAAGTAGATTAATGCTCCAATAACCAATATCAGCACAAATAAGTATACAACGACTCTCTTGAAAGAAATACCGCCACCTCCGTGATCATGATCATGGCCTCCATCGGTTTCCATCTTCTTTGTCCTGAAATTGAAGTATAGCATGAGTGCAGTAAATGCAGCGAATACGATGTTAAAATAGAAAGTGTAATCAATCTTGAATTGCGTCACTTCTTTTACTTTCCGGCTGCCCTCGGGTAATACGCCTAATAGATCAAAGCTATAATTGAGGATCAATGCCGTAATGACGATGCTTACATACATCACACCGGCAATGTAAAGGGCTATGCGGGTGCCATAATATTTTCTATTCATATTGACCAATGGTGGCACCATCAGGTCGGAATAAATAAAGCCCATTAATCCGGCAAACAAAATTCCATTTTCATTGAGCACCGTAGCAAGGGGTATATTTCCCATGGACCCTATGAACGTAGCTGCCGCCACAAATGGAGCGACCAATGCGTTTTCTAAACGAATAACAAATTCCGGCAATTGCCCTTGCATTCCGTTTAAAAAGATCGCCTCCCAGAAAGACTGAGGGACTAATACGGAAACGAATCCTGCTATGGTAAAGCCTATAAGAATATCCTCCCATGCCATTTTCCATTCCATCACAAATTTCTTCCCGACTAAAAACCAGCCTTCTTTAGACTTAATTCTTTTTCTCCAATCAAAATCCTCTTCCTCGGTAGAATCTTCCTCCACTTTCTCCCTGGCAGCTTTAATCCATTTTTTAGGATAAGTAAGCTTGATAATAAGTCCACTAATAGTTATCAAAATCAAACCACCTATTACTTCAGCTACTATAAATTGCCAACCCAGGAATATAAAAATCAAAATTCCTAATTCTATGACCAGATTAGTGGAAGCAAACATAAACGCCACTGTACTTATGAAGTGTGCCCCTTTCTGAAATAGTGCCCTTGCCGCTGACAAAGCAGCAAAAGAGCAGGATGAGGAAATAGAACCGAAGAATGTGGATAATGAAACGCTCTTCACACTACTTTCGCCCATATACCTGCTGAGTTTCTTTTTGGGAACAAATGCTTGAATTATCCCACTGACCAAATAACCGAGCACAAAGGCCCAGCCTGATTTCCAGAAAAACCCCAAGGCGGTTTTAGAGGATTCTCCCCATAGATCTAATATATCATTCATATTTGCAATGATTTAATTGTTTTTTTGAGGTTATACAAAATAGCCTTTAGCTAGGCAGTTTTTCTCTTCGTGGTAAACCAGTTGTAATAATTTAAGCAGCTCAAAACCTTTCATTACGAGTATTTTTCTAGGTTTCCTCATATTTTCATAGGGTTAAATACATAGTATAATAAAAATTGTTTTGCAATAAAAATTTTCATGTTATCCTTCATTTTTATAGCGCTTGTAAAACTGAAATCCTTTGTAGATTTTAAAACACCCTGCCGCAATTAGAATTAGCGCAACAATATGATATATAAGCATTTCAATTTCACCCAAATACAGCAGTACTTCAATTAAACCAGCTAAAAAATACCACATCACGGCATAGCCGAATGCTCCTTTTATTTTGTTCAGTTTTGCTTGTTTTTCGTGCTTCATAATTGTGTCTACAAAATAATAAAATTGCTACCCATTTCTTATTTTCTTTCTGCTTATGGCAAATATGATCAACGGTAAAACAGAAAATTGCAAGACCGGTGAAACACCTACTTCAATGAGAGGGAGCATTGGCATCGCATCGGCATATGACCAGTCTCCTCGCCATGTATGCCACAACTCCGCCAAAATAGCACCTAGAAAACCAACAAGGATTAATAGTAAAGCTCTGGTTAATTTTAAACGGCTAATCCAATAAACGTTTCTATATATAAGGCCAAATAAGAAGAGCAGTACGAGCACCATGAGCATATCTGCTATGGAGGCCAATGCACAAAAAGAAACATGCTCAAAATCGTATTGAAAATTCTTATATAAAGGTCCCTGCGCTACCTCCCAAACAAAATTTAGTATAAAGGCTACAATAGCTGTGTAAACGATGAAATACCGATATTTACCCTTATCTGCTACCTTCCTAAAAAAATGGATATATAACGTAATAATCACCAATAGGGTAATAACCGGCACAACGAAAATACCAAAGCTTAGATCATCCATTGCTTATACGATTTTAAAATTCCGCATCATGCCCATATCCTCATGCTCAAGGTTGTGGCAGTGGTATACAAACAAGCCCTTAAAGTCTTTGAACTGCATGATGATTTTGGCTTTCATCCCGGGCATCAGTAAAACGGTATCGTGCCAGCCTTCATCTACAAAACCATCTTTTATAGCATCCCATAATTCGGGATCCACATTAGCGACATCTCTTTCTATAATATTGAACTGTACCTGGTGAATATGGATCGGATGAGGCATCTGCATCATATTGCCCATCATTCCCTGGTTGTTCATCATATCATTTTCACCGCCCATCATGCCGCCATCGCCCATCATTCCGTGACCATCCATCATGCCTCCACCATTATCATCATTACCCATCATACCTCCGCCATTGATCAGTTCCCAAACTTCGGTGCTTCCGAGCTTTACGGTCTCTTCATCAGCTACTTCGGTGGTTTCCCAGGTACGTCCGTTGATCGTCCACTCCATGTGTCCCATAGCGAAGGTAAATTGTCGCGGGGCGTTTAGATTTCTAGCTGTTGAGGGATCAATGTAATCCGGCTTGGCTAATTGCCGTTGTAAGGTATGATCATTAGACCCTGAACTCTTGGCAAGTACGGTAAACACAGGATATTCATTACCCTGTGGCAGATCGCTTTCAGCACCTTGCATCATACCTCCATCACCCATCATGCCACCAGACATTATCTCCAGTGGGAAGGACGCGTTTTTCATGGTCAATTCGGTGCCTTCAGGTTTGTCGGTTAGATCCAGCCAAACATCCACTCTTTTTGCCGGGCCGAGCATGAGATAGGGTAATTCTTTGGGGGTACTTAGCAAGCTTCCGTCAATGCCAAAAACAGTCACTGGGCTACCGTCTTCCCAGGCCAGTTTGTAGATCCGTGAGTTTGAGCCGTTCAGTAACCTCAACCTGTATTTGCAGCCCGCTTTCAGGTTTAACCTTTGTTCAGGACTGCCATTGATCAATATCCGGTTTCCTAAAAAACCTGTCATGCGGTCCATCTGGCCATTGTTCAAATAAACGAGTTGATTGTTTTCATCAAAAGTGCGATCCTGAATTACGACCGGCAGATCATACTCCCCTTGCGGTAAGTTAAGTTGTTGTTCTTCCTCATCGGTAACCAGTAAAAGGCCTGCCAGTCCATTATACACCTGCGGTCCGGTGCGGCCATGCGGATGGGGATGGAACCAATAGGTACCAGCCCGGTTCATTACTTCATATTCGTAGATGTAGGTTTCTCCGCTATTAATTACGTCCTGTGGGTGACCATCGTACCGTTCCGGCACATGCATACCATGCCAGTGAACAATACTCTCTTCCGGCAAGTCATTTTGGAAGCGAATACGGACCTTCTGTCCTTTACTTACTTTGATGACCGGCCCCAGATAAGTCCCTTCTAGGGTTTGAAGCGCCTCCTTGTTGCCCTTAATTAATTTCCCCTCATACGCCCACACCTTTGTTTTTGAACCGGATAAAATGGATAAGTCACGCTGTACCGCTTTCAGTTCCAAATCAATATCGGGCTGAAAATCCTTGCCGAGTTCAGGCTTTGCTGTAGTGGAAGATTGACTGTCGCAGGAAGAAAAGAAAGGCCATATCATGGTTACCGCAGCACTTGCTCCAGCCTTTGCCAAAAATTTTCTTCTGTTTATTCTGAAAGGTTCTTTCATATCTCTTTAGGTTTAAATTATTTCCGTATCTGCTTTACCAACCAGACAATTAAAAGTACTAATACTACCAGCAACAGCCCCCAAAAGAGCCACATCCAGACACCACCGTGCATACCAAAATTTGTTCCGTGATCCATCATAATTTTTCATGTTATTTCGTTTTGTGTGAGGTTCCAACCGTCACTTTTCAATAAGTTGTGAAGTTGCTCTTTGCGCAATTCGCCTGAGTTCACTCCTTCAGTTTCGTTATCTCTTTGAACCCTGGGAATAAAAGCCTCACTCATTGTGTTCAAATAGCTATCAATAGCCTGAATGAGTGGTTTTAATTTATGTGGCCGATGAGCATGGTTATTTTGAATTAAGACAATCACTTCATTTAACTCCCATAAGCCAAAAGAAAAGGAAGCTTTTTTATCCATACTGAAAAAGTAATGCACCACAGGATATGCCAAATGATTCTGATTATGGCGGTTGATCATACTTCTAAGATCCGCTTCATTTTCATATAAGCAGTTCATTCTATCTTCGTCTTCATCAAGCACTGTCATATCGGTAATAAAAAGGGCGAGTGATCTCTTATGAATAACGGCTGACGACACAGAGATAAGATAGGTCATGGCAGTAGTAATGAAGATAAACCCTGAAAATGAAAAAATGGCTATTACTATTTGCCAGCGAGAAGATCCCGGTACAAAATCACCATTTCCCATAGTAGAAAGTATATAACCGCTGTAGTAAAATTTATCTGACATATCAGCGGCAGTTCCAGTAGAAGCTGTAACAACAGAGAGCTCATCGGACAGTATCAATAGATAAAACCCTAACCATAAGCCCCCAATCCACCAAATAATAAGTGATAGTATAATGGACACTCCGGAATATTTAAGAACTCTTCTTGTTTTTAACGCATAATTCATTTTTAAAAATACCGTTGAAATCAAGGCAGATAATCTGGAGGAAATCGAACCTGCTCCATTGATGGATATGACCGTAAAGAAAAAGTCATATCCTATCGTAAATAGCAATAAAACAGAAACTAGAAATAACGGCCAGTGCATTTATCTATTAATTTAAGACTTAGAAGGATAGCTCAGTTACTTATCGGTTTATCTTTTTGTATTGTGTAATTCCAATATAAAATTTATACACAGCCGCTATACCTGCTGGTACAGCCACGATATGGTAAAATATACCTTCAAAACCCTTGGCGTAAGATATGCCTTCGATCAACGCCACCACAAAAAGCCACATAATACCATATCCGATCTCCCCCTGGACTTTATTTTTTTTCGCATTTAATTCGTAATTCATTTCTATTGTCTTAATGGTGTTAAAATTCTTTAAGGATCACTATTCATCTTCCCCTGATTCACGTCTTGTTTTCAAAAACCAATGTTCAGCAATGAAGATGAGCGCCATCAATACCACCGATACAATCACCACTAACACATCACTTGTTCCTTTCACCCAGAGAAACGCTCCCAACACTATTACATCAAGAATGATAGCGGTGATTACGATACCGGCTTTGGCTTTTACTTCCTTGCGCAGATGTCTGAGCACACCCCAATGTATACCAATATCCATCACCAGGTAAAATATAGCTCCCAGGGAAGCTATTCTGCTGAGGTCGAAGAATACCGTTAAGATGATGGCAATAACTACTGTATAAACCAGCATGTGCTTTTGAATGCCCCCAGGCATACCAAAATGGCTGTGCGGTATCAGTTTCATGTCTGTAAGCATGGCAGTCATCCGGGAAACGGCAAAGATGCTGGCGATAATCCCAGATACTGTTGCTATTATGGCAATACCTACCGTAAACCATAACCCATATTTACCGAAAGCAGGGCGTGAAGCTTCGGCCAGGGCATAATCTTTTGCCTCTATGATTTTAGGTATTGACAAGTTCACTGACACTGCTAATGATACCAGCAGGTAAATTACCAGGCAAATAGCTAACGAGATAATAATTGCCCGACCTACATTTTTATGCGGATTGGTGATCTCGCCTCCGCTGTTAGTTATTGTCGTGAACCCCTTGAAGGCCAGAATGGATAGTGCAAAAGCACCTAAATAGCTGGCGATGGAATAGTTTTCAGCTTGTGGCTGAGGTAGAGCTTGTTCAAGTGAGAAGCCTGTGGCCCACAGTCCTCCAATTGCAAAAATGGTGATGCCTCCAATCTTAATAATCGCCAAGATCAGCGAAGACTTGCCTATAAAATTATTCCCGGAGATGTTGACAAGAAAGGCTATGATAAGCAAAACTACCCCAAGCAAAGGAACAAGGTAGCTGTTATCAGCCACGTCAAACAACTGTAAGGTATAGGTGCCGAATGTCCTGGCTACCAGGCTTTCGTTGATGATCATGGAAAAAGCCATGAGCAGTGAGGCAGCAGCAGTCATGGTTCCCTTGCCGTAAGCTTTCTTCAGGATCATGGCTATGCCTCCAGCTGAAGGATATTTATTCGAGACTTTAATATAGGAATAGGCGCTGAAACCCGATATGACGGCTCCTACTAAAAATGCTACCGGGAACAAGGCTCCTGATAGTTCTGCTACCTGGCCTAGCAGGGCAAATATTCCGGCACCTATCATAACGCCTGTACCTAATGCTACCGCACCAGTTAGGCTAAGGCTGTTTTCTTTATATTGTGTCATTGTAAAATTTAAACTCTTTTAATGAAGATTATTTTTCTTGAAGGTTTCCTTGTACAGGCAACCCCAAGGTTATCCAGTCATGCATACCTCCTCGGTAGTATAATAATCTGTCAGCCGGATAGCCCGCGTCTAAAAGATTTTTAATAGCTGTTTGCGATTGTGGACATTGCGGGCCGTTACAAAAAAATATGCTGGGATGATCTTTATCTAATTCATCTATTCTTTCCGCCACCTCATCATAAGGAATATTCTTTGAACCGGGGATGCTAATACTATCGGTAGTGTCCGGTTTTCTTGCATCAATAATTGGCAATTTCATTTTTTGATGGTAGTGTACTTTTAGTTCGCCTACGGTAATTACGCCATCTGAGACCTGCATAGGCTGGATGCTCCCCACGTGGTATCGACCTCCACTGTACCGGATTCAGATTTTACTTTGTAAGGGATCATGTGATTATTTTCCTGTTTAGCGATTCTTATTTCTGATATATCCATATTCAATTATTCATTTGTTTATTTTCCAATTTCAGCTTTTCTTTCCTCAAACTCTTCTTTATCTATGTCCCCTTTGGCATAGCGGTTTTTAAGGATTTCCATCGCTGAATTATTAGTATTACTGTCCCCAGTCCCGTTAGTTCTTTTGTTAAAGGTGTTGCCTCTTCCCAATGCGACAATTAAAACCACAATTAGTATCGCCCCGATAATCCATCCATACATCATAATTTGAGTGGTTTTAAGTCTAGATAATTATTTCTCAAA
Organism: Marivirga atlantica; assembly: GCF_016734805.1. GTDB lineage: Bacteria > Bacteroidota > Bacteroidia > Cytophagales > Cyclobacteriaceae > Marivirga > Marivirga atlantica. The sequence goes on from NZ_JAERQG010000005.1 coordinate 14,935, forward strand.
ATCTTTCAACTACTGATTTAAGCTTTGATCGGATTTCTTCTGCTATTTTGACTAAGTCTTTATTCCCTACGGCCTGCATGGAAGCCATCGGATCCACTGCCGCTATTTCTATTATGCCATCATCCAATTGCTGAACAATAACATTGCAGGGTAGCATGGCACCAATTTTATCTTCGGCTAATAGCGCCTTGTGTGCAAAAGGAGGATTGCATGCACCTAAAATCTTGTAAGGACGAAAATCTTCGTCCAGTTTTTTCTTCAGCGTTTCCTTTACATCAATTTCAGTAAGGATACCAAACCCTTCTTCTTTAAGTGCTTCCGTAACTTTTTCGATAGCTGCCTCGAAGCTTATGTTCTTCAATGCTTTTTCGTGATAGTATTTCATAGTCTTTCTTTTTTTGTTGACTTATATCTTAATAAGATATAAGATAAAATGCTGTAACAATTGTTACATACCTATTTAGGTACTCCCTTAGAAAAACGATTAAGTAAGTCAGCCTGCTATTCAGTCAGGTTTCGTGTTTCTTCTTCAAGTGAACCCTCGAACTTAGGTAAAGGCCGATTTTCTTTTTCCTCTTCTGTCTCCACTACACCATTTTCTTTGATGTCGTTGATCAGCCATTGCATTTCCATAATTTCCCTGCGTTGAGCTTTAATAATTTCGTCAGCGAGTTTCCTCACCCTTACATCTTTTATTTGAGCACGCTCACTTGTCAGAATAGCAATTGAATGATGTGGAATCATGCCTTCCATGTAGTCAACACCCGTGACGGTTACCTGACTTCTCACCAATCCTATACCACCGGTAATCAATACGATACCCAAGCCGATGATTGCTATGTTTGCCCCTCGCTTTTTATACATATTCAGCATATACAGAAGCATTATGATGATCATGGAACCGGCCATGATCAGTGTCATAAAAAACCTGGTTTCGCTAAACCAGAAATGATCAATGATTTGATAAGAATGGGTGTACATTAGAAAGAACATGGCCACCATTGATGTGGCTATCATTGCGAAAAATTTAAGGTAATTGCTATCGTTTTTTTGTTTGTTTTCCATCTTTTTGGTTTTATAGTTTAATTGTTATAACCTTAATTTTTTAATCAAAATCTTATCGAGAGTCCTCCACCAGCACCGAAGCGATTGTCAAAACTACCCATTAGAGAAAAGTTTTTAGATAGGAGAAACTCCGCACCTGCGTTCCACACAATTTCCTGAGTATAGCCCACATTGCTCTCAAGATCATTTACCCAACCGGCATCTAGCTGATATTCATAATAGCCAAAAACAATAAATCTTGGGAAAAGCATTACAGATCGACCTATACCTACTCTTGGTCTCAATTCGTTATCAATTCGCAAGTCCACATTAAACATATAAGGGGTGAACAATCGAATACCGGCCACTGCCGTGGTTTTTATATCATTCAGACTATTTCGTGTGGTATTTTCAACATTTACACCCCCAAAGACACGCACATAATCGTAAAGATAATATTCATAAGAAAATTCAGTTTCTACATTTTCATTCCAGCCATATTCCAGCGAAAAATTGAACTGGTTTCGGATGTTGGATGAAACCACATTTAGTGCGCCAGTGTGGGAGGCAATATCAGCCATTCCCCAGGTATAAAACTGATTGGTTTCATGCACAAGTTTGGACACGGGATATGGCTCCATTCGTGGATCTCTTGGCGTATCATAGCTTACTACACGTGCCATACCACCCATCATATGATAAAGGATATGACAGTGGAAGAACCAGTCACCGTATTCATTTCCATAAAACTCAATCGTTACCTTTTGCATCGGTGGCACATTCACGGTATGCTTTAATGGTGAATAATCTCCATTCTCATTGATTACCCTGAAAAAATGACCATGTAAGTGCATTGGGTGGTGCATCATGGTAAGGTTATTGAAAGTAATCCTTGTTACTTCTCCTTCATTGATCTTAATCTTATCGGTTTCAGAAAGTGGTATGCCATTCATACTCCAGATATAGCGGCTCATATTACCTGTCAGATTTAAGAGAATTTCTTTTACGGGAACATCCTCCGAGTAGGTTGTATTTTCTGTAGACTTGAGGTAATCATAGTTATATTCAGAAAACATATTCATTCCGCCCATTTCTGCAGATTCCATATTGGTTGATGGTGGTGAGGTTTGCATCATTTTATCATCACCCATTCCGCTCATTTTAGTTTCTTCAGGATCGTCCTTTTTCATATCCATCCCCTGATGCATTGATATGTCACTTTTCGTGTTGTCCATGTTCATGCCGCTCATTCCATCCTTCATCTGCATTCCCCAGTTTCGCATCATTTTTTCAGGGTCAACTTTTTTTGGACGGAATTTCAGGGCTGGGGCTCCCATACGCATATCCATTTTGGACATTTGCTTCATCATTGCAATTTTATCTGGCCGGGGCACCGCAGGTGCTGGTAGCATTTCACCTTGCCCCAGAAATGCGGATGCGGTACCGGATCCATCTTGCGCAGTGATTTTAAATTCCATTTTGCCTTCTTCTGGAATAGTCACAATGAAATCATACGTTTCGGCTATGGCGATGAAGGTCTTGTTGTGGGCAACAGGCTCCACATTAAGACCATCGGCAGAAACAATAGTGGGATTTCCACCACCAAAGGTCATCCAAAACTGCGTTGAAGCTGCGCCATTGATAATCCGTAACCTTACTTTTTCACCTGGTTTGAAGTCAGGGTATTCTTGCTTTTGCTCGCCATTCACCAAAAAAGCCGGGTAATAAATATCTGCTATGTCGGCACTTTCCATTCTCTGCCTCCAAAAATTAAGCTGTGCACCCAGTGCTCCACGAGCGATTACCTGGTTCAGTGGCGTGGCCGTTCCTTTTCGCCAGTTATACCACTCCGTTCCTCTTTTTAGAAAACGAAGAACGCTCATTGGATTTTCATTTGTCCAGTCTGAAAGCACCATCACCAACTCTTTATCATATTCAAGGGGCTCTTCCTTTGGTTGAATGACAATAGAGCCGTAAACCCCACTTTGTTCCTGAAGCATGGTATGCGAATGGTACCAGTATGTACCGGATTGCTTTAAAGGGAATTCATATTTTTGGGTATGGCCCGGCTCGATGGGTGGAGTGGTCAAGTAGGGTACCCCATCATAAAAATTAGGTAAAAGCAGTCCATGCCAATGAACTGAGGTTTCCACGTCCATTTCGTTTTTTACGTAGATGACCGCATACTCTCCTTCAGTGAACCGGAGGGTGGGCCCTGGGATGCTGCCATTAACAGTCATTCCTTTAACATCTTTGCCGGCTTTATTAACCATCTCTTGTCTTAGAGTGAGATTGTAGACGGTGGTGTCCTTTTGAGCCAGCACAGTGAGGTTTCCAAGTAATAGTATAAGTGCGATAATAGGTATACTGATTTGCATAATTATTCTTATTTTTTAATCGTATTGATTACTGCTTTAGATCTACCATAGATTAACAGTTAATTTACCAAGCTCAAATGTCTTTTGGTTATAATTCTTCACTTTAGATTTATGATATTTTGACTTTCAGAAATTATTTAGGGATTTTAAGGTATTTAACTCGATTCAGCAAGGGAAACACTAAATATCTTACCTATAATAAGGTAATCGACTTAATCAATTGACGGACTATTTGTAAGGATTTTTAAACTGAGAAAGTTTGAAAAGTGGATCAGTTTCACGCAACAAAATGACACTCTAGCTAAAAATGATGATCTTTTTCATTTCCTTACAAAAATAATTTTCATTGCGTTGTACAATAAAATAGGCTCCATATATAGTCTAATGAAGATGTATAAAATGATTTCTTTTTTATATAAAATCCTGTCATAGATCATCGAGAAATCCCCTATCAATCCGTATTCTTTTTTTATAATCGGATATGGACAATCCGGTAATTCGTCTGAATTGATTTGATAAATAGTGTACACTGCTGTAGCCTAACTGAAGTGCTATTTCACTCACATTAAGCTGATCATAATCGAGCAATTCCTTCACCTTTTCAACACGCAAGAGTATGTAGTATTTTTCCAGTGTATGGCCTGTTTGTTTGGAAAAGATTTTGCTTATGTAATTGTAGTTCTTGCCTATTTTTGAAGAAATGAAATCCGAAAGTTTTTTGGCCTCTTTCCCTTCCTGTTCTATATGTTTCAAATATGCCAACACGGCCGTTTTTACTTCTTCAGCCAGTATACTGTCTGCTTCAAATATCAATTCAAAGCCAAATTCTTTCAGTTTATCATCTACTATTGGAAGGGTGATCCCTTTGGGTAAAACAACCTGGGCATAGCCTAGTTTCACATCCTTTATATCCACACTCAGCGCTTTGAGTTCATTTTCAACAACCAGTATACATCTGGGGCAAACCATATTTTTTATATGTAGCGTAGTGGTCATTTTGCTGAGGCTTTAGGTTTATTACTAGGAATTTTTTTGATCTTTCGCACGGTAGGCGAAGAAATGTAAAAAGCACTAATTCTGGAAGAACGGCTAATAATTTGGTAGGAATGGTTATACGTCAGAAAGAACATCGCTACCATTGCCGTAGCAATCATTGCGGAAAATTTAATGTAGTTGTTTTTATGTTTCTGTTCGTACTGCATCCTTCTTAAATTTTAAAATTTGAAAGGTTTGTCAAAATTTTATTGAGAGCCCACCTCCGGCACCAAAGCGATTGTCATAACTATCCATTAGAGAAAAGTTTTTGGATAGAAGAAACTCCGCACCTGCATTCCGCTCGATCTCCGCTTATCAATAGTGTAAATAATAGAAATACGATTTTATCATTTTTCATAATATTTGATTTTATCACTAATTATTTCACTGCTCTTGATGAACTATGGGTTTTGATAATTTTCCATTCATCATCCATCTTTTTCAAAATTGATGTGGCCGTTGCTTTACGCTCCACCTTGCGGCCATCTTCCGTCAAAACAATGTTATAGATATAGGACTCAGTCGTGAATGCATACGGCATATTCACAGCTACTTCTATTTTATATTCGCTAAAAGTGAATGACTCAAAATGACCAAGTTCGGGCCCAATGTGATTGGCGATATAGTCTCGGTAGGTTCCTTCTATTTTTCCTTGTTCCAGGACCTCCGAATCCTCGGTGAACAATCCGTAGGAATCTGTCACATTCAGGCTTTCCAGGGTTTCTTTGTAAGTCTTCATTACTTTTTTAACTGCCTGCACTTCTGTAGCTAAATCAATTACTTCTTCCTGTTTCATCTCAGTTTTCTGATTTTCATCCGAGGTGGGCGAATTACAAGAGGAAGCCAGTATTAACGCTGTGAGTAGATATAAAAAATTCTTCATGGTGTTGCTTCTTTAAGTTATTAGGGATTTAGTGTTTCCAAATATTTAATTAATTGTTCCTTTTCATCATTGGTCAGTTCTGCCTCCGGATGCATCCAGAGGTATTCTTTTAGGGGCATTTCACCATCGCTGATTTGTGAAATCATTGAGCGAATTTTTTCACGCTGCATGCGCCCGGAATATTCCTGAAAGGTGGAGAAGTTAAGTTCGTCCTTGCCCTCATCAATGTGCTGCTGCAGCAACCATGCAAATGGCCGAACCCTGCCGTACCACGGATAGTTAGTATTGTTGCTATGGCAATCATAGCAAGAGGCTTTTATCATCTGCTGAATGTTAAAAGGTGCCTCAACCGTTTGTAAAAAGTCCGTTTTAGATACTTCATCGCTCTGATTTTTAGGCACAGGAATAAACTGTATTCCTATGCCCAAAATCAAAATAATTATTGCTGCCTTTTTCATGACCGCTCTTACAAGCTAATGACTTCCTGTACTTTGCCACACTTCATCATCTTATCACCGAATAGTGGATTTTTAATTTCCTCACTGGCACTTAGCCACATACCGCCTTTGTTATCGTTGTACATTGGGCAATACTGGTGGTATAGGGTTCTATCTGTACCGATAATAGCAGTCAGGTCTTTTATATCCTTGCTTAAGGCCTCAAAATGCTCTCTTTGATGTCCAATTTCGCTCTCCGAGATATGCTCACCATGGTTTTTAGCTACTTCCACAATCTCCTGCAGCTCAGTTTGCTTATCGGCATCAAATTGAGATATATCTAAACTTGCCAGAGCTGTAGCCAGTGTACCTCCTGATTTGGCAGCTTCCTCTTGATTGTCATTCACAAGGCCGTTTTTCACTGCCAGATAAGCGTCAATAATCGGTGTAATAGCTTTTTCACCTTCTTGATCACTGGCAGCCGTATTCTCTGCTTTGGCTGTCGTTTCATTCGTGGTTTCAGCTGCTCTTTTTTCTGTTTTTGAGTTGTTGCATGAGATAATTGTCAATGCTAATCCGATTGTTAATAGAGTCGTTTTCATTTTTCTGATTGTTTAGTGTCCAAGGACAAAACGCAAACTTTTATTTTTTCAAAAATTTACGTCACGTCTTAAGATCTTATTTATTATTATTTAATAGTTACTTGATTGTTTCTTTTACACTTCCACACTTCAGCATTTTGTCCCCGAAGTATGGGTTTTTGATTTCTTTCTGATTTGAAAGCCAGTAGGCTCCTGTATTGTTATTTGCCATGGGGCAATACTCAAGGTATACTTCTCCCATTGAGAGTTCACCATCTTTCACTAAAGTGGTCATTTCATTACTCAACGAAGCGAAGGCTTTTCGCTGGTCATCCAAAGCAGTAGCCGAAACCACTTTTGTTACCTCTGCTTTAGCTGCCTGACCCTTGTCTACTTCGCCTAAAGACGCTTCCAGTTTAATTGCAGCCTTTTTGGCCTCATCAGTCTGTGATGCTACCAGGGCTTCTTTCAGATGGATGTAATGACCGTAGGCTGTGCCAAGATTTTTGTCTTTGAACGTAGGCTCCATTTTCTGACCCATTTCCTTTTTGTCGCCTTGACTACCGTGATCGTGCTGAGCAAATGCTCCAAAGCTTACTAAAGCCAGGGCCATTGCTAAAATTGTTTTTGTTCTCATTTTATTGTTATTTAAAGTTAAACATTTGAATAAGGGCTATCCCAGTCACCAGGAGAATTACTACACCCCAGATGATACGTCCAGCCCATTTTTTTTAATTTTGAAGGGGCTTTTTCATCCCCTGTTTTGCAACATTCTTTCATACGATGATACCTATAAAGCCTTTTTCTTAATTCTCTTTTTATTGGTCATAAAGAATAGAGTAAAGCCAGAGAGTACGGTTAGCAAACCAAAAACAGAAAATATTCTCAACAGCCAATTATTGAAGTCATCTCTGCCTTCGTAGTCCATGGTATGGCTCATCCATAAAAAATCAAACCATCTCCAGGCGCGATGCCTTACTCTTTGAAAACTTCCGTCTCTTTGAGACACATAGGCAGTCAGGTTTTCAGGGCTGTCAAACTCTATCTCCCATACAGGCAAAGGCCTGCCCCTATACTCGTGGTGTGACCCCACTTCGGTAAGCATCTCACTCGATTTGATCTCATATTGTTTAATAACGTGCTTTCTTGCTATCGACTCTGCCTCCTTCTTTGTGACACCATTCTTCTTCAAGCCAGTTTGACTGTGAATAAGCAGTGAGTCATTTATAAAGAAGTATGACTGCTCACCTATGAACCTCAAGGAGATATCATTGATCTGAACGGTGCTATCCAGTATGGGTAGTATGCCGATAGCTGCGGTATGATTTCGATGTTCTTCAATAAAATGATCACCGTGGATCTCATCTATATCGGTCCAACTAAAGTAAAGGCCGCTAATAGTCCAAAAAAGAAATTGCACTCCAATGATTACGCCTAACCACCGGTGCGTTTTTCTTACATAATATTGATTGTTCTTTCTCATTGAGCGTTATTAACTTCAAAAGAGATTTGCCTGTCAGCCCAACTTAAGGATATTCTGGCTGTGTTTTCTTCTAATACTTCCAGGTTATAGGTTAAAGTCTCAACGGGTTCTTCCAGCTGTTGGGAAATAGTGGCAAATCGTAAAATGTCTTTTTGCTGGTTATAATCATCAGCCAAATGCATGTCCCAGACTTCATTTAATATGATCGTCCATTTCTCTTGTCCCGGTATAGTATAAAACCCATATTTGCCTGCCGGAATAAGCTTTTCATTAATAATTACATCTTCCTGAAAAGTAATGTTAGTTGCCTTGTGTGCACCCGCTACCCATACTTCATCATAAGCCACCAGCCCTCCAAATATCTGACGGTTTCTTACGCTCGGAGCACTATATTCAATGTGAATGTGGTTATCGCCTATATTTACCATAGCCGTTTGCTTAGGGCTTTTAGGTTTATTTTTATTGTCTTGCGATACATCTTCAGTATGATCGGAATGATTATTTTCATTAGAATTACGGTCTGATGTACCACAGCTCCAGAAAATTGTTACAAGTGTTATTAATATGAATTGTTTCATTTGAATATAGGGTTATAGATTATTTTAATATGTTTTCAACCTCTCCGCAAGTGAGCATAGATTCCCCGAAGTAGGGATTGCGGATTTCCTCTTCGGCACTCAACCAATTTGCTCCCTTATTATCATCTGCCATAGGGCAAAACTGAACGTAAAGTGTCTGATCCAACGGGTTAAAGGCTTTGGTCAGTGCAATCATACCTTCAGATACCTGCTGAAATGTAGTGCGGAGTTCGGCTATCGTTTTAAGGTGCTGAACATGTTGCAGTGCATTTTTAAGATCGCTACTATAGCTCATCCATGCATTATGTGACTCACCGGTAAAAGCAGACATATTCACCTTATCAAGTTTTGTTTTGAGATCGAAAGCGGTATTTTGAGCCTGATCAAATTCATCGGCCGTTAAGGCATCCTTAAATTTGAGGTATTCAGTATAAAGGGGCTGCAATGCCTCTTTCGCCTTCTGACTAATTGCGACTGGATTGGTCTCCTTTTCCTTAACCTGACCGGAGGAAGCGGGCATCTCCCTACCCCCATGGTTATGCCCTGTCATGGCCGGGCCGCCTTCAGGGCTCATCATGCTTGGTTTACCTGCGAGTTGTGCAGCGGCATCAATACTAAAGGTGCCATTCACGGCTATTTCTTCACCTTCTTCCAGTCCACTCTCCACGATAAAGCTGTCACCTAAACCCGGCCCAAGCATCACATCACGCATCATGAAACTTACTCCACTACCAGTAGTATTTTTCACATAAACTACCGAACGCTTGCCTGTCCACATCACGGCTGTTTTCGGAACTACAACGTTATTTGACTTTTTCGGCAATGTAGCTTCTACCGTACCGGAGACAAACATTTCGGGTTTTAGCTGATTATCTTTATTGGGCACTTCTACCCGGGCTTTGGCTACCCTGGTTTTTGGATCAATAACCGGGTCTAAAAAACTAATCTTGCTTTCAAACGTTTTTCCCGGCAGTGATTGAACTGTGAACTGCACCTGGTCTCCTTTACTTATCCAGGGCATATCCGACTCATACACATCAAACAATACCCATACACGAGACAAATTGGCAATCTCATAGATGGGTTCGCCCCGTTTTACATAATCGCCAACGTTTACATTTTTGCTTAACACATAGCCTGAAATGTCTGCCGTGATTGGAAATTCATCGGAAGGGGTGCCACTTTCTAATATTTTATCTATCTGGCTGTCTGAAAGCTTCCAGTTTTTGAGTTTGGCCCGGGCTGATTTAAACAATTGTGGCTGTGTCTCTTTTATTTTTTGCGCTTCAAACAATTCCTCCTGGGCGGTAACTAATTCAGGGGAATAGATATAGGCTATTACCTGGCCCCTGCGTACATATTCACCTGTGAAATTCACGTTAAGCCGTTCAATCCTGCCGGGAATATGGCTGGATTGAGAGGAAACTAGCCGTTCATCTTCCTGCACCTTCCCGTTCAACCTAACTGTCTTCACCGGATCCATAGTACCCACAGTGGCTGTTCTAATATCAGCCAGTTGCATTGCCGTTGGAGACATACTAACAGCCATCGGGTCTAGCTCCTCACCATCATCATTATCCAATGGGATCAAATCCATACCACAAATAGGGCAGTCTCCGGGTTCACCCTGACGGATCTGAGGATGCATGGAGCACGTCCACACCGTTTCACCCGCCATTTCTGTAGTGTACTGGTGCTCATCATCCATTTTGGTTTCGGACGAACCGCCAAAAATCAACCAACCCAGCAATAAACCTATTGCCAGTGTTGACAGTGCTATGATTATTATTTTTTTATTCGCGTTCATCTTAATATGTTTTTGCGGTTAAGTAATTGAGTTTGGCCAGGGCAATTTGATATTGCGTTTCTGCGGTTGCCTTCATCTTTTCATATTTTAGCAACTGTTGCTGCATACGCAGTACCTCTTCAAATTCATTTCCTGAATTACCGTAAGCCGTAAATAATAGATTTAAAGCCTGATTGGTTTCCTGAATTTGTTGATCATATAGCTTGAGCAATTCCTGCTGTTGTTGAATTTCAAACCAGGCCATTTCGTAGCTTGACGTAAGGGTATTGGCAAAATCTTCTTTTTGGAGTGCATAGCTTTCCTGCATGAGCTGTGCTTCTTTAACAGCGGCTTTGTATTTACTCCTGAAAATGGGGATACTGACAGAAACCATAGGCATCAAAGCATTTTTGCCATTATCTTGAGGGGCAGCCATATCGGAGGCCAAGTCTGTGCGGTCTCCAACCAACACATAGTCCAGGCCCAAGCCAAACTTTGGAAGTCCTTGTTTGTAAGCTACCTCCTCACTTACCTCACTGGAGGCTATTTTTAAGTCCAGTTCTTCCAATACCGGGTTTTTCGCCAGCAAAGAGTCCTTTCTGAAATTATCAGGCAAGGCTTGAACAACGAGAGAATCCTCTACGATTACCAATGCGTTTTCCTCTCTGTTGAGCAGTTTATTAAACCGGGTCAGCAGAGGCGCTTCCTTATCGTTCAGAATGGAAAGGTTGGTTGTGGCATCCTTCAACATAATATCTACGCGCAAGACGTCCACCATAGTACCCGCTCCATTTTCAAACTTCTTATTGGCAATGGTTTTATAAGATTCCAGTATTTCAATATTCTCGCGCTCAATCTCTTTCCATTGATTAAGTTCATAAAGCGGATAATAGGCCGCTGCCACCTGGTAGTATAACCTATTCCGAGCGTCTAAGAAGGCTTGATATTTTGCCTCTGCCATTAAAGCTGCGGCATTTCCCTGTGCCCGTAGCGTCCCAAACCAGGGAAACATCTGGGTCAGGGAAAACCTTGCCTTTTGTGGCCCTACCCTCGTTTCCACCGGTGAAATGAAATAACCAAAAGAGAAATTAGGGTCCGGTAAAGTATTTACCTGCTCCACTTTCTGTATGGCCGCTTCAAATTCCCGATATTTCGCCTGTAATCCCGGATTGTTTTCTGCTGCTATTTTAAAATAGTCATCCAGAGTCTGCGCCTGACTCAGGCTAGTTCCGAGAAAAACGAGTATTACAATATTTATAATGATCTTCATAATAGTGTCTTTTTAAGTTTTCTTTCCTCTCTCATAGCATATAAAACCGGTACTATAAAGTAGGTGACTGCAGCGAAGAGCATACCTCCAAAGGCTGGAATTGCCATAGGGATCATAATGTCTGCCCCACGACCCGTTGAGGTAAGAATCGGTAGCAAGGCAATGATAGTGGTGGCAGAGGTCATTACGGCAGGTTTTATTCTTCGTTGACCAGCTTCCACTGTCGCTGCTCTTATTCCTTTCAGATTGTCTGTTTTATTACGATTAAAACTTTGGTCTAAATAAGTAGCCATTAATACTCCATCATCCGTGGCTATACCAAACAAGGCAATAAACCCGACCCACACAGCCACACTTAGATTAATCGTTTGTATTTGGAAAAGATCTCGGAAATTAGTACCGAAAAGGGAGAAGTCAGCAAACCAGGTTTGTCCATACAACCATAGCATGATAAAACCTCCACTAAAGGCCATGGCAATACCAGTAAATACCATCAATGAAGTGGCTACTGATTTAAACTGGAAGTAGAGTATCAAAAAGACAATCCCCAGAACCAATGGAACGATAATAGCAAGCCTTTTTTCAGCCCTTACCTGATTCTCATAACTGCCGGAGAACTTGTAGCTGATACCGGCAGGAACAATTAAATCCCCAGCATCTATCCTGGCCTCGATAGCCGCCTGTGCGTCATTGACCACTCCCACTTCTGAGTATCCGTCCCTTTTGTCAAATAATACATAACCTACCAAAAAAGTCTCCTCACTTTTGATCGCCTGTGGGCCACGTATATACTCAAAGTCCACCACCTGGCTGATCGGTATCTGTGCACCCGTTGGGGTGGGCAATAATATTTTGCCCAATGCTTCGGGATCGTCCCTAAGTTCACGAGGGTAACGTACCCTCACCGGAAAACGCTCCCGACCTTCTACGGTAGAAGTAATTTTCATTCCTCCAATGGCTGTTTCAATGGTCTGCTGTACATCTTCCACATTGAGCCCGTAGCGTGAAATTTCATCACGGTTGATATTCAAATGAAGATAGGGCTTACCCACAATCCTGTCGGCAAACACGGCTTCCGCTTTTACCGAAGGCACTACTTTCAATACTTCCTCAAGCTGCAGTCCGAAGTTTTCTATCGTTTTTAGGTCTGGACCGTACACTTTAATCCCCATAGGGGCACGCATACCTGTTTGGAGCATGACCAAGCGGGTTTCAATAGGCTGCAGCTTTGGCGCTGAAGTAACTCCAGGGATTTTAGTGACCTTTACAATTTCATTCCAAATATCATCCGGAGATTCAATTTGCGGCCGCCAGTTGCGGAAATAATTCCCGTTATCATCAGGGATGAGCTCCTCCAAAACAACACCTCGGTTAATGGCTTCTTCGTTAGAAAGGCTATCTCCGCTGTGAAGTATGAAGCGATCTTCCTTGTCAACCTTAAACCTTACCCGGTGCCCTTTTTCATTGAGCATGTACTCCGTTTTATAGTTGATGATATTTTCGTACATGGAAATAGGTGCCGGATCAAGGGCAGATTCTACCCGTCCAAGTTTGCCTACCGTTAATTCTACTTCCGGAATGTTGGTCAGAAGCATATCCAACTGACCAACTACTTTACGGTTGAACTCAATACCGGAATGAGGCATGGAGGTGGGCATGAGCAGGAAACTTCCTTCGTCCAGAGAAGGCATAAATTCTTTTCCTACACCCGGGAAGGTATGGGTCAGGCCTGACCAAACTGTAGTTGTCCGGATATCCCAGCCGAGATTGTCCAATGCTTTAGGAATAAACCCGAAAATGGTATTAAACCCTAACCAAACATTTACGCCAAGCAAAATCAGGAAAGTAGGTATCAATAAAAAGGTTACTTTATTGTCCAGGCACCATTTTAATATAGATTTGTAGTAATATTCTAAAAGCGTAAATGAGCCAAGGATAAAACCTACCAATAAGGTCACGAAAATAAAGTTGAGTAACAGAGACTTTGAGGCTCCCAGTGGTAGCCAATATTTAGCTAAAAGCCAGGTTACTCCAATAAGTACAATGATCAGCTCGGCATAATTGAAGAGAAATAATACAGGCCTGGAAAAGCCTTCCTTTTTAGTGTCAAAAATATTCTTCACAATTCCAATTGCACCAAACAGTACCAGCAAAACACCACCCCATATTTGACCAATAAAGAGCCCTACAATTCCAAATAGTACTAATGCATAGCCGCCATATTTCTTAAGAAATTTATTATTGATTTTGAACCCAAAGAACCAATGTGCCAAGGTAGGCATGATCAATAGACTCACTAACAGCGCAGCTACCAGGGCAAAGGTCTTTGTGAATGCCAAAGGTCCAAAGAGCTTTCCTTCAGCTGCTTGCATGGTAAATACCGGAATGAAGCTGACAATGGTGGTGGAAACAGCGGTGAGAATAGCAGTACCCACTTCCGAAGCTCCATTGTAAATGGTATCTATCAGTTTTTGACCAGGAGGAGCCTCATCTATATGTTTAATAATGTTTTCGGAAAGTATTACTCCCAAATCCACCATTGTACCAATGGCAATGGCAATACCGGAAAGTGCAACTATATTGGCATCTACACCAAAATAGCGCATGGCGATAAACACCATCAATACTGCAATGGGCAGGATACTTGAAATGAGAAATGAAGCCCTGAGATTATACACCATCACGATCACTACCAAAATGGTAATGAGCACTTGAAGCGAAATGGCTTCTTCCAGGGTTCCCAATGTTTCATAAATAAGCTCGGAGCGGTCATAAAACGGAACGATGGTTAACTGGCTTTCCCTTCCATCTGCCAACGTTTTTTTCGGCAGTCCCGGGGCTATTTCTTTGATCTTATCCTTGACGTTGTTAATGACCTGCAAGGGATTGGCACCATAGCGGGCCACCACTACGCCACCTACCACTTCAGCACCGTCTTTATCCAGCAGACCTCTACGGGTGGATGGCCCCAAGGTGACTACACCAATGTCTTTAATACGGACGGGAACATTTTCCTGAACGGCCACCACGGCCTTTTCAATGTCTTCTACTTTTTTGATGTATCCCAAACCACGCACCAGGTATTCTGCCTGGTTGATCTCGATGGTTTTAGCCCCTACGTCTTTGTTTGATTTCTGTACCGCCTGCATTACTTTATGCAAAGGGATATCATAGGCTTTAAGGGCATCGGGGTTAACATCAATCTGATACTCCTGTACAAAACCACCAATGGAAGCGACCTCTGAAACGCCTTCTGTTGCGTTTAATCCATATTTGACGTAGAAGTCTTGTACAGTACGGATTTCGTGGAGATCCCATCCTCCGGTAGGGTTTCCATCCTTATCTCTACCCTCAATGGTATACCAGTACACCTGACCCAAAGCGGTTGCATCCGGCCCCAGTGCGGGCTGAACTCCTTCCGGTAATAAGCCGGAAGGCAAGGAACTTAGCTTCTCAAGGATACGGGAACGTGACCAGTAAAACTCAATATCTTCACTGAAAATGATGAAGATACTGGAGAAGCCAAATATGGACGAGCTCCGAATAGATTTTACACCCGGAATACCTAATAAATAGGTTGTCAGCGGATAGGAAATTTGGTCTTCTATGTCTTGTGGTGATCGGCCCTGCCACTGGGTGAAGACGATCTGTTGGTTTTCCCCGATATCAGGGATAGCATCTACGGGTACAGGATCGGAAGGCAACGCACCTATCTGCCAGCCGAAAGGGGCGGTCACAATGCCCCATGCAATGAAGCCAATTAAGATGAGAACGGTAACTAACTTGTTTTCAAGAAAGTATTTAATGATTTTATTAAGCATAATATGAGTTTGTATGGAACTATGAAGTACAGCTCGGATTGAACCCTCCGGTAAAGAGGAATTCAGGTCATGAGTGTAATTATCTCATGACTAATCATATTATGCAGTTTAAATAAGGAATGACTGAAACAGCACTGGAAAGTCCTGCCTCAGTTTGGGAGGGGAATAGCTTAAGTAATGTATGTCTGCGTCAACAGCAAAAGGATCTATACTCAAATAGGTATAAGCAAATGCAACAAGAAAATCCAGTTGGATGGACTTTAGCACAATTTTAGTTGTAGTGGCATCATCAGACTCTATAGATGCATATTGATTTTCGCAACAGCCTTTTTTTTGAAATTGATGTCCGGTATGGTTGTTTTCATTGATACAGCCCATTTCCATTTGGTCCATGCCACAATCCAAATCAGTTTGACCGAAAGTAATTGCCATTTTGGCTACATGCTCACCGCAAAGGTGTGTAGCCATAGTTACTCCACTGCTACTGGCTAGCATTATGAATAGGAGAAATATGGAAATGACTTTTTTCATTTGATACTGCTTAACGCAATTCTCTTTTAAATAGTTTAAAAATAACTCTTTTACGTTAGTGGAGCAAATATACAATCAATTAATTAACCTACTGTTATAGAATTTTCTGAAAAAGTTATAAAATTTTAGATGCCATTAATCATAATCCAAGATAGTTCAAAACAAACATAGAAAGTACAAGCAGCGTAGTAATCCACAAAAAAACCTTGCTCGGCATATTTTTATTTCTTCCATTTTTACAATTCTCACAGCTTTGAGTTTTCCTTTTCGGAGGGTAGGTCTTATAGAATGTAAAACCCAGTGACAAGAAAGCAACTGCATACAAATAAGGCCGTAGAGGATGTAGCCATGAAAACCACGAGAATGCGCCAGATACACCTGCCATGGTAGTGAGTATGGCAGGTCCCCAGCAACAAAAGAATGGGGCAATGGCAGTAACCAGACTTAGACTTAACAAAGTATTTTTCTTCATATAATCCGTTAAGATTTTAAGACTTCAATAATCCTGATACCCCATTGACTACTTAACCGATCATCCTCTTCGTCTTTTACCAATCCTTTTAACTGGATATTGCCGGGATTAAGCTTAGATAGTATGTCACTAGGAGTATCATCGCTGACAATGAATGTTTCTCCATTGACCTTAATTCTCCACTCATTGCCCTCACTAAGCAGTTCTCCTTTTAACGTAATTTCAGCATTTCTGGCTGAAAATCCATTATTCTTCACTTCTTCCTGGATTTTTTGCAAGGTCAGTTCATTGGTGGCAGCAAGCGTAAGATAGGCTTTGCCATCATTGAGGCTTACTCTTACACTTTCCAGTCCATCCATTTTCTTGAGTCCACGCTCCAGGCCATAGGCACAAGGGGCACAGTCCATCCCAAATACTTCCTGATCTACTTTGATCAACTGAGCCATTGCACCGCTCATACTAAAAATTATCAAAAATGCTATTATTCCTAATCTTTTCATTTTCTTCTGTTTTTTTAAATTTTATAACCAATAACTAATGTTCATTGAAAGCCTGTATTTCTCTTTTGGGCCTTGTACCACATCCTGATAGACCGGAAATAATGCACCAAAGGATATGCCCCAGGCTCCATAAAGCCCCAGGAATGAAGGGCCGAGCATAACTTTTTTCCCTCTTTGATCAACGAGGGTAAGCTGACCTTCACTGGTATTAGTTCCGGGAAACTCCGCCAGCGATTCTACAAATACCCTCCAGTCTGGCTTTGGATAGTCTCCCATAAATATATTTGGCCGATAACCGACTACAAGACTTGCGTAAAGCAGGTCGCCTAATTGATCATTGCCTTCCTCAAAATAATATTGATAACCACCGCCTACCCAGGCATACCAGGTACGTGAAGCATAACCGGTAGAGATTGCTCCATGAATAGAGTTGCTTACATTAATACCTCCCCTGGATTCTTCGGTAGGTGTCGAAACACTTAAAATAGCCGTGGATTCAAAGCGTTTGCCAACACCAAATGCATTGGAAAAGAAACGGTACCATACCGATGCTTCTATATCTCCATTTGCCGGCATGTTGTTGTTACCTCTTGTTCTGGGTGCTTCAGACAATCTGTTGACCATGGTGGGTGTCGTGATATTAATTTGCAGATCTTCCGTCACGCCATACGACCAGATGTACCTAAGCATAAAGGATTGATCATCTTCGGTAGCCAGGCTCATAGCTGCTGCATTAAAGTCAAATCCTCCTTTTGCCAATGTGGGGGTTTGTAAGCCATAAAGGGGTCCGTGTCCCTGAGCGCTGACCTTAGAAATGGCTGTAACAGTTAGTAATATTAAAAAGACTGTACTTTTCATCGTATTATTTTAAAGTCCTAAAAATTGTTGAATTGGTAGTAGCAGGTAAGCTGAGAATAGTCCGAGAAGGTATAAACCAAAGGATATCCATAGAATAATTTTACTCCAGCGGGCGGCTGTATCGCATGGTGTCTCATTGCCATATTCGTCTATTTCACAGGCCTGATCTATTTTGCGGCCATAAAACAGCCAAAAGTTAAACCCGATCAAAATACCTGCTGCCAGAAAAGTCCATTCCTTATACTTGCTCAGCCAGATCAATGCCGGAAAGTCCGAAACCATTCCGGCCACTACTGCGCCCATCCCTACTGCCACGAGTAGTGACGGAAGGGCACAGCACAGCAAGGTAAATACTGAGGTAAACAAGGACGCTATGCTGACGAAATCCTGCTTTAGTGATTTTAAGACTTCCATAAGATTATGCCGCCATTTTAGCGCAACTTTCTGCGCAGGCCGCACATTTTTCCGCACACTGCTTGCACACCTCACTGTCAAATTTTCCGCACTCTTCTGCACAGGCTTTGCATAGGTCAGCGCAAATGGCACAAACCCTGCTCGCGTAATCGGACTGGGAAGCCAGCATCTGTGTACATGCCGTACACAGCGCGATACAGTCCAGGCAAAGCTGGTGGCACTTTTTCATGTCGGACTCGCCTAAGTGCTGATCCAGACAGATGCGTGCTGCAGTTATACAGGCGTTACAATTGTCAATACATTGCTGTAAGTCATTATTTAAAGGTTTCTTCGTAATTGTGGTTTATATTAATTCCCCCCACTAGCACGGCAGCAAGGGAAAATAAATAAAGTAAGCCGTGCCTTGCTTACTTTTATCCTTGTCCTATGCCCGCTTTGATCAGCTCTTCTTTAGAAATCCCCTGATTTTCACAGCAGGATAAAAGCGAGCCATTCACCGCGATGGCAGGTACTTTTTTGATCCCATATTCTTCCAGCTTGCTCAGACAAGTCTTGTCCTCACACTGCTTCACCAAATCATAAATGGTGATCTCGCATTGCTCACAAGCCAGACCTTTCACCATTTGAACTACCGGGTCGCAAACAGGGCAGTTTGCTGTAAATATTTCTACTTGTCTTTTCATCTTTTCCTCCTTTTAAAATGTTCAGTTTTATATGTTTCAGGCTCTCACCAGATAAGAACAATTCAAAGGTAAGTTCAGGGAGGGGGTGGTAGCCAAGGATAAACAGCTAGAAAAGTTGATTTATTTTTTTGGTTATAAAAAAAGTAAGGATTGGTAGCAAAACAATGGCTAGAAATGGGGAAAGACCAATATTTAAAAAAGGGACTAACGGCATTTGATCTGAATACTGCCACCAATCCATGATCAATGCTATTTTTTCAGCCATGACCGATACCACGGCACTTATGACCAGGGTTGTAGCAACTTTGGTTGCTGTAAAATGATATATCCAGCTTGTATTTCTGAAAATGACGGCTACTAAAAAATATACCAGAAAAATGAGCATCACGTCTCCAAGAGCACAGAGCAGAAAATATATCTGCTCCATCCATTCAGCCTAATTCGAGTACAATGAAAAGTGCAGGTTCTCCCAGAAAATACTCAGCAGGAAGCCAATAGAAGCCATCGGTAAATAGACAGCCTTACTCATTTTGCCTACTACTACCCATACGCTGTTTCAATTCAGCAATCTCCTTCATTATAGTGGTGAGATTATCTAGTTGAAGATTTGGAAACTGCTGCCGGATAAACTCTATACGGTCTTCATTGCCACAATTGCCGGGGCAGGCTTCAACGGTTTCCGAAACCTTAATGGCGAGAGCTTTCCGGTAGGCTTCATCCAATAATAAATAATGAGCCTTATCAAGTCCTTTTTGCGCAGCTTTGAACTGTAACAAAATTTTTTCCGGATCTTTTCCCTCATCCAGCATTTTTATCAAACCATCCATTTGGCCTTTGATGCTTTGAAGCCGTGTTTTTATATCCTTTGTCAGGTCTTTGGGTATCATAATACTTCGTGTTTTGCTAAATATACGTTTCCAACTAGAGAGGTCAACAACATATTTTGTGGTTTTTTAATTTAGATTAAACCATTGACCCAATATCCGATCCCATCGATGGATAGGCATAAACCATGTTCCTAATGTCTGCAACTTTTAGTTTTGCCCTAATAGCCATTGCAAAAAGATTAATCATTTCTTCTGCATGGGGCCCGATGATGTGTGCTCCTAAAATGTGACCTTCTTTGTCGGAAATTACTTTATACGCGTAAGTTGATTCATTGATCCGTTTGGCATTGTACCAGTTTGATGCAGAGCCATCCTTTACTTGATATTCTAAGCCTGTTTCTTTTGCCTGCTTTTCTGTCATCCCAACAGATGCCAAAGTTGGTAAGGTGAATACCGCGCTCGGCATTTCTGTGTAGTCGGGTGTTTTCGAATTGCCACGAATAATATTGGCTGCCACAGCATGCCCTTCCATAACAGCAACGGGTGTGAGGTTTAGTCCATGGCTGTCCGCTGCATCTCCCGCAGCGTATACTGATGGATTGGTTTTGCTTTGAAGGAATTCATTTACCTGTATTCCTTTTCTGTTGTAAGAAATATTGGCCTTTTCAAGGTTCATGCCATCCAATTCAGGCACTCTGCCGGCAGCATTAACTACTAAGTCCGTTCGAATAGTTTTTTCACCATTTTTTGATGCTGCCTTTAAAGTAAGCCCGTTATCCGTTTTTTCAACTGCAACCACATCCGACTCAAGGTGAAGCTCGATACCCAATTCTTCAGTAGCTTTGACCAAGTACTTCACGATATCAAACTCAAAGTTTTCTAAAGGCATTTTGCCCCTGTGGAATATGGTCACTTTACTTCCCGCTCTGGCAGCTAGATGTGCAAATTCCATAGCAATGTAACCACCTCCTATAAAAGTGATTTCCTTAGGAAGCTCTTCCAGGTTTAGAAAATCTGTGCTATCAATGGGTAACTCACCACCTGGTATGTCAAGGATTACAGGCCGTGCACCTGTTGCAATTACGATTTTATCTGCTTCCAATAGATTGTCTCCAATGCGGAGGGTGTTTTCCGATTCAAAGCTGGCTGCTCCGTGATACATGTCTACACCTGCTTTTTCATAACCTTTCTCCACACCTTTCGGCATTTTGGCAACAAAGTCGTTTTTGTAAGCCATCAAGTCTTGCCAGTTAATAGAGATATCTCCTTCAATGCCGATACCTTTCATTTTATTGGCCCTGTCAATGATCTCGGCAGCTCCAACCAATATTTTCTTAGGATCACAACCACGCAATGCACACGTACCACCGTAAGGTCTGGAGTCTGTTACAGCCGTCTTCAATCCTTTTTTAGCACATTTATTGGCAATGGTCATTCCCGCCATGCCTGATCCGATTACTATTACATTATATTTCTTCATCAGCAGCAATTGTTTTTACCACCTTCCTGAATGGGAGGACATGCCACAGTTCCATACGAGCAATACACACAGCAATCCCCGTCTTTTGCCTTTAAGATTTGTTTGCAGCTTTCACACTCATAGAAATACTGACACGCATCCGTAGGCATGGTTTCTTCTTTTTGATGCCCGCAATTCGGACAGGTAATAGTCGATTGTAATAAGAATTCTTTTTCCATTATTGATCATTTTGTTGATTTCAGTAGTTCAGCTTTATAGCTGGTCTTTTTTTCAATGGCTGCAATAAGCTGCTCAGGCTGGGTCTTTTTAGGATCATAGTCAATCACTGCAATATCACCGGGATATTCCACCGAATTGTCGACAATCCCTTTTGTTTCTTTCAAGACTTTATACAGATGACTGGCACAGCCGGCACAGGTAAGCCCCGTTACTTTGAGTTTAACTGTCTCACTTTTCTGAGTGGTTTCCTCTGTTTTTTGAGATTCAGCAGTTTGTGCTATTCCATTTCCTGCAAGCAGGAAGACGAATGTTAGACTTAGAATACTTAAAATTATAGGTTTCATTATTTTATTGATTTGAAGTTTTATTTTGTATAATTTTCTTTTCAGTGACTTTATAGCCTGTGGCTTCCTCAACATTGGTTGCCAATTGATCTACAGATACTTTTGTTTGATCAAACTTGACCGTTGCAATACCACTTTTGTAGGAGGATGAAGCTTCGAGAACGCCTTCACTATTATTAAGCGCAGCATTCACGCTATGCTCACATCCGGTGCAGGTCATGCCTTTGATATTCAGTTCTGCATTCAGAATATCACTTTCTTTCACCACGATAACTTTATCCCCTTTGCTGTTGTCAGGGAAAAAAATGCCGGAATAGGATGGGAAAGCAAGCATCAATACCGCAAAGACGGTAACGATTCCCAGAAACTTCTTAGACTGCCAAAATGAGGGACGCTCATCCTCGTCACAGGCACAGTCGATTTCTTCCTGGGTCCTGGGTCTTCCATGCCTGCCGGCAGGCAGGAATTTTTGATACCAGGCAAACCCCAATACCAAAACGGTAAGGCCTATTAAATAAGGTCTAAAAGGCTCCATCCATGAAAAGGTTGCCGCAATGCCTCCAATCCCTGCCAGCGTGGCGAAAACAGGTGTGATACAACAAAGAGATGCAGTAATGGCCACCAACAAACCGGTACCAACACTTTTGGGGGTTGTATTTGCTTGATTTGAATTGCTCATGATACTGGTTCTTTTTTATTGTTATCAAATAAGCTTTTTAAGACGGGTTTAATCACCTGTATATTATCTTCTACCAAAGAATAGAACACTGTTTGTCCCACCTTCTCACTGGTTACAAGGCCTCCTTCTCTCAATTTCTTCAGATGTTGTGAAATGGCAGGCACGGTCATTTCCAAAATGTCACTCAGGTCGCAGGGACAAAGTTTGGTTTCTTTGCTAAGTAGGTAGAGAATTTTTAAGCGGACTTCATTGCCCGACAGGCTCAATGCCTTAGCCACGATAGCTATTGATGGTGCTACTTTGTTAATTTCTTCTTTGCACTGTTGGATCTGCTTAACATCTGCAAAAACCCGGATACACGATTTACTCATACTTCTTTTTATTTAAGCAATTACTTAAACAACAAAGGTAAGAAAAAAAATGTTTAAGCAAATGCTTAAATAATCGGTTATAAAAAAATAGATTTAATGGACCCTCATATGTCCGTTCAACGCTTTTACAGAAAGAAATCCCTTCCCACATTCTCTACACTCAAAATCTTGTTTACTCTGGCCGTTTGCTTGATGGTGTACAGGCTTGTAAACAGCTTTTTTCCTTATAAAATGCTTGTTTTCTGCCATTTTCCCGACAAATAGCTCCGCGTAGCTGTAGCCGGTAAACGCTAATACCCCGGCCAGGAATACTTTTGTGAAAGCAGCTATCAGTGATGGATCAAGAAATGAGAATGGATTGTAATACAGCAAGTTCATGATAAATACGAAAATGGCATAAAGTGCTGGCTTGCGTCTGATCACATGGATTGTAAAAACCAGAATGGTCAGGTCAAAGCTGATGGCATAGAAAAGTGCGTAAACGTTTTTCCACAGCCTATTGCCGTCAAAGGGAGATACATTGTAAAACAATTGATGGGAATGCATAATCATAGGGATAGTTCCGGCAATTACTACGATGAAAATGAATTTGCGTGAATAGAGAAAAGCCTCAAATCGCTCAAATACATCTGTTTTTCTGTTTTCTTCCATTATTTTCAAGGTTTCTCACATCACATCAACAGTCGGTCCAGTAATGCTATTTTTCTCTAAACTCTTGCACCTTTTTTAAATTTTGCCAGCTCATTGCCATTGGGTTTGTTCTCATAAATGATTGAGGTTTCCCATTGGCCTTTAAAGGTTTCCATCAGCATTTTTTCTAGCCTTCGGATGCCAAGACCCTGGTTAGGCAAGGCTCTTTTGTGCGTCTTGTCCAGGGAATAGAAGGTTCGGACATTGCCATCGTAAAACCAGACAATGCATTTAGACAAAGCCTCCCGTTGCATTTGTTCACTGAGCATAAGCTTCTTGTTTAGGTTTAAGGCTTTGCAGATGTAAACAGCGTTGTAAACACTGCTGATAGGCTTGATTCAGGGATTCATCCCGGTATCCGGCCAGCCTTTTCTGCTGAATCCGGAAGAGCTGTAAACGGGTCTTTTCCCGGAAGCGACCCTTATTCTGTTCATGCTGTTGCCATTCACTCTTTACCTGTTGAAGCAGCAACTGGTTCCTTATTTCAATTTTGAGGGTTTCCTGCTTCACATACCATTGCCAGGTCTTTTTGAAGCCGTTCCGCTCGTTGTTGGGATGGAAGTAGATATGGGGTTTAGGAATCCAGTGGCCCGGACTTCTGGTTAGCCACCTGGCCACCATATTGACCCGGTTGAAAGCTGTATCCTGGTACTTGAGCCAGTCTTTTTCAGTTGCATTCGATTGAAGCTTGCCGTAAACCGACTCCCAAATCAGGTTAAGGATTTCCCTTACTTCAGGCTCGGAAAGAATCAAGTCGGGATACAGCACTTTTCGGGCATAATCCCAGAACTGCCGGATGAGTGAAAGTAAGAAAATGCGCCCCGCCCCTGCAACTCGTTCCTGTTTTTCGGCTTTATAATACCTTTCAGGAGCTTTTAATTGCTGTTTTGAGGAAGGGTTAGCATTTTCCTCCGTGTTCTTGTCTTGTTCATGTCCTGTTCCTGTGGCTTTGCCACTCTCGTGACCGTAGGGAACTCCGCTTTTTTGAGTTCCTGATTTATCCACCTTGCTATTATTATTTAATCGTTCTTGATGTTCATGAACTAAAGGGTGAAAATTTTTCGCTTTTTCATAAAAAATAGAGGTTACATCCCCGATTTTCAGCACATTATCCCCAAGTGGGGTGGATAACTTTGCCATACCCAAAACCTCAGGATTGAGCCAGATTTCCACGCCTCCTTTGCCTCTATGTTCTTCTTGTGTTATGAAACCGGATTGTTTCAGGCGTTCTTTATGATTGATAATCGTGCGTTTGGTGCAGCCTTTGCATTTGGCCAGGCTCTCATTATAGGTGTTGAAGCCAGGAAGGTTTTCAAGATCAAGATTATCCAACTGAGCTGCTTTGTTAAGTTGTTTGAGATAGAGCCGGGTGATCAGCTCGGCTGTAGCCCGATGGTTGGCATTGAGCTTTTGGGTAAGTTTTATTTGCCGGTTGTTATACCGGTCAATGAATGACTTGGTATTCTGGAAAACCTCTCCAAAACTGAAATGTGCATTTTGACTATTTTGCTCTTCCATACGCTGACATTTTAAAAGTTTGGAGTTCTTTTAAAGAAAAAATGATTTCCTGGGTGAAATGGATTTTCTCTGAAACTTCTTCGTCCAGTAATGAGGTGTTCTTCTCGCCAAATTCTTTCAGTAGAAAATTGTAAACCAGTTTACACCGGTCATGCTCTTTCTGTATAAAATCAATCTGTTCTTGTAATGAAGCCATGTTTACATTGTTTACAGGATGTTTAAGGATCAATAGCTTGGTACATTCCTGTCAAGGTATTCCAGAATGCTTTTCTTGGAGTAGCGGATAATCCTGCCATGCTTTGTAAAGCGTATTGCTTCAATGTCCCTCAGCTCCTGTAACTTGGTTTTGCTGCGGATGCCCAACAGCTTTTTAGCCTCTTCGGTGGAAAGCCAATCATTGGCCGGGTCGGCATTAGCCAGGGCTTCTTCTTTCGCTTCCCTAATGGCTTGCTTGACCAGATTGATCAGGTCTTTATGCATTTTCTGATAAGCCTCTTTTTCAAATACGATTATTTCCATCACTTTTCAGTTAAATATTTCTCAATTACAGAGAGTAGCTCTCTCCGTGAAAAGTATCGATGGCCATCCTGGACAAAACCAAAGAGCTTTGAATGATCTACCAGCTTCGGCAAACATTTGATCACATTTTCGGCTAACACCCATCGTGGGGTAAGTTGAGTATCTTGTGGATTTTGACCTATGTGATTTCTTACAGCCATCAGTTGCTTTTCTGACTGTAAAGAGACGGTTTATTTCAATGCGAAAACAGTCCTTCACTGGTCTGAGGTACCCCTGGCGGCCAGATAAATAATCTGTTAATCAGTTAGTTACTTCAATGGATTAATACAAAGTTTTTTCTTGAAACTTCAAAGATGAGGTGCTATATTCGTTTTAAGCTTATAAAGACCGATTTGTACCATGAAAAAGTCACCCCCTGGGGACCCCCTAATTTTGTATATTCCGGTATATGAGCTACCAATAATTGAGGAATTATCAGCTTTTATGCGGCAAATGGAGTTTAAAAACCTCAAGGAGCTCCTAGAATTCAGTGGTCCGGATCTTTTAAAAACAAAAGGGTTTGGGTACAGGTGTTTACAGAGTTTACTAAGTCTGCTGGATGATCATGGGTGTATTGAGCTACTTAGTGAAAGGGATAAGTTTTAATAGTTCTTTCCTGCTCCTTCAATATGTGCCAGCATCTTTTTCATCATTCGACCTACAGATCGCTTGGTCCCAGTATCGATCTTATAATATTTCCCCTTTAGGCTACCGACAGATATATTCTCCTGTTGATCCGTTCTGTAATGCCGGCAAACAAAATCCAATAATTCCTGGCGGTTACCATCCACCAGACCAGTTTCAAAAAATGCCCTGACAAATAAAGAAAGCTGAGGCACCGACATCTTTAAACAGTGTTTTATCATTTGTAGATCGAATACCCGAAAATGTAGTAGCATACTTTAATTTTCTTTTCTGGAAATTTATTTCTTCCTGCAGCCAGATCGACATTTGGTCTTTTAGAGGAAGTAAATTCGGGTTATAGCTGAGGTGGGTTTTTACAGGTAATTGGTTGCAGAGTTTATGATAGTAATACAGCAGTTCCAATTTATCTTTTGGGGTTTCTCTTTCTTTTAATTCTTTGTGAATTTGGATGGTGAGGTAATTGAAGAATTTCAAAGCATTAAAGTTAAGCCTCCAGAGGATCAAGAAAACCTCTTTTCCATTCAATGGTACTTGCTGTTGCGAATATCTGTGAAAAGTCAGTAAGTAATGCTCGTGGTAAAAGTGGCTTTGATAAGTAAAAGTTAGGGGTTCTAAGATACTCAAGCGATCGAAGGGAATAGTAACTATCCCGTATAATTCGGGATCCAATTGCGCTCTTTCCACTTGGTCGAGCACTTCGCCAAGCTTTTCAGCATGCTTTATGGCCAACAATAACCTACTTTGATACGGAACAGGTAGATTTGTATCCAAATAATGGCCAAAGGATTTTTCAATGTAAACTAATATATCCTCGAGGGAGTGATAAGTGAGCTTAAAAATATCGGTAGTTGTATGATCCTCAGAAATCTGAAATAGTGAATTCCATTCTTTTTTTGGGATATAGTCATTGAGGATGGACTTCATATACCCGATCATAAGGGTCTGGTTTTTTCTGATATATAACCGGATTTGCTCTTCATCTTTAAGTTTGAATATTTTTTCATTCAGCTGCTTTGTAATGACTGCATAAGCATCAAAAAGTGTTTCCTGATAATAATAGAATTTAATTTTTTGACCCGATAAAGCTTGATAATCATCTTTTATCAGTAACTCTATTATGCTGTATTGACCTTCCAAAATTAATATCTGATTTATCACCTTTTGATTATCTATTTTAAGTTCTTTAGTCAAAAAATCAAGTATATCAGGAAAGTTTGCATCATCCGTATGCTCCACTGAAGATGATTCAATATTACTAAATCGGGACTCTTTCCATTCATGAATGATATAACCTTTGATTGTACTGCTCAACTTTATTTTAAGTTGATATTTGGCTTCTGGAAATTTCTCCTTTAAATAATCAACATATAGTTGTGTATTCGAAGGACGGATTAGCGGTGAAAGGTCTTCATTCAGAATCCGGTAAAAAACAGAGATATTTTCCATAGACTACAAATGTTAAGTTGAATAACATACTAGAAAGAGCTTTTGGTGACTTAGAAAGCAATAATTTAATGGTTTATTTATAATACTTTTACGGATAGGATTGGTAAACAGCGATTTTTTGACATATATCAAAAAAATCAAAGGATTCTTATTTCTGAACGAACCCTACTAAGCGTTTCACCAGAAATACTAAGATAGGAAGAGACATGGTTGAGAGGAATTCTTTGGATGATCCTTGGCTCACTTTGAAGGAGCATGATGTAACGTTGCTTGGCTGTAAGTGTCTGTAGAGCTGTTAGTCTATCAAGCATCTGACGACTAAAATCTTCCATTATCAATCTTCCCAAGCGCTCCCATTGTTGATATTTTGCATATAGACTGTTAAGCTCATCATACTTCAAACTCAAAACAGTGCAATTTTCAATAGCCTGAATGTATTCAACAGATGGAGTTTGAGTTGTAAAGCTACGCAAGGAGGTTACGAAAGAGTTCTCAAAAGAAAACCAATGAGTCACTGCCTTTTCATTCTTCACATGATAAAAACGACAGCAACCTTTAATCAAGAAATGCGCCTCTTTTGTTACTTCACCTTCTACAGCCAGAAAACTACCTTTACGAAAATTTCTCTTGACAAATTTTCTTTCAATCTCAAGAGCAGCATCTTCGTCTAATTTTACAAAACTGTTAAGATAGCCCTGAAGTTGCTCATACATAATTTTAGTTTTATACCAATTTGGATTAAGATAAGATATAAATCGTAATATTTTTGAGCGGTACAGTTGAAAATCGAAGTGATGTAAGAATTTAACCATTTTTTTTCGGAAGCTTAATGTAAAAAGTCGTTCCGCTAGTGGTACTCTCAATCTCGATCTTCCCATCCAGCTCGTCTACCAAGCTTTGGACTATATACAGACCTAACCCATATCCTTGAACGCTAACGTTAACTCTGAATCGCTCTTTGAAAATTTTCCGTTGTAATTCAATAGGGATACCCAAACCATTGTCTGAAACCGCGATTATTAATCCATCATTTGTTTGGTCGAACCGCACATGCACGAAGCATTTCTTTTTTTCAGAATCTCTATATTTTATCGCATTGTCGACCAGATTCTGAAGAATTGAAAAAAGCTTATTGTAATTGCCTTGGTAAGAGTTTGGACCATGACTGTAAACTTCAATTGTAACATCATCTGGAGGGTTAAGTTGATTTAAAACATTTTGAGAGGTTTCTATTAAGTCAATGTCTGTTACAGAGTGGTCAGGTTCAAAATATTCCCTGATAAGCTCCTCCACTCGGGTGGTTAAATCTGTCGAAGTTTGTAAAAGTATACTGGCATACTCATTTTTTCTCGATAAGTCCGATTCTTCCTTAGTCAGTTGCGCAATTCCCTTCATGGTATGAATGGGACTCAAAATATCATGTGTAATCCTTGCTATGAGGGATTTTAATTTTTCTTCTTTCTTTAAAACCATAGTTATGTTGTTGATGTGACTATCATCTAAGATAAACAAACACATTCAATACACCTAATTAGGTGTACTTATTTAAGAGTAACTTTTAAGCAAAAATATTCATTTTTTTACGGATGGATAAAAAAGAAGAGCAGGTAAAAAATATAGATATAGATAGGTTGGCCAAGAGAATAAAACAACTCAGGCTGGAGAAGGGACATGTGAATTATGAAACCTTTGCCATTGAAAATGGTATTTCAAGATCACAGTACTGGCGGTACGAGAAGGGAGAAGATTTACGTTTTAGCAGCCTCATGCGGGTCATTCGCGCCTTAAAAGTCAGCCCTGAAGAATTTTTTAGTGAAGGGTTTGATTGATTATGCCTACTTAATTTCAATCACGGCAGTCAATTTTTCTCTAAAAAAGATAAACGAGTGTGATCTGAGAAAATAGGCAAGACTGATATGTTATAAAAAAACCCTTGCAAATCATTGATTTACAAGGGTTTAAAAGAGCCTCCTATCGGGATCGAACCAATGACCTACTGATTACAAGTCAGTTGCTCTACCAGCTGAGCTAAGGAGGCTTAAAGAGAACGCAATTTTAAAAAAAAAATTCAAAAAGTGTTCAAAATCTTAATATTTCAATAATCAAAAACTCTTATGCCTTTGATTTTCAGTTGCTTACAACTCCAAAGCCCGCTTATTACAAGTCAGTTGCTCTACCAGCTGAGCTAAAGAGGCTTTTTTGCGTTTGAGAGCTTGTTTTTTCCCTCATTGCGGTTGCAAATATAGGGGGTGTTTTTATTAATACAAACCCATTTTCAAAAAAAATTCAATTAAATTTTAACTAAACAGAACGCACTATTCGTAACTGCTTCTTTAACAGGGATATCTCCTTTTCTGCCTCTTCAATTTTTTTATCAAATTCTTTTTTCAAATTATCAGCAGTTTTTGATGCAGCAAAAAATTCAAGGTTTGTTTTCCACGTAACAATATCATTATTCAAGTCTGATATTTTTTTACGGATTGCATGTTCTTTCTGATTAAGCTTTTTATCAGCATTAGGTCCAGCCATGATCTTAGTAAGCTGTGCCATAAGTTTTACCTTATTCAGTTGTTCCTCGCTTAGCTTATCTTCAGACTTCTCAATAAAGCCACTAACAGCATCTGAAAACTTTTCTTTAATTGTTTGAATATTAGCTCTAGGAACAAAGCCTATTTTACTAAAAGCCTCTTCGTATGCTTCTAATTGCTCAATATCTCCAGCTTCTAACTTCGTGATCTGTTCAACTATGTCCTGCTTGGCCTCCAAATTGGCTTTGTATTCTTTTTCCGCCTCCTTATTACCTGCACGCTTATTAGTAAAGAAGGTATCACAAGCACTTTTAAATTCTTTGTAGATACTCTCCCTGAACTTTTCAGGAACAGGTCCTATCTCTCTCCACTGGTTTTGTAGCTTCTTAAGCCTGTCGGCAGTTTTATTCCACTCCGTACTGTCCTGTAGTGCCTTAGCTTCTTCAACTAGTACTTTTTTCTTATTAAGGTTCTCCTCTCTTAATGAATCTAATCTTTTAAAGAATTCATGCTTATTTGCAAAGAATTGTTTGAAGTTAGACCAAAATGCCTTGTTAATGGATTTGGCATTTTCTTTTGGTACCTGACCTGTTGACTCCCATTCTTTTTGAATAGCAAGAAGCTCCTTTGTTTTGGCATTCCATTCTTTGATTTTATCGGAATCAAAACTTAGATAATCAGTCATTTTATCAATAATGGCTTCTTTCTTTTCCAGGTTTTCCTTTTGAACATCTTTCAATTTATCTAGATAACCCTTTCTACGTTCGTAAACAGCATCTGAAGCTGCTTTGAAACGCTGCCATAACGGCTCTTGGTCATCTTTAGGAACAGGACCAATATGTTTAAACTCTTCATGAAGATCATTTAACTGCTTAACTGCAGCAGGAACATCATTCATTTGAGCTAACTCTTCAGCTTTCACACAAAGCTCTAATTTAGCTTCGAGGTTTTTCTTTCTATCAAGCTCTTTTAGCTCATATAAAATACTTCTCTGATCGTAATATCTATCTAAAAGGGCATTATAATTAGCCCATAAAGTTTTGGCTTGCGGGCCAGGAACCTGACCAATAGTTTTCCACTCCTTTTGCAGGTCCTTTATAACGTTTAATCCAGTGATAGTCTCTTCTTCATCTACCAACTCTCTAAGCTTGTCCAGAATTTCTTCTTTTCTTTTGAGGTTTTCATCTCTTTGCTTTTCAAGCTCTTTATAATGCTTTCTTCTTCTATCCTTAAATAGCTGATAGTTGGCATCGAACCTATCATTAAGTTCGTCATGCTTCATTGCAAAATCAGCTTCTTCACCCCCATCTGCCAAGAATTTATCTAATGCTTCCTTCTTTTCAGCATCATAAATCTCATCAAAAAGTGGCTTTATTTCATTAAGAATACGATCTCCTCTTTTGAAATTATCACTATGCGATACTTCCTTTATAACTTCAACTAATTGAGCTTTATCATAATTACTATAGTCGGGAAGTTCCTCTTCATGATGTTCATCATCATCTTCATCCTGATTTTCAGCATCAGAACTTTCCTCTTTATCCTCTACCTTTTCAGCTTCTACTTGCTGCTCTTCTTTGGTGGCGGATTCATCACTTTGTTCAGCTACTTCTGCCTTCTCATCAGATAAGCTCTCTTGCACTATGGCTTCATCTGCCTCATTAACAGCATTATCAGTAGCTTCAGCCTTTACCTCCTGAGTAGCATCATTAGTTGTGTTGTTCTCCTTCTGAACATTTTCTTGTTCCTGATTTTCCTCAGGCTTGTTAGAAGTACCGTTTTCTTCAGTCATCGTAATTAGATTCTATTGTTGGAAATAGATACAATATTAATTAAAAATACTTAATTGATGAATTAATTAAGCTTAGGATCAGTAGGATAATTGGCATAAACTTTAAATCTCCCTCCCATTTTCTCAAGGGTATCTTTCCAAAGTTTATCAGGATCCGTATTAAAAATGTATGATGGATGCACGCCTCTTGCAACAATCCATGTATTTTCGTCAATTTCTTGCTGTAATTGAAATTCAGACCAACCACTATAGCCTACAAAAAATCTTATCTTATTCTGATCAATTGCATTAGCCTTTAATAGGGAAATTAGAAGATCGAAATCACCACCCCAGCATAATCCTTCTTGTATCAGTTGGCCACTTTGATATAGAGGCTCAATGTCATGAATAAAATGTAATGTATTCTGTTGAACTGGTCCGCCAACATAAAGATTTGTTTTAAAGCTCTCCACTTCGTCAAGCACTTCATCCACATTTAGCATGGATAACTTATTCAATACAAAGCCAAATGAACCTTCTTCATTGTGCTCGCAAAGTAAAATTACGGTTCTATCAAAGTTATTATCAGGCAATAGTGGTTCAGAGATTAGCAAATCTCCTTTAGCAGGTGTGTCAATATTTTTATATTGAAAAAATTCCATTAGTGCAATGCCGCCTTCAGTGGAAGAGCCTGAAGAATTTTTGCTTCTTCAATACTCATTTGCTCTAATCTATTATATACTTCTTCTTTTTCAAAATATTGAAGCGCCATATCAACAAATATTTCACCATGTCGGGCTTCAGATGCCCACAGCCTATGATAAAATTTCTTTAAATCTCCTTCTGGCAATGCCTCATAGATAAGTCTAAAGCGTTCAGCACCTCGAGTTTCTACGAGAGAAGCCAATAGTAACCTATCCATAAATCTATCTTCCTTTCCTGATCGGCACAGGTTTATTAAATCGGCAACATAATGATCTTTTCCTATTTCATGAGGAAGCTCCACTCCTCTTTCCTCCATAATTTTGTAAACATCCCTAAAATGTTCGAGTTCTTCCACACCAGTATTTATCAATTCAGGGATTATCTCTAATCTATCAGGAAATTTTGCTACGAAACTCATAGCCATACTGCTTGCCTTACGCTCACAATTAGCATGATCTTGTAGAAATGCATTAAAATCGCTCATCACTGTATCAACCCATTCCTTACTACTTTCACACTTTAAATCAATTCGCTGCTTCATATGTTAATTTGATTTTGCTCAAATATTGTAATGATTAGAAAACAATAATACTTTTGGACAATTGTAGAAACAAATGAATCCTGCTAAACTTTATGGACAAATCAATAGCTGATATCCGAAAAGACTATACAAAAGCTTCACTATCAGAAAGCGATGTGGCTAAAAACCCTTTAATACAATTCAGGAAATGGTTTGACGAGGCTATTTCATCTCAGGTGCTGGAACCAAATGCAATGAATTTAGCAACCATCAAGAAGGATCGTGTAAGTTCCAGAATAGTGCTTCTTAAAGATTTAGATGCACAAGGATTTGTTTTCTACACCAATTACGAAAGCCAAAAAGGACAACAGATGGCCAATAATCAAAACGTGGCATTAACTTTCTTTTGGCCTGAATTGGAAAGACAAGTGAGAATTGAGGGAGTTGTGGAAAAGGTTTCTGTTAAAGAGAGTACTGCTTACTTCCACAGCCGCCCCAGAGGAAGCCAAATTGGTGCCTGGGTCTCTCACCAAAGTAATACCATAAACAGTCGCGAATTTCTTGAGCAGCGTCAGGAGGAGTACCAGAGTCAATTTGAAGGTAAGGAAGTGCCTAAACCAGAATATTGGGGAGGTTACAGAGTTATCCCTAATCTTTTAGAGTTTTGGCAAGGCCGCAGCAGCAGGTTACATGATAGAATTCAATTTGAGAAAGTTAACAATGATTGGAAAATAGAGCGCCTGTCCCCTTGAGTAATATCTATTTTGAAAGATACGCCTATCCTAAAAGGTTTATAAAACACCCAATTAAGAGCGACTGCTTTTTAAGCGTTGTTATACCTGCTTATAAAGAACCTGACATAGTTGCTAGTTTGCAATCACTTTATGATTGTCAGCAAACTCGGTTTCCTGTAGAAATCATCATCGTATTAAATTATTCTGAAAAAGATAGTGATGCAGTAAACATACAAACTGAGCAATCAGCTGCATGTTTACATGATTACATAGAGGCTAATCAAGCTGAGTGGATTAATACATATATTATTAAGGCTTATGATTTACCAAAGAAGCAAGCTGGAGTTGGCCTAGCTAGAAAAATCGGGATGGATGAAGCTGCCTATCGCTTTAACAAAATTGATCAAGATGGTATAATCGTTTGTTTTGATGCTGATAGCAAGTGTACTACCAATTACCTTATTGAAATTGAAAGCCAGTTCCTAAAAGCAGCGAATATTCTGGGAGCTTCCATACATTATGAGCATCCGTTACAGAATGAACATGGTGAGTTGAATTTACCTATAATCCAATACGAACTGCACCTGCGATATTATATTCAGGCCTTGGCTTATACTAATTATCCGTTTGCCTTTCATACCATTGGTTCAAGCATGGCAGTCCGTTCGTCTACCTATCAAAAGCAAGGAGGAATGAATACCCGAAAAGCCGGGGAAGATTTCTACTTTTTACACAAAATCATTCCTTTAGGAGGCTTCATTAACATAACAAATGCAACAGTTATACCTTCACCCCGTGAATCAAACAGAGTGCCTTTCGGAACAGGAAAAGCTATATCAGCTCATAATAGTAAAGAAAAATTACTTGGGTATACTTATGACTTCATGATTTTCAAAATCATAAAATCCTTTTTTGAACAGGCAGATAGTGAAAATTTCCTTGACGATATCCCAAATCAAATAAAGGCTTTTCTCAAAGAGAATAATTTAGCAGAAGAGCTTGAAAAAATAAAGAAACAGTCGAAAAATCAGGCACATTTTATTGATAGGTTTTACCAGTGGTTCAATGGTTTTAAGGTACTAAAATGCGTTCATTTCCTACGTGACAACTTCTATCCTGACCAACCTATTCAAGAAAGCTGTTATCAATTGTTTCAACAGCATCAGGCATTAAAAGCTATTGAAACGCCAACAGAAAGTCTGGGTCAGTTAATTGTATTAAGAAATTATGAGCGTAGTTTATAATACGCTGTTCAAATCTTTAATCCCTAAATATCTGTCTATAGTAAAACCTTCAGCATGCTCCACTCCTATTATTTGACCTAACTCCAAAGATCTGGCTTCAATCATTTTCATGAATTTAGGATCAGATATATAAGTTTCAGGTTCATCACTCTTTGGATCATGAAATTGGGAAGCAAAAGCTTGAATAGCTTTCATTTTGGTTTCCCAAAAGCCTGATATGTCCACTACAAAATCCGGTGTAATTGGAATACTTTGAATGTAATGAAGCAAAGTTTTTGGACGCCATGGTTCCTGGGCCTTTCCGTCTTGATCAGTAGTTTCAACCTTTGCTAATCCACTTAAAAACACAGCTGTTTTTACAATCTCAGAAGCTCTACCATGATCTGGGTGCCTATCACGAATAGCATTCGCTATTACAATATCAGGCTTATATTGCCTTATTTTCTCAACTATTTTAAGCTGATGTTCGTGATCATTCTCAAAAAAACCGTCAGCGAAACTCAAATTATCTCTCACAGATAAGCCTAATATCTCAGCACTTTTTGAAGCTTCCTTCATCCTGATTTCTGGTGTTCCTCTTGTACCAAGCTCCCCTTTGGTAAAATCGATCACCCCTACTTTGTCTCCTAAATCTATATGCTTAGCCAAAGTACCAGCGCACGAAAGTTCTGTATCATCAGGATGAGCGGCAAAAGCCAAAATATTAAGCTTCATATTCAAAATTATAGGTTAAACTATCCAATACGTATTAAAATAAATATGTTTGTATAAACATACATTTATCCATAAAAAAACTGCCTCAACAATATTGAGGCAGTCTAATTAAGAACAACTATTTCATTATTTTTCTGAAGAAGCTAGTGCTTCATCTTCCTCTAATTCACTTTCCCTTTCTGCCAAAAACCTTTCAGCGTCTAATGCAGCCATGCAACCTGTACCAGCTGCGGTCACTGCCTGACGATATGTAAAATCCTGGGCATCACCAGATGCAAAAACACCTTCAATATTCGTTTTTGATGTACCTGGCTTGGTCATAATATAACCAGCATCATTCATGTCTATAAAATCCTTAAAAATATCAGTATTTGGCTTATGACCAATAGCAACAAAGAATCCGGTAGCCTTTACTTCAGACTTCTCACCAGTTTGGTTATTCACAACTCTTACACCTTCTACCTCATTTTCTCCTAGAACCTCTTCTGCTTCCGTATTCCACAAAACTTCTATATTAGAAGCATTCAACACACGTTTCTGCATAATTTTAGAAGCACGCATTTCATCTCTTCTTACCAACATTGTCACTTTCTTACAAAGCTTAGACAAATAGGTTGCTTCTTCAGCTGCAGTATCACCAGCGCCAACTACCACAACATCCTGGCCTCTGTAAAAGAAACCATCACAAACAGCACAAGCTGAAACGCCCATACCATTTAAACGTTGCTCTGATTCTAACCCTAGCCATTTAGCTGAAGCTCCGGTAGAAATGATTACCGCATTGGCAGTAATCTCATGCTTGTCGTCAATTACAACTTTATGAGGATAGCCGCTAAAGTCTACGGAGGTTGCTAAACCATATCTTATATCTGTTCCAAAACGTTCTGCTTGCTTTTGGAAATCGACCATCATCTGTGGCCCATTGATTCCATCCGGATAACCTGGATAGTTTTCTACATCATTGGTGATGGTTAGCTGTCCTCCCGGTTGTCCTCCTTGATATAATACTGGCTTAAGACCTGCTCTGGATGCATAGATAGCTGCAGTATAGCCTGCTGGTCCTGAGCCTATTATTAGTACATTTACTTTTTCCTCAGTCATATTTAAAATCTTTATGATTAAGTACGGTTAATAGCGTTTACTGATACAAAACTAACTATAAAAAATAAAAAAGGTCTTCGAAAAGACCTTTTTAAAATTAGATTAAGGTGTAAAATTACCCCAAGTAAGGCTTAAGTGCTTTACTTCTAGAGGTATGTCTTAACCTTCTTATAGCTTTCTCTTTTATTTGTCTTACTCTCTCTCTTGTAAGTGAGAACTTTTCTCCAATCTCTTCAAGTGTCATTGAATGCTCACCATTTAAGCCAAAGTATAGTGTAATAACATCGGCCTCTCTTTGAGTAAGTGTAGAAAGTGCTCTTTGAACCTCTCTTCTTAATGAATCGTTCATCAATTCATCATCAGGAGACTCATCACCGTCATTTTCTAATACATCCAATAAACTGTTTTCTTCACCTTGCACAAATGGAGCATCCATTGACACGTGACGACCAGAAATTTTCATTGTATCAACCACTTCATTAGTTGTTACCTCTAGAACTTCTGCTAATTCATCCGGTGAAGGTTCTCTCTCAAACTTTTGCTCCAATGCAGAGAAGGTTTTTGAAATCTTATTTAAAGACCCAACCCTGTTCAATGGAAGACGAACGATACGAGATTGTTCGGCCAATGCTTGCAATATGGACTGTCTGATCCACCATACTGCATAAGAAATGAATTTAAAGCCTCTTGTTTCGTCAAATCGTTGTGCAGCTTTTATTAGGCCTAAATTACCTTCATTAATCAAGTCTCCTAACGATAAACCTTGATTCTGATATTGCTTAGCCACAGAAACTACGAAACGTAAGTTTGCTTTAGTTAATTTTTCAAGCGCAAGTTGATCACCTTGTTTAATTCGAACTGCTAAATCCACTTCTTCATCGGGAGTTAACAAATCTACTTTACCTATTTCTTGTAAGTACTTATCGAGTGATTGACTCTCTCGATTGGTGATTTGCTTGCTAATCTTGAGCTGTCTCATTAATTATATTTAGTTTTACGTATAATTTGAAGTTAAACAACAGCACCAAGAAAGCTTAAAGTTCCTTGGCGCCATTCTTAAGCTAGATAATATACAAAAAAATTACTTATCCTCTGCTTTTTCAGGCTTTGGCAATAAAACTTTTCTTGATAATCTAAGCTTTCCGGTCTTCTTATCGATATCGATGAGCTTTACTTGAATCTCTTCTCCTATCTCAAGAATACCCTCCATACTTTCAACTTTTTCATGCTTGATTTCAGAGATATGAAGTAAACCGTCTTTACCTGGCATAATCTCCACAAAAGCACCATATGGCTGTATAGCTTTCACTTTACCTTCGTATATTTCACCTACTTCTGGTTTAGCCACAATACCTTTGATCCACTTAACCGCTGCATCTAAAGAATCTTTGTTAACGGCAAACACATTGATTTTACCGCCCTTTTCAGTTTCTTCTATTACAACTGTTGCACCAGTAGTTTTCTGTATTTCCTGAACAACTTTTCCGCCAGGGCCAATTACCGCACCGATCATTTCTCTGTCGATCTCTATATTAACAACTCTAGGAGCAGTTGGTTTGAAATCTTCTCTAGGAGCAGCCAATGTCTTAAGCATTTCTCCTAAAATGTGCATTCTACCTTCTTTCGCTTGGTTCAATGCTTCCATTAAAAGTTCAGATGATAAACCATCTACTTTAATATCCATCTGACATGCAGTGATTCCTTTTTCAGATCCTGTCACTTTAAAGTCCATATCTCCGATATGATCTTCATCACCAAGGATATCAGATAAGATAGCATACTTACCAGTTTCCGCATCTGAAATCAATCCCATAGCAATACCTGAGACTGGTGCTTTAATTGGTATACCAGCGTCCATTAGTCCTAAAATACCCGCACAAACAGTAGCCATTGAAGAAGAGCCATTTGATTCTAAGATATCAGAAACCACTCTTATAGTGTAAGGAAGATCCTCCTGATTAGGAAGCACCTGCTTGATGGCTCTCATGGCAAGGTTACCATGGCCTACTTCTCTTCTACCCGGACCTCGGTTAGGTCTAACCTCTCCAGTAGAAAAACCAGGGAAGTTATAATGCAGGATAAACTTATTATAACCTGAGTGCATAGCACCATCGATCATTTGTTCATCAAGCTTAGTCCCTAAAGTAACAGTGGTTAAAGATTGAGTTTCACCTCTGGTAAATACTGCAGAACCGTGGGCTGAAGGAAGATAATCAACTTCACTCCAGATCGGTCTAATCTCATTTAAAGCTCTACCATCTAATCTTTTTCTTGACTCTAGCGTAGCATTTCTAATTGCTTTTTTCTGAGCCGCTTTTAAATATTTTTTTGCTAAGCTAAGGCTGATCTCATGCTCTTCAGGTAGGCTATCAAAATAGCTATCTGTGATCTCACCAAATAATTCAGCTCTTTTAGCCTTATCAGCTAAACCTTGTTTAGCCACTTCTAAATACTTAGGGTAATAAGTATCTACTAATTCTTTTTCTAAAGCTTCATCATCAGCTTCTTCATGCTGATAAGTTCTCTTTTCTTTTACGCCAAAGGCTTCAGCTAATGCGAGCTGTGCTGCGCATTGTTCTTTAATAGAAGCGTGAGCAAAATTAATTGCTTCTACCATTTCCTCTTCTGAAATTTCTTCCATTTCACCTTCCACCATCATGATGTTATCAGCTGTAGCTGCAATGATCATGTCAATATCAGACTTCTCCATTTGTTCTGGAGATGGATTAACAATCATATTTCCTTCAACTCTACCTACTCTAACTTCAGAGATAGGTCCTGCAAAAGGAATGTCAGATAAAGTGATCGCTGTTGAAGCAGCTAAGGCTGCAAGGGCATCTGGTAGGGCATTTTCATCAGCAGAGATTAGTTGAATAAATACCTGTGTATCTGCATGATAATCACTTGGGAATAAAGGTCTTAATGCTCTATCTACTAATCTACTTACTAAGATCTCATGATCAGACAAACGACCTTCTCTTTTAAGGAATCCTCCAGGGATCTTACCTGCAGATGCGAATTTCTCTTGATAATCTACTGAAAGTGGTAAAAAATCCACTCCTTCTTTAGCATCCTGGGAAGATACTACCGTAGCCAATAACATGGTGTTA
This sequence comes from Marivirga atlantica, assembly GCF_016734805.1. Classification (GTDB taxonomy): domain Bacteria; phylum Bacteroidota; class Bacteroidia; order Cytophagales; family Cyclobacteriaceae; genus Marivirga; species Marivirga atlantica. The sequence continues at coordinate 54,893 of NZ_JAERQG010000005.1, forward strand.
CCCATACGTACTACAACAGATCCGTCAGCTTGTTTTGCTAATTTCCCTGTTTCTAATGTGATCTCTCTACCGTCTGGTAATTTAATGGTTTGATTAAAAGCTTTTGGTATAGCCATAAAATTTTTCTTTACTGTTTTCTCGATTTATTTATTTGCCGCATTTGCTATACACTTCGTTGTTGTGAAGGGTAGTATGTAATGGGTACTGTATTAATAATAGAAAAAGGGAACCTTCAGATTCCCTTTTTAATGATCTATTCAAAAATTATTTTCTTAATCCTAATTCAGCAATGATCGCTCTATATCTTTCAATATCTCTTTTGTGTAGATAATCTAGCAATCTTCTTCTTTTACCAACTAACTTCAAAAGACCTGCTCTTGATGAGTGATCCTTTTTGTTAACCTTTAAATGCTGTGTTAAATGATTGATTCGGTAGGTGAAAAGCGCAATTTGTGATTCTGCCGAACCAGTGTCATTCTCTGCTTTTGACCGACCATGATTTTTGAACAGCTCTTGTTTCTTGTCTGTGCTTAAATACATAGTTAGCTTTTTAATTTTATTAAAACAGCTGCAAATATAGAAATTAATTTTCTCTATTGAAAAGTGCTATCAGCTTTTCTTTGAAAAGATTTTCTTTACTTTCTCAAAGAATACCAAATAGTTATCTTGTTCCAATAGTCGTGAATCGTTTTGAGCCTGTTTCAGAAAGTAAATACCAAACGGTAAGAGAACAACATTAGAAGCCCAAACAGCCCAAAAAGTGCTTATTTCTCCAGCCCTCCCCAGCTTTATGCCAGAAGTATTCATAATATAGGAAAAGATAAAAAAGATTATAGATACTAATACCGGAAAGCCCAAGCCACCTTTCTTAATTATAGCCCCCAATGGCGCTCCTATTAAAAACATTACAATACAAGCTACTGCCTGAGATAATTTTGATTTAGCTTCAATAGAGTAGACTCTACTTTCAAATTCTCGAGCACTTATTCTACGAGTTTCTCCTTGCAATCTGTTTTTAGTAAACCTTGCTTTATCAATAATATTAAATTTGGCACCTTTATTTTTAGCATCGAAGCTACTATCTATCTTAGCTATTAATAGCGAATCAAATGAATGAATATCTGATGGGTTGGTTGGCTTCCGCAATACTGATTTTTTAGACTTCGCATTTTCACTTTTCAATTCTATTTTGTCTGAAGGGACTTCAAGCCTTTCAAGCTTTGTTTCTTGAAGCCTATCCTGCCGAGCCTGTAAAAGTTGAGGTGAAACCTCTTTAACTACTTTTGTGCCGTCCTTATCTTTCCTCTTTTGGTTTTTAGCCACCGTGCTATCCGCTAATTCATCCTTTACAATGGAATCAGCTTTAATTTGAGCTGTACTATCAGCTATGGCAGCCAAACTATCTTCAACGGCTTTAATCCTTTCATATTCATAAACTGATGAAGGTTTTACAGCTTCTGTCTCAGCTAAATGAAGATTAAAAAATCTTGGCACGTATCTATAAACATTTCTTTTTGATTCTAATACATCCGTTAGCATAGAATCTACATCATGCCTTAACTGCGTTTCGTTCTTCATCAATCTGTTGGAAGAGAACAATTCTTTGTCAGTACGCTCCATCTCAAATGATGCCAGCGAGAAAACAACTTTATTATGGTCAAATTCATTTCTAACAAAGGTGGCCGCCTTATCTTTACTTGAAGAGTTTTCCTCTTCACTGTAACTCTTTCCTTTAAAGAGTTCCATCACTAAATACTTATCACCAAGAATCGTATACATTAAGGCTGAATCAGCCAGAATTATTTCTTTATTGCCTTTTCCTTTTGAGTGGTTATAAATAATCAGATCACCCAAGGATTTCTCATCATCAAATTTCTTATTAGCTTTTATACTATAGCCAGGAATACCCCCGTAAAAGGCTCCTTCTTTAATATCTATTGAGGGCTTTGTCTGCTTGATATCGTACAATAAGCTAAATGCATTCAGATTTGCCTTCGGCACTATGTAATTATTAGAAAAATAAACCCCGATCGTAAGTAGTAATACAAACACAAAAAGAGATCTCATAGCCCTTAATAGCGAGATGCCGGAACTTTTTATGGCCGTTAACTCAAAATGTTCACCCAAATTACCGAAAGTCATTAAAGAGGATAGCAATACCGCTAGAGGAAAGGCAATTGGCGTCATGTTGATACTAAAGTACATGATGAGCTCGGCAAATACTTCAAAACCTAAATCCTTCCCGATGAAGTCATCAAAATACTTAAGCATATACTGCGTAAGTAGAATGAATACTACTACGAAAAAAGTAATTAAGAACGGCCCTATAAATGACCTGAGTACAAGTTTATCTAGTTTCTTCATGAAGTGCCTTCAATACCTAATGACCAAAACTGGTCATATTTGAAATTGCAATGCAAATAAACAAGAATTATGCTAAAGATTAAATGTTTCGTTCAGATGACGAAATTAATTTCAAAATGATGAAAATAAAAAAGCAGTCCGAAGACTGCTTTGTATAGTAGCGAGGAGCAGATTTGAACTGCCGACCTCAGGGTTATGAATCCTGCGCTCTAACCAACTGAGCTACCTCGCCATGAGTTTTATCCAGCTTGTTTTGAACCACCTCGCTGAATTGGAGTGCAAACATAATACATTCTCCATTCAAATTGCAAGTAAAAAACTGAAAGAATTTAATTGTGATATATCAATTTAAATGATAACTTAATCGCATTATTATTTAGTACAGCACTTACTGAAAAGCTATTATTCATACATTGTTTAGTAGAAAAACCTGTAATTGCTTTAGCGCGAATCACTTAGCTGTTTTCGGCTTTTTAAATTGAGTGTCTATGAAGAAATTTGAAGGAGATTTTGAAATTAAAGCATCGAAAAAAATGCTTTATCCTTATATAAGTACCGCAAGTGGGTTGGCACAATGGTTTGCCGATGATGTAAATATAAATGAAGATAAAGAATTCAATTTTATTTATGATGGTGAAGACCACCCTGCAAGAATGGCATCGCATCGATTAAACCAATATGTGAAGTTTGAATTTTTTGAGGATGAAGATGAAGATGGTGATGTATCATACGTAGAACTTCACCTCGATGAAAATGAAATTACCCAATCTGTTTATTTGAAGGTTGTTGATTTTTCAGATTATGAGGATGATCAAGAACAGTATGAGTTATGGGAAGATCTTGTTCATAGCTTAAAAGATATTGTGGGCGGCTAATCTCTATTATTTATTCCGGTAATATGTTCAGCTGCAACAGTAGCAGTGCTCCAGGCAGCCTGAAAATTAAAGCCTCCTGTTATACCATCAATATCCAGAACTTCTCCTGTAAAGTATAAATTTTCAATCAGTTTACTTTGCATGCTTTTATTGTCAACTTCATTCAAGTGAATTCCACCGCTGGTAACAAACTCTTCTTTAAAGGTAGTTTTTCCTAACACTTTTAATGGAAGTCTAAAAATAACCTCTAGCATTCGGTTGATTGACTTGTCACCAATATCAGCATAATTAAGCTTTTCATCGATTTGCGCCCTTATCATCAGTTCACCCCATAATCTTTGAGGTATTTCAAACAATGAATTTGAGGTTACGCTTCTTTTGGGATGCTTCTCTTTATATGATTTGATTTGCTCAATAATTTCCTGTTCACTTAATTCACCTATCCAATTTACCAGAATTTCAAATTGATAATCCCTTGCATTAAGCATGCGAGCTCCCCAAGCCGATAGTTTTAATACAGCCGGACCACTCAATCCCCAATGAGTTATTAATAAAGGCCCTGAATAATTCAACTTCTCTCCTACAATTTGAACTTTGGCATTTGGCACAGAAAGTCCCATCAAATGTTTTAGACCTTCTACAGGTATGTTAAAAGTGAATAAGCTAGGTACAGGCAAATTGATAGAATGACCTAAATCAACTAACCAATCAAATTGATTTGGTTTTGGATAGCCCCCGGTAGCTATAATTAATTTACTAGTCATCAACACATCTTCTTTTCTGGAAGTCACATGAAAAAGTCCATTGTCTTTATTTATATGCTTTACATCAAAAGATGTTCTCAAATCAACTCCTAGTCCAACACTGTTTTTAATCAAAGTATCTATAACAGATTGCGAGTTATCAGAAACAGGAAACATTCGACCATCTTCTTCTACTTTTGTTTTCACACCTCTTTCCTCGAACCACTGGATGGTATCCTTCACTGTAAATTTTTGAAACACTTTTTTGAGAAAATTTTTACCATTAGGATAATGCTTGACAAGCTCACTATTGTAATTAATAGCATGTGTTAAATTGCAGCGTCCACCACCTGATATTTTTACTTTTGACAGTACCTTATTTGATTTTTCAAGGATACAAACTTTTAAATTTGGGTTATACTCTTTTATCTTGCAGGCAGAAAAGAATCCTGAAGCTCCGCCACCAATTATGGCTACATCAAAAGTTGACTGATTCATACGCTTTAGGCAAAAATTACGTTAAGGGGTTCTTGATTGAATTATTTTTGGCACTTACTCGTTGAAGAGTTTTCTAAAAAAATATATGCACATCAAATTATTTTACAAAACAGCATTTTTTATACTATTCTTTCTTACAGCAAATGTACCATTATTCTCACAGAATAATAATCGAGGCAGCATGTCTGAATATTATCAGCAAGCTCAGGAATTTATGAAGAATGATGATTATGAAGCTGCCAATATTGCCTTTCGTAAGATTCTTAAATTGGGTACCAAGCTGCCAGCTGAAATGCCTTATCTCTTTGCAGAAACACTTTATCAAATTGAGCAATATCAAAACAGTAAAAGTTTTTTAGACAAGTATTTTGAAATAATGGGTAAGGCAGGAACCTATTATGAAAATGCTGTAGAACTAGAAGATAAACTTGAGAAGAAGCTTAATAGAGCTTTTAGCTGCTCTTACTGTGACTATAGCGGTTACCGATTAAAAACCTGTGAAGTGTGTAACGGTGAAAAACAGCTCTTAGAAGAATGCCATTATTGTGCAGGCGTTGGAAAGGTAGGGTGTGAAATATGCGCAGGAGAAGGTGTGCTTGTACAATTAGGGCCTTTAGGCAATAAATCTTACAAAACCTGTCACAGATGTAAAGGAGAAGGAATTCACACTTGTAGTATCTGCGAAGGTGAAAAGGAGTTTTACAATTATTGCAGTAATTGCCTTGGTGTTGGAAAAGTTGCTACCAGCGTTATATGTAACCATAAGCCACTTTCAAATTAAGACAAAGATAATCCTTTTGCTACTTCCCCTTTGTGAAACTCTTTTTTCTGGTCATTACTTTGATGTGATCAACACTTCGAAATCTTAAAGCGCTCCAATCATCATCAACGGCTACTTGTCGCACTGGCTCGTAATTAAAATCTCCAAATACTGCCCAACCGGTATCTCTAGTTATATCTGAACTATATTTCTTTGAACTCTTTTTTGGATAGCAACACCATAAAACAGCATCATCTTTAAGATGTGGAATTAGCTTAGGTATTATTTCATCGAGTTCTGATTTCTCTTGAAAAAAGAATAGAGCAAAATCAAGAGACTTTTCATCAGCTATAGCTGAAAAACCGATAACTTCAGTTTGATCAAGTTCATCAAAAGCATTTTTTAGATGTGATTGCTCATCAGGAATATTATGAAGGCACAGCTTGTTATGTGTACCTTCTTTAAAGTTAAGCTTTTTAAGTAGCCGTTCCACTATTTACAATATTCTTTGTATAGAGCTTCAGCAGGCTCATAACCTAAATTCTTAGCTCTTTTAAGATCTGAACATCCACTTGTCATCTTATTTAAGAAAATGTTCAAGGCACCTCTATACATATATGCCTCTCCATAGTTATTTTTTAAGCTTACGGCTTTGTTATAAAATTCCATTGCTTTTTCTACTTCACCTGCTTTATGGTTTGCACGAGCTAAAAGTAGAGCGGCTTGGGCATTTTGAGAATTTGCTTCAAAAGCTTTTTCAAACTGGAAGGCAGCGTTCGCATAGTCTTCCTGACGGTAGTAATTTTTACCAATACTCAATAAAGCCTGCTCACTTTTAGGATTCATCTCAAGCACCTTTTTAAAATCTGCCAAGGCTTTATCATATTCTCCCAACTCTTCATAGGCTCTACCCCTATTGTAAATAGCTATTTCATTAGCAGGTTTCATTGATAGAAACTCAGTATAAGCTGCAACTGCTTTTTTATATTCCCCTTTTTTGAAATGTGCATCACCTATTTCAGCTGCATCTTTTTCTGAGCAAGCTGCAAATAAAACCCCTAGTAATATGATGAATGAAAACTTCTTCATTATGATTTAATTTATTTGTAATACAGTTACCTAAAACAGAACCGATATTGGTCCTTTGAATTTTAAGAATGGCAAAATTAATTCAATCCTTTCAGAAATGATAGCATTGACTCCCAATAATCCTCACTATCCACAAATTGTGGCCATAAGGCCTTAGCTCCATGTTGACCTGAAGTTGAAGGCTTAAACTGCCTTAATTTTACAGAATCAGACACATTAGTAAGTAGCTTTTCTAACCTTTCCACTTCATCCTGCGAAGAGGTAGCCCAAATAGGTACTTCAATTTTCTGTAAGAAATCGGCTATGTAGTCATCCTCTCCATTTAAATTACCAAAGTATTCTCCTGGTGAGAAAATAAACAACGCATCTATAAATGCTGACTGAGTTTCTGCCGCTAACCTGCAACTTAGTGAAGCTGAGTAAGAACTACCTATAACAAATATTGGTAATTCTTTTCCTTGATTTATACCTTTTAATAAACCATCATAAAAAGTAAGACTTGCTAACATATCTGGGTAAGCATCAAGATAGCTCGTTCCTTTCATTTTGGCTTTAGCATCTTGATAAGTTTCATTTTCTATGCCGCTCATTGATTTACCGCTTCTTAAATCAACGGCCAGGCAAACATAACCTAATCTGTTTAATCTTTGCGCTGTCTCCTTATATTCACCTCTACTTGAGCCTGCCTGATGAAATAATAAAAATCCTCCTTTTGCTGTTCCTAAAGGCTTATACAAATCAGCTGTAATACTTACTACTCTATTATCTGAAGGCGGAATGACCACCTTTTCCATAGTATTATACTTTTGTCCTTTAACGGAAGAATAAAATACAGTTAGTAGTAATATAGCTAGTCTTAACCTCATTGCTTTGACATATCAAAATTTATCGGATACTTAACTTTTCGGAAAGATGTAATTTCTAATCCTCCGGAACCAATATATAATTCAGCATCTACTTTTAACGGAATCTTATTTTTATCATCAGAAAACCATGCAAGTATAGAATCTTCACCTTCAAAAATTTTATTATCAGGCATAACTGGTGAAACCTTATGAGCTCTGATGTAACCGACTTCTGTTTCTATGGTTTCTTTTCCAAGATACCTGATCTTCATATCATAAAACGTATCCTCAAAAAAAGCAGGTATGGTAACGACTTCTCTTAATTCAAGTGTATCAAAATCAACCATTCGAAAATAGGCAAATCCACTGATCATATCCTTCAACTGCTGGGGAAATTCATAATACATTGGCTCACGGAAACTATCATCATTGCGCTTCATCTGTTTCACCTCTAGCATTTGAGATTTATGATCATAGTTTACAACCTCATTCAGCCTATATTTACCTTCCTTGATAATTCGATAAGCTCTATGTGGATTTAAAGAAGCAGTATCTATGTAGCCACCCCAATGATCATCAACTTTAGCCAGCCAGTCAATAACTCCAGTTGTTTTAGCACGAACGTCTACTTTATAACTAGGACGACCATTAATTTTGTAGCTATTTTCTTGTACTTTGAATTTCCCTCTACCTACAGTGAAAATTCCAAAGTAAAGTTTGTATTCAATTTCTTCCCCAAAATCGAAAGGCTTTTCTCCTAAATTAGGAAAATCGTCTCCTTGTTCTTCCTTGTAAAGTTCTTTCACCTCTTGGGAAAAAGATTCACCAGAAAGCAAAACGATCAGCGTAAAAAGAATAGTGATTTTTTTCATATTAAGAAGAGGAAACAATTGTAATGCCAAAACAGTGCAGCAACGATTAGACCGCCACATTATTTTCTCTTAAAGCATTATTTAAGGAAGTTTTCTTATCTGTACTTTCTTTTCTTTGTCCTATGATTAATGCACAAGGCACCTGATATTCTCCTGCTGGAAATTTCTTGGTGAAAGATCCAGGAATAACAACTGAACGTGGAGGCACATAGCCTATATATTCTTTAGCTTCATTTCCCGTAACATCAATTATTTTAGAACTAGCTGTAAGCGTTACATTAGCTCCAAGAACAGCTTCTTTTCCAATTCGCACACCTTCAACTATAATACATCTTGATCCTATAAAGGCATTATCTTCCACTATAACAGGTGCGGCTTGTACAGGTTCTAAAACACCACCAATTCCAACACCACCACTTAGGTGAACATTCTTACCAATTTGGGCACAACTTCCAACTGTAGCCCATGTGTCCACCATAGTACCACTATCTACGTAAGCACCAATATTTACATAAGAAGGCATCATTACTACACCTTGATTTACGAAAGAACCATAACGTGCAATAGCATGAGGCACCACTCTTACACCCAGTTTTTCATAACCTTGCTTAAGTTTTATTTTATCATGAAACTCAAAAGGACCAACTGAAATAGACTGCATTTTCTGGAGAGGAAAATATAAAATCACAGCTTTCTTAATCCACTCGTTCACTTTCCACTCCCCATCATCTGTCGGCTCTGCCACTCTAACCTTACCATGGTCTAGCTCCTCAACAACTGTCTTTACCGCAATCTGCGTATTCTTATCTTTAAGCAGTTCTCTATTCTCCCAAGCTCTCTCTATAATTTCTTTAAATTCCATTATCTATTTATAACTTTAATCGGTGGATGTAAAACCAAAAATACTTATCGCCTCAGTTTTGAAGCCAGTTAACGATGTGAGGGCCTATCATAAAATTGGCTGTTCACTTGCGCAAACAAATAAATATGATGTTAATATCATAGGCTTTAATTCAAAAAAGGTATTGTTAAATGAAAAAATCACTACTTACCCTATTTACAGCTTCAACCGATTGTCTCTGAAAAGACTGTTAGCTCCATATAAGTTTTTGATAAAAGCTTTTAAAGTAAAACCTAAACTACTAATAGTTACCACACCTGAATTACTGCAAGTTAGCTACCTTTACAAAATATTATTTGGCGCTAAATTGATATATGATATACAGGAGAATTACTATTTAAATGTAAAACATTCTACAGCTTATTCCTACGTTATAAAAAGATTGGTTTTACTAAAAATTCGTTTTACAGAATGGTTGTCAAAATGGTTTGTCGATCATTATTTTCTTGCCGAAAGGATATATGCTAATCAACTAAATTTTATTCAAAATCGTCCTTACACGTTAATTGAAAATAAGGTTAAAACACCAATAGCTTATACACCTAAATTCAACATTAAATTAACAGATAACAATTACCTGAGATTTATCATCAGTGGTACTTTAGGCGAGTCCTATGGGACAATAGAAGGGGTCCTTTTTTATAAATCTTTCCGTGAGTTGTACCCTAGTAGCAGTCTAACTATTATCGGCTACTCTGCTAGTCACGCTTATTTTAAAGAACTCTTAAAATATGTTCAAAATGATGATAACATACAATTGATTTCGGATGGCAGACCAGTAGAACATAACCGTATAATTGAAGAAATTAAAAAGGCAGATATCGCCCTTTTACCTTATAAAATTGACGCAAATTTAAAAGGACGAATACCTACAAAAATTTATGAGTATATAGCTTATAGCCTACCTATGATAACTCCTCAAAACTCAGGATGGGGTGAACTTATTGAACCAATAAATGCTGGCATTACTGCCAATTTTAACAAAAGAAAAGCAAAATCCATACTTGATAATTTGCAAAAAATGACTTTCTATTCAAAATCTTTAAGCAATGATATTTTTTGGGAATGTGAAGAGGATAATTTATTAAAAGCAATAAACAAATTTATCTAAATATTATTTTAGACTATTCTAAACCTACCATTAAAACACCTTAATGACCATTTTAGTCAAATTTAGATTTTATATAATTTAATTTTTAGTTTAATCTAAATTTAGTTTTATTTGTAACTATAAAGTAAAATAAATGAAATTAAGTTTAGCAGAAGAAAACTACCTTAAGGCTGTTTATCATTTATCAGCAGAGGGAGAAACAGAAGTAAGCACTAACGCCATTGCAGAAGAGATGCAGACAAAGGCAGCCTCAGTATCCGATATGATGAGAAGGCTCTCAGAAAAAGAGCTTGTTCATTACAAAAAATACCAAGGAGTCCGAATCTCCAATGATGGCGCAAGAGCCGCTTTGCAAGTCGTTCGTAAGCATAGGTTATGGGAGGTATTTTTAGTTGAAAAACTGAAGTTCAGCTGGGATCAGGTGCATGAAATTGCAGAGCAGTTAGAGCACATCAAATCTCCCCTATTAATTAAAAGACTTGATGAATTTCTGGGCCATCCAAAGTATGACCCTCATGGCGATCCTATACCGGATGAAAATGGTGAATTTAAGGAAAAACCTCAGATACCATTATCATCTACTAATCTTAATGATGACGGAATTGTAGTAGCCGTGAAAGACACCAGCCCTGTATTTCTTCAGCATTTAGACCGCATTGGAATATACCTCGGTGCCAAGATAAAGACAATTGAGAAAACAGAATTCGATGGGTCGATGGAAATCCTCATCGATCAGAAAAATAAATTATTTATCAGTAAAGAAGTTGCTCAAAATGTATTGGTTACTAACTAGTTATAAAAGATTATCTATAGCACTACTTGCAGTTGCTTTGCTTAGTGCTTGCAGTACTAAAAAGAAAGAAAATAATAGCAAACCACTTATAGTTTGTACCACTGGAATGATTGGTGATGCAGTTAAAAATATAGTGGGTGATTATGCGGAAGTGCATACATTGATGGGACCAGGAGTTGACCCGCATTTGTATAAAGCTACTCATGGCGATTTAGTGAAGTTCCAGGAAGCAGACATTGTGGTTTATAATGGCTTACATCTTGAAGGTAAAATGGGAGAAGTGCTTGAAAAGGTAGGAAAGAAAAAGCCTGTAATTGCAGTGGCTGAAAAGTTGGACAAAGAACGCCTAATTAATAACACCTCATTTCAGGGTGCCTATGATCCTCATATTTGGTTTGATGTTGCCTTGTGGAATGATGCCCTACTGGGTTTGGCTGAAGGCTTATCTTCCGAAGTTGAGGCGCCAGTTGGTGTAATCATGAATAACTACAATGTTTATACTGCCAAGTTAGATAGCCTACATCTTGCAGTCGAGGAATCCATTAATACCATCCCAAGAAAACAAAGAAAATTAGTTACTGCTCACGATGCCTTTGCATATTTCGGAAAAGCCTATGGCATCCAAGTGAAAGGTTTGCAGGGCATCTCTACCCTATCAGAATTTGGACTAAGAGATGTTAGTGAATTGGTAGACTATATAGTTGAAAACAAAATTCCTAGCATCTATACTGAAACCTCCGTTTCAAAGAAATCTATAGAAGCTGTGGTAGTAGGTGTTAAAGCGAAGGGGTTTGAAGTGCAACTAGGAGGTAGTTTATACTCTGATGCCATGGGTGAAAATGGAACTCCTGAAGGAACTTATATAGGTATGGTAAATGCAAACGTACGGAAAATAGTAAGTGGGTTGAGTAGGAAATAGGCTTTGGGGTTTGGGTGATAGGAATTGGGAATTAGAAGTTGGGGTTGGAAATTAATGAAGAAGAAACACATGAAAGATTATGAGAGATTTTAGGGAACTTGATATATGGAAAAATTCTCATGCCTTAGTTTTAAAGGTTTACAAATTATCAGATCAATTTCCCGATAGTGAAAAGTTTGGACTAACCGCTCAAATCAGAAGAAGTTCTCAATCTATTCCAACCAATATTGCAGAAGGATGCGGAAGAATCACTGATAATCAACTTATTCATTTTTGCCAAATTTCACTCGGTTCAACTTATGAACTAGATTATCAGTTGCTATTAGCTAAAGATTTGAAATATATTGAAAACGATTTATATGAAAATCTCTTTAAAGAAATTACAGTCCTCAAAAAGCAAATAGCTGCTTATATAAAATACCTCAATACCAAAAACCCAATACCTAATTCCTAACACCCATATATGATCACACAAATAGATAATCCAGTAATAGAAATACATGACCTTTCTGTTTCTTACGAGAAAAAGCCGGTGCTTTGGGATGTTGACATGTCATTACCTGAAGGGAAACTAATTGGTATAATTGGCCCCAATGGAGCAGGAAAGTCCACTCTCTTGAAATCTATAATGGGACTTATTCCTTTAAGCAGTGGCTATATTAATATTGAAGGCAAGCCATTAAAGGAAGTTAGAAGTAAAATCAGTTATGTACCTCAAAGAGAGTCTGTTGATTGGGACTTCCCTACTTCTGTTTTTGAGGTGGTTATGATGGGAAGGTACGGACAGCTTGGACTACTCAAAAGACCAAGAAAATCTGACAGAGAGATTGTGATGGATAGCCTTCACAAAGTTGGTATGGAAGCATTTAAGGACAGACAAATTTCAGAGCTATCTGGTGGACAACAACAAAGGGTTTTCTTAGCACGAGCCTTAGCACAACAGGCTGACATTTACTTTATGGACGAACCCTTTGCTGGTGTTGATGCTGCCACTGAGAAAGCCATAGTCGAATTACTCAGAAGCATGTCAGCACAAAACAAAACGGTTATTGTTGTACACCACGATTTGCAGTCCGTAGCGCGCTATTTCGACTGGATTATTCTGCTTAATATGAGGTTGGTAGCCAGTGGTCCTATCGAAGAAACTTTTACTCCTGAACTGCTTCAAGAAACTTATGGTGGTAAGCTCACCTTACTTACTGAGATTAGTGATTTAATTCAAAAAAACAGATTCCCAAACAGAGAATAATATGTGGGAGAACGCAATAGACTTTTTCTCTTTTACAGATGCCAATGTTATCTATGTAGTGCTTGGCACTATCATATTAGGGGCCAGTGCTGCTGTAGTAGGTTCTTTTACCTTCCTTAGAAAGCGAGCGCTTATTGGTGACGCTATAGCCCACTCCATTCTACCGGGAATATGCATTGCTTTTATTTTAGGAGGAACGAAAAATTACGCCTTCTTAATTATCGGTGCTTTTATTAGCGGCTGGATTTCAATTCTGCTAGTTGACTACATTACAAAAAAATCCAAACTGAAAGAAGATACGGCAATTGGACTTATTCTTTCAGTATTCTTTGGAGTAGGAATTCTTCTGATGACCTATATACAGCAAAGCGGTAATGCAGAACAAACAGGTTTGAACTACTTCTTATTTGGTAAGGCAGCCTCTATGGTTGGCCAGGACGTTATCGTTTTTTCTGTAATAAGTGTCATTCTTATTATAACAGTATTTCTGTTTTATAAGGAATTACAATTGATCAGTTTCGATGAAGCCTTTGCCCAAAGTATAGGCATAAGAGTTAAGCTTATCTCCTTTATTCTAAGCTCTTTAACGGTATTGGCTGTTGTCACAGGTATACAAGCGGTTGGTGTGGTATTAATGGCTGCCTTATTAATAACTCCATTTGCAGCGGCTAGGTATTGGTCAGGATACCTACCTCGAATCTTAATACTGGCTGCTATTATTGGAGGCTTTTCAGGCTTCTCAGGAACCTATATTAGCTATATCGCCCCAAACATGCCAACAGGCCCATGGGTGGTAATGGTACTATCTGTCATAGCATTAATTTCTATCGTATTTGCTCCGAAAAAAGGAATCGTATCTCGGTGGTTCAAGCAACGGAAGTATAGAAGACTTATACAGGATGAAAACATCTTAAAGGCATTCTTTCAGATTGCAGAGTCAAACGAATCCTTTGGCGAACCAAAATCAGTAGCCATGATCAGAAAAAAGCGCTATTATTCCGATAGACTAATCAATAGGATATTCAAGCGACTCAAGAGACAAGGCTTCTTAAAACAAAGTGCATCAGGATATTATCTTTCAAAATTTGGCCAGCGTAAAGCCGCTCGCTTAGTCAAGTTACATCGACTGTGGGAATTATATTTAACTGAATACTTAAGGATTGCTCCTGACCATGTCCATGAAGATGCTGATACTATTGAACATTTAATTACACCTGAATTGGAGAAAAAGCTTGAAGAAAAACTTAACTACCCGAAAGCCGATCCGCATAATTCACAAATTCCATATGATAATTGAATTAACAATGATGAGTGAACAATTATCAATTGGATGAATAACAATGACTGATAAAAAGGAAAATATTGTTGAAACTAAATCTTTTGACTTTGCTTTGCGGATTGTCAATTTGTATAAGTATTTGAAATCTGATCATTCGGAATACGTGTTGAGCAAACAGATATTGAGAAGTGGTACCTCTATTGGAGCAAATATATCAGAGTCGATTTCAGGTATTTCAAAGGCCGATTTTGTCCATAAGCTTTCTATCTCGTTAAAGGAAGCTAGGGAAACACTTTATTGGCTAAAATTGCTCAATAAATCAGAATATATTGATGATAAGTTAGCCAATAGTTTAATAAATGATTGCGATGAAATAATAAGGTTATTATTTGCAATAATTCGTTCATCAAAATCAAATTCATAATTGTTCATTGATCATTCACAATTGAAAAAATGTCTTCATTTTACATCATATTAACAGGATCTTTAGTAGCAGTAAGCTGTGCTATATTGGGTTGTTTTCTTATTCTTAGAAAAATGGCCATGGTTGGTGATGCTATTTCACATGCAGTGCTTCCTGGTATTGTCATAGCTTTCTTATGGTCAGGAAGTCGCGATTCAGTAACCATGCTTTTAGGAGCAGGTGCATTAGGTATCATATCAACTTTTTTAATAGAATTCCTCACTAATAAAGGTAATCTGCAGTCAGATGCTTCTATTGGTGTAACCTTTACCTGGCTCTTTGCCCTAGGTGTTATTTTAATTTCTGCGTTTACAGGTCAAGTGGATTTAGATCAGGAGTGTGTGCTTTATGGGGAAATTGCCTATGTACCTCTTGATACTATCGTGCTAAATTCAGGTGTTGATATTGGCCCGCAAGCTATTTACTTATTAGGGGCCGTTTTACTAATGGTAATAGCATTTGTCTGGCTGGGGTTCAATCAGTTAAGAATCACCAGCTTTGATCCGCAATACGCTATATCGCTCGGTATCTCGGCCACATTATGGAATTATCTACTAATGGCTTTTGTATCATTTACAACGGTAGCTTCCTTTGAATCAGTTGGAGCTATATTAGTTGTTGCTTTCCTAATTGCTCCGGCTGCTACAGCTTACCTATTAACAAAAAGGCTTAAAACGATGATATTCATAGCTTCTATTACAGGTATACTTTCTGCCATAGGAGGTCATTTTCTGGCTATATCAATAAACGGTTCTATCGCAGGGGCTATGGCCACGGTAGCAGGAATAATTTTTGGTATCGCTTTTGTTTATGTCCGCTCAAAGACCAAAGGTGATGCAAAAATTACATCGAGGGAATCAATAGTTGCTTGATTTCGTTTATATTAGGATTTGAAAATTTTGGATTATGAGAATTAGAGTTTTTGCGCTTTCAGCAGTCATATTTTTAGCTACTTCAGCTTTCATCATCAATGATGATAAAAAAGAAATAAAATGGCTTTCCATTGAGGAAGCTTACAAGCTAAACCAAAAAGAACCTCGTAAAATCTTTATTGATGTATATACAGACTGGTGTGGCTGGTGTAAAAAAATGGATAGAGATACCTTCTCTGATCCTGAAGTGGCAAAATTTGTGAATGAAAATTTCTACGCAGTAAAAATGGATGCTGAAGATCAGGATAAAATCATTTTAGCGCAAGATACTACCACTCAGCAAATGCTTGCCCGTTCCATGGGTGTTAGTGGTTATCCTACTATTGTTTATATGAAAGAGGATTTTAAAACCATTCATGTAGTACCAGGCTATCAAAAAGCAGATGCTTTTCTTAAGAATTTGGAAAGCGTACTAGAGTGGGAATGAGTATACTAATGAATAAGTAATTAACAACTAATTTTCCAATCACTTTCGTGTAGACCTGTATTCATATGTAGTCTCTACACTCAATAAAGTTTTCATAATAACATGAGCAACATTTATTATGAAACTGGGTTTAAATTAAAATTTCTCAGAATAAAATATCTTTATTATTAAGATAGAATCCCCAAGAGAAGTCACTCTTTATTTCCTTTTACCTAATAGTTAATATTGATTTAACGATATAGGGTAGAATTTTCATTTGTCCCAGCAAACAATACCATTTTGGTATCCTCCATTCCTACTTTTAGTTTTGATACGAAATCAAAAAAATATTCAATATGTTTAAAAATTTAAAGTACGGATTAATCGCATTGGTATTCATTTTTTCAGCTTGCGATAATGAAAAGGAAGGCTCCGAACCATTAGAAGCAAACTTTACTGTTGAGGTTGAGGGAGAAGCCCCAAATGCTACACTTAATTTCGTTAATGAATCAACAGGAGCTACTTCTTACGAATGGTCTTTTGGCGAAGGCAGTAACGAATCAACATCAACTGCTGAATCACCCTCTAATATAAGTGTTGACAAAGCAGGTGATTTGACTATTACGCTTTCTGCAATAGCAGGAAATGATGAAAGCACAAGCGAAAAAACTGTTAACATCGCAGGCAATAGTGCTATCACTGAAATAAAAGATATTGAGTTCTCTCAGGTCGAAGGAAGCAATGAACTAGGTAGGTTTTACTCCATTTCACAAAACAGAATGTATTTAGATTCTGAAATTGATGAAAGCAATGGTCAATTTATTGACCTGTTCTACAAAGGTGATAACTCGTCATTTATATTCTTTGAAGGACCAAAAGATAATTTTGATGGAATTAATGTTCCAAATGCCAAAGAAACTAAAGTTCACAACTCTCAAAGTGGATTTGAAGTAAGCACTTTTGACGACATGGATAATGATGCTCCATTAGAAGATTTAACAGTTGTTAATGACGATAATGTAATAGGATCTTTAGACTTTCCTTTAATTGTAACCTTTGAAACAGAGGGTGGTAAAAAAGGAGCTATAAAATTAAAGCAAATTAATTCAACCCGCCTGTTAGTTGATATCAAGGTTCAAAAGTATTAAGCTATTATCTAATTGATATTATTATTAAAAAGCAGTTTCAATTGAGAAACTGCTTTTTCTATTTATAAATCCATTGCCAATCTGGTAGCTTGGTTAATTGCTGCTTTAGCATCTAATTCTGCTGCTACAGCGGAACCTCCTATTAAATGAACCTTTTTACCCATGTCAGTCAGTGGCTGAAATAAACTCTTCTCGGAAACCTGACCTGCACAAAGAATGATTGTATCTACTTCCAACACATGCTGCTTTTCATCTTTGGTATAATGGAGACCTTTATCGTCTATTTTATCATAGCTAACTCCGGTAACCATATTTACTTTTCTAAGCTTTAAAGAAGCTCTGTGTATCCAGCCAGTAGTTTTCCCTAGGCGCTTACCCATTTTACCTTCTGTTCGCTGGAACATGGTAATTTCTCTAGGGGATTTCTCTGGATTAGCTTTAACATTTTCAACACCACCTCTGTGGTCAATATCCATATCAACACCCCATTCATGAAAGAATGCTTTTACATCCAAAGTGGTACTTTCACCGGGCTGGCTAATAAATTCAGCAACGTCAAAACCTATTCCTCCTGCACCAATAATAGCCACCTTTTCACCTACTGGTTTATTGTGTTTCAGCACATCAATGTAAGAGAGTACTTTGGCATTCTCTTGTCCTGGTATTTTAGGATCACGTGGATTTACACCACATGCTACCACAACTTCATCAAAATCATTTAAGTCATTGGCATCCACCCGGGTATTGAGTTTCACATCAACTCCCGTAAGCTCTAATTGCTTGTTAAAATACCTGATAGTTTCGTAGAATTCCTCTTTTCCCGGAATAGTTTTGGCCATATTGAATTGCCCTCCTATTTCAGAACCTGCTTCAAACAAGGTAACTTTGTGTCCTTTCTTGGCAGCTTCAGTAGAAAAGGCTAAACCAGCAGGTCCCGCACCTACTACGGCTATTTGCTTAGCAGATGAAGCTTTTGTATCAACTAATTCAGTTTCATGGCAAGCCCTAGGATTAACCAAGCAGCTGGTCAGCTTATTCTTAAATACATGATCGAGACAGGCCTGATTACATCCGATGCAGGTATTAATTTCATCTTCTCTACCCTGCTCCGCTTTATTTACTATTTCAGGATCGGCAAGGAACGGTCGCGCCATCGACACCATATCAGCTTTACCTTCAGACAGCACATTTTCAGCAATCTGAGGCATGTTAATTCTGTTGGTTGTAATAAGCGGGATATTTACTTCACTCTTTAATTTTTGTGTTACAAAAGAGTAAGCTGCTCTTGGCACCATAGTGGCAATGGTTGGTATTCTGGCCTCGTGCCAACCTATACCTGTATTGATAATAGTTACTCCTTCTTTTTCTAACAATTTAGCAAGCTGTACCACTTCTTCCCAGGTACTTCCTCCAGGGATTAAGTCCAGCATCGATAATCTGAAAACTATTATAAAATCATCCCCAACAGCTTTTTTTACAGACCTGACGATTTCCAGTGGGAAACGCATACGGTTTTCATAGCTTCCACCCCACTCATCAGTTCTTTTATTAACATGCTTAGCAATGAACTGATTAATCAGATAACCTTCAGACCCCATGATTTCCACACCGTCATAGCCTGCTTCTTTGGCAAGAGCGGCACTTTTGGCGAAATCTTTAATGGTAGCTTTTATCTTTCTGCTACTCATTTTAAAAGGCTTAAAAGGAGTAATGGGAGATTTAACTGCTGATGGCGCTACACTAAACGGATGGTAGCCATAACGCCCGGCATGGAGAATTTGCATACATATTTTACCACCAGCCTTATGCACCGCATCTGT
Source organism: Marivirga atlantica (assembly GCF_016734805.1). Taxonomy (GTDB): domain Bacteria; phylum Bacteroidota; class Bacteroidia; order Cytophagales; family Cyclobacteriaceae; genus Marivirga; species Marivirga atlantica. The sequence continues at coordinate 73,960 of NZ_JAERQG010000005.1, forward strand.
TATAACTCTATGCTGTCTAGCATGCTTCTTTTTGGTCATGCGAATAGAGAATGGCTTAAGCCATCCTTGCCAATTGGGTGATACACCACCAGTGACAATTAGGCCTGCACCACCTTTGGCACGTTCTGCATAGAAGGTTGCCATTTTATCAAAACCACCTTTAAGCTCTTCCAGCCCTGTATGCATGGAGCCCATTAACACCCTGTTTTTCAACTGTGTAAAGCCTAAGTCTAAAGGTTCAAATAAGTGTGGATATTTTGAATGTGCCATAGTTTATAATTTAGTATGCATGCAGCGTAATAAAATATGAATCTAGGTATTTAGAATTTATGAAACAGTAATATGAGAAAAAGTTTTCAAGAAAATTCAACCGTTGACATAACTATTGAAATAGATTGATTTTATTTACCAAATTTTTAACTATCAACTATGAAAAAACAATTTATCCTCTATTTGGCATTAATAACTTCACTGACTAATTGTACCACATTAACTACTACGAGAACTGTAGATATTGACCCAATTGTGAAATATGGCGTTATTTCGGAGCCTATTATTGCAGAAGTAAAAATTGGTGAAGAAAAAGTAGTTGGAGAATATTCAATCAAAAACAGATTATTCAATTCTAATAAAGAGTACGCTGAAAATATGGCCATTTCTGATGCAATTCAAAAAGTCGATGCTGACTATATGGTTCAGCCAACTTTTGACATTCAAAGAAAGCAGAAATTAACAACAGTTAAAGTAGAAGGATTTCCTGGTTATTATGAGAAATTTAGACCAATGGAAGCTGCTGATACAGCCATTTTTAAATATGGTAATCAATATCCACAAGCCAACATTATTGAACCTTCCACAGTTCAAGAGGATGTAGAAAGCAGAAGACAAAGAAGAAAATTAGGAATTATAACAGGATCAGTTGTTCTAGCAACACTTCTTCTGTTGATTACTGGAGCATTTTAATAATTATGAAAGAACACCTAGCTATAAACAGAACAATAAGAAATAACTTTTTTAAAGTAATCAGTGCCTTAAGTAACGAGCAGCTTGTTAAAATACCGGAAGGATTCAATAACAATATCCTATGGAATTTCGGACATATTATTGCCACCCAGAATATTCTGTGCTATAAGTTGTCGGGCCTACCTTTCAGTATTGATGAAGATATCATTGAAAGATATAGAAAGGGCACAAAACCAGGGAGCATTGATAATGTCACCACAGAAAAAGAATTATTAATTGATTTGGCGCAAGCTAGCTCCGATCAGTTGGAAAAAGATTTAGGTATGGGAATTTTTAAGACTTTTACACCTTATGAAACCAGCTTTGGAAGAAAATTGAATTCAATTGAAGATGCAGTAGTTTTCAACAATGTTCATGAAGGTATGCATTTAGGAGTAATTATGTCTTTAAGGAAGTTAGGTTAAGTCATCTAGACTTCCCCAGGATTTTTGAAGGTCATAGTAAATATGACCTTTTTTTATGGTTAGAGGTGAATCAATATTGTTATGATAAAGCTGACCGGTTCCTAACCCCTGATGGATTTCAACCTGAAGATAATCAGCCAATTGACAAATGGCATTTAAACCAATATTTGATTCCAGCATACTGGTCATCCACCAACCAATGTTGAGTGATTCAGCTATTTGTACCCATTCCAACGTACTTTTAATACCTCCAATCAAACTAGGCTTCAAAATGATATATTGAGGTTGAATTGCTGCTAGCAGCGCTTTTTTTTCTACTTTATTGTTTACACCTATTAATTCTTCATCGAGTGCAATAGGTAGTGATGATTCTTTACATAGTGCCTTCATCTTGTTAATCTGACCTGCCTTTATAGGCTGCTCAATGGAGTGAATTCCTAAAGCTGATAACTGATCAAGTTTATCGAGTGCATTGGCTGGATCAAAAGCGCCATTAGCATCTACTCGTAAAATCATTTGATCTTCATTGGCCTGGTCTCTTATAGATTTCAATAGCTCAAGCTCTGTTTCAAAATCGATAGCACCAATTTTCATCTTAATACAATTGAAGCCTGCCTTAATCTTTTCTTCTATTTGTTGCCGCATAAATCCCTTCTCACCCATCCAGATAAGCCCATTAATTGGGATTCTCTTTTCATTCCTGACAAAATCGGAAGGAAAGATGGTTTTATCTTTATAAAGAGCATTTAACAAGGCCGTTTCCACTGCAAAACGAATAGATGGAAAAGCATCATTGGTCAATTTCTCCGCTAACTCTAGCACTGCTTCCATACTATCAGGAATCTGCTGACCTTCCAGTTTTGATTTTAAAAGTTCAAGCTGAGCAGGCATTTCATCAATATTTTCTATGCTTAATCCTTTCAGTGGACCAGCCTCTCCTATCCCTATTAAATTACCCTCATTGTAAAGCTTTAAATACCAGGTTTTCTTCTCTTTAAGCGTTCCTCTTGAAGTACCTGCTTCAAATCTAAATCGTAAAGTATGTTCCTGAATTTCAACGGAAGTAATCTGCATAAATGATGGTTTATTTAGGCTACAGCCCTTCAATCATTATCTTTGCATTTTGATTTTGAAACACATGAGTAAGATTGAAGAAATAGCTAATAATATTAAGTTAGATGCTTACAGGTATGAACTACCTGATTCAAAAATAGCCAAATATCCTTTAGCAAACCGCAGTGCCTCGAAATTGTTGGTTTATAATAAAGGTGAAATAGCGAACAGGCATTTTTACAATATTGGTGAGCATTTACCAAGCGACAGCACACTTGTTTTCAACAATACCAAAGTAATTCCTGCCCGTCTTCAATTTCAGAAAGATACTGGTGCTTCAATAGAAATATTTCTTTTGTCTCCAGTGAAACCTTATAAAGAAGTAACTCAGGCTATGTCTGTCACTGGCTCAACTAGCTGGCAGTGCATGATAGGTAATAGAAAAAGATGGAAAGACGGTACTTCATTATCAAGATTTTTTGAAACAGAAAAGGGAAAAGTAAAAGTAACAGCTTCTTATGATGATTACGATCAAAATCTGATTGCTTTCAATTGGGATTTACCTGAATTGGCTTTTGTGGAAATAGTTGAGTTGATGGGAACTACTCCACTTCCACCCTATTTGAATAGAAAGGCAGAGGAAAGTGATAAGCCCAGGTATCAAACAGTATATTCAGAGAAAGATGGAGCAGTGGCCGCACCTACAGCAGGCCTACACTTTACAGATGAAATATTGAGCGAACTGAAGAGTGCTGGTCACGCCATGAAGTATCTCACCTTGCACGTTGGTGCCGGAACATTTCAACCCATTAAGGAAGATAATGTATTGAAGCATCCCATGCATAATGAGCAAATACAGATTGAACTTGAAACTATTGAGTTTTTGGCTGAAAGCACTAAGCAAATTGTGGCTGTTGGCACTACTAGCGTTCGTAGTTTGGAAAGCGCCTATTGGTTTGGCGTACAGCTATTGAATGGCATAAATAGTGAATTTAGAATCGGAAAGCTTGTCCCTTACGAAATAGGTTTTGATAACCTTCCGAATCGAAATGAATCTTTTAAGGCCATTCTCAATTATATGAGGAAAAATGATTTAACCACTTTATATGGCGATACTGAGATTTTTATTTTCCCGGGTTACAAATTTCAAGTAGTTGATGGATTAATTACGAATTTCCATCAACCTGAGTCTACTTTGATACTACTTATTGCTTCATTTTTGGGAGATGACTGGAAAAAGGTTTATCAGGAAGCACTAAACAATGAATATCGTTTTCTTTCATACGGTGATTCTTCGCTTTTAATACCATAATACATATCTTAGAATTATGGATACTGTAAGCAATACATTTTGGGAGATACTCGGCAAGCTTAATGACATTCTGCATGTTACTATCTTTGAAGTAAAAGGGACAGATTTTACTATCCTCACCCTATTTTACATAATGATTGCTACTGTACTTCTTATTTTTGCATCTAAAAGATTAAGCAATTTACTGGTAAGTAGAATATTAAGCAGATACATCAAAGACCCAGGCATTGAGGCTTCCATAGGCACCATTTTTAGGTACTCACTCATTGTAATTGGGTTTATCACCATTTTTCAAACAGTTGGCTTTGACCTTAGCACCTTAAGTCTGCTAGCAGGTGCGTTAGGTGTTGGTATCGGTTTTGGACTTCAAAATATTACTAACAACTTCATTTCGGGTATCATCATTCTTTTCGAAAGGCCTATTAAAGTTGGTGATAGAATTGAAGTGGGTGATATTAATGGTGATGTGCAATCCATTTCTATGAGAAGCACAACGGTAGTCACCAACGACAATATTTCGGTAATTGTACCTAATTCAGAATTCATCAACAGTAGGGTAATTAACTGGAGTCATAATGATTCCATTGTCAGGTTTAAAATCCCAATAGGCGTTTCCTATAATGAGGACCCTCAAAAAGTGAGGCAAGTAGTTATTGACGCGGCTGATAGCATATCAGGTATTTTAAAAGAGCCTAAACCTGATTTATGGTTCGATGCTTATGGCGATAGCTCGCTAAATTTTAACCTAATTATCTGGACATCGGAATACACGCAGAGACCAAACAACTTGAAAAGCCAGGTTTATTACGAGGTGTTTAAAAGATTCTCTGAAAATAATATTGAAATACCATTTCCTCAACGAGATTTGCATGTACGTTCAGGATTAGAATTTATGCAGCCTAAAAAGAATTAATTTCACCTTCAAAATTTAAATCCTTTTATGGATAAATATTTCATCATCGATTTCGACAGCACCTTAACACGTGTTGAAGCAATGGATTTACTAGCTTCCATTTCACTACAAGGAAGCCCAAAAAAAGCAGCCGTTGAAGCAAAAATTAAAGAACTTACCGATAAAGGAATGAATGGTGAAATGTCATTTAGGTCTTCGCTCAAAGATAGGCTTTTGCTATTGGAGGCCAACAAATCACACCTTGTCCCATTAATTGATGCTTTAAAAGGTCAGGTTTCTGCTTCCTTCAAAAGAAATAAGGACTTCTTTAGAAGTTATGCCAATCAAATTTATGTGATATCAAATGGCTTTAAGGAATATATTGAACCCATCGTTACAGATTTAGGGGTTTTACCCGATCATATTTTTGCCAATCAATTGGTATTTAATGAGGATGGTGATGTGATAGGTTTTGACGAAGACAACCCACTCTCAAAGGATGGTGGCAAAGCAGAGGTTATTAAATCATTAGATTTAGATGGCGACATTTATGTAATTGGTGACGGCCATAACGATTATGAAATTAAAGCAGCCGGATTGGCAAATAAATTCTATGCTTTCACTGAAAATGTGAAGAGAGAACAAGTAGTTGAAAAAGCTGATCACGAAGCCCCTTCTTTAGATGAAGTTTTGTTTGAGCAGAAAATTGCCTCTGCATTTTCGTACCCAAAGAATAGAATAAAGGTTTTATTGCTGGAAAATGTGCATCCTAAGGCTTTTGAATTACTTAAAAATGAAGGTTTCTCTGTTGAAGTATATCCGGCAGGATTGGATGAAGACGAGCTTTGTGAAAAGATTAAAGGTGTTTCAATATTAGGTATCAGGTCTAAAACACAGGTTACCAAGAAAGTGATTGAATCCGCTGACAGGTTAATGGCCGTTGGCGCTTTTTGCATTGGCACTAATCAGATTGATTTGGAAGCCTGCCAGGAAAAAGGCATTGCAGTTTTCAATGCACCTTTTAGTAATACACGTTCTGTGGTGGAATTAGCTATTGGCTCTATCATCATGCTTATCAGAAACATTTTCGATAAGTCAGTAGCTATGCATCAGGGAAAGTGGGATAAATCTGCCAAAGGAAGCAAAGAAATAAGAGGTAAAAAGCTTGGCATAATTGGTTATGGCAATATTGGTGCTCAACTTTCAGTACTTGCCGAAAGCATGGGTTTAGATGTTTACTATTATGATTTAGAAGAAAAACTTGCTTTAGGCAATGCCACCAAACTTGATTCTCTCGATGAATTATTGAGTACAAGTGACATTATCACCCTGCATGTTGATGGTAGACCTGAAAATAAGGAGCTAATAACAGCCGAAGCTTTTAGTAAAATGAAAGATCAGGTCATATTCATTAATTTGAGTAGAGGTCACGTGGTGAATATTGGTGATTTAAAGAATGCCATTGAAAGTAAAAAGGTAGCAGGTTGTGCAGTTGATGTATTTCCAAAAGAGCCAAAAAGTAATGATGAACCATTTGAAAGTGAATTAATTGGTTTGCCTAATGTAATCCTAACTCCACATATTGGTGGAAGCACAGAAGAAGCACAAGAAAATATTGGGGAATTTGTTCCCAATAGAATTATGGAATATATCAATACAGGTACTACCACGAACTCTGTTAATTTCCCTAACCTTCAGTTACCGAAACTTCAGAATGCGCACAGGCTGATTCATATCCATCATAATGTACCAGGTATAATTGCTAAAATGAATCAGCTTTTTGCTGAACATGAAATCAATATTGTTGGTCAGTACTTAAAGACAAATGAAAAAATTGGCTATGTGATTACGGATATCAACAAAGCTTATCCTCAAGAATTGATACAATCCCTAAAGAATATTCAGCACACCATTAAGTTTAGAGTGCTTTATTAATCTTTTTTTGATGGAAAGGAAACTACAAAATGAGTGTATTCTTCATCTGTATCATCGAAGAATACCTCACCTCCTATTTTTTCGGCAAGTAAATTAGCGTCATACAAACCTAAGCCAGGATTTTGAGCCTCACTGCTGCCCTTGCTAAACATATTAAATAAATCTGGCACTAATTGAGGGTCTACTCCTACTCCATTATCTAAAACGTGGATTTGATAAAATCCGCTTGGAGAACTTGCTGTTTTAAAGATTATCTCATGCTGCTCCTTATGAGGATCTAAGTATTGTATACTGTTATTCACCAGGTAGCGCAATATTATTTGTAATACAGATGCATCGGTATAAATTTTATGTTCAGCATCAAGCTTGTAGCTTATTCCAATTCTGTTATTAAAATCATTAAGTTTAATAATCTCGGAAACTTGCTTCAAAAGATCTTCGATCAGAAACTCCGTTTTCTTAACAATGGTCTGATTTAGCTGACTACTTTGGATGATCCTTTTTAGTAGATTCTCCATCTTTAACGAAGTCTTATTCACCAATTCTACATACTGTAATGCCTGTTGATTTTCAGAATTATCCAATTCAACTTTCAACAAATTGGTTAAACCTAAAATGCTTGCGATAGGACCTTTCAAATCATGAGCACTTCTATAGGTAAAATGATCTAAGCGTTGATTTGAAATCAAAAGGTTCTGATATGATTCATTAAGCTCCTGTGTTCTGCTAATTACCTTATCTTCGAGGCTTTCATTAATAGAGATAAGCTCCTGATTACGTTCTTCAATCATTTGCTTGGCTTCTTCCAATTCTTTTGACTTCTTTTCAAGCTCATCATATAGCCTCGTTTTGGTTCTATACCTCAACCAAATACCTACAGCAATAATAGCCACTGTTATTAAAATGAGTATCAGAAATAAATTCTGCCAGTATTTCTTATCTATCTCCGATCGGTTTATCTCACTCTTACTTTTTAGTAGATCAATCTCATTTTGCTTTAAATCATTATCAAATTTGAGCTGCATATCAGCCATTCGATTTTTAATATTTTTATTCATGAGTGAATCATCAACCTCATTAAATAATTGTAAATATTCGAATGCTTTTTTGTAGTCATTCATATCAGCATAAAGCCCGTAGAGTCTTTGGTAGGCTTGCCTTTTTCTTGGCAGCGATTTTAATTCTTCAGCTGTTGCTAAAAGTGCCTCATAATAGTAGATGGCGGAATCCGTATTATTTAATTTAGCATGAACATTACCTAAATTAGAATAAGCGAAGGTAGTACCATATAAGCTATTTAAGGCTTTATCAATTTTCAATGATTGATGATAAAGCTCAACTGCTTTTTCTCTGCTGCCAGCATTATTTTCAATATTACCTAAATTAGAATAGGTAATAGAGAGTCCATTAGAATCATTTAAAGCTATAAACAACTCAAGCGCTTTGTTATAGTAATATCTGGCTGAGTCTTTATCGTGTAATACGGAATTCGCTGAATTACCCAAATTGCCTAGTACTTTGGCCATACCCAATGAATCCTGAGCCTCTTTCCGAATAGCATATGACTGTTTATAATAGTCGTAAGCCTTTTTTCTATCATTAGTTCTCCAGTATAAGTTACCTATATTATTGAGTACCCTGGCCTCAAGCAGTAGATCAGGGTTTTCATCTAATTTTTTTAAACCTTCATAAAATTTCTGTAAAGACTTATCGTATTCGCCTTTGTATTGGTAGATCAACCCCGAGTTGGATAGTGCACTGACAAGGCCATAATGGTAGTTGTTGTTTTTGCTGATATCATAAGCCTCAGTGGCATATACAATCGCTTTGTCAAAGTCTTTAGACCTTAACTCATAAGCAAGTTCATTGAGCAGATCAACCCTATCAACTGCCACTTCTGTATTTTCCAACTGATTTTCAAGCGCTTCAACTGTGTGAGTTTGAGCCTTTACCTGTACAGTAAAAAGTGTGCCGAAAATAAGCGATAATATAATGGAACAGGTTTTCACAAATAAAATGTACAAAAAATGAATCTAACTTATATACCGTTCATCGAATTTGAAGAAATAAATAACAACATACCCAAAAAGAAATACATGGGTAAAACACCTAAATATTGGAACATAAAAAAGCCTTCCGATTACAATCGGAAGGCTTTGAAGTAATTACTCTTGTTCTTCGTATTTCTCTTTGAACTTTTTATAAAGTCTTTGTTGATGTGCATCAAGTGTTACTTTTCTACCTTCGATAAACACATGTGATAATTTATTAGATTTCATATCCAACAAATCACCTTCTGAGATCACAATACTTGCCAGTTTTCCTGATTCTAGTGTTCCTATCTGATCTTGCACGCCAAGTATTTCAGCGGCATTTAAAGTAATCATCTTTAGTGCCTCTTCTTTTCCTAAATTATAAGCTGCAGCTGTACCTACTCCAAAAGGAAGGTTTCTCACTTTCATAAGTTCATCCCATTGTCCAATTACAACCTTGATACCCGCTTCTTTTAACAAACCTGGTAATTTATAAGGCATATCAACAGGACTATCAGCGGATTGTGGTAACCTATGAGTATCTGCAAGAATTACTGGAATATTATGCTCTTTTAGGAAATCCTTTACATAATAAGCCTGAGCAGCACCCACTACAACCACTTTTTCAACTCCCTGATTTTTAGCAAACTGAACTGACTCTATTATTTCTTTTGCTCTGTCAACATGAATGTATAGAGTTTTTGAGCCATCATAAAGGCCTTGCATTGCTGCCAACTTTAGGTTAGGCGCTTCCAGATTACTTAATTTCCCATATGACATAGCATCCTGAAAGAAAGTTTTAACCTCATCATACTGCTCGTCATATTGTTTGTTCTCTCTCCAGTCGGTTTCACCTAACCACCAGCGTGGGTAAAGCATTTGGGACGGCCAGTTTAAATGGATTCCTTCATCTTCTTTTAACAAAGCATCTTCCCAATTCCAGGCGTCTAAATCAACAACTGATGATGAACCCGATATTCTTCCACCTCTAGGGGTAACTTGACCATAAAGTACGCCATTGAATCTAGTAGTAGGGATTATCTCTGAATCAGTATTATAAGCAATAATTGCCCTCACATTAGGATTGAATTGTCCTACTTCGTCCTGATCTCTTGTAGATCTTACAGCTGCTATCTCTTCAAGCCCTAAAATAGTATTTAAAGCTATCAATCCTGGATAGGCGTGCATACCTTCAGCCTGAACTACTTCAAAGGATGATAAGTCCATTCTTACATTTGCTGCATTAGCTACATTGGTAATCTTACCATTTTCAAATGTGATTACTGCATTATCAATAACTTCTCCATTACCAATATGTGCTGTTACATTCATGATAGCAATGGGCTTTTCCTGCTTATCACCAGGGGCCGGAACCTGAGCTTTTGCCACTGTACATATGAGTACAAAAGCCATTATATATGAAATATTTTTTATCAACTTTTGCATAATATTATTTTAAGGATGAGAAGAAATCGATTTCTGTTTCACAATGATAGATGATATTTGATTTAGGCGTAGGCTTTTGAGTTGCTTTACCCTTCTTCTTATCACCCTGCATTTTAGCTATTAAACGAGCTCTTTCTTTTTGGATAGCTTCCTGCATTTCTTCCTGCTTGTCAGCATCAAAGAATACCGCACCCTCTATAATCGTTTTTTCTGCCTTGGCATAAATAGATAACGGATGATCACTCCATAGCACCACATCTCCATCTTTACCTTCTTTAATACTACCAATGCGGTCATCAAGGTGTAATAGTTTAGCAGGATTTAGTGTTACCATTTTTAGCGCTTCCTGCTCAGCTACGCCACCGTATTTAACCGTTTTAGCAGCTTCCTGATTAAGTCTTCTACCCATTTCAGCATCATCCGAATTAATAGCAGTAACTACACCTTCTCCATTCATTAGTGCTGCATTATAAGGGATAGCATCATTTACCTCGAACTTATAAGCCCACCAATCTGAGAATGTTGATCCACCAACACCATGACTCTTCATTTTATCCGCTACTTTATAACCCTCTAATATGTGCGTGAAAGTATTGATTCTGAAATCAAAATCTTCGGCAACATTCATTAACATATTAATTTCAGATTGTACGTATGAGTGGCAAGTGATAAATCTTTTACTATTTAAGATTTCAACTAATGTTTCAAGTTCTAAATCTCTTCTTGGAGCAGTAGCATTAGCTTTATCTCGTTTCGATAAGCCATTATACTTTTTCCATTCAGCCTCATACTCTCTAGCTCTGGTGAAAGCATCAACATATACTTGCTCCACTCCCATTCTTGTTTGAGGGAAACGTTCGTCATAGTCACTACCCCAGTTAGACTGCTTCACATTTTCACCAAGTGCAAACTTGATAAACTTATCTGCTCCTTTGATTTTCATTTCTTCAGGACCATAACCCCACTTAAGCTTTACAATAGCAGATCGACCTCCAATTGGGTTAGCTGAACCATGTAATAGTTGAGAAGTTGTAGTACCACCTGAGAGCTGTCTGTAAATATTGATGTCTTCCGAATTAACAACATCTTCTATATTCACTTCAGCAGTTATTGCTTCTGAACCTTCGTTAACACCATAGCTAATTGCAATGTGAGAATGTTCATCAACAATACCTGCAGTTAAATGCTTACCAGTACCATCTATAACTCTTGCCGAACCAGCTGAAAGGTCTTTACCTATTTTACTGATTTTACCACCATCAAGTAATACATCAGTATTTTCTAGTACACCTGCATCTTCATTGGTCCATACAGTTGCATTTTTTATGAGTATCGTTTCAGCCTTAGGTTTCTCAGGTTGACCAAAAGCAGTAAATGGATAGATAAGATCACCTATCTCATCCTTTTCATCCTCTTCCTCTTCTTTTTTTTCTTCATCTTTCTTTTCGTCTTCCTTGGTTTCTAAATCGCCAGTTCGCTCTGCAGTCCAATTCACCCATTCACCACTAGCAAGTTGGGTATTACCGGAAAATCCGTTTTCTGTTTTCCAGCCTGACAATCTCAGTTTTCCTTCAAAATTATCGTCTTCAGGCATAAACGAAAGTGTAATCAACTCTTTCTTCATAGATGACTTCACATCCCATTTAGTGGAATCGTTTATTATAATTTTGAAAGATTGTTTACCTGGTTCACCACTGACTTCCAGATCATAACTATTTCCGTCAATTGATAAATTGTATTTACCAGCCAAATCCTCTGTATCCAAAGTTGTGTACTCATGCTTTTTACCTTGTACCCAGTTTTGATAAATCTTTGTATCCTTTTTAAAAGGCGAACCATCAGTAACTATGAAATTGGCTATCTTTCCATTAGAGAGGCTACCCAAGTCATTTTGTACATTAAGCAATTGAGCAGGCGTATAGGTTAAAGCTTTTAAGGCAACATCTTCCGAGAGACCTGCTTCAACTGCTTTTTCAAGCATAGCAGATAATTTAGATGCATCTTTCAAATCATCAGATGTGATGGCAAATGTAATACCCTTATCATTCAACATTTTTAGGTTATGTGCTGCAAACTCCCAATGCTTCATATCGTCATAACCGACATTAATAGCATTAAAAGGATCTTCCACATCGTACGCATCAGGAAAATTAACAGGAACAACTAATGTTGCATTTGTTGCTTTAATTTCATCAAGCCGTTGGTATTCATCACCAGCACCTTTAATGATATACTGGACTCCCATCTCATCTCCTAACTGATCAGCTCTCAATACAAACAACTTATCTCTACCCGCTTCAAAAAACTGCGGTAAACTTCTATTCTCATTGAAAGCAGCTAAAGATAAATCAACTAGTTCATCCTGATTTTTGTACCAATTAGCATTTAAGTATGTCTGCTTAATTAGAGCTATTGATCCCATCAATGAACTAGGGTTATCCATTCTGGATGAGCCTTTATCAAAAGAAAAATGCGAAGAAGCCTTCTCTTTTAAGATTACTTCATTCTCTTTAGCATCTCTTAGGGCCACTAATGCACCAGTACCTCTAACCAAACCATCTTTGCTATGAGTTAAGGCAACACCGAAACCTGCCTTTCTCAATTTATCAGCTTCAGAATCATTCATCTTGAATTCGGATACTGCATCAAAATATGACTTGATAGCATCATTAGCATTAAAAGCACCTTTTATTTCAGGATTGTAAACAGGATTTCTAGAACGTGAAGAACTAGCATCAGGTAATCCGATTTTCGAAGATAATTCGATAAAAGATGGATAGATATGCTTTCCCTTCAGGTCTATTTGAGTAGCTCCTTGAGGAATGCTTACGCTAGTTCCCGAGGCTACTACCCTATCTTCCTTTATAAGCAAGGTTGCATTTTCAATTACCGTTTGATAATCAACATGCAATGTTGCATTAGTGAAGGCATAAATGTCAGGTCGTTCATCCTTAACCCCATTGGTAGGGAAGGTCACCTGAGCCTTAACAGATATAAAGCTCAGTAAAAAACCAAGCAGTAAAAGTTTTCTCATAATGGTATTTAGGTTTTGTGAAAAATGAAAATACACAAATTAGATGAGTTAACTTTCGTTTAAATACAGAATTTTATGGTCGGCAAATTGAATCTGTAAATGGGATTGAACATTTCTAATAAGAATATTTAAAAATGGTGAAAGCCCAAAAGAATTATTACTTTAGATGATATAGAAACTGAAACCATGAGAAAATTCTTCAAAAATCATTTAGTCACTATTGCTATTTACTTAGTTAGTATACTCATTGTGTGTAGCGTTACACTTTCTTTTTACAACAATAGTGTGATGGAAAATGCTCTTGAGGTAAAAGAGCAAACTGATTTGGTTTTGCGAACAGTTGATGAAGCCTTTTTAAATATCCGACAAATGGATATAAGCGGAAGAGGTTATGCACTTATGGATGAGGAGCGTTTTATGTTTTGGTCAGTAGAGATGGCTGAAGAAGCTAATCTCAAAAACTTCAAAACACTTGATAGTTTACTTCAAATTCAGGGCTATCGAGATCCACAAAACTACAGAGCTGTTAAAGATGGCTTTGATAGATACATTCAGCTCTATGAAGATATGATCACAAAATTGAAGAATGACGATCTGGAAGGTTATAAATCCATTCTTGCTGAAGATTATGGCAAACAGTTTTTCGAAATCAATGATAGATTTATCAGCAAACTTAGACCATACGAAGAGCAGTTAGTTAAAAAAGCCGAAAAAAGGTATGAAGAAGCTGTTTTAAGCAACACAATTGTACAGCTTTTGCTATTAATTATAGGGCTACCTACACTCATTTTTGTAATTACTAAATTGCGAAGAGAAGAAAAGGCCCGAACTAAGTTGTTAATGGAGCTTAGGGAAAACAATAAAGAATATGTATTTAATGATGGGGACAAACGTTTTCGCGGAGCCAAGCAAATTCTTCAAACATCAATAAGTAACTTTAAGAAAGCAGCAGAATATGTTGATAAAGTATCGAGTGGAGATTACGAGGTTCAATGGGAAGGTTTAACTGCCGAAAATGAAGAACTCAATAAACACAATCTTGTGGGACAATTAAGGCAGATGAAAGAACGGATGAAAAACGTTGATGTTGAAAATAAAAAACGCATCTGGTTAAATGAGGGCATTTCAAAGCTATCTGAGATTATAAGAAATAGTGAGCAGGATATGAATAAGCTGACCTATGAAGCCACCAAATATTTATGTGAGACAATGGGGGCACAACAAGCCGGTTTATTTGTTTATAATAAAGATGAAGATACTACAGAAGAATACCTTGATTTAAGAGGAGTTTATGCTTTTGATCGCAAAAAATACGTAAACAAGAAAGTTGAAATAGGTCAGGGACTGGTAGGTCAGGCGTATAAAGAAAAAGACACCATTCATTTAACTGAAATACCGCAGAATTACCACCATATTAAATCAGGGTTAGGTGATGCTACTCCTACAAGTATCATTGTAGTTCCAATGATTTACAACGAACAAATTCGGGCAATCATTGAAATGGCCTCATTTAAAGCTTATGAAAAGCATGAAATCGAATTCCTTGAGAAGGCTGGAGAATACATTGCTTCAGCCATTGCAACTGCCAAAAATAACGAGCGTACAAAGCTTATGGTTGAGCAATTACAATCTCAAGCTGAGGAGATGAGAGCCCAAGAGGAAGAGCTTAGACAAAACATGGAGGAGCTTGAAGCTACTCAAGAAGAAATGCGCAGAAAAGAACGCATTATGGAAGAAAAATACGGTAATCTCGAGGAAAGTTGAGTTAGCCTGCTAAAACCTTCTTATTTGTTTTCTCATTTAGTTTGGCAAAACTTAATATAATTATTCCTATTAAAAAGAAGAAACCTAGAGCAATTGTGCTATTTCTCATGCTTCCCGTCAACTCTTCAATTAACCCATAAGATAATGTACCTATTACTACAGCTATCTTTTCGGTAACATCATAAAAACTAAAGAATGAAGCATGGTCATGAGTTTCTCGTGGTATCAGTTTGGAATAAGTGCTTCTTGATAAAGATTGTATCCCTCCCATCACCAAGCCTACAACAAATGCAAGGATATAAAACTGATAATCGGTATATACAAAATAGGCGTATATACATATCCCTACCCAAATTATAAGCATGAAAAGTAAAGAAGCTTTATTGCTATACTTTTTAGAATACCAAGCAAAGAAATAAGCACCAGCAATAGCGACAGCATTTATAATTAATACAGTCATAATCAGCTTAGGGCCTGGTAGATTTAATTCCTTACTTCCAAAACTAGCGGCCATATACATTACAGTTTGTACTCCCATGCTATAAAAAAAGAATGAAACTAAGTAAGTTTTAAGAATTGGCATTTGTCTCACTAAATTCACGACATTTAGCAATTCCTTATAACCCTTTAACAACCAATGCTCATTCTGTAGAGGATGTCCTTTTTCAGCTTTTAAACCTCGAAACGTAATTTGTGCAAAGCCCAACCACCACAAGCCAACAGTTAGAAACGAAATTCTTGCTATTATACCGGTTTGCTCAAGCCCAAACCATGAAGGGTTGGATATACACACCAAATTGATAATGAGTAAAATGAGGCTTCCTACATAACCTAAAGAAAAACCCTTTGCGCTTACCCTATCAAATTGATCTGGGGTTGTAATTACCGGAAGAAAAGAGTTGTAAAATACTAAGCTACCAGTATAGCCAATGCTGGCAAATATAGAACAGATTATAGCCCATTCAATATTCTTACCAGTAAAGAAAAACAGTCCCATACAGGATAAAGCCCCCATATATGTGAAAAACTTCATGAATGATTTTTTACTATCCGTATAATCTGCAATTCCAGAGAGAAAAGGAGAAAGGATAGCAATAACCAAGAAACTAAAAGCAATAGCAAAGGAATACAGCGCTGTATTGATGAATTCGAAACCAAAGAAATTTACAATTTCGCCATCAAATGCTTTTAGTGTAGCTGTGTTATAGAAAACAGGAAATATGGAAGATTTAATAACTAATGAATAGACGGAGTTGGCCCAATCATACATGCACCATGCATTGATGCTTTTCTTATTTTGCAAAAGTCCTATTGTTAATATGACATAAAAAACCCCGACTAATTAAATTAGTCAGGGTTAGTAAATTTTAACTGCAATTACAGTAAATCTTTATCTGTACGCTTTAAAACGTTATACATCAATTTACGTGCATTTGCTTTACGTAACTTCTGCTGAACATCAGACACAATACCCATTTTGGCATCACTATCAACCTTCAATGCGATGGTAATCTTATCTCTCTCAGCTTCAGATAATTTATCTTTCTCTTTTGATACCCAAAGCAATAAATCTTGAGGCTCAATAAATACATCGTTCGCTTGTAGTTTAGCCTCAGTACCAAATTTCTCTGGGTTCTTAGGCTCTCCTATATATAAATAGCTCACTAGTGACTTACGCTCAAGTTTCTTTAACTGCTCAGCTTTAGGAATATTTTGCTCTACCAATATATCTGTTTCACGGAGTACAGTCGTTACCATGAAAAAGAATAAAAGCATAAAGATAATATCAGGCAAAGCCGAAGTAGGAATATCCTGACTTGTATTGGTTTTTTTCTTAAACTTTGACATATCTTATCCTCCTACGTTAGTTGGTTCTGCAATTGAAATAGCCATTGGAAGCTCATTTTCACCCTCACCTTTACCCTTGTTATAAAGGGCTTTTTCTCTTGGATTACCAAGATCAAGAGTTCTATATTCTTCAACAGATATTCCAGCTCTTTCAGCATATATTTCATAATATGCGCCTTGCAACTGATCTAAAACATTGATGTACATTTCATAACTTGTACCTCTATCCGTTTTAAACGATACAATTGCCTCTTTAGGGGCTTCAGCGAATTTTTCAGATTTAGTAGGATTCAAAATATGCTCAACAAGCATCTCTTTAATCTCCATAAAATCATCTAATCTCTCACCTTCTACCAAAAGATCATCATTAGAGTTAATGGCAACCTTAAAAAGATTTCTCTCTTTAATTACAACATCAACTTTTTCAGCATCATCCGGCTCTGGTGGCAGCGTAATAGTAAGTCCTTTATCAGAAGCAATGGTAGTAGTCACAAGAAAGAAGATTAGAAGCAAGAAGGCGATATCCGCCATTGAACCTGCATTAACCTCCGCTGATTGTCTTGATTTACCTCTAGCCATTATCTTAAAAGTTTAGCTACTTCAGAATAAATAATTGAAATTATAGCAATCCCCATCAATGCATAAGTTGTAATTAATACACCACCAATAACTTGTGATGATGCACTATTTATATCAAACTTAGTGTATAATGGAGTAACCTCATTGCCTGCAACGGCCCATGAAATTAAAAATACAACTCCTAACGCTACGATACCAGCAACTGACTTTAATAGCGATTTAGGATTACTCAATGCATTAACTAATGGTAATATTATAGCACCAAGAGCTGCTAAGAAAACCAAAAGATAAGCACCGTATAGCAGAATATTTACAAATGATTCTTGCATAAAGTAGATTTTAAAAGTTTAAAATTACTTAGAAAGATTATGCTTAACTAGAATATCTACTAAAGCAATTGAAGCATCTTCCATTTGGTTAACTAAAGAATCTACTTTAGAAACGCAATAGTTGTAGAATAATTGTAGAATTACTGCAACAATTAGACCACCTACTGTTGTTAAAAGGGCTACTTTAATACCACCTGCAACCAATGAAGGAGAAATATCACCAGCAGCTTCAATAGCATCAAAGGCACCAATCATACCAATTACCGTACCCATGAAACCAAGCATTGGAGCAAGAGCAATGAATAATGAAATCCATACTAATCCTCGCTCTAAACGTCCCATTTCAACAGATCCGTAAGAAATAACTGACTTTTCAACCATTTCAATACCTTCTGACATTCTCATAAGACCTTGAGTAAAGATAGAAGCAACAGGACCTCTTGTATTTTTAGTATACTCTTTAGCAGCTTCAACACCACCCTGGTTTAATGCATCTTCTACATTGGCCAATAATTTAGTAGTGTTAGTAGTAGCAAGGTTAAGTGTGATGATTCTTTCAATAGCAATTGCTAATCCTAAGATAAGACAAATCAATACTACAGACATGAACTCCCAACCACCTTCGATAAATTTTTCTTTAACAATTTGGTGGAAACCTTTTTCTTCAACCACATCTTCTTCCTCTACAACTGCTGTAGCTAATGTATCTTCTTCCGCAGCATCCATAGCTGTTGAATCATTATTTTCCATCATTGCTGAATCACCATCCATTGAAGTTGTATCTTCCATAGAAGCCTCCTCAGCTTGAGCAACAGCGTTGCCTGCGAAACCGAATGTCAATGCACCGGCCATCATCATTAAGACAAATAGCTTTTTCATAGTTACGTTTTTAGAAATTCTCTTTTTTTGTTTGTTGTTCAAAATTTAAATTAATCAGAATCCAATTTTACACAAATATACCCAAACAGAAAATTTTTTAAGCACTTCTTTGGGTATTCAGTATATTATTTAAGTAAAAATAGTAATAAACCGTGTAAAATATAAATTTTGCGGAGAGGGAGGGATTCGAACCCTCGGTACCCGTGAAGGCACACTCACTTTCCAGGCGAGCCCGATCGACCACTCTGGCACCTCTCCTGTTATTTTACCAACTGCAAATAAATCAATTAAAAAGTGTTCATACAAGCATTTCGTCACTATACTCAAAGAATAATTATATTGAACACCATTTACAAAACACAACTTATTGTATCTTAAACACTTAGCACCCCACCTATTCCATTTCACCTCTTAGCGGCTTGACTAAGTACATTCGTTGCTCATCTACTTTATCAAGATAACTAAGTATATACATAAGCTTTGTAATAGCAGCCTCAGTCGTAATATCACTACCACTTATAACTCCTATGCCGGCCAAGTCCTTACTTGTCTGATACCTGCCCTGTATCACTTTACCCCCCATACACTGAGAGACGTTGACTACTAATAATCCTCTATCAATAGCTTCTTTCAATAAATCGATAAACCATTGATTAGATGGAGCATTACCGGCACCAAATGTTTCAATAACCAAACCTTTAAGACCAGGACTATTCAAAATGGATTCTAGAAATGTTTTTGACATACCAGGGAAAATCTTAAGAATCGCTACTTCCTGTTTTAGATTTTTTCTAACATTTAGTGTGGCATCTGGCTCATACGGCTTCAGTGCAGAAAAATTATATTCAATTATAACACCCGCTTCTGCAAGCACTGGATAGTTTTCACTTTGGAAGGCATCAAACTGGACACTTTCAACTTTTTTAGCTCTATTTCCTCTTAAAAGTAAATTATTGAAATATATACAGACTTCTGAGACAATAGGCCTCTCTCCTATGCGCTGTGAGGCTATTTCAATTGCTGTTATTAAGTTTTCACGGGCATCGGATCTGGCAGCACCTATTGGTAGTTGAGATCCTGTAAAAATTACCGGCTTATTTAGGCCCTCTAACATAAAACTTATTGCAGAAGCAGTAAAAGCCATCGTATCGGTTCCGTGTATTACAATAAAGCCATCTATATAATGATAATTATCTTCTATTAAAGTAGCAATTTGTTCCCAATGAGTTGGACTTACATTTGAAGAATCAATCAGCTCATTAAAAGATGCTACTGTAAGCTTTAAATTATAATTTCGAAGCGAAGGAATAGCTTCTAATATATTCTCAAAATTGAATGGTGCCAACGCTCCATTTTGATTATATACCATGCCCAGTGTTCCACCCGTATAAATAATCAACAAGGATTGATCAGGAGCTTTTGGAGTAGCGGTATCAATATGTGTTAATTCATAAAATGGCCTCATTATGAAAATAGTGCTTGAGCGTTGGAAGATGTTTTTGCAATTAAATCACTTTTAGGCATTTGCTTTAAGTCTGCGATCTTCTGAGCTATGATATCTAAATATACGGGCTCATTTCTTTTACCTCTATGAGGAGTTGGTGTTAGATAAGGACAATCTGTTTCAAGAACCACATTATCTAAATCTATTTCAGGAATATGCTCAGCCAAACCTCCATTCTTAAAGGTGACGATACCTCCTATGCCAATGTAAAAATTAAGATCAGCAATATCTTTTGCCTCTTGAGCAGTTCCGGAAAAACAATGAAACACTCCTCTTAAATCTTCATTATAATTTGTCTTAACCAATTCCAAAGTCTCATCAAAAGAGTCTCTACAATGAATAATAATAGGTATCTTATACTTTTTAGCCCATTCAATCTGAATTTTAAAGGCTTCAATTTGCTGTTCTTTATAGGTAGTATCCCAATAAAAATCAAGCCCTATTTCACCAATAGCCACAAACTTACGCTTAGCCAACCAATCCTCCACTTGATATAATTCTTTCTGAAAGTCCTTCTTAATAGAACATGGATGTAAGCCCATGGTAGCGATTGCTGTCGGATATTTATCTTCTACCTCCAGCATACCATCAATCGACTCACTATCGATATTTGGCATATAAAATTTTTCTACTCCTGCCTCAATGGCACGATCCATCATTTCTGATCTGTCTTTATCAAAAGCATCAGCATAGAGGTGGGCATGTGTTTCTATCATACTATTAAATTTTTCTTCCTTTCCACGAAAGAGGCAAAGGTAATAGATAATAGAAGCATAATACAATTGATAGGACTGCACTATACAATTCAAAAATAAATAAATGGCCCAGCGGCATGTATTCACCAAGTCGCTCGTGTATTTTATTAATAAAAAGACTTTGCAATGTTGTTTTAAGGCCAAATAAAGGAATTCCGATTAAGGGGTGGGCAACTAATAAAAAAATGATAGCAGGATAATATAGTGCCTGAAGCACCAATAATGTAATCATAAAAAAAGGTAATTGCATGGCCCCTTTCATCCATCTTTTTCTTTGAAGGAGCAGTTCTCCAAAGCTATTTTCTGCTTTTGATTTAGCAAGGCTTTCACGATTAGCGAGTTGCTGAAAGCCATATCCTTTTTTGGTTATAGCATCAAACAAGGCAAAATCTTCCGTAGCGGAGAATGGAAGAGTACTGTAACCACCTACTGCATCATAGGCCTTACGAGAAACAATCATATTATTCCCTACCCCTGTAACAGGAATTTTCCAACCACTTACAATTTTTACCATACCCAAAGCCAACGACCAATCGATCATTTGCATGCTAGAAAAGAATCCTGTGGGTTGAATGATCGTAAAGCCACTTTGAATGCCCATATCATCTTTTAGACATGCCAGATGCTTTTTAACCCAAGACTTAGGAACAGATATATCAGCATCAGTAAACAGCAAATATTCTCCATTAGCATATTTTTCAAGTTGTGCCAAAACATTAGCTTTGGCTGTCATTTCTCCTTCTCCTTCCTTTATGACAACATATTGAAAGTGTGGATTCTCTTCTGACCATCTTTTCAATATCTCTGTGCTGCCATCAGATGATTGGTCATCTCCCATTAAAACCTCAAACTTATCAACTGGATAGTCCAATTCTTCGAGGCTCTCTAATGTCTGACTAACATTATGAACCTCGTTACGGACAGCCAGTAATATAGAAACAAAAGGTAAGTCACCTGATAATTCAGCAGTTTGCTGTCCTTTTGGTTTCCAAGCACCCCAAAGAATAAGATCGATTAAAATTACCAACAAGATTAAACCAATAGATGTGGCTAACACTACGCTCATAAACTTTCAAATTTGAAGCCCTTCTTTTTGAAATGATTTATATACAATGGTAGTAAAGTTAGTACATTATTTTGAGCTTTAATATTATCATGAAAAACAATTATACTACCTGAACGTGTGGCATTAATAATTGCATTCAGAGCTTTTTCATGATTTAAATTGGTTTCATAGTCTTTAGAAAGAACATCCCACATAATAATTTTAAAACCACTTCTTTTAAGTTTATTGGCTTGAGAAGGTTTAATTTGTCCGTAGGGCGGTCGGAAAATCTTCTTATTAGGATTAGATAATTCGTCAATCTTTGCTTGACACAGATCAATATTTTCAAGGTAATCCTGACTATTTAATTTCCACCCTTTCACATGATTATAGGTATGATTGCCAACGGTATGACCAGCACTTACCACTTGCTTAAAAATTTCAGGATGTTTACTGATATTATCTCCCACGCAAAAAAAAGTGGCCACTGCATTGTGTGTTGATAGAATCTGAAGAATTTTCGGGGTTAACTCCGGAATGGGTCCATCATCAAAAGTGAGATAGATTGTTTTCTTCTCAGGATTTTCTCTCCACCTCAAAGAAGGTAATAATTTCTGAATTAGTAAGGGTGTTTTATGCCAGGCTAAATCAAGCATTAAATGTACAAGCTAGCAAAGTGATGTCATCTGAAAAAGGCCTATCCCCTACAAAATCATCTACACTATCTAAGACCCTTTCTACCAAATCTTTCGGGTTTGATTCTGCCTGGTGGGTTAAAAACAACCTTAGTCTTTCAGGCCCAAACTCTTCTTCATTAACATTAAAAGCCTCTGTTAAACCATCTGTATACAAAAATAGCGTCTGCTCACTTTCTAAAGCAACTTCTCCAATTTTAAGAAAGGGTAATTCAGGAAAAGCACCTAATACCAAAGTACCATCATTAAGGTCGTGAGTAATTTTATTCTGAATTAAATAAGGTGGATTATGACCGGCATTAACATATTTTAGACGTTTCTTTTCTAAATCGATTATGGCTATAAAGAAGGTTATGAAGTTTTCACCACTAGCACTTTGGAAAACCTGATAGTTAAGGTCATTCACAATTTCACTAAGATCAGTTGTTTTACGCAATAGTGTACGAAGTGAGGCTTGAAAATTTGACATGAGTAATGCGGCCGGTACTCCTTTACCAGATACATCAGCTATACAAACCATTTTTTCAGTATCAGATATCTCATGCCAATCATAGTAATCTCCACCTACTGTGCTATGCGGAGAGTAATGCGCAGCGATATTAAAATTATCTTGTTCAGGTAGAAATTTAGGAAAAAGTAATTGCTGTACCTTCTGTGCAATTTCCATTTCTTTCTCATAAACTTCTTTTTCTAAACGCTCACGAGCCATTTTTTTATTTTCAATAGCCACCATTGTAATGTTAGTCAGCGCTTGAATGAAGTTTAAATGATTCTCTATATGCTTAGGATGATCTTGTTCAGCTATCCCTCCTAAATAAACCACCGCAAGTAAGTTTTCCTTATGAAACACAGGTATAGCAGTCTCAAATTCGTCAAATGGCGTATCTGCTAAATCTGTTTTATGTAAAATGGTATTTTTCTGCGCAATTGATTGGTCAGGTATTACTTCATTATATTCATTGGCAACGCCAAATTGCACTTTACAAACCCAATGCCCCTCCTCCCTTACTATTAAGAGAAGCTTGTTTAAGCTTAGATTGGCTCTTAGGGTAAAATTGTAGATTTTGTATAAAGAGGCTTCAGGCACATTCTCATTTATGGCTTGCGTAATTTCAAGCAAAGAGTTTAATTCCAACTCCTTTAATTCAAACCTATTTGCTATTTCGACTGCATTCTCCATTTAAGAGGTGAAGATAATACATAGAGAATTGAAAGTAGAATTAGAATGAGGCTTTTTGATGATTGGTTTTATTTTGACCCTAAAAACCGTTGTGCACCATCAACCCTTTTTTTGTAGCTAAAAAATACAGTGAATTCCAGGGGATTTCCTGATTAGACTCCGTAAGTATATATTCTGTATCATGATCTGAAAGAAGTTTAACATAGCCTTTAGCCGACAAATCCTTCAAAAGGGATTGTATATCTTGATCTTGCCATTTTAAAGCTTCTTTTAGTTCAGAATAGTTCTGAACAAAATAAAGCTCATCCAATAAATCAAACTCTTTATCTGTTAGCTCTTCCATAAACTCTTCCTTTCCACTTGTATGGAACAAAATTAGCCGTTATTCCAAAGAAAAGCACGTAAAGGCTGTAAAAAAGCGCTAACACAATAAAAGCCAAAAGTGGAAAGTCACGTTTTTGGCTGCTGTATACACTTTTGATAAATATAAACTCAGATAAAGCCTTACTAAAAAAAGCTAGTAGAGCCAGTTGATAATTCCCTAAAAGTAATGACAAGACAAACCCTGTAACGAACATCAAGTGAAACAACCATACACCTATTGCTGGTAGTTGATCCTTTGTTTTGTTAGCAGATTTCCATTTGGATGCCCATCTCCAGCGTTGGTTGATAAACTCGTTTAGCGTTTTCGGTGGTTCTGTTTCTACCAAACAATTCTTCACAAAACCTATAGATGATGCACCATATTCAGCTTTGATAGCCCCTAGTAAGAATACATCATCTCCCGTTGAAATATGCTCATTACGCTCATAAGGATTAGATTCAATAAAGACTTGTCTTCTGAAACACATATTTGCGGCATTAGCCATCCCGGCAGCTTCTAAATGAATGCTAGTGCCAGTTATACCTATAATTGCTGCTAACTCTACCTCAACTAATTTACCGAAAAAGCCTGAGCGTTTGTACGCTAAATTCCCAGTGGTCATTTGAATTAATGGATCATCGAAATAAGTAATAGTTTGATTTACCCATTGGGGAGTAACCATACAGTCTGCATCGGTTGTTAAGATAAGATCAGCAGTGCTATGTTCAACAGCTTTCTGGAGACCAGCTTTTTTACCTGATTCTTGAGATCCCAAGCTTATAATCTCGAAAGGATAAAGGAAATTATTTAAAGAATCCTCCAAAACCATAATGGAATTATCCTCAGAATGATCGTTTATAAAAATGAAATTAATTGATAGTTTTTCAATTAGTAAATCTTTGAAAGAACCCACGAGTTTGGGAAGACTCTCCTCCTCATTTCTGAAAACTACTACAATAGCAACTGATAAGCTATTATTCCATTTAATAGCTTCTGGTTTTGGTATTTTGACCCAAACATTTGATAAATACACTAATACCAATGCGTAAAATAGAACAATGGTTAACCAAACCACTATCATGGCCTATCAAGTTTTAAATCTCCAATAAAGAATAAGCCTATTAATGCCGGTAACGCTATGTTGATTAACCACAGTATTAAACTGGCTGCAATTATAGGAGACGTAACCAAACCGAATAATTCAAAATAGATAATTCCGCCAAACTCTCGTACGCCTAAATCACTAAAAAAATTGAATGTAGGTAAAACTGATTTCATCAGAAAAATGAAGGCTACACCCATGAATTGATGCCAAATACTAAGATCTACCTCAAAAACTGAAAGTAGCATCAAAAACTGTAGCGAAAACACAGCATATCTCAAAAAAGATAAACCTAAAAGCTGGGTATATTGTGTTTTTGATATAGATAGAAGCAACTCAAAATAAGACTTGAAGTGTTTTATTTTGTTACCATATTTATAAAAAACAAAGCCCATTAAAAGTAATAATCCTACCCCTCCTAAAGTTAACCCAAGTGGTATTTCACTTAAGTAAGCAAGCCAATCAAAATCAATTGAATATTGTATACTGCCTAATGCTATTAAGCCAAAAAGAAGAGTGGGAAGCATTTGAAAACTACGAGCAGCCAATATTGGCCCCAAGACTTTTTTTCTGTCCTTGTGATCTATGGACCAAATTCTAGCAAAATAGTCTCCCACCGCGTGAGGAGTTACAAAACCTAATGATACTCCCGATAAAACTCCAGGAATGGCAGCTTTTATGGTTAATTGTTTTAAGGGACTAACAACAACTTTCCATTTCAGCACTTCCATTAACCAATTAATTGGCATAAACAGTGTCACCAATACGATTATATAATAATTACTCTGATAGGTGCCAAAACTTGTAATTAATTGCTCTCTTTCCTCATAAATTCTTTCAAAAAGAAAGAAAATAATAAAAAGTGTGATGAGTATTTTTATAGATATGAGGAAATACTTCTTCAAATGAGCTTACTATATAATTGCTGAGTGCTGATTGTATGTTAACTTTACAATAATGGTGGTTAGCAAGCAGACTTCAAAGACAGAAAAAATAATTTTAGGCCTCGATCCTGGTACATCGGTAATGGGTTATGGAATTATTCAAATCATCGGCAGTAAAATGGAGTTGCTTCAATATGGAGTAATTCATTTATCGAAATATGCGAATCATGAAATCAAGCTTAGGAAAATATTTGAACGAGTAAGCTCACTCATAACGGATTACTCACCTGATGAGGTTGCTTTAGAAGCTCCGTTTTTTGGTAAGAATATACAGTCAATGTTAAAGTTAGGAAGGGCACAAGGAGTTGCAATGGCTGCTGCTTTAAATAAAGATTTACCTATTACTGAATATGCACCTAAAAAGGTGAAAATGGCTGTAACCGGTAATGGAAATGCCAGCAAGGAACAAGTAGCGGCTATGTTACAAACGCTACTTGGTATAAAGCAAATCCCTAAGCTTTTAGATGCCACAGATGCATTAGGTGTAGCTGTTTGTCATCATTTTCAAGGTAAAGCTGCCAAAGCAGGACCTAAAAGCTGGAAAGCTTTTATCAACGAAAACCCTGGCAGAGTTAAATGATTGAAGAGTAAAGACTAATAGGTTAAATCTCCACTCGAAATCGGTAAACCTTCAATCTTAAACGCTACTTAAACCAGCCTTTAATTTCCTCGAATAGTTTTAGCTTTCCCCCACCAGAATTTTCTTCCTCATTATTGATGAGCATAGCCACAGGTTTTAACTGATCAAACTGTTCACAAAAAACCTTTAGCATGGCTGCAAAAGGAAGAAACAACACCATTCCAGCCACACCCCATACTGCAGCACCTACAATTAAGCTAATAATGGCAGCCAAAGGATTCACATTAATGCTACTCCCAACAATTTTAGGATTCAGAAAATTACTCTCTACTAATTGAATAGCCCAAAACATAATGGCTATGGCTATCGGCATCCATAAGGCATCATGAGAAACAAAAGCATACAAAACCGGAATAGTGGCACCTAGCGTAGTACCTACATAAGGGATTATCGATAATGTGGCTGCTAAAAAGCCGAATAGAAAAGGACTATCTATACCTATAATCCAAAGCCCAATGCTATTGGCAAACCCTAAAATTATTATCAGAAGAAACATACCTGATAGGTACTTCTGCCCTACTCTTTGGATATTCTTCAACATGTTAAAAATTTGATCTTTATTATTTTGACTACCAAACCTTACAAAAGCTTTGGTCAAGCTTTGCCTGTAAATAAGGATAAGAAATGTGTAAATTAAGATGGTAATTAAGCTAGTTAGGAAATTTGTAGTACTATTAACAGTTTTCCCTAACAGCGAACCTGCCGAATTTTTCAACCAACCAGTAGCCTCATTCATCAATTCTTCTCTGCTCAGGTTATCAACGAAGCTCACATTTTTATTGATGAAATATAGTATATCCGTGAACAAACCAGTTATTTTATCCTTAAACTCAGTTAATTCTCCAGACATTTTGATAAGCTGTGTACTAAACAGAACCACAAAACCAGCAATTAAAAGAACAGCAATAAGTATTGCTAAAAATGCGGCTAACATATTATTCGCTCCCCACTTTTCAATTCTCCTTGTAAGTGGAAATAGAATAAATGCCAACATTAATGCGAGACTAATCGGGAAGAGTATTGTTTTTGCATAAATGAGTGCCGCAAACAATAAAAAAATAGTTGCTAGTACAAAAAATGACTTCTGAAATGATAGCTGCATAAAAAATTACTGTTAAAAAGTATATAATCGATTCATTATTGAGAATTAAAATAAGACTCAATTGTTTTCATAGCTGGCTTATGCTGAGGTGTATAAGTTTTAATTGTACCTCTTTGATCTCCTCTGCTATCCAAATGCCATTTCCAGGCAAATCCACCTGCCCACCAATCCTGCTCATTAAAAACCTCAAATAATGCCTGATAGGCATTTGCCTGATTTTGGAAGTTAATGTCTAAAGTATCTTTATTTACATTCCAATGACCTATAGTGGGATAATCAATACTTTCATAACCATATTCTGTAAATAAAATTTTCTTTTTGTACGTAGTACTTATAAGTTCAAGAGCTTCTTTGGAGCTTCTCCAACCTTCTTTTAGCTCGTCAACTCCAGGACTTTTTGCAGCATGTATAGGGAAATAAGCATCAACGCCTATATAATCTAACTCTTTCCAGAACTTAATGGAGGTATATTCATCCCAGTTAGCTGCATAAGTCAATTTCCCTTTGTATTTGTTTTTAACATCCTTGATTAAATCTAACCAATATACCGATCTATTCTTGGTGGATTGTCTTATTTCTGTACCAATACAGAACATTTCGACATCATTTTTTTCAGCAATCTCAGCAAAGGTATTTATATAAACTAAATACTGTTGTTCCCAATGTCTCCATTCAGCCTCACTGTTGAAATCTAAATCACCAGCCCAGCCCTGTCCTCTCACCCAGAGGTGAGGTTTAATCATGACCTTAAGACCGATCTTGTGTGCCATTTGGATAGTAGCTTCAATCCCATCAGGTGTTTCACCCCACCATTGCTTTCCATTTCCAAATTGAATATTGGCTGTTTCCGTATCACAAAAGGCATAAGGTACCACAGCAATCCATTCCGCTCCTGTTTTCTTAATACTTAGTAATGAATCGATCGGAAATTGATTTCTGGGAGCGACAAGATTAAATCCTTGTATTTTATTCTCCTTTGAGGGTCTGTCTATGTATTCAATTCCTGAAATACTAATAGAGGCTATGAATATGACGGCTAAGAATAAAAGTGATTGTCTTCCAGAGAATTTCATGCCTAAATCAGCGTAAGCGCTAGTATTTGTAATTCGAACACTATGACATTAAGGTAGCTAATTTTCTAGTACTCTCATATTGAAGCAACACTATTTTAAGTAGTACGGTAAGTGGAATAGCTAAGATTAAACCTGCAATTCCCCATAAATACCCCCAGAACATAAGCATTACCAGAACTACTATAATGTTAATTGAAAAGGTTTTCCCCATAAAAATCGGTTCTAATACGGCCCCAAACAATACCTGGGCACCAGAAAAAAGAAAAGCAGCTAAAACAAGTGTACCAGGATTATCAATTTCTATATAGGCAAATAACATAACCAACACAGTAGAAATAACCGACCCCACCATTTGAATAAAGTTAATAACAAAGGCCAACACGCCCCACAAAATAGGAAAGCTTATACCCAGTGCCCATGCAATTATGCCAAACGCAATTCCTGTTAATAAACTGATAACAATTTTTACTTTCAAGAATTTAGAAATACTACTCTCAACCTCAATAAAGGTCTTTATAGCACGTGTATTACCATAAAAAAGTGTGGTTTGTATAATTTGTTTGAGGTTCATGGAGCCTGCCAGAAAGAGGACTAAAAAGAAAAGCGTCATCAATGTATTGACGATGGTAAGCCTTAAAAAGGTAAATGTCACACTTACATTGCTCAACATTAAATCACTAATGTAGGTACTGTTTATAATTTCCTCGAGTACTCCTTCGCTTTCCGATTTTTCAATACCTAAAGTATTTGAGAAGGGGTTCACTAGCTTTTCTACCTTTTCCTCAAACTTCACTGATAATGCTCCCCTATCGCGACTCATCTGTTGCCCTGATAATTGAATAACCTTAAAGCATGAGAAAAACACTAACACTATTATCGCTATAACCAATGCTAGGGAAAAAGTTTTCGGTATGCGGTTCTTTGTAAACCACCTCATTAGTGGAGAAAAAAGCAAAGCCAAAAAGAAGGCAAAAAATAGAGGTACAAAAATAAACGACAACAACTGAAGTGAATAGAAAAGAACCGGTAAGGCCAATATAAATAGTAAGCGGTTAGTGGTTCTGAGAGCTCTGATTTCCATAAAAAGAAAGTATTATCTACTGTTGCCGCAAAGAACGAAAATTCAGACTGAATGATTGCTTATTCCTAACTAAAATTGAGAAATAGTTTTATGAAGCCGAATGAGATTCACATTTAACTAAACAAGCAGTTGTGTCAGCAGTTATTTGGTTATTAAAACGACACTCATTGAACGAGTATCAATAATCAAAACGTCAAAAATAATATTATGAAAATAACAAGAAAAGCTACAGCAGAATGGAAAGGTTCCGGTAAAGAAGGAAAAGGAACCGTAACAACAGATAGTAAAGTGCTCGATGGTACTCAATATGGGTTTACCTCTCGTTTTGAAGATGGTAAAGGAACAAACCCTGAAGAGTTGATTGGAGCTGCACATGCTGGCTGTTTTTCAATGAAGTTAGCATTCAACTTACAAGAAGAAGGAATTACGGCTGATAGTATCAATACTGAGTCAAAAGTTATTTTGGAAGATGATGGAATTAATACAATTAAATTGTCGACAAGAGTTAAGGCATCAGGCTTAGATCAATCTAAGTTCGATGAATTGGCAAAGGATGCTAAAGAAAACTGCCCAATATCAGCATTATTTAAAGCTAATATTGAGTTTGAAGCAACACTGGAAAACTAGTAACAAACTAGCATGATCAAATAAACAGAAGCCGCTATTAACGCGGCTTTTTTTATGCGATTTATTTAAAGTATCCTGTAAATAAGAAACTGTCATTTCACGGATTTTTACAATTTTATAAAAAGAGGAACAAGTGCTCAATCAACAACAAACGATTGTGCAATCGATTGCATAAATTAATCTTCTAAAGCCTTGAGAATCAATTCATTTTATTAGTAGGTTTGATTAAACCAAAAATCTTAAATGATGAAAAATTCAATTTTAAATTTATGCAAAGTAGCTATACTTGCTGTATTCGTAAGTTGCTCTTCTGAGACAGAAGAAATCCCTGAAGTTAGGAAAGCAGCAACTGATCCGTTCAACGGGACAACTTCTGACAAAACAGGAACATCAGAGAGAAATCCCGGGCCCGGTGGTGGTGTAATGATGCAGGCCTTTTATTGGGATGTACCTGCAGGAGGAACTTGGTATAATACAATAAAGAGTAAAATAGCTGATTGGGATGCTGCAGGCATTTCAGCTATATGGTTGCCACCTGTTTCTAAGGCACAGAATGGTCCTTTTTCTATGGGCTACGATCCTGCAGATTATTTCGATTTAGGTGAATATAATCAGCATGGATCTGTTGAAACAAGATTTGGCTCAAAGGCAGAACTTCTAAGCTTAATCAACACAGCACACAACAACAATATCCAGGTATATGCCGATATTGTTTTAAACCATAACAGTGGTGGTGATTTAGAAGCCAACCCTTATACAGGTACTAATACCTATACAGACTTCGATCCGGCTTCAGGCAAATTCTATAGAAGTGCTTCTGACTTTCACCCTAATGCAAACGTTTACAATGATGAAGGTATTTTTGGAGGATTTCCAGATTTGAGTCATTCACAGCCTTATGTTCAAGATTGGCTTTGGAATAGAAGTGATGGTGTTGGTAAATACTATAAAAACACTATTGGTTTTGACGGCTGGCGCTTCGATTATGTAAAAGGCTTTGGCGGCTGGGTAGTACGCGAATGGAATTACAACGTAGGAGGTTTCTCTGTAGGTGAATATTGGGATGGCAATGCTCAAAAGCTGCAAGACTGGGTAAATAGTACAAACAGAACATCTTCAGCATTTGATTTTGCTTGTTACTACAGAATGGACGAAGCCTTTGATGGCAATAACCTTAACATACTTGCCAGTGGGGATATGCTATGGAAAAGAGATGCCGCCAAGGCAGTTACGTTTGTAACTAATCATGATACTGATGTGATATGGGATAAAATGCACGCCTATGCTTACATCATGACACATGAAGGTTATCCAACTGTGTTTTATAGTGATTATGAAGAGTGGTTAGACAAGGACAAATTAAACAACCTTATCTGGATCCACAGAAATAAAGCAGTAGGAAGTACTTCTATACTTTACGCTGATAATGATGAATATGTGGCCAAAAGAAATGGCTCTCCAGGCCTTGTAGTTTATCTTAATGATTCCAATAATTGGGTTGAAAGATGGGTTGAAACCAACTGGAGTAACACAGTAATAAAAGATTATACTGGTAACTCAAATTGGGAACCTACCACTCAATCCGGAAAATGGGTGAAGATTCAGTGTCCTCCAAATAGCTATACCATTTGGTCACCAAAATAATATAACTCAAAGCCACCTAAATAGGTGGCTTTTTTAAAATCTTATTATTTCAGGTCTGGAAATGGAAAGATCTCTAAAACTGCTATTATAATTATTGCTAATGCGGAACTGGTAACTATCAGTAAAACCAATAGGACTATTATAAAAAGTGAAGCTAAAATCGATTGTAGGAAATACTAAGCTCTCATTGAGTACTCTTAAACCTATACTTGCTGAAGCATAGTAATTTCTTTTGCTCAATAACTCATCATAGCTAAGCCAGTTAAAGGTGTTTCTATTATAAAGGCTAAACTTACAGCCATAGAAATACCATGGCGTGAATAAAACAGACTCAAAAGCTATGTTGAGCTTCTTATCTCCTAGTGGCCTAATCTCTTCGCCATTATCATATTGACTCGCAACAGTGAGAAAATTCTCGGATAGTTTATTAATCCCTTTTGTATATTCAACGTCAAAGAATTGCCTGAATGAATACTTACTACTAAAAAGCAAAGGGCTGAAATATCTATAGCTGTTTCTAAAAGCACCATCTTCCCATTTGTTATCCATTACATTATCAAATACACCCAATGCGGAAGTAAAAGACATATAGCCTACATTTTTAAAATAATTTGCAAAGCCTACATCAAGTTCCCAATAGTTTCTATTATAAAATTCGTTTTGCTGATAGGCATAAGTAGCAGATATAAAGCTTCCTTTAGTAATATCTTCCGTTCTACCGAAGCCCCTAATCAATTTACTTTTAGCGTAAGTTCTATTAATTAAACCCATGCTGAGAAAGTAAGTATCGGCATTTGTGAAATATCTATTTTCCTTTTCAGAAATATATGGTCTTCTGATAAAATCAATTTTACTCACCCTAGCCTGCGTTATTAGGTTTGTCCTTTTTAGTAATTGAAATGATCTTCCTATCCAAATTGTAGCTTCATTTCGCGAAAAATCATAATCCGCTTTGGGGCTATCGAGCGGTGAATATTGAGCAGTTAATTGAGAAAGAATAATTCCACCTCCATATTTTATTTCAGGCGTAAAGAAATCTCGTTTTAAGTTTGCCGATAGCAGCTCTCGCATTGAGTTATTTTCATAAAGAAAATCTCCCTGAATAAAACTTCCCCAAAAGTTAGGCACCCTGTAGCCTACACCATACCCATGTTTCATTTCAGGCTTTTCAAATTCATTAAAAAAGTAGCTTAATTGTAAGTCGCGAGCATAACCCAACATATTTCTTTGATATAGGTCAACACTGAAATCACTTGGATTGGTATAATCAAGATTAGCTCCTATTGACACTACATCCTGCACAACAACTGTTACATCAACTATTTCCGGATTATCTTTACTGGGAGATAAATAAATTTTAGCATCTCTAATGGTTCTAAATTGTCTTAATATCCGCTCATTATCTGCTAATTCATAAGGATCAACCTGCTTTCCTGAACGTATAAAAATATTTTCTTCGATAATTTTCTTTCGAGTATTAACATGGATTTTATTCATAGTTTTCGCATACCAAGAGTTGGCAGTTTTGGTTGTATCACGAACTGACCCTTCCAGAATAGGTACTCTTTTTATACGAATTTCACCGTAAGTTTTTCCTTTATAGGGCTCATAGAATGATTCTGCATCAGTCACCGGTTTTTTGTTTGTAATTTCTGATGAAGAGCTTTTAAATAATAAGCTAAAAAGCTTTCTGGTTAGTTGTGTTCTACTAGCTTTGCTTTTGAGTGAGTCATAAAACCTATCAGACTTAAAATATGGACTCTTTCTTATGTTGTAGGTTTTTCCTGCTTCAATTATAATTAATGTATCATTCTCAGGAGTGTAAAAAGTATCTTTTAAGATAAGTACATAACCTTCGGCAACACTTACGGTATCTTGAACAGGTGTTTTCTTTACTTTTTGGGCACATAAATACCCGGCATTTAAAGTAAAAATCAGACTCAATAAATATATGATGTTTACACTCTTCAATTCTGATAGAATATATTGATCTGGTGGTTTAGAAAAACTAAATAGCGAATCTATTAACTTTTTCAGCTTAAATGCATTTAATAGTAAATAAGATATACATATGAAAAGAGCACGACTGATAACAATTTTCTTTCTTTTATCTATTTCAGGCATTGCACAACACATGAAAGAGGTAGATAAAGTAAACGTTAAAAACGGTATTTATATTAACAAATCGGAACAGCCTTACACTATTCACTATATTGATATTAGCGAACAAGATAAAGGTGTAGAAAATTCTTTTACTATCAGTAAAGAGAAACTATTTGAGTTGCACAAAACCCTTTTATCAGGTTTTAAACAAATGCCGGAAAAACCTATAAGCTTCAACCTCCAAAATGATGAATTAAGATTGTACTTCCGAAAAAAGCTAGGTGAAGCTCAGGTAGAAATTGTACACGAAAATATAGAAAGTGAGAAGACTGGTACCTTGTCCTGGCTTTCTGCAAAAGAGGTGGAAAAGTTACTTCTACAGTAAGTCTTTAAGAAGTTTGGTTTCATTCTTGTTGGATTGTAACTAAATTTATTACCATGAAAAAGCTATTATTCATTTCTCTAGTATTCGTCTCCATTAGTTCATGCGAACTTCTGGAGGACGCCACTGAAAACACTCAAAACATCGATATCGCGGAAGGCCTGAAAGAAGCTTTGCGGGTGGGTACTGACACAGCTACTTCTAAACTAGCCGTAGTTGATGGTTATTTGAAAGATCAGGCAGTTAAAATTTTATTGCCCGATGAGCTTGAGCAGCAAATTCAAGAATTTAAGAGTTTCCAAATTAATATTTTCGGATTTGGTTCAGTGAGTGGAGAACAAATCTATAACACTGGTTTTCCGGCCTTTGGTATTAATAGTTTGGCTAGCAAGGAAGATGAACTAATCACAGGGATCAATCGTGCGGCAGAAGAAGCTGCAAAAGAAGCTGGCCCAATCTTTTTCGATGCCATAAGAGGTATCACCATTACGGATGCCGAGAATATACTGTATGGTTCTGATTCCGCAGCAACAACTTTCCTCGTTGATAGAACTTATTCATCCTTGTTTGATACTTTCGAGCCAAAAGTGGATGTTGCTGTTAATTCCGTCCAAATTAATGGCCAGTCTATTGAAGCACTTTATGCCAGTTATGTTGCCGATTACAATGAAATTTTAAATGTAAGCGTACCAACTGGCTTAACTAATTTTTCATCTATAGGTGAGTTAGCTGGCTTAAATACCATTAGCCAACCTGATATTTCTGCCTTTGCTACTGAAAAAGGTTTAGATGGTTTATTCCTTAAAGTGCAAGAAGAAGAGAAAAACATTAGGGAAGATCCGTTTGCCAGAGTAACTCAAATTCTGGAAGATGTTTTCAGCTTACTGGATCAATAAATACCAAAGTAATAATTATATAAAATAGCGCTGTTTCGGTGCTATTTATTTTTTAGTTTGCATCAGATATGCTAAGCAGAGGTATTAAATCAATTTTATTAGCCCCCCTACTTTTATTACTGACATTTCAATTAAATGCTCAACCAAAGCAGGTAACAGCTGATTGGCTTGATGATTTATTAAATGAAATTGAAAAAGAAGACACGGAAAAACTCATTGAAGCCACAAAAATAAATCTTCAAGAGTCCAGGGATATCAAAAGATATGATCTGGAAAGTCAGTACCTCAAGAAACTAGGTTACATCCATTTGCTTAAAACAAAAAATCTTGAGTTAGCCATGGAATATGCCGTTGAATCTTTGAGCATAGATGAGCGGCATGATTATAACGCTCAGTTATTGTTTAGCAACATGCTATTAGCTTCTATATTTAAAGAGGTTGATGACTACTACAATGCAGCTGAATTTACTGAGAAGGCCTTAAGAATTAACAGAGACTTAAACTTTGAAGCACTTCAGATTAGTCTTAAACAGCAGCTTGGAGATATTTTTGTTGAAATGGCTGCTTATGAAAAGGCACAAGAGCAATATGAAAACATATTGGCCTATGCAAAGTCATCAAGGTACCCTAAACTTGAAGCTACTAATTGGTACCAAATAGGTTTGTTAGAGCAGATGCAAAACAATCATCAATTGGCTATCAATGCTCTTCTAAACGCACTAAAAATTCATAGGAGAATTAATGACCTTGATAAGGAGGCAACAACTCTACTAGCCATCGGAAAATCATACGACCAGATGGATAGCTATGAGAAAGCCTTAGAAAATTATAAAGTGGCGCTAAACATCTGGAGATCGCTAGATTCACCCTTGGGCTTGGCGAAAGTGTATAATGCTTTAGGAGCTCTCTTTAATAAGAACAAGGAGTTTCAAAGAGCTACTGCTAATCTAAGATATGCGCTTACTAATTCTCAAAAGTCACAAAATCAAATGCTCATTATGGAAAGCTATAGACTAATGAGCTTAGCTAATAAAGGATTAGGTAAATTTAAAGAAGCTTTTGAGTATCAGGAATTGCAAAGTGCGCTGGAAGACTTTATAGAAAACGAAAAGAACGACAGGGCAATTCTAAAGATGCAGAATCGCTATACACTTGGAAAACAACAGAATACCATTGATCAGCTTGAATTCAATAAGGTTCAGCGAGAAAATGAGTTAACGGAAAGAACAAGACAAAACAATTTTTTAACCATACTTATAGGTCTTTCAATTGTTATTTTAATGCTCATTCTCATTCTATTTATTACCCAGAGGAAAAGCAATACCAAGCTTAAAGCGGCCAACGAAGAAATTCAAGATAAAAACAAAGAGCTTGAAGAAGTTAATGCTACAAAAGATAAATTTTTCAGTATCATCAGTCATGACTTAAAGGGGCCCTTAAACTCTTTAACATCCTTTTCCGGCCTACTCATGAATCACACAGATAGTTTAAGCAAAGAGGAAATTCAAATGCTTGCAAAGGATCTGGACAAATCATTAAAGAATCTCTTCGCCCTACTGGAAAACCTATTACAATGGTCAAGATCACAAACGGGCAATATTGAATTTAAAAAGGAGCCATTTAATCTCACTGAGGTTTTAAAGAAGAATAAAGATTTACTCACTAAACAAGCAGGCAACAAACAAATTGAGATTGAGCTAAAACAAGAAGACCCTATTGAGGTAAAAGCTCATGAGCAGTCAATTGACACAGTAGTGAGAAACTTGGTTTCAAATGCCATCAAATTTACAAATGAAAGGGGCAAAATAAAGATGGGAGTTTCCGAGGATGACACTTACTATTATGTAAAAGTGGCCGATAATGGTGTGGGTATGTCTCCGAAAATTGTAGATCAAATTTTCAAAATTGATTCGAAACACAGTACACAAGGTACTGCTAAGGAGAAAGGTACTGGCCTTGGCCTCATTCTTTGTAAAGAGTTTGTAGAAAAGAATGGAGGAACAATTGGCGTTAAAAGTAAAGAAGATAAAGGCTCCATGTTCTATTTTAGCATTCCTAAAAACTAAGATTTTGTAGGTTGCTGTTTAGGGAAAATGGCAACAATCTTAGTTCCTTCATCTTTAGCACTAATAAGCTTTAAGTCGCCACCCAACTTATTCATTACTTTCTTAGCCATATAAAGCCCCATTCCAATATTGATATCGCTTCTCTTACCTTTAAAGAAAACCTCGAAAACCTTGGTATGAATTTCTTTAGGAATGCCAATTCCGTCATCTACAAAAGTGAAATGATAGTTATTCTCTTTAAGTTCTAGTTGAACAATAAAGTTAGTTT
The DNA here is from genome assembly GCF_016734805.1 of Marivirga atlantica. Taxonomy (GTDB): domain Bacteria; phylum Bacteroidota; class Bacteroidia; order Cytophagales; family Cyclobacteriaceae; genus Marivirga; species Marivirga atlantica. The sequence goes on from NZ_JAERQG010000005.1 coordinate 111,962, forward strand.
CATAATAGGTATTATGCTCAAACGCATTCTCCGTTACCTGGTAAATGAAACGTTTTAATAACGTTCTGTCAGTAGTTATTAACTTAACTTCATTATTAATCATGAGCTGTATTTTTGCCCGATGAAGGTCCTTATTTCTTTTTCTGAACACACTTTCAAATACCTCTGTACAAAGTTCTTTTACATCAAAACAGGAATAATTAAGATTTCCATGAAGTATAAAGCTAACTTCTTTAAAGTCATCAAAAATATGTTCCAGCTTTCTGGTACTTTGCTCTACAAGCTCAAAGTAATTGGTGAGCTCTTCATCTTTCGAGACCATTTTACCTAAACCCGTTAATCCTAAAATGTTAGCAATTGGTCCACGTACATCATGACTCGTTTTATACATGAAATTTGCTAATTCAGCATTTAACTCCACTAAACTGGTATTCGCTTTTTTCAATGGAGTTACATCTCGCATAAACTGCACATAGCCAATTAACTGATCACGGTCATCTAAAAGCAGAGATGTACTACTTTTAATCCATAGTATTTCGTTGGTTAATGTTTTAAGACCAATTTCAGAATCAATAAATTTAAAAGAACCACTTTTTAATTGCTCTTTAATGTGCAAATCATGATCCACATCTTCCTTACTCATTAACTGATGGATGGATAAACCTAAAAGTTCTTCACTATCTTCAAAAGACAACAGTTTTGACAAGGCCTTTGGTGCAAGTGTAATTTGATGGTTCAGGTTTTGCTGAATAAGCATGACGGATGAAAACTCCTCAGTCTTTTTTCTGAGCAACTCACTTTCCTGAAGATCAGCCTCTACCTCTATCCTATTCTTCAGCTCTTGCTTTATTTTTTCAGATTTTCTGCTGACCTGCTTTCTCAATAGATAAATCCAGATTGCCACTAAAACTATAATGGACAGCAAAATAATAAACCCTATGAATACCCACCGTGAATTGCGCTCCCACCAACTTTTTTTAGGTGTCAGCCATTTTTGATAGAGTTTATCATACTCACCAGAAGCTTTTACAAGTCTAAGCCCCCAATTCAGAGAATCTAAAAACTGTTTTCTATTATTTGTAACTACATAACAGTATTCTGTAATAAAAATGGGATCACTAGAAGATTTAAGAGACTCGAAGTTACCTGCCTGCATTTCATAATTTGTAGTGAAATAAGAAGTTATGGCACAATCAGTTTCACCATTGATTACAGCTTCTAAGGCTTCCACTTCCGAGTCGTATGTATAAATTAAATCATCATCTATAAAGCCGAACTGATTGAAGTACTCCTCAACTATCGAATTTTGCTGAATGGCTACTCTTTTATCACTTATTCCAATTAAATCTTCAACAGCTTCTGAATCTTTCTTTGAAAAGATGGAGTAATAAACAACACTTATTGGTTTGGAATAAAGTACTTGCCTGAGCCGCTCATCTGATTTGAAATAAGCTGCCACATTTACTTTGTCATCAACCTCCAATTGTTTTCTAACGTCACGCCAAACTCCACCCTTTAGCTCAACTTCCATATCCAACTCCTCCGCAATAGCTCTTATAAGTTCTACATTAAAGCCTGTAGAAGTGCCGTCTTCATCAATAAATTCGTAAGGTTCATATCGCTGGTCAAAGCCATAAATAATTTTATCAACCCTATTTTTTACTGATAGTGAATCTTGAAATGCGTTAACTTCAATAGTGAATATTAAAAACAAAAATATGAAAGGCCACTGTTTTTTCACTATATAACGGGTTGTTTTGGTTGAAGATAAAATAAATACATCTACTAAAAAAATATATTTATATATTAGATTAATCCTATTAAAAGGAAAGGTTTCTAAAAAATTGCTAGTCCTTACAGGCTTGCGTATTTTTAGCACCTTACGCAATCTAAAAATTATTTAATGATATACAATGAAGTAAAATCTTCATTATTTAACCCAATATGTGATGAGTTTGGATTTTCAACCTAATAGAAATAGCCGCTGGCAAGAGAAAACATATCACATAATATTTGAGGCTGATACCTTTGGCGGTAAGCTTTTCGATGTGGTGTTACTCATTGCAATTTTTCTTAGTGTAATGGTTGTGATACTCGAAAGTGTTAAAGATTTAAGCACTTCATATGGCCAATTATTCAAGCAACTTGAGTGGGCCTTTACCATCTTATTTACAACTGAGTATTTGTTGAGAATAGTGATAGTGAATAAGCCCTTGAGGTACATTAAAAGCTTCTTTGGCATTATTGATTTAATATCTATTCTGCCATCAATTGTAGGTTTTTTCTTTGTAGGCGCTCAGTCCTTCATGATTATTAGAGCTTTTAGATTATTAAGGATTTTTAGAATATTCAAACTTACCAAATACCTTGGTGAGGCTTCACAGCTTTCAAAAGCATTAATAGCCAGTAGAAACAAAATCACTATATTCATTGGCACAGTGGTAATTATAGTTACCATTTTAGGGGCACTCATGTATATTATTGAGCCTGATGAAAGTGGTTTTAACAATATCCCGAAAGGCATCTATTGGGCTGTAGTAACCTTAACAACTGTTGGATATGGCGATATAGCTCCTATAACTCCTTTAGGGCAAATTATAGCTTCATTTATCATGATTTTAGGTTATGGTATAATAGCAGTTCCTACAGGTATAGTTACATCTGAAATGACCAAACAAAGTAGCAGCCAAAAAGAAGATACTGTTAAAGACAAATGCCCCAGTTGCAATTGCCCAAAGGCTGAAAATGAAGCTCACTACTGCTATAAATGTGGCTTTAATTTCAAGGAAAAAATGTAACATCTTACTTTTTTATTCTTTAGCCTAACAATGACTCTTTCAAAATCGTTGTAGCTACATGGAAAATAAAGCAATAAAAGATATAATTAAATTAGGTTTCCCATGGCAAACACAAGACCCATTTTTGTTTTGTGTGCACCATGAAGACTATTACCCAAAAGGTAATGCTGAAATGGGACCTTCAGAATCCGTAAGTGGAAGAATGATAGGTCAGGATTTTGACCCGAATCAGAAGTGGAGAATGTACCATGGTACTAAAGTACCTGGGTTCCCCGCTCACCCGCATAGAGGATTTGAAACAGTAACTATTGTAAGAAAGGGATTGATTGATCATTCCGATTCTCTCGGAGCAGCGGGTAGATTTGGAAACGGTGATGTACAATGGATGACCGCAGGTAAAGGAGTTCAGCATTCTGAAATGTTCCCTTTGCTAAAAGAAAATGAGGATAATCCACTTGAACTATTCCAAATTTGGTTGAATCTGCCTAAAAGCAAAAAGAATGTTGATCCACATTTTGCCATGTTATGGAACGAAGATATTCCTGTTTACAAACACAAAGATGAGAATGGAAAAATCACATCCATTGAGATTATTGCTGGCGAAGTAGATGGTAATAAAGCACCAGATCCGGCACCCAATTCTTGGGCAGCTGATACTGATAATGAAGTAGCTATCTGGCATTTTAAAATGGAGCCTGGTGCTAAATGGGAACTTCCGAAAGCTTCAAAAGGTATTAATCGAAGCCTGTACTTCTTTAAAGGAAATGGTTTAACTATCAATGATGATGAAATCCCTGCCTATAGAGGTGTCGTGATGGATCCTTCTGAGCAAGCTGTTCTTCAAAATGGAAATGAAGAAAGTCACTTGTTGATTTTACAGGGTAAACCAATTGATGAGCCTGTAGTACAGCATGGACCATTTGTGGTAAATGACCATAAAGAAATCAACGAAACGATTATGGAATTTCAGCGTACGCAATTTGGAGGATGGCCTTGGCCTACTCATGAAAACACTCACGCCAAAGAAAGAGGTAGGTTTGCTATTTATGCTGATGGCACTGAGGTGGTTAAAGACTAATTTATGACGATAGAAAATTCTTTCTTCAAAGATTTATTAAATGATCATTTAAAGGCGATGGATTGCCCATCGCCTAATCTTATTCATACCTTTTTTGAAGATTTGGTGAGTTACTTGTTCCCCGATTATGGGGAAATAAGGCTAACAACAATCGATGCTGTTGAAGAAGCATATAAAAGTCTACATAACAGATGGCTTAGCATAGTTGAAGAGCGGTGCCAAAAACTTAATGTAATGTACCCTGGCAAGCCGGAAGAACTTTTCAATGAGCTTGTCAAAATAAGAACATTACTCCTGAAAGATATTGAAGCCATTTATGAGGGAGATCCTGCTGCTAAAAGTCATGTAGAAATAATCAAGACTTACCCGGGATTTAAAGCAATAGCGGCTTATAGAATAGCCAATTGTCTTTACAATGCTGGTTATGTACTAATTGCCAGAATGATCTCTGAATATGCCCACACCAAAACAGGAGTTGACATCCACCCTGCTGCTAGCATTGGTGAATATTTCTGCATAGATCATGCCACTGGTATTGTGGTTGGTGAAACCTCTTCAATTGGTCATCATGTAAAGATTTATCAGGGTGTTACCCTTGGGGCTACAAGTGTTAATAAGAGTGATGCTTCAAAAAAGCGACACCCTACCATCGGAAATTATGTAGTAATTTATTCCAATGCTACTATTTTAGGAGGAAACACACATATCGGTGACCATAGTACCGTTGGAGGAAATAGCTGGATTACCAAAAGTGTACCTGCCCATTCCAAACTCTATTATGATTCACAAAACAAACATTTACAAAGAACTGAGCAATAATTATGTTTATTGAAGAATTAGTTGGCAATACTCCTCTTGTTGAGTTAAAAAATATTCCTGTCAACCCCAAGGTTAAAATTTATTGTAAGCTAGAAGGTCAAAATCCTGGTGGAAGTGTAAAAGACAGAGCTGCCATGGGTATGATTAGCAAAGCGCTGGAAAGAGGTGATATCAAAAAAGGTGATAAATTGGTAGAGGCCACAAGTGGCAATACAGGGATTGCCCTAGCCATGATTGCTCAAATGAAAGGTCTGAACATGACACTAATCATGCCTGAAAACTCCACAAAAGAAAGGGTACAAACCATGAGGGCTTACGGAGCAGAAGTAATACTTACTAAAGCTGAAGGCACCATTGAATATTCGAGAACAGTAGCTGAAGAGATGGCCGCTACTGGTGAGTACTATATGCTCAATCAATTTGGTAATCCTGATAACTACAAAATGCATTATGAAACTACGGGGCCTGAAATTTGGAGCGATACAAATGGTGAAATCACTCATTTTGTTTCCGCTATGGGCACTACAGGTACTATTATGGGAGTGTCTCGTTATCTGAAAGAACAAAATCCAGAGGTGCAAATTGTAGGTACACAGCCTAAAGATGGCTCCAGCATTCCCGGTATAAGAAGGTGGTCTCCTGAATTTCTGCCTAAAATTTTTGATGCAAATAGAGTTGATAGAACTATTGACGTTAGTGAGGAAGAATCAAGGACTATGACCAAACGCATGGCTAAAGAAGAAGGCATTTTTGCTGGCATGAGTTCTGGAGGGGCGCTTACTGCTGCGCTTAAAGTAGCTGAATCGCTCAGTGAAGGCGTAATAGTTTGCATCACCTGTGATAGAGGTGATCGTTACCTAAGTTCTGATTTATTTGATTAATGCAGTCTATCCTTCTAAAAGGTAAGCTAAAGCTTTTTCAGGATTAGAGAAAACCTTGGCACGCTGACCCGATATTTTTATTAACGCATTTACGTACATAAGTTTGAATGGTGAGCTGTCTATAATAGCTGCAGCTCTTTTCATTCCTAGTGCATCACCCGCTGGCGATATGTGCTTTTTAAAGTATTCTCTGGCTTCAAGACTTACCTTACCCTGTCTTCTAACATCCGAATAAACACCAATTGTCTTGTTAATCTTTGCAAAATCTAATAACTGATCAAATACATTTTTATATTCCTGATCAGAGAAAACACCATCCCATATAATCAAAAACAACTTGTAAATTGGTGAATAATAAGCCTTTACATAAACCTCATTAATTACTATGTTATTGTCAAGTATTAATTCATCAATGGAGGGTATTTTCTGTTTATCTTCGCTCACTACAACTTACCTTCTAAAATAAATTGTAGTGCTTCCTCAGGTTGAGAGGTTAGTTTTACAGGTCTACCCGTTATCTTAATAATAGTATTCAAATAGTATTTCTTAAATGGTGAAGCATCAGTAACAACTCCTGTTTTATCAATTCCCATCTCCTTTCCTTTAGGGGAGAAGGTTTTCTCGAATTCCTTTCTGGCCCCTACTGGAACAACTCCTTGCTCCCGAATATCAGAATAAAAGCCCACAACTGCTTTTCCCTGCATCTCTTCAATCATTTTATTGAATAAACCTACGTACTCCTGCTCCTTAAATGATCCATGCCATCTCACCCCTAACACTCTTAATTCGGCTGAGTAATAAACTGTAGCAAATTTTTCCTGAAACAGGATATTTTCTTCATTTACTAAACTTTCTACTTTAACTTGTGCTAGTTCCATAAAAGATATGTTTTTATAAGTATACTAAATTATCTCTTGATAATCCATGTAAACCGAATCAATTTTAACCACATTAACTGCATCAGAAATGTCAAACATAAATTTAATAATAGAAGAACGCTCAAGAGATATTGGCAATTTTATGGTTGGTCGTTTGCTACCTTTTCGTAAAAAAAGGATGGTCGGTCCGTTTATATTTATTGACCATATGGGGCCAAAATCACTAGCAAAAGATGAGAATCTTGATGTGCCACCACATCCTCATATCGGCCTCTCTACGCTCACTTATTTATTTGAAGGTGAAATTATACATAAAGACAGTCTTGGTACGGAACAGCTCATTAAACCCGGAGCTGTTAATTGGATGACAGCAGGTAAAGGAATTGTACATTCTGAAAGAACTCCTGACAAGCTCAGAAACACAGAAACTAATTTACATGGTCTGCAAATCTGGGTTGCCTTACCTCTGGATAAGGAAAATATGGAACCTACCTTTACCCACACTGAAGCAGAAGAGCTCCCAAGTTGGCAGGAGGACGGTATACATTATAAGCTAATTGCCGGTTCAGCCTTTCATAAAGTTTCGCCAGTTCCTGTTCATAGCGATTTATACTTTATTGAAATAAAAGCTCAAGAAAAACGAACATTAAACATTGGAAATGAGCTTTATGGAGAAAGTGCTATTTATATTTTAGAGGGTGAAATATCAACTGAAGATCAAAGTTTCGGAAATAAGCAAATTCTGGTAGCCAAAGAAAGCAGCTTATGCGAATTTACTATTCATGAAAACACCACTATATACATTTTCGGTGGACACCCATTCGAGGAAGAGCGAAAAATTTATTGGAACTTTGTGGCAAGCAGTCAGGAAACGATTGATAAAGCTAAAGAAGATTGGAAAAGAAGTAAATTTCCTAAAATACCAAATGAAGAAGATTTTGTTCCGCTACCAGGTTAAATAAAAATGTCTGGCGTTCCATCAGATTTTTTAAAAGGCTAACAGTCAATATTTAACTTCTTTCACCATTAATCCCGAGCCCGGTGCCAATAATTTATCAGTTGGTAAACTCTCACCTTTTAAAGCTTTATTGAGATCGTACTCAGTTATTACACCTGCACCAATTTGAAACAATGCGCCCATCATAAGCCTTATCTGATGTCTGCCAAAACCTTTGCCTCTTACCTCAAAAACAAAACTTTCTGGTGGAAAGAAGTTTGCCTGTAGTTCAGTATTCCTCCTGACTTCTGCCTGCTGAATGGTCCGTACCTTGGTAGTTCCTTCTTTCACATCTTTACAGAAATAGGTAAAATCATGCTCACCCTCAAACAAGCGTGCTGCAGCAATCATTTTATCAATATCTAATTCATCACGATAAAAACCTATCAAAGAAGCAGCCAGGGGAAATCTTTCACAGCCATAAGCAAAGTAGTAATGATAGGTTTTTTCTTTTACATCAATAATCACATTAAAGTTTGCATCAACTTCTCTGATGGATTTTACAGCAATATCAGGAGGTAGATTGTAATTCATAGCCTCAAAAAATGAAGAGGAATCAAGCTTTTCATTCAAAAAAAGTTCGAAATAAGTAGATTGAGCTGACACCATAGCATCTGTTCTTCCTGCTGCTAAAATTTTAAATGGCTTCTCCCAAACAAAACGAATAGTCTTATCCAGCATCAACTGTATAGTTTTTAGTTTATCCTGTTTTTGCCAGCCATGATACCTCATGCCCAAATACTGAATTTCCACTAAATAAAACTTTGTATACCTGCTCATTTAAATCAAAAATATGACATCAATAATGAATTTGCGCAACCTAATCAAAAGTTAAAGGTTCAATAAGGCTGGACAAATTAATTACACTAAATTAGATTTTTAAATTATTAGGCATGCATATTAATATTAACCCAGAAAACTTTACATTTTCAGAAAATATCCAGGTTCGCTGGACAGATTTAGATCCTTTAGCTCACGTTAACAATTCCATTTATATACAGTATTTTGAGATAGCCAGGGGGCGTTACATGTTAGAAGCCGCTCCTAGTTGGGATTGGCACAAAGATATGTTTCTATTAGTTAACGTTAATTGTAATTATATAAAAGAGCTAAAAATTGGTATGCCAGAAACAAAGTGTTGGGTAAGAACCAAAGAGATGGGAAATAAGTCATTTATCATTGAATATATGATAACGACAGGCAAAGGAACAGTACACACAATAGGCACTAGTACCCAGGTAATGTTTGATACTAAAACTAAAACGACAATTGAAATCCCTGATTGGCTCAGAAAAGAAATAAATAATTATGAGAAAGATGGAAGTGTCGTGATCAAGTCATAACACTATTGAGCATGATGCGTTGTTTGTATTTAAACTAACAATTATGAAAAAATACTTAATGATTAGCCTTTCTTTCATGATTATGCTGGCTTGCTCGGCAAATACCGAAGAAAAGGCTTCAGCAAATAATAACAATAACCTAAAAGGCACAACACAAAATAGTGAAGCAACCGATACAGCTTATTTTGCGGGAGGGTGTTTTTGGTGTATTGAAGCTTCATTTGAACAAATAGAAGGTGTTGTAGAAGCTGTTTCAGGTTATTCTGGAGGAACAAAGAAAGAACCTAGCTATAAAGAAGTTAGCTACGGTAAAACAAATCATGCCGAAGCTGTAATGGTTATTTATAATCCTCAGGTAATTTCTTATGATGTACTGCTGGATATATTCTTTACAGCACATGATCCAACACAGCTGAACAGACAAGGTCCAGATGTTGGTAAACAATACAGATCTGCAATTTTTTATACTACTGAACAAGAAAAGCAAAAGGCACAAGCTAAAATGAAAGCCTTAGCTAGTAAGTTTGATGATCCGATAGTCACTGAACTTAAAGCTTTTGATTTTTTTCATGAAGCGGAGGATTATCATCAGGACTTTGAGGAGAAGAATCCGAATAATTCCTACATAGTTAATGTGTCAAAACCTAAAATTGAAAAGGTAGCAGAAGTATTTAAAGATAGGCTAAAGCAATAAAGTATAATTGACTGCACATAAGAAAGGCTTTCCAAATTTGGAAAGCCTTTTTACTATAACAACTTCATAACGTTTTCTGGTGGTCGGCCTATAACGGCTTTATCACCATCTACAACAATAGGTCTCTCTATCAACTTAGGATATTCCAACATGGCATCTATCCATTCATCATCAGATAGCTCTTTACCTTTATACATTTCTTTGAAAATCCCCTCATTCTTTCTTACAAGCTCTTCTGGTTTAATATCGAGCTTATCGATTAAATCCTTCAATTCTTCCTTTGATGGTGGATTTTTCAAATACTCGATTACTTCGAATTGTACACCTTCATCTTGCAAGATTTGTCTTGTTTGTCTGCTTTTCATGCAGCTAGGATTATGATATATTTTCATCTATAATGATTTAATAATTGTTACTGAAAGTAATTTACTTTACTTAATAACCTATTTAAAGGCATTCAGTTTTCAATTATTGAACTTTCTCAACTACCAGGTTATGGTTAGTATAAATACAGATATCAGCAGCTATATTTAAACTTTCCCTCACAATATCTTCAGCCGTTAAATGATCCGCAGCATGTTTTTTTAAAGCTAAAGCAGCCGCTTGTGCATACATACTTCCTGAACCGATAGTTGCTACTTGATTATCTGGCTCTAATACATCTCCCGTACCAGAAATTACAAGAATTTCTTCTTTATCAGCCACAATCATCATGGCTTCTAATTTTCTAAGGTAACGATCAGTTCTCCAGTCCTTCGCAAGCTCAATTGCAGCTCTTTTCATACTTCCGCTATATGTATTAAGTTTGTCATCAAACTTCTCAAGCAATGTAAATGCATCTGCCGTTGAACCTGCAAAACCAGTTACAATTTTACCATCCTGAAGTTTTCTAATCTTCTTCACATTGCTTTTGGCTACAGTATTACCCATGGTTGCTTGTCCATCTGCTCCTATTGCTACTTCACCATTATGTATAACCGCACATACGGTTGTTGATTTAATCTTTGTCATATAATATTTGTCTAATAAAAAAGTCTCGTTTTAGTGTAACGAGACTTCAAAATTGATGTTAAGCAAAACTTAAATTAATATTCTTACAGGATCTTCCAATAGATTTTTAAGTGTTACAAGGAATGGTGCGGCCATTGCGCCATCAACCACTCTATGATCACTTGAAAGTGTAACCTTCATCGTATTTCCTATTTTAATTTCGCCATCCTTTACAACAGGCTCTTGTTTAATACCCCCTACTGCTAAAATACATGCCGCAGGACCATTGATAATGGCTGTAAACTCTTCAACGCCAAACATACCCAGGTTTGAAATAGAGAAGGTAGCTCCTTCCATTTCTTCTTGCTCTAATTTCCTATCTTTAGCACGAGCACCTAAATCTTTAATTTCTGCTGATATGTGAGATAAAGATTTGTTATCTGCAAACTTCACGACAGGTATTAATAAGCCCTCAGAAATAGCAACAGCAACACCTATATTAATATGATCGTGCTTCAATACCTTATCATCACTGAATGACACATTGATTTCAGGATGTTGCCTTAAAGCAGCAGCAGTTGCCTTCACTACCATGTCGTTAAAAGAAATTTTAACTGGAGAAACTTCATTCAAGCTTTTACGGGCTTCAATGGCTTTATCCATATTAATTTCCATGGTAACATAGAAATGTGGAGCTGAGAATTTGCTACGGCTAACAGTTTTACCGATAGCTTTTCTCATTTGTGAAAGCTTCACTTCTTCAGTGTGCTCCTCTCCTACAACTTTAGGGATATTGATAGATGAACCATCAGCACTTGCAGTTTCTAATTTAGTAGATTTTTGAGACGGTGTAAAATTCTCTACATCTGCCTTTACAATCCTTCCATTATTACCTGAACCCTCAACTTCTGCCAGGTCTATACCTTTATCTTCTGCTATTTTCTTAGCAAGCGGACTTGCAAAAATTCTTCCATTGGATGATGAGCTGCTGGTAGGTTGTGTTCCACCTGATTTACCTTTATTTGCTGAGCTAGCCGGCTTAGGTGCACTGCTGCCTTTGCTTGAAGATTCTTCTTTTTTCTCTTCTTTCTTTTCAGTCTTATCTCCGCCTTTATTCTTTTGTTCTTCAGCTTTTACCAGACTTTTGTAATCAGCTCCTTCTTCTCCAATTACCGCAATAATGCCATCAACCGGAACAGAATCTCCTTCCTTAATACCTATATAAAGTAAAGTACCATCTTCATAAGCTTCAAGCTCCATGGTAGCCTTATCGGTTTCCACTTCTGCTAATATATCTCCTGATGACACTTTATCACCTTCTTTCTTGAGCCATGATGCAATGGTACCCTCTTCCATGGTATCACTCATCTTAGGCATTTTTATAACCGAAGCGTTTATATCTGAAGTGTCAATATCCTCACTTGCATCTTCATTTGAATCATCATCTGATGATTCATTATCATCTTGACCATTATCACCATTAGAAGTTTCTTCCTCTAATAAATCTTTATAGTCCTCTCCATCTTCTCCAATTACAGCAATTACACCGTTTACCGGCACTGCATCACCTTCTTCAATTCCGATATGCAAAATGGTACCATCTTCATATGATTCAAGCTCCATTGTAGCTTTATCTGTTTCTACTTCCGCTAATATATCTCCAGATGATACTTTATCTCCCTCTTTCACCAACCATGAGGCAATTACACCTTCTTCCATGGTATCGCTCATTTTGGGCATTCTAATTACTTCAGCCATATATTTCTAGTTGTGTTGTAAGTCAAAAATAATTCTAATTGAAGCTTAATTCAAATTAATTAATCTAAACTATTGAGAATAATCTAAATCTTAAAAATATGTTCAAATAAAAAGCCCGATTTTAGAAAAACGGGCTTTCAAAATCTTTTAAGAAAATAGCTTAATCAGGTGTTTCAGTACTTTCTTCTTTTTCAGTAGTTCCTGTTTTTGATGATTCATACTCTTTGTTAAGACCATCGATAACTTGTTTGCTAATGTCTAAGCCTTCATTAGCATAAAGCACACCGCTTCCTCTTGAGTAAGTTAGTACTAACTGTAAGTCGTGCTTTTTACCATAATCCTTTAGAAATGCACTAACTCTATCATAAAGATCTTCATTAAGCTTGGCTTCTTCCTGTCTAAGCTGAGTAGATAAACTCTCCTGATAACGCATTAAGTTTTGTTGCTTCTTCATCAAGTTTTCCTCCAAAGCTTTGCCTTGCGCTACCGTTAAGTTAGCTGCTGTTCTCTGAAAGTCATTAATTTCACTCTGTAAACCTTCGGCTCTGTTTTGATATTCCTTCTCAAACTTGCTCTGTTTTACAGCCAATTTATTAGCAATTTCTTCAGTAAGCTTATAGTTTGCTAAAAGGCTATCAGAATTGACATAAGCAATAGAAACCTCATCAAAAGCAACAGGCATATCGCCATCACTGTCAATTTCTTTTATTTCAGTTCCACCTGAAAACTGCACATAAAATAGATAAGCAACAGCTATTACTAATATTACATTTAATACAACTGATAAATTCTTCATGATTAATTCTTGAGTTTATTGAAAAGCTGCAAAAGACAGCTAAATGTTTATTGCGGCCACAAATATAAGTAATGAATTGAATTAGCAATAAAAAAGAATGCTTTGATGAAGCACTATTTTATTAAAGAGGCTTACTTTTCATCATTCTCAGAAGAGCTATCTTTATACTCGATATTATAAGTGCCTGACTGTTTAGTTGCTGATTCTGGTTTCTGCTGTTCCTTATATTCATAATTAAAAGTAGCATCAGGCTGATCGTAAGGAATATACCAGTCAGGAATTTCCTCGTCTTCTTTTGTCCATTCCCTTTCAAAAGACATTTTAAGTTCAGCCTGTCCGGCAAACTGATCTTTAAGTAGATAGGCAACAATTAATCCACTAAATAAACCCATTAAATGAGATTCCCATGAGATATAACCATCCCGTGGTAAAACTCCATAGAACATACCTCCATACAGCAAAAGTACTACGAAGGATAAGGCCAATGAGGACTGGTTTTTTCTGATTAGTCCACTAAATAAAATAAAGGAGGCTATTCCATAAATAACTCCACTGGCACCTATGTGGTAGGCTTCTCTTGCAATTATCCAAACCCCTATTCCCGTGAGTATATAAATATAAAGTAATGCTTTGAGAGCTATTCTATCATAGAAGAAGAATAAGATGATAATTAGCAACATCAAAGAGAAGCTGTTGGAAAGTAAATGCAGGAAATCACCATGAATGAATGGAGAGGTAAATATGCCGATAGTACCTAGTATGTGTCTGGGATAAATACCGAAATGAGCAAAATCAGCAGCAAAGGCCCATTCTATAGCTTTAACCAGCCAAAGCACTAATATAATGTAGCTTGAAAACACTACACTTTGCCGAAATAAGGACCTTTCTTTACTCATTATCATAAAGTACGAAAAAAGGAGGAAGTCGTCTAAATTAAAAGAATAAATCTTGTGCTAAACGAAAAGTATTGGCATGAGCCTCAATGATATGTGAGATTTTTTCTGAATAACCTCCGCCCATCACTGCCACCAACGGGATATTATTTCTCTTGGCTTCTTCAAACACATATTTATCACGTTGCTTGCAACCTTCTATACTTACCCCTAACCTACCTAGCTTATCGGTTGACAAAATATCTACTCCGGATTGAAAGAATATAAAGTCAGGCTTTATCTGGTTAATCAATTTAGGTAAATTATCTTTCAGTAATTTCAAATAAATATGGTCTTCGCAACCGTCTTGTAAAGGAATATCAAGATCAGATTTCTCTTTTTGCATAGGATAATTATGACCACCATGCATACTGAAAGTAAAGACTCTATCTTCCTCTTGAAAAATTTCGGCTGTTCCGTTGCCCTGATGAACATCCAAATCAACCACCAACACCTGACTTGCTAGTTGATTGTCTAATAAATAATGTGAAGCAATAGCAATGTCATTCAATAAACAAAAGCCTTCGCCTCTGTCAGTAAAAGCATGATGTGTACCTCCAGCTACATTCATCGAAATTCCATATTCCAAAGCATATTTAGCACAATCTATTGTACCCTGATTGATAATTCTTTCTCTCTTTACCAAGCCGGCAGACAAAGGAAATCCTGTTCTTCTCTCTTCTTGCTTACTTAGTTCAAGATGCTTTAGCTTTTCCCAATAAGCTGCGTTATGTGTTCTTATTATTTGCTCCTCAGTTAATAAGGTAGGTGTAAATAAATTTGCCTCTGTGATGGTTCCTTCATATATGAGCTGCTCAGGTATTAATTCATACTTTTCCATAGGAAACCTATGTTTGGGCGGCAAAGGATGTGCATATTCTGGCGTCCAGGCAATTTTTAGCATAGGCATAAAAAAAGCTGATATTAAAAAATACCAGCATTTAACTCTTCTGTTTAACTAATCTATTTCTTAACCAATCGCATTATCAAATTGATTACGAGCAGCACAAGAAAGATATAAAAAATTATCTTGGCAATTCCCGCTGCGCCAGCTGCTATGCCTCCAAATCCGAGAACTGCAGCTATTAAGGCGACTACTAAAAAAATAATTGTCCAGCGTAACATAGTTTGTTTGTTTTGGTGAGTATAGTAAACTATGTACAGCTGTAAATGTTTTAAATTTTATTAATCATCGAAGTCTATCTCCTCTTCATTTGATTGAAATGAATAAAGAGTATCATCGAGATCAAGGTTATCTTCGTTAAAATCTTTAATAAATTTATCAATAAGTTCAGGTGTCACCTCATCAATATTTAAGCCGATATCTAAACCAACTCCATACTCACAGCCACTATCCATATCTACATGTTCCTGAACTTTCACCGCCTCATCTTCTTCTAAATCATCAATAACCTCAGCGATGTATAAGCCTATTTCTTCTTCTACATCATCGAGTGTATTTAAATCACCATTTTCATCTTCTTGAAACTTAATAGGCTTAAAGTTAGGGAATTTCTGAGCCGCCTTATGCTCTGCAATTTCATATACCTCACTTGCATGATGAAGTCTTAATGTATATATCACAGCATCATAAACAACATCCTCACCTTCATACTTTCCTATAAATCTAAAGTGCTGATATTCTTCATTATTATCTTCAGAAGGTATGGTGACAAATCTATGTTTTGTTTTCGCTATTTCAGCACTAACTTTTTCTATTTCAGACGGTTCGAAGCCAGGATTATCTAATTTCATCGTTGTAGGTTTAGCTTATTAAATTACAGCATTTTTTAAAAATCGCAAAATTATGCATTAATCATCTTTACGACTAATAGCTTCAAAAATTGAGTTAACAATTGCCAGAATTATCCCAAAGAATAAAGCAGACCAAAAACCATTTACAGCAAATCCATCAACAATAGCATCAGCCAATAATACCATTAATGCATTAATTACCAATAAAAACAGCCCTAATGTAAATACCGTTATAGGGATTGTTAAAAATGTTAAAATTGGTTTTAATGTAGCGTTAAATAACGCCAAGAAAATAGCCACAATAAAAGCCGAAAAAAAGCTATCAACCGTTGCACCTGGCAATAAATAAGAAGCCACCAGTACGGATATAGTGGACAGCAACAATTTTATTAAAAAATTCATAATTACTAATAAATGCTTTGTTCAATACAATATCTTAAAAAATACGTTTTATAAAAATCTAATTTTAATATAACCGCTTATTCAACGAATTACTTATTAAGTGTATCAATCTTTTTAGCTACTTCTTCCGCTTCAGCCATTTTTTGATCTGCCTTAGTACGATCAACAGTGCTTAATCTATGGTATTCTTTAAGTAACTTTTGATATTGATCGTTAAGTTTCTCCTTTTCTGTTTTCTTCTTAAATAATCCAAACATGCTTTATTTTTTTTAGAGCAAACAGCTTGAACTTACTAATGTTTACTGAAAGCACTTGTTAGATGATGAATGAATTGCTGAAGTGCTTTTGGTGAAGTATGGATGTCATTAATAGCTACCTTACTGGAAATTTTGATAAATCCATTCTCACTTATTTGTTCTTCCACATCAGCTTCAGATAATTCAGATAAGAGACAGTAATTACTAGCTTTATAATGATACTCCCATTCTGTATGATTAATGCAGAAATAGGTATTATCAACGTTCTTAAATTCGTTGATGATAGTCGAAGCATATGTCTGTAAATACTTCCCTCTTAGATGTAAGGTAAAGGATACAAAGTTGCCCCAATAGAACATTGATCTTAATGCAAAAACATCTGACTTGGTAAAGTAAGCCGGATAATCAAGCATCAAATAAGGAAGAAATTTATAGTTCTCTCCTTTAGAGATTTTGCCATTATTGGTATTTATGGCCCTATCAAATGTAGATTTGCTAACTAATTGTTCCTTGATGAGCTGTTCAAACTCTCCCAGTAGCATTGTAGCCTTTTCCATTATTCTATTCTTAATAAGTAAAATGGTGGAGTCTGAGGCGAGGTCTATTTCTTGTGTTGAAAAAGTAGTCATAAAAAACCCCGTAACAACGGGGCTAAATTTTAAAATTGATCAGGTTTCTGAATAATTTTTAATACAACCTCATGTGGGTCATCGTCAGTGTCTCTCAAATGTATTTTAAGCATTGGATTATCCTCCCCCATTTTATCATCAACTTTCGTGATTTTAAAACCACTCAATTTAGACTCTAATTGTTCAGACATTTCCATTATTGCTTTGGCAATTTCTACTTCAAGTTGGCTGGGGTTGTATTGTTTAGTTATCATGGTGTTTTTCCGTTAGTTGGTAATTTTAAATATAGCGAAAAAATAATTTTGCCATAACATTTTACCATCTAATTAAAGCCGATCCCCATGTAAAACCACTTCCAAAAGCAGCCAAGCAAACTAAATCACCTTCCTTTATTTTACCTTGTTCCCACGCTTCAGAAAGTGCAATTGGAATTGAAGCCGCTGTGGTATTACCATACTTTTGGATGTTATTGAAAACGTTTTCATCAGGCAAATTAAGTTTACTTTGGATGAACTTAGATATTCTCAAATTAGCCTGATGAGGTACCAGCATGTCTATATCTTCTGCCTTTAGATTGTTTTGATTTAAGGCTTCTTCGATAACTTCATGAAAGCGAACCACGGCATGCTTAAACACCATGTTTCCATTCATATAAACCTTAAACCCTGAAGTATCCAGAATTTGTTCAGGTTGTCTTTCTTCGCGTGTCCTACTACTTCCTGGATCTTTCACATAAAGCTCCTCAGCATATTTACCCTCTGCATGCAGGTGGGTAGAAAGTATACCCTGCTCATCACTGGCTGAAAGAATAGCAACACCAACACCATCACCGAAGATTACTGCAGTTGATCTGCCCCTATCTGTTAAATCAACAGCTGTAGATTGAATTTCACCTCCCACAACCATTATATTTTTATACATGCCCGTTTTGATAAATTGATCAGCCACAGAAATCGCATACACAAATCCTGAACAAGCATTTCTGATATCCAGACATCCGATAGTCGTCATTTCTAACTCCCGCTGCAATAATACGCTAGAGCCTGGAAAAAAGTAATCAGGAGTAATGCTAGCAAATATAATAAGGTCTATATCTTCTTTTGATTTGGAAGCTCTTTCGAGCGCGGTTGTAGCAGCCTTTTTAGCCATTTTTGCTAATGAGCCATCTATATCAGGATTGAAAAATCTCCGTTCTTTAATTCCAGTTCTTTCAGTTATCCATTCGTCACTAGTGTCCATAAGTTTGGACAGTTCATCGTTAGTAACAACAGTTTCAGGTACAGCATGACCCAAACCTGTAATTTTGGAATATTTCATTAAAGTTTACTTAAAATGTTAAAAATCAAGTGAAAATTCATAAATCCACTTTAAAATTTAATAAATATAGCTTGTTCAAGCAGAATTTTCCAACAAAATGTAAGATTTACGTTCTTTTTGGTTTTATGACGCTTAAGGTAATTAATTCTGTTTGAGAAGAATTAATTATCAATCCATCCTTTATACATCATATAGTTCTTGGCCGTTCTGTCAAAAACCTTCATCAGATCACCTTCAATCTTTTTTACTTTTTTCGCAGGCACTCCTGCATAAATATATCCTGATTCCACAACTGTACCTTCCAGAACCACAGCACCTGCAGCAACAATAGCATTACTTTCTACCACAGCATGATCCATGACAATAGCCCCCATACCAACCAAGCATTTATCTTGCAAGGTACACCCATGAATAATAGCTTTATGCCCAATAGAAACATCGTTACCTATAGAAGTAGATGCCTTTTCATAGGTGCAGTGTATAACGGCTCCATCCTGAACATTTGTTCTATCACCTATCACAATACTATTAACATCTCCTCTCACTACAGCAGACCACCATATACTACATGACTTGCCTATTTTCACATCACCTACCACAACCGCATTATCTGCCAAAAACACATCACTGTCTATTGAAGGAGTTATTCCATTACACTTTTTAATAATTGCCATTACTTTCTAAATAAATTTAATTGTATCTACAAACAATATCTTTAATTAATCGTTATCACCTCAAATTAACAAACCATTTAAATTATGAAAATTATTAAATCAACAAGTTTATTAGCATTGGCAATACTTGTTTTAGCATCATGCTCATCTAAACCTAAATCTGATGAAGCCAAAGTAAGTGAAGCCGAAGAAGTGCAAGAAGTAACAGGAACTGAAGTTGCTGTATCAAACACAGAAGCTGACATGGAATGGGTTGGTACGAAACCTACAGGAAGACACTATGGAAACATTGGGTTAACTGAGGGATCAATCAAGATTGACAACGGTTCAATTACAGGTGGTAAGTTAGTTTTTGACTTACAAGAGATTCAAGTGAAAGATTTGGCTGATGATGAAGAAAGCCATGCCAAATTAGTAGGTCACCTGCAATCAGCTGATTTCTTCGATGCGGCAAATCACCCAAAAGCAACTTTCGAAATTGTTTCAGTAAAAAATCTTTCTACTGCTGAAAACATGGCTGATAAATACAACGCTTACTCTAATAAGATGGAACAGCCGGCTGAAGGAGAAAGAATTATGGAAATTGAAGATTATAAATTAGCTGGTGCTACTCATGAAGTTACAGGTAACTTAACTATGAGAGGTAAAACATTGGCGATTACAGTACCTGCAGTTGTAAATATTACTTCTGATTCGGTTAAAGCCTACACAAATTTCAGTATTGATAGAACTAAATGGGGATTAATGTATGGTGACGAGTCTAAAGCAGTTGACAAAGCAAAAGATAAGTTCATATACAACACAGTAGGTATTGGACTAAAGCTGAATGCTGATTTACCGAAAGACGCCATGTAATTTCATAGATTTAATAGATTATGACCCGTCCTAAATAAGCGTTACAGTTTTTAGGATAAAATTATGGTTAAATATAGGGAGTAGCAGGTGTTAACTTGCTACTCTTTTTCATTTTATAGGTTTTTATTTCAATACTAGATTGTTGGTG
>NZ_JAERQG010000006.1 GCF_016734805.1 Marivirga atlantica
TCAGAATGAAGGCAAAAAGAAGGGAAAGCGGAATAGTTGTGGCGGTGATAATACCACCGCGGATGCTACCCAATAGTATTACCAAGGCAAATATCACAATGAGGGCACCCTCTAGAAGGTTCGTTTTTACTGTACTGGTAGTTCTTTCGATCAGGGAACTACGGTCAAGAAATGGTTTTATTTCCAAGCCTTCTGGCAAAGACTTCTGCACTTTTTTCATTCGTTCCTGTACATTCTGAATGACAGAATTAGGGTTGGCACCCTTGAGCATAAGCACCATACCCCCAACGGCTTCTTTACCATCCTGCGTAAAGGCTCCATAGCGCACTTGATTTCCGAAATGGACCTTTTCAGCAACATCTCCAATAGTTATGGGAATTCCGGTTTCATTTTTTATGACTATTTCTCTAATATCGTCCAAAGAACGAAGCAGGCCTTCTCCACGGATGAAATTGGCCATTTTATTTTTCTCAATATAGGCACCTCCAGTGTTTACATTGTTACGCTGCAAAGCTTCAAAGACTTCCGAAATGGATACATTGATAGCATTTAATTTTTCAGGGTTAATGGCTATTTCATATTGTTTAATTTTACCCCCAAAGGCATTTACATCTACCACACCATCCACCAAAGTCATTTGACGCTTTACAATCCAGTCTTGAATGGTTCGCAGTTCTGTAGGGGTATATACAGTATCATACCCAGGCTTTGGTTTTATGGTATATTGGTATATTTCTCCCAGACCTGTTGTAATGGGGCCCATAGAAGGGCTGCCGAACTTTTCAGGGATTTTGTCACGTACTTCGTTGAGTTTTTCCTGTACCAGTTGCCGGGGTTTGTATATCCCCATTTCGTCTTCAAATACGATAGTAACTACGGATAACCCAAAACGGGATACTGAACGGATTTCTGTAACGCCCGGCAGATTCCCCATGGCTAATTCCACCGGATAGGTGACGAACTGTTCTATATCTTCTGTGGCCAGATTTTGAGACACAGTCATCACCTGGACTTGGTTATTGGTAATGTCGGGTACTGATCCCAAATTGACCGTGTACATGGAGTAGATGCCTACTCCTATGAGGGCCAGCGTCATCAAGCCCACGATGAATTTATTCTTTATTGAAAAAGAAATGATTTTATTGATCATACGAGTTGTTTATTATTTGATATAGTGAATGAAAAAATGTATAAGCTTCACAATTATGACTAGTAATAATATTACCATCATAAGCGCGATGAAGAACCACTTAAGCACCAGTTTCAGTGTGATTTTTTTCTTTAGCTTTTTTCTTTTTTTCTTTTTATTTTTATTCAATTTTTTCAACTTTCTGAATAAGATTGAACATGATTAAAGGGATACCTTTGAAAAAAGGCACGTGAAGGGATGTTTAGCAAGCCATCAGGATGATTAAAAACCTTGCATCTTAATAAAAGACTTTATCGGTCAGACATACTGATCCTACTAAACGCGGGAAATTATGACATTGGAGGCTTGAGAAATCCAGAGATTTCAATGCTTCCGAAATCCTTAAAATAAGCACTGTGTAAAACAAGTAGTTTTTCAGGGTGGGTAAAGGCTATCCCTGAAGTAGATAAGAAATGTATGTGGCAGCAATGGCAAACGCAAAGTGGGGAACAACCGTCCCAACCCTGGTTATGGTCATGGTCATGATTATCAGCAGTATTAACTACAGTGATATTTTCTGAATTGTCCCTCTGAGGCACGGTATCCGCACAGGCCATTCCGGAGAGGGCAAGGAAATAAAAACTTAATATGTAAGCTGCGATCTTCACTGTTGCAAATATACGAATTAATTCAATGCAATGGTATTGCAAAAGTGAATTCTGAAAATTGGCTTTCTTGGTCTAAACGGAGCTATTGTACATTAGATTTACTCTGCCCGAGTAATACTTCTTTGGACTATGGATCTCCGTCTAGCCAACCGTGCCTGAGTACCAACAGCCACAAGGTCGTTGGCTAGATGTTTCTTACTTTTACTCTTTGCTCTAACATTATTGTTTTTAAACCATTGACCCAATATCCGATCCCATGGAGGGATAGGAATAAACCATGTTCCTGATGTCTGCAACTTTTAGTTTTGCCCGAATAGCCATAGCAAAAAGATTAATCATTTCTTCTGCATGGGGACCGATGATATGGGCTCCTAAAATGTGACCTTCTTTGTCGGAAATTACTTTATAAGCGTAAGTCGATTCATTGATCCGTTTGGCATTGTACCAGTTTGATGCAGAGCCATCCTTTACCTGATATTCCAGACTTGATTCTTTTGCCTGAGCTTCCGTCATGCCAACTGCAGCAAGTGTGGGCAAGGTAAAGACTACACTAGGCATTTCCGTATAGTCAGGCTTTTTGGAATTCCCACGGATAATATTGGCTGCTACTGCATGGCCTTCCAATACGGCTACAGGGGTTAAATTAAGCCCTTTACTGGCAGCCGCATCACCTGCTGCGTACACCCGCTCATTGGTTACACTTTGTAGGTATTTATTTACCTCAATCCCTTTCTTACCGTAGGAAATGTTTGCCTTTTCAAGGTTCATTCCATCCAATTCAGGCACTCTACCAGCAGCATTAACTACTAAGTCCGTTTGAACGACCTTTTCACCATTTTTTGATGCTGCCTTGACGGTAAACCCTTTATCCTTTTTTTCTACTGTAACAACATCCGACTCAAGGTGAAGCTCCATACCCAATTCTTCAGTTGCATTTACCAAATGCTTCACGATATCAGCTTCAAAGTTTTCCAAGGGCGTTTTGCCCCTGTGGAATATGGTTACTTTACTTCCCGCTCTGGCAGCTAGATGTGCAAATTCCATAGCAATGTAACCACCTCCTATAAAAGTGATTTCCTTAGGAAGCTCTTCCAGGTTTAGAAAATCTGTGCTGTCAATGGGTAACTCACCACCTGGTATATCCAGGATTACAGGTCGTGCACCTGTGGCTATTACGATTTTATCTGCTTCCAATAGGTTGTCTTCAATGCGGACAGTGTCTTCCGATTCAAAGCTGGCTGCTCCATGATACATGTCTACACCCGCTTTTTCATAACCTTTCTCTACATCTTTTGGCATTTTGGCAACAAAGTCGTTTTTGTAAGCCATCAAGTCTTGCCAGTTAATAGAGATATCACCTTGAATGCCGATCTCCTTCATTTTATATGCCCGGTCAATTATTTCAGCTGCTCCTACCAGTATTTTCTTGGGATCACAGCCGCGTAGCGCACACGTACCCCCGTAAGGTCTGGAGTCTGTAACAGCAGTCTTCAATCCTTTTTTAGCACATTTACTGGCAATGGTCATTCCAGCCATGCCTGATCCGATGACGATTAAATCATATTTTTTCATCAGCAGCAATTGTTTTTACCACCTTCTTGAATGGGAGGACATGAGACAGTTCCATAAGAGCAATACACACAGCAATCCCCGTCTTTTGGTTTTAAGACTTGGTTGCAACTTTTACACTCATAGAAGTACTGACATGCATCCGTTGGCATTGTTTCTTCTTTTTGCTGTCCACAATTCGGACAGGTAATAGTGGATTGTAAAACGATTTCTTTTTCCACTATTTGTCGTTGTTAGGTTTTAGTAATTCAGCTTTATAGCTGGTCTTTTCTTCAATGGCTGCAATGAGTTGCTCTGGTTGGGTCTTTTTAGGATCATAGTCAATCACTGCAATATCACCGGGATATTCCACCGAATTGTCTACAACACCTTTGGTTTCTTTCAAGACCTTGTATAGATGGCTGGCACAGCCCGCACAAGTGAGACCCGTGACTTTCAGCTTAACTGTCTCACTTTTCTGAGAGGACTTGGTTGTTGTAGAATTAGCAGAATGTGCCATTCCATATCCTGCAAGTAAGAAGAAAAATGTTAGGTTTAGAATGATAGTTTTCATTTTCATTTTCTATTTAAATTTTTTTCAATCAATGACTTTTTTATCAGTCACTGTATAGCCAGTAGCTTCCTCAATATTAGTCGCCAATTGATCAACGGATACTTTTGATTGGTCAAATTTGACTATAGCCATACCACTATCATAGGATGAAGATGCTTCGAGAACACCTTCACTATTATTAAGCGCAGCATTCACACTATGCTCACATCCGGTGCAGGTCATGCCTCTAATACTTAGCTCTGCATTCAGAATGTCATTTTCTTTCACCACAATAACGTTTGATGCATTGCTATTACCTGAAAAAAAGATGCCGGAATAGGATGGGAAAGCAAGCATCAGCACGGCAAAAACAGTAACGATTCCCAGAAACTTCTTAGACTGCCAAAAGGAAGGTTTTTCATCCTCTTCGCAAGCACACTCAATTTCCTCCTGGGTTCTGGGCCGTAATTTTTGATACCAGGCAAACCCTAATATCAAAATGGTGAGGCCTATTAAATAAGGTCTAAAAGGTTCCATCCACGAAAAGGATGAAGCAATGCCTCCAATCCCTGCCAGCGTGGCAAAAACAGGTGTGATACAACAAAGTGACGCTGTTATTGCCACCAACAAACCTGCCCCAACACTTTTGGAGGTTGTATTTGTTTGATTTGAATTGCTCATGATACTGATTCTTTTTTATGGTTATCCAACAAGCTTTTTAAGAAAGGCTTAATTACCTGTATATTTTCATCCACCAACGAGTAGAAAACCGTTTGGCCTACTTTCTTGTCTTTGACAAGCTTGCCGTCCTTTAGCTTACGCAAGTGCTGCGAAACTCCTCCTACAGATATATCCAGAATATCGCTCAGGTCACACGGACACATTTCTCCTTCTTTATGAAGAAGAAATAGAATTTTCAGTCTCGCAGCATTCCCTGAGAGATTGAATATCTGGGTTGTCTGGTCAAGCTGATCATCAAGTCGGTTTAGAGATTCCTTGCATTCCTTAATTTGGATAGGATCCGCTAATACTCTTATACAGGTTTTACTCATATTTTAATATTTTAGCAATTACTAAAACGTAAAGATATAAAGAAAGGTTCAGTGTTTCAGTAAATACTTAAATATTGTAAATAGTGTTACCATTAT
The DNA here is from genome assembly GCF_016734805.1 of Marivirga atlantica. Lineage (GTDB taxonomy): Bacteria > Bacteroidota > Bacteroidia > Cytophagales > Cyclobacteriaceae > Marivirga > Marivirga atlantica. The sequence continues at coordinate 5,047 of NZ_JAERQG010000006.1, forward strand.
AACCTTGTTACTATACAGTTACTAGAATTATTTAATTATACTTACCTACTAAATGATGTGTCTCCGTTTTAACTAATGTTTATATTGTAACATGAAATCTATTATATATACTAGGGTCTCAAAAAAAGATCAAACGACTACCAGACAAGTCAACGATATGAAGTCGCTTAAGAACTTTGAAGTTATGAAGGTTTTTTCTGAGAAGATTTCAGGTTTTTCGGTTTCTGTCAATAAAAGACCAATACTGCAAAAAGCTCTTTTATATATAAAACAATATGAGATTGATTGTATAATGGTCTCAGAAGTATCTCGGTTAGGAAGAAATACACATGAAGTACTTGGCTTAATTGAGGAATTTAAAATGGAAAGAGTTTCCATTTATATACATAATATTGGGGCAACCATAAATAAAGAAGATTCTTCAAGTGAGATGTTTACTAAACTTATAGTAACTATTATGGCGGATCTAGCTAGACTTGAAAGTGAACAGATGAGTTATCGTATTAAATCTGGTATAAGGTCTAGAAAAGCAAAAGGTTTAACTACTGGTAGAAAAGTTGGATCGAAGGAGACTATAAATAAATTTTTATCCAAGCATCAGGATATACAAAAGTATTTATCCAAAGGGTATTCGTCCAGAGAAATCCAGAAATTGTGTAGATGTTCTCCAAATACTGTAAAGAAGGTCAAAGACTACCTTCAATCTTAAAAGCACAAATTAACGCAAATAAAAATGCCGAAAATAAAGATTTTAAAAAATCATGAAATACATCAATTTGACACTCCTAACTCACTGGTTCTTGAAAATCGCTTAGAATTATTTTCTTTAACAGATGGACCTAAAAAGAATGTTGATTTCACTAAATCGGAAAGTTTAATAGGTTATATAATTCTTAAAGGTTATTTCGTTGCAAATAACAGGTTTTACAAACCTGAAAAGTTTCATAGGGATGATATAAGGTATTGTTGTGAAAAATTCAATGTCAATCCAAATAAATTCCTTTCAAATCAAAACTGGTATAAGGAAGCTACTCTTCGTCTGCATAAAAATGATTTACTCAAGTATTTTAATTATAAATCTTTTCCATCCCAAAGGCTAGAAGTTCTAAATGAGGCAATTGAATTAGTTAAAAATGCAATCAGGCCTAAGAAGGTGCTACTTTCTCTTATAAGGTATTTATATGAAAACCGTATTGAGATTCCAGATTATGGCGTTCTATCTGGAATTATCACACAGGCTTTAAATCTACTTGAAGAAAATATTTCAAATGAATTAATGGATTTACTTGGAGATAAGGAAAAAGAGTTATTGAATGAATTTTTAAATATGACCGTAAATCCTGGTGAGGCATCGACTCATAATCCGTATTTGCTTACTAGTTTAAAAAAACCAAATCAGGAAAGTAATCCTAATAAATTAAAGGAAACAATTCAAGAATTCATGATTGTAGCTGATATGTTCAAACACTTTGAACCAATTCTCAGCAATTTCTCAATATCTGAAGCCCTAGTTAACTATTATGCTGGGTGGGTAATAATTGCTGAGCAACCTCAGTTTAATGCAATTACAAAAGATGAAACAAAATACCTATATGTATTGTCCCTTATTTCATATCAGTATCGAATAAGGCAAGATCTTTTTGTTGATATTTTCCTCAAAGGAATTCAATCATTTTTGAATAGAGTTGATAGAGATATTAAAAATGATTTTTTGAATCAAAAGCAAACGCCTATCAAGCATGTCAAGGAATCAAAGGAAAGAATAGTTAAAAATATAGAGAAAGGAGAAAATAAACTAAATAGAGTACGAGAAATACTACAATCACATCAATATGAGCCTAATGAAAAAATTAGCCTCGCATTGGGCATCATAGAATCAAATCCTGATTTGAAAGAGCAGATAATTAAAGAATTTGAGCTTTTAGAAAATTCAGTTTCACAGCGAATTAAAGATGAGATGTACTTTGAGAAAATTGAAAAAGGTTCTATGAGGTTAAGTAGGAGGTTAAAAGAGCTCTTTATTTCGATTCATTTCAATAAGGATGCATCTGAAAAAAAAATATATGAACCTGTAAGACATTATCAGTCAAAACAAGGAAATACAATATCCATCCCATTACTGACTTTTTTAAAGGATGATCAACGGAAATTCGTAGTAAATGAGAATGGTGTAAATTCTCGACTTTATAAACCACTTCTTTTGATTGAAGCCGCTAATCATATTAAGGCTGGTTCATTAAATCTGAAATTTTCAAATAATTACCGTTCTATAAACGACTATATGATTGAGGAAGAGATATGGAAAACAGATAAAGAATATCTTCTCAAAAGATCTAACCTAACTTCAATGATTGATTTTTCAAGAGTTATTCAGGAGTTAGAGCTAAAGATGGATAAACAATATCATATTACAAATGAAAATATTGAACAAAATCGATATATCTCTTTTAATAAAAATAATAAAGCTGTTGTAGAAACGCCAAAAAATAAAGAGGTTGATAATGAATTCATTCAAAATTTACTTTCAGAAGATGAAGTACTTCCGCTTATTAATGTGCTAGCTGATATATCTGAAGCTACAGAGTTTCTTGACTCATTTTCTCATTATAAAATGAAAGGAGGACAATTAGAAGACAATAAAGAAAGATTAATCGCAGGAATTGTAGCATTAGGATGCAATATTGGAGTAAGAAAAATGGGGAAGATTACAAAGTCAATTGGCGAAGAGAATTTAGTTAATACTATTAGATGGCATTTTTCGACACAAAATTTAAGTGAAGCTAATAGTAGAATTGTAGAGCTGACAGATAGATTATCAATTCCAAAACATTTAAAAGAAGTTGTGGAAGAATTACACACATCAAGTGATGGTCAAAAATTTGGAGTATCTGTCCCTTCGATACATTCAAGTTATTCATATAAATACTTCGGCACAGGTAAAGGAATTTCAGCATATACTTTTATAGATGAGTATAGCAGAGTGTTTTATGATACAGTTATTAGTTCAAGTGAAAGAGAAGCAGCATATGTTCTTGATGGATTACTTTATAATGAGGTAGTAGAAAGTACGATTCATAGTACAGATACCCATGGTTATACAGAGGTGGTGTTTGGAGTAGCTAATTCCTTGGGAATTGAATTTGCACCTAGAATTAAATCCCCTGGGAGTCAAATCATGTATTCTTTCAAAGGGAAGTCCCAAAAATATTACTTGGATAAAGGTTTTAAAATCTTACCGGATAAAGGAAAATACATCAACATTGAACTCTTAGAAGGACAATGGGACAACATACTTAGATTTTTGGTATCAATCAAAACAAAAAAAGTGTCAGCATCGGTTCTTTTAAAAAGGCTTAACTCATATTCAAAGAATCATCCTTTATATCAAGCTTTAAAGGAACTTGGAAGAATACATAAAACAATATTCTTATTGAAGTATTTCGATGATTCAGAGTATAGGCAACGGATCGAAAAGCAATTAAATAAAGGAGAGCTTTGGCATAAATTCGCCAAGGATGTTTGGTTTGGAAATAACCAAGAATTTAATGTTGGTGAAAGAGAGGCTCAAGAATTGGCATTAAGCTGCAGAAATCTAATACAAAACTCAATTCTGTTATGGAATTATTTAAGCTTAACAAAAAAGCTATCGCAATTACCCGCAGAGGAAAGCTTAAAAATAATTGAAAATATGAGTGCAACAAATCTAATTTCATGGAAGCACATAAATATACATGGTGAATATAATTTTGAATCAATAAATAATAAAGTAGCTGTATTTGATATTCGGCAACTTATAGGTTACGAAATAACTTAAAATACTGTTAATCAATTAATTGCGAAATATGGCCTACTTTTGTTGAGGGCCTATACAGGGTGTTGCCAACAGCTTCGGAAGTGCCGCCAGTATATTAGGTTTAGTTGCCGGAGGATTTATATTCGGCTTAATTCAACAGCAGATATTTATCTTATCATGTATTACTATGGGTATTGTATTAATAGTAGGCTTATTTATGAAGGTTGAGGACTAACGCTTTTTAAAAGAAAAAGAGCTGGTGATCATCACTTTAGCTCCATAAGATATAGTTAAACCTACTAGCATTCCTCCAAAGAAACCATATGATTCTTCAGTTATTGAAGTAATATAAATTAGCACTAAGCCAACCATCAAAATAATAAAACCAATAATCCTGTTCATATCAAAAAGTAAAAAGCCCTACTCAAAAGTAGGGCGTTAATTTATTGTTCTAAAATGATCGCAAAAATAAGAGGTGCCACAATAGTGGCATCTGATTCCACAATGAATTTAGGAGTAGTAATATCTAATTTACCCCAGGTGATTTTTTCATTAGGAACAGCTCCTGAATAAGAACCATAGCTTGTTGTAGAATCAGAAATCTGGCAGAAATAGCTCCAGAAGGGAACATCAGTATATTCTAAATCTTGATAAAGCATCGGTACTACGCAGATAGGGAAATCCCCAGCTATACCACCACCTATTTGGAAGAAACCAACACCTTCAGTACCGGCATTAGTCTTATACCAATCAGCTAAGAATGTCATATATTCAATACCAGACTTCATGGTAGAAGGCTTAAGCTCACCTTTCACACAATAGCTCGCAAAGATATTACCCATGGTACTATCTTCCCAACCTGGTACAACAATAGGTAGGTTCTTTTCAGCAGCAGCCACCATCCAGCTATCTTTAGGATCTATCTCGTAATATTGCTCCAGTACGCCAGATTTTATCAACTTATACATAAACTCATGAGGAAAGAATCTTTCACCATTCTCTTCAGCATCTTTCCATATTTTGAAAATATGCTTTTGTAATCTTCTGAATGCCTCTTCCTCAGGTATACAAGTATCAGTAACTCTATTCAGGCCTTTTTCTAATAAGTCCCACTCTTCTTTTGGTGTTAAATCTCTATAGTTAGGAACTCTCTTGTAATGGCTGTGAGCTACCAAATTCATTAAATCTTCCTCCAGATTGGCTCCTGTACAACTGATAATATCTATTTTTCCCTGACGAATCATTTCTGCTAAAGAAATTCCCATTTCAGCAGTTGACATAGCGCCTGCCAGAGTCACCATCATCTTTTTACCACTCTCAACATGTGATTTGTAGGCTTCAGCAGCATCAATGAGTGCAGCTGCGTTAAAATGACGATAATTATGTTTTAAAAATTTAGTAATTTCCATAGTTGCTGTTTTCAGCAAAAATAAGAAAATAACAACACTACATATAAGAATTGAGCACCGATGTGATGTTTTTTTTGAGTAGTCCCTTTAAAGGAAGTTGACGTAGCTTTGAAACTAAAATGGAACCATAAGTGGTAGTTAGCAACATGCTTACCATATCCTCTACATGAGATGATTTTGTGATTTCAGTATTAAAAATTGCTTCAAGCAGATGTTTTTCCAGAAGTTTATCAAATGATAATATCTCTTGTTTAATCGCCTCTTCCGAATTAGGAAATAATAAGGCCTTTTCTGCTTTTTTAATACTGATTGGTTTTAAGACAGTATCAGCCACCGCATAATATTTAATCAAATGCTGCATTAAAGAAGGGTGTTTCTGGCAGAGATCAGCATATTGATCAAAAATATAATTTACCGCTTTGAGTCCTTTAATTTGTTGTTCGTTTAAGTGAACAGAGGTTCTAAACGCCCAAACCCTCAAAAGGTAAAGTAACACATCTTCCTTTTGAGGAAAATACCTAAAGAAGGTAACCTTTGAAATTCCAACTTCTTTGCAAATATCGCTTACGTGAATGTCATTGAAATTTCTCTTTTGAAGCTGCTGCTTCGTTTTATCTAAAATCAGCAATTTGAGCTTTGCTGACTTACGTTCCCTTAAAGATATATCAAGTTTAGCCATTGCTAATTCTTGATAATTGTAAATTCCACTCTTCTATTCAGCTTTCTGGTTGCTTCAGATCTATTACTGGCAATAGGTCTAGAGCCACCATAGCCTTTGCTTTTTAAGCGTTTGGCGCTAACTCCTTTATTAATCAAATAATCCTGAACAGTATCTGAACGTTTTTGCGAAAGCTCAATATTTAATTTTGAACTACCGGTATTGTCCGTGTGTCCTGACAGTTCAATCTCTATATTAGGGTTCTTTTTAAGCATACCAGCAACTCTATCAAGTTCTTCATAAGAACTCTCTAACATATCAGCAGTCCCCCTTTTAAAAAGTACACTTTCGAGTTGTATAGTCGTACCCTTTTCTAATCTCACCAAAGAAAAAGTTACCTCCGAACTATTACTTAAGGTATCAGTTTTAAGCATTTTCTGCTCATCAAGATAGCCTTCAGCATCAATATCCACAGTATAAACAGAGTCTTTCCATAATTTTGTTTGATAAGATGAACCCGAACCTAAAACTATTTCAGAAAAAGAGCTTCTGTTCAATTCATTAATTCCCTTTATAATCAACTGCGGATTTAGTGCATTACCTGTTAATCCATCGATTACATTGATCTTAACGGATATTTTAGGTCTCTCTTCTTTAGAGTCACTATTTTTGCCACTATATGGAATAATAGGCTTTGCAGAAGCCGTCATTGTTTCTTCTAATGTTTTCTCCAGCTGTATATCATCAGGCAATTTTGTTACAAGAATATTGCCCAAGCCAATACTATTCACAGTATTCACCATATAAGCCTGTTCTGTGTTATCGGCCAATCTGTAGTACCAATCTGCTCCCTCGGTATTCAAGATTTCTACATTTTCCGGTTCTGACCATGTAGTCCAGGTAGCATCCATGCGTTTTGAAACAAACACATCACGGCTACCTTTACCCTCTCTGCCATTTGAGCTGAAAAATAGCGTTTTATTATCACTTGCTAAGTATGGCGTTAACTCCTGAGCTTTGGTATTAATGTCAACTCCCAGGTTTCGCACTTCAGTCCATCTGTCGATAGACTTTCTAAAGGCATAGTAAATATCTTCATTACCTTTTGTATCAAAGCTTTGAAGACTTAAAACCATTATTTTTCCATCTCTTGAGAGACTCCCTGAGAGATGATCAGATTTATTCTTGTAATATGGGATATCAACTGACTTAGGTTCGCTCCAATTTTCACCTATTTTTCTCGAATAGGAAATTCCACCCTTTTTAGGACTCTCATAGTTACCAGTAACATACATTATAGAACCATCAGGTGTTATGCCTATAACACTGTTAAATTCATGATTATTTAAAGGACCAACAACCCGCTCAGCAGGAGTCCATTCATTATTAACTCTTTTACTAAACCAAATATCTCCTTTGTCTCTCTCTCCACCGGCATTTGTAGGATGATTCATTTTTGTAAAGTAAAGAATATCACCTTCTGGTGCTAAAACAGGAGAAATATCATCATAAATACTTTCCAAAGTAGATACTAGGGTTGGTTGTGCGGCATTTTGCGCTGAAAGTACAGTAACATTCAGTAGACAAAATAAGACATATATGTAAAATACATTTTTCATCCTCAAAAATTATCTTTAGTAAGCTAGCTTTAAAGTAATCATCTCACAATCACATTTTTATAAAAAACTTACAGGTGCAATAAACTAACCTTCACAATCAAAAAACAGTCCAGCTAGAAACTGTCAACTATCCATTTACTTTAATACAACTGTAATGAAAGTTTAAATGTATTAAAGTACTACAATAAATACAAGCACTTTTTTCATTAATAATCAGTAAGTTATATATAATTATATAGATAAAAGTTGACAACAAAGCAAAACTAATCAGTTACAAAAATGATATAAGTTGATTGCAATTTTAAGTAATAACAAAAATACTTTTTAGGATGGTTCCAGAAAGATTAGTAGCGGATGAGAACTCAGATAAGATATTTCTTGCGATACGCTAGAACTTAGTAAAGTTTCTAAAAAATTTCTTTTTCTCTTAAGCAGTACAAGCAGCTCACCCTCCTGCTCATTAACAAATTCTTCAATACCATGGCTGATATCAGACTTATATTCTTTCAAATAGTAGCTCATTTTATCATAGCCTAAAAAGGTTGATAGCTCTTCTTTAAACCTTTCATAAGTCTGTTCATTCATTTCATTGTTAGAGTGGCTTACGTGCACAACCTTTATTCTACTCTTAAAATTATAAATAAAGCTAACTAATCTTTGAAGCGTGACTCTGTCATGCTTGGAATAGTCAGATGCATAAACCACCGAATTGAATCCATTGAATTGAGCTTGAATAGGCACGGTCATTACAGGTACATTACTGGTATCAACTGTTCTAATGGTTCTACTACCTATTACAGTTTCTTTATTATAACCATTACCCTGAGTACCCATAACTACATAGTCAATATCATTCTTGGCAGTGTATTTATTGATAGATTCATTGACATCGCCAACTGTGATTACATAATCACAATTTACTTCAAAGTTCCTCTCAGTTTCATCTGCCAACACTCTTAATTTGTGTTGCGCATAATCCTTCATATCAGTAAATGAATGAGCATCCTTTTCAGATTCAATGGCGTTAGAAAACTCTTTTTCTGAAAATACATGCATCAGTGTTAGATTCCCCTTTCTAACCTGAAGAATATTAGCCGCAAACTCTAAGGCATTTAGAGAATAAGGTGAGAAATCAACAGGGCATAAAATATTATCCATCAGACTAATACATTAATAATTTGAATTTATGAAAAAATTGCTCTTTTCAATATTTACTCACGGATTTATTTCCTTTTAAATAGAACCTCCACGGTAATAATGCATCTTCTTCTGCATAATCAATTCCTATCCTAGTAGTCGCTACTATCTCTGAGGCATGTACATCCAAGTCATTTTCAATCCATGTATCACTGGATGATGCCAAATAAATGCCATTTCTAACCTTATTAATGCCTAATGCTTTAGTAAGTTTTCCGGGTCCTGCACAAAGCTTATAATCTGCCTGCTTAGTTTTTACCCTACTATGCATTTCATCCAGTCCTTCTGTGGGCATTAGCGCTCTAACTAGCACTGCATCAGCAATTCCCTCAACATTAGTTACAACATTAAACAAATGATGAATGCCATAGCAAAGATAAATATAAGCTGTACCGCCCTTCTGATACATAGTTGAGGTTCGTTTAGTAAACCTACCTAAATGAGCATGACAGGCTTTATCGTTTCTCCCTGAATAAGCTTCAGTTTCAACTATGATACCAGAAGTATAAACACCATCTATATGTGAACATAACTTTTTACCGAGCAGGTCTTGAGCTACTCTTACAACATCATCTGATAAATAGAAACTTGCTTTGAGTTTGTTACCTTTCTTCATTCACATTAAAAACTAACCTTTTACAACATAGTTCGTTCATATGGCAGACTAAAAAACACTAAACCTATTAATTATGAAAAGAAAATTATTATTCTCGCTTCTTTTAGCGACAGTATTATTCACCTATCAATCTGTAGCTCAGATTAATACACCAATGCCATCTCCTAAAGCCAAAACTGAATCTACCGTTGGATTAACGGATATTAGCATCAGTTATTTTAGACCTAGTGTTAAAGGAAGAGCTATTTTCGGAGAAGGTAATGATTACCTACAACCTTATGGCCAACTATGGAGAGCTGGAGCCAATAGTGGATCCGTACTTTCGTTAAGTACAGATGTAAAAATTGCCGGTAAAGAAGTAAAAGCTGGTGACTACCTGATTTTTATGACTCCTGGTAAAGACATGTGGGAATTTAAACTTTACACTGACCTTTCCTTGGGAGGAAACGTAGCTGGTTATGATGACTCAAAAGAAGCACTTTCAGTAAGTGTAGAGCCAAAGAAATTGGCTGAGCCTGTAGAGTCTCTGACTTACATGATTTCTGATATTAGTGAGGATAATACAATGGCTAATATTCATTTTATGTGGGAAAATACTTCTGTAAAAGTACCTGTTGAAGTTTCATTTGATGACATTGTGATGGCTGATATTGAAGCTAAAACTAAGGTAAACCCTAGAAACTTATTGGCAGCAGCTAACTATTACCTTACTGCTGATAAAGATTTAGAGCAGGCCTTAAAGTGGATAAATGCTTATTTGGCTGAAGGTAACAACAGCCAGCAATTCTGGAATGTACATACTAAAGCTCAGATACTCGCAAAAATGGGTAAAACCAAAGAAGCGAAAGAAGTGGCAAAGAAATCAATGGAGCTAGCAAAAGCATCTCCTAATGGTGACTTTGGATATGTGAAAAGAAACGAAGATTTGATTAAGAGTTTATAATCATAAACTTCAAATAAATTTTGAAAGTGGTAATTGGTGAGAATCAATTACCATTTTTTATTACAGATCAGCTAAGTTTAATATTTTCACTTCCGCTCTCCTACTTTTATCATCCGTTCCACTAAGCACTCCGAACCCTCTGGCCGCCAATCGATCTTCTTCAACACCTTGCTCAACAAAAAATTGTAGAACAGCCTGAGCTCTTTTGTTAGATAGTTCAAGATTGTACCTCGCATTTCCATCTGCTGAAGAGAAAGCAGAAATTTGCACACCAAGATTCGTGTTTCCCTTCAAAAAAGTAGACATGTCTTTTAATTTGGCTTCATATTCTTGATCTACCATACTTGAATTAACATCAAAATACACCTGATAGGCAGCAATGCTTAGAACAGAATCAATTAGCTGCTTGGTTTTTAAGTCTTCGTCAGTAACATAGTTGTTCTCTTTCTCCTGAAGCTTAACTATGCGAGAACGAGCTGTTTGTCCAAGGTTGCCAGTATATTTCACCATATAGATATCGGTAAAACCTTGACCTTCCTCTCTTACCGAAGCCAAATAACCTCTTTTACCATCTTTAGAAGGATGGAAATACACCTCATCATCAACAGTATTTACAGGATACCCCAGATTCTCAGGCTTACCCCATTTCTGGTCTTTATCGTTATAAACTGTTTTAAAAACATCAAAGCCTCCAAAGCCTTTTTGGCCTTTACTACTGAAATATAATGTGATTCCATCATTAGCTAAATAAGGTCCATCCTCATCGTATTTAGTATTGATTACAGGCCCCATATTAAAAGGACGCATCCACTTTCCATTCTCCTTATAACAACCATAAATATCGAATCCCCCAAAGCCTCCAGGTCTGTTAGAGGCAAATAGCATAAATTCTCCATCAGCAGATATGCAAACAGATTGCTCTGAAAAACCTTCTGAGTTTATTCTTCCTTCGATTGGTCTTGGTTTACTCCACTCTTCATTTTCGTTCTCGGTAGAATAGAAAATATCTCCTCTTCCCTCATCAGAGTAAATGTATAAGGTTTTACCATCTCTGGTTAAATAAAGGTTAGAGTCGTGATACAGTGTATTGATATTGGTCCCTATGTTTTTAGCATCATCCCACGTTACACCCTTCCTTTTTGAGATAAAGATATCTTCAAAGTAGAAGTTATCAGAATCTACATTCTCATTGGTATTATCCTGCTGCCTTCGGGAAGTAAAGATCATAACTGTTTCATCTTCATTTAGAACAGGAGCATAATCAGGCCAAGCTGAATTAATACTTTCACCTACATTTTCAATTGTATACAAAGTAGGCATGTCAATTATTTCCATACCGTTTAAGCATTCTGAAATTCGCTCATTTACTATGCTTAAACCTGTTCTATCTCCACCTCTGTAACCTTTATTAGCCAGTAATCTTTTCTTGTAGGCTTGAAAGTATTTTAGGGCTTTTTCAAATTCTAACCCATATTGATAACCACGCCCCAGTAAGTAGTCAATGTTAAATTTATATCTGGGATTTAGTCGTTTTACGCGCTCAAAATACTTAGTAGAATAATCCCGGTTTACCGTTTCGAGGTACAATCGGCCAGCCATGAAATTAGCTCTTACATTATTGGTATCAGCCTCTACAGCTTGTACATATATCTCTTTAGCAATTTCTATGGCATCCTTGGCTTCGGCATATACCTGATCAGCCTGCTCCATGTATATTTTGGATAGTTCAGGATCTTGCGACTGAGCAAAAAAAGGACTCAGTGAAAGGATAAGAATTAAATAGTTTTTGCGTAACAAAAGCATAATGTCTTGAAAAATACAATTAGCTTTTCTAAGCTGCAAGTAATTTCTCTGCTCAGTCCTATTTTTTTAATTGCTGAATGGCGAATGATATAATGATTACAGCAAAACAACCTATTACATTGAACCATAGATAGGCCACCTCAGTGAAGAAATAGAAGTATAACACAATGAGCTGAGCTATCACGGCTGCAATAAAAACAGCCTGTCCTTTGACCTGCTTAATAAAAAAGCCGACTAAGAATATCCCTAAAATAGTACCATAAAAGATGGAGCCTAGAATATTAACAGCCTGAATTAAATTATCAAGCAAGCCTGCAAAAAGTGCAAAACCAACAGCAATAGCGCCCCAAAGTAAAGTAGCCATCTTGGAAGCTATCAGATAATGTTTTTCGCTGCCTTTAGTGTTTAAATTTCTTTTATAAACATCTACAATAGTGGTAGATGCTAAAGCATTTAACTCTGATGCTGTTGATGACATGGCTGCTGAGAATATTACTGCCAATAGCAATCCAATGACGCCACTTGGTAAGTACTTCATCACAAATGAAATGAAAACATAATCAGTATCATTAGTTTCTAAATCTTCATCAGTTGATTTAATAATAGATTTAGCCTTATCTCTAAGCAGGTCTGATTCATTTTCAAGCTTTTTGATATCTGCCTGAAGTGCTTCCACTTCAGTATCAGAATTAGACAAAGCTAAAGCTTCAACTTTATCTCTTTTTTGTTCAAATATTTGCTGATAGGCTAGTTCTGTTTCTTCATAAAGCTGTTTATTGGCTGGATTGCTCTTTACTTCCTGCACAGCAGCATCATTAAAAAACACTGGTGGCTGATTGAATTGAAAAAATACGAACACCATAGCTCCAATAAAGAGTATGATAAACTGCATAGGTATTTTTAGCAGCCCATTGAACATTAAACCCAACCTGCTTTCAGTGAGCGACTTACCGCCCAAATAACGTGCTACCTGAGATTGATCAGTACCAAAATATGATAGCGCCACAAATAATCCTCCCAATAAGCCTGTCCATAAAGTATATCGATTATCAGGATCAACAGTAGTATCTATCAGATTAAGTTTTCCCATTCTTCCTGCCACGTTAACAGCCTCTCCAAAACCAATATTTTCAGGAAGAAGATGTACTACGAAGACTCCTGCGACAATCATACCGCCCATCATCACAATCATTTGATGCTTCTGGGTTTGACTTACTGCTTTGGTACCGCCAATAACAGTGTACACTATTACCAATATACCAATGATAAGTGTGGTATATTCTAGCGGCCAGCCAAGAATTGTTGAAAGGATAATAGAAGGTGCATAAATGGTAATACCGGCAGCTAAACCTCTTTGGATTAAAAAAAGCAAGGCTCCTAAAATACGGGTCTTTAAATCGAATCTATTTTCAAGATATTCATAAGCCGTATAAACTTTCAGTTTGTAATAGATAGGAAGCACCCAAATACTTAAGATAATCATGGCTATAGGCAGACCAAAATAAAACTGGATAAAGCCCATACCATCTTGATAGGCCTGACCTGGAGTACTAAGAAAGGTAATGGCGCTGGCTTGAGTAGCCATTATAGATAGACCGATAGACCACCACTTTAGGCTGTTATCACCTTTTAGGTAGCCTTCAATATTTTTACTGCCACGTGTTTTATAAATTCCGTAGCTAACAATTAAGAGCAATGTCCCAAAAAGAACTATCCAGTCCAGTAAACTCATGCGTAGTAATTGGTAATAGAATAGAATATAATGATGAGTAAAACCAACACACCGAAAACGAGCCAGTAAAAATTAGACCATTTACCTAATATAGGAGGCCGTCCGTCAGTGTTCTGTTGTTCCTTTTCACTCATAAATTGATGATTTAGAAGAATTAAGACATAAAAAGAGCAGCCTTTTTTTAGCTGCTCTTTATTAATTTAATCCATACTTTTTAAGTACTTATATAAATCGCTATCCGTTGAAAGGATAACTGTAGTTTCTGTATTAAAGGTTTTCTGGAAGGTTTCCATGGATTTCAAGAAGCTATAAAGATTTCTTGAAGCTCTGTTTTTATCATAAGCTGATGAATAAATGGCTGCTGCTTTGGCATCTGCTACACCTTTTATTTCTTCTGCTTTTCTAAAAGCTTCTGACTGTATGGTTTTTAGCTCTCTTTCTTTCTCACCATTAATTCTAGAAGCTTCCCCTTGTCCTTCCGAACGAAATTTATCAGCAATTCTGTAACGTTCTGATTTCATACGCTCATATACCTGAGTTCTAACTTCTTCCACATAGTTGATTCTTTTGAAACGGAAATCAAGAATAGCTATTCCCAGATCGCTTGCTTGTGCATTTGCTGATTTCTGGATGCTCTCCTGAATACTGTCTCTACCTACATAAATAGTAGTTAAACTATCTTCAATGATTTCACTAATGGCTCCACTAGAAATAGGTGTTCTGTTACTTGTTCTAACTGTTTCTTCCAGATAATTATTTGCAATAAAATCACGTGTTTCACCGTCCAAAATATCATCCAAACGAGATTGAGCACCACGCTCATTTGTTAAACGTTTGTAAAATTGTAATGGATCAGTAATCTGCCAACGAGCGTATGTATCAACGAAGATAAATTTCTTATCCTTGGTTGGTACCTGATTAGGGTCTCCATCCCATTCTAAATATCGCTTATCAAAGAAATTAGCGCGTTGAATAAATGGAATCTTAAAATGCATACCTGCATTAGTAATGGCTTCACCTACTGGTTTACCAAACTGCGTAATCACAACCTGTTCTGACTCACTTACGATGAAAAAGCCTTGCATCACCACAATTAAAAGGGCAAATGCAATTATCAGCGTTACTATTATACCTCTCTTCATAATTTGTCCTTATTTATTTTGTGATGATTTTGTTCCTAATTGTAATAGCGGCAATACGTTCTGCCCTTGATCATCAGTAATGATCTTATCTCCCAGTTTAGGAATCACCTCTTGCATAGTTTCCAGATAAATTCTGCTCTTAGTTACTTCAGGAGCTTTCACATACTCTTTATAAAGTTCATTGAACCTGGCTACTTCACCTTCTGAGTTATTTACACGTTCTGTAGCATAACCCTCAGCCTTTTGGATAGTCTCTTGTGCCTGACCTCTCGCTTTAGGAATTACTTTATTATAATTCGACTTAGCCTGGTTGATCAATGTTTCCTTTTCCTGTTGTGCTTCGTTTACTGCATTAAATGCTGCCTTAACAGGATTAGGAGGTGTTACATCTTGTAATACTACTTGATCTATTTTTAGGCCTAAGTGATATTCATTGGCAATTTCCTGAATAAGCACTTTTAGCTTGCCTGCAATTTCAGAACGACCAACCGTTAACACTTCGTTAACTGTTCTATCACCTACAATCTGACGCATCCCTGCCTCAGCAATATCACGCAAAGTCATTTCAGGATCACGCACTTTGAATAAATAGTTGTAAGGATTATCCACTCTATACTGAACTACCCATTCAACATCAGCTAAATTTAAGTCTCCAGTTAACATCAGCGACTCATCTTCAGCTCCCCTTTTAGAAAAAGTTGATTGCACACCAACACTGGTAGTGCGGAAACCAAATTCTTGTTTCTGCTGACGTTCTACAGGAACCTTATAAACTGCTTCAGCAAAAGGTATCTTAAAGTTCAAGCCCGGTTCCACCGTTCTATCGTATTCTCCCAGACGTGTAATCACGCCCACTTCTTCTGCTTCTATTGTAAAAACTGAGCTCAGTATAATTACCAGCCCTACAACGATCAATATGATCAATCGCATGTTTTTTACAATTTTCTGGAAAGACTCTTTAGCCTTATCTCCATCAAATTCGAATTCTGCCATGTATATTTAGTTAATAGTTATTGATTATTTGTTACCCTTATATTTGAGATTGACTACTCTCCCCACTTCCAGTTATTTCCGAGTTCTAACTCTTCTCTTAAATCCTGATCAATCAGGAATTGTTTTGTTTCTTCAAAATTGAGCTTTTTAGCAGGTATATCATCCATATTAGCTAACTTATATAGGAACATGCTGCTGAAGCGCACTGTATTTTTTAAGTGAGTTTCATTCACCAATGAAAAGTCATCTCCATTACTGTGATAGAAATCGTAAACTACCGGCTCAAGGTTACTAACCAAACCAACAGTTGGTACACCTTCCATCATGTATGTTTGATGATCTGAATGTAAGCCCGCTCTATTTTTAACTTCATTCTCATAAGTAGAATCAACTTCCTGAATGGCTAATCCTATAGTTTCAAATACTGGAACCATTACATCCCATCCTGCCGCATTGAATCCTTTAGGATTTCCGCTCATATCAATGTTCATCATATAGCTTACATTTGCTAACTTATTTTCCTCCTGCAAGTCTTTTACTAATGCTTTTGAACCTAATAGACCTTGCTCCTCACCCATGAACATGACAAATTGAATATTTCGTTTAGGTTGAATGTTAAGTGCTTTAAAAGTTCTGGCCATATCCAATATAGCTGCAATACCAATTCCATTATCTATAGCTCCGGTGGCTAAATCCCATGAGTCTAAGTGACCACCAACCACAATGTTCTGGTCTTTATATTCCGTTCCGGGAAGTGTTGCAATTACATTTCTAGATTTAATAACATCACTATTATTTTTCATGAAAATACTCGCCTTTACAGCTTCACCGGCAGCTAATCTCTTCTTCAACTCCATTCCTTTCTCATAAGTAATACATACCGCTGGGATGTCAATTAATGAACCTGTAACTGAAGCAGTACCTGTTAATAAAACACCATTTGGTACTTTATTGATGATTACAATACCTTTAGCACCATACTCAATAGCCAAAGCTGTTTTCTCTGATCTGTGAATATTTTTTAAATCTTCACCACTATCAGGTAAAATACCTATATAGGCTAATACAATTTTACCTTTTACCGCTTCTTTATTGGCTTCAAAGTCGGCTCTTAAAGCATTGCCTAAGTCTACTAATTCCGCTTCAACTTCAGCTTCAACAGGCGAATGACCCAATGAAACTACTTCCTCTACCGATTCATCATTAAAAGAAATGGCAACGGTATCTCTTGACCATGCTTCAACTTCAAAAGGATAAAATTGAACATCTTCATAGCCATATGATTTAAGCAGATCATAAGTGTATTGTTCTGCCTTTTTTCCATTTTCAGAGCCCGTCAATCTGTGACCTATTTCAGTGGTCATTTTTTTCAGATTACTGTAAGCTTTGCTATTTTCAAGTACCTCTTTATTGATCTTTTCAAGTTGAGATACTTCATTGCTTTCATCCTTTTTGGAAGTACATGCTGCAAACAAGAAAATGCTCAGCACAACAAATGATAGGTAGTTTTTCAATCGCATAGTTTTATGGTATAATTTTCAGATTTTGAAAATAGTAAAATATGATCAGTTTTGTTAAAGATTAGCAATTAACAATTAATATCAGCCAATAACTAAGAAAGATAGACAATCTACATATATGGAGCATAATGATGATTTTTGGATGAAGATAGCTATAGATTTAGCCAAGGAAAGTAAAACACCTTTTGGTGCTGTTATCACCGATTTAAACGGCAATCATGTAGG
This sequence comes from Marivirga atlantica, assembly GCF_016734805.1. Classification (GTDB taxonomy): domain Bacteria; phylum Bacteroidota; class Bacteroidia; order Cytophagales; family Cyclobacteriaceae; genus Marivirga; species Marivirga atlantica. The sequence goes on from NZ_JAERQG010000006.1 coordinate 22,697, forward strand.
TGGATATAATACAACTATTCTGGATGGTGCCACAGCTCATGCTGAAATGAATGCTATTCAGAAAATTAAATCGCTGGATCATGATGATGTGCGCGAACTCACTATTTACAGCACAGTTGAACCTTGCCCTATGTGTATGTCGGCCATTATATGGGCAGGAGTAGGAAAACTGGTCTATGGAGCCTCAATTAATTTCGCCAAAACCAAAGGTAACCAGATAACCATATCTTCTAAAGAAGTAGCTATGGAAGCTTGGTATGGCATTGAGATTGAAGCAGGCGTTTTGGAGGTTGAATGTGAAGCTTTGTTTGGGGATTAGTGAATACGCTTTGCTGTTTTGGAGTTATGAATGTTCAATTACGAATGACGATTTACGAATTACAAGTTCTCCATTAGTGGAAATAGATCCCTACAGGATGACATAAATATAGTTATGTAATAAATAGAATTGATCATTGATCATTCAACATTGTTAATTGTCAATGATCAATTCCTAAAGCCATCACCTTTAAAGTCTTCAAATACTGCATGAGCAGCTAACCTACCTGATAGCATAGCAGCATTAATAGAACCATTTAATAAATAGTCACCAGCCAAATAAACGCCATCCTGAATTTTACAATTTGAAGGCTTCATACTATACTGGAAATCGTCAATTTGAGGAAGTGCCTGATCAATATAGAATGTTTTCAAATGAGTTATTTCAGCTTCCTTCATTATTGGCACTAAGGCTACAAGTTCATCTATCACTTTCTTTTTTAGAGCATCATCGGATAACTGAAAATCCTGTGTAACAGAGATAGAAATCAGGTAACTTCCATCGGCAGCATAATCAGTAGAAACATTATTCATTACGCAGAAATTATTGATGAGCATTTCTTCATTGCAGGCAAGAGCAATGGTAGGCTTACCAACAGGATTCACGTTACTGCTAAAGTATAAATTAACCACTTCCTGATGACCATTCACCTGATCTTGCAACTGTGGTAACATATTAGCTGGGTTGGTAGCAATTATAAAAGCATCTGCCTGAATGGTTTCACCATTGGTTAATGTAAGTTCTCTTAAACCGACACTTTTGACTTTCTTACCAAATTGAACATCCGTCTGATCTAATTGCTCCAGCAATTGTTCAGGTATCTTCTGCATACCTCCTGATGGAATAGCGGCATGACCTTCTCCAAACATCTTAAAGACAAACTCCAACATTCGACTGGAAGTGCTTAAGTCATTTTCCAGAAATATTCCTCCGAAAAAAGGTTTGAAGAAATTATCGATTATCTGCTCTGAAAAGCCTTTTTGTCGCAAAAACTTGAGTGAGGTTGTTTCAGGTTTTTTGAACAGGTCTTCTACTGAAGTCCTTTTCAATTGGCTATTCCAGCTATATATTTTCAGTTTATCTCCGAAAGTACCAACAGGAGAAAAAAGCATATTGAGCGCCTTAAGAGGTTGTCTTAACGGATCTGCAACAGTGAATGGATCACCCTCTTTAGGGTAAATAAGTGCACCCGGATCAAAGGTTTTTAAATTAAGCGCTTCATAATCAAGATATCTTTTCGCTTCAGGATAAGCCGTTAATAATACTTGAAAGCCATGATCCAATAAATAGCCATCGATATGATCAGTTTTTATTCTTCCGCCAGCACTATTGCTGGCTTCCAATAAAGTAGGTTTAAAACCTGCCTTTTCTAATTCAATAGCAGCTACTAAACCTGCTACCCCTGCTCCTATGATGACTACTTTTTTGTCTTCCATGCTCAATTTTGAAGTAAATATAATTTGTTAAACTGAGCATGGAAAACGAGCAGAATAGAATATTGTTCTATCAGATTAAAGACTATCTACATTTAATATACCCACCTGATAATCCACAATGATCTGCTGAAATAGGTAAGTAAACCTGGCTTGCTGTGCATTGGACTGCGCACTAACAAAGTTTTGATTAGCAACGGCCAGTTCAGATAAATTGGCTAAGCCCTCGTCATACCGTTGAGACTGAATATTATAAGCTTCTTCAGCTGAAGTAGCAGCAACCTGACTTACTTCTAACCTTTTTTCAGCAGCCTGATAATTAAGGTAAGCATTCTGAACATCCTCAAAAATGGTTCGCTTTAAATTCTGTACATCAAGTTGATTGTTTTCATAAGTCACCTTTGCCCTCGAGACATTTGCTTTATTATTAAAATTACTAAATATAGGGATGTTCAAATTTAGCCCAACCACATTAGTCGGGTACAAATTAGTAAGCTGATTTCTGAAAGATAAATCGTTCAAAGAACTGTATTGCGAGGAATAATTATAAAAAGCGCTCAAACTTGGGTACACAGCCGCTCTGGAAGCAGCAATATTCTTTTGAGCAGATTCAGTTTGTAATTGAAGTTGTTGCAAATCAAGTCTCTGACTTAATGCTTCCTCATAAAGAGATTGTAACTGTGGCATATTAGCAATACCATTGGTTACATCATCCATTTTTTCTATTTCAAACTCAGTAAAAGGAGGTAACAACAATAAGCTGGCAAAACTTGCCTTATCAAGTAATAAAGTATTTTCAGCTTCAATTAAAGCTAATTCTAATTGTTTAACAGATGCTTGCTGACTGAATAAATCTGCCTGAGGACGCAATCCACCTTCAACAAATCCTCTAATTCTACTTAATTGATCCTGCTGATTCTGAACATTCTTTTCTGCTATCTTTAAGAGTTCTTCATCAAGTAAAATCTGGAGATATTGTTGTGCAATATTGAATACCAATTCTTGTTTGCTTCTACCTAAGGCTTTCTCCTGAGCTACTTTATTGAGTTCGGCAATTCTGTAATTGTTTACTTTACGGAAACCTTCGAAAATAGAAAGGTTAGCACCTATCCCACCTGAAAGTCTATCGGCTTGCACGTTAGATATTTCGAAACCATCTTCCACCAATTGAAACTGCTGTCCTTCCTGGCGTGTAGCAGATAAATCTGCACTTACACTTGGTAAAAAGGACATAATAGTCGAGGTTTTATTGGTTTCCAATGCTACAAGTTCATTGCTACTCTTTAAGACATCAACATTGTTTTTAAGACCTATGGCAACTGCCTCTTCAAAAGTGATAAGCTTTTTTTCCTGAGCATAGCTGTTCAAACAATTCATTAAGGACAGCACAATGATAAGTGATTTTAATTTATGCATGCTGTGCTTCTTGACTGTTATAATCCTTTACAATTGCACCATCCTCTAACTCTATAATTCGCTTGCTATATTTCGCATTGTCTTCAGAGTGTGTTACTTGAATAATGGTGGTACCTTCATCATTCAGCTTTTGAAAAAGCTCCATAATTTCTTTTGACTGAGCCGAATGTAAATTACCAGTCGGTTCATCTGCCAAGAGAATTGATGGCTTACCAATAATAGCTCTTGCTACCCCCACCAACTGCTGCTGTCCACCAGAAAGTTGAGCAGGGAATAGATCCTTCTTAGCAACCATACCGAAACGATCTAAGATTTCAGCTACCAAGCTTTTACGTTCCGATGATTTTACATTTCTGTAAAGAAGAGGTGTTTCAATGTTTTCGTAAACCGTTAACTCATCAATTAAATGATAAGCCTGAAACACAAAACCGAAATGCTCTTTATGCATTTTGGCCTTACGCTTGTCACTTAAAGAAGTAAGATCTTCTTCACCTAATAAATACTGACCTGCTGAGGCATCATCAAGCAATCCAATAATATTCAATAAGGTAGATTTACCTGCTCCGCTTGGGCCCATTATGGTAACAAATTCACCTTCTTCAATTTCAAGGTTGATACCTTTCAGAATAAATTCCTTCTGGAATTTACTGGAAATGGTTTTGTCAATATCTGTAAGCTTTATCATAGTTCAATTTTGTTTTGCGTACTTAAGCCAAATGGCATGCCATATTAAAATAAGCCCTTAAATTGCTTTAAATGTATTTTCTGTCAGCTTGGCTGTCTGAATTTGAAAGAAATTATCCGATATCGGACACCTTTTTTCCAATGAACAATGTGCAATTATCAATGATCAATATGTCGGTACTCCTAGACTCCTCTAAATGATCATTGTTAATTCATAATTGATAATTGCCATCATTCGTCTTTCAAAGTAATTGCAGGATTGATTCGTAACGATTTAATAATCTGAAAGCTAATTGTAAGCCATGCAATCAGCAAGGCTATTATTCCTACTCCAGCAAAATACCACCATTCAGGATCAATCCTATAAGCAAAACCATCAAGCCAATTTGACATAATCCAGAAGCTTAAGGGTAAAGCCACAACAATTGCTATTAATATCATCTTAGTGAAATCAGCAGAAAGCAGTTGTATAATTTGCAATCCACCGGCACCCAAAATTTTACGGATACCAATTTCTTTTTGCCTGCGCTCAGCTGTAAAGGCTGCTAAGCCGAACAAACCTAAACAGGAAATAATAATCGCAATTCCTGCAAAGTATCGGCTAAGTAAAGACACCCTTTGCTCCGCTTGATACTGAGCCTGATAATTGGCATCTAGAAACTCATAATCCAATGTGAAATTAGGATTAAAATCACCATAAAGCTTTTTAATATGATCGAGTGTAACTTCTGTTTGAGAAGTTTGTATTTTAGCAAAAATGCTAAGCATAAAGCTTTTATCAAAATGAAATAGCATTGGAGATACTTCTTCATGTAACGAAGAAAAATTGAAGTCTTTTACTACTCCTATTATTGTTTTTTCATTACCCCACATTGTAACTGTTTTACCGATTGGATCTTCTAATCCCATCACTTTAATGGCTGCCTCATTAAAAATAATTTTATCTTCTTCTGCCTGATAATTTTCGGAGAAGCTTCTGCCCTCTTTCATTTTAATTCCTAGTGTTTCAATCAAACCATAGTAGGCTCGGGCTTGCTCAAATAAAATATTACTTTCAGGATTTTTGCCTTCCCAAGTTACTCCGGTAGTTGAAGCACCACTTTTTACAATGGAATGTGTAGTAGCCGAAGCATTCATAACGCCTGGCACTTCTTTTAACTTAGTTAAAAATGATTCCAAATGTCCGGCTACAGCTCCTTCAATTGGGATTTTGATCACCTCTTGTCTATCATAACCTAGGTTCTTATTTTGAACAAATTCAATTTGTTTATAAACCACCCAGACAGACACCAATAAAATAATAGAAACTATAAATTGAAAAACAACTAATCCCTTACGCGTCCAAACTTCACCAGTTGAGGTTTTTAGTTTTCCTTTAAGAATGCTAACAGGCTTAAATCTTGAAAGATAAAAAGCAGGATAGCTTCCAGCTAATAAACCTGTGAAAAGAGTAATACTAAACGTTGCTAAAATTAGGTTTGGATTCAGGTCGATACTCAACTGTTTATCAGTTATGTTATTAAACTGCGGCAACAATAACAACACAAAAAGATAGGCCAATATCAATGAGAGTAACGTCAAGGTAACTGATTCTCCCAAATGCTGTAGAACAAGTTGCTTTCTGTTAGCACCTAAGGTTTTCTTCACGCCTATTTCTTTTAAGCGTTTTGAAGCTCTTGCCGTGCTTAAATTCATGAAATTAATACATGCAATAGCTAAGACAAAGAATGCTATGATAATGAATAACCGTACGTAGCTTATTCTTCCTCCAGCTACTTTACCATTTTCAAATTTTCCGTATAAATATTTGCTTGAATATTTTTTTACGAATGGCTGAACATTCGTCTGTGGCACCCTACTTTTAATTATTGGAGCTATTTTATTATTGACCTTTTCTACATTTGCCCCTTCAGCTAGTTGCACGTAGGTAAGTGCAATATAATTTCCCCAATGATTGCGTTCAGGCCCCATTAGGTCATCAATAAAAACAGAAAAAGGCAATACAAATTCAAAGGATTCTGTGCTGTTTTTAGGTAAATCATTTATAACTCCTGAAACAGTTGCTTGTCCTTTGAATTTTAGAATCTGCCACTCAAGGCTTTTACCAATTACTTCAGTAGTTCCAAAAAGCTTTTTCGCTATTGATTCCGTTAAAACGATGTCATATTTATTCTCCAGCGAGTTTTCAGCATTTCCCTTTAAAAATGGGAAGGAGAAAAGTTGAAAATATTCTTCACCAGAAAATTTACCACGTGCTTTTATTCTTTCACTTCCGATTGATAAAGAGAACCCTTCGCCAAAGTCATTAGTATCGGTATCTTCCACTGCCATAAGTACTTCTGGCACCTCTTCCCTCATTACATCAGCTAAAAGCGCAGGTACGGGTGGAGCAGAGCGAATCATTCCATTTTCTTCATGATGCATATAAACCTGATATAGTTGGTCATCCTTTTCATGAAACTTATCAACAGAGAGCTCATCGTTCACCCACAGGTAAATAAGCAATGTACACGCCATGCCTGTTGAAAGTCCTAAAAGATTAATAAAAAATGTGCTTTTAAAACGTCTGAAATTACGGTAAATAATAAGAAGGTTATGCTTAAACATATTCGGTTGGTTTAACTTAAATACTCAATACCAAGAGGAGTATTCAATTGTAGTGCCACGGAAGAAAGAGTGTGTTATAGCCTTACATTGAACCTTTTCATTAGTTCTGTGTTCGTAATTGCTTTGGTTTCGTCCGTTAGCGGGCGTTCATTTCATTATTAACAATGTACAATTATCAATGATCAATATGTTTGTTCAAGCAGATGTCACCAATTGATCATTGTTAATTGTTAATTCATAATTGAAAATTGCCATTATTCGTCTTTCAAAATTTTTGCTGGATTAGAGCTTGCTGCTCGTAATGAATGAAAGCTGACAATTGTCATACAGAGAATTAAGGCTATAATTCCTGCTAATATGAAAACACCATAAGGAACTTCTATTTTGTATTGAAAGCCATTGAGCCAATCTTTTATAAAGTACCAGGCCGGATAAGCCGCTAGCAAAAAGGCTATACCTATCAGGATTGCATATTCTTTTGAAATTAAAACAATCAATTCTGCAACAGATGCACCCAATACTTTTCTGATGCTAATCTCTTTAGTCCTTTGAGAAATGGTAAAGGAAGCTAATCCAAACAGACCTAAGGCACTAATAAGAATAGCCATGATGGTAGCAAAGAAGAGAATTTTACGCAGCCTTACTTCACTTTGATAAAAGCCTTCAACAGTTTCATCAAGAAATTTAATCTCTGGTCGTTCAACGGAATAAATAGATTTCACCGCATTTTGAATAGCGTCTACAGCACTTGCCAAATTAGCGCCCTTATTGAGTTTGATGTTAACTGTAAATAAATTGCGTATTCCATTTCCTACTAATAGCGGCCTTATTTCTTCATGAAGTGATCTGGTGTGTACATTTTTAATCACGCCCACAACAGTCATATCTTTTTCATCATATACCAGGTGTTTTCCCAATGCGTCTATTGGGCTACTAATCCCTAAAGCAGTTAATGCTGATTCATTTATTACTACTTCCGATTCGTCAGTTGAGTAATTGCGTCCAACTAAAAGAGGCACTTCATACAAGGCCAAATAATTGGTATCGGCTACTTTAGTTTGTACGCCTACTTCAACCAATTCACCGTTTACTTCGTGTTCTACAGAACTTGTCCAAATAGAATTGGAAACTAAGGTTCCACTTGACATGCTGGTTGATTTAACGTCAGATAAACTTGCCAAATTATTTTTCAATTTAACGGTATTATCTAAAGTGCTCTGAAATGGCGTACTGATGTGTAAAACAGCTTCCTTATTGAAGCCAACATCTTTATTCATTAAAAATGAAATCTGGTTGTTAATGGCTAAAACAGCTATTATGAAAGCAATAGAAGAACTGAATTGTAAAATAATCAGGTTTTTACGAATGAGATACTGTAGGTTAAATCCAGGTTTGAACTCCTTTTTATTGTTTAGAGCTTTAATTGGAGTGTAACCTGACAATATCATGGCCGGATACAAACCAGATAAGAAAAGTACCATAACTGATAGGGAAAGTAGGAAAATGAGATTTTCCATAGATAGGTAATCCAGCTCAAAGGTATTTGGAAGTATATCAGCAAAATACCTTATTCCAAACTGGCTAAGTATTAGACCGAAGATGATAGCTAACAGTATGATTACATAAGTTTCCATCAGAAATTGTATAATCAACTGCTTCCTGCTGCTACCAAGTGTTTTTCTAATTCCAACCTCTTTCGATCTTAACCTAGCCTGGGCTGATTCCAAATTGATAAAATTTATGCAAGCAATTACCAGTATAAACAAACCTATAAGCATTAAACCATTAAGGACTGATTTGTCAGCAGAGCGGTAATTGAAATTGCTGCTGAAATGCCATTCACTTAAAGGTTCGAGATTGAAAGTAGTTGTCCATTCTTCATCGTCTTCACCATACTTTTCATCAATAACAGCAAGCTCTTTTTCGGCTTTGGCCTCTTGATTTTGGTGAAGTTTAACAATGGTTTGAGAAGAACTATTGACAGAGTTCCACTCCTCTATATTTAATCTGATTGAAATATCCTTATTTGATTTGGCCGTCTGTAATGAAAGAAAATCGGTAAACTTGAGGTCTGAATTCTCTTGAAAATCGGCCACAACACCACTTACATAAAAAGGAATAGAATCAGCATAAATTAATTCCTTTCCTATAGCTTCTTCCGGTTCTATTGCTCCGAAATATTGTTTAACAGAAGTCTCAGTTAAAACCACTTCGTTAGCTTCGGATAAACTACTTTCCTTATTTCCTGCTAACCATTTATAATCAAATATTTCAAAGTAATGCTGATCAGCATAAGTGACAGTTTGTTTAACTCCGAACTTCTGCTCGTCCGCAAATGTACCAACCATAATACGATAAGTATCAAATATTTGTGCTACATTGTTTACAGCTGACATCTCATTACTAATAGCAGGCCCAATGGGAAATGGTGCACCCGGATTAGGCCAATCTTCTACCCCATTACTGGTTACAGTGGTTACTCGGTAAATCTGATCTGAATCTTTATGAAACTTATCAAAACTATACTCGAAGCTCACCAGATTATAAATCACAAAGCAAACAGCTACACCAATAGACAAACCTATAACATGTATAACAGACCTTAGGCCTTGCTTTCTAATATTTCTTAGGGCGATTTTGAAGTGGTTCTTAAACATAATTTTGAGTTTAGATTGATGATTTTAGAGGTATGTGGTACGATTTGGTTTTTTTGGATTTAGGAATTTGTAATTCGTTTCATTCGTCCTTCAGTGTATCTGCTGGATTAACCAAAGCTGTTTTTAAACTTTGATATAAAGTAGATGCCACAAAAATAAACACGACTATAAAAGCAGGAATGAGGTAAAACCACCATCCTAATTCTATACCTACAATGAAGCTTTTAAGCCAATTAGTAAACAACAGATAGGCAACCGGAATACCTACAGCAAAACATATAGTAAACCACCATACATATTCCTTTGAAATGATCAGGAGTATATCCTGAAAAGAAGCTCCCATAATTTTTCTGATGCTCACTTCTTTAGTCCGTTGTAGCATCAATTGTGTGGTTACGCCAACAATGCCCATAACAGCAATTATGATGGCAATAATAGCAGCTAATGAAAACAGTTGAGCAAACTGTTTCTCGCTTTTATATTGCTTATCAAAATGTTCATCGAGAAAATAATATTCAAAAGGAGAATTAGTGAAAAGTTTAATATAAGTAGCTTCAACCACAGGCAAGAGTTCTTCTATTTTACCCTTTTCTACATCCAAAACATAATAATTTAAATCACCTGGAGAATAATTCAGCACTGCTGGGTCAACTTCAGCTTTTACACCTTGTTGTCGGAAATCTTCCACAACGCCAACTACCGGTACAGCTCCCTGATTAAGATGAAGTTTTTTCCCAATCACCTCCGAAGGCTCGGAAAATCCTAAAGATTGTAATGCCTTTTCATTAATAATGGCCTCTTGTCCATAATCCAAATCCGTATTAAAGCTTTTACCTGCTAGTAAATTAATATCAAAAACATCAAAATAACCGTCCCCTACATGAAGGTATGTAAAGACATTTCCGCCTTTTTCTTTTCCCTCGACAAATACTTCATCAGTTCGCCAGTAAATTTCATTGCCTGGAATTTCATTAGTAGCTGCCACAGCTTTAATACCCTCTATGGAAGTCATAGCATTTCTCATTTGCTCCTGGTAATTTCCACTACCTTCCACAAAAAGCATGGGTGAACGCACAACCAATTTATCTTCAAGAGCTAAGCCTAACTCTTGATTTCTTATAAAGTCAAGTTGAAAATAGGTAGTAAGTATTCCAGATAATATCACCAGACAAAAAATCAATTGAACTACCAATAAAGGTTTAGCCAAACTCTGCTTGAGTTTAAAATTGAAATTCCCTTTAAGGATTTTAGCTGGGGCAAAGGAAGTCAATAACATGGCAGGATAAAAACCGGAAATTAAACTCCCAAAAAACCATAGTACCACTAATATGCCTAAGTACTGGGTAGGTTTAAAAAATTCAGGTGTGATATTTAAATTAAACCAGTCAACTAAAAATGGAGCCCAGAAAGTAAGGATGAGCGCTGCAATTAAAATGGCTAGTAAGTTGATCATGAAACTTTCAAAAATGAACTGAACAAAAAGCTGCTTTTTAGTGCCCCCTGTTACTTTTCTCACGCCAATTTCTTTCACCCTATTATGCGCTCTGGTATTGCTTATATTAATACTATTTATATAAATCATTAAGAGTACAAAAATGGCCACCCAAACAAAATACTGGAGTTTTTCTCCATCAATACCTGCCTCATATTCTCCCGCATAATTCGTAGATGTGTGAATCTGATTAACTGGTTGTAATCCTAGTTCCCACTCGCTTCCTGAGGCCTCCAATTGCTTTCCGTAATTCTTATTGAGTACTGCATTAAACTGATCATTAAGTTGCTCAATAGAAGTGTTTTTACCAGTCGTAACATAAGTATAGAGGTTCAGCCAATCGTATGATTGATCAATCTGTTTGCCGATAAAATGATGTAAGGTAGCATAAGAAATTAAAATCTGAGGTTTCAAATGTCGATTCTCCGGCAGCTCTTCAAAGACACCAGCCACCTTAAAATCCACTGAGCCATCAAAATTTGAGCTATTGATAGCTAATGTTTCCCCAACAGGATTTTTATCTTCAAAAACCTTTTTAGCAATGCTTGAAGATATCATAACAGTTAAAGGTTGGTCCATTTCTGAAGTATTTCCCTTAACTACTTCTATATCAAACAACTTGAAGTAATTCGGATCGGTAAGAAAGATCTGAAGCTCTCTAACAAAATTATTGTTATGCCCAACAATTGATTCACCCAAGATCACAACCCTACTCATTTCCTCTATTCCACTAATTTCATTCTGCGCTATACCACCTATAGCTGGTGAAGTTCTAGAACTTTCTTGCATCAGCTTGCCGTCAGCAAAAGATGTCAAATTAATTCTGTAGAGCTGATCTGATGCTGCAATGTCTTTATCATAACTATTTTCAAAATTCACATAAGTAGCTATAAATAAGACGGCTGCAATACCAAATGCCAATCCACCAATATTGATAACTGAGTAGGCCTTGTTTTTAAATAGTTGGCGGAAGAATATTTTAATGTAGTTCTTAAACATAAGCTTTAGAGTTTAGATTGATAATTTGAGATTTACGATTTGCTAATTCGTCAATCTGAAATCGTAATTCGTTTTGGAGTAATTCGTTTTGGAGCTATTCGTCTTTCAGTGATTTTACAGGATTTAAATTGGCGGTTCTATAAGTCTGCCCGATTACAGTCAGCAAAGCAATTCCTAGTGCCAAAATAGAAGCTACTATGAAAACTCCAGCTGAAATCGTAGTCCGATATTCAAAGCTTTGAAGCCATTCACTCATAAGGTACCATGTTAGTGGAGTAGCAATGGCTATTGCAATTAATATCAATTTTAGAAAATCACTCGACAGTAATATTAAGATCCTTGCTACGGAAGCTCCTAATACTTTTCTCACTCCTATTTCCTTACTTCTCTGTTCTGCGGCAAATGCTGATAACCCAAATAAACCTAAACAAGAAATGATGACTGCTAAACTTGAAAATAAAGTAGTGAGGGTTACAAAACGTTCCTGCTCCTTGTATTGATTAGCAAATGCCTCATCAACAAATTCATACTCAAAAGGTATGTCAGGAAAATGTTTTTCAAAAAGCTGTTCGATTGCAGCTATATTTTCTTTGGTGTTCAATTCAGGATTGAGCTTCATATGAAATGTTTCGAACCAACTTGCGGAGCTTTCAATTACTAAAGGAATCACTTTTTCAAAAGGTGAACCCATTATAAAATCTTCCACCACGCCAACTACATGATATTTTGGTCCATCAGAAATAGTTTGACCAATAGGATCATCGAATCCCATTATTTCTGCAGCTGATTCATTCAAAATGACCGCAGTTGAATCTGTTGCATATTTAGTCACATCAATATCACGACCAGCAACAAGCGTAAGACCAAAAAGCTCTACAGGTTTTATATCCGTTCCGAATCGATGAATTAGTTGCTTGTTATCTTGATCTTTTCCTTCCCAATCCATTCCCCATGAATTGGTTGTGCTGTATGTAATTGGAGACATTGACTTTGACATTCCCTGAACCAGTTTCAACTGAAGTGCTTCTTCTCGAAATGAAACAAAACCTTGCTCAATTTGATCATTTAGGTTATGATAAATAAGCTGCGACTGATCATATCCTTTTGTTCTATTTTGGGCATGTTTTATCTGTTGCCTGATAATAATTGTTGAAGCAATTAGAATAATAGCAAAAGTAAACTGACTAACTACGAGAATCTTTCTAGGAGAAAAGTGAGATCCTATCTTTTTAAAACTGCCCTTTAAAACTTGTGAAGTCTTAAAAGATGAAAGAAAGAAAGCAGGATAACTACCGGCTAAAAGACCGGTTAAGACAACAAATACCAAAACGCCAAGCCAAAAATAAGGTTGACTGTATGGAATACTAAGCTCTAAATCGATAAGTGTATTAAAAGATGGAAGCAGTAATTGAACTAGTATAAGGGCAATTATCGTACTAAACGCAGTAAGCAAAAAAGCTTCTATTAAAAATTGGCTTATTAACATCCCTCTAAAAGCACCTGAAAGTTTTCTAATACCCACCTCCTTTGCTCGTCTTTCACTGCGGGCTGTCGTCAGGTTAACAAAGTTTATGCACGCAATTACTATAATTAAAATAGCAATCATGAGAAAAAGATAAACCAGATCAATTTTACCGCCAGCCGGTTTACCATTCACGAAATTATCTCTCAAATAAGACTCCTCCAATGGATAAAGAAAAACCTCGGTTGTGCTTCCTTGCGAATGATTTTTTGTGACATTTTTAACTTTATCATTCAAGGCAGTTACGTCCACATCCTTTTCTAATTCTAAAAAAGTTGCCACAGAATTGTTTGACCAGCTATTGTCTGCATAGCCTAACTGAACCATAAGCGACCAAGGTAACAGCGCCTCAAATTCAAAATCGGTTACTGTAGGAAGACCTTTTAAGACACCTGTGACCTTTAGTTCAATACTGTTTTCTACTTTAACTATTTGATTAAGTGCATCATCATTTCCAAAGAGTTTTTGAGCAAGTTCCTCAGTAATTACTACTGACATCGGCTCATTTAAAACAGTATTGATATCTCCTTCAATCAATGGAAAGCTAAAAATTTGTAAAAAAGTAGAATCAACAAAAAATGAGTTTCCTTTTAAAAAATTATTATCTTTTTTAAAGATTAGATTACCGGCATCACTATACCTTGAATAATTGACTATTTCAGGAAAGTCGTCAGCCAAAACGGGCGCCAAAGGTTTAGGTGTACTGGTCCAGCACCAAATTTCTCCGTCTACTTTATCCCTATTCCAGGCCTGATAAATTTGCTCACCTTTTTCATGAAATCTATCTACACTAACTTCACGAATAACCCACAAGCCAATCAACATTGCACCAACCATCCCAACAATAAGTCCTGTTATATTAAGGAAGGTGAAAGTCTTGTTTCTGGTTAAATTTCTGAGTGCAATTTTGAGATAGTTCTTAAACATAGCTTTGAGTTTAGATTGATGATTTCAGATTTACGATTTGTTATTCGTCAATCTGAAATCGTAATTCGTAATTGATGCTATTCATCTTTTAATGACTTTATGGGGTTACTAATAGCTGCTCTAATTGAATGGTAGGATACAGTAAACCATGCAATAGCAAAGGCTATTAAACCCGCAATCAGATATAATTCCCAACCTATTTCCACCCGGTAACTATAATTACCAAGCCATGAATTAATGCCCCACCATGCTAATGGAACGGCCAATAAAAAGGCTATAATTACCAATTTTGTGAACTGCTTTGAAAACATGAGCAAAATGCTATTCACAGAAGCGCCAAGTACCTTTCTAATACCTATTTCTTTTGCCTTTTGCTCAGCCATGAAGGAAGCCAGAGCGAACAAGCCGAGACAGCCAATGAAAATGGCTAAACCTGCAAAAATGCTAAATACCTGTGCTAACCTTAGTTCTGAATTATACATGTTGCCGAAATCTTCGTCCAGAAAAGTATAGTTGAAGGGTAAATTTGGGCCGAACTTTTTCCAAACCGCCTCTAGTTGAGCTAATGTTTCGGAAAAATTATCAGTATCAACTTTTATAGAAAGTACACTTCTGCTTGGCGCCAAAAAGAGCCCTACAGGTCCAATATTTTGCTTCATAGATTCATAATGAAAATCTTCTATGGTGCCAATCACTTTATATTTCTCGAAGATGTTCGTCAGAGGCCTGCCTGTTTCTTCGTCAAAAGCATTTGTTTGAATATAATTCTCCTCTCCTTCTTTAAAACCAAACATTTGGAATGCTCTTTTATTAAGAATTACTGAAGATGAATCAGAAGCTATTTGCTCATTAAAGTTTCTCCCTGCCAACAGCTCCATACCCATGGTGTTGACATAATCGCCATCAACTCTCCAAATTTGCAAACCTACCATATTACTTTCTGAGGCATCTTCACCATCAGGCCAATAGGTATTATCACTTCTGTTATAACCACTTACTGGCAAGAAACCGCTATAACTCGCTGACTCCACATGAGGGATATTTTTCACTTCCTCCTTAAACGCCCGAGTTTGCTCTTCGAGCATATAGGGATCTTGCAATAGAATTACCTGATCTTTCTCAAAGCCTATTTTTTTATCCTGAATAAATCTGAGTTGTTTATAGACTGATACGGTACCTATGATCAGTAATATGCTGATGAAGAACTGAAACACTACCAATCCACTTCTAATAAAACCATTACCCGTTCCAATTGATAGCTTGCCTTTCAGGGTTTCTACAGGTTTAAAATTACTCAGATAAAAGGCTGGATATAAACCGGCAAGTATACCAACCACTAATGTTGACAATAGAATAACAGCAATAAATAATGGACTGCTTTCCGGGAGGCTCAATTGTCTGTCTGTAAGATTATTGAAATACGGTAGCACTAAGACCACTATGAACATGCCTAGAATAAAAGATACCAGGCTAATTAAAATAGACTCTGTTAAAAACTGATTAATCAGATTCATTTTAACAGAACCAAGCACCTTTCTTACCCCCACTTCTTTAGCTCTGTGGGTAGAACGTGCCGTTGATAAATTCATAAAGTTTATGCAGGCTAGTACTATGATGAATACCGCAATAAACCCAAACAATACCACATATGATCTATTACCAGTTTTACCAATATCAAAAGTGAAATCAGAAGTAAGGTAGATATCTTCTAATGGTTGTAAGGCAAAATCCATTGAGTTGCCCTCTGCCCTAAATTCTTCAAGCGTTTTGCCATCCATGTATTGCTGTAACACAACCGCTACTTCCTTATCGGCCATTTCGTTTATTTTGGCAATTACAGCCTTTGGATCAGCGTCTTCTCGTATTTCGAAATAAGTGAAAAAATTGTTGCTGGTCCAATTGGTATTTTGCGCCTGATCAGGAATTGAACTCATGGACATGACAAAATCAAACTGGAGATGCGAATTGACAGGCATATCCCCAAAAACTCCCGTTATCTGATACTCATCTTCACCATCCAGTATAAGAGTCTTTCCAATAGGGCTTTCATTCGGAAAGTATTTTTTGGCTACTGTATTACTGATGGCCATGGTGAAAGGTAACTTTAACTGTTCTTTACTTTGACCTTCCAATAGATTGAAAGTAAACAGATCAAAAAAGCCAGAATCAGCGCATACAAGACTAACTTCCTTAAAGCTCTGCTGTGCGACAGGTCTCTTTACCACCATGGTACCTACATTACGCAAACGCACTGATTTTTTTACTTCAGGTACCTCTTCTAATAAAGCTGGCCCTAATGGTGCTGGTGAAACGGCAAAATGATAATAGTTGTCTCCTACAGTAATATCTCGGGTGGTACGGTAGATATTTTCACTGTTTTTATGAAAACTATCATAGCTCATTTCCTGAATTACAAAAAGGGAGATAATTAAAGTACAGGCTACTCCAACAGATAAGCCGACTACATTAATGACAGAATAAAGCTTATGCTTTCTGATATTCCGCCAGGCGATTTTTAGATAGTTTTTTAACATAATATTGGATTTTAGAAGTACGATTTGGGAGCTACGAGTTTTGATTTTGGATTTAAGAATTCTTCATTCGTAAATCGTATCATTCGTCTTTAAGTGTTTTTATCGGATTTGTTAAACTGGCATTGATAGTTTGTACCGATACTATTAAAATGGTAAAAAACACACCTAACAATACTGTAAGCACAAATACACCTAATCCTGGAGCTGTTTTCACTTCAAACTGTTTAAGCCACTCATTCATTAGCCAATAGCTAACAGGTAAAGCAGCCACCACACCAATGACAGTGATCTTTAAGAATTCCTTATTAAACAAAACAGAAATGTTAAAAGCAGAAGCGCCCATGACTTTTCTGATACCTATTTCCTTTAGTCTGCCCGAAATGGCCAAGGAAGCTAAAGCAAATAGTCCCATGCTGGCAATAATGATTGCTACCAATGCTGCCATGCCAACCATTTTGCCTAATTGCTGATCTGCTTCATATTGTTGTTGTACTACTTCATCTAAGAAGGAAAAAGTGAATGGCTCTTCAGGATATAAATTATTCCAAGAACTTTTCAACTTATCAATAACCTGTGTAAAATTATTTGATGACGCTTTTACAAAAACTGTCGGATTAGTACCTCCATTGATATTTAATGAAAAAAGACCTTCAAATAAAGTGGCTGGTTTCAAAGCAATAATTACAGGTTTAATCTCACTATATAAAGCGGCATGATGGAAATCCTTCATTACACCAATAATTCGCTTATCAGCATATTCATCACCTTTAGTTTCAATCCTTTGCTCTAATGGATTTTCCATATTCATCATATCTGCAAAAGCCTGATTGATAATAATGGCATTACTATCTGATGGTATATCTGCCGAGAAATTTCTACCGGCTACAAAATCCAGGTCGAGCAAATCCGCATAATTCACCCCAACAAAACTAAACTCAAAATAGCGCATACTACCATCTTTACCTACTATTCCACCCTGCCACCAAGTATTAGCACCGTTTGTAGCATTACCTATAGCTGTTTTTTCAATTGAGGCTTCTTGTGCTATTGTTCTTCTATACTTTTCAGCTTTTTCAAAACTATTTGAAATGATTTTAGTAAAATCTTGATCGGGTATAGCGGGCACATTTACCAGTAAAATCTGATCTGTAGTAAAGCCCAGATCATAATTTTTAATAGTCTGCATTTGCTTATACATAATGAGTGTGCAGGCTATTAAAAAGAGTGATAAAAAAAGCTGAAAGCCTAATAAAAACTTTCTTAAACCCTGTTTACCAAAATTGACATTCAAATTGTTTTTAAGAATAGCTATTGGCTTGAGTTGAGAAAGAAACAATGCCGGATAAGCACCAGCGATAAAGGTTATTACAAATAGTAGTCCCACTATGATCAGTATCTGTTCCGGTCCAAAGCTAATCTGCAATGACTTACCAAATAAATCATTTAACACAGGCTGTAATAAATTCGCAATTACGAGTCCTATCAGTGCAGAGACAACAGTTATAATAACAGATTCCATCATAAACTGACCAAATAGCTGCTTATGCAATGCCCCCATGGTTTTCCGAACACCTACCTCTTTAGCTCTAGTTGCTGATCTGCCAATGGATAATGTTGTGAAGTTGATACATGCTATTAATAAGATTAGCATTGAAACACCTGACAATATCCATAACAATTTCGGGTTTGTTGAACTGACCAAATCAGTATGGATTTCACTATCCAAATGCATTTGCTCAATTGGCTGAAGCAGTATATTAAAAACTGCATCATCAGCGCTTCTTTCAGGAAGTGTTTTATCAATATATTGAGCGATACCTGCTTCTAAGTTATTGATTGAAGCTTCAGGCTTTAACTGTACAAAACTCCCTCCGAAAGTATTAAACCAACGTGTGTTATAATCATCTCCTGCAATTGTTTTTAATACCTGTTCAGGTAATAAAATTTGAAAATTAAGGCTAGAATTATTCGGTAAATCTTTAAGTACTGAAGCTACTTTAAAAGGCTCATAACTAGCGCCCAACTGAAACAATAGTGTTTCCCCTACTACATCAGACTTTCCGAAAAATTTCTGAGCCATAGTTTCTGTTATAACTACTTTAGAATTGGTTTCATTATTTCCAAAGGGATTACTTGAACCATACAGTGTCTCAAAAGAAAATATCTCAAAGAAATCACCACTGATTATAAAATAAGACTCTTCTATACTTTGTTGACCCTCAGCCTTTATCAAGCCACCTGTATTGATGTAATGCGTGGCATACTTAACTTCATCAAACTCTTCTTTTAAAACGTCCGGTAAAGCAAGAGGTGTACTGGCACTGATACTTGCATTTCCAACCTCTCCAGACTCCCATAACCCCCTTGTGATATGATCTTTATTTTCATGAAAATCATCAAATGAGTTTTCATGCTGCACAAATATGAATATCAAGGTACTTATGCCTAAGCCCACAGAAAGTCCAACAAGATTGATCCCTGTATAAAGTTTGTACTTCATCAGGTTTCTAAAGGCAATTTTTATATAGTTTTTGAGCATAAGCTTTATTTCAGAGGTTCAATTTTATTTATATGATTTTAGATTTTGGATAGACAATTTATAGTTCGTAATTCTTAAATCTTAATTCGGAATTGTTATCACACATGGAATTGCTCTCTTATATTCTCTGTGACTACCTGACCGTCAAATAAATTGATCACTCTATGTGCATAATTACTGTCATGCGGAGAGTGCGTTACCATTACAATGGTTGTACCCTCATTATTGAGTTGTTCGAGTAACTTCATCACTTCTTCCCCATTGGCAGAATCCAAATTACCTGTAGGCTCATCAGCAAGTATTACGTCAGGTTTAGCAACAATAGCCCGACTAATAGCTACACGCTGCTGCTGACCACCGGAAAGCTGTTGAGGAAAATGATTTCTGCGGTGCATAATGTTCATTCTGGTTAGCACTTCCTCTACCTTTGTTTTCCGTTCTGATGCAGGCACTTTCATATAAAGCAAAGGCAACTCTACATTTTCAAAAACAGTAAGCTCATCTATCAAATTGAAACTCTGGAAAACAAAGCCTATCGAGCCTTTTCTTAGCTGCGCTCTTTGTCTTTCCGAGTAGCCTGAAACTTCATGATCAGTAAAATGATACTCTCCTGAATCAGGATTATCAAGAAGTCCTAAGATGTTCAACAGAGTAGATTTGCCACATCCTGAAGGTCCCATTATGGCTACAAACTCACCTTTCATAATTTCAATATTAATTCCATCAAGCGCTGTAGTCTCCACTTCCTCAGTTCTGTAGAGCTTCTTTAAGTTTACTGTTTTAATGACGTGATCCATGTTTATAAATTTAGTTTTGAGTCTTTTTATTCTGATTAATTTAGATTGAGTACTTCATTATCTCCGTAATTGTCATAACCTGATATTACTACCTTATCTCCTACTTCAAGCCCATCAAGTACCTCATAATATTCCGCATTTTTTCTTCCTAATCTTATCTCCTGCTTATAAGCCACCTGATTATCTGATTCGCTTACTACATAAGCCCAGTTACCACCTGTATCTTTGTAGAAGCCACCAACAGGTAGTAGTAAAGTTTCTTCTGCTGCTCCAAGTTCTAACCTGATTCTAACTGTCTGGCCTCTTTTAATACCTTGTGGACTTTCACCTTCAAAAATCATATCAACTTCAAACCTGCCGTTGCTTATTGTTGGATAAATCTTATTAATGGTTACTGAGTAACTATCACCAGAAAAGTTAAAAGTGCCCGACTGACCAACATCTACTCTAGGGAGGTATAACTCATCAATAGCTACTCTAATTTTGTAGTTATTCATGACATCAATCTGTCCTAATCTTTGACCACTCGTTACCGACTGACCTACCTCAAGCTGTGGTGTTGATAATTGTCCATTACGAGTTGCCTTAAGGGTTAGATTATCCAGTATATTACCAACCGCATCAAGGCTACGCTGCATTCTACTTTCTGAATTGTTCAATTGTCTGAGTTGAAACACTCTTGCAATAGAGTCATTTCTATAGCTGGTATATGTTAGTTCCTTTCTTTTTCGGTTGTAATCATAATTTTCTTTTACCTCTTCGAATTCTCTTTCTGAAATTAACTTCTGTTCAAAAAGCTTCTTAAAGCGTTGATACTGTGGCTGGAGAAGATTGAGTTGATAATCAATTTCAGCTAACTGAGCTTGCTGACTTAAATCATTTTGATCTAATAGCAATCTGGTTTGTCTGAGGTTATTGATTTGTTCATAGAGTTGCGTTTCTCTTTGCATCACCTCCAACTGTAAATTAGAATTAGTTAGGGTTAAAATGGTATCGCCTTGCTTCACCTGTGCTCCTGATTCCTTCATGATGCTCGCGATAATGCCACCTTCAATAGCATCCAGATAAAAAGTTTCACCAGGTTCTACATTACCGGTTACAGGAATAAAATCTTTGAACTCACCATTCTGAACTGTGGCAATTGTCAACCTATCCTTTTTTACATTAAGCGTGGATCTGTTATCTGCAAATAGTAATTGATAAACTACAAAGGAAATAATCACCACTCCTAAACCGATTGTTAGAATCTTCTTTGTGGTCCACCTCTTTTGTTCAATCTTCTTATCCATATATTTTAATTAAGCTGCTTGTGCAATTTTTATAAACTCCATTTGCCAACTAATATGCCAAATAATGTAAAACTGCTTCAAAATGGCATAAGAACAATTTGTTACTTTTTTTAGCGTCCAGTGTGATACGCATTCGTCCGAATTCGGACGAATGCCCTATTTTCTGAATTTTACCGTTTTAATAAAAATCGATCATTAATGACCGTAATCGGACGTTTTCTTCTATTTTTAATAAAAATATTAAATCTATTAAAAAGCGGTACATCATTTGAACAATGAGCTATCAACCTAAAAGCATTACAACAGATGAGCGATAAAACAGCCGGCAGTATTCTTATTATTGATGACAATCAAGATTTACTAAATGCAGCCAAAATATTTCTGAAAAGGCATTTTACAAGAGTTGATATTGAAAGTAAGCCAGAGCTAATCCCAACACTTCTTAAGAACGACAACTACGATGTCATTTTGCTTGATATGAACTTTACAAGAGATGTGAGTACAGGTCAGGAAGGATATTATTGGCTTGATAAAATATTAGAGATTGATCCTTCGGCAATCGTAGTTTTGATTACGGCTTATGGCGATGTAAACACTGCCGTTAAAGCGATTAAACAAGGTGCAACCGATTTTGTGCTCAAACCATGGGAAAATGATAAGCTGTTGGCAACACTTCATGCAGCCATGAAATTAAAGGATGTTAGCAATCAAAACACCAAACTCAAATCGCAACAGAAACAGCTATATCAGGATATAGACAGGCAGTTTCGTGATATTATTGGCCAAAGTGTGGCCATGCAAAAAGTATTCGAAACCATAAAGCGCGTTGCCAGAACGGATGCCAACGTTTTAATAACAGGAGAAAATGGTACCGGAAAAGAATTGATCGCAAGAGCCATTCACAGAAACTCTTATCGTGATGAGGAAGCCTTTGTAACCGTAGATTTAGGGGCGGTTACTGAATCACTTTTTGAAAGTGAGTTATTTGGCCATAAGAAAGGAGCCTTTACTGATGCGAAAGAAGACAGAGCCGGAAGGTTTGAGATTGCAGACAAAGGAACACTCTTTTTAGATGAAATTGGTAATATAACACCACCTCAACAAGCAAAGCTTTTAACAGCACTTCAAAACAGAAAAGTGACACGTGTAGGTAGTAATAAGGCAGTAGAAGTAGATATTCGCTTAATAAGTGCTACCAACATGCCAATTCTGGAAATGATACAAAAGGGTGAATTCCGTCAGGATTTATTATATAGAATCAATACCATAGAAATTCAGCTCCCTGCTCTCAGAGAGCGCACTGATGACATCCCACTCCTAGTAGATCATTATATTGATTTCTACGCCAAGAAGTATAATAAAGAAGTGCACAAAGCCAGTGATGCTGTTATTTCTCGCATGCAGAAGTATGAGTGGCCAGGTAACATTAGGGAGCTTCAGCATAGCATTGAAAGAGCTGTGATCATGAGTAGTCAAACTGTATTGCAGCCCGAAGATTTCTTTTTTAGTAGCTCACAAAAAGAAGATGTTAAATCAGGTAAGTTAAAGTTAGATGACTTAAACATTGAAGAAGTTGAGAAGCTGTTGATAAGAAAGGCTCTGGATAAAAATTTTGGCAACATCACGCAAGCTGCACAGGAGCTTGGGCTTACACGCTCCTCTTTATACAGAAGATTAGAGAAATACGGGCTTTAATTTAGGTTTTAGCAATAAACAGGCTTAAACATATACAGCATTAAAAAGACATACTCTTAAACCATAATAAATTGATACTTAAACATTTTAGCATAGGAATTATCGTCAGGCTAGTGTTCGTCTTCTTTGTGTTGGCGTCAATATCCTATCTTTTACAAAGTACAGATAGCTATCTGGCTTCTATTGTTTTAGGCATTATTCTGGTTTTTCAGTTTATAGAGCTTTACCATCATGTAAATAGTGTAAACTATAAACTGATCAGGTTTTTAGAATCTGTTCGCTATTCAGATTTCTCTTCAAGCTTTACTGCTGATAATAAAATGGGGAAATCTTTTAAAGCCCTTAACCTGGCCTTTAACGAGGTAACTGATGCCTTCAAAAAAACAAGAGCCGAGAATGAGCAAAGTTTGCTTATAGTATCCACTGTTCTTCAAAATATAAAAACAGGAATCATACAATTTGATACACACGGAGAAATAGGTTTGATCAATAGCATGTCGAAAAAGCTATTATTAACACCACAGGTGCGCAACATGGATGACATTAAGAAGACCCAGCCTCAGGTGTATGAAAAATTAATGAATATTCTTCCGGGAGATAGTGATTTGGTTGTTATTAATTCTTCAGTAAAACTTTCTTTAAACTGCACGGTAGTACGCATGGGTACGAAGGACTGGAAGATAGTTTCTATACAGAACATACATACTGAGTTACAGCAAAATGAACTGGAAGCCTGGCAAAATCTTACGAAAGTACTGCGCCATGAAATCATGAATTCTGTTACGCCTATTGCTACTTTGGTAGGTTCTATGACCGACATCCTAAAGGAAGAAACTCAAAAGGAAACTAATGGCTATGTCATTCCCGAAGAAGCTCATGAAGACATGATTCTTGGTTTGAAAACGATAGAAAACCGTAGTCGTGGATTAGTTAATTTTATAAATGCTTACAGAGATTACACGAATATTCCTGCACCTAAATTCACAGAGCTATCTGCACAACAACTTATTCAGTACGTTTCGAAACTATTAAAAGAAGAACTAAGCAGAAATAATATTACGCTCGAGCTTAACTTACCGGAGGCAGAAATCTTCTTATGGGCTGATGAAGAACAAATTCAATTGATACTGATTAACCTAATCAAAAATGCCAGAGAATCATTGAACGATACCATGAATGGCTTAATTAAAATAAAATTATTCGTGACTGAGCAGTGGAATTATATCAGCGTTGAGGATAATGGACCAGGAATAGTTCCAGAAGCTCTTGAAAGAATATTTATCCCTTTCTTTACAACTAAGAAAGATGGCTCAGGAATAGGTTTAGCCTTATCAAGACAAATTATGCAACTACATAAAGGGCAACTCAATGTTGATTCAAAGCTAGGAGACTACACTCGCTTTATCATGCAGTTTCCCAAAAAATAAGTTAATTATTACTGCTTTCTTTTAATAAAAATAAAGTCACCCCCTTCATCTCCAGCACCCTGAATTACACCAAATTGCGGTGTAGAAGGTGCATTATTCATCACAGGTTCATATATTCTGCTAAATATTGACGAAGCAGGAAGGAATTGGTATTCATTTTCATCCAAAGTTTTTAACAGCATGTAAAGAAAAAAGCTTTCATCAGGTACTTCTGTGAGGCTACCGCTTGTAATAGCTTTACGGCTTCTATCACGATAAAGCTCATTTATTTTCAATAGACTCATGCTCGATACTGCCCTTGTCTTAAATATACTACCTCCAAAACAAGCATCAGTTATTAAAAGTGTATGCTTTGAAGGAATGGCACTCACATAATCTTTAATGGTACTATTCGCTATCCAGTTTGCTCTACTTTCCGCTTTGGAATCAGAGGGTAACCAGTAACCAAAATCTTTAGCTTCATCATAAAAGCCATGACCAGCATAAAAGATTAATAAGTTGTCTCTTTCCCCTACTACATTGGATACTTCGTAAAAAGTATCAATTAATTTTGCTCTGTCTGGGTTTTTGAGGAATACCACATTTTCAGGATCGAAATTATACTTAGTTGTTAACACCTCATAAAGTTTGGTAGCGTCCTCAACAGGCTTATCTAAATTAGGCAATTTAGCGCCAGCATATTGATATTCAGAAATGCCTATTATAAGTGCGTGATATTTAGGTTTTTCAACTATACCCAGCTTTTCGGTTACTTCATCTTTAGGCGCTTCAACCACCTCCTTTTTGACTTCTGCCATCGCTCTGGATTCCTGTGTGAAGTCTACCTTCACCACATTACTTTTCCCTGAAATGGCTTGTGCATTAAGCTGTGAATTCATTAAAAAACTCACACCAATCAGTAAAACATATTTTATTAGCTTATTTACTAACATAACTTTTGAATAAAATTTACTTATTCCTCAATGATCAATTTGTTAATAAATGATTGATCTCCTTGAGATACTTTAATAAAATGTAGCCCATGTGTTAGCTCAGTAGAGCCCTTGTAGAGCGGTACATTCAAAAGATTAAGCCCTTCATTTACTGAATCAATAGATAAAGACTTAAACAGCTGCCCCTTCATGTTAAATATTTGAATCTCTATAGGCATATTTTTAGATGATTCAGGCACATAAAACTCCAAATTAACCTTATCCTTTGTTGGATTAGGATACATGGAATAAAACACCAAGTGGTTTACTTTAGTTTTCTCCTTAATATATGATGCATCACCGTAGAATATCTTAAAAGCTTTATTAGCTATATTTGAATAACTATAGGCGTTTTCAGACTTCATGTCAATAGCTCTCTCAGCATCCACATCCCATAAATAAAGATCTAACGGTAAATCAGCAATTAGGTCAGCGTCCCAATCCATATTGACTATAGCTGCTGATAAATTATTATCCACATTGAACGTCCATTCAAATTGACTCTGAGTTTTAACTATACTCATGCTTTCTGAATAATCAGCTAATTGTCTGGAATGATTTAACTCTAAGTATTCTTCTAAACGGGGTAAACTGTACTGATCATACTTGTCTGCTAAGTTGTTTGCATCTTGCCTCATACCTACCCCACCAAGGGCGTAAAAGTAATTACCTGATTGCAACTTAACTGGCAAAGTCCAGCCTTCACTTTGACCCAGTTCACGCGCTGAAGATGTGGCAAAATCACCTGTAGGAATTTTAATTTCTATATCACCACCAGAGGTATTATTCACAAAACCACCTGAAAAGGTTGCCAGAGTATTAATATCTACCCAATTACCATTATACCCTCTTAAAGGAAATGATATATCGTTGAAGGTCTGAACAGTGCTCCACGACACATCATATGGATATGGATTACCAATTTGATTCCATCCTGATTTTAAAACAATCTCATAAAACTCTTCAGATGAAGCTTCTACACTGGTTCCTGTCCCAGTATTCAAACTTGCCTGTTCACTAGCCAATAACCAATAGCCATTACCTGGTATTAATGATGAGGTTCCTGATAATTCAGAGTTTGCTCCATTTTGATATCTGAACATTCTCCACTTGGTATTATCATAAGGGCCAAAAGCATTTCCGAAAACATTGCCAACTGTATTATCATCGAGCAAGAGTGGTATAGATACTATTCTGTAATTAGACTGAGAGCTACCAAACGAATTAAACGGAATGCTTAAGCCCGAGCCCGTAAATATTGTTCTTACATTATAAGCTTCTGTGGTGATTGTATTGCCTAAGCCATTAGTAGCTTCAATTTTGAATTCCATCCCTTTATTTGATATGTCAGGTAGTGTAAATGAGTATTGATCTCCTGAGGCAGACATATCATTAGCATTCGCACTACTATAATCTCCTCTGTCAGGAGTAGTATAAATTATTCTAACAGCATTCAAACCAGATTCTGCATCCACTACTGTTAAACTCACAGTGTTAGATTCTCCCAAAACTACCTCATCATCAAAGGTTACAGTTCCTAAAACTGGTAATGTATTATCCTCAAGCGTAGTTGTCTGACCTCTTAGTGGTGATTCAATATTATAATTTATAGTTGTGCCTGAACCATTAAAGGCATAAATAGCATAGTGATAAGTATCTCCTGAAGTTAAATTGATATGAGAGATATTTGTAACTCCGGAGTTTCCTAATATTACCTGGTCTGTGTTACTTCCAACAAAGTCATCTAATTCGTAGGTTACGCCATCTTCGGGCACAAAATCAACAGCTTCACCATTTCTTCCTATTACCAAATAACCATCAGCCCCATTTGTTGAAAACAGCACCTTTAGGTTGTTAAATGAAACATCTTGAAAATTAATGCTAGTAGGTTGATTCGCTGGCTCAACCGCTAATGTTGAAGTGGCAAGAGTAAAATAATTTCCTGTTGAATAATTAGTAAAAGGTCCATCACCTGCTACCGTTATGATGTGATAAAAGTAGCTTGTTTCAGAGTTTAACTCAGATTCAGTAAAGCTATTAGAAGCCCCGAAAAATACCAGTTCGCTGTTACCGATGGTTTCACCAATAATATACTTTTCTCCGTCTGTCGGTACCTGATTCAAAGTTTCGACCTCACTTCTGAAAACCGCATAATTTTTCTGATCAAAAAATACATTTTGAATGCTCAATTGAGTTTCAGGAATGCTACCAACATTCCATGTAGCTCCCTCTGCCAAAGTAGGCCAGAAGTAATACATATTATTGTATATGTGCCCTCCGTTTATTGCTAGATTTGAATTAGGATTGTTTGCGTTATATTCAGTGTCACTTATATAAACATACTCTCTACTTTGTAAGCTGGCATAAGCATCTGCAACATTATAAGGTAGTAGATTAAAAGTACCATTCCTATCCTGATCTCTGAACGCAATATTCAACTGCACACCGCGATCAACATCCCATACCTGAAATGGAACGTTTACATAATCAGTATAAGAATAATTTGCGTCTGCTACTCCAAAAGTAGCATTTGCTGGCACCAAAAATCTATGTGCTTTTTGGCTAACTCCATTACCAAACCTTATAATGATTCTATTATTATTGCTATTTGGTCCTATAGATAAATCATTGTTTGGAAAGGTATTTCCAAAATTGACGAAATCAATAAACGACCTATCTCCTTTCTCAAAAACATAAGTACCGTTAGTGGTTTGATTATTTGCATTAAGCACATCTTCCCATGAAATGGATATATTGTTTTCACCCACATTATCCACAGTAGCTGAAGATACATTTGAAGAAACGTCTTCTTCAAGGGTAAAGAAATCGTATCTTACTTGAGATCCGTTATAATTTCTACTGCTAGCATTACCAGTATATGTAAGCAGATAAACCGCGTATCTTGTTTCTGATGATAAACCATTAATGGTAAATTCGCTTGATGTTCCATCATAACCAACAGTATAGTCACCAAATACCTGGCCTACAGTATAGTTTGACCTATTAAAGAAATTATTTAAAGTTGGGTTTGTATTTCCATTTATCGGAGCATATATAACCATGTATCCTTCAACATTACTATCTGAAGAAGGAATAAATGATCCGCTTAGGCTATTACTTGTTGAAGCTGTTTTGCTAAGTTTAGAGGCTTGCTCTGTTGGGTCGGCATCAACAGTTGTTGCCTCAAGTGTTGTTGTAAACCCTGTGCTGTATTTCCTTGACACTCCATCTCCATTATAGGCCCATATTCTATAGTAATATGTGGTATTAGGAACTAAAACTTCATTAGGATTGAAATCAGTAATTAGTGTGTCATAATTAATGGTATTAATGATATAAGCATCTTCGGCATTAAGATATTCGAAATTTGAATACTCAGTTCCATCAACCAGTACTTCTTGACTAACGAAACCATTACTGCTTCTTACAGCTATGTAACCATCTACAGTTTGGTCAGCTCTATCAAAGCTTAACAAAATTCTATCATCTTCAGCTTCATAAAGCTGAGCATTGGATGGGCCTGACTGAGGCTTTAAACCGAAGCCATTTTCTTTAAACAAATCATTAACATTGTAAGGCGTAATAGCTCTTGGGTAGATCTTAAGATCATCAATCAATCCATTCCACAATTCTAAACCATCTATAAGTGTTCCTACCCAAAAACTACCAAAAGTGTAACTCTTACCCTCACCGGAAGTACCTGCTAATTCATTATTGAGATATATTTTCGAAACATTACCATCATAGGTAGCTACTAAGTGAGTCCACTGGTTTTGTGGCATATCAATACCAGTATCTCCATAAGGGTCTCCAAATCTTAATTGTCCTAAATTATTAACTCCGAAGTAAGTTCTGGCACCCGATAGATCATCATACCAGGAAACTATATTTTGAAAATCGTTATTGCCTCCTTTCCAATTGACCCAAGCACTAATAGAGAAAGGTTGATTATCGCCAAAGCTCCAACCATATTCTAAATACTCGCCTGCAAGTTGATTTAGACTTAGGGCGCTGTCTGGACGCATAAAGCGATCCGCTGCAAATTCAGGTGTATTAGTACCAACAGGATCATTCCCTATAAATCCGCTTTTATCTAAATAATCTCCATCAAAATCATATTGAGCCCATACATAGTTAGGACCACCATTTTCATAATACAAAAAGCCAATATTTTCGTTATCCAGCTCATAATCATAAAACCTTACTTGATCAATTGAACCTGGAAAAAATTCACCTTGGTAGTATTGACTATAACCCAAAGAATAGGATAATGGTGAGGAAGAAGCACTCGCATTGAAAGGTGCGCTGTTTTGAGCGTATAAAGAGTTATCTTTATAGTAACTGATACCATTATCCTGATCAGCAGTAATAGCGATATGGCTCCATTTATCCATTTCAACTGCATCATCTACGGTCAGTAAACCATAATTCTTTCCTTGCTCTAGAACATAAATATATAATCTGTAGGTACCATTACTTTGCTTTTCATAGTATATGTAAAATCCATTAAGGCCATCATAATTCGTAAATAAAGTATAATAATTTAGCTCAAAATCTTCAGGCCGAATCCAGGCGCTAAAACTTAAAGTTTGCTTGATAGAACTTACTGATTCAGAGCCCTCTATACTCATATAATCATCAATACCATCAAATGCATAAGCCTGCTCATCATTTCCAAACCTGTCAAAAGAAGGGCTAGCACCAAAATTGGTTGGTTCTAAGAATTCACCAATATTATTGACTAAATCACCATCATTAAAGTCATAAGCTAATAATGGAGTACAATCAGAATCATCTCCATCAAAAACCCAGCCCTGATCTATTAAGATGTCTCGTTCCAAATCAGCAGAACAGTAAACCAATCCACCACCATTAAAATCTTGATCAGGTTGAACGGTTTGAGCAGCCCAACCCTTTAAGGTCTTATCGTAATTTGCTACACTAAGTCCAGATAAACTTAAAGAATAGGCCAAATCTGTCACTTGTGAAATATCCCAACTGCCTATATCATAATCGAAGTTAGATGCATCATAAAAAATACCCCCCATAAGCTGCAAACTTGCTGTATTCCAGTTACCAATATCATAACTGAATTCAGATGCTTCAAACATCTGCCCCATATTAGTAACATTGGAAACATCCCAACCACTTATGTCCTGATTAAAATCCGAGTCGCGAAACATGCCCTGCATTTCGGTTACATTAGATACATTCCAGTTACCTATGGGCTGATTAAAATCAGAAGCTCTAAACATCGAATTCATTGCAATCACACCGCTAACATTCCAATTAGATATATTTTGGTTAAAATTTGAATCGCTAAAGGTATCATTAAATTGCTCTGCACCGCTTACATTCCAATTACTAATATCAATGTTAAAAGTGGATCCAAAGAAGGTGGAGTTAAAGGTTTTAATATTACTCACATCCCACTCACCTATAGTTTCATTGAATGACGAAACATTAGCAAATGTCAAGGACATATCGGTAACATTCGATAAGTCAGGAATATCAGTGGCCAGATAAACCATGTTCTCACAATCACTAAAAGCAGATTCCAGATTTAACCAAGCTTGTGTTCCCCACTGGTTTAATTCGATCAACTTTAAGGGATCAAGTTCTGTAAAAGACTTAAAATGAGGATATATACCTTCAATTGTTACTACATACGTCCCCGCTGTTGCATAAGTATGTGTAATACTATTAGTCACATTACTATCAGTTGAGCCATCTCCCCAATCAACAGTGAAATTATAAGTATAATCTTCTAAAGTTCCAGTGTTAGCAGGTATGGTAATCTGATTGTCATCTGAACTGCCAGGGTTATCAGTTTTCCAGGTAGTAATAAAAGGAACAGTAGCTGATTTTAACTGAGTATTCTTTTGGTTTAATTCATTTTTGGTTCCTGAATTACTTTCTGATGCAGCTAGTATGCTCTGTGCATTTATATTTGCAGCAAATAAGTATAATATAATGATGCAGTAAATTTTTTTCATGTATCAGGAAATTTAATTTGGTTCAGGTGCTGAAGGTAGTGTTCCAGGTTCATCAGATCCCCCACCTAATAATAATACTGCGGCTGTTCCTGCTATAACTACTCCAGCTCCTCCTAAAATAAGACCAACTGGGAGTTTCTTTGCTATAGCAAAAGGATTGGTAGTCGAGCTACTTTCATCTGTTACCAACTGTATTTTATAATAGGAAGACTTTTCTCCGACTGGTACTTTGTATTTATAAGATTGACTTTCATTTTTCACCTGGCCAATGGTCTTCCATTTCACATCATTCTTCAGCAGGTTTATTGTTATGTCAGTTTGTGGCTTACCATCTTCCCACTGAATAAGTATTTGTTTTCCTGCCTTATATTTTGATTTACTTAAAGCCAGCGCATTAATAGGTTTGTAAGTAGGTGCAGGCGGTACTGCCCGTACTTCCATGATAAGTTCTCCTTTATAAGTACCTAACTCTTGTTTTGCCAGCCATTCTATTCTTTTGCCCTTTCCAGAATTAACACCAGGGCCTACATCACCTCTTACCATTCTAACAGGGTAAGTAAAATCATCTTTTGAAATATGTAGGTAAACAGTAAAGGGCTTATTGGCATCATTATCAATTAAATCGTAAGTGACAATAATAATATCTTGGTCAGTAGTTGCTTTTACGTTTTCAATTGTTTGACTAAACAGAGTTGATGAAAAAAAAGGTATAAACGCCAGTATCGAGCTAAGCCTAAATAGAAAGTGGCTAGTATAAGAGGTTAAAGTTGATAGCATGATTTTAATTTCACATTGAATTAAAACAATAAGTTCTTATCAATAAAGTGAAAAAAAATCAAAAAAGATATTTAATCAGGTATTATTCGTTGAATTTCAGTGATTTACGTAACGTATCACATATACGAAATATAATAAGGGCATTACATTATCTACTTGACTCTCTTTCTATAAGTTCTGCTTCAGTGAAAATCTGTCTGTTCATACTACTCTGAATTCCTGTTTTCTGAACCTCTAACAACATTTTAACTGATTCCCTACCCATTTTCTCCGGCATTTGTGTCACTGTACTCAAGCTTGGTGAAACCATTGTACCTACATCATCTCTTCCGAAACCAATTACTTTAATTTGCTCAGGTATTTTCACTCCCCTCTCTTTTAATTTATTCATAGCCGTAATAGCGATAGGATCACTCACGGCAAAAATACCATCCACATCACCACTTACTAAAATCTTGTCAATCCATGATTCTTTAAATTGAGATGTTTCATAACCGGTTTCTATAATCAATTTATCATCCACTTTAATACCGTGCTTTTCTAAAGCTGCTAAATAACCCTCCTTTCTTCTTCTACTATTTCTTAATCCTGAAGGACCAGCTAAATGGACTATTTTCTTGCATCCCTTTTCAATCAAGTGCTCAGTTGCAATTTTACCTGATTCATAATCATCAGCCTCTACCTGATTAACATGCTTAGCGTCTATCCCCCTATCAAAGAATATCACAGGAACTCCCTGCTCTTCAACTTCTTTAAAGTGATCGTAATTTTTTGTTTCCTGAGATACTGAAACCAAAATACCCTCAGCTCCGCTAGCGACTAATGTATAGAGCTGAGCAATCTCCGTTTCCATATTTTCATTTGACTGACAGATTACAACACGGAGTTCTTCTTTATTAGCCACTTCTTGCATACCACTTATAGCATGAGCAAAAAATGGATTCTTTAAGCTAGGAACTATTACACCAATAAGTTTCGTCTTTTTGGTTCTAAGAGCTGAAGCCCATGTATTCTTCTGATAGTTCAGCTTTTTAGCCACTCTACGTACCGCACGCTTTGTTTTTTCGCTGATGTTCTTGTTATCACTTAAAGCCCTGGAAACGGTTGAAGGTGAAACTCCTAATTCTTTAGCTATATCCTTGATAGTGTTACTCATATACTTTTCCTTAATGGCAGTTTAAAAAAGCACCTAATTTTATACTAATTACGAATTTTTATAATCAATTAACACATTAAAGAACCTTAAAAATTAAAATTTCATCAATTGATAATATAAAAACATTAAATACTAAGCTCTAAGACAAATGCATATACAAATTTTGATTGGCAATTTATAAACATAAAGTGATACTGGATTTATCACCTTTATATTCCTTCATAAGTTATGGTGGTGAAAATTAGATACGAAGAAACAATCGTAACATTTTTGAGCTTAAAAAAAGTTGAGAAAAGAAAATTTTAAAGCACTAATAAAACAAAAAAGCCATTCCGAATATTCGAAATGGCTTTTAAAAAGAGCCTCTTGCCGGGATCGAACCAGCGACCTACTGATTACAAGTGACCAGACATACGGTCTATATTGATCTTCAAAAATTCATAACTATTTGATAAACAAAGATATAAATAAATAATCGGAGTGATTAGGGTTCATCAAAAACCATCTTAAACCACAAAAGGTATTCAAAAAATGTTCAAAATGTCTTGATTCATTTGCCTGCTTAGTTTACTTTAGATGTAACTTAAAATAGCATTTTATGGCCAAATTGAACCTCATGCCCGATCCCAGATACAACAAAACAGACAAGTGTCCTTTGGTAATACGCATATCGCATAAAGGAAAACCGAAATACCTGAAGACCGGGTTTATCCTGAACTCTAAAGAATGGGACGAGAAAAGAAAGCAGATTAAGAGTTCTTTTACAAACTCGGTAAGAGCAAATTCAAAGGTCCAAAAAAAGATGTCGCTGGCGCAGGATGTATTGTCTGATCACCATGCAGTTCTCAAGGAGCTAACCGCTGATCAAATCACCAACCTGATCATACAGCGATTTGAGGAAAATGATAAAGAAAAACTGCCCCCTACCCACAACCTAGCACCTAAATCCCGAAAAACCACCCTCAAAGAATATGGAGAAAAGATTATTGCCCGCTATAAAAAAGCTAACCGCTTCGGGATGGTCGGTTCTTTTGAAGATGCACTGGTTACATTCTTAAAATTTCATAATAACGACAAACTTTTGCTTACCGATATTGACGAAACGTTCTTGGAAGATTTAGAAGCAGATTACCTCGGGCAGGGTCTCAAGCTGAATGGACTGGGTACTAAATTACGTGCAGTACGAAGAATTTATAACCTAGCCATAAAAGACAAGGATACCGAACTGAATGAGACGCACTATCCATTTGGTAAATCCGGCTATTCTATCAGAACAGAAAAAGCAAAAAAAAGGGCGATAAACCTAGAGGCCATTCAGGCTATCCGTGACTTAGACTACCCAATAAACTCCACACGATGGCATCACCGTAACTATTTTCTATTCATGTTCAATATGCGTGGAATGAATTTTATTGATTTAGCTTTTCTTCCCACCGATGCTATACAAGGAGATCGTTTGAAATACAAACGTACAAAAACCAAACGTGGAAACAGTGTTAAGGAATTCAATATCAAAATTACCGAAGAAGCCCAGTACATTCTGGATTATTATGCCGACCCGAAAAATGACAAGGGTCTGACTTTTCCTATTATGCGAGACGTAATTGACTCAGCCGACAAGGAGTATATTTATAAATTGTACCAGAATCGCTTGCGTAACCATAACAGACGGTTGGCATTTATAGGCGAGGCTGTTGGGCTTAAAGAAAACCTCACCACTTATGTAGCGAGACATACTTTTGCAACTGCCGGACTTCATAAAGGCATTTCCAAAGCACAAATTGGCGACATGCTGGGACATACCAACTACTATACTACCGAGGCTTACTTTGATGATTTTGATAAGGATGTACTCGATGATGCTGCGGATCAGATTTTGGGATGATGTCGTGCTGAAGTTAACGGAACAGCTTGTGAAATAGACTCTTTTTTCTTTCCAAAACCACGCTATACAAACTATCTCCCTGAGTGTTGGGGTTGTCAAATCTAATTTCTGCCACGGCTTGTTTTCTTCGAAATAAATTGAAGGGCGCTTTGCCAGGTCTTTTGTAATAGTGAAAAACTTCAAAATTATGTATGACCTTGTATTCAGCAAACAGTGTATCTAACGAAGGCACGTACAAACCGTTGAACTTAAGGTCTGAATTATTGAGGGTAAACTTTTTAGCTGGGATGGGTGGTAAATCTTGTTTTGATTCAATCAAATAGACAGTATCTACTGAGCCGGTTTGGAAAGTTCCGCTAGTGGATGACCTGACCGAAGAGTAGCTAATCAGGTTCCTTTTTAGGTTACCGACTTCCTTTCTTATTGTTTCCTTCAGATCAGCCTCCAGTACCAGTTTGGCGTTGGCGGCATCAATTTTTGCAATTTCAGCCCGGATACGGTTTTTTCCGGCATCATCTCGCCAGATTTCAACCTCTCTTTGCTTAAGGCTGTAGATTTCTTTAAAATCTTCGGTTTTCTGTTTCTCCTTTCTTAGAAAAAAGAAAAGTACGATAATAATAATGGCCTGGAGTATCCAGTAATACTTTTTGATGAAGTTGAAGATCGTGAGAAATGTCATGACTAGTTTCCTTTAGAATTTTCTGAACGGTCTTCTTTGTCCTTTAGCTCCAGCTTGATTTCATAGAGCAACCTGGTCATTTCTGAGTTAGTTTTGGAGAATTGAAGAAACAGCTTTTCCTGTGTAAGCTTGAGTTCAGCGTTATTTTGCTTTTCAGTTGTCACTTCATATTCCAGCCGGGCCAGTCGTACATTCACATTGACCCACATGGTAATGATCACGATAAGCAAACTGACCGAGCTAAAAATCAAGTGCCCCATATTCAGGGTGGTGTTCAACCGTATGATCGCATTATTCTCCTTCTCCATTTTCTTGTTCTTCAAAATTGTTAATTATTTTCTGTTGGGTGATGTTGTACTGAATACCCGTTACTCCATATCGGTTCTTGGTGGCCACTGCATAATTATTGGTGAAAGTGTCATCCACCTTCACTACTTCCAGGTTGATACCGGAATCAAACAAAGGTGCTGTACCTCCGCGTATGGTTCCTTGTGTTGTGCGCTGAAAAATGATGATAAAGATGGTGTTCGGGAACTCCTTTCTTAGCCGGTCAAATTCTGTGGACTTTACATGCAGCTTGTTCCAACTGTCAATGATGATTACTTCAAAATCTTTGGCAGCTTTTCTGATGGTATCAAATCCTTCCGGTAGCTGATCGGTGATAAAAATATTGTTTCTGTTTTCTGCTTCCAGGTATTCTTCCCTCATCCTTCTGACAAGATCAGATTTACGGCCAATCTCTAGGGAAAACATGGCTACTTTCATATCAATATCCGCAAATCCATTGGCCAGTTGATAACTGAAGCGGGTCTTTCCACCTCCCTGGTCACCCTCCAGAGTGATGGCCAGCTCAAACCGCTCCAGGTCTCCCATCAGTGTACCTAAATCACCTGCCAGCCTGAATGAATTTTCAGAGGGTGCTTCATCAATTTCATTCATGGAGTCAAAAATGCTCCTCTTTCGCTTTACTGTAAGCTTTGGGTTTTTTTCAGTTAAAGAAGGGGCACCCACTCCATTCAAAGCCTGCACCTTCTTAGCTCCTGATTCCAGCTCATTTCTCCATGCGTCATTGATGGTAATCCTGACTTTGCCATTATCTGGAAGTCCATTGTATTGCTTAATCAGTACTTCCTGTATTTTGGTAATGTTCCTTGCCTGTAATGATGACTTTCTGATTTGCTTGGTAAGAATAGCTTTCTGCAAGGATTTGATGTAAAGTCCTAGCTGATGCTTCGTTTTTGTCCGGTCATGCATTTTTAGGAATTTCTCTACAAACCTTTTTGCAGCATCGTTTCCCTGCTTCAGGTGGTTATTCAGTTTTTGAATGTAGAGGTCTATAGATTCGGTTACAGTGGGATCCTGTTTGTACCAGGCATTGGCCTCCAGGAAGAATTCATGTCCTCCTTGAAGTACTTTGGGCAGGGTTCGTAGATTGACTTCCTGAATTTTCTCTGAATAATTGTTGATCGAAATCATAAGCCAAGGATAGGCCATTTCGCCAATGTACTTTCGGGTTGATTCGGGTTGGGTTACAGTTAGATTTAATCGGCTAAAATAAGATTTATTTTTAATGCCCTAGCCCGGACTTTCAAGAGATCAGCAACACCATTCAATTCAGCTTTAATCGGATAATTAGCCGTCAGCACTTCGGTTTTAATTTTATTCGTCTGCTTTGTTACCGCCACACCTGTTTGTTTTGTAACAGTATGCCATTTATGTTTTTTGGTAAATTTTTCCAGTACATCAGACGGGTAGCTACTCAGTAGAAACTTTCCTTTGACCTTGCTTAGGACATCAAGTAAGTCTGTAAAGTCTTTTTCGGTGTAGCCTTTATAATGGCCCATATCTGAATTGAAGTATGGTGGATCGCAATAGAAAAAACTATCTGTAGAGTCACGGCTTCTGATAACCTGAAGAGCATCATTGTTTTCAATGTCCACCATATCCAGCCGGTCTTTGATGGCTTCAGTAAAAGCAAGCTTCTTATTGACGAACCGCTTCAGGGTGCCATTGCTGTTTCGCTCATAAGCATAGCCACCAAATATCCGGGAAGAAAAACTCATATTGGTCTGCACCCAAAAAGCCCAGGCCCGTTTGACCAGATCAAATTTACGAGCGCTCTTGAGGATTTCTTGTGCCTCCCGGTGTACCTGCCTGCTGTGTGGAGTGGACTGAACCTGCTTTTCCAGTTTATTAAAATCAATGTGGCATACCCTGTAGAAATTAACCACCTCTCCATTGAGGTCATTGATTACTTCCATTTCTGAGGGTTCTTTGGCAAAGAAAACCGCTGCTCCTCCTACAAAAGGTTCACAGTATAGTTTGTGCTCGGGAATGAGGGAAAGGATCAGGCTGACCAAACGTTGCTTTCCACCATAGTAGGTAATAGGGGTCTTTTTGACAAAATCAAGGTTTCCCAATGGTGATTCTAGAGTGCCATTATTCGATTTGTACTGCCCTTTTGGTTTTAAACTATTCACGATATTTTCGCCAACTACATGTACTACCGGTACACTCACCGCATTGCCCAACAACTGATATCTTTGGCTGTCGCTGATCTCTATTGTTTCCCCATCCAGTATTCCTTTGCTTGTCCAGCCATCAGGAAAACCCTGGAGCCGCTCACATTCCAAGGGTGTGAACCTACGGATCGTTTTCATGTTGGTTAGTAAATTTTCCCGCTCGGTATTGGTAGTTAAGGCCCCGGTGATCCCATCTTCCCGTACTTCAAACTCCCGCTCTCGGAATGGTGCATAGTCTTTTCCTATCTTCTGGTTCTTTCTCCGGATGGCTTTGGCTTTCTCTGTTCTCACAGTACGCATAGGATGCCATTTTTCTAGCAGAAAGTTATGATCGTCAGATTGGGTGATACAATTGGTAACTCCTGCTTTTCGGATATTGAGGTTTTCTCCCTTTTCATACTTCTTACCTCTCAGGGTGAGGATGTACGGAGAGTAATTCCCACTCTCTCCAACCTTGGTGTTTATTGTCGGAGCAATGTTGGCTTGTGTGATGCTTTCATGGCTTTTTTCAACCGCTTGATGATTTGTTCCGATAGGAAATACTTCGGGCCGGGCTTGGCTTCTAAGAGATCCGACAAGGTACACCCGCTCTCTGTTTTGAGGTAGAAACCAGGATGTATTAAGCAGTTGCCATTGGAGGTCATAAACCCCAAGGTCGGCAAACGCCCGCAGTACGATTTCAAAGTCTTTGCCCTGGTTACTGAAGAAAAGTCCTTTGACGTTTTCAAAGATAAACAGACGGGGCTTGAGTTCATGGAGTATTCTAACTGCTTCAAAAAAGAGTCGGCTTCTTTTTCCTTTGATCCCTTTCCTTTTTCCAGCAATGGGTAGATCCTGGCATGGAGATCCGAACGTGACAATGTCAGGTGGTTCAATTTTTCCTTTTTTGACTGTTTCAACGGGTCCGGCATGGATGGCTTGTTTAAAGTTGTATTGGTAGTTGGCAATGGCATATTTGTCAATTTCACTGAAGTAATGCTTTTTAAATGAAAAACCAGCATCAGACAGGCCTTTGGGAAACCCGCCTATACCGCTGAAAAGATCGAGTAGGATTAGCCCTTTCATATCAATCTTTTTCATTTCTTTCTGGCAACCTTTCTGGGTTTCTTCTTTGCAGCCACCAGAGGGTCAAGTACGTCTTCCACATTGTGCAATTCGGTAATTAGGACCTTACGAATGGTATCGGACTGACCGATGGAATTATGAAAGCTGATTTGCTCGGTCAGGTGCCGCTGGTAACACTTTAATGCTTTGATGATGACTTCATCCTGTTTTGTCCTGGTCATGATTTCTTTGTTTTTTTGAACATTATTCATATCGTACCGCATCGGTGGCTCTGCGCCTGAAGACCATCAAAGCGTGTTCCTCTGACTGGCCGAAAACAGGTGGAAGTACATACTCATCAATCTT
This sequence comes from Marivirga atlantica, assembly GCF_016734805.1. Taxonomy (GTDB): domain Bacteria; phylum Bacteroidota; class Bacteroidia; order Cytophagales; family Cyclobacteriaceae; genus Marivirga; species Marivirga atlantica. The sequence continues at coordinate 62,430 of NZ_JAERQG010000006.1, forward strand.
TTCAGCTATCTTGTTGAGCTCTTGAGTTGGCCAGCCTGCTTCGTTTTGTGTTGCCAGAACAAATAACAACCCTCCTACTGTTAGGAGTTGTAAGGTGTGATGGATGAAGGTTACCACCATCGGCAATGGAGCGGCATGCGGATAATCCGGATAAAAATAGTTGTGGTACGGTGGCCAGCCAATGGCGAGGGCGAATGGATAACCAGGTAGATGGCTTACCTTATGATACGAATCAGTTGATGGCCATTCAAAAAGCGTCTCCAGATGAAGGTTCTTATAATGAACCTGCGAACTGATCCTGTGATACTTATTCTCAGCCTGGAATACAATGGCATTCTGGTCTGACTTGTAACCATGATGCTTTGCCAGTTTCCAAACCAAGTCATTCAATTCTTCAGTGCTCATCACTGGATGCAAATGCTTCAATATTTCCATACCAGGCCGACTTAAAGCTTACCGGAATTCTTTAATTCACGGGTAGCCCGCTGAATGGCTTTTGTCCAGGCCTCACCCTTTTTCCGGGTACGCTTGGCATGTCGGCTAATCATTGTCACTCTCTTAGTATTGGCTGTTTTACCGGAAGTTGATCTTCTTTTAGTTGTCTTCTTTCTTGCCATGATTGCTTTTTTTAACAATCATAGCACAGATCAGAAAACTGCTTTCGGCTTGATTCGGGAAAAGGAGTTTTATGAATTATTTTCGTAGCAGATCTAATAATCTCTCAAACTTAGATTTAGACTCCCAATGATTAAGCTCTTTTTTCAGAGTTGTTTTTTGCGAGACCTCCTTCTGCAATGCGAGATCAAATGTTTTTAAATTTCTCTGGGTTTTTCTAAGCTGTTGATCTTTAAGCTCCAAACCTTCCTTCAAAACGTTAATTTTATCTTGACTAATTTGAATCCTCTGTTTTAATGCTGTGATTTGTTCTTCACGTTCTTTAAGAGCTTCATTTTCTAAATATTTGGAAGTACAGGTATCAATCCAGAGATCACCGTAAATCTGTTTAGAAAAGGCATGTTTCATTATATTTCTCAGTTGGTCTTCTTCACGCTCTGATACCTCGGAAGCTGTTTTTTTAATCTTAAGCTTTGACCCGATCACAACCTCTGCCATGGACAATCCTTTTTTTTCAAAATCAATGATTTTTTGGCCTCTTAATTCATTGGTTACATACACTTCCAGAATCAATATTCTGTTCCATTTAAGTGCGAGCCATGCTGGCTTTGAGAAAAGCACGAGCAAATCAACAATGTATTCATTGTCATTTGCTGTTGTACGATGTTCTTCAAATATTTGGTCTGCTTCAATGTCAATATCTACTTTCTTGTAAGGCTTAAACCGTTTATCGGTAAGTTTAAGGTGTAAGGTACGTAAGTTAGAGATGACCTCCTGAGCCAATTGATGCGCTATGGTCAAGCCTGAAGAGCCTTTTTTATCATCGGGTATTTGTCCCGGATAAAACCTGAATGTTTTCTGACGTTGATTGAAAGTGAGTTTGTAACTATTAGGGTCTTTTTTAAGGTATAATGGAAAATTATGCTCCTTAAATTTTTTGTAATCCAACTCAGACATATGTATTAATTGCCACCTGGTCACGGTCTCCCATTCCCCATCCTTGAAATTATATGCCCTGAGTTTACTTTGTATCATTTATTAATTTTCATATAAACACCCCTCTTATTTATTTGCGATGACTTTAGTGGTTATTCCTCCGATTTCCTTGATATAATTTTCAGTTACCCCCAGAAGTGTCAGGATATCATCAGTTACGTTGGTCTTGGATATGCCAGGCTGCACAATATAAATCTCGTATTTCACTGGAATTTGCTGTTTTACGATTGACAATAAGTTTTCCAAATCGTCTAATGTTCCTTTTTCCAAACGTGAGCACGATGCCCCTTTCCTTGTTTTTGGTTCCCTGCGTAGTAAATGCGAAATGAAATCCCTGCCCTCTTTGTGTTTCCAGTGAACGGATTTTTGAGCCTGACCACATACTTCATAAAGGTTTTTAATATTATTAGATGCCTTCCCATCTACAGCAAATTTTAAATGATACATTTTCACCTCAAGCCTGTCATCATATAATTTTAATGCAAGTACATCCGCAATTTCCCCCGAATAATCGTCATCATATATAATGTCAAAATCTTCCTTTTTCAAATCTTGAATGACCTTGAATTGAATGGAATTGGTCACTTTTGGATCTACCTTTTGTGCCTCTTTACTGATATCCACTCCTGTCCAATCCCATGCGATAATGTTTTCTTTCGGATAAGGGGCTATAATTTGTTTTAGATTATAAAAGACATTGCCTGTTAGTGAAGAGCCATCGGCAAACCAAACAGTTGGTACAAACTCTTCAAAGAACTTATTAGCTACCACACGGTTTGAGCCATATTCTACTTCAATATTGGCTTTGGTTTTTTGAACGATTTTAAAGTCTGGGTATGCCGTATCGGTTTCAGTATTTTCAAATAGCACTACTTCAAACTCGGCAGAAGTATGTTCCGTGACAAGAGCAAACGTGATATTGCCTTCATCGGAAGGATTTGTTAGCGCTAATTCACAATTGGCCATATCATAAAGGGAGCCATCCACTAAAAATCTAAACCTACTCTCATGGCTCATATACATATCAACATCCCAGTCTATCCACACAGGAAAAATTGCAGGGCGCTCAATTACCAGTTTGGGAATTAGAGTTTCTCTAAGGATTTGATTTGGGTCTAACTGATCATTAGCGAGTTTTGCTCCAAGATTTGTGCACCACTTTTTGTAGTGGCCTATGTCCCCAGCCAATTTAGTCCATATCCTCCCTTTGTAAGAGCAACCGATGTTAACGGGCTCTCCATTTTCATATCCAACTCCTACAACAAAAGCCTTTTCCCCTTTTTGTCGCTCTGCTATTCCTAATGCTTCACCAACGTCACTACCTACACTCATCCGGAAACGAATGTCCTTCCCCAAAAAGAGCCGTAAACCCACGTTGTGAAGTTTTGTGCGTTGGATATTGTGAAAAGCTTTAAATACGTTGATCTTATCAATCATCTCAGCATTTTCACCAATCACAGCCTGAGCCAGCTCCTTATAAAGACTGCTGTTATCGGAGCTATTTATAAACAAAAGATTGTTTTTCGTCTCCCAATAAACCAATATCAATTTCCAATCAAGCGCATAAATATTTTTATGTTATACCCAGTCTAATTCCTGTCTTTTGGCTGTAATGAGTACAAACATTTTTTCATCATGATTTATGTCAAAGAATTTATACTCACAGTCTTTAAGGTCGGAAATGCCTTTTTCGTAATTCCTCGGATTCCAGGTGGTAGTATTATTTTTATATGCTACCGTACTCAGTTTGGGCTTGATATTTTGAAAGGGAATATTTGAATCAGCCAGTTTTGTAAAGCCTTGCAATAAATTTTTGTAATCTCCTTCTTCTTCAATTTTAGCATGACTTATATCCGAAAGAAGCCTGTTCCAGTCTGCATCTCTGGAATACAGATCTTCCAGCTCATCTTTCACTTCCACATTAGCTATATTGGCTATAAAGCAAGCGTTGCCTAACTCCTCATCAAACTTGGTTCTTGTAAACCTCCCTGCAAACTGTAGGGTTATGGGCAGACTTTTTCTTATATCATGAAAGGCAGCTATTTTAAGTTCTGGAAGATCAAACCCTTCTCCAAGCATATCCACACAGATTATAATCCTGGATTTCTTCTCAATAATCTGGGCATAATTTTTTTTGAAGTCTTTAACCCCTGAGTATAGAAGTGTGGGGTTTAGATCACCTTCAGCCTCGTATAATTTATAGACGGCTCTAGCCCTTTCCTTATTGGCACACCGAGCCATAAGTATATGGTTAAAACCATTTTTCAAATCCTCTCTCAATTTGTTGATTGCAGTTTCGGCAATTATTCCATCAGATTTTTTAGGGTTGTACTCCCTAATAGGTAGAAATTCAATCTTTTGAAAATATCCCTGATCCTGAGCTTCTTTTAGGGGAAAGTTAAATATCATTTTTCCCTCTATTCTCTTGCCATCATTGCGAAATGGAGTTGCCGTGTATTGAATGATTTTCCTTGCATCAAAACACTGTGCAAAACCATCCCAGGTTTTAGCTTTTACATGATGCGCTTCATCAATAAAAAAATGGGTACATACATCTGATATAGCATTCTGTTGGTCCTCGGGTAATGAAGTCAGAATGTTCATGGTAGTCACCACTACATTGCACTGTTCAAAAAAATCATTGACCTCATTTAAAGTAGAAAACCGCTGCTTGATAATACCTACTATGGGATAAAGGGATTTCTCTCCAACTACTCCGAAATCTTTCAGTAGACCCAATGATAGAAATTTTCCAGATATTTGATTTCTTAACGCATCGGAGGGTACAGCTACTAAAAGCTTCTCACAGTGATTAGCAACAAGGGCCGAAAGCATAGTCTCGGTCTTACCAGTTCCTGTAGGAAGCACTACAATACCTGACTCTAAAGGCATTTTTAAATGCCCCATAATATTATAAAGTGCACCCATTTGTGGTGTCCTTAACCCATTGGTATTACTTGTTGCGTCCTCTTCTTTAAATTGAAAATCATTTTTCCACGATCCTATAACCTGACTTGTTGAATGGTTTATTAACAAGGGGTGTTTTAACCATCCTCTAATTATAAAATCTTCACTGTTGAGTATCTCCCTGGTTGGTTTCCTGTTAATTAAAAGGATAAATTTCTTATCAGATAATTGATTTCTGTTACTGGTTAAAAGAATTGATTTATCACCTACCCTGATAGTCACAGTATTTCGGTCACTTTCAACGATGTTGAAATTTGTCTTCTGCTCTGGTGCCAAAAACTGTTTTATTATGTTTTTATTTCCTGGCTTGTTGTAGATTACTCTTTCTAATCTGGGTATAATTATTTCTGGCATCAATATTTTAATAAAGGTTAGTTTCATAAATCTATGAAAATCTTTTTTGGGTTCATTATTTTGGTAGTAAAAGAGTTGATTTACAACAGATTTAAGGACTCAAACCTCTGATAAAAAAATCGGACAATTAACGAATTTCTTCCAGATGTTTTCGGAGCTCAATTTTTACAATCTACCTAAGCCTCTCTCTCAATTTTTCTAATCTTTTTATTAGCTTATCAAAAGACAAGGTCTCACCATAGATCATACTCTCCTGCATGGTTTGGTAATCTTTCTCCCAGTCTTTTAATATTTCTTCTGGAGGAATAAAATTGACATTATCCTTTCTGTGGTTTTTATATTCAATGCCTCTTACAATATTGAATTTCTTCCTGTGGGCAATGATGGAATTATACAGCTCATCATCCACAATGGCCTCTTTTCCATGATCAGTATCCATTAATTTTTCCAGATCATACAAGTGTCGACTGAGACGGTCAACGCGAATATGCTCTGCGGGTTTTTGGAACTCTTCATGTAAAAGGAATATTTTTTCCAGGAAAGTACGTTTGGGTAGCACCGTGGGAATAGCTATCGGTCTGTCAGCAAAACTTTGTTCACTATATTGTTTCCCAACAAGCGATTGAATGTCCCGTTCTTCAAACGGCTCCATCAACGATCTGGAGCCAATTTCTATCAGAACCCTGGGTTGGATATAAGCCGATTGATCGGTAAGTGCTTTATAGTTTAACTCTATCACCAGCGGGTCCGTATCGAAATCATTGAAGTCCTGAACCGAAAGAGTGACGTCAGGAATGTCTAACTCTTTAAGTCTGGCTTCTACTGCTTTCATAAAATCCCCACTAATAAAACCGCAGGATACCTTCCTTAGTTTTTTTACCTGGGTCTTGCTCAGGTCTCCTTCAAACCCAAGAAACCTCCGATCCAGGGCAAGGTCAATATCTTCAGAAAAGCGCTCGATCAGATCCCAGCCTTTACTTAAAGATGTCCCTCCTTTGAAAACAAGATGTTCAGCTACAGACAATGAAAAGACTGTTCTTAGTACCAATGTTACCCACCAGTCCTTTTCAACTGCTATGGCAGGCAAACCGGTCTGTATGCTCACCTGATTAAATATATTTTTCCTTTGTTGCTCAGTTAATGAAAACCATTCTACCATTCAGCTATCTTGTTTTTTAGTATTCAACATAATTTGTCTTATCCAGGAAGGAGCCAATTTTGCATCATGCGTAAGCTTATTCTGATCCTCCTTAGCCAGAAGTTCATGAATACGCCTGAGTTCAGAGAGTGTAATATTTCCCTTTCCGATTGCTCTCATTGCCTGAACAACCAAGCCGCTTATTTCTCCTTTTACAGCTAAATTTTTGGGAGTAGTGCGCTTGAATTTAATATTGTTTTTACCTACCCTGATATCCCTGGCAGCACCATCGGTAAGGTATACTGCTTTCATAGGCACTTGAGTTGACAGACCTAACTTATTAAGTGCCTGAATTCCAGTAGGGATGATTCTTGCGCGATCCCGTTTGGCAATGGCTTTGGCTATTTCATCAAGCGATGGATGGATAATGCCTAATACATCATCTTTCTTTGGGAAAAGGTAAATGCCCTGCGCAAGGCGAATTAAAAATTCTTTATTTTCTAATCTGAATAAAGCAAGCCTTACGGCTTCACTGGTGCCATAATCAGAAAAATCCTCAGGAAAGTATATTTCTCCTCGTCCATATTTGGTGAGATGATTTATTATTCGATTTTCAACTGAAAGCTGTTTCGTATCCATAATTTCTGTAACAAATTTAGTAAAAATATGTTACAAGATCAATTAAGGCTCCCCCAATCGTTCAAACAAAAACCTCACAATCTCTGGGCGGAGAAGTTTGGTATGTTTGGTATAACCGAATTGCTGGAGTTCTTCAAAATACATATGAATCCAGGCGGAGAAGGTTTTGGTGCAGACACTGTACATCTCGGCCAGCTCATATTTATAGTAGGCTTTGATTTTGGGAGCCACTTCATCCTGGAGCTCTACGGGCATCATCCGGGAAGAGGAATGCTGAGGGGCGGTATGGGATAAAAATTTGTCCATTTTAAAAGGTATTTCCTCCAATTTTCTTCCAGACGCTCAAGGGAATCTCATCACGAAGGGCAGTATCAAATTGGTATGCTTTAATCATGCCGTCACAGGCCGGTTTGGTTTTCAGGACTCTGAGCAGGGCTTTTAAATCGGACAGGTCTTTGGCAGGAAGTACGGCTTTGTGGTTTTTAATCTTACTTTCTAAAGGCTTCAACTCCTTGGCTGCCAGTTTCCGGTTAAGCCCTTTTAATTCAATGGCATAATAGCTTTTGCCTTCTTTCGCTTTTTGGTTGAGGTATTTATGAATTTCTCCGGCAGTAAAAATGCCTTTTCTGACCAGGCGATCATTGCCACTATTGAAAATCGCATAGCGCATTTTGCTACATATTGGCTTATTTCCCGATATGACTACCTTTTTCTTCATCAATACTTCAAAATTTTAAGTTCAGATCGTTTCCAGCCCTTTCTCAGCATCTGATTTAATACAGACTCGGCTTCTTTCTTCGTTTTATAAACCTTTGGTTTAGATTGCACACGGTACTTATCACTTGCTTTGACTTCACTTCCGAAAATGGCATAGCCTTGTCCCTTTTTAATCGGTGCAGTAGGCGTACGTTTTTTCTTTGCTGGTTTTTTTAGCAAGTGGTTTGCTTCCTTCTCCGCCTCTGCAGGTGTGGTATAGATGGCATGAACCTGTTCTATTTTCAATCCACCCAGCACCTGGCGGAAAAGACCAGCCAAAGTATCCGGACGGCCATCAAACACATCGGCTTTTTCGGAATGCCGGGTTGGTTGATACACCACATACAATTTATCAAGATCAATTTTCATAGTGATATCAGTTTAAGTTGTCCGTTGCGGTCTATGTATCCCAAAGTGTTTTGCGGGTGGCATTCTTCAGGGATAAGCTCTTCACCAATAGTGTTACCCAAGAAGCCACCCAGCAAAATAAAGGGATAATAGTCCTCAATTTTCAACTGTTTAGCCATCAAGAATCCAGCCATTGAGCCAATAAGAGCTAATCCTGCCTTTTTGGTATTTTTAGATAGTTGCATAGCTTTTTCGGTTAATAAAAGAGTCGGCTACTACTGCCACTGAAGTTGCTATTAAAGAAGTCCAGGCAGCAATGCTGAGTGTTCTTCTGCGCTCATCCCGGAAGTCAATTAATGTAAGTGTAAAGCGGTTACCATGCATGCTTCGGTGGATTTTCGCCAGCCTCATAAAGAAGTCGTAGTCCGAGGCATCAGCGAAAACCAGGCAACCGGCAGAGAAGTTGTCAATCACATTCGTTGATCCGGATTGCCTGGCTCGGTGGATATTGATCCCGAACTTGCCGGTATCCGGAGACCCGCTTTCAAACCAGTTGAAAATTCCCTTTCGGTCATAATCCCGAATTACCGTCACCGGCTCCATCTGCACGACTGCCTCATAAATCCCACGGTGCAGTCCAATGGCGTAAGCATCCATGTACTGGCCTTTCTTTAAGAAAGCCGTACCCTGAGGATGCATTGGGTTGTCCAGCCAGTATTGCCCCGGATCGGTAGTAGCAGGAAACACGTGATATACCCATTGTTCCCGTTCATTCTTATAAAACACATGGATTTCGTCATCAAAGCGGTTGCTTCGGACATGCTTGCTCCGGTACGCTACGATATTGAGCTGGTATGGATTTTCAAAGATCCGGTAGCCTCTGCTTTTTAAAATGTTCCTGGTTTTCCTAAGCATGCATTAAAAGTCTATGAAATTACCCACCGCCAAAATCTGTCGCTGTACCCTTCGTTTTCGGTAGACACCATCACCTTCACGGGAACCATCATCATTTGTATTTCCTTCTACCGTAATTACCCAGGTGGCCTGCCACTGATCCACAAAACCAATATGGGCAGGCCGCTTCAACCGCTCATACCAGATCAGGAATACATCTCCAGTTTGAGGAATCTGCTTGATAACCTGACCCCGCTGGTAAATCAGGTTTTGCTTTCTAGCGTAGCTCGGTACCCAGGCACTTTTCGGATGCTCAACATCCACCTGCTGGTAGCACCAGCTCACAAAGGCCGCGCACCATGCATATCCAGGGCCAAAGCTTACAGCAGCTAAATATTGCTCCACTTGCTCACCTCGGTTAGCTCCGCCTTGCTCGCGAGTACCGACCTGGCTCAGGTAAATTTCTTGTAGCTCATATCTCTTGCTCAGATGATCCTGGCCAGCAGCACTGCTGCAAACAAGAAAGCAAAGAAGATAAACGTAGAGAGTTTTAGTTTCTGCCATGATGTGATCGTGTTAAAATCCTGAGCAAATTGATGGTCTAAATAATCATCGGAAGTCGGCCAGATCAGCTTCATGAGGATGCGGACAATCCCGTGGAGCAAAAACAGCCCAATTATGGCAAACAAATAGACCTGAAACACACCCGCATCATAAGTCGCGGCTGTCGGATCTATTTTGCGAAGAAACCAGGCACTGTTGGCCCAGAGAAAAAGCGCTACGGCTATGGAAGACAGTTCCCGCCATACTTTCATGTAGTTCCACAGCCATTTGATGAGCGGAACCACATTCGTTTTCAACCATTGTTTGAGTTTTTCCATCGTTATACCAGTTTTAAGTTTTGTGAAGGTGCATATACAGTCACCCCGTTTTCGGTGATAATTTGGGCTACACCTTTTTGATCATTTGCCAGATAACCAACTACTGTTCTAGCAGGAATGGCCGGGATGATATAATCTCCCTGGCCATTGCGCAGCATAGTCGGCTTTTGCGTGATGACCACATCCAGAACCCGGCTGTTTTTCAGGTGGCGTTGTAGGTCATGCATCGTTTCCAGCGCCCCCAATCCGGACAAAGTCCAGGTTCCGGTGGGCGTTTGTTTCAAACCTATTCGAGTAAACTCAGCTCTTATCTTTACTTTGGCTGGTTCATTGTTTTTAAAGGCTACACTCAGCAACGCATTGACAGGGCTGGTCACCCGTACGCCACCCACAATGGCCGTAGCAAAATGGCTTCTGATCGATAAGTAATCACCGGTGTTTTGCATTTGCTTTAAGGCAGCAAGAGCAGTAAATAAGTTCTGGCTGTTTGCTGCTTTGATTAGCTCCTCAGCAACTGCCTTGCTGTTGAATGAGCCACTTTGAGCAACGGCACTACTGCCTACAATTTTGCTGAAGGTGCTTTCCGAAACCGAAGCGGAATAACCTGCTGCCCTCAGCGCTTTTTCGGTACCGCTGCCAAAGACGCCATCAGGAGTGCCGTCCGGACGGATGCTGGTGCTGCGGATATAGGCTGCTGCCTGACCTCCCAGATTGAGCAAGCCTTGCTGCAACTGTTTCACGAGCTCGCCCCTTGATCCGCTTCTGAGTGGAAAGGAACTGCTGACAGTGCTTCTTGGAACAGAACCAGGAAGCGAAGGAATGATGTTGTTGACAATCAAACCCTGTCCCCGATCCATTACCTGGCGGTCTTGCAGGAAATTGTACAGCAGATAACCGCCTCCAAGCACTGCCCCGGCCCCAAGTCCGTAGACAATATATTTTTTCCTCAGATCTGCTTTCTGCTTTTCGGCTGGAAGTTGTCTGCTCGGAGTCCTTGTATTCGTATTTTGCTTGCGTGTTCTAGTTGCCATAATCAGGATTTTGCGTTGATCATCTGTAAAGCGGTGGCGAATTCTTCGGAAGACAATTCGTCCTGTAAATCGGCTGCCAGATTTCTTCCATACAAGTCTCGGTAAGCCCTTTGCACCTTGTTCATAGTGCTTCCATTGGGAATAGACTCTAATACCGAAAAAACCACCTCCTCATCTGTGCCCCAGCCAAAGTAATTGTCGTTTTCAAAAGCCATTTTCAACTGGGTGGCAAAAGCGGCCGGGTTGCCTTCAGTCAAAGCCTGCTGCTCCCGAATGCCCTGCTTGAAGTTTTTCACCACAGCCTTGATGCCCCAAAACACGCCAGCCGCAGCACCTACGGCCAGTACTGTTGAAGTGACTTGGCTGCTGATGCTTATTCTTGGTCGGTTTTGCCATGCTTTATATGCTAAAAGTGGAGCTGCCATAATTTATTTTATACCGAGTTTCATCTTGACCACATTGCGTACAAATGCATCCGACTTAAATATTTTCTCCATTTTGATGATGCCATCAGCTTTAAAACTGGAGACCATCGTTTCAAAGGCCTTCTTCACCTGATTGGCTTCCACCTGGTTTTTAGCCTTCAGTTTGATATTGAGGTTAAATTCTTCCATTAGCTTATACTGTTTGCTTCCGATTCTTCTGTGTGCTTTTGCTTTGAATTTCTGATCTTGCCCATCTGGTTGAGGTAATAGATGACTTTGCTGATCATCGTTTCGTCTTGCTTCACCTGCTCCCCGAGCTGGGTGACCATTTGCACGAGCTGCTCAAACTGCTCATCGTCAAATAGCTCGCGAAAATATTCAGCTATATTGAGCAGGTTTTGCTGCTCTGCTGACAGGCTTGCTGCCGGAAGCAATTGCTTCACATCCTCACCACTCAGGCTTCCCAGCGTAGTAGCAAGTCCCTGCATTTCTTTGGGATATTTACTGGCCAGTCCGTTGATAGCCCCCGGCAGCAGCACTTTTCCCAATTCCACTAGCCCAAGTTTTTTGACGAGCTCCTGAATCTCACCGGACTTTTCCTCAATAGCTTCCTCGGATTTCTCCAGCTCCTTTTCCAGTTTTTCAATATCCTTCTGAAGTCTTGTATTCTCCTTTTTTAAGGATTCAAAATCCCGTTTGAGCAGCTCATCCCTGAGCATTCCTTCCACCTGGTTGTGAATCCCACTAAGAGACTCCTCCTTGCTTCTGGAAATCTCTTCCAGCTTATGCCTGAGCTGCTCATTTTCTAAGGATAGCTTTTGTAAGGCAAGCTTATCCTCCAGAGATTCAGAAGTGGGTTTGACCAACAGTTGGGCTGGCTTTTCCTCGCCTGAATAATCCTTGTCGTTATTCAAGTCAGAAGAATTTCGCAAGACCTGAAGATGTTTCTGCGCTCCGTTGAGTTTGTACTTTACATAAGCACTTTCGTTCTCCAGTCCCAATGTCTCCATCTCTTCGTACTGCTCATCGGTCAATCTTACTGACCCCGGTTTTCTGATCCTGTCTGCTTCCATCTCAATCACTTAATATCACCTGAATAAATTTCACCTTTCCGGGTTCAGTTGACTGGTTTCTGATCTCAATCCTATCCGCATGCTCATGGATGTTTTCCGAAAGCTTGGGATTATTGTAATCATACTCCCCGAAATCCGAGCTGATGCTGATTCCTGATTCCGCTTCCAGCAAAATCCAAAGTTCATTGTAAGCAGCCAGCTGGATCTCCTGCTTTGGCTCCAGATTTAAATCCTGGAATACCAGCCTGTAGCTTTGAAAACCTCTTTCCTGCGCACGCTGTGGAATGTATCGTATGGCCAGTTCTTCAGTCATTCTTCAATAGTTCGGGTTTTTCTTCAATCATCAGCCAAAGCTTTACTTTGTACGGTCCGGTGGCATACCCGCTATCTTTGAATGAGCCGGTCAAGTAATCACCATTGATTTCAATATCCAATGGGTGAATGGGCAAGTTTGGGATTGGTTCGTTAAGCTCAATCTCATTGAAGTTGCAGTTCGTATCAAAATTGAATAGGTAGCGGTCCTGTTTGAGCCGGTCATGATCACGGAAAACAGAAGTGCTTTCTGCTACCTCTGTTTTCAAGGCAATGCCCTCTTTGCTAAATATAGATAGTTCTCCTAATATCATCTGCTCAGTAGTCATATTCGTCATCATCTTCGTCATCGTCCTCATTGCCACCCTCATCATCTTCACCTGAAGTAGGACTGACGATCAGTTCCACTATGCCTAATCCGGCATATTTACTTTCCCAGACCCGGTAATCTTCTTTGAAGTCGGTCCAGAAATCCCTGATTTCAACCACTACCGCATCCTTGAATTTATCTTCCTCTCCATTCAGCTTTAGTTCCGGCATTTCCAGCCTCTTTGGCTGGGCGTAATACAATTTTTCGCCTTGCTTTACTTCAATCCGATAAACCACCGGCTGGCTTCCTATCAGATCATCATTTAGTCTACACACCAATGCCTGGTTGATGGCCATATCGGAAGTGCTGCCTACATACACCCGGTTGTGGTGCATTTTATGATCGGGAGCATCATGGGTTATCACGATGCCCACAACCTTCCTTGTGCCATGGGGCACCTTTTCTTTGAAGGTTTGATACTGGCCATTTTGAATAATTGATATTTCCACCGGGACAAACCGCCTTTTGATCAGCAGCTTTTCCGATCCTTCACCCTCAAGTTTTGACGCTATGCTTACTTTCCGAATCATATCTCTTCTTCTAATAAAAGCACCACCGACACCTGGTAGCCGTTACCCAGCACCGCCCGCTCATGGTCTTTATCTTCATAGCGGACTTTTACTGACAGATCCCCAGGTTGCACTTCTCCCAGATCAAAGAACCGCTCCCGTGGTGCCACGCTGATGCTGGAGATTAGTATCTTGCTGTCAAAACCTTCCGGGAAAAGCTCATCGCCTCCAATCTCAATGCGCTGACTTCCCCTGTAGTACAGTTTATTGGGAAAGTCGGAAGTGAGTTGAAGCCCCTTCACAAAAGCAGTCTTCTTGGGTAGTTCCCATTTGACAGGTGTATAAAGCTTATTGGCTTCATTCACCTGGAAGCTGAAGGTTTTACGGATTTCCCGGGTTTGCTTTTCCATCGGTTTGCAGATTAAGCAGGCACAGTTGAGGTTCCGGCCAGCACTACTTTGATCAGGGTTTTGTCCGGGGCATCATCGCCTAGCTCAAGCGTGAACTCAAACTCTTCATCATCCCTGATAAATCTTGGGTTCTCCAGGTAATAGGTACCAAGGTTCATTTGCAGGTTGTTATCGGTGACAAAATCCTGCATAGGCCGCTCATCAATGATAATCTTCTTGTTGGCCATAAAAGTGAACACTCCGTTTTGCAAACCTGCCACCGCTTTGATAGAATCAAAATTGGTGGACTTGATCAACTGCTTCCAGGCCGTATCGGATTGTGGGATTTCCCCTTCGAATACTTTAGCCAAAAGGATGATGCGGTTGCAGAGGAACAACCTATCTTTTGGTAGTTTGGATTGGGTCACATTGGTTACCCCAATTTCTTTGGCATCCTGGGTTTCAAACATGTGGATGGTGGCCTTATCTCCTCCATACTTGATGGAGTAATAGGCACTGTCAGACAGTTGCAAACGCCCTTCTTTAATTCCCTCGGCTACTTTCACCATAGCAGGATCATGTTTCTTGCCTTGCTCCCTGAGCGAGAGGTGGGCATTGACGATTTCCAGAAATTGTTCTCTTGAATTTTTACGTATCATTTGATTTAGATTTTAGATATGAGATTTAAGATTTAAGAATTCACTTATGCCACCGCATTGAGTTCTAATGCATCGGTGCCTTCCAGTTCTACAATGTCCGGGTTGCCTAAAGCTCCCAGGTCACCGACCTGGCTTCCCTCAAATCCGGTTTGTTCAATCAGGTTATCGGCATTGCCATTTTCCAGTTGGCGGATGATTTCGTCTACTTCCGAGGTATCAAAATTGCCAATATCACCCATGTAGCCGTTGACCATGAGTACTTCACTGTCCTCCATACCATTGAGGCCGAGCTTTTCGCTCAGTGAGGGGGACAATTTGTCCAGGTACACTTTTTTGCCCAGGGCTTTAAGGGAAGACAATGCCCGGTTTTTGGCATTGCCAATTTCATCTTGAAAGCCATCCAGGCCGGATACTTTCTCTTCATTGCGCTGGGCAAAGCCATTGGAGGCCACCATGCCTACACCTGCTGAGGTGAGCCAATCATACTGGTACCATGCCCCACCAAAGATGGTGGCTGCCCCGATCCAAAGGGAATGCCTGCCTACGGCCGATCCGGCTACCATGCCAACCAGTCCTGAGCCCAGGTTCTTGCCTGTTTCAATTAGGCTGTCCTTTATTGCTGCCTTTTTTTCCATTGTTCTTGATTTTAAGTACTTTATTTAGTTTTAGAGAAGCACAGTAGGTACCAGCTTCTTAGATTTCTTGTTTGTTTTGGGTTTGGACGACTTGGTTTTACTCGAGCCTTTAAACCTTCCTTTAATATCTCTTGGAATTCCATCTACCGATTTAGCTTTGCCTTTCTTTTTGGATTGCTTCACCACATAATAGATACCTCCTCCGGCTACCAGCACACCTGCACCGATCAGTAAAGGCGTTTTGTTCTTCTGAAAGAACCCCTGCTTTTCTTCCGGCTGATTTGTGTTATCTATCAGGGTATTCGGAGCTTTTCTTACCAATGCGGTGTTGGCTGGAACCAATGATTGAGTTTTGACTGCTGGTGAAACAGATGCGGTTACCGTTGGCCTTCGTACCAGAGATGTAGTCTGGGGGCTAAACCTCACAAGTGGCTTGGGAATTGGCTGAGGTAGCTGTATCGGGGCTGCTCCACCACTCGGGCGGTTAGGAGTCGGCACAAAGGATTTGGCAGTAGATACTAGGTTCTTTACATCGCTTTGGGTCTTTTTGGCTTTGTCAAATACCCCGGTGATCTTACTAAGCAAAGCAGAAATAGAGGCCACCGCCCCGGAAGCTGCTGCAACGGCAGTGCCGGTCACTACCACTCCTAAGCCTTCCACCTCTATGCCGTCATCCAGTAGCTGCTCTACCTCATCGGCATCAGCTTCCACAATCATTTTTTCAAAGGGATCCACGTAATCATCGGTTGCCGATAATGGACTACCTAACGCAAAGCCGCTCAAGGGCACAGCTTTATCGCTATTGCCTTTTCCTGTGAGGATGGCCTTCTTGAGGTTTTCTTTTTTGCCACCGGCCAGTTCATAGATTTTATCGGCTTTGCTGATGGCTTCTTTCAACTTCGCAAAACCGCTCATGCTCATTCCACGCTTCTGAGCCTCCGCATCGCTGAGGTAACCGAAACGCAGGCGTTCGGCCACTTTCATCAGGTTGACCTTCATGGCTAATAAAAAGCCGTTCCTCAATAATATGGTAGCTGGGTTCAGGTAGCGGTTGACCGTTTTTACCACGGGGGTGATGACTTTCTTAGCTGTGAACTTGGCCGCATTGGACACGCCTTTTGCCACCGGTTTGATGACTTTCTTTCCGACAAACTTGGCAGCATTTTTCAGTCCTTTGCCAATCTTCTTAAAGAAGCCCAGCTCTCCTAAACCATCAATAACATACAAGTTTTCCTCCGCATCGGCATACATGATTACATTGCCGTTTTCATCCTGTATCTCATAAGCGATATCGGGGCTTTGTACATAACCAAGGGCTTCCAGTGCCGCTATTTGCTGGCCTGACATTTCGCCCTCCTCCAGCGTCTCAAAATCTATATCCTGGATGTCCACATTGTCCAATCCAGAAGCGGTAAAACCGTCAAGTCTGTGCAATTCCATAATTCATCATGTTAAGATTTCAGTTAGTTTATAAGCGCCTAAGCCTATTCCCAGGGCAAGGAGAATCTTTCCCGCAAGTCCCAGACCTGTTGTCTTGTCTTCAGCTCTCGGTGCTGTTTGATTTTCCCATGCCGGTGCCACTTCGACTTTCGGTTGAGCATTTACTACCTGCAACACAGGCTGGGATGATGTATTTTGTTCCGGCACCTTTCTGATCGTCAGCTTATCAGGTGTTGTTACCTGGTTTTTCTCATGGCTCATCTTTCTCACTTGCCGAAGTGGTAGCCTCGGTTGCTTTAGGTTATAGATACCCAATCCACCTATAAGCAGGTCGGCTGAATCAACGCCACTGACTTCCAGGATGCCGTTGATCTCGCCTACAGGTTTGCGGTCGTCCATGTCAAAATCTTTTTTGGCTTCCGAATATGGCACTTCGTAATTGAATTGGTCGGTGACGCAATCCAGGGTGAGGTAACCAGTCCCGATAGGAACTATTGGATAGATGTGCTGGAAATAAGGCTTGCCACCGTATTTAGTAATCCTCACCTTATGGGGGATGTTCAGGTTGGAAAGGACGCTGGAAATAAAAACAGTATAACAGTCGCAATCCACACCAGTTTTGCGGTCGGCCCACGTGCGCGATGGTCGCCTCACTTGTTCCACACCGACCTTATCCCTTGTATATTGAATGTGCTTATAAACAAAATTCCAGATGTTTTCGCAGGTGTCTTTAAGCTTTTCAGCTTTTAGCGTTTTAGCCAATAAGGCCGTATCACCTTTGGTATCTCTTACTATCTGCTTGATCAGATTGATGGTGTGGTGCAGACGGGCTTTGCCTTCAGGACGGATGACTTTATCCTGCTTAATGCTCTTGGGAAAAAGCCTGTCAAACGGATGACCAGGGGCGATATGTCGTCTCTTGAGGACCTGCATCAGATGCTTAGTTTGAGGGTTTCCTGTTGCGAATAGTGAAGGCCGTTGACTTTGGTGGTCATTGTTGAAACTACATCCAGCACGGCCTTTTGTCCGCTGCGGATCTTTTGTGTCAGTTCCGTGCCTAACACCTGGATAAGTGAGAGCCATCCGGCTGACTGGATGGTGATAGTGAAAGACTGCTCTCCATTGGCAGGGAGTTGGATGGTTTCATCTTTGACTTGCGAAGAGCCAAGAGAGGCACCTTTATGGGTCAGGTTTACGAAAGGATATTGAATGGAAAGGTTGATGGGATTCGGATTTTGCAATCGCACGCCAGCTTTCAATTCAATGCCCGACAGGCTGACCTTGTTGACCTGGAGCGAAGTCCGGGTCACGATGGTATTGGAGGCTTTATTGAGCCTCAGCAAATACCGGCCTGCGAAAAATGCGGCTACTCCACCTGCGATCCATTTGAGCATTTGATTTACTTTTTTTCTCAAATGAATAATTATTTTCTAATCAGTCCAAATGGGTCTGGGATAGCCTGTTTCGTTCAGGGAATAATGTGGAATAAAGTGTAATTTACGGCTTTCAAAGGCTGTTTTCTGTTTAATGAGGAATCCCTTTGAATTCAATTCTTTAATCACTCTAAATGGTTTTAAAATGAATGAACAAAATTGGGATATGAAGTTTATGAGCAAAGGAGACCTTGCTAAAAAGCTCAATGTTAGTACGGAAACACTTCGGTTAAAAATGAAAGAAATTAAGGGACTGGACACCAGCCGAAGAAAGTTGTTATACCCCTGGGAGGTAAGATTGATTTATCTTCATTTTGGTTACGGAAAATAGATTATCTCGTAATAGAGGTAGTTTTCTTGAGATAGTTTATTTTTATAATTATATAGGGACTTAAAGTACCTATAACAGTATACTTTTAAACTATTGATTTGTTTTAGTTTATTTTTTATACGATATTCGTACTATGAGTACCCAAAAAGAATCTAAAATAAACCAATTACTTCAGTCTCAGCCTTCCGGAGTTGTCTTGCTGTCTTCCTGGTTGTCTGAGAAAGGGTATAGTCTTGACTTACAAAAGCGATATCGTAAGAGTAATTGGTTGGAATCCATCGGGTCAGGGGCTATGAAGCGTGCAGGAGAAAATGTAGGTGTTGCGGGAGCTTTATATGCACTACAATTTCAAAAAGACATGAGTATTCACATTGGAGCTAAGTCCGCTCTTGCATATCTGGGTAAAATACAGTACCTAGAATTTAATACTAAAAAAGTCTTCCTCTTCGGGGGTAAGAATGAAAAGTTACCAGCATGGTTTGATCAGCATAACTGGGAAGTTGAAATCAACTATTTCCGTACTTCCTTCCTTCCTTCAGATTCAGGATTGACTTCTATAGATCAAACCACCTTCCATCTCAAAATTTCAGGTGCAGCCAGAGCGATGATGGAATGCCTGTATTTGGTTCCTGAAGAACAGCATTTGATTGAATGTTATGAGCTTATGGAGAGTTTGAACAACCTGCAACCGGCTAAGGTGCAGGCACTTCTTGAAGCCTGCACTTCCGTAAAAGTGAAAAGATTATTCCTCTACCTGGCAGAAAAAGCCAAGCATGCTTGGTTTAACTATTTAAAACCAGAAAAATTAGACTTGGGAAGTGGTAAAAGAAGTCTGGCTAAAAACGGAACCTACATACCCAAATATCAAATCACCGTACCTAAAGAACTGGAGAATTATGGCCAATGAAACTTACAAAAGACAAGTAGCTCTGTTGCTGGATATACTTCCGGAAGTGGCTAAAGAGACTTTTTTTGCTTTGCATGGTGGCACGGCCATTAATCTGTTTGTCCGTAATATGCCACGATTATCCGTTGATATTGATCTGACTTATCTTCCTATTGAAGACAGGGAAACTTCACTACAAAATATATCGGATGGGCTTTCAAGGATAGAAGAAAGTATACTTTCTGTCTTGCCAAAAGCCAAAATTTCGCTTATGCAGGTGGAAAATCAGTAATTATATAATAGGAGAAGACATTTTCATCAATGTTTTGAATAAAAGTTGAGTAAGTACTCCTATACACCCATTCTGAATAACTGGTAGCATCAGCTAATTTCTCAATAAGCTCCTCCATTGATGCCTTCATTTTAAGTGTAACTCTAACTTCTTTGATTTCCGTGTTACGATTTGGTCTTGTATAAATATTAATACCTTCCTTTTCATCTATCAAGTTCCATGATTCGGAGTTGTTTTGAGCCATGATTTGGGACGCATTTACGTAAAATACTAGCAAATGAATACAAATAAATAATTTCATAGAATTTCTGTTATGGGAAAATTGCATTTACTTAAGTATTGTATATTCTATAGTTACAATCATAGTTTTTTTATACAGCGCTGTCTTCATCGCCTTTAAAATTTGTAATTATACCCTATGCGTATAACCTGTGTTTCATAATAATCTTTACTGGTATAGCTAAAGTTATTACCGTTAATTTTCTTCTGGATAACCATGGTGTTGAGCAGATCAGTCGCATTCAGAAATAATTCTCCTTTACCCTTCTGAACCCCTCTTTTGATGCCTAAATCAAGAGAAAACCTGGAATCAATAGTGCCCTGCGGAATGATGTCAGGAGATAGGTAAATGGCTGTTAATTGTGCTTCTATGTTTTTACCAAATATAAAATTGGTATTCAGTTTTATATTTCCTGAATAGATTTCTTGTTGTTCTGCTGTAAAGGTATTTTCCACAGGATATTGATTTATAACTGTAAATGCATCTATCTGATTATAATACCCATTCAGGTTCAAGTTTATATTAATTTTATCACTAAGTTCTTGACTGATTACTACTTCAACACCTGTATTATTGCTTTTTCCAGCATTCTGTGAAATGTTGTAAATCAAGTTAGTAGTATCGACTGTAGTGGCTACTCGGGTGATGGTGCCATCTGAAATGCGATGATAAGCAGCTCCGTAGAAATATCCTTTATTCCAATCATTTTTGTAACCGAGTTCGAAGCTGTTGGTGAATTGTGGCCGCAAGGAAGGGTTTCCTACCTTAATTATTTCAGCATCATCGTACTTCGGAAATATACGAATGTCCACTTCATCAGGCCGATCAACCCTACGGTTATAAAAGGCGGATAGCTTGTTGCGATCATTAACTTTATACGTCAATCGTGCATTAGGAAATGGCTGAAAGTAATTATAACCATCACTCTTGTAGGTATTATGGTTTGGATCAACATTATATTGTAAATCCACATATTCCACTCTTAGCCCAATTTCAGCTTCCAGTTTTTTTACTTCATAAATATAGTTTCCATAAACAGCCGGAATGCTTTCCTTATAAGTTGCTAAACCATCAGCACCAGTGTCGAGAACAGAGTTTGATTCCGAAGGATTAAATTGCATATTCGTAGGGATTGTCCTTCTACGGAACTTAAAGCCTGTCTCCAAAAAGCCATGTTTCAAGGGCTTCGTGTAGTCAACCGTAAAATCTGTTACTGTCTGATCAGCAATTAGGAAGAAGGATTCTTTACTGGTGAACGAAGGACGGATGTTAGTAAAAAAATATTTTTCATCTTCCCTGTCAAATGTATAATTGAAGCCTATATTTAGTTTGTGTCCAGGCTGCTGAAATTTATGTTGGTAGCTCAGAGAAGCCATAGCTGCTGTTAGCACTTCATCCTCTAAAAACTGCCAAAGCCTCAGCCTTTCATTTAGACCATCATTAAAAAATGGCTGGTCTCCATAATCTTGGATGGACTCCTGGCTGAAGAGGCCGGAAACGGTAAGGCTGTTATAATCATTTATAAACCAGTCCATACCAGCCTTAGAAGAAAAAAAGTTGGTGTTGCGATTCCTTTTCATCTGCTGATTAATGACTGTTCCATCATTATAGGTTCTTGTTACAAATTCATTCTTGTTTAAGGTTTCTGTATACAGGTTGTCTGCTTGCACAAAGAAGTTGATTTTCTTTTTTCTATAATTCAAGGCAATTGATGGGTTTATTTTAGGTGTATTCCGATATTGAGGCCTGATAGTTGGCAGGTTTTCCTTACGAATCCAAAGTGCACCCAAACCAGTTGTCAACCCCACTTTACCATTGAACCCTTGTTGAACTTCCTTCTTCATCACAATATTGATAATACCTGCATTTCCATTGGCATCATATTTTGCAGAAGGGTTATTTATTATTTCAATTTTTTGAATGGCTGATGCAGGGATATTGTCCAACCCATTTTGATTACCAAATCCTGTTACGGCTGTTTGTTTACCATCAATTAAAACCATCACCTGATCACTACCTCTAAGTTGTACCTGACCTTCCTGAATCGTAACACCGGGAAGGTTTTGCATGGATTGTAAGACACTGCCTCCGCTTTGACTCACATTGTCTTCAACTGAATAGGTTTTTTTGTCCATTGTGCCAGTTACAGCATCCTGCTGAGCTGTTACAACTACTTCATTCAATTGCTCAAAATCTTCTTCCAATAGAATTGTTCCTAAGTCAATGAACTCAGAATTTGAACCAATGAATACTGGAGAGCTGTATTTTTTATAACCAATATAGGACACTTCCAACAGGTAGTCATTGGGCTTAGCATCTGAAAAAGTAAACAGACCATTGTCATTTGAGATAGTTCCTGATACAAAGGTTGAATCAGTATGTTTTTTCAATACTACATTAACAAAAGGCAAGGTCTCTTTTGAGACCTTGTCTTTGATTGTACCAGAAACACTAATGGACGATTTTTGCGCAAATACTCCAATAGGACCTAGGAATAAAAAAATAATGATGAACTGATTAATCTTCGTCATTCTCATCCCCTTCTTCGTTTTCTTTTTTCTTGGTTAGATTTCCTTTTGCGTCAATTGTAACTTCGTATTCTTCTTCTCCTACTTCAATTCCCATTTCATAGGATTTGCCTGATGGAGTTTCAGCTATTTCTGCACCTTCGATCTCATAATCAGAGAAATTCTGATCAAGGATGGCTTGAATATTTGAAGGAATTTCAGACCCCTTTATCTCATGTTCGGTTTCATGCCATTCCCCATCTGTGCTGAAATTGGCAGAATATTCTTTACCATTCCATTTAAACTCAGCTTCCCATTCTGATTCATTTTCCATTTCCCACTCTACTTTTTTAGCATCAGGAAACTTTTCATTAAATGTTGAAATCACCTTTTCAGGTACGTTTTTACTGTCTGATTTCTGTGCACATGCGTTCATGGTAAATGCCACGACCACAGCTGCGATAAGTGTTAAATTTTTCATATCTGTACTGGTTTAAAAGTTTATATAGAACAAACTTGCAATATGATTTAGAAGAAAATTAGAATTTTTTAGAGGGAAAAGTGGTCAAAGCCCTGTTACTTCTTTATTTTTTGATAGTTGTACATGTGCCACTATAATAAGGGCAAGTAATAGCCCAGTAGAAACAAATGAAGCATTGAGAGTACCCAAATCCAATCCTCCTTTGGAGACTGGCTTTGTTAAAAAATCACCGAATGTTGCTCCAAAAGGCCTGGTAAATATGAAAGCCATCCAGAAGAGAAGAATTTCATTGATTCGGGTCGCATAATGCAACAATACTACAACAACAATCACACCAGCAGTTACCATTGCCCCTTGTAGGTAGCTTAGTCCTACAACATCACTTAAATAATCTCCAAAAGCCGTTCCTAAACTATTTGAAAACAAAATGGCAATCCAGTAGAAGACTTCTTTATGTCTTTTGACAATTGGGAAGACTTCAAGATTCTTGAACCTTCTATACCATAAAACCAGTGTTACTACCAAACAGCTAAAAAGTATTATGCTCCCAACAGTGTATCCCAAATGAAGGCTCCTGTCTATGAAATCTGATATTTCTGTGCCCAGGGTAGTGGTGGCAATGATCACTAGCCAGTAAACAATGGGGATGTATCTGTTAGTTAATAGCTGAATACTCAAAACCACAAGGAAAGATATTGCAGTGATACCAAGGCTTAAGGCATATCCATAATTTAATGTTATGGATATGTAGTCGCCAAATGTTTCTCCCAAAGTGGTAGCGATGATTTTCATGAGCCAGAAAAGAAGTGTAATCTGGGCAACTTTATTAAATTTATCCATACCTTAAAATTTTTACCAAATGTGGTTCAGGCGTTAAATTGCTTATTCATTTGAGTGAAATAGTTAAGCCAATTCCCATTCCCTTAGGTACATAAATGGGGGAAACCAGCGTGTTGCTGGTTTTTAATTTATTCTTTCTTTTATGCGTTAAATAAACTAAGTTAGTAGATAATACACCAATACCTGCACCTACCAATACATCAGATGCCCAATGTCTGTCATTCATAACTCTTAATACACCCACACTGGTGGCTAAAGTGTAACCTACAATGGTTACGTATGGTCTTCCTCTACCGAATTCTTTATGTAAATAAGTAGCTGCCATAAATGCTTGGGCCGTATGTCCGGAGGGAAAAGAGTTCAAGGAGCCAGTATCAGGTCTTGGCACAGCTGTAAGTGTTTTTCCTGTATAAACTAGTGCACCCATTAATAATTCAGATTTCAATAATAATGATATGCTGTTAAACCAATCATGCCTACCTTCAATCCCTATAGTTTTCATTAAGAAGGCTAATGATAAGGGCGCAAACTGTAAATAATCATCAGCAGTAACGTGAAAATTATAATAATGCTCATTCCTCTCTTCCCTGATTTCTTCTCTTCCTAGAATATCATTATCTGTTATTGCATATAAACCTCCAACAATTAAAGATGCTGGCAAAATAAAAGCCGATATTGTTCTTTCCCTTCTTAAAGTATCTTTTATTTGTGCGTTAACATTACTACTGATAAAAAGAAGTAAACACACTAAAATTTGATGACGCCTCATATAAATATTTGGTTTTTGATGAAGGGCCAAATATTATCACCGATTTAGAAGAAATTTGGAATTTTTAGAAGCTAACAGAAAAAGAATGAAAATTATCCTGAAAGCGATAGACAATACACCATCCATATTTGATGGTAATCTCCTTCACAATGGCCAGTCCTAATCCGCTCCCTATTCTCTCTTTGGTAACAGTGGAGAAACGCTTGAACAGTCTTTGGGAATTCAAAGCTTCTGCTCCACTGTTGGCGATCATCAAATTATCATCCTTTACAGTAATAATAATATTGCCTCCAAAAGGGGTGTGCCTGACAGCATTGGACAATAAATTATAAACAAGAGTTTCCAAAAGGAAAGCATTTGCATTAATGTGTTTTATTTCATCTAATGAAGATTTTATGGATAATTTTTTATCCATGAAATAGTCTTCGAAGAGTGATAAAGCATTTTGCACACTGGTTTTAATATCAATTCTTTCCTGGCTTTCATATTGGTAATTTTCAACCTTAGCTAATAAGAGCAGGTTTTTATTAATCCTTGAAAGGCGGGAAAGTGGAGCTTCAATACCACCTAACAATTCTGAGATTTGAGGTGAGACTTCTTTTTCCTGAAGGAGTAAATCGAGCCTGGATTTGAGTAAAGCAATAGGTGTTTGCAGTTCATGCGATGCATTTTCAGTGAATGCTTTTTGCTGTTGGTAAGTGGATATATTTTTATCCACTAAAGTGCGTAGTACATGGTTAAGCTCTTCAAATTCGTAAATGTTAGTTTCTGCAAGCTCAATCTTTTCATCCCGGGAAAGGTCAAATGATTTAAGTGTCTGAAGTATCATTTTAAAGGGCTTCCAGGTGCTTAAGGCAATGCGCTTATTTAGATAGATCAACCCAATCAGTAGAAGAATGAAGAAAAAGAAAGTAACTAAAGCTATGGCAAAAAGCGTTTCATCAGCCTCTTCCACATTGGTTTCGATGGTGATGCGGTAGGGTTGTCCGTTTATGGCTATAAAAGACTGAAGCCCTCTGAATCGATCCATTCCATTTTCTACATCAAATTCATTTGACCTCATGATTTCATAGATGGAATCTTTTCTGGCCAGTGTAGAATCCCAGGGCGTCAGAGATGCACCCGGCTGAAGTGAGCCCCATATTTCATCTAATTTGTCAATTTCCTCTGCTTTCAGTTGCAGGTTTTGGAGCCTGCGTTTTGTATGCTCCAAAGTGAGCCAGTTTTGTTCATCAAGCTCTTCAAGCCAAATGAAATCAACAACAAAAAAGTAAGCTGGAATACTGATAATCAGGATCAGTAAGGAATAAATTGCGAATGCCTTTAGAGGTCTGTCGAGTAATTTTGTCATATTTCCCATTTATATCCTGTACCATAAACAGTTTTCAGATAATCTGCATATCCGCTTTCCTTAAGTTTTCTTTTTAGGTTTTTTACATGTGCATAGACAAAGCTATGATTATCAAACATATCTGCAAAATCTCCAGAGAGATGTTCTGCTAAAGCACCTTTTGAAAGGACTCTATTCTTGTTACCTATGAAAAAGAGAAGTAGGTCGTATTCTTTCTTTGTTAGAGAAAGAGACTGATCATCAACCATCACTGTCTTTGCATTGATATCAATAGTCAATTCATTTTGAATAATTACATTACTGCTGTCAAATTGCTTTCGCCTAATCAATGATTCTATCCTTGCTGCTAATTCTGCTTGGTGAAATGGTTTGGCGAGATAATCATCTGCTCCAAGTTTCAGCCCTTTTACTTTATCTTCGATAGCGTTTTTAGCTGAGATAATGATTACACCATCTTGTTTATTCTGCTTTTTAAGCTCATCAAGAATAGTAAGTCCGTCTCCTCCCGGCAGCATAAGATCAAGCAGGATACAATCATATTCATAAGCATAAATTTTCTCCATGGCTTGATGATAATCACCAGCAGTTTCGCAGCGATAATGCTCACTACTTAGGTATTTCACAATGTCTTTGGCCAGTTCTGTTTCGTCTTCTATAATCAGGATTTTCATTAATTCAAATTAAGAAGCCAATTTGGAAGAAATTTTGAATTTTCCACAGTCCTCATATCCACCTCCTTACTACCTTCTCATAAGCAAAATAATCTTCTCCAAAAATACTCTCCAGTACTTTTTCTTCCAGCCCGACACGGACAAATACAATTAAGAAACCGAGTAATAGCAGTACACCTGAATAGATACTGGGTATACAAAGAAAAAAGCCAATCAGTGTGATTAGTTGCCCCAGATGAAGTGGATTTCTAGATTTAGCATAAATGCCGGTTGAGAGTAGTAACCAGCCTTTTGTTTCACTTGTTCTATTCAATCTTTGTTGATTTTTAGCTGAGAAAACGATCAGGAAGGCTAGTGACATGAGTCCAATGGCTGCCCAGCTCAACCAATGGCTTTTCAATGCCTCGAATGGCACAATGTATTGATGATAAACCTCAGTGTATAATGAGAAAACAGTCACTAAGGCAATCACTAATAGCCATATCACACTGTTCAATAAGGTCACTGTTTTAAGTTTAGGTGGCTTTTCCTTCTTTTTGGGAGCGTACAGTAAAAATGTAAGTAAAAAGTAAAGAAGGAAAAATACCGGCAGAAATACTCTTAAATGTATCATTCAATTTTGGTTTTAGGTTTTGTAAATAATAATGTTGTAATACCTACTAAAGCAGCTATTAAAGATGCTATTAAGATACTAATCTTGGACACTTTGACCAACTCAGCATCTTCAAAGGCAAGGTTGGTAATAAACAAAGACATGGTAAATCCGATACCAGCAACCATGCCCATACCAATAATATGCCTCCAACTTAAAGAGTGGTGCAATTCTGCTATACCCAGCCTTTCTCCAATAAAGGCAAAGAGACTGATCCCCAACACTTTCCCAACTGCGAGACCTAATAATATACCCAAGCCAAGAGAACCTGATACTACCTCCAAAAAGCTAACATCCAGTTTCACTCCTGCATTGGCAATGGCGAAAATAGGAATAATGAAAAAGGCATTAAAATCAATCAGGGCGTTCTCCAGTTTAAGTAGAGGCGGTCTTGAGTTTTGAGTATCCTTTTTCATGGCTTTAAGGATTTCGCTTTGACGAATATCCTGCATGGGGTCTCGTGTATCAATATCTGTTTTCTCCAATTCAGTCACATTCCTGACGGTGCGTTCTTTCAGTAATTTACTATCGAGTTTAGGTTTTACAGGAATGGTAATGGCAAAAAGCACTCCGGCTATAGTAGGGTGAACGCCAGAATTCAGAAAGCAATACCATAAAGCTATCCCTCCCAATATGTACCAGAAGAGGTTTTTCACTCCAAAACGGTTACATAGCATTAAGAGGATGAATATACCTGTCCCAGCAACCAAGTATAACCAACTGATCTCGTTGCTATAAAACAACGCAATCACAAGAATGGCTCCTAAATCATCGGCAATAGCCAGCGCCACCAAAAAGATTTTAAGCTGAGCAGGTACCCGTTTACCCAACAGGCCAATGATGCCCAAGGAATACGCAATATCGGTGGCCATCGGAATGCCCCATCCGTTGATATTTTCTGTGTCTGAATTAAGAACTGAAAATATTAGGGCAGGCAGTACCATTCCACCCAATGCAGCCAATAGTGGCATAGAAGCTTTCTTAAATGATGATAATTCACCTACCAAAATTTCTCTTTTTAACTCCATCCCTGCCACCAGAAAGAATATAGCCATCAGTCCATCATTGATCCACTCTTCAATGGTCAAACCAAAAGTAAAATGCTCGGATAGCTCAAAGAGAAATTCATCTTTAAGATAGTGATGATAAGCATCCGCCCATTGAGAATTACCTAAAATTAGGGCTAAAATAGTAGCTGCGATTAAAAGTAAACCACCTGAAGTTTCTCTATTTAGAAACTTTCGGGCTGTTTGCTGGATATACGCTATTGTTGACTGATTATTTTTTACAGACTGATCCATTCCTTTGCCTCATTTTTTTCTTCCAAATCAAAGTAACGGATCTCTGCGTTGGTAAACGGTTTCATGAATTGTGTGATCCAATCCTGCCATTTCTTTTCACCGACCATGGCTATCTTTTCATAGTTTTCAGCATGGGATAAATCCATCTTAATATCTTCCCATAACCCCTTTATATTCCATCCTGAGAAATTCTCCATCTCAAAATACCATCTCACATTCTGTCCCCGGTTCACAATGTTGTGAATCAACGGATGTATTTTCTGAATATCCGTTTCAGTCAGGTTATCCTCAGCCCTGGTGGCTATTATATTGTTTTTGGTGAATTCAAGTATCTGTATCATAGTGGTCTATAGTTAAGTTATAAATTTCTTTTTTTCATTTCAGCTTTCGCGATTGCCCGGTCAATGGCTTCTGCCTTTGTGCATTTATTATGGACGTAGAATTCTTTGGCATGTTTTAAAACCAGCATCCTGACATCCTTATCCAGTGCGTTGAGACGGTGCTTATAGTCTTTGAATAAATGCTCTTCCATAGATTAAAAAAGTTTTAAGACGAAAAACGCCATGATCAACAAATAGGCGACATAAGCTGCATCAAATACGAATATTTGCCATCTGCTAAATCCATGAAGCTGATTACTCTGATGGATAAAAACCGAATAAAGCAATGGCATCAATCCTACAAAGGCCAGGTTGACCCAATACAATTGAAAATCCTCCACTGGAGTGGTTACCAGCGCCAACGGGAAAAATGCAACTGTCATGGTTATGGCATTGTCGGCTATCACGCTGGTGGTTCCTGCGGTAACCTCTCCACCTTTTACCACACTCCAGGTCTTAAATACTTCAGGGGCAGTGGTCATAATACCGGTGATGAACAGTCCTCCGACAATCTCTGATATACCCAAAACCGAAACGATGTTCTCAGTGGCTTTCACAATGAAAAATGCCCCGGCCGCTATGGCAAATGCCCCAGCAATGGAAAGCCATATTTTCTTTTGTGTCCATTCTACTTTTTCTCCTTCTTTTCGTCCTTTGACAATCGCGTGAATTAAAAAGGCACCATAAGCCCCGAGCATGATCCAACCGTCAATCGGTTGCAAGCCCCGCCAGGCTTTCGGTAAGGTTAACAAAGCCACCAGTGCGATTATACCCAAATAGGGCAATGACAAAACGGATACAGAACGCTTGTTTAAAGCCAATAGATTAGCATCCAAATGTTCTTGATGCTTGGACTTGTTTTTGAATTGTTTGCGTGAAGCAAAATAGGCTATCGTAACCATGAGGGGAATGGAGATGATATTGGAACCTAGTAAGTTTCCTAAGCCGATATTTGAAACACCCCGGGCAGCACTGGTGATGTTGATAGCTACTTCGGGACTTGCTGTTACAATCGCAAGGAAAGCAGCTCCTGCCGAAGCGGTAAGTCCCCATTGTTTCCGCAACATTCTGAGCGGTGTAAGCAATTGGTCAGCACCCCAATGTGCAGCCCAGGCGGCTGCTACTAAAACTCCTACCCATAACCATGTACTCATTCTTCTGCTTTTATCGGTTAATTATCTATTTAGATATTTTCAATATCCTTAAAGCCCCGCGCATTACGAAGGTGAAAACAATTGCCCCAATGGCCAAATCGGGCCATTTGCTGTTTAGGAAATAAACCAGCACACCGGCTAGGATCACTCCGCCATTCACGATAATGTCATTGGAAGTGAATATGGCACTCGCTTGCATGTGGGCCTCATCGCTTTTGGCTTTATTGATCAGCCAGAGCGAAACCAGGTTGCCGACTAGGGCCAGTACTGATATGATGATCATCCATTGAAACAGCGGTGTTTCGCTTTCGCTGAAAAATCTGCGCAATACTTCTGAAAAGCCTAAGAGTGCCAATGCCATTTGAAAATACCCACTGATTTTGGCTACTTTTTTCTTGCGAGAAATTGCTGCACCAACAGCAAATAAGCTCAGACCGTAGACGATGGAATCTGCCAGCATATCCAACGAATCAGCTACTAAGCCCATGGAGCGTGATATCCATCCGGTAGTCATCTCCACTATGAAGAAACCGAAATTGATACCCAGCACCCACCACAATATTTTTCGCTGTTTAGATTCGTCAGCAGCCAACGGCAGATCCACTTCATCTTCCGTACTTTCCAACCGGTCATTGAGTTTGAGTTCACTGAGGGCTTGATGGATTTTTTCAACTTCTTCGGTGTGATATACCTCCAGTTTACGATTGGGGATATCAAAAGAAAGCTGCTTTACCTCTTTATAAGGCTCCAGTTTCATTCGGATCATCTGCTCCTCGGAGGGGCAGTCCATTTTGCTGATATGGAATGTGGATTTTTTGAAAATATGCATTAAATTAATATCATAGCTTGCTACTCATTCAGGTTTCGTGTTTCTTCTTTTAGCTTACCTTCAAACATAGGCATAGGCCTATTTTTCTTTTCTTCCTCTGTTTCTATTACTCCATTTTCCTTGATATCATTGATCAACCATTGCATTTCCATTATTTCCCTACGTTGTGCCTTGATAATTTCGTTAGCAAGTTTCCTTACCCGCACATCCTTTATTTGAGCACGCTCACTTGTCAAAATAGCAATTGAATGATGTGGAATCATGCCTTCCATGTAGTCAACACCCGTGACGGTTACCTGACTTCTCACCAAACCAATACCACCGGCAATCAATAAGATACCCGACCCGATGATCGCTATGTTTGCGCCTCGCTTCTGGTACATATTCAGCATAAACAGGAGCATTATGATGATCATGGAACCAGCCATGATCAGCGTCATAAAAAGCCTTGTTTCACTAAACCAGAAGTGATCAATAATCTGGTAAGAATGGGTGTACATTAAAAAGAACATTGCTACCATTGCGGTAGCAATCATTGCAAAAAATTTAGCGTAATTGTTGCTGTTTTTGTGTTGGTTTTCCATCTTTTTTAATTTTTATACTTTAATTGTTTTAAAACTTTGCGGGTTAGTCAAGATATTATTGAGAACCTTCTTATTTATTTTTCTTACTCAAAGTTAATAACATTGTTACGGCCTCTTCCTACTCCTTATAAGCTAATAATCGCAGCGCATTAAACACCACCACTAACGTGGATCCTTCATGAATTAACACGGCAATACCAATGTTAGCCAGTCCAAAAATGGTGGATGGAATGAGTAATGCCACGATCCCTAGACTCACCCAGAGGTTTTGCTTGATTATGCCTTTGGCTTTTCTACTTAAACCGATAGCAAAAGGTAAGGTTTCCAGCTTGTCGGCCATCAGGGCAATGTCGGCTGTTTCCAGGGCTACATCACTGCCTGCTGCTCCCATGGCAATTCCCACCGTACTGTTGGCCATGGCCGGGGCATCATTTACACCATCACCTACCATTGCTACTTTAGATTCTTGTTCTTTCAATTTTTTTATGGCATCCACTTTTTCTTCTGGCAATAGACTGCCCCATGCGTCTGTCAGCCCAATTTCTTTGGCTACCGCATCGGCTACTTGTTGGTTATCACCGGTGAGCATGATCATTCGCTTGATACCCAGTTTTTTTAATTGTTCTAGCGTGTTTTTTGCTTCCTTTCTGGGCGTATCCATCAGGGCAATGATACCAATGTAGTCATCATTCTGACGGATCAGCATGGTGGTATTCCCGTCAGATTCCAATGATTTTACTTTTTCTTCTGTTTCCTTCTCGGGCTTATTATCATCCAGGGATTCAAACAAGTCCAGATTACCTATATACACTTTATTATTGCCCAGCGAAGCTTTGATCCCTTTCCCAAGCACCGCTTCCAGATCTTTCGCCTCGGGTATGTCAACACCATCCAATCGCTCTTTCCCATCCCGAACCACGGCTTTTGCCAGTGGATGGTCGCTTAAGGCTTCTACAGCTACTGCTATTTTCAACAGCTCTTCCTCGTTTACATCACCCAAAGCAATTACTTCGGTGAGCTTGGGCTTGCCTTCCGTTAGTGTTCCTGTTTTGTCAAAAGCCAGGGCAGTAAGCACTCCTAAATCTTCCAACGGACGACCACCTTTGATAAGCACCCCACTTTTGGCTGCCCGGGCAACTCCGCTCAGCACTGCACTTGGGGTGGCTATGGCCAAAGCACAAGGGCTGGCTGCCACCAATACGGCCATCGCTCGGTAGAAGCTTTCACTAAAAGACTCATCTATGACAAGAAAAGCAAAATTGAGCAGCACGACCAGTACCAATACCGAAGGCACAAAATACTTCTCAAATTTGTCGGTGAGGCGCTGCGTAGGTGATTTCTGGGTCTGGGCTTCATTGACCAGTTTCACCAGGCGGGAGAGTGTAGAATCCTTTGCTACCTTAATCACTTTGATTTCCAGCGTATTGTTGCCATTGATGGTACCCGAAAAAGCACGGTTCTCGTCTTTGATGTCTTTTTCTTCCGACCAGTCTTTATCGGGACTATCTACTGGCACTTTATCCACTGGTACACTTTCCCCAGTGATAGGAGCCTGATTAACACTACTGGTACCGCTTACAACCACACCATCTGCTGAGATTTTACTATTGGGTTTCACCACGATGATGTCACCGATGCTCAATTCCTCAATACCGACTTCTTCGGTCTTACCATTTCTCTTAAGCAATGCCGTTTTAGGAGCCAGCTCTGCCAAAGCAGCAATGGATTTACGGGCTTTGTTCATGGCGTAGTGTTCCAGTGCATGGCCCATGCTGAACAGGAATAACAATAAGGCGCCTTCCGCCCATTCGCCAAGAATAGCCGCTCCAATGGCAGCCACGAGCATCAGGAAGTCAATTTCAAAGCCTCCTTTGGCCACTGTTTGAATGGCTTCTTTGGCTGTAAAATAGCCGCCAAAGAAATAAGCTCCGATATAAAGTGAAAGACTTACCCAGGAGGGAACAGCTTCTATGTAAGAAAGTCCAAAACCAATACCTAACAGCGCCCCGCAAATGATGGAAAAGATCAGCTCCGTATTTTTACCAAAAATACCACCGTGTGAGTGGTCGTGATCTTCCCCTTCATCATGGTCATGGTGGTCTTTTTCTTCATTTTGTCGCACTTGTTCATCGTCTTCAGCAGTCTTTTTTATGTACTGTTCGACTGCTACTTCTGTGGTAATAATGTCTAGGCCTTCTTTACGCAAAGATTTAAGGATTTCCGCTTCATCTATCTTTGCTGTTTCAAATTCTAATCCGATCATACCAGAAGCAGACACTGCAGACTCTAAGACTCCATCTAATCCCTTGAGTGCTTCTTCAATTTTTCTGGCATGACGGGTATGACGAATTCCTTCTACCTCAATTAACCGGTGACCGTATTTATCAATAATGGAAGCACCTGTCCGCTTAGCTAATTTTTGAATCTGATCAATCGAAATTATCTCAGGATTATAGTGAAAGCATAGCTGGGGTACGCCATTATCTGTTTCATCTGCTACATGCACTTTTTCAAGGCCTTCTTTATCCTGAAGCTGTTGAATAAGTTTTTGCACACATTGATCCTTCTCATCCGGTACTTCTGGTAGGATAAGGGGTATTTTTATTTGTAGTTTTTTCATTATTCTAGTTTTTCAATTCTATTTTAAATAATGCCCTCATGAAGTTATATCACTTACTAATGCACAGAAATTGCATTTTTCAATTTGTACAATCAGCGCACTTTCCTTTTACCACCAAGTTTACTTCGCTCTTACTAAATTTTTCAGGTAGCTCAAAGCTTGGTATCCTGGACTTAGGAAGACAGTAGGTCTTCCCACATTTTTCGCAATGAAAATGGATATGTGCATCATTGTGCTCTCCTGTATCACAGGCATCTGAGCAAAGTGCATATTTGGGCACTCCGGTACCATCATCGATACTATGCACCATGCCATTATCTTCAAAAACCTTTAAGGTTCTATAAATGGTAGTCCTGTCCGATTTCTCAAAGTCTTTATATAGATCGGTAAGGCCTACTGCTGCTTCCTTACCCCTGAGGTACTCTAATACCAACAGCCGCATGGCCGTGGGTTTTATTTTGTGTTGTAATAGGTTTTCTTCTAAGTCCTTTATCATTTGCTTGAGATTATTCTTTTAAGGAATCACCTGTCTTTATTCTATACGCATCGTCTATTTCAGATACGTAAATAATGCCATCTCCCGGTTCTGGCGTTTTGGCTTTTCCGCATATCAATTGTACTGCTTTATCCATTTCTTCATTTTGGCAAACAAGCTCCAGTTTTACTATCGGGCTATCGGTAAAATGAAAGTCTAGTGAAGGTGATGCATCGGGATCTTTATGAGCTCCCGTACCTTCTCCTTTGGAAAGGGTTACACTTTCAAACCCTGCATCGCGCAGCGATTCTACCACTACCTGTACTCTTTTCGGCTTTATAAATGCTTTGATCTCTTTCATCTTGCTGTTTTTTTTAGATTTTTAATTTTTTTAAAGCTGCAAACGACAGTTGGCAAGAAAACTTGCCAAACTGCCTTTTGCAACTCATCTAGTGACTATGGGAAGTCTGGCTTTTCTTCATTTCAGAAATCAGGTAATAGGCGTTGTTCCATGCGACCTGGGTACCGTCAGGAAGTGGTTCTAATAATTTAATCTCTACCCATCCATCTTCTGTCATGCCTGTTCGCACTTCCACCGCTTTAAATGCCCATTCAGTCTTTCCGTCTTCTTCATGTGCTTCTGCCATAAAAATATAAGGCTTGCCTTCTTCTTCTATGATGGCGCTTTCAGGTAAGGCCTTTACCGGATTATTTCCGGTACGTATTTTACCATTGATGTACATACCCGGGATCAGAAAATCTTCCTTTTGATCTATCTCTGCATGTACATGTACGGCTTTTGGATTTTGCTCAAATTGTTTGCCTACCGAATAAATTTTGGCAGTCAACGTATTTCCCGGAACAGACTCCACAGTAAAGGACAACTTTTGTCCCTTCTTTACTTTATATACATCTTTTTCAAACACCATCAGGTCGGCATGAATATGGTCGGTATTGACAATCATAAACATCTCGGTCTGAGGGTCTACATATTGGCCAACCTGAACCTCTACTTTTTCAATGTATCCATCAATTGGACTAACCACCGGTACATATTGATAGATATCACCATCCTGTACTTTTTTCACATTCAGACTTAGCTGCTTCAATTGGGCTTCATAGCCTTTCACCTCACCCCTCATGGCCTGGTAGTCCGCCTGGATTTGCTGATAGGCCTTCCCTGAACCTACTTCCTCTTCGTATAACCTTTTCTGTCGTTGGTTTTCTTTTTCTACAAACTGTAGTTGGCTGTAAGCCCGTACATAGTCAGTCTGTAATTTCGTCAGGTTAGGGTGGGAGAGATATGCCAACACCTGTCCTTTGCTCACCTGATCTCCCTCTATTACTTTGATGGAAGTAACATTGGCTCCCAATATAGCAGTAACAGTGGCCTCGTACTGTGGTGGCACTTCTAACTGGCCATTTGCTTCTACCACACCCGATAGTCCGCGAGTGGGTAGTGTGTCAATCTTGATGCCCAGGCTTTCAAATTTGAGGTCTGAAAGGTGAAGCTCAGCCATCCCTTCTTCATTATTTTCGCTTTCACCTTCGTGCCCAGCCTCGCCCTCACTGTGTTCCTCGTGAGAAGCTTCAGCTGAGCTATCAGCAGACTTGCTTCCGCAACCCGTAAATACTGATACCATCAGTACCAGTGCTACTATATATATAATTTGCTTTTTCATTTCTTCTATTATTTGTCTGACTT
>NZ_JAERQG010000007.1 GCF_016734805.1 Marivirga atlantica
TTCCCGTTCCACTTGTGCTCCATGCTAAACTACTTGTATTACTCGCTGAAACTGAGCCAGATGTCCCTAAATCCAAAGCATCACCCGCACATATACCTACATCATTACCCGCTTCTACTATTGGGGCCTGCTCAAGATTAATGATTACATCTTCAGTATCATCTAAACATGAACCTGCAGTTACAGTATATCTAAAAACATAAGTATCAGAAGTTGCTGATGAAAAATCAACAGTGCTACCACCAGAAATAGTCAGTGAGGTGGTTCCTGACTGTTGATTCCAAGTTCCTCCAGTATCTTGAGAACCATCTAAAAGTGTAAATAAGTCAAGAGGTACATCATTTGAACAGTAATCTAAAGGAGCCAAAGCATTACCAGCATTTGGTCCAGCATTAACTGTAATTCCTGTAATATCTGTTGTACACCCATTATCATCTGTTACGGTTACATCGTAACTACCAGGTGAAAGCCCTGTAATATCTTCTGAAGTATCACCATTGCTCCAGGCAAATGTGTAAGGACTAGTACCTCCAGAAACGTCTATATCAATAGCACCAGAACCTAAGTTATCACAGTCGTCTGTTATTGTATTCACAGAAGCTAAAAGTTCAGTAGGTTCAGTAATTTCTAAATTGGTAATCAGCCTTATTCTAAAAGGAGCATCTGCGGGTGCAGACGTCACTCT
Source organism: Marivirga atlantica (assembly GCF_016734805.1). Taxonomy (GTDB): domain Bacteria; phylum Bacteroidota; class Bacteroidia; order Cytophagales; family Cyclobacteriaceae; genus Marivirga; species Marivirga atlantica. Next base: position 686 of record NZ_JAERQG010000007.1, read on the forward strand.
AACACGGTAAGTTGTTGCACCAAGCAAACCTACTAAAGATGGATTATCATTTGCTTTAATTCCAAAGCCTGGAAAAGGTGGTGAGTAGGAAACACTACCATCTGCAGTAGCTATATTATCGTTTAAAATAATATTGGTGTCAGTTGTATTCGAAATTGTGGCAATTGGAATTTCCGAAGTCCCATCGTATAGGAAAAATTCAACTGTAAATGGAGGTGTCCCTGATGTCATATTAAGGGTTATTTCTCCGTCTCCTCCATCAAAACAGCTAACATCTTGAGTAACAGATGCATTTATATTTAACTGCGCTTTAACCTGACCAGTAAAAACTAAGCAGGCAAAAATTGGAAGAATTGTAAATATTTTTGTGTAGAGATTTCTCATATACTATAATGTTATTCCCGACAATTGCCTGCTTTCACATAATGGATTGGTGCTATCAAATTTTACCAAAACCTTATAAATCATTTTATTATCAAGATCATTAAAAGACTTAAGACCATTACCGTATCCATTTACACTATTAAGCAATTCATACTCTCCATTTATTAAAGAGTACAATTCACAGGTATAAGCACTATTAGTCTTTATTTCAACAGTGAAGTTCGAGTCACTTTTATTATCAAGCTTTAAATTATTCCCACAAGGACTCTGACCATAACCCAGATAGGCTATTAAAAGAGCGGTGAGAGAGAGCACTATTTTCTTATTTATCCAACTCATAAAAGCACAGTTTAATCTTTCAAAACTATTAGTATTATACAATAATAACCTGCAAATCTAATCGGTTTTAGTACATAAACCATATTTACGATTAAAACAATCTTAAAAGATTGCCTCTTATCTACATTTGTAGCCGTTTATATAGTCTCTGCCTAAAATCACTCTTCAAATATAAGTGATTCAATAATGTAAACAATAAAAAACAAGTAAAACTTTAAGTATAGTTACTTTATATTCTATATATCAGATAGTTATAGTCTTATTTGTAAGTTTTATTAATAGTATTTACTCTCTTATTCCGGTAGGAAAAAAGCCTCATTTTCGTATATTTGCACTCTTAAAACCAAGTTCACAAATAAGAATTAACACTTATGGCATTTGACATTGAAATGATCAAATCGGTTTATGCCGAGATGAATGACAAAATAGAAGCTGCTAGAAAGGTTGTAAATAAGCCTTTAACGCTTTCTGAAAAGATTTTATACAGCCACCTTTGGGATGGAAAAGCACAAAAACCTTTCGAAAGGGGGAAATCTTACGTTGATTTCAGTCCTGATCGTGTTGCCATGCAAGATGCTACAGCTCAGATGGCCCTTTTGCAATTTATGCAGGCAGGTAAAGATAAGGTAGCTGTACCTTCAACAGTGCATTGCGACCACCTAATTTTAGCTAAAGAAGGTGCAAAAGAAGATTTAAGAAGCTCGTTAACAGCTAGTGGTGAGGTTTTCAATTTTCTTGAATCTGTATCAAATAAATACGGAATCGGATTCTGGAAGCCTGGCGCAGGTATTATTCATCAGGTTGTTTTAGAAAACTATGCTTTCCCTGGTGGAATGATGATCGGTACAGACTCACACACCGTAAATGCCGGAGGACTTGGGATGGTAGCCATTGGCGTAGGTGGTGCTGATGCTGTGGATGTAATGGCTGGCATGCCTTGGGAGCTTAAATTCCCTAAACTGATAGGTGTAAAACTTACCGGTAAAATGAACGGATGGACCTCCGCAAAAGATGTAATCCTAAAGGTTGCCGGCATATTAACAGTTAAAGGTGGTACTGGTGCAATTGTTGAGTATTTCGGTGAAGGTGCTCAATCACTTTCTGCAACAGGTAAAGGCACAATCTGTAACATGGGTGCTGAAATAGGTGCTACTACATCTACTTTTGGGTATGATGACGCCATGGAGCGTTATTTAAGAGCTACAGATAGAAATGATATTGCTGATGAAGCTAATAAAGTAAGACAACACTTAACAGGTGATTCAGAGGTTTACACCAATCCAGAGCAATATTTTGACCAGGTTATTGAAATCAATCTTTCAGAACTTGAGCCCCATGTAAACGGTCCTTTCACTCCTGACAGAGCAACTCCTATTTCTCAGTTAAGAGCTGAAGCAGAGAAAAATAACTGGCCTACTAAAGTAGAATGGGGATTGATCGGTTCTTGTACTAACTCTTCTTACGAAGATTTATCAAGAGCCTCTTCTATTGCGCAACAAGCAATTGACAAAGGCTTAAAAACAAAATCAGACTTCGGTATTAACCCAGGTTCTGAGCAGGTACGATATACAGCAGACAGAGATGGCCTTTTATCTATATTTGAAAATCTTGATGCTACTATATTTACCAACGCTTGTGGTCCTTGTATTGGTCAATGGTCAAGAACAGGTGCTGATAAAGGTGAAAAGAACACAATCGTTCACTCTTTTAACAGAAACTTCTCTAAAAGAGCTGACGGAAACCCTAATACGCATGCCTTTGTAACTTCTCCAGAAATGGTAGCTGCAATTGCTATCAGTGGTGATTTGGGTTTCAACCCTATTACAGATACTTTAACTAATGATAAAGGTGAGCAGGTGAAATTAGATCCGCCAGTAGGTGAAGAGCTACCTGATAAAGGCTTCGCTGTTGAAGACAATGGTTATCAAGAACCAGCAGCAGATGGTTCAGGCGTTGAAGTAAAAGTTGCTCCTGATTCTAAAAGACTACAATTATTAACACCTTTTGATCCTTGGGATGGTAAAAATATTACCGGGGCTAAATTATTGATCAAGGCAGAAGGTAAATGTACTACTGACCACATTTCTATGGCTGGGCCATGGTTGAGGTTCAGAGGCCATTTAGATAATATCTCTGACAATTGTTTAATAGGTGCAGTTAATGCTTACAATGGCGAAACCAATAATGTGAAAAATCAATTGACTGGAGAATATGGTCCAGTGCCTGCCACGCAAAGGGCTTATAAAGCTGAGGGTATTCCTACAATTGTTGTGGGTGACCACAACTACGGTGAAGGTTCTTCAAGAGAACATGCCGCAATGGAACCACGTCATTTAGGTGTTAAGGCAGTACTTGTGAAATCTTTTGCTAGAATTCACGAAACCAATTTGAAGAAGCAAGGCATGTTAGGTTTAACATTTGCCAATGAGGCTGACTATGATAAAGTTCAAGAAGACGATACAATCAACTTCTTAGACTTAGATCAATTTGCTCCTGAAAAACCACTTACTTTAGAGTTTGTACACGCAGATGGTAGCAAAGATGTAATCAAGGCAAACCATACTTATAATGACACACAGATTGGCTGGTTTAAAGCTGGTTCAGCGTTGAATAAAATTAAAGAGTTAGAGAAGAAGTAAATACAACTTAACCCTTTATTTAAAGGCTAGGTCGCTTTTCGACTTAGCCTTTTTTTATTTTAAAAGTAACTGTCCTACTTATACTCAATCTAAATTTGGATGAAGTCTAATTTCATATTGAAATTTAAGTCAACAAAACCTCAATAACTTCAGTATATTAATTGATACTAAATAGACAATAACATGAAAGAGGTAATAACACCGAATAGATCTTTAACGGAAGAAACAGAGAAGCTCTTAAATAAGCAGATAGTAATGGAAGGAAAGTCTTCAGCCTACTATCTTTCTATGGCTTCGTGGTGTGAAACAAAAGGTTATATTAATTCTGCCAGATTTTTATACGACCATGCTGATGAGGAGCGTATGCACATGCTCAAAATCTTCAGCTATATTAACGAAGCTGGTGGACATGCCTTACAGCCTGAAATAACTGGTATTCAACATTCCTTTAAGAGTTTAAGAGAGGTATTCCAGCTGATTCTGGAACACGAAATTAAAGTTACTAAAAGTATACATGATATTGTAGATCACTGCTTTTCTACTAAAGACTACACTACTTTTAGCTTTCTACAATGGTTTGTAAACGAGCAGAGGGAAGAAGAAACGATGGCCAGAAGAGCTCTTGAAATCTTCGATATTATCGGTGAAAAAGGAATGGGATTGTGGTATATAGATATTGAACTGGGTAAATTGCATGGCCTTGATCCCGCCAATACCGAAACATCAGCAAGATAAAACACATTAAAAAGCCTGAGTTAATCTCAGGCTTTTTTTTTACTAAAATTCTAACGGATCATATTTTGTGAAATGCCCATTCATCTTAATTCTAGATTTTGCGTTTTGCACATCCTTGAGCTTAGGAATAATTACTTTAAGATGATCTAATAAGAAACGTTGCCTTTTTCTCTCTTCAGTAAGTCTTAGCAGTTCATATTCAGATTCCTTCGACAAACCAATTTTATGGGCTATCGAGAATACATCAAAATCATCAGCCACTTCAATAGGCTCAACCTCCATTAAATCAAATAATGCCTTTAATGATTCTTTAATTTTTTGTCTCAGCAGTACGTCTCCATTGTCAATATTCTCGATATAGCTCACTTCACCCATAGCATATTGTTTATCCTGATATGGGTTATTCATGCTGTTGATTTTTACAACTCTTTTACCAATGGTTTTAATGTCTGCTCTACCATCATTATACCATTTATCAACTTCCAGCAATTGCATTTCTGTACCATACTCAATTTTATTCATTACATATGATGGTATGCAGAAGTTAGATTTATTATTTAAACAATCGTTAAGCAATTCTTTGTATCTGGGCTCAAAAACATGCAGGTTCAGTTTTTGATTTGGGAAAACAACTACATTTAGGGGGAAAAACGGCAGTAAATCCTTCATATACTATAAATACGCAACAAAATGGTTTAAATTAAAACTGAATGTTTAATGCAATTTGTTTTCAATAAGTTCACTTACAAACAAAAAAAGCGATAGAAAATCTCTATCGCTTTATAGCTATTTATTTTGGTATAGTACTTAAGCTTTAATACTTTCTAATATTTCATTAAGGGTATTACTTGGACTCATCTCCTTTTTAAGAATGTCTCCACTTGGTTTATAATAACCTTTCATGTCCACAGATTTCCCTTGTACAGCAAGTAGCTCATCATTAATCACAGCCTCTTTAGAAGACAAATTATCATATGCTCTCTGGAAGATTTTATTTAAATCTGCATCATCATCCTGATTAGCCAAAGCTTCGGCCCAGTATAATGCCAAGTAGAAATGACTACCTCTGTTATCTAGCTCATTCACCTTTCTTGAAGGCGACTTATCATTTTCAAGAAACTTACCAGTTGCTTTGTCTAAGCCATCAGCAAGCACTTTAGCCTTATCATTATTAAATGTTTTCCCTAAATGCTCAAGAGAAACAGCCAAGGCTAAGAACTCTCCAAGTGAATCCCAGCGTAAGTGACCTTCTTCCATAAACTGCTCAACATGTTTAGGAGCTGAACCACCTGCCCCAGTTTCAAATAAGCCTCCGCCATTCATTAAAGGAACTATTGAAAGCATTTTCGCACTTGTACCCAGTTCTAAAATCGGGAATAAGTCTGTTAAATAATCTCTTAAAACATTACCTGTAACAGAAATGGTATCCTTACCCTCTTTAATTCTCTCTAAAGAAAACTGTGTAGCCTCCTCAGGAGCCATTATATGGATGTCTAATCCTTGAGTATCATGATTTGGTAAATAGGTTTCTACCTTTTTAATCAATTCTGAATCATGGGCTCTATTTTTATCAAGCCAGAATACAGCAGGAGTCCCGGTATCTTTCGCTCTATTTACAGCAAGTTTTACCCAATCCTGTATAGGAGCATCTTTCACCTGGCACATTCTCCAGATATCCCCTTCTTCAACTTTGTGAGAAGTTAAAATATTACCATCGGCATCTTTCACTTCTACTTTTCCATTGGCAGGAATTTCAAAAGTCTTGTCATGTGAACCATACTCCTCAGCCTTTTGCGCCATTAAGCCAACATTGGAAACGCTTCCCATAGTTGAAGGATCAAAAGCACCATTTTCTTTGCAAAAATCTATAGTTTGCTGATAAACTCCCGCATAAGATCTGTCTGGAATAATCGCTTTAGCATCTTGCTGATTGCCTTCTTTATTCCACATCTGTCCTGAGGTTCTAATCATTGCTGGCATTGATGCATCAATAATCACATCACTAGGCACGTGTAAATTGGTAATTCCTTTATCAGAATTTACCATGGCCAAATCAGGGCGCTCTTCATATGTTGCTTTCAAATCAGCTTCAACAGCTTCTCTATCTGAAGACGATAAATTCTCGATAGCTACTAAGAAGGAAGCCATACCGTCATTAGGGTCTATACCTAGTTTATCTAATTTGTCAGCATGTTTTTCAAAAACTGGCTTGAAGAATTCACTCACAGCATGACCAAAAATGATAGGGTCAGAAACTTTCATCATGGTAGCTTTTAAGTGTATTGAAAACAATACTCCTTTAGACTTAGCATCTTCAATCTGTTCTGCTAAGAATTTACGCAATGCTGACTTACTCATGCAAGATGCATCAATAATTTCACCTTCTTGAAGCTTAATGCCTGACTTCAACACCTTAGTCTCACCAGAATCATTAGACCAGATTATATCTGCAGAAGTAGCTTTCTCAATGGTTTTTGATTGCTCACTTCCATAAAAATCGCCTGAAGGCATGCTGGCTACGTGGGTTTTAGAGTCTTTTGACCATGCACCCATTTTATGCGGGTGTTTCTTTGCATATTCTTTAACAGCCTTCGGAGCTCTTCTATCAGAATTACCTTCACGCAATACAGGATTTACAGCACTGCCTTTTACGGCATCATACTTTTTCTTAACCTCTTCCTCCTCTGCATTTGCAGGCTCATCTGGGTAGTCTGGTAATTCATAACCTTGTGATTGTAACTCTTTGATGGCCGCTTTTAACTGAGGGACGGAAGCACTAATATTAGGTAATTTTACAATGTTTGCTTCCGGTGTTTTAGCAATTTGTCCTAACTCAGCAAGGTCATCATTAATTCTTAAGGATTCCATTACCTTATCTGGAAATGCTGCTACTATTCTACCTGCTAAAGAAATATCTCTGGTTTCAACAGCCACTCCTGCTGAATCAGTAAAGGCTTTTATAATGGGTAGAAATGAATAGGTAGCAAGGGCTGGCGCCTCATCAGTTAAAGTATATAAGATTTTTTCTTTGTTATCTGACATGTTAAAAAAGTTTAATATGTAGTGTTTTGATGTTTGTTTTTGAACTGGTAAATATAACGCATGAGATTACTTATTGTTAATTTTTTGCAGACTTTGCCAAGGCCTCCATTAAGACTGCATTATTTTAACAATAGAAAATGAGGTGGTAAGGGCTAGCCCTTAATACATCTCGTCCTGATTAGGGAAGTTAACCTCTTTTACATCAGACACATACTGACTGATTGCATCAGTAATTACTGTATCTAATTTAGCATAGTGCCTTAAAAAACGAGGTTTAAATTCTGTGGTTATACCCAAAAGATCATGAAGCACCAACACCTGACCATCAACATCTGGCCCTGCTCCAATACCAATTATAGGTATACTTACTTCCTCCGCTACTCTTTTGGCAAGTTTTGCGGGTATTTTTTCAAGTACAATGCTAAAGCATCCGCACTCTTCCAACAACTTGGCATCTGCAATTAGCTTTTCAGCCTCTTCCTCTTCTTTTGCCCGAACTGAGTAAGTACCGAACTTATATATGGATTGTGGAGTAAGACCTAAATGGCCCATTACAGGAATACCTGCGCTTAGTATCCTGACAATAGATTCTTTTATTTCAGCTCCTCCTTCCATTTTAACTGCATGGCCGCCAGACTCCTTCATTATTCTGATGGCCGATCTTAAGGCTTCAGAAGAATTGCCCTGGTATGAGCCAAAAGGGATATCTACTACCACCAAAGCTCTTTCAACAGCTTTAACTACTGAAGTAGCATGATAGATCATTTGGTCAAGTGTAATCGGTAAAGTGGTTTCATGTCCGGCCATAACGTTTGAGGCGGAATCGCCTACAAGGATAACGTCTATACCGGCAGCATCAACCAGTTTGGCCATGGAGTAATCATAAGCGGTAAGCATAGAAATCTTCTCCGATCGGGCCTTCATGGCATGAAGTTGATGGGTTGTAATTTTTTTAATCTCTTTTTTCTGTACTGACATATGTTTAGTCTTAGTCCTGTGGGATATATTTATTTGGTATCTTCACAATAAAGGTAGTACCTTTTTTCTCTTCGGACTTAACATCTATAGTAGCATCTAGTTTTTTTATTACATTTTTAACAATATACATCCCTAAGCCGCTTCCTTCACTGTTCTCAGAAGCTCTATAGAACATATCGAAAATCTTATCTAATTTATCTTCAGAAATACCTTCTCCATTATCCTCAATTTTAACAACTGATTCTTTTTCAGTAACATCAACATAAATGTTAATAAAAGAATCAACGCTTTCTTCCATTCTCCTATATTTAATAGAATTTGAAATAAGGTTATTAAGAATAATCCTCACCTTGGTTAGGTCTGAGTAAAATGGTTTTACCTGAATAATCTTTGTGCGTATTTCAAGACCTTGGGTATTGTAAACATGATGAAAGTTGGTGACACTATTATTGATCTCCACCATATAATTCACTGGGACAGCTTCCTCCTCTACCCTATTATTACGTGACATAGCCAATAAATCCACAACGAACTTATCTAGTCTATTCACACTACCTGAAATCATTTCTACAATCTTTCTGATTTCAGCAGGATTTCTCTCATTTTTAAGTATTTCTACCAAGCCCATAATCGAGCGTAAGGGAGAACGGATATCGTGAGAGGCATGGTAAACGAAATTATCTAGCTCAAAATTAAGCCTCTGTAACTCAAGTAAGTTTTCTTTGAATTCAGAAATATCTTTAAAGATGATGTCATAAAACCTATCGGTTTCATCTTCATAAAAAACCGCTGAAAGAGATAACCATGTTTCTGACTCATCCCACCTTATAATCTTGATTTCGTGCTCTTCAAGTCCGTGATTTCTTTCAAGTAAATCAAAAACTTCAGTCATCTGACTCTGATCTGCCAGCAAATCTTCAAGTTTAAGATGAGGGCTAACATTTGGCATGGCCAAAATTTGCAGTCCACGCTTATTAATTTCTGTAACAGCGTAATTATCTGCCTTCACACGCATCATACCTATTAAAGCATTCTGAAACAGGTATTTATATTTTCTTTCGCTTTTTGCGATAGTATCTTCCGTACTTTTTTTGTCGGTTATATCAGTATGTGAACCTGATATTCTGGTGGCAATTCCTTCTTCGTTTCTCACTAATTTAGCTTTTGAGCGAACCCATATATAATGGCCATCTTTATGCTTCAGTCTAAAGTTGATATCGTAATGCTGTATTTTCCCATCAATGTAATCCTCAAGGTGTTTGAGCGCCCTCTCTCTATCATCATCATGCATCCAACTCTCCCAGATACCTTTTAAATCTTCAACCTCATTAGACTCATAACCTAACATAGTAAGCCATGGAGGGGAAATAAATACCTCATCGGTTATGAGATTTCTTTCCCACAAACCCTCACTGGCACCAGCAGAAGCATTCTGATAACTTTCTAGCTTTTGCTTTACAGAATCAAGTTGGTTGCGCAAGTCAGCCTGCTCGTTCAATGCCTTTTCTAATTTGTCTTTTTCCGAGTCTATAATGAGTCGATTTATTTACTATGTTTCAAAAAAGCTAGTATAATGAGCTAAATAATAAAGCTAAGCCCTTAAAAGCCAGTTAAAAATACCGATTATTCAAACTTATCAAAAATATAGTTTTATTCTGATGATTGAAAATAAAGCTATCAACTACTTATTCTAATTTCTTTAGTTCGTTAATTTAGTTATATCATACGAGTGTGCAGCGTACAGTTCGACCATCGATGATAATAGCTCGAGCAATGATCAAAATCAGTCGCTTGAAGAGAATTTAAGTGTTTAATTTTTGTCTTCTCTGAAGCCTGGATTTATAAACAACATTTAAAATGACACCTAAGATGATTAAAGCGATACCTCCATAGACTTCCCAATTAAAGGTTTCATCAAAAAAGATATAGCCAAAGCCAAGCGCATATATAATGCTCAAATACTTCAAACTGGCTACTTTTGATAAATCCTCCGCTTGATATGACTTAGTCATAAAGTACTGAGCAATCTGGGTCAGGATGCCAATTAAGATCAATATGAACCACTCATTCCCGCTAGGCATTACCCAATTAAAAGCTGAATAAACACCTGTTAATGGTAAGGTTACCAATGGAAAGTAAAATACAATAACAAGTGGATGTTCTTTATCATTAATCTTCCTGATAAAATTGTAGGCCAGCCCTGCGAAAACAGATGCAGAGATTCCAATAACAAACATGCTTGTTGATATTCTTGGGTCAAATCCCTGAATGATGACAACACCTATAAATGCTAGTAAATAAAAAAACCATTGCCAGGAGCCCACTCTTTCTCTCACAATAAAAATACCGAGTATGGAAGTAAATACTGGTGATAAAAACTGCATGGTAACAGCACTTGCTAAGGGAATATTCTGAAGTGTGTAGAAGTACATACTTAGTGCAATAGCACCTGCAGCGCCCCTTGCAATAAGCCACTTTTTATGTGTCCCAAACACAGGAATATTGGCATATTTTAAATAAGAATAGCTCATTACAAAGGATACCAAAGATCTAAAAAAGACCACTTCAATAGCAGGGATATTCGGCACCAATTTTACCAGCACGTGCATGATGGAAAAAAATAGACCCGCAATAAGCATGTAAGCAATTCCTCTATTCATAAATTTGATTTAAGCTTTAGGAATCACAAAACAAAGTAAATGTTTGTAGATAGGCTAAACTTCCTTCGCTTTTTGCTTTTCCGAATCATCCACCTTTTGGCTTTCCTTCAAAGGGATGGTGATAACAGCATTTAATCCTTCTCCTGGTTTACTGTTTACGAAGATCCTTCCCTTTACGGCACTCATTCTGGCCTGTATGCTTCGCATGCCCATTCCTTTATATTCTTCCTGACTTATCTTAAAACCTTTGCCGTTATCTTCATAAAAGACGTTTATTTCATCATCCAGCTGGCTTAACTGTACCATAATATGGGTCGCCTCCGCATGCTTTAGGGTGTTATTAATTAATTCTAATAGCACATAATAAACATTCCTCTCTATTTCCAGTGGCCAACGCTCCTCTACCCCCATAATAGATAGCTCTGCTTCCAACTTATCAGATTCATTGATGGAGCGCATGGTGTCTTGCAAAGCAGTTTTTATACCAAAACGAGAGAGCATATCGGTAGATAGGTTATGAGAAATTTCTCTGGTTTCTTTGATGGCCTCATCTATAAAACTAAGTACCCTTTGTTTGTTTTCTTGCTCATCGGCACCATTTTGAAAAAGTAATTTGATTGATGAGAGCCTGGCCCCGAGTCTGTCATGCAGATCGCTGGCTATCCTATTGCGCTCCTCCTCCTGACCATGCATCATTGCGTTGAGCTCTTTTAGCTCCTGTTCGGTTCTCATATTGGCTATTTCCTCATTTTTGAGCTTTTTAAGGTATTTCTGTCTTTGCAGGAAGAACCACACAGAAATAAAAACCAAAATAACCAATGATATAGAGAATATAAGATAGATGTTTTTCTGAAGTTCCTTTTCAGCTATGGTCTGCTGTTGATTGGCTATTTCCTGATCTTTGAGTTCTGTTTCATACTTAGTTTCCAAATCCTTTACCTCTTGCATTTTCTTAGTATCGTAAATGGAGTCTCTAAGCTCATTGAATTTTTGAAAAAGCACAGAAGCCTCATCTACATGACCTATAGCCATTTTGGCTTTTACCATATTTGAATAAAGGTTCATAAGAAACTCAGGGTTTCTATATTTTGATAAGTTAAGTGCCTTATTATAATGATATAGACTTAATTGATAGTCCTTTTTCTTTAAATATTGATTTGCCAGATTATAACTATATAATGCTAAAGAGGAATAATTATCCTGCCGCCCTGCGATTTGAATCGCCTTTTTAAAATTATCTATTGAAGCACTAAAGTTCGAATTACTTTCATACAAATACCCTAAGTTATTATGTATGATAGCTAACCTCAATGAATCATTTAATTGGGTAAACAGACTAAGAGCTGATAAATAAAAGTAAATAGCGCTATCATATGCATTTTGACTGCTGTCAGACTTTATTGCATATATATCTCCTAATCTAAGTTCAATATTACCAGTTATATTTCGGTCATCCGGCTTAATTGTTTTGGCTTTTGACAAATATTCAATTGCCAAAGTGAGATTATCTTCAGACTTATAATATGTTGCTAGATTAACATAATTCTTGGCAAGCTCTGTCAGGTTCTTAGTTGAAGTATTGAAAGAAATAGCATCATAGTAATACCTAAGACCTTCTTTTTTATCTCCCTTTCTAATATAATTAATTGCTAAATTGTTAAGAACTTTAGATTTATCCTCAGGTAATAAATCCGAAGAGGTGTTCAATTCATTAAGAATTAATATGGCTGAATCATATTTACCCTCTGACTTATACTTTTTGGAGACATTAAATAATGAGTCAATATTTTGACCTACCAAATTGAATTGAAAAACAGAAAAATAGAATAGGCATAAAAAAAGCCTCATAAAGTTTTAAAATTTGAGGCTAATTTAATTAAAAAATTGAGATGAAAGTATTAGTCCATTTCCCCTCCATTATCTTGTTTGGTTTCACCAGTAACAGTTGTCTCATCAAAATTTGGCTCTTCTACCATTTCACAAGCTGATACACTTAATAATGCAATAAATACTAACGCGATCTTTAATGTCTTAACAGTTTTCATAATTTTTAACGTTTAAGTTTATATTTTAAATATTATAGGTCTTGATTGAAATACACTACAATGATAATTGGTAAATTACACCGATAAAACCCCATTTATGGTAGCGTAAAAACTAATTCCAGTCAGCCTAAACACTAGAATTAGTATGAGAAATGAACACACACCCTAATTCACAAACTAATTATAGTTGGTACTTTAAAAACACCTAAATGACTACAAATCAGTTAATTAATTAAGAAGCTAAGTTTCCAAAACTGAAAAGAACAACCGAATGAACACAAGACTTTATTTCTTTTCTTCACTATTTCTAGGTTTCAGCCACCCCTAGAAATAGTTTTATTTTTACCATTTCTAGTGTTTTCTAAATCAACCTACCACTATACCTTTGAGAATGTAAAGTTTAACCAAAACCTTTATGTAATACAGTTACTAAAAGGGTCGAGGGGTAACCCAAAAGATTTGACTGCTCCCCCTATTGTTGTTCATCTCTTTTCCCTCGCCCCCTTTTAGTATTTTTTAATCTGTACCAAAACATTTATCACGCTAATTAGGGGATAAACTCTTTAAAGATGAATGTTATGAACTTATACTCAGAATACAACTCACATAAACTACAGCCTTTTCATCAAACCATGCACTTAATTTATGACGACTTATTAAAGTTGAGTTGTGACATATGTAGAAGTGAAATTGCTTTTTTAATCATATGGGAAGAGAATTTTCACATTTCCTACAATAAACAGGAAGGCATAAAATCATTTTGTTCAACAGATTTTGAAGGGATAAAAAAGCGTTTCCAGACCTTAAACGCTGAATTATTTTACGCACAGAACGTAAAGCATCATACACTTTTTCAGGATTTATACTTTTTTGAATTTTATAGCCAAAGTCCACAACTACTTGCCTATCCTATTCTTGACAATAACGGAAAGGCAATAGGCATTTTAGGCCAATTATATAAAGAAGAACCTATTTCTGCAGAACAGCACAAAACTAGCCTAAAGCATCTTCAAGAGCATGTGCAAAAGTTACACAACAATAATCTGCTTGGAAATAATAAATCTAAAGTTAGTAAACCATTATATGTACAATCGTTAGATCAACTGCCAGGTGCTCATTTTGAATACACTATAGATCCTCAAGGTAGATTAGGTGAGATATTTATTAGCGATGAAGCGAGTAAAATAACTCCTTTATTCACCGCCTTAAAAAACTCTTTACCGGACGAAGAACTTTTCCAGCTGCTACATCAAAAAAGTTTTGAATCCTTCAAACTTGAACTTAACAATAAGAAAAAGCGCAATTCCATTGAGTATGCCTATCAACTAAAAAATGAGCAAGATAAAGCTTCGTATTATATGCTTAAGGTTAACACCTTCAGAAATGATATGGGAGAAATTCTGTGTTTGGGCGCTATAAAAGATATAAGCTTTAATAAGACTTACGAAGCCATTTTAGAACAGATTATCTTTGACATCACTCATATCATGAGAAGACCTGTTGCTACCATGTTGGGCTTGACAAATTTAATTGAACTGGATCGAGTGGATGAAAATTCGATAAAAGATGTTGCTCAGAAGCTTAGAACGGTTTCCACTGAAATGGATGAGTATATCAGAAACCTCTACAATAATTACCAGCAACGCTGGGAAGATTACGAAAACATTCAGGAAGAAGAGGAATAATTAACCCAGGTAACCTCGTTCAAATGCCACTTTTATAAGATGCGACACATTTTTTGCTTCAAACTTTTGAAGCAGCATCTTTCTATAAGAAACTATGCTATGCGTGCTTTGCTCCAGTTTCAAGGCGATCTCATCAGAGGTATCTCCTTCACCAAGCAATTTTAAAATTTTTCTTTCCGTTTCAGATAACTTCACCCCACCTTCAGCCTCACCATAAATACGCATTTTATTGGCCATCTTTTCCATCACATCCTGCGAGAAATAGGTTTTACCCTGCATAATTCGATGGATAGCAGCTACAATCTCATCTTCATTAACATTTTTGAGGACATAGCCATCAACCCCTGCATCTAACGCATTTTGTATATAGCCTTCTCTATCAAACATGGATAAAATTAGAATTTTAACATCAGGGAAATCCTTTTTGAGCTTCTCAGTAGTTTGAATTCCATTGAGGTTAGGCATATTCAAATCTAAAATAGCGAGATCAGTGGTGTTATTTTGAACTATTTTTATAACCTCGTTTCCATCCTTAGCGGTGCCTATTATTTCAAACTCGTCATGTTTGGAAAGCATAACAGCTATACCACTTGCTAGTATCTCGTGGTCATCCGCTATTACGATTCGAATTTTATCTTTTTCACTTTGCATAACCTACCTAAGGAATTTTATAAATCTTTATATAGAAAATTTCTTAATCAAAAAATAGTTAAAGCAGGTTGAAAAGTTTTGGCCTCCTAAAATAGTGCTTATTGCCGAGAATCAATAGTTCGATAAGACTTTTATAACTTAAACGAGTAAATACTTAAACAAAAATAAAGAAAACAAAAAAGGGCCTAATAGTAAATTATGCCCTCCTTAGAAAATGAACGGATACAACTATTCGCTTAATTCATTAGCAACACGAGTTACATTATCATTGATATTATCGGTTTCCACCAACCCATCTCGCATTCTAATAATTCTGTGAGCATATTGCGCGATATCATCTTCGTGAGTTACCATAACAATAGTGTTTCCATCATCATGAAGCTTCTGGAAAAGCTCCATTATTTCATATGAAGTTTTAGTATCAAGGTTACCGGTAGGTTCATCGGCTAAAATAATACTAGGGTTGTTTACCAAAGCACGAGCAATAGCCACACGCTGTCTTTGACCACCAGAAAGTTCATTGGGTTTATGATAGGCTCTATCACCTAATCCAACACTGGCAAGCACTTCTTTAGCTCGCTCTTCTCTTTCAGACTTACCATAACCAGCATAAATTAATGGTAGCGCTACATTTTCCATTGAGCTCTGTCTTGGTAAGAGATTAAATGTTTGAAAGACGAAACCGATCTCTTTATTTCTAATCTCAGCTAATTCGTTTTCAGACATTTCGCTAACATTCTGCCCACTTAAATTATAAAGACCTCTTGTTGGCGTATCTAAACAACCTATAATGTTCATAAGGGTAGATTTTCCAGAACCGGAAGGCCCCATAAAAGCTACATATTCTCCCTTGTTAATGTTAATAGAAACAGATTTAAGTGCTTCCACTGTTTCTGTCCCCATTTTGTAAACCTTAGCAATGCTATCGGTATGTATTACTGATGTACTGTTAGCCATGTCTTATTTTAATATAGCAAATTCTTGATTGAAATTTACCTTTAGTATTTTGCAACAACAAACTATTTGTGATAAACGGAATTTACCAGCCTTCTGCTGCTTTTTGATCCCTTAATTTATCGTATTTCTCTTTAAATACCGTAAAGTCTTTTTCAGATAACAGCATTTCTAAATCATCAAGCGCATCAGCAGCGTAGCTGTTCATGTTCATTCTTAATGCCTGCAAAGTATAAGCTTTTAAAATTATGGTGCTTTCTGGGTTTAACCTGGCAGCATCTACCAAAATATCATAAGCCTTCTCGTTATTATTGGATGCAATAAAATGATCACAAGCTAGCTGAATGCCATTTTCAAAGAATACATTCTCTGATCCTAATTTATACATTAGACTATCTACATCTGCAGATGAATTAGCTTTAGCTAAAAAGGCCTGATGCATCAGTTTATAATTATATGGATAAACAGAAAGATCGGATGTATCTATTCTTTGTATCAAATCCAGCTTTGAATGTAACGCGCCAATAGACAAAAGCAAATTATTTTTATATTGGAAAAGCGCGGAATCAGACTTACTTACTTCTACATTATTCAATTCAACCAAAGCCTGCTGATATGCCTTCTCTTTTATCAGTTGATCTGCTTTTTCAAGTAACATTAACTTCTCAAAAAAAGTACCCTCAAGTCTTTTCTCTAATTCTGCTTGTTCTTCACCTGTTAAAGAAGTATTAGTTTGAAGCCACAAGTACAAAAAGTTGGGAGGTAAATCAGTAGTTTTTGCCTGAAGAAACTGATATAAAGGATCATCATCTAAAACCTCCTGGTTTACAGTATTACCTTCGAACTGCTTTTGATAATAATTTGCAGCTTCAAATAATCTACCTGCCTTGATTAAAGCAAGCACCTTATAAGTGACTGCTTTTGACATTTTCAGCTTTTCTGCTCTCTCAAATTTCTCTACTGCCTGATCGTAAGCACCTTGATCCATCAGCCAAAAACCATGAACAAGGTAATAGAACCCCGCATCAGATATTTCAGCATTTTGTAAGTCAAATATTAAACTGTAAGCTTCCTTCTGTTTACCGGCAAAGTTTTTT
Source organism: Marivirga atlantica (assembly GCF_016734805.1). Taxonomy (GTDB): domain Bacteria; phylum Bacteroidota; class Bacteroidia; order Cytophagales; family Cyclobacteriaceae; genus Marivirga; species Marivirga atlantica. The sequence goes on from NZ_JAERQG010000007.1 coordinate 17,895, forward strand.
GAAAGTGCCTCTACGTACTTTAATGATTTTTGGAATGCCTTATTTCCTTTAAATTCCGTGTAGCGCTTTAGTCTTGTGGCATACTCCTGATTTGCCAAAGATGAATTACCTACCTGATTAAACAATAATGAAAAATCATTATAGGTAAGCTGACTATCAACTGGAGCAATAAATAGGTCTTGGCCTACATTACTTTTGTATAAATTGGATAATGCCAAGTAATTCGCCTTCAATGGAATTGATCCGTTTTCTACCTCTGCCAATGCCGGCAACTCTTCTGCTACTTTGTTTTTGGCAAATAATCCTAACTTATTAGATAACGCAAGATCATGGAGTTCTTTATCATTTGAAGCTCTGTAGGCCGCATCAAAATACAGAAAAGAAGAATCCGTTTTGTTAAGTTGGTCATAGATAAGACCTTCCATATTGAGTATATAAGCATTATCAGGAAATACCTGCTGAGCATCTTGCAAAGTAAAAAGTGCTTCAAAAATAAGATTAGCATTCAGCTGAGCCTGCGCCTTATTTAAAAATGCCTGTACAGTTGGTCGCTTGTAATTAGCCCTACTAAAATAATGACTGGCTTCCACCCATTCCTCATTATTGTAAGCATTTAGGCCAAGATTGAAATTAGGTTTGTGTGTTGTAGCAGCATATTGCTTTGCTATTTTAAAAGAAGTAATGGCTGCATCCTCTTTATCAGTATATAGATAAAAATCAGCAATACCGCTGTAATAACCAGCCAAAGCCTGAAAATAAGGAGTATATGAAACCCTCAGCACCATAACAATTACAAGACCTAGTCCAGCGATCCGTACAACATTATAAGGTATACGCATTGGCTTAAGCACTACTTTATAGATATTCATTCCTTTCATCAAAAAAGTGATGAAATTAAATATCACATAGAAGAAGAATAATATACCGAAACCTAAGTGCGTGAATATTATAATATCTTCAAAAGTATCAATCAAAGGATCATTGGCCGTAGCGAAAATCCATCCAATGGTGGTAAAAGCCAGAATTCCGAAAATCAGATAAAGATAGGCCCCAAGTGGTGCAAAGCTTAACTGGGCGTTAATAAGTTCGTTTCTCTTTCTAAAACCCCAGATACCTAGAATTGCAGATACTGTTAACAACAAAAACTCATCGAGGTAAACAATGTCCCAGCGGATGAGAAAATCATTACGTGAAAAAGTAAGTCCTACATAACCTAAATACAGTAAGCTTAACACAATAAAGTGACCTAGATTTGATCCCTCATTCTCAGTTTTCTTATTTGCTAAAATATAAACGATATGAAGCAATACATCATAAGCCACATTCCCTATGAATATGGCTGCCAGTATAATTGGAATAATAACTGCATGCTGAGCCACAAAAAGCAAAGGACTCTCCTGACTACTCCCGAAGGCAATAAATCCGAAAAGGACAGCAATTAATCCAAGAAAACTTAACCACTTTAAGAATAGTGATTTTTCTGTTTTATAGGCATGGAATATATAACCAACACCTAAAAACAAAACGACAAAAGCAAAATTGAATAGTTGATTATCAATTCCGAAGAGTGACAGATAAGGAAGTTTTAGCGTGATAATCCATATCACTAAAATAGATTGGAATATTAGAAACCAAAGTCTGCTAAAGTAAGTCGCTGCTGCCGCTATAAAAGCTAAGCATAAAGCAGTAACTGCCAGATAAATGTAACTAATAGAAATACTGATGCTTTGTTCAGGAGCAAGATATCCTTGAAGGATGATATAATTTCTTGCTGGTATAGGCAAGTCAAAAACGAAGTCATGAACATCATGTAGGGAAAGGTTGATACTTTGCGTTTTCCGTACTTTTTCCAAAGGAAAGGCAATATCAGTACCAAACAACTGAAAATAGGCACTTACAGCCATTGTAAGTACAAAAACAAAAAGGAGCATTTGATATATGCCCCTGTAATTCTTATTCCAACTCTTCCAAAATGTTAGTGACTGCATTATAGCTATTAACGAAATTTTCTTATTCTATTACTTTTGGTACCCTAAAAAATTGATCATCTTTTTTAGGTGCATTTTTAAGTCCTTCCTCCCTCGATAAAGGTGAAGCAACCTTATCAGGTCTTAACTGATTTACTTCGAAAGACATGCTTTGCAAAGGCTCTACATTTTCTGTATCCAATTCCTGAAGTTTTTCAACAAATGCTAACATATTGTTCATATCCTTTAGCATTTTATCAGACTCCTTTTCATCGAATTCTAATCTTGCCAGATGGGCTATTTTTTCAAGCGTATCTTTATTTATACTCATTGTGCTACTGTATGAAATTCATCAATTTCTTCCTGTATAATTTGATAAACCTTTTCCTTCAATTGCGGGATATCGTCAAAAGTCATACCCTTGGTTGAAATAGGTTCATGAAATATCATTCTCATTTTTTTTCTGCTGATGAGTGGCAAAGACTCATCTGGTAAAATTATCCAATTATCAGGAAGGGACACAGGTACAAGCGAAATTTGTTTGGTTATTGCAGCTCTAAAAGCTCCATCTTTAAACCTAACCATTTTAGGTAAGTTTTTGCTGTAGATTCCTCCTTCAGGAAACATTACCAAACTTTTATCTTCTCCAATTTTATCTAAAGCCTCTTGAAGGGCATGGTACCTGTTTTTAATGCTGGCCCTATCTACAGTTACGTGAATCTTTTTAAACATATAGCCAAACAGCGGTATTTTAGCCAGTGAAACCTTACCTACATAAATCACGGTGCTTGGTGCAAATCCAAAGCTCAAAATATCTAATAATGAAAAATGATTAGCACAGTAAACATATTGCTCGCTAGCTGATAATTTTTCTCTTCCTCTAATATCTGTCTGAATGCCGACTAAAGCAAGGGCCGTAGTTGCCCAAATGCGGTTTAAATAGAAACTGAATTTATGCCAGCGCTGTACAGGAATAATGATCAGAAAGAACGGAAATAAAATTAAGAACAGACCAACAAATACTATTGCACACCATATTGTATATAATTGCTTGAAAAGATTGGTCATTGAACTGAAAAGCAGCTAAAATCTAAATTAATTTGATTCTCGGGGTTTAAAAAACACACACCTTCTCAAATATAGTGACTACCATTTAAAATCAGGCATATTTCAAAACCAATTGCTTAGATTTCCTATTAAAACGTGCCAATAAAATAACAGCAGTAACACTTAAACCAATGAGCAATCCGTACCATACACCTCTTTCCTGGAGATCCAACTTAAAGGCCAGTACATAACCAATGGGTAGGCCTATTAACCAATAAGCTGCAAAAGTTACGAATGTCGGAATTTTAACATCACCAATACCTCTTAAAGTACCCAGGCCAACCACTTGAATACCATCAGATAGTTGAAATAAGGCTGCAATTATCAGTAGTGAAGAGGCTGTGCTTATTACCTCTGTGTTTTGTGTATAAAGAGTAGGAAGCCAATTATTTAATAATGTAAAGACGAGTCCAGCAAATATCATAAATACAGCAGCCATTCCGTAGCAGGTATTTGCTGCCATTTTCATTGTAGGTATATCTTTTTTTCCCATCTGATTTCCGATCCGAACTGTAGCTGCTGCTGAAATACCAGTAGCCATCATATAGCTGATTGAAGCAAGGTTGATAGCTACCTGATGGGCAGCTAAAGGCACAGCCCCCATCCAACCAATCATAACAGCTGCAGAAGCGAATGCACCTACCTCGAATATATATTGAAAACCCATAGGTACTCCCAAATTCAGTATGTATTTAAAAGAGCCCCAATTCCACTTTGTAACTCCCAGATAGCTCCAATAAGTGGTAAATCTTTTATTATACCTGACAAAAAACATCATGGCAAAAGCCATCAAAATCCTTGATATTAATGTTGCCCAACCGGCACCTACTAAGCCTAAGGGCTCAAAACCTAACTTTCCGAAAATAAGAATATAGTTGAGTATAACATTAATTAAGTTGGCACTAATGGATATGTACATGGCTTGTCGGGTTAGTGATAAGCCTTCTGCAAACTGTTTAAAGGTCTGAAATAACATAAATGGAATTAAAGAAAAACCAATTATTTCCAAATAAGGCTTCGCTAGCACCACTACTTCCTTAGGTTGATCCAACAAATCAAGTATTGGCCCACCAAAAAGTAAAATGATAAATAGAATCGATCCACAAATCACATTAATTACAAAGCTATGTTTGAGATAACGCATGCCCTTTCTTGGCTTACCTTCACCATCTGATATGGCTATTAGCGGTGTTAGTCCAAATGAAACACCAATACCAAACATCATGAGCACACTAAAAACTGAGTTAGCCACCGAAGCTGCAGCCAACTCGTTCACGCCTACTCTACCAACCATCATAGAATCAGCCGTACCAACCAAAACATGGCCCAGCTGACTTAGCACTACCGGATAGGCCAAAAGGAAGTTTCTTTTAAAATGTTCTTTGTAGTTATCAGGTCTCATAATGCGAGACCAAAATTAGGTATATTATTGAAGGCTCTGGTCTTCACTTTAGAATAAATGTCTCAGATAATGTAATATTTTCTACCCTTCTGTTTAATTGATTAGGTAGGTTCAACTTTAATTTTTTAAATTTAACCTACAATTAATTATATTATTTATTCAGATGAGAAGCCTTAAGACTATTTACCTCGCCTTTATTATTTCTGCACTGTTAATTTTTGTTCACTCAGAAAGCACTCAAGCACAGAATATTAAAAAATTCAATAAATACTTAGAAAAGGCTGAAAAGAATTTCGAGAAGAATAAATTTGAAAAGGCCATTAAGTTCACTCATAAGTTAGAGGATAAAAGCCAAAAGAAACTTGGACCTGAAAATAGGTTTGTGGCAGTTGCTAAGCTGAAAAGAGCTAAATACAACTGGGCCCTCGGTAAATTCAATAACTTTTACCTGTTAAATAATGAGGCACTCGCTATTAGCGAGAAGATTAATGGAAAAGAAAGCATTGGTCATGGTCTTAATTTGCTTGATGCCACTAATAACATGATGCTTTATGGTAATTTCCTGAAAGCTAACGACCTCATTGAACAGGTACTACCTATTTTTAGTGAATCCAGCGCAGCTGATGAACTTTATCTGGCAGACCTTTATTTGAAGAAAGCAGAAATACTATTAGCATTAGGTGACTACAATGAAGCTTTAAATATTATAAACGACAAAGAGAGTTTTTACCTGCAAAGATCCTTAAAAAGTAAATCTGAAAAACTCTCAAATGATGAGGAAGAGGCTCGTTACGAAGATGTAGCAAGATGGATCACCCTAAAAAGTAATGCTTTACGACTCAGAGGTGAGTTCCTCAGATCAGATTCGGCCTTTGTATTTGGCGAAAACTGGATAAAAGATAAGCTCGGTAAAAGAAGCAAGTATTTTACTGACCATTTATTTTATTTCGCGCAAATGCTTGAAGAAAATGGAACCAATGAGTTACCAGCAAGCTACTTTAAGGACGCTTATATTTATTCACTCTCAGCACTAGGCGATATTCATCCATTTACATTAAGAAACCTCGAGAAGCTGGTTATTAATTCAATTAACGATGGTAATTCTGGTAAAGCAAGCGCCTATTACAAAGACTTAGAGAAGATATTAAAGGCAAATTTTGATAAGAGTAGTACGCATTTCGTAAAATTAGCTTCCATATCATTTGAGTCAGATTTAAGGCAAGGAAAAGTCAAAAAGATTGAATCACAAGCCAAGAAGCTTTTAGCCGATGCCAACATCCTCCCTATTGATCATCCGGATAGAATAACCATTTACAATACTCTGGTAAAAGTTGCAGGTGCCAGAAACGACTATGAGGATGTTCAAACTTATTTAGAAACCATCATTGATATTAAAAGTAAACTCTACGGAGAAAACAGTAACGCCACGGGATTCGCCAAATTGGATTTGGCTAACCATCTGGTAGACAATACAGATAAATTTGATGAGGCACTTCAAATTTATGATAAAGTATACTTCGGGAAAATAGAGAACCAGATTACGAGCGGCCACATGAAATATGTAGATATGCTCAACCACCTGGCTAAAAACTATCAGTTCAATGATAATTACAAACTAGCATCACAGTTATTAGATGAGGCATTAACTGTTACAAGGGTTAAATATGATAATCAGGATATAGACTTTGGAAAAGAATTAAACCTAATTGCTGATTTACAAATTAAGATTGGAGAATATGAGAAAGCCGATAAAAACCTTCAGGAATCCCTCTCCATTTTAGAAAACTTTGATAATGACGTTAACATCATCTACTATGTAAAAGCACTTGAAACTTCAGCGCGTTTATTGACTATAAAAGGTTTTTATGATGAAGCGCAGGACGCTATTGAAGAGGCTCAAAAATTATTCAAGAAAGCTATACCAAGTCCTGAGTATAACCCAATTAATGCAGAGCAAGAATTAGCATCCGTATACCTGGAAATTGGCCAGTACACTGATGCTGATGAGGTATTGACTAGGGCTATTGCAAAAAACAAAGAAGTTTATGGTCCTGAATCATTAAAACTTATTAATCCTTTGGTTGACTATGGTAGGCTGCAGTTGATTAAAGGTAATTATACTGAAGCTGAGCAGAATGCACGGAAAGCCCTGGCCATTTCAGAAAAAGCATATGGTGAAAACTCTACAAAGAATACACCGGCTACACTTCTTTTAGGAGAATTGTATGAGGCAATAGGTGACTTCGAAAAATCAGAAGAATATTATAGCAAGGCTATTGCAACACTCCAAAATCAGTTCGGCAGGTCTCATGTTGATGTAGCCACAACCATTTCACGTTTGGCAATTGCCAAGTTTTATGGTGGTGACAAAGACTATGATAATATTGAGAAACTTCTTTTTGAGTCGAAAGATATTATCGGAAAGAGGTTTACAGTACTGAGCCCATTATATGCGGACTTATTAAAAGACCTTTCAACTTTCTTTATTTCACAAGGTAAGCTGGAAGATGCTTTAAGTTTCCTTGATCAAAGTCAGAAAATATGGGAGTCAAAAGCAGGAAGAAGAAATAACATCAAGGCTGCTGACATCCACATTTTAAGAGGTGATGTTTATTACAGGCAATCTAAATATAGAGATGCTGAAAAAGAATACCGAAACAGCAGAAAGCTTAATGAGAAGTTCTTTAATGACAAACATCCGGAATATGTAAAAGCTACGTCCAGACTTAGTAAAGTTTATTACATGGATGGTGATTTCAAAAATGCCAAGTCCTACATTGAAGAAGTAATAGAGAACTATAACAACTTTATAGAAGAGTATTTTCCGGCACTTAGTGAACGTGAGAAAACAAAGTATTGGAACACTATTAGGGGTGATTTTGATTTCTATAATACCATGGCCATGAGGTTGTATGATGACTATCCTGAGATGATCGAGTCTGTTTATAACAACACCTTAAAAACCAAAGGTCTTCTTCTAAGTAGTTCCATCAAGATGAGAGAGCGCATCTTAAATAGCCCTGACTCACTTCTACGAATAAAATACTTCAACTGGCTCAACAAGAAAGAAACACTTTCTAAGGCTATTTCAATGAACTCTGAGCAACTGGTACAAAATGATATTAATTTATCAGACTTGGCAAAAGAGGTAGAACTAATTGAAAAAGAACTAAGCCAGAAATCAGAACTCTTTGGAAAAGATATTGACAAGGAAGAGTATAGCTGGGAACAAGTTAAGGATAAGCTACAGCCTAATGAAGTAGCTATTGAAATGGTTAGGTATCGTTACTTTAACAGGTTTTTAACAGACTCTGTAGTTTATGTTATGCTCATCTTAAAAAATGAGAAGAAAAGTAAACCTTCATTCGTAGTATTAAATGATGGAAATGACCTGGAATCAAAGTATTTCAATAACTACAGAAACAGCATAAAATATAGAATAAAAGATAGATACAGTTATCAGAAGTACTGGAAACCTATTGAAAATGCCATTGGCAAGAATGTTACCTTATACTTATCCCCTGATGGTGTTTTCAACCAAATTAATTTAGAAGCCATTCCTTTGGATAGCGGAAAATATCTAATCGATAACTCCAATATCATATTAGTAAGCAATACAAAAGAGCTGATACTGCATGACAAAACTACTCCTTCCGAAAACTTAGAGCAGAAAACTGCTTTACTTTTCGGTGACCCTAAATTCTACCTTGCTTCTAAAACAGATTATGTTAACGAGTTTAGGTCTGGTGCAACTCAGGTAAGTGAGCTTCCTGGTACACGTCTTGAAATTGAAGCACTTACTAAACTCTTCAAAGACAATGGATGGGAAACAGCTGACTATATGGAGTTGACCGCAGATGAGAATCAAGTAAAAGAAATGAGAAGTCCGGCAGTATTTCATATAGCCACTCATGGTTTCTTTTCCGATGAAGAAAGGAAAGCGGATAAAACTGCTAGTATGACAGAGACCAGCTTGGGTAATAACCCATTGCTTAAATCCGGCTTGATGTTAAAGGGTGCAGGAGATGTATTGGCTAAAACCAAGTTTAACTTCAACATAGAACCAGGGATTTTAACTGCTTATGAGGCTATGAACCTTAACCTTGACAAAACTGATTTAGTAGTACTGTCCGCCTGTGAAACTGGTTTAGGAGAAGTACATGCAGGAGAGGGCGTATATGGCTTACAAAGAAGCTTCCTGGTAGCTGGTGCAAAAACACTCATCATGAGCTTATTTAAAGTTTCTGATGAAGCTACACAAAAATTGATGGTAAGTTTCTACCGTAAGTGGTTAGAAACAGGCAATAAAAGACAAGCCTTTATTGATGCCAAAAAAGAAATTAGAAATGAATATAAAGATCCTATTTATTGGGGTGCTTTCGTGATGATTGGTTTAGAATAAATCAATCATCATTATTCTTTTTCCAATCTCTGATAAAGTTTGACCAAGTCATCGGATTCAGAAAATTATTGGGAGGAATTATACCAGTCATATTATAAAATTTAGCATACCTGATCTGATCATAGTATTCTTCATTTTTTCTGGTTTGTTCTTCCAATAACTGGTCTAAATCACGCTTAAAACTTACAATTTGCTTCTGTTGATAAGGCGTCAATTCTCTTTTAAGCATAGTACTTGCCATTTCATCAAAATCAGGAAGCGGATATACAACCACCTCATCAAGTAATACATTCTCACGTATCATCAACTCAATTAATGAATAAGATTTACTTGATAATGAAGTAGGGATAACAAATATTCTTTGCTGATACCCCACACTTCTAAAAGTAATGGTATCACCTGGCTGTGCTAAAAACGAGAAATATCCGCTATTATCTGCTACAGTACCCATACTCTTATCGCGTATGAGAATAGAAGTAAACGGAATAGGCTCTAGGCTTTCCGCATCTAAAACTACACCTGAAATTTGTAGGCTTTTATCTTCTTGAGAATAAACGCTATTTACAAATAGAAGGCTTAATACAAATAATATGAAGATATTTCTCATGGCTATATTTAATGATCCCAGTTATACTTGTCCAGATTTTCCAGACACTTATTTAATAAGTCAACTGAATTCTGAATATCTTGTTTGTGAGCCATCTCAATTACCTGATGTAAATGTCTGGTAGGAATAGAAATAGCTCCGGCTATAGCTCCATTTTTACCCATGCGCTGCAATCCGGCTGTATCAGTGCCACCAGCCGTTAATATCTCTGACTGCCAAGGAATATTATTTTTATCAGCAGTTTCGCGCATAAAGTTAACCATGCGATAGTCACAAATAGTCATGGCATCTAACACCTTAATAGCTGTTCCCTTGCCTAAAGAGGTCACCTTTTCATGAGCTTGTGCTCCTGGTAAATCAAAAGCTATGGTAGTGTCCAGTGCTATACCGAAATCAGGATTGATTTTATGAGAAGCAACATTAGCACCTCGTAAACCAACTTCCTCCTGAACAGTAAAAACTCCGTAAACATCATAAGGAACATCTCCCATTGTTTTGAGTGCTTCAATTAAAATAAATACTGATACTCTATTATCAATACTTTTACAATTTACACAGTCACCCATCTCAATTAAGCCTCTTTCACGTGTTACTGTATCTCCTACTGATACTATTTTCTCAACTTCCTCTTTCGGCATGCCCAAGTCAATGAAATAGTCCGTAGTCTTAGCTACTTTGTTTCTCTCTTCAGTAGTCATCACATGTATGGGCTTGGAACCCATAACTCCGATGATATCTTCTTTGCCATGAACAATAACGCGCTGAGCAGTAAGTGTTTTAGGATCAAACCCTCCAAGAGTTGTAAACCTCAAGAAGCCGTTATCATCAATATGAGTTACCATAAACCCTATTTCATCCATATGGGCGGCTACCATAACCTTTTTCTCATCAGGATTATTTTTAGCTCTCTTTATGGCAAACACATTTCCTAAATTGTCAATTTCTACTTCATCAACCAAAGGTGTAACTTCCTTAATTATTACATCTCTTATTCGCTTCTCATAACCCGGAGCACCAGGTACTTCACATATTTTGGATAGTAACTCAATATTCAAAGTCAATAATATTTTAGGTTAAAACTCAAATATAGACAATAAAAAAAGCTGATTGTTCACAACCAGCTTTCAATTCAGAATTTATAAATTATTTGATAATTATACTCTTCTGACGCTAACAGCATTTAAGCCTTTTTTACCCTCAGTGGTTTCAAAAGATACCTTATCATTTTTTTCGATATCCTCTTCTAATCCACTAACGTGAACGAAAATTTCGTTCTGTGTTTCATCTTCAACAATAAATCCAAATCCTTTGTCTTCGTTGAAGAATTTTACGGTTCCCGTATTCATAAAATAAACTATTAATATTAAAATTGGCAGCAATATACGTTAATTAGTTTATTACTTATTCAATTATAAAATTAATTTTTTACGATTTAACAATTACTTAACTTCCAGATTTTCAGTTACCTTTTCCTTTCCGTACTGATATTCAACCTCATACTTACCTTTCTGAACGAAACTATCGTTTGTATCAGTTTTACCATTCCATGTAACACTACCAAAGCCCGCATCAGCTTCTTTTACCTCAAAAGTTTTTATTATATCTCCTTCTTCATTTTTCACTTTGATAACTAAAGCTCCTTTTGATGCCTCCTTAATGAAGTATTCCAATTTAATAGAAGAAAAATTAGCTTCCAGATACGGATACCGCTTCTCTCCCCAATGCTCATTGAACCTAACTGATTCAATGTCATAAACTATCAAGCTTTTATCCTTGAAATCATCTGAAACGATTTTTTGGATAGGTTTTAAATCTGTAACAAAAACACTTCTTCCATGAGTGCCTATAACAAGCTCTTGTTCTCTTGGATGAATAACCATATCGTAACTCGCCACATTCGGAATAGCATGAAATTTCTCCCAATTTTCGCCAGCATTTGTACTTAAGTAAGTTCCCTTATCAGTTCCTAAGTAAAGTAATTCTGGTGACTTTAAATCTTCATAAATAACATTTACAGGCTCATCAGTAATATTTGAAGCGATGGAAGTCCAACTAGCACCAGAATCATCACTTTTATAAACGTGCGTTGTAAAATCATCATTTCTATAACCAGTAAGACTCAAATAAACAACCTCCTTTTCGTGCACAGAAGGGTGTATACTACTGACCCACAAATCATTGGGTAAACCATTATTTATTTTCTCCCATCCATTCTGAAGTGTGTACTTCCAGGCATTACCATCATCAGTACCTACATAAAGCTTTCCAAATTGGAAAGGGGATTCAACTATTTCTGTAATAGTACCGAAAGGCACATTACCTTCCTTGCTACCCTTTGTCAAGTCATCACTAATTTCATCCCAACTATCTCCTTGATTTAATGATCTATGAACCTTTTGAGAACCTATATACAGAATATCAGGATTATGGCTACTCATCAAAACTGGTGTACGCCAATTAAATCTCAATTTATCATCCCCAATATTATGTGAAGGTGTTATATAAGTTGATTTATTGGCTTCACGGTCTAGCCTAAAGTAGTTTCCGAATTGGAAACCCACATATACAATATCTGAATTTCTAGGATCAGCCGAAACATACATACCATCACCGCCAAATAATCGTTCCCACTCACCTCGAACAGCCGGAACTGTCTTAGAGCTTCCTACGAGTGTACCATTATCCTGAAGCCCTCCATAAATATTGTATGGCTCTTCCATGTCTACATTTACCGTGTAGAACTGACCAACACTCATATTATTCCTATGATCCCAAGTAGCCCCTCTATCGTATGAAATATATAGACCACCATCATTTCCCAAAATAATATGATCCGGATTATCAGGATCTATCCACATACTATGATGATCGGAATGCACATTACCTATAGTATCAGTTCTCTGGAATGTTTGTCCACCATCAGTTGATTTGATAAGTGGCACTCCAGTTATATAAATTTCATTTTCGTCAGCAGGAGACACTCTTATCTCTCCAAAATAATAACCATATGTATAATAAACTCCATCCAGATCAAACTCATGTGTTCTTTCCCAGGAATCACCACCATTAACAGATTTATAAACAATCAAACCAGACACATTAGTATTAAACAACGCTTCATTTGAATCTCCAAAATAGTTGGCAAGAGCTTCAGGTTTATATAAACCAGTTTTAACCTCCTTTTTAACATTAACAGCATTGTATCTTTTAGGAAATCCATTTTCATCTAGAAACTTATCTAATGCATCATTCGAAAGTTCCAGAAATTCCTTTACTGACATATCCTTAAATTCCGTGAACTTTAGTCCTTCAGAGTTTTCAAGCTCTTTCTTTTCTTTCGTTTCCTTCTGATAATCCAGAGTGGCATATACTATCTCAGGATTCGATGCACTAATATCGAGACCAATTCTACCGGTGTATTCATCATCATGAATACCATTCATAATTAATTCCCAAGTTCTACCGCCATCTACAGATTTATAAATTCCTGACCCCTCTCCATTACCTTCAAAATCCCATGCATATCGCTTTCTCTGCCACATACTTGCATATAATATCTCAGGATTTTTTGGGTGAATGACTAAATCGATAGCTCCTGTTTTATCATCTAAATAAAGAACCTTATTCCAATTAGCTCCTGCATCTGTCGTCATATAAACACCTCTCTCAGTATTATCAGAATAAAGTCCCCCCATGGCTGCAACCCAAACAATATCCGGATTATTAGGATGAACTATTATTCTTCCAATATGCTGGGTATTTTCTAAACCAATATTTACCCAAGTCTCCCCTGAATTACTAGACTTATATATACCATCACCAGCATAACTACTACGGCTACTATTATTTTCACCTGTGCCTACATAAATTATCTGTGGGTCAGATGGCACAAGCGCAATATCCCCGATCGTTAATGAGCCTTGATTATCAAATACTGGCTCGAAAGAATTACCGTTATTTATTGTTTTATAGAGCCCCCCTGAAGCGAAAGCAATATAAAATTCATAACTATTTTTCGGGTTAACGTCTACATCGACTATACGTGCCCCTTGCATTACAGGGCCTACATTTCTAACTGGGTAGTCTCGAAAGCGACCATCAGTTTGTCCATAAAGATTGACACTTAAAAGAAAACTAACAATTAATAAATAATAAAACTCCTTCATAATAATGGTTTTTGATTGTGAGGAGTTGAATATACCATTAATTAGAAAAGGATAGAAATTATTTTTGGTGAGTGGTCGAACTCACAATATAATATTAATAAAAAAGAGTTATGCAACATGTTCTATACGTGATATACTATACGTATATGTCTCATATAGCCTGTCATTTTATATTAATCTTGTTTATAGTCAGTGGTCGCTATTGAGCGATTATAAAATGATTAGGCATAAAAAAAGGATTGCTGAATAAACAACAATCCTTATATAATAAAAAGCTGGCAACGACTTACTCTCCCACCTTTTAC
>NZ_JAERQG010000008.1 GCF_016734805.1 Marivirga atlantica
TGTAGCGAACACAAAAGGATCGGAGGAGATATTGATGTTCCCACCATTACCCCCGACAGCAGCAGAGATGGCCGTATTAGATTCATCGAATAACTGGTAGTTGACCCCAGACTGTGAGCCTGCAATGGTAAAAGTTATAGAGCCCCCATCACATACAGCAGTAGCTGAAGGTGTAACCGATAAGCCGGCATTCGGCAAAGGATTGATTGTAGCGGTAGTAGGAGCAGAAGCAGTAGAGTAGCATACGGCTGTATTATTACCATCAGTTACTTCTACAGTGTAGTTACCAGACTCAGCCACAGTATTGAGCACGATAGCCTGAGAAGTAGCTCCACCGACTAAAACACCATCTTTGTACCATCTGTAGGCACCACTGTTAGGCGCAGCAGAGGCTGTTAGTGTGACACTTGTTCCTAAGCATTCAGTGGCTGAAGCAGTGGAGATAGTAGGTTGTGCAGGGGCATCTTCCACGGTAAAGGTAGTACCGGCAGAAGAGCTGCTACATCCTGAAGCATCAGTGCCGCTAACAGTAACCACATCACCATCGGCCAGGGCTGCAGTAGCAAAAGTAGCAGCAGCAGAAGGTCCTTGTGCAGAAAGTCCGTTAACGAAGAACTGGTAGTTAGTAGCACCGGAAGCGGTGAAAGTAACGGTAGTGCCAGAACAGATAATATCATCAGCATCATCATCAGCCAATGTTACAGTAGGCAGTTGGTTGATGGTAATAGTATTTCTATTCTGCGCATTAATTAAAATATCAGAACACTCCGTATCAATTCTAGTAGCTCGTACTCTTACCAATTCATCGGCACCATATGTAGATCTATCGAATGGAAAACTTGTTATTTCAAGAGAACCACCATTACCTACAACATCCTGACTTAAGGGATCACCAGCCTCATCAATTAATTGATATGAGTTAAATGAAAGTGCTGTGTTAATAGTAAATATTAAGGTTTCATTATCACAAACTGTTGTAGAAGAAGGCGTTGTACTTGTACCAAAAGGAGAAGAATTAACAGTAAGATTTACAGTTAAGCTGACTAAAGTGGCTTCGCTCTCACATCCGGAGGCCGAGGTTTCAGTTACATAAGCGGTGTAAGTACCGGTAGCATTTTTGTTAAAGCCTATATCGGAATCTTCTGTTGGGCTGCTTGCTGTTAACAATAAGTTTGTAAGGTTTTCATCCTCATACCACTTAAATGTACCAGCACCACCACTAGCCACAGGTAAAACAAAACTTGCACCTTCACCAAAACAATATTCCTGTGTTTGATTGGTAACTGTGGGGGCGGAGGGAAGTGGATTAACCGTAAGAGTTGCAGTATTAGAAGTAAGCTGTGGTAAACAGATACCTGTAATAACTACTTGAAAATCATATCCATCAATTGAGGTGGGAGCATCATTTATTTGTAAGGTTGCTGAGTTAAAATTGCTGTATACTCCACCATCAGTAGAAATGTCAATATCTTGAAAGCCAGAGCCGGCATCTCTCTGCCATTGATAGTTAATATTATTACCGGATGCACTTACTGAGAAAGATGTAGATTCACCTTCGCAAATTTGGCTATTGGTAGGTTGGCTACTTATTGATGGTGGTGAAAGACTAGATAGTGAGCCATGGGAAGTACCTAAAGGCGCACCATTAACATTAAGATCGGTACCTGATGGTGATGAAACCCGGATTATATCACCTGTAGTTGCAGTAGAGGTTGGTCTTACCCTGAAATCTTCAAAGAAAATTGAATTTATTTGACTTGTTCCGTTGACTATAAGGTTGATCTGAAGAAAATTTGTACCTCTTGATGTTGTTGAAGATGCACTAATATCACCACCTATACCGGTTGCAGAGATTGTTCCGAAGCCAGGGTCAAACTCAAAGTTAGAGGGTAATTCTATTCTATAATACCTTGTAGCTCCTGAAGTATTCGGAAAATCATTTGTATTATTTTCCGTAATTACGATATCAGAAAGAGCATAATAGCTGCCATCAATACAAATATTATTCAGATCAGCCTCCGTAATAGTAACCTGAGCAAGGCCTGATTTGCCATGTATTAAAAGAGTAAGGAATGAAATCCCTACTAAAATATGTTTAAATAACTTTTTCAGACCTAAGTAATTTATTTTCAATGTAGTTAAGCTACAATTTTAAAGTATTTTTTAACAATCTGAGTAGTCAATTTCGACTAAAACAGTACTTTGGATAATTCAATAGCTGTTTCACCAGTACCAAATTCAATTTGTGACAGTATTATTAATTTACCATCCTCTTCAATAATTTTTTTAATATCATAAAATCCGTTTCCGAGATATTCTAAAGACAATTCATCCCTAGGTGATTGATCGGCACTAAACGAATATTTTAAAATGTAAGATGATCTGCCTACTTCCTCATTATTGCTAATATCAGATACACTTGTAACTGCTAGTATTTCACCATTCGATAGTTGGATAAGATCAGTTAATTCATTACCAAAATCAGTTTCTATTCTCGGTTCTCTGGCTATAATATCAAGTTGGTCATTTGTTGAGTTTTCGAAATATGTGCCTCGTATTACAAAAAGTGAATCTGGAGCATTATTCTCTGTTTTCTCAAATTTCCCACCGAAGTAAATGTCACCTGGTAAAATTCCAAAAGTACAGGCTGTTAGTATTTGATTACCACTATAGTTAATAGAAGGACTAATTTCTGGTTTGCTACTTCTTAAATCATTTATTTGATCAATAGAGATGTTTAAAGAAGGATTTGATTCTCCCAGGTATTCTTGCCCTACTATATATATACCACTTCTATTAGGACTTGTAAGAATATGAGTTGCTTTGGAATTGTCAAAGGCTGTTTCACTATTAATAATCGGGAATTGATTAACATGGTCTACTACATCAATATCAAAATTTAAGAGAGTAGAAAGAGGATATACTCTACTTATCTTTTTTGTAGCACCAGCAGAATTTTCTATGTACCCAGACAGTAACACATCTCCATTTGCAATGAATAAATCTTCCATTATAAGTGAGATACCATTACTCTCATACTTTAATTCTCTAATAGAAGCGGTATCATTATTTAAAATGGAATTGCCATCTAGATCAGTAGCTAATACAATTGTGTTTATTTGTTCATCGGTCTCCCTAATTCCTAATACAACAACTTGATTGTCATTTATAAACAACTTTTTGCCGTTATCTATAAAATCATTTTCAATTTCATTGGTGTTTCTAGTAAAACCGGATTTATCGACATCAAATATGATGAGGTTAGAATTGGGAGTGCCATCTATTATCCTCCTTGAATTACCCAAAATTAGATATCCGCTTCCATCGGGTTTTCTTACAAAATCAATAGCTTCAATAGCTTCTGGTCCTTTATAAAGCCTACTGAAATTTTCATGCTCTTCCAGATAATCTTGATTACAAGCAGATAGGATCAGTATGCATCCAAAAAAAAGGCTCAATATGTTAAAAATGATAGCTTTCAATTTATTTGAAATTATAAAAAGGCATATTGAATTTAACAGTAAAATTAAGTATCAGCTTATTGTAGTTATCCTCTTGAATTACATGTCTTCCCGCTAAGGAGTAGAATGATCTTCCGTTTGAATTATCCGAATAATCTACCTCAGGTATTACAAAGTATGAGGCTCCAATGCTTAAAGAGAGATAATTCTCATTTACTTTAATTAATGTTCCCGCATCTAAACTAAATCCAAAATTTAATGCTTTTCTAAATTGATTAACTGAAAATGTTGGAGCTTCTTCATCTTCATTGAAATAGTTTGTTATGCTATTCATGAAATTAAATCTACCCGTAACACCAAATTCTACGAAAGGCTTGTAGCTATAATGATCTAGCATATATCGTAATGAAGTGTTTAAATTAATACCTCTATTAATAGAAGTAAAACTTACAGTAGTCTCATTTTCTCCTTCAACATTTCCACTATTAGTTTCATCATAATCGTATCTGTGGACATCATATCCAAGCTTTCCTGATGCATACCATGATTTTTTGATGGGATATAGAAAATGTGCTCCTCCTGCAATGGAGAGGGCGGGTGTATAATTGTAGTTGTCAACAGCATTAGGATCAGAATTACTCGTAAACCTACCAGAGTCTGTCACGTTCACCATACTATAATTAATTTTAAAATAGGCTCCAATAAAATAGATTGGATCAGTTTCAATTCCCTGATAAAGCGAATAAAGTTCATCTGGATCCACATTTTTCACTACTTGATAATCCGTTTGCAGTTTTAAAAGCTTAATCATGGATTCTTTTGCTTTGTCCTGTTGGTTGATGTTGATATAGGTAAGTGCCAACAATTGATAAGCTTCTATCATTTCATTTTTTGAAAATCCATTTTTCAGACATTCATCCAATTTACCAGGTATGGCATATAAATTACCATTAGCATAATCGGAACGGGCTTCATTGAGGTTCCTCTCGCAGTTTGCCTGTGCAAAAAGTGAAGAGTTAGCAAGAAAAATTAATATGATCAGTAAATGTTTTCTCATTGACTATTATCCACAAAAACGCTCTCTTTAAAAACCGGGTCATATTCTATATCATTTCCGATATATCTGTCCCATTCTTCCTCTGAAATATCACGTGTAACCATGCTTCTTAGGGTAGAAGCCAATATTTTACTTTTTATAGGGTAAAGCCTAAATACCTGATCTTTGCAGCCGGCAAAAATGTATGATGGGTTTAATAAAGCTATTGAGTTTACCCATGATCCTGGTTCGCTTATTATCATCGGGAATTCGTCCACATCATTTAAATTCCATAGTCTTATTGTGCCTTTTGTACTAGAAGCGATGATCTGATTTTCAGCCAGGTTAAAGGTTAAATCAGTCATGATTTCTCCATCGCTACCTCTCAAAATTATGGGGTCTTCCAGCTTTAAGTTATCATCAATAGGATAGAGGGTGACAAGACCAGAATTATCACCAGCAGCAATCATATTATCACCTATTGAAAGAGAGTGGATATACTTATTACTTCTTTCATTAATATTTTTAACAAATCTTGAGTTATTGATATTCCAAAGCTGAAGTTGACCATTGCTATTGCCTGTAACTAATGTTTCTTCATCAAATAACTCCATATCATAAACTCTGCTTCTTACCTTTAAAAACTGCTTTAGTTGACCATTACTAAACTTATAAATTGAGCTATCAGAAGCTGATATTAAAAAGTCTGTTGAATTGTCTAAAAATTCAACATCAAAAGTGAAAGTATTAGGAATCGTATATTTTTGAATGGTTCTTACTCTGGCACCTACTGATATAGTATAAAAATCTGCGCCATCAGTAAGGGCTACTAAAATTTGATTCTTTTCGTCAACAAATATCTTTTTAACAAAAACATCGGGTTTATCAAAAATCACAATACTTCTATTAGAGGTCATATTATCTACCTCCCAGGCATTTATTCTACCAGAAGTTCCTGTGGTATATAAGTATTTATTTGCTACAAATTTTAGAGATCGGACGTCCGTAGAATTACTTCTGAAAGCATTGAAATAGTCATTGTCAAGTGCTTTTACAGCATAAAATAGTCCATTGTAAACATCATTATTGCTGTCATAACCTTCATTTTCTTCATTAAACTGATAACCTAAATAGGCTAATAAGCCTCTTAATTGATCATCTTCAATTTGCAAAGATTTGGTGGCCAAAGCTTGAGCTACTGCTCTCATCCTAAACCCTTGGGTTTGCCCTTGAGCTACTCGTGTTTCTTCAGCTTGTTCTAGTGCTTCTTGCCTGGCTTCTTTTGCAGCAAGCTCATTTTGTCGGGCAATTTCTGCAATTCTTAATGCTTCTTTTCTGGCACTATCAGCTATCTGTGTTTGTTCTCTGGCTATAAGGAAGTTGTATTCTGCATTTTCTCTTTCCTGATTGGCTCTGAAACTTGAAAGGTTGGCTTCGGCTTCCTGCTTTTGGGCTTTGAGTGCGTTCTCTTTCGCTACTTCTAAGTTTTGACGTGCTTCGTCACTTCTTTCATCAGCAAGTGCTCTTTGTCTTTCAGCCTCAACCGATTGATTATAAGCTACTATTAAAAGAATAACTGACAACATTGCCGCTGTTCCCAAAATATAAGCTACAACTCTAGACCTCTTTAAACGCCTCTTTTGAAGCATTTCTTTGGTCTCTATTTCTTGCTTATAGGCTTTCTCACTTCTGTTTAAGAAGGAAATTACTGACTCAAAATTATTATCGTATTGTAGGGCCCATTTTAATGTAGGCTTGGTTTTATTCCTCCATTCTAGAGCTAACTGCAAATCAGGTGGCCTCCATAGACTGCCACTACCTTTTTGATAGTTTTTGGCTGCTTCCGCTAAATTCAAATAGATTTGAGAAGACTCAGACTCTTCTTGCACCCAGTTTCTTAAACGGTACCATACCCTCATTAAGGCTTCGTGACTTATGTCAATAACTGATTCAGAAGTTAACTCTATATCAGCTCGGGGAGTAAGTAATGCTCTGCCATCTTCACGAAACTTATCAATAATAGGAATTAATGTAAATTCTTCTTCATCTACAATTTGTGCAATCTCACCAAGTGGGGTAGGTCGTCTAATGCCATCACTATCACTTCTTTTTTCGGTGATTGTTTTAAAAATTCTTTCACAAATTATTTTCTGAGCATCATTAAGTTCATAGTAAGCTTCATCGGCATGCCTTGATAAGGCCTCATTCACGCTACCAATAGCTTCATAATGGATGAAGTCCAGAGGCTCTTTCATTTCACGATCAGACTGGATCCAATAATCCCATGTTCTCATTAGCGCATGTTGCAACACAGGTAACTGATCGGGTCTATCACCCATATCATTTAAAAGTCTCTGTACTAACCTATTTGAAATGGAACCTTTACCAACAGCTACCGGACCTTTAATAACCAGTTGCTTTTGTTGTCTGGTCATTTGAGGAATAAGATAGTGGCTATCGTTTATCTTATTTGTTAGCTCAGGAAATTGCTCGCAATCACCTAAAAAATCGGACCTCATGGATGAGGCAATATATATTGGTAGTTCAGTTTGATTTACAGCTTCAAGAATAAGGTTAACATAAGCTAAGGATTCATTCAAGTGGTATAAGGTACCAAGCTTTCTGAATCTGAAAATCTCCTCAAACTGATCAAGGTATATAAGTAAATTTTTTCCTTTTAAATGCTTATTAAACTGATAAAGATCGGCTATGCCTTTGGTACTCTTCTTTAGTATTGCCTCGAAAAGGTTTTGGTTAATAATGGATGTAATTTCATCGAGGTTTTCATCATCTTCTTTAGCCTCTAAATGTTTTCTGAAACCTTCAGCTAAGTTTCTGATAGGATTAAGTCCTGGTTTAGCAGTTATTATTTCCCAGTCAATTCCTGCCTTAGTAATGAAACCACCATGAAGGGTAGGGATTACCCCGCTGAACATTAGAGATGACTTACCTGTACCGGATGAGCCTAAGATATTCACATATCTATTTTCTTCCAATATTGATAGAACCTCATCACTCTGACCTTCACGCCCGAAATAAAGGAAACTCTCATCAGTTCCGAAAGGCCTTAAACCTGGGAACGGATTGAAGTTTTTATCTACTTTATTGTCTACAGTTTCTATCACTTATATTATAGTATTTCAGGTAATACCTTAATGATATCACTTGGCTGATCAATATTTATTAATTTAAACTGCTGATTTACATATGACTCAGGTATATCGTTGGTTGAGGTTACAATATATTTACCAGCTATCGGTTTTTCTCTATTAAAACCTGGCGCCTTTCTAATTTCAGACACCATAGTTTTTAGCCATTCGCTATTATTTTTAAAATGGAAGATCATAAACCTATCAGCTTTTCTGAGTAGTTCATAGTGCATTAATCTGTAATCTGCAACATTTTGCACATTACTCAAAATTTTGACTTCATATTTAGATGTAACAGGCTCTGTGTCCTGTATAAGGTCTCTTAATTTGGTATCAATCTTTGTGTCAGAAAGTACGTAGATAACATCTTTTTGGATGACATCTTCTGTTTCTGCTGAAGTTGGCGAAAGCAATTTCGACTTCAAGATGGATTTTAACTCTTCAATAGGTGATTCAATAGCTTCAATATTCTGATAAGGCTTCAATTGAATTTTCAATTCATCATACTTAGCTTTTCTTTCAGGAATAAGAGTTTCCAGCGGATTGAACCAAATATATCTAACCTTTTCAGGTAATTTGCCAAAGGCACTGGAACGGGTTTCACTGCTCAGGTCTAAAAATTCATCAGGAAAGTGTAAAGCTAAATTACATTTTTTCATAAAGAAAATTTCCGGATCTTCCATGTAGTTGGCTTCAATAGAGAAATCTTCATCAGGGAATATTTCTACATCAAAAGCACTTAATTCCCTTTTTAATGTATTGCGATATTTAAAATAGTTATCGCTTTTATTAGATATGTATATCTTGCCGATGCTCTTATTCTCATCTTGAGAGAAAATTTTTAACGCATCGCTAACAACATCCGCAAATACATGCCAGTATTCACTATTTGTTTGATATTCATTCCAGCCTTCGTAGGTAGCATATTCATTTGAATTACCTTCGTTCAAATCATAAAACCTATAATAAGTAGGTGTAGATAGTGATAATGGAAGATCTTCAATTTTAACAGGAGCTTTGAATACTTTTTTAACTTTATTATTAATAAAGGGAATGTCAAAATTAAAGGCAGTTTCCAATATTTCAGCATCCTGATTTATATTAGATGAAAATACAAAAGCAGGGGATAGGATGTAAAGAATTAAATCAGAGGTATTAAAATCTCCAGCGCTTATTAAATCTGTTTCCGACTTTTTTACCACATCAATGTCACCAGTGATTTGATATTGAAGCGATGTTTTGAGAAAATCTATAAAAAAATCGACCCAGCCCTTATCATACGTGGATGAAGGAATGTTATCGTTCTGTGTGAACTTAACGATGATGGTATATTTATCCTTGAAATTCAAAATCTAAAACCTATTACTAATATATCATCTGTTTGTGCGTAATCTCCTTTCCAATCTTCAATCGTTTCATGAATGATAGTTTTTTGATCAAGCACGGGCTTATCATGAACTTTTAATAAAAGCTCTTTAAAATTACTGGTTAAGAACTTGAAGCCTTTTTCACCACCAAACTGATCCTGATAACCATCTGAAAAAATGTAAAACATTCTTTCTACTCCGGTGTGGGCTAAGCTATGGGTTGTATAACTCCTATCAGTGCCTCTTTGCTGTCCGCCAATTGCGTACTTATCACCTCTAATTCTTATTAATTCACCGTTTTCAATATACATCAAAGGGTTTTTTGCACCAGCGAAGCGAATTTCTTTAGTTACTTTATTGATGGTAACCAAGGTCATATCCATACCATCATTAACCTGAGTTTCATTTTGACGAAGATTGTCAATAATATCTTTATTTAGCTCAAAAAGGATGTCTCCAGGTTCATGAATATTTTTAAGATTAGTAATGTTATTCAATAAGTTCATACCCACAACACTCACAATGGCGCCAGGTACACCATGTCCAGTACAATCTACTGCTGCCAAAACAAGTAGTTCCTCGTCCTTATCATTTTTGACGGTATTGAACCAAAAGAAATCTCCACTTACAACATCTCTTGGCTGAAAATAAACAAAGCTTTTATCAATAGCATTTTTAATTTCAACCTCTGTGCTCATTAGGGCATTTTGTATTCTTTGCGCATAATTAATACTTGCCTTCAGCTTACTACTAGTTTCTTCAAGTAAATCTTTTTGCTTTTTGATTTGCTCGTTTGTAAGAGATAATTCGTATTTCTGAGATTCTATCTGTTTGTTTTTCTTTTCTAGCTCTCCTTTCTGTGAAGTAATTAAGTCGTTTAATTGCTTTAATCTTTCTGCCTTAAGGATTTGCAAATGTGAGCGTCTTTCAAGATCATCTAATTCTTTATCGAGCTTGTCATGAAGTTCCTTCGTCTTATTGTCCTTAAAATTATTAACACTTCTATAGCCGATAAACCCAATTAATAATAGAACACCTAATGAAGTGCCATAAAACCAATATTTTTGCCAAAAGGGAGCACTAACTACTATGTTTATTGTTGTTTTCTGATCACTTTCTACTCCATTGGCATTAACTCCTTTTAATTCAATAATATTACTCCCTACTGGTAAGTCATTTATAAGAATTGGTTCGTTAAATCTCGAGGTTTGCCAATTTGAATTAATAGTAGGAATTCTATATTGAATTGATGATTTGTGAGCCTTTGTATGTGTTAGTGCAAAAGCTTTTATGGATATTAAATTACTATAATTCAGTTTATTATTTCTTAATAAATTAACTGTATCGCTAATATTATTAAATCTATCAAAATTGTAGCCTGTAGCACTAATGATTTTAACTCCAGGAGGAGTTAGTGTTGGAATATCGAGATATGGGTTATAAAGCGTAATATTATTCTCATGAATAAATAAGAGGTTTTCATTAGCCAATTCCAGGACTTCGCTAAAATAAGTGGAAGAGAAATTATCCCTTGCATTAAACGTGATGAATTCAACAATCTCAAAATCTTCCTGGGATTTTTTTAATGAAATTCGGGCAACAAACTTATTAGTTGAAACCCATATGTATTCATTTGAATCTTCAAATACGTTGAATATTTCCAATCCAGATTGTTTTGAGAGCCTGGATAAACTTACCTTCCAAATTTTTCCTTCAGGATTAATAAGTTCAAGACTATCCTTTTCATAGCTGAGATAGCCATTTGTGGAACTCGCTATATTTTTTGAAATAATGTACTTAGGAAGCGTGATAACTTTCTGATTAATGTCACCGATTGAATCAACTGTATGCACGCTACCATCCTTTTCAATTAGTTCTATGTTTTTTGCATTTACTAAAACCTTAGCGATAGAGTTGGTAGGGTATTTCTTCTCAATTTCAAAGTTTTCTAAACTTACTTGAATAAATCTACTATCACTATCAATTGCATAAAGTGAGTTTTTGAATGCGTATAAGCTGTTAAGGGGTAGGTTTTTTAATTGAAGCTGCAACTGATTATTGTTGATGGTGTACAACTTGTTATTTGATAGGACTATCCAGTGGCCATTTACAAAGGCCGCACTAATAGGATTTTCACCCAACATTTTAGCACTAATGTTTGTAAACTCTTTATTCTGGGTGAAAATACTGAGTTGGTTATCCTTTACTAATAGCACTGAATTTTCATGAAGAAAAGCACTGCCGTTGATTTTGAAAGGTAATTGGTTAATTGGTTGATTGATATTGATTTTACTCAAACCATTTTTTCCCAATAGCCATAAATTAGATTCTTTGTCTACTTTGAGTCTGTTTATCTGAAAATTCCTGATGCCATTATCTTCTGTTAGGTAGGTAGATTTCGTGCCATTATAAGTAATTAAAAGCTTATTATCGGTTGTTAGCCATAAGTCACCTAAGTCACTAACAATAAAACCTTTGAAGGTAAGGTTGTCAAAACTAAGTTGCTGGCTTACATTATCTCCCGTGTATTTAAAAACCTTATGCTTTCCTAAAACTAACAAGGAGGAATCATAATTTTCATATATAGCCTGAACATCAACAAAACTTCCGGTCTGTTCATAAACATTAGCTTGTTTGTTTATGAAAAGTCCATCACTTGAACCTATTATTTTGGTAGAATCAGTAATGAAGGCTGTATTGAAAATTACTGATGTATTCTCATATAAGGTGTTGAGCTTTGATAATTCACTTATAGAGGTTTGTAAAAGTTTGTTTTTAGTCAGGATATAAATACTCTCACCGCTAACTTGAATAGAATTTATAGGTTGATCATAGTAAGTTGATAGGGAATCATTTTTAAAGGAATACAGAAACAATTTATCCTTTGTAGCAATGAACAGTTGATCCTGAACGTACTGAATTCTCTTGATTTTAAGGTCACCTTTAATGCCCTGTATGTTAAATTCACTAAACTGGTAACCGTCAAATTTTAATATGCCGTAGTCAGTGCCAAAATAGAAATTTAGCTGTTCATCTTGAGTGAAGTCATAAATATTGCTTCTTCCAAGGTAATCTGCTGCATTATAGTTAGTTACGTCAAAAGTTTGTGCTAAACTATTTAGGCTTAAAAAAAGAAGAACAATATGACTTATAATAATCCTCAAGCTACCTTATCATTTTGAGTATCAACAACCTGTAAAGATGATGAAAAATCTGATATTTCCTGAATGTTATCAAATATAATATTATATGAATTCTTTAAAATATTCAATAAAACGATTTTCTCAATTACTAAAAAACGTGCAGGCCTATCAAGGTTAAAATATACATGACCAGATTGAGCAGATGATGGCATCACATCAATAATATCTCTTTTTTCAAATGCTTTAAAGTCAAGACCATTATTACTGAAATTGGCATTTCCCGATTCTATGATCCAAAAGCCTGCATCATCCTCATTATTTAAACTTATCTGATGATTACCTTCTTCCAGTACTACTGGTTTAAAGAATGACTCAAAGGTGTTTATTTCATTTGTTGTTAGTTCTTTCAAATATGGGATGCTGGATAAGAATTGAATTTTATCATACAGTAAAAGGTTATCAGTTCTCAATTTTTGGTCGTCACTGTATTCAATATTTGATCTTACTATAAAGTCAAGCTTTACTGCTTTGTCATTTTCGAGTCTATTAAGATAAATACTGTAAAACTCAGGTAAGTTTTGATAGATGCATAATGCAGCGGTTTCCTGCATTAATCTGTTTTCATTGAGGAATTCTGTAGCTAATTCAAAAGGTATGTCTTCAGCATATAAATATTGAAGCGTATTAATAGCACAGGCTCTGGTCCAATTATTTACTTTATCATAGTCCATATTAAGAATATGCCAAATAAGGCTTTCTTCGGAATCGAAAATATTATCGAACTCAAAATCAGGAAACTCTTCCAAGATAAACTCTCTTAGTCTGCTATCATCTGGGCTTAATAGCACTTTAATCTTGTTCAAAACAATAAGATTATCATCGATATGTAAATCAGCTAAATTATTGGCAAGATTGTGTTCATGTACGTTGTCAGATTGATAAGCGTCAAATATTTCATCTATTACTTCTTTTGAGTAATAGAGCTGCATCAATTTTCTTATTAGGGTAATGTTTTCCTTATTCTCATTTTCAAAAGCAGTTTTCAGTTGGTAAAAGGTTTCATTACTTTTTTTGATGTTTCTGATTATGAAAATATTGGAAAGTGTGTTGAGAATGAGTTCATTAAATAAATCACCAAAATTACTTCTTTTCTCTTGTGGCGGTTTTTTATATATGTCAATAATCTTTTTAGCGGCAATTCTAATTATGTTTTTGTTAGAATCTCTCAATGAAGAAAACAGGAGTAGATGGGCATAGGGGTTATTAATTTTACTTAATATCTCAAAACAGCCTTCAGTGAAAAACAGGTTGTTTTTATTCTTGCTAAATTCAATTTCTAAATACTTAACAACTTTAAACCCAATTTTTTCTAGTGCAAATCTAGCGTAAATACTTACTCTCGGATTACTCAGGCGCTCTATTAAAATTGAAATAAAATTGATATCATCATGATGGCCTGCTACCAAACATGCTGCTTTTACTACTGAAGAACGATTGTCATTCAATAGTTTAATAACCAGGTTTTTATCCGAGTAATCAATTTGAAGCCTTAGAAGACCTTTAATCACATCTATGTCAGATGATTGCTCTACATACTCATATGCGTTTTCAATAGCACCAACCTTAGTTTGAATTTGTTTTAAATACCTAAGTGTATCATTTAAAACTCCTTTACTAGTAGGGTCATTCAATACAATATCTTTTTTCTGCAATTCTTCAAGAATACCAATTTTATCAATTGCCGCTAATGATTTAATCGTGTAAAGAGCCCTGATGCGGTTATCATTACTTGATTCAATTAATACCTTTTCAATGTTATCGAGAAAACCATATGGATTAATTTCAAAGATTGAAAATGAGTCATTTACTTCCGTCTCTTTTGTAGTTTCATATTTTTTAAAAGAATCTAATAACCATTTTAGAGAGACAGCATTCAGGAAGATGTTAACAATTGCTAATACAATTACCAACGCTAATGGGACAATAAAAAGCGTGATATGGTTATTTGGTAAGAAATCAAAGCCAATACCAAATATAGCAAGGGTAATAATCACAAGGTAGGGTTCAATAATTTGATAGTTTGAAGTAGTTCCTTCATTTAAATGGAATAGAACAGACCCCTTTGAGATTCTTGTGAAACTTAGCCAAAGGAGAAAAACAAAGGGTAAAGCAATCAAAAGTGTAATTGAACCAACAGTGCCAAAGGAAGAAGTCAGTCCTTGCTTGCCAATATTAATATACACTAGAAACAGCATTAACCCACCGAAAACAAGAATCCCAACGTTGCCAATGTTGTAGTAAAAACTGACACTTGTTTTTGGCCGAATGAAATAATGAAGTTTATTTTTTAAAAGATTATCAAGCAAAAGAATGATGAGCAATATGGAAATAATTGAAAAGTACGCTATATCAGATCTTAACAGACTTGAAGCTCCAAATAGAAATATGGATTCAAGTCCTATAAATATCAAAAACCACAGTAAAGATTGAAAACTGATCAATTTACTAAGCTTTGACATGTATATATTGTTGTAAATCTGATGTTTATAACTCATTCTGAAAGTTAAACTTAAAGTAAAATTTCAATTTTTCAATCATTTATAAAGAAATTATATTTATTATAGCGAGAAGTAAGATAAGTTAAACTAATTTTTAAGAATTAATTTAAAATACGATATTGCTAGTTCATGTTAGCAGTTAAATCATAAAACTATACAAATATATAAAATGAGCGTTCTTGAAATTCCAGCCAAAGAGGCAGCACCTTATGTTAAGTTTGACGAAAATAATGCTGAGTTAGAGATTATAGGTAAATCTTATGATGAGGATGTAGTAATGCTCTTTAGTATGCTTCGTTCAAAGTTAAAAGCCTTTGGTCAAACTGGCCCAGCAAAATTAAGTGTTAGAATCTTTCTTAAATATTTCAATACTTCCTCCTCAAAATGTCTTTTTGATTTATTATCTGACATTAAAGATATTCAAGATAACAATAACACGGAGCTTGACATGACATGGAATTATGTTGAAGGTGATGAAGAAATGGAAGAAGAAATAACTGATTTCAAGGAATCATTAGATATGAGTTTTGAAATTAAAGGAGTAGAGGATGATATGTAAGTCAATCATCCTTTAATAGTTCCTCTAATTCTATATTGTATATACCATAACTTCTTTTTAATTCCTGACTGCTACTTAGTTTTCTTCTATTAGCATAATTATGCTGATTCAGGAGTGTTCTTGTATTAATTCCATCACCGGTTATATAACTAATAGCAAGATTTAGCAGAAGCTCATTTTTGTCTCCTAATTCTTTTTTATCTAAACCAAAATCTCTAATGGCTATATCAGGATAAAAACCTTGAGAATAGTCAGATTGGTTTTTACTATTGAATGATTTGGTAATAATAGGCTGCATGCCATAAGTGTTATCAGGATCATCGTCTTCATATATGGAGGCGCTTCCTACATTTTTACCTACCGTTGTATCGCCAATCATAAAAACATTCATATACGGTAGTAATCCGTTTACTAAAAGTTCAGAAGCTGAAGCGGTGCTTCCTGATGTGAGTACTATCAATTCCGGATCAACAAGGCTAGAACCAATATTCTCGGCCTTGTTTGTGAAATATCTTAATAGCGATTCCTCTCCGTAGTTTTCTATTAAAAAGTTCTCATAAAGATCGTTATAATCTCTCTTGATAAACACATCATTTTGCGTAATACCTGCACCAATCAAACTAGCCAGGTTAATTGTCGCAGTTTCTGCACCACCACTATTATATCTTAAATCTAAAATTAAGTGTTGAATACCCTTTCCCTTAAAAGTACTAAAAACTGCATCCATATTTTGTAGGTAAGGGTAGGAGTCATCATCAGCTTTTTCACCTGTACTAAAAAGATTGTAAACTAAATAACCTATACGTTTATTGTTGATTTCATATACAGTGTCTAAGTAAATAGGTTTTTCGGCAACTTCGGCTGTAGTAAAGTTTTTTTGTCCTATCTCTGTAAATGTTTCTGTTTCCGAAGAATATCTTTTAAAAGTCAAGCTATGAGGCTCAGATATTTCTCCAAGAAGTGACCTGTAGTTGTTAATATTTAACGATGAGCCATTGATTTGGTAAAACAAATCACCTCGTTTTATGCCTTCCACTGTTGCTGCGGGAGAGCCTTCTTTGATATACGTTATTTGCCCAATCACGCCATTCTCAATTTGTGGATCATTGAACAATATGAATTCATAACCTGCTTCAGTATTAACGCCTTGTAAGGAGTTAAGAAGCTCTATGAAATTTGGTTGAATCCATGAGAATCGGTCTTGAGTAGATAGTTGGCTGTAGAAAAAATCTTCAGGATTAGCATCTGTAATTGAACGAGCTGGTAAGTCTTCTTCCCAATAATAATAGTTAGATAGGTTAGTATATATCCAATCATTCACATATTCATTAGTGCCTGGATCAAAGTTGTCGTCAACCGATATGTCCTCTTTATTACATGCTGAAATGCATATTATTAAAGTAAGGCTTAAAAATGTTTTAAGATGCTTCATAAATTACTCAACAATTAATTCTCCTTTAAATCTCAATGTAGTATTTCCTCTCAAATAAACATAATCACTATCAATTTGTGCTTTAAAAAAACCACCTCTTGGGCTATGCTGTTTAGCTACAAATTCATTTTTGCCTAATTCCTTTTGCCACAATGGAAGTAGCAAGGCGTGGGAAGATCCTGTTGCATGGTCTTCAAGCTGTTTTACATGTGGCACTAAGGTTCTGCTTACAAAGTCAACCTCTTCTTCATCTGACTTTGCAGTTACAGAGTACCCAAAAACATCTATTTTTCTCAAAGCTTCAAAATCAGGGCTCATACGCTTTAAAGCCTGCTCATTTTTAAGAACAACAATATGCTTATTATCAGTTTCATAATAAGCAGTTATTTCCTCTCCTAAAGCTGCCTCTAGGTTTTTGGGAGCGTTTGATTTTTTATGTTCTATTCGGTCAAGCTTTATTTGAAAATAATCTTGATAAGGTGTGCCTTCAATCAGCTTAGCTGTTTTTGTTTTTAAGGTAATAGATCTAAGTGAAGCGTCTCGGTTAAAGAGAAAAGCCATGGCAGCAAGTGAACCATGTCCACATAATAGTATTTCTTCATCTGGAGCGAACCAGCGAACATCATATTGTGCATTTCCCTGAGGGATTAAAAAGCTTGTAGCAGGCTGACTTAAATCACTAGCTATTTGCTGCATCTGATCATCGGATATCGCTGATGAAAGCAATACTACAGCACAAGGATTACCTAAGAAGTCTATCTTAGGATTGGTAAAGGCATTTATTAAAGATAGCGGGTATTTAGTCATGAATTAGTGAATTTAAAACAAGACAAAATATAAGTGGTTTTTGTTGTTTCTTAAAGTGATAAAATATAAATTACTTAGGTAAATGGCTAAGGCCTATTACTTTAAGAGGATAGATAAATCTAAAATTATTTATCACCCCAAAGGCGAGCATCAACTCGCCTTTTGGATGTAAAAACTAATCTTCTTCGCTTGGCGAATTGTCCTTATCTTTTTTGGAGTCTTTCTTAGGTTTTTCGGGAGGTGAATCAAGGATGTTTCCATACTCATCAACGTAAGCCATCATTTCGTCTAAGGTTCCATTACGAGCATTTTCCTTTCTTATTTCCTTACGCTCTTGCTTTTCTTCTTTGCGCTTCTGCTTTTTCTTTTCTTTCTGTTTCTTTATAAAACTATTCTGCGATCTTGACATTAATTATCTTTAAGTTTATAAATTAAGACAGGTAAATTTTACCTGAATGTGCTATAAAAGGGACTACTAACTATAAAATCCTTCATAAAAAAGAAGAGGTGAAGGACTTGAAAGAGATGATTTCTTTTAATAGTATACAAAATTAATAAAATTATGAGGCAATACCTATTTGTTTTATTAAGTATAAGATCAATAAATGAAACGCGAACAAACTGCAGAAGAAGAATTAGCTAACAGCCTTACTCATGGTTTTGGTATATTATTTAGTGTGGTTGCTATCTCTCTAATGATTACATTTTCCGTAATTAACGGAAGTTCGTTGCATGTATTAAGCAGTGCCTTTTTCGGTAGTGCATTTCTTTTGATGTATACTTTTTCCACGCTATATCATGCTATTCAGCATAAGAAAACAAAAGCATTGCTACGAGTTTTCGATCATATTAGCATTTATATTTTAATAGCAGGAACTTACACGCCCTTTTTATTATTGGGGATAGGAGGGATGCTAGGATGGGTAATGTTTGGAGTAGTTTGGTTAATTGCTTTCCTGGGAATCTTTTTTAAGATATTCTATACACACAGATTTCCGAGACTTTCACTTATTCTTTATTTGGGAATGGGATGGATTGCAGTTTTTATAGCAAAGTCACTTTATCAATCGTTACCAACACACGTGTTATTTCTTTTATTGGGAGGTGGTATTAGCTATACCATTGGCACCATATTTTACAGTAATAAAAAGATGTTATTTGCCCATGCCATATGGCATGTTTTTGTACTAATTGGTACGATAACACATTTTATTGCAGTAATGTATTTGCTTTAGCTTTTTGAAAGCTTAGTCTCTTACATTCAATAACTTTTTTAATGACTCTAAAGCTTTGGTTTCCATTTCATGAATCAAACCATCTGCCATAATCACTTCATTTAAGTC
Organism: Marivirga atlantica; assembly: GCF_016734805.1. Classification (GTDB taxonomy): domain Bacteria; phylum Bacteroidota; class Bacteroidia; order Cytophagales; family Cyclobacteriaceae; genus Marivirga; species Marivirga atlantica. The sequence continues at coordinate 18,856 of NZ_JAERQG010000008.1, forward strand.
ATTCATAATACGGTTAGCATTTACATGCTTATCTTTAAAATGAAGATAGTTATGGTAAATGATGTGGTTGATATCAGAATCATTTAATTCTTGATAATCATCCTGATAGGAGATAAAAGTTGACCTTAGCTCATCAGTATCTTCTATATCAGGGAAGTAATCTTCCATTTTAGATAAGATAACTTCAATTTCGGCTGATTTAAGGCTGTAGTCAGAGTTACCAACATGTATCAATAGAAATAATATGAATTCCTGATATTGATCGAATATATGTTGCTTTTCCATTTTAGGTTTTTGTTTATGTAAAGCTACTCTTAATAACTAAAAGTAAAAAAAAAGGCTTTATCATATCGATAAAGCCCTTGTTTTCTTCTAAGAATGTATGTGTTTACATAGATTACATCATTCCACCCATGCCACCTGGCATACCACCTGGCATTCCGCCACCAGCTGGTTCATCTTCTTCTACATCTGCAACTACACATTCGGTTGTTAATAACAAGCTTGCGATTGAAGCAGCATTTTCAAGTGCCAGTCTTGTAACTTTTGTTGGATCGATAACTCCGGCCTCAAACATGTTTTCGAAAACATCTGTTCTAGCATTGTAACCGTAATCATCTTTTCCTTCTAGCACTTTTTGAATAACTACTGATCCTTCACCACCGGCATTAGCAACAATAGTTCTTAATGGAGATTCAAGAGCTAATTTGATAATGTTAACACCGGTATCCTGATCAAGGTTCTCAGTTTTTAAACCTTCAAGAGCAGCAACAGCTCTTAATAATGCAATTCCACCACCAGCTACTATACCTTCTTGTACAGCTGCTCTGGTTGCATGAAGTGCATCATCAACTCTGTCTTTCTTCTCTTTCATTTCAACCTCAGTTGCAGCACCTACATAAAGGATAGCCACACCACCAGAAAGTTTAGCTAAACGCTCTTGTAGTTTTTCTTTGTCGTAATCAGAAGTTGTGTTCTCAATCTGCTGTTTGATTTGGTTTACACGCGCTTCTATATCTTCTTTTTTACCATTACCGTTAACAATAGTAGTATTGTCTTTATCGATAGTGATTTTTTCAGCGGTACCTAAGTAATCTAATGTTGCACCGTCTAACTTATAACCTCTTTCTTCAGAAATTAAAGTTCCACCAGTTAAGATAGCTATATCTTCAAGCATAGCTTTTCTTCTATCACCAAATCCAGGAGCTTTAACGGCAGCAATTTTCAGAGATCCTCTGATTTTGTTAACTACTAATGTAGCAAGTGCTTCACCCTCAACTTCTTCCGAAATAATTAATAACGGCTTACCAGTTTGAGAAACAGCTTCCAAAACAGGAAGTAATTCCTTCATGTTAGCAATCTTCTTATCGTAAATAAGGATATAAGGATTGTCTAACTCTGCTTCCATTTTTTCTGTGTTGGTTACGAAGTACGGAGATTGGTAACCTCTGTCAAACTGCATACCTTCAACAGTTTTTACTTCAGTTTCAGTACCTCTTGCTTCTTCAACAGTGATCACACCATCTTTACCAACTTTATCCATTGCCTCAGCAATCATTTTACCAATCTCTCTGTCGTTATTAGCAGAAATAGTACCTACTTGCTCAATTTCGCCACTGTTAGAGATTTTCTTAGATTGCTTCTGAAGGTTTTCAACTACTGCTTTAACAGCCTGGTCGATACCTCTTTTTAAATCCATTGGGTTAGCACCAGCAGTAACGTTTTTGATACCGTGCTTGTAAATAGCTTGTGCTAAAACAGTAGCAGTTGTAGTACCGTCACCAGCTTCATCTGCAGTTTTAGATGCTACTTCTTTTACTAACTGTGCACCCATATTTTCAATAGCATCCTCCAGCTCAATTTCTTTTGCTACAGAAACACCATCTTTTGTTACGGTAGGTGCACCAAATTTTTTGTCAAGTATTACATTTCTTCCTTTAGGACCTAATGTTACTTTAACTGCATTTGCTAACTTATCAACTCCTTTTCTTAAGCCATCTCTGGCTTTCAAGTCAAATGAAATATCTTTAGCCATAATATTTTTATTTAATAATGTTTAGTTTAATGATTATAGGACAGCGAATATGTCAGATTCACGCATAATTAAGTAATCAGCACCTTCGTGGTTTAATTCAGTGCCAGCGTATTTTCCATATAAAACAGTATCACCCACTTTTACAGTTAAAGGTTCATCTGGCTTACCATTACCAACGGCTACAACAGTACCTTTTTGAGGCTTCTCTTTAGCTGTGTCAGGAATAATAATACCTGAGGCTGTTTTTTCTTCAGCAGCAGCAGGTTCAATTAGAACTCTATCCGCTAATGGTTTAATTTTTACGTTTGACATTTTAGTTTTTATTTGATTAAGTTGATTCTATTTTAAATCTGTGATGCAAGTAGCATTTTATGTGCCATACCTTAATTAATGCCATTTTTACAGATGTTCTGAGGCCTTTACTGACACACTTATTTCATGATTTCAAATAACTGATTATTTGTCAGTAGTTATTGATTTTTGGGCATAAAAAAAGGGATGCAGATACATCCCTTTTAATAAATGATATGTTTTTAAATTAGTTGCTGGTTGAATCTTCTTGAAGTGACTCTAAACCTTCAGCGCTTTCTCCTTCAGTTTCTTCACCTTCTGCCGGTAGAAGACCTTCTTCGCCACCACCTTCTAAACCAGGTAATAAAGTTTCGTCTTGTACTTTCTCTAAGTTAGGACTTGTGAAACCTGTATCAACTTGAGTGGTTTTAATAACTATTGAAGATGATAAGCATAATACCACTAAGCTTATTGCTAATACCCAGGTAATTTTTTCTAAGATATCTCCGGTTCTCTTAACACCAACTATTTGACTAGCACCAGAACCACCAAATTGGCTTGATAAACCACCACCTTTAGAGTTTTGAGCTAAAACTACCAATACAAGTAAAATGGCAACTAAGATTATTAATGTGATAATTAACGTTAACATGTATTTATTCTTCTGATTTTAATTTCTTGATTTGATCGGCAAAGTACGTCTTTTTTTGTGGAAATTTCCAAATTAATTTCTTGTAAATATCAATTGCCTTCTCTTTTCTATCTTGTTTTACCATCAGTTTGGCCAGCGTTTCTGATATAACATCATCGGATAGGTGAGTGCTGGTTTCTGATAAATCTTCGATTGCACGTTTGGCATCAACATTATGATTAATCATTTTTTTGTTAATGCTAGGCTCTTTTTCAATAAAGTTTGTGATCAGGTTGATTTGCTCTTGAAGATGCTCATCGCTAATGGCCTTGATTTCTTTTAGCTTAATTTCATCAATTATTGAATGATGTTCTTCGCTATTTACTGCCTCTTTTTTTTTTGACTTAGCTGTTGATGTGGTTTTCCTTTTGGAACTTGTAGTTTTTGCTTTCGTCTCGGCTTTGCTAGTGGTGGTAGTCTTTGTAGTGGCTTTAGCTTTTCTGGTTGTTTTAGGCTTTGCGGATGATTTTACCTCCTTCTTAGTTTCTGCCTTAACCGATTTTATAGTATCATTTTCAAGCTTCGATAACAGTGTTTTATACTGTTCTTTTGATTTCTTAAGCTTGTCCATTTCTTGGTACAGCTCTTCGAAAAATGAATCAGGTAAATGTTGATCATTTACTTTTATTGTTGGAACAGCCTGATCTTGCTTTATAATGCTTACAGTAGGTTTAACAGCCTTTTGTTCAGGTGTTTTGGATGTTGGTTTTTCATCAGGAGCAGCCAAAAGTTCTTTTAGATGCTTTCTGTCAAAAGTGTAAATGGCAGAGGATTGTAAATGCTGCTTATGATTTTTCGTTTCAAAATTAGCTGCACCTATTGTTAACAGGGGAGTTATGGCCTGAAAATAAGGATACTCCTTTTTAACTGCTTTTGCGTGTTTGTAATCCTCTTTTTTTAAAAGGTGTGGTTCGTTGAGTAGTATGGTCAGCCTTTGTTTATCCACTTAGGTTTATTTAAGGTTCGATAAATTTACAAAAAATTACCAATTAGCAACGGTGGCATTAAAAATATCTACAATGATCTGATCAGTGATCTCATCAATCAGTTGCTCTTCAATTGAAGTTAATGGTGCATTTGATGGGTCATCGGCATAAAACGAAAAACTTTTATTCTGAAAGTTAAAGGTTTCATCTTTGGTGTTTACATATGTTACTTTAACTGTAATAGTCAAACGTTGAGCTGAAGCACCATCTGCAATACCTTGCGAATTAGAGGCCGTTACCTGAATAGGAGCAACTCTATAGCCTGTAATCAGTCCTTCAATTTGTAAATCCCCGTTATTATCTACGAACTCCAAGTTTGTATTCTGAGAATAATAGTCTCTGATTTTTTCAGTAAAAGTTTGCTGCAAACTTGGTGGTCCGTTTCCGGCATCATTGTAAAAATACTGAATGGAGATAGTTTTTATATCAGGAGAAATGGAAGCTCCGGTAAAAGAGTAAACTCCACATCCACTAAGGAAGAATACGGTAATCAGTAAAAGCAGTGAATTAATTCTGGAGATCATATTGTTTGATTTTTCTGTATAGAGTTCTTTCAGATATCCCCAAATCTTGTGCCGCATATTTTCTTTTGTTGTTATTCTTCTCAAGAGCCCGCTGAATCATCTCTTTTTCTTTCTTTTCTAATGATAGAGATTCTTCCTCAATTTCATGATCGGCATCTTGTACTTCTTCTATATCATAATTGTTTCTACCTTCTTCTTTTGAGTTCTGAATAAGGTAAGGGTAATTCTGGCTTTCTACTATATCTCCAGGTTCCTTAGAAGATGATTTTATTTCGAATAAATCCTGATGCTCTTTTAAAATTTCATCGCCATTGTAATCATCATTTTTCAATACGCTATGAACAAGCTTTTTCAGTTCTTCTACATCATTACGCATATCAAAAAGGATTTTGTAAAGAATGTCTCTTTCTGAAAATCCATCGTTACCAGAAGTAGAAGATTTATCGCCAGTGTATATGGCAGGCATCATATTTCCTTCTTGAGGAAGGTATTTCATGAGTCTTTCAGCATCAACTTCCTTTTCCATTTCCAGTAAAGAAATCTGCTCAGATATGTTTTTAAGCTGTCTTATGTTACCTGGGTAACGAAAATTCAGTAATACTTTTACGGCTTCAGGAGTAAGCTTTATGGGGTTTACTTTATACTTCTCTGCAAAGTCACTTGTAAACTTTCTGAAGAGCAATTCTATATCATTACCACGCTCACGAAGTGGTGGCACATAAATAGGAACTGTGTTTAATCTATAATATAGGTCTTCCCTGAACTTACCTTTTTCAACTGCTTTTATCAGGTTTACATTGGTAGCTGCAACAACACGAACATCAGTTTTATTAACCTTGGAGGCACCAACTTTTATGAACTCACCATTTTCAAGCACTCTGAGTAATCTGGATTGAGTAGGCAAGGGCATTTCACCAATTTCATCCAGAAAGATGGTTCCACCGTTGGTCACTTCAAAGTATCCTTTGCGTGAATCATGAGCTCCTGTAAATGCACCCTTTTCATGACCGAATAACTCAGAATCAATAGTGCCTTCAGGAATTGCTCCACAGTTAACAGCTATAAATGACCCATGCTTTCTTGCACTTAGCTGATGTATTATTTTTGAGAAGGACTCTTTTCCAACACCACTTTCACCAGTAATAAGCACAGTCATTTCAGTAGGAGCTACCTGCATAGCAACTCTTATGGCATGGTTTAACTGGTCAGCGTTACCAATTATTCCAAATCTATTTTTTATCGTTTGAATATCCACCCTGGCTTATTTTACTGGCTTACCAATTAAAGTTGCCCCTGTACATTCTTCAACAAATACGTCCACATAATCGCCTTTCTTGAAATTCTCTTTAGGAAAAATAACAACCTTATTAGCGGTGTTTCTTCCTTGAAGCTGTTCATCGGATCTTTTAGAAGTTCCTTCTACCAAAACGCGATGTACTTTATTTAAATCTCTCTGGTTTCTTTCTAAAGAATGTGCTCTTTGTTTATCAATAATTTCCTGAAGTCTTCTTTTCTTGATTTCAAGAGGAATATCGTCTTCGTATTTTTTAGCCGCCAAAGTTCCCGGACGCTCTGAATAGAAGAACATATAAGAGAAATCATATTTCACATAATCCATTAAGGTTAATGTTTCCTGATGCTCTTCTTCAGTTTCGGAACAGAAACCAGCGATCATATCTGATGAAATACCGCAATCTTCACCAAGAATATCTCTAATGGCATCCACTCTGTTAATGTACCAGTCTCTGGTATAAGTTCTATTCATTAACTCAAGTACGCGTGAATTTCCACTCTGAGCAGGCAAATGGATGTACTTACAGATATTGTCGTACTTCTTCATGGTATAAAGTACTTCATCTGTTATATCCTTAGGGTGAGAAGTAGAGAACCTTACTCTTAGTAAAGGACTTACTTTGGCAACCATCTCAATAAGATTCGCGAAATTGATAACCTCAACTTCTTCCTGCTTTTCTTTCTTTTCAAGCCTTGCTTTATTATTTACCTCTGGTGACCATTTATAAGAGTCTACATTTTGACCTAATAAAGTTACTTCTCTGTAACCTTGGTCAAATAAATTTTGAGCTTCTTGCACGATAGAATAAGGATCACGACTTCTTTCTCTACCTCTGGTAAAAGGTACAACACAGAAAGAACACATGTTATCGCAGCCACGCATAATAGAAATGAAGGCTGTAACTCCATTAGAATTAAGTCTCACAGGGCTGATGTCTGCATAGGTTTCTTCCCTGCTCAAGAAAGTGTTTACTGCTTTATCTCCATCATCAACTGTTTTTACCAAATTAGGTAAGTCACGGTAAGCATCAGGGCCGGCAACTAAATCAACAATCTTTTCTTCTTCAAGAAGCTTAGTTTTTAGTCTTTCAGCCATGCAGCCTAAAACTCCAATCTGCAGGTCAGGCCTTTCAGCTTTTACTTTATTAAATTCAGTTAATCTTTTACGAACAGTTTGTTCAGCTTTTTCTCTAATAGAACAGGTATTTAAGAAAACAACATCTGCCGTATTAACATCGCTGGTGGTGTCAAAACCGTTATCTTTCATGATAGAGCTTACAATTTCACTATCTGAAAAATTCATTTGACAACCGTAACTTTCAATATATAGCTTTCGCTTTTTACCTGTATTTTCTTCTTTAGAAATTTGAACGCCACAGCTCTCATCTGTAGCCTTATCCTCTGCAATAATGTCTAAATCCTTGATCAATTCACTCATCAGAAACTAAATGATTTTTATTTTGCGAATACTTTGCAATTGTTAGGGCAAAGGTAAAAAATTAATAATGGAAAAATGACATTATGGCAGTAGTTTTTACAGCTCGAGTATGTTTTTAATTGCCTCTGCTTTCAGCTGGCATTCGGCATACTCCGCTTCAGGGTCGGAATCATAGGTTATTGCACTGCCCACTTCAAAATTTAATTTGAGCGTTTTAGCATCGAAATAAATAGAACGGATCACTACATTGAAATCAAATACTTCATTGCTTATGTAACCAATGCTGCCAGAAAATACAGATCTTTTTACGTTTTCGTAGTGATCAATTAGTTCTATAGCTCTTTTCTTTGGAGCCCCAGTCATGCTGCCCATCGGGAAGGCCTTCTCAATAATGTCCACTACATGGGTTCCGGGTTTTGGAATGCTGGCAATTGTACTAATCATTTGGTGGACATATTTAAAGCTGTAGATACCAAATAACTCTTCAACTTTCACTGAACCTGGAATGGATGATTGAGCAAGATCATTACGTACCAAATCAACTATCATCATGTTTTCAGCTCTTTCTTTTTCACTACTGTAAAGCTCTTCTTTTAGTTGATTATCAGTTTTTGTCTCTGATGAACGCTTTGCTGTGCCTTTAATAGGCTGACTAATAATTTTGTCATTTTCAAATTTGATAAATCGTTCTGGGGAAGCGCACAGTACATATTTGCTATTACACTTTAAGAAACTCGCAAAGGGAGTGGGAGAGTGTTTTGACAGTTTGAAAAATGTTGCTAATGGGTTAAAATAAGAAGCGCTAACTTCATAATTTATGCAGAAGTTAATTTCATAAATATCCCCTTCCAAAATATGATTTTGAAGTTTTTTGACTGTGTTTATATATTCATCTTCATCAAAAAAAGCTTTGAAGGAATGAATTTTATTATGGTCATCAGTCCATTGCTTATTTTTTAAGTATAATTCAATTTCTTGCTTAATATCATAAGCATTTTGAGAGGTGATTTGAACATTTTTGTCATCAAAGTCAATTACAGCTTTAGGTTTAAAGAAAACTGAATTTGGCCAATTAATTTGAGCAGTATTTTTACCTATTACTTGATGGGTTTGTTCTTTAATGTCATAAGATAAATAACCATACAATTCAGTATTGAGCTCATTTAAGCGATTTTTAAGACTTTGAAATACATTTTGATTGTTAATTGGTATCTGCTCATCTGCAAAAACTAATCTATTCGGGAAAGTTGAATAGGGATAATCCACAGTATCGGAAGGATTAAAGAATAGACAGTAGTTGAACTGCTGAGCCCATTCAACTATTAATTTTTTCTCTGTTTTATTCTTTAATGTGAGTAGTGCTTTAATCATATAAATCTGATTACAACACAAAAGTGCATAAAAAAGCCCTATCTGTTAAATAGGGCTCAAGAAATTAAAACTAATGTCTCGTCCTGAAATAGCGTTACACAAAAGAATGTGTAATGAAAGAATATGTAAAAAGAACCCAGAAGGACTACAGTTTATCCTTAAAGCTTCAAGTAGTTTGGGAAGTTGAATCAGGTGAATTGT
>NZ_JAERQG010000009.1:0-2500 GCF_016734805.1 Marivirga atlantica
CTTGTTTATAGTCAGTGGTCGCTATTGAGCGATTATAAAATGATTAGGCATAAAAAAAGGATTGCTGAATAAACAACAATCCTTATATAATAAAAAGCTGGCAACGACTTACTCTCCCACCTTTTACGGCAGTACCATCAGCGCTGGTGGGCTTAACTTCTCTGTTCGGAATGGGAAGAGGTGTACCCCACCGCTATAGTCACCATAAAGTCTTTCATGACATTTATTGTCACGGTATTAAATTTCTTTATGATACGGTAGTATCAGTATTTTTTATATCATCACTCTATTAGTAATGATTAACATGTTTATGTGAAAGAGTTAATAAAATAAGCACAAGAGTCTGTTTACGGAAAGCTACGGATAATTAGTACTACTCAGCTATGACATTACTGCCTTTACACCTGTAGCCTATCAACCACATCATCTATATGGTTCCTTTAAAGAAGTCTCATCTTGAGGTAAGTTTCGCGCTTAGATGCTTTCAGCGCTTATCTCATCCAAACATAGCTACTCAGCGGTGCACCTGGCGGCACAACTGATACACCAGCGGTTTGTCCAATCCGGTCCTCTCGTACTAAGATCAGGTCCTCTCAAACTTCTAGCGCCCACAACAGATAGAGACCGAACTGTCTCACGACGTTCTGAACCCAGCTCGCGTGCCACTTTAATGGGCGAACAGCCCAACCCTTGGGACCTTCTCCAGCCCCAGGATGTGACGAGCCGACATCGAGGTGCCAAACCTCCCCGTCGATGTGAGCTCTTGGGGGAGATCAGCCTGTTATCCCCAGAGTACCTTTTATCCTTTGAGCGATGGCCCTTCCATGCGGAACCACCGGATCACTATATCCGTCTTTCGACCCTGATCGACTTGTAGGTCTCACAGTCAAGCTCCCTTATGCTATTGCGCTCTGCGCACGGTTACCAAGCGTGCTGAGGGAACCTTTGAAAGCCTCCGTTACTCTTTTGGAGGCGACCACCCCAGTCAAACTACCCACCACACAATGTCTCCTGTGAGGGATTAGGCATCAGATAAAATAAGGGTGGTATTTCAACAACGACTCCACCATGCCTGGCGACACAGCTTCGAAGTCTCCCACCTATCCTACACATATTTTACCCAATGTCAATGTGAAGCTATAGTAAAGGTTCATGGGGTCTTTTCGTCCCGTTGCGGGTAAGCGGCATCTTCACCGCTACTACAATTTCACCGAGCTCGTGGCCGAGACAGTGCCCAGATCGTTACACCATTCGTGCAGGTCGGAACTTACCCGACAAGGAATTTCGCTACCTTAGGACCGTTATAGTTACGGCCGCCGTTTACTGGGGCTTCAGTTCAACGCTTCGCTTACGCTAACGTCCCCCCTTAACCTTCCAGCACCGGGCAGGTGTCAGGCCTTATACTTCATCTTTCGATTTCGCAAAGCCATGTGTTTTTGTTAAACAGTCGCCTGGGCCTTTTCACTGCGGCCCCACCTGAGTGGGGCGCCCCTTCTCCCGAAGTTACAGGGCCATTTTGCCTAGTTCCTTAGCCACGGATCACTCGAGCACCTTAGGATTCTCTCCTTGACTACCTGTGTCGGTTTACGGTACAGGTACCTTATACATATGTTTAGAGGTTTTTCTTGGAAGTCTGATTAGGTCCACTATCCACGCTGCCGAAGCGTTGTGGTACTATCACGTTCAGCAAGCTCAGCGGATTTACCTACTGTGCCTATACCTACACGCTTTAACGTACTATTCCGTCAGTACGCGGGACTTTCACTACTCCGTCACCCCATCACTCTATAAGGTAGTACGGGAATATTAACCCGTTGTCCATCGACTACCCCTCTCGGGTTCGCCTTAGGTCCTGACTAACCCTCAGCTGATTAGCATTGCTGAGGAAACCTTAGTCTATCGGTGGGCGGGTTTCTCACCCGCCTTATCGTTACTTATGCCTACATTTGCTTTTCTATACGCTCCAGCATACCTTACAGTACACCTTCACTGCCTATAGAATGCTCCCCTACCCAGTATAAATACTGCCATAGCTTCGGTAATATACTTAATGCCCGATCATCATCGATGCTCTGTCGCTCGACCAGTGAGCTGTTACGCACTCTTTAAATGAATGGCTGCTTCCAAGCCAACATCCTGGCTGTCTAAGCAACTGAACCTCCTTAGTTCAACTTAGTATATATTTGGGGACCTTAGCTGATGGTCCGGGTTCTTTCCCTCTCGGACAAGGACCTTAGCACCCTTGCCCTCACTCCCGGGATAATTTAGTAGCATTCGGAGTTCATCAGGATTTGGTAGGATTTGACTCCCCCTAGTCCTATTGGTAGCTCTACCTCTACTAAACATCTCCCGAGGCTGTTCCTAAAAACATTTCGGGGAGTACGAGCTATTTCCCAGTTTGATTGGCCTTTCACCCCTACCCACAACTCATCCAAAGACTTTTCAACGTCAACTGGTTCGGACCTCCAGTGCGTGTTACCGCACCTTCATCCTGGTCATG